>CBDDOO010000002.1:0-1585467 GCA_965231905.1 Arenicellales bacterium | reverse complement strand
AACGAGAATACGCGCGAAGACCAGGCGACCTACACTGTGAAGCTGGCGAGCGAGCCGGTTGGCGGCGATGTGACGATTGCGGTCGCGAGCGAAGACACGAACGTCGCCACCGTCTCCCCGGTGAGCCTGGTATTCGACGCCGACAACTGGAATACGGCGAAGACCGTAACGGTCAGTGGGGTCAATGACGACATTGACAATACGAACGACCGGCGTACCACCCGGATCACGCACACGGTGAGCGCGGCGCCCGGCGCGGATTACGCATCGGTGACGGCGAAGCCGGTGGCGGTGACGGTGACCGATGATGACGGTCCGCCGACCGGGGTCACGCTGTCGGTCAATCCGGCGAGCGTGGCCGAAGTCGCCGTCGCCACCGAAGTGACGGTGACCGCGACCGCGGTTGGCGGTTCGACCTTCGCCGAGTCGAAGACGGTTCGGGTGACGGTGGGCGCGGCTTCTGACAGCGCCGATACTCCGGCGGACTACGCGGCGGTGAGCGCCTTTGACGTGACCCTGGCGGCCGGTGCGTCAAGTGGTACGCAGACCTTCACGCTGACGCCGGTGGATGACGATATCGACGAAGGCGCTGGCGAGGCGATTTCGGTGAGCGGCGCGCTGTCCGGCTTTACCATCGCCCCGGTGAGTGTAACGCTGACCGATGACGACGAGGTGGGTTTGACGCTGACGCCGGACGCGCTGGCGGTCGCGGAAGGCGCGAGCGCAACCTACACGATTGCGTTGTCGAGTCAGCCGACGGCGCCGGTGACGGTGACGATCGCGGGCGCGGGAGATGTGACGGTAGATACGGATACGGCGGATCCTGGCGACCAGACGACCCTGACCTTCACCACGGTCAACTGGAGCAAGGCGCGGACGGTGACGGTGACGGCGGGGTCGGATACGGATGTAGCCAATGACGAAGCGACCCTGAAGCACACGGCTTCCGGCGGAGATTACGGTTCGGTGACGAAGAACCTGGTGGTGACGGTGACGGACGATGATGTTCCGGCGGTGACGATCACCGGAGGGGATGCGGTGACCGAAGGTACGGAGGCGGTATTCACGGTGACGGCGACCCCGGTTCCGGCGACTGATCTGGTGGTGAATCTGGCAGTGGCGGACGCGGCCAACAGTGACTTTGTGTTGGTGGGTAATGAGGGCGACAAGACGGTGACGATTCCGGTCACCGGTTCGGTGGAGTATCGGGTAGCGACGGTGAATGACACGGGAGCGAGCGCCGATGAGCCGGACGGAGCGGTGACGGTAGCGGTGGTGGCCAGCGACGATGATCCGGCGACTTACACGGTCGGCGCGACATCGAGCGCGGGCGTGCCGGTGAAGGACAATGACGCGACCGAAGTGGAGTTGGAAGTGACGGACACGACGGCGACCGAAGGAGACGGCGCGAAGAACGCGGAGATGACGCTGACCCTGGGACGGGCGTTGCGGGTCGGAGAGGTACTGGGGGTTCCGTTGCAGTTTACCGGAGGCGCCGTGGGTACGGACTTTACCTTGTCGTTGTCGGAGACTGCGGCGGGAGTGGGACTGGCGGCGAACACGGGAGTGGTGACGTTCACCGGGCCGCAGACGGGAGTGACGGCGACGGTGGCGACGGTTGCGCTGGCGGCTTTGGCGGATGATGACGCGGTGAATGATGTGGTGACGGTGTCGATTCCGGATTCTGACACGCGCGGCGACCCGGCTGATCAGGCCGAGCCGGTATTAACGGCTACGGGATTGAGCGGCGGCGCCACCGGAGATCGCCCCGGCGCCGGAGAGATTACGGTGACCGATGATGACATGGCCGCCTTTACGCTGACGCCGACTTCGCTGACGGTGACGGAAGGGGGTACGGAGACCTACACAATCGCGTTGTCGAGTCAGCCGACGGCGCCGGTGACGGTGACGATCGCGGGCGCGGGAGATGTAACGGTGGATACGGACCCGGATACCGGTGGCGCCCAGACGACGCTGACGTTCAGCCCGACTGCGGCGGCCACCTTGTGGAGCAAGGCGCGGACGGTGACGGTGACGGCGGGTCAGGATACCGATGTAGCCAATGACGAAGCGACCCTGAAGCACACGGCTTCCGGCGGAGATTACGGTTCGGTGACGAAGAACCTGGTGGTGACGGTAACGGACGATGATGTTCCGGCGGTGACGATCACCGGAGGGGCTGCGGTGACCGAAGGTACGGAGGCGGTATTCACGGTGACGGCGACTCCGGTTCCGGCGACTGATCTGGTGGTGAATCTGGCAGTGGCGGACGCAGTGAACAGTGACTTTGTGCTGGCGGGTAATGAGGGCGACAAGACCGTGACGATTCCGGTCACCGGTTCGGTGGAGTACCGGGTAGCGACGGTCAATGACACGGGAGCGAGCGCCGATGAGCCGGACGGAGCGGTGACGGTGACGGTCGCGGCGAGTGACGATGATCCGGCGACTTACACATTGGGCGCGACATCAAGCGCGAGCATAGCGGTGAAAGACAACGACGCGACCGCAGTGAGGCTGGAAGTGACGGATAGCGCGGCGACGGAAGAAGACGGTGCGGAGACGTCGGAGATGACGCTGACCCTGGGTCGGGCGTTGCGGGCTGGAGAGGTACTGGGGGTTCCGTTGCAATTTGCCGGAGGGGTTGTCGGTACGGACTTTGCCTTGTCGTTGTCGGGGACTGCGGCGGGAGTGGGACTGGCGGCGAACACGGGAGTGGTGACGTTCACCGGGCCGCAGGCGGGAGTGACGGCGACGGTTGCGACCGTGACGCTGGCGGCGTTGGCGGATGATGACGCGGTGAATGATGTGGTGACGGTGTCGATCCCGGATTCTGACACGCGCGGCGACCCGTCTGATCTGACCGAGCCGATCCTGGCGGCTACGGGATTGAGCGGAGGAGCCAGCGGAGATCGCCCCGGCGCCGGAGAGATTACGGTGACCGATGATGATAAGGCGGCCTTCACGCTGACGCCGACTTCGCTGACGGTGACCGAAGGCGCGAGCGAAACCTACACGGTGGCGCTGGCGACGCGGCCATCGGCTCCGGTGACGGTAATGATCGCGGGCGCGGGAGATGTAACGGTGGATACGGATACGGCGGACCCTGGCAACCAGGCGACGCTGACGTTCAGCCCGACTGATGCGGCCACCTTGTGGAGCAAGGCGCGGACGGTGACGGTGACGGCGGGGTCGGATACGGATGTAGCCAATGACGAAGCGACCCTGAAGCACACGGCTTCCGGCGGAGATTACGGTTCGGTGACGAAGAACCTGGTGGTGACGGTCACGGACGATGATGTTCCGGCGGTGACGATCACCGGAGGGGATGCGGTGACCGAAGGTACGGAGGCGGTATTCACGGTGACGGCGACCCCGGTTCCGGCGACTGATCTGGTGGTGAATCTGGAGGTGGCGGACGCGGCGAACAGTGACTTTGTACTGGTGGGTAATGAGGGCGACAAGACGGTGACGATTCCGGTCACCGGTTCGGTGGAGTATCGGGTAGCGACGGTCAATGACACGGGAGCGAGCGCCGATGAGCCGGACGGAGCAGTGACGGTGACGGTTGCGGCGAGTGACGATGATCCGGCGACTTACACATTGGGCGCGACATCAAGCGCGAGCATAGCGGTGAAAGACAACGACGCGACCGAAGTGGAGTTGGAAGTGACGGACACGACGGCGACCGAAGGAGACGGCGCGAAGAACGCGGAGATGACGCTGACCCTGGGACGGGCGTTGCGGGTCGGAGAGGTACTGGGGGTTCCGTTGCAGTTTGCCGGGGGCGCTGTTGGCACGGACTTCAGCCTGTCGTTGTCGGGGACTGCGGCGGGAGTGGGACTGGCGGCGGGTACGGGGGTTGTGACGTTCACGGGTAGCGCGGGAGGTTCGGCGACGGTTGCGACGGTTGCGCTGGCGGCTTTGGCGGATGATGACGCGGTGAATGATGTCGTGACGGTGTCGATTCCGGATTCTGACACGCGCGGCGACCCGAGTGATCAGAACGAGCCGGTATTGACGGCTACGGGATTGAGCGGAGGAGCCAGCGGAGCGGGCAGCGGACCGATTACCGTGACGGATGATGATAAGGCGGCCTTTACGCTGACGCCGACTTCGCTGACGGTGACCGAAGGCGCGAGCGAAACCTACACGGTGGCGCTGGCGACGCGGCCATCGGCTCCGGTGACGGTAATGATCGCGGGCGCGGGAGATGTAACGGTGGATACGGATACGGCGGACCCTGGCAACCAGGCGACGCTGACGTTCAGCCCGACTGATGCGGCCACCTTGTGGAGCAAGGCGCGGACGGTGACGGTGACGGCGGGGTCGGATACGGATGTAGCCAATGACGAAGCGACCCTGAAGCACACGGCTTCCGGCGGAGATTACGGTTCGGTGACGAAGAACCTGGTGGTGACGGTCACGGACGATGATGTCCCGGCGGTGACGATCACCGGAGGGGCTGCGGTGACCGAAGGTACGGAGGCGGTATTCACGGTGACGGCGACTCCGGTTCCGGCGACTGATCTGGTGGTGAATCTGGCAGTGGCGGACGCGGCCAGCAGTGACTTTGTACTGGTGGGTAATGAGGGCGACAAGACGGTGACGATTCCGGTCACCGGTTCGGTGGAGTATCGGGTAGCGACGGTCAATGACACGGGAGCGAGCGCCGATGAGCCGGACGGAGCGGTGACGGTGACGGTTGCGGCGAGTGACGACGATCCGGCGACTTACACATTGGGCGCGACCTCAAGCGCGAGCGTAGCGGTGAAAGACAACGACGCGACCGAAGTGGAGTTGGAAGTGACGGACACGACGGCGACCGAAGGAGACGGCGCGAAGAACGCGGAGATGACGCTGACCCTGGGACGGGCGTTGCGGGTCGGAGAGGTACTGGGGGTTCCGTTGCAGTTTGCCGGGGGCGCTGTTGGCACGGACTTCAGCCTGTCGTTGTCGGGGACTGCGGCGGGAGTGGGACTGGCGGCGGGTACGGGGGTTGTGACGTTCACGGGTAGCGCGGGAGGTTCGGCGACGGTTGCGACGGTTGCGCTGGCGGCTTTGGCGGATGATGACGCGGTGAATGATGTCGTGACGGTGTCGATTCCGGATTCTGACACGCGCGGCGACCCGAGTGATCAGAACGAGCCGGTATTGACGGCTACGGGATTGAGCGGAGGAGCGACCGGCAGTCGGGTGGGCAACGGACAGATTACGGTAGAGGATGATGATAAGGCCGCCTTCACGCTGACGCCGGCTTCCCTGACGGTCGCCGAGGGTGACACGAGTACTTATACGGTGGCGCTGTCGAGTCAGCCGACGGCGGATGTGACGGTGACGATCGCGGGCGCGGGAGATGTAACGGTGGATACGGATACGGCGGATCCTGGCGACCAGACGACGCTGACCTTCACCACGGTCAACTGGAGTACGGCGCGGACGGTGACGGTGACGGCGGGCGAGGATGATGACGCCACCAACGACACGGCGACGCTGGGGCACACGGCTTCCGGGGGAGATTATGCATCGGTGACGAAGGACCTGATCGTAACGGTGGCGGATAATGATGATTCGGCGGTGACGATTACGGGTGGTGTAGTGACCGAGGAGGGCGCTCCTCAGGTCATCGTGGTGACCGAGGCGCCCGGAGGCGGCAACACAGACAGTTACACGGTGGTACTGAACACCGAGCCTGCGCAGGATGTAACGGTGACGGTGACGGCGCCTGCGGGACTGCTGATAGATGGCCCGGACGCTACCGAGACGAAGACCTCGACCGAGACGCTGACCTTCACGACCGAAACCTGGGATGAGGCGCAGACGGTGAATGTATACGGAGTGGACGACAACGTGGATCAGGGAGCGGGACGGTCGTTGACGATCAAGCACACGGTGTCTTCAACGGACGGTGACTATGACGAGATTACGATTGCCGATGTGTCAGTGACGCTGGTAGATGATGACACGGCTGGCGTGACGGTGACCGAGACGGGGACTCCTGCGGCTACGGTGGTAACGGAAGCGTCTGGAGACGGCAACACGGACAGTTACACGGTGGTACTGGATACCGAGCCGACGCATGAAGTGCGGGTGACGGTGACGGCGCCTGCGGGACTGCTGATAGATGGCCCGGACGCTACCGAGACGAAGACCTCGACCGAGACGCTGACCTTCACGACCGAAACCTGGGACAAGGCGCAGACGGTGAACGTATACGGAGTGGATGACAGTCTGGATCAGGGAAGTGGTCGGGAGTTGACGATTGAGCATACGGTGTCTTCGACGGACGCTGGCTATGACGAGATTGCGATTGCTGATGTAGAGGTGACGCTGGTGGATGATGACGTGCCGGAAGTGATGATTGTGGCGAAGACCGCGAGCGCGGTGACGGAAGGTACGGCGGCGGTATTTGTTGTGACGGCGACTCCGGTTCCGGCTTCGGCGTTGACGGTGAATCTTAACGTAGCGGACGCGGTCAACGCGGACTTTGTATTGGCGGCGAATGAGGGTTCCGGCAAGACGGTAGTGATCCCGACTACCGGTTCGGTGGAGTACTCCGTGGCGACGGTGGATGACACGGGAGCGAGCGCCGATGAGCCGGACGGCGAGGTGACGGTGACGGTGGCGAGTGGTTCCGGCTACACGGTGGGTACGAATGATGAAGCGGGCGTAGCGGTGAGGGACAATGACGCGACCGGGGTGACGCTGGAAGTGACGGATGCGAGCGCGACCGAAGGAGACGGCACGAAGAACGCGGAGATGACGCTGACCCTGGGACGGGCGTTGCGGGTCGGAGAGGTACTGGGGGTTCCGTTGCAGTTTACCGGGGGCGCCGTGGGTACGGACTTCAGTCTGTCGTTGTCGGAGACTGCGACCGGGGTGACGCTGGCGGCGAACACGGGAGTGGTGACGTTCACCGGGCCGCAGACGGGAGTGACGGCGACGGTGGCGACCGTTCTGTTGTCGGCGAGCGCCGATGATGATGCGGTCAATGACACGGTGACGGTATCGATTCCGGCGGTATCGACCGGCAACGGCGTGGTTCTGACGGCTACGGGTTTGAGCGGAGGAGCGACCGGAGATCGTACGGGTAACGGACAGATTACGGTAGAGGATGATGATAAGGCGGCCTTTACGCTGACGCCGGATTCTCTGACGGTAGCGGAAGGCGCGAGCGAAACCTACACCATCGCGCTGTCGAGTGAGCCGACGTCGGATGTCACGGTGACGGTCGCTTCGAACAACACGGATGTAACGGTGGATACGGACCCGGATACCGGTGGCGCCCAGGCGACGCTGACGTTCAGTCCGACTGCGGCGGCGACCTTGTGGAGCAAGGCGCGGACGGTGACGGTGACGGCGGGGCCGGATACCGATGTAGCCGATGACGAAGCGACCCTGAAGCACACGGCTTCTGGTGGAGATTACGGTTCGGTGACGAAGAACCTGGTGGTGACGGTGACGGACGATGATGTCCCGGCGGTGACGATCACCGGAGGGGATGCGGTGACCGAAGGTACGGAGGCGGTATTCACGGTGACGGCGACTCCGGTTCCGGCGACTGATCTGGTGGTGAATCTGGCAGTGGCGGACGCAGTGAACAGTGACTTTGTGCTGGTGGGTAATGAGGGCGACAAGACGGTGACGATTCCGGTCACCGGTTCGGTGGAGTATCGGGTAGCGACGGTCAATGACACGGGAGCGAGCGCCGATGAGCCGGACGGAGCCGTGACGGTGACGGTTGCGGCGAGTGACGACGATCCGGCGACCTACACATTGGGCGAGACCTCAAGCGCGGGCGTAGCGGTGAAAGACAACGACGCGACCGCAGTGATGCTGGAAGTGACGGATAGCGCGGCGACGGAAGAAGACGGCGCGGAGACGTCGGAGATGACGCTGACCCTGGGACGGGCGTTGCGGGTCGGAGAGGTACTGGGGGTTCCGTTGCAGTTTACCGGGGGCGCCGTGGGTACGGACTTCAGTCTGTCGTTGTCGGAGACTGCGACCGGGGTGACGCTGGCGGCGAACACGGGAGTGGTGACGTTCACCGGGCCGCAGACGGGAGTGACGGCGACGGTGGCGACCGTTCTGTTGTCGGCGAGCGCCGATGATGATGCGGTCAATGACACGGTGACGGTATCGATTCCGGCGGTATCGACCGGCAACGGCGCGGTATTGACGGCTACGGGATTGAGCGGAGGAGCGACCGGCAGTCGGGTGGGCAGCGGACAGATTACCGTGACGGATGATGACACGGCGGCCTTTACGCTGACGCCGGATTCTCTGACGGTAGCGGAAGGCGCGAGCGAAACCTACACGGTGAAACTGGCGACGCGGCCATCGGCTCCGGTGACGGTGACGGTGGCGGGCGCGGGAGACGTGACGGTCAACAAGAGCGGCGGCACGGCGGGCAGCAGCCAGGCGCTGAGTTTCACCGCGGTCAATTGGAACACGGCGCAGACGGTGACGGTGATTGCGGGCGAGGATGGTGACGCGGTCAACGACACGGTGATTCTGAAGCATACGGCGGCGGGCGGAGATTACGGTTCGGTGACGGAGAACCTGACGGTGACGGTAGAGGATAATGATGAGGCGAAGTTAAAGAAGTTAAGCTTGACTCGGGACGCTCTGACTCTGACGGCGCTGGACGCTCTGACGGTAACGGAAGGTGCGAGCGAAACCTACACAATCGCGCTGGCGAGTGAACCGACGTCGGAAGTGACGGTAACGATCGCTTCGAACAACACGGATGTGACGGTGGATACGGATCCAGTGACCGGTGGCGCCCAGACGACGCTGACGTTCAGTCCGACTGCGGCGGCCACCTTGTGGAGCAAGGCGCGGACGGTGACGGTGACGGCGGGTGAGGATACCGATGTGGCCGATGACGAAGCGACGCTGAAGCACACGGCGTCCGGCGGGGGTTACGCATCGGTGACGGCGGACCTTGCCGTGACGGTAACGGACGATGATGTTCCGGCGGTGACGATTACGGGCGGGACGGCGGTGACGGAAGGGGCGGCGAATGCGGCGGCGGTCTTTACAGTGACGGCGACTCCGGTTCCGGCTTCGGCTCTGGTAGTGAATCTGGCAGTGGCGGACGCGGTCGATTCGGACTTTGTAGCGGCGGCTGATCAGGGAACCGGCAAGACCGTGACGATCCCGGTGAGCGGGTCGGTGGAATACCGTATTCTGGTAACGGATGACGAGATTGACGAAGCGGACGGCGAAGTGACGGTGACGGTCGCGGCGAGTGACGATGATCCGGCGACCTACACGGTAGGCGCGACATCAAGCGCGGGCGTGTCGGTGACGGACGATGACGTGACCAAAGTGACGCTGCGAGTGACGGACGCCACGGCGACGGAAGAAGACGGTACGAAGACGGCGGAGATGACGCTAACCCTGGGTCGGGCGTTGCGGGCTGGAGAGGTACTGGGGGTTCCGTTGCAGTTTGCCGGAGGAACCGTGGGTACGGACTTTGCCTTGTCGTTGTCGGGGACTGCCGCCGGAGTGGGACTGGCGGCGAACACGGGGGTAGTGACCTTCACGGGTAGAGCGGCGGGTTCGGCGACGGTTGCGACGGTTGCGCTGGCGGCTTTGGCCGATAATGACGCGGTGGATGATATGGTGACGGTGTCCATTCCATCCATATCGACCGGCAACGGCGTGAAACTGACGGCTACGGGTTTGAGCGGAGGAGCGAGCGGAGATCGCACGGGCAACGGAGTGATTACGGTAACGGATGATGACACGGCGGCCTTCACACTGACGCCGACCGCTCTGACGGTAGCGGAAGGCGCGACCGAAACCTACACGGTGGCGCTGGCGACGCGGCCATCGGCTCCGGTGACGGTGACGGTGACGGGCGCGGGGGATGTGACGGTCAACAAAACAGGCGGCACGGCGGGCAGCAGCCAGACCCTGACCTTCACGACTACCGACTGGAACACGGCGCAGACTGTGACGGTGGCGGCGGGGCAGGATGCGGATACCGCTAATGACACGGCGACGCTGACACACACGGCTTCGGGCGGTGGCTATGGTTCGGTGACGGCGAGCCTGGTCGTTACGGTGACGGATGATGATATGCCGGAAGTGACGATTGCGCCGAAGAGCGCGAGCGCGGTCACCGAAGGTACGGCGGCAGTATTCACGCTGACCGCGAATCCGGCTCCGGCGGCGAATCTGACGGTGAATCTGACGGTGGCGGATGCGGCCAACGCGGACTTTGTCGCGGCGGGAGATCAGGGCTCCGGAAAGACGGTGGTGATACCGACTACAGGTTCGGTGGACTATACCGTGAACACGGTGAATGACAGCGGAGCTAATGCCGATGAGCCGGACGGCGAGGTGACGGTGACGGTGACGAGCGGTTCCGGCTACACGGTGAGTTCCTCCGATGATGAAGCGAGCGTAATGGTCGAGGATGATGACGCGACTCCCGTAACGCTGACCACGCCGGACACGACGGCTACCGAAGAAGATTCCACCGCCACCGCGAGTCTGGCGTTGACTCTGGGACGGGCGTTGCGCGCCGGAGAGAGCCTGGCGGTTCCGTTGCAGTTTGCCGGGGGCGTTGTCGGTACGGACTTTACGCTGGCGTTGTCGGGGACTCCGACCGGAGTCGCGCTGGCGGCGAATACGGGGGTGGTGACCTTCACCGGCGGCAACACCGGTTCGGCGACCGTGGCGACGGTTCTGTTGTCGGCGAGCGCCGATGATGACGCGGCGAATGACACGGTGACGGTTTCAATCCCGGCTGTATCGACCGGCAACGGCGTGATACTGGCGGCTACGAATTTAAGCGGCGGCGCCACCGGCAGCGGAACCGGGACGATTATCGTGACCGATGATGACGCGGCGGGCTTTACGCTGGCTCCGACTTCGCTGACGGTGACGGAAGGCGGCACGAATACCTACACGGTGGCCCTGGCGACGCAGCCGACGGCTTCCGTGACGGTGACGATCACGGGCGCCGGGGATGTGACGGTGGATACCGACCCGGATACTGACGGCGCCCAGACGACGCTGACCTTCAGTCCGACTACGGCCGCTACGTTGTGGAGTACGGCGCGGACAGTGACGGTGGTGGCGGCGGAAGATGATGATGTCTTCAACGACACGGAGACGTTGACGCACACAGCGACAGACGGAGACTACGCTACGGTGACGGCGGAGCTTCCGGTGACGGTGACTGATGACGACAGGACGAGATTGGCGCTGACACCGACTGCTCTGACGGTAGTGGAGGGTGGTACAGAGACCTACACGGTGGCATTGTCGAGTCAACCGACGACGGAAGTAGTGGTGACGATTGCCGGAGCGGGAGATGTGACGGTGGATACCGACCCGGATACCGACGGTGACCAGACGACCTTGACCTTCAGCCCGACCACGGCCGCCAATCTGTGGAGCGTCCCGCAGACGGTGACGGTGACGGCCGGGCAGGATGAGGGTGTGTCCGATGAGGAAGTGACGGTGACGCATACAGCGGCGGGCGGAGATTACAGTTCGGTGACGAGCGATCTGGCAGTGACGGTGACCGATGACGACGAGGCGGGACTCATGCTGACACCGAGTTCCCTGGTGATAAATGAAGGAGGCGCGAAGACGTATATGGTGTCATTGGTGAGTCAACCGACGACGGCAGTGACGGTGACGGTGGTGTCGCCTATGGAGGATGTGACAGTGGATACCGATCTGGATACCGACGGTGACCAGACGACGCTGACCTTCACCCCGAATACGTGGAGTACGGCGCAGATGGTGATGGTGACGGTGACGGTGGCTCCGGATGAGGAGGTGATCAACAATGTAATGATGCTGGAGCATGAGGCCACGGGTGGGGATTATGATTCTATGGAGGAGGAGCTTCCGGTGACAGTGACGGAAGATGATACGACGGTATTATCGACATTGCCGATGGTGTCGTTCACCGATTCCGGTTCAGAAGTGGATGAAGGGGTCGGCAGGCACGGGATAGCAATGAGTCTGGATCGGCCAGCCGGTTCGGATCTTACGGTTCGGTACACGGTGGGAGGCAGCGCGAGTATGGGGCCGGACGGAGACCTTCTGATTGGGGACCTGGATGCTGAGTCGGGTACTGTGGTTATAGAGCGCGGCGTATCTGAATTGGGTATTCCAGTGATGATCCTGGACGACCCGGATCATGAAGGGGATGAGACATTGGTTTTGACGCTGGAGTCTGGTACGGGCTATGGTATGGGACGGATAGTTACCCATACGTTGATGATTCTGGACAACGATGATCCGCCGTTGGTGACTATTTCCGCAAAGAGCGGTTCTTCGGTGGAAGAAGGGCAGGATGTAATCTTCCGGGTTGCAGTGGAGCCGGTTCCGCCGACCGGGTTGTCGGTGAATGTATTATTGTCGGAATCATCGGACAGTGATTATCTGAACGCTGGTTCTGAGGGGGTGCAGGTAGTTCGGGTTCCGGGGCGGAGCAGTGGAGCCGATGCGGGTAGCGCGGTGATTCGGATATCGACCGAGGACGATGGATTGGATGAACCGGCTGGTGTGGTGACGGCGGCGGTGGTCGAGGGTACGGGTTATCGGGTCGGGGTTCCGGGCAGCGCTGAGGTACAGGTTCTGGATAATGATGCGGGGTTGGCGGAAGGGGTACAGAGCTGGCTGACCCGGTTTGGCCGGACGGTGACGGGGATTGTTCTGGAAGGGGTGCGGGGTCGTCTGGATCGGATGAGCGAGTTGCGGGAGCCGGGTCTGTCGGGCACGTTGGCAGGGGCGCCATTTGGACGCCCGGCGGAGGATGTTACGGAGAAAGATGCCTCGGTGGAGGATACAACAGTGAGCGCTTCTGTAAGCCCGAAAGAGGAAAGGACAGAAGAAAAGACGGAGGCCGCGACATTCCTGCCATCTGAATCGGCTCAAGAGGAATGGTCCCGTGAATGGAGGGTTCGGCAGTCGGGAGTGCAGAGAGGTTTTACTCTGGATGGTTCAGAGAGCTCGGGGTTGACCGGATACGACCTGATGATGGGGAGCGCATTCGAGACCACGAAGGAAGGAGCGGGAGGCCGGATGCATTCGGCCTGGGGTTCGGGTTCCACTTCGAGTTTTGACGGAGACACGGACGGGGTCTCCGTGAACGGAGAAGTCAGCGCGCTGATGCTGGGTCAGGATTGGACGGGTTCGATGTCCGGAGATTCGGGCCGCACCTGGCTGCTCGGCGGTCTGGTTGCGCAGAGTCGGGGAGAAGGGGGGTATAGCGGGGGCGGGCGTTCCGGTGAACTGGAAGCGAATCTGACTGCCATTGTACCGTATGGAGCGCTGAAATTATCGGAAGAGTTGCAGGTTTGGGGTTCTTTGGGATTGGGTTCAGGGAAGATGGAATTGAAGTTATCGGATGAAGAAGCCACGACCGGGACGGATATAAAAGAGACGGATATAAGCTGGCGGATGGCGACGGCGGGATTCCGGAATCAGTTGCCGGGTTCTGATTGGGAGAGTGGTTTTGCGCAGAAGCTGTCCGCCTACGGAGTGTCTCTGGAGTTGCATGGAGATATCAGCCGCACGTGGGTGCAGTCGGACGAAGTGGAGGGTCTGCCATCGGCTTCCGGAGATACGCAACGATTGCGTATTGGCGTAGAAGGCAATCGCGTCTGGCAACAGGCGGACGGCGGTACGCTGACACCGAAGCTCGGACTGGCCTTGCGCCACGATGCCGGGGATGCGGAGACCGGGCTGGGCCTGGAATTGGGTACGGGTTTGATGTGGTCTGGTCGATGGGGATTGGAAGCGAATATGGAGGGTCGGGCGCTGATGATCCATGAGGACGGGAATTTCCGGGACTGGGGGGTATCGGCGTCGGTATCGTATAATCCGCCTTCGGATAGTGGCAGAGGTTTTTCCGGTAGTTTGAGTATGGGTTTCGGGGGAGAGGCGTCGCGTGGTGATTTCCTGGGTAGAGAAGTTTTCCCGGAACTGGTTGAAGCGGACGCGGGCGGCAGATGGGTCATGGAAGGGGGATATGGCCTGCATTCGTATGAACGGGGGCTTGTGGGCAGTCCGTATGTGACGTTGAGTGGTCAGGATCGTCTGGAGGAGATGCGTCTCGGTTATCGGGTAGAGCCGAAGAGCGCTGACCGTGGGTTACAGATGGAGCTGGATGTATTCACGAGGCTGGAGAAGGCGACCGTGGGTGATGAGGATAAAGTCAGCTCCGGAGTGGAATTGCGGTTGAGTTGGTAGTTGGAGATCGTTATAATCGCGCGGTCGCTCCCGGACTGGATTCCATTTTCAGGATGATCTTTTATTCGTACCCGCGCAATCGGGTCAACCCACACTTAACCGGTACAGGAAATTCAAATGGATGACAATAAACGCAAGGCGCTGGAAGCTGCGCTGGGTCAGATAGATCGACAATTCGGCAAAGGGTCCGTCATGCGTCTGGGTGATTCCGATGTCGCCCAGGATATCCAGTCTTATTCTACGGGCTCGCTGGGGCTGGATATTGCCCTGGGGATTGGCGGGTTACCCCGGGGCAGAGTTATTGAAGTCTATGGCCCTGAATCTTCTGGCAAAACGACATTGACATTATCGGTCATTGCCCAGGCGCAGAAACTTGGAGGCACCGCAGCTTTTATCGATGCGGAACATGCGCTGGATCCAGCTTATGCGGAAAGGCTCGGTGTCAATATAGACGATTTACTGGTTTCCCAGCCGGACACCGGTGAGCAGGCGCTGGAAATTGCCGATATGCTGGTTCGCTCGGCGGCAGTTGACGTAGTGGTCGTTGACTCGGTAGCCGCTCTGACCCCCAAGGCTGAAATAGAAGGCGAAATGGGAGACCACCATGTTGGACTGCAAGCCCGATTGATGTCCCAGGCACTGCGTAAGCTGACTGCCAATATCAAGCGTTCAAACACCATGGTCATTTTTATCAACCAGATTCGGATGAAAATCGGCGTAATGTTTGGCAACCCCGAGACCACGACAGGCGGTAACGCATTGAAGTTCTACGCTTCGGTCAGACTGGATATCCGCCGGATCGGCGCAATCAAGAAGGGCGATGAAGTTCTTGGCAACCAGACTCGCGTGAAAGTGGTTAAAAACAAGGTCGCCCCGCCGTTCAAACAGACCGAATTCGATATTCTCTACAACGAGGGAATCTCCAAACACGGTGAGTTGATTGATCTGGGTGTAGAGGTAGGCGCGGTTGAGAAATCAGGCGCATGGTACAGTTACGGGTCGGACCGGATCGGGCAGGGGAGAGATAATGTGCGATCATACCTGAAGGAAAACCCGGATATTGCCGACCAGATAGAGCGTATTGTCAGGAACAGGAAAGGCATCGGCAGCGACACCGAAAATGACCCGGAATCAAATCCGGAACCAAAGTAAGCAATTAAATTCTTGATAAAGAATAATACATAATTCATTGATAAAAAGGGATAATTATAACCGAGAACGCTCAGACGAAGAATCACTGATCAAATCATTGACTGAGCGTGCCCTGGGGTATCTTGCCAGACGCGAACACAGCGCCTGGGAGCTGGGCAGAAAGCTGAATAATCATGGGTCGTCCGATGCCGTAGAGCGAGTCATCGGTCAGCTACAGAGCCGTGGTGAGCAGTCTGACCCCCGGTTCGCTGAAATGCTGTGCAGGTCGCGGTTTAACGGGGGTAAAGGGCCTGTCCGGTTGCTGCGCGAACTCCGGGAACACCGGATCAATGATGAAATCATTTCTGCCGTAATGTCGGAATACGAGGACCGCTGGACAGAACTTGCGAATCAGGTAAGGTCGAAAAAATTCGGCGATGCAGCGCCGGCGAGTCTGCAGGAATGGAGCAGGCAGGCGCGATTCCTGCAGCAACGCGGGTTTTCGGCCAGTCACTTCGGGCGGTATGAAGAATAGCGAATATCATTCTGAACCATGAAAACAACCGAAATCCGCCAAAGGTTTATCGATTATTTCAAGAACCAGGGTCACCAGGAAGTACCCAGCAGTTCATTGGTTCCGGGTAACGACCCCACATTGCTGTTTACCAACTCCGGGATGGTTCAATTCAAGGATTTGTTTCTCGGAGAGGAAAAAAGAAATTACCGGCGGGCGGTCACTTCCCAGCGTTGCGTCCGGGCCGGCGGCAAGCATAATGATCTTGAGAATGTCGGTTATACAGCGAGACATCATACTTTCTTTGAAATGCTCGGAAATTTCAGTTTTGGCGACTACTTCAAGGAAGACGCGATCCGCTACGCCTGGGAATTGTTGACTGTTGAATTCGGTCTGCCACCTGATCGGCTGTGGGTGACGGTATTTGAAGAAGATGATGAATCGGAATCAATCTGGGTCAACGATATCGGCGTACCGAAGAACCGCGTCACCCGAATTGGCGCAAAGGACAACTTCTGGCAAATGGGGGACACCGGCCCGTGCGGACCCTGTTCGGAGATTTTCTATGACCATGGGCCGAAAGTCGAGGGCGGTCCTCCGGGCTCCCCTTCAGCCGACGGGGATCGCTATGTTGAGATCTGGAATCTGGTATTCATGCAGTTCAACCGCAGCGCCGATGGACAGTTGACGCCACTGCCGAAGCCTTCGGTGGATACCGGAATGGGGCTGGAGCGAATGGCGACGGTTCTGCAGGGAGTGCACAGCAATTACGAAACCGATTTATTCGAAAACCTGATCACCGCCATTGCCCGGATTCTGGACGTCAAGGATTTGGGCAACCAGTCATTGCGCGTGATCGCCGACCATATTCGCTCAACCTCGTTTCTGATTACGGATGGCGTGATATCGTCCAATGAAGGCCGGGGTTATGTCCTGCGCCGGATTATTCGACGCGCCATCCGACACGGCTACCAGTTGGGTCGCAAGACTCCCTTCATGCACTTGCTGGTTGAGCCGTTGATTCTGGAAATGGGGGATGTATTCCCGGAGCTTGTCGATGCCCGTGAACAGGTTGTGCGGGCATTGCAACAGGAGAATGAAAAATTCAATGAAACCCTGGATCAGGGGCTGAAAATTCTCGATCAGGAGATTTCAAGTCTTACCGGACATGTCATTGCCGGAGAAAGTGTTTTTAAACTTTACGATACCTACGGCTTCCCGGCGGATTTAACAGCTGATATTGCCAGAGAGCGCGGCCTGACCATTGACAGCGAAGGATTTGAAGTCGAAATGGAAGCCCAGCGTAACCGCGCGCGTTCTGCAAACCGGTTTGTGGACAGTGCGCGGATGATGGTCTCAGGCCTGGAAAAGACCCCCTTTGTGGGATACCGGAACCTCGAACATCCAGTGCGGATACTCGCTGTTCTGGAGGGGGAACAACCCGTAGAGCAATTGCAGCAGGGGCAGACGGGCATGGTGGTTCTTTCCAGATCCCCGTTTTATGCCGAGAGCGGGGGACAGGTCGGGGATAAAGGACAAATTCTCCTTGATCAGGGTGAGTTCGCAGTTTCCGATACTCAATATCTGGCCAACCAGGTGATTGGACTCTTCGGTACGGTTGCATCCGGCAGAGTCGGAGTCGGGGACAAGGGCATCGCGCGGGTCGAAGCGGATTCCCGTTACAACAGCGCAAACAATCACTCCGCGACCCACCTGCTGCATGCGGCCTTGAAAACCGTACTGGGAAAACATATCGAACAGAAAGGCTCTCTGGTTGAACCTGCCCGGTTACGATTCGATTTCTCCCATTTCGAACCGGTCACCGATAAGCGGTTGAGGGAAATCGAATCTCTGGTGAATCTGAAAATCCGCGCCAATTATCCGGTCAAAGTCGATGTCATGAATCTGGAAGAAGCCAAATCCGGGGGCGCCATCGCATTGTTTGGCGAGAAGTATGAAGACCCGGTCCGGGTGATCAGAATGGGGGATTTTTCCTGCGAGTTGTGCGGTGGCGCTCATGTATCGCGTACCGGTGATATCGGGCTGTTCAGGATTCTCTCTGAAACCGGTATTGCAGCCGGGGTCAGGCGAATCGAGGCGGTTACTGCAAGCGCTGCCGAACAATACGTCGATAAACAGCTATCGCTTCTGGAGCAATTGGCGACTTCGTTGAAAACCTCACCGGACCGGGCGCTCGAACGAGTCAGCGGGATGCTGGAAATCCAGAAGCAACAGCAAAGGCAAATCCAATCTTTGCAGACGAAGTTGGCCACTGGCTCCGGTAATCAGGAAAATATCCAGGAAATCAATGGTATCAAGGTCATTGCTATCCGTCAGGACGGCGCTGACGTGAAATCCATGCGCATGGTTGTTGACCAATGGCGCAACAGGCTACAGAGCGGAGTCGTGCTGGTGGCATCGGCAAGCGACGACAAGGTGGCGCTGATCGCCGGGGTAAGCCAGGATTTGACCGGAGGACTCAAGGCCAACAAGCTGATCCAGGCCATTTCCCCGATTGTGGATGGCCGGGGAGGAGGCCGTCCTGACCTGGCCCAGGGAGGCGGCCCCAACATTAAAAATATCGAACCTGCGATTGAGGCCGCCTTCAAATGGGTGGAATCCAACACGATTGGCCTGAACCAGAATAACCAATATCAATAAATTGGCGCTCATCGTTGAAAAATACGGCGGCACATCGGTCGGGTCTGTGGAACGGATCAAGACGGTAGCCGAAAATATCCTCAAAAGCGTGGAAAACGGAGATCAACTGGTGGTGGTGGTATCTGCGATGAGCGGGGAGACCAATCGACTGATTGCGTTAGCCAACCGGATATCCGATAATCCGTCATCCCGGGAAATGGATACCCTGGTGACCACGGGGGAGCAGGTGACGATTGCCCTATTGTCGATGTCGTTGCAGGAACTCGGGACGTCGGCCTGTTCTTATACCGGATTCCAGATTCCGATTCTGACCGACGGTTTCCACGGCAAGGCGAGAATAGAGAATATCGACACGAAAAAAGTACTCTGCGACCTGGAACAGGGGCGGGTCGTCGTTGTGGCCGGTTTCCAGGGAATCAGTGGCGCCAACAATATTACTACTTTGGGCAGAGGAGGTTCCGACACCACAGCCGTTGCCATGGCGGCGGCGCTGCAAGCCGATGAATGCAGGATATTTACCGATGTGGACGGCGTTTACACCGCCGACCCGCGAGTAGTGGAAGACGCGCACAGACTGGACCGGATTACGTTTGAGGAAATGCTGGAATTGTCAGGCTCGGGGGCGAAAGTCATGCAGATTCGCTCTGTCGAATTTGCGAGCAAATACAATGTCCCGTTACGAGTGCTTTCTTCTTTCGAGCCGGGGCCGGGAACGTTGATCAGTTGTGAGGACAAGAAGATGGAAAAACCTTTGATTTCGGGCATTACTTCGGTAGATAATGAAGCCAAGATTACGGTTCGCGGCGTGCCGGACAAGCCGGGGATTGCCTACAGCCTGTTGGGGCCAATATCCGATGCTCAGATCATTGTGGATATGATCGTCCAGAATATCGGGCTTGACGGATTGACGGATTTTACGTTTACCATCAATCGGGATGACTTGCAAAGAAGTATCGACCTGCTGGAACCGATCGTTAAATCACTGGGCGCCGAAACTCTGGCCGGCGACACCAATCTTGCAAAAATTTCAGTGGTGGGTGTTGGTATGCGCTCACATGCAGGCATTGCAACCCGGATGTTTCAGGCCTTGTCGGAGAAGGGAATCAATATTCAGATGATCTCCACGTCAGAAATCAAGATTTCTGTTACTATTGACAGGGAATACGCTGAACTGGCAGTTCGGGCGTTGCATAATGCGTTTGAACTTGACCAAATCTACAAATAAGGTATTGTAAGGCATAGCTGAATACAGATTTTGTGTGGGAACTGGTATTAGGGTGTCAAAGGCAGACCAGGGTTTGACGAATATGAATATCAGTTGAACTGTAATTTAAAAAACGGGAGCATGACAAAATGTTGATCCTTACCCGCCGAATTGGCGAATCCGTGTATATTGGTGATGATGTTCGTTTAACCGTTCTGGGTGTGCGTGGAACACAGGTTCGAATCGGAATCAACGCGCCAAAAGAAGTACCGGTCCATCGGGAAGAAATTTATTACCGTATCAAACATGAGCAAGACGACGGTATTGAGGGCATTGATGATGATGACGGGAATTATCATCATGAGTACGATGATGATGACGGCGGTGACCCGCACAATGTCTGATCGGCTTTAATCCAGCAACCAGCCGGAGAAACGGCATGCGGGATGGGTGTGCCTATCAGTAATGGAGAGATGGCCGAGCGGCTGAAGGCGCTCCCCTGCTAAGGGAGTATACGTTAATAGCGTATCGAGGGTTCGAATCCCTCTCTCTCCGCCACACCTTTTGTTTCCCGTCATACAGTCGCTTTCGGTTGATGGATTCCCGCTTTCTCGGGAAAGACAGCAATGAGACGCGCTTGCGCATCATGAATTGCGGGCATCCATACGTCAGATGATTCTGGATGATATGAACTCGATATTATCGTTGCCAACACCATACGCGCTTGCCAGCTCGCGCCAGCGTCCGATTGCTGATTTTGTTTGATCAATAGCTTCATCAATGATCTTGCGGGGTAATTTGGCTTCCAGACCCAGCCGGACAAGATTCGTTTTTCCTGGATTTTTTCCTTCACCCATGACCGTGGTACTTTGCTCGCCACGAGGCCCCCAGGAAAAAGTCAGATCATAAGCCGGAGAAAGTCTCCAGTCGCCATTCCGGCCCATCAGGAAACTGAAGTTTTTAGCGTGGTCATCACGGTTATGCGCCAACACGTTGAATACGGCCAGGCGATACGCTTTTTCCACTTCCCGTATATCTCTGGTCAGAATCATGGTCAATGCGACCAGGTCTTCATAATCAAGAGACGGTGTCCTGAAATCGGAATGGAGCAACCCGCCTGCGGTATGACTATGCAACCGTTTGCCGTCATACCGATCAAATCTCCTCTCCGCAAAATAGCCCGGCCCTTTATCGGATGGGAACAGATGGACGGGTTCCATCTGCAAACCGGCATCTTCCGCCATCAGTGCATAGACGTACTCGATAGCGCCAGCATCCAGTCCATCGTTCACAGTTGGAAATTTGACCAGCCATGGATCATATTCCTCTTTCATGCCGTAAATACCATGAACGATCTGTTTCCGGTTATGACTGACACCAATCATAGCCTTGGGGCGCGCTCCGGCAGATGAACCGTTGAGCAATAAAAGCTCTTTCAATATATTGGTTGCTTCGCCTTCAAGAGCCTGTTCGGCATGGGTGGCCAGCGTATCCAGATTAATATTTCCCGGAGGTGTATTCCCGGTATGACAAGGTTCATAGACCAACGCTCCCATGCCCGTGTTTCCGACATGAGCCAGACGGTCCAGCGGCGAGAGTTGGTTAGGCATAATGCCGTCCAAACGTGCACTGCGGTCCAGCAACAAGCGCCCCCAGCCATCTGGCAGGCTATCGCTGAAGACACCTGGAAGACCTCCAAACAAAAAAGGGTCGAATGTTTGTACACCTGGCTTCAAGGGGCATCTGATTGGTGAAATTTCCATTCCGCGATCAAGGAATGAGGCATCGTATTCAAAATAAATCCGGTGTTCTCGGCGCGCCAGTTTCCCTACAGCGATTACCGTGTCATCAAACGAGAGGCCGACCTTAATCAGATTGATGGGGTCAAAACTCACGTACGCCATCCCTTTTTACGTTCTTTTACCGGACTGGCCTGCAATACCTCCTCAATGGACTGAAAATCCCTGTTTCCCGGTTCCAGCGCCGATACGATTTCCTCAAGCCCATCCAGTACCATCAAGAGCTTGAGAAAGGACTCCAGGGAAATCAGGCCTTTCTGCTCAAACTTGCGTAATGTCGGCAGACTTACTCCGGCTCTTTTAGCCAGACCTTCCTGTGTCAAACCCTGCTGCAAGCGCCTTGATCTCAGGTGGCTTGTGAGCTGTTGTTGCGCTTTCGATACGGTAATAAGTGATGACATTATATTAGTATTATACAATAAATTAACAATACTAATATAATAATATTAGAAATGATCCAGGCTTGGTCCGCTGACACATCGCGGGATAAACCGCGGTTTTTAGACTTTACAACATCAATCGTAATGATTCCTGATGCACCTCGCCTCAATGATCAAGTCGTCAGCCGATTCCAGCGCCGTTTGATGCCGAAGAAAAGCACATATTCTTCACAACCCGTCCAGCGCCTGCTTCAGGTCAATGATCAGGTCCTCGGCAGACTCAAGTCCGGCGGAGAGTCGCACCAGGCCGTCGGTGATTCCGGCCGCCATGCGTTCTTCTCTTGGCATGTCGGCGTGAGTCATGGTTACCGAGTGGGTGACCAGGGATTCGACTGAGCCGAGATTCTCGGCCAGGCTCCACAGTTGCAGTGTGTCCATCAGCTTTTTGCCGGACGCGACCCCGCCTTTCACCTCGAACCAGAGCATGGAACCGTGGCCGCTCGCCTGCCTGTCCGCCAGTTCTTTTTGCGGAAAGGAATCAAGGCCAGGGTAGGCGACGCGCTCAACCATCGGATGGGTTTCGAGGAATGCGGCAATTGCAAGCGCGTTGGCGGATTGCGCTTCGAGCCGCGTACTCATGGTTTTGCACCCTTGCAGGGTATAGAACGCAACCATTGGGGACATGTTCGACCCCAGGCAGTTTCTGACGAACTTGATGTCCTCCAGATGAGCTTCGCTTTCAGCGGTAATGGAGCCACCCACACTGATGTTGTGCCCTTCCATGAATTTGGTCGTACTGTGGAGGGTAATATCCGCGCCCAGCTCCAGCGGGCGCTGGTACCAGGGAGTCAGGAATGTGTTATCAACCACATGGGGGATTCCATTCGCCCTGGCGATTTCAGAAATCGCGGCGATGTCAGTCAGCTTCAAGGTGGGGTTGGCAGGGGTTTCGGTGAAAATCAACCGGGTATTGCCACGGATCGCTTCCTTGACGTTGCCTGGTTCTGATGTGTCCACGAAGCTGGCCTGCAGGTTGAATCGGTTGAGCACTTTGGTTGTTACTCGGTGAGTACCACCATAAACCACGTCGGATAATATGACATGATCTCCTGCATTGAGGAGTCCCATCAAGGTACAACTGGTCGCAGCCATGCCAGTGGCGAAACAGGCGCTGCCAAAACCGCCTTCGAGGGCGGTTATCCGATTTTCCAGGGCGGTTACCGTCGGATTACCGGATCGACTGTATGAATAACCCTTTTCCATATACGTATCGACCGATTCCTGCACATAAGTGGTTGACTGGTAGATCGGTGTCAGTATGGCGCCGGTAACCGGGTCCGGGCTTACGCCTGCGTGTACTTCCCGGGTTTTGAAGTCGGGTTGTCTGTCGTCGCTCATGATGATTCCTTTAACAAGGGGTAATTGCGTTTGTAAAGCGGCGATTCTATCACTGGATTGCCGAACTGTGCATCTTGATCAGGGGATATTCGATCAGAGATATATCTGGTGAGGATACATACGGGGATGCGGAGAGATCAATCCTGGTTTTGACGGTAGAAATAATCTTCGAGGAAGGCGTCAAAAGACAATGTATCGCTCTGCTCTATTTTCTGGCGATTGATATGTGATTGCTGTGCCAACGAGGCGTATTTTTGATGGGTCTCATCAGACAGTGGTTCCTTTTTGAACTTGTTTTCCAATATTTCAGATGCCTGCATCGAAAATTCATAGAAGCTTAAACCCTGATCAAACATCTGGTTGATAATTCTCGCGGAAGGGGTGGCATTGGAATCAGATACCTTGGCAAATTGCGCATCCAGAGTGGCAGAGTAGTCATTGTGTCCATTCACCTGATCAAGTAACCGGGCGATCAGGGAAATCCTGTTCAGCAACGTATTCATTTGGCTGCGGGCATTTACGTTACCTTCGGGCAATTCGATGGTTGACTGACTGTCCCTGCCGTGCATGACCATGATTTGCTGGTTTTTTCGGGCCATGGAGAACTCTTCCGGGGTCATCTGTGGACTCTCTTCAAACAGGCAATACAACAAAAACAGGTCAAAAAACCGGACACAATCACCATGAATTCCGATCGGTTCAAACGGATTCAGATCAATGCTGCGAACTTCAACGTATTGAACTCCCTGGTTTTTCAATGTCCTGGAAGGGCTTTGTCCAGAGGGAGTGATTCGCTTGGGCCGGATTGAAGAATAAAATTCATTTTCAATCTGCAAAAGATTCGCGTTCAGCTGCTGATAACCGTCAACGGTCCTCACTCCTATCCTCTGGTATTCGGGGTGGGGGGTCAGGATGGCGTTCCGTAACGATTTCACAAAATCGTTGACACTGTTATAACTGATTTGAATGCTGGTTTGCGCTTCGTTGCTGTACCCAAGTCCACTCAATCGCAATGACGTTGCATCGGGCGCATAGAAACTATGTCCTTCAATCTCCTGGAGCGGGTGTTTCCTTCCTCTCAGGAAGGACTTGCATACTGCGGGGGAAGCGCCGAACAGATAGGTCGCAATCCAGGAATTCCGGTGAAAATTCCGAATCAGGCCAAAGTACTTTGCCGACGTGGCATCCTGTAGCTGCTGTCCGTCATCCAGTTCCAGGTAATCTTTCCAGAACAGGCCGGGCATGGAAAAGTTGAAATGAATTCCGGAAATGGTCTGCATCAACGAGCCGTATCGGTGGCTCAATCCCTGCCGGTAGACTTCCTTCATTTTCGCGATATTGGAACTGCCGTATCTGGCAATCGGAATTTTCTCTTCGCTCTGTACGATGCAGGGCATGCTGTTGACCCACAGCTTTTCTTCACCGATATACTGATAGGTGAAATGGTGAATATCGTAGAGTTCCTTCAGGAGAGTATCGATATTGTCGTGGACGCCGGTGACGAACTCCAGCAGGGATTCAGAGTAATCTGTCGTAATGGAGGGATGAGTCAGGCTTGATCCAATGGCACAGGGGTGGGGGGTTTGCGCCAGTGTCCCGTCCACAGCTACACGCAGGCTCTCTTTCTCCAACCCTCTTTGCAGATATTTCAAATGTTTGTCGACGGACCGGGATACCAGAGAATCCAGTGTCTTTTCTATTGTTGTCGTCACTTGGTGTTGATTCCTGAATGTTGATGGCAATTAATGTTGAGACCACGACAGAGCCTGAATCAGGCGACAGCGTGGTAAAATCGGTAATACCATGATTTCATCACCCGTACAAAAATCTTTCGCGGTTGCGCCCATGCTCGACATGACAGACCGGCACTGTCGTTCATTCTTACGGCTGTTTTCACGGAATTTCAGATTGTATACAGAAATGAAAGTGGCCGGTTCGATTATTTATGGGGACCGGGACCGATTTCTCGGGTTTGACGATGCAGAACATCCTCTGGCGTTACAGATAGGAGGGCGCCAACCGGATGAGCTCGCCTTCTGCTCCAGGCTGGCGGAACAATGGGGTTATGATGAGGTCAATCTCAATGCAGGGTGCCCGAGTGACCGGGTGCAAAATGCACAATTCGGAGCTTGTTTGATGGCAAAGCCTGGACTGGTCGCAAAATGTGTGGAAGCCATGGTGGACGCCGTATCCATTCCGGTCTCGGTGAAAACCCGGATTGGAATTGATAACATGGATGACTACCGGAGCTTGTCGGATTTTATCGGCCAGGTAGCCGCCGGCGGATGCGGAACCTTTATTGTTCATGCGCGCAAAGCTTGGCTGAAAGGGTTGAGTCCGAAAGAAAACCGGACGGTCCCTCCCCTTGATTATGATGTGGTGTACAGACTCAAGAGAGAATATCCGGAACTGAATATCATCATTAACGGCGGTATTTGTAACGCGGGTCAGATTGCAGTCCATTTGCGATACACGGATGGCGTCATGATGGGCAGAGAGGTTTATCGAAACCCATGGATATTGAGAGAAATCGACCGGTATTTCTTCGATAGTCAAAGCGGGTCTGCTTCAAAACAGGATGGCCCCCTGTTGCGTGGCGACCTTGTTCGCGCTTTCTTCCCTTATATTGAAAACCAGCTTGCCAAGGGCATTTGTCTGCGACATATCACGAGACATATACTGGGGCTTTATCACGGTCAACCCGGCGCTAAAACCTGGAGGCGATACCTGTCCACATACAGTTCTGGGGAAAATGCCGGTCTTGAAGTCGTTCAACAGGCGTTAAAACGGATGGAGGATTCAGCAGAAATCAATCCGGCGCCTGAGCGGCGCCGAACAGAGTTAATGGCTTATGCGTGACTACCTGAGTTTCGAAACGCTGCTGAGGTTGATCCCTTTCATCTCTATTTTGACCTTGATGATGATCTGGGAGTTGATCTTCCCCAGAAGGGCAGAGTCCAGACGCCTGCTGAGATGGCCGTCCAATTTCGGGGTTTTTCTGATTGACGCGGCCATGCTGGTTGCGTTGCCGGTCTCCGCGATATCCGCTGCCCTGATTTCGATAGAGTATAAATTCGGCCTGTTTTTCCGGATTGAGGCGGCGTTCTGGCCGAAAGTCATTTTCTGCCTGATCGCGCTTGATCTGCTGGTTTACTGGCAACATCGCCTGTTTCACAGGTTTCACATATTGTGGCGGGTTCATCGTATGCACCATACCGACACCGTTTTTGACGTCACCACGGCCCTGCGCTTTCATCCAATAGAGATATTCCTGTCCATATTGTTGAAAGCGGGCATGATTATCCTGCTTGGCGCCCCGGTATTGGCTGTCATTCTCTTTGAAATCATATTGAATGGCGCGGCTATGTTTAATCACAGTAACATTCGTATACCGCTCTGGCTGGACCAGATCATCCGTTGGGTGATCGTCACTCCTGATATGCACAGGGTGCACCATTCCATTCATAAAAGGGAATACAATCGTAATTTCGGATTTTCCCTGTCTGTCTGGGATCGGCTTTTCCGTAGTTATACTTCCCGGCCCGAAGACGGGCACCGCACCATGGTCATCGGTCTGGACAAATTCAACACCCCCGGAGAGGCTCGGCTGGATAAACTGATCAGCCAGCCATTCAGGGACTCATAGTTACCAGGAAATGCCGATTCATCCGGAATTACTGAAGGCGCTGGTCTGCCCTGTCACAAAACTGCCTGTTTCAATGCTGGATTCCAGCAAGCTGGAAAAACTGAATGGTTTGATCAATGATGGTTCAGTCGAAACCCTGGGAGGTCATGCCGTTACTCAACCCCTGACAGAAGCGCTGATCACCGGAAACAACAAAACCATTTACCGCATTGAGCAGGGTATTCCTGTTATGCTGGAAGATCAGGCCATTGCCGCGGATCAGATAACGGGCTAGCGGGTAGTTGCCAAATCCGGCAATTATCCGTAAAGTAAAATTGGAATTATACAAAACAAGAGTTGAATCATGTCTGAAGATAAAGTCTATGAGGTAAATAGTGATATTGCCGCCAAAGCCCATGTGACAAACGCGCAATATCTGAAGATGTATCAGAAATCCATCGACGACCCGGAGGGTTTCTGGGCGGAACAGGCAGGAAATTTTGTCGACTGGTTCAGCCCCTGGGATCAGGTGATGTCGGTGGATTATCATTCGGCGGACATAAAATGGTTTGCAGGCGGGAAACTCAATGTCTGTTACAACTGTGTTGACCGACACCTGCCTACCCGTGGAGACCAGGTTGCCATCATCTGGGAAGGAGACGACCCGAATGTTGATCTGTCAATTACTTATAATCAACTCTTCGGGTTAGTCTGCAAGTTTTCCAACGTCCTGAAATCCCGGGGTGTGCGTAAAGGAGACCGGGTTTCAATCTATATGCCAATGATTCCGGAGGCCGCGATAGCGATGCTGGCCTGCACGAGAATTGGCGCCGTCCACTCCATTGTTTTCGGCGGTTTCTCTCCAGATGCCTTGCGTGATCGAATCCTGGATTCGGATTGTCAGGTAGTCATTACGGCGGACGAGGGACCGCGGGGTGGTAAAAACGTACCGCTCAAGGAAAATGTTGAAAAGGCGCTTGACGGCTGTCCGAACGTACATACGACTATTGTCGTTCAACGAACCGGCAATCCGGTCACGGAAAAACCCGGACGGGATGTATGGTATCACGAAGCCATGAAGGAGGCTTCAGATGAATGTCCGCCGGAGCGCATGGATGCGGAAGACCCGTTATTCATTCTGTACACCTCAGGTTCTACCGGCAAACCCAAGGGAGTGCTGCATACCACAGGCGGATACCAGCTTTATGCCGCCATCACCCATAAATACGTATTTGACTACCATGACGGCGATGTCTACTGGTGTACCGCCGATGTGGGCTGGGTAACCGGACACAGCTATATTGTTTATGGTCCCCTGGCCAATGGCGCAATCACCATGATGTTCGAGGGGGTGCCGGTTTATCCCGACGCGGGACGATTCTGGCAAATCGTCGATAAACACAATGTCAACATTTTCTATACCGCGCCCACTGCCTTGAGAGCCCTGATGGCGCAGGGGGACAGTTGGGTCAAGCGTTCGAGCCGCAGCAGTCTGCGGATATTGGGCACAGTCGGTGAACCGATCAATCCCGAGGCGTGGGAGTGGTATTATCATGTAGTCGGGGAGGGGAGATGCCCGATTGCCGATACCTGGTGGCAAACGGAAACCGGGGGTATCCTGATCGCCCCGTTACCGGGCGCCACACGCCTGAAACCCGGTTCGGCCACCCGTCCCTTTTTCGGTATCCAACCGGCCCTGATGGGGCCGGATGGCGCTGAACAGGAAGGAGCGGCTTCCGGGGACCTGATCATCCAGCAATCCTGGCCGGGGCAGATGCGCACGGTATATGGCGATCATCAACGCTTCGTGGACACTTATTTCAAAACCTGGCCCGGCAACTATTTCACCGGAGACGGGGCACGACGCGATGAAGATGGATACTGGTGGATTACCGGCCGGGTGGACGATGTGATCAACGTATCGGGGCATCGAATGGGAACCGCCGAAGTAGAAAGCGCTCTGGTAGTGCATGAAGAAGTGGCCGAAGCCGCGGTCGTCGGATATCCCCACGATATCAAGGGGCAGGGCATTTATGCTTACGTGACCCTGATGGTGGGGACGGAACCTTCGGGCGAGTTGCAGGCCGAGTTATCAGCCCTGGTCAACAAGGAGATCGGGCCGATTGCAAAGCCTGATGTCATCCAGTGGGCGCCCGGCCTGCCGAAAACCCGGTCCGGCAAAATCATGCGTCGGATCTTAAGGAAAATCGCCGCCAAAGAATTTGACGACCTGGGCGATACCAGTACCCTGGCCGACCCTGCGGTGGTGGATGACCTGATCGCAAACAGGGCAGGGCAGGATTCCCGAAATTGAAATTCACGACCGGTTACAGTCGGGATTCAATGATCTGAACCAGTTCGCCCGGTTTTTCCACATGCAGCCAATGACCACAATCCGCGATTGACCGGATTTGGGCATTCGGGAACAGGTGGTAGATTTGATCGTGATGTTCCGGCAGGACATAATCCGATTGTTCGCCCCGGATGAATACGACTCTGGAGTCTGCGATTCCAGTCTTTTTATAATCAATCAGATGAGACATATTATTACGAATTGACTTTAGGTTTATCCTCCACTCGTATCGGTCTTTGTTTCTGACTAGATTCTGCATCAGGTACTGCCGCAATGCGTTTTCGGCAACGGATTTTGCGAGTTGCGAGTCAATCTCTTTTCTGGTTTCCAGTCCGGCCAGATCCACAGACTCCATGGCTCCGAGCGGAACATCATGGTCATGACCGTACTGAACAGGCGCTATATCAATCACGAAAGGGACATCAATCTCAATATTGAAGCGCTGTAGCAGGGTCATCAGTGTTTTCCCACCCATACTGTGACCAATTATATGAGGCTTTTGTATCGAATTGGACTCCATAAAGGCCGCGACATCTCCGGCCAGGTCAACATATCGCATATTCTCATGCCAGGGAGACCGGCCGTGATTGCGAAGATCCAGGCTGATTATCCGGTAGTTGTCTGCAAAGTATCGGGCTATACTCCGCCAGTTGGCGATTGAGCCGAACAGTCCGTGGAGAATCAGGATCGTTTTCTCGTTTTCCGGGCCAAGAACTTCGCTATTCAGTGGAATGGACATGGGTGGAATGGACATGGGTTAGACTGGTCATAATGATCAATTCGAAGCGCTTTTTATGTTAGTTTAACCGACACTTGAGACCATGCGACTGAGAAACACAATTCAGGCAGAAGGCCAGCATGATCAACCAGCAGTGAGTAATTGGAAAGTGGGTTGTTTGCCGGCTTTTTTGTCGAAAGTGATGGTACAAGCGCAGCCCGCTGATTGGTTGACTCGGGCAAGCAGGTGGTCGGGGAAATCGGCATTCGAGTCTTTATAGTCGGATAGCGCCCGCCAAACGACCTCGGGTTGCTGGACATCCAGTTGGCCGACCTGCAGTAATTCCTTGATGACAAGAGCTATTTGTTTTCGATCTTGTCCGTAGTTACTTTCAAGTACCCAGGCGAGTTCACACAACACGATCTGTCCGATATAACAGGGTTCATCGTCAGTACAGTTGATTTCGATAAGTCGGGTGGCCAGTTTTGCTTGTATCGGATCGTCCTGTACCAGATAGCGTACCAGCACATTGGTGTCGAGTGCGATCAAAAGCGGCCTGCCTTGTGCTTGATCGCGTTATTCATGTCTTCAACACTGACCGCTGTTTTAGGCTTGGGCACTAACCCTTTCAGAGCGCTTAGTGGTTTCTTGACCGGTACCAGGTTGATCGAGCCGTCTTCATCTTCAATGAAACTGATTTTGTCGCCGGCATGCAGGTCAAGATGATCCCGAATATTCTTCGGAATGGTGATCTGGCCTTTGCTTGTAATGGTTGCGGTAATCATTATCTACCTCGTCTGCCTTACGTCAGGATATATCTTACATTAAAGTAAGGATAAATTGTAAGGAATTAGACTGCATCGCCAACCTCTACCGCGGTTTCGTCGAATGGATAATTCGCCTTCATTTCTAGTGTCAGTGTGACATTGATTCCCGGCGCATGCCGCCGAAGGGACCGTTCTGGAAGTGCTGCGGAATAGGGCCTCTAATCCCCGAGCAGGGCACGGATCATCAGGATTACCGATAAAACCAGCAGGGTGTACAGTGAGAGTTTCCTGAATTTGTCCGGGTCGGTTTTCAGGAATCCCGCGGCTCCGATTGACGAACCCAGAAAAAGCAATGGCAGGAACAGCGCAGTTCGCCAGTAGATCGCAGGGTCGATCAGTCCCTGTGACGCGAACATGAGCGCGCCTACGCTATCGGTGCCGATGAAATAGGCGATGACCGAGGCGCGGCCTACAGTCATGCCGACCGGTGACGAGAAGTAAAAAAGCACGACAGGCGGGCCAACAACGCCCATGCTGCCATTCAGCGCGCCTGCCGCCATACCGACCCCGACCGTGGCGGTCTTGCCGGGGACCTTCTCCAGAGAGAAGCCTCGCAGGATCATGATGGCGGCGAGCAGGACCACTAGGGCCAATGCGATCCGTACCGGCGCGGTCGGTAATGCGGTGAGCGCGTAAATTCCGGCCGGAGTTGCAATCCAGGTTCCCACAAGCAATAAACCGATGGAACGCCAGTCAATCTTCTTCCAGATGCCGGGCAGCAGGTAAATACTGGATGCGACCTCGAACATCAACACCATCGGCACAAGCTGGAGCGGGGGAAGCGTCAGGGAAAGACTGGTCATCCAGAACATCGAAGCGCCAAAGCCGGTGAACCCTTTAAGATAGCCGCCGAGGAAAACACAAATCAGGCAGAAGCCCAGTGTGAGAGGGGACAGCCCGACCGCGGCAAGAACCTGGCTGATCATGATGAAATTCCGACCACAGTCAGCGCCGGTCTCCGGATCCGGACAATTCCGGACAGATCATGCCAGGTTGATACACAACTTTACATAACATACATTATACGAAGTTATATTATTTCAAGAAAAACACCGGATCAATATCGGAATCAAAAATCATTCAGAATAATTTATTGATATGAATACAATATCTTATGAATTTTATTGCAAGTCATATCGAGAAACGGCTATTGAGCGTCATCATCATTCTCAATACTCTTCAAATGCGCGATCCGATTTTGTGCTTCGATGAATATACGAGCGATTTCAGGATGCTTTTTCTTGATTTGAATTTCCAGTTGTGTGATGGTTTTCTCCACCTCGCCCGCGCTGATATAGTCGTAGTCATGAAAATCCAGGCTGATGTTCAAAAGGACGTCTTCCGGCCCCATGTGCATAGTCAGGATTTCATTGATACTCAGAATCTCCGGCCTCTTGCTCACAATTTCATGAATACTGGAAACCACTTCACGACTGGCCGCTTCACCAATCAGCAGCCCCTTGCTTTCGTACGCCAGCAACATGGCCGTGAAACTCAGGATCAATCCAATCACGATGGATGCCGCCGCGTCATAGACCGGGTTGCCTGACCATTGTGTCAACAACAGACCAACGAAAGCGGCAATCAATCCCAGCATTGCGGCGCTGTCTTCAAATAATACGGTGAAAACCGTCGGGTCCTTGCTGACCTGTATGGCTTTCAGGTAGCCGAGCTTGCCTTTTCTCTTGCGAAACTCCCTGAATGCGATATTCCATGCGAAGCCTTCGAATATCATCGCAAATCCCAAAACGATATAGTTGATATGGATATGTTTTACTTCCTTTGGATGATTGAATTTGCTGAATCCTTCATAGAGTGAAACCCCGGCTCCAATCGCAAAAATCAGGATCGCGACCACGAAAGTCCAGAAATACAGCTCCATTCCGTATCCAAACGGATGGCGTTCATCGGCGGGTCTGGATGATCTCCTGATCCCCCAGAGCAGCAGGCCCTGATTGCCCGTGTCGACAATGGAATGCACGGCTTCACTCAACATTGCGGAGCTGCCGGTAATTGCGGAAGCGATTATTTTGGTAACCGCAATCAAACCATTGCCGATCATGGCCGCAATGACCACCCATTTTGAGCTGGACTTGGGTTTCAACGTTCGGATTGCATTTTCATGCAACACTCTCTTACTGCAATGATTACAGTATTCGGGGTGGCGCAGTGTTTCATGTAGCGGATTTCCCGGTTTGCGGATGAGTCAGATTCCAAGATAAGCCTTTTTAACGTGTTCATTGTCCGAGAGGAAAGATGCCGGCCCTTCCAGGGAAATTGTACCCGTTTCAAGCACGTAACCATAATCCGCCAGTTTAAGGGCAAGATCAGCGTTTTGTTCGACCAGTATTACGGTCACGCCCTGTTGATTGATTTCTCTCAGGAATTCACCTATTTCCTGAACGATAATGGGCGCCAGCCCCAGTGACGGTTCATCCAGCAACAAAACCCGGGGCCTAGACATCAGCGCCCGGCCGATAGACAGCATTTGCTGTTCACCTCCGCTCAGGGTACGGGCATGCTGGTTTTTCCGTTCAACGAGCCGGGGGAAGCGCGAAAACACCTTTTCCAGTTCCTTGTTGATTCCGGATTTATCACGATGAATAGAAGCGCCCAGAAGCAGATTTTCGAGAACGCTTAAATCCTTGAAAATACGGCGCCCCTCAGGAACATGAGCAACACCCATGCGTACAATCGTATCAACACTTGTCCGATCAATCCGTTCGCCTTCCAGTCTGATCGTCCCGCTTTGCGGTTTAACCAAACCCGATATGGCTCGCAGCATGGTGCTTTTCCCCGCGCCATTGGACCCGATCAAGGTAATGAATGCGCCATCATCGACATCAAAACTGATACCTTTGAGCGCCGTCACATTATTGTATTTGACTTCCAGGTCCTGTATGGACAATTTCATCCAGCCTTACCCGCTTCCAAGATAGGCGCTGACGACATCGGGGTTGCTTCTTACCTGTTCCGGCGTTCCCTGGGCCAGCAGGGAGCCAAAGTTCAATACTGTAAGTTGATCACATAACCCCATGACGGCTTTCATGTCGTGTTCGACCAGTACAATGGTAACACCGGATTCACGTACCTTGCGAGTCAACTCCATCATACGACTGGACTCGGACGGATTCATCCCGGCGAAGGGTTCATCCATCAGTAACAGACGAGGTTTCGACACCAGTGCGATGGCGATCGCCAGAGTACGTTGGGAACCCAGCGGCAGTTCTGACGCCAGTTGATGTTTGCGTTCGACAAGCCCCATGAAATCAAGCATTTGCATTGCAGACCGGGCGGCCTCGTTCTGCTGGTCCCGATCCAGTCCCAGTATGGCGGAAACGACGTTGACCCTCATATTGTTGTGGGCGCCGACCAGGACATTATCAAAAACACTGAGTTCCTGAAACAAGGTAGTTTCCTGAAAAGTACGCACAATACCCAGTTTTGAAATGTCCGGAGGCTTGCGCCCCTTTACGCTGACACCGTTGAACAGGATATCACCTTCAGTCGGGACATGAAATCCGGAAATGTTCTTGAACAGGGTGCTTTTGCCAGCTCCATTGGGTCCAATGAGGCCATGTATGTGGTTCGCCTCCACCGTAAAGCTGACATTGTTCAACGCGGTCAAACCGCTGAATTTTTTCGTCAGATTTCTGATCTCGAGGAGTGGCATCAGGATTTCCTGAATTGTCGATTTTCCAGCCTGAAAATATCCCTGATTTTTTGTGGCAGACTTTCCAGTCCGGCAGGCAGAAACAGAATGGAAGCAATCAACAACCCGCCATATATTGCCGGGCGGAGTTCATCAAACTCCCGGAACGCCTCATCCAGAACAGATAACACAACGACGCCCAGGATGGCGCCATAAAAGGTTCTGTAGCCACCCACGATAACCCAGATCAGGATAAATACCATAAAACCGATATCAAACTGCTTGGGCGTTACAGTGCCGATATAGTGGACTTTGAGGGCCCCGGCGATGCCGACGAACAATGAACCGATGATGAAGGCCAGAGAACGATAGTTCCAGGTATTGATACCCACTGATTCTGCCAGGGGCGCTTTCCAGTGAACGGCATTCAGGGTCAGGCCGATTCGGGATATTTCGATACGATACAGCAACAACAAACACAGGGAGACAATAATCAGTGTCAAATAAAAATACGGAATGGGCTCCAGGAAATCAATATTCATCAGTTCAGGCGACGGAATGCCGCTGATTCCCCCGGTCCCGCCAAAGGGTTTGATGAAGTGAATCCAGAAAAGCCGAATGGCCTCTCCGGCGGCAAACGAACCGATCAGGAAGTAAAACCGGGTCATACGGAATAAAGAGAAACACAATAGCGCGGCAATCATTGCGGCGGTGATGCCTGCAATCGGCAGGCCAAGCCAGAACGAAAGCCCCAGATTTTTAGTCGCAAGAGCGCTGGAATAGGCGCCGACCCCCATCATCACGGCATGAATCAGGGACCATTCTCCGGTCAGGGTAACCAGTCGATAACTGACTACCACCAGAATGTTGATCGCCAGAAAAATCATGAAATCCTGATGATGATATTTCAGGAAGTGCGGCAGGATGACCAGAATGACCAGAATGACCAGTATTCCTGCAACCGGTCCCCATGATGTGAAGCGGGCAGCGGTCATGCTATTCGCTGACTCTCCGACCCATGATTCCCGAAGGCCGGATAATCAACATCAATACCATGATGAGCAGGCCGGAGATCGTGGCGATCGTGCCACTGAAGTAAGTGGTGACCAACGTATGAAACAACGCATAAAATATCGAGGCGATGACTGCGCCTGACAAGCTGCCGACCCCACCCACGATGGTGACGATGAATGCGGTGATAATGACGTTGTGCCCCATGTGCGGATTGATGTTGGTTAATGGCGCCAACAGGGCGCCCGCCAATCCCGCCATGGCGGCGCCGACGCCAATCGCAATCATTGAAATACGGTTACTGTTGATACCTTGCAGTTCAGCGGCTTCCCGGTCCTGAGAGACAGCGCGCAGGGACCAGCCCAGTTTTGACCGTGTCAGGAAATACCAGAGCAGGGTCAATGCGGCTATGGAGACCGCAATACTGAACACGCGCTGGTTCGGTATGTGCAGGAAACCAAACAGGGTCATGGTGCCTTCGAAGGGAGGAGGCACCTGTTTTGATGGTCCGTCGCCGCCCACTAGGGTCGCGATCACCTGGAGTATGAACAGCGCTCCGATCGAACAAATCAGTCCGCCCAGTGGATCGTCACGCATCGGGCGAAACAGGAATCGTTCCATGACCAGACCGATAGCCGACACCAGAATAATGGCGATAACAACAGTCAGCAGGAACGGTACATTATTCTGGGCATGCAGTAACCAGACGGTATAGGCTCCGACCATAACCAGTTCGCCGTGGGCGAAATTAACCACGCCCATCACGCCGAATATCAAAACAAGTCCAACCGCCGCCAGCGCGAAAAAACCGCTTTGGATGAAGCCGTAAACGATGGACTGCAACAACAGTTCCAAATTATCGCTCCTGCGCGGGGAGGGTCCCCCCTCCCCCACTCTCGCTAAAGATCAGACAGTGCGCAATCCCAGCGCTTTCATGTGTTTGACCAGCACATCCTTGTTTTTCGCGAGCCAGCCGGCCACATCACCGTATTCCTGGATGCGCGCCTTGCCGTCCACGATTCTCACCACCGGCCAGCGTCCAACCAGTGCATTGTCAAGGCCCCATAACTGGCTGCCCCACCAGTCACCGCCGCCAAACACGAAATCCTGTTTATTGCCGAGCATCGTCGCGGCAACCGCTTCGGTTTCAACACTGCCGGCTGCCTTCGCGGCTTCGATCCAGTTCAGCAGGATTGCAGGATATTCCCAGGCAACGGCGGACCAGTCGTTCGGGTGGTCTTTTCTGAACGCGGCGTCAAAGCCTGCCGGATCCGGGAAGTTCACCCCCTCTTCCTGTAATTTCGGATCATCGAAATCCGGGAACTGGTAGATCGTACCGTTGACAAACTCCTCGCTTGTCTTTGCGATAATTTCCTCGTAGTAATCCAGCGTGCAGGAAATGATCAATCCCTCATAGCCCTGATGGAATAATTGCTCCATGATCGGTGTGACATAGAAGCTGGTCGCCATACAGATAATGTCCGGATTCCCGGCAAGCAGGGAGCCGACAACAGGCGCAAAATCGGTGATGTCGAATCCGTGCAGGTTGGTATCAATCACCTCGATACCCGCTACTTCGAAAGCGGCGCTGTAGGTTGCGGCGGACTGCAAGCCATATTCGACGTCGTTGTTGGTGATGATCGAAGCGGTCCTGGCGTCGGGATAGTTTTTCGCCAGCCATTCAACCCCGGTCACGTTGTACAACGGGTGGGACTCGCAGGTCGCCACCAGGTATTTTGAATCCGGGGTAATATCACTCGGCAGGAGAGTTGTAGTCAGCGCTTTTTTGCGCGTTGCCCACGGCAACACGGCAGCGACCGTGGATCCGCCCAGCATCATCACCATTTTGGCATCGTCTTCATTGACCAGTTTCTTGAATCCCTGTACGGCCTTTTCAGTATCGTAGCCGTGATCATAGGATGCAATGTTGATGTTCCAGGTTTCGCCGCCAATGGTGACGCCGCCGGAAGAGTTGATATTGTTGGCAATAATTTCGCAGCCATACAGTCCGGGCAGTCCCCACGGCGCATAATCACCCGTCATCGGGATATTCATGCCCACGGTCAGTGTTTTGTTCTGCGCAAAAGCGCGAACAGGCAGGAGACTTGCAGTCGTAACAGTCGCAGCCCCCGCTATTGCTGTTTGAAGAAATTTCCTCCGATTGGCAAGTTGTGTTTTGGTTGTCATCATCAAATTCCCCATCTGATATTGAATCTTTATATAATAATACGCCACAGATATGCGCAAGTCTATCCTGTTTGCCGGAAAACCCGGTCAGCACAGTCGATTGTGTGGTCAATCAGTTCTTCAGTATGTGCGCAAGAGACGAATCCCGCTTCAAACGCAGAAGGGGCAAGATAGACGCCCGCCTTCAGCATTGCATGGAAAAACCGATTGAACTGCGCCTGATCGCAAGCCATCACATCCCGAAAACAGCTGACAGATTGCCGGTCTGTGAAAAACAGTCCAAACATACCGCCGACCCTGTTCAGCGCCAGCTTCACTCCATGTCGTTCAGCCGAGTCCGACAGACCATTTGCCAACCGGCCGGTTCTCTCTGAAAGACTTTCGAAGAATCCATCTTCGCAAACTTTTGCAAGTGTCGCCAGACCGGCGGCCATCGCGACCGGGTTGCCGGAAAGCGTACCCGCCTGATAGACCGGGCCATCCGGAGCCAGACAAGCCATGATGTCCGCCCTGCCCCCGAATGCGCCGACCGGCAATCCTCCGCCAATGACTTTCCCCAGAGTCGTCAGATCGCCCCGGACACCGTACAACCCCTGCGCTCCCCCGGGACCCACCCGAAACCCCGTCATCACCTCGTCCATGATCAATATGCTTTCATACTGGTCGCAGATATTGCGCAACCCCTGGAGAAACCCTTCCACGGGAGGCACGCAGTTCATGTTGCCGGCAACCGGTTCAAGAATGATCGCTGCGACCTGGTCTCCAATCTGTTCAAAGATCGAGCTGACTGAATCAAGGTCATTGTAGGTTGCCGTCAAGGTATGTTCAGCCATCGCAGCCGGTACTCCCGGGGAGGTGGGAACCCCGAAAGTCAAAGCTCCGGAGCCGGCCTTTACCAGCAGGCTGTCGGCATGACCGTGGTAACAACCTTCAAATTTAAGGATCTTGTCACGCCCGGTAAAACCGCGCGCCAGGCGGATTGCGGACAGGGTGGCTTCAGTGCCTGAATTGACCATTCTCAGCTTGTCAATCCAGGGCATCTGCCGGCAAATCAACTTCGCGAGCCCGGTTTCAAGAGTCGTCGGCGCCCCGAAACTCAAGCCTGAATCACATTGATTTTTGACCGCGTCAATCACATCCTGGTCCGCATGACCGAGAATCATCGGCCCCCATGATCCCACATAATCAATATACTCCCGGCCATCCTCCGCATAAATCATCGCCCCTTTTGCACGCTGGATGAATACGGGGTCTCCGCCAACAGACTTGAAAGCCCTGACCGGAGAGTTAACCCCTCCGGGTATGAACTTTCTGGCGTCGGAAAAAAGCGCTGAATTATTGGTCATTTGCTCAAAATCAGGAGAGGAAATCGGTTGATGCGCGCATCACAAAGAAAAAGGGCACTTTAGAAGAAGCGCCCTTATCGTATTTCTCTGCCAACACCGGGCCTGTCAATCAATCATCTGATTATGTTCGCTGGTATCTGTTCTGGAACTTGCTTACACGTCCGGCGGTATCGATAATTTTCTGCTTGCCGGTATAAAACGGATGGCATTGGGAACAAATTTCCACATGGAGATCCTGTCCCATCGTGGATTTGGTCTCAAAGTGATTGCCGCAGGCGCAAACCACCTTTATATCAGTGTATCGGGGATGTATTTCAGGTTTCATGATGATTTTCAGTGTTTTGCGGCGATGATATGGAAATCGAGTGGCTAATTCAAGTTTTAGCCCGGTTTTTGTTCAATTCCGTTGTCAGGCCTCTATCGATTCATTGATTTTATGAACTCTTCGTTGGTTTTTGTGATTTTCATTTTATCAATCAAGAATTCCATCGCCTGCAAATCGTCCATCGGATGAATCAGTTTCCTCAGCAACCAGATTTTCTGGAGTTCGAGCGGGTCGGTCAACAGTTCTTCCCTTCGTGTACTGGAGCGGTTGATCACCATAGCCGGATAAACCCGTTTCTCCGCTATTCTGCGATCCAGATGGATTTCCATATTTCCGGTGCCCTTGAACTCTTCGTATATGATATCGTCCATTTTCGATCCGGTATCGATCAGCGCCGTGGCCAGAATGGTCAGACTGCCTCCTTCTTCAATATTGCGGGCAGCGCCGAAAAACCGTTTCGGTCTCTGTAACGCATTGGAGTCAACACCCCCGGTCAAAACTTTGCCGGATGCCGGGGCGACCGTATTATATGCCCGCGCCAGCCGGGTAATGGAATCCAGCAGAATCACGACGTCCTTTTTGTGTTCAACCAGCCGTTTGGCTTTTTCGATCACCATTTCCGCTACTTGCACGTGGCGTGACGCAGGTTCATCGAATGTGGATGAAACCACCTCGCCGCGCACGGTACGCTGCATATCGGTGACTTCCTCCGGGCGTTCGTCAATCAATAGCACCATGACCATGATCTCCGGATTGACCGTGGCAATTGATTGGGCAATTTGCTGCAACATCACCGTCTTCCCGGTTTTCGGGGCAGAAACAATCAGCCCCCGCTGTCCTTTGCCGATCGGCGCAATCAAATCAATAATGCGTCCGGTCAAATCTTCCGCAGACCCGTTTCGACGCTCAAGACGCATTCTTTCATCGGGATGGATTGGAGTGAGATTCTCGAAAAGGATTTTCTTCCTGGCGTCTTCCGGTGACTGAAAGTTGATTTCCTCAACCTTCAGCAAAGCGAAGTAGCGTTCGGAATCCTTGGGCGGACGGATTTGTCCGGCTACCGTGTCACCGGTTCGCAGGCTGAATCTTCTGATCTGGCTCGGAGACATATAAATGTCATCCGGGCCGGCCAGATAGGAGGACGTGGCGGATCTCAGAAATCCGAATCCGTCCTGCAATATCTCTACCACACCTTCTCCAACTATTCTTTGGCCCTGTTTGGCCTGGGCTTTGAGGATTGCGAATATCTGATCCTGTTTCCGCATTCGCCCAATGTTGTCAAGATTCAGGGAGCGGGCAAGGTCGGCGAGTTCCGTGGGAGTTTTTAGCTTTAGATCGCGAATATTAATGGGCATGAAAGGAAAGTGTAATATGGTGGTAATTGCGCGCCCATCATCAGAAATTCATCACTGAATCAATCAGGGGCGAGAGTATTAAGGGAGTAATTATCATTCGAGACGCAATCTGAACAACTGCATCGCAATCCAGTGTGCAATCATATAGAGCTTCGATACAGATGTCCACCTGCCCGTTATCAAATAATCGAACAAATATTGGCCGGTTCGCTGTAAAACAGCCATTAATCGCACTAAAATCCGGATATTGTGACTGAATACCTGTTTCAACTTTCATCCGACGGGAAAGGAACTTTGCGCTCCCGGATTCAGGAGATGATGGTCAATTCCATTCTGGGAGGTCATCTGGCGCTGGACTCACCGCTGCCCTCGACCAGAAAGCTGGCCCGTCAATTATCCGTTGCGCGCAATACGGTTGTTCATGCCTACCAGCACCTGGTTGATGAAGGATTCCTGATTTCCAGGGAAAGAAGCGGATTTTACGTGAATCGCGAAATACTGAAAGGCCGGATCAACACCCCCAAACAATCCCGCTTGCTTGACAGCACGGTTGACTGGCGCAAAAAACTGGCCGTTGAACCGGATGCTTTTCGGCAAAATCTGAAACCGGTCAACTGGAGTCAGTATCCGTACCCGTTTATTTGCGGTCAATATGATCGGGATATTTTCCCGATTGCCGACTGGCGGGAATGTGCCCGGGAAGCGACTACGGTCCATGCGATTCATAATTGGGCAAAGGATTTGATCGACCAGGACCATCCGGAATTAATTGAGCAGATCCATAAGAAAATACTCCCCCGGCGCGGTGTATGGGCGGAAGAAGATGAAATACTGGTAACGGTAGGCGCCCAGCAGGGGCTGTATATTGCAGCGCAACTCCTGCTCAACCTGGACAGGACTGTCGGCTTCGAGAATCCGGGTTATGTTGACGCAAAGAATACGTTTGCTGTTTTCACCCCGAACATTCACCCCCTTGGCGTAGATCATTGCGGATTGATACCAGACGAACGGGTCGCGCAATGTCATTGTATATACACCACCCCGAGCCATCACTATCCGACCACGGTGACGATGCCGAGGGAACGACGGAATGAATTGATGGAGCAGGCCCACAAGCATGACGTCATCATTATTGAGGATGACTATGAATCAGAATTTAATTATGTCGGCGAACCCACCCGTGCATTAAAGAGCCTGGATAGCGATGGCAGAGTGATCTATATCGGAAGTTTGTCGAAAACGCTGGCGCCCGGTATTCGTCTCGGTTATCTGGTTGCGCCGCGTAAGTTCATTCGGGAAGCCCGCGCGCTGCGCAGATTGATGTTGCGACACCCGCCAGGCAATAACCAGTTCATCATTGCCGAATTCCTGAAGCGCGGATACCATGATGCGTTAATCACGAAACTCAGCCAGACACTGCATGAGCGCTGGTCTTTGATGGGAGAACTGTTGAAACGGCATTTCTCCGGTCACAGCCGGGCCCCTACTTTTGGCGGCTCCGCGTTCTGGGTGGAAGGGCCTGGCGACCTTGATTCCGGAAAACTGGCGCAAAGAGCCATCCAGTCCGGAATCCTGTTTGAAGCGGGTGAAGTTTTTTTTCATCAGGCCAACCCTCCCGGAAATTTTTTCAGACTCGGGTTTTCTTCCATCAAAACCTCCAGAATCGAACAGGGCCTTGAAGAACTGGTCAGCCTGATTGATACAGGGGGCTGAGTGTCATGAATTTGCAACCATAATGGACTCGAATTGCTGAACTGATCTTATTTGGAGATTTGATTCTCTGGTTTGTCGACCTCCAGCAACTCGATATCAAACAGCAATACTTCATTCGGGCCGATCGGTCCTGCGCCTCCGGAGCCATAAGCCAGGTCCGGCGGTAGCGCCACGCGCCATTTATCACCGGGTTTCATCAATTGAAGCGCTTCCTGCCAGCCGGGAATGATGGACTGCAACGAAAATGAAACAGGCTGTCCCCGATCATAGCTGCTGTCAAACACAGCGCCGTCCATCAGCGTACCATGGTAATGAACCAGAACGGTATCGGTCAGGGACGGGCTGTCGCCCTCCCCTGCAGAAAGCTCCTGGTACTGGAGACCGCTTTCGGTCACAGTCACTCCCTCGATAGCGCTGTTTTGCTCCAGAAATACCTTGCTGGCTTCCAGTTTGTCCAGAGCTTTCCGGTTTTCCATGGCGATCAGTTCCTGTTCCCGCTTGTAAATGGCTGATTCAACCTCATCGTCACTCAACAACCGGTCTTTCCCGGATACGGATGTCACCAGACCTTCAAGCAACGCCTCCATTTCAAAGCCATTTTCAGCGTTGAACTGCATCAGCAATTCTTCCCCGATTCTCAAGCCAAAGGCATAACTGTACGTCTTTTTCTCCGTGTCCAGTCTGGATTCCTCTTGCGCCGAGCCGTAAACCGGCAGAAGCAGGAGCGCCGCAGAAACCGCGGTTTGAAATTTCTTGAACATTTTATTCCTCGTTATTTTCTGTTTCGACCCGGTTCAGTCCCGGGCGGAGTCCGGATTATACCCGAAAGCTCAGATTTCCAGTATTTGAATCGCGTCCTCTATTCTCCGGGGCGCAATAATTTCCAGGTCACCCGTGGGAGATTTCGGTTTGTTCGCCGCGGGAATCAACGCGCGCCTGAATCCCGATCTTTGAGCTTCCTGCAGGCGCTCGATTCCTCTTTGCACCGGGCGCAACTCCCCGGACAAGCCAATCTCGCCGAACACGACCAGGTCGCTGCCCATCGCCCGATTTCTGACGCTCGACAAAATGGCCAGCAAAACAGCCAGATCGGCCCCGGTTTCGGATACCCTGATTCCTCCGGCGGCATTGACGAACACATCGTACTGATTCAGCGAGACTCCCGCATGGCGATGAGCAATGGCGAGCAACATGGCCAATCGATTGTGTTCCAGGCCGACACACAGTCTCCGGGGATTCGCAAGAACGCTGTCATCCACCAGCGCCTGAATTTCAACCAGCAGGGGACGGGTTCCCTCCTGGGTCGCCAGAACCACGCTGCCCGGTTTTTCAGCGCCGTATTTGCTGACAAACATCGCGGAAGGATTGCTCACATCCTTCAACCCCTGTTCCGTCATCGCGAATACGCCAATCTCGTTCACGGCTCCGAAACGATTCTTGACCGCCCGAATCACGCGGAAACTGTGTGAACTGTCGCCCTCGAAATACAGGACACTGTCCACCATGTGTTCAAGTACACGGGGACCGGCCAGAGCCCCTTCCTTGGTCACATGACCCACCAGGATCAAACGGCAATTACTGCATTTGGCATATCTGATCAGACTGGCCGCGCATTCACGAACCTGGGAAACGCTGCCGGGCGCCGCGCTCAGGGCATCGCTGTAAAAAGTCTGGATTGAATCCACCACCAGCACATCGGGGGATTCCGCGCACACGACTTCAAGCAGGTTCTCAAGCCTGTTTTCAGCCATCACATTCAATCGGCCAGAGTCCAGGCCAATTCGCCGTGATCGAAGCGCGACCTGCTCTGCGGACTCCTCTCCCGTTACATAGAGCGCCTTTGCATTGCGGCTGATGTAACACAGGTTTTGCAACAGCAGGGTGGATTTGCCAATTCCCGGAGCGCCGCCAATCAGCGCTACGGAACCGGCCACCAGCCCGCCTCCCAGCGCCCGATCAAATTCGGCGCTTCCGCACGACAGTCTTTCCGTTTGACTGGCGCGGATGTCGCCCAGTATCCGAACCTGCGCTTTCGGGGCGAATCCGGAAAATCGCGCCGCGGGTTTTTTTTCAATCTGTTGTTCCACCAGTGTATTCCAGGCGCCGCAATCCCCGCATTGTCCGGACCATTTCAGGTTTTGCGCCCCGCAACCGGAACAGATGAAAACCGTCTTCGGCGATGATTTAGCCATGTTTCGTATCCGTGATCGCAATTCGGGGAATCCGGGATGTGATCTTGCTCAACAATTCGTAAGGAATGGTTTGCGCCCACCCGGCCACTTCTTCCACTGGCAAACCATCTCCCCACAATGTCACTTCATCGCCGATCTCGACCGCGTCATGGTCCGTGACATCTATCGCGATCATGTCCATCGAAACCCGACCTGTGAGCGGCGCTCTCCTGCCGTGAATCAGGACACAGGCTCTTGCATCAATATTCCAGGGATAACCATCTCCATAACCCAGCCCGACAATGCCAATCCGCGACCGGCGCCGGGTACGATAGAGACCTCCATAGCCGATTGGCTGATTCCTGTCAACGAACTTGACTGAGATCAGCCGCGCCTTGAGCTGCATCACCGGACGCAGGTTCACATCGTCCGCTTCCCCGCCAGCGAATGGCGAAGCGCCATACAACATCAAGCCGGGGCGAACCCAGTCCTTGTGAGTATCCTGCCTTCGCATGATTCCGGCCGAATTTGCCAGACTCTTTTCGCATGACAACGACAGACAGGCAGATTCAAACTTTTCCAGTTGTCTGTCCGTATATCGGTCATCCGGAATATCGGCATTGGCCAGATGGGAAAGGACCCTGACTGTCTCGATTGATTCAAGTGTCTGCAATGAGGCGCAGATTTTCGCCAGTTGCTGATCGGTAATCCCCAGTCGATTCATGCCCGTATCGAATTTGACCCAGACAGTCAGCGGCTTCCCCGACCAGGCTTGCAACCAGTCAACCTGCCGGCGGCTATGAATCACAGGTTGAATATCATATTTCTCGAACTCCGCCAGTTGTGACGCATGCCAGAATTCAGACAGCGCGACAATCGGTCGGCAGTCCTGGGTTTGACGGCAAAGAATGCCTTCGGATAATGTAGCCACAGCGAACCCGTCTACCTGTTGGCGTATCGATTCGGTAATGGCGGCCAGGCCATGTCCATAGGCATCCGCCTTGACTACCGCCATGATTCTGGAATGGGGAGCGAGTTTCCGTATAACGGAAATATTATGGCGCAGCGCCTGCAAATCAATCACCGCCCAGGCGCGCAGAAGTCCGGTTCCTCGTGATGAACGGGTTGCGGTCAAGGACAATATGGCATCTGGATTGACGATCGGCAGTTGGCTATGGATCAACCATACCGGGCGCCGCAAAATTCTCGAAGCGCGTAAACTCCCCTCTGAAGGTGAGTCTCGTGGTACCGATCGGCCCATTTCTTTGTTTGCCGATAATCAGTTCAGCCACTCCTTTTTGGCTGGTCTCTTCATTGTAGACTTCGTCCCGGTAAATAAAGAAGATCACATCCGCGTCCTGCTCAATGGCGCCGGATTCCCTTAAATCCGACATCACGGGCCGCTTGTTGGGTCTTTGTTCAAGACTCCGGTTCAACTGCGAGAGCGCGACCACTGGAACATGCAATTCCTTGGCCAGGATTTTCAATGCCCGTGTAATACCGGAAATTTCAGTGGCGCGGTTCTCATTACTGTCCGGGGAATTCATCAGTTGCAGATAATCAATAATAATCAATCCCAGTTGCTGGTTCTCCCGCATCAGTCTCCGTGCCCTTGATTGCAAATCCAGCGTGTTCAGCCCGGCGGAGTCATCAATAAAGACGGGCGCCTTGTCCAGTATCCCAATCGCGGAATACAACCTCGGCCAGTCCTCATCGGTCAAACGTCCGGTTCTGACCTTGTTGGAGTTGATCCGGCCCAGCGAAGACAACATACGCATCGCCAATTGCTCACCCGGCATCTCCATACTGAAAATCGCGACTGGCAGATTTTTTTCGACGGCGACATATTCGGCGATATTCATCGCGAATGATGTTTTGCCCATCGAAGGCCGACCCGCGATGATGATCAGGTCACCCTGCTGCAGCCCGGAAGTCTGGCTATCGACATCTGAAAAGCCGGTCGGGACACCGGTAACCACTTCCTTCGATTCGGACAATAATTCAATTCGATTGATCGAACGCTGGAGCAGGTCCTGTATCGGGGTAAATCCCCTTGTACGCACTCCATCGCGCTCCGAAATATCGAAAACCAGGCTTTCCGCGTGATCCAGTATTTCCCGCGGGGTTTTTCCTTCGGGATTGTAGGATGAATCGGATATCTCGTTGGCAGCCGATATCAGCGACCGCAGAATAGCCTGGTCCCTGACAATTCTGGCGTAGGTGAGGATGTTTGCCGTACTGGGCGTGTTATTCGCGAGAGTTCCAATATAGGTCAGGCCGCCCACGGCTTCCAGCTTGTCGTTTGAAGCCAGCCATTGCGAAGCAGTGACTGCGTCTGCCGGTTGTCCGGCGGCCTGCAAACCGCCAATGGCCTGAAAAATCAGGCGATGGTTCTGATTGTAAAAATCCTGATCGCCTACCTCCTCCACGACCTCGTCCCATTTCATATTATCCAGTAGCAGTCCTCCGAGGAGCGACTGTTCGGCCTCCAGCGCCTGGGGAGGAAGCTTTGGTGAGACTGCCATCAGTTGATCAAATTATGCCGGATACCCTACTCTGCCTCCACGTGGATACTGACTGTAAAACGCACCTCCGGATGGAGAATCACGTCCGCCTCAAAGTCACCGATCTGTTTTATGGGTCCATCCGGTTGATGGATTTCAGATTTATCAATATCGGATCCGGCTTCATTCATCTCTTGTGCGATATCGACCGGCGATACGGAACCATAGAGCTGGCCTTCTTCACCACAAAGACGCGACAACGATATTTCCCGGATCGCCTGTTCTGCGCGTATCTGCGCCTTCTGTAATCGGCTGGCCTGGTCCGCGGCAACCCTCAGACGTTTCTCTTCTGCCAGAGCCTTTGCTTCAGGCGTTGCCCGCATGGCTTTTTTCCGGGGAATCAGGAAATTCCTGGCATGGCCATTACGAACATTCACCAAATCACCAATATCTCCGGTATTGGGTATTTTCTCCAGTAAAATGACTTCCATAATAATATCTCCCGGTTATTCGTGTTGGTCCGTATATTGAATCAATGCAAGAAACCGGGCGCGTTTGACCGCAGTTGACAACTGCCGCTGAAAATGCGTTTTCGTTCCGGTACTTCTTCGCGGCAGGATCTTGCCCGTGTCGCTTGTATTCGCGATCAGGATGTCAATATCCTTGTAATCAATGGATTCGATTCCTTCGGCGGTAAATTTACAAAACCGGGGTCTTCGTTGAAATCTGGCCATCAGGCTGCCTCCATCATTTTGTTGTTATCAACTTGTTCGGGGGCTCTGGTTTTCTGGACGCCTGAACCACCGGCCGAACCCGCCTCTTTTGCCGCTTCCGCCGCGTTTTCCCGCGCCTTTGCCCTGGCCATACTGGATTCTTCGGTAATGGCCTGTTTCCGGCGTATCACCAGGTGGCGCAGAACCGAGTCGTTGAATTTGAAGTTTCGCTCGATATCCCGCAACACATCCAGGCTGCATTCGATATTGATCATGATGTAATGCGCCTTGTGAACGTCATTGATCATGTAGGCCAAACGCCGGCGTCCCCAGTCTTCAACACGGTGAATCCTGCCGTTGCCGGATGTGACCATATCCTTGAAACGATCAATCATGGCCGGCACCTGTTCGCTCTGATCCGGATGGACCAGAAAAACGATTTCGTAATGTCTCATAAATTCTCCCTGTGAGTTGTATCTTCCCCCTGGAATCTTCGATTTCGTCAAGGGTGAAGAAAGGAGTTGAAAGAAATTTGTGGTGTGGATTGTATAGAAACAAGGCCCGTTTCACAAGGACGAAACGCTCTTGACAGATAATCCTTGATCCTTCCGCTCCTGAACCTGCAACATTCATACTTCGCATCATGCTAAAATGGATTCAACCTGGACCGTTCGACTGATATGCCTGACCATAAAATGGATATTGACGCCACCGAGACAAACGAGTGGCGGGATGCCCTGATGTCTGTTATTCAGGCGGACGGTCATGAGCGCGCGCATTTTCTGATTGAATCCCTGATAGGTCATGCCAGAAGAACCGGAATTCATATCCCCTATCAGGCCAATACCGCTTATCTGAACACGATTCCAACCCATAAGGAGCAACCGAGTCCGGGAGACCATGGGCTGGAGAGGCGAATCAGGGCATTGATTCGCTGGAATGCGATGGCGATGGTGATCCGGGCCAATCGAATCTCCAGTGAACTCGGCGGGCATATTGCCAGTTTCGCGTCTGCGGCGACCCTGTACGACGTCGGTTTCAACCATTTCTGGCGCGCCAGTACCTCCGATCATCCGGGTGACATGATTTTCATCCAGGGGCATTCCGCTCCCGGAATTTATGCAAGAGCCTATCTTGAGGGGCGTTTGAACAAGGAAGATCTCCGGCTGTTTCGCCAGGAGGCCGATGGTTGTGGACTGTCCTCTTATCCCCATCCATGGCTGATGCCCGATTTCTGGCAATTTCCCACAGTTTCCATGGGGCTCGGGCCGATCATGGCAATTTATCAGGCCCGGTTCATGAAATACCTGCATAACCGTGGATTGATTGACGCCGGTGACCGCAAAATCTGGGCATTTCTGGGTGATGGGGAAATGGACGAACCCGAATCAATGGGAGCGCTGGCCATCGCAGGCCGCGAAAAACTGGATAATCTGATCTTTGTGGTGAATTGCAATCTGCAAAGACTGGACGGCCCGGTGCGGGGAAACGGCAAGATCATTCAGGAACTGGAAGGCGATTTTCGCGGCTCAGGCTGGAACGTCATCAAACTGATCTGGGGCGGATACTGGGACAAACTGCTGATGCGCGATGACAAGGGATTGTTGAAACAACGCATGGAAGAAGCCGTGGATGGCGAATACCAGGCATTCAAGGCCAATGACGGTGCCTATGTCCGGGAAAAGTTTTTCGGCAAAAACCCTGAATTGAAAGCCATGGTCGCCAATATGACCGACGAGGATATCTGGCGTTTGAATCGGGGCGGCCACGACCCGCATAAAATCTATGCGGCCTACCATGCGGCTACTCATCATGTCGGCCAACCCACAGTCATACTGGCGAAAACCGTAAAGGGTTACGGCATGGGTGAGGCGGGAGAGGGGCAGAATACCACCCACCAGCAGAAAAAAATGGGAGAGGAAGCGCTGCTGGCGTTTCGGGACCGGTTCAACATCCCGTTGACGGATGAGGAAGTTGCCAAAGCGCCCTTTTACCGTCCTGAAAGAGATTCTCCGGAAGTGCGTTATATTCTGGAACGAAGGGAGAGACTGGGCGGCTTCCTGCCGGCCCGCAGAAGTGTAAGCGTCCCCGGATTCCGGTTGCCGAAGGTGGACATTTTCAAGTCCCAGCTGGAAGGCGCGGGCGAGCGCAAAATCTCGACCACCATGGCTTTTGTCAGAATTCTGTCTGCGCTGGTCAGGGACAAGGAATTGAAGGATTACATCGTACCGATCATTCCGGATGAATCCCGTACATTCGGCATGGAAGGCATGTTCAGGCAGCTCGGCATTTACTCCCCTGAAGGACAATTATATGAGCCGGTCGATTCGGACCAGTTGATGTTCTACCGCGAAGACAAGACGGGTCAGGTACTCCAGGAAGGCATTAACGAAGCCGGCGCGATGTCGTCATGGATTGCCTCCGGAACCTCCTACAGCAACCATGACCTGTTCACCATTCCATTTTATATCCTCTATTCGATGTTCGGGTTCCAGCGCATTGGCGATCTGTGCTGGGCGGCCGGCGACAGTCGGGCGCGCGGGTTCATCATGGGGGGGACCGCTGGCAGAACCACGCTGGCTGGTGAGGGATTGCAGCACCAGGACGGACACAGTCTGGTCCTGGCGTCCACGGTCCCGAACTGTGTTTCCTACGACCCGGCCTATTGTTATGAACTGGCTGTGATCATTTATGACGGATTGCGCCGTATGTATCAGAAACAGGAAAGCGTTTATTACTACATTACGGTAATGAATGAAAATTATCCTCACCCCGCAATGCCTGAAAACGCCGAAGAAGGCATTCTCAAGGGAATGTATCTGCTCAAGCGGACCGGAGGCAAGGAGAATGTTCACAAGGTACAGTTGCTGGGCGGTGGCGCCATCGTTCGGGAGATTGAGGCGGCGGCCGTATTGCTGGACGAGGATTACGGAGTCAGCGCCGATATCTGGAGCGTGACCAGTTTCAACGAACTGGCGCGGGACGGGCACAATGTACAGCGGGAAAACCGGTTGCATTCAGCGGATCCGGAGTATACCCCGAGGCAAAGTTATGTGGAAATGTGTCTGGGCAATACCGGGGGGCCGGTTATCGCGGCTACCGACTACATCCGGCTGTATGCCGAACAGATCAGGGCGTTTGTTCCCAACCAGTATCATGTGCTGGGGACAGATGGGTATGGCCGCAGCGATACCCGGGAAAAGTTACGTAAATTCTTCGAGGTGGATCGCTACCATATTACCCATACGGCGCTAACGGCGCTGTCCAATATGGAGTTGTTCCCACCTGAGAGCCTGGAAGAGGCCCGCCAGAAGCTCGGTATCGAAGTCGACAAACCGAACCCGGTCACGGTATGACGGAAATGACGCGGATCACGATTCCCGATATTGGTGATTTCGATGAGGTCGAAGTGATTGAGGTGCTGGCTGGTGTCGGTGACGCGATTACCGTTGAAGATCCGATCATTACGCTCGAAAGTGACAAGGCCACAATGGAAATTCCGAGCCCGGTTAGCGGGACGGTGGCGAGTATCTCGGTTTCAATCGGGGACCGGGTCAGTGAAGGGGCGCTGGTAGCGGAGATTGTAGAGGCGGAGACCGCCCCCCCACCGGCTCCCCGGCGAGCTGGCGCTCTTGTATCGCCGACTCCCCCTCAAGGGGGGAGTGATTGGATCGCTGGGACGAGTGGGCCGTCTGATCACTCCCCCCTTGAGGGGGAGTCGAAGAAGGCTCGCCGTCAGGCGATGGCTGATTCGGTGGGGGGAGCGGCGACACAAGAGCCTGCCCCCGGCTTGACCGGGAGGCGCCAGCCCACTGATGAGCCGGTAGCGGGAAATCACTCCCCTCCCCGATCAAGCCGGGGGCAGGCTCTGGAGGGGGAGTCACAACCCGCGAAGCGAGTGTGGTGGGGGGCGCAAGCGCCGAATCCCCTGCCCCATGCGAGTCCGGGGATTCGACGTTTCGCCCGGGAACTCGGCGCTGATTTGAATTTGATCGCCGGAAGTGGTCCCAAAGGCAGGATATTGAAGGAGGATGTGAAAAACTGGGTCAAAAGGCAATTAGAGAAACCCCCGGAAGGATTGGGCATCCCCGCCGTCCCGGAAATTGATTTTTCTGAGTTTGGCGACGTAGAAACCGTCAAGTTGACCCGTATCAGGAAATTGTCCGGCCCACATTTGCAACGGGCGTGGTTGAACGTGCCCCATGTCACCCATCATGATGAAGCCGACATTACCGAACTGGAGGAGTTCAGACAATCGCTGAAAGCGGAAGCTTCGAAGAAGGGCCTCCGTATCACCCTGCTGTCTTTCGCCATCAAGGCCCTGGTCGGGGCGCTGAAAGAATACCCGAATTTCAATGCTTCGCTGGCGCCCGGCGGCGAACAGTTGATATTGAAACGGTATTTTAACATCGGCATCGCAATTGATACGCCCGATGGACTGGTAGCGCCGGTGATTCGCGATGCGGACCGGAAAAGTATCTTCACTCTGGCACAGGAGCTTGGGGATTTGAGCGAACGGGCGCGTAACAACAAACTCAGGCCGGATGATCTGAAAGGCGGGTGTATCACTATCTCAAGTCTGGGAGGGATTGGGGGTATCGCGTTTACTCCCATCGTCAATGCCCCGGAAGTCGCCATTCTGGGCATTGCCCGCGCCAGAATGACGCCTGTATGGAATGATCAGGATTTTGTTCCGAGACTGATTCTGCCATTGAGCCTGTCTTATGACCATCGCGTGGTGGACGGTGCAGAGGCGGCGCGATTTGTCTCCCGTCTGACCCGTTCGTTTGCCGATGTCCGGCGTTTATCACTTTAGATATTACTTTAACTATTTCCTTTATATTATTGACCAGTATGTATTATTTATTGGAACTTGAACGTCTGGTCAGGAGAGTGTGACCGTGCGGGGAGAGCGTCACGCCCAACTGGTTGTGCTCGGCTCGGGGCCGGGTGGTTACACCGCCGCGTTTCGGGCGGCGGACCTTGGGCTGGAGGTCATCCTGGTTGAGCGCTATCCGTGTCTGGGCGGCGTCTGCCTGAATGTCGGCTGCATTCCTTCCAAGGCATTGCTTCATGTCGCGAAAGTCGTCTCGGACGCCTCAGAGGCCAGTGAAATCGGGCTGACCTGGCCACCTCCGGGGATTGACCTGCAACAAACACTCAAATGGAAAAACGGCATCGTCCGCCAGCTGACCCTGGGACTGGAGGGACTGGCCAGGAAGCGAAAGGTCACCATCGTGCAAGGAACCGGGAAATTTACCGGGACGAACAGGCTGGAAGTCGAATCAGAAGGCAAAACCGAATCCATATCATTTGATCAGGCAATTATCGCAGTCGGTTCACAGGCGACGGAAATTCCAGGGTTCCCGGTCGAAGACGAGCGGGTGATGGACTCAACCGGAGCGCTTGAACTTGCCGATATACCGCAAAAACTGCTGGTCATCGGTGGTGGAATTATCGGTCTTGAGATGGCGACGGTCTATCACTCGCTTGGCAGCAAAATCAGCATCGTTGAAATGATGGATGGATTGATAGCCGGCGCCGACGCTGACCTGGTCAGGCCGCTCATGAAAAGAATCCGGAAACAGTACGAACATATCTGGCTGAATACCCGGGTTACCCGAATGGAGCCGCTTGAAAATGGAGTCAAGGTCCATTTTGCAGGGAAAGACGCCCCGAAAAACAGAATATTCGACCGTGTTCTGGTTGCAGTGGGTCGTGCCCCTAATGGTAACCGGATCAACGCGGAACAGTCTGGCGTAGTGGTTGACAAACAGGGATTCATCGAGGTGGACAACCAGCAGCGAACCTCTGTTCCTCATATTTTTGCGATCGGCGACGTCGTTGGACAGCCGATGCTGGCCCACAAGGCGGTTCACGAAGGCAAGGTCGCGGCTGAAGTCGCGGCAGGCATGAAAAGTGGTTTCGATGCGCGTGTTATTCCGAACGTAGCCTATACCGACCCTGAAATTGCCTGGGTGGGGGTCACTGAATCCGAGGCAAAAGCAAAGGGACTTGAATATGGCAAGGGAGTTTTCCCCTGGGCTGCCAGCGGCCGTTCCCTGTCCCAGGGACGAAGCGAAGGATTGACCAAGCTGTTATTTGACAAGAACACGGAACAGATCATTGGCGCCGGCATTACCGGCAGCAATGCGGGGGATCTGATCGGGGAAGCGGTACTTGCAATAGAGATGAATGCCGATGCCCGGGACATCGGACTATCCATCCATCCACACCCTACCCTGGTTGAGACTCTCGGTTTTGCCGCCGAGGCGTTTGAGGGGACGATTACGGATTTGTAGATGCCGGGGAAGTAGAAGGTAGTTGACTGTACTGGAAGCGTTTCATTTCACGAATTACCCGGCGGGTACGCAGGGGCTTCCCGTTCAGTTGCAGATCAATCAGATACCGGGTCAGCCTGTTGGCTTGCCGTTGGTCTTCTCTGGTCAGGAACTGTTCCTTGTCCAGCGCGATCAATGTTGATCCACTGATGACACCGCTCTCGTGGCTGGTTGCCAGTACCGGCCCTTTCTCGGGAAAATAGCGGTAATTCATATCGTGCCTGATCGCCTCCCCGGTTTCAACGTCGTGGTCAAGGATCAAACCGAAGCCAATCTCCCTGAGCAGATATTTCTCGAAAACCCGCAATACGACAAACGGATTCTGCTGATCTGTCAAGGCCAGCATCTGTTCCTGATATTTCTCGAATAGCGCTTCATGGGCATCATGTCGGTGCAGCAGTTTCAGGATCAACTCGTTGATATAATATCCGCAACCGACCCTCGCCCCCGACAGGGACGGTGTGAAGCCGGGTTGCTCGATCCCGGTCAGGATTGGCAGCTCTCCTCTGCCGACCCAGCTGATCAACAAGGGCTTGAAGGGCAGAAACAACCCCTGGGGCTGTGTTTTTTTCTTTCTGCATCCTTTGGCAATCAGCGTCAGCCGTCCGAATTCCCGGGTAAACACCTCCACCAGCAGGCTGCTTTCACTGTATGGCCGCCGATGAAGAATGAATCCGGCTTGCTGATCGACTTTTTTCCGATTCACAAGTAACTGACCCTGGACTCTTTCCTGATCCTGACCCACAAATTCAGAAATACCCTGTGCGAAAATTTTTTCTCGATCTGAAGTCTCGCATCAGTCCCTATTTGCTTTAACCGGCTTCCGTTCTTACCGATAATGATCGACTTCTGGCTGTTTTTCCCGGCCCATACAACTGCGTCGATACAGAGAACATCGCGCTCGTTGACCTCGAATCTGACCACCTCGGTTGCAATCGCATAAGGCAACTCCTCCCTCAGCTTTATGAAAATCTGTTCCCTGATCAATTCAGCGGCTATAAAGCGGTCGGAGCGGTCCGTGACCTGATCTTCCGGGAAACCGCGCGGGCCATCGGACAGGTAGCTGGCAACCAATGCCAGGAAGCTGTCTTTGTCGTCCAGTTTTACAGCGGACAAGGGGATTATTTCCCGGAAGTCATGAATTTGCCTGGATTCGCGCATGATTGGCAACAATCGGGATTTGTCCTTTAGCCGGTCGATTTTATTGATGATCAGGATAACCGGGACATCCCTGGATTTTACCGGATTGAAAATCCGGACCAATTCCTCGTTCCAGCCGCGATGATCCATCATGAAAAGAATAATATCGACATCCGACAAACTGCTGATTGCGGTCCGGTTGATCTGCCGGTTGAGATTTTTATGCTGGTTGTCGTGTAGTCCGGGCGTGTCAACAAAAGCGATCTGGTAGTCCGGGGTGGTTGTTATACCGAGAATTCTGTGCCATGTGGTTTGCGGGCGCCGGGAGATAATCGAGATTTTCTGTCCGACAATCTGATTCAACAGTGTCGATTTCCCGGCATTGGGCGGACCGATCAATGCGGCAAACCCGAATTTGTGGTTGTCAGTCATCGGCAATCCTGTTTGTCCAGCGCTGCCAGCGCCTGTTCGGCTGCCGCCTGTTCCGCGGCTTTACGGCTTGGGCCCCGGGCAATAAACGTCTGGTTGATTCCCGGCGCTGAACAGGAAACCTCGAAGGTCAGGTCGTGCGCCTCACCGTCCTGTCTTAAAACACGGTAGATCGGCAACAGGCAGTCGTCCTTCTGCAGTCTTTCCTGTAACCGGGTTTTACTGTCCTTGAGATCACGTGGTTGAATATGCTCAAGCAGCGTCCGGTACGTTCTGTCGAGGAACTGGTTGACCGATTCAATGCCCCCATCCAGATAAACAGCGCCGACGACCGCTTCGAAAGCATCAGCTAATGCAGAAACACGATTGCGGCCATTATTTTTCAGCTCTCCGTCGGACATTATCAAATAACGATCCAGACGCAATTCCCGCGCCAGGGACGCCAGTGTGGTATTTCGCACCAGCCGCGCTCTCATCGCAGTCAGGTCTCCCTCATTCAACTGCGGGAAAAGCCGGTACAATGATTGCGATATGAAGAACCCGATAATGCTGTCGCCCAGATATTCCAGGCGCTGATTGTTCGGCAAATCCATGTTGCTGCGGTGTGACAATGCCAGATAGAGCAAGTCACGATGGTTGAATTGATAATCCAGCGCCCGTTCAACCGCGTCAATGTCAATCACATTGGCAATCAACCGATTTACCCGTACCTGTATCGAATGAGTTTATTCGATTGTGTTGCCGATTCGACCCCATTCCACACCGCCTCCACTGGCGCTTTTCCAGCTGAACCAGATGAAAAAAGCCTCACCGACCACGTTGCTTTCCGGCACAAAGCCCCAGTACCGGCTGTCATTGCTGTGATCCCGGTTATCTCCCATCACGAAATAATGCCCTTCAGGGACATTGACTTCTTCAAGATTGCGCGTAAAACCCTGATCATCGAGTATAATGAGATGGTCATCGCCATCAATCGTTTCCACCAGTTGACCGGCTGATGCTCCCTTCAACTTGTCCTGCACGTAGGCGTATCGTCCATCATCCTGCGTTTCAACCGGTTCTCCGTTGATCGTGAGTCTCTTGTCTACGTATGAAAGCCTGTCGCCCGGCAGACCAATCACCCGCTTGATGAAATTCAGTTTAGGGTTCTGGGGGTATCGAAACACGATCACGTCTCCGCGTTCGGGGCTGTCGATGGGAATGACCTTCATGTTGACCACCGGCAGGCGTATTCCATATTTGAATTTGTTGACCAGGATGAAATCCCCGATATGCAAACCCGGCAGCATGGAACCCGACGGAATTCTGAACGGCTCAATCACAAATGAGCGCAATACGAAAACGAACAGAATAACCGGAAACAGCGCCCTGGCATATTCTACGATAATCGACCTTCGTTTCCTGCGGCCCAGCAATTTTGCAAGCAACAGAATGCCTCCTGAAACCAGCAACGCGACAAACAGTACGAGCGAAAAATCCATACAACCCCTTTGAATTTGAACCTGGATTAAATGGGGGCGATTCTACCTTAATATCAGTCCCGATTGACTTTTAATACGCAAAGAAATGCCTCCTGCGGGATTTCAACCGAACCGATCTGCTTCATTCGCTTCTTCCCCGCTTTTTGTTTCTCCAGCAGTTTTCTTTTGCGCGTGATGTCACCGCCGTAGCATTTCGCGGTGACATTCTTTCTTAGAGCCTTTACCGTTTCCCGGGCAATGATCCGGGTCCCGATCGCCGCCTGGATCGCCACATCAAACATTTGTCTTGGAATCAGCGCCCGCAAGCGTTTAACCAGTTCGCGGGCACGGTATTGACTCTGTCCCCTGTGCGCAAGGACCGCCAGCGGCCCCACTTTCTCCCCGTTGATCAGGATATCCACTTTCACCATATCGGCAGGCTGACTGCCGATAAACTCATAATCCAGCGAACCATAGCCCCGGCTTACCGATTTCAACCGGTCGAAGAAATCCATGACGATTTCACTCAAGGGCATCTCGAATTCGATCATCACCTGACGTCCATGGTATTGAATGTTTTTCTGTATTCCCCGTTTTTCGACACACAGCGTGATGACAGCTCCGACATAATCGTGCGGCGCCAGTATCCGCGCGATAATGAACGGTTCCCGGATTGTTTCAATGGCCGACGGCTCCGGCAAATCCGCCGGATTGTCAATCAATATGGATTCGCCGTTTTTTTTCAGCACATCATAAACCACGGTAGGCGCAGTGGTAATCAGGTCAAGCCGATACTCCCGTTCGAGACGTTCCTGGACAATTTCCATGTGCAGCATACCCAGAAAACCGCATCGGAAGCCAAATCCGAGCGCTTGTGAGGATTCAGGCTCAAAAGACAGGGAAGCGTCATTCAGGCTGAGTTTGTTCAAGGCTACCCGGAATGCCTCAAAATCGGCGCCATTGACCGGATACAGGCCCGCAAACACGGTTGGCTGGACCTCCTTGAAGCCCGGCAGGGGGGACTGGGCCGGGCGGTTTCCCAACGTGATGGTATCGCCGACCCTGGCTGACCGGATTTCCTTCAGGCCTGCGGTCAGATACCCGACATTGCCCACACTGAGCGACTCAACCTGAACCGGCTTCGGGGTAAACACTCCGATGTTTTCAACCTGAAACTCACGTCCGGACGACATCATTCTGATCTTGTTTTTCCCGATCGTTATCTGTCCCTGCATGATCCGTATCAGCGCCACCACTCCGAGATAATTATCGAACCAGGAATCGAGAATCAGAGCGCTGAGCGGCGCCTCCACAGAACCTGCGGGAGAAGGCAGCGATAATACGATCCGCTCCAGTATTTCAAGAACCCCCTGCCCGGTTTTCGCGCTGACCAGCAAGGCGCCGCTGCTGTCTATGCCGACAACATCTTCAATCTCCTGAATCACCCTGTCCGGCTCCGCGGCAGGCAGGTCGATTTTATTGAGTACGGGAATGACAGTCAGGCCGAGATCAACTGCGGCATAACAGTTTGCCACGGTTTGCGCCTCCACGCCCTGGGCGGCGTCCACCACCAGCAACGCTCCTTCGCAAGCGTTCAGTGAGCGTGACACTTCATAGGAAAAATCAACATGGCCCGGAGTGTCGATCAGATTCAACTGATACCGATGACCATTACGGGCCAGGTAATCCAGAGTGACGCTTTGCGCTTTTATCGTAATCCCCCGCTCTCGCTCAAGGTCCATCGAATCCAGCACCTGTTCCTTCATTTCGCGTTTTTCCAGGCCGCCGCAAAACTGGATAAAACGGTCAGCCAGGGTAGACTTGCCGTGGTCGACATGGGCGATAATCGAGAAGTTCCGAATCCGGGCGGGGGCGTAATTACAGGAAATCGGTTCGGGCATCACTATGGATTCAGGCGGATATGGTTCCGGGAAGGTCTGGTCCCCGGATCGAACTGGTTGTCCATTCGGATGGAACTGGCCGGATGTAAGCAATCAGACCGGGTATTTTACCGTAGACCTCGGATAAAATACCAAATACTGAACAAATATCGTATCTGGTCAGATTGAACGACAAAATCCAGGATCAACATTTCAAGTGGAATCACTGTCTACCGCGACGCTGGAAGCATTCTCACTGCTATTGAGTGGCGACCGGGAGCTGTGGGAGATTATCGGAATCTCATTTCGAGTATCCGGCGCCGCCATCGTGATTGCCTGTCCGTTCGCATGGTTCGTCGCCTTTGCCCTTGCTTATTTCAATTTCCCCGGCCGACGACTGATCATATCCTTATCAAACACCTTTCTGGCATTCCCCGCTGTTGTGGTTGGCCTGGTTCTATACCTCCTGCTTTCAAGACAAGGGCCACTCGGAGATTGGAAATTGTTGTTCACACAAACGGCGATGGCGCTGGCGCAAATCGCCATTTGCCTGCCGATATTGATTTCAATGGGTCATTCAGCATTTCAGGCGATTGATGTCAGAGCGTGGGAAACAGCTCGAACTATAGGATATAAACCATTGATGGCATTCGTACTTATTTCCAATGAAGCCAAATTTGGACTGCTTGCTGCAATGCTCGCCGGGTTTGGGCGAATCATAGCGGAGGTGGGCGCCTCGATGATGGTGGGTGGCAATATCCTGCACCATACCCGTAATATTCCGACCGCGATTGCGCTTGAAACCACCAAAGGCAATTTTTCCCAGGGCATAGCGCTTGGCATCGTTCTGGTTGCGCTGGCTTTTTTATTGAATTTGCTCCTGCATTATTTCCAGGGTCGAGGTAAACTGTCGATATGATTGATAATCCAGCAATACAATTTACAAAAATATCAAAATCATTTTCCGGCGCGGAAATCCTGATTGATGTCACGGTCACGATTCACGGCGGGCGGATTTATCTGCTGTCTGGTGAAAATGGCGCCGGCAAGACCACCTTGTTGAAGATATTATCCGGATTGCTTGCTCCGGACCAGGGATCTGTGGATTTTGGGTTTCACAGCAGGTCGATAAAACAAAGCAGAAAGGAATTATTGCGTTATCTGATGTATATGCACCAGACTCCTTATATGTTCGAGGGCAGCGTGTCCAGAAATCTGTCCATCGCCCTCAAGCCTTTCACCATTTCAGGACAGCGGGACAGGGACATCAATGATGCATTGCAATGGGCCATGCTGTCGAAGCACAAATCATTGTCGGCAAAATCCCTTTCCGGCGGCCAACAGCAAAGAGTGGCGCTTGCCCGCGCATGGCTACGGCAATCTCCGTTTTTGTTGCTGGACGAACCAGTGGCTAATATGGACACCCCTTCCGCCTTGCGAACGCTTGAGCTTTTACAACGCCTGAAAGAGGCTGGCGTCGGTATTGTGATCAGCAGCCACAATTTCCAGTTTTTCAACGAACACGCCGACCAGCGTCTGATTTTGTCAGAGGGCAAATTAACCAGCGCAGAAGACCTCGAATACAGTGGTAACGTGACATCCATCCACCGGGATAACAGTGCAAAATCGAATTTCGGCTGATCGGCCGGATAATCTGACGGCGCTTATTCTGGCTGGCGGCAGGGCCAGGAGAATGCAGGGGCAGGATAAGGGACTGTTGATGCTGAACGGAAAGACAATGATTGGACTTATCCTCGGGCAACTGGCGCCTCAATGCGAAAATATCCTGATCAATGCGAACCGCAACCTTGCTGAATATCAGCAGTATGGGTATACCGTGGTCCCGGACCAACATCCGGATTTCCAGGGGCCACTGGCAGGGATGTACTCTGGCTTGATTCATACCCGGACTGACTGGATGATTACAGTACCGTGTGATGGCCCGATTCTGGCGGTTGACTATTGCGAGAGGATGATGGAGGCGACTTCAGGGTCCGACAACAAAATCGTGGTAGCTCGACTACAGGACAGGATCCAGCCGGTATACGCGCTGCTTCACCGTTCCCTCACCGACAGCCTGCCTGCCTGCCTGCGTTCCGGGGAGCGAAAAATTGACCGCTGGTATCAACAGTGTGGTTATTGCACGGTCGACTTTTCCGACAATGCAGATATGTTCGAGAACATCAACACCCCGGATCAATTATCCCGGCATAGCGTTTCGCGTCCGTCTCGCTGAACGGGGACAAGAGAACCCGGGTCAAGCGAACTCTATCGTAATTCGGCGATTCTGCTTGCCCTTGTTCTTGATGCTTTCGACCCGAACCGGTCCGATTTCACCACTGCTGGCGACATGGGTTCCGCCACAGGGCTGCAAATCCGCTCCACCGAACTGAACCAGCCTGACCTGGCCGGCGCCCATCGGCGGCTTGACCGACATGGTGCGGATCAACTCCGGCTGCGCCGCCATTTCCTCATCTGTGATCCAGCGCAGGGTCATCGGGTGGTCCCGCTGGATTATTTCATTCAATCGCCGCTCCAGATCAGCCTTTTCAGGCGGCTCCGGCAAATCGAAGTCGAGCCGGCCACTGCCGTCCCGAATCGACCCTCCGGTGACCGGGGCCGGAACCGCTACACACAGCATGTGCATGCAACTGTGCATCCTCATCAGGCGATAACGCCGCTCCCAATCCAGTGAAAGCCTAACCTCTTCCCCGACCACCGGTATATTGTCACACGGGTTGACGATGTGCAGATGCTGACCAGTGGTTCGGTCCTTGTAGCAATCAATCACTCCAATGGCGACGCCGTCCGCGCGGGTTATTGTGCCCGTGTCTCCGGGCTGCCCTCCGCCCAACGGATAAAACACGGTTTGATCCACCGATATGCCGTATCGGTCGCCACCCGCCCAGACAGCCGTCACCCTCGCCCTGCAGGATTTCAGGTAGCCGTCTTCACGAAACAATTCTCTGGTCATATTCATAGTCCCGGGTCTGATTATCACTTCATACACATTCGATTCGCCAGTCAATATCCAGACTGGAAAATCTTCGCTCTTACCATTTCCGCCACCTCAACCGCGACCAGGCCGTCTTCACCGCTGACCAAAGGACGCTGGCCATGATTGACACAGTCAATGAAGTGGGCCAACTCGACATTCAGGGGTTGTTGGGGGGAGACATCAATATCCCGGCGTTCCAGTTCCGGGAAGTTACTGCCTTTCTTTTTCCTACCCGTCCTGACTTCAGACAATTGCTGGGTCAGGAAATTCAACCCCAGGTAACGATTCTCGGAAAACACCCGGATACGGCGAAACCGTTGTGTCGATACCCGGCTGGAAGTGACATTGGCAACCGCTCCGTTTCCAAATTCCAGACGCGCGTTGGCGATATCGACATGATCGGTCACAACCGGCGCTCCGGTGGCTGATACGGATTTCAGTTCCGACTGGATCAGTGACAGCACAATATCAATATCGTGGATCATCAGGTCGGTGACCACATCGACATCGGTTGCGCGTTTGTTGAATTCCCCCAGCCGATGTACCTCGATGAACCGGGGTTGCCGCGCCAGTTCCGCTATTTTCATGACCCCCGCGTTGAAGCGCTCCAGATGCCCGACCTGCAATATGGCCCCGGATGCTTCCGCGAGCCGGACAATGCGCGCACTTTCCTCTACAGTCGGAGCGACCGGCTTTTCGAGCAGGGTATGGATGCCGGCTTCGAGGAACAGGCGCGCAACAGGCAAGTGCAAGCTGGTCGGAACCACAATGCTGACCGCGTCAATCCGGTCCAGGACGTCTTCAGCGTGAGTCAGCGCCTGACAGCCACAGCTTTGCGCAACATCCTGTGCCACTGCCGCATCGGTGTCCACCACCGCAACCAGATCAACATGATCCATTTCATGATAAATTCTGGCATGAATCCGCCCCAGATACCCTGCCCCAATGACCGCGACCCTTATCTTCTTGTTGTTATCCAATTTGACAGTCGTAGGGGCGGGTCTCTGTGCCCGCCCGATTTCTGGTCCGCTCTTGAGCATCAACGGATTCTAGTGGACAATCGGAAATTAATCCATGTGTGCGATTCAATAGAAAACGGATGAATAAAAATAATGCGATTCTGATTACCGGCTGTTCGACCGGCATTGGGCATTGTCTGGCGCTGGGTTTGCATGCCCGGGGTTACCATGTCATCGCCAGTTGCCGCAACCCGGCTGACCTGCCTGCTCTGTCCGAATCCGGACTGGACACGGTTGTACTGGATCTGGATGATCCTGAATGTATTGAAAGTGGCCTTGTCAAAACCCTCGAACTGACTGACGGCCAGTTGTTCGGATTGATCAATAATGGCGCGTATGGACAACCCGGCGCAGTTGAGGACCTGACCCGGACCAGCTTGCGAGCCCAGTTTGAAACCAATGTGTTCGGGACCCAGGAACTCACCAACCGGGTTATCCCGAGCATGCGGCAAAACAATGCAGGCCGGATCATACAGATCAGCTCGGTTCTCGGCTTTGTCAGCCTGAAATACCGGGGCGCCTATAACGCCAGCAAGTATGCCCTGGAAGGGCTGACCGACACCATGCGCCTGGAACTGGCCGGCTCCGGGATCAAGCTGAGCCTGATTGAGCCCGGCCCGATCACCAGCCAATTCAGGGTCAATTCCCTGCAAAAGTTTATCGAACACATTGATCGAAGCCGCAGCGCCCACCGGGCAGAATACCAGGAACTTGAAAAACGCCTGGAAAGTGATCGCCCGACCCGTTACACACTGCCACCCGAAGCGGTGCTCAAAGCCACCATCCATGCGCTGGAAAGCCCTCGCCCCAGAATCCGGTATCGGGTGACGACACCGACCAGGGTACTGGCAGCGCTGAAACGCATCCTGACCGACAGGATGCTGGACAACTATCTGCTCAAACGCTGATCAGGACGCGCGTAGCGCTCTATACGTTCACCGAATCAAATCTGTCTCCTTTTACAGCAAGGCCAGTGTGGTTTCAGCGTCACTCACTTCAAGCTCCGGGCCGGACGACTCGACGTTCAAATGAGTGACCACTCCGTCTTCGGCAATCAACGCATAGCGTTGTGAGCGTATGCCAAAGTTGCGCGCGGTCAGATCCAGTTCTAGGCCCAGCGCCTCCGTAAAAGAGCCGCTCCCATCCGCCAGCATCAGAATGTGATCCTGCGTGTTTTGCGCCTTGCCCCATGCGCCCATCACAAAGACATCATTCACGGACAAACAGGCGAGCGTATCCACTCCTTTCGCCTTGATCGCGTCGTGGTGGACCACATACCCCGGCAAGTGAGCCGCATGGCAGGTCGGCGTAAACGCGCCCGGCAACGCGAACAGGACGACTTTTTTATCGGCGAATATCTCATCGGTCGTAATATCCTTCGGCCCGTCAGCGGTCATCGTGGAAAGTGATATATTGGGAATCCGGTCCCCGATTTTTATAGTCATGGAAAGCGCCTCATCAAGTTATGAATTAATAATCTTCGCGTGGTATGCGACTTCCGGGGATTATACACAGATTGCCAACTCCTCTGTGACGATGACATAAACGCGAGTCATATCGTCTTTCTGTTGCTTTTTCGCGCTTAGCTTCAGATAGTTGTTCAGACGGGGAACACCGCAATCGAAATCGGCTCGGTCATGCCGCATTACATCGAAGTGTTCAATTCTGAGAGCCGGTGGTTCAGTCGGCATGAACCACACGTGAACGGTAGTTTTCAGCCGCATCAAGAGCGCGCGGGGTTGGCGCCGGTGGGGCATCCAAAGCCGCGATGAACATCTCGGCATCTTCCGGCGTCAAAATATGCCGGGACTGCAATTCAAGAACACGGGTAGCCTCACGCTCAATCACCGTGCGCAGAAAGACTGATTTGTCTACGGCAAGCGCAAGCGCGGCACGTTCAATCAAGACTGCCAGACGATCATCGTGACGCACTTGGGTTGTTCTGGTCTGTTTCGCCGGAGTCCTTGACACGGCTTCGAAATTGAGCATGATTGCCCTCGGATGAAACAATATATAATATATTGTAGTGTGATTCGCACTACATATCAATAGTCGGCGTCGGGGTCGGGGTTCGTTATGACAGGCGCCGGTTCAGCTTGATCCGACAAACGATTTCCAGCGCCAGCAATTCAGGTCAGGACGTGGCCATTGGCATCGCACCGGGTACCATCAGCTATGACACCGACGATGACATCATTTTCCTCTCCCCAGCTAATGCGTCCAGAAGCGCTGAATTTCCGGGCATTCTCAAGCACAGCCTCAGTAGGGATGCCCGCCTCGACATCCCCGACGATGGAATCCATCATGCCGCTCAGAAGCTCAAGGTCTGACGTATGTAACACAAATTTGCCCTGTGGGATAACGAATCACTGCAAATCCCGAGGTTCATCGGTTCAATGGTTATTATATGCTCCAAGTTTGGAGGTCTTGATACCCAGGGAAGCATAAGACTCTGCAAACGCTACTGCGCAAGAAACCCCGTCAATGACCGGCAGTCCGAACTCTTTTGACAATTGTTCCATAAGGTCCGCCATACCAGCGCAGCCAAGAACGATCGTATCGCATTGATCTTCATGGATAGCAGTTTGTATTGATGCCCTTAGCTTATCCAATGTGCCGGGGTCTTGTTCTTCAAGTTTCAGCACAGGTATGTCTGTAGCCCGGACTTTCGCGCAACGCGCAGACAACCCGTAACGTTTCAGGTTATCTTCCAACCCTGGAACCGAACGACTCAGAGTTGTGATAACAGAAAAACGGGCGCCGATCATACATGCGGTATGATAGGCGGCTTCTCCTATACCAATCACTGGAACATCAACCATACATCTTGCCGCATCAAGGCCAGTATCATCAAAACAGGCAATAACAATCGCATCTGCATCACGGTGGCGTTGTATTTCGGCCAACAGCCCGGGTATGCAGGCTGCCGCATCCAGATACCCTTGAATACTGGTTGGGCCATCTGTCGGATTTGATGCAATGATTTCTGTATCTGGCCGTGCGACCGATTGAGCGATCATCCCTATTTTTGCAGTCATCGATGCAGTCGTATTCGGATTCACGACAAGTATTTTCATGATGCGCCACCTTCAACGGTTCCGCCCAGATAGGCGGCTTTAATTTGATCATCATCCAGCAACTCTCTGGATTCTCCGGACAAAAACACTTTTCCGGTCGCCATCGCATAGGCGCGGCTGGAAATACTCAATGCCATCCGTGAATTTTGTTCAACCAACAGAACGGACACGCCTTCGTCACGGTTAATAGCAACGATAGAACGCGCAATATCCTGAACCAGTTTTGGCGCAATTCCAAGTGAGGGTTCGTCCATCAGCAACAAACGCGGCCTGGCCATCAAGGTGCGCCCAATCACCAACATCTGTTGCTCACCACCTGACAATGTTCCCGCAGACTGTTTATAACGTTCTTTCAAACGCGGAAACCTTTCTAAAACGCTTTCCAGAGACTGATTGATTTCTGCTTTTTCTGTCCGGGAAAACGCGCCCATCATCAAGTTGTCCTTGACAGACATATAGGGAAAAACCCTCCTGCCTTCAGGAACCATTGCAATACCTTTACGCACGATATCATGCGTCGAAGCTCCATTGATCTGTTCTCCATTAAAATAGATGGCGCCTTTGGATATTCTGCGCAACCCGGTGATGGCGCGCAAAATGGATGATTTCCCCGCTCCGTTCGCTCCGATCAATGCAACGGTTTCACCTTCTTCAAGCTCAATGGAGACTCCTTTGAGCGCATAAACATGATCATAGTAGAGCTCCACCTCACTAAAATTCAACATGCTCGTCATATTCTACATCCCGATTTCGTCATCAACGCTACCCAGATAGGCTTCAATCACTTTTTCATTGTTTTGAATTTCCTGTGGGGTTCCTTCAGCGATTTTTTCACCAAAATTCAAGACCACGATCCGATCAGAAATGGACATGACCGCAGGCATATCATGCTCGACAAGCAACACAGTGACGCCACGGTCCCGCACTGATCGAACCAGCTCTACAGTCGTCATGGTTTCATCATGGTTCATCCCGGCAAAGGGCTCATCCAGCAAAAGAATTTTGGGGTCAGTTGCAAGACCAATAGCGATCCCCAGGGCGCGAAAATGCCCTTGTGGCAAGTTTGTCGCCAGTTCATTACCGATTTCACCCAGTCCAAGAAATTCAAGAATTTCATCCGCCCGGCTTCCGAAATCTTCAACATCCTGTTTTGCCGCTTTGGAACCCCAGAAATATCCGGCAAGAGATGCTTTCGCTCTTAAATGCTGCGCAACGATAACGCTTTCACGCGCAGTCATGCTTTTGAATACTGTCGGTTCCTGAAATGTCCGAACCACGCCTTTTCGCGCAACCACATGGGGGCTCAGATTTGAAATACGCTCACCACGTAATAAAACCTCACCTTTGGTAGTGGACATAAAAGACGAAATCATCTTGAATAATGTGGATTTGCCGGCGCCATTGGGTCCGATCACGGATAGAATTTCATGATCACTTACGTCAAATGTCACATCGTTATTGGCCGTCAAACCACCAAACTTTTTCGTGATGTTTTTAACTTGTAATAATGGGGTCATTTTTGTCCTCTCTTCGATTTCCTGAAACGGATGCTCAAGAGCCCGTTCGGTAAGAAAAAGATCAGAACAATCAACACGCTTGAATAGATCAAAAGTTGATACCGCCCAAATTCAAACAGTAGATCCCACCCGAAGTACAATACCAGCGTTCCAAGCATTGGACCGAAAACATACCCCAACCCGCCCAGAAAACAGTTCAACATGAAGTTAATTGAATCAACAACCTGAAAGCTCGATGGATACACCGACTGTGCAATCGCGCCAAACATTGCCCCGCCAATGCCTCCGAAAAACGAAGAAATCGCAAAAATAATGATACGCAGCCAGGCGATATTCACCCCGATTGAAGCAGCCAATTCTTCGTTTTGTTGCAGGGACCTGCATAGATGCCCAAGGCGTGAATTTACAATTCGATACATCGCGGCAAAACACAAGATCATGATGATGCAAGCGGTGATATAAAACGCCAGCTTCGTATTCGCCATCCGGGAGAAATCCGGAATAATACTCAGGCCGAATATCGAGACACCTTTTGGCAAAGGAATGGATACAATTCCTTTCGCTCCATTCGTTATGGGCAATGCCAACGCGGTTAAAGTCACCACCTGTGTCAGCACCAGCGTGATCATCGCAAAATAGACGCCGCGCAATCGTAGAATGGGCAACCCGATCAAGACGGAAATAAAAGCGGCAAACAGTCCTGCCAGTGGAAGGGAAAGCCAGAACGACATTCCCGCCTTGGTTACAAGAATGGCCGAGACATAGGCGCCAATCAGAGCAAAAGCGCCCTGCCCGATATTGATCCTGCCAATATAAAAGGTTAGCCATACGCCGCCGCTGGCAATAGCAAGCAGCGCCACCGAAGTCAGGGTATAGTACAAATCCCATCGGCCGGTAGTATTAATCAGAACAGGGACTACGACGAATATCGCAAATAAGAAAGCAGCAACGAAGATCAGCTTTTTCATGTAAGGTTTCTGATGGCTTTAGCCCCACGGTTTGCCCATCAATCCTTGCGGGCGAATGGCCAGGAAGATCATTAAAGATATGAAAATCAGCAGATACGTAATATCGCCGTACTGCGATAACAAGGCCAGGCCAACGGCCTCCATCATGCCCAGTATGAAACCGCCGGCAATCGCGCCTGAAATAACACCCGCTCCACCAATCATGACCATCATAAAGGCCTTGATGGATGTTGGGCCGCCCATACCCAGATTAACGCCTGTGATGGTAACCAGCAAGCCGCCAACCAGACCAGCCAGCATCGCGCCCAGGGCAAACCCGATCATGGAATAACGATCAACATTTACCCCCATAAGTTGTGCGGCAACGCGATCCTGGGCAAGCGCGCGCAGCGCGCGACCTGTTTTACTGAACTGCATGTAGGAGATGAAACCGACAATCGAAAGAATCGCCAAAACAAAAATCAGGATCCTGTCGTAGGGCATAATCAGACGGAAGTCGTAGTTAAAAACACCATCGACAATTTTTGGGACACCGCGTTGTTTTTCTCCAAAAATCAACAAAATCAGCGCATCCAGGAAAAAGGCCAGACCAGCGGCCAGCAACATTGTGCTTTCTTCCCGCGCCGACCGTTTGATAATGGGCCCGAAAAGAAAACGCTCTATCAGGGCCCCTAACACTGCAAGCGTCATGCACGATGCAACAAGCGCCAAAACAAGAGGCATGCCCAATTGCCCATAAAGCGTGTAGGTAATGAACCCGCCTATTACATACATCTGTCCATGGGCGAAATTCAAGACATTCATCAAAGCGAATATTAAAGTCAGGCCCAGCGCGATCATTGCGTATTGCGCGCCAAGATACAGCCCGTTCGCAAGCATCTGCTCCATCAGGTAACCTTTTCAGAGAAACGACCCGGACATATATACCCGATATATGCCCGGGGTTTGCAGTAGTGTTAAGACAAGGGAGTCATTTAATCGACTTCAGCTACAAACATGGTTTCAAATGCACCGTCCTGGTAGACATTCACAACCAAAGGAACCGAAACCTGGCGACGCTGACCAAATGAGGTCATACCAACGTATCGCAGTTTCGCATCACCTTTCATATACGGGTTCGGCGCTTCAAACGTATCCATAGTCGTTTTAAACGCTTCAACATCATCAATTGCCGCCGGATTTGCCTTTAACGTTTCAAGGATGAATTCCAAAGCGTATACCTTTGTGTTGGACTCATCATTATACTCACCGAACATTTCGGTGTAACGATCAACGAATTCGATCATCATGTCTGATGCAAGCTCCGGCGTCGAAGCCCCACCCACAGAAATGAAGCCATTCGCCAAATCTCCAGCGCCTTCTGCCAAAACCCCGGCATCCTGCGCTGTTTCAGTTGAAATCAAACCCTGGTAACCGAGCTCCCGCGCTGAACGGATTAATTGAGGCGCGTTGCCGGGTGAAACCCCTGAAAGCACCAGCAAATCAGGTTTGGAGCCCATTACAGGCGTCAAAACAGGCGTAAAGTCCGTGGTATCCACTTGATATGTAACGTTTGCAGATACAACTTCCAGGCCAAGCGACTCAGCGGCGGCAACACCGCCATCGCGCTGGCTCAGCGGGTCAGATTCGTTCGCTGCAATAAAAGCAATCTTCCGGACACCATTATTTTCCATTAAATGCTTATAAATTGCTGGCCCCGATTGGTAATTGGCGACCATACCCAAAATAGCGTTGGATGCAGGCGCGGTGTAAAGCTCCTTCGGGAATGCGTATGGGAAATACATAATGCCGTTTGCTTCTGCAACTGGCCGTACCGCAGCGGCGCCGTCATCGACATTCGGCCCCACAACATAATGGATGCCTTCCTGAGCCATTTTTTCCATGCCGGCAATGGCGCGCTTTGGATCTTTTTGATCATCAAATGACACGATTTCAATGTCGTATGTGACATCACCAATCTTATACCCGCCGATTTCATTCAACCATGCGGCGCGTGTTTCCATTGAACGCTGGTTCGATATCCCCCAGGCTGCGGCGGGACCACTGGTCACACCCACAAAGCCAATTTTTAAAACAGGGTTCTCTGCTAAAGCAGTAGTCCCGGAAACGATTGTAATCGTAAATGCAGCGATTGCTGATTGAATAAGCGCTCTCTTGTTCATTTGATAATCCTCACACAGATTAGTTGTCATACCGGTTTCCAGTCAAGCAGTTCAAAAACCACTTGCCTTTCGAGACGAGTATTATCAGGCAAGTCATTCAAAATATCCAATCAACCAGCCTGGCAATATTACGAGACCTCATTGACAGCAAAGAGTCACAACAGCCACCACAGTACGACCGACAGTACACCGACCGACATCGCGTTGGAAATCAATACGATGGACGCCACCACTTCCGGCTGCTGGTTGTATCGCTCTGAAAACAGGAAATTCAGAACCGCTGGCGGCAACGCCGAAAACAGAATCAGGATCCCGGTCTGGAATGTCGTCAGGGGCAGTATCCAGATTGCGACAGCCGCGAACAAAAGTCCCGACAACGGACAAACCAGGCCGGATACGACTCCGATTTTCCAGTGTTCCATCTGCGTCCTTCGCATGCGAACGCCCAGAGAGAAAAGCATCAACGGAATCCCGACCTGGCCGAGCATGGTGATTGGGAACTGGATGACCTCAGGCAGTCTGACCCCGGTAAAATTGAACACGAGCGCCAGTATGGTCGCGACATTGACCGCGTTGCCCAGCAGACTCTTCCACGATACCGCCCCTCCGAAAAGATAAACCCCGAACGTGAAATGCCCCAGATTGCTGACCAGAAACAGGATGATCGCGGCTCCCAGCCCCTGTTCGCCAAACGCCAGGACCGCAACCGGCAGCCCCAGATTCCCGCAGTTGTTGAACATCATGCTCGACACGAACGCGCGGTTGGGATAGTTCAGGAGCCGTCCGATCGGCCAGGCGATCAGCCCCGACCCGATAATGACCAGCAGCCCGCCGATAATCAGCCAACGGTAAGTGACAATCGCAAACTCCCCGCCAGCCACGACATCGAATATCAACGCTGGCAAAAACACCCGCAAAACCAGCCCGTTCGCCACCCCCATATCGGGCTCGAACTTGTAGGCGTACAGGAATCCGAGCAGTACGATGACAACAACAGGGAACAGAATCGAGATAATTTCCAACAGGGTCTCCGGGCGTGGTCTGAATGAGAAAGAAACCCTACCGATAAATCTCCAATTGCAGGATTATGTTCCGTCTTGCCCTGTTCTCCAGGCGGGTATGGAAATATTCCGTATAAAAAATACGGCCTCTGTTCAATAGCCGGGTCATGAATTTGACCTGCCCGCCAACAAACGCCTCATCATCCAGGTGATGGTTTTCCTGCCTTATTTTTCGCCCGTCCGCGGAAAACCCTTCCCAATCCTGGCCAAACCCGCTTAAATCAACATCCACCATATACAGGGAACAGGGGTCAGACGGCGTATCCTGGTGAGTGGTATATAAGATACAACGGTTGACCGCGTGGATGATTTCCGGATTCAGCCGGCCATCCGCCAGGGCGGAAAACCACCGGGCGCTTTGCGCTTCATTGTCACTGGCCGCGATTTCATAGATGGCGTCATGGAACCAGATTGACAACTCGATAATGTCCCTGCTGGTTTGCGGAAGAGCGGTATGGATCGAATCAAATTCCGCCAGACAGTGGCGGATGTGATCGCCGCTATGGTAGACGCGATGGGATTCCCCGTATCGCTCCTCCAGCGCCCGGAAAATATCAACGCATTCGGGGGAGGCGTCGGGGTCATCGAATCCTGCGCATCGTTCCCAGAGAGCGGCGAAGCGGTCAGCTTTCATGTCTTGAGGAAATCCACCTCGCCGGTGGCGAGATCGTATTGGGCGCCGGCCAGCATGAGTTTGCCTGATTCAACGCGCTTTCTGATGAGTTCCGAGCGCCGGGTGAGAGTGCTCACCTGGGCCCGGACATTGGCTCTCACCGCCTGGCGCATGAGCGCATCGTGGTCGATACGCGCAGACGTGTCCGGCAATGACCGCACTGCCGGGCGAATGTGGTTCAGGATGGCGTCCAGGTTACCGTTTTCGGGAGAGGAATCAGGTTCGTTCAATGCGGCCTCAATGGCGCCGCATCTCGTGTGTCCCAGCACCACCACCAGGGCGATACCGAACATACTGACGGCGAATTCCACGCTGCCCACCTGGGATGGCGCCGCCACATTACCCGCTACGCGAATGACGAAGAGATCGCCAAGCCCCTGATCAAACACCAACTCCACCGGCGCCCGTGAATCGGAACAGCCCAGGACGACGGCGAACGGGGTTTGCCGATCAACGAGCCGCGCGCGCCGGCGCAAGCTGATCGCGCCGCTTTGCCGCCGACCGGAGACAAAACGCCGGTTCCCCTCCTTCAGTCGTTCGATTGCTTCCAGGGCGGTGGTCATCCTACTGGTAATGGATGCCCAGGATTTCGTAGATTCTTTTGCCGCCGGGCGCGGCCACCTCGATTTCGTCGCCGGTATTCTTGCCCAGGAGTGACTTGCCGATCGGCGAGCTGATCGAAATTCTTCCCTGGTTCAGGTCGGCTTCGAGATTTCCGACCAACTGATAGGTGACCGATTGATCTTTATCGACATCGTACAGATCAACATAAGCGCCGAATACCACCCGGTCTTTGCGGCCAATTTTCACCGGATCAATGACCTCGGCGATGGCAAGGCTCGATTCGAGCTCGGCAATCCGGCCTTCGATAAAACCCTGTTGCTCCTTTGCCGCATCGTATTCAGCGTTTTCAGAAAGGTCGCCATGGGCCCGGGCTTCCGCAATCGCGGTGATGATTCTCGGCCGATCAACACTTTTCAGTTTTTTCAGTTCTTCGCGCAAGGCCTCGGCGCCCTTGCGGGTCAATACTACTCGTTCATTCATCACTCATAAATCTGTCTGTCTCTTTATATTTTAGCGGGCGGGCACGGAGACCCGCCCCTACGGTCACTCTTTGGCGGGCGGGGACCCGATCCATGGGGACCCGCCCCTGCTAGCTGTCCGTGCAGCGCCTGCAACTGATTGACAGTGACTGTTCCGGCGTATTGATGCGCTTCGGAGGAGGCTCTGGCCGCCGCCAGGGTCGTGTAATACGTGACCTTGTGCAGTAACGCCTGTCTGCGGATTGTATAGGAATCTTTCAGGCTCTGCTTGCCGGATGTGGTATTGACGATCAGGTCAAATTCATGGTTCTTGATCATATCGACAACATGGGGCCGGCCTTCAATGACCTTGTTGACCAGTTGGACCGCAATGCCCGCTTCCCGAATCACTCTGCCGGTTCCTTCGGTCGCCAGAATTTCAAATCCGGCGTTGTGAAAATACCGGACAATCGGTATGGCTTCGCGCTGGTCTTCCTTGCGCAGGCTGAACATGATCCTGCCGGATTCGGGGATCGTGTATCCCGCGGCGCTCTGGGATTTCTCGAAGGCTTCACCAAAACTGTCGCCAATGCCCATCACCTCGCCGGTACTTTTCATTTCCGGGCCGAGCACCGTATCCACTCCCGGGAATTTGATGAACGGGAATACCGCTTCCTTGACCGAATAGAAATTCGGCGCCTGTTCATTCACGATCCCCTGTTCCGACAGGGATTGCCCGGCCATGCAGCGCGAAGCAATCCCGGCCAGGGGCCTGGCGGTTGCCTTGGAGACGAACGGTACCGTTCTCGATGCCCTGGGATTGACTTCGAGAACATAGATCCGGTCGTCTTTAACCGCAAACTGCACATTCATCAAGCCGACCACATTCAACGCCAGCGCCAGCGCTCGGGTCTGCGCCTTCAATTCCTCCTGCAAGGCGCAGGATAAGCTGTACGGCGGCAACGAACAGGCGGAATCGCCGGAATGGACTCCCGCCGCCTCGATATGCTCCATGATGCCGCCAATGATGACCTGCTCGCCATCGCTGACCGCGTCCACATCCACTTCGACCGCGTCATTCAGGAACCGATCCAGCAAAATCGGCGAATCAAATGATGCGCCGGTTGTGGAATGCAGATAGGTATCGAGGTCCTGTGGATTGTAGACAATCTCCATGCCCCGCCCGCCGAGCACATAAGACGGACGGACCACCAGCGGATAGCCGACCTCATCCGCTAGCCCAAGCGCTTCCTGCCGACTGGTTGCGGTCCGGTTCGGCGATTGCAGCAAATCCAGATCAGCCAGCAGTTTCTGGAAGAAGGCGCGGTCTTCCGCCTGATGAATCGAGGTCGGCGCTGTGCCGATAACCGGAGTTCCCGCCTTTTCAAGATCGCGGGCCAGCTTCAGCGGGGTTTGCCCGCCAAACTGGACAATGACTCCGAGCGGTTTCTCGACCCGGACAATCTCCAGCACGTCTTCCAGGGTCAGTGATTCGAAATACAATCGGTCAGACGTGTCATAGTCGGTGGATACGGTTTCCGGATTGCAATTCACCATGATTGTCTCGTACCCATCCTCGCTTAACGCCATCGAGGCATGCACGCAGCAATAGTCGAATTCAATCCCCTGCCCGATCCGGTTGGGGCCGCCGCCGAGCACGATTATTTTCTTTTTGTCGGTCGGGTTGGCTTCACATTCCTCTTCATAAGTCGAGTACAGATACGCCGTGGCGGTATCGAACTCGGCGGCGCAGGAATCAACCCGCTTGAATACCGGATGGACCGCGTTGCGATAGCGGTAGTCCCGCACCTGTTGTTCATCGAGCTTCATCAATTTCGCGATGCGGCAATCCGAAAACCCTTTCGCTTTCCAGCCTTTCAGGATGACGGGGGAAAGACCGGGCAATTCCGCTCCGGCAATCTCTTTCTCGGTTTCCACCAGGTCCTGGATCTGGGCCAGGAACCAGTAATCAATTTTGCAGGTCTGATAAATGGCGTCGATGCTCATGCCGGCGCGAAAAGCCTCGGCAAGATACCAGGGCCGCCTGGCGCCGGGGATTCTCAGTTTCGAGATCAGATAATCACGTGTGTTGCCGTTATCCGGAATCGTCTGGTCATCCAGCCCGCTGCTGCCGATTTCAAGTCCCCGCAACGCTTTCTGGAATGACTCCTGGAAAGTTCGTCCCATGGCCATGACTTCACCCACCGACTTCATCTGTGTGGTCAGGGTCGCGTCCGCCTGCGGGAATTTCTCGAAATCGAATCGGGGAATCTTGGTCACCACATAATCAATGCTCGGCTCAAACGAGGCCGGCGTCGCGCCATCGGTAATTTCGTTCCTCAATTCATTCAGGGTCAGTCCGACCGCGAGCCTGGCCGCCACCTTGGCAATCGGGAAGCCGGTGGCCTTGGAGGCCAGCGCCGAAGACCGCGACACCCTGGGATTCATTTCAATGATGATCATGCGGCCATTATCGGGGTTGATCGCGAACTGGACATTCGAGCCGCCGGTATCCACCCCGATCTCGCGCAGCACGGCGATACTGGCGTCGCGCATAATCTGGTATTCCTTGTCGGTCAGGGTCTGCGCCGGCGCCACCGTGATCGAATCGCCGGTATGCACGCCCATCGGATCCAGGTTCTCGATCGCGCAGACAATAATACAGTTGTCATCCCGGTCCCGCACCACTTCCATTTCATATTCCTTCCAGCCGATAATGCTTTCCTCGATCAGAAGCTCGTTGGTCGGTGAAGCGTCCAGGCCTCGATTGCAGATTTCATCGAACTCATCCATGTTCCAGGCAATTCCTCCGCCACTGCCGCCCAGGGTAAATGAAGGCCGGATAATTACCGGGAAGCCGATTTTATCGACAATCTCGTGGGCATCCGTCAGAGAATGCGCCAGATCCCCGTTTGCGGTATCCAGACCGATCGTTGTCATGGCCTTGCGGAACCGTTCCCTGTCTTCCGCCTTGTCGATCGCTTCACGGGTCGCGCCGATCATTTCAACATTGAACTGTTCCAGTACCCCATGCCGATTCAGGTCCAGGGCGCAATTCAGTCCGGTTTGTCCACCCATGGTAGGCAGGATCGCGTCCGGTCGTTCCGCCTCGATGATCTTCGCTACAGTCTCCCACCGGATCGGTTCGATATAGGTGGCGTCGGCGAAACCCGGGTCCGTCATAATGGTGGCGGGATTCGAGTTGACCAGTATGACCCGGTAGCCCTCTTTTTTCAGCGCCTTGCACGCCTGCACCCCGGAATAATCAAATTCGCAGGCCTGACCGATAATAATCGGCCCCGCCCCGATAATCAGAATGGATTGTATGTCTTCCCTTTTAGGCATTGGATTTTCGCGCCTGGCCTGTTGCCATCATGCCGATGAAACGGTCAAACAAATAGCGGATATCCTTCGGTCCGGGGCTGGCTTCAGGATGTCCCTGGAACGAGAACGCGGGAACATCGAGACGTTCGACCCCTTGTACCGTATCATCAAACAAGGAGCGATGGGTTACCCGGATATGCTCTCCCAGCGATTCCGGCTCTACGGTAAATCCGTGATTCTGGCTGGTGATCAGGACCTGTCCGGTATCGAGGTCCTGCACCGGATGATTCGCGCCGTGATGGCCGAATTTCATTTTCCCGGTTTTCGCGCCGCTCGCCAGACACAGCAACTGATGCCCCAGACAGATCCCGAAGGCGGGGACGCCGGCGTCGAGGATACGGGCGATTGCGTTGATTGCATAATCACAGGGTTCGGGGTCGCCGGGGCCATTGGACAGAAACACGCCGTCGGGGTTCATGGCCAGGACCTGTTCGGCTGTGGTGGTGGCCGGAACCACTGTAATGTCACACCCCCGCCCGGCCAGCAGCCGCATGATGTTATGCTTGATCCCGAAATCGAAAGCGACTACCGAGTACACGGATGGCTCTGCCGCCTGATAACCCGATTCTAGGCTCCATACCCCGCTATCCCATTTATAAATATGATCTGTCGTCACCACCGACGCCAGGTCCATGCCGGTCAGGCCGGGAAACGCCCGGGCGGCGGCCAGCGCTTCCGCCTCATCCGGAAATTCCCGGGCGCTGATACAACCGCGCTGAGCCCCCTTGTCACGCAGGATGCGGGTCAACTTCCGGGTGTCAATCTCGCTGATGGCCACCACTCCCCGGCGTTGCAGGTAATCAGGCAGGGATTCCCCGGAACGCCAGTTGCTGTACCGGGCGGGCACATTTTTCACGATCAGGCCGCAGCAGAAAACCGCATCGGACTCGACATCTTCGGAATTGACGCCGACATTGCCGATATGGGGGCAGGTCAGAGTGGCCAACTGTCTGGCATACGAAGGGTCGGTCAGAATTTCCTGATAGCCGGTCATCGAGGTATTGAAAACAACTTCCCCGGCGCTCAGGCCATCGGCGCCGATTGATTTGCCATGGAACGAACTGCCGTCTTCAAGAACCAGCAGGGCCGGTGTGTTCAATAAAATCTCCAGTCAAGCCTTCAACATCCCGAACCCGAAAAACACGCCTAAAAAAAGGGAGAAACCGGGTGGTTTCCCCCTGTATCCAGACAATGCCTGGAACCGGTGATCGCTTATCGCCGGTATAACCGGATACCCGGCGATTAACCGCTCCATCGGGTCAATGAAGGGCGTATTCTACCTGCTGAATCCGATTCAATCAATCCAGCGCAGGCATCAAAATCCATCTACCAGGGTCTCCCCATTTTTTCATGGTGGAGACGATTCGGGAGCAACGCCCTGAACCCGGGAATATCCCTGTACATAAGTCATCAGGCTGGGGATACCGGGTTCGTAATCATATCCTCCGGTTTTCCACACATACCCCAGGTGGGAAAGCTGCTCCAGCCGCTCCAGGACACGGCCATCCGTGATGGGTTCATCCGCGCCTGCCATTCCTTTTGCAATCGCGTCTTTCAACACGTTCCCATGCAAAAGACAGGACTCTCCGGGTTGGATAAAAGCATCCGCAACACTATTGGCCACGGGCAGCAATCCCATTCTTTCTATCTCGTCGAAGCGGGTCTCATACATGGTATCGCGCTCTCTGTGCGCTTCTGCCTCCACTTCCCGGAGCGTCTTTGGGGTTACCTCGGTCTGTCCGGTTTGGTCCAGCCTGCGAGCTATACGGTCTCCCCAGATTTGCAGGAAGTATGGATAGCAATGGGTACGCCCTGCAATTTCATCAATCACTCCGGGGGCGAAAGATATACCGACTTGTTCCAACGGCACGGTAACCGCCTGCCCGGCTTCATCGGGTGACAGGCGACCTAACGGGAGTATCTTGCTACGCCCCCAGAAGGAGGCGTTGCTCTTTCCCAGCGCCGCCATCAGGTTCGGAGTACCGGCCAGTACCAGCAGGAATGGATGGCCTTCCCGGCGGACTGTCTGGCTGGCGTTCAGCAGGGCTTTTCCGATCTCGGGTTTCAGCGTATGGGCTTCATCAATGATCAGGATAAAGGGTTTGTCCTGGCTTCTTTTCTCCAGCAATTCCCGGACCGTTGGCTTCTGTCGGGGTTTGCCTAATTGAGTTTTTCCAGCCACAACCCCGGCGTTGGCAGAGACCTCGACAGACTGGAACCAGTCCTGTATTTTTGGCTTGCCCGCTATCAACCGATCCGACAACTCGGACAGGGTCGCCATCTCATCCGGGGTTTCCCACAGAATATCCAGCTTCGATTTCTCTTTTCGGAGTGTCTCTTTCTGCAGGTGACCAAGCAGGGCGGTCTTGCCGTTGCCGCGGGGGCCGTAGAGGATCATATCCTGACTGATCGGCTTCCGGTTTTTCAAGGCTGTGACACACCTTTGAAAGTATTCCTGCTCCTGTTTACGGCCAGCCAGGTAAGGAGGAACGCCCCCGGTTCCGGGCGTGAATAATGTTATCAAGTCCTGATTGCTCATTTTTGCTCCTCAAGTCTCATCAGAGACAGATGATACCATGTCCGGGCGCCCAGCGAGATTGAGCGCGTCCCGCATACTGTAGGAGCCCTTCCCCTGCCGCGCCAGCCAGACGGCGGCCTGCACCGCTCCACGCGCGAAAATCTTCCGGTCGGTTGCCCGATGGGTAATCTCGATACGCTCATTCTGACCGATAAACAGGACGGTATGCTCCCCTGCGATATCACCGCCGCGAATCGTGGAAAAACCGATGGCGCCGGACTCTCGTTCGCCGGTTTGACCGTGCCGGACAAATGTGCCGCACTCCGGGAAGTCCCGACCCAGCGCATGCGCCGCCGCCCGGCCAAGCAGCAGCGCGGTCCCCGATGGCGCGTCCACCTTGTGGCGGTGATGGGCTTCAACCACTTCAATATCCATTAAGTCGCCAATCGCCTGGCTGGCCAGTTCGACCAGGGCCACACACAGGTTGATACCGACACTGGTATTGGCGGCCAACAGCGTCGGAATGGAAGCGGACGCATCAACGACTCGTTGATTTTGCCCGGAATCGAGTCCGGTCGTACCAATCAGAATCGCCGCATTGCGCGCCTTGCAGATTTCAAGGTGATCCACCACCGCGGCCGGGCTCGAGAAATCAATCATCACATCAAATTCCGGGTTTTCAATCCGGTCGGTGATCCTGACGCCCGGCGCCGGCAACCCGGCCACCTCCCCGATGTGCCGGCCAATCGCGTCACTACCCGTCCTTTCAAGCGCGCCGACGATGGTCAGGTCATCCGCCAGGTCCAGTTCACGGGCAATCGCCGCCCCCATTCGACCGGCGGCCCCGGTCAGGGCAATCTTCAGCATTTTCCCGGTCATGCCTCCTTCCGGACAACCCGCTCAGGCAACCTGCGTGATTCGGTCAACGCCGCCCATCCAGGGCATCAGGGCATCCGGGATGGAAATGCTGCCATCGGCATTCTGGTAATTCTCCATTACGGCGACCAGGGCGCGACCCACCGCGACTCCGGAACCGTTCAGGGTATGCGCCGGTTCGGGTTTCCCGGTAGCCGGATTGCGCCAGCGCGCCTTCATCCGGCGCGCCTGGAAGTCTCCGACATTACTGCACGATGATATTTCGCGGTATTGATTCTGGCCTGGAATCCATACCTCCAGATCAAAGGTCTTGGCGGCTGCGAAACCCATATCTCCGGTGCACAGGGTGATCACCCGGTAAGGTAGCTCCAGCGCCTGCAGGATGGCTTCGGCATGGCCGGTCATTTGATCCAGCGCCAGCCAGGATTGGTCGGGCCTTGTAATATGCACCATTTCGACCTTTTCAAACTGATGTTGTCGAATCATGCCCCGGGTATCCTTGCCGTAGGAACCGGCCTCTCTGCGAAAACAGGGAGTATGGGCAACGAACCGGAGCGGCAGCGAATCAGCGTCCAGAATCCGGTCGGCCACCAGATTGGTCAAGGGCACTTCGGCGGTCGGTATCAGGTAGTACGCCGGACTGTCGGCAGTGCAAAACTGGTCTTCTTCAAACTTGGGCAACTGCCCGGTGCCGAACAGGGCCTGTTGATTGACCAGCAATGGCACGTTGACTTCGATATAACCGTGTTCACGAACATGGAAATCCAGCATGAATTGGGCCAGCGCCCGATGCAGTCTCGCCAGAGCGCCGGTCATCACGACAAATCTTGACCCCGCCAGTTTCGACGCGGTTTCATAATCCATAAGATTGAGGCTTTCACCCAGGGCGACATGATCCTGAACCGGGAAATCGAATGACCGGGGAGCGCCCCATCGCCGGACCTCGACATTGTCCTGTTCATCGCGGCCTACCGGCACACTCTCATCGGCTACGTTCGGAATTTCGCTGAGCAACGCCGACAGCTTGCGCTGAATGTCGCCAAGCCCGGTTTTCTGGTCCTTCAGTTGTCCGCCGAGGTCGTCCACAGAATCCAGAATCGGTTGAATCTCCCGGCCTTCGGCTTTGGCGATCCCGATTTGTTTCGATATCCGGTTCCTTTGCTCTTGCAGGCTTTCGATTTCACTTTGCAGCGATTTACGCTGTTTCTCAAGACTCTGGTAGTAATCTGTATCCAGGATATATCCCCGGACCCGCAGCTTCTCGGCCAGTTGGTCAATATTGCGCTTCAGTAATTGCGGGTCCAGCATGGTTCTTCAAGTCCGATAGAAAAAGCCCGGGATTCAGGAGGCGGCGAAAAACCGCCCGACCGCCACGCCTGCGGCGGCAGCGGCTACGCATGTCAATACACTGGCGATTATATTCAACAATGCCTTGAACCAAAAGCCCGACTGCGCAAGATCAACGGTTTCCAGCGAAAAAGTCGAAAATGTAGTGAAGCCGCCGAGTATCCCGAAAATGAAAAAAGCTCGAAGAAGCTCGTTGTCCGCAAAACGCCCGGAGATCACCGCATAGCAGAAGCCGACCAGCAGGGAGCCCAGGATATTGACTGACAAGGTGCCAATCGGGAACCCTGAGGATAAAAACCGATGCTGGACAGTCATCGACAGCCAGAATCGGGCAACCGAACCGAGAGCGCCGCCTGAGGCGATTAACAGCCAGTGCATGGACTATTCGGCGCTATCCATGATGTCCACACCGTCCGGAGGAACAAAATTGAAAACACTCTCCGGGATGGGTTCGTTTTCCTTCAGGTCCACGAAACTGATCCGGGTTCTCTGCCCCAGGTTGTCCAGCAATTCCATCAGGCGCAAACGGTTGTCCTCGAATCCGACCCGGATTTCCCGGAATTCGCTTTCCGGGTCTTTCGGGATCAGATTGACCCAGTCAAACCGCCCCTGGGCGCCAATCTCTTCAATAATATGGCTCTTTTCAATATCTCCCGACTCTGACAATAACAGGGCCGGAGACGTTCCCAGCGCCAGGGTCTGGCTCTGTACCGTGACCTGCTCAAGCTCAACGTCATATACCCATACGTTTTCACCGTCGCCGACAATTTCCTGGGCTTCGGGAAGCTCATAGTTCCATCGGAACCGACCGGGTCTTTGCACCCATACCGTGCCCTGGCCGTCATTGATTTCGGTCAGCGATTCATCCAGGACAACCTGGCCGAAGCGCGCCTTGAACGACCGGACCTCATCAAAAAACCGCGTCAACGACTCAGTTCCGGAGCCGGCGGAGACGGTCGTCGTCAGCAATACCGACCAGGCGATGCCCGACAGCAGGTTCAGGATTGATTTTTTCATGGGTTTTCCGATTCACTCAATTTCAGGCGGCGCGGGAGCGAGTACCTCCCGTTTACCGTTGACCGACGGCGATACCACTTCGCTTCGCTCCATGGTTTCGATCATTCTGGCCGCGCGATTGTAACCCACCCGCAAGGCTCGCTGCACGGAAGAAATGGAGGCCTTTCCACTTTGCGTGACGAAACGAACGGCCTCGTCATACAGCGGGTCTTCCTCCCCTTCCCCGTCCACGGCGGCGCCCGGAGCGCCGTTATCCGGGACGCTTTCTGTGATCTCCTCATCATAAACGGGCTGTCCCAGTTTTTTCAGATCCGCCACAATCTTCGCGACCTCCCCATCCGAGACAAAAGAGCTATGAACCCGCTGGGCAACCCCCGTGCCGGGGGGTAGAAACAACATATCGCCCTGCCCCAGGAGCTGCTCGGCGCCCATCTGATCCAGCACGGTTCTGGAATCGACGCGCGATGAAACCTGGAACGCCATCCTGGCCGGCACATTCGCCTTGATCAGGCCGGTCACCACATCCACCGAAGGGCGCTGGGTCGCGAGTACCAGGTGGATGCCCGCGGCCCGGGCGCGCTGCGCGATGCGGATAATGATTTCCTCGATTTTTTTGCCCGCCACCATCATCAGGTCCGCCAGTTCATCGACGATAACGACAATACAGGGTAATGCCTCCAGTACCTCCGGCGCGGCAGTATCGAGCGCGTCCGCAAGCGGATTGACCAGCGGGCTGCCGGCATTGGCCGCGGCCTCCACTTTCCGGTTGAACCCGGCGATATTCCTCACAGAAATCTCCGCCATCAACCGAAACCGGCGATCCATCTCGACAATGCACCAGCGCAGCGCGTTCGCCGCCTTGTTCATGTCCGTCACGACCGGGGTCAGTAAATGGGGAATCCCGTCATAGACAGACAGCTCAAGAAACTTCGGGTCCACCATGATCATCCGCACCTGCTCGGGAGTGGACTTATAGATCAGGCTCAGAATCAGGGCGTTGACGCAGACCGATTTTCCCGACCCGGTAGTCCCCGCAATCAACAGGTGCGGCATGGTAGCCAGATCGGAAATCACCGGATTGCCGGCGATATCCTTACCCAGAACCAGTGTCAGCGGTGAAGCGCTGCTTTCGTATTCTTTTGAAGACAAGCCCTCTATCAGGCGCACGACTTCCCTGTGTTCGTTCGGAACCTCAATACCAACGGTCGACTTGCCCGGAATGTTCTCGACCACCCGGACACTGGCGACTGACAGGGAACGCGCCAGGTCCCGGGACAACCCCACAATCTGGCTCGCCTTGATGCCGGCGGCGGGTTCGATCTCGAACCGCGTGATGACTGGTCCGGGGCAGACCGCCTCCACGGTAATATCGACATTGAAGTCTTTCAGCTTCTGTATCAGCAATCCGGACATCGTCTCCAGAGCTTCCGGGGAATACCCTCTGCCGTCCGCAATCACCGGGTCCAGCAACGATAATTCGGGTAACGCGCCACCACCGCCGCCTTTCTGTTCCCGCGAATCGGGTGGGCTTTCCGGCTGTCCGGGTTCATCCTGTCCGGTGTCCCGCATCCCCTGCATCCGGGGTTCTATCTTCGGCTGTTGTATCGAAGGAGGCTTCGATTCCGACTTTTTAGCGGTGAGTTTTCTCGCCGTGGGCTTTCTCGCCCTGTCAGTCTTTTCAGTCTTTTCACGCTTCCTGTCATCCAGCAGGCCTTCGGTTTTCTGCCTGACCCAGCCTGCAATGACGAAAGTCCGGTAGCCGGTACGGTCCATCAGGCTAAACCAGGAAACGTGTCCGACCAGCGTAATCCCGGTGATCAGCAGACCGATCAGAATCACCGTGGCGCCAATGGTTCCGAAATTCAACTGAAGCGCCTGCCCCCCGTATTGACCGATGATTCCGCCTGCGTTGAAATGGATTGCAGAATCGTGGATCGGGAAATAAATCTGCTCCAGAACACAGGCGCCTGTCATTGCCGCCGCAAATCCGAAAATCGTCAGGAAATATCTGAAATTCGTTTCCCTGTCCAGAAACCGTTCCCTGTATCCGCGCCATATCGTGACGCATACAAGTACCAGGAACAGCCAGGACATCCGCCCGAACACGGTAAACAGCAGGTCGGAAATCCAGGCGCCCACCCTGCCTCCGGTGTTTACGATTTCCTTTGCGCTGCCGGTATGCGTAGGTCCGGGGTCCACGGGAGACCAGGTGAACAGGGAAATAAACAAATATCCAATCAATATTACAAGAGCGATGATCCCGGCTTCCCGCAACATGGGCCGGAGGTTTTTCGGGAAACCCGGACTGGATTTCAGCGCTTTCAGGATTTTTTTTCGGGCTTTGGTCACCAGAGGATCATCAATCGGATTGGATGGATGCGGATTTTAGCATCAAGTGCGCCCCCTGGCATGGAGTCTTTTCAGTACCGCGTTCAACGGTTCCGGCAAAGGCGCATCGAAACGGAGCCCCCTGCCCGAATCCGGGTGCGCGATGGAAAGGGAACGGGCATGAAGAAACAGACGACCCAATCCCGATTTCCGCGTTGCCCGGTTGAAATCGCGGTTACCATAAATACGGTCACCGGCGACAGGATGCCCCGCCGCGGCGCAGTGTGCCCGCGCCTGGTGCATCCTCCCGGTTTTCAGTTCAATCCGGACCAGGGTTCCCTCCGTATACCGGGAAACGGTGGAAACCACGCTGACCGCTCTGTAGCCATTCGGGTCAACCCTGATTTTTTTCAGTTCGCTATCGCCCAATCTCGACAAGGGAAAATCAATTCGCTGATCTGTCACAGCCCAATCTCCTTCGACCAGGGCCAGATAGGTTTTCTCAGCCGGGCGTTCGACGCCGAATTGCGATTGTATCGCCAGCAGCGCCTTCCTGGATTTGGCCAGCATCAAACAGCCCGACGTTTCCCGGTCCAGCCGATGCGCAAGCTCGATAAAGGGCAGTCCGGGGCGGAGTTGACGGATCGCCTCAATCAATCCGAACGGCAAGCCGGAACCACCATGTACAGCCAGTCCGGAGGGTTTGTCGACCACCATCAGATGCTCGTCCTCGAAGACAACCGGGAGGCTCTCCAGCAGTTTCGGAGGGATAACAACCCGGTCTTTATCCTGGCTCATCCGCAATGGAGGAATTCTGAGCTTGTCACCCTCGACCAGTTTGCGCGATACTTTGACCCTGGAGCCATTGACCCGGACCTCGCCACTTCTCACGGCTTTATAGATACGGGATTTCGGAACCCCTTTCAAATGCCGGATCAGGAAGTTATCCACCCTCTGGCCCTGTTCATCGGGCCCGGCTGTTCTGATTTTGACCCGGCCCCGGGCATGACCGCCCCGCCCCTCTTGATTGTTCACGACCGGAACCGTCCCCCGCAACGAATGGAAATCCAGAGTATGCGCACCGCCGGACGGGTCTGTCAAACCGGAACGAAACCAGGGCCACAGACCTGGAATCGGTAGTACAATACGCCCGTATCCTTATTCGAGCGCTGAAAATGTCATCCGATATTCCTGTAGAAAACAAGGCCAGGGGCAAGCTCCCCGCTGACCTGCGAAACTGGCTCGACAGTAACCACATCGAAGAGATTGAAGCGGTCATCCCGGATATGACCGGCGCCGCAAAAGGGAAAATCCTGCCGGCCAGAAAATATCAGGAAGATGTCGGGCTGCGCTTGCCGGAAAGCATTTTCGGACAAACCGTGAATGGTGATTTCCCCGATGAATGGGATGTGCTCGATGAGGCGGACGGCGATGTATTCCTGAAACCGGATCCATCCACGGTTCGGCCGGTCCCGTTTGCCAGCGACCCCACCGCGGTCATCATTCACGACTGTTATCATTTTGACGGGACACCGGTGGAGGTTTCTCCCAGGCAGGTATTGAGAAGGGTTCTGAATTTCTATCAGGAACACGGCTGGACGCCGGTGGTCGCTCCCGAAGTAGAGTTTTACCTGGTCAAACGGAACACGGACGCCGATTACCCGTTGGAGCCGCCGGTCGGGCGGTCCGGGCGACCGGAAGCCGGGAGGCAGTCCTTCAGCATTGACGCGGTCAACGAGTTCGACCCGCTGTTCGAGGACCTGTATGACTATTGTGAAACCCAGGACATCGGAATAGAGACCCTGATCCATGAGTCCGGGGTGACTCAAATGGAGATCAACCTGCTGCATGGCGACGCCCTTGAACTGGCTGACCAGGTTTTTCTGTTCAAGCGGGGCATGCGGGAGGTGGCCCTGCGCCATGAAATGTATGCTACCTTCATGGCCGCGCCGATGGAGAATCAACCCGGCAGCGCCATGCACCTGCATCAGAGCCTGACCGACAGCGCTGGCTCGAATGTTTTCACGGCCCGGGACGGTGGGGAAAGTGAATTATTCAGATGGTATGTAGGCGGGCTGCAACAATATCTTCCAGCCGCAATGGCATTGATCGCTCCGAACGTCAATTCCTACCGCCGGCTGGCGCCTGACCAATTCGGCACTCCGATCAATATCGAATGGGGCTACGATAACCGCACCGCGGGATTGCGGGTCCCGGTTTCAAATCCCCAGGCGCGCAGGGTGGAAAACCGGATCGCGGGGGCGGATGTCAACCCGTATCTCGCCATTGCGGCGTCTCTGGCCTGTGGTTACCTCGGAATGAAGCGCCGGATTGATCCGAAGCAGCCGGTTTCAGGGGATGCCGGCGAGGTGACGACTACCCTGCCCCATACCCTGAGGGAGGCGGTCAATGAACTGCTCAAATGCGAAGACCTGCATGAAATGCTCGGCGGGAAATTTATCCGGTTGTACAGCAGTGTCAAACACCATGAGTACAATATCTTCCTGAACGTCATCAGCGCCTGGGAAAGAGAACACCTGCTGCTCAGCGTTTAGCGGGGCGGGTCATCGGGTCTTCGATACCGGCAGAACCGGATTACCGGTTTTTTCCGGCCTGGCGTCAAATATCAGGTTTCCCGCGTTGAGCGCGGTAAAATGCCGACTTTTCGCCCTGGCGATCAGGGTCACGCCCAGTTCCACCGCAAGATCATAGCCCATATTGGTGGTTCCGTTGCGGGAAACCAGTACCGGAATACCCATCAGGGCCGCTTTCATCACAATCTCCGAAGTCAGCCTGCCCGTGGTATAGAATATCTTGTCGTTGCCGGGTATTGACTTCAGCCACATTTCCCCGGAAATAGTGTCCATCGCGTTATGACGCCCGACATCTTCGATAAAGGTCAATACCTCCCCGTCCTTGCACAGCCCGCACCCATGCACCGAACCCGCGGCCCGATAAGCCTTGTTGAAATTCGCGACCTGTTTCAACACCCTGTAAATATCCGATTGCCTGATCTCAATATCCGGCAACCTGTGCTGATACAGTTTGTCCAGGGTACAGCTCAGTATCGTGCCCTGACCACAGCCACTGGTGATGGTTCTTCTGGCGGTGTCGAATCCGCGTACGCCGCGTCCATCTATCGTGACCACTTCAGCCAGTTCACGCTCCCAGTCAACCTGTATGGACTGGATGTCCAGGGGACTTTCAAACAGGGTCTGGTTTCGCAAATATCCCAGCGCCAGCATTTCCGGATGGGTTCCGAGTGTCATCAACGTGACCAGCTCCTGGCCGTCCACCTTTATGGTCAGGGGAGCCTCGCCGACAATGTTGATTTCCCGCTCTTCACCATACTGGTTGCGGGACCGTACCTGATAAATGCCTTCCCGCCCCTCATTGCTTAATAACGGAAGTGAACCATCCATATCCGCCATCCCCAACTCAATCATCGGGCTGCCGTCTTCAATCAATGGTATACCTGGATAATTCATCCGGCGGACAGTCTTCGAACCAGTAACAACGCTGCAATCTACCACAAAACGAACGGCAACGGTTCAATAATGCCCGGGGATATGTCACAATAGCCGCTATCAAAATAATCATCCAATAGAGGAAAACCAATGTATCCAAGATCCATGCACAAGATTGTTACCGGATTCACGGGCATCGCGGCGGCCGCCATGCTGACCGCGGCAGGCCCTTCTTACGCCGCCGATTGCGGTGAGGTGTCCATTACTGAAATGAACTGGGCGTCATCGCAGATCATCACGGAAGTCTCCAAGTTCCTGCTGGAGCAGGGATATGGCTGCACCATCGAGAAGGTGCCGTCCGCAACGACCACGTCGGTCGCGTCTCTGGCCGAGAACGGCGAACCGGACATCGTGACCGAATTGTGGCTGAACTCGACTGGCGATGTCTATGCGAAGCTGGAGGCCGAGGGCAAGGTCTCGCGTCTGGCCGATGTGATTGCGCCGGGTGGACTGGAAGGCTGGTGGGTTCCCGAGTATCTTGCCGAAGCCAACCCCGAACTGGCCACGATCGAAGGCGTCCTGGCCAATCCCGACCTGGTTGGCGGGCGCTTCAATAACTGTCCCGATGGCTGGGGCTGCCGCATTGTCAACGACAACCTGGTCAAGGCGCTGGATATGGAAGGCGCGGGAATCGAGGTTTTCAATCATGGTTCCGGTGAGACACTGGCCACGTCGATTGCCGCGGCCTATGAAAACCAGGAGCCGTGGTTCGGCTATTACTGGGGGCCGACCTCTGTACTGGGTCAATACAAGATGACCAAGGTGGCCATCGGCGATATCGACACCGAAATTCACTCGGCCAACCAGAATAAGGACAACTCGTCTCCCGGCGTTTCGGATTTTCCGCCGGCGCCCGTTTTGACGGTTGCCACGGCGGATCTGGCCGAGCAGAAGCCGGAGGTCGCCGAACTCATGAGTCGTGTAAGCTTCAGTGTTGATCTGATGAGCGGCCTGCTCGCCTGGCAGGAGGAAAACAGCGCTTCGGCCGAGGAGGCGGCGGTGTATTTCCTCACCACGCAGTCCGATGTCTGGTCGCAATGGGTGAATGACGCAGCCGGCGAAAAGCTGTCGGCCCTGATCCAGTAAGCCCGGACGTCATACAGCGCCAGGATACCCGGAGCGGAATGTACCGCCCCGGGTATTCGGGAAGGTGAATGAAATTGGCAGCGTATGAATTTGTTTTCGACGGCCTCGGACTGCGGGACTGGTGCGACTCTGGCGGAGCCAGTAGCGCGCCGATGTCGATGGCCGACCTTCTCTCACAAAGCGGCGGCGAAGAAGCCAGAGACGCTTCATTGTGGGAACTCCCTTTCCCGTCGCTGGACGCGCTGAACGACTCCTGTGAAAAAATCATCCAGTCAAGAGATCTGACGAAAGGCGTCGAACAGGGATTTCTGGCGATCAAGGATGTCCTGCGCTTTGTGCTGGACCCGCTGACCCAACCGCTCAGCTGGATACTCGAATTCGCGCTGACGGCCTTCGAGACGGCGCCCTGGTGGATGATGTTCCCGATCCTGATACTGGTCGTCTACCTGGCGTCAAAGTCTGTCCGGCTTGTTGTCTTCGTGACCGCTTGTCTGGCTTTCCTGGCCGGAATCGACCACTACGAATATGCGATGCAGACGCTGGCGATCATCTTCGTCTGCGCTTTTTTGTGCGTCCTTTTCGGGGTGCCGATCGGCATTGCGATGTCCCGCAACGACACGCTGCAACGGATGACCATACCCATACTGGACATGCTGCAAACCCTGCCGCCATTCGTCTATCTGATCCCGCTCATTTTCCTGTTCTCAGTGACAGAACCCAAGCTGTACGGTATTGCAATCATTTTATATGCTATCGTGCCGGTAGTCCGCCTGACCGACCTCGGTATCCGGCTGGTCGACAGGGACGTCATTGAGGCCGCGGATTCCTTCGGGATGACCGATCGTCAGAAACTCTTCGGTGTGCAGATTCCGTTGGCGCTCCCGAATATCATGGCGGGCGTCAATCAGACCATCATGATGAGCCTCGCCATGGTTGTGATCGCCTCGCTGGTTTCAGCGCCGGGGCTGGGCGTTCTGGTGCTTCGCGGCATCCGCAATCTCGAACTGGGCGTCGGCCTGATCTCGGGTCTCGGAATCGTTCTTCTCGCCGTCATCCTCGACCGCGTCACAAAGGCGGCTCTTGACCGCGTCAACGCTTCGCAAAAGCATTGAGCGGAAGAAGCTCCGTGGACGACACCATCAAAATATCGATCCGCAACCTTTACAAGGTTTTCGGAGAACAGCCACAGGCGGCCCTTGAGCATGTCATGGCTGGAATGAGCAAGAAGGAGCTTCTGGATAAACACCGCCATGTGCTGGGTCTGCGGGACATTAATGTCGATATGCACGCTGGTAAGGTCACCGTCATCATGGGACTTTCGGGCTCGGGCAAGTCAACGCTGATTCGCCATTTCAACCGCTTGATCGAACCCACGGCCGGGGAGGTCAAGGTCGATGGCGAAAATGTGCTGGTCTATAATGAAGAAGATTTGCGCAATCTTCGGCGCTCGGTGATGTCAATGGTCTTTCAGCGGTTCGCCCTGCTGCCCCATCGTACTGTGGTCGAGAATGCCGCCACAACGCTGAAGGTGCGCGGTGTCGGCAAGAGTGACTATCTGGCCGAAGCGCAAAAGTGGCTGGATCGTGTGGGCCTGCAGGGATTCGACAATCACTACCCGCACCAGCTTTCCGGTGGCATGCAGCAGCGTGTCGGCATCGCCCGGGCATTGACCTCGAATTCACCCATCATGCTGATGGATGAAGCGTTCTCGGCGCTGGACCCCCTGATCCGCACCGACATGCAGGACTTGCTGCTGGAGTTGCAGACCGAGCTTCACAAGACCATCGTCTTCATCACCCATGACCTGGATGAAGCGCTCAAGATTGCCGACCACCTCGTAATCCTCAAGGATGGCTTCATTGTGCAGCAGGGCGAGCCACAGTACATCCTGCTGAATCCGAACGATCCTTATATCGAGGACTTCGTAAGCGACATCAACCGCGCCCGCGTGCTGCGTGTCCGCTCAATCATGACCCCGCTGGAGGGTGACGCCATTCCGCTTGGAGCTCACGGAGAGGTTCGGGACAACGACACACTGGAAAGCGTGATCGCCCGTTCCGGCGGCGACACGTCTCACTCTTATGTCGTGATTGACGATCAGGGGCCGGTCGGCGCTCTGGAGATGACTAGTCTGATCAGGGCGCTGGTGCCGCGCGTGGCTTCCGAGGCGGGAGCGAGAAAATACTGAAGTCCGGGACAGGCCTCCGTGCCTGTCCGTTCAGGAGAGTCTCCGTTACGTCATGCGGACGCGGCCAGCGCCTGATCGATGTCTTCGATTATATCCGCCACATTTTCGATACCGATGGACAATCTGACCAGGTCCGGGGTGACTCCCGATGAAGCCAGTTCCTCATCAGAGAGTTGGCGGTGGGTGGTCGAGGCCGGATGACAGGCGAGGGATTTGGCGTCCCCGATGTTGACCAGCCGCAGTATCAGTTGAAGCGCATCAATAAATCTGGTTCCAGCTTCAATGCCGCCCTTGATGCCAAAGCTCATTACGCCGGAACCTTTCCCGCCCATGTATTTGTCCAACAGGGCTTTATGCGGACTGTCATCCAGACCTGCGTAACGAACCCACTCGACACGTTCATGACCTTGCAGATGTTTGGCCACGGTGAGCGTGTTTTCGCAGATTTTATCCATCCTCAGGGTCAGGGTTTCGAGGCCCTGCATGGCCAGAAATGAATTCAATGGAGCCAGGGCCGCTCCGATATTCCTCAACGGAACCACCCGGGCTCGCAGGATATAGGGCGGCAATCCGGTTTCCGTGTAGACCACGCCATGATAGGAAACATCCGGCTCGTTCAATCGTCTGAACCGCTCCTTGTTCGCGACCCAGTCGAATTGATTGGAATCCACGATCATACCGGCGACAATGGTGCCATGCCCCCCGATATACTTGGTCAGGGAATGGACAACGATATCACAACCCCATTCAAATGGCCGGCACAGGTAAGGCGTGGCCACGGTATTGTCGACAATAACCGGAATCCCATGGGCATGGGCAATATCGGAGAGTTTCTGAAGATCAATCACATTTCCCGCTGGATTGCCAATCGACTCGCAATACACCGCTTTGGTTTTTTCGTCAATCAGATTCGCGAGCGAGTCGAGATTTTCCGGATCCGCGAATCGCGGTTCAATGCCCAACTGCGGGAAAGTATGCGCGAACAGGTTGTAAGTGCCGCCGTACAGGGTGGACATACTGATAAAATTGTCCCCGGCCTCGGCAATGGTCAACAGTGAATAGGTCGTTGCGGCCTGTCCGGAAGCGAGCGCCAATCCGGCAACGCCTCCTTCCATATCGGCTACTCTTTGTTCCAGTATATCGTTGGTCGGATTCATGATCCGGGTGTAGATATTACCCAGTTCCGCCAGGTTGAATAAATCCGCTCCGTGCTGGGTACTGTCGAACGCATAAGCCGTGGTTTGATAAATGGGCACTGCAACGGAGTGAGTGGTCGGGTCATGTTTGAAGCCCGTATGCAGGGCCTTCGTTTCTATTCTCATTTCGGGTTCCTGATTAACTGATTCGTGAAAATCGGCGTTCGCAATCATCGGACAATCCTGATTACAACTGAACAACCGATAGCGGATTCGTAAATGTATTGTATACCAGCAAACCGGGATTGGATATACTCCCGGAAAATTACCCGGAAAATGAACACAATTTCTGACATGTCTGATAAATCTCCCCCGATAGAACCCGTTAGCGGGACTGTAATCCCGCGTTACGCGGGACCCTCCACATTTTGCCGGTTGCCGGAATTGCGCGATGTGCCGTATTGCGACGTTGCCATACTCGGTATCCCGTTCGATTCCGGAACCAGCTATCGACCCGGCGCCCGATTCGGTCCGCAGGCCATTCGTCAGGCCTCCAGGAATCTTCGCACCAATTTCCATCCAGCCTACGACACGGAACCCTTCAAAACGATCCAGGTTGCGGACGCGGGAGACGTGGGATGCAATCCATATAATATAGAAGAAGCGATTCAACAGATCGAAACAGCGGCTGTGAGCCTGTTTGGTCAGGCCGACGCTATTGTCAGTCTGGGCGGGGACCATACGATCGCAGTCCCACTGCTGCGGGCAGTCAACAAACAGACAGGTCCGGTCGCGCTGGTTCACTTCGATGCGCATCTCGATACCTGGGATACTTACTTCGGCGCTCCGTATACCCATGGAACGCCCTTTCGCCGAGCCGCGGAAGAAGGTCTGTTCAACGATGACGCCTCGATGCACGTCGGTATCCGCGGGCCTTTGTACAGCAAGGATGATTTGAAGAACGACGAAGAACTTGGGTTCAGGGTCATCCACTGTGATGAACTCCAGAGCCAGGGCATTGATCATATTGTCAAACGCATTCGGGATCGTGTCGGCGACCATCCGCTTTACCTGTCGATTGACATTGATGTGCTGGATCCCGCTCATGCGCCGGGGACAGGCACTCCTGAAGTCGCGGGATTATCCAGTCGGGAACTGCTCAATATCATTCGCGGACTCCAGGGGTTGAATCTGGTCGCGGCTGATATTGTCGAAGTAGCGCCCGCTTATGATCACGCGGAAATCACCGCGCTGGCCGCGGCTACGATCGCGTTCGAGATGGTAAACCTGATCGTATGTCACCGGCGATCCAACCGATAGCCTGACCCGGCAAAACCGATTTTCTATGACCGGAGTCATCCGCGCCGCGACCATCGCGGATACCGGGCAAATCAATCACATCGCCAACTGGTACATAGAAAACACCGTCGCCAACTTCGAGACGGAACCCTGGTCTATCAAAAAACGGACTGAATGGGTTGCCCGATTCTGCCGAACCGGTTCGCCGTATCATTTATTGGTTACTGTACAGGATGGCGCAGTCGTCGGCTTCGCCTGCAACACACGCTTCAAACCCAAGACAGGCTATGACAGTTCGACCGAAACCACAGTGTATATTGCGCGCGGGATGACGCTGGGAGGCCGCGGCGAAGCGCTTTACCGCGCCTTGCTGGAACGGGTCGGGAAGCAGCGTTTTCATCGCGCCTACGCAGTGATCGCCCTCCCCAATGCGCCTTCAATCAGGCTCCACGAAAAACTCGGATTCCGGCTGGTCGGAACGCTGGATGAAGTCGGCAAAAAATTCGGCAGGTTCCACGATACCGGGATTTACCAGAAGAAGTTGTGAAGTCCGGTTACGGCCTTGAGGTATAATCCGGCTTCATTCATCCCGCAGCTTCCGTTCATGACACGCCCCGATAATCGCAGACCGGACGAGATCAGACCCGTCACCATCACTCGCCATTTCACCAGACACGCGGAAGGCTCTGTGTTGATCTGCTTCGGTGATACGAAAGTATTATGTAACGCTTCGGTGGAAAACCGGGTTCCTCACTTTCTCAGAAAATCCGGACACGGCTGGGTGACGGCGGAATACTGCATGTTGCCGCGCGCCACCAATGAGCGTACAGTACGCGAAGCCACTCGCGGAAGGCAGTCCGGACGCACTCTGGAAATCCAGAGACTGATCGGACGCTCACTCCGCGCGGCCATCGACACCCGGAAGCTCGGGGAAAGAACCATTACCATTGATTGTGACGTGCTACAGGCGGATGGCGGAACCCGCACCGCTTCGATAACAGGAGCCTGGGTTGCGCTGATGGATGCGGTCAATGGCCTGCTTGACGCAAACAAGCTCCCGGAAAACCCGGTTTACCGCGCTGTCGCCTCGGTTTCGGTTGGAATCGTCCGGGACCAGGTGGTTGCCGATCTCGACTATTGTGAAGACAGCAACGCCGGGACCGATATGAATGTCGTGATGGATGATCAGGGCGGCTTTGTCGAAATCCAGGGTACTGCGGAAGGCGCCCCTTTCAGCCGGGAAATGCTGGACAGGATGCTGGACCACGCGGTCCGGGGATGCAATTTGCTGTTTGACAAGCAAAGGGAGAGCCTGGACGGGAAATTCTGAATGGTTGTGAATCATGAAATTTGTGCTGGCCAGCAGTAATCCGGGGAAAGTCCGGGAAATCCGGAAGCTGCTGGAATCCACGGATCATGAAATTGTCAGCCAGACGGAATTGGGCATTCGAGATGCGATCGAAGACGGCGATTCTCTCACAGCGAACGCATTGATCAAGGCGCGACATGCCAGCAAACACGGCTCCCTGCCCGCCATCGCGGATGATTCCGGGCTGTGCGTTGATCTTCTGGACGGAGCTCCCGGCATTTATTCTGCCCGCTATGCCGGAGATTCCGCCACAGACCGGCAAAATATCGACAAACTGCTTGGCCAGTTGCGGGGAGCGCCTGTAATTGACCGCACGGCCCGGTTCCAGTGCATCATAGCCCTGGTAATGAGCGCCGATGACCCGAATCCGATCATCTGCCAGGGTATCTGGCCGGGTCGGATATCGGAATCGCCTCGTGGCCGCAATGGATTCGGATATGACCCGGTTTTCTACATTCCTGAAATGAATTGCACCTCCGCCGAGCTGGATGCGGATACGAAGAATAGAATCAGCCATCGCGCCCGGGCCTTGCGAAAACTGATTGCGCGGTTATCGTAACATTGCTGCCATAGCTTGACTGTTGGAATCCACTGATGCGCCTGAACCAGTTAACCACCTTTGAAGGACGACCGGGACCAACGCTTCTGGTCGTGGCGGATGGCGTCGGCCTGGCTGAAGCGGGTCCCGCAAATGCCCTGTCATTAGCTCGTACTCCGGTAATCGACGAGTTGCTGGCCTCGGCGCTGAGTACCCGGTTGCATGCCCACGGCGTCCATGTCGGTCTGCCTTCGGACAGCGATATGGGGAACAGCGAAGTGGGCCATAATACCCTGGGCGGCGGCAGGATATTCGATCAGGGCGCCAAGCTGGTTCAGTCGGCATTCGAAAGCGGCCGGATTTTCAGGAGCGAGGCCTGGCAACAGGTCGAAAAGCGCGGGCTAAGCGGTGGCGTCGTACATTTCCTCGGCCTGCTTTCAGATGGAAACGTACACTCCCATCTCGATCACCTGTTCAATCTTCTCGACCGATGCCGGCAACGCGGAATTATTTCCGCGCGTGTACACATCCTGCTCGATGGCCGGGATGTGTCGCCCCGGTCAGCGCCGGTCTATGTCAGGAAACTGCAGGACAAGCTCGACACATTCAACAGCGCCGGGGCTTTCGATTACCGGATTGCCAGCGGCGGAGGCCGGATGAGCATTACCATGGATCGGTACGAAGCGGACTGGGGAATGGTGGAACGGGGATACAGAGCCCATGTAGCCGGGGATGTCACGGGGTTTGGCCGCTCGGTTACCGACGTCCTGTCTGAAATCAACCGGCAATATCAGGCTGACAGCGAATTATCGGATCAGTATCTTGCCCCGTTTGTCGTGATTGACGACCAGGGTTGTCCGGTCGGGAGAATCCGGGATGGCGACAGCGTTGTACTGTTCAATTTTCGCGGAGACCGCGCCATCGGGATTTCCCGCGCGCTGGAAGACGGGGCGTTCTCAGGCTTTGACCGCGGCCCGTTGCCGGACATTTATTTCTGCGGAATGTTGCAGTATGACGGAGACCAGAAGATCCCGGAAAACTATCTGGTCAATCCGCCGGTGATTGACCGAACCATGATTGAGTACCTGTGCGCTGAGAATGTCACTACATTCGCAGTCAGTGAAACCCAGAAGTTCGGACACGTCACTTACTTCTGGAATGGTAATAAATCCGGGTACATAGATCAATCTCTTGAGACTTATGTTGAAGTCCCGTCCGATCATTGCGAATTCAGCGAGAAACCTGAAATGAAAGCCAGGGAGATCACCCGCGCCACGATCGACCTGTTGGAGAACGGTCAGTTCGGATTCGGCAGAATCAATTTTGCCAATGGCGACATGGTCGGTCATACCGGCAATATTCCGGCCACCGTCCAGGCTCTTGAATGCGTGGATGAGTGCCTCGGACAACTGCTCCGGTGTATACGCAAGCACAATGGCATACTGATCTTTACCGCGGACCACGGTAACGCCGACGAAATGTTTGTTGAAATCGGAGGAAGGCGCATACCGCGGACATCCCACACACTCAACCCGGTTCCATTTGTTATTTTCGACAGTATGGACGACGGCTGCTACAGCCTGGATTCACAAGTGGAAGGCGGCCTGTCGAATGTAGCGGCGACCGTGTTTAATCTGATGGGCTACCACGCTCCCGAAGATTACTCCCCCTCCCTGATCCGGTTTCCAGGGGAACCTGCCCCCACTTGACCGGGGCCGGGGGCAGGCTCTGACCCTACGCCCCTACGCTGGCAGGGGCGCCCGGCTTCAGGACAGCAGGGAGCGGATTCTGGCGCTGACTGCGCTCATGTCCGCTCGTCCCTGGACTCTGGATTGAACCAGCCCCATCACCTTGCCCATGTCCCGGATACTGGCGGCGCCGGACTCTTGCAGGGCCTGTTCGATGATCTCTTCAACGGCCTGCCCGGACAGGGGCTCAGGCTGGTATTGCTGAAGAATGGAAATCATTTCGTTTTCCTTGTCCACCAGGTCTTGTCGGTTACCGTCCGCGAATTGCCGCGCGGCATCGGCAGATTGTTTGACCATTTTGCGGATGACCCGCAACACCCCCTGATCGTCGAGTTCAACACGGTCATCGACTTCCTTTCTCTGTATGGCTGCCCGCAGCATGCGGATTGTTTCAAGCCTTGCGGTCTCTTTCGCGCGCATTGCCGACTTCATGTCAGCGAGAATGTTGTCCTTGAGATTCATACCGACAACCCGGTCAAAAACCCGACCTAGTACAGCCGCCTGTGCCGCGCTCTTTGCCGGGACACCCGTTTCATTTCCCGCCGCACTGCCGCATCATTATCCCGCTTGCGGATCGTGGTGGGTTTTTCGTAACACTGGCGCCGCCGGGATTCAGTAAAAACCCCCGCGCGTTCGCAGGCGCGGCGGAAACGTCTCAAAATAACATCAAACGGTTCATTCTGGCGAACCTGGACAAATGGCATGTATAATTCCTGATTGATTTGAAGGGCAGTTATTATACTGGTTTTTCTTTGCAATAGCACTTTTAGTATCGTCCAATCCGGTAATTTTTGTGAGCCGATCCGTTCAATCCCCCACCACTGCAATCATCCTGCTCATCGCGGCCTTGTCGATCACGTCCTGTACAGTGATCAGACCTGATCCAGCGGGAATCGGAGAAGAAATCGAATGGACCGGGATTGACGGCTGGAAAGATGACCGCCATGCAGAGGTCTGGCCGGCGCTTCAAAATAACTGTATCGCCATGGCGGATAAGCCGGACTGGCGGGAAATCTGCGCGGCCATGGACCAGATGCAACCCGACGAAGTCAATGACGACAGCGTCCGGGTGTTTTTCGAAACCTGGTTTTCCCCCCATCGCCTGTATGGTGAAAAAGGCAAGACCGAGGGATTGATCACGGGTTATTACGAGCCTTTGTTGTTCGGCAGCAAAACCCCCGACCCGCGATTCCGGTATCCGCTCTACCGGGAGCCGGACTCACTCCTGACCGTGGATTTGGGCAGTCTTTACCCTTCCCTGAAAAATAAAAGAGTGAGGGGGTTGAAAGTCGGGAAAAAAATCACCCCCTTCTACTCACGCCGGCAAATCGAGTCCAACCGCGATTTGCTGGCTGGTCATGAATTGCTCTGGCTGGACGACCGGGACGCGGTGTTTTTCCTGCATATACAGGGTTCGGGCAGAGTGGAACTGGTGGATGGCACACGGGTCGGGGTTGGTTACAGTAACCAGAATGGTCATCCATACATCCCCATTGGCCGGGTTTTGCTGGAACGGGGGGAACTGGACAGGGATGAAATTTCACTGTTCACGATTCGGCGGTGGCTTGATGACAACCCGGGCCAGGCCGAAGACCTGCTCAACGAAAACCCGAGCTATGTTTTCTTCGTCTTGAGATCCGATACCGAAAACGGCCCCACAGGCTCACTGAATATCCCGTTGACTCCTGAACGAAGTATCGCGATTGACCCGGAAGTGGTGGAACTGGGCACGCCGGTCTGGTTGAAAACCCGTTATCCGGGAGAACCGGGCCGTTTGTTCCAACAACTCCTGATTGCCCAGGACACAGGAGGCGCTATTCGCGGCCCATTACGCGCGGATGTGTTCTGGGGGCATGGAGAAACCGCAGAACGCGCCGCGGGAATCATGAAGGAACGAGGCAGCCTGATTGTCCTGTTGCCAAAATCAGGGTAACGTTTTGCGGGCGGGCACGGAGACCCGCCCCTACGGACAGGTCTTCTGCATGGAATCAGCCAGCTCTGCCTGCAATTCACGTCCGATCAGGTCATAACGCCATCCCTTGAGCAATAAAATATCAGTATCTCCGGTCACCAGCGCCTCAATGTCACTCCGGTTTGCCAGCAGCGCCGGACTCATGTTCTCGGCCTGCGCCGCCTTTCGGAGTTTTGCCGTGATTTCCTTTACCCGACGGCGCAGCTCACGCTCCAGTGGACTGTGCTTCTTCCAGACCGGGTGGTCCCGATCATGGCCGGAATCGCTTTGCAGCGCTCGCAAAATCCCGTCACCGAATCGCGCGACCGTCTTTTTACTGACGGAATCAATCCTCGCCAGCGCATTGCGGTCGCGCGGCCTCCGGGAACAGATATCCAGCAATGACTGAGTCGACAGAACCCATTCACGGGGAAGGTTCCTGATCTGGGCCTGGTTTTCTCTCCATACCGCCAGCGCCCTGGCGTCGTGTTGAATCCTGCGCGGTAATTTTGCGCCCTGCCGCAGTCTTTTCCATCCATCTTCGGGACGTATGACGAAATCCCGATTGCCCAGCGCCCGCAGGCATTCGGAGCGATGCCATTGCAGTTTGCCGGACGCGGCCAGCCGGTCCTGCAGAAACATCTGCACCGGGCGCAGATAGCGGACGTCATCCATCGCGTATTGCAATTGCTCTTTTGACAGCGGCCGCCTGGACCAGTCGGTTCGGGTATGAGATTTCGCCAGGGTGACCTGACAGATTGATTCAACCAGGGAAGCGTAGCTGGCCTGCTCGTCGAGACCACAAAACGAGGCGGCAATCTGGGTGTCGAAAACATGAACCAGGGGGTCATTCAATCTTTGATCGAGAGCTTCGATGTCCTGCCTGCCCGAATGCAGGATCTTGACGATATCCGGGTTGCCGAACAGCCGCTGTAAAGGCGACAGGTCATCAATCGCCAGCGCGTCCACGCAGAATTCATCCGTTTCGGTTCGACACTGGATCAGACACAGCAGCGGATAGTAGGTCCTGTCCCGGAGAAATTCGGTGTCGATTCCGAGCCACCGGCTCGCCAGCGTCCGTTCCACCCTGGCGTTCAATTCCCTGAATGTGTCGATCGGTTTAATTTTCAGCATAAGAGTAATGATATGATTCGCTCAGTTGGTTATTCGTTAAACGCCATGATCCAGACAATCCAGACACTGATACACATCTGCCTGTTCCGGGCCCGACCCCAGGATTTGCCGGCCTCCGGGCGGCTTCTGTTTTTCGCCGTTATCGCCGCATTTGTGTTGTCGGTAATCCGGATTAGTCCGCTCAGTGAAGGCGCGGCCCCGATCCTGATCAGCCTGACCCAACTCGGCTTGCTCGCTGTCGGCCTGAAAATATTGCTGGCGCTGTTTTCCAGGCGCGAACGGTGGCTACAGTCCGCCACGGGAGTGTTTGGTTGCTCGGCGCTCCTGATGCTGGCTGCGGCTCCGATACTGATGATAACAGAATCACCCGTATCCGGCATCGCCAGTCTGATTCTGGTAGCCATGAATGTCTGGAGTTTCGCGGTTATCATATTCATATTGCGGGAAACACTGGAAGTCCGCCTGCTGCTGGCATTTCTGATCGCGTTTGCTATGGAAGTCATATCCGCCATTGCCATGCTGCAAATGTTCGGAGGGCAGATTATTTGAAGCTGTTCATCGCAGGGATATGCGGTACTTTCATGGCCGGAGTGGCCCAACTGGCCCGCTCGGTCGGCCATGACGTACAGGGCTGTGACGAACAGGTCTACCCCCCCATGTCCACGCTGCTTGAGACCAGCGGAATCCGCATAGCCGAAGGATACGACCCGGCTCACCTGAACCGGCGGTATGACCGGATCATTATCGGCAATGCCCTGTCCCGCGGCAATCCCCTGGTCGAAGCGGCTCTTGATCAGAAAGCGCATTACCAGTCCGGGCCGCAGTGGCTGCACGACCATATACTCCTCGAAAAAGAGGTGATCGCGGTAGCCGGCACTCACGGGAAATCCACCACATCGTCCATGATTGCCTGGATACTGCATTCATCCGGCCGGTCTCCGGGCTTCCTGATCGGTGGAAAACCGGGCAACTTCCCCTGTTCCGCGATGGTCGGGGAAAGTAGCTGGTTTGTCATAGAAGCAGATGAATACGATACGGCATTTTTCGACAAACGATCGAAATTCGTGCATTACCGCCCGACTATCGCGGTTTTGAACAATCTCGAATTTGATCATGGTGATATTTTCGATCATCTCGACCCGATCAAAAAACAGTTCCATCACCTGATCAGAACCATTCCATCGCGCGGCTTCATTGTCGTAAACGGCGATGACCGGAACCTGGACGAGGTATTGCGTATGGGATGCTGGAGCAATCTGGCGCGGTTCTCGATCCAGCATGCCGACAGCCAATGGTTCGCCAGACCACTGCAACCGGATTGCTCCGGTTTCGAGGTTTTTCATCATGGAGCGCTCTGTGGTCAGGTCAACTGGAATCTGATTGGCTCCCATAACATGCAAAACGCGCTGGCCGCGATCGCCGCCTGCGAGTTATCCGGAGTCGACACGGCAAAATCCCTGGTTGCGCTGGAAGATTTCATCGCCGCCGACCGGCGTCTTCAGCTTCTGTTCAATAATAACCGGATATACTTGTACGAGGATTTCGCCCATCATCCGACCGCAATAGAGCGGACACTCGAAGCGATCCGCTCAAAACACTCGGAACATCGTATTATTACCGTCCTGGAGCTTCGTTCAAACACGATGAAAAGCGGACAGCATGGGGACAAGCTGGGGAGTTCCCTGAATCGGTCGGATGAAACATGGTTATATCAGACAACGAAGCTGAAATGGCGGCCGGAGTCGCTGGAAACCCGGACAGACCTGAAAAGTTTCAACACGAAAGACGAGTTACTCGCAGCGATAAATTTGTGCCCGGACCGTAAAATCGTTATCATCTGCATGAGTAACGGGAGTTTCGACGGGGTTCCTGATTCAATCAGGGAACATTTGCATAACACACTGGTTCAGGCTTGACCAGACACTGACAAAATACCGGACATGAACAAAACCAATTCCAGGAACCGTAATATTTTCGCAATCATAATCGCTGTCTTGCTCAGCTTGTCACTGTCTCCGGGCATCGCCCAGGAAGAACCGTTTGTCGAAGGCGAGCATTACCAGTTGCTGGACGAAGTCCAGCCCGTTCAGACCGGAGACCGGATCGAAGTGGCGGAGTTGTTCTGGTATCACTGCCCGCACTGTTTCCAACTGGAGCCTTTTCTTGTTGAATGGCAGAAAAACATACCCGATGGCGCGGAATATGTAGCGATACCGGCATTACTGACTGACCGCTGGGAGTTCGATGCAAGGGTTTATTACACATTCGAGGCGCTGGGGTTGCTCGACGACCTGCACGGCAAGTATTTTTCCGCGATCCACGAGCAGCGACTGGACATCCGTACTGCCGAACAACTGGCCGCCTGGGCGACTGACAACGGGGTTGACGGCTCGAAAATCCCGGACACCTTCACTTCATTCGCGGTACAGAACAAATTGAATTTCTCCAGTGTAATGTCCCGCAGATATGGCATCAGCGGCGTACCTGCAATTATTGTGGATGGACGTTACAGAACATCTGTTTCCCTGGCGGGAAGTCATGCGAAACTGATCAAGGTCATCAATTTCCTGATCGGGAAAGCGGCGCGGCTTCGAGACGGTCAGTTATCCTCAGGATAACCTGACGGCTTCCATGCGCGGGGCGGCCCCCGGTGGTTGCCCGTGTTATTTTCCGGATGCAGCCGATGCCGGTCCCGGTTCGGCGCGGGAACCGGCCCCTGCGCCGTAGATTGCTCAGTGTTCGCCGCCCGCCCTGAAATTGAAAACCGCTCCCTGCCGGATGCCGGACGGCCAGCGGGAAGTTATCGTTTTCAACCGGGTATAAAAACGGACTCCTTCCGGCCCGTGTATCGAATGATCGCCGAAAAGCGAGCGTTTCCAGCCGCCGAAACTGTGGAACGCCATCGGAACGGGGATCGGCACGTTCACCCCGACCATGCCGATTTGTATACGTTCGCCAAAATCCCGGGCAGTATCCCCGTCACGGGTAAAAATGGCAACGCCATTGCCATATTCATGATCGTTGATCATCTGCACCGCTTCTTCATAGCTTTGCGCGCGGACAATACTCAGTACCGGACCGAAAATCTCATCGGTATAGATACTCATCCCGGTTCCGACATGGTCGAAGACAGTCGCCCCGACGAAGCAACCGTTCTCTGAACCTTCGACGACTTCATTCCGGCCGTCCCTGACCAGAGTCGCGCCCTCCCGAAGTCCCTGGTCGATATACCCTTCGATTCTCGCCTTTGCAGACGGATTGATCACCGGACCCATCTCCGTGGACGGGTCGGTATACGGGCCGACCTTCAGGTTATCCAGCCTCGGAACCAGTTTGCTGATCAACGTGTCCGCCGGCTCGTCTCCGACTGAAACCACTACGGATACCGCCATGCAACGTTCCCCGGCGGAACCGTATGCCGCCCCCACTACCGCGTCAGTCACCTGATCCATGTCTGCGTCAGGCATCACCACCATGTGGTTCTTGGCGCCGCACAGGGCCTGCACCCGTTTGTTGCGGGAGGTCCCGGTCTGGTAGATGTATTCTCCGACCGCGGTGGAGCCGACAAAGCTGACCGCCTGGATACGATCGTCATTCAGTAATGTGTCCACTGCTTCCTTGTCGCCGTTGACCACATTGAGTACACCATCCGGCAGTCCGGCCTCGCGCATCAGTTCCGCCAGCCGGAGCGGACATGAGGGGTCCCGTTCCGAGGGTTTCAGGACAAATGTATTGCCGCACGCGATTGCCAGCGGAAACATCCACATCGGCACCATCGCGGGAAAGTTGAACGGAGTGATACCAGCGCACACTCCAAGTGGTTGACGCATGCTCCACGAATCCACCCCGCTGGCGACATTCGATGAATACTCCCCTTTCAACATCTGTGAGATACCACAGGCAAACTCAACGACCTCAAGCCCCCGCGTAATGGACCCTTTGGCGTCATCCAGGGTTTTCCCGTGTTCACAGGAAACCAGTTCCGCCAGTTCATCCATGTGCGATTTGATCCGGTCACGGAAAGCAAACAGAACCCGGGCGCGTTGTCCCGCGGGGGTCGCTGACCATTCCGGGAACGCCTGCCGGGCCACTGTTATCGCATTCTCCGTCTCGCTCCGGCTGGCTAACGGTACCTGCCTGGTCACTACCCCCAACGCCGGATCGTAAACATCCCCGAAGCGGCCGCTGTTGCCTTCAATCCGCTTCCCGCCGACGTAGTGATGCAGGTTCCGGATCTTGATGGATTCGTGTTTCATATCAATTCCTGTAAAGAGTGATCAGTTCCGCATTGAATTTATGCGAATACGCGGGAAAACACAATCTGTTCCCGGATTCTCAAAAGATCAACCGCTTGAACCAATCCAGAACCTGGGACAGGAAGGCGCCTTCCCTGTAGGTCTCGGTTACATGCAGGGAAGATTCTCGCACAGGCTGGTCATCGAACCGGGCCTGAATCTGACCCACTTCAGTCGCGCGCTTGATCGGGGCTTCCAGGCTATCCGGGAGTTCCAGTGTGACCGATAATCTTGCAGCCTCCCCGCTCGGCGCCAGTACGGCAAATTTCTGCATGACCCCGACCCCCGCCTGGCTTTGTTGACCCATCCATAAAGGCAGTGTCTTGACCGGCTCTCCGGGGCTGTAAACAGTCACGCCATCATAGGAATTGTATCCATATTGCAGCAGGGATTGGACCTGATCGGCCCGCGCGATCCTGTTTTTGGCGCCCGTGACGGTGGCAATCAGACGCACATCATCCCGGAGCGCCGTGCCGATCAGACAGTACCCCGCCTTTTTGGTATACCCTGTCTTGAGTCCGTCCACGGTCGGGTCACGGTCCAGCAGGATATTTCTGTTGTGCTGGGTGATGTCGTTGTAGGTGAACTCTCTTTGGGAATAGTAGTGATACAGATCCGGGAAACGCCGGATCAGGGACATGGCCAATAACGTAATGTCCCTGGCCGTAGTATAGTGGTTGTCGTCCGGCAATCCGTTGCTATTGGTGAAACGGGTATTTGTCATACCCAGTTCCGCAGCCTTCCTGTTCATTCTTGCCGCGAATTCCTCTTCACTTCCGGCAATATGCTCAGCCAGGGCCACAGCCGCGTCATTGCCGGACTGGACAATCAACCCCTGAATCAGATCGAGAACACTGACGTGGGTATCCACCTGGACAAACATTCTGGAGCCTTCTGTTTTCCAGGCTTTCTTGCTGATGTACACCCTGTCTTCATACCGGATCTTTCCGGCTTTGAGGGTTTCAAACACCAGGTAGCTGGTCATCAGCTTGGTCAGGCTGGCCGGTTCTATTCTCAGATCCGCATTCTCGCTCCCCAGTATCCAGCCTGTTTCAAAGTCTGCCAGAATCCAGCTCCTGGCAGCGACCGGCGGAACCGGGGTCGGGGATTTTATGGACTCGGGAATGTCAATCAGGGCGCTGTAGGCCGGATTCAAAAAACCCGGACAGAGCAGCCAGAACAACAATACCGGCGCCGCCAGCAATCGCGTCATCAAAAAATTGAAATCGGCAGTAACCATTCAAGTTATCTTCAAGGAGTAATAGCCTTGATGCGAACCCTTCCCGTACCCTTCCTGGCAATCCCCAGTTTATGGGCGGCCGCATACGAAAGATCAATGATTCGGCCATGCAGGAAAGGCCCCCTGTCATTGACCTTGACAATGATCCGCTTCTTCGTATCGAGATTGGTGACAAGAACGTAGGTCGGCAACGGTAAGGTCGGGTGCGCCGCCGTCATTTTGAACATGTCATAAATCTCACCGCTGGATGTCCGGCGCCCATGGAATTTTTTCCCGTACCACGAAGCGATCCCCTTTTGTTTGAAGCCTTTGGCTGATTTCATCGGGATGTAACGTTTGCCGAAGACCTGGTAGGGATTGTTGCCATACCGGCTGCGAGGCTCACGTCTCGGTACGGCATTCGGAATCCTGTCGAAATCAACGCTCTGCTCAGGAGGACCGTCACCTCCATAATAGCCGCCGGATGAAGCGGGCCTCTTGTTGCCGCCGCAGGCGGCGAGCGTCAACCCGATCACAACCACGACTATCCGGTTTTTCAGACAGGCGGTCATCGGTGGCGCCTCCTGTCTATCGCTTCTGACAATTCCGAGACCGCCAACGCATAATTGACGCTGGGGTTGTAGCGGGTGATCGCATAAAAATTACGGAACCCCACGACACATCGTTTCCCGTCTTTATCATCCAGGCAGAACAAGGCGCTCTTTTCGCCGCCTCCGGATGCATCGAAACTGACCCCGGAACCAATCAGGGCAGAGGTATCATGTATCGGTTTGGCTTTTTTGCGGACCAGGGACGACGCCGATTCCGGTAACGGTGAAACCGCATCGGAATAGATCTTCTCGCCGCGCGCCCAGCCGTGCACTTTCAGATAGTTGGCGACACTGCCAATCGCGTCTGCAACTTCATTGTCCAGACCACGTCGTCCATTGCCATTGAAATCAACCGAATAAGCCTCGTAACTGGTCGGCATGAACTGGGGGATTCCGATAGCGCCGGCAAAGGAACCCTGCACCGTCGCCGGATTGATTTCCTCCCTTCGGGTCGTGTTCAGAAAGGTTCTCAATTCACGGGTAAAAAACCGGCTTCGCCGTGGATAAGCGGCCGACAGCGTAACCAGGCTGGTCAGTACACTTCTATCGCCCATGCGGGCGCCGTAGTGGGTTTCAACTCCGATCAGCGCCACAATGACAGCGGGCGGGACCCCATACTCCTGAAACGCCCTGCCCAGAATCGCTTCATTCTCGTTCCAGAACCTGACGCCATCTTCAATCCGGTTCTGGTTTATGAACAATTTCCTGTATTTGAACCATGGCAGGGCTTCGTATTGCCGGTCCATCAGCGACAGGACTTTTTCATCTATTGACACACCGTCGAGAAGTTCAACCAGCTCGTCCCGGGGGTAACCGTCTTCACCGGACATGACTTTGACCAGTTCCTGGAGCGCGGGGTATTGATCCACATCCAGCGCCCAGGCATTAACCGGTATTCCAGGCGCCAGCGCCAGCAGCGCCGGCCCTGCGAATCGCCGGACGATTTTTCCAAAAGCGTGTGATAGCGGGCTCTTCATCAATAACGCAACAGATCTTTGTTTCGTGAAATACTCATCAGGATGCCAAACCCGATCATCAGGGTGACCATGGAAGTTCCGCCATAGCTTATCAATGGCAATGGCACGCCGACAACCGGCAGAATACCGGAAACCATTCCGATATTGACAAATACATAGAAAAAGAAGGTCGCAGACAACCCCCCGGCCAGTAATCGAGAATAATTGTCCTTTGCGGAATATGCAATCAAAAGTCCGCGGAAAACGATAAAACAATACAGAAACATCAGGACGACAACACCGGCCAGTCCAAACTCTTCCGCGAAAACCGGGAAAACAAAATCGGTATTGCGCTCCGGAATGAACTCAAGTTGTGATTGGGTGCCGGATAGCCATCCCTTGCCCCAGATCCCTCCGGAACCGATTGCAATGATGGACTGAATAGTATGATAACCGGCGCCGAGCGGATCAGCCCAGGGGTCCAGCAAGGTCAATATCCGGTTGCGTTGATAATCGAGCAACACCCAATACCACATCATGGGGGCAACCAGCCCGCCAAGCGCTATCACAAAAACGATGAATCTGAAGCTGATTCCAGCCAGGAAGATGACCGTGATTCCAGCCAGCGCGATCAACAGGGCAGTCCCCAGATCAGGCTGCTGGATAATCAGAACAGTCGGGGCCGAGATAACCAGAACCGAAATGAGCAGAGGCACGAATCCAAGCGAAAGCGGCATGCGCGTGAGCAACCAGGCAACCATCATTGGCACACCAATTTTCATGATCTCCGCCGGCTGGAATTTGAACAGACCCAAATCAATCCAGCGCTGCGCCCCCTTGCCTGTGAACCCCACTATGAGCACTACAACCAGCAGCGCCAATCCGAACAGGTAAACATGCACAGACCAGCGCGCCAGTACCTTTGTCGGGAACCTGGAAACCACAATCATCAGAACCAGGGCGACACCGGCGCGGATACTGTGTTTTGCAACCAGGTTCATATTTTCTCCAACCGCGCTGAACAGCACGATCAGGCCGACGCCGCACAACATCAAAATCCCGGTCAGCAACGGATAATCGAAGTGAGGGAGTTTTTGCTTCACGACCGTATTTCCGCGAATTCTCCGAGAGCGGACACCGGGTCGGCGGGCAGTTCGGGAAAGAGTTTCAATCGTTCGAGCAGATAATAATCTATCAGTTTCCTGGCAATCGGAGCGGCTGTCCGACTGCCGCTTCCGGCATGCTCGACAACCACCGAAATCGCGATCCTGGGGTCGTCAGCCGGAGCAAAGCCGATAAATAATGAGTGATCCCGGAATTTCTTTTCGACGTTTTCATCATATTCTTCATTCTGGGCTATGCTTTTGACCTGGGCTGTGCCGGTCTTGCCGGCCATCCGATACCGGATGTTCCGGCCTATCCCTCTTGCCGTGCCCTTTTCCCCATGCACTACATCCTCCATGCTGTCGATGACCCGCGCATAAAAATTATTGTCGCGCAACTGGACTATTTCGGGTTCTACAGGCGCCGGACGTTGTTTGGCCTGACTGGAAGGATCCTCTACAACGGATAAAAATCTGGGGGGGATTATTCTTCCGTTATTAGCGAGAGTGGCCGTCGCGGCGGCCAGTTGCAGCGGTGTAACCAGCATATAACCCTGACCAATTCCTGTAATGATGGTCTCTCCCGGATACCATGGCTGGTCGAAACGCCGTCGTTTCCACTGCTGTGAGGGAATCAAACCCGAAGGCTCTCCCAGCAAATCAATGCCGGTCACCGCGCCAAATCCGAATCGGGTCATTCCTTCGTGTATCCGGTCTATTCCCAGTTTTTTCGCGAGCCGATAATAGTAGACGTCACAGGATTGTACGAGACTGTCATGACCGTCCAGCTTGCCATGACCGGGTTTTTTCCAGCATCGGTAACGGTGGCTATGGTTCGGTAAACTGTACCAGCCGGGACAGAAGCTGGTCGTGTCATGACCAATTCCGTTTTCCATGCCGATCAGCGAGATGAAGCCCTTGATCGTGGAACCGGGCGCATAGCGGCCCGACAATGCCCGGTTCAGCAAGGGTTGGCGGTCGGATGTCCTGAGAAGCTCGTATTTGGTTTCACTGATGCCGTTGACAAATGGATTGGGGTCATAACCGGGAGCGCTGACGAAAGCCAGGACTTCTCCCGTTTCAGGTTCAATGGCAACGATTGAGCCTTCATACCCCTGCAGCGCTTCAACCCCCTTTTCCTGTAACTGGATGTCGAGGCTCAAATAAAGGGATTTTCCGCTATCGGAGGTGGTTTCTTCCAGCTTGCGAACGATTCGGCCGTGCGCGTTGGTTTCCACCTGAACTACGCCAAGCTTGCCCAGTAACTCGGATTCATAACGCGCTTCTATGCCGCTCTTCCCGATATACTCCATTCCCCGGTAAGCCTGATTATCAATTCTCTTCAGATCATTTTCGCTGATTCTTCCAACATAGCCGATCACATGAGAGGCCAGCTCCGCTTTCGGATAATATCTTTGCAGTCGCGCCCTTAATTCCACTCCGTCATATCGGTGTTGATTCACTGCAACAACGGCAACCTCCTGTTCACTCAGATTGGCTTTCAGAGTCTGCCTTACAAAGGAAGGGCGTTCTTTCAACAGCAATCGAAATGACTCCAGATGAGCATCGTCAAGCTCTATCAGCAGACCCAGTTTGTACAGCAATACGTCCATGTCCCTGACCTGATCGGGCAATATCTCAAGATTATAGGACATCAGATTGTCGGCCAGGATTTCCCCGTTGCGGTCATAAATAAGACCTCTTACCGGGGCCAGGGGGAGGATGTCGATGCGATTATTCTGGGCGAGCGTAGAGAACCGCTGGTATTGATCAATCTGAAGCCAGACCAATCTGGCCGCAAGAATCAGAAACAGCGCCAGAATGATCATGAACAGTATGATAATCCGGTTGCGGACAATACCGCTTTCAGTTCGTTTCTGCATCATCACCCGAAGCTCAACCGTTTTCTCAGAAAACGCAGGGTCATGTATATGAAAGGCCAGATCAGCGCCGACATCAGCGCCGATTGCCAGTAAACCAGTCTGACTTCGGTATCGGTCGTGAGATTGGCTACCGACACGGTAATACCAATATCTATCGAGGCGATGAAGAAAACAACGATGCATTGCCGCCACGGCTCATATCCCCGTATCCTGTGGCTTGCAGTCACAGCGAAAAAAGCGACGAATGCCTTGGCTACAGCGTGCTGCCCGAGCAATGAGTAATTCAGTATGTCGGTCATCAATCCCGAAACCCAACCGCAACCAACACCGACCCTGTCCGGAATTTCAAGACACCAGTAAAACAGAATCAGCAGTACCCAATCCGGTTTTGCATATTTCATCCACTCGAAATAAGTGACCAGATTCAATATAAAACCGATCGTCAATGTGACCAGAACAAATCCGTACGAAAAATTCCCGAATCGGTATCTATTCATGGGTCTGACTTGAAATCCATCCCGGATCAGGTGGTTGGGAATGATCGGCGCGCTCGGAATTCCACAACAGCAGCACTTCCCGGACCAATCCGATTTTCGCGATGGTTGACGCCGAAATCTTCATGAATGGCGCGCTGGCGTCCTCAACGATCTCCGTCACTTCAGCGACCTTGTATCCAATCGGAAAACGTCCACCCATGCCGGAAGTCACCAGTATGTCGCCTTGCCGGATATCCGAGCGGCTGATCAGGCTGGATACTTCGACCCGGTCTGTCTGCCCGGCGCCCTGAATGATGGTCCGCAATTGATTCCTCTGAATCTGGACAGGCAGGCCATGGCTCGGGTCGGTAATCAGGGTCACGACACTTCTCTTCAGACCCACTGTTGAAACCTGTCCGAGCACGCCCTCAGGCGCGAGCACAGGCTGCCCTGGATAAACTCCTGATTCCACGCCCCGGTTCAGCACAATATTCTGGTTGTAAGGCTCGTAGCTCACCTCGATTATTTCCGCCAGCAGAACCTGTTCGGTGGAGCTTTCGAATGAACCCAGCAGTTTTGTGAGGCGCAGATTTTCCAGTTCCAGCGCCTCATATCGCTGTAACCGGCCCTCCAGAACAGCCTGCTTGCGTTGAAGTTCGGTAAATCTCTGGTACAACGTATTATCCAGATAATATCTCTTCGCCAGGGCGACCGCATTGCCCGGAAACCGGACAATGGATTCGAATGTAATGTTGACCACCGAAGTGACGACCCTGACTGGCGCGAGCAGGTTACTTTGGTGGTCAATGATCATCAATCCGGTTGACAGCAGGAAAAAGAGGATAAACCGGTTGACTGAAAACCTTTGATTGTAACTCAGCATTACAAATCCGGATTACTGACAGGCGCCAACAATTGAGCGGTACTAATGATCGGCCAATGAGTAAAACATGATGAACGATGCAGTTATCCAGCGTTCAGTCTGGTCAGGTATCACTTGCGAATATGTCACCGATCACCTCCATTTCCTCCAACGCGCGGCCACAGCCGCGAACCACGCAACTCAAGGGTTCTTCAGCCAGAATCACCGGCAGGCCGATCTCCTGCATCAACCGCGCGTCCATGTCCCGCAACAAGGCGCCGCCGCCAGCGATCACCATTCCTTTCTCACTGATGTCCGCGCTCAACTCCGGCGGAGCTTTTTCCAGCGCCTGCCGGATCGCCTGAACGATCTGCTGAATCGAATTGTCGGTCGCCTCATAGATCTCTTCACTGGTAATCAGCAGGCCGCGGGCCAGACCTTCGGTCATATCCCGACCCTTGATTTCCATTTCCTTGTGTTCGGACTCCGACCACGCTGTCCCTATAGTGTGTTTGACGCGCTCGGCTGTGGATTCACCGATCAAGACTCCGTGGCGTTGTCGCATGTGATTGATAATCGCCCCATCCAGCGAATCGCCGGCGATCCGCAGGGAGTTCGAATAAACCATCCCCCCCAGGGACAGAATACCGACTTCAGTTGTGCCGCCGCCGATATCGACCACCATGGACCCGGTCGGCTCGGCAACAGGAAGATTGGCGCCAATCGCAACCGCCATGGGTTCTTCGATCAGATACACTTCTCTGGCGCCGGCGCTGGTAGCGGATTCCCTGATCGCCCGTCTCTCTACCTGGGTCGACCCGCAAGGTACGCAAATAATAATCCTCGGGCTCGAAAAAAGCTTGTTTTCCTGGGCTTTGCGAATAAAATACTTGAGCATATCTTCCGTGACGTTGAAATCAGCTATGACCCCATCCTTCATCGGGCGCGTCGCCGTAATGGTTCCCGGTGTTCGACCCAGCATGCGTTTGGCGTCATGGCCAACAGCCAGTACACTTTTCGCGCCATTGTGACCGGGTGATTCCTTGATCGCCACAACAGAAGGTTCGTTCAGGATAATTCCCTTGTTACGAACATAAATCAGGGTGTTTGCTGTACCAAGATCTATTGCAAGGTCATTGGAAAAGAGGCCAATCAGGCGTTTGAACATGGTTTTGAAAACTCTGGATAAGAAGGTAAAAAGAGAAAGTAGACCCTGAAGTATGAAGCATACTGTACCACATAAAATCCTGTACATAGCTTATCAATCCGGGCCATACTATTCAACTACTCATTGTTATGGTAAGTTGATGCAATTCAGGTGGCAGCCCCCGCAAATCATATCATCATGTCATTGACACCGGCTGAAATCAGTCACATTGCAAAACTGGCCAGGCTCAGACTGGAAGACCATCAGGCACAGTCCCGCGCCATACAGCTTTCCCGGATTCTGGAGCTGATTGAACAAATGAACCAGATTGATACTGACGACATTGAACCCATGTCCCATCCCCGGGACGCGGCGCTGAGATTGAGGGAAGACGAGGTGACGGCGACAAACCAGACAGAGGCGTATCTGGCAATTGCGCCTGCCGCGGAAAACGGACTCTATCTCGTCCCCAGAGTCATCGAATAATCCGTTTTAACGCCATGCACGCCAACACACTGCGGGAACACAGTGAATCCCTGCGTAAAAGGGAATATTCCAGCGTCGAATTGACTCGACACTTCCTCGACCGCATTCACAGCGCGTCTGACCTGAACGCGTTTATCACAGTCACCGATGAAATCGCGCTGGAACAAGCCGGTGATTCGGACCGACTCCTGGCGTCAGGCGCGGGCGGACAATTGACCGGCATCCCGATCGCTCACAAAGACCTGTTCTGTACGCAGGGAGTATTGACTACCTGCGGATCGAAAATACTGCACAACTTCAAATCGCCCTATAACGCGACCGTGGTGGACAAGCTCAACGCCGAGGGCATGGTAACACTTGGCAAAACCAACATGGATGAATTTGCGATGGGTTCTTCCTGCGAAACCAGCTATTTCGGAGCGGTGGCAAACCCATGGGACAAGACACGGGTTCCGGGCGGCAGTTCGGGCGGGTCGGCGTCCGCCGTCGCCGCGCGTCTTGTACCGGTGGCGTCCGCCTCTGATACCGGCGGCTCGATTCGCCAACCCGCCGCGTTCTGCGGACTGACCGGAATCAAGCCGAGCTATGGAAGAGTGTCGCGCTATGGAATGATTGCGTTTGCTTCATCCCTGGACCAGGGCGGTATTCTGGCAGCCAGCGCACAGGACGCGGCCCTGGTATTACAGGCTATGTCCGGATTTGATCCGCGGGATTCGACGTCCCTGCAACTGGAAACGCCGGATTACTGCGGCGTCCTGGATCATTCGATCGCGGGCAAAACCATTGGATTACCGAAGGAATTTTTTGACGATGGCGTTGATCACGAAGTCGCCGCCATTATTCAGCAGGGCATCAGGCAGCTCGAATCCATGGGCGCGAAAACCATTGAGGTCGAATTGCCGAACAGTCGGGTCGGCATCCCCTGTTATTACGTCCTGGCTCCCGCTGAAGCATCGTCCAATCTGTCACGCTTTGACGGGATACGTTATGGTTACCGTACCGAACAATACAACGACCTCGGCGACCTGTACGAGAAAACCCGCGCCGAAGGTTTCGGCGATGAAGTACAACGGCGGATCATGATTGGTACTTACGTCCTGTCTTCCGGATACTACGACGCCTACTATGTCAAGGCGCAAAAGCTGAGGCGCCTGATCGCGGACGATTTCAGTCGCGCGTTTGAGAAATGTGATTTTATCCTCGGTCCGACGACCCCGGCCACCGCCTTCGCTCTGGGTGAAAAGAATGATGATCCGGTCGCGATGTACCTGAACGATATTTTCACCAATTCCGCCAATCTGGCCGGATTGCCGGCGATGTCCCTTCCAGCGGGCTTTGACAGCCAGGGGCTGCCCGTGGGACTTCATCTGATTGGCCGCTATCTGGATGAATCCACCCTGCTGAATGTCGCTCACCAGTTCCAGCGCCAGACAGACTGGCATCGACGGATTCCGGCGCAATATCAATGATTGACCGGGCGATTCCAGGATGACGGGAGATTCCGTGACCCGATGGGAAGCGGTTATCGGCCTGGAAGTCCATGTTCAGCTGATGACCCGCAGCAAGATTTTCAGCGGGGCCTCCACCGTCTACGGCGCCGAACCCAATACCCAGGCGTGCGATGTCAGTATCGCGCTGCCCGGTGTCCTGCCTGTAATGAACCGGGAAGCGGCCAGGCTGGCTGTGATGTTCGGCCTGGGAATCAATGCCCGGATCAATCGGAAATCAATCTTCGCCCGCAAGAACTACTTCTACCCGGACTTGCCCAAGGGTTACCAGATCAGCCAGTTCGAGTTGCCCATCGTTGGCCGGGGAGAGCTTCAGATAGAAATCGGAAATCGTATCAAAACCATAGGCATTACCCGCGCTCATCTCGAAGAGGACGCCGGCAAGTCATTACACGAAAATTTTCACGGCATGACCGGAATAGATCTGAATCGCTCCGGAACCCCCTTGTTGGAAATCGTTTCCGAACCGGACATGCGCTCCGCGCGCGAAGCCGTCGCATACCTCAAAAAACTGCATACCCTGGTCCGGCATCTCGGCATCTCGGATGGGAATATGCAGGAAGGCTCATTTCGCTGTGACGCCAATGTGTCTATTCGACCCCGCGGGCAATCCGATCTCGGTACCCGCGCCGAACTGAAAAATATCAATTCATTTCGATTTGTGGAAAAAGCCATCGAATATGAAATTGAACGACAGACGGATATTCTGGAAGACGGAGGCGTAATCCGGCAGGAAACCCGTCTGTACGATTCCGACAAAAATGAAACCCGTCCAATGCGGTCCAAGGAAGAGGCCCATGACTATCGCTACTTTCCGGACCCTGATCTACCCCCGATGATCCTCGAAGACAGCTTCATAGAGGCCATTCGACGGGAGTTGCCGGAACTGCCCGACCTCAGAAAAGCGCGGTTTGAGTCCGATTTCGGGTTATCCGGCCACGACGCCGGTCAAATAACGGCAGACAGGGACGTGGCTGATTATTTTGAAACAGTCTGTGGGGAAAGCGACGCCGAACCCCGGATGATCGCCAACTGGATGCTGGGGGATTTCAGCGCGGCGCTCAACAAGTCCGGCCTGGACATCAGGCATTGCCCGTTGGACAGCGCCCGCTTCGCCGCTCTCCTGAACCGGATTGCAGACCATACGATTTCAGGAAAAATCGCCAAGGAAGTATTCGCGCTGATGTGGGACACTCCGCAAACGGTTGATGAAATCATTGAACGCAAAGGATTGAGACAAATCACGGATGCAACCGAGATAGAAGCGGTCGTGGATTTGATGATCGGGAAAAATGCGTCACAGGTTCAACAATATCAGGATGGCAACCACAAGGTTCTTGGGTTTCTTGTCGGACAGGTGATGAAAGAAACCGGGGGCAAGGCAAATCCGAAACAGGTCAATGAGTTGTTGAAAAAGAAACTCGACTAATCCTGTAAAGTAAGGTAAAACACCGCTTCATCTTTTTTCCGATATGGGCCCGTAGCTCAGCTGGATAGAGTACCTGGCTTCGAACCAGGTGGTCGGGGGTTCGAGTCCCTCCGGGCCCGCCATTATTGCTCCCCCACCGGCATGGTTTCCAGAAACCGGCCGGTTCGTATTCTGTTGATACGGTCCCGCACGGAAGCGGCGGCTTCAAATTCCAGATTTTTTGCGTGAGTATACATCTCCTTCTCCAGTCCTTTCAGCAATCGCCCCAGTTCCTTCGGCGACTGGCGGATGTATTCTTCAACGCCCTCCTCGGCAACGCGCTGATCGGGCAGGTCGTTCCACAGCGAATCATTGGCGGTCACGCCATCGATAATGTCCTTGACCGGCTTGATAACCGACCTGGGGGTAATATGATGCGCCTCATTGTATTCCCGCTGTTTCGACCGGCGCCGGTTGGTCTCGGACAGGGCCTGTTGTATGGATCGGGTTTCCCGGTCGGCATAAAGAATGACCCGGCCGTCCACATTTCTTGCGGCGCGGCCAATAGTCTGGATCAATGACCTGGTCGACCTGAGAAAACCCTCCTTGTCCGCATCCAGTATCGCCACCAGAGAAACCTCCGGAATATCCAGCCCTTCCCTCAGCAGGTTGATCCCGACCAGCACATCGAATACCCCTTTTCTCAAATCCCTGATTATTTCAACCCGCTCCACAGTATCAATATCCGAGTGCAGATAGCGAACCCGAACCTCATGTTCGTGCAGATACTCTGTCAAATCTTCGGCCATACGCTTGGTCAGCGTCGTCACCAGGACCCGCTGTTGGCGCACGGCGCGTATTCTGATTTCCGAAAGCAGGTCATCCACCTGGTGGTTCACCGGTCGAACTTCAATCTCCGGGTCCATCAGCCCGGTAGGCCGGACCACTTGTTCCACCACGTCAGGAGCGCGTTTCGCTTCATAATCTCCCGGTGTCGCGGATACGAAAATAACCTGGGGCAACAGGCTTTCGAATTCGTCAAAACGAAGTGGACGGTTATCGACTGCGGAAGGCAGGCGAAAGCCGTATTCGACCAGGGTTTCCTTTCTTGAGCGGTCTCCGCGATACATGGCGCCGAGCTGGGGTATGGTGGCGTGACTTTCATCAATGAAAACCAGCGCATTGTCAGGCAGGTAGTCCATCAAAGTCGGTGGCGGCATACCCGCGTTTCGACCGGACAGATACCTTGAATAATTTTCGATGCCGTTGCAGTACCCCAACTCCCGCATCATTTCCAGATCATACAGCGTTCTTTGCTCCAGCCTTTGGGCTTCGACCAGTTTCCCTTCGTTTCCAAGCTCAACCAGCCTTTCTCTCAACTCCCGCCGGATGTCATCCAGTACATTCAGGATTGTTTCCCTTGCGGTCACATAGTGACTCTTGGGGTAGACTGTCACCCTGTTCAGGTGTTCCTCGACCCCGCCGGTCAGCGGGTCGAACCTGGAAAGACTATCCACTTCATCTCCAAACAGCTGTATCCGGATTGCCAGCCTTTCCGATTCCGCAGGGTAGACATCAATCACATCACCGCGAACCCGGAACGTGCTCCTCCGCAATTCCAGGTCATTACGGATATACTGCAACTCGGCAAGGCGTTTCAAAATCGCCCTCTGGCTGATCGGGTCTCCTTTTTTGAGATGCAGGATCATGCCATGATAGGCGGCAGGGTCACCCAGACCATAGATCGCGGAAACCGTTCCCACGATAATGACATCCTGTCTTTCCAGCAGGGCCTTGGTAGCGGATAGCCGCATCTGGTCGATGTGATCATTGACTGACGCATCTTTCTCGATAAAGGTATCTGAGCTTGGCACATACGCTTCAGGCTGGTAATAATCATAGTAGGAAACGAAATATTCGACTGCGTTTTCCGGGAAAAAATCCCTCATTTCCGAATACAGTTGCGCCGCCAATGTCTTGTTGTGAGCCAGTATCAGCGCAGGTTTCCCGGTATTGGCAATCACATTCGCCATGGTGAATGTTTTTCCGGATCCGGTAACACCGAGCAGGGTCTGGAATGCCTCGCCGTTCTTGATGCCTTCGGTCAACTGATCCACCGCACAGGGTTGATCGCCAGCCGGCGCGAATTCACTGTGCAGATGATATTTTGCTGGAACGGACATGGAAATATTTTAATCAAATTTACACAATGGCGCTTGACCAATTCGGCGCTGGCAATTAGTATCCTGTGCTCCGTTCCCCGGTAGCTCAGTTGGTAGAGCAGGTGGCTGTTAACCACCCTGTCGGCAGTTCGAGTCTGTCCCGGGGAGCCAGTTTTCCAGATTCGTCCAGTTTATGCGAATACTTTTCTGGGTGTGATTTTCCCTTCCACCACCTGGCCCAATCCGAGAAACCGGCTGTTTTGCGAATATAATCGAACCAACCCCTGATCGGGACATTGCCGGGGATATTCCAATGGATAAACTGATTGACCCTGACAGAAGGCCGCGGCGCTGTTTTGTGACAATTCGACGTGCGGCAGACGCTTCAGAGCCCGGTCGGTGGGGATCAGCAGGTTTTGTCTGATTTCGGCGGATTCGAGCGCTTCAAGCCGCTCCAGGCTGGTACACTGGTCAATCCTGAAATCATGGACCGCCACCCTTCTCAAGACCTCGACATGAGCCCCGCAATTCAGTGCATTGCCAATGTCCATCGCAAGACTGCGTATATAAAATCCTTTTGAACAATGAACCTGTAACTCCAGGTAATCGTCCTCAATGCCCTGAATCGAGATGTCATGCACCGTCACCGTTCTGGGTTCACGTTTTACTTCCAGCCCCTTCCTCGCCAGTTTGTACAGTCGCTGTCCGTTTTGTTTCAACGCGGAAAACATCGGCGGGGTCTGCTGAATTTCTCCCCTGAACCGGGAAAGCGCCTCATCCAGCGCCGCCGCGTCATATTCGACATCCTTTATCGACAGTATCTTGCCTGATTTATCACCACTATCCGTAGTAACCCCAAGCCGGATACCGACTTCGTACTGTTTGGCCGATTCAAGGAACATGCCGGATATCCGGGTTGCGTGACCGAAGCAGATTGGCAAGACCCCCGTCGCAATCGGGTCCAGGCTACCCGTATGACCGGCCTTGCGCGCATTCAGCAACCGTCTGGCAATCTGAAGCGTTTTGTTGGAAGTAATCCCGCTCGGCTTGTCAACCAGCAATATACCGTTGACCGGCGTGCCCTGAGGTTCCCTGTTACCCGACATCCCTGGTGTTCAGCCTGTCTATCAATCGGGACATATCCATACCACGCTGGATGCTGTCATCATACTTGAACACCAGGCTCGGGGTTATTCTCAGATTAACGGTTTGACTCAAAAGATGGCGTATATAGCGGGCTGATTTGTTCAGCAACTTCTCGATCCGGGTCGATTCAGGATCGGACCTGTTTGACGAAACCCGGGTTGACACCACAAAAACCGTGGAAATCCTGAGATCCCGGCTGATGGTAACACCGGTCACGGTAACCGAATTGATGCGACTGTCATTCAACTCCCTGGCAATCAATACCGCGATTTCCCTTTTCAGCAATTCCGCAACCCTGCGGGTTCTGTCGACTTCCTGCATATTGACATTCTCCCCGACCTGATCGAGCTATAATTCCTGGGCGGTCTGGATGATTTCAAATACTTCTATCTGATCTCCAACCCGGATGTCATTGTAGTCCCTGATTCCGATTCCGCATTCATAACCGTTTTTAACCTCATTGACATCATCCTTGAAACGTCGCAGGGAATCAATCGCGCCTTCGAATATCACCGTGTTTTCCCGCAATACCCGTACTGGCAGGTTCTTTTTAACGATGCCCTCGGTAACATAACTGCCTGCGATTGCCCCGATTCTGGGTGCCCGAAATATGTCTCTTACCTCGACAAGACCGACATGGCGCTCTTTGGATATCGGTGACAACAACCCGGACATTGCGGCCTTCACCGCATCAATCACATCATAGACCACGTTGTAATAAAGAACGGTAATCCCTTCTTTTTCAATCAATTTCCTGGCCGTCGCATCCGCTCGCACGTTAAAGCCGATCACATACGCCCCGGTCGCCATCGCCAGATTCACATCCGATTCATTGATACCGCCCACCATGCCATGGACTACATTGACATTGACCGCGCCCACCGACAGTTTCGTCAGTAATTCCCTGAGCGCTTCGACAGAGCCTTGCACATCCGCTTTTACCAGGACGTTCAGGGTTTTGACATCTCCTTCTTTCATCCGATTAAAAATACTTTCGAGTTTCACCTTTTGTTGCCGGGCAAGTTTCAACTCCTTGGATCGGCCTTGACGATTGGTGGCTATCTCCCGCGCCCTTCTCTCGTCACCGACCACCACGATTTCATCCCCCGCCACCGGCGTCCCCGCCAGCCCCTGTATTTCAACCGGTGTGGATGGCCCCGCCTCGGAAATCTTTTTGCCATGGTCATTCAGTATTTCCCGAACCCGGCCGGTTTCCCGGCCAGCCAGAACAATATCGCCCTGTTTCAACAAGCCGTGTTGAACCAGTACCGTGGCGACCGGGCCACGCCCCTTGTCCAGGCGGGCCTCAACTACCAGGCCGGTGGCGTTGCCTACAGGCCGCGCTTTCAAATCAGCTACTTCGGCCTGCAGTAATACCGACTCCAGCAAACCCTCGACACCCTGGCCCGTGATCGCCGACACTTCATTCACCAGCGTATCACCGCCCCACTCTTCGGGTATGATCCCGCGATTGGACAGTTCCTGTTTCACCCGCTCGGGGTCTGCCTGCTCACGATCAATTTTGTTCAACGCGACCACGACCGGAACGTCAGCCGCTTTGGCGTGATTGATCGCTTCAACAGTCTGGGGTTTGACTCCGTCGTCCGCGGCGACGACAAGAATGACGATATCAGTCGCTTTGGCTCCCCGGGCCCGCATCGCAGAAAATGCTTCGTGGCCCGGCGTATCCAGAAAACAGATCTCATGGCCATTGATGTTGACCCTGTAAGCGCCGATGTGCTGGGTGATTCCTCCAGCCTCAGCGTCGACTACTTTCGTGTTTCGCAAATAGTCGAGCAACGATGTCTTGCCATGATCCACATGACCCATGACGGTAACCACCGGTGGACGAGGAACCTGTTTGATCACTTCATCCTGATCGGACAACATGGATTCAGGGTCCTCCTTGTCGGCAGGCCTTGCCACATGTCCCATTTCCTCAACCAGCAGAGTAGCCGTATCCTGATCCAGAATCTGGTTGATGGTGACCATTGATCCCATATCCATCATCGCCCTGATTACTTCACCGGCCTTGATCGACATCGCCTGCGCCAGTTCACCGACTGTCATGGTCTCAGACACATGGACCTCGTGGACCACCGGCGCGGTCGGTTTTTCAAATACATGCTGGTTCGAGGTGGATGAAGATATCCTGCCCGGCTTCCTGATCAGGCGCCGGCCTTTATCCCGACGGCGTTTGGCCGCATGCAACTCTTCCCGGACTGACAGGGTCGCCGTGTTTTCATCCCGTTCGCGCTTGGCTTTTTTCCCTCTTTTCGCTTTACCCGGTTTCTTCCGGTCAGCCGTTTTGGGTTCAGTATCACCGGCAACGGGTTTCGGCGCAGGCGATTCGGCGCCCCCGGGAACCGCCTCTTCTTCAGCCGCGGGCGGTAAAGTACTGTCTTCCTCAACCACCGTCTTCTCTTCTGCCGTTTCTTCTACCGTTGCCCCCGCAAGCCCCTGCGGCTCTTCTTTCGGCGGTTCTTCTTGTGGTGGTTCCTCGTGTGGCGACTCTTTCTGGCTGGCCTCCTGCGTGGCAATGTCCGGGGCTTTTTCTTTTTCAGCCTGTTCCCGGACTTCCAGGGCAATTCTGTCTTCTTCCTCCTGAAGAGTTTGATCGGCCTCCAGTGTACTTCGTTTTACGAAGGTTCGGCGTTTTTTCACCTCGACATGGACGGTACGCGCGGCCCCTGTTCTTGAAGTCTGCCTGATTTGCCGGGTCTGCCTGCTTTTCAGAAAGATACGGTCTTTTGAAGGTTGTTTCGTCTCACGGCTTTCCAGATGTTGCAATAACCGGAGTTTCTCATGATCTTCAAGCGAATCAGCCCTGGTTTTCCCGGAAACACCAGCCTGCTCAAGCTGGCCCAGCAATTTTTCAATACTGATGTTGATTTGCCGGGCAAAAGCGTCAATGGTTACCTGGGACATTGTCGTATTCCGAATGGATGTTACTGAATCAAGTTACTCGAACCATGATGCCCGGGCCGTCATAATCAACTCGCTTGCGCGCTGATGCTCCATGTCGATAATATCCAGAACCTCATCAACCGCACACTCTGCCAGGTCCTCTTTGGTACGCACCCCGCCCATGGCCAGAGATTTTGCGGTGTCTTCATCTATCCCTTCCATCGCAAGCAGGTCTTCAGCGGGCTCTTTCTCTACCTGGCTCGCTATGGCGCTGGTCAGCAAATTGTCCTGCGCCCTGTTGCGCAACTCGTCAACCAGTTCTTCATCGAACTCTTCAATCTCGATCAACTCCTGTCTCGGGACGTATGCAATTTCCTCAAGAGTATTGAATCCCTCCTGGGCAAGAATGACCGCTGTATTCTCATCAATCGACAACTGGGACTTGAATTTCTCGATCAATGCCCACTGCTCCGCATCCTGTTTTTCCTGGGCCGCCTTGTCGGTCATCAGATTCAGCTCCCACCCGGTCAGTTCAGACGCAAGACGAACATTCTGCCCTCCCCGCCCGATCGCGCGGGAAAGGTTCTCCTCGGTTACAACCACGTCCATCGTCTTGATCTCTTCATCAATAAATATCGACTCGACTTCCGCCGGCGCCAGCGCCTGTATGACAAACTCATCAATCTTATCAGACCAGACGATGATATCCACGCGCTCGCCTGCAATTTCGTTGGAAACACTTTGCACCCTTGACCCGCGAATCCCCACGCAGGCGCCTACCGGGTCAACATTGGCATCGTTGGTTCGCACTGAAATCTTTGCCCGTAATCCCGGGTCCCTGGCCGCTCCGGTAATCTCTATAATTCCCTCCCCCGCTTCCGGAACTTCCAGTTTGAAAAGCTCAATCAGGAATTGAGGGGAAAGCCGGGTAAGAATCAATTGTGGTCCACGTGACTCCAGGTCGATTTCCTTTAACAGCGCCCGAATCCGGTCTCCCGGTCGCAAGCCTTCTCTCGGGATCATCTCGTTTTTTGGCAACATCGCTTCAGCGTCACCCAGGTCAACCACCGCATTGCCATGATCCAGTCTTTTCACGGTTCCGGAAATAAGCGCCCCAAATTTGTCCTTGTATCGTTCGGCGATCTGGTTTCTCTCCGCTTCCTTGACTTTTTGCATGATCACCTGCTTGGCGGCCTGGGCCGCGATCCGGCCGAACTCAACCTTTTCCATGGGCTCTTCAATCCAGTCATCAACATTCAGTTCAGGGTCGCTTTCACGCGCTTCCGACAAGGGAATCTGGCGGTCGGGAAACTCCAGTTCGGCATCGTCAGCAATGATTTCCCAGACACGGTATGTGTCATAATCACCCGTATCGCGATGAATGCTCACCCGGGCGTCAATATCACCCGGATGCCATTTCTTGGTCGCCGTAACCAATGCCGTTTCGATCGCATTGAAAATGATTCCCTTCTCCAGGTCCTTTTCCCGGGAAACCACCTCTACCATCATTAATATTTCGTTATTTGTAATCGCCATATTCAATCGACATTGAAAAATTAAAATACCGGTTCAAGTCTCGCCGTTTCCATATCATCGTATGCCAACTCGTAACTCTCGCCGTCCACTTCAAGGACCACGTTGATGTCATTCGTTTCAACCATTCGCCCGGTAAATCGTCTTCGGCCCAATACATGGGTCCGCATCACTATCCTCACATTCTCCCCCAGGCATTTCCTGAAATGCTCCGGCTTGACCAGGGGCCGGGCCAGTCCCGGAGATGAAACCTCCAGCAAATACTTCATGTCCAGCGGATCCTCAATATCCAGAATAGCGCCGATCTGCCGGCTCACAGCTTCACAGTCATCCACCCGGATTCCGCCTGGCGCGTCAATGTAAAAACGCAGCACATTCTGCTTGCCCTGGCTACCCTGTTCAATATGCAACAGCTCATAACCGAGGTTTTCTACCGATGGTTCAAGCATCGTTCTCAGTTTTTCAATCGTACCGCGCAACGGTCAATCTACCTGCCTTCACGTACCAACCTGCAAAAAAACAGGCCCTTAAGGCCCACCCGAATCATTTCCCGACATCCTCAAAAGCAAAACCCCGCGTTGGAAGCGGGGTTCAAGGCAAGCCCTGTCAAAAAGCAAAACTGTCAAAACCAGATCATGCCGCCAGATTTCCAATGATATCTGCTTTCACAATATCGCCGTCTGCCTCACATCGTTTTCGTCTGGCTCTCCAGAGACCTCCCATACTCCACACCCGGCAGAGTATACCGGCAAACCTCCCGCTCTTCAATAGACCTGAACCCCCGGATCTCTCATTTTCGCCCGGCATTCAACTCAAACCCGTCTCATCCACATCCATATTCACTATGGTAAAATTTCGACTGGTGGGAGTATGCAATGAGCCAGATACCAATTTATGTCATTAACCTGGATGAAGACCGTGACCGGCTGGATTCCATAACGCGCCAACTGGATGATCAGGGTCTTGCATTTACCAGATTCCCGGCATTTCGCGGCGTGAATATCCCCGAACGATGGAAGCCGCAATTTGAGGGCAGCCCCATTGGTGATGGAGAAATCGGTTGCTATGCGAGCCACCTGCAATGTATGGCGGATATGCTGGACACCGATGAATCGGCCAGAGTGATCCTTGAAGACGACGCCGTTCTCGCGGACAATTTTCACGAGTTGCTGGAAATCCTTCCCGGTTGTCTCCCGGATGACTGGAACATCATTCGTTTGTACATGAATAAACGAAGACCATTCTTTGTCCGGGAAAGCCTGCCAAAAGGTTTTGACCTGGTGTTCTACAAGCGCATCCCCGGCAGCACGACCGGCTATATGATAGACAGAAGATTTGCGCAACGGTTCACAAGCTTTTATCCAAGATCCATGGCCATTGACCTGGATATGAAATATCCATATTTGTTCGGTTCATTTCAAACTTATGGCATATCCCCTCCCCCTGTTTCCAAGTCACCCGGAGAATCGAAAGTTGAGGCAATAGGAAGGCGTCAGAGCAAGGCGGTTTTGCGGAAAAGATGGTTCAAATTACAAATCTGGCAAATCCGGACAATCGGTTTCCGGTTTCCCTTGTCCTGCCTTCTCCGCAAGATGCGGCGATCAGTGCGCGCGTAGGGTCCCTGCGCCCGGGATTTCAGGCGCTCCGTTCAGTCTTTGCGTTGCGGTTCATCATCGTCATCTTCCGGGTCGGGAATAATCAGAAATTCCGCGTAGGCTTCTATACCCAGTTCCGCTACGTCCTGACCGAGTTCCTCCACTTTTCGGGATATTCTTACACCCATGATTTTCTCCAGCGCAAACCAGACAATGTACGAAGAAACAAATACAAAAACGCCGATTGCGAGGATGCCAACCGACTGAACGACAACACTGCTGTCCGCCTTGTTGATGCACACCGCCAGGGTTCCCCAGATTCCCGCAATCAGGTGGGCCGGGATTGCGCCGACCACATCGTCTATCTTCAATTGCTCCAGTAATCTCACTCCCGCCGTGCATAAAAGCCCGCCAATGACCCCGATGACGATCGCCCAGTTATGGTCAACAATGTCAGGACCCGCTGTAATCGCGACCAGACCGGCGATAGCGCCGTTAAGAACAGCCATCAGGTCAACCCTGCCAAGCAATACACGGGATACGCTGAGAGCGGCGATAACCCCCCCGGCCGCCGCCAGGTTGGTATTCACCAGCACGACACTCATCGCCACAGCGTCACTGACGCCGGCCAGCGCGAGTTGCGACCCGCCATTAAAGCCAAACCAGCCAAGCCAGAGGATGAACACCCCCAGCGTGACCACCGGAACATTGGAAGGGGGGGTTGATTTGACACTGCCGTTAGCCCGGAACTTGCCTCTCCTCGGTCCGACCACGAGAGCGCCCGCCAGGGCCGCCCAGCCGCCGGTTGAATGCACAATGCTGGAACCGGCAAAGTCCTGGAATCCCATCTCGTTGAGCCATCCTCCACCCCATGTCCAGGCTCCCACTATGGGATAAATAAATGCGGTGAGAACCAGCGTAAACACGAAGAAGGACCAGAGTTTCACTCTCTCGGCCAGCGTGCCGGAGACGATGGAGGCAGCGGTGGCAACGAACACCATCTGGAAGAACCAGTCCGACATGACCGAATAGCCGTTCTGCGCCACGGTCACAGTCCGGTCCGGGGCGCCGTCCAGTAGAGCGATCTCATCGGCGGACGGACCGTAGAACGGAACGAAACTGCCAATCCATCCGTTTACATCGACATACATCAGGTTGTAGCCGACCACATAGAAGGCCAACCCCGCTATGGAATACAGTCCGATGTTTTTCAGACAGATGACAGAAGCGTTTTTGGTACGCACTGAACCCGATTCCAGCATGGTGAAACCGGCGCACATCCACATGACCAGCGCCCCCCAGACCAAAAATGAGAAGGTGTTGAGCACAAAGGACAAATCTTGCCCGATTGCCGCCTGGGTATCCACTACTTCAACTAAATTCATAATCAACTCCAATCTTCACAACATAACAATAATCTCAGGCCCGGCGTCGGGTATGCAGACTGATCCTTAAAGCCCCCTTACGCATCTTCTTCGTTTTCACCTTGTGTCGGGCGTTCCAGCGGCAAAAGAATGCACATTTCGGTAAAACTGCCTTCTTCTGAATCCAGATCAATGGAGCCGCCATGGCGTATAATAACATCACTGGTCAGTGAGAGACCCAGACCGGTCCCCTTGCCGGGCGGCTTGGTCGTCACAAAAGGCTCGAAAATCTGTTTTTGCAACTCTTCCGGGATACCGACGCCATTATCACGGATACAGAACCGGACATGGTCATCAAAGCGCCGGGAATTGAATCTGAGTTCCGGTTCCCAGTCTTTATCCGCTTTCAGCCTTTTTTCGTTGAGCGCCTGACAGGCATTGGTGGCCAGATTCAGAAACACCCGGGATATATCCTGGGGAACGACTTCCAGCAGCCCCACATCAGGGTCCAGATCTTCTTTTATGGTCATGTTGAAAGCGGTCTCTTCGGCCCGCAATGCGTGATAAGCCAGTTCAACATATTGTTTGAGCAACGCATTCAAGTCGACTTCCCGCCATTCTCCTTCACCACTGCGGGAATGTTCGAGCATACTGTGTACGATTCCATCGGCGCGCTTGCTGTGCTCGACGATTTTTCCAAGACTCATTCTGAGTTCTTCAAAAACATCCTGGATTTCTTCCAATATCCCGTCCTCCTTGAAAGCGTCCGGGTTCTTCTCTTTTTCTTCCTCGATCAACTCCTTGATCTCATCAATCAGTTCGCCGGCAACGGCAGAGAAATTACCGATAAAGTTCAGGGGATTCTTGATTTCATGGGCAACGCCTGCAGTCAGTTGTCCCAGTGAAGCGAGCTTTTGCTCAGCGACAATCTGCTCCTGTGCCTTCTTCAGGTCTTCCATGGCCCGCTCCAGCGATTCATTCCTGGCGTCCAGTTCCCCGGCGAGCTTCTCCACCAAGTTCAGTCGTTGCACCTCTTCGGCATATCGTCTGAATACTTCCAGCGCCACGGCCATGTCGGTGACCTCGTCATTGCCCCCGACCTCGACCGGGACCTTCAGGTCGCCACCCGCCATCCGGCGCATCGATTCGGCCAGACCGATCAGACGCCGCAGCAGATAGCGCCCTACGAAACGCCACGCAAACAACAGGGCGGCGACAGCGCTCATCAGGTTGATTACAATCAGCCACAGTATCCCGGTTCTCACCGAGGAGCGCGAGGCGGCGCTGGCGCTGCGGGCATCCTGGTTGATTTCCGAGACCAGATTGTTAACCTCTGCAACCAGCATGGCCGATGAAACCCGCGCCTCTCTCAACTCATTCCGCTCCTCTTCCAGGCGTCGCAGGGTTTCCCCGCGCAGCGGAATGATCCCGTTCTTTCCTTCCCCGATCTCAGCAAGACGCCGCAGATTTTCGCTCAGCAGATTCAGGGAAAAATGACGTTGCTCTTCCGCCTTGAAGATTTGTCCGAGCTGTTTCAGAAGGGAGGCCCCCCGCAAATCACCGGCCTGGAAACCGGACAGCTTCGAAAAGATACTCCGGGTGTTTTCCGAAGCGCTATGGAAACGGTCCTGCAACGGCGGCAGAAACTGACGGTCGGAAAGCACCATGACTTCATCCAGCAGCAGGATCGCCAGATTGGCCTGGTGATTCAAATTCGCCAGATTGCGGTAGATCGTCAGTTCTTCTTCTGACGCGCGTTGCTCGATCCGATGCGGAATGTCGCCAGGATTACGCAACCCTTCCACCAGATAAAATCCCTGATTATCCAGTGACTCCGCCAGAATACGATTAATACTGCGATTCAAATCAGCCAACTCTTCGCCAAGCCCTGCCAGAATCTGTCCGATCGCCAGGCGCCGCCTCGAGGAATTCCGTATCTCTTCCAGATGAACATTCAGTTCCACCAGGTGATTCCTGATCAAACGGGTGTGCTCGTCAAATGCCGAACGCGACTCCAGTTCCCCGATGATGGACTCCAGAGATTCCCGCTCATGCGCCACCGCAGCCACCACCGCTTCATGCTCCTGCCTGGAATCAGCCGCCATCAGCCGAAAAGCGCCGCCCACTACAATGGCGCTCTGCCGCGCTACATCCACTGAATTGATCAGGTTCGGCATACTGTATTCCGCCAGATAGGATTCATGGCGCAGGGTTTCGCTAAACGAAAAATAGGCCACCAGGCTTGCGCTTAACGTAAGCAGTACGCCGACGAACAGAACCAGGTAAAGCTGGGCGCCGATCCCGGCCCGAAACTTCCTGTTTCTGCCCGGGCCCGGTATCCCGGCCGCTTCGGCAGCGGCTGGCAATCCCGTCGCCTGGTCCGGCCGCTTGTCCGGCGTGTCAACCGTCGGATCATTCATGGCGGTGACATCGTCTTTACCGAGTGGAACTGTCGAAAAGCGTCAAGCCGCGTCAGGTAAACCTGGTCCGAGCCCTGATTGTCTTCGATCCCGTAATTGAGCAAAAAACCATCCAGGTTGATCGTGCCCGCTTCCCTGAGCGCTCGCAGAAAGCCCTGTCGGGTAGGGTTTGCTCCTGCCAGCCGCGCGCCTTCTATCACCAGGCGCCCTGCCAGATAACCTTCCAGAGAGACGAAGCTTGGGCTGCTTCCAGAATCAACCTCGGCCAGGGCGGCATGATATTTTGCTATCACCGGCAGTTCCGAGTCGAAAGGGAACGGAACTACCTGTGTGATATAGACCCCGTCCCCGTCGGCCCCGAGCTCCTGGGCCAGCGCCGAACTGCCGATGAACGAAATGTTGATAAAGTAAGGATTGAAGTTGAGGCGCTTCGCCCACCGTATCATACTGGCGGCCGGTTTGTAGGCGCCGACGATGACCACCGCCTCAACATCCGCGCGACGCAGGTCAAGCACAGCGACTTTGACGGCTTCAGTATTACGCAGATACGAAACTTCTTCGGTCAGATTCCAGCCCCGACGCTCTACTGCCGTACGCAATCCCTTCAACCCTGCGCGTCCGAAAGAATCGTCCTGATAAAAAATACCAATCCGCCGTATACCCAGATCCTCACTGAGACGGGCTACCATCTCTTCGGTCTCCTGATAGTAGGAGGCGCGCAAATTGATCACGTTGGGCGCCCGCTGTGTATCACGCAGGAATTCGGCCCCTGTATACGGCGCAATGTAAGGTACGCCCGCCTCGGTGGAGATCGGTTGGGCAGCAATTGAGGTCGGGGTTCCAACCGCGCCGACCAGGGCGAACACCTTGTGCCTGTTAATCAGACTGCGGGTATTGTTGATCGCGGATTCAGGCTCATAGCGGTCATCCAGAGATTCGAGTCTGAGTGCGTAGCCATTGACTCCGCCAGTACGGTTAACCTCCTCAAATGCCGCCAGCAACCCCAGCCGCATACCGACGCCAAGCGCTTTTGCCGGGCCACTGAGCGCCGCGGACTGACCAAAAACAAGAGTCTTTTGTGGTTCCTGCCGCGTCTCGGCAAACACTGCCGGAGCCAGCAACGTCAATATCAGGACCAGCAGAACAGGCACAGCCGGCATCTCTGGCAGTTTGAACGCAAAACGATATTCTCCGGGCTTCCCCGGCCCTTCAGTCAGCATTCATGCACACTGGACACTCAGACCGCTGCAAGCGCGTCGGCCCGATTCGCCCGTATATCCAGAATAGCGCTGAATCCACTGATCTCGAATACCTGCGCAATGTGTGGCGCCAACCCGCAAAACAACGCCTTGCCTCCACTCGACTGCATCTTGCGGGCGCTCAACAACAAAACCCGCAATCCCGCGCTGCTGATATAATCCGTCTCCTCAAAATCAAAAATGAGAACCCCCGCTCCCGCTTCGATCTGTTGCCGAACCGATGCGTCCAGTATATCCACCGTGCCGCCATCCACTCGACCACACGGGCAAATAATAAAAGCCTCGCCGGAGCTGACCGCCGCCCTCTCCGATTTCACCGTTAACTTGTCGTGGCCTTTAGTCTGTTCTGTCATTCAGTTTCTCCTGTTACTTTGCATCGCAGAATAACACAATTGCGCTCAATTGTTCATGTCCAATTTTCTATTATAGAGCAAATAGAATGGATAAAGATGTCTGATATCGTGTATTATACATTCCTCATATCAGTGATTCTCCGAGTTGTTCCAACCCCATGCCGCGCAATGATTATGAGGTCATGCAGATGATATCCCGGTTCAGGAAGTTCGTGGATTTTCCGGTTTTGGTTCTACTGATTTTCTTCACTGTAGCGCTATCGGCGTGCGGTGGCGGTGGGGCGGGGGCGATTTCTCCTCCGCTCCCCGCCCCGGCTCCGGAACCGTCTTCGCCTCCCCCAACTTCGACCCGGACACCGGAACCGTCTTCGCCTCCCCCGACTTCGACCCGGACTCTGCCGCCTCCACCGGTAGTGGACCCGGTCACTCCGCCCCCGGGGCCAGATCCTGTTACGGTCATTCCTCCACCTCCACCTCCACCACCACCTCCGCTTCCGGTCTCCCCGACTCCGCTCTCGGTTCCGACCCCGAAGCCGTCCGAAAGAGAAGTCAGGCGCTCCAACTTCCTTCCTCTCATCAATGCCGGAGCCCGGTATGCCGCTTCAAGCGGCGGACGCGACAGAGTCGTCGCGGTCATTGACTCTGAAATTGATTTCAGTCATCCCGACCTGGACGGGGTGGTTTTGCGTGCGACAGGCGCTGGCAGTTCCGACGATCATGGAACGGCTATGGCCGGCTTCATCGCTGCCCGGCAGAATGGTAAAGGTATACATGGAGTCGCCTGGAATGCAACTCTGGTCAACCTGGGCTATTGCTTTTTTGCAGAGCCAAATTGCCACCAGACAGCAGAAACCCGATCCGCCGGTGTGCACAATGTCCTGGCGAGCCATATCGCATCGGCGGCGGGTTTGACCAGAACTTATAACGGAGTAACATCCAACCCGGCGGCTTCTTCGCATATCATCAACATGAGCTTCGCCCTGGGTCGTCATCGTCCTCAACAAGTATTGGGAGCGATGCGGGATGCCGCAGGCGCGGGGCGAATCATGGTTGCGGGTTTGGGGACCAAGTGGGATACGGAAGTTAATGCTCCCGCTGGCTTCGTCGCATCTTCCGGCATTGCCGGTCTCGGTATTGCGGTCGGAGGCCTGGATGAAGCAGGGAAACGTATAGAGAGCGGAAGCGACCAGTGTGGCACGGGGCCGATGGCGCAGTATTGCCTGTTCGCGCCCGGGGAACGGGTTCGTACAACATGGGGACAAAGAAACTGGGGGCGCGTCGATGGGACCTCTGCGGCCACGGCGATCGTCTCTGGCGCGGCGGCTGTCGTCTGGGGTGAGTTTCCGAACAAAACCGGACGCCAGATTGTCGCCCGGTTGCTCGACACTGCCGACCGGAAAGGCGTGTTCAAAAAATCCAGGATTTACGGCAGAGGCCGACTGGATATTGAAGCGGCGCTGAACCCGGTTGGACTGACGCAGTTCCGTACCGAGAGCGGAGGAACGGCTCCGGCGCATTCCAGCGTTGTCAGTCTTCCGGCCGGTTTCCAGGCGCCATCGGAAGTTGCGAGCCTCAGCGGCGCAGTGGCATACGATGAGCGGGACTTTCCGTTTCTCTACGACCTGAATGCCGCGTTTTTGGAGCAATCCATCGCGACAAGCGGCGCTCTGGAAGGTTTCATGGCCTCTCTGGGCGGGACGCGACCTTATCTTCCAATCGGGCAGAGCGCGGCGCTTGAGTTCACAATCGGCGGAGAAGATTCCGCCACATCGCGATTCGGCCTGTTCCCGGGGGATACGCAAAGCTCCGGCATGCAGGGTTTTGAAGCGCATTTTCAGCCCCGGCCATCGGTTAATTTGTCGATGGGGCGCCATGTGAACTACTCCGGCGCATCCAACCGCGCCGCGCTGGATCATGCGAGAGGAGTCATCTTGCCGCCCCGTTCGACCGTGGCTCCTTATCGAACCTTTGCCGGGCGCGATTCCCTGGGATGGAGTCTTGCGTGGCAATCAGACGAGCGCACGACCGTGGACTTGGTTGGTCAGGTCGGCGAAGACCGTCATGGTCGTGGCGAAACCCGGCTGGCTTCGGTCGGGCTGGCTCGCCGGCTCGCCGGAGACTGGACTGTGGGGGCTCAGGCCGGCGCGTTGCGGGAGGAGGAGACCCTGCTGGGGATTCATTCCCGGGGAGGCTTCGCCGGACTATCGGACGCGGATACGCATTTTGTGGATGCGAGCCTCTCCGGTTCGGTGACCCCCCATGTCACCTGGTTCGGCAGTTTGAGCTACGGCAGGACCGATGGACGCGCAATCAATGACGGCGCATCGCTGGTTTCCGGCTGGGACGACATCAACGCGGGTTCCTTTGCGCTGGGTGGAGAATGGATGAATCCGGGGTTCGCGGGTTCGGACCGGCTGGCGCTGATTGTGGGTTTGCCGCTTCGCGCAAGTAGTGCGCGGTTACGGTTGCGGGCGCCGGTCGAGGAGGTCGCGGATCAGGAGCTGCGTTACACGACGGAGACGGTGAACCTGGCGCCCTCTGGCCGGGAGACGCGAGTTCAGTTCATCTACGAGACGGATTGGCGCGGCAACGACAAAAGCCGCTCTTCGTTCGCGCTGGGCGGCTATCTGCGCCTGGAGCCGGATCATGATGCAAAGGCCGATACCGATTATGGTCTGGGTATGAAGTACACGGTGCGGTTTTAGAGGATCCGACAGGCCGTCCAGATACCCTGATCAGACTTCCCTCTCGAAAAGACCGGCAATGCCCTGACCACCTCCAATACACATTGTCACCACCGCATACCGTCCGCCGGCGCGTTCCAACTCGGAAATGGCTTTCTCGGCAATGATGATACCGGTTGCGCCAATCGGATGACCTAATGAAATACCGCTGCCGTTGGGGTTCAGTTTGCGCTCTGGAATGTCGAGGTCGCGCGCAACCGCAATAGCCTGGGCGGCAAAAGCCTCATTGACTTCCCAGACATCAATATCCTGGACAGAAAAGTCCGTGTCCTTAAGAAGATTGTGTACCGCCGGCACAGGTCCAATCCCCATATACGCAGGTTCAACCCCGGCAAAGGCATACTTGACCAGACGAGCCCTCGGTTTTATACCACGCGCCTCACACTGTCGCCGACTCATCAAAACCATCGCCGCGGCGCCATCATTGATTCCAGACGCATTGCCCGCGGTGACCGTGCCGCCCTCCTTGAACACAGGCTTCAGTTTTTGCATGTCTTCAATCCTGGAATCAAAACGAACATGCTCATCCTGATCGAACAGGGTCGCGCCCTTTCGGGATTTCAGTTCAATCGGCACAATCTGGGTTTTGAAACGTCCCTGCTCAATCGCATTTTGTGCCCGCTGATGGCTGGTCAGCGCGAAGGTGTCCTGTTCGTCGCGGGACACCCCCCATTTTTCGGCAATATTTTCCGCCGTGACCCCCATGTGGCAACCTTCCATCGGGCAATGCAGGGCAGCCAGCATCATGTCCTGCAATTTACCATCCCCGAGACGATTTCCATACCGTACCCCGGTCGCCAGATACCCGCCCCTGCTCATCACCTCGACGCCTCCCGCCAGCGCCGTATCGCACAGCCCCAGTTCGATCTGCTGCGCCGAAGTGACAATGGCTTGCATACCGCTGCCGCACAAGCGATTGACCGTGACCGCCACGGTACTGTGATGCAACCCGCCATTGAGCGCCATCACTCTCGATATATATGCGTCACGGGGTTCAGTATGAATCACGTTCCCCACTGTGACATGCCCCACCGATTGCGCATCAATTCCCGCTCTTTTGACCGCTTCCGATACCACGGTGGAGCCGAGTTCGGCGGGGGAATGATTCTTCAGGCTACCGCCAAAACCGCCGACCGCTGTCCGGACTCCACTCACAATTACTACTTCATTTTCTCGCATATTGATTACCTGAATCTGTTTGAAGTTCCTCTATATTCCTGAAATACTCAAGCGCTTCGGGATTAGCCAGCGCCTCCACGTTTGTGACCTCATCCCCATGAACCACGTTGCGAACCGCGATCTCCACGATTTTGCCGCTCAGTGTCCGCGGTATGTCCGGCACGGCGATAATGATCGCAGGCACATGTCTCGGTGTGGCATTTTCCCGGATTGTCCGTCGAATCGAATCCTTCAGACAATCGGTTAATTCCACCCCGTCACGCAACTTGACGAACAACACCACCCGAACGTCCCCATCCCATTTTTGCGCGATGCAAAGACTTTCGAGCGCTTCATCCGTTTTTTCGACCTGGCGATAAATTTCGGCTGTGCCGATTCTGACCCCGCCCGGATTGAGCGTCGCATCGGAACGGCCATGGATGACCACGCCATCATGGACGGTCATTTCAGCGTAATCTCCCTGCGTCCATACATCCCGGAACCGGGAAAACCAGGACTCATGGTATCGTTTGTCGTCGGGTTCATTCCAGAACCCCAACGGCATGCTGGGAAAAGGCCGGGTGCAAACCAGTTCCGCGCATTTTCCCCTGACCGGGGTTGCGTCAGCATATCCCCCGTCGTATACATCGACAGCCATCCCCAGGCCAGCGCCCTGAATTTCACCCCGGTATACCGGTCGCATCGGGTTGCCGAGCACAAAACACGAAACAATATCCGTTCCACCGGAAATGGAAGAAAGCATGACGTCGGCCTTGATATCCTGGTAAACGTAATCAAAATTTTCCGGCGCCAGCGGCGACCCGGTCGTCAGGATGGTCCGCAGGGCTGAGAGATCATTCTCCCGCTTTGGCGCCAGACCGGACTTGGCGCAGGCGGAAATATATCGGGCGCTGGTCCCAAAGATGGAAATTTTCAACGAATCCACCATTTTCCACATCGCGTTCCGGTCCGGATAAAACGGCGACCCGTCATACAGAATCAGGGTACACCCGCTGGCCAGGCCGCTGGCCAGCCAGTTCCACATCATCCAGCCGCAGGTTGTAAAATAAAACAGACGATCCTGTCTCTTGATGTCAGTATGCAGCAAATGTTCCTTGACGTGTTGCAGCAGTGTTCCGCCGGCGCCATGCACAATGCACTTCGGCTTGCCCGTCGTGCCGGATGAATAAAGAATATAAAGCGGATGATCAAACGGCAACTGTATGAATTCCAGGTCATCGGAATCAGTCTCGAAATCCCCGAATAACAGGGCGTTGCCCAGACCACTGAGGCCGCTGATATCGGGAGTCGAATTCAGATACGGAACAACAATTACTGTTTCCACAGCGGGAATATTCCCTGCTACGGATTTGACTGAATCCATCAAGTCGTATCGCTTGCCGTTATAACGATACCCGTCCACGCAAAACAGGACTTTCGGCTGGATCTGGGCAAAACGCTCCAGTACTCCGCTCACCCCGAAATCCGGTGAACAGGATGACCAGATTGCCCCCAGACTGGCTGTTGCCAGCATCGCAATTACGGCTTCCGGGCTATTGCTCATAAGACCCGCAACCCGGTCTCCCGGCCTGACCCCGAGTGTTTTCAGCAACTCCGAGCAGCGAATGACCTCCCTGAAAAGCTGCCGGTAGGACAGCTCCCCGCCCGCTCCGTTTTCATTGCGAAATATCAGCGCCGGGCGGTCATCCCGAAAGCGAAGCAGGTTTTCAGAGAAATTCAACCGGGCGCCTTCGAACCATACGGCTCCGGGCATCGCTGTCGGATTGGTCAGAACACGATCGCACCTCCGGCTACTGACCACACCCGATAAATCCCACAGCGAAGACCAGAATTGATCGCTGTGCTCTATACTCCATCGGTAGAGAGAATCATAATCATCGACCTGTGGATGAACCGCCCTTACCCGCTGGATAAATCCATTGAGGTTGCTCTGCCGGATTCTGCTCCCGGAGGGTCGCCAGAGCGGTGTCATCAGACCCATCAGGGGCGCCTCTCAATACTGGGACTCAGGCACATGGACGATCAGACCATCTATCTTTTCAGTAATTTTGATCTGGCAGCTCAAACGGCTGAATGAATCAACATCTTCCGCGAATTCCAGCATATCGCGCTCGTCGTCTTCCATCTTCTCAAGTTTGTCAATCCAGCTCTTGTCGATGTGAACGTGGCAGGTTGCGCAGCAACATGCGCCTCCACACTCGGCCAGAATACCGGAAAGCTCATTGCGCCTGGCGAGCAGCATCACGGAGGTCCCGACCTTGCCTTCGGCGGCAAGTTCACTGCCATCGGCCAATTTGAAGTTTATAGTGGGCATCACGGTGATTCCGGGCTGCTTTACTGGATTTTCACTGGTTTAATGGCGGAGAGAGAGGGATTCGAACCCTCGATACGCTATTAACGTATACACACTTTCCAGGCGTGCTCTTTCAACCACTCAGACACCTCTCCACTGGATGGCCGATTATGTCACAACAAGGTGAATTTATTCCATACCCTGGCCGCCCGCAACCGCCATCCCTGCCCTATCGTAGGGGCGGGTCTCCGTGCCCGCCCGCAACCATCATCCCTGCATTATCGCTGTATTGTAGTTGACGTTTACGTAAACGTAATGTAGTTTAACGCTCTGTCGCTACTGACGCCATTGAAGACTTATCTATGACTTGGCATTCGCTCAACTTCCACCACAAAGAGGAAATCAATCTGCTTGGTGAGACAGTCCGGTCGTTCTGCCAGGATGAAATCGCGCCCCGCGCCCGGCAAATCGACCAATCCAATGAATTCCCCGGCGATTTATGGCGAAAATTCGGCGACCTGGGTCTGCTGGGCATCACCACTCCGGGGCAATACGGCGGCGCGGATATGGGTTATCTCGCCCACATTGTCGCCATGGAAGAAATCAGCCGGGCTTCGGCCTCGGTTGGCCTCAGTTACGGCGCGCATTCCAATTTATGCGTCAACCAGATCCGCCGCAACGGCACGGAGCGACAGAAGCGGAAATACCTGCCGGCGTTGATCTCCGGGGAACGGGTCGGCGCTCTCGCCATGTCGGAGTCCGGTTCAGGATCGGACGTGGTCAGCATGGGCCTTGCGGCAAAACGCAAGGGAACACACTATGTATTGAACGGCCGCAAGATGTGGATCACCAACGGACCCGATGCCGATGTCGTTGTGGTCTACGCGAAAACCGAACCCGAAGCCGGGTCAAAAGGGATTTCCGCCTTCATCGTGGAGAAGGATTTTGGCATACAGACCGGGCAGAAACTGGATAAGCTGGGAATGCGCGGCTCCAACACCGGCGAACTGGTATTCAACAATGTCGAAGCGCCGGCAGATAATTTGCTGGGACAGGAAAACCGGGGTATCGAGGTACTGATGAGCGGCCTGGATTTCGAACGCGCAGTCCTGTCCGGGGGGCCACTGGGAATCATGCGCGCCTGCATGGATCTGGTCGTGCCCTATATCCACGAGCGCAGGCAGTTCGGCCAGGCGATTGGCGAGTTCCAGTTGATGCAGGGAAAACTGGCTGACATGTACAGCACGATGAATGCCTGCCGGGCCTACGCCTACGCGGTTGGCCGGGCCTGTGACCACGGCGAAACGACGAGAAAGGATGCCGCCGGTTCCATCCTGTACACCGCGGAGAAAGCGACCTGGATGGCGCTCGAGGCAATCCAGGCGCTGGGCGCGAATGGATATATCAATGACTACCCGGCCGGCCGATTGCTGCGGGACGCGAAACTGTATGAGATTGGAGCGGGCACCTCGGAAATACGCAGAATGTTGATTGGCCGCGAACTTTTCAACGAAAGCCGCTGAGCTGATATGAGCGGCAATAACCAATCGTTGCCCTGCCCGGATGACCCGGTCGTCATTACCGGATACGCCCGCACCCCGATCGGCGGTTTTCAGGGCTGCTTCAGCGAAGTGAGCGCCGCCGGACTCGGCGCTTGCGCAATTCGGGCGGCCGTACAGCGCTCCGGCCTTGAAGGAGGCGATATCGAGGAAGTCATCATGGGCAATGTCCTGTCCGCGGGTCAGGGCCAGGCTCCGGCCAGACAGGCGGCGCTGGGGGCGGAGCTTCCCGTTGCCACCGGCTGCACGACCATCAACAAAATGTGCGGCTCCGGCATGAAAGCCGTCATGCTCGCGCACGACCTGTTGCTCGCCGGCAGCAATGACATCATGGTCGCCGGTGGTATGGAAAACATGACGAGGGCGCCCTACCTGCTGCCCAGGGCGCGTAGCGGTCAACGGCTGGGGCACGGCGAGATGCTGGACCATCTATTTCTCGATGGCCTGGAAGACGCATACCAGCAAGGCGTCCTGATGGGTGCGTTCGCCGAATCGTGCGCCGACAAATACCACTTCACCCGGCGGCAACAGGACCAGTATGCGATTGAGTCCTTGCGTCGGGCCCAACAGGCCAGCGACAGCGGCGCATTTGACACCGAAGTCATTCCAGTGACCGTAGAGCGTGATGAGGGCGAACTCACCGTTGCCAAAGACGAACAGCCGTTCAAGGCCGGGATCGGGAAAATACCGTATCTGAAACCGGCCTTCAGGCAACACGGCACGGTCACCGCGGCCAATTCAAGCTCGATTTCTGACGGCGCCGCGGCGCTGACACTGATGCGTGAATCAACCGCGCAACGACGAGGGCTGAGCCCGATTGCCAGAATTTCAGGACACGTCACTCACGCCCGGGAACCCGCCTGGTTCACTACTGCCCCGGTCGGCGCAATCGGAGCGCTGCGAAAAAACCTCCGCCTGACTGTAGAAGACGTTGACCTGTTTGAAGTCAACGAGGCCTTTGCCGTGGTTGCCATGGCCGCCATGAGGGAACACGCAATTGACCGCCGGAAAATCAACATTCATGGCGGCGCCTGCGCCCTGGGTCATCCTGTTGGCGCATCCGGCGCGCGTATCCTGGTGACTCTGCTGTCGGCGCTGCAACGGTATAACCTGAAAACCGGGGTAGCCTCATTGTGCATAGGTGGAGGCGAAGCCACCGCCATGGCGGTAGAGATGGTCTGATCGGACTGCCCCTATGCCAAAAATTGAATCCAGCGTCCATATCGGTTCAACAGAGTTTGCCGCCAATGCCGACGCCATGCGGGGGCGGATTGCGGATTTGCGGGACAAGGCTGTGAAAATAACCCTGGGTGGCAGCGAAAGCGCCCGGAAAAAGCATACGGACCGGGGCAAACTGCTGGCGCGTGAACGCATCAGCAATCTGATTGATACCGGCGCCCCGTTTCTCGAACTGTCCCTGTTCGCCGGCTGGGGAATGTATGGAGGCGCAATCAGCGCGGGCGGAATCATTACCGGCATTGGCCGTGTGAAAGGCATTGAATGCGTAATCATCGCCAACGACGCCACAGTAAAGGGGGGAACCTATTATCCGATTACGGTCAAGAAACACCTCCGCGCCCAGGAGATCGCCCTGCAGAACAACCTGCCCTGTATCTACCTGGTGGATTCAGGCGGAGCGTTTTTGCCGTTACAGGACGAAGTATTCCCGGACAAGGAACATTTCGGGCGCATTTTCTACAATCAGGCTAATCTGTCGGCAGCCGGCATTCCCCAGATTGCAGTCACCATGGGGAGTTGTACCGCCGGCGGCGCTTATGTGCCGGCGATGTGTGATGAAAGTATCATTGTTCAGGATCAAGGCGCTATTTTCCTGGGCGGCCCGCCGCTGGTGAAAGCGGCAACCGGAGAAGATGTCAGCGCCGAAGCGCTCGGCGGCGCCGAAGTGCACGGCAGGATTTCCGGCGTGGTGGATCATATTGCGACCGATGACTTCGACGCCCTGCGTCTGGCGCGAAATATCATCGGCCACCTGAACCGCACAAAACGTTTTGATCTGAAACTGAAACCTCCCCGGGAGCCGGCCTGGCCGAGCGAGGATCTGTTGGGCATCATCCCTGTGGACAAACATCAACCATTCGATATCCGTGAAATCATTGCCCGCCTGGTGGATGGCAGCGACCTGCATGAATTCAAACGAAATTATGGGACTACCCTGGTGTGCGGTTTCGCGCATTTACAGGGATATCCGGTCGGCATTGTCGCCAATAACGGCATCCTGTTTTCCGAATCCGCGCTGAAAGGCGCCCATTTCATTGAACTGTGCGCACAGCGAAAAATCCCGCTGATTTTTTTACAGAACATAACCGGATTCATGGTGGGTCAAAAATACGAAGCTGGCGGCATTGCCAAGGACGGAGCGAAAATGGTGACCGCGGTCGCCAATGCAAGGACGCCGAAATTCACGGTTATCGTCGGCGGCAGTTTTGGCGCCGGTAATTATGCGATGTGCGGCCGGGCATTCGGGGCCAGGTTTCTGTGGACCTGGCCCAATGCCAGAATTTCGGTGATGGGCGGAGAACAGGCAGCCAATGTCCTCGCTCAGGTCAAACTGGATGCCCGGGCCGCGCAGGGTGAAAAGATCAGGGAAGAGGACCGAAATGATCCCGAAATGCAGGATTTCAAGGATTCGATACTGCGACAATATGAAACCCGGGGACACCCCTGTTACGCCAGCGCCCGACTCTGGGATGATGGCATTATTGACCCGCGGGATACCCGCCGGACACTGGCGCTTGCCATCTCGGCGTCACTCAATGCGCCGATCGAAGAAACCCGGTTCGGGGTTTTCCGGATGTAACCCTCATGTTCGGGAAAATTCTCATCGCCAACCGTGGAGAAATCGCCTGTCGCATCGCGAAAACGGCAAAAAGAATCGGAGTGGAAACGGTTGCGATCTATTCGGACGTCGATCAGGGGGCGCTGCATGTCAGCTACTGTGATCAGGCGGTTCCGGTCACCGGCAGCGCTCCTGCCGGGAGTTATCTGGATGCCGAAAGAATTCTGGCTGCCGCAAAGTCGACAGGCGCCCAGGCCATCCACCCCGGCTACGGGTTTTTATCGGAGAATGCAGAATTTGCGCAAATGTGCGATCAACACGGAATTACCTTCATTGGTCCTTCCGCCGAATCCATACGAATCATGGGGTCGAAGAATACGGCGCGCAAAACCGTATCGCAGGCAGGGGTTCCAATCCTTCCCGGCTATGATGGCGACAATCAGGATCGTGACTGGCTGATGGAAATGGCCGATCAAACCGGCTACCCCTTGTTGATCAAGGCGGTGGCGGGCGGTGGCGGGCGGTGGCGGCAAGGGCATGCGGCGGGTCGAACAGGCCGAAGACTTTCGGCCGTCCCTGGAATCGGTCAAACGCGAGAGCCTGGCTGCTTTTGGCGATGACGCTGTCCTGCTCGAACGATTCCTGCCGACAGCCCGGCATATCGAAGTCCAGATCTTCGCGGACCACTACGGTAATATCGTGCATTTGCAGGAGCGCGATTGTTCGATGCAGCGCAGACACCAGAAAGTGATCGAGGAATCCCCTGCCCCGTGCATCAGCGATCATGCGCGGGTAAAGATGACCGATGCGGCGATAGCATGCGCCCGCTCAATCCATTACCGCGGCGCCGGCACCGTCGAATTCCTGTACTCGCCCGATGACGATTTCTACTTCATGGAAATGAATACGCGATTGCAGGTAGAACATCCCGTGACTGAAATGGTAACCGGTCAGGATCTGGTGGAATGGCAGTTCAGGGTTGCAGCCGGGGATACCCTGCCCTGCCGACAGGACCAGATTCGTCTGAACGGTCACGCGATTGAAGCCAGGATTTACGCTGAAAACCCGAGAATCGGCTTCCTGCCAGCACCCGGGAAGGTACATTATATCAACCATCCCGAATCCACCTGCGATTTGCGGGTAGACGCCGGCGTCAGCGCGGGTGACACCATCACCCATCACTATGATCCGATGATTTGCAAGCTGATTGCCCACGGCAACACCCGAAAAGAAGCGCTTGACCGCATGGCGGACGCTCTGGGTGACTATCAGATTCTGGGTGTAAACAACAACATCGCATTCCTTCGGAATCTGGTCCGGGAACCGGTTTTTGCGAAAGGCTCGTTCGATACCGGCTTTGTGGAAAGGAATCTTCCGGCATTGACTACCGACCGGACCAGCATCACCAGGGTCGCCGAATTTGCCGCAATATTTCTGTATTTGTCCGACATCCGTCGGCAGCAGGCGGAACAACTCGAACAAAACGACAAATGGTCGCCCTGGGTTGCTCCTCCCGGAAACGAATCAAGTCATCCCGAAAGGGAGGAATATTCCAGGCAATACCTTTTTGAGTCCGAAGCGCAGCGATACCCGGTTGCACTCAGGCGCCGGGGAGCGGACTTCCATTTCGATACGGATGAACAGGATGATCCGATCCGCGCAAGATTGAACGGGATGCGTCTGCATATACAGTCGGAGCGCCGGTCAGAGATCGTGATGGCAGTCAGAACCGGATCAGTGATTGCGATTTGTTATCAGGAAAACCATCGTTTTATCAATATCCTGGAACGCATAGTTGAAGTTAAATCACGAAAGAGATCCCGGCAACAGACAAAGATGGCGCTGCACTCTCCAATGCCCGGTATGGTGGTTGATATAAAGGCGAAGTCCGCCCAGCCGGTAGTAGCCGGAGAGATACTGATCATTGTCGAGGCAATGAAAATGGAGCACCAGATCAAATCACCCCGAGACGGTGTCGTGACCAGCGTAAATTGCGCGGTTGGCGATCCGGTCGCGGAAAATGTCGTGTTGATGGTGATTGAATGATGGCCCTGCCCGCATTCAATCTACCGTCGGCGGTGAGCCTTGTAGAAGTCGGGCCAAGAGACGGACTGCAAAACGAGCCGGTCGTACTGGACAGTGAAACCCGATGCCAATTCGCCCGACAACTGGCCGCATGCGGTCTGAAGCGAATCGAGGCGGGCTCCTTTGTCCATCCGCAACGGGTGCCGCAAATGGCCGATTCAGATCAGGTGCTTCAAGGTCTCGTACACGACACCGGAGCATCCTGGACAGCGCTGGTCCCGAACAGGCAGGGGCTCGAAGCAGCCATCGCAGCAGGCGCCAGGGAAATTGCGGTCTTCGCGGCGGCATCCGAAACATTCTCGCAACACAACATCAACTGCGGCATTTCCGAAAGTATCGAACGCTTTTGCGAAGTGGTCGAACCCGCTGTCGCCGAAGGACTGAAAACCCGCGGCTACGTTTCCTGTGTGATGGGCTGTCCTTATGAAGGCCCGGTTGACCCGGAAACAGTCGCCCGCGTCTCCGGGCAGTTGATTGACCTCGGCTGTTACCAGGTTTCTCTCGGCGATACGATTGGGACCGGTACGCCATTACAGACCCGGAAACTGATCGGTCGGCTGCTCAACCAGATTCCGGCAGACCAGCTTGCCGTACATTTTCATGATACTTACGGACAGGCGCTGGTCAATATCCTGGTAGCGTTGCAGGCCGGAATCACGACCATTGACAGCTCGGTTGCCGGTCTCGGCGGATGTCCCTACGCCAGGGGAGCCAGTGGCAATGTCGCTACGGAAGATGTCGTCTACATGCTGAACGGACTGGGTATCGAACATGGAGTGAATCTGGAAAAACTGATTGAGACCGGGCGCGATATTTGTAAAATACTGGACCGGCCGGTGATGTCGAAAGTCAGCCTGGCCTCAATCTGAACCCCCTGTCTGAACCTGATAAAATCCTTGCAACCCATACAGACCGACCCATTACAGGACAGAACATGAATATCACACTCGGCTTCGATGTATATGGCACTCTGATCGACACCCACGGTGTCATTGTACAACTCGAAAAGATGATCGGTGAAGACGCCCCCCGATTCTCTCAAACCTGGCGGGAGAAACAGCTTGAATATACCTTCCGCCGCGGCCTGATGGACCGGTATCAGGATTTCAGTGTCTGTACCCGGCAGGCGCTGGAGCATACTGCCGATACCCTGAATCACGACTTGTCCGAACAGCAAAAGCAAGCCCTGCTGGCAGCCTGGTCCACGCTGCCCGTTTTTGCCGATGTGGTCGAATGCCTCGACGCTCTGAAAGACACCGGCATCTCCCTTTACGCCTTTTCAAACGGTCAGGCGGAAGCAGTCAATACAGCGCTGACCCATGCCGGCATCCGTGACTACTTTGAGGGAGTCATCAGCGTGGATAACATCGGCACATTCAAACCGAGCCCGGCGGTATATGAACATTTTGTAAGCGCTGCAAACAGTGATACCGACCATGCCTGGCTGGTTTCCAGCAATGGTTTCGATGTCATCGGCGCTATTGCTTACGGCATCCGGGCCGCATGGGTCCGACGCTCCGCAGCCGTTGTCTATGACCCCTGGGAATTTACACCCACTGTCACCCTGTCTACCCTGGCAGACCTGCACGAGGCTGTATCCTGATGCTGGACAGAGACCGGATGCATTATTCTTCAGCAGACGAATGCCTGGAATTTTTCAATTCCCGGCGGCAAAACCATCTGCCCAGCATGATGGCAATGAAAAGCGTCTCCGTCAACCCCACCGGGTTCGTGATCGAGATGCCGGTCGAACCTTACATGTTGAACATCAACGGCAGTATTCACGGCGGCAGTATTGTGGCGCTGGCCGATACCGCGGCAGGCTGGGGATGCCTTTCCCATTTGCCGGAAGGGGCCACCGGGTTCACCACGATCGAGTTGAAATGCAATTTCATGGGCATGGCCGCCGACGGCACGCTGTCAAGCGCCGCCACCCTGATTCACTCCGGGCGCTCAACCCAGGTCTGGGATTGCAGCGTCGTCCACCAGGAGACCGGCAAGCGCATCGCCGAAATGCGCTGCACCCAAATGATTTTTTACCCGAAAAGCTGAACCAGGATGGCTTCAACCCGAAAGCGCCTGCATACCCGTTCCATTCATTGTCAGGGATTTGAGCGGGACGATGGCCTGTGGGATATCGAAGCGACACTGACCGATACCAAAACCGGTAGCTACCCGAACCACGAACGGGGCCATATCGAGGCGGGAGAACCGATTCACTGCATGAAGCTGTGTGTCACGCTGGACCTCGACATGGTGATTCAGGATATCCGTGTCGAGATGCCTTACACTCCATTCCAGCTTTGCAAAAGCGCTTCCAACAAGATGAAAAACCTGATTGGATTGAAAATCCGCTCCGGCTGGAAGCGCGAAGCCTCAAAGCGAATTCCGAAAACGGACAGTTGCACCCATGTGATGGAACTGCTTGGCCCGATGTCAACAACCGCCTACCAGACCATGCATCACGCAATAGAAAATAAAGAAAACAGCAAACCGACCCGGCGACAGCCTGTAATCCTGAACCAGTGTCATTCACTGGCCAGCGACAGCGCCGTGGTAAAGGTAATGTGGCCTGAATTCTACACCGGAAAGGAATAAGAAAATCAGGCCTGAACGCGGCCAAACAACCATCCAGAGCTATCTCCCCGACCGCGAAATCCATATCATCGAAATGCTCGGTTCGTGGCATTCAGGCAGAGGAATCCACTGCCATACCAACGATCAACCGGCGATATCAACGATCAGCCACGGACCGGAAAACAATAGTACAATGCGAAGATTCATTCAAAATGGATAAATTGATAAACTTTATGTTTATTTAATGTAGTAGTTTCAATTTCTGAATGCATTAGTAATAGCGGTACGAATAGAGGAAATAGACAATGAAATCCAGCCTGGCTGAAGGGATACAGCCCAGCGTCTTGCGCTGGGCGCGTGAGTCTATTGGTTTGGGCCTGGATGAGGTGGCTGCACGCCTTAAACGTCAAGTCAGAGAAATTGAAGCCTGGGAAGCGGGGGATAAGGCGCCAACCTGGCCACAACTGGAGAAACTGGCGTACGAAATTTATAAAAGGCCCATTGCGCTTTTTTTCCTGCCTGAACCGCCTACTGAAATTCCCCCAAAAACCGAGTTCAGAACTCTTCCTGTTGTGGAAATGGAGCAGTTGCTCCCTGATACCAGGTTGCATATTCGAAAGGCACATGCCTATCAGCTTGCGTTGGCAGAAATTTTTCAAAACAAAAATCCCTCAGAACGAATGATTTGGAAAGACTGTGCTGTAAAAGACGGTGTGGAAGTTTCCATGCTTGCAAAGCAGGTTCGTCATTATCTGGGGGTTAACATTAACCGGCAATCACAATGGGAAACCCCGGATAGTGCACTTAAATTCTGGCGCAAGGCCGTTGAAGACAAAGGCGTATTTGTCTTTAAAGCAGCCTTTAAGCAAAAAGATATTTCCGGTTTTTGTTTGGCTGATGATCAGTTACCGGTTATCTACCTGAACAATAGCGCTACCAAAACCCGTCAGGTGTTCAGTCTGCTACATGAACTCTGTCATTTGCTCGTGCATGAAAATGGCCTCAGCAAGTTTGAGCATAGTTATATTGAGCAGTTACCCAATAGCGTACGAAATCTGGAAAGACTGTGTAATGCTTTGGCTGCCGAAATTCTCATCCCGTTGGTTGACTTCGCTGCTCAAAGTCGAAACCTGCCTCAAAAAATAGAAGATGCACAGAGCGAAGTCATCGCACAACTGGCAAACCGCTATGGTGTAAGTCGGGAGGCAATCCTGCGCCGATTTCTGGATCAAAACAGGGTTAGCATTAAATACTATGAACAAAAAGCCAAAGAGTGGGCGGCGCAGCAAAAGAACAGAGACGGTGGTAATTGGTACTCTACCACCAATTCTTACTTGAGCGAACGCTTCACCGCCGAAGTACTGAGTCGTCATTACCGCAATCAACTCTCACTGGAACACGCGGCTGATTTATTGGGCATCAAAGCGAAAAGCTTTGCGGGCCTGGAGCAAAGGATATTGAAAAGTACATTGTCATGATTTATGTGTTCGATAATAGTTCACTCAGTAACCTCAAACATTTTTACCCGGAAGTCTTCCAATCAGTGTGGGTTAGATTGGATGCCCTGATTGAAAAAAACCAACTGGTTTCTACTCGCGAAGTGTGGAGAGAAATTGAGAACGGAATCCCGACACCTCATGTCAACGACTGGCTGAAACAGAGAAAACATATTTTTACAACGCCTACAAAAGACGAACAACAATTTGTGGTGGAAATTTTCAAAATAAAACATTTTCAGGCGTTGATTGGCAAGCAACAGCAACTTAGAGGCACACCTGTTGCAGACCCTTTTGTCATAGCATGCGCCGGGGTAAAAGAGAATGGCGTTGTCGTTAGTGAAGAATCTTATAAAAAGAATGGTGCGAAAATTCCAAATGTGTGCAAATACTTCGATATTCCCTGCATAAAACTGAAAGAGTTTATGCAGCAGCAGAATTGGAGTTTTTGAATTTATGATCAGACTATCTGAACAGCATATCAATCTTCTGAAAATAACCACGAATAAAGACAAGGAATAAGAAAACCAGGCCTGTTCACATCGACCCCAAGTACCGATGTTTTTAAAATACTGCTCCGTCAGCCTGAAACTCAGCGTAATTCTATTGATCGTGACCGGCGTCGGATCCTCATCAGCATCAACCCCCTCAAAACGTGTCCCGGCTGACGAATATCAACCGGCATACAGTCGTGATACCACAATGTACCGCCCGCTCCCTCTGCCAACCCCGTGACGGCAGAATCTCAATATTCATCTCCTCTACAATTTGCAAATGATATTGAAAATAAACTATTTGTTTATTTTTAACATGATTTACAATAATGCGCTCTTTATAAAATAAAGATTCAACAAAGGAATTATGCGTTCTTTTGAGTCAAAGTCCGATATAACCAAAATCAACGACTTGCTGGCCGATTGTCCGGCGGGCGTACCTATGACCAGTATCTGGCTGGAATCGAAAGGCGTTTCCCCGCAATTGATGCAGAAGTATAAAGAAACGAGGTGGGTTGAATCTCTGGGCAAAGGGGGATGGATAAGATCAGGAACCAGAGCCACTATGCCAGGCGCAATATATGCTTTACAGCGGATATCCCTCCATGTTTACCCGGCTGCCAGAACAGCCCTGGAGCTGCTAGGCCGGGCACACTATATACCGTCCGGGCAATTCCCGATACTTCAGGTCAGCGTGGAATCAAACCGGCGGCTTCCCGCCTGGTTTAAAAACCTCGATTTCTCCAAAAACCTTTTTGTAGTAAACAGCAGCAAACTGTTCGACCCGGTTTTTACAAGCCTGGTCCCGCTGGAAAGAGAGGGTGTAACAATCAAGGTCAGTAGTCCTGAAAGAGCCATGCTGGAATACTGTCAGTTGTTGCCAAAACAAGCTGATTTTGACGAGGCCTGGCAGTTAATGGAAGGACTGGCGACCTTGCGTTCAGGATTGATGCAAAGCACATTGCAAGCCTGTCGATCAATCAAGGCAAAGAGGCTGTTTCTGGCGCTGGCCAGTGCGGTAGGACACGATTGGTACAGGGAGCTTAGTCCAGACGACCTATATTTGGGGTCAGGAAATCGTGTTCTGTCGATAGAAGGCTCGCTGCACCCACGGTTCAAAATAACAGTGCCCGAAACATGGACCGGCCATTGAAAGAATACTATGAACAACAGGTCTCGTTGCTTCTCGATGTGCTGCTGTTCCTGCGACAGAACACATTGCCAAATCAGGTCGTTGCAGCATTAACCGATGACCACCGAAAATTCCTGATCGGATTTAAAAGCGGAAATCCGGACTGGGGTCTGTTACCCTTCGACCACATCCAGAATCTGCCCGCAGTACGCTGGAAGCAGCAAAAACTCGAAAAAATGGGTGGTATCAAAAGGGAGAAGGAAATCGAGAAATTGCAGCAAATTTTTGATGCAATCCATTGATATTTAGTGAAATTATTCGACCAGTAATCAACGTGCGATCATTCAGTTAATGCACCTTGTATGACTTGGAAAACGATAAGTAAAAAAGAAAACAGGGCGAAAATGAATGAAAAATCAAATCAATACAGCCAGTAGATAGAAAAGCGACTTTTACGGTGAAACAAAAAACCAGACTCGAATTGACCTGGATCGGAAAAGACAAACGCCCCAAACTGGAGCCGCGTATTTTGCTGGAAGAACCGGACAAGTCCTACCATGCCAGGCACAGGGTTACGGATAACGATATTTTTGATAACAAACTGATCTTTGGCGATAACCTGCTGGCGCTCAAGGCATTGGAGCAGGAGTATACGGGGAAAGTGAAATGCGTGTTTATTGATCCGCCTTATAATACTGGACAAGCTTTCGACCATTACGAGGATGGATTGGAACATTCTATATGGCTTTCGTTAATGAAGGAAAGGATTTCTATCCTAAAAAACTTATTGACTGAGGATGGTGTCTTTTTCTGCCAGTTAAATGATGATGAGGCTGCATATGCCAAGGTTTTATGCGATGAAATTTTTGGTAGAAACAACTTTTTGAATCAAATAAGTGTGAAAATGAAGCAGACTGCCGGTGCTAGTGGCGGTGGAGAAGATAAAAAGCTAAAAAAGAACATTGAATATATTTTGGTTTATACAAAAAATAGAAATGAATTTGAAAAGTTTAATGATGTTTATGAAGAAGAAAGTCTCTTTGATGTTATCGACGATATGGAGTCATCTGGTAAAAGTTGGAAATACACCAGCATTATAATTGAACGAGGAAGTTTTGTAGAAGAACGAATAGTTTATGATGGCTCTGGAGATGAAATTAAAGTTAAGAAATACAAAGGGCTGAAAAGATCTACAGTCAAAGAGCTAACAAAGGCAGGTTCAAGTAAAGAAGATGTTTACTTGCAAAACTTTTCACAAATATTCTCAGATACTAACGCTCAAACAAGTATAAGGACAAGGATTATTGAGGAGTTTCATAAGTTGGAAAAAGACGAACTTTTAGATGCTTCATATGTTCCAAAATCTGGGCGATACAAAGGAGAATTGGTAAATCACCTGTATATAAGCCCAACTATTCGTAGAGTTATTTGGTTGAAAGATACTGCTGAGAAAAGAGGACGGTTTCTATTTAAAAGAGAAAAACTGGGGACATACTGGCAAGGTTTTCCGTTGAATAATTTGACTAAGGAGGGTGGTGTCAAATTCCCGAACGGCAAAAAGCCCGAAGCTTTGCTTGAAAGGATTTTGCAACTATGCACCAGCCCCGGCGACTTGGTTCTTGACTCTTTCGCCGGTTCCGGCACTACCGGCGCAGTCGCACACAAGATGGGACGCCGCTGGATTATGGTCGAGCTTGGCGACCACTGCCACACCCACATCATCCCCCGCCTGCAAAAAGTGATTGACGGTGAAGATCAAGGCGGTATCTCCAAAGCTGTAAACTGGCAGGGTGGTGGAGGTTTCCGGTATTACAAGCTGGCGCCATCATTACTGCAACAGGATCATTGGGGCCGCTGGGTGGTCAACAAAGAATACAATCCTGAAATGCTGGCCGAAGCGATCTGCAAATTGGAGGGCTTTGCCTACCAGCCGTCTGATACGGCTTTCTGGCAGCAGGGCTATTCCACCGAAACTGATTTTATTTATGTCACCACACAAACCTTGTCACTGGCGCAGTTGCAGATTTTATCGGATGAAGTGGGTGAAGACCGAACGCTTTTGATATGTTGCGGCGCTTTCCGTTGCAAGGCTGATCGGTTTTTCAATCTGACCATCAAGAAAATCCCGAAAATGGTATTGAGCCGTTGTGAATGGGGACACAATGATTACAGTCTCAATGTAGACAACCTGCCACAACTTGAAACAGAGCCAGAACAGAAAGAACTATTCGGTGACGAAAGCGCCCGATAATGGATAACAGAATCATCAATTCCATCACCGGGCGTTTAAGTTTACGCTCGCCGCAAGAAGAGTCGTTACGAACGTTAGCCACTGCTCTGGATGCCGCGCCTGATGTGCTGCGCCCGAAACGGAATGTCGATGCTTTGTTAAAGACACTTTCATCGGAATTTCCCGCTCTGACGGATTTTGAGCGGAATTTTCCCTCGCTCTGTTTTGCTCTGGCAACAGGGGTCGGAAAAACCCGTCTGATGGGGGCTTTTATCAGCTACCTGCATTTGACGCATGGGATAGAGAACTTTTTTGTGCTGGCGCCCAATCTGACCATTTACGACAAATTGATTGCCGACTTCACCCCCAATACCCCAAAGTATGTGTTTAAGGGGATTGCCGAATTTGCCTCTTATCCTCCGCAAATAGTGACCGGAGATAATTATGAAAGTGCAGGCGCTGGCGATCTCTTGTGGCCGGTTTCCATCAATATTTTCAATATTTCCAAAATCAATTCCGAGATGCGCGGCGGCAGAGCGCCTCGTATCAAACGGCTACGGGAAACTATCGGCGACAGTTATTTCAATTACCTGGCCAACCTGCCCGATCTGGTGATGTTGATGGATGAATCCCATCGCTACCGCGCCAGCGCCGGTGTGCGTTCTCTGAACGAACTGAATCCGTTGATGGGACTGGAACTGACCGCGACGCCTTTTACCGAATCCAGTCGGGGACCTGTGCCATTCAAAAACGTGGTGGTGGATTACCCTCTGGCTCGCGCTATGGATGATGGTTTTGTCAAAGAACCTGCCGTGGTCACACAACGTAACTTTAATGCCAGACAATATAGCGCTGAACAACTGGAGCGAATCAAGCTGGAAGATGGTATTCGTCTGCATGAAAGCGCCAAAGTGGAATTGCATACATACGCGAAACAGCAGGGCCTGGCGCCAGTTAAACCCTTCATGCTGGTGATCGCCCGCGATACCGCACACGCGGCGCAACTACTGGATTTACTCGAAAACCAATTATTCAACAGTCGCTATAACGGCAAGGTTATCCAGGTAGACAGTAGTCGCAGAGGCGCGGCGGAAGAACAAATGGTTACCCGTTTGTTAGCAGTGGAAAGTTTTGATGAACCCACCGAGATTGTGATCCATGTAAATATGCTCAAGGAAGGCTGGGATGTCACCAACCTGTACACCATTGTGCCGCTACGAGCCGCCAACGCCCGTACATTGATTGAGCAATCAATCGGTCGTGGTTTGCGTCTACCTTATGGCAAACGCACCGGCGTGGATGCGGTAGACCGGCTGAGTATTGTCGCGCATGAACGCTTTCAGGAAATCGTCGATGAAGCCAACAACCCTGAAAACCCATTGCGCTTGAAGCAATTAATTCTGGAGGGTGAGGGCGATGATGCTCCCAAAGAATCAGTATCGGTGAAATCCCGTCTTGAAACTGCTTTGGGTGGTGGAACGCCATCAGGCGAATATTCTGCCAAAGGCGAAAATTTGATGTTCAACAGTGACCGGGAACAACAGGTGGCAGAAACCACTTGGAAAGTAATCCAACGCTATCAACACAAACCGGCACAGGCGCCGACCTCCAAAAATCTGTTGTCCTCTGAGCTACAAGTTGCTATCGCCGAAGAAGTGTCAGAGCAACTGTCCGGGGAGCAGCAATCCCTGCTCGCTGAGGTGGAAAAAACGGATATAGCGGCGGTAGTAGCCAGGGTGACGGAATGGATGGTTGAGCAGACCATTGATATCCCCCGTATCGTGGTGATGCCAACGGGCGAAGTCAGCTATGGTTATCACTCGTTCACCCTGGACATGGATCATCTCAATTTACACCCCTCTAATCGGGAGTTGATCTCGCAAAGCCTGCAAACCAACCAGCAGATTTCTATTTCTTCCCAGCCGGAAAGGAAGTATACGAGACTGGAAGACTATATTGTTGAGTATCTGGTAGACAAGGATGACATCGCCTATGACGAACATGCGGATTTGATTTATGATCTGGCCGGGCAAGCAGTTGCGTATTTTTGTGATGTGAAAGAGTATTCGGCAAATGAACTACACAACGTTTTTTTCGGCTATGGGAAGCTCCTGGCGGACAACATTCACGCGCAGATGGTCGAGCGCTACTGGGAAAAGGCAACGGAATATGAAGTTCGGGTTCGGGCCGGATTTACGCCATTAAAAGAGGCAGCCTGGACCAAGGCGGCAAACAAACCCGTTCATCACTACCGGGACACCGTGACTGAACCAGGCAAAATCAAGCAGATGCTTTTTAACGGCTTTGAAAAATGCCTGTACCCCCTGCAAAAATTTGATTCTGATACCGAGCGCCGTTTCTCTATTATTCTGGAACGGGATTCATTAAAGTGGTTCAAGCCGGTTATTGGACAATTCCAGATTGTTTACAAGGATGGTGTGGAATACCGGGAATACCAGCCGGACTTTATTGCTGAATTGGACGATTATGTACTGATGGTAGAGACCAAGGCGCGTTCGGATATGAAAGATACTATTGTGCGGGCCAAGGCCGAGGCGGCGATAGAGTGGTGCAAGAATGCGAGTCAGCATTTGCAGAACAATGGAGGAAAACCCTGGCGCTATGTGCTGGTTCCTCATGATGAAGTGGCAGAGAACCGGGATTTGTCTAATTTTGTATTGAACTCGAAATAACGCTTGTCTGATAATCATTCTGTACCATAGCGTCTGCCGGAGTATTTTGCAGGCGCTCCATTTCATTATTTCCATTCATCCGGGAATTGACGTAAATTACTCGAATACGAAAACCGGGGAGAACAATCATGAAAAGAATTTATGACTTCAGCCGCAGCCCGTCTGCGCGAAACTATACCGTCGCCGACCTGCAGTCATTAAAGGGTTCCGATAAAAAGCTCAGCATGAGCAATCCTAAAGATGGTATCGAACTGAAAGCCTGTATAGACGCCGGCATTGATCTGATGGTGGTCTGGGACAGCCAGCTCGAAGAATGCCGGAGAATTGCGCCGCATCACTTCATGGGGGTCGGTAGTACCTGGTCGCAATTTGGAGACCCCAGAGAGATTCTCGATCATGCTTTCGACATGATGCGTAAGGGTGGTGATATGTATTACACGTTGCGCTCCTTCGAAGTCATGGAAATGTTGTCGAAAGAGGGTATTCCGGTTCAAAGCCACATCGGTTTGATTCCAACCTTCAGTCATTGGTGCGGGGGGTTGCGCGGCTGGGGCCGCAATGCGGATGAAGCGATGGAAATTTATCGCACGCTGAAACGAATGGAAGATGTGGGTGTGTTCGCGGTTGAGGCCGAATGTATCGCTGAAGAAGTGCTGGAAGCGGTCAACGACAAGACATCAATTGTGACTTTCTCACTCGGCTCGGGCATGGCCGGTGATGTGATTATGTCGTTTGTATCGGATATTTGCGGTGAAGACAGCGAAGAAGAAAAGCCCCCGAAACATGCCCATGCTTTTGGGAATCTGGCTCGACTTCACAAGCAGATGTATGAGGAGCGCGTGGCTGCGTTGAGCGAATTTCACAGCGAAGTCACGAAGAAAAAATTCCCTTATGCTGAAACCGGTATTTCCATGCACCCGAATGAAAAAGAGAAATTTCTGGAGGCTTTGGATAAAGAGTAACGCACTGGGGATAAGCCTCCGGAGAGGCTTACCCTTATCCAGTATCCAGGCAGAAGGTTACTGCGGAATTTCGCCCTGCACACCTTCCACATAGTAGTCCATGCCAAGCAGAACCCCATCATCAAGCGCTTCGCCCTCACCAATCACCTGTTCGCCCGCCTGGTTCCTGATGGGCCCCTGGAACGGATGCAGACTGCCATCCTTGATGCTCGCGATGACCTTGTCGGCGGCGGCCCGCACATCTTCCGGAACCGCGTCACCGTAAGGCGCCATGACCACCATGCCGGGGGCAATGCCGTCCCAGGTATCCATACTCTCCCAGGAACCATCCATCAGCGCTTTGACCCGGCTCACGTAATACGGACCCCAGTCGTTGACGATGGCGGTCAACTGGGCAGTCGGAGCAAACGCCTTCATGTCAGAAGCCTGCCCGAAGGCATGAACCCCCCGCTGTTCCGCCACCTGCAACGGCGCCGGAGAGTCAGTATGCTGGGCGATAATGTCAGCGCCCTGGTCAATCAGCGCTTTGGCGGCGTCCCCTTCCTTGCCCGGGTCATACCAGGAGTTGACCCACACCACTTTCACCACCGCGTCAGGGTTGACCTTGCGCATGGCCAGGGTGAATGCGTTGATGCCGCGGATGACTTCCGGAATCGGGAATGACGCGATATATCCGACTACCCCGGTTTTGGTGATGTGGCCGGCAATCGTTCCGATAACCGAACGGCCTTCATAGAAGCGCGCGGAATAGGTACTGAGATTGTCGCTGCGCTTGTATCCGGTGGCATGTTCGAACTTCACATCGGGAAACTGCTCCGCCACCTTCAGGGTCGGATTCATATAACCGAACGAGGTCGTGAAGATGATATTGTGCCCGCTCGACGCGAGTTTTCGGATGACCCGTTCCGCATCCGCGCCCTCGGCCACACTCTCCACAAATGAAGTCTTGACGCCGAGTTCCTCCTCCAGTTGTAATCGACCCTTGTCGTGGCGGTAGGTCCAGCCATGGTCCCCCACCGGACCGACATAGACAAATCCCGCTTTGATGTCCTCGGCCTGGGCGATGCCCAAACCGAATGAAACGGATAGCGTGACTCCCGCGAGAGCCTTGATCAGTGTTCTTTTGTGCATAGTGAATACCTCTGAATATCGGTTGACAGTTCGGGTTTTTTACGATTCCCGACCTGGATTGCAGGTTTGCTCAGCTTCCGCGATATGTGGAATAACCCCACGGACTGATGAGCAAGGGAACATGATAATGCGAGCCCTCCGCCACGTCGAAGATAATCTCCACGTATGGATAAAATGTGTCCATGCCCTGGCCCGTAAAATAGCGGCCGGAAGCGAAAGCAATACTATAGACGCCGCCGGGCAGGACAGCGCTGCCAAGCCATCCCGAAATTCGCCCGTCCGCGTCGGTGACATCCCGCGCGAGTTCGGTCCGCTCCGCTCCGGCGCCCCGATAGAGTGTTGCCGCCATTCCCCGGGCAGGCATTCCGCGGGACAAGTCAAGTACATGTGTGGTGATCTGGCTCATGGAGTTCGAGAGTACCATATATGGCATGGCTGCAAGTAGCGGCGAACACATCATCGAAACGCCGCCGGGTAATCTTCCACTGCTCGGCCGCCGCGATAGCCAGCTCTGTCTGGCGGTTGTTGCCGAGCCGGCTCCGCAGGTGCATCAGCATTTCCGGAGCGCTCTTTCCACTGGCGAAAATGATAAAAATGAAACCGAAACGATCAAAATAAGCCTGGTTGCCATCGGCCAGGCCGGCAAGGGTTTCCTCGTCTGCCTGACGGACCGGGAACTGTTCCATGCTCGCGGTGGCCAGGGTGGTACGGAACCTGGCCTTCAGGGATTCAGGATCTCCGATCCGGGGATGCCCGTCAAATGCCTCAAGCCAGTCCGTCTCCACCATCGCGGCCCAGCGCTCTTCGGCCTTTGCCAGCAATTCCGCAATTCCGGAGTATGGTCTGCTATCCACTACCTGGTCCACCCAGCGTGACGCGGTGCAGCAGTATCGCATGATCTCCGCCGCTTCGGAGGCGCTGAGAAAATTAAAGGTTTTGATATCCATTGATGATACCCGGTTGGAGCCAGATCATTATAGAAAAAATTTGGCCGTTTAATCAAATTTTTTCTATAATCAATATTATGACGATTGCCGCCCATCGCGGAGAAATCCTGCACTTTCTCGAAAATCCCGACATCGCCGGACAGAAGGCTGTCGTCCATTTTCCAGACGGCCTGTTGCTGGTCAGGGACGGGCTTGTGTTGGACGCGGGGCCTTTCGACAGCCTGCGGGCGAAGATTTCGCCGGACGTGATCATCCAGCGCCACCGGGATGCCCTGCTGCTACCGGGGTTTGTGGATACCCATATCCACTACCCCCAGTGCGACATCATCGCGGCTTACGGCGCCCGGCTGCTGGATTGGCTGGAAACCCATACCTTTCCGGCAGAGCGGAAGTTCGGGGACATCATCCATGCCAGGAGCGTTGCCTCGTTCTTCCTCGACGAGTTGCTGCGCAATGGCGCCACGACTGCCCTGGTTTTCGGCACCGTGCACCCACAATCCGTTGAGGCATTCTTCCTGGAGGCCCGCCGGCGCCGCCTGCGCATGATCTGCGGCAAGGTCATGATGGACCGCCATGCTCCGGGGTATCTCTGTGATACGGCAGAGACGGGATATCGAGACAGCAAGTCGTTGATCGAACGCTGGCACGGCGTGGAACGGCTGGGGTATGCCGTGACACCCCGTTTCGCAATCACCTCCAGCCCGCGGCAGCTTGACAGGGCGGGTCAGCTGCTCGCCGAGCATCCCGGTGTGCACCTGCATACCCACCTTGCGGAAAACACCGAAGAATGTCATCGGGTATCGGAGTTATTCCCTGACGCATCCGGCTACCTGGATGTCTATGACCGGCACGGACTGCTCGGCCGGCGTTCGGTTTTCGCCCACGGGGTCCATCTGCATGACAGCGAATGGCAACGGCTCGCGGATTCAGGCTCCGGCATCGCCCACTGCCCGTTGTCGAACCTGTTCATCGGCAGCGGGCTGTTCGATTATCGAACAGCCCTCGAACACCGCGTCCATACCGGGCTCGGTACGGATGTCGGCGGTGGGGACAGTTTTTCCCTGCTCCGGGTGATCAACGAGGCCTACAAGGTGCAGCAACTTCAGAATTACAATCTGTCCCCCTTCCAGTCGCTTTACCTGGCCACCCTGGGAGGCGCCCGGATGCTGGACCTTGACCCGTACATCGGCAATTTCGAGCCCGGGAAAGAGGCTGATTTCATCGTGCTCGACTACCGTGCCACGCCGTTGATTGATCGGCGTATCCAGAGTTGCCGCAACCTCATGGAACGCCTGTTCGTACTGCAGATGCTCGGAGACGACCGCGCCGTCAGGGAGACCAGAATACTGGGAGAGGTTGCACACCGGCGGGAGCGGGGAGCGGGCGGGCACGGAGACCCGCCCCTACAATAATGCGGGTGAATGCAGGTGTGTCCCGGTCGTACCCGCGTCCCTTCGGCGCCCGCCACAAAATGCGGGTGAATACAGATCGTTATCGTAGGGGCGACCCTCTGTGGTCGCCCGCTATGGTTGGCGGATGCCTCAACACGGGCCCGACAGGCCCGCCCGATATTGGCTGAGCAGTTGGGCCGCCACCGACACCGCCACCTCCATGGGCATTTTGCCGCCCCCGAGATCAATGCCAATGGGGGATGTGAGTTGCGCAAGTTCAGCATCGGCAAACCCCATGCGCGATAATCTCTTGCAAAAGCTCGCGGCCTTGGAGCGGGAACCGATCAAGCCACAGTAGGGAAAGTCGCTTCGCGTCAGTATGGCCTCCACGAGTTCGAGGTCGATTTCATGGCTGTGGGTCATGACCAGGTACCAGGTATCCGGGGGCAGAGCCTCCACCGCAATATGTGGATTTTCCATAAATCGGGGGATAACGTTGCCCGGCGCTCCGGATTCCATGATCGCGGCGGACAGTACATCCTCCCGGTTATCGAGCCAGGTGACCCGGCAGGGCAAGTCCGCCAGAATCCGCACCAGGGCCTTGCCGACATGACCGGCGCCGAAAAGAGCAATGTGAAAATCACAGGCGGGAAAACATTCGTAGAGCAGTTCTACCTGCCCCCCGCAGCACTGTGAATGATCTTTGCCCAGGGTGCAATCCTGGCGTTCATTGCCGGCGCGCCCCTGTGACAGTAACCCCCTTGCGTGTCCAATGGCGCTGAATTCGAGGTTGCCGCCGCCGATGGAATCATGACTGGCGTTCTTCGTGACCACCATCTTGGACTGCCGGTCCCGGGGAGCGGAGCCGCGAGTCGAAAGTACCGTGACCACCACGAAACCCTGGTTGTCGGCGGACAACCGCGCAGTTGCCTCAACCCAGTTCATGATGACCGTCCCCGCATACCGTCCACCGCGCGCAGGATTTCCTCCGGCGTGGCCGGCGCGTGCAGTTCCGGGAAAGCCCTGTAATCGCTCACCGCCGCCACGGCGTCGCGAATGGCGCACCAGGCGGAAATGGCCAGCATCAGCGGCGGCTCCCCCACGGCCCTGGAGCGGAAGATGGTCTCTTCGCTATTATCCGCATCGGTCAGCAGCCGGGTATTGAAGACCGGCGGCGTATCGGAGATGGCCGGGATCTTGTAGGTGGCCGGTCCGTCGGTGAGGAGCCGGCCATCCTGATCCCATTTCAGTTCCTCGCAGGTAAGCCAGCCGAGACCCTGGATAAAGCCGCCCTCAATCTGGCCGATGTCGATGGCCGGGTTGATGGAACGCCCGACATCGTGGAGGATGTCCACACGCAGCAGCCGGGATTCCCCGGTGAGGGTGTCAATGACCACTTCCGACACCGCAGCGCCATTGGCGTAGTAAAAGAACGGCCGCCCGCAAGCGCTCGCCCGGTCGTAATGGATCCCGGGAGTACAGTAGAAGCCCGTAGCGGACAGGGAGACCCGGCCAAGCCAGGATTCCTTTGCCGCCTGCCCGAACTCAAGCGCGCGGTCGCCCACATGCACCCGGTCGTCCATGAACACGATTTCCAATTCATCAACGCCGTATTTTTGCGCGAGAAACGATGCCATCCGCCGACGAATGGCGCGCGCCGCGTTCAGCGCCGCCATACCGTTGAGGTCGGTACCGGATGACGCTGCGGTGGCCGGGGTATTGGGTACCTTGTCCGTGCGGGTGGCGGAAATCACGATGCGGTCCGGGTTGACCCGGAACTCCTCTGCCACGACCTGCCGCACCTTGGTCATCAGGCCCTGCCCCATTTCGGTGCCGCCGTGGTTCAGGTGAATGCTGCCGTCGGCATATACATGGACCAGGGCGCCGGCCTGATTGAGATGGAGCACGGTGAAGGAAATGCCGAACTTTACCGGGGTCAGCGCGATGCCTTTCTTCAGCGCCGGGCTTCGGCGGTTGAATTCACGGATTGCCGCGCGGCGGACCCGGTAATCAGACTCGGCTTCCAACTGGTCCAGGATACGCGGAACTGAAAAAGCGTCAATCCGCTGGTGATAGGGAGTGACGTTGCGGTCCGTGGTATTGTAGAGATTCGTCCGCCGCACATCCAGCGGGTCCCTGCCCACCCGAAAGGCGATTTCATCCATGATCGCCTCAATGGTGATCATCCCCTGGGGACCACCGAATCCGCGAAAGGCCGTGGCGGAAACGGTGTGGGTCTTGCAGCGCAACCCGTCGATCAGGACGTCCGGGATGTAATAGGCATTGTCGCAATGGAACATCGCCCGGTCCACGATGGCATCGGACAGATCCGGTGAGTTGCCGCATTGCCCCGCAAGCCGGTATCGGATGGCATCCAGACGACCTTCCCCGTTGTGGCAGACGTCGTATTGGTTCAGAAAATTGTGCCGCTTGCCGGTCATGACCATGTCGTCCCGGCGTGACAACCTGCAGGAGACGGCGCAGCCGTTGCGACGAGCGAACACTGCGGCGATGCAGGACCAGGCGGAACCATGGGTTTCCTTGCCGCCGAAGCCCCCGCCCATCCGCCGGGTGATGACGTTGACCTTGTGCATGGAAATCCCCAGTACCGCCGCCACCAGTTTCTGGGCTTCGGTGGGATTCTGTGAGGAGGTGTACAGGGTCATGCCGCCCTCCTCTTCCGGAATCGCGAGCGAGACCTGCCCCTCCAGGTAAAAATGCTCTTGACCACCCACCCGGAGTTCGCCCTGGAATCGCCTGGATGCCTTTTTCAACACAGCCTCGGCATCCCCCCGCCGCATCCGGTGCGGAGGCCTCACGTAGTAGGCGTCGGCAATGGCCCGGTCGAGGTCCAGCATCGGTTCCATCTCCTCGTATTCTATTTTGGCGAGAGCGACTGCCCGGCGCGCAAGATCGTGACGGGTCGCCAGAACGGCGAACAGTGGCTGTCCCCGAAATTCGATCTCCCCGGCCACCAGCAGGGGGTCACCGGGAAATACCGGGCCGATATCCAGCTGGCCGGGCACATCAGCCGCGGTGATCACATCCACCACGCCGGGCGCCGCGCGCAAGGGCTCCAGGTTCATGGATTTCACGCGGCCTCGAGTGATGGCGCTGCCGCCCACGCATGCATGGAGCTGGCCCTCCACTGGCGTCAGATCGTCGATATAAACCGCCGTACCGGCGACATGCCCGCGAGCGCTGTCGTGGACCAGGGGTTGTCCGACCTGTCGGGTTCTTTCAATGGACATCTGTCACCCGAAGGGGAAATCCGCCTCCCTGAAACTCCAGCAAGCAGCGGCGCAACAGATTCCGCGCTACCGCTCTACGGTAGGCGGCGCTGGCCCGAACATCGTCTATGGGATGGAATTCTCCGGCAATGGCATCCGCAGCCGCGGCCACCGTGACTTCATCGAACGGTTTCCCGACCATCGCAGCCTCGCAGGCCGGAGCGCGTCTGGGAATAGACGCCATACCGCCAACGCCGATTCCCGCACGGCGGATCACGGCATCCTGCCCTTCGCCTTCCAGCGTCAGATTCACCGCGAGACAGACCGCGGAGATGTCGTCGTCAATCCGCTTGGCTACCTTGTAGACGCGGAAGAACTGCCCGGGCGCCGGCAACGGCAGGGAAACGCTGCGAACGAATTCCCCCTGTTCAAGTGCGCTCACTCGGTAATCGAGGAAAAAATCATCCAGCGATAGTGAACGCCGCCTGTCACCGCGCTGCAGGGTGACCCCGGCCCCGAGAGCCAGCAGGACTGGCGGCAGGTCCCCGACCGGAGAGGCATTGGCGATATTTCCACCCAGGGTGCCAGGGTTACGGATCTGGCGTGAACCGAAGCGCAGGAGAAGATCAGCGACCGGGGGGTAACAAGTGGCGAATAATTCCAGACAACGGCTCAGAGACACCGCGGCGCCCACGGTCAACCACCCGTCTCTCTCCGTCACCTGCTTGAGTTCTGTGACACGGTCAAGGAGAATGAGCCGGTCCAGGGTCTTCAGTTCCTGGGTCACTTCAAGCGCGAGGTCGGTGCCGCCGCCCAGTAACCTCGCGTCCGGGTAGTCGAGATATGCCCGGGAGAGTTCGGCAACGTTCCGGGGAATCAGGAATCCCGGAAGACCAGCCATATCACCGCCACCCGCCCGATCGCCGTCTTCAGACCGAATCCGGTTCAGGGTCGCGCGTGTTGTGCGGGACTTGCGATCAAACCGGTCCGGCGCCCTGACCGCGGTCGATACCAGCGCGGCATCAATAATGGGGCGGTATCCGGTGCAACGACACAGGTTGCCGCCGAGATGTTCATGAATGGCATCCCGGCGCTCCTTCTCGCCGGAGGAAGGGGGCTGCTTGCCCATCGCGAAGAGGGACATCACGAATCCCGGCGTGCAAAAGCCGCACTGGGAGCCATGATGATTCACCATGGCCTGCTGTACAGGATGCAGGCTGTCACCATCCGCAAGATGTTCCACAGTAATCAATTGGCGACCATGGAGGGCGCCGAGGAAGGTAATACAGCTATTGATCGAGTGATACACAAGCTCCCCCTCCACCGGCTCAGCCACCACCACGGTGCAGGCGCCACAATCACCGGAAGCGCACCCTTCCTTGCTGCCACATAGACCACGTTCCTTTCTGAGCCAGTCCAGCACGGTAACCCGCGCCTCAAAATCCGAAAGCGCAATCTCCTGGTCGTTGAGCAGAAACCGAATCATCTTGGGAAATATCTGACTATTTGGTCAGGATTCTAGCAATCCCCGGCCCCGTGCGCAACGCTCGCCACTTCCGGGGCGGGCCGGCGCGCGCTCAGTGCAATCCCTGCAAATCGTGCGCCAATTCCCCATGCCGGGCCTTCAGCGCCGGCAAGTCAAGGTCGGGAATCTCTCCGTCCCGCACCCGCCAGCGCCCCGCCACCATCACGTCATTCGCGCGCCGGGCGCCGCACAGGATCAGCGCCGCCAGCGGGTCCCCGGCGCCGGAGAAATTCAACTCATCCAGTCGAAACAACGCCAGATCTGCCTGCATGCCGGGCGCAATGGTCCCGATATCGGTTCTGCCCAGACAGGCGGCGGAACCCGCGGTCGCCCAGCGCAATGCGTCCCGGTGGCTCACCAATGACGCGCCATAACGCAATCGCTGCAACAGAAACGCCTGTCTGACTTCCTGGATCAGATTGGAACTGTCGTTGGAGGCAGAGCCGTCCACACCCAGGCCCAGCGGACAACCGGCGCGCTCCAGGTCCAGAGCGCGGCACTGCCCCGAGCCCAGCAGCATGTTCGAGCTCGGGCAATGGGCAATCCCCACGCCCGCTTCCCCCAGTATACTTATTTCCGCCTCAGTGAAGTGGATTCCATGGGCCAGCCAGACATCATCCGCCAGCCATTCTACGGATTCCAGGTAGCGCAGCGGCCGCATGCCGTACTCACGTTCGCAAAAGGCGTTTTCATCTTCTGTTTCCGCCAGGTGAGTGTGCAGCCGGACACCCCGGCTCCGGGCCAGCGCCGCCGTCTCAATCATCAATTCCCGTGATACACTGAACGGCGAGCATGGAGCCAGCGCAATCTGCAACATGGCGCCGGGTAAAGGATCGTGGTACTGATCCACCAGTCGCGCCGAGTCCGCCAGTATCTCATCCCGGCCCTGGACCACCGATGTGGGCGGCAGTCCCCCCTGGTCCTCGCCCAGGCTCATGGAGCCGCGCGTGAGCGCCGCGCGCTGCCCGGTTCGCCGCAGCGCCGTCACCTGGGCATCAATAGCGGACTCGGCGGCAAGGGGGAAGAGGTAATGGTGATCTGAGCTGGTCGTGCAGCCCGACAACAGGAGTTCCGCGGATGCCAGCTCCGTGGCCACCTCAACCATTTCCAGGTCGAGTCCGGCCCAGACCGGATAGAGGCTTTTCAGCCAGGGGAACAGCGCTTTGCCCAGTGCGTGAGGACAGGCCCGGGTAAGGGTCTGGTAATAGTGGTGATGTGTGTTGATCAGCCCGGGCAATACGACTGATTGGGAGGCGTCAATGGTTTCGTCCACGGGTTTTGCAGGCGCCTCGCCGGAACCGAGCGTCTGTGCAATAACCGCGCCTTCGGTCACGATGCCGCCGCTTGCGGGGAGGTCTGAAAATACAGACAGCGGGTTTCGTATCCAGATTCGGCGGGGCGGCGGTTGCATGATCGAAAGCAGGTGGGATTACCTGGATGCAGGATTTTTCTAAGCGACGGAATCCATTATACGGAAGTAGTCAGCAGGGTTCCAGCCTGGACCGGCGCTAACGGAATTGCGCTGACACAGCTTGGCGGCGGGCCATGTCAGCGGGCCGAGCGTTGAAGTCCGGCTGGAATTTATCTATACTGTCAAAATTCTGACTGTTTGATCAGCTTTTCGCAGCCATCCCTGATGACCGGAACCAACGAGGAATTATTGCCCGATCCCCTGCTTGCGTTACGCGGCATGACGCGGTCGTTCCCCGGTGCGCTCGCCAACGACGACGTGCATCTTACCGTAAGTCCGGGAGAGATCCATGCCCTCCTGGGTGAGAACGGCGCTGGCAAATCCACCCTGGTGAAAATGATCTACGGCATACTGAAGCCCGATGCCGGGGATATTATCTGGAAAGGCCAGCGGGTTACAATCAACAATCCCGCTTATGCCCGCAGACTGGGCATTGCCATGGTGTTCCAGCATTTCTCGTTGTTTGATTCCCTGACGGTGTTCGAGAACATCATACTCGGCATGGATATCGGGGAGAGCGGCGCCGACCTCCGTCAGGATTTTGTCGGGATTTGCCAACGCTACGGGCTGCCGCTGGACCCCGACCGGCATGTCTACACCCTGTCCGTGGGAGAACGCCAGCGTATCGAGATCATCCGCTGCCTGTTGCAGAATCCGGGACTCCTGATCATGGACGAACCAACCTCGGTACTGACCCCCCAGGAGGTGGGGAAGTTGTTTGAAACCCTGCGCCAGCTTGCCGCCGAAGGAATGGCGATCCTCTACATCAGCCACAAGCTCGATGAGATCAAGGCGCTGTGCAGCCACGCGACCATACTCCGCGGCGGTCGGGTTGTGGATTCGGTGGCGGTAGCGCACGAAACGCCGCACACTCTGGCGGCGAAGATGATGGGCGAGGCATTCGCCAGGGAGCCGGAACCGAAGACCCGCGCCCCCGGCGCGGTACGCCTGTCCCTGGAGCGCCTGAACGTCATGCCTGCGAGTGAATTCGGCATTCCATTAAGGAATATCAGCCTTGAGGTTCGCGCCGGGGAAATTCTCGGAATTGCGGGTGTCGCCGGCAACGGGCAGGATGAATTACGCATGGCCATCAGTGGCGAAATCACGGTGAACGCCGACCAGGTTCGCATCAACGGAAAGGATTGCGGCCACTTGAGGCCCAACGCCCGGCGAATGATGGGGTTGTCCTCCATTCCCGAGGAGCGTCTCGGCCACGGCGCGGTACCCGGCATGAGCCTGTCCGAAAACAGCTTCCTGACGGCGTTCCTTCGACTCGGGCTGCTTTCCCGAGGATTCATCAATCGCGGCGCGCGCGACCGCTTCACCGGCGATGTCATTGAATGCTTTCGGGTCAAGGCGAATGGTCCCCGGGCGCCCACGGAAAGCCTCTCCGGGGGAAACCTTCAGAAGTTCATCGTCGGGCGGGAAATCCGCCAGAATCCGGGGCTTCTGGTAGTGTCTCAGCCTACCTGGGGCGTGGATGCCGGCGCCGCCCGCGCCATCCATGACGCCCTGCACGGTCTCGCCGCCGCGGGAGCCGCGGTGCTGGTGATTTCCCAGGACCTGGACGAACTCATGCAGATCAGCGATCACATCGCCGCCATCTGCGCGGGAGGCGTGTCCGCAACCTACCCCGCGAACCGGGTCACCATGGAGCAGATCGGCCTCCTTATGGCGGGTGCTCAAACCCTGGAAAATATCGCGGAGGCGGGACATGCCGCTTAAACTGGTCCGGCGTCCCGAGGCATCCCGAAGCATGGCGCTGCTGTCGCCACTGATCGCGCTGGCGCTGACCCTTCTGTCGGGCATCGCCCTCTTCATTTTCATGGGCGCGAATCCCGGACAGGCCCTGTACGCCTTTTTTATCGAGCCACTTACCTCTCTCTATGGCTGGGGTGAACTCGCGGTGAAAGCGACGCCGCTGGTACTGATCGCAATGGCGCTGTCCATCGGCTTTCGCGCCGGGGTCTGGAACATCGGCGCCGAGGGGCAACTCACCCTGGGCGCCATCTGCGGTGGCGGCATCGCCCTGTGGCTCCACGACATCGAGGGTTTCTGGGTCCTGCCGTTGATGATTTTCTGCAGCATTCTCGGGGGGATGGCCTGGGCCGCAATCCCCGCTTTCCTGCGTACCCGCTTCAATGCCAATGAGATCCTGGTCAGTCTGATGCTGGCCTACGTTGCAATCCTGTTTCTCAGCTACCTGGTGCACGGCCCCTGGCGGGACCCGGATGGTTTCAATTTCCCGGAGTCCCGGGTATTCAACGATTCCGCCACGATACCGATCATCCTGGACAGTACTCGGCTGCATTTGGGCTGGCTGCTGGCCCTGGCGGCGGTGGCGGGGGCCTGGATAATAATGGCGCGCACCCTCATCGGGTTCCAGGTCAAGGTCATCGGTGAAGCTCCTGCGGCGGGTCGATACGCCGGTTTCAACATCAACCGAATCATCTGGTTCACCCTGATGCTGGGCGGCGGGGCCGCGGGACTTGCAGGGCTGTTGGAAGTGGCGGGTCCCATCGGGCAACTCCAGCCCTCCATTTCACCGGGCTATGGTTTTACCGCCATCATCGTCGCTTTCGTCGGGCGCCTGCACCCGGTGGGTGTCCTGCTGGCGGGCCACCTGGTGGCGCTCAGCTATCTCGGCGGTGAATCCGCCCAGATCACCCTCAACCTGCCCCTCGCGGTCACCGGGGTGTTCCAGGGCATGCTGCTGTTTTTCCTGCTGGCCTGCGACGTACTGATCCAATACCGCATCCGGGCAACCGCATCCGTCGCGGTCAGGGAACCCTGATGGAAATACTGGTCCCTACCCTGCTGACGATCATCACCGCGGCTACGCCGCTGTTGTTCGCCGCCATCGGCGAGATGGTGGCGGAGAAATCCGGCGTGATCAATCTTGGCGTCGAGGGGATGATGCTGGTGGGCGCCGTAGTGGCTTTCGCCACGGTGCATCATACCGGCAGCGCAACCCTCGCTATTCTGGCCGGCATCTTCGCGGGGGCCGGGATGTCCGCCATATTCGGCGCGCTGATACTGGGCCTGCAATCCAGCCAGGTGGCTACCGGCCTCGCCCTGACCATCTTCGGTGTCGGCCTCAGCGCCCTGTTGGGACAGAGCCTGGTGGGAGTGGCCTACGATGGCCTGCCCAAACTGCCCGTTCCTTATGTGTCGGATATCCCGTTGATCGGGCCATTGCTGTTCAACCACGATATACTGGTCTACGCATCCGTCGCCGTGGTTTTCGGAGTCGCATGGTTCCTGAAGTTTACCCGGCCGGGCCTGATTCTGCGCGCCGTCGGTGATTCCCATGACGCGGCCCACGCCATTGGCTATCCCGTTCTCAAAATCCGTTTCCTCGCCGTTCTGTTCGGCGGCGCCATGGCGGGCATCGCAGGCGCTTACCTGTCCCTTGCCTACTCTCCGCTGTGGATTGAGAACATGAGCGCCGGTCGGGGCTGGATTGCCCTGGCGCTGGTGGTATTTGCGACCTGGCGGCCCTGGCGGGCGCTGGCGGGCGCATATCTCTTCGGTGGCATCACTATCCTTCAACTCCATGCCCAGGCGCTCGGAGTGGGAATTCCCTCCCAGGTGATGACCATGCTGCCTTACCTCGCCACCATCCTGGTACTGGCGCTCATCTCCCGGGACCAGAACAAGATCAAGCGCAATGCCCCGGCCTGCATCGGCAAACCCTTCCACCCCACCGCCTGATCCGGCATGGACGTGAACAGACCGGAGCGCAGGATTACGCCGCTTGGCAACCGCCGCCGTGATCAGATAATGCGGGCGGCCGAGGCGGAATTCGAGAAATATGGCTATGAAGGCGCCCGCATCCGGCGGGTAGCGGATATCGCCGGCATACCGAAGGCCAACGTGCACTACTATTTTAACAGCAAGGCTGCGCTGTACGACGCGGTGCTATCCAATGTGGTGGAACTCTGGAATACGGCATTGGCGCCCATTGACGCGGACGCCGACCCTGCCACCGTTCTCGAAACCTATATCCGGATGAAGGTCGAACTGACCCGGCTATACCCTGCCGCGACACGTATCTTCGCCCGGGAAATGCTCGGCGGATGGCAACATATCAGCGAGCGCCTGGAACAAGAGACCCGGGACTGGACCGAGCGCCTGGCAGCGGAAATCGAAAACTGGATCCGGCAAAACAACATTCTTCCCGTGGACCCCTACCACCTGATTTTCGTCATCTGGGCAACGACCCAGCATTATGCCGAGTCCGGCACACAGGTCGGTTCCATCTATCGCAGGAAGCGCCTGACACGGCGGGACCATGACCGTCTGGCGGACTCCCTGGTCACCATGGTTCTCAGGATCTGTGGCCTGGAGTCAACTCAACCGGAGCGCAACGCCTGATGGAAGCCCATATTCACGAATGGCTGAATCTCCTGTTGCGGTGGATCCACTTTATCGTGGGTATTGCCTGGATCGGCGCGTCGTTCTACTTCAACTGGCTGGAAAACAATCTGGAACGCAAAGTCTCTCAGGAGGAAGGCATTGCAGGGACTTTATGGGCAGTGCATGGCGGCGGTTTCTACTACCTGCAGAAATACTCCACCGGCCCCCGGAGCCTGCCGTCAACGCTGCACTGGTTCAAGTGGGAAGCCTATACCACCTGGCTATCCGGCTTTGCCCTGATGGTCACCATCTACTATTTCAATCCCGGCGTCTGGCTCATGGACCCGACCGTCAGAGCGCTGGAACCCTGGCAGGGCATCGCCATCGGGGTATCTGCGATGGCCGTTTCCTGGTTCATCTATGACGGACTGTGCAAGGCGTTGAGGGAAAGACAGGGTCTGCTGACCACTCTCGTTTTCATCTGGTTCGCCCTGCTGGCATTTGCGCTGACCCAACTGTTGAGCGGCCGCGCCGCCTATATACACGTGGGGGCCGCCATCGGCACGGTAATGGTGGCAAACGTGTTTTTTGTCATTATCCCGACGCAAAAGGATATGGTGTCCGCGCTTGCGAACAAACGGCCATTGCATCCGGACCACGGGAAGAACGGCCTGCTTCGCTCCCGCCACAACAACTATTTCACCCTGCCGGTCCTGTTCACCATGATCAGCGGCCACTTCCCCGGCGCCTATGGCAACCACCTGAACTGGCTGGTACTGATTCTGCTGGCGCTGGTGAGCGTCGCGGTGCGCCATTACTTCAATGTACGCCACTCCGCCAGCCGCTCTATCTGGATTCTGCCCGTAGCATTGCTGGCGATGGCAGGTCTGATGTGGCTGACAGCGCCGCGCCAGGGCATCCAGAGCAATGTTGTCGTCAGCGACGCCGCTGCCAGCGCCATCATTAGCGCCCGCTGCGTTAGTTGTCATGCCGCGCAACCCGCATACCCCGGATTTGCCATCGCGCCCCGGGGAATCGAACTCGATACCCTGGACAAGATCAGCGCCCATCGCAAGGCCATTAACCAGGTCACAGTACTCACGAAGACCATGCCTCCTGGCAATCTCACCGGTATGCTGGACAAAGAACGCGCCGCACTGGGCCGATGGTTGCAGGACCAGGAAAACGCCCGATGACGACTCCATACCCTCGTGACATGATCGGCTACGGGGATAGCCCCCCTCATCCCCACTGGCCGGGCAATGCCCGGATAGCGCTCCAGATTGTACTCAACTACGAGGAAGGCGGAGAGAGCAGCATCCTGCACGGCGACGACGCTTCCGAGGCTTTTCTGTCCGAAATGGTCAGCGCCCGGCCTTACCCGGATGTCCGTCATCCCAACATGGAGTCCATCTACGAGTTCGGCTCCCGGGCCGGCTTCTGGCGTCTCCACCGTCTCTTTACAGACCGCCGGATTCCGATTACCGTTTTCGGCGTCGCCATGGCCCTTTCGCGTAATCCGCAAGCCGTGGAGGCCATGCTGACGGCCGGATGGGAGATCGCCAGCCACGGCTGGCGCTGGATTGACTACCAGTTCATACCCGAAGACGAAGAGATCAGGCACCTGGAGCGCGCGGTTGATGTCCATACCCGATTGACCGGAAAAGCGCCGGAGGGCTTCTATCTCGGTCGCACCAGCCCCAACACCCATCGAATCACCGCCGAGCATGGCCGGTTCGTGTACAGCGCAGACAGTTATGCGGACGAATTGCCTTACTGGATCACGGATCATGCGAAACCATTGCTCATCGTACCCTATACCCTGGACGCCAACGACATGCGATTCGCCACCACCCAGGGGTTCAACAGTGGCGAACAGTTTCTCACTTACCTGAAGGACACCTTTGATTTCCTGTATGCCGAAGGGGAAACAGCCCCCAGGATGATGTCCGTGGGGTTGCACTGCCGCCTTGCGGGACGCCCCGGACGGGCGGCGGCTCTGGCCAGGTTTCTTGACTACGTGATGAGTCATGATCAGGTCTGGCTGGCCCGGCGCATCGATATCGCGAGGCGCTGGATTCAACATTTTCCCTGTCCCGACCGCACATGACCGGGAGCCAGACAGACTTCGCCCGGCAGTGGGTTAATCTCGCTTCCTCCCGTCTGGGAGCTGTCGCAGTAGCTTGCAGCGACGATTTTTTCGCGCCCATGCACCGCATGCTGAAAGACAAGCCACCGGTATGGAAGGAAGGCAAATACGACGATAACGGCAAATGGATGGATGGGTGGGAGTCACGGCGCAAGCGCGGCCCCGGCAATGACTGGTGCATCGTTCGCCTGGCGCGGCCCGGCGTGATTCACGGTATTGCGATAGAAACCACGTATTTTACCGGCAATTATGCCCCGGCCGCTTCTGTGGAAGCCTGTTTCCACGAGCGTGGAGAACCCGGCGACGACGATCAATGGGTCGAAATTCTTTCCCGGCATGATCTTGGGGGCGACAGCGAGCATGCCTTCAGGATCAGGCATGATGCTGTGTTCACCCATATTCGCCTGAACATCTATCCGGACGGCGGCATTGCCCGCCTCCGGGTCTATGCCGAACCGAAGGTGGACTGGGCGGCAATCGGAGCGGGAGAACCGGTGGATCTGGCCGCGGCGCTGAACGGCGGTGTTGCGCTGACCTGCAATGACCAGCATTATGGTCACATTCGCAATCTGCTGACCCCGGGGCGCGGAAAAAACATGGGCGATGGCTGGGAAACCCGCCGACGCAGAGAGCCAGGGTATGATTGGGTCATCATCGCCCTGGCCCATCCGGGACGCATCCGCCGGGTCGAGATTGATACCGCCCACTTCAAGGGCAATTACCCGGATCGCTGCGAAATTCGCGGAGCCATGCTCCATGCCGCCACGGTACAGGGTTTGCCCCGCCAGAGCGAGGACTGGCCGATCCTGCTGCCGGAATCGAAGCTGGAAGCCGACCAGGTGCACCACTTCGAAAAGACGGTGGTGGATGTTGGTCCCATATCCCACGCGCGCATGAATATTTTTCCGGATGGCGGCATCAGTCGCCTGCGCCTTTTCGGCGCCGTGGAAACAATATGAGAATCCTGGAATGAGAATCCTGGAACCGACGCCGCTGACCCGCAGCGCTTTTCGAGTATTTGGTGAGGTCATCGAACTGGAAGGCGCCCGGCAAATTCCCATCAACCAGGGACTCACCACGCGCTTCCATGACCTCTTCACGCTGGACTGCTGTGCCGAAGGCGGCCACCCCAGCGTCAACGTGTTCCGCACGGATTCGTTGCCGTTGCCCCACACGGTAGAGAAGATGGAACGGCATCCGTTCGGCAGTCAGGCTTTCTGGCCCCTGGACCGGCGTCCGTTCCTGATACTGGTGGCGCCGCCGGGGGATAGCGTATCCTCCGATGATCTGATCCTGTTCCGTACCAGCGGTTACCAGGGCGTGAATTTCTTTCGCAACACCTGGCATCATTTCCAGATCGTAACCGGAAACAGGCGGGATTTTATCGTGGTGGACCGGGCTGGCCCCGGAAAAAACCTGGAAGAGCGGCCAGTACAGGGAGCCGTGATCATTGTGGATGATGCGCTGAAGAACCGGGAGTTGTCGCATCCTGTACTGAATCCGAAATAGCGCTTGCCTGGTGACCGTTTCATGCTATAGCATCCGCATATCGCTCCTTGAAGAAATTGAAATCGAATGGACAAGCCTTTACTGACTCCGGCTCGAATTGAAGCGATTACAGCCAGTGGCGGTTGTACCACCGGACTTCCGAACCGGGCCTATACCTGCCCTGATTTTTTCCAGTGGGAACGCGAAGCCGTGTTCGCCAATACCTGGACCTGTGTGGGGCACGGTTGCAATATTCCGCTGCCGGGGGATTTGAAGCCGGTCGGATTCCTCGGAGCGCCGTTGCTGATGCTGCGTAACCGGCAGGGGCAGGTCAAGGTGTTTCATAACGTATGCAGTCACCGTGGCAACGAACTGGTCTGGCAGTCCTGTCACGTCGACAAGCTGATTCGATGTCCCTACCACTCCTGGACATACAATCTGGAAGGCGACCTGCTCGCGACTCCCCACGTAGGCGGCCCCGGAAAGAACGAAGTGGAAGGATTCGACCGCTCGGCGCACGGCCTGCGCGAAGTCCGTTCGGAAGTCTGGCTGGACCTGGTGTTCGTCAATTTGTCGGCGACGGCGCCCCCTTTTGAAGAATTTATCACCCCCCTGCAACGCCGGGTTGACCGGCTTGGCAACCTGTCTCAATTTGCAAAACTCAGGCCGGCCAGGGACCACGGCAGCCTGACTATTGACTTTTCCGGCAACTGGAAGCTGGATATGGAAAACAACCTGGAGAGTTATCATTTGCCATGGGTACACCCTGATTTGAATGCAGTCTCAAAACTGGAAGATCATTATCATTTCTATGGCGGAGACCTGTTTGCCGGACAGGGCAGTACCCGATATGACCACAGCAGCATAGGCGGAAAATCATTCCCGTTGTTCGACGGCTGGCCGCAACAGGAAGCAGAGTATCCAACGCTTTACCCCAATGTCTTTCTGGGATTCCAATGCGACCACTTCTGGAGCCGGATCCTGGAGCCGGTCAACCCCGGCCGGACACTGGATCACCTTCAAATTTATTATCTTGGGGACGCGGCCGAATCGGATGAATATCGTGAAGAACGGAAAATTCGCCTGAAATTCTGGACAAAAGTGTTCAATGAGGATGTCGGAGTGATTGAGGGCATGCAACGGGGAAGACATTCCCCGGCATTTGAGGGCGGAGTATTTACCCCCCTGATGGATGAACCTTCGCATCATTTCGCCAGGTGGATCGCCGAAAAACTCAAATCGGAGCCAGCCTGACCAGGCAGGCCAGGCAGTTGACTTCGTTGCCGGATCAAACCCTTGAATATGACAGGAAACCGGCAAATGTTTTCGCGGTTTGCCTGCTCAAACTGTATGGCGCGCTCAGTCGTCCGTTCGGCTATAAATGGCTGGCATGGGTGGGTATATGGGCCGGGACGTTCGTCGAGCGGGATTCAGCCTGTATTGTCCGGTTGAATCGGGATGCCCTGTTTCGTTTTTATCTGGCGGATTCTTATTGGAGCAAACTGGTTTGCCGGGGATTTTCCTATGAGCCGGAAATTGAAAGGGTATTGAAGGCGGTCGATTCGCTCGACTACCTGTTTCTGGACCTCGGCGCCAACCATGGCTACTGGAGCGTTCTGGTTTCGTCCGGTGCTTGTTCACACAAAACAGTCGTCGCAGTTGAACCCGTCAAATCGAACTTTGACAGTCTGTGTGTGAATAATCAACTGAATGATTGCAGATTTACCGCAATCAGGGGCGCGGTTTGCGAACAGGGCGGCAAACGGGTCGGGATCTCCATCAACCCGGATTCTCTGGCCAATGAAGCCGCCTCGGCGCTCCCCAAACCCGGTCACGCCCTGTCGGAAAGCGAATGGGTCGAGTCGGTTTCGATTGACCAGCTGGTTCTCCGGTTTGCCGCGCAAGGTCAGCCGGTGGTGATAAAACTGGATGTCGAGGGACTGGAAATCGAAGCGCTCAGGGGCGCGACGCAGACCCTGCGACGCGAGTTTCTGCTGATCTACGAAGATCACGGAGCCGACCCGGCCAGCGCGGCAAGCCAGTATGTGCTCGGCTGTGGATTTTCCGTATTTCATCTTGAATGCGGGAACTATACCCCGGTTGCCGATGTCAAGGATGTAAACTCCATGAAAACAAAGCCGAATAAAGGGTACAATCTGTTCGCCTATCGGGAAAACTCCAGGATTTCGACAATGATGCAAAGTGCCTTCCAGACCCGTTAAGATTCCCGGAGCGCAGTATTTTCGGCCAATCCGGTCGAGCCTGGCGATTGCTTTGCTGCTGTTCCTTTGTGTCCCCGTTACCCATGCCGGGATATTGCGTCTGGCTTATGACGCCGGTTTCGGCGGCGCCGAGTCCCTGGACCCCTACTCTCCCACCCGGTTTTATTTCACCACCCTGACCCTGTTTGACCGACTGGTTCACCAGGATGAAGATGGCGGAGTCAGTCCGGGCCTGGCCGTCTCCTGGGAAGTGTCTGACGACGCCCGTACCTGGACGTTCCACCTGAGGCCGGGAGTCCGGTTTCATAGCGGGAAACCGCTGGTGGCCGCAGACGTGGTCTACTCGATCCATCACGCGCTTGACCCGCAAAGAGGCTCTCCGGTCGCCTCCACGCTGGCCGTCATAGACCGGGCCGAAGCGATTGATGATCTGACGGTCCGCTTTCACCTGAAGTCGGCCCATGCCGATTTGCCCCTGCTGCTGATTGATCCACGCTGCGGCATCATCGCCGAAAACAGCGCCGCTGCGATTGAGCGAACCGGCGATGGAACCGGGCCGTATAAATTATTGAGGAATGACCCCGAGGGCATCACCCTGCTGGTCGCCAACCGGGAATACTGGCAAGGACCTCCCCGGATCGAACGCATCGAGGTCGTTGCCATTCCGGACCAGGTGGCGCAGATTCAGGCAATGCTGTCCGGCCAGATCGACTACCTGCCCTCAATCAACCGAAGGCAGTTGAGGCTGTTCGAGAACAACCCCGATTTCATCGTACAGACCATCAAGACCGGCCATTGGCCCGGAATGGTCATGCGCACCGACCAACCGCCGTTCGATGATGTCCGGGTACGCAGGGCGATGCGCCTGGTGATTGACCGGCCCAACATGATCCGGCTGGCGCTGGGGGATGGCGGGGGTGAACCCGCCTGTGACACCCCGGTCTGGTCAGGTGACCCGTATCACGCGGACATGGACTGTCGCCGCGATATTCCGACCGCGAAGGCGTTACTGAAAGAGGCCGGCTACAGCGACGGCATTGATGTGGATTTATATACTTCGTCGGTCGAGAAACTGTTTATCTCCATGGCCGAGGTTTACCAGAACCAGGCTGCTGAAGCCGGTATACGGGTGCGTATCCACCAGGTTCCGGCCGACGGTTACTGGACCGATACCTGGATGCAGGAATCATTCGTATCCACCCGCTGGAATCAGCGTCCGGCGGACCAGATTCTGAACGAGGCGTTTCGCTCAGGAGCCACCTGGAATGAAACCTACTGGAACAATCCCGAGTTTGATCACAGCCTGGACATGGCCCGCAAGGAAACCGACCCGGCCAGACGCCGCTCGATGTATGCCAGAACCCAGCAAATACTGTTTGACGAAGGTGGCGCGATCATCCCGTTCTATCTGAACATAAACCGGGTATTCAGTGCCCGGATTTCAAGCCTGCCTTCTGAAAAAGCGCTGTTTGTCGAATGGCACAAGGTCGCCAGGGAATAAAGGAGATTCCTTTTGCTGAAAGTTCTCCTGCGGCGACTGGTCATGGCGGTATTCACACTGGTATTTGTCGCCATCGTGGTATTCTCCGTCACCGAAGCGTTGCCGGGCGACGCCTGCACAGCCTACCTCGGCAAACTGGCCCAGGGCGAACGATTATCCAGTTGCCAGTCCGGACTCGGGCTTGACAAATCTTCTGTCGAGCGTTTTTTCGACTGGTCCGGAAAAGCGCTCCAGGGTGAGTTCGGGGATTCGCTGAAACGAAAACGGCCGATCCACGATATTATCGCCCCCCGATTCCGAAACACCGTCATATTGGGGACATCCGCTGCCCTGATCGGCATTCCGCTGGCCATCATACTGGGGGTGATTGCGGGAGTTTACCGGGAGCGATTCCCGGACCATGTCGTGTCCGGCATCGCGTTGCTGGCGATGACTATCCCCGAATTCGTCATCGCCACTGGCTTGATCTTCCTGTTCGCGATCAGTCTGAAGTGGTTTCCCGCCGTAACCATACTGCCGACCGAGGCTTCGGTAGCGGAAATACTGCCCAACATCATATTGCCGATGATGACCCTGGCTTTTGTCATGACCGCGCACATCCTGCGGATAACCCGGGCCAGCGTAATCGATACCATGTCCAGTGAATTCGTCAAAATGGCGACCTTGAAAGGGGTGCCGTTCAGACGTATCGTGTTTCGCCACATGTTGCCGAGCGCTTTGCTGCCAACTATCAATATCGCCGCCCTGACCATGGCCTGGCTGCTGAGCGGAGTGGTTGTAATCGAGAAGGTTTTCAACTATCCGGGGTTGGGGACCCTGATCATCCAGAGTATTTTTGACCGGGATCTGCCACTGGTTCAGGCCATCGCGTTGATGTTCGCGGTGATGTACATCGCGGTCAATCTGATCGCTGATTTTCTGGTCATATTATTGAACCCGAGACTCCGAACGAAAGTTTCGGCAGAGGGAGGCTAGGTGATTCCAGCAGAAAACAGGACCTGGCCCGGCTCTGACCATTCCCGTCTCGCAGGCGTCATCACCATCCTGCGTGGCATTATTGCAAGGCCGGTCGGCGCAATCGGCCTGTTTCTGGTTGCGTTTCACCTGTTGCTGGCAGTGGTCTCCTCCTTCATCACCCCGTACGATGTCGCCCTGCAAAATGCGGATCGCATCCTGCAGGCGCCCTCGTGGGAACATCCGATGGGGACCGACAGCCTGGGCAGGGATGTCTTCAGCAGAACCATTGCCGGCGGCCGGATCTCCATTGTCATCACCCTGATCTCCGCCGTTATCGCGGCCCTGTGGGGTGGAATCGCCGGGGTTTCACTCGGTCTGGCAGGCGGGCGCATCGACGAATTGTGCATGCGGCTGGTCGATGCGTTTCTCGCCATCCCCGGACTGCTGTTCCTGTTATTGATTATCAGTTTTACCGGCGGCGGTGTCTATGCCCTGATTCCGACCTTGTCTTTCTTCAACGGCATCTCGGTCATTCGGATCGGTCGAGGCGCCGCGCAAGGCATTGCCGTCAAGGATTATATTACCGCCGCTCGCGTACGAGGACATGGTTCCCGATTCATTGTCTTCCAGGAGATGCTGCCGAATCTGCAGGATATTCTGCTGGTGGAATGGGCGATGCGCTGGTCGTGGATGATGCTGGCATTCAGTTCCCTGAGTTTCCTCGGTTTTGGCGCCACGCCGCCGACACCGGACTGGGGATTGATGATTTCCGATTCCAGGGAATTCCTGACCGTAGCTCCCTGGGCCGGTATCTGGCCGGCCATCTTCCTCTCTACGCTGATTATCGGAATCAACCTGTTTGCCGACGCCCTCGGCAAGGCATTACGGGTTGACCGGGGGCCGGGAGTCATCTGAATGAACCGGCTGATTCATCTTGACGACCTGTCTGTTGGAGTCAAAACCGGGAGCGCGGCGCAGGTTCCGGTTCTGAGGGGGATTACACTGGATGTCAGGCCAAACGAAATTCTGGGGCTGGTTGGAGAGTCCGGTTCCGGCAAAAGCACCGTCGCGCTGTCCATGATGGGTTATCTGGAGCAGGGACTCGAGTTGCTGGGCGGTGACGCTGTTTTTGACAACGTCTCGATGTTCGATATAAACCGCAATCAGCTCGAAGCATTGAGAGGCGGAGAAATTTGCTTGGTTCCGCAGAATGCGGGGCAGTCCCTGACCCCCACCATGACCATTGGCCGACAGATTGAAGAATCCCTGATGCTGCATACCGACCTTGCTCCCGCCAATCGGAAAATGGCGGTAACGGACCTTCTGGCTCAAGTTCGGCTCCCCTCCCCCGAACAGATCCGGGACCGTCATCCGCATGAATTGTCCGGCGGCCAGCAACAGCGTTGCGCCATCGCCATGGCGCTGGCCGGTCGGCCCCGCGTATTACTGCTGGATGAACCGACTACCGGACTTGATGTCACCACCCAGGTGCATATTCTCGAACTGCTCAGGGACCTTTGCCGCGCGTCTGGCGTAGCCATGGTGTTTGTCAGCCACGACCTCGGAGCGATTGCCCGGATCAGCGACCGGGTCGCGGTGTTGTATGCCGGAGAACTGATGGAACTGGGAACCAGTACCGAAATTCTTAAAAGCCCGTCGCACCCCTATACCCGTGGATTGTTATCCTCGATTCCGAAAATCGACGGCGCCGGGATTCCACAAGCCCTGCCCGGAACCCCGCCGAAGCTGTCGGCAACCAGAAACGCATGTGCCTTTGCACCCAGATGTGCGCATCGACAGGAGATATGCCTCAACGAATCGCCGCCATTGAACAGGATGCCGGACGGCGTAATGGTGCGTTGTCACTTCGATTCCGGAAATTTCCCGCAAAGCGGTTCTCGGGAGAAAATCAGGCCGCAGGCCGCAGGCAGTAAAAACCAGGGCCTGCTTGAGCTTCGGAATCTGGCGATATCCTACGACCGTCCGGGTTGGCTCAAACGCCTCACGGGACAGGGAGACAAGCGGCGGACGCTAACCGTAAACAACTTGAGCCTGATCCTGAACAAAGGGGAAACCCTTGCTGTGGTCGGGGAATCAGGCAGCGGGAAATCAACCATACTGCGGTCGATCGTGGGCTTGATCCCACCCTGCAACGGAACCATGCGAATAGAAGGAGGAGAATCCCTGGACTGTGTAACGGACGCAAGGTCGTTACAGTGCAGGAAAGACATCCAGATGATTTTCCAGAACCCGGATTCATCGCTCAATCCCAGGAAAACCATTGCAGAAATCCTGTCCGCCCCGCTGCAACTCTACTTTGACATGGACCAGGCCGCAGCCATTGACCGGGCAGCCGGACTCCTGGAGAGTGTCCGCCTGACCAGAGACTACCTGGGACGCACTCCGGATCAATTGTCCGGGGGAGAAAAGCAGCGGGTGGGTATTGCCCGCGCCTTTGCCGCAGAACCGATACTGGCGTTATGCGACGAAGTCACTTCGGCGCTGGATGTTTCGGTTCAGGCGGCAGTGCTTGAACTGTTGTCGAAACTGCAACAGGAAAACGGAGTCGCGTACCTGTTCGTCTCCCATGACCTGGCCACGGTACGCGCGGTGGCCGACCGCGTTCTGGTACTGTACCAGGGTCGAATTTGTGAAATCGGTCCGGTCGACGCGGTTTACAAACCCGCTTTTCATCCTTATACCGAAGCGTTGATGGAAGCCGCGCTCGAACCGGACCCCGACGCGCAATCCCATGTCGAGATCCGTGATATTGTCGAAACCGCCCCGTCCGACCTGGGATGTCCGTTCCAGCTCAGATGCCAGCGCAAGATCGGCAGGATCTGTGATGAAGTCATTCCGCCAGCGCAAACCATCAACGGCCACACCATATTCTGCCACATTGACCGAAACCGGTTATCCCTTCTGCAATCCCCACCGTAGAGCCTGCCCCCGACTCCGATCGGGGGGGGCTCCGCGCCCGCCCGCATCGGAATATGTTATTATACGAATCGTCCAAAACAGGTCAATTTTTATCATGGGCTTGACTCATTCTGAAATCACGTTAAGCAATCCCCGGCGGCCTGAGCTGGCTTCGGTTACTATTTCTGCGCTGGCCGATACCGGCGCTCTGCATTTGTGCATCCCGGAGCATGTAGCGATCCAGCTTGGCCTTGATGAGGCAGAGCAGCGGGAAGTCACGCTGGCTGATGGTTCGAATAAAAAGGTTTCTTATGTCGGCCCGGTCAAATTGGCGTTCATGAATCGCGTCGGGTTCACCGGGGCGCTTGTTCTGGGCGATCAGGCCTTGATTGGCGCGATACCGATGGAGGACATGGATCTGGTCGTAATACCGGGCAGTCAGACACTGGCTGTCAATCCCGACAGCCCGAATGTTCCAATGTCTTTTGCCAAGGGGATGCGCAGGTCAGGAAATTATTTTTCCACGAAAGCCCGTTCCACCACATACTCCCTGTAGTCGCTTTTCCGGGTTTCCCGGAAACCCATGTTATCGAGGATGCCGGACAGGCTTTTCAGCATCCCCGGACCGCCGCATAACATGAACCGGTCATCTTCCACATTCAGCGCCGGCATCTTGACATCCCTCATCAGTTTTCCGGTTTCTAGCAACATCGTGATGCGCCCGAAATTCTTGTATTTTTCCCGGGTAACGGCGGGATAGTAGATCAGTTTGTCCCGGACGCTGTCTCCGAAATATTCATTGTCCTTAAGTTCATGGTTGATCAACTGTTGATAGGTCAACTCGTTGATATAGCGGCAACCATGCACCAGGATGACCTTTTCAAAATGGTCGTAAACATCCGGGCCCTTGATGATTGAGAGGAATGGCGCAAGACCGGTGCCGGTGCCCAACAGGTAGAGGCGCTTCCCGGGGCGCAGACGATCCCATAATAGCGTGCCAGTGGGTTTTTTACTGATCAGCAGCCTGTCACCCACCTTCACATGCTGCAATCTGGAGGTCAACGGCCCATCCTGCACCTTGATGCTGTAAAACTCCAGATAACCCTCGTAGTTCGAGCTGGCCATGCTGTAGGCGCGCATCAGGGGCTTACCATCGACTTCCATCCCCATCATCGCGAACTCCCCGTTGCGAAAACGCAGACCGGGGGGACGGGTGGTTTTTATCGTGAACAACTTGTCCGACCAGTGGTGGACGCCAATCACCGTTTCTGAATAGGATTGCGCCATGATATTTCAGCTTTGTCTTGTGTCTCTACGCTACGATCTGTGTGCCGATACCCGAATCGGTAAACAATTCAAGCAGCAGCGCATGCCGGACACGTCCGTCAAGAATCAGTGATGAAGACACGCCGCTTCGTATCGCGTCCATGGCGCACTCCAGTTTCGGGATCATGCCGTCTGTAATGGCTCCATCATCCCGCAATTTCTGAATCTGGTCAAATTCCAGTTCCCGGATCAGGTCGCCTTTTCCATCCATAACCCCCGGCGTATTGGTCAACAGCATTAATTTTTCCGCGTTCAGGGTGACAGCCAGCCGACCAGCGACCGTATCCGAGTTGATATTGTAAGTCTGACCGTCCTCGCCTACCCCGATCGGAGCGATCACAGGAATGAATGCCCGGGATTCCAGCAACTGGACGATTTGCGGCTCGATATGTTCGACTTCCCCGACATGGCCGTAATCAATAATCTCGGATCTTTTCAACACCGGATCATCCTGGCTGACCACCATTTTACGGGCGCGAATCAAGTTGCCGTCCTTGCCGGTCAATCCGACCGCCTTGCCGCCGAGGGAATTGATCAGATTGACAATTTCCTTGTTGACCAGTCCGCCCAATACCATCTCGACAATATCCATGGTTTCACTGTCGGTGACCCGCAGGCCGTCAATAAAAGTGGATTCCTTGCCAACCCTTCTGAGCAACGCGCTGATCTGGGGGCCTCCTCCATGCACGATCACCGGATTCATCCCGACCAGTTTCATCAAGATGACATCCCGCGCAAAACCATACTTCAGTTCCTGCTCCACCATGGCATTGCCACCATACTTTATGACAATCGTCTTACCCTGATAACGCCGGATATAGGGCAAGGCTTCAATCAGAATCCTTGCTACGGATGGATCAATCGGGTCATTCGGATTCATCGAATCAATATTTTCATCAAGTTGCCGGGAGGCGGTATTCTACCGCAATACAACGAATAAAATACCAGCCGAACCGCAATCACAATGGCCCCGGCGCCATCCGACATCGCCATTCCCGCCCCCACATACAATCCCACCCTCACCTCGTCATTCCCGCCCCCGGCTCCGAACGGGGGGCGGGTCTCCGTGCCCGCCCGTGCAAGAACCGAAGGGCAGACATGATGGTTGTACTATAACGCCAGTCAGGTAAAATCAAACTCATGAAAAACAGCCCATGAAAAACAGAATCACAACATTACCTCGGTCAGTCTGTGCGCTGGTTCTGGTTTCGCTCTCTTTTTCAGCGTTTTGTGATGAAACTCTGCGCGGTCCGGGAAACTGGATCAGGAAAGACTATGACATTGCGGGAGAGTGGGAAATCGTAAGCCGCGACAATGCCCGGTTTATCGTATTCGATGAAGACTTCGCGACGACAGCTGGCCCGGATCTGAGGATTTATCTGTCAACAATGCCGATTGCAGACATTGGGGACAATGATGTTAAACCCCCCTCCTCAATCGAAATTGCCATACTGAAATCAAACAAGGGCGCTCAGGAGTACGCCCTGCCTGCCAATATTGATCTGGATAAATACAGTTCAATGCTGATCCACTGCAAGCGTCATGCTCACTTGTGGGGTGGCGCGGCGCTCGGCGCCGCGCCGATCACAGTGACCCCTGATCCAGTGACCCCTGATCCAGTGACCCCTGATCCAGTGACCCCTGATCCAGTGACCCCTGATCCAGTGACCCCTGATCCAGTGACCCCTGATCCAGTGACCCCCGATCCAGTGACCCCCGATCCAGTGACCCCCGATCCAGTGACCCCCGATCCGATTACAACGCTACCGCCCCCGACGACCCTAACGCCTTCTCTCATTCCGACCTTCGGCAGCGAATCCATACCGAACCAGAACTGGACGCGCGGACAAGAGATTGCCCCGCTATCCTTCCCGCAAGCGACCAAAGGGAGCGGCGCCCTGACCTATACCCTGACCCCGGCGCCGCCATCGGGCATCCTGTATGACTCCAGCGCGCGCAGATTGACCGGCGTCCCCACCGGGGCGCATACACCGACACAATACACCTGGATGGCGACAGACGCCAACGGCGCAACGGCCACATTGATCTTTACCATTACGATCACGGATGTCCCGCAACCGCGGATTCAGAATGCCGTCAGAGGCGCGTTATCGGCGCTGGCCCGGCGCTCATTATCGAGCGCCATCACCAATATCAGCGCGCGCTTTGGCGACCTGGGTGGGGCGGTAACGCTGGCCGGTCATAACATTCCGTTACAGGGAACCCGAATCCCTGAAGACGGGCATCCGTGTCTGACGGAAGGCCCATCCTGGCCAGGTTCTGCCCGCTCGCGCTGTATCATTCAAAGTCAGGGTATGCGCTCCGCCGACCTGCTCGGCTCCAGCCATTTCTCACTGCTCCCGGGGTCCGGCGCATCGCCCGGAACGACGCGATGGTCGCTGTGGGGACGGGGCGACTGGAGCCGCTTTGCCGGAGGCGAACAAAGCCATTATGATGGAGAGATGCGTACCGGCTGGCTCGGCATGGACGCGCGCGCCGACGCCTGGGTTGCGGGCCTTGCCGTCTCGCGCAGTGAAGGCGAAGCGGACTATACAACACAGGAAGGCGAAGGCGAGCTGGAGACCACGATAAATGGGTTCTACCCGTATATGCGCTGGACCCTGGACAACGAACTGGAAATAAGAGCGGTAGCGGGAACCGGAGACGGCGAAGCGCGGCATATTCCGAAAGACGGAGCGTTACAGACCTCGGACCTGTCAATGCGGCTGGGTTCTCTGGGATTGAGACGACAACTGGCGCCGAGAGGAAAAACGAATCTGGCGTTTCGCATGGACGCGGGGCGCTCGCGGATAAAGACGCAAGAGGGGACAGAACGGGTTCATGGTCTGACGGCGGACAGTTGGCGTCTTCGCGCCGGAGTGGAAGCGTCGCGCAGGGTCCATTCATCGACCGGCCATGAACTGGAACCGTTCCTGGAAGTGTCGGTACGCAGGGACGGCGGAGACGCGCTGCGTGGAACGGGCATGGAACTGGCTGGTGGAATGCGTTATCAGAGACCGGGCCTGTCGATTGAAGGGCGCGCGCGGTATCTGGCGGCGCACAGTGAATCGGGGATAAGGGAATCGGGGTTGAGCGTCACCGTGCGCGGTGGCGAAGGAGCGGGCGGACGCGGGCAGTGGTTTACGCTGGAACCGCGCTGGGGAGCGGATACGAAAGCCCGGGCGTTATGGGACGATGTCGTACCGAAGACCCAGGATATATCCAGAAGCGCCCTGGATGTGCGCATCGGCTATGGCCTGCCTCTTGAAAAAGGGCTGCTGACGCCGTTTGCGGGAGCGGATTTAGCCAAAGACAGTCCACGAACCGTTCGGGTCGGAACGAGGTTCCGGTCTTCCAGAGACCTGACGCTGGAACTGGTCACAGAGCGCATCGAGGATACAGACCGGGAAGTCCGCTCCCTGCTGAAACTGAACCTGCGACATTCCTTCTAGGCGCCATTCCCGCCCCCACGTACAATCCCGCCCTCACCTCGTCATTCCCGCAAATGCGGGAATCCACAACCGACATCCCCGGCGCCATCCGACATCGTAGAGCCTGCCCCCGGCTCCGAACGGGGGGGCGGGTCTCCGTGCCCGCCCGTGCAAGAATGAATGGGAAAGGAATAGGATGACATTTTTATTCTGACGGGTGTATAAGTAGTTCTGGAAGCGCTACAATCGAATCATATAAAGATTTCTTTATATTCCGGCCATTTATTTTTTCGCGCCTGGCGGTACAGGCTAACGGTACTGCGCCGACAGCGCACTGATTGATTGAGGTCATAAAATTAATGTCAAAATCTTATTTGTTCACATCAGAATCGGTGTCGGCGGGTCACCCGGACAAGGTTGCGGACCAGATCTCGGATTCGATACTCGATGCATTATTGGCCGAGGACCCGAAGTCCAGGGTCGCGTGCGAAACCATGGTCACGACGGGCATGGCGATCGTCGCTGGAGAAATCACAACCGACGCCGTAGTGGATTTCCAGGAAGTGGTACGCGACACGATTGGCGAAATCGGCTACAACTCGTCCGACATGGGATTCGATCACAAAAGCTGCGCCGTGCTGGTTTCGCTCGACAAGCAATCCCCCGACATCGCCCGGGGAGTCAATGAAGGCGAAGGAGTTGACCTGGATCAGGGCGCTGGCGACCAGGGGCTGATGTTCGGCTATGCCTGCAATGAAACCGATGTCCTGATGCCGTTCCCGATTACTTACGCCCATCGCCTGGTTGCCCGACAGTCAGAAGTTCGCAAATCGGGGAAACTGCCCTGGCTCCGGCCCGACGCCAAATCCCAGGTCACCGTGAAATATGAAGGCGCCACCCCGGTCGCGATCGACACCGTAGTATTGTCCACCCAGCATAGCCCGGATATTGACAGCAATGAAGAATTGTCTGAAGCGGTGATCGAAGAAATCATCAAGCCGGTATTGCCCGCCAATATGCTGGACGCCAATACCCGTTTTCTGGTCAACCCGACGGGCCGCTTCGAGATTGGCGGGCCGGTCGCTGACTGCGGCCTGACCGGCCGGAAAATCATTGTCGATACCTATGGCGGCTCAGCGCACCACGGCGGCGGCGCGTTTTCCGGTAAGGACCCCTCGAAGGTGGACCGTTCCGCCGCCTATGCCACACGTTACGTGGCGAAAAACATCGTGGCTGCCGGCCTGGCCGATAAATGCGAGGTTCAGGTAGCCTACGCAATCGGTGTCGCCAGACCGGTATCGGTCATGGTCGAAACCTTCGGCACCGGGAAAATTGACGACGACAGAATCGAAGCGCTGGTCAATCGGCATTTTGACCTGCGGCCAAAGGCCATTGTCCAAAGCCTGGACCTGCTTCGTCCGATCTACCGCAATACCGCGGCGTATGGTCACTTTGGCCGCCCGGAACCCGAATTTTTATGGGAAAGAACCGACAAGGCAGACGCCTTGAAAGCAGATGCCGGAATCCGCTAACCGGGCCGGTATCCAGTATCATATTCTAAAGAGAATCCATTATGTCCACACAAGTCGCAAAGGCCGTCCAGGCTGATTTCCAGGTTGCTGATCTGACCCTGGCCGAGTGGGGCCGAAAGGAAATCCGGATCGCTGAAACAGAAATGCCCGGACTGGTCTCAATCCGCAGCAAATATGCGGACAGTCAGCCACTGAAAGGCGCGCGAATCGCGGGTTCATTACACATGACCATTCAAACCGCCGTGCTGATCGAATCACTGGTCTCGCTTGGGGCGCAAGTACGCTGGGCCTCCTGCAACATTTTTTCGACCCAGGACCACGCGGCGGCGGCGATTGCGGACCAGGGAATCCCGGTATTCGCATTCAAGGGAGAATCTCTGGATCAATATTGGCAATACAGCCATAGAATCATGGACTGGCCGGATGGCGGCGGCCCGAACCTGATCCTGGATGATGGGGGCGACGCCACCTTGTTGCTGATTCTGGGCAGCAAAGCGGAAAAGGACTTGTCCGTTCTGGACAGTCCTTCGAGCGAAGAGGAGATTGCCCTGTTTTCCAGCATCCGGGCTACTCTCACCAAAGACAGTACCTGGTACAGCCGCCGACTGGCAGAGGTCAAGGGAGTAACCGAAGAAACCACGACCGGCGTGCATCGGTTGTATCAAATGGCCAACAACAATGAACTGCCCTTCCCCGCCATTAATGTGAACGATTCCGTGACCAAGTCCAAATTCGACAACCTGTATGGTTGCCGCGAGTCTCTGGTGGATGGTATCAAGAGAGCCACCGATACGATGATTGCCGGCAAGGTCGCGGTTGTTCTGGGTTATGGCGATGTCGGCAAAGGCTGTGCGCAGTCCCTGCGCGGCCTCGGCGCCACCGTGTGGGTCACTGAAATTGACCCGATTTGCGCATTGCAGGCGGCAATGGAAGGGTATCGTGTAGTCAATATGGACGATGTTTGCTCACAGGCCGACATATTCGTGACCGCCACCGGGAATTTTCATGTGATTACCCATGACCATATAGCCAGCATGAAAAACCAGGCGATCGTTTGCAACATTGGTCACTTTGACAACGAAATTGATATTGCTTCGATGAAACAGTACCAATGGGAAAATATCAAGCCCCAGGTGGACCAGATCATTCTTCCCGACGGTCGCCGCATTACCCTGCTGGCAGAGGGCCGCCTGGTCAATCTGGGTTGCGGCACAGGTCACCCGAGCTTTGTGATGTCCAACAGCTTCACCAATCAAGTGCTGGCGCAGATCGACATCTGGACCGACGGCGACAAATATCAAAATGACGTTTACGTATTACCCAAGCATCTGGATGAAGAAGTCGCTCGCCTGCACCTTGAGAAAATTGGCGCTCAGCTGACCCGGCTCAGCCCGGAGCAGGCCGATTACATTGGTGTTCCCGTCTCAGGACCCTACAAGGCCGAGCATTACAGATACTAAAAAAAGCCCGCGTCACCGCGGGCTTTTTATCACTGCATGATAGGTAGTGGTTATTTGTATTTCCTGATTTCTCCACTGGCAACCCGCGCAAAGTAGGAATTCATTTCCCGCTTGACAATCGGGGCCAGGAAATACAGACCCAGGATGTTGGGCACACAAATCAGGAATACCAGGGCATCTGATATATCGAGAATCGGCCCTAACTGGACAACACAGCCCAACGCCACAAAGGCGCAGAAAATGATCTTGTAGATATTCTGCCCCTTGACGCTTTCACCGAACATGTAAGTCCAGCCCTTGAGTCCGTAATAAGACCACGAAATCATGGTTGAAAAGGCAAACAGCAACGCCGCGAAGGCCAGGGGAATCGGGAACCATGAAAATTCACGTTCAAATGCCGCCGAAGTCATCGCAACACCCTGGGCGCTACCGGCAAAACCGGGTTCTGCAACCTGGGCAGTTCCGATTACCAGGGCGGTAATGGTACAGATTATGATGGTGTCGATAAATGGCTCCAGCAGGGAAACGATTCCTTCCGTGACTGGCTCGTCTGTTTTGACTGCGGAGTGGGCAATCGAAGCGGAACCGATACCCGCCTCATTGGAAAATACCGCGCGCTGGAAACCAATAATCATGGCCCCAAGGGCGCCACCCGCAACCCCCTCTCCAGTGAATGCGCCGTTGAAAATATTGATAATGACCTGTGGAATTGTGCCCGCGTTCATCAGAATCACGATAATGGCGAACAAACAATAAAAAACAGCCATGAATGGCACAATTTTTTCAGTAACCCGCGCAATTGATTTGATGCCGCCGACAATGACGGAGAACACGACCGCGGCCAAAACCAGTCCTACCAGCCAGCCTAACCCATCCAGCGCTCCACCGGATACATTATTGAGTTGTACATAAGCCTGATTCGACTGGAACATGTTGCCGATTCCCAACGCGCCAATAAAGATACCAATGGCATAGAACGTACCCATGAATTTGCCGAATCCTTCCATCCCCCGATCGGAAAACCCTTTCTTGAGGTAATACATCGGACCACCGGACACATGGCCATCCTTGAACTCCTGGCGGTATTTGACACCCAGGGTACATTCAACAAACTTGGTCGACATCCCCAAAAACCCCGCCAGAATCAACCAGAACGTTGCACCGGGGCCGCCCACCGTGACCGCGACTGCCACGCCACCGATATTACCGATCCCGACGGTTCCGGAAACCGCTGTGGCCAGCGCCTGAAAATGTGAAACCTCACCCTTGCTGTTCGGGTCGGCATAATCTCCCCTGGCCAGCGAAATCGCGTGTTTGAATCCACGGAGATTGATAAAGCCCATGTAAACCGTAAAAAATACGGCTCCGGCCACTAACCAAAGAACAACCACGGGTAGCTGGGCTCCGAAAACCGGAATTTTGAAAAAGACAATTCGGCCGATCAGTTCGGCGACAGGCGCCGTTGCGGCATTGATGGCGTCATCAATTCCCGCATGGGCATTGAACGAAACAATCATCAAACCAAGTGTTACAAGTATTTGTCGCATCTTAGTTTCCTCATATATGGTGAAGTGTTGTTTGACCCGGTTGATCAAACTCTTTGGCATAGTTCCCCGGAACCTCAAGGGACGACAGTGACGGGTACGGCGGAAGTCTGTACCAATGCGGCGGTGACACTGCCAAAAATCACGGAGCGCATCCGCGACTCGCCAAGCTTGCCGATATAGATCTGTGAAGTATTATATTCTTCGCTGAGTTCAATCAGGGTTTCGGCAATTTTACCGTGTCGAACCACAGTCTCGACCTTGATCCCGGAATCTGCGAGAGCAGACGCTTCGGGATGAAGAACTGAATCATTGGCCCTTTGAATTTCCGACTCACGCCGTTTATGACGCTCCGATAATTCTTCGGGGGTATGGAAACTATAGGGCGACCAGTCAATGACATAGGCCAGCAGAAGATTTGATTTGGTAAGTCTGGCGTGGTCAACAGCGACACTCAATGCGCGTTTTCCACCTTCACTTCCATCCAGAGCTACGAGGATTTTATCAGACATACTCCCTCCGGTTTTCGGGTTGCGAATCGAAGATCAGATTCCTGGAAATTGAGCGCAAGCTAAAGAACCGGGCTTGGTCTGGTTGGTATCCTGATATCCGCCAGGAATTCATTGGCGCCCATGCAGAACACACAGTGTACAGATATTAGACCATCAAAACAAGAAAATTGTCCGGCTCCGGCCCCCGATCGGAGTCGAGGGCAGGCCTTGATCGTAGGGGCGGGTCACTGTGCCCGCCCGCCCCTACGGGGGTGGTTGCAGACTGATTCCGGTCATTCCCTTGATCATCGGGAATCATCAATTTCTTCGGTCGAAGGCAATCAACAAAGCTGGAAGAAGCAACAAATCGGTAACAAGCGCGAGAATGATGGTAATAGCGACCAGCATTCCAAGCGCCCAGCTCAGCTCGAATCCCGAGGTGGCAAACACCAGAAAACCCGCCGATAAAATCACGGTCGTGGTTGATAACGCATGACCTACGGTAGACAAGGTGGAACGCACGGCTTCGGGCGCAAGGAGGCCATCGCGGCGGGATTTCTGGTACTTGCTCAGGAAATGAACAGTATCGTCGACGATAATCCCGAAGGTAACGGCCACGACTACCGAGGAAGCCAAACCTACGTGACCAACCAGATAGCCCCATAGACCGAAACTCATGGCCGCGGGAATAAAATTGGGTATCAGGCTGACGAGACCAAGCCGCACGCTTCTGAAAACCCCGATCAGGATCAGTGAAATAAGGGCCATGGCAATGATTGTGCCGCGTAACATACTGTAGATATTACGCTCGGAAATATGCGCGAAGATCACGCTGACGCCCGATGCGGCAGTCGCAAAATCAGGCGCATTGGCGCGAAGCCAGGCCTGCGCCCGCTGGTCCAGTTCGCGAATATCCCGGGTTGACAGGTCACGCGCCACGACGGTCATGCGCGTAGCGGACTTTGCGACATTGATGCGGTCGTTCAGGTCGCTGCCAAACGGAAGTGAGAACTCATACAGCAACAGGTATTGGGCTGCGAGCTCCCGGGCATCCGGTAACACGTAGAACGCCGGGTCGTCGCCGTTCATGTTCTGGTTCAGACGCTTCATGGTATCCGGGAAAGCCTGGACATGTCTGACTCCGGGTTGCTCCCGGTACCAGTTGGAGAAATCATCAACCAGACGCAGATAACCAGGGTCCGTGATTCCGCCTTCACTTCCCGCGTCCAGCGAATATTCCAGCAGGTCCAGACCGGTCAGATTGTCAATAACATAATCTGTATCACGCCGGAATTCATAACGGTCATCGAAATATTCCGTCCAGTTATCGGTCAGTTCATTACGGGGAATGCCGGTAATCAGAACGATGGCCGCCAGGGTGAGAGAGGTCAGCAGGAGCGCCCGCTTTTCGATGACGAAGTCGGCAAGGCATTCAAACAGGTCGCGGCGTCCGGTTTGGGCAGGCGATACTCGTAGCGGCAGAACCGAGAGCAACGCCGGCAGAAGCGTCATGGAATATACAAAGGCGCACAACACGCCGAACGCCACCAGGTTGCCCAGGATATGAAAAGGCGGCGCATCCGAGGCATTCAGGCTGAGAAACCCGATCATGGTTGTGAGTGAGGTAAGAAATACCGGCCAGGCATTGATGCGAAGCGACTCGGCAATCGCCGCGTTCCGGGTCAGATTACGACGCTTCATGCCCAATAAAACATGGGTCACTATATGGATTGAATGCGCCACGGTTATCACCATCACAATGATCGGAACTCCCGCGTTGGTGGGGCTGAACACCGTACCGAGCCAGCCGGCAAACCCCATGGTGGTATTGACGGCGAACAGGAGTACGGCGACGATGGCCACGGTACTCAGAACCGAGCGCAGGAGCGCCATGGTCACCACGATGATGGCGAGAAGCACGAGCGGAGTGAGTACCCGCAGATCATCCTTTGTCGCATCGGCGAAAGCGCGATGCATGACCACATCGCCGGTCAGATAAAAATCCATGCCTGGATAGTCTGCGCGGGCTTGCTCCAGCAGGGCATCAAGGTAATCGGTAATTTCGACAACGGCCGGATCCGGATTTTCGGGCAGGATGAAATTGATCGCCACCCCGCCTGTGCGTCCATCATGGGAGACCAGCCGCCCGGCAATATCGGTTGCGCTCAACGCAATCATCTCGACCCGTTCCAGGTCGGCATCGCCCAGCGATTGCGCGTCATCAACGAGCGGGGCGACAGTCAGGTCGTCGCCATCCGCTTCACTATGGAGATAGTTGGTCAGTGAGTCCACCCGGCTGGAATAAGGCGCGCGCCAGGCCGCCTCGGTCAGTTCTGTAAAAACGCCCAGCGCCTCGCGTGTAAACACCGAGCCGGCTTGCGGCGTAATGGCGATCAACGCCTTGTTGGAAGCGGAATAAGTGTTCTCCAGGGCGGTGAAAGCGGCGAGTTCCGGATTATCCTCGCTGAACATCACGCGGTAATCGTTAGTGGTGGTGACAAAGCGGGCGCCGGACGCCGCGAGCAACATAACCAGTATCGTGAGCGCCATGACCAGCCAACGGCGCCCCAGGACGATCGCAATGTAACGTTCCATCAACGTTCCATCAGTGACCGGGGATTTTCACCATTCGCTTGATTTGGATGTGTAAACATGGTCCGGCATCCTGTAACTCAGTCCATGCTTGTCGTACACCGAAATCTCGAGAAGCTGGGAAAAATTATTTGCTCTGACCTTCCTGTGATGCATGAGTCGCTTGAAACGCTCTTTCGTCCGGAAAAAGAACAGTGTTCCCGGAGCGGCAGAATTCTTTGGGAATTCGAAGCGCTCGGCGAACTGTTTTCCGATGAGCGCTCGTGAAAGGCGGTAGGCCAGGGTTCTCAGCTTTTCTTTTTCAATCGGATCTTCCACACCCGCCACATTCGGAATACTTTGAATCAATAAATTCGCAACCGCTACCGAATCGGCGTCCGGCTCCGGCTCACACAGATAACCCACCTTGTATATTTCTTTCGCCTCGGCGCCGTTGGTATAGAGGATGGTTTCAGGGATTCCCATGAGATAGCCGGCATAGCGCCAGACGGCCAGGAAGCTTATCTGCTCTTCATCGTTGTACTTGGCGCCCACTCGCAGCGAGTATTCCAACAGGCGCTGGGAAAAGACAGAGATGGCAAAACCCAGATGCGCGGCGCTGACCGGGGCGCCCCAGGCTTCCTGGTTCCAATCGTCCGATTTTGACAGCAGGCTCCTGATCCGGGCATGAACAAATCGAATACGCATGGACAGCTTCCACCCATCGTTCTCTCTATGCAGGCCGTCAGGATAAAATATTTCCATCATGTGGCGGTTGTTCTGCTTCAGGCGCCGGGTAGTCTCCCCCACCCGATTGGTAATCTTGAAAGACTTGGCGATCAGTGTTGAAAAACCCTCTACCAATACCCCGGTAACAAATGCGACGAGCATGAGGTCTACATTCTTGTTGAATGCGCGAATCGCCGGGTCAAAAGCCTGGTAGTCGAGCCAGGGGGGGGGGGAGGTGATTTTATCAAAATAATCACGCAGTTCTTTCGGCGCACTACGCAGAACGTCATCATGTCCCTCAATACCAGCCCCGATGAATCGCTGCAGGTTTTGCGGAGGCATCCCGGCAACCAGTTCCTCCATCAACGTGTCCAGGTCGGGGTCACCTATTGTGGTGTGCCTGAGGTAGTTATCAACCAACGCCTGATTATACGGACGAGCCTTTTCATAACCGCCGGTGTAGGCAGAAGGTATAGCTATTGTATCCACCGGTTGCCCTCGTTTGAGTTTAATCAACCCGGACTATACCACGAACAGATTACTGAAACGCAACATTTACGCACACTGTACCACCCTCCCCTGATCGTAGGGGCGGGTCTCCGTGCCCGCCCCGAATCGGTGGCAGGACAACAACCATTCATCCCGTAAACAACGCGGCAATCGCGTCCGGGTTGGAAGGGAAGTAAAAGTGCAGATAGCTGGCGGTAATATTATTGATCTGCCAGATGGGTTCGCCCGGCGCCTCGTGGCGCGCGCGCTTGCCGAAGGCGACAGGCTGGACGGTTACCTCACAGCGGGTGCGATGATGGGCATGGGCGCGGATGTCACCACAGGGTAGCGGCGCGGTCTGCATTCCCTGACAGCCGCCCCGCTCCCGCATGAACCCGTGTCCCGGTATCAAACCGAGCATGTCCATGCGCTTGCCGTTTATATCGGTCAGGGATTCCATCAGGTACAGCATTCCACCACATTCGGCGAGGACTTTCTTGCCATTTTCACAAAAACGGACAATCTGGTCGATTAACCGTCGGTTTTTTGCAAGCCGCTCCTGGTGCAATTCCGGATAGCCACCGGGGAACCACAAAGCGTCGGCGTCGGGCAGGACTTCATCGGCAAGGGGAGAGAACCAGACACAGGTGGCGCCCATATCCTGCAACAGTTTGATGTTGGCCGCGTAAATAAAGGTAAAGGCATCGTCACGGGCAACCGCGATCACCCGGTTCTGTAACTGCCGTCTGATGGCCGGGGTCCGGCCCGGCCGGAATTCCACCGCGGGCGGCAGTTCCGTCAACCCGGACTGCTCCATGATTCCGGCCAGCCGGTCCAGTCGGCAGTCGATATCATCCACCTCGCCAGGATGGACCAGCCCAAGATGACGTTCCGGAAGCGAAACATCGGGATGACGGCGGACACAGCCGAGCAATGGAATTGAAGCCGGCGTCGCCTCGACAACCAGGTCCTGGTGGCGCCGGCTGGCCAGGTTATTGCCGATCACGCCGGCAATGGTCAATTCAGGACGGTGACTGGCCAGCCCCAGGGCAATCGCGCCGAAAGTCCCGGCCATTGCCGCCGCGTCAATCACAATCGCCACCGGTATGTCGAAACAGGCCGACAGATCGGCGCCGCTCGGGTTCCCGTCAAACATACCCATGACGCCTTCGATCAAAATCAGATCGGCCTGCCCGGCCGCCTCAAACAGCATCTGCTGACACTCCTTCTCACCAACCATCCAAAGGTCCAGTTGAGCCACGGGGTTCCCGGAAGCACGTTCCAGAATCAGGGGATCGAGATAATCCGGCCCGGTTTTAAAGACCCGGACATCCCGACCCTGATTTCGATGGTATCTGGCAATACCGGCGGTAATCGTCGTCTTGCCCTGCCCGGAAGCGGGAGCGCAGAAGAAAAGGGCGGGACATCGGACCCTGGCCGGATTCACCATTCGATACCCGGCTGCGCCTTGACGCCTTTTCTGAACGCGTGCCCGAGATCGGCAACCTCACTGATCGTGTCGGCAATTTCCATCAACTGCTGATGCATCGTTCGCCCGGTAATGATCACATTCTGGTGCGCGGGTCTGGCCTTGATCGCCTCCACCACCGGCTCGACATCCAGATACCCGTATTTGAACATGTACGACATTTCATCAAATACCAGAATATGGTAAGCCCCGTCAGACAACATCTTCCGCGCTACCAACCAGGCTTTTCGGGCGGCGGCGACATCACGGGACCGGTCCTGGGTCTCCCAGGTAAAACCATGCCCCATGACATGAAAATCGACCTGCGGGTGATCCCTGAAAAAGAGAAACTCCCCGGTTTCCAGCCGGCCCTTGATAAACTGCACCAGGCCAGCCCGTTGACCGTGGCCGAGGGCCCGGGCCATCGTCCCGAAGGCAGAGGAACTCTTACCTTTGCCATTGCCTTTCAGCAGGATCAGTACACCGCGCTGTTCGGTCGCCCTGGCAATTCGTTGATCCACCACCGCTTTCTTCTTTTTCATCCTCGCGGCATGTCGGGCTTCGCCGCTGGCGTCAGCGCCGGTACTGTTTTCGTCTGCTCCCGTTTCTTCCTGCATGGATCCGCTCCCGTTAATCTGCCCGCATTGTTGTAAAACCCGAAGCGTCCCCCGGCAACGCCGGCAACGACAGGCTTGAAATATGCAGGTAACCAGCGTCAATCCGCCGGGCCAGTTGCTGCCCCCGGCCCAGCGGCGCCCGTCCGCATTCAATATCAACCAGGGTTACCGGGCATGAATGAATGGACCGATACCCGCTCATCGACTCATCGAACCTCCCGTCTGTAATCAGATAAATATGGCAATTCAAGTGTCGGTATTTCCGCCGAACCAGGATGCCGTCAACGTAGTGTAACGCCTGGCGGATCGGTGTTCCGCCCCCGGCCTGAATCCGGTCCAGCACAGGCTCAATGTTCCTGGGCGCTCGTTGAATCTCAAGCAGCGCCCGAACTTCATCATTCCCGAACGTGACCAGGCTCAAGTGCCTTCTGGCGCGGTAACTCTGACCGGAAAACGCCTGAATGGCCCCGCGCGCGAGACTTAAGCCCTGACCACACAGGGTTGAAGACGAAGTATCCAGCACAATCAGATCCAGATGGATCGCTCCGGGGAGTTGAAATCGGTATTGAAGGGAACGTCTCTTGTCCTCACAGGACAACAATCCGAACCGGGCGGTACTGATGAGAGTGCCCGCCCAGTCTATCTTCCTGTTTCCATTTAAATTCTGCTCCCCGTATTTGGCGCCGCCGGCCAGACCCTGCCAGTCCCGGCTCCCGTCTCGCCGGGCCATACGCTCCCGTACCGGAGGGTTCCCCGGATACCCTGGCCGCGTCGGCAGAGGTAACGCGGACGCCGGCATCGATCCGCAAGGCATGGGCGCCATGGCGCCCCAGCTACCCTGGATGGATGATCCGGACGATGCGCCGCCACCTTGATGACTTCCGTTCTGACCATCCTGTCCGGGATTGTTGTTGCCGGAATGACCGGAGTGGCCGCCGCCGGACCCTGCCGCGCCATCCGGCTGGATATTTCGACGGTGATTCATCACCATCGGCTCCACCACGTCCAGATCATCCGTCATCACTTCCAGCCTTTGCTCCAGCGCGCACCAGGCAGTCACCGCGCGATGAAACACAATATCGGCGCGCATTCCCTCGACCCCGGCCTGCCGGCATCTTTGCGCGATTTCTGTTTCAATCCGGTCTGACAGCCTGACCCGGCGCTGATTATCCCTGGCCCATTGTATTTTTTGCCGGATCTGATCGGATTCAGCCTGACTATCCCGGATCATTTTCCCGGAGTCCCGGTCAAAGGCGAGACGGCGCCGGACAATCTCCTTCCTATCCTCGACCGTAAAGTCCGTTTCCATTTCAACCATCAGGCCGAAACGATCCAGCAACTGCGGCCTGAGTTCGCCTTCGTCGGGGTTCATCGTGCCGATCAGAACAAAATGCGCGTCATGCCGATGACTGATGCTGTCTCTTTCAACGATATTGACTCCAGACGCAGCCGCGTCCAGCAACAGATCAACCAGGTGGTCAAAAAGCAGATTGACTTCATCGACATAGAGAAAACCACCGTGCGAGCGGGCCAGCAAGCCCGGGCAAAACCGCACTTCAGAATCAGAAAGAGCGCTTTCCAGGTCAAGTGACCCGGTGATCATTTCCTCGGTAGCGCCCAACGGCAATGTCACGAAGGGCTTATCCGGTTGCAGGTCCGACAACCCGCGGACAATCGTTGATTTCGCGCTGCCGCGGGCGCCACTGATCAACAATCCGCCGATTCCCGGGTCTATGCTGATCAGCAGCAACGCGGTTTTCAGCAGCGGCTGTCCGACTATGCGACAAAACGGGTAATGATCCGGCATCTGGTTTACTGCTTACAGGTAAAACCGGGATTATAACCTCATTCAGGCCCGCGATTACCGATTCGTGGGCCGGCGCGGGGACCGGCCCCTACGATGGCGGGTTGGGAACGGGAATGTAGACGGCGCTCGCGGTTAAACGATGCGTAGGGGCGACCCTCTGTGGTCGCCCGTTATGGTTGGTGCGCGTTCCGACAGCTGCGGACAGGCACTTAAGGCCTGTCCCTACGATGACGGTTGGGAGCGGGGTATGGATTGCGGTTATGTGGCTAAAAAGGGTGTCTAAAAAGGGTTGGAAATAGCATTCATTGTATATACAATGAATGCCATGACAAAAATTATAAGATGGGATGCGAAAAAATCTGCGTGGCTAAAAGCAGACTCTGAGAGAGGAGGTATTGGCTTTGAGGAATGTGTCGTTCTTATCGAAGCAGGACAAATACTCGATAGTATCGACAATCCTGCCTCCAACCACTCCGGCCAAAAGGTTTTTGTGCTGGAAATTGATAACTACGTGTATTTAGTCCCGTATGTTGAAACTGACGAGGAAATTTTCCTCAAAACCTTGTATCCAAGCCGAAAGCATACGGCGATTTATTCAGGATTAGGAAAAACATGAAACGAGAACCTTATATAAAAGACTACTTTGACGATGAGGAAAAAAAACTTATCGAAAGCATGGAGAATGCAATCAATAAGGATGATTACGTTCCTGTGAGTAATCTCACCGCTGAACGCCTAGCTATGTTCCGTGAAGCCGCAAAGAACAGGCTCAATGAAAAAACGACACAAATCACCTTGAGAATACCCAGCGCCGACCTTGTCCGTCTAAAAGCCCAGGCTATGCGTGAAGGCATACCTTATCAAACCTGGATGAAATCTATTTTACATAAATCCGTAACTCCATAACAATTAACAGGTTGATCGGTTACGACGATAGCGGGCACCCACAGAGGGGCACCCCTACGATGACGTTAAGCGCGGCATCCTTATGGCTATGGATTCCCGTTTCCACGGGAATGACGGTTGTGTCATACGACAAGGGAGAACCGCGATAAGGGAGAAACCGGTGTTCAATGGTTTTTGATCAAAGCGTGATCCTGTGCTGATAAAGATGATCGTAATGCGGCTTCATCCGCCGGTGAACGCGCTGCACCCGCAGGGGGGCCTGGTCTATCTCAATATAGCGGCGAACCTGCGGTTTGAGGCCGGTTGACGCCTTCAGGTTAGCGTGGAAGCTGCCGCCATCCCACCAGCTGTAGTCGCCGGTGTCAACGCCCAGAGTTGTCCAATGGAAGATGAGCCTGAAGGATAAGCTGTATTTCCAACGGGAGATGAGTTTGAAGGGGCTGATTTTGGGATCATCGGAGGATGATCGTGAAATTACACAGCCAGCGTTTACAGACGGTGGAGGAGATTCGTTCGTTTTTGAACGGAGCCACTACTTTTGATTTTGAACCCCAGTCCCGCGAGGAGTCCTATCCGTGGATTTGTGACAGCCTGCGGCAGTTGCGTTATGGCGCATTGAGCAAGGCCGACCGGGGTGTGGTGAAAGCCTACCTGGAGAAGGTCAGTGGCTTATCCCGCGCCCAGATCACCCGGCTGATCCGCCAATACCGCGATAGTGGCCGCATTCGGGATCGCCGGGGGCGACCCGCCAATGCCTTCTGTCGACGTTATACCCCGGAAGATGTGGCTTTACTGGTGGAAACCGATACCCTGCACGGCAACCTGTCCGGCCCGGCCACCCGGAAACTGTGTGAACGGGCTTTTTCGGTATTCGGCGATACCCGATACCGGCGACTGGCCGCCATCTCCAATGGACACTTGTACAACCTGCGCCACTCGGATTCCTACCAGCGCCAGAGACGACACTTCCAAAAGACCCGCTATACGCCCGTGCGAATCGGGGAGCGACGCAAACCCAGACCCGATGGCCGTCCCGGCTTCTTGCGCGTCGATACCGTCCATCAGGGCGATCAGGACGGCATCAAGGGACTGTATCACATCAATGCTGTCGATGAAGTCACCCAGATGCAGGCCGTGGTCTGTGTACAGAGAATCTCCGAAAGCTATCTCATCCCGGCTCTGCATCAACTCCTGGATGCCTTCCCCTTCACGCTCCAGGGGTTCCATTCCGATAACGGTTCAGAGTATATCAATCGACAAGTCGCTAAACTCCTGCAAAAACTCCAGATCGAACAAACCAAATCCCGTCCCCGACAGAGCAATGACAACGCCCTGGTCGAAGGCAAGAACGGCTCCGTCATCCGCAAGCATCTGGGATACGAACACATCTCACAGCGCTTCGCTCAACCCGTCAACCACTTCCTCACAAACGACCTCAATCCCTACCTGAACTATCACCGACCCTGCTTGTTCGCAAAGGAAGAAATCAACAATCAGGGAAAACGCATCCGCAAATACCCGGACTCACTGATCCAGACTCCGTACCAGAAACTCCGTTCCCTGCCCCATGCACAGCAATATCTCAAATCCGGAATCACACTCAAAATACTCGATGACTTCGCTCACAAATACAGTGATAATGAAGCCGCGCGAAGACTCAACAAAGCCCGCAACAAACTGTTTCTATCTTTTAACAAATCCCAAAGTCACGCCGCCTGACAACCACTCTCAATGTCGATCAATAGACTCACAAAATACTGCCCCCTCAGGCTCATCTCTGGATTGGAAAACGCTCGCCCGGCTCCCAACTCAGCGCGTCTTCAATAAAGGGGATGCCGACCGCTTCGCAGAAGGCGACAACCATCCCTGCCGGATTCTCCAGCAGGTCGTCACTGTCGATGACGGGCGGCGGGGCGCCATGCAGGGCGGACAGCAGATCAAACAGCGCGCGTTGCTCGGCAAATCCGACTTCGCCCTCATCGAAGTCGGGCCATTTGTCATACATTGATGTGAGCGTTTTGGCCGGGTCGCGGATCAGGAAGGCATGAGTGAAATGGCCCAGAAATTCTGGTGTCCATATATGGTTTATGTAATGCGGGAAATCCTTGAGGAACACCGGCCCCCGGTTCGCCCGCGCTCGAATATCGTCCCAGACGCTTTCGATCGTCAGCCCCGGCGTGGTCTTGTCGCCGGGCTTCAATCGTGGCCAGAGCGGGTCTTCGCCCTGATACCACGCCTCGCCGAAGGGTTCATGCAGACAGTCCAGATCGCCGCGTTGCCGCATCATCCATTCGAACGCGGTCGAGGTCGAGCGGGGCACGGCCCAAAGGGCCACGATCCGGTTCATTTCAGGCTCTCCAACAGACGACCCTGACGGGTTGTGGGGGCAATTCCCAGATCCTTCATGATCCGCCAATACAGCGCTGTATCATGACCGATCACAGGTTTGCCGAGCATCGTTTCAAGTTCGACTTCAAGATGCACCGGGCGCTGCGGTTGCCCGTTCGGGCCGGTACGGAAATTGCACATACCATTGATCAGGTAGGCATCCGCGCCAGGAGCCTGTTCGGCGACATAGGTGAAACTCTTTTCCGCGAGAGCGCCATCAAAAATCCAGCGCCGGGCGTTGACTGCCTCTTGATGATCGAACCAGCCCTGGTCGACGAAATTACCCGCCCAAAGCACGTCAAACCCGGCCTCTTTCAAGAAACCAACCGTGCCTTGCCACCATGACGGCCAATGGTAGGCTGCGTTCAAGGCGACTTTTTCGACATTCAAGGCGCGAAGCGCCTCAATCATGGCGTAGCCCGCCATGTGAAAACGGGTCTGGAAGGTGTCGGACAGCCGCGTACAATGGTCACGGATGCCGTTTACGCCCAGGCCGCTGGCGTGCACCCAGTTAGAGCCAACCTGCCCACAGACATCGACGCCGTTGCGCCCCATGCAATGTACAAAATCCTCCAGCATGCCGAAATTCTGTTTCCGCTGATCCAGCCCATGCGTGTAGTCGGGCACATGCAGCATCCAGCCATGCACGCCGACGCCAGGTGGGCTCATGCGCAGGAAATCCGACGGCGCCGCGTCGAAATCGAAGGGCGGACAAGTGAACCCGACCTGGTGCGGGAACAGCTTCTGGTCTGCTGTCCAGTCCTGGGGCATACCCGTATTATCCGGCATCAATGGCCTCGCGCATCCAGCGTTGAAGGCGCTCGACCGGGTGTTCCGAATTGACGCCGCCTTCAGGGTCAATCACCAACGGCCCCGGACGATAGCCGCGAGACTGCAAACCACGCTGGACCGACTCGACCAGGTGGATATCTTCCTCCACCGTCGTGGCGCGGTCCTGCAGCGCCAGTTTGCGCACCGTTGCGCTTTCTTCGCCGCCGACTGAATACCAGCCGCGCCAAACCACTACATGGTTCACATCGACCTCGCGCCAGTGATAGGTGTTCAGCACATTTCCGGGATAAACCTGAAAGCTGAACATCGGCCACAGGAACCAGCTCGAATACTCGTTCTGATGGGCAAAGCCGGAGCGGATATCGTAGGTCATCGCGTCCAGGTTCTGGCATTCGGTGGTATGACGCAAACACTGGCCCTGCGGCTGAATGTCATAGGTTTCCGGCTTGACCACCCCTTCGGCAAAGGTCGGGTGATTCAAAGCGCAGTGATAACATTCTGAATAGTTCTCGATCGAGACCTTCCAGTTGCAATTCTCAGGGATTCTGACCCATTCAAGAGGCTCAAGCTCCGCCCGGTTGGGCAGCCATTCCTCAAGCTCTTTCCGTGCATTCGGAAACCATGCATCCATGGGGTCGGCGTCGGGATCAAGATTGACAAAGACAAATCCCAGGAACTCCTCGGCCCTGACTTCGGTGAGACAAACGTTCGACTTGTCAAAGCCCTCGACCGTCTTGATATTTGGCCCGGCGCGAAGCTCGCCTGTCAGCTCATAGGTCCACGCATGATAGGGGCACACCACGGCCCGCACGGCGCCGGCGCCATGGACCAGTTGATGCGCCCGGTGCTGGCACACATTGTAGAACGCGCGGAGTTTGCTGTCCCGTCCGCGAATGGCAAACAGGCTTTCGCCGGCAATCTCGAAGGTCGCATAATCGCCGGGTTCCGCCACCCGGGAACTGTGGCAGCCAAATTGCCATGTGCGGGCCAGGAGTCCCGCGCGTTCCACCTCAAAGATCTTCGGATCGGTGTAATATCGCGCGGCAAGGGACTTTATCGGTTCAGTCATCCAACGTATAGTCCAGGGTTATGTCGTCTTTCGTGGAACTTCTCGACCTGTCCAACAATCTTATCGCTCGCAATAGCGATCGCGTAAGACGATGGTATACTTGTCCGATTACCCTGTCGAGAACTTTTTACAGATAAGACACATCGTGGCGGATCAGAAATTCCCGACCCAGGCAAAGGTGGTGATCGTTGGCGGCGGCGTGATGGGCTGCGGCCTTGCCTGGCATCTGGCCCATGAAGGCTGGAGCGATGTCGCGCTGCTTGAAAAAGCGGAGTTGACGAGCGGCAGCACATGGCATGCGGCCGGGCAGATCACCCATTCCACCAGCTCCTTCGGGCTGGGCAAATGCGTGGATTACAACATCGGGCTGTACGCTGGCGGACTGGAGGCTGAGACGGGCCAGCCGGTTACGTGGCACGGATGCGGCTCGCTTCGCCTGGCCTATACCGAAGATGAGATGGACTGGCTGCGCCATACGCTGTCAGTTGGCCGCGCACTTGGATTCAACATGGAGCTGGTGGGGCTGCGGAAGATCGCCGGGCTGCATCCGTTCTACAATCTCGATGGTGTTCTGGGGGCGCTGCACACGCCCGATGATGGACATGTGGACCCGACCAATGTGACGATGGCGATGGCCGCGGGCGCCCGTCAAAAGGGCGCGAGGATCATCCGTCAATGTCGCGCCACCAACATCACGCAAGCCGTCAACGGTGAGTGGGTTGTGGAGACTGAAAAAGGCGCAATCACCTGCGAGCATGTGGTCAACGCGGGCGGCGCCTACGCGCGCCAGATGGGCGAGTGGTCTGGCCTGCAACTGCCGATGACGTCGATGACGCACCACTACTTCGTGACGGAAAATGTTCCGGAGTTCGCCGGCCTGGAAAAAGAATTGCCTGTCATTCGAGACGATAAAAAGGTATCGGGCTATATCCGGATGGAACAGGAAAAGGGCCTGATCGGGATCTATGAGAAGGAGAACCCGAATTCGGTCTGGCGCGATGGATGCCCGTGGGATTATGAAAACTGGCTGTTCGACGCCGACTACGACCGGGTCATGCCGTACCTGGAGGAATCTCTGAACCGCATGCCGGTCTTTGCGGGGCTTGGCATTACTCGTGCAATCCACGGCGCGATTTCCCATCCGCCCGATGGCAACCCGCTGATCGGCCCGGCCCCCGGCGCCCGCAACTACTGGTGCTGCTGCGGCACACAGATCGGCATCGGCTGGGGCCCCGGCCTGACGCGCGAACTGGCGCGCTGGATGGTGCATGGCGCCGCCGATATCTCGATGCGCGAGTTTGATCCCCGCCGGTTCGGAAGCTACGCCGACAAAGAGTGGCAGGTGATCAAGGCCAAAGAAGATTTTTGCCTGCGCCATGAAATCCCGTTCCCGCATTTCAACCGATTGGCGGGACGCCCGATCAAGCCGTCGCCACTGTATGAATTGTTGAAATCCAGGGGCGCGGTATACGAGGAAGTCTACGGTTTTGAACGCCCCCGCTGGTTTGCCAAAGGCGGCGTCGCCCAGCAAGATCACTACTCCTTCCGGCGCACCGCTGTGCACGACCTGGTTGGGGCCGAGATCAAGGCGGTGCGCGAAGCCGTGGGGATCATGGATGTCACCGCCTTTACCAGGGTTCTGGTGAAAGGACCCGGCGCCCATGATCTTCTGGATCGGCTGACGACCAACCGGATGCCGCAGAAAACAGGCTCGATCACGCTCACGTATATGCTCAACCGGCGCGGACGGATTGAGCTGGAAACCACCATCGTGAAGATGGCCGGGAACAACTACTACCTGGTCTGCGCCGCGTTCTTTGAACAGCGTTTGCTGGATCATCTCAGCCACAACCGGGAAGGGGAAGACGTATCCATAATCACCCTGTCCTCTGATTGGTCGACGCTGTCCCTGAACGGGCCACGGTCACGCGATGTGCTTGCGGCGTGTACAGACGCCTCGTTGGATAATGCCGCCTTCCGCTGGTTGTCGGCGCGAAAGATCACCATTGCGGGCCATAAGATCTGGGCCTTCCGTATGTCGTATGTGGGCGAACTGGGATGGGAATTCCACATGCCGAACGCTGCCTGTCTGGATGTCTATACCGCGCTTTGGGCAGCGGGAGAAGCGCACGGGATTACAGACTACGGTTCCTTCGCGATGAACGCCATGCGGTTGGAAAAGGGCTTCAAGGGCGCCAGCGAATTGACCAACGAGGTTACACTGCCGGAGGCCGACGTCATGCGCTTCGCGAGTCCGGTCAAGGACTATCTGGGTAAAGAGGCCACGCTCGCGGAGACGGACAATCTGCCGTGGATTTGCGCCTGCCTCGAAATTGAACCGGACGGGGTCGAGGACGGTCATGGCAATGAGGCCGTGCTGCTCGATGGCGCTGTGGTCGGTTCGACCACATCGGTAGTATACGGGCATACGGTCGGCAGGATATTGGCCTTTGCCTATATCAAGCCGCGCGCCGCCACACCGGGGACAGCCCTTGATGTGATCATCGCCGGGCGCGCCAGACCCGCGAAGGCGCTGGGCGGCCCCGCCTACGATCCGCAAAACCTGTTGCCGCGCACAGATACCCTTATGGAGGCTGTAGAATGAACCTTCCCGATACCATGCTCGCCATGGTCACCATAGGCCATGGTGACCTGGATCAGATCGTTTTGCACAGAGACTGGCCGCGCCCGGAACCGGCGGCGGACGGGGTTTTGATTCGCGTCCGCGCCTGCGGCCTGAACAACACCGACGTCAACACCCGCTCGGGCTGGTATTCGAAGGCAGTCACCGATGCGACAACCAAAGAAGCCCCCACATGGGGCGGTACACCCATTACATTCCCGCGTATACAGGGCGCTGATGTCTGCGGCGAGATAGTGGGTGTCGGGGTAAATGTGGATGCGGCGCGCATCGGCGAGCGCGTGATCACCGATAATTGGCTACGTGACCCGGATGATCCATCCAGCAAAGCTAAAACCGGCTATTTCGGGTCGGAATGCGACGGCGGGTTCGCCGAATTCACAACCATCCCGTCCACAAACGCCATCGCTATCCAGTCTGATCTGTCGGATGCGGAGCTGGCCACGTTTTCGTGCTCCTACTCCACCGCGGAAGGAATGTTGACCCGCGCCAATGTCACCAGCGCAGACACGGCGCTGGTACCCGGCGCCTCTGGCGGGGTCGGCGGCGCGCTGGTGCAGCTGGCCAAACGCCGGGGCGCGCGGGTGATCGCGCTGGCCTCGGAGTCCAAGCATGCCGATGTCGCGGCCCTCGGCGCCGACCGGGTTCTGCCGCGCGCGCCCGGCAATCTGCGCGCGGCCCTGGGCGCGGATAAAATCACCGTGGTCGCGGACGTTGTCGGCGGCCCCCGCTGGCCGGCGCTGATTGATATCCTGGAGCGTGGCGGGCGTTATACCTGTTCCGGCGCGATTGCCGGGCCGATGGTGGAATTGGACCTGCGCACCTTCTATTTGCGCGACCTCACCTTCACCGGCTCCACCGTCATTGACCCGGAGATCACAACCAATCTGGTGCGCTATATCGAGGCCGGGGAAATCAAGCCCGTTCTCGCCGAGACCTGGCCACTTGCGCAACTACGCGAAGCCCAGGCGGCTTTCATCGCGAAAAAACACACCGGCAACATCGTGGTGACACCATGAAAATCACCCGCATCACGCTTTGGTCGGTTGATCTCACCAGTCATCAGACTTATTACATGGCGGACGGCAAAGCCTGCGCAACGGTGCAGTCCCATGTAATTTGCCTCGAAACAGACACCGGCCTGAGAGGCTGGGGAGAGGTCTGCCCGATCCCTCACTATCTGCCGGCTTTTGCGAATGGGACGCCAAGCGCGGTTGTGGAAATGGCTCCTGAAATTCTGGGAATTCAACCTGTCGGAATTGATGCGCCCATGCGCAGGCTGGATGGATTTCTGTTGGGGCATCTCCATGCGAAGTCCATTATCGATATGGCGCTGTGGGACCTTTACGGGAAAGTCACCAACCTGCCGCTTTATGAGCTGTTGGGTGGGCGCGCGCGGTGTGACATGCCGCTTTATCACTCCATTACCTGCATCGCTCCAGATGAGATGGCGCGGATCGCAAAGGAAGCTTACACAAGCGGCATCCGACAGTTCCAGGTCAAACTCGGCGCAGACAGCGAATGGCTGACAGATGCCGAACGGCTGATCAAAGTCCGCGAGGCCGTGGGTCCCGGCCCGTTGGTTTATGGCGACTGGAACTGCGGCGCGACCCGCTTGCACGCCACCCGTACAGGACGGGAGGTGGCTCATCTCGACGTGATGCTCGAACAGCCCTGTAAAACACTGGAAGACTGCGCAGCCGTGCGCCAGGCAACCGGACTCCCGATGAAAATCGACGAAAGCGCCTATGATCTTGCCTCCTTGCTCCGCGCCCGTGAATTGGGATGCCTGGATGCGGTTGCCCTCAAACTCTCGAAATTCGGTGGACTGTCCGCAATGCGCCGCGCCCGCGACCTGTGCGTCCATCTTGGCGCGGTAATATGCGCTGAATGCACCTGGGGATCCGACATCGTGACAGCCGCCTCCCTCCACTTTGCCGCCTCCACACCAGGTGGGGCATTGTTGAACACCTGCGACCTGGCATCCTATGTCGCCCCGCGTTTGTGTCCTGATGCCCCTGTCCGTGAAAACGGGCGGATCGCGCCGCCCGAAGGGCCGGGTCTTGGCGTTGCGCCGGACCCCGACATCCTGGGCGCTCCGGTTCTTGAATTGGACTGACACATGCAAAAACTCAATTCCCAGGCTGAATGGATTTCCCGGGCCCGACAGGTGCTGCCTGCTGGCGGCTTCGGCAATTTCGAACCGGGCATTATTGTAGCGCGCGGCGAAGGCAGCCGCATCTGGGATGAAGACGGCCGCGAATATATCGACTACCTGATCGGCTCCGGCCCGATGTTGCTGGGCCACGGACATCCGGAAGTAATGGAGGCCGTCCTGGAGCAATTGCCCAGGGGCATGACCTTTTTCGCCAACAACGCCAAAGGCATTGAGTTGGCGGAAGTAATTTGTGACGCTGTGCCGTGCTGTGAACAGGTGCGGTTCGTGACCTCTGGCGGAGAAGCGGACATGTACGCCATCCGACTGGCCCGCGCCTGCACCGGACGCGAAAAAATCCTGAAATTCGAAGGCGGCTATCACGGCATGAGCGCCGAAGCCCAGATGAGCCTCGCCCCCGCCAAACCGGTCAATTTTCCACAAGCCGTCCCCGACAGCGCGGGCATTCCACAAAGCGTGGTCGACCAGATGATCATTGCCCCCTTCAACGATCTGGAAGCGGTTGCCGCGCTCATGATGGAACACAGCGATATCGCCGCGGTCATTGTCGAGCCACTCCAGCGCGTCATTCCCGCGATGCCGGGGTTTCTTCAGGGCCTGCGCGATCTTTGCGATCAAAACGGAGCGCTGCTGATCTTTGATGAAATCGTGACCGGCTTCCGCCTTGCCTATGGTGGGGCGCAAGAGAAATACGGCGTCGCGCCGGATATCTGCACCCTGGGCAAAATCATCGGCGGCGGCTTTCCCTTGGCGGCCCTGGGAGGGAGCGCCGCGATCATGCGGCATTTCGACATGGGAACGGTTGGTTCAGACAAGTGGCTGATGCAACTCGGGACGCTTTCCGGCAATCCAGTCGCGGCGGCCGCAGGTCTGAAAACCATGGAAGTACTCAGGCGCGAAGGGACTTACGACACCTTGCGCGCGCATGGGGCCGCTTTGCAAAAGATGCAATCAGACGCTCTTTCCCGGGCGGGCGTCGCGCATCGTATTTGCGGGGATGAGACGCTCTTTGATCTGTTCTTCACGGATAAAGAGTGCCGTGATTACCGCACAGCCAGACACAACGATCCAAAAATGAACGACCTCTACAACCGCACCCTGCGGGCTCACGGCGTTTTCAAGTCACCGGCAAAACTCTATCCCTCACTGGCGCTGACCGCAGAAGACCTGGCGCTGACCCGCCACGCGGTCGAAGCAGCCGTTTCAGCGTTAGGGTGATATAATCGCGTGCCCCCGAAGATCAACGCGAGATCAATATGAGCAACCTGGATTCACTCCCGGACAATTCCGGCATTTTGATATGCGGGCATGGCAGCCGGGCCAAAACGGCGGAACGGGAGTTCGGATTGCTGGCCGCGGGGTTGCGCGCCCGTTACCCCGGATTACCGGTCAAATACGGATTCCTGGAATATTCATCACCCAATATCCACATGGCGCTGGACGACCTGACGGCGGCCGGGGTGCAACGTATCTATGCGGCGCCGGGCATGCTGTTCCGGGCGACTCACGCCCGCAATGATATTCCTTCCGTACTGACCACCTATATGCAAAGCCACCCCGGACTCGATATCCGGTATGGACGCGAACTCGGACTGCATCCACAGATGATCAAGGCATTCGAACATCGAATACTCCAGGCCATCGGCCTCAATAACAAACCGCAACCGGGAGATTTGTACGACACCATGCTGGTCGTCGTGGGGCGCGGCACATCGGTGGCGACAGCGAATGCCGAGGCGGCGAAACTGACCCGCATCGTCACCGAAAACCTGGGCTTCGGCTGGTCTGAGACGGTTTATTCCGGGGTCACCTTCCCTGCGGTCGGCAGGGGGCTGGAGATGGCGGTAAAGCTCGGATTCAGGAAGATAGTCGTAGCGCCGTACTTCCTGTTTTCCGGGCGATTGATCGGCCGAATCAGGGCGTATGTTGAAAAGGCAGCCGCGGAACACCCTGAAATCTCATTCCGGGTCGCCGACTACCTGAAGGATCAACCTCACGTCATCAATACCTTTATCGCCCGAATCCAGGAAACCGTGAGCGGCGAATCCGGCCACGATGATCTGCTGACGGATTTCAATGACCGCCTGGCAGCCGGAGAGGTTGCGGTTCATCACCACCATGCCGAATACCGGCCTGAACACGAGCAGGGCGGGCATAGTCATACCCATGGCCACCACCAGCAAAACCAGGATCACGACCACCATCATCACGCGCCCTACCGGCACATTGCCCACCCCCATGGCCCGAGAACCATGATCGGAGAAAATGTATGCTGTTGCTTCATGGCCCAATTCCCGCAATCGGTGATTGACGAGGAACTGGCAAAAAGGGTCGAAAGCGATTCTCCGACCCCTGATCGAATCCCGCAGTGCCGGTCCAGGTAGCCACTGGGCCGGTTCAGGTAGCCACTGGCAGGGTATTCTACGGCCCGGCGGGGAAACGGGTGCGAATCAACGCGCCACCCCATTCACTGGACTCGATGGTCAGCGCGCCCCCGTAACGCTGCACAATTTCCCGCACCACCGCAAGCCCGATGCCCTGCCCCGGAGTCTGCTGGTCCGCGCGCACTCCCCGCTCCAGCACCGCCGCTCTTTCCGCCTCGGCAATTCCCGGCCCGTCATCGTGAATTTCAACGATCAATCCCTTGCGCTCCCCGCCATCAACCCGGTCCGCCCTGCAAACAAACAGAATCCGGGAATGCCCCCACTTGAACGCGTTATCCATGATATTCCCCAGAAACTCGTACAAGTCGCTTTCGTCTCCATGAAAAACCGCGCCGGACTCGATCTCCCAGGCGCTGTCCATGTTCTTGTGCCGGTATACCTTTTTCATCGAGGCATACAGTTTCCTCATCACTTCCTCGCAATCAACCGCTCTGTGCATCACCGATAACTGCGAGGACGCGGCCCGGTTCAGTTGATATTCGACAATCCGGTTCATCCGGTCTACCGTTTCATCAATACTTTTAAGATCCGGTTGTAACTTATTGTCTGTTATCCCTTTTATCATCGCAAGCGGGGTTTTCAGACTATGCGCGAGATCGCCCAGGGTATCCCGGTAACGGGTCAGATTCAGGCGCTCATTTTCGATGAACGCATTGATCCTGTGGCTTAACTGGGCGATTTCCCACGGATAGCGCCCCAGAATCTTGTCCTGCTTCGCCTGCTGTATCCGTTCCAGTTCCCGGGTCACGGCGCCGAGCGGTTTCAGTCCCCAGTGCAGAATCACGGCCTGCATGATCAACAGGATGACAGTGGCCATACCCAACCATAAAAACAACTCCTTTCTGTACAATTGAACGGTATCGCGATACCAGGAGCTTTGATCAACCATCAGCCAGGTCAGGTCAATATGCCGGTCCTGGCCTGTTTCCCATTCGACCCCGTAACTGTAATGAAATCCCTCTCCGACCTGAACAAAATTCTCCCTTCCACTTTCGGCAATCTGCAACCTGCCCGGAGTTATGCCGACGGATGATTTCGAACGCCATAATATCTCACCCTGGCTGTCCAGTATGAATGCGTAACGCTGTGAATTCAGGCTGCTCAACCGGGTCAGTCTTTCCGGCATCACATCTGGAATAATCGGCGCCCCATCCTCTTCAAAATCAAATACCTGCAAAAGAATGTAAACATCGGCTCTCAACTGATTCCGGATTGCCTCCCTGGCCGGGGAAACAAAGGCGCGGTCAAGAGCCAGGCCAGCCAGGCCAATAAACGTAACCAGTATAAAGGTTGCCGCGAACAGCAACCGATTCCTCAGAGACAGCGCGCTCACCCGAACCCGGATCGTCCAGTCAGCGAGACAAACCGGTATCCGCGTCCGCGCAGTGTTTCGAACGGATTGATCCGGCTGCCGGGGTCGAGTTTTTTCCTTAATCGACCCACGAACACCTCGATCACATTGCTGTCCCGGTCCGCGTCTTCATCATACAGATGATCCATCAGTTCGGTCTTGGATACCACCTTGCCGATATTGATCATGAAATAATGAAGAAGACGATACTCATAGGCGGTCAGTTCCAGCCGTTGATCGTGTACAAAAACATCCTGGGTACGGGTATCCAGAACAATCGCTCCATTGTGCAGTGTTGACATGGCATGACCTGCGGAACGCCGGATCAATGCCGATACCCTGGCCTGGAGCTCTTCAAAAACAAAGGGTTTGGTCAGATAATCATCCGCTCCCGCATTCAGGCCGTCGACTTTTTCCTGCCAGCGGGAGCGGGCCGTCAAAATGATGATCGGCCAGGTCTTTCCCTGTGTACGCAGCTTTTCGATCACCTCCATGCCGGTCATGTCCGGCAACCCCAGGTCAATTACGGCCAGATCAACCGGATACTCAAGCCCATGATAAAGACCGCTTTTACCGTCATCGGCGCAGTCAACCACATATCCCGCCTGCCGGAATTTATCCGCTAACTGCCCCCGTAATGTCGCCTCGTCCTCGACAATCAGAATTCTCATTGTTCCAGGTGTTCGAGGTTGGGGTTCCTCGGATCAATCAGGATAATCCGCACCTGGCCACTGCTGTTGATCAGCTTGAATCGGTAACGCAGGCCTGATTCCTTGTACCTGGAGCGGGCATCCAGGATTTGCCAGCTTTTATGCCGGATGCGGATGCGCTCCACCACCTCATTAAAACTGACCGGAATCGCGGACGGGTTGCCGATAGCGGCATTGCTGTCATTCGCCACCGGCTCATTGCCATGAACCTGCCCCGCCAGCAATAAAATCAGGCCGGGAATGTAGAAAGAGTATTTCAAGTAGGGTCAGGCTCCTGGACATATCCGGGTCAGTTAGCCGGTGAAACCGTGAAATTGACCTTGATCGAACTGCCGGGGTCGTTTCTGGTTCGTGTAGTATACAACCGGTCATTCAGTTTGAAAGTCACATCGTACCCCTGCAAGCGTTCTTCGTCCCGATATTGATCCACCACCCGGCATCGTTGCTGGTACTGGACCTGGTTGCCGGAAGCATTTTTATTCTCAAGGTCCGAACCGATCGAACCACCGAGAATCGCTCCGGCCACCGTCGCCGCGTCCTGACCGCGCCCGTCTCCGAACAATCGGCCAACCCCGGCGCCGACAATCGCCCCCAGAATTTCCGGTGTATTGGAGTTTGATTTCGTGGGAACGGTAACCGCCTCCTGCCAGCATTCCTCCTGGGGTGTATTGATCCGGACGACCTGATATACCGGGCTGGAACTGACCACCGGAACCTCAATGGCATGACCCGGCTCATTAGCGCTGGACCCGGTTGAAACCGCGGCGACTACACCCGCCAGCAGATACGCCGGTAATCTTTTCTTGATCTTCATTTTCAATTCCTCATGATTCTGGTGGGCGGGCACTAAAGACCCGCCCCTGCGATGAGATTCAAGCTCCTATACTAAACCAGGTGGATGAACCGTTCATGAACGAAACGGATAAACCCGTAAGATCAGGAGCGGGGCCGCTCATTGGCCGGGTCCCAGACCGCTTCGCCGAGCACGGTGGCTTTCCTGGTTTCACCAATCAGCAGTACATCGAACTGTGAACCCGGTTGGGCATGGGATAACCCGACGTATGCGAACCCCAGGCTGCGGCCGGTGGTATGCCCGTAGCCGCCCGAAGTCGTGACGCCAATGACCTCGTCGTTCGCGAGTACCGCCTCCCCGCCCGCAATATCGTTATCCCCGCCGGATACGTCCAGATACACCAGCTTCAGCGCGATGTTATCCGGGTCGATATCGAGAGTTGCCTGCCGACCGACGAAATCCCCCTTGTCAGCCCGGAAAAAGCGCATCACATCGGCTTCCACCATGCTGATTTCATGGGTCAACTCCGCGCCCCAGCCCTTGTAGGCCTTTTCCATTCTGAGCGAGTTCAGCGCATAGCCGCCAAAATTGGCGATACCATAACCCTGCCCGGCCTGCCACACGGCATCATAAATCACCGGCATGTCCGCCATTCGACAATGCAGTTCCCAGCCCAGTTCGCCGACATAATTCACCCGCATGGCCAGCGCCGACCGACCCGCGATCTCGATTTCCCTCGCGGTCAGCCATTTGAAGGACTGGTTGGACAGGTCCGCTCCGGTCAACCCGGACAGGGTATCGCGCGAACACGGACCGGCCACCACCAGCGCCCCCCGATCATCGCTGATATCGGTAACCGTAACCTCCTCGTCCGGCCGGATTCCCTGAGTCAGGATATCCAGGTCACGCTCTTGTGAAGCGGCGCCGGAAAGCACATAATAATGATCATCGGACAGGCGGGTAACGGTCGACTCGCCGTTCAACCGGCCGTAAGGAGACAGATAGTGGGTCAGCACAATACCGCCGGTCCGTCCCGGCATCCGATTGGCGCTGACGCGGTTCAACAACTGTTCCGCATGCCGGCCGGTCACCTCATACTTGGCGAAGGTGGACAGATCCATGATCCCGACCCGCTCGCGTACCGCCCGGCACTCGGCGGCCACGACCTCGAAGGTATTGTTATGCCGGAAACCGACCCCTTCCTGCCGTCCGTCCAGCGAAAACCACTTGGCGCGTTCCCAGCCACTGACCTCGGTAAAAACAGCCCCGGACGATTCCAGCCGGTCATATAATGGCGTAATCCTGGTTTTCCGTCCCGCCGGACGTTCTTCGCCGGGCAGATGCAGTTTATACATATGCTCGTAATCCTCACGGGATTTGGCCGTCGTGTAATCACCGGGAGCATAATCACCGAACCGCCTCGGGTCCACTCCCGCCATGTTGATTTCCGCGTCGCCATGCACCATCCATTGGGCGAGATATTTTCCCGAACCCGCCCCGGCGGCAATGCCGATAGACGCCCCGTTGCAGTGCCAGAAATTTCTCAGCCCGGCAGCCGGCCCCAGAAAGGGATTGCTGTCCGGGGTATGGGGTATCGCGCCGCACACAACCCGCTTGATGCCCAGTTCACCCCACATCGGCATCCGTTCCATCACCCGCTCGATGTAGGGCATGATGTTGTCCAGATCAGGGTCAAACAGCTCATTTTCTGAATCCCATTCCGGCCACCCGCCCCGATGAGTCCAGCAGGCTTGTGAGTTCTGTGTCTCATAGATGCCGATCAATCCTGATTTTTGCTCCTGCCGATAATAGGATGACGGCCAGGGGTCCCGGATTACCGGCATTTCATCCTCCCGGTCCAGAAATTCCTGCACCGTGTCGGTCACAAGGTAAGTATGTTTCATATTGATCAACGGCACATCAGTACCCGCCATCCGGGCCACTTGCCTGGCGTAACATCCCGCGGCATTGACCACGTGCTCGGCAATCACGTTGCCCTGTTCGGTAACCACCTCCCAATCCCCTGATTTTCGCTGCCGGATGTCGGTCACCCGGTTGCCCGTGACAATGTTGACTCCCGTCTGGCGGGCTCCTTTCGCCATGGCGTTGCAGACTCCGGCCGGATCGACATGACCGTCTGTCAGTGTCCATACTCCGGCCAGCACCCCTTCGATATTGGCATAAGGAATCAACGACCGGATCTTGGCCGGATCAATAATCTCGCAATCAAAACCGATCATCCTGCCCACTCCGGCAACGCGGTGGAACCACTCGACCTCCGCGTGATTATAGGCAAAGCGAATGCCGCCGCAGCCATGCCAGCTGACATACTGGCCGGTCAGCGCTTCCAGCCGGGGATAGAGCCGGACTCCATAATCATGAATTTTCGCCATATTGTAATCGGCGATAAAGCTCGGGCACTGCCCGGCGGCATGCCAGGTTGAGCCGGAGGTCAATTCACCCTTCTCGACAAGCAGCGTATCGGTCCAGCCTTCCCGCCCCAGATGAAAGGCCAGACCCGCCCCCATCACACCGCCACCGACAATAACGACCCGGGCCTGCCCCGGCAAGGATTTCTCATTCATACTGGCGTTCCCCGTCGTTTATGTCCCCCCACCGGCTCACCGGCGGGCTACGCCCTTGTATCGCCGACTCCCCCTCAAGGGGGGAGTAATCCCCGTCCTGACCACCATCGTAGGGGCGGGCCACTGTGCCCGCCCGCGAACCGTCAGTCATCCGTCATCCTCCCGACCATTGATTCTTCGTTTCATCTGTTCACGTGGCAACCGAATATCAAACCCCCGCCGCAACCGGGCATCCAGTTCATCGGATATGTGCGAAGGGAAATGCGTATCCAGGATTTCCCGGGTTTTTTCCTCCGCCACCTGATCCACGGACCTGGAACCATATTCCTTCCACTCAGCCGGAGTCAGGCGGTCCCCGACATCGGGATACACATAATCGCTTTCCATCCTGGACAAGGTCGCCTGATGACCGAGGAAATGCTCGGGACCGTTGAGGCAGACATCGGCAATCGTCTCCAGCGCCAGGTTGTCCTCATCGACCTCAATCCCCCGAACACTGCGGTTGATCGCGCCCAGCATATCGTTATCAATGGTTGCGCCGGCAAAACTGAAGCCCAGCAGGCTGCCCTGCATACCGACTGATTCATAGACCAGATTAGTACCACTGTGACCGGCCAGGGACAGGGTATAAGCCTTCTCATAACCCGATTGCGCGTCCGGTATTTTCGAGTCGGCCATACCGGCCGCGACACCGGTCGGCAAATCGAGATAACGACCCACCTGACCGCAGGCCGCCATCAACACCGCCTGTTCCCCACTGCCGCCGCTCATCGCCCCGGTGCGTAAATCAGAGACGAATGGCCAGGGGCCAAAGATCGCGGGATGGCCTTTCCTGATCAGGTTGACATAGCACAACGCCCCCAGTGACTCAGCGCATTCCTGAACCACGGCGCCGGCCAGAGACGCGGGACTGGTCGCCCCGGCCTGACCCGCCGCCAGAAGCAGGATCGGCATTCCCCCCTTGATGCAAACCTCCATGACCCGGCAGGCGTCCGCCGCGAATCTCAGTGGCGGAACGACGAAACAACAGGACAGACTGGCGAACGGCCGGGCCCGCCATCGGTCCTCCCCGCCCGCGATTTCAAACAGCATCTTCAAACCCTCGACCGCATGCTCAGGCTCGACATAGCTGACCCCGCAATGCTTGGTCGTCCCGGATACCGCCGCATAAGTGGTATTGAGATCCATGGCGGCGGGCTCTTCAATATCCCGGGCGACCATACAGCGCTGGAAGAAGTGAATATGCTCATGATGATCAATCAGGCGGGCGGCGTCATACAGATCCTGCACGGTGGATTCCCGGTAAGACCCGGCGCCGGGATACTGGTCATGATGCTTCCACTCATCGGCGACATGAACCGCCGCGCCCGCCGTTCCGAAATAGACCCGGTTGCCACTCAAGAGCAGATCATGTTCAGGGGACTGCCCATGCAGTACGATATCCCTTGCGCAGTTCTCCAGGGTCCATTCGATCAAATGCCGCGGAAACAACAGCCGTCCGTCATCGGTATGAATCCCCCCGGCGCCGGTGACCGCTTCGATGCAGGAAGGAATCGCCCTGGAAAACCCGACGTTCTCCAGCAGATCCAGCATCGACTCGCGCACCCGATTCAACTGATCCCCGGTCAGCGGCCTGAACCGCCCACCGGACTGGCCCGGCCTGACCGGCTTGTTTTCCTCTGCCAGAGGCGCGGCCCGTAATGCTTTCCTGGCCTCTCTGCCACCTGCTCTTCGACCCATAAAAGCGCTCCGCCATACAAGGATTTGGTTGTGATAATCGCTGATTATCAGTTATATGGATATTTTATTGCAATAATTACTTAACAGTTGATGGTGATAAAAGTACAATTCGTCCTTATCTTTTTGACCACGGAACCTGCGCGTGACCTTTATTGAAACAGAAACTCTGGCAATCAAAACAGACGACCTGCGAATTGCCAACATCAAAACGGTAATCAATCCGGCGAAAATCAATGCCGAATTGCCGGTAACCAGTCGTTCGATCACGACGACACTGACCACCCGGGAGGCAATCCACAATATACTGGTGGGAGACGATGACCGGCTGCTGGTCATTACCGGACCCTGCTCGATCCATGACCCGGTTGCGGCGCTCGACTACGCCGGACAGTTACTGCCCCTGAGAGAAAAATACCAGGAGGACCTGGTCATCGTGATGCGGGTTTATTTTGAAAAGCCCCGAACCACGGTAGGCTGGAAAGGACTCATTAACGACCCGGATCTGAATAATACCTTCGACATCAACAAGGGATTGAGAACCGCCCGGAAGTTGTTGATTGACCTGAATGATCTGGGAGTTCCGGCGGGGACCGAGTACCTCGACATCATCACTCCGCAGTATGTCGCCGACCTGATTTCGTGGGGAGCGATCGGGGCAAGAACCACGGAAAGCCAGGTGCACAGGGAGCTGAGTTCAGGCCTGTCCTGCCCGGTCGGATTCAAAAACGGAACCAATGGCAATCTGGACATCGCGGTGGACGGATTGCGGGCGGCCGCCAGACCCCATCATTTCCTGTCCCTGACCAAATCGGGGCAGTCTGCCATTTTCAGCACCACCGGCAACCCGGACTGCCATGTCATTTTGCGCGGAGGCAAATCACCGAACTACGACCGGCAAAGCGTAAACGAGGCGTGCGACAAACTGGCCGCAGCCGGCTTGAGACCCCAGGTAATGATTGATTTCAGCCATGCCAACAGCAACAAGGCGCATGAAAACCAGGCAAGAGTCTGTACCGACGTAGCGGGACAAATCGCGTCCGGAGACCCGAGAATTACGGGCGTCATGATTGAAAGCAACCTGGTGGCGGGCCGCCAGGAAGTGGTTGACGGGCAGGCGAAGACTTATGGTCAGAGTATCACCGACGCCTGCACCGACATGGACACGACAAAAGAGATGATCGCCGCGCTCGCCAGCGCCGTTCAACAGCGCCGCGACATCTGAAGGAGACCAACGCCCGGACTCAGGATTTAACCAGGATTCAATATGATCAGACCCCACGCTGCAGATGAGCTACGCCCGCTTTATGTCGATAACGCCGGGGAAAGACAGGATATTGAAGCCCGTTGCGGCGCGCTCGACAGCGTATTGCTGAGTTCCGCGGGAGCCGCCAACGCCGTTATGCTGGGAGCGGGCTATTTCACGCCGCTGACCGGATTCATGAACAGGGCGGACAGCATGAGCGTCGCCAGGCGTATGCGAACCACGGACGGATTGTTCTGGCCAACTCCGGTGGTTTGTCTGGTTGAACAGGAACAGGCCAGGCGGGTCAAGGTCGGGCAGACTATCGCGTTGCGGGACCCCAATGTGGACGGTCACCCGGCCCTGGCGATCATGCGGGTCAACAACCTCGAATCCATGCCGGAAGACGACATGATGGAAATCTGCGACCGGGTTTACCGCACCCGGGAGCGGGCGCACCCCGGAGTCGCCGAATTTCTTGCCCAGGGCAGAACCTTGTTGACCGGGCCGATACAGGTCCTCAATTTCAGTTATTTCAAGACCGGGTTTTCACAGACATTCCGCACCGCATACCAAATTCGGGAGCGGATTGAAGCCAATGGCTGGCATAAAGTGGTCGCATTCCAGACCCGCAATCCGATGCACCGCGCGCATGAGGAATTGTGTCGGATCGCCATGCAAAGAGTGGGAGCGGACGGCTGCGTCATTCACATGCTGCTGGGCAAACTCAAGCCCGGCGACATTCCCGCCGATGTCCGGGACGCCGCGATCAGGATCATGGTTGAAAACTACTTCCCGGCGAATACAATGATGGTGGCCGGGTACGGCTTCGACATGCTCTACGCCGGGCCGAGGGAAGCGGTACTGCATGCCATCTTCCGTCAAAACATGGGCGCCACTCATTTCATCATAGGCCGCGACCATGCCGGCGTCGGCGATTATTACGGCGCTTTTGACGCCCAGACCATTTTCGAGAACGAAGTCCCGCAGGGAGCGCTGGAGATTGAGATATTCAATGCAGACCATACCGCATACTCGAAAAAGATGAACAGGGTGGTGATGATGCGGGAAGCGCCGGATCATACACTCTCGGATTTCGTGATTCTGTCGGGAACCCGGGTGCGGGAAATGCTGTCCGAAGGCATCGCCCCCCCGCCCGAGTTTTCGAGGCCGGAAGTCGCCGGAATACTGATGGATTACTACCGGTCAAACCAGTCAACTCCCACCAGCCAATAACCATCCACCCCCATGCGACAATACAATACAGCCGGACTTCAGGCGCTTGACAAACGGACGATTTCAGATGGTTGCGAGCAAAACGGACCCCGCTGAAAATGGTCAAATCCGCCGGATTGCCAACGTCGATCACATTTATTTTGATGACTACTGGATTCGTTACTACGAACCCCCTGAAGAATCGCTCCCCGAAAAGAAGAAACTGCTGGATGCCCTGACCCGCAGAACCTTCCACCATACCGAACCCGGCATCAACACCCCCGGCGACAAGCTCGACGAGGTCAGACTGGCCTGGCAGCGGGAAACCGATCAACAACGCAAGCGGGTCAACGCCGCCATGCTGGCCGGAGCCCTGTTCAATCGCGCAACCGACATATTCACCGCCATCGTGGACCTGGAACAACGCGGCATCCATATCGCCCCGGACGATGAACTGATGCGTCAGTGTTCCAGCTGTTTATCCGAAGCGCTGTCCCTGAGCGGCAACGTCAAGCACCACAGCGGAGAAGAAGGCGTCGATGAACTCTGGGGAGAACCGGTCAAGGTATTTACCATGTCGATCGCCGATTATTATTGCAGCCGCTATCGGAAAATCGCGCAGGCCATGCGCGAGATCGACCGGGTCGGGCTGGAAATAAAACGATCAATCTGCTGTCTGGAATGGTTTGCGGGTTCCGGGGAACTGGTCGACGATTTCATCCTGATCGCTAAAAACGAAAGCGAAATTCTGCGTAGCGACCCCGATTACCTGACAGTCTGGCCGGAGTTTGTCGCGGATGGCGAAAAGGTGCTGAACTTCCGGGCAAATATTCCCGCGACAGCATCCTCCGCGCTGGAGCGCCATATCAAACACGGTACAAAGCTGCTCCAGGGCGGCAAGGAGTTGATCACCTGGATATCCAATGTGCGTGTGCCAATGCCGGTCAGCGCCGCCCGCTATCTACGGAAATGCGCGACCTATCGGGAAAACACAAAGCGATTTTTACCATCGTCCTGACGGGGAGCGGGAATCCGCCTGCAAGAGACCGCGCAACCGGAATCAACCTTATAAGTACTGATAGCCTGATCGAATGCCCGACAAATTCTTCACACTCGATGACGCCCGCGCGGCGGCAAAACGACGCCTGCCAGCGATCATATTTGATTATATTGACGGGGCGGCCGGGAATGAAATCGCGGCTGGTCTGAATCGCGAACGGCTCGAACAGATTCGGTTGCAGCCACGGGTATTGCTCAATGTCGAAAACCGCAACCTGAAAAAATCATGCCTTGGCCGCGAATGGGACCGGCCGTTCGGAATTGCCCCGATGGGTATGTGTGATCTCGCCTGGCCCGGCGCCGATAAAATGCTGGCGACAGCGGCGGCCCGGTACAATATCCCGCTGGGACTGTCTACGATGGCCTCGAGCGACATTGAAGTCACCCGGCGCCGCGCCGGCGAATGCGCCTGGTTTCAACTGTACGTAGGCCAGTCGGAGGAAATCGCTTTTGATATGGTTCAGCGCGCCGAAAAAGCGGGCTACGACATCCTGATTCTGACCGTCGATGTGCCGATGGTGGCGGCGCGCCCGCGTGAACAGCGCAACGGATTCCAGGCTCCGTTGAAAATCGGGGCAAAACAGTTTCTGGATTTTGCGACCCACCCCCGATGGTCCATTTCGACGCTATTGAAAGGCGTGCCGACAGTGGCCAACAACGCTACTGGCAATACCGGCGGGAAATTTGTCCGCAACGAGAGCCGCGGCAGGGTGGATCTGCAATTTCTCGACCGTCTGCGCGCGCGCTGGAAAGGCAGGCTGGCAGTCAAGGGCGTGCTGTCAGCGGACGATGCCGCGCACATCCGGGAAGCCGGAGTGGACGCCATTTACGTATCCAACCATGGCGGACGTCAACTCGACGGCGCCCCCGCCGCCATCGAGGCGTTGCCAATGATCCGCGCAGCCGTCGGCGACGACTGCGTAATCCTGTTCGACAGCGGTATCCGCAATGGTGAATCAATTGTCAAGGCTCTCGCGCTCGGCGCTGATTTCGTAATGCTCGGTCGACCATTCCTGTACGCTGTCGGCGGCGCCGGGGAACGCGGTTTGAAGGATGTCATTGAGGCCCTGACCCGGCAGGTCGATACGACACTGGCGCAAATCGGCAGACCGGATGTCAACGATGTCGGTCGGGATGTAGTGATGGATGCAGTTGGATGAAAACACGGTGAAAACACGATGAAAGTACGTGGCGGCATCCTGCTGGCGCGGGCCCTGCGGGAAAAAGGCGTTACCCGGGTTTTCACCCTGAGCGGCGGATTTTGCAATCCCGCCCTCGAAGGATTCATGCAATGCGGCGTCGCGGTGATCAATGCCCCGCATGAGCAGGTTGCCGGACACCTGGCCGACGGCTACACGCGGATCACCCGTAACCCCGCTGTCTGCCTGGTCGGGCCGGAAGGGTTCGCCAATGCCATTCCGGCCATGATGGAAGCCTGGGGAGAACGCTCCCCGGTCATTTTCATCACCGGTTCGAGCACATTGAAGCGACAGGGAAGCGGCGGCTTCAAGGAAATTGATGATGTCGCTATCGCGGCGCCACTGACCAAATACAGCGCATTGGTAACCGATGGCGAGCGCATGTCGGAATTTGTCGACCGCGCCTGGAAAATTGCGGTAAGCGGTTATCCCGGAGCGGTGCATTTGAGCGTGCCGGTGGACATCATGTTCCGTTCATACGAAGAAAACGCGATGCGGGACGAACGCCCGTTTGACCGCGCCGCGAAAAAGCCGCCGCGCGCATGGCCATGCCCGGATGATTTGTCCGCGATTCTGGATGTGATCCGCAACGCCGAAAAACCGATACTCATTGGCGGACACGGAGTATGGTGGTCCCGGGCCGAATCACAACTCGAAGACACCGCCCGCCTGCTCGGCATCCCGGTTTTCAATGTACCGTACCATCAAAAACTTCTGGGCGGGGAGCGCCACGCCTGGATGGGGCTGGCCGACATCCATCAGTATGCGCCGTCCGGATTCGCCCTGCGCGAGTCGGATGTCGTCATCATGGTGGGGGCGCGTCTCGACAACCAGATGAATTTCGGAAATCCACCGCTTTTCCCCGAATCGACGAAGCTGGTCTGCGTCAACGGTTCGCACGAAGAGATCGAGCTCAACCGCGCAGCCGATCATGCGCTGCTGAGCGACCCGTCCGCGTTCTTCGAGGCGCTGAAGACGCTTGAACCTTTCAGCCCGGACTGGCTGGACGCCAATCGGCGAAAACGCGGCCAATGGGTAGAACAAACGATAGCCGAACTTCCACAACTGGACGGTGACGGCATTCATCCCCTGCAACTGGCTCTTGACGTACAGACCGCAATGAAAGAGCGCGACTGCCTGGTGATTGACGGCGGAAACACCCATTTCTGGTCGGAAATCGCAGTCAACATCGCTGGCTGGAAAGGGCAGAAGCCCGGCAATATCCTGCATCCCGGCAGTTTCAGCATGCTCGGCGTCGGCGTCCCGTTCGCCACCGCCGCGAAGCTGAACGATCCGCGACAAAATGTAATCGTCATCAGCGGAGATGGCGCTTTCCTGTCCGGTGGCTCCAGTATCGAAGCCTCATTCCAGGAAAACCTGCCGATTGTCGTCGTGATTGACAACAACGGCGGCCTGGATTGTATTTCCCAGCAACAGGAACGCCTGTTTGCCAGCCAAAAGCGCTTCGCCACTGTTTTTCGCGATATCCCCTTCCACACAATGTTTGAAGGTCTGGGGGGGCACGGCGAACTGGTGGAAAAACGCCGGCAGATTGCGCCTGCGGTCGAGCGAGCGATAGCCAGTGAAAAAACCGCCTGCGTGAATGTCAGAACGGTCGGACATATCAGCCCGATTGTGCTGGCCACAACCAGCAAACGCGACAAGGTGTCAATCGAATAACCGGTGTGGTGGTCGAAGTAATCACGCCGGAACTGCTGGTATCGCGCCGGATACGGGCGACTCCATATACACCGCGTATCGAGTCGCTCGGCGTTTCGAGTTACTCGGTCGTCAATCACACGATTCTGCCGAAGGGGTTTCGCCGGTCTGTCGCCGAGGATTACTGGCACCTGAAAAAACAGGTGCAACTCTGGGATGTGGGCTGCCAGCGCCAGGTTGAGCTACGCGGCCCGGACGCGGCCTGGTTGACGCAATTCATGACACCGCGTGACCTGCGCCGGGCGCGACCGGGGCAATGCCTGTATGCGCCGATGGTCGACGACGAGGGCGGCATACTGAATGACCCCGTTATCCTGAAGCTCGCCGAAGATCATTTCTGGCTGTCCATTTCCGACTCCGACCTGTTGTTGTGGACGAAGGGACTGGCGACCGGCATGCGCCTGAACGTCACGATTGATGAACCGGATGTCTGGCCCTTGTCGGTACAGGGGCCGAAGTCGGATGAATTGATGGCCCGTGTTTTTGGCGGGACGGCGCCTGACATCCGTTATTTCCGGTTTGAGAAGCTCAAATTCCGCGACCATCTGCATATCGTGGCCCGGTCGGGTTACAGCAAACAGGGCGGGTTCGAAATTTATCCCGCAAAACCGGCATTGGGGCTGGAGCTGTGGGATGCCTTGTGGGAGGCCGGTTCCGACCTGAATATCGCTCCGGGCAGCCCGAACCTGATTGAGCGAGTCGAAAGCGGACTGCTTTCCTACGGCAACGACATGACACGTGAAAACAATCCGCTGGAATGCGCGTTCGACCGCTTCTGCCAACTGGATGGCTCCTTCGACTGTATCGGGCTGGACGCGCTGAGAAAAATCGCCTCTGACGGCGTACGCCAGATCATTCGTGGTATATTATTTGACGGTGACGCCTGCCCGCCGTGCCAGAATCCCTGGCCGGTCATGGCCGGCGCGCGACAGGTCGGCAGGGTGACCACCGCAATCTGGTCGCCGCGCTTCAAGAACAATGTGGCATTGGCGATGATCCATAAAGACTTCTGCAGGCCGGGCGCCCGTGTCCGGGTGCGAATTCCGGGGCATGGCGTCCGCTCGGGCCGGGTCATGTCGCTGCCGTTTTCCGAATCCGCAATGACCGGCCAGCGAACCGGAGCGAGTCCGGACTGAATTTCTCCGGTCTTTATGGTATGTTCCGAACTTGATTTCCACCAATTTTTCGCCAACCGGGATGACCTGATAACCTGGATGAGACTGTGAATCAATCCGCTCAGTTGAAAAGAACCCGACTACACCGGTTGCACCTCGAAGCAGGCGCCGAAATGGGCCTTTACGCCGGTTATGACATGCCGCTGAGATACCCTCCGGGGATCATTCGGGAGCACCTCCATACCCGGCGCCAGGCCAGCCTTTTCGATGTGTCTCACATGGGACAGATCCATGTTTCTGGAGTGGACGCCGCAATTCATCTCGAATCGCTGATACCGGTGGACCTCGCATCCCTTGCCGTCGGCAAACAGAAATACGGGCTGCTGTTAAATGAAAAGGGCGGAATCATCGACGATTTGATGGTTGCCCGCATTGCGCGGACAGAATTTATTCTGGTGGTGAACGCATCGTGCAAGACCACTGATTTCAATTACTTGAAGAACAAACTTGAGAAAACGCTTGATGTAGAAATGGCTCGTGACCGGAGTTTGCTGGCGTTGCAGGGACCAAAATCCCCGGACGTGATGAAGCAATTGGGATATGATCTGTCCGCGATGGGATTCATGTCCGTCAACGAACTAACCCTGGATGGCATTCCCTGCCTGTTTTCCCGCTCCGGCTATACCGGCGAAGATGGATTCGAGATCGGGATGCAGGATGATCATGCCACCGCGGTTGCCGAATTGCTGTTGTCCGACCCGGATGTGGCGTGGGCCGGACTGGGCGCCCGGGATTCATTGCGAATGGAAGCCGGGCTGCCACTGTACGGCCATGAAATTACACAGGATACCACGCCGGTCGAAGCGGGCCTGTCATGGGCTGTTTCAAAAGCCAGGAGGTCACAGGGGGAGCGCGCCGGGGGATTTCCGGGAGACCACGTCATTCTGCCGCAGATTACCGGGCGGGTTTCCAGGGCGCTGGTTGGATTGCGGCCTGTTGGCAGGATGCCGGTCCGGCAGGGCGCGATGATCGAAGATGACAACGGCGACACGGTCGGAACCGTAACCAGCGGGGGATTCAGCCCCAGTATGGGGAAGCCGGTTTGCATGGGTTACGTCAACCGGGAATATGCGGAGCCGACGGATGTTGACACGGAACAAGACGCCGGGCGGCCCGGACTCCATGCGGTGGTTCGGGGCAAACGCCTGCCGGTACGGGTAACCCGGTTGCCCTTCGTCAAACGGAACTACTACCGGAAACGATAACCCGGATTATTCGCATTTATTGTATAAACCATATTGACTGTCAAAGAGGAGCCTGAAATGACGATTAAATTTACCGATGATCACGAATGGGCGCGTCATGAAAATGACCGGATCGTTATAGGAATCACCGATTTTGCCCAGCGACAATTAGGGGATGTAGTGTATGTGGAACTCCCCGACATCGACCGCGAACTGGAGCGGGGCGAGGAAGCCGCCGTCATAGAGTCGGTCAAGGCCGCCGGAGAACTCAAGTCCCCGGTCAGCGGCGTCGTCGTCGAAGTCAACGAGATACTGACGGAGATTCCGGAAAAAATCAATGACGCCCCCGATGGCGAAGGCTGGGTATACAAGATAAGGCCGAGCGACCTGTCGGAACTGGACCGGCTGATGGACCTGGCCGCTTATCAATCTCTGGTCGAATCACTTGAATAAACCACGCCCGCCCGATCAACTACAAACCCGGTAAACAATCCATGTCCAGAGCAGATGATTTCACGACCCGCCATATCGGCCCCAACCCCGATCATATTGCCCGGATGCTGGAAGCGCTTGGGCTGAAATCCCTGGATGAACTGGTTGAACAGACCATTCCCCGCTCCATTCGCAGTCAAAGCGAATTCACCCTGCCCGGCGCCCTGAATGAAAACCGCCTGAACAAATTGAGCCGGCAAATCGCGTCCGGCAATACGCTGGCTGTTTCGATGATTGGACTGGGTTACTACGGAACCGTCACCCCGCCCGTAATTCGCCGCAACGTGATGGAAAACCCGGACTGGTACACCGCATACACTCCCTATCAGCCTGAAATCAGCCAGGCCCGCCTCGAAATCCTGATTACCTTTCAGCAGATGATCATGGATCTCACCGCAATGGAACTGGCCAACGCCTCCCTGCTCGATGAAGCGACCGCCGCGGCGGAGGCCCTGATGGTTGGATTCCGGGCGTCAAGGAATAAATCGAACCGGTTTTTCGTGGATCGGGACTGTTTCCCCCAGACCATCGCCGTCATTCAGACCCGCGCCGAACCGTTGGGGATAGAGGTCGTGGTGGGAGATTGCCAGGCTGATATCGAACAGGGCGGGTTTTTCGCGGGACTGCTCCAGTATCCCGCCGCGTCCGGTCAGATACGAGACTACACAACAGCGATTGATCAACTGAAATCCGACAACGCAGTCGTGATCATGGCGGCTGACCCGCTGGCTTTGACCTTGTTGAAACCTCCCGGAGAAATGGGGGCGGACATCGTCATCGGCAGTACCCAGCGCTTCGGAGTGCCAATGGGGTTCGGTGGCCCGCATGCCGCTTACATGGCCACCCGCGAGAAATACAAACGCCTGTTGCCGGGCCGCCTGATCGGCGCCACCATTGACGCGAATGGCAATCTGGCCTACCGCATGGCGCTGCAGACCCGGGAACAGCACATCCGCCGCGATAAAGCGACCAGCAATATCTGTACCTCACAGGTTCTGTTAGCCGTTATGGCCACGGTCTATGCCATGTATCATGGCCCCGAGGGCCTGACCCGGATCGCCAAAAGCGTCAACCGGCTGACGCGGGCGCTGGGGCGGGGCCTCACCGACCTGGGCTTTGAAATAGTCCATCGTCATTTCTTCGACACCCTGATGGTGCGAACGCCGAACCAGGCCAGAATGATCCTGGACAAGGCGGAACAGGCGCGCTACAACCTCCGGTTGATCGACGACGACCATATCGGCGTCAGCCTGGACGAAACCCTTTCCCCGGAAAAAGTGTCCGGCTTGCTGGAAGTCTTTGAAGGGGTCACCCCGGGACGGATCAAGGGCGATCTGTTTAACATTGATCTGGAGCCATCCATCCCGCCGGCGCTGCAACGAACCAGCGACTTCCTGACCCACCCGATATTTCATCGCTACCGCTCGGAAACAGAATTCATGCGCTATCTGAGGAAGACGGCCAGCAAGGACATTACCCTGGCGCGGGGCATGATCCCCCTGGGGTCGTGTACGATGAAACTGAATGCCGCCAGTGAAATGGAACCCATATCGAACCCGCTTTTCGCACATATCCACCCCTTCGCGCCGGCCAAACACACCAGGGGCTACCATCGCATTATCAACCGCCTGGATTCGATGCTGTGCCAGCTCACCGGATTCGACGGCTTTTCCTTTCAGCCCAACGCCGGTTCCCAGGGAGAATACACCGGACTGTTGTGCATTCGCGCCTGGCATCGCTCACACGGCGATACGGGGAGAACGATATGCCTGATTCCGTCTTCGGCTCATGGCACCAACCCGGCCAGCGCCATCATGGCGGGAATGAAGGTGGTCGTGGTCCAGTGCGACGACCAGGGCAACATGGACCTGGACGATTTCAGGAACAAGGCGGAAAAACACCGGGAGACCCTGGCCGCGACCATGGTGACCTATCCTTCGACCCATGGCGTATTCGAGGAATCCATTCGCGAAATCTGCGAGATCGTCCACTCCAATGGCGGGCAGGTATACATGGATGGCGCCAACATGAACGCCATGGTCGGCATCTGTCGCCCCGCTGAAATCGGCGCGGATGTGATGCATTTGAATCTTCACAAGACCTTCGCGATACCACACGGCGGCGGCGGCCCCGGCATGGGGCCGATCGGGGTCAAAAAACACCTGCTGCCCTTTTTGCCGGACCATCCGGTGGTCAGCTGCAATCGCGGCGGCTCCAGTTCGATGGGAACCGTTTCGGCGGCTCCCTGGGGATCGCCGCTGATATTGCCGATCTCGTGGGCGTATATGAGATTACTGGGCAAACAGGGACTGAAACGCTCCACCGAGGTGGCCATCCTGAACGCCAACTACATCGCCCACCGCCTGGACCCCTGTTTCCCGGTTGTTTACAAGGGAGCGAATGGCCGGGTTGCCCACGAATGCGTGATAGACCTGGCGCCGCTCAAGGCGCGCAGCGGCATTACCGTCGAAGATGTCGCCAAGCGTCTGATTGATTATGGATTCCATGCGCCCACCATGTCCTGGCCGGTGCCCGATTCGTTCATGATCGAGCCCACGGAAAGCGAGTCTCTGGAAGAAATGGATCGATTCTGCAATGCGTTGATCCAGATTCGGGAGGAAATCCGGGAAATAGAAAACAACCCGGCGTTGCGGGGAAACAACCTGTTGACCAATGCCCCGCACGCATACCACCTGCTGGTAAGCGATCACTGGGACTACCCCTATTCCCGGCAACGCGCATTCTTTCCCACCCCGGAAACGCGGGACAATAAATTCTGGCCTCCCACCGGGCGGGTAGATAATGTCTATGGCGACAGAAACCTGGTTTGCTCCTGCCCCCCGGTCAGCGATTATGAATAACCCCCCGTCGTCAAATCACTCCCCCCTCGAGGGGGAGTCGGCGATACAAGAGCGCCAGCTCGCCGGTGAGCCGGTGGGGGGAGTCACACCCCGCCGAGCGGTTATGAATAACCCCCCGTCGTCGAATCACTCCCCCCTTGAGGGGGAGTCGGCGATACAAGAGCGTCAGCTCGCCGGTGAGCCGGTGGGGGGCAATCACTCCCCCCTCGAGGGGGAGTCACATCCCGCCGAGCCGCCAGGCGATAGCGGGTGTGGTGGGGGGAGGGGAGCGAGAACCCACAAACCAAAAAAAATCATACGCGGCGAAAAGCTGCGCGGCGCGGACAAAATGGCGCGCATCCCGATCAGAATCGAACCGCTTCCACGGGAGAAACTTTTACGCAAGCCGCGCTGGATTCGGGCCAGCTTCACCGGCACCCCGGAAGTGGCCGCATTGAAAAAAATATTGAGAGCAAAAGGACTGCATACCGTTTGCGAAGAAGCGGCCTGCCCCAACCTGGGAGAATGTTTCGGCAACGGCACGGCCACCTTCATGATCATGGGCGACATCTGCACCCGCCGATGTCCGTTCTGCGATGTCGGCCATGGCCGCCCGAACCCGCTGGACCCGGCGGAACCGGAGAATCTCGCGCAAACCGTCGCCGCGATGAAACTGCAATATGTCGTGATCACCTCCGTTGACCGCGATGACCTGCGCGATGGCGGCGCCGGCCATTTTGTCGATTGCATCGAAGCGGTGCGGACCCACAGCCCGCAAACCCGAATCGAAATCCTGACCCCGGATTTCAGGGGCAGAATGGAGAAAGCGGTCGATATTCTGGCGCGCGCGCCGAGCGATGTTTTCAACCATAACCTGGAAACAGTCCCCCGGCTCTACCGGGAAGTCCGCCCCGGCTCCGATTATCAATATTCTCTCGATCTTCTGCGGCGCGTCAAGCGTCGCCACCCGGAGTTACCCACCAAGTCCGGCCTGATGCTGGGACTCGGTGAATCCAGGGCGGAGATTGTCGAAGTCATGGAAGACCTGGTGAATCACCAGGTCGGCATGCTGACCCTCGGACAGTATCTGCAACCGGGCATCCACCACCTTCCGGTCCGCCGATACTGGCATCCTGACGAATTCGAATCGCTTCGCGAAACAGCCGAGTCGATCGGCTTCACCAGCGTCGCCGCAGGCGCGATGGTGAGATCATCATACCATGCAGATTTACAGGCGAAAATTATGCACAGTTGACTGAATTTACGCTATAATAACCCATGCGGTCAGTATCGTACTGTCCATTTCCGGGAAGAAGTCCGCTTGCAGTCTTCTTGTCATTGATTAAAACTTTGGAGAACATTATGAAATTTGTCAAATCTGCGGCTCTTGTCGCCGCATCATCGCTGATTACGATGACCGCCCAGGCTGGTACACTGGAAGATGTGCAGGCCAGGGGCGAGTTGAATTGCGTAGTCACAACGGGCGTGGCCGGCTTCGCCGCTCCTGACGAAAATGGTCGTTGGGAAGGCTTTGATGTCGGCTTCTGCCGCGCGGTAGCCGCCGCTGTTCTGGGCGATGGCGAGAAAGTCAAATTCATCCCGACAACCGGTAAAACCCGTTTTACCGTGCTGAACTCAGGCGATGGCGACATTCTCTTCCGCAACACAACCGAGACCCTGAGCCGTGACGTGGACCTCAAACTGACCTTCCTGCCGGTCAACTATTATGATGGACAGGGCTTTATGATCCGGAAAGAGATGGGCATTACCTCTGCGACGCAACTGGACGGCGCTTCCGTTTGTATCCAGACCGGCACGACCACAGAGTTGAATCTGGCTGACTACATGCGGGTCAATGGCATCAGTTATGAGCCGGTCGCGATCGAAACCAACGAAGAAGGCATCTCCAACTATTCCGCCAATCGTTGCGACACGTATACGACGGACGCATCCGGCCTGGCTTCCACCCGCGCGGCGCTGGAAGACCCCTCTGCGCACATCATTCTTCCCGAGATCATTTCCAAGGAACCTCTGGGTGGAGCCGTTCGCCATGGCGATGACCAATGGGCCGACATCGGCAAATGGGTTGTCAACGCGCTCATCATCGCCGAAGAACTGGGTATCACCCAGGCCAATGCCGGTGAAATGGCAATGGAAGCGGGCAACAATCCCAGCATCAACCGTCTGCTCGGCACCGAAAGCAACATGGGTGAGATGCTCGGACTCGACGCGCAATGGGCCGTTCGGGCGATTCAGGCCGGCGGTAACTATGCCGAATTGTTTAACAGCAATATCGGTCCCGATACCCCCATTGGTCTTGAACGCGGTCTGAACGCTTCCTGGAGAGACGGCGGCATCCTGTACGCGGCGCCGATTCGTTAAACCAGACCATCGGTTCATCGGAGTATGAAAAGAAAAAAGGGGCGCTTCCGGCGCCCCTTTTTTATAGTGATAGATCGCGCAATGCAATGAATGAAACGGCCCTGCCCCGGCAAAACGCCATTTCACGCCTGTGGAATGACAAGGAAGCGCGTTCGGTCATTGTGCAGGTCATTGCAATCGCCCTGATCTTCGGTTTCTTCGCCTATCTGATACGCAACGCGGCGATCAACCTCGAGGCGCTTGGCAAGGGATACAGCTTCGACTTTTTAACCCAGCCTTCCAACTACGATATCAGCCAGCATTTTATCGAATACGACTCCAGATCATCCCACTTGCGCGCGATGACGGTGGGCATCATCAATACCCTACTGGTCGCTGTTTGCGGGCTGATTCTGGCAACCATTCTGGGCTTTATCCTGGGCGTACTGCGGCTTTCCAAAAACTGGCTGACCAACAAGCTCGCCTACGTCTATATCGAGTACGTCAGGAACGTACCCCTGCTACTTCACATTCTGCTGATTCACGGCATTATTGTTTATAACCTGCCGGTGCCGAGACAGGCGATCAATCTGGACGACGCCGCGTTTCTGACCAACCGCGGCTTTTTTACGCCCAAACCAATCTTCGAGCCGTTGTTCTGGATTGTCGGCGGGCTGATTGTCGCCGGACTCCTGTTCAGCCTGTGGTTTACCCGGTACGCCAGGAAGGTACAGGACCGGACCGGGAACCATTATCCGGTGTTCTGGATAAACCTGGGAGCGATAGTCGGCATTCCCCTGGTCCTGTACTTCATACTGGGCAGCCCGGTCGCTTGGGACATCCCGGAACTGAAAGGCTTTAATTTTACGGGCGGGATGGTTCTTCGCCCGGAATTTATCGCCCTCTGGCTGGCGCTGTCACTCTATACCGCCGCTTTCATCGGTGAGATTGTGCGCGCCGGCATCACCGCGGTCAGCTGGGGGCAAACCGAAGCCTCTTACGCGCTCGGAATCAATCGTGGCCGTACCCTGAACCTGGTGGTCATTCCCCAGGCGCTCCGGGTGATCGTTCCGCCCCTGACCAGTCAATATCTGAATCTGACGAAAAACTCCTCCCTGGCGATTGCGATTGGTTACATGGATATTGTCGCTACGATCGGCGGGATTTCCCTGAACCAGACCGGTCGGGAAATGGAGTGCATGACCATCGTACTATTGCTGTATCTGTGCATGTCGCTGGTGATTTCCGCGATCATGAACTGGTATAACAACCGCATCAAGCTGGTTGAACGGTAACGGATAATGGATCGGAAAACGTATAAGCCCGGTGAACATCCGGCTCTCCCGCCTCCGCCGAACAGCATCGGCCCGACCGCCTGGATACGGGAAAACCTGTTTTCCTCTCCCTCCAATATCATAATGACCGTTCTGGTAGTATGGCTGCTCTACAAGATACTGCCCGCCGCCATTGACTGGTTGTTCATTGACGCGGTTTATATCGGCGAAAACCGGGATGAATGCAGGCTGAAGGGAGACGGCGCCTGCTGGGCGTTTATCGGCGAACGGGTGAGACTTTTCACGTATGGATTCTACCCCATTGAAGAGCGCTGGCGGATCAATCTGTCTTTTCTCCTGTTGATCGTAGCGACCGCGGCCGTTCTGTTCGATCACTTCCCGTATCGCAAATATGGCTTGTATTTTGCCGTCGCATTTCCTTTCATCGCCGGCTGGCTGTTGATCGGAGGGGCCGGACTGACTCCGGTTCCAACGGACAAGTTCGGTGGTTTCATGTTGACCCTGGTGATCGGAGTCACCGGTATCGCGGCCTCGCTGCCCATTGGAATCGCGCTGGCGCTGGGGCGTCAGTCGAAGCTGCCGATCATCCGCTTGTTCAGCGTCGGATTTATCGAATTCATCCGCGGCGTTCCGTTGATCACCCTGTTGTTCGTAGCTTCCACCATGTTGAGTTATTTCCTGCCGCCGGGCACATCATTCGACCTGTTGCTGCGGGTATTGATCATGGTGACCCTGTTCGCTTCGGCCTATATGGCGGAAGTCATCCGCGGCGGCCTGCAGGCCCTGCCCAACGGCCAGATCGAAGCCGCCGACGCAATGGGGCTGAAGTACTGGGCTTCGATGCGGCTGGTGGTTCTGCCCCAGGCCCTTAAAATTTCCATTCCGGGAATCGTCAATACCTTTATCGGACTCTACAAGGACACCACACTGGTCCTGATCATCGGACTGCTGGACCCGTTGGGAGTCGGACGCGCGTCCCTGGCCGATACCAAGTGGACCGGCCTGTCCAACGAGGTCTATCTGTTCGTCGCCATTTTCTTCTTCATATCCTGCTTCGCAATGGCGAGATACTCCCTGTATCTCGAAAACAAACTGCAAACCGGACATAAACGATGATTCCGGGCAATGACCTGAACAGCAACTTAAACTCTGACGGGAATCGGACACGACTCGCGGGAATCTGACAATGAACGATCCAGCTGAATACGCCATCATCATCAACGCCATGCACAAATGGTACGGCGAGTTTCATGTACTGAAAGACATCAACCTGAATGTGGCCCGTGGCGAGAAAATAGTCATCTGCGGACCGTCCGGGTCCGGCAAATCCACGGTAATTCGCTGTATCAACCGGCTGGAGGAGCATCAACAGGGCGACATCATCGTCGACGGGGTTGAACTGACCAACGACCTCAAGAAAATTGAATTGGTCAGACGGGAAGTGGGCATGGTATTTCAGCATTTCAACCTGTTTCCGCACTTGACCGTGCTCGAAAACTGCACACTGGCCCCGATCTGGGTACGCAAGACCCCGAAGGCAGAGGCGGAAGAGGTCGCAATGCAGTTCCTGGAGAGAGTGAAAATTCCCGAACAGGCGAACAAGTATCCGGGGCAGCTTTCCGGTGGACAACAACAACGGGTCGCCATCGCCCGCAGCCTGTGCATGAAGCCGCGCATCATGCTTTTCGACGAACCCACATCAGCGCTCGACCCGGAAATGATCAAGGAAGTGCTGGATGTCATGGTTGAACTGGCCGGCGAAGGAATTACCATGTTGTGCGTAACCCACGAAATGGGCTTCGCCAAGACCGTGGCCGACCGGGTTATCTTCATGGATGGCGGAGAAATCATCGAACAAAACAACCCGAACGATTTCTTCGACAACGCGCAACACGAACGCACCAGACTGTTTCTCAGCCAGATCCTCGAACACTAACGGCATTCCCGCCGCCATGCGTATACTCATCATTGAAGACGATCAGGAAACCGCGGCCTATATACAAAAAGGACTGGTGGAAGCGGGCCATGAAGTCGATATCGCCTCTCAGGGCGATCACGGTTTCACCCTGGCCAGAGACGGAGACTACCAGGCGCTGATCGTAGACCGGATGCTGCCGGCAATGGACGGCCTCACCATCGTCTCGACCCTGCGACAACAAAACAACCATACCCCGGCCCTGATATTGAGCGCGTTGGGAGATGTCAACGACCGTGTTGAAGGATTAAAGGCAGGCAGTGACGATTACCTGACCAAGCCATTCGCTTTTTCAGAACTGCTGGCGCGCCTCGACGCGCTATTCCGGAGAGCCGCGGTCGAAACTCAAGGAACCACCCTGATTGCCGGAGACCTGGTGATGGACCTGCTGGGCAGAGAAGTGAAACGCGGAGACAGCGTGGTAGAGCTCCAGCCCCGGGAATTTCGCCTGCTTGAATACCTCATGAGACACAGCAATCAAGTGGTAACACGAACCATGTTGCTGGAAAATGTCTGGGACTACAAGTTCGACCCGCAAACCAATGTCATTGATGTTCATATCAGCCGTTTGCGCAGCAAAATAGACAAGAATTTCGGCGCTCCCCTGCTCAATACTGTCCGTGGAACAGGCTATATCTTACGCGCGGAAAAGACATAGCCTGTTCCACAGCTATACGATACGGCTGGCGTTGCTGTACGCCTTCATATTCAGCGCCTCGACCCTTCTGCTGTTCTACTTTTTCTACCTGTTCACCGTGTCCTACATGACCGAGCAGATGGACAGCACGATCCAGGCTGAAATTCAGGGTCTGGCCGAACGCTATGATCAGGAAGGCTTGCAGGGTTTGACTGAACTGATCGCCGAACGGATCAATCGGCAACAGGCCACCGGAAACTCGATTTACTTATTAGCCACCTTTACCCTGCAACCCCTGGTGGGAAACCTGGACAGATGGCCGAAAAACGCCTCCATCAACAACGACTGGATTGAGTTCGGACTTGAAATCAACAGTCAAACCAATGAAACCCACCTCGCCCGGGCAAAGATATTCCGACTCCCCGGACAATACGGCCTGCTCGTAGGACGTGACATCCATCAGCTTGTCGAGGCGAAACGGCTCATTGTGCAGGCCCTGACCTGGGGACTGGCGATCATGGTTCTGCTGGCATTGATCGGCGGCCTGCTGCTCAGCCGAAGAACCGTCCGCAAAATCGAGCGAATCAACCAGACGGCGCAGGCGATCATGTCCGGGGATTTATCCAGACGTGTACCCGACACCGGCCGCAACGACGACTTCGATCAACTCGCCGCCAACCTCAACCAGATGTTTGATCGAATCCAGATGCTGATGGAGGACATAAAAAGAGTATCGGACAACATTGCCCACGATTTGAGAACCCCCCTGACCCGCCTGCGTCAACATCTGGAAGAAGCCAGATTGAGAGAAGAATTCTCATCGAGAGCGGCAACCAACCTCGAACAATCCATCCAGGAAGCGGATTCTCTGCTGGCCACCTTCAACGCATTGCTTCGCATTGCCAGAATTGAATCCAGGCAGGTCAAGGCCGGCTTCCGGCCAATCGACTTCCAGACACTGCTGGCCGACATCGTCGAGTTTTACGAGCCGCTCAGTGACGAGAAACAACAAAGCCTGGAAACCCGGCTTGATGCAAACGTCCTGTCTGTCGGCGACCGGGATCTGTTGTTTCAGGCGATTGCCAACGTCATCGAGAACTCCATCAAATACACCCCCGACCACGGCGCTATTTCAGTTGCCCTGACACGCCAGGATAACCGGCTGGTCATCACCATCGCCGACAATGGGCCGGGAATTCCCGCGTCAGAGAGAGGACATGTCTTTCGCCGCTTCTACCGCCTGGATCAAAGCCGGGGCAGCAGCGGCAATGGCCTGGGATTGAGCATGGTCCAGGCGGTAGTCAGCATGCACGGTGGAACCATCACACTGGAGGACAACACGCCCGGACTCCGCACCATAATCAGCTTGCCAATCAACCCCGACGCAGGGGCAAATCCCCGCACCCGCCCATTCCCTTGAAATCCACAACCGACACCCGCCCCATCGTAGGGGCGGGTCTCCGTGCCCGCCCGCGAAACGTCAATTCCCGCGCATTACTCCCCCCACCGGCTCTCCGGCGAGCTACGCTCTTGTATCGCCGACTCCCCCTCAAGGGGGGAGTATCTGTGTTTTAAGTCCAGTTTTTTTATTGGATCGGGTTCGGAGTTTCCACCCACGGTGTTCCTCGTCGAACAATCGCATGCAAGAGCAATAACATCTTACGCATGACGGCCACCAGGGCGACCTTGCCCGGCTTGCCGCGATCTCGCAAGCCCCGGTAAAAGCGTCGCAAGTCCGGATCATGACGAACCGCCGACAGCGCCGACATATACAGTGCGCGGCGCACCGCCTGACGGCCTCCGCGAATACTCCGCTTGCCCTGATGCTGACCACTGTCCCGTGCCCACGGCGCCACGCCCACCAGGGCGCTCAAGGACTTGCCACAACCGCTCCCCAATTCCGGCAAATAAGCTAACAATACACCTGCCGTAACTTCCCCCACTCCTTTGACGCTTCGCAGCAACTCCGCTCGCCCGGCCAGATCGCCTTGCTGGAGCATTTTGCGGATCAGCCGGTCCAAACACTCAATCTCCCGATCCAGCCAGACAATATGACGAACACACGACTCCCTCATCCAATCGGGCGGATTCTTCTCCAACCGATTCTTCTCTCCAACCCGTTGCTCCACCAACTGCCTGCGACGATCCAGATGATCGCGTAAACAACGCACAGAACGCGATACAGCTTGACTCCCGGATAACTCCAGCCTCTCTCCATACCAACACAGCAAACGCGCATCCAACGCATCCGTCTTCGCTTGCAGACCCAGCGCATGGGCAAAGGCGCGTACCCGCGACGGGTGCACCCGAACCGTCTGTATACCCGCTCCCAGCAACCCATCCAGCAATCCCCGCTCATATCCTCCACTGGCTTCCAGTACCACCTGTTCGATCTCCTGTTCTTCGACCCAGGCCAATACCTGGTTCACCCCCAACAGAGTATTCTCAAAGACCTGAACCGAACCGGGTGACCGGAATACGTCCAAACGACTCTTGCCTACATCTATACCCGCTACTCTTTGAATAGATTGTTTCATTTCAAACCCCCTGTACGCTACAATCAAATCCTGCTCCCCACTTGTATTCGGGACTGGTTTTCCCAGGTATCTGTTCGGAGCAGAGAATCGGCGTGAGGGGTTTCCTACTCCCCCACGGTGCAAAAACAAAACACGTTCTTCACCTGTGATGACACGAAGCACCCCTCACGCCCCCCCGATACTTTGGCCTCAATATCAGGGAATTTCAATCATACAAGTGATGTCGTATTCAACCGCAGGGGCGGCTCTCCATGCCCGTCCGAACCAACCCATCATCGTAGGGGCGGGTCCCCGTGCCCGCCCGCAAACCATCATTCCGGGTTGCTTTCATTGATTTCCGGCATCAGGAACTGATAGGGAGCGACAAGCTTCTTCAAATCCGGTTGCAGCCAGTGATTCAGCCCGAACAGCGCCAGAACGGCAAACAACAATACAATAACGAAGACAGAGAATTTGAACAAAAAACCACGTTTTTTCTTCGCTATCAGGGATTTCCCCCCGAATCCGGCGGCACCGCCCCCCAATGGCATGTCCATCATCTGGACCGGACTCACACCGAGCGTCGCAATCAACTCATCCGGGTTCAACCTGAGAAGATTGGCATAAGCCCGAATATAACCCCTGGCGAAAGTGGAGCCGGGCAACTGGTCGTAATCATCAGCCTCGACTGCCTGAATAATACTGACATTCAGATTCAGGCTCTGCGCCACCTCCTGTACGGATATTCCCCAACTTTCCCGTGTAGCGGCCAGTTTCTGGCCCGCAGTCTCACCCGCAGTCTCAGCAGAGGCAACCGTTCTGGAGTCCTGCCGTATATCCTCCCGCTGTATATCCTCGTGGTCTGTCATCAAGAACCTGTGAACACGCGAATGACCGTATCCCGGCCTAATTCCCTTCGACCGCCTTCATGCTGAGTCGCACACGGCCCTGTTTATCCACCTCAAGGACTTTCACCTTCACCCGGTCACCCTCCTTGAGCGCGTCACTGACCTGATTCACCCGTTCATTTGAAATCTGCGAGATATGAACCAGACCATCCCGCCCCGGCAAAATATTGACGAACGCGCCGAAATCCATCAATCGAACGACCTTGCCGTCATACACGGTATTGACCTCGACATCAGCGGTAATCTGTTCGATTCTACGGATCGCTTCTTTCGCCGCCGCGTTATCCGTAGAGGAAATTTTCACGGTGCCGTCATCGTCAATGTCAATGTTGACGCCGGTTTCTTCCGACAATGCCCGGATAACCGCCCCGCCCTTGCCAATGACATCCCGAATTTTCCCGGGATTGATATTGATCGTGACGATTCGTGGCGCGAACTCCGACATTTCCTGGCGCGGAGCGGCCAGCGCCTTGTTCATTTCACCGAGTATATGAAGGCGCCCCTCCTTCGCCTGCTCCAGCGCTTGTCGCATGATTTCCTCGGTAATGCCATCAATCTTGATGTCCATTTGCAGGGCGGTAATGCCTTCCGCAGTCCCGGCCACCTTGAAATCCATGTCGCCGAGATGATCTTCATCACCCAGAATATCGGTCAGTACCGCGAAGCGCTCCTCTTCCTTGATCAAACCCATAGCCACACCGGCCACCGGCTGCTTGATACGAATCCCCGCATCCATCAGCGCCAGGCTGGTTCCACAGACGCTCGCCATCGAACTCGAACCATTCGACTCGGTTATTTCTGAAACCACCCGCATGGTATAGGGAAATTCCTCCCGGCTCGGCAGTACAGCCATGATACCGCGTTTTGCCAGGCGGCCATGCCCGATTTCACGTCGCTTCGGGCTACCCACCCGTCCGGTTTCACCGACACAGAATGGAGGGAAATTATAGTGCAGCATGAAACCATCCCGATAATCGCCTTCCAGGGCGTCAATAATCTGGGAATCCCGTTCGGTTCCCAGCGTAGCCACAACGATTGCCTGGGTTTCGCCGCGAGTGAACAGGGCTGAACCGTGGGTTCGCGGCAGGACGCCGGTCTCGATATGGATGGGGCGGACTGTGCGGGTATCGCGGCCATCAATTCTGGGGTTGCCGGCAATGATGCTGCCGCGCACATGGCTTTTCTCAAGAGACTGGATTTCCGCAATCACCTCAGCGGCGACATCGTCTCCCCCGCCTTCCGGGACAATCCCGGCAACGACATCACTCCTGATCTCCGCGATGGCCTCCAACCGCTTGATCTTGTCGGTAATCCGGTAGGCTTCGGCAATACGGTCTCCAACCAGCCCGGCCACCCGGTCGGTCAGCGTTTGATCTCTTCCGGCAGGGGCGGACCAGTCCCACTTCGCCTTGCCCGCCTGTTGGCCGAGCTCCCGGACCGCTTCAATCATGGTCCGGCTCTGCTGATGACCGAACACGACGGCGCCGAGCATTTGCTCTTCGGTCAGAATGCTGGCCTGTGATTCCACCATCAGGACCGCGGATTCAGTGCCGGCGACCACCAGATCCAGCGACGACTGCTCGGACAATACCGAAAGGTCGGGGTTCAACACATATTCACCATCGACATAACCCACACGGGCGGCGCCTATCGGCCCATTGAACGGAATTCCGGATATCTCGAGCGCCGCCGATGTTCCGATCATCGCGACAATGTCGGCGCTGATTTGCGGATCAATCGACATGACCGTAACCACGACCTGCACTTCATTCATGAAGCCCCTGGGAAACAGCGGCCTGATCGGCCGGTCAATCAACCGGCAGGTCAGGATCGAGTTCTCCGAAGGCCGTCCTTCGCGCTTGAAAAACCCCCCGGGAATCTTGCCCGCGGCATAGGTTCTTTCCTCGTAATCCACGGTCAGCGGGAAAAAATCATGCCCGCGATAGTCCCTGCGCGCAACCACCGTGACCAGTACCATGGTATCGCCCATACTCGCCAGTACCGCGCCATCCGCCTGTCTGGCAATGGCGCCGGTTTCAAGACGCGCCTCATGCTGACCATACTGAAAGGTCTTTACAACTTTATTCAATTTATTGTCTCCTGTAGAGTTTGACTGCTACTTGCGCAGGCCCAGCTTGCTGATCAGCGCCCGATAGCGCTCGACATCAGTTTTTCTTAAATAGCTCAGCAGTTTCCGGCGGTGATTGACCAGCCGCAGCAAACCCTGCCGGGAATGATGATCGTGTATATGAATCTTGAAATGATTGGACAGATCCAGGATGCGCGCTGTCATCAGCGCAATTTGAACTTCCGGAGAACCCGTATCCCCCTCACAACGCTGATGCTCCTTGACAACAGCGGCCTTCTCTTCGGCGCCCAGGGCCATGACTTATTCCTCTTTAGCGGATTATTACCTGTGTCAAAGTAATGCCGACCAGCAATCCTGAAAACCGCCGATTCAACCGGCAAACCTTGAAACACCGTATCCCCGATACCGGGGGCCTGTATTCTAAAGGGAGCCCCCGCAATCCACAAGCCATATTCAGAAAAATGTAGAGAGCAAATGAATTGTCCGGTTGAGTAGCACATAAACTGTCCGGTTTTACACAGTACTGAAAGGGGGTGCTGGATGAACCGGGTGGAGTGGTTACAGGAGACCAGGCTAATGAGATTTGAAGAAGCGTATGAGGGTTGGAACAAGAGTCGATTGACGCAGGAAGAAGCGGCGAATTTATTGGGGGTGTGCAGTCGCACATTCCGTCGTTATGTAGATCGTTACGAGGAAGAAGGACTGGACGGATTGTGTGATCGTCGTTTGAGTGAAGTGTCGCATCGTCGGGCGCCGGTAGACGAAGTGATGGATGTGGTGGAGCGTTATCGAGATCATCACCGGGGTTGGAACGTGAAGCACTTTCATTTTTGGTATCGTCGGGATGGAGGTCAGAGGAGTTATACGTGGGTGAAGAGTCAGTTGCAGGGAGCGGGTGTGGTGAAGCGGTACGCGAAGCGCGGGGCGCACCGCAAGAGACGGGAGTCGTCGCCGTGGCCGGGGATGATGTTGCATCAGGACGGCAGTACCCACGAGTGGGTGGAGGGTCAGCGCTGGGATTTGATTGTGACGATGGACGATGCGACCAATGAGCATTACTCGATGTTTTTCTGTGAACAGGAAGGCACTCGCAGCAGTTTCCGGGGGGTGCGCGAAGTGATTGAATCGAAAGGACTGTTCTGTTCGCTGTACACGGATCGAGGCAGTCATTACTGGCATACGCCCCAGGCTGGAGGCAAAGTGGACAAGAACAATCCCACACAGTTCGGACGCGCCATGAAGCAACTGGGCATCGAGATGATTCCAGCCTACTCACCGCAGGCGCGCGGGCGCTGTGAGCGGGTCTTTCGAACCCACCAGGACCGTCTGGTCAAGGAACTGGCCAGCGCTGGCATCACCGATATGGACACGGCCAACCGCTATCTCCAAAACGAGTATCTGCCCGCCTACCATGCCGAGTTCAAGAAACCGGCTCGTGAACCCGGCAGCGCCTTTGTGGCCTGTCGCGATCCATCGGTACTGGATGACATTCTGTGTGAGCGCCATGAGCGAATGGTGGGTGCAGACAACTGTGTGCGCTATCGGCGCAAAGTGCTACAGATTCCGGCAGATCGGCATCGTTGCCATTACGTAAAAGCCCGCGTCCAGGTACTGGATTACCCGGATCAGGGTCTGGCGGTTCATCACGGCCCCAGAGAACTGGCCCGATACGATGCCAAGGGGCAATTACTATGAACTCGCATCCGAACGACCGCGTCCGGTCCGCCGCGCACGTTCGGTTTGATTCATCCTCCGGGTTAACCCGGAGGATGAATCAAGGTATCATCATAGCGGACAATTCATTTGCTATAAAACCGGACAAGTCTATTTGCTCTTAACAGTCGCACGTAGTGCCCAAAGCCCTCCATTTGGATGCGCAACCGGAATCTGATGTCATGACAACCTATTCTCAAGCCATCGCCCATGGGCAAAAATCCCCTACCGGCGTAATTGGGCGCTTCCTGTGTCTAAATTGTGAAGAGTTTTTTAGCCCATATGACACGTATGGAGTGGAATTCGTGAAGACGCATAAAACTGGCGTGACTGGAACTCCACTCCTTGGGTCATTCAAATATGGATTCACAGTCGACATCGACTACCCAAAACTAAAACTCTGGGTCATGTCTATGCTATGGCGAGCTGACGCGTGCGACCATGTACTATTCGGCAGAGTTAATCTGGGCACAAAATGGCACAATATCTTAGCCTCGAATATCCGTTCACAAACACCGGGTAGCGCCGATGATTTTTCTGTAACAGCCTCGCTCTTCAATGAAGGCGAATACGGGGCAGCTGTTTATGGCTGATCCACACCCCGAAAGATTCTCTGGTGTCAATTACTACAGATTCTACATATATGGCGGATTCACTTTTTTTATGAAAGTCGATCAACGCAAGCAACCGGCAAAACTGGGACCCCTAAATATGAGTGAAAACAACCAATTGGTTGTCATCCGCCGAGAATTCTCCAAGTCTGAGAAAAAACTAATGGGCTCGATCCTTGGAAAATAGGCCCGAACGCAAGCTGTTGAATCGACTCAAGACAGCTTCCCGGTCCAGCTAACGCGCGAGTGCGCGTGTCGGTCAGAGCCGCTACAAATTGAACCGCCCCAGGTTTGTCGGAGGCTCCATTTCTTGAGAGGATGGAGTAATTAACAGATCCAAAAGAAGGAGGAACTGGACAAGGATAAGGACTCTCTTATTCTTTAAACCTCGTTCAGTTTTATTTCCAATCTGCAGGTTGGCCCCAAATATCTCTCCTTTCGTCATCAGGCAGGCGCCAGAAGCATTCCAACGCTTCTTCATTGCCAAAATGCTTCCATAATCCCTTTCGGGTAATTATATGTTCCAAAGTCTCTCGTGCGGCCTTTTCGATAACCACTTCTTTTTCCAACACTTCAGGTTTTATATCCAATTTTGACACTTCCAGATATTCAACTTCCTTAAGGTGTTCGACCTTGCTGCGTACGTCATATATTTCTCCCATCCGCTGCGCATGGCTTTCCCCAATAAATAGACCGGTTCGTTTCTTGAAATCCCTCTTAGTATTCCCTATTTTAGGCACAATAAAGCCCTCCAAGCATCGAACATACTGATGGATACGGTCAAGTGGATCATCCATACAACGGGCATTGCTATAGATCGTAGCTACTCTGGCGAGCCTCAAAATTTCTCTGGTAGGTGGCTCCCCCGTCCATATCTCGTTAAGATTCTGCGCAATGTTCGCCGCTTGCTTGATGCTCCCTCTCGGAATTTCAGGGTAAGGTGAAGGGTGACATTCTACCGGCCGACTGAATTCTTCCCATCGATTAATCAGGGCCTCCCCGTTTGTACCCTCTCCCGCAAACAAAAATGGCTGTTCAGCAGGAGAAAATGTCGAAGTAAGCAGCAACCCGCTATAAAAATTCATTACACGCCTTTGCGCTAACTTGAACGACCTGTCAAATGCCCCCTGTGGTTTCTCAATCTTACACACCAGAAACAGGTTACTTCCTTCAATATCTTCCACCCTGAATCTACCCAACCACTCTTTCCAATGGGAAGGGAGTTCAAATTCATTGTCCGTGAAAGCCCATAAATCAGGGGCAGTTTGTCCCGGCGAAGTGTCCTCCAAATTTATTGCAAGGCCAATCAAGGCATACAATTCATTCTCTGATACCCAGTTCATAAGCTTTAAGGCATGTCTGATTAATCGTGTTCCTGAAAGGCGAACTTCACAAATCCGGGATGTGGCCCCCAATAGTCGTATTGCCCGGCAGTGCCATGGCCAACGCAATTTTCATCATCAAACCCTGTAATCGGAAATCAGTTCAAGCGCCCAAGAAGGCGGTTCTGGCCAAGAGCGTATACCTTTTTCCTCCCAACCTTTTACTCTGCCGCGCCCACCTAGTCTGCCTTGTTGAATCAGGTAATTTAGAAATTCGTCGTGTGGATAAACGTAACAATCATCCCCATGGAAAAAGGCGATGAAGATGTCTTTTCCACAATATTTCTTATCGATAACCAGCCGTCCCTTGAGTTGCACCTTGAGAAAAGTCTCATTATTGACGTGGCACGCGATGAAATCTGCTCCCTGCCAATCGTCGGATAGGCGCAGGCAGTTGAAACCGTAGTCCGCGAGCCGTGCGGCGACCTTCTGAAAGTTGTAGTTCTCCTGCTGACGGGAGTTCAGTCCCTTGTAAGACACAAGTTGAAACATTACTAATGAAATCCTGTGGATAATGTGTAAGGTATTTCACATCAAACTGACCGCCCATTCTACCGTATTGTTGCCACCCAGACCAGGAGAATTTCAACCCGTCGGAACGAAGCGACGCAACGGTTGGTATGTTTACCCGGAACGGGTAGTGGGAGGTAGCGGCGCATGTTCATGCATTCTCCAGTTGCACAAATGTGTCAACGCATTTCTAAAATGTCGTCTTTTACTTAAGGAAATGTCCCTGTGGGTTGTACGATAATGAGTGTAGCGAATGGAGTCCAACCCACAGGGGCCCACTGCTGCAAGTCCGGGCTCATCTGGCGTGTGTTCCGTTGGTCACCGGACACCGCCGCCACGGATGATCGGGCGCGGGCTTCCACTGTGATCGTCGTCCCTGGTTCGCTCTGGCCTGTGTAACGACATCGGCCACGCTCTTCTCATCGGCCAGTGGGATGGGGGGTTCTCCTGGTTGGAGGATTCGGTACGGGAGGGAGCGTCCTTGGTACAGTAGGGTAATGGTTCCGTCGAAGGCCGCACACACGGTGATCGCGGCCTTTCGCAAGGCATAGCCGGGGCCTGGGGTCTGTATCTGATACTCGCGGTTTTGGAATTGGCAGGTCAGGTTCTTCGACAGGGTGCGGGTATGCTGTGGGCACAGGATCAGGACGAGTTCGGATGGGGTGTGCAGGACGGGTCGGTGGGTATCGTGGGCGCTTTGGGGGGCTACGGCAAAGCGTTGGTTGTACGTTTCGATAAAGGCGGGCAGGAAGGTATTCGCGGTTTCCCGGTTCGAGATATTGCGAAGTCGTAGTTCCTTCACCAGTCTGTCCTGTAGCGTCTGGTTGGCTCGTTCCACTCGTCCTTTCGCTTGCGGGGTATGGGCGTGTATGGGTTGGATGTCCAGGGTCCTCAAGGCACGGGAGAATTGAGTCCGTTCTCCTTCGCGCTGGGGATGATTGACGCGGAAGATACTGTGTCGGTCACTGTACAGCGCCACCGGCCGACCATGCTGCTTCAGATACTGTGCCAGGGTCTCCAGGTAGGCTTGAGTCGTCTCAGATGGGACAAAACGCAAGGCCAACAGGCGGCTGGTGGCGTCATCAATGAACACGATCAGGGTGCACGGCTCCGCCCGTCCTTCAAACCAGTCATGCGGAGAACCGTCAATCTGCACCAACTCCCCGAAACAGGGGCGACGCACCCGGCGCGGATGAATGCGAGCCTTGCGGCGTGATTTGGGTTGCCACAGCCCGTCGGCGATCATCCATCCGCGCAGAGCTTCCCGGGAAATGGACTCCCCGTGAATCTCCAGCAGCTTCTCACTCGCCAAAGTCGGGCCAAAGTCCCGGTAACGTTCCCGAACCAAAGACAACACCGCCTGACGCACAGACGCAGGCCGGGCATTCCCCGAAGTCTTTCCCCGATGACCCGATACCAGTCCCTCTGCCCCAAACTCCCGATAGCGGCGCACCAGACGCTTGACCTGCCGAACACTCAGACCCAAACACCGGGCTGCCTGATGCTGACGAAGTCGTTTGCCAATAACATCTTGAATGACCGAAACTCGATCCAACTCCCCAATACTCAATGTGATGACCCCCTTGTCCATCAATCCCCCCTAATAAAAAAGGGGACATTTTAGAATTGCGCTGACAAATTTTTCAGCAATTCCCGCCAGCTACAGATGATGAGGGCTATCAAGGGATTTGAGGGAGTTTAAAGAAAGTTTATCGTAAACTTTTGTCCTGAAGGGATGTATTCTACGGTTCCAATTTCAAGAAACAGAGGAGAGGTCATGAACCATCCAGTCAGTCGCAAGGATTTATCCGCTCACGGGTTATACCAGGTTGTTCGCACGTCTTTTGAGTCATTTCCCGATTCCAGGCAGGTTCGCAAGCTGTCTTTGCCGGATGTTCTGATGTCCGGTCTGGCGATGTTCAGTCTGAAGTATCCTTCCTTGTTGCAGTTTGACCGTTGTCGTCATGCACAGGCGGTTCGTCATAACTTGCGGACTTTGTTCGGGATTCGACAGGCGCCGTGCGACACGTATATGCGGGAGCGTTTGGATGAAGTGGAGCCGCATGCGTTTGAGCCGGTTTACAAGCGGTTGTTTGCGCGGTTGCAGAGGGGCAAGGGACTGGAAGGTTTTGCGGGGCCGGGCGGTCATTATGTGTTGTCGGTAGACGGGACCGGGGTCTTTTCTTCCCGGCAGGTTCGCTGTCGCTGCTGTTGTGAGAAACGCCACCGGAACGGCGAGGTTACGTATTACCATCAGTTATTGGCTGCGGTATTGGTGCACCCGGATTGTCGGGAAGTGATTCCGTTGATGCCCGAGGCCATTGGAAAGCGGGACGGTGCGACGAAGAATGACTGTGAACGGGCTGCATCGAAGCGGTTGCTGAGACGGGTTCGTCGCAATCATCCACACTTGAGGCTGCTGGTGGTGGAAGATGCTTTGGCCGCGAACGGGCCGCATATCCGGCTGCTGGAGTCGCTGGACATGCGCTTTATGCTCGGAGTGAAGCCGGGGTCTCATGCGGAGTTATTCCGTTGGGTGGAGGCCACGACAACCACGGGCGCCCTCGAAGTGTCGGGAGAGGACGGTGTCCGTTTCCGTTTCCGGTTTCTCCATGCAGTCCCGTTAAATGACGCGCACTTTGATCTGGAAGTGAACTTCCTGTCCTGTCAGGAGATTCGCCCCGATGGCCGGGAACGACGCTTCTGTTGGGTTACGGACCTGCCGATTGACGAATCCAACGTCTATGAACTGATGCGGGTCGGTCGCGCCCGTTGGCGCATCGAGAACGAAACCTTCAATACGCTGAAGAACCAGGGCTACGGCCTGGAACACAACTTTGGTCACGGCAATCAATACCTGTCTACTGTACTGACGCATTTGATGATGCTGGCCTTTCTGATTGACCAGATACAACTGCGTTGCTGTGCGGTGTTCAACCGGGCGCTGATGAGCCGCCACAGTCGCAGCGCCTTGTGGCGGAAGATGCGAGCCCTGTTTGATGAGTATCTGATCAGCAGTTGGGAAAGCCTGTTTCATGGAATCGCTTTCGGATACTCTCCCCCGTCCCTCCCCGACCCCCCTTGAGCTCTTCCGTGACCCGGTGTGTTCCGGGGGGATTTTCAGCGTACACAAAGCCCGTCCTTTTTGTTGCGGCAACCCGGCAGCCCGGCTCTGCTCGCCCTGAAGAAACAGCCCGCAGAAAAATCCAACTCTCAACCGTCATCCCTCTATCCATTATTCCCTGGCGGGAATTGCTGCAAATTTTTATAAACTCTTGTACTGCACCGAAGGGATACCTATAATCAGAACATGCTCCAAGCCATCGCATTCGATACCCACCGCTTTGTCAAGCATCTGACAGAGAGTGGGTTCACAGAAAAACAGGCCGAGACCCTGGCCGAGGAGCAGGTTGCCCTGCTCAATACCAATCTGGCAACCAAAGCCGATATCGAAGCCCTGCGACTGGCAACCAAAGCCGACATCGAAGCCCTGCGACAGGAAACCAAAGCCGACATCGAAACGATCAAGGCCGACATCGAAGCCCTGCGACTGGCAACCAAAGCCGACATCGAAGCCCTGCGACAGGAAACCAAAGCCGACATCGAAACGATCAAGGCCGACATCGAAGCCCTGCGACTGGCAACCAAAGCCGACATCGAAGCCCTGCGACAGGAAACCAAAGCCGACATCGAAGCCCTGCGACAGGAAACCAAAGCCAACATCGAAACGATCAAGGCTGACATCGAAGCCCTGCGACAGGGAACCAAATCTGACATCGAAGCCCTGCGACAGGGAACCAAATCTGACATCGAAGCCCTGCGACTGGCAACCAAAGCCGATATCGAAGCCCTGCGACTGGCAACCCAATCCGATATTTCGTTACTCAAGGCTGATTTACTGAAATGGATGTTCGGAGCGCTCATCGCTCAGGGAGGGCTGATCGTCGCCTTGGTCAAATTCCTGTCTTGATCAAACTCCTGTGAAGAGTTATTTCCGTTGAAGATATCAAAACCGTAACCGACCGCCCATCGTAGGGGCGGGTCTCCGTGCCCGCCCGCAAGGAGACCCTGGTTCGTGATCAATTGTTCATGATCATTCCTGTTTTTTGCCGGGAAATCAGTATAATCAGGCGTTTGTTTCCTTCAATCAACCTGGGTTAAAGAATTTATAATGCAGCTACATCGTGTCGGTTTCGTCGGCTGGCGGGGCATGGTGGGTTCCGTGCTTCTTGAAAGGATGCGCGAGGAACAGGATTTCGACCGGATAGACGAACCTGTCTTCTATACCACTTCACAGGCCGGGCAACCGGGGCCGGATATCGGGCGTCAGGCAGCGCCACTGGCGGATGCCCGCGATCTCGAATCCCTGCGCGAACTCGATGCCATTGTCACCTGTCAGGGCGGCGGCTACACCGCGGCCGTACACCGGGAACTCCGTCGGCAAGGCTGGGACGGATACTGGATTGACGCGGCCTCTACCCTGCGAATGGCGGAAAGCTCCACGATCATTCTGGACCCGGTCAATCTGCCTGTAATCGAACAGGGACTGGCCGACGGACACCGGGATTTTATCGGCGGCAACTGCACAGTCAGCCTGATGATGATGGCCCTGGACGGATTGTTCAGCGCGGACCTGATCCAATGGATGACAGTGATGACCTATCAGGCGATTTCCGGCGGCGGCGCCCGGCAAATGCGGGAACTGGTAGAACAAATGGGCAGAGTCAGCCTCAATGCCGGTGAATTGCTGGCCGACCCCGACCGCTCAATCCTGGATATCGACCGGAACGTGATCGAAACCATGCGTTCCGCCGGATTCCCGAAAGATGAAATCGGCTATCCGCTGGCCGGCAACCTGCTGTCCTGGATTGACCAGGATACCGGCTCCGGAACCAGCCGGGAAGAATGGAAAGGCTCGGTGGAAACCAACAAAATCCTGGGACGACAGGCCGATGCGCCGATTCCGGTTGAAAGTACCTGCATCCGAATCGGAACCATGCGCTGCCACAGCCAGGCGTTCACCATCAAACTGAAAGAGGATCTGCCACTGGATGAAATACAGGAAATCCTGAACCTGGCCAATGAGTGGGTGACCCTGGTCGCCAATGAGCGCGAGACCTCCTTAAATCAATTGTGCCCTGCGGCCATTTCAGGAACACTGGATATCCCGGTTGGCCGACTCAGGAAACTGAACCTCGAAAAAGGCATGGTTTCCGCTTTCACGGTCGGCGATCAACTGCTGTGGGGAGCGGCTGAACCCCTGCGCCGGATGTTGAGAATACTGCATCAATACTGATATGCGGCCTCCCGCCGGCAAATCCCTCCTGCTATTTTCATGTCTGCTCCAGGCAACGGGTTCCGGCGCCGAAATCCGGGTTCAGGCACAGCCCCTGGAACAGCTTACAATCAAAATCACCCGCTCGGCTCCCGCTCAAGTCCTGAGCCTGCGCCAGGCCACCGTCGCATCCCAGCTGACCACGACCATCAGCGAGCTACCCGTGAAAGTAGGCGACACGGTCACAAAAGACCAGTTGGTTGCCCGGCTTGACTGCACCGACCACCAACTGACCCTGGAACAGGCAAAAGCCGAACTGGACGTATTGGCCGCGACCCGGGAGCTCGCCAGCAAACAACTCGCGCGACTCAATCAGCTGAGCAAATCCAATAACGCATCCGAGGAAGCCATCAACCAAAAACAGTCCGAACTGAACTCGGTGACGGCCCGCATCAAATCCCGCAATATCAGCATCCATATCGCCCGCAGACAGGTCGGCAAATGCGACATCACCGCCCCCTTCCCCGGCGTCATTACCGGAGTACACAGCGAAGCGGGCAATTTCGTGACTCCGGGAAGCGGAATCATCTCATTAACCGATACAAAAAGCATTGAACTGGAAGGGCGTCTCAACCACAGCGAGCTGGAACAGGTGACCGCCTCCCCGTCGCTCCTGTTCGAGCGCGAGGACGAGATTTACCCGGTCACCGTCCGCTCCGCCCTGACCGTGGTGGATTCCGCTTCCCAAAGCCGGGTCGTCCGGCTCCGCTTCACGGGAACCAGGCCCCTTGCCGGCTCCATCGGCAGATTACGATGGTCACTGCCCGGCAATATCCTGCCCGCCTCACTGACTGTCGAACGCAACGGCCAGAGAGGACTGTTCATTGTCGATGATTCCGACAACGCAGATGATTCCAACAACCATAAAACGGCGCGGTTCATCCCACTCCCGGAAGCGAATCCGGGGCAGCCGGTCGTTGTTGACCTGCCGAAAACAACCCGGATCGTGACCGACGGGCGCTTTGCCCTGACCGATGGAGCGACAATAACCGTCGATTAACCGGTTATTCCAGCGTCTTTATCCAGGTCATGTTCCAGCGTATTCTCCAAAACCATGTTCTGGCAAACCTGACATTTGTCCTGGTTCTGGTCATGGGAACCGGCTCCTGGCTACTGATGCCAAGAGCGCAGGACCCGTCCATCAACTTCAACTGGATCAATATCAACACAGTATATCCGGGAGCGTCCACCCCCGATGTTGAAGAGCAGGTAACCAATGTCATCGAAGACGCGGTACGCAGGGTTTCCGACATCAAGTTCGTCTCCAGCACCAGCCGGGAAGGCGTTTCCACGTTGCTGGTCCGGTTTGATGAGATCACCGACAGAACGTATGACAAAAGAGTCGCCGACCTGAGACGCGAGATCGAGAACATCAAGGACGAGCTGCCTGAAACCGCGCCGGACCCCTTCATCATCGAGATCACAACCGACAACGCCCTGCCCACAGCCACCGTGGTGGTCAGTTCAGTCGTGGATGATGAGAACCTGAGACGCCAGTCCGCCTTGATCCGGCAAGACCTGGAACAACTGAAAGGCGTGAGTCGTGTATTGGAGAATGGTTTGTCCGACCCGGAGATACATATTGTATTCAACCCGGAATTACTCGAACAATTCGGCCTGGGGCCTTCCGACCTTGCGGACACGATCCGGCTTTATTTCAGGAACATCTCCGCCGGCGCCCTGGATGTGGCGCAAAGCAACTGGGCCATCCGGATTTCCGGCAGCCGTTACGACCTCGATTACCTGAATAACCTGCCCATCATTACCTCACAGGGAGAGATTCTGCTGAAAGAAGTCGCCCGGGTCGTGCAGGCCCGGGAACCCGCTACGCAACTGGTCCGATTCAACCGGCAGCCCTCCGTGCTGTTTACCATCAACAAACAGGAAAAACAAAACATACTGCAACTGGTCGAACGGGTTTCAAAATACATCGACGACAATCAATCCCGTTTCAAAAACACGGGAGTCACCGTGGCGCTGGTCGATGACCAGACACAAATCACCCGCGACGCCCTCAACACGATGCAAACCAATGCGATCCTGGGATTGATCATGGTACTGGCCGTGACCTGGGTTTTCCTGGGCGCTCCGATCGCATTGCTCACCGGCATCGCGATTCCGTTCATACTGGCCGGCGTATTCTGGTTCCTGAACAGTATCGGACAGACGCTGAACGTCACCGTATTGTTGGGTATCGTAATCAGTCTCGGCATGCTGGTCGACGATGCCGTAGTCGTGGTCGAAGCGATCTACTATCGCCTGCAACGCGGCGCCGCCACGCTACAGGCCACCATCCAGGGATTGCAGGAAGTCATCCGCCCGGTGACCACCGCAGTCCTGACCACGATCGCGGCCTTTCTGCCACTGATGCTGTTGCCCGGCATACTGGGCAAATTCATGTTCATCATACCCATGGTTGTAACCACCGCCCTGGTCATCAGCCTGGTTGAAGCCTACTGGCTGCTGCCCGCGCATATTATTGTGGCAAAAGTGAATTTCAGGCGGAATTCGCGAATTCATCGGGCCCGGGAGAAATTCCAACACTCCCTGAGACATATTTACATCCGGTTCCTGGTCCGGGTTTTCAGGCACCCGATCCTCGCCCTGGCCACCCTGATCACCTTGTTTTCCGGCGCCCTGGGCGCGGTTCATACCGAGAAAATCAAAGTGGATTTCTTCACCAGCGACCCGATCCGGCTGTTTTACGTCAGTATCGAAATGCCGTCGGGAACCGGGCTGCATACCACCATGGACAAGGTTTTACAGGTTGAACAGATTGTAAACGGGGAAATCGAACCCGGAGAAACCCGTTCGGTAGTGAGCTATGCCGGGCAACTGCTGACCAAGACCGAAATCATTTTCAGTGAACAATACGGGCAGGTCCTGGTCTCCCTAGAACCAAAAGACAAAACCAACCGCTCTGTAGACGAACTGATCCACGCCCTGCAGGAGAAACTGACCGGGATTCCCGGTATCGAAGAGCTTTCTTTCCTGCGTCTGGCTGGCGGCCCCCCGATCACCCGGGCAATCAGTGTCAAAGTGCGCGGAGACGACCTCGATGAACTCATCAGCGTCACCGAAGAAATCAAGCAATTCATGGCGGGGCAGCCAGTCTTCCATGAAATCTCGGACAGCAATCTTCCCGGCCAGAATACCCTGAACCTGCAAATCAACAGCGCCGCGGTACAACGCACCGGGATCAACCCGAATACCATTGGACAGACACTCCGACTCCTGGTGGACGGTGAAGTGATCACCAATTTCCGCTATCTGGGTGAAAAAATCGACATCCGCCTGACGGCGGAAAACAATTTGAACCAGGTCAGTGAAATCCTCAGCGCTCGACTGCCCTCAAAAGATGGCAGCCTGGTCCCCCTCAATCAACTGGTTGACGCCACCTATTCCAACAGCCCGGACACCATACGCCACTACAACTATCGTCGCAATATCACGATTGAGGCGGATATTCACAAAGGCATGACAGATGAATTCAAGGCCAACCAGATGATACGGGAATTCTGGCAATCCATTCGCCATCGGCATCCCGATATAGACCTTGATTTCAGTGGAATAATTGATGATATACAGGAAAGCCTGAACGCCATCGGATTATTTTTTCTGCTGGGTCTGGGGCTGATCTACCTGATACTCGGCGCCCAGTTCCGGAGCTATTTCCAACCTTTTCTCATCATGATGACAGTACCCATGGCCGCAACCGGAGTCATACTCGGCTTGCTGGTCAACCAATATCCATTGAGCCTGTTCAGCCTCTACGGCATCGTCGCCCTGGCGGGCATTGCGGTAAACGCCGCGATCGTCCTGATATCGACCGCCAACGCCAGACTGAAATCAGGCATGAGCGCCACCAACGCGATTGTCTACGCCTCCCGCCGTCGGGTCATCCCGATTATAATTACCTCACTGACCACCATCGCCGGCCTGTTCTCGCTGGCCACCGGACTCGGCGGCGAATCACTCCTGTGGGGCCCGGTAGCCGCATCCATGGTCTGGGGCCTGGCCGTCTCCACCCTGCTCACACTATTCTACATCCCGCTACTCTACCGCCTGTTCATGCGCCCGTGGAGGTCGCGGAGGGGATCAATCTGAAAATGAACATGCTACGCAACCTTCGCCTCCGGGAAGAATATTTTACCGGACAAGTAAATTTAGTTGACAGTTTTTACAAGCCATGCCTGTCCGCCTCAACCCGATATGATAGATCTGTCGGTTTCTTCCGGTCGTCTGTTTTCTTGTTGATAGGGCCAGATGTCATTGAATTTGTAAAACGGGGTGGAAAGATACGCTTAATCAGTTCGCCAGAATTAACTGAAGAAGATGTTACAGCCATGAAGGAAGGATACGACAGCAAACTGGAGCGAGCGACCGGGGCTTTGCTACGAGATATCGAATTGGTATTCAACAGCAGGGAAATCGAAAAAAACACCGAGGCGCTTGCGACATTAATTACAGTAGGCGCACTGGATGTAAAATTGGCTTTTTCTCCACGGGCCATCGGCGTATATCATGCAAAGCTTGGTATCTTTTATGATGATACTGGTGATTCCATGGTTTTCAAGGGTTCCATTAATGAAACATGGAGGGGTTGGCATGAGCGCGGCAACCATGAGACTTTAGATGTATTTTGTAGCTGGCATGAAGGGAGCGACCAGCAACGGGCAAACAGAAACAAAGCCTATTTTGATGAGTTGTGGAACGGTCAGAACCGCAATCTTGAGGTACTCCCTTTCCCCAATGTTGCTTTTGAAAAGCTGAAAACAGTTGCAAAAAACTCACTGGAAGACATTGATAGTAATGAAGTGACAGATTTTTTCCGCCTTGGACATACAAGAACAAACACTCAAAACAATGACAGGCAGACATCAAAAACCAATCGTAGCCCTCTGAAACATCAAGTAAAAGCTATCGAAGAATGGAACAAACAAGGTAAACAAGGAATTCTTGAGCATGCAACCGGCAGCGGAAAAACATTTACAGCGATTACTGCTCTTAAAGAACATCTGGAACCAGAGGGCTTGTCTATTGTGCTGGTTCCAGACAGGTTGCTGCATAAGCAATGGGATGAAGAACTAAACAATGAAATTGAAGGCGTCAGACTGCTAAAGGCAGGTGCGGGACACAATAAATGGAAAGAAGACAACAGACTAAGCGACTTTACATCTCGATTAGAGGGATTGGGGAAGCGAGTTGTTTTGGTAACCATGCAAACAGCCCGTACAGAGACATTCCTTAAGGGAATAAACCAGGGTCAAGATATTATGGTCATAGCCGACGAGGTTCATGAAATCGGCAGCCATGAAAATTCCAAATCGCTCACCGGTATTGAGTCAGGCCCCCGCCTGGGATTAAGTGCAACCCCTAAACGTTATGGCGACCCGGAAGGGACCGCGAAAATCCTGAACTATTTTGGACCCATTGTTCAGCCACCGTATACTTTGCTGGATGCGATCAGCGACAAACGACTGGTCCCTTATGAGTATTTCCCCAAAGCTATTCACTTCAGTGCGGATGAGTCAAGGCAATGGGCCGACGAAACTGACAAAATATCCAGGGAATATGCAAGATCGCGACGTGATAAAGACGGCAATACCATTGTCTCACCATATCTTAAAAGCCTTTTCATTCAACGTTCACGTATCGCCAAAAAGGCTGAAGCCAAAGTACCACTAGCCGTTAATATAATTAAGAAACATTATCAAGCCGACCAAAGCTGGCTGATCTATTGTGAAGACCAATCTCAGTTAAGAAAGGTGATGGAAGCGCTTAAACAGGAGGATATCGAGCCACTGGAATACCACACTGGCATGGAAGGAAATTCAGAAGCTACGCTGGAATATTTCAAGAATTTCGGCGGTGTGCTGTGTTCCATAAAATGCCTGGATCAAGGAGTGGATATTCCAAGAATTTCACATGCAATCATCCTGGCGTCTTCCCAAAACCCCAGACAATTTATACAACGCAGGGGCAGAGTATTAAGAGTTTGTAGCGGCAAGTACAAGGCTGTTATATTCGATGCTATAGTAATACCAGTCAGTTTGGAATTGGAACCGGAACAACTTTCCCTGCTGAAAAGTGAGTTCCAGAGAAGTTTGCAGTTTGCGGAAACATCCTTGAATAAAAGCGCAGCCAATGAATTGATTGATTTAGCTATTGAACTGGGCATTGATCCACAAGAAGTCAGTTTATTCGAAAGTAGCGGAATAGAGGAAGACTGAAATTATGATTGTAGAAAAAAGTAATATTGTGGCTGTGTTATTGGATGTTAAAAAGGAAAATGAACTTGATCTTGATGATCAATTGATAAGGGATTGTTATGAACTGCAGAAAAAGTTCCAATTCGACCCCAATCGAAATACTCAAAACCTGATGCGTGACCTGATTGAGGCCAGCTTGAAGAAAGAAGAATCGCAGTAGAGTGATGAAGATAAAACGGATAATCATCAACAACTTCATGCCGTATCGGGGTAGACAGGAAATTGAATTCCCACAACATGAAACCCAAAATGTCATGTTGCTGTTTGGTGACAACATGCGAGGGAAAACCAGCTTCCTGAATGCGATCCGCTGGGGCTTCTATGGTGTGGCTCTTGGTCGGCATTTACGTGAAATAGCCAAAGTCAATTTGATCAATCGTGATGCAGTGGATGAAAACGATTGGACCATGTCCGTCACATTGTATTTTGTTCATGATAGCAAGAACTATGTATTGAACCGAAAAATCACAGGACGTGAAAATACAATTCGACCTCGAAATAATGCCGATTTTGTAGATCATGTTGGATTAAAGGTTGATGATACAGTCATACCGGGAGACGCTATAAATAATGCGATCAATCAGGTTATGCCAAGAGAGGTTTCTCGATTCTTTTTGTTCGATGGAGAACTGTTGCAAGAATATGAAAACCTGGTGATTGAAGAGAGTGATCAGGGCAAGAAAATCAAGGAACATATCGAGTCTATTCTGGGTGTTCCAGCTCTGGTTCATGCACGCGATGAGCTAAAGGTCCTGCTAAGTGAAGCCAGAAAAACTCAACGCAAGGATGCGGCCAAAAATGATGAGCTTCGCACATATGCTAACGCTCAAAAAGACTTTGAGGGTGCACAAGAAGCCCGTGAAGATGACATCCGTAGACTGCAATCCAAGAAAAATGAGGTTCAAGGAAAAGTTGATAATATCGACAATGACCTGAAAAACACAGAAGCCGTACAAAATAAAAGGATCGAACTTGCCCGACTTGATGAGAAAAGAATTAGGTTTGAGGATGACATCAGGCAATTAAATGAAAAAATCCATGTTCTGGTTAGAGAGGCTTGGAAAGATGTTTTGGCGAGTAGTGTTCGGTCAATAATCGAAAAATTAAAAGAGGAACGCAGGAAACAGCAACAACAAGTCAACGAATTGAGTGATTTACAGGGCAAAATAAACGAGTTGCGCAAATCAATTGAAGAACATCAGGTCTGCTCTACCTGCGGGCAGGAAATTCCCGAAAACATCAGGAAGCCACTTGAAGAAAAGTTGAAGAAACTACTATTGTCGCAAAGTGAAAAAGGCATTTATTCTGATCAAAAAAAGTTAAGTGAATTAGATACCACCATAGAGAATCTGAAAGGAATTCGCTCCAGCAGTGAGGTTGATCGAATTATTGGCTATATTGGGGATATTACAAGAACAAAAAATGAGTTAATGGATACGGAAAACCGCAAGGACAACATCTGGGAAGAAATCAAGGTTCACGATACTGAGGAGATTATGCGCAAGAGGGAGAAACGCGACCAACTGCAGAAACTGTTAACCAATATCGAAACTGATTTAAATGATGCAAACAGAAAAAAAGACGAAATTACAGAAAAACGAGCCAAAATTTCTCGATTGATTTCGAAACACAAGGGTTCTGAAGGCGCGCTGAGCAATAAAAGAGTCAAAAAGCTTGAGCAATTGGGATATGTTTTCGAGAAAGGAATTGACCGGCTTAGACAAAAATTGAAAGACGATGTCGAAACCCGCTCTACTAAGACTTTCAAACGGCTTACTACTGAAGGAACATATTCCGGATTGAAAATCAATTCAAGTTACGGCCTTTCGATATTGGATCAGGGAGGTCGAGTACTTGATGAGCGCAGCGCCGGGGCAGAACAGGTGGTTGCACTGTCACTGATTGATGGCCTCAACAAAACATCTGGAACCAAGGCCCCTATAGTTATGGATACTCCGTTGGGACGGCTGGATCTAAAACACCGTAAAAATATTTTGCAATATCTGCCAGATATGTCTGAACAGATTGTACTGCTGATACATGAAGGTGAGATAAACGCCAAGCGCGATCGCGATATAGAGTTTTTTGCTACCCGTATTGGAGCGCGGTACGAGATTAGACGTATTTCAGCGACACATTCACGCATAGAGAGGATGTTGTAAATGAGTGAGCCGGAACGTATTGGTTTGACGAAAGAGACGAATCAATGCCTTGACGAACTGCTGGAGACCCTCAATAGTGAAGTGGAAGGGCAAAATCTGATCAAGTTCGATCTGTATCGCCTGGCTGTAGCTTTGGGAGTAAAGAACGGCATAAATCCTGAGCCTATCACAGGAAATACGGACAGTGCTTTCAGAGTGCGCGAATTAGATCCCAACAAGTCACTGTATTTCGCAGTTCAGGCCGCGAACCTGGGTGCTCCAGATGAGTCAATATATCATATCGTAGAGCGACTGGGAGAACAGGGTATTCGAGAGTTCTACAACGAATATAAAAGTAATTTGGACAAGCTGCCATGGGATAAGGTCTTGACCAGAACATGAGTGCGCCAAAACTTTATTTGATTCGTATTCTGAGTGATTCCATCGAAACCATTGTTACTTATAGAGAACTGGATCGTGTGAAGCAGGATCTGGACGGTAAAATTGATGGAGAAATAACCTATCTTTTGCACTGTGGTTTCTTACGACCCGTCTTTTGTGAAAAGACAGAACTGTCTAAAATATTCAAAGGGAAAGTACTCTACAGTGGCACTTTGAAGTGGGCATTACCGGAAGAGTACAAAAGCACGGATCAACCCGCAACTTATATTACTGTCAATAAATCTGAAGTTCCTTTCTTTTTGGCCTCAAATCAATGGGGCTATTACCTTGACAGCGATTTCATGGATGAGATTGCCGAAAATATCACTACCCCTATCTTTATTTCTCACCTTGCGGAGAGCCCCGAAGGATGGATCAAATCGCTCTCGGAAAAAAATCCGGATACCTACCAAATTGCTCACAAATGCGGCATTCATGACGATAACTCCTATGTATTAAATAGAGATAAACTTCCAGCATCTATAGGTCTAAAACTGGATAGAGAGCGGTTTGACTCATTGAAGTCAACAATTGATCAAAATGACCCTTATCAACTGTTGCAAATAGCGCCGAGGTCATTGATGTATCAACACATAAACGAGTTGAGGCTACCGGTTCGAGCACGCAATGTACTATTGTTCCAAAATATCAATCAGGTACATGAGTTGGCTGAATTGTCAGTTAACCAGTTGTTGCGACTCCCGAATTTGGGCAAACGTTCAATACAGGACATTTGCCATGCCATTATCGATAGAATAGAAAACACACCATTTCTGCCGGGCGCCGCGGCTACAAATAAAGAGGATACTTATACTGATATTGAAGACCTCTCTATAGTCGATGAAATTCTAAACGTGCCACTGATTAAACACCTGTCCCGGGAATTGAACAAATTACAAGAAATAGATCAATCAATCATACGTAACCGAATGGGAATTAGCGGATTTCCACTTACACTAGAGGAACTCGGGGAAAAACATGGTATCACCAGGGAACGTGTAAGACAACGGGGAAAAAAGACCATGAATTTTATTATTCGGGAGAAATTTTGGGGCAACGAAATAGGTAAACGAATCGATCAGTTGCTGTCAAACCGCAAGGAACCCCTTATTCTGGAATTGTTGGATATTGAAGACGACTGGTTCAAGGGATTTGATGATCAATATGTATACTTGGGGAATATTATTCAGGAGTTTTCCAGGAAAGAAATTCGAGTTATAAAGGCCAATGGGAGAAATGTTGTGACTCGAATCTCACAAGACAAATGGGATGCCTTGTTGAGTGAACTGCGCGTTAAACTAAAACAAATAGCAGTGGACAAGTCTTGGGACCGTAGTGACATTGATCAGTATTTTTCAATCTGCTTATCCGAATATAGTTCTGAGGAGCTGATTTCTGTTCTTCATGAGATATTTTATGAATATTTACAGTACGAAGATGAAGGTCTGTCTGCAACACTGGTATCTTACGGCAAATCTGCGGAGTCTGCTGTTACTACAGTGTTGGCGCAAGCAGAGAGTCCATTACACTTTACAGAAATTGCAAAAAGGGCATCAGAGTTGTTGGGCAAAGAAGTGGATGAGCGACGAGCGCAAGGAGCAGTCAACCGAAAGGGGGTATGGCAATTTGATCGTGGCATCTATGGCCTTATAAACCACTGTCCTTTGTCAGAAACAAAACGGTTGTGGATTCGCCGTGTTGTAGAGAACATTCTCTATCAAGGTCCCATTAACAAGCAGTGGCACTCAACGGAAATTATTGAGCTATTGGGGGAGAAGCCTCATAATTTATCAGAAAAACTGAACCCGTATGTGTTGGCAATGAGCATTAAGGAATCAGGGAAAATTCTATATTTAGGCCGTATGGTCTGGGCGCGGTCTGACTCCGGTATGGAAGCAGGTGACAGAATACAAACCGCAGAATCATTTATCCGTATATTGGAATCCGCAGGTAAGCCGCTAACTGGACAAGAATTAAAACAGCGTTTAGCGAAAATCCGGGGTGTCAATAAACATATGCAGATCCATGAAGATGAACGTCTGGTGACAATAGGCCCAAACATCTGGGGATTGAGCGAGTGGTACTGACTGAACGCAAATTAAACACCCACCTAATTAATCCTTTTGAAAATTATGATCCCTATGATTACTGTCAGATCGAATATGGATTTTTGCACAAAAATCTTCTATGCACTTGGCGCTATTTGCCAGATAAGATATACCTCTGTGTAGATGAACTCTAAACCAATAAAGGTATTCTTCACTTGGAACTGAGTCATCCAACATTCTCTGCTTCAGGATAGCTTCATAGATTACATCGTATTGTCCTGAAAAGGTTTTCCAGGTCATCTCGATATTACTATCTGAAGGTATTTCCTCTTTTGGTGGCACAGATGGTTCCGCCAAAGAAGTACACAAAGCCCAGCGGCAAAGAGTGTTCCAATTTTCAATGCCTGTATTTCGCTTTAAACGAATAAGTTGCTGTTTTCCTCTTTCGGAAATACGTATGGTTTCTATCATCATCGGCTAATTTCAAACATAACCTGGATTAATAGTGGAACTTTTTTCCTGCTTCCGATACTGGATGTGGTACTCCTTGTCAATGTTTTCCGACAGAATATCTCGATACTCATAATCAATTTCTGTATCTGTAGAGAGCAATATTACCTGGTGACTGGCATTGGGAAAGTAATTGTCAATCAGGTGTCGTCGGTGTTTACTGTCGAGTCTCCCTAAAGGTGTATCGATAACTACCGGCAATGGACGTCCCGATGCTTTAGCCAATCCCCACAATATGGATACGGCAAGTAATTGGCGTTCACCAGCAGATAACCTCTCGGTAGAAATCAATTCACCCTGTTTATTGATAAGACTTAGTGAGAAATTGTCTGGACTAATATAAATATCGTTGACAAGGTCACTTTTATGCACAAGAGCCCCAAAGCTATCTTTGATCAATGATTGCAATTTTCCGATGTGCTTACCAATAAGTACAGTTCGATAAATGGTTAGCGTACGTTGTACTTCCGCGATGTGCTCCATAATACGTTTGCTTCTATAAGCGCCAAGTTGCTCATCGTTGACCTGATAGAGGAAGCGGTCCAATTCATCCAGTTTGCCAGAAAGCTCTTTACTATAATCATCATAAGTTCGTTGCAGTGTATTGAGTTCGCCTTGTACAATCAGAAGTTCATTTTTGGTATCAACAAGTTGCTGAGCAATTCTCTTGATCGAATCAGCATCCGGGATCATGGAAAGTTGTGTGTCAAGAACCGCCAACTCCCCACTGATTTTTTTGTGTGTCAGTCTGAGATACCTCGCTTCATCCTGCAAGAGGGTAAAGAAGTTCTGATCGAACGGTTTAAAGGTTCCTGCATGTATATTTAATGGGGTGGGCTGCTTGGCTGATTGATTACGTTGAGTTCTGTCATTTTCGAATATCCGATCCAAAATCACAACCGAAGAATGGTTGCCGGTCTGCTCAGCAAATTGGTTGATAATCTCAAGGTCCCGCCCTTTGAAAATTGAACTGGCATCACGATTTTCCAAGGTTTCTTTTTCCTTCTCTGATTGTTCCTGTGCACGTTGCAGCAAATCTTTAACCAGCCATAATGGTGCAGATCCTTCGGCAAATTTTCGAATATCATTTTCGACTTTTTTAAGCATTGAATTGCAGTTTCGGTATTTTTCTTCAACCACCTCTCGTTGTTCATACAATTCTCCTCCGTGCTTTCTGTAGTCGAAAGCTAGACTGTTGACTTTTCGGTCCAAACGATCTATTTCACTATTCTTGTTCTCAACTTTCTCTTTATGTTGTTGAACCCGTTGTTCAAGTTGATTTACGTCTTTCTCTATTTGCGATAAGGCTCCAGCCACATTACTGTCGATTTGTTGTGCAAGGTGCCTTCTTTCCAGGGTACGCAGGTCATTGTGCAACTTGTCCACAAGGTCAAGGCCAAGTAAAGACATAATTCCTGTCCGTATTATTCCGGCAGAGCTTTCAGGGTTTGCCAAGTCTTCAATTTTCTCTCCGTCAAAGAAAAACAAGGCTGAGATATCGTAGGGCATGAATTCGTCAACAAATTCATACCATTGCTTTGACATAACCTCATCAAGGCATCCATCTTTAAACACTTCCACGGTTTCTTTTATAGTTTTTCCAACAGATTTCCAGAGCCGCTTGATACGTAATACGGTTTCATCACCCTCGCTATAGTAGATTAATTCTAATTCGAGTGCGGCGCCGTCTTTCGGATCAGCGTGACGATTAATGGCCTCTTTCAGATACTCATTGTAAGACAGGCCTCCTCGATTAGAACACTTGGCAAATTTCCCATACAGGGTAAGTTGAAGTGCATCAAGAAAGGTTGTTTTACCACCACCATTCAGACCTCCAAAAAGAATTATTGGCTTCCTGATGCTCTCGGGTCTTAGGTTGACAATATGCCTGCCTTTATAGATACCGAAGTTGTGGAGAACAATTTCTGTAAAAATCATCGTATCATCTTGACGGAGGGATTCATGACATCTTCAAATAAAACAGTAGTTTTTTCTCGATTACGAATGCTTTCCCGAGCTCTTTCCCGAGTCTGGGCGAACCCTAATGCCTCATCCTCCGATTTAAAGACAAACCGGTCAAAAATCTTATCCAAAGCCTCAAAAAGTTTTGAACGCCTCACCATGGTTCGGTGCTGATATTCGACATGCAGCAGGTTTCGAACAAGCTCGTAGTGTAATCCCTCATTATCGACTCCCTGTTCTTCGCAAATGTTTTTCAAAACCAGCATATCATCTTCTTTAAAGAATTGGCTCTCTTCAAAATGTTTACCCGGATAAGGTTCGCCACGAACATTCTCATAGATTCTTGGTAGCTTATCTTCTAATTCATGCTTTTCCATTACCCAGATACGGCGAATTTCCTCAAGCTCTTCCAGGGTGATAAGCTGCAGTCGTTTAACTTCTTCCGGTCCCAGATTGCTAGCAATAATTTCTGCCTTTAGTACCGCCTCCAACAATTGTGCTCGGTATTCTTGTTTATACGGCCCATGAACCAACCTGTTATTATGTATAGTCAAAGTGCCATTCATTCTGCGGAAATCCCGATGCTTGCGTTCCGCATCAATCTTTACATTTTTCTTATCAGTATCAGGGTCTGTTATGTCTAGCCACTTGTTTCTCAATTCCAGTAATGGAAGCATCCATTCCTTTTCCTCATCATTTTGAATCATGGCAGCCATGGACTTGTCTTCACCTACCATGGTGCAGACATAACAACCAAAGCGGCTATCTCCACAACTAGGCGTACTGGTATCTACAACCAGTGGGCACTCCCCATCTGATGTGGCTCCCTGATACATATTCAGAAGTTCTTCGTTCTTGAATCCCCAAGGGTTTTTTTCTTGCATGAGATACTGCCAGACATCATCATCATACCAATCAGCTATAGGGGTATAAACCCAGACCCGATCAAGTTCCCTGTTTCTACTAAGTAGGTCACGCGTACTGTTCTTTTTGAATTTCCGCATGTTGGCAGCACGTGATGAGCTTTCCACTTCACGAGTCCCGAGAATCAGAATCGCTTCGCCGTTAGCTTTGACCACACTGGTAATAAATTTGTTGGACGGAGCGATTTTCAGGCGACTCGTACACCAGCGAAATTTTGGCCGGGGAGCGGCATATCCCTTGCCAATAAGATTAACCCAAAATCTGTCTTGCACTTCAGGGATTAATCGATGCGGTTGAATAGGGAGACATTGTTCCTCAGAAGCTTGTGCCATTTGAGTGAGCGAACGCCTTACCCAAAGTGCCACTATAGGATTTTCAACCAACGTATCCGTACTGATTACATGAACGCGCTTTACCCGTTTCGCCACAGGCAGCGCTGTAATAGCCTGCCAGACTAGTTGCAGTGTAGCCGTGGAGTCTTTTCCACCACTATATCCAAGCACCCAGGGGATTTCATCAGAAAGATACAGGTCCTGAGTCTGCTTGATAAGGGAATTAATTGTTCTCTTGTATCCGTGCGTGTCAAAAACAGTTTTCCGATCAGATACTATATCATTTGTCATGTTCTTCTCGTCTAAATGCGCTATCTGCGCGATGCTCTTCGGGTGTTATCTCAAGATCCAGCTGTTTTTTCAGATAAATGGCCGTCAGGATGACATTGTTAGAACCTTTTTGAATGCGCCCTCCGATCATGGCGCGGCCTTCCCATATTTCGCTATTTGAGCGTTTCCAGTTAATCTTCCCCAATAGTTTTAATCGCTTTCTTTGCTCAATTACAGATTGATCCAATAGTGCATTACCCATAACTCCCATGGCTTGTAGCAAAATGGCATGGCAATGGACAAAGTCTTGACGAATATCACCCGCTGTTATTTTTGAATCTTTGACGAGCTTCCACTCCTTGATATTTTTACCCAATTCATTCCAAAACCGTATAGATAGATTCGTTGCTTCCTGAACATCTTTAATTTCTCTACCGATCAACAAGGCCGTGTTAGCAGAATGAATAGCGCTGAGTGTAAATAATTTCCGGGAGCGGGGCGACAGAGCGGATTTCTCCATTTCTACCAGATCTCCAAATGTCCGAGATTTAAACACAACCATTTTGGTTATTTTTACTCCATCGTCTCTGTGATCATACAGCAGGCCCAATGACTTACTGGGGCGTACCGCATAGCGATTTAGATCTGCAAACATTTGTTGGCAACGCTTTAAACCCTTATCAATAAAAAAGACAACTGAAATGCTTTCATCACCCAAGCGCGGGTCTTTCTTTAGTGCCTCTGCTATAGCTGCACGGCGATGCTGGCCATCATTAATTATGAATTGTGAGTTCATATCTATTTTCAATGTGCCGATGCGGCTAACTCCTCCCTCATCAGAGAATGGGTGGAAATCCACCTTCCCGTCTATAGATGCAGTAATAGCTGAAAAAACGTAACTGTTCTTGTTATCGACAATATACTGAGACATATCTGGGATGCGAGACCGGTTAAGGATGCGTTGGGATCTAAGTTCCGGGACGAGCTCTTCTTCATCAAAAGTAAAAAGTCTCGGAATAAGTTTCAATGGACACATTGAGGTGTAGTATTCCTTACCCGCTTGGATACCTCTAATTGCAGGAAAAACATATTCAAAAGACGTGTCCATTAGTTTGTATGTATTAATCTTGTTGAGATATGTTTGTATGTTAATATACAAACAATCATATTCTCATGCAAACATACTCGCAACGGTTTTTTCAGAAAACGATGATCTATTTGGATTGTAATGCTACCTCTCCGATAGAGCCGGAAGTCGCGATGATAGTGCGACAGTATATGGAAAAAGAGTTCGGTAATTCTGGTAGTCGTACCCACCAATATGGTATAGCAGCTAAAAGCGCTGTTGAATGCGCGCGCGAGCAAATAGCTGGAGTAGTCAATGCTCGGAGAGATGAAGTGGTATTCACGAGTGGTGCCACCGAGAGTAATAATTTAGCAATTCTGGGGTTAGCCAAGACTTTAAAAGAACAAGAGAAAAATCATGTTATCACTACAGCAATTGAGCATAAAGCCGTACTTGAACCCTGTGCTGTGCTCGAAAAGAATGGTTTCGATGTAACTTATTTACAACCAGACGTTTGTGGAGCGGTTACGGCGAGCCAAGTCCAAAGCGCCTTGACAGGGAAAACCGGGTTGATCAGTATAATGCACGTCAACAATGAAACAGGGGTAATACAACCTGTTAGCCAAGTCGCTGAATTAATTGATGGTTTAGAAGTCTATTTTCATGTGGATGCCGCTCAAGGGTTTGGGAAATTACTCGAACCAGTGGAGCATGAGCGTATTGACATGATTAGTGTGAGTGGGCACAAAATCTACGGGCCCAAAGGAGTTGGAGCATTGATCACAAGACATCGAAAATATAAAAGGCCACCACTCACACCACTTATGTTTGGTGGAGGGCAAGAGAAAGGACTGAGGCCGGGCACACTACCTGTTCCACTAATTGCTGGCCTCGGCTTAGCAGCAGAACTATCGAAAAAGCACAACAAAAATTGGTGGATAACGTGTGAGAAAATAAAAGAAAGCGCTGTTTCTTCGTTCAAGCAGATGAAGGCTGATTACCATGGTAAAAACTCACTGCCAAATACGCTTAATTTATCTATAGATGGCATTAATTCCGAAGCCGCAATTATCGCGCTTAAAGACATTGTGGCTATTTCCAATGGGTCAGCTTGCACATCCAGTAGCTATACACCCAGCCATGTCTTAAAAGCTATGGGCCTGACAGATGAGGAAGCCAACCAATGTATTCGAATTAGCTGGTGCCATCTTACTCCTGTAGTCGATTGGAAAGCGATTTCAGACCGGCTTGGCAGTTTATGCCGATAGTGATTGATCAACAACTAATTCATCATCACCATCAGCACCTGCTCACTATGGTTCGAGGGTTACACAAAAAGCGATACGCTGCGACACCCAATCAAATCGAAGTGAATGTTCGGGCAATATCGATTCTCCAAAAAACGGGATGGAGGCTTTTAAGCCTCGATGAATTTCCAACTGTTGGCACAGTCCCAAAGAATTATTTATCCTATGGCAATCCCGAATTGCCCGGAGGGTTTGGTTACTTTGCAAAGAAGGGTCGAAGCCAGGCTGACGCGCGGGAATGTGTCACTGAAGAGATCATTTCAAAGATTGGGGCAATATTGCCGCTGGAAATAGCTCGTTCAAAACTGGTACGAATCGCAAAGAATGATGTTCGATTTCTATCCCGGAATTTCGTTGTACGTGGCCAGTATGAATTACGTCATGGGATTGAACTGGTAGCGCAATATTTCGAAACCAATCCCGATGATGTGGAGTCCGTGTTTAATCTGCAGGATAAGGAAGCGGAACAGAATTTTTAACGGTGTTCGAAGCTGTGGATATCCCGGCAATCGAACATTTGCTTCAACGGCGGTTCCGGCGTATTATTACTCAAACCCGGATTGAATTCATCAGAGATTTGCTCGCATTTCGAATCAAACGTCTCCGGGAGAAGGTTCGTGTATGAAGAATAACCTGATATCTTTCCTGAAACAAAAGGTCTGGGGGGTCAGCCCCGGTTATGCGTCTTCGAAGGCGTCTTCGGGACACATCCTTGAGGTTTATCTTAAATCCGCAGATGGACAACGGCCATTGGTGGGTCGGCTTTCCCATGAACAGGATGAGTTTGTGTTTCGTTATGATTCTGATTACAAAGGAAACCCGATTTCGGCATTCCCCCGGACTGCTGGCGAATATCGCTCCAGTTTCTTACGGCCATTCTTTACTACCCGCATCCCGCCACTTGATCGTGCAGATATGCAGAAAGAGATCGTAAACCGATCGCTCAGAGAAGATCAGGTTATTGAAATTCTCGGGTTGATCGCCAAAGTTTCAGCGACCAACCCATACGAGTTGAAACTTGTTGATGGTATGACTTGAGCGTGCCATCCCCCACCCGTATCGCCATCGCCGGTTTCCAGCACGAAACCAATACCTTCGCTCCGCATAAGGCCGATTACCCGGCCTTCGTCAAAGCCGATGGCTGGCCGGGGTTGACGTGCGGCAACGACCTGCTTGCCGAATTCCCTGGACTGAATATCCCGATCTCGGGCTTTATCGAGGCGGCTCATAGAGACAACCGACAGCTGATTCCGATTCTATGGTGTTCGGCGGAACCGAGCGGTCTGGTCACCGATGATGCCTACGAGAAGGTCTCCAGCCGGATTTGCGAATCGTTGCAGGCCACCGGGAACCTGGATGCGGTCTATCTCGATTTGCACGGCGCCATGGTGGTGGAAAGCTTCGAAGACGGCGAAGGCGAATTATTGCGCCGTGTGAGGGCGGTGATCGGGCCGGATATGCCGCTGGTCGTAAGTCTGGATCTGCATGCCAATATCACCGACGCCATGATCGAACAGTCGGATGCAATCACGGTTTTCCGGACTTATCCGCACCTCGACATGGCGCAGACCGGAGCCCGGGCCTATGCCTTGCTGAACAACATACTGTCAACCGGGAAAATAATCAGCGGCATGAGGAAAATCCCTTTCCTGATCCCATTGACATCCCAGTGTACCGACCATGAACCATGCCAGTCGATTTACCGCGACCTTGCCCGCCTGGAGCAGACCAGCCCGGCTGTCGTCAGCGCTGAATTTGCCCCCGGATTTCCGTCTGCCGACATTGCCCAATGCGGCCCCGCGATACTGATACATGGCCGGGACCAGGCGTCCACAGACTCCGCGCTCAACGACTGCCTGCAACAGATTGTCGATGCCGAACCACAGTTTGTTTCCCGGCTGCTTTCTCCCGATGAAGCCATCCGGCAGGCCCGGCGCTGGCGTACAGACAAGCCGGTCGTCCTTGCCGATGTCCAGGATAATCCCGGCGGCGGCGGAACATCGGACACAACCGGCTTGCTGGAAGCATTGGTCAGCAATCAGGCCAAAAGCACGGTACTCGCCATGCTGTACGATCCGCAGGTTGCCGAGCTTGCTCATGAGTCCGGTATCGGTCAACAACTGAAGGTCCGGCTGGGGGCAAAATCCGGCTTCCCGGGTGTATTGCCATATCAGTGCACGGTTGAAGTCGAGGCGCTCGGCGACGGCCGCTTCACCTGCACCGGCGAGATGTACCGGAATATCGAAGCGCAGCTCGGACCAATGGCCCTGTTGCGAATCATCAACCCCGACAGCGATGTCCGCGTGATTGTCAATAGCGAACGAGCGCAATGCCTTGATCTTGCGATGCTCCGGCATCTTGGCGTCGAACCCACAGAACAGCGCATACTCGCAATAAAAAGCACCGTACACTTTCGCGCGGATTTTGATTCCGTGTCGGCTGAAACACTACTGGTCTGCGCGCCGGGAGCGCTGTCGTGCAAACTCGAAGAATTGCCCTACCGCAACTTACGGCCCGGTACCCGGGTCGCGCCAATGGCGCCAGCCCGTCAACCATCATCGTAGGGGCGGGTCCCCGTGCCCGCCCGCATCCGACAGGATCAATCCCTTAAAACCAACAGAACAGTTGCATTTTGGGACTGAAACTCCCAAAATGCAACAATGATACCCCGCTCACTGGAAAGCAGAATTGTTCGGGCATTGAAAACCATGCCGGTGGTGGCTATATTGGGGCCACGCCAGGCAGGAAAGACAACGCTGGCGCTTGAGATTGCCAATAACAAATCAGATAAAGAGGTGGCCTGGCTGGATCTGGAGCGCGATTCCGACCTTGCGAAACTCGCCGAACCGGAAGATTATCTCAAGCGCTTTGACAACAAGACGTTGATCATTGATGAAGTGCAAAGAAAACCGGATCTGTTCCGGGCGTTGCGCAGCCTGGTTGATGCCAGAAAGCGCGCTGGAGAAAAAGCGGGGCACTTCCTGTTATTGGGTTCAGCGTCCCGTGACCTGATCCAGCATTCGACCGAAACACTGGCGGGACGCATCCGCTATCTGGAATTAACTCCCTTCTCCATTCCTGAACTTTACAGCAGCGACCCACAGGGTTTTGATGTCGATAAACTCTGGCTCAGAGGTGGTTTCCCGGACAGTTATCTGGCGGGCGATGATGATGAAAGCTGGGATTGGCGGTCGGATTTCATTGCTTCCTATGTTGAGCGCGATATTCCCCTGATGGGGCCAAGAGTACCTGCAACGCGGATGAAGCGGTTCTGGAATATGCTGGCTCATTGGCACGGCCAGCAAACAAATATGTCTTCCCTGGGTAAAAGCATGGAAGTGGATCACAAAACCATTCGCTCGTATCTGGACATACTCACGGATTTCTACATGGTCAGGCAATTCCCGCCCTGGTCGGGGAACACCCGAAAGCGGCTGGTTAAATCGCCGAAAGTGTACATTCGGGACAGCGGTATGCTCCATCGTCTGCTGAACATCCCGGACCATGAAACATTATTGGGACATCCGGTACTGGGCGCCAGTTGGGAAGGCTTTATCCTGGAAAGTATTGTTTCAAACCTGTCGAGTAAATGGCGGTACAGCTATTACCGGACATCCAGCCAGACTGAAATTGACCTGGCGCTGGAAGGACCAAAACAGGAAATTATCGCGATCGAGATCAAACGCTCCTCCGCTCCCAAAGTCACCCGGGGTTTCCACCTGGCTTGCGAAGACATCCAGGCAACCAGAAAGATTGCCATCTACTCCGGGCAAGAACGGTTCCCGCTTACCGATGACACAGAAGCCATGAACCTCCACACTTTTTTGTCCGGGATTCGCGAAAGACCAACTTGCTAAACCCGCCCCACCCATCACCGACATCCCCGCCCCAACCGCAAAACCCGCCCCACCCGTCATCGTAGGGGCGGGTCACCGTGCCCGCCCGCAACCGGGGGGCGGTGATACAAGAGCCTGTCCCCAGCCCCGCTCAGGCTGAGGGCAGACATTGATCGGGGAACGCAGCCCGCCGGAATGAAGAGTCACTTCGACTTTTTTCCTAAAGTAGTTATAATAGCTACATTAACATTCACTTTCCTGATATAAACATGAAAACCATCCCGTCACGAGAAGCGCAAAACGCATTCGGTCACTTCCTGGATACTGTACAACGTGAGCCAGTCATGGTGACGAGAAGGAACCGCCCTGTCGGAGTCATGCTGTCTATGGAAAACCTGCCAGCAATCTTCGAGCTTGCGGACAATATGAGAGAGACCATCAAAGCCGGTGTCAAGACTGGGCTGGCAGACGCCAAAACCGGGAGAGGCCAAGCGCTTACCGATGACTACATAACTGATTTAAAGCAGGAGTTGCAAGCAAGAATAAAAGCTGAAAGGAACGCATGAAGCATTATCGTGTGGAGATCATGCCCACTGCCAGAGAGGGACTACTTGAAATCGGTGAATATATTGCTCTGGACAACCCGATTAGAGCGGTAACGTTTATTGATGAGATAACGAACTCATTGAAAAAAACCTTATCCCTGTTTCCTCTTTCTGGAAAAGTTGCCGAAGATTTAGCGCTGACCGAAGAAATCAGGATGCTGCCTCATGGCAATTATGTTAGCTATTACCGTGTTATAGAAAACAAACAGCTTGTAGAGATATTGTATGTTTTCAATGCCAGACGTAATATCCAGTCACTTATGACACAACTGTAAAATCTCATACTCGCGAGCGGTAATCCCCGCCCGAACCGCCAAACCCGCGCCGCCTCAATCGTAGGGGCGGGCCACCGTGCCCGCCCGCAACCTACGGACAAACCACCGCGCCCGCAACCGTCATCACCCGCAACCACCCCCGGCAGCCCATATCCGGGAAACGATGTCCCGGACCTCCGGGACATCCGGTTCCCTCCGATAACAAAGCCAGTCAATCAACAACGAATCGTCGTATTCCAGCAGCGATTGAAACTCCGCCCTGGCCTGTCCAGACAGACCCTGATAGCGCCGCCGGACAAATTTCCCCAGGATCAGGTCGAGTTCCCGGGTGCCTCGCCGGCATTTCCACAGAATCCGTTTCAGTTCATCAGGCCGTTGCATCACGATTTCGCCGGGATTCTGCCGTTCGCTCAAATCCGGTCACCGCGCTCGCCGGTCGCCGACTATTTCCTGCGCTGGATCGCCGACTTGATTTCTGCAATCGCCTTGGCGGGGTTCAAGCCTTTCGGACAGGTGTTGGTGCAATTCATGATCGTATGGCAACGGTACAGCTTGAAAGTGTCGTCCAGTTCATCCAGTCTTTGATCGGTCGCCTGATCACGGCTGTCCGCAATCCATCGGTAAGCCTGCAACAGGGCCGCCGGGCCGAGATAACGGTCACTGTTCCACCAGTAGCTTGGACAACTGGTCGAACAACAGGCGCACAGGATACACTCATACAACCCGTCGAGTCTGGCCCGGTCCTGTTCGGACTGCGGTCGCTCCTCTGTGGGCGGACGCACAGACCCGCCCCTACGATCCGGCGTCTCGCCCCCGGCCTGTAACCAGGGTTTGATCGAAGCGTATTGCGTATAAAAATTGTTCAGATCACAAACCAGGTCCTTGATCACGGACAGGTGTGGCAGGGGATATATTTTGATGTCCCCCTCGATTTCCCGCGCCGAACAAATGCAGGCGAGAGTATTGACGCCATTGATGTTCATCGAACAGGAGCCGCAGATTCCCTCCCGGCAGGAGCGCCGGAAAGTCAGGGTACTGTCGATATGGTTCTTGATCCGGATCAGTATGTCCAGCGCCATCGGCCCACAGGCTTTCAGGTCCACTTCATAAGTGTCGATTCTGGGATTCTCCCCGGTATCCGGGTCCCAGCGATAAACATGGACCGGACGCAATTCACGATCACTCGTATCCGTGAATCGCTTCCCCTTTCTGATACGGGAATGGGCCGGCAACCTGAACTCAGCCATCAGTACACTCTCTCCCTGGGTTTGATATATTCCACTTCATCGGTCAACGTATAGTCATGTACGGGTCGATAATCAATCACGGGATTGCCGTCCATCGCGTTTTGCCAGACCAGGGTATGTTTCATCCAGTTCCGGTCGTCCCGGTCCGGATAATCCTCCCTGGCATGGGCGCCGCGGCTCTCTTTGCGATTGATCGCCGAATGTATGGATACCCTGGCCTGGCGGAGAAGGTTGTCCAGTTCCAGGGTTTCAACGAGGTCCGTGTTCCAGATCATCGACCGGTCGGTAACCCGGACATCGGAGAACCGCTTGCAAATCTGCCCCATTGCGTCAATTCCCTCCTGCATCACCTCTTCGGTGCGAAATACCGCACAATAATTCTGCATGGTTTTTTGCATTTCGAGTCGAATATCGGCGGTCGTGGAATCTCCATTGGCATAACGCAGTCCGTCAAATCGATCAATAATCTCTTCCCCGGCATTCTTCGACAGACCCGCCCCCGCGCTGCCGACGTCAATCAGGTCCCTGGCCCGATGAGCAGATGCCCGCCCGAAAACCACGATATCCAAGAGCGAGTTGGAGCCGAGCCGGTTGGCGCCATGCACCGACACGCATGCGGCCTCTCCAATCGCCATCAGGCCGGGCACGATCTGTTCGGGGTCGCCGTCTTTCAACGTGACCACCTCACCGTGGATATTGGTTTGTATGCCGCCCATATTGTAGTGAACCGTGGGTAATACCGGAATCGGTTCCCGGGTCACGTCAACCCCGCCGAAGATGCGGGCGGATTCAGAAATTCCGGGCAGTCGCTCAGCCAGTACTTCCGGCCCGAGATGCTCCAGATGCAGGTGAATGTGGTCTTTCTCTTCGCCCACACCCAACCCGTCCCGGATTTCCAGCGTCATGGAGCGGCTGACCACGTCACGTGACGCCAGGTCCTTGGCGTTCGGGGCATAGCGTTCCATGAACCGCTCTCCCTTCGAATTGGTCAGATACCCCCCTTCCCCCCTGGCACCCTCGGTAATCAGGCAGCCCGAACCATAAATTCCGGTCGGGTGGAACTGGATGAATTCCATATCCTGGAGCGGCAATCCGGCGCGCAATACCATACCCCCGCCGTCCCCGGTGCAACTGTGCGCCGACGTTGCGGAAAAATACGTTCGGCCATACCCGCCAGTGGCCAGCACAACCAGCTTCGCCGCGAACCGATGCAATTCTCCCCGCTCCAGGTCCCAGGCCATCACGCCCTGGCACTGGTCGCCCCGCATGATCAGGTCAATCGCGAAATATTCAATAAAAAATTCAGCATGGTGTTTGAGTGACTGCTGATAGAGTGTATGCAGGATCGCGTGGCCGGTCCGGTCCGCCGCCGCACAGGTGCGCTGGGCCTGCCCTTCGCCGTAATGGGTCGTCATACCGCCGAAAGCGCGCTGATAGATGCGGTCTTCGGGGGTGCGCGAAAAGGGAACGCCGTAATGCTCCAGTTCAATCACTGCATTCGGGGCTTCCTTGCACATATACTCAATCGCGTCCTGGTCGCCCAGCCAGTCGGAACCCTTGACCGTGTCATACATATGCCAGCGCCAATCGTCTTCCCCCATATTGCCAAGCGCGGCGCTCATCCCGCCCTGCGCGGCAACAGTGTGACTCCGGGTCGGAAACAGCTTGGTGATGCAGGCCGTGCTCAACCCTTCCAGCGCCATGCCGAAGGTAGCGCGCAGTCCGGCCCCGCCGGCGCCGACCACCACCACATCATACTGATGATCAACGATTTTATACGCGCCGGTTCCGCTCACAGGGCTATCCTCAATACCGCGAAAACCGATACCAGCGCAGACAACGACAGGATTCCCTTGCCCAGCAGGAGGCTGACCCTGTTCAGCCCCGGACTGTGAATATAGTCTTCGATCACTACCTGCACCCCGAGCCAGGCATGCCAGAACATCGTGACCAGGTACAGGAGCAGCGACACAGCCACCCACGGGCGCGAAATCCAGGCAACCAGTTCCTCAAAGCCACTGTCCGTATAACGGACAATCGAAAACAGGAACCAGACCGTGAGCGGAACCAGCAGTATCGCGGTCACCCGCTGCCACCTCCAGTGCCGGGAACCTGGAGAAGTCATATCAACCAGACCCCGACCGTCAACAGAACCGCGGCCACCACCGTAAGCCTGCCGGAAAGATATACGCTGGAAAGCTCGAACCCATAGCCGAAATCCCAGAACAGGTGGCGGATGCCATTGCACAAATGATAACTGGTACAGGCCGTCCAGATCACCAGCAACCCCTTTCCCGCCGGGGAACCCAACCCCTGCCGGAAACATTCATAAACCTCCCTGCCGAGCGCCGCCCCCAGCAACCATAACGCGATAACAACCGCGCCCATGGCGATCACGATTCCGGTTGCCCGGTGAAGAATGGACAAAACCGAAGTCAGTTGAGGCCGGTAAACCTGCAAATGCGGAGAAAGCGGGCGCCGACTCTCGTTATCTGTTATCTTCATCGCTTGATTTTAACCGATAAACGCACCATATTTACAAAATATGCCCCCACTCACACAAGCGCAACTCGACATCCTGCCGGACAACCGGAATCCCGCGCCATATTACATGGAACCGGGATCTTTGTCCCTGCTCCACATACACGGGGAGGATGCCGAATCCTTCCTGCAAGGGCAATTCAGCAACGATATTTCGCAACTCGGCCCGGCTCAGGCCCAGTTGCACGCCTGGTGCAACCCCAAGGGGCGAATCCTCGCCATCTTGAGAATCATGCGCCGCGAAAACGGTTTTTGGGCATTGCTCCCGGATGATCTTGCCGCATCGTTCACAAAGCGGTTGAAGATGTTTGTGATACGCGCCAAAGTGATGATTGAGGCCGAACCGAAGTATCGCTGTCTCGGGTTGCTCGGCGCGGCGGATTCAACCATACAGGATTTCATCGAGTCCGGTTGCAACGTCTATTGTGTGGATGAAACCCGGTCCCGCCACCTGCTGATCGGCAACCAGGATTTGATCGGACGGGTCGCAAGCCAGGCCGGTTCATCGGTCCTGCCGGGCGATTACTGGCGGGCGCTGGACATTCTCGCAGCCATCCCCCAGGTCTACCCGGCCACGGCTGAAACCTTCATTCCCCAGCATATCAACCTCGAGCTGGTGGACGGGGTCAGTTTCAAAAAAGGCTGTTATCCAGGGCAGGAAATTGTGGCGAGGCTGAAATATCTTGGCAAATCAAAAAAGAGATTGATGATCGCCAGAATCCATTCCCCCAACCCCGTTGCTCCGGGCGACGCAATCTACGCCGGGGACAGCGACTCGAAGGCCGGACTCATCGTGGACTCGGTCAACCTGGACAACCAAACCTGGCTGGTCTCCGCCATGGCGCCCGCAACCGCCATCCATCACGGCATACTAACCGTCGGTTCGCCTGCCGGCGCCCCGCTCGAACGGATAACCATGCCATACCCGATCCCCGAAGATTGACGCCATAATGACGGTCGCGGGCGGGCACAGAGACCCGCCCCTACGGGGGGTTGGCGCTCATTCCGTCATTCCCGTCCTTTCCCGCCCCTTGTGTCGTTGCCGTTGCGCGGCGCAGGGTTGCAAGCTGATTCCGTCACATCCGCATCAGACGCATCACTCCCCCCTTGAGGGGGAGTCAAATCCGCTATCGCGGATTTGGTGGGGGGTATGGCGAGAAGGCAAAAGAATCGGGAATTTATCCCGAATCAGGTTATCACAGGCGCTATCCACGTAACAGGGCCAGTGGTGATCGAGAATTTCCCGGACAACCTGTTGACTGCGCGTATAAAGATCATTGGAACCCGCCTGCTCCCATGCGTCAGTCGGAGTGCGGTCGGATAGTTCCGGGTACAGGTACTCGGTTTCTATATAGTTCAGCGTCTGGCTGTGCCCCAGAAAGTGGCCAGGGTTGATCACCGATTCGCGGATGACCTCCACCGACAACGTTTCATCGCTGACCTCGATGCCGCGGGTCGCCCGCAGAACCAGCCCCAGGATCTCATCATCAATCACCAGCGATTCGAAGCTGCAACCCATCAGGCTGCCCATCATACCCGCCGCCTCACAGACACGATTCGCGCCGGCCATCGCGGCTAGCGCCAGAGAAACCCCCTTTTCAAACCCATGCTGCACGTCCGGAATTTTTGAGTCTGTCATGCCGGCCGCAACGGAATTGGGAAGATCATAAAACCGGCCCATCTGCACAGCGGCAGCCGACAACAACGCTTCCTCGGCGCTGCCCCCGGAAAATGAACCGGTGCGAAGGTCGGTAATAAAAGGCCACGCGGCGAAAGCCATCGGACAACCGGGATTAATCAGATTGACGACTGCGAGGCAGGCCAGGGTTTCTGCGATCACCTGCGCCAGAATGCCGGCCAGCGGCGCCGGAGCGGTGGCCCCGCTCTGGGGCGCGACCGCAAGGTCACTGGTCAGACCGAGCCGGCTGGCCTCCATCATCACTTGCAGGTTTTCCACCCCGAATCTCAGCGGTGAAACAATCGGACAACCCCCGAAAATAGCGAATGGTTCTTTCTGGAACCGACCTTCGCCTCCCAAAACCATGTCAAACATTTCGACCGCCGGGCGGACACTGTTCGAGCTTCGAAAAGCAAAGCAAAGGGGTTTCTCGGTCGCCATCATCATCGTGTACGGGATATTGATGTCATGCTCGAAGTCATCCGTGACATCTGTCGGAACCACGGTGTCGCCCACCATGTGAATGTTGTCGAGTTTATCGGTCAGCCGGGTGAAGTCGTAGATGTCCTGAAGCGTAGACGGACGGTAGCTTCTGGTTTGCGCTTCGAATGTGGTTACCGCCGACCCCGATGTCGCGAAATACACTTTCGAACCACTGCATTCGATGTCGCCCGATCCTTTGCGGGCGCCTCTCGCGTGCACCACAAAGTGACGGGCAGCCCCTGCGATAATGTCTTCCATCAGGGCTTTCGGGAAACACAGCCGATTGTGTTCATTCAGTCTGGCCCCTTTGGGCAAAACCGTTTCCAGCAAGTCACGGGGCGGACCCTGGATGCCGATTGTCGCCAGAATCTCAAGAGCCGCCTGATGCACCTGCTCCATGTCCTGTTCGCCCAACGGTTTATAGCGGCCTCCTTGCATACCGGGCCAGACCGCCCGCGATAAGGTTTGCGCCTGTCTTTTGGTTCTGCGGGCATCCCGGCCTCCTTCGCGTCTCCTCCCCATCTATCGCGCCCCGGGAACTTCCGACAACCCCACCGTGGATTCCCGCCCCCGATCGGGTCGAGGGCAGGCTCTGCGCGGGAATGACGGGGGAGGCGGGAATGACGGAATGAGCGCCAACCCCACCGTAGGGGCGGGTCTCCGTGCCCGCCCGCAAAACCCCATCCCGGATGTCAAACCATTATCCAACAAGAGAGGGGATTTCCCGCATGAACAACTGGTTTTCGACCATATCGGGATCCATCTGAAAATTACGCGCGGCCAGATGACCATGAAAGACCGCATCCGCAATCAGTCCCGGCGCGAGCGCGTCACCGATCACCTCAAGAGTGGCAAACTGATTGTCGCTTTTATTGATCTCCAGTAAAGAGTTGGCCAGCTGATTGTTCGATTGTCTTTCAGTAACCAGAATCAATGTGTCGCATTCATAAACACGATCCTCGCCGCCAAATACGCACCGGGTAACCAGCTGATGATGATTGACGCTTTTCACGGTCTGGTTCGTGGAAATACGGACTCCCTGTGAAATCAGCGCCGAGTGAATCCTGTGTTGTTCCAGGGTGTTGCTGGTCCATGCAGAAGCAACGCCAGCCGATGTTATGTATCTTGTATCGCGGTGTGTCGCGGCAAGTTGCCCGGCAATCACTCCGCCCATATAGGATTGTTCGTCATCATAAATGACAACCGGCCCCGGCCCGGGGGTCAGCCCGGCCATAATATCATCGGGCGTCATCACACTGACCCCGGCGTCGGCGTCTATCGCGGTACGGGAGCTTCTGCCAACCCCGTCACGCCGCCAGCGCGCCCCGGTCGCGATAAACACATGGGGAATCTCCAGGTCAACAACATGGCTCGCCGTCATTTCACTTTGCAGATACAACTCAACGTTGGCGGCCCGTTCCAGTTGCGCGATTCGGTAGTCACTCACCCGCCTCCACGCCGACAACCCTTTCAGCCGGGATTCCCCGACCACCCGACCGCCCAGCCGCTCCGACGCTTCAGCCAGAGTGACATCGTGACCACGCCGACTCAACTGCAATGCGCATTCCAGTCCCGCCGGTCCGCCTCCCACCACAACCACCGGGGCATCACTGGATTTCGGTTCGATCTTCTCCGGATGCCAGTTCCTTCTCCATTCCTCTCCCATGGTCGGGTTCTGCGTACAGCGAATGGGGACCCCGGTCGTGTCACAGGAAACACAGATATTGCAGCCGATACACTCGCAGATATCCTCAACCCGATTCTCCCTGATCTTGTTCGGCAGGAACGGGTCCGCGATGGACGGTCGGGCGGCGCCAATAAAATCGAGATGCCCTTTCCTGATCAGCGCCGCCATCCGGTCAGGCGAGGTATACCGTCCCACGCCGACCACCGGCTTCGATGTCACCTGTTTGACGAATGCGGTAAACGGCTCCTGATAGCCTTCATCAGGAGCGAATCTCGATGTCTGCGAATCGTTTTCCCAACCGGCCACATTGACATCCCACAAATCCGGGTATTCGGCCAGCATTTCCACAATCTCCCGGCCTTCAACCGTAGCCTGCATGCCCGCGTCGCCCATCATGTCATCCACCGCAAACCGAAACGCAATGGCGCATTCACCCGCCGCTTCCTCCAGCGACTCCTCCAGTAATTCCCGGGTCAGACGCACCCGGTTTACCAGGGAGCCGCCATATTCATCGGTACGCTGATTGAACAGCGGATTCAGGAACTGGTGCGCCAGCGTCATGTGATGACCGGCATACACATAGATAATATCGAACCCGGCGGTTTTGGCGTTGCGCACCGCGTTTCGGTGCCATTTACGCAAATCCCGGATATCGGACCGGGTCATCGCCCGCGCCTGCCGCGGATACAGGTCTTCAATCGTCCGGGCGCTGGGCGAAAGCGGAGGGATGCGTGAGAACAGGTTCGGCGCGTGATGACCATTGTGGGCCAACTGGATACCGGCCAGCGAACCGTGTTGATGCACGGCCCCGGTCATCAGGGCCAGTGCCGGAATATCCCGTTGGTCCCACAGGCGCTGCACCGCATACGGCGACAGGTCGGAGCTTGGATGAATCTCGGTTTCCTCCGTACACACCACCGCCCAGCCGCCTTGCGCCTTCATACCGCGCATCGCGGCATGGCCCCGCGGTCTCAGGTGGCCGAATCCGTTACAATGGGGAACCTGATAAAAACGGTTGCGCGCGGTAACCGGCCCGATTTTTACCGGCTCAAAAAGGACCCCATACCGGTCAGCGTCAGTCACAGCGCCATGTCATCGCAGGGGCGGGTCACCGTGCCCGCCCGCCAACCGTGGATCAGTGAATCCGAACCGTTTCCCATACGCCATTACTGATTTCAAGCTCTTTGTAGCTGCCGAATACTTCACCCACTTCGTTGAACTCGACATGGGTCGCGCCCTGATAGTTGACATCCCCGCCATCCGCCAGAATCTGCAGGGCCTTCGCCAGCTCACCGGGACCGATTTCCTCACCCGGCGCGTTGGCTACAGACAGGAGGCTGCCGGCAATGGCGGCGCGGTCAGCCGAGCCCGCTGCCTGAATGCCCAGAACCAGCAGAGCGGCCGCGTCATAAGACTCGGGCACGAACGCGCCATCGCCCTTGATTCCTTTGGAGTTGGCATAATCTGTAAAGGCGTCCGCCCCGGATGCCCCGCCCGGCAGGGTCGCGACAGAACCATCCAGATCAGGGCCAATGGCTTCTATCAGCGATTCGCCGACCATGCCGTCCGCCATTACGAAGCCGCTGAAAGCATCGGCGTCCACCGCGGCCTGAATGATCCCCTTGCCGCCCTGGTCAACGTATCCGAATACCACCAGATGTCCGGCGCCGGAAGCCGCGAGAGCGCCGACTTCAGCGGAGTAATCAGCCTTGCCATCCTCGTGCGCCGCGGTAATTGCAATCGTACCGCCATTCGCTTTGAACGCGCCGCCGAATGATTCAGCAAGCCCCTTGCCATAATCGTTATTAGTATAAGTGACCGCCACTTCGCTGATGCCCCGGTCTTTCAGTATATCGGCCAGTACCTGTCCCTGGCGGGCGTCCGACGGCGCCGTTCGGAAGAAAAAGCCGTTGTCATCTATCGTCGACAGCGCCGGTGAAGTAGCCGATGGGGAAATCATGACCACGCCATTCGGAACAGCCACGTTGTTTGCAATGGCGGTCGTCACTCCTGAGCAGTCGGCCCCCATAATGGCGGCAACGGAGTCAGCGGTGACCAGCCGCTCGGCAGCCGAAGACGCGGCCGCGGCGTCAATACAGGTGGAATCGCCGCGCACACCGACAACGGTTTTGCCATCGAGCAGCTTTCCTGACTCCGAAGCTTCGGCAAAAGCGAGCTCTGCGCCGCTGGCCATATCCGGAGTCAGCGATTCTATTGGTCCGGTAAACCCGAGAATAACACCAATCTTGATGTCATCAGCCAGTACCGGCGCCGATAAAACAGTCAGCAATGCGGATATTAATACAGTTTTTTTCATCATGTCTCCCCATAAAAAAGTTGATAATCCCGGAGCGCGGGCGCCCGACTGAGTATAACCCGACCAGCGCTACGAAAACCAGCGCCACGAAACCACGCGCTACGAAACCAGGCCACGAAACCAGGCCACAAAACCAGCGCCACAAAGCCCCGTCAAAACCGGTTCAAGCCTTCTTCCGTACCTGTTCCGGCAACAACCCTCCGGGGCTGTACCGCAACACCAGCAACAACACAAACCCCATAAAAAACAGGCGCATGTGCTGTGCGTTATTGATAAGATGCTCCCTGACCGGGTCGCCATGTTCCATCCACGCGGTGGCCGTCTCCATTAACCAGACACCGACCGGCTCGGCCTCTATCCACACCAGCCAGATCAGGAACCCGCCGAGAACCGCTCCCATGTTATTACCGGAACCGCCGACAATCACCATGACCCAGATCAGGAAGGTATAGCGCAAAGGATTGTAGGTGGTGGGAGTGAACTGGCCGTCCAGAGTGGTCAGCATGGCGCCGGCAATGCCGATTACGGCAGAACCGATGACGAATATCTGAAGATGACATCGTGTCACATCTTTTCCCATCGCGCCCGCCGCCACCTCATTATCACGAATGGCGCGCATCATCCGACCCCAGGGTGAATTCAACGCCCGTACACTGAGCCATAAAATGATAACCAGAACCGAGGCGAACAATCCGGTATAACAGAGTTTTACAAATATACCGGAACCATCAATCACATATTGTTTCAGCGCGGCTGCGCGTTCCGCCTGGTTGAACGAGGATAATGCCGTCGCGTTCCAGCGGGCGATAAAATCCACAAACCAGGCGCTGTTCTGCAACTCGATCTCATAGGGAACGGGCCGCGCCAGGCCGGTGACGTTCTTGACACCCCGGCTCAGCCAGTCCTCGTTTTTCAGGATCGCAACGATAATTTCTGAAATCCCCAGGGTGGCAATAGCCAGATAGTCCGCGCGCAGTCCGAGGGCAACCTTGCCAATCAGCCAGGCCGCTCCGGCGGCGAACAGTCCGCCGACCACCCAGGAAAACAGAACCGGCAACCCCATACCACCGAGAAAACCGGTTTTCGCCGGCTCGACCGCTTCAATGGAAGTCACCGCCGGATCCAGAAAATAACGGGTCATGAACAGACCGCCAATGAGGGTCGCCGCCATCGCCCAGGCGCGTTTCCGGCCACGCGGCCATCGCTTGTAAAGAAACCGCGTCAACACGATGGTCACCACGAAGCAGACCAGCGCCAGCGCCAGATTTGCCGTCCCCGCTGCCCAGGCGTCGGCCACAGGCGCGCGGGATACCAGGACCACGCTCAATCCTCCCAATGCGGCAAAGCCCATTACGCCGACGTTCAACAACCCCGCATAGCCCCACTGCATATTGACCCCAAGCGCCATCACCGCGCAAATCAGGCATAGATTGAAGATGCCGAGCGAGACCGACCAGGATTGGACAAAACCGATGACCAGAAACAGGACACCGATAACGGCGAATAACCAGCAGGCCTTTTGCGTATTGCCCATACCGTCCCAGCCTTTCATAGTACCTTGCCCTTGACAATGCCGGTCGGCTTGACCAGCAATACCAGTACCAGGATCATGAACGACACCGCGAATTTGTAATCGGTGGACAATAGCTGCATCAATCCCTGCGGCTCCAGGCTTTGCGGCAACAGGTAGATCAATACCTTCTTGTACGCATAGGTGACGACCACCTCGGAAAAAGCGATCACATAACCGCCGGCAATAGCGCCAATCGGACTGCCGATACCGCCGACAATGGCTGCGGCGAACATGGGCAACAGGAGCTGCAGATAAGTGAACGGTTTGAAACTCTTGTCGAGACCGTAAAGCGTACCGGCTATGGTTGCCAGAATGGCGGCAAGCATCCAGGTAACCCGCACCACGCGGTCCGGGTCGACACCGGATAACAGGGCGAGGTCTTCATTGTCGGACCAGGCGCGCATGGCCTTGCCGGTGCGGGTTTTGCGCAGGAGCCAGAAAATCCCGGCAACGCAGACCAGCATGATTACGACCGTCAATCCCTGGGAAACCTTGATGCTCAACCCCTCATTCAACCCGGTCCAGACCTTGAAATCGCGAGCATGGATAATAAAGCGTTCCCCGTCCAGAAAATTCCGGTCATTCGGGCCGATCACAAAACGCACAATCCCGTTCATCATGAACATCACGCCAATCGAGGCGATCATCAGCGTAACCGGCGCGGCCTTTTGATGGCGGTAATAGCGATAAACCAGTTTATCCGTGACCATCACCAGGCCGATCGTCGCCAGTATACCGACCGGCAGCGCGAGCAACGCGGTCGGTAACGGGCCCAGGCTGACCCCGATTGACTGCAACCACCAGGTCATCAGGATGGTCACCATGGCGCCGAAGGCCATGGTGTCGCCGTGGGCGAAATTGGCGAAGCGCAAAATTCCGAACACCAGCGTAATTCCAAGCGCGCCAAGCGCAAGTTGCGAGCCGTAAGCCAGCCCCGGCACAATGACGAAATTCAACAATAATACGATCGCGTTGAGCGTGTCGGTAACCGCCTGCATTTACCCTCCGAGGAATGACCGGCGTACTTCAGGGTCTGCCAGTAATGCCTGGCCTGTATCGGTGTGACGATTCTCACCCATCACCAGTACAAACCCGATATCGGCGATAGCGAGAGACTGGCGGGCATTCTGTTCGACCATCAGAACCGGGACTCCGGCTTTGCGCACTTCGAGAATACGAGCGAACAACTCATCCATCACAATCGGTGAAACCCCCGCTGTTGGCTCATCGAGCAGCAATACCGAAGGCCGGGACATCAACGCCCGCCCAACCGCAACCTGCTGGCGCTGTCCGCCGGACAATTCACCGGCCAGTTGATCCTTCTTTCCCGCAAGAGCCGGGAACAGTCGGTAAATCTGCCGCAAGGTCTCATCCTCGGCCCGCTCCCCCCCACCACATCCGCTTCGCGGATTGTGCCCCCCCCTCAAAGCCTGTCCCCGGCTTGATCGGGGAGGGGGAGTGATGCCCCCGGTTCGCAAAAACGCCCCCATTTCGAGATTCTCCCGCACACTCATCGACCGGAAAATATTGTCGGTCTGCGGGGTAAAGGCAATACCTCTCGCGATTCGTTCCTGGACCGACAAATGCGATATCTCCTCCCCGTTCAGCCGGACGCTGCCGGCTTTTAATTTCAACATTCCCAGCAACGCCTTCATCGCGGTCGATTTGCCGGCGCCATTCGGACCGACAATGACCGCAATCTCTCCCTGATCAACATTCACCGTGCAACCCTTGAGAATATCGCCGCCGGCATAACCACCAACCATTCCCTCGCCAGTCAAGGCACAGTTCTCCCGCCTCCGCCCGCTACCCGTCTCCCTCCCCCCACCACATCCGCTTCGCGGATTGTGACTCCCCCTCAAGGGGGGAGTGATGCCCTCGGCCTGGTTGCAGGGGTGGGTCTCCGTGCCCGCCCGCCAACCGTCATCCCCACCCCGGAGCGCCCCCCGGCTCCCAATACCACGCCCCAGGTACGCCTCGATGACCTCTTCATTATTCTGCACTTCTTCGGCGCTGCCCGTCGCCAGTACCGCCCCTTCCGCCATGCAGATCACCGGACCACACAGGCGGCGGATAAATTCCATATCGTGCTCAATCATGCAAAAGGTATAACCTTTCTCCCGGTTGAGCTTGATGATGGCATCGCCAATATCACGCAGCAGGGTCCGATTAACCCCCGCCCCGACTTCATCCAGAAAAACAATCCGGGCATCCACCATCATGGTGCGGCCCAGCTCCAGCAATTTCTTCTGGCCCCCCGAAAGATTTCCGGCAAGCTCGTCAGCGACCGCCCCCAGGTTCAGGAAATCAATCACCTCCCGCGCCTTCTCATGGATTGCGTCTTCTTCCCGCGCAACCCGGACGGGATGGAACCATGCGTGAATCAGACTTTCCCCGGATTGCCCCGCGGGGACCATCATCAGATTCTCGATCACCGACATTCGGGAATATTCATGCGCGACCTGAAAGGTGCGCAACAACCCTTTCGCGAAAAGCTGATGGGGTTTCAATCCGGTAATATCCTCGCCATCCAGCAGCACGGTTCCGGCAGTGGGCGCATGCAGACCTGCAATCGTATTGAACAACGTGGTTTTGCCCGCGCCATTGGGACCGATCAGGCCGGTAATGGAGCCCTCCGGAATGTTGATCGAGACGTTGTCGACCGCCTTCAACCCCCCGAAATTCTTTGAAAGACGCAGGATGCTGATGATGCCTGTCTGGTCATTACGCTGGAACATTCGGTCAATTCGGTCCATATCGTCAGTCAATCAAACTGGAACCATACTACAAAATCCTGCAAGTTGCTCCAACCATCACCCTCCCGATTTCCGCCCCCATCCATACCCTGCCCCTGCCTCTGCCTCGTCCCGATTCAAATTGACCCCGGTTTTTCGTACAATCAACAAAAAATTCAATACCGGGAAACAGGCTGATGAGTTTCAAAAAAGTGGCGGTAATAGGCGCGGGCACGATGGGCTCCGGTATCGCGGGCCAGGTGGCGAACGCCGGTGTGGAGGTACTGCTGCTTGATCTGCCCGGTGACGGCGAACACTCCAATGCACTGGCCGAGCGGGGTTATCAACGACTGCTGGACCCGGACCAACCCGGATTGATGAGCAAACAGGCGGGAGAGCTGATAACTCCGGGCAATACCAGGGACGATTTCGACAAGCTGGCGGATTGTGACTGGATTGCGGAGGCGGTGGTTGAACGCCTGGATGTCAAAAAGAATCTGTACCGGCGCCTGGATCAAACCTGTAACCGGGGCGCCATTATTACCTCGAATACTTCGACCATACCGATCCGGTTACTGGTCGAGGACATGCCGGAATCCTTTCGCAGACGGTTCGCCATTACCCATTTTTTCAACCCGGTACGATTCATGCGCCTGCTGGAACTGGTTCGCGGTGATTCCACCGCCCCGGAAGTCATTGACCGACTGGACCGGTTTTGCGAGCGGCAACTGGGCAAGGGCGTGGTTCGATGCCTCGATACCCCCGGTTTTCTGGGCAACCGGGTCGGAGTCTACGCGATCCAGTGCGCCCTGCGCTCGGCATTCGAGTTCGGGTTGACGCCGATACAGGCAGATGCCGTTTTCGGGCGCCCGATGGGCATTCCGAAGACCGGCGTATTCGGCCTGTATGACCTGATCGGAATTGACCTGATGGCGGACGTCGTAAAAAGCATGGTCAATATCCTGCCCCCGGACGATGCCTTCCACCTGGAAGCGGATGAAAACCCGTTAATAACCGCCATGATTGCAAACGGGCAGACCGGCAACAAGCAGGGAAAAGGGTTTTATCGACAGGGAGAAGATTCGACTGACCGGCTTGTACTCAATCTGCAAACCGGGGAATACGAGAAGTTTGAAAGATTGAATTTGCCGGTCGCCGCGCAGGCGGAGAAAAACGGGATCCGGCATTTGCTGGAAGACGACTCGGTTTACGGGGAGTTCGCCTGGCGGGTATTGTCGAAAACACTGTGTTATGCGGCTTCCCTGGTTCCTGAAGTGGGCGATGATCCGGTTGGTATCGACGACGCGATGAAACTGGGCTACAACTGGCTGTCCGGGCCGTTCGAGATGATGGACGGGATTGGCGTGGATTACATGATGGATCGACTCGCCGCACAACAACGCGATATCCCCGGATATCTGTACCCGGCAAAAGGGTCCGGCTTTTATCAGGTGATCGACAGGCGGCTTTGCGCCCGAACCCGTAATGGCCAGTGGCGCCCGATCACAAGACCGCCGGGCGTGGTGCGGTTCAACGAGAAAAAGCGGACACTGTCCGCGCAAAACGCAGGCGAAATGGCGAGTTGGTATATCACTGACGAGGCCGCCCTGGTGGAATTTCACAGCAAGGCGAACGCGCTGGATTCCGATTCGATGGCGATTCTGGCGGACGCGGTGGCGCAGGTTCCGGCCCGGCGATTGAAGGGGCTGGTGGTACATAATGACGCACAGCATTTCTCCTGCGGCGTCAATCTCGGCGCCGTCCGGGATTATTATGAGCGGGATGATCTGGATGGACTGGAGCGATTTCTGGATCACTTCCAGCAGACCGTAGTAGCCATGAGCCGGAGCGATTTCCCGGTTGTGGCGGCGCCGGTGGGACTGTCTCTCGGCGGCGGTTTCGAGGTCGTTCTGCATGCGAAACAAGTCATCGCGCACGCCAATTCGGTAATGGGGCTGGTCGAATCCCTGGTCGGCGTCGTTCCCTCCGGCGGAGGATGCAAGGAAACACTGTATCGCTGGATCGACAAACTGGACTGCGGCGCGGACATACAGGCGGCCAGTTGGAAGGCGTTCATGAATATCGGATTCGGGAAAACCGCGACCTCACCCCTGCAAGCGGCCGCGCTGGCCATGCTCAGGGACCATGACCGCTACGAAATGAACCGGGACCGCATCTACGATACCGCGATCCGGGCGCTGGATTCCAGGATCAGCCGGCAACCATTCGAACGCCCGGCCCTGGTCATGCCCGGACAGCCGGTTTTTGAAGAAATGATGAGATGGCTCGATAAATCCCGCCGGGACGGCCTGTTGATGCCGCATGACGTTGTGGTCGGGACAGAAATCGCCCGAATCGTATCCGGTGGAGAAATTGAAGCGAGCACAATCTGGTCCGAACAGGATTTACTGGACGCGGAACGCCGCTCATTCCTGACACTGGTCAACACGGATAGCACACGCGCCAGAATCAGCAACATGCTGGATTTCGGCAAAACCCTCCGCAATTAAACCACCGAACAACATCGCAGGAACAAGCCACCCGCCCGCCCGCCCGCAACCACCATCAACCGTGCACGAGAATCAACACGGGCGACCACAGTGGGTCGCCCCTACGCATCGGTAATTACAATCTCCATAATCCGAAACATCATCCCCGCATCCAACCATCGTAGGGGCGGGTCTCCGTGCCCGCCCGCAACCGCATTCACTCGTCGAACAAATCAATATGTCTGCCCGTTCGTTCAAAACGTACTTCGTTGCTGTTGACCTTGTAAATCAGCAACCAATCCGGCTCAATGTGGGCATCTCGGAAACTGCTCCACTGACCCTTAAGCGGATGGTCCTTGTAGTGCATGGGCAAAGGCTTTTTATCAATCAACAGGCACATTAGTTCCTTGATTTTTGCCATGTCTTTGCCACGCTTCCGGACTGCTTTCAGGTCACGCTTGAACTGGCCGGAATAGACCGGGGCGCGCACTAAATACCCAGGTCTTCAAACAGGGTTTTAGCGTCTTCAGCGCGATGTATGTCCTCGCCACGCTCGCTCCTGGCGAGAGTTTCAGCGGTGAGTTGGTTGGGCGCTCGCATTTCAAACGGCAACCCTTGTTCGCTCACTACCCTGGTCAGTCCAATACGAACGAAATCAGACACAGTAAGCCCCATGGTGGCCAATATTGCGGTGGCCTCTTCTTTCAGGCGCTCATCAACGCGAGCGCGTACGACCTCGGTTGCAGCCATATTACTCTCCTGTTCATTGCTTGATGCTGATAGTGTAGCCCAAACAGGCCACATTATACAGATGCTGATGCTGTGCCTGTCCGGCACCCGCCCGCAACCATCATCAACCGATTCCTCTGGCGCTACAGGTGGTAGCTGATTTCTTCGTGCTGGGTGATGTCCAGGCCTTCGATTTCGTCTTCCTGCCCGACCCGCAGCGGGGTCACCCGGGAAACCAGCTTCAACGTGATGAAGGTGAAGATCACAACCCAGACAACCACAAAACCCACTGCAGCCAGCTGAATCATCACCTGTTCTCCGATTGAGGTATCCATACCGGCCCCGCCCAGACTTTCGGCGGCAAATATACCAGTCAGCACAGTGCCAAGCGCGCCGCCAACACCATGTACGGGAAAGACGTCAAGGGAATCATCTATGCGCAGGACGACCTTGATCAACCGGGTCGCAAAGAAACACACAAAACCAGCGGCAACACCGATCGCCAGCGCCCCCATCGGCCCCACAAAACCGGAAGCCGGCGTAATGGCCACCAACCCGGCCACCATTCCGGTGACAATACCCAGAACACTGGGTTTGCCACGCCTGATATATTCGATCAGGATCCAGGTCAACGATGCAGCCGCCGTACCGATATGAGTGACCAGCATCGCCATCCCCGCGTCGGCGCCTGCGGCAACAGCGCTGCCGGCATTGAAACCGAACCAGCCGACCCACAGCATACTGGCGCCGATCACGGTAATCACCAGGTTATGCGGCGGCATCGGCGTCGCCGGGAAACCGCGGCGTTTCCTGATAACCAGCGCACAGACCAGCGCCGCAACCCCGGCAGTCAAGTGCACCGCAGTACCGCCGGCAAAGTCCAGGACCCCGTAATCACTCATCCAGCCGCCGCCCCAGACCATGTGGCAGATCGGGAAATACACCAGCAACAACCAGATCAGACTGAACAAAATGACGGCGGAAAACCGCATCCTTTCTGCAAAACCACCGACTATAAGCGCCACGGTTATGGTGGCGAAGGTCAACTGAAACATCACAAATACGCTTTCAGGAATAGTCCCCGACACTGAATCTCTCGACAATTCCCGCAGAAACAACTGATCAAGTCCGCCCACCAGATGATTCCATTCACCACCATCGCTGAACGAAAGACTGTAACCGACAACCAGCCACACCAAAGCTGTCAGGCAGGTAATTGTGAAACATTGCATCAATACAGACAGGGAGTTCTTGCTCCTGACCAGGCCGCCATAAAACAGGGAAAGCCCCGGGATGGTCATAAACAGGACCAACGCCGTAGAAGTCAGAAGCCACGCCGTATCACCACTATCGACCTGCGCCAGCGCGGCGCCCGGCATACCCGACAACATAAGCAGCGTTGTAACTTTCAGCAATTTCATGCTTTTTCTCCGATGGATCAACTCCTGGTTCAACTTGGGTGGTAGATTATACAACAGTGTTACATCTCGAAGAGCTGGCTTTGCGTGGCTATATGAACAAATTTGCCGGACTGCTGCAACGCCACGGGCAACAATTTCAAAAACAACTGGGTTGAAGGAAGCCTCTGACATACGCGCTTACCGGTTTACGGACCCTCTTCCGCATTGTCGCGCATGCGGACTTCCTCACTTCGGGGCCACGTCTGATTCCTTTACGTATACATCCCGGATATTGCGCAAAATGGTTTTATCGTCTGTGTGACGCACGTCTACCCCCTGCTCAATAAATACAATGTGTCCAGCTATATTGCTGCTATGTCCGCCAAACCGTTCGAGCGCCCGGATACCCAGTACAATATCCACGAAATGGCCGACATTTCTGGAATCCTCCATGATGAATGTGCTCAGACGCCGCAGTATTGATTTCAACTGGTTATCGAGTTGCGCGCTCTCGGTCAGGACATCTGCCGCAAGTTCCAGATTCAGGTCATCAAATGCCCGCATGGCCATTTCCAGCATGTTGATCACATAAGCGGAAAGAGAGTGGATATCCCGCAATATTTCTTCGCTCGGCGGTTTTTGATCGGATTCGAAAAAGCGGATGGTCAAGCCGGCAATTTTCCGGGCTTCATCGCCCGCGCGTTCCAGTTCCGCAACAATTTTTCCGACCGAGATCAGCGCCCTCAGGTCTCTGGCAACAGGCTGGCGCAATGCGATCAGGCGGATAATCTCATCATCCGCCCGCACATCGAGATCATTCAGTTTTTTATCGTTGCGGATGACCTCATAAGCCTTGCCCGGATTTTCGGATTGCAGAGTATCCAGAGAGTCCTCCAGTTGACTGACCGCAAGCCTGCCCATTTGCAGGACCAGGTCATGGAGATACTGCATTTCCTTGTCAAAACGCTTGAAAATATGCCGGTCGCCCTGAATGCTCATAATGAATATCCTGCTGAACGATTAAAATTGAACCCGGTCAACCAAAACGGCCCGTGATATACCCTTCTGTCAGCCGGTGCCGGGGGTTGGTAAAGATGGCGCCGGTGGAATCAACTTCCACCAGCCTGCCGAGGTGGAAATAGGCTGTTCTCTGTGAAACCCGGGCTGCCTGCTGCATGGAGTGAGTCACAATGCAGATTGAATATTGCTTTCTCAGTTCGTCGATCAACTCTTCGATGGCCGCCGTCGCAATGGGGTCAAGAGCGGAACAGGGTTCATCCATCAGAATAATCTCGGGGCTGATGGCAATGGCCCGCGCAATACATAACCTTTGTTGCTGACCGCCGGACAGGCCGGTTCCGGGCTTGTCCAGCCTGTCGGCAACTTCTTTCCACAAATCCGCCTTACGCAGACTGCTTTCCACAATATCGTCCAATTCGGATTTACTGCCCGCCAGCCCATGCAGCTTTACCCCGTAGGCTACATTTTCATACAATGATTTCGGGAACGGGTTGGGCTTCTGGAAGACAATACCCACCCGGGCGCGAAGCAGAACCACATCCATGTCCTTGCTGTAGATATCTTCACCGTGCAGTTTGATGCTGCCGGACACCCTGCACGTATCAATCGTGTCATTCATCCGGTTCAGGCAACGCAGGAAGGTTGATTTCCCGCATCCGGATGGTCCGATCATCGCAATCACTTCATTCTTCGCAATATCGAGAGACACATCGAAAATGGCCTGCTTGTCGCCATAAGACACATTGACGTTGCGGCTGGTCATTGCAGGGTCATCGACATGAACGTTGCCGAACGTCTCGAAATCCGGGTTCAGGACCGGGTCATCGAAGTTCGGATCAACGACTGCCCGTTGCTCCTCCGGCGGTTCATTCATTGTGTCCGTGGGTCTGTCAGTGAGTGTACTCATAGTGTCATATCGAGGTTGTGGTTACCAGCGACGTTCAAACTTCTTCCTTAACAGGACAATCAATCCATTGACCGCAACCAGGAACAGGAGCAGGACCATGATCGCAGCCGAGGTACGTTCGACAAACGCGCGTTCCGGGCTGTCTGACCACAGGTATATTTGCACCGGCAGCGCCGTCGCCGGCTCCAGCGGCCCTCCGGGAACATCAACGATGAACGCCACCATCCCGATCACCAGCAAAGGCGCCGATTCCCCCAGCGCCTGAGCCAGACCAATAATGGTTCCGGTCAGCATGCCGGGCATCGCCAGCGGCGCCACATGATGCAACACGGTCTGCACCGGCGAAGCGCCCACCCCAAGCGCGGCTTCCCGAATACTGGGCGGCACGGCTCCGAGAGCGGCCCGGCTGGATATGATGATGGTGGGCAATGTCATCAGCGCCAACACCATTCCGCCAACCAGCGGAACCGAGCGCGGGAGGCCAAAGACGTTGATATAAATTGCCAACCCGAGCAGTCCGAATATGATGGATGGAACTGCGGCCAGATTATTGATATTGACTTCGAGCAAGTCCGTTATCCGGTTCTTCGGGGCGAACTCCTGCAGGTAAATCGCGGCCGCAATACCAATCGGGAATGCCAGCAGCATGGTCACCAGCAGGGTGAAAATGGATCCCATTGCGGCGCCGAAAATACCCGCCTGCTCCGGTTCGCGCGAGTCGCCAGCGGTGAAAAACGGGATATTGAAGCGCTTTTGCACACGGCCGTTTTCCGATAATCGGTCTATCCATCCAATGGTATGGTCCTTGATCCGTCGGTTCTTCTCGGGGACGTCCCGGCTGATTCTGCCTTTGATGAAAACATCCACCTCGTCATCGGCCAGCAGCCAGTAAGTGACCGACCTGCCGATCAGCGATGGATCCGCCATGACTTTTTCGCGCAGTTGGTACTGCGCTCCACCACTGATGATCCTGTAGAGGGCCTTTTTCTCCTTGCGTTTGGTGACTTCCGGGAATGTCTGGCGCAGCGCTTTTTTTATAATGCCGGAATAATCCGCCTTCGACAATGATTCCCAGCCCGGGTCATCGCCGAAATCTTCCGCGAGGAGATGGATATCCAGCCCGATATAGGTCTGCAATAACGCGGTATATCCGTTGGCGCCGGTGGTGACCAGCAGAAATACCAGAAAAGCCAGCCCGCAAATAATGGATGACAGCCCGTACAGACGGAATCGGGTTTCCCGGGCATAGCGCCTGGCCAGCCCCGCCTTGATGATATCGACCTGGGTCATTCGTATTGTTCCTTGTATTTGCGAACCACCCTTAATGCAATGACATTCAGAATCAGAGTGATGGCGAACAGGGTCAGCCCCAATGCGAACGCCGCCAGGGTTTTCGGGCTGTCGAATTCCTGATCCCCGATCAGCAGGGTGACGATCTGCACGGTCACGGTCGTGACCGATTCAAACGGGTTGGCCGTCAGGTTAGCCGCCAGTCCCGCCGCCATCACCACGATCATGGTTTCCCCGATCGCGCGTGAAACCGCCAGCAGAATGCTGCCGACGATACCCGGTAGCGCGGCTGGCAGGACAACCCTGCGGATCGTCTCCGAGCGGGTCGCCCCGAGTCCATAAGAACCGTCACGCAATTCCTGGGGCACGGCGTTGATTACATCATCCGACAGCGACGACACGAAGGGCAGAATCATGACACCCATTACCACCCCGGCCGCCAGAGCGCTTTCGCTGGAAACACTCATGCCGAAGGATTCGAGCGAATTGCGGATCAGCGGCGCAACCGTCAAGGCCGCGAAAAAACCGTAAACCACGGTTGGAATACCGGCCAGAATCTCAAGCAGGGGCTTGCCGAATGCCCGTATATGCCGGTTGGCGTACTCCGACAGGTAAATGGCCGACATCAGCCCGAACGGTACAGCAATGAACATCGCGATCACGGTAATCAGGAACGTTCCCGCGAACAGGGGTACGGCCCCGAACGAGCCGGAAGACCCTGCCTGGTCGGAACGAATGGCTGTCTGGGGGGACCACTCCAGGCCAAACAGAAAGTCGGTTACCGGAATAACATTGAAAAACCGGATGGATTCGAACAACACCGACAGAACGATACCGATGGTTGTCAGGATGGCAATACCGGTACAGGCCATCAAAAAAGCCTTGATAACCTTTTCAACCCGATTTCTTAAAGCGCGATTCTTCCTGGCCAGACTCAATGCGACCAGCATCAGGCAGGGGGCAAGAATGAAAAACACAAAAAGCAGCGTCAGAATGTTCATTGATAGCGCCCCTCCATCATTTCCGTATTACCCCCTCAAGGGGGAGTCGAAGAAGCCGCAGTCTGGCTGATTCGGTGGGGGGCATTCCCGCCTCCCCCCGTCATTCCCGCGGAAGCGGGAATCCACTACCGACATCCCCCCCACCAAATCCGCAAACGGATTTGACTCCCCCTCCAGGGTGGAGTGATGGATTTTGTCCATCATTCCCGCCCCCTCCGTCATTCCCGCTTCTGCGGGAATGACGACAGGGGTGATGGGTGATGCGTAGGGGCGGGTCCCCGTGCCCGCCCGTGCACGAAATAATGATCACATCCGCAGCGGAGTCAGATTGGTCGCATCCGACCGGAATTTTTCTCTTTCGCGGGTCGGCATCGGGATCAGCCCCTTGTCCACCAGATAGCCTTCTTCGCCAAAAGCCGCCTCATCGGTGAACTCCGCCATGAATTCGGCAATACCCGGAATCAGGCCGACATGCGCTTTTTTGGCATAGAAATAAAGCGGGCGTGAAACCGGATAGGAACCATCCGCAATGGCCTCGAACTCAGGCGGAACACCTGCAATCATCGAACCCTGGATGACATCCGAGTTCTGGTCCAGAAAGCTGAAACCGAACACGCCGAGCGCCCTTTCGTTTTCCCGCAGCTTTTGCACGATCAGGTTGTCGTTTTCCCCGGCCTCCACATAAGCTCCGTCTTCACGAACGGTATGGCAAAGCGACTTGTACGCCTGCTTGTCCTGTCCTTTCAGGGCCTTGATCCAGTCGAACGACTTGCAGCCGCCTTCCAGAGCAAGCTCGGCAAAGGCGTCACGGGTGCCCGATGTAGGGGGCGGCCCCAGTACTTCTATTTCCGAATCCGGCAACGCCGCGTTGACCTCTTTCCAGGTGGAATAAGGGTTCGGTACGGTGGACTCGCTGCCATCGGGATTCGGAACGTCTTTGGCCAGCGCCAGGAAAAGATCCCTCAGGGTCAATTCCAGTTGATCAACCTCGTTGGAATTACCCAGCACGATACCATCGTAACCAACCTTGACTTCGATCACGTCTTTCACTCCATTGGCCTGGCATTGCTCGAATTCCGAGAGCTTGATTCGACGTGACGCATTGGTAACATCCGGGTACGATTCACCCACTCCGGCACAAAACAGTTTCATGCCGCCGCCCGAACCGGTTGCTTCGATAACGGGCGTCTTGAAGTCGGTGGTTTTACCGAATTTTTCCGCCACCACCGTCGCAAACGGATAAACGGTCGATGACCCGACAATCTGGATATAATCGCGGGCGCCCTGGGCAGAACCCGTGCCTGCGATAAATATCGCCAAAGCAACCGGGATAACGATTTTGAACATGGAGCAATTCCGTAGTTGATTCATAATGGTACAGTATTGTAACACGGGCGGGCACAGTGACCCGCCCCTACGATTGAATACCCCCTCCCCCGTCATTCCCGTCTCCTCCGTCATTCCCGCGGAAGCGGGAATCCACTTTCTGCCATAATCACCGGAATCCAGGCATAATAATGGCGCCCGGGATTCGGTTGTGGATTCCCGCTTCTGCGGGAATGACGACAGGGGTGATGGGTGATGCGTAGGGGCGGGTCCCCGTGCCCGCCCGTGCAAGAACCGTAGGGGCGGGTCCCCGTGCCTGTCCGTGTCGGGACGGGTATGGTATAAGGAAAGACATGAGACCTCTGCTTACAGCGCTTCGCGCCGTGGCCGAAATCACCCGGTTGCGCATACTGTCGGTTTTACGGAACAGTGAACTGACCGTTTCCGAGTTGATGGAAATACTGGAACAGAGCCAGCCAAGGGTCAGCCGCCATTTGAAATTGCTGTGTGACGCCGGGCTGCTACAGCGTCACCGGGAAGCTTCATGGGTATTTCACAGAATCACGGATACCGGGAAAACGACCGAATTCATCTCGTCAGTCCTGGACCTGATTGACATGCAGGATATTGTTATCGCCCGCGATCAGCAGAAACTGCAAAGAATCAAAAGCCGGAACGCGGCCATGGCCGCCGAATACTTCAGCAAAAACGCGGCGGAATGGGATACGATTCGAAGACTCGCAATACCGGAGAGTTATGTCGAGAAAAAACTGATTGACTGTCTCGATATCGACCGCCCCGACCTGTTCCTTGATCTTGGCACCGGAACCGGGAGAATACTCGAAATATTTTCCCCCTATATAAAAAAGGGAATCGGCATTGACATGACCCGGGAAATGCTGATGCTTGCCCGCTCCAACCTCGACGCGGCCGGCGCCAGGAATTGCTCAGTGCGGCGCCAGGACATCGGCAACCTGAGCCTCGAAGACAACTCCGTTGACGCCATCACCATCCATCAGGTGTTGCATTATCTGGACAGGCCGGATGAAATCATCCGGGAAGCGGCTAGGGTATTGCGCGCGCGCGGTCAACTGATTATCGTTGATTTCCTTCCCCATGACCTCGAATTCTTAAGGGAAAAACACGCCCACCGCCGACTTGGAATATCACCACAGTCGATTTCACAGTGGGCTGGACATTACGGCCTCAGCCTGATCGGTACGGAGCGCTTGTCGGCGGCCGGGTCAGACCGTGACAGCCTCAGCATTGGTTTATGGAATTTGAGGAAGCAACCCCGTAAATCCGACCACTGACCCGGCGGCCCGGCGCCGAGTCGAAACAGAACGTTACCGACACCGGAAACAATGATATGATCGAATGACAAAGCTTTAATGACAACGCCCGATAATGACTTCCAAATGCTTTAAAATCCTGACGGCGTCAGGTCTCGCGCTCCTGCTCAACGTCAATTCCCCGGCTTCCGTGCTGAGCGAACTCGAACAGACGGAATTTCCCGAGAACCTGTCTACCCAGGCGACCATCACGACCCTGATCAATGCCATCGTTCAGTCCCGGCATTTTCATCAGGCTCCTCTTGATGACCGGTTTTCCGAGAAAATCCTGAAGAACTACATCGAACGGCTGGACCCGTCGAAAAATTATTTTCTGCAAGAGGATATTGACCAGATCGAAGCCCTGAAACATGAATTCGATGATTACATCAGAAACAGCTTCCTGAAACCGGCCTACGCGATTTTCAGGATTTACCGGACCAGGGTGAATCAGCGGATTGAATTTGCCCTTGAAAGGCTGAATCAACCTTTCGACTTCACCATTGACGAGGAATATTTGCTGGACCCTGAAGAGGCCCGCTGGGCACAGGATATCGATGAACTCGATGATAACTGGCGCAAGCGAATCAAAAACGACATCATCAACCTGCGCCTGTCGAAAAAGTCAGGCGATGAGATCAAGGACACCCTGACCAATCGATACATTGATATTGCGCGAAGAACCGGGCAGTTGAAAAGTGAAGATGTTTTCCAGAATTTCATCAACTCCTGGCTTTCAGGCATCGAACCCTATACCCTTTATCACTCTCCGAGGGGAGCCGAAAATTTCAATATCCAGATGCGGTTGTCACTGGAAGGGATTGGCGCGGCCCTGCAGAACGATAATGAATTTACCGTGATCAGGAGAGTCATTCCCGGAGGACCCGCAGACCGGTCCGGGGGGCTTGACCCCGGTGACCGGATCATCGGGGTTGGACAGGGAAACGAGAATATCGTTGACGTCATCGGATGGCGGCTCGACGATGTCGTGGCGCTGATCAGGGGACCGAAGGAATCGACCGTCGTTCTGGAAATCCTTCCCGCTGAAAATGGCTTGGACAGCGAACCGGAAGTGATCTCTATCGTCAGGGACGAAATAAAACTGGAAGAACAGGCCGCAAGCAGCAGGGTCATCGACATTGCCACCGACAACGGGACTTCCAGGGTAGGCGTGATTCGACTGCCTTCGTTCTATACCGATTTCGAGGGCAAAAACATCAATAACCCGGATTACCGAAGTACCACCAGGGACATCAAAAAACTGCTGACCCGGCTTGAACAGGAAAATACGGACGGCCTGATCATGGATTTACGGGGGAATGGCGGAGGGTCGCTCGACGAAGCCATCACATTGACGGGGTTGTTCATTCATAAGGGACCGATCGTCCAGGTCAAGTTCAGCAACGGCACCGAGATAGACCGCGATCCGGATCCGGCGATCCTGTACGGCGGCCCCCTTGTGGTACTGGTTGATCGCCATAGCGCCAGCGCCTCTGAAATCTTCGCCGGAGCGATCCAGGATTACAATCGCGGATTGATCCTCGGTGAACCAACCTTTGGCAAAGGCACCGTTCAAACCCTGGTCGATCTGAACCACCACCATAGTTCAGATGTTAACCTCGGACAACTCAAATTAACCATTGCCCAGTTCTTCCGGGTCAACGGCGACAGCACCCAGTACCGCGGCATCATTCCGGACATTATCTGGGATTTAAGTGAGACCGACGACCAATCCGGTGAACGCGGCAACGACAACGCCATTCCCTGGCGCCGGATTGGAGCGGTCGCATTCGAGCCTTTTCGACGCAGGTCGGATTCCCGCTTGATAGATCAGGTCATCTCCGAGCATCGCAATCGGGCAAGAGACGATCCCGATTTCACCTACTTCCGGGAAATAAACTCGATCAACCGAAGTATCCGGCAAATGAAAACAGTTCCCCTGTCCGAGGAGAAACGTCAGCAGTTGAGAACGGCCCGGGACCAGAAAAGGCTTGACCTGGAAAACGCGAGACGGGCAGGGTCCGGCAAACAAGCGCTGCCAACGGTTGAAGCGCTGGATCATGCCGAAGCGGATCAGGATACCAGCCTTGCAAACCTCGGCAATGCTTCCGGGGACCAGCCGGATCCGTTCCTGATCGAGGGCGCGAGGATATTGCTTGATTTCGAACGTTACACGAGGCTTTCCGGGAACCGGAACTCCCTGTCGGGAGGATAACCAAAGATGTCAAAACTGGTCGTCGTCAACCGGGAAGATGAAACACGGGTCCCCTTCTTGCGGGGCATGCTGACCAAATCACTGCACCAGGCAGGCCTTGAGTTTGTCAATGCCTACCGTGTCGCCAGCGATATAAGGGACGAGTTTGAGGATTATGGCGAAGTGGGTACTGTCGAATTAAGGGAACGGATAGTGGAGATTTTAAAAGAGGACTATCCCGACGCGGTACTTTCCAGATATAAAAAGGAAGACATTACCAGAGAGAATATCCGTGTCATCGGCGAAGACGGCAACTCGGATTCTTTTTCCCGGGGAGTCCATGTCCAAAGGCTGCAAAGCTGTGCCATTGATACCGCGAAATGCAATGCCATCACCCGCCATGTCCACAGTCATCTGGTCAGCGCCAAAACGCGCGAAATCTCAACGCAGGATCTGACCGGGCTGACCTACTCGGTCATCAGGCAGCGTGTCGATCAGAAACACGCCGACTATTACCTGCTGTGGAGATTTTTTCTGAAAAACAGCTATCCGTTGCTGTTGCTGATCGGAGGAGCGCCCGGCAGTGGCAAAAGCGCCATCGCAACCGCAGTCGCAAACCGTCTCGGAATTGTGCGAACCCAGTCTACTGACATGTTAAGGGAGGTGATGCGAATCACGATCCCGGAAAAAATCTCCCCCACCCTGCATACCTCCACCTTCAAGGCCGACAGGGTAATACAAATTCCGGATACCGACACCAATAACGAGGATCGTCTTTTATATGGATTCCAGATGCAAACGGAGATAGTGGAGGTCGCTTGCGAAGCCGTCATACAGCGGGCATTCAACGAAAATGTGTCGATGATCATGGAAGGAGTGCATGTTCGCCCTTCCCTGCTGAAGCGAATTGATTCCGGGGAAGACACGGTGGTCGTGCCGGTGTATCTGGCCGTTCTGGAAAAGAGCAGACTGAAAAGGTTCATAAAAGGCCGTTCATCCGAAAACAAGCAGCGCAGGGCGAAACGATATTTACAGAACCTGGACAAAATCTGGCGCCTGCAAACGGCGCTGCTTTCCGAGGCGGACAACGAAGACATCGAAATTCTCGATAACCGTGATATTACGGAAACTTCGCTGGACATCATAAAAGTCATTATTCAAACCATAGCGGCCAGCTATCAGGGGGAAATCGAATCCCTCAGGAATCAGTACACATGAACCGGAAGAGCCGGGTCGGGATACTTGAATGCACGAGCGCCTGAAAGGTCTGATCATCATTCTCGATGGGCTGGGTGACCGCCCGAATCGTCATCTCGGCGGACTGACTCCGCTTGAGTATGCCGCCACCCCGACGCTTGACCGGCTGGCGAAACACGGACAATCGGGGCTGATGGACCCGCTGCTGCCGGGCTTGCCGGTGGATACCCATACCGGCGTCGGCATCCTGTTCGGGTTGCCGCCGGACGAGGCGGTCAATCTGGACCGCGGACCGATTGAAGCATCCGGAATCGGCCTGGATTCAACAGTGGGCGACCTGATGCTGCGGTGCAATCTGGCAACCGTTGAAAAACAGGACGACCACTACTGCATCCGTGACAGACGGGCCGGCAGAATCGCCCGGTCAGTCGATACACTTTGCGCGGCTCTTCATGATATTCAGGTCGGGGACGGCATCACCGCGTCACTGTACCCGGCCACCGGGCATCGCTGTGTACTCAGGCTGAGAGGAGCCGCGCTTTCCGCCCGGATCAGTGATACCGACCCGGGCGGGAAAAGCGCCGAAAGAAGGATTCTCGAATGCCGCGCCCACGCAGCCACGGACCAGGACGCGGTTCGCGCCGCGCAGGCTATCAACCGATTTATCGAGGTATCTCATCAAATCCTGGACAGCCATCCGGCCAACCGCGAAAGAGCCAAAGCGGGGAAGCTGCCCGCCAACGCGGTAATTACCCGTGGCGCCGGAATTTATCGGGACTTGAGCAAACGGCACGCCTGCCGGAATCTGTCAGTGGCAGTCGTGGCCGGTGAGAGCACCATCCTCGGATTGGGCCAATTGCTCGGTTTTTCCACAATAACCGACCCCGCTTTCACCTCCCTGCCGGATACCGACCTCGACAGGAAACTCAAGTGCGGCATGGAGGCGCTGGACAACCATGACCTGGTATACATTCATATCAAGGGTATGGATATCGCCGCACACGACCGCGACCCGAAAGGGAAGGCGGCGCTGATTGCGCGCTTCGATACCGCGCTTGGGAAAATGGATGTCCGTGACCGGGTGGTCGGGGTTTGCGCAGACCATTCCACCGACTCCCATCTGGGAGAACACACCGGGGATCCGGTGCCTGTGACCATCCATAACCCCCTTGGCAGGCGGGACCTCGTCGACAAGTATAACGAAACCGACTGTATTTCAGGTTCTCTTGGCAGAATAACCGCGCAGGGTTTTTTAATCTCGGTACTGGACGCGATGGGCGCCCTGTCCAATTTCAAGCCTTCCGAGATCGGGCTGTACCGCTGAAATCACACAGGGTCGATACCCGTCCCCGGACTGATTTCGATCTCCAACCCATACCCCATTGATTCAACAATTTTCTCTTCGTTTTCGAGATCAAACACGGTAAGCGGGCGCCCCCGGCTCCAGTCCTTCGGCAATGAAACAATGACCTGCCTGTTGCTGACTTGAATCAGGACACGGGATAATTCCGCATCCGAGCGGCTGCGATGAAACAACACAGCGAGCCTGAACAGAATAATCAGCCGGGTCACCCGCTCCACCCATTCATCGGACAATCTCGCAATAGCCTCGTTATCCGGCTTCAGTCGATGACACCGGACCAGCAACGCCAGTATCTTCTGGATCTGCCGGGAAAACCCGTCCGGATTGCTGTGCTCAATGATATAGGCGCTATGCAAGTGATATTGATCATAGGAAACAGAAATTCCGATCTCATGCAACTGCGCCGCCCAGCACAGCAATTTGTCATTCAGATCCTCCTGCAGGTCCCAGTCATTGCGAACCTGATTCAGGAAGCGAACAGCCAGCCCCTGTACACGTTTGACCTGGCTGTGATCGGTTTTGAACTGCGTTACCAGGGCAGCTACCCCGTGGAACCTCGAATCCTCGTTGTGCAATCGACCAATCAGATCATAAGCGACCCCTTCCCTCAGGGCGCCCTGTGACAGTTCCATCCTGTTGATCCCGAGTTCCTTGAAGATGGTCGAAAGAATCACAAATCCGGCCGCGAACACCGGTTTTCGCTGATCGGAAACATGACTGAGTGATTGACTGTTTTTCGAGGCCAGAATCCATTTCTTCACTGCTGTCATGCTTTTTGCAGAAAGCCAGTCCTGCTCCATACCCAGCTCCCTCGCAACCTTGTCTACCGCCTTTATCGTTCCCGATGTACCGACGGCTTCCTGCCATTTCAGCTTGCGGTAGGCGCTGATGACGGGCTGCAATTCAATTGAAACGAGATTCCTGGCCTGCCTGAATCGAGACCGGGTAATACATCCGTCCCCGAAGACACTTCGAGTCAGGCTGACACAACCGATTTCAAGACTGTCCATGTGCAATGGTTTATGGCTTTTGCCGACAATCAGTTCAGTACTGCCGCCGCCAATATCAACCACCAGCCTTTGTTTGCCGCGGGTAGACAGGTCAAACGCCGCGCCCAGATAAACCAGCCGCGCCTCCTCATACCCTGAAACCACCGAAATCGGGTGCCCGAGAACCGCTTCCGCGCGTTTCAGGAAGGCATCGCTGTTTCGCGCATTTCTCAAGGTATTGGTGCCGACTGCCCGTATCCGGTGGGCGGGAATCTCATTCAGCCATTGACGGAATCTGTGCAGGCATTCCAGCGCCCGGTTCTGGGCTTCCCCGGATAAATTCCGGTCCGGGTCAAGACCCGCGTTCAACCGGACCATTTCCCTCACCTGGTCCATGATTTTTATACTGCCATGATCACCCACATCGGCAATCACCATGTGAAAACTGTTCGACCCGAGATCTATTGCAGCGACAAAACTCTCCTTTTCCATCGGTACAAAAAGAAATCAACCGGTGTTGAGCCGAACCCCCCGCGCAACCGCCTGCACGGTTTTTGCGGGGACCTCCCCCATCACGGTGACCAGATGATGTCCGATACGGGTACGCCAGGCATGCACCGCGCCCATCCTGCTCAGACCTGTCATCTCACCCTCCGGTTCCTGGCTGGCTTCCTTGATGAACACCGACAGCGATGACAACCCGTCGGAATAGACAAAATGTTCGATTTCCCCCTTCCCCATCGGCGACATCCTGCGAATATGATTATTCAACTGATAGCCGTCAGGAAGTTCTGTGACGGACCAGTCAGAAGACTCGGAAGATTCCGGCATCGGCTCTGAATTACCGAACAACTGCAACTTTTCGGCGGCGCTCACCGGCGCCAGTCGGGCATCGCTGATGAACCCGTTTATTTCAATATCGGCAAACAGGTATCGTTCAATAACCTCACCATCCTGACTGACCAGGTCGGAGCGTAAAAGCAAGCCGGACTGCTTGTCCACCCACAGGATATATCCATAGCGCCAGATGTCATCAGGAGTCACCTTTATCATGATCGCCATCCTGTCGGCAATACGCTCTTCTCCATCCTCCTCGAAACGATAGTTCTTCCTTAATTGATTGAGGTCGTCAGGAAGGATTCTCAGGAATCCGCTTTCCGTAACCTGCCGGTAATCATGGACGACCATGTTCTGATCCGGGATATAACACCAGACCTTGTCCTTGTTGAGAATGATCTCCCTGGGTTCTCCGTTCAGTGAATAGATGCGCTCCTGCATCAACCCATCCTGAACCCTGCGTACAACCTCCATTACCTTGATTTCTCCATTACTGGTATAAACCAGCGTACCGGAAAAATTGACATCTGCGGCTGCCCTGTTGATTTTCATCAACCAGTCAAAGGCGTCCGCAAAAACAGGAGCCGGGGAAAACCCGACCACGAGAACGAATACCGCCCGACCGATCAAACCTGATCCCGTCATATCAACCTCAAGGTCCGGATTGCATCAGGACAAATGGAAATTCTAGGGAGCCAGTGTCTGATTGCTGACCAAAACCACACGGGCAAGCAGACCATTAAAGGCAGGGGAAGAGGTGAACTCTCCGTGCCCGGCCAGCATCTCGTTAAACTCCTCGGCAAACACGGCGGATTGCCTGGCTCCAGTCTGATCAACGGCGGCAATCGTGCCATACCGGAATGAATCGTCGAGCGGACCCAGTGTAACCACCGCAGCGACAACCAGGGAGGCGGCCAGCGCGAACAACCCGGCCGGTTTCCAGATACCGGTTCTGGCGTCGGACCCGACAAACCGGTTTTCCCGGCCCGACTGACGTGGAGCAATCACGGTTGGCTCCGCCTGCAGGCGTTCACTGATCTTTTCTGTCAGGTCGGTTCCGACCCGATTGATATCGCCACGCGCGATATCACCGATCAACTGATAGCGCTGCCATGTCCTGCCCGCCGACCCATGGCGGATTATTTCGTCAATAACCGCCCCTTGCTGAGCGGCGCCCAGTTCCTGATCCATCCATTGTGAAATTCTTTTGTTCATTTTTCGGGGTTTCAGGGTATTCTCCTGTCGTTTGTCAGCGCCATCCATTATTAGTGCCATCCAATCACAATAAGTTCACATCAGTTTCCAGTATTATTGGGTATATTTTTCACTCGCATGCGAATCAGAACCGCCCATCGGCAAGCTGTGAGATGGTTTTTTCAATAGTTTCTCGGGCCCGGAATATCCTGGAGCGCACGGTGCCGACCGGGCAGCGCATGACGACCGCAATATCCTCATAGCTCAATCCGTCCATTTCCCGCAACAGGATGGCTTCCTTCAGCTCATCTGACAAACCGGCGATCGCTTTTTTGACCGCCGTCACCAGTTCGTCATTCTGCAACATCCGCTCAGGAGTGTTGAATTCAATCAAACGGTCCGCGCCGCGTCTGTACGACATATCGTCTATATCGACATCCTGGGCGGGAGGATGCCGCCCGGCGGCGGCCAGATGGTTTTTCGATGTATTGACCGCGATGCGATACAACCATGTGTAAAATGCGCTGTCCCCGCGAAACCTTCCGATCGCCCGGTAAGCCTTGATAAAGGATTCCTGGACGATATCCTCCTGTTCCGACGGGTCTCTTATGAATCGGCTGACCAGATTCCTGATACGGTACTGATACTTGCGGACAAGCAGGTCAAAAGCCGGTTTGTCCCCATGCTGGACCCGCTCCACCAGGGCCGCGTCAGTGTCGTCCTGACCGTCCATATTATCATGCAATATTGACTGCTGTGTATGAGCGGTTGATCATACCCCATCGAACAGCATAATCCCATGCGCTGGTTCCTTAACGTTTAACTGAAGTCTCCCCATGAGGGAAATAGTGTCGATTGGAGCGTTGGTAACCTTCACGTTTCGTGGTATCGTCAGAAATATCGCTTCAGCCATAATAACCTCTCTTATACCTCTCATGCCCGTACCTGACCGCTCACAGAGCCTGGCAGTCCTGATTGACGCCGACAATACCAGCGAACGCTACGCTCACGCGATCTTCGAGGAGATCGCCAAGCTGGGCGAAGCCAATGTGCGGCGGATTTACGGCGATTTCTCCGGCCCCCGCCTGGCCGGATGGGACAAGAAAATCCAGTCTCTTGCAATCCTGCAGCATCAGCAACGCAACAACACAACCGGCAAAAACGCCGCCGACATCGCGCTTGTGATTGACGCCATGGACCTGATGCACAAAGGCAAGCTGGACGGCTTCTGCCTGATCAGTTCGGACAGCGATTTCACCCGGCTGGCGCAACGCCTGCGAGAGGATGGACTGGTGGTCTATGGCTTCGGAGAGCGCAAGACCCCGGAAGCATTCCGCAGCGCCTGCAACCGGTTCATCTATGTCGAGAATCTGATGGAAGCGGGAGAAGAAAAAGGGGATGGCAGGACGACTGCCGCGCCTTCGTCGGCAGCAAAAAAGGAACCGCCTTCCAAGGCCGTGAAAATCATCGCCCGGGCGATAGAGGAATCGGATGATGATGGCTGGATAAATCTGGGTATTGTTGGCGCCCGGATATTCGGCACGGCGCCGGATTTCGATCCGCGCACCTATGGCTGCCCCAACCTGAGCACGCTGGCCACGAAGTCCGGCGGCTTTGAAATCCAGAAGAGTCCGGGCAACGCAGTGCATATCCGCCGCAAGGCGCAGGAAAAATCGAAAGGCAGAAAGACCCGGTGACCGGTTAAGCAATCGGCCGCTGTCAGCCGCCGATATCCTCGTGTCCTCAATCAGTCAATCCAGCCTGGCATCACAGCCGCATCCGCGACTTGCGGTTCAGACCGGCATGCCGAAGAGTGCGCCATGAAAGTGCATCAACAGACCGGCCGCGATCAGGCCACCGACCACCGCGGCCGCATCCATCGCCAGCCGGGGGGCCGTATCGGTCGACGGATGTTTCCCGCGCGCCTCCAGGCTTACCGTCGCCAGTACCGCATACGCCGCGAAACCGCCAAACAGAACGACCGAGGCCAGGTCGCCGTTTGCGGCGAGGTGGGCGAGCGCCCACACGAGCAGCCCGAGCAACATCGGGTGGCGGAGCGCGGCCCGGATGTGGGTTGGCATGTTGGCCGCCGCGAAGAGCGCCATCGAGACCGGCGCCGCGATCATCGCCGCATGGCGTCCCCAGGATGCAGGAATGTAGACCGGCTCGAAAGGCGCCTCGGAAAAGCCCCACACTATCAGCGCGATACTTGCGAATACGATCAGCGAGAACACGGCGCGGTAAGGCTGCTGGCCCATGCCCGCTACCAGGGCGGCGCGCAAGGGTGCAATGCTCGGGATTGCATGAATGGCAAAGAACAGCGCCAGGCCGGCAATGAGAAGAGTCATGGAGACACCCCCTGGAGGGTCTTGTAAATATGGAGCATGTCGGTAATGTTCAATCCTGTTGTATACTAATGGTTTAAGCTATCCTCATCGTTGTGAAGATTACAAATATAGGCCTGTTCGGAAAATTCAACGACAACAGTGTGGCGGATGCCATTACGGTCGTCAAGGAATTTCTGGAAAGGAAACAGCTTTCAGTTTTGCTCGGAAACACCACCTCCAGTGAAATTGAAGGAGACCGGATTGATGACCGGAATCTGTCCATAGGCGATCAGATTGATCTTGCCATTGTGGTCGGAGGGGACGGTACGCTGTTGCACGTCGCCCGACTTCTGGCAGACCAGAACGTTCCCGCCGTGGGTATCAATCTGGGGCGATTGGGGTTTTTGACCGATATTTCCTTTTCTGACCTTGAAACCGGTATTGGCGCAATCCTGAACGGGCAATGCGCCATCGAGAAGCGAACCATGCTTCAATGTACCGCCAGCAGGGACGACAAGGTCGTTTTTTCCGGCAAGGCGTTGAATGAGATCGTACTTTCAAAAGGCAACACCGGCCGGGTCATCGCGTTCTCAATCCAGGTGAATGGAAATTATGTCAGCCGGATCAGAGGTGATGGACTGATACTGGCCACCCCCACCGGCTCCACCGCGTATGCGCTGTCCGCAGGGGGGCCCATCATCTACCCGGATCTTTCTGTAATCAGTATGTCGCCAATTTGCCCTCATACGTTAAGTAACCGCCCCATCGTACTGGATGAGAACAACACAATCGAAATCACCGAAATCGAAACCTGCGAATCTCCAGCCAATCTGGCCCTCGACGGTGTTTTGGGGTATTCGGTTTCCGGAAATGAAACCATCACTATTTCCCGGGCCCTGAAAAAATTGAAATTGATTCGAATCGAAGGATTCAACTATTTCGAAACACTTTATTCCAAGCTTGGCTGGCAAAGATAAAAGCCCGAAGATTGATGATTGACTGGCTTGAAATCAATCGGTTTGCCATCGCAGAGCGCATCGAGATCGAATTCGATGACCGCTTCACGACCGTGACCGGGGAAACCGGATCCGGGAAATCGTTGATTGTGGACGCGATCGATATTCTGCTCGGCCACCGCTCCGACAGCAGCTATATTCACCATGCCCATGATACCGCCCTGATTCAGGCCGGCTTCTCCGTTCCCGACGCGCATCCCGCCATGCACTGGCTGCGGGAACACGACATGACCCTGCAGAATGAGTGCATATTGAAGAGAATACTACGTAGAAACAAGCCCAGCCGGGGCTATATCAACGGCCATGCGGTCACGGCTACCCAGCTGAAGGGTATCGGCCAGGAACTGGTAGACATTCATGGTCAGAATGAACATCACTCCCTGTTAAAAAAGTCCACACAACTGCGCCTGCTCGATAGCGCGGCGGACAACCTGGAACGTGTCGCCGAATTGAGCCGTTACCATGACGCTCTTCAGGATATTTCGAAACAGATTTCCCGGATTCTGGACGAGAGCGACGTCAATCGTGACCGTGCAGACCTGTTGAGATTCCAGATCCGTGAATTATTGGAACTCAACCCGCAACCGGGAGAATGGGAAGAACTGGAAACGACCCATAAACGACTCCATCATCAACAGGAACTGACCACCGGCCTGCAACGAATAGCCGATGAATTATATGAATCGGACACCGACAATATTGCTGGAAAATTGCTCCGGCATGTCAGCCTGCTGGACCATCTTCGTGAATATGCAACCGACCTTGCGTCAATCAGCGATATGCTGGGCGAAGCCCGGATCACCCTTCAGGAAGCGGCCATTCAACTCCGGCCGTTTTACCGGGATATGAATATCGACCCTGAGGAAATAGAGACTATCGAAACCCGTTTTTCGCAATACCATTCCCTGGCCCGGAAACACCGGGTTGAACCGGGTATGCTTTTTGAACATTGCAAGGCCATGAAAAAAGAACTGGATAATCTGAAAAACCCGGAAAATGAACTGGAACGATTGCGTCTGCTTTATGCCGCGGAATTTGGGAAATATCAGGAAATCGCGGACAGAATCAGCGTATCGCGCGAAAAAACGGCTGGGAAACTGGTTAAGGAAGTCACTGAAATCATGCAGGAACTGGGCATGCGGGGAGGGAAGCTGGATATCGGGTTGACCCCGTCAGAACCCGACTCGTTCACACGTCATGGCAACGAGTCTATCGAGATTCTGGTATCGGCAAACCCGGGACACCCGCTTCAACCACTCAGCAAGGTGGCTTCCGGCGGAGAATTGTCCAGAATCTCCCTGGCTATACAGGTCGTACTCACAACGAAAGCGCAGGCGCCGACATTGATATTTGACGAAGTGGATACGGGAATTGGAGGAGAAGTCGCCAATGCGGTAGGCCGGAGATTGAAAACCCTGGGGCAATCAGCCCAGGTGATTTGCGTGACCCATCTGTCCCAGGTCGCCGCCAGGGGAGATCACCATTTCCATGTTACCAAGCGCCAGCAAAACGGGTATGATAAAGTGAGCGCGACTGTCACCAGGCTGAACCCTGATCAACGAATCGAAGAAATTGCCCGCATGAGCGGTGGCAGGAAAATCACCGAACACTCCATTGCCCATGCCCGGGAGATGCTGGAGTCGGCATGAACTTCCCTCTGATTGGACAGAAACAGGAACTGGAAATCCGACCGGCCAGCCTGGACGATGTGGAAGGTATTCATGCGCTGTTGAAATTCTACAGCGACAATGGTGTATTATTGCCAAGATCGAGATTCGACATACTCAGCGCAACGCGGGATTTTTATGTAGTCGAAGACAATGGCGAAATTATCGCCTGCGCTACATTATTGATTTACACCGGCGAGCTTGGAGAAATCCGGAGCCTGGCAGTCAGCAAGGGATATATGAAACAGGGCCTCGGCATCCGGTTGATTGAAAAACTGGAGGGTGATGCCCGTGCGATCGGGCTGTCAAAGCTGATGGCGCTGACCTACGAAGTCGGATTTTTTGAAAAACACGGATTTCGGGTTGTGGAAATGAGCGAATTGCCTGAAAAGGTCTGGGGAGCCTGCATTAATTGCCCCAGGTTTCTGAATTGTGATGAAATCGCGGTGTTGAAATATTTATGAACGGGATGAAATTCTACGGGGTGAGATTCTAATGGGTTTTCGGTTCGCTAAATTCGCGGTTGTCGCGGCAACCGTCATTTCACTGAATGGTTGCGGTATTCTCTACAAGCCGGATATCCAGCAAGGGAATAAAATAACCGCACAGATGGTGTCTGAACTCCAATCAGGAATGACCCGGCGGGAAGTGGTGCGTATATTGGGAACGCCGTTGATCCATGATCCTTTTAACAAGAATCGTTGGGATTTCTACTACTCGCTGAAAGATGGAGAAACCGGACAGGTCGAACGATATCTGACCTCGTTGATCTTCACGGATGACCGGCTGGATCAGTTCTCCACCACGATCGAATAAGTCATTCTGTACGCCAACCGCCGTGTCGTGAATTCCCGCATTCGCGGGAATGACGGACACAACCCATCACTCCCCCCTCGAGGGGGAGTCAAATCCGCAAAGCGGATTTGGTGGGGGGATGTCGGTTGTGGATTCCCGCTTATCACGGGGCTATATCAGCCAGTTTCAGCAATTCGTCCATATCCACAAACCCCGGAATAACCTGGCCGTTGTCCAGTATGATGGTCGGTGTCCCCCTCACCCCGATCTGCTGGCCAAGCGCGTACTGTTGGGCCACCGGATTGTCACAGGTCAGGGGTTCGACAGCGCCGCCTGACTTGGCAACCGTCATGGATTCCGCCTGATTCGGGGAGCACCAGACGGAAACAGCCTTGTCATAGCTCGCCGACTGCAACCCGGCCCGCGGGAACATCAGATACCGGACTGTAAGCCCCCGATTCTGCAATTCCGGCACAGTTCTATGGAACTGCCGACAGTAAGTACAGTCGATATCTGTAAAAACAGTGACAGTTCGCCCGGTCGCCTCCCCCATCAGAATCATTTCAGATTCGGGAATACTCTCAATGGCCCTGACCATGTCGATAGCCCGCAACTCCTCACCCAGGTTCACTTCCCGTACGCTGTCGTATATCTCGCCAATCATCAGATAATCGCCCGCGCTGGTTGCGAAAATGGTTTGCCCGTTCACTTTCACGATATAACTGCCCGGCATGGGGGACGGCTCAATGGACTCAACAACCATGCCCTGCGACAGAACAGCCTCCAGGTTTTTCTTCAGGTTTTCCTCTTTTTCATCGGCGCCGGCCACCCACGACGACATCAGCGCGAACAGCGGTATCACAACAAAAAACAGGGCTTTAAACACAGATACTCTGTCCGAACAATCACTCCCCCCTTGAGGAGGAGCCAAATCCGAATCAAGCGCATCACTCCCCCCTTGAGGGGGAGTCAAATCCGCAAAGCGGATTTGGTGGGGGGCATTCCCGCATACGCGGGAATCCATAAAATCCATCATGGTCTTCATCCAGGCAGTTCTCATCCAAGCAGGTGCGCGACTGCTTCACGCTCTTCCTTCAGTTCCCGCTCCGTGATTCTCATTCGCCGCCGACTGAATTCATCGGGTTCGAGGCCCTGGACTATTTTATATTCACCGCTTTCACAGGTTACCGGAAAAGAATACATCAGCCCCTTCTCGATACCATAACTGCCATCGGAAATAATCCCCATGCTCACCCAGTCCCCCTGTTTTGTACCTGAAATCCAGTCCCGTACATGGTCAATGGCGGATGACGCCGCGGATGCCGCGCTGGAAGCGCCGCGGGCCTTGATAATCGCGGCCCCGCGTTGCTGAACCGTGGGAATGAAATCATTTGTCAACCACTCGTGGTCCAGGTTGCCGACCACCGGACTGCCGTCAGCCAGCGCTTGCGAAACATCAGGATACTGGGTTGCGGAATGATTTCCCCAGATCGTCATTCTGGTCAACCGGTCATGATGAATACCGAGCTTCGCCGCCAGTTGTGACTTCGCGCGATTATGGTCCAGCCGGGTCATCGCGGTAAATTGTGAATGATCCAGATCCGGGGCGTTGGCGGCGGCAATCAACGCATTGGTATTGGCCGGATTACCGACCACCAGAACGCGCGCGTCAGCACAGGCATGATCGTTCAACGCCTTGCCCTGCACAGAAAATATTTTGCCATTGTCCTTTAACAACTCGCCGCGCTCCATACCGGGGCCGCGTGGCTTCGACCCTACGAGCAGCGCATAATCCGCGTCCGCAAACGCGACATCCGGTTGATCGGACGCGATGACGCCGGCCAACAGCGGATACGCGCAATCGTTCAGTTCCATCACCACTCCATAAAGCGCGTCCAGCGCCGGGGGAATTTCCAGCAACTGCAAAATGACCGGCTGGTCCCGGCCAAGCATGTCTCCCGCCGCGATTCGGAACAAAAGCGAATAGGAGATGTTTCCCGCGGCGCCGGTGACCGCAACCCTGACTGGTTCTTTCATTGAATATCCCAAGCTGGTGATCCTGTTCCATACATCTGGTGTTGACTGTAATTATACCAGAACATGCCATTTGGTTGCGAGGATATATCTGCATTACCCGGAGCGGAATCCAGGCCTTATTCCGGTAGTCGGTCGCCGCCCTCGACAATGGACCTTGCGAGCAACAGATCCTCCCAGGCCTTCTTTTTCTGCATCGGACTTCGCAACAGGTAAGCCGGATGCCAGGTCGGAATCAGGGGAGTACCGAATTCTCCGTAGTGAAATACTCTGCCGCGAAGACGGCTGATGGGTTCGCTGGTTTTCAGCAGTGACTGGGCGCTGACCGCTCCGAGAGCGACAATGATGGCCGGTCTGATGATCGCCAGCTGCCGGTGCAGATAAGGTTCACACTGATCAATCTCCGGGGCGGCCGGGTTGCGGTTGCCCGGAGGCCGGCATTTGACCACGTTCGCGATAAACACGTCTTCTCGCGTCATCTTCAACGCGGCCATCATCGCGTCCAGAAGCTGGCCCGCTCGTCCGACAAACGGCAGCCCCTGCAAATCCTCGTTCTGACCCGGCGCTTCACCGATGAACATCCATCGGGCGAACGCGCTGCCGACCCCCGGAACCGCCTTTGTCCGGGTCAGATGCAGTGGGCATTTCCGGCACTTGCCGATAGTCTCCGCCAGTTGCCGCAGGTCTTCGGATTCATTGCCCGAACCGGAACCTGGATCCGGGCCAACAGAAGGGTCATGAACCCCCGCCCGCATGTCCCGACGCTGCCAGAGTTCAATTCCGATCTTATCGAGAATCTCAATCTGGCGGTCATCGGGCTCTGTCATCGGATCAGATGGCTGCCGAGAGTTGAGGATGGGTGCGAAACTCGCCAACTGCAAGTTTATTCAACGCGTTTATATACGCTTTGGCAGAAGCGATAATAATGTCGAGGTCTACGCCATGACCATTCACGACCACCCCGTCTTTCTCCAGGCGCACGCTGACTTCACCCTGTGCGTCGGTGCCACTGGTAATACTGTTGACCGAATACAGTTTCAGCGCGCTATTGGAACCTGCAATCCGGTCAATCGCCCTGAAGGTGGCGTCCACAACTCCGTTTCCCGTATCCGTCGCGCTGAACCTCTCGCCTTCGACCTCGATCGAAACCGTTGCCTCCGGCTTCATTCCGGTTTCTGAACGGGTCCGCACATGCACCATCGAATATTTTTCGTTCTCAGGTGCGCTGTCGGACTCGGCCACCAGGACCTTGAGATCATCATCAAAGATTTCGTGTTTCCTGTCCGCCATCTCCTTGAACCGGTCAAATACCTCGTTGATCTGATCAGCGGAATCAAGCTCGAATCCCAACGTGCTCAGTCTTTGTTTAACCGCGTTTCGGCCTGAGTGCTTGCCAAGGACCATACGATTGGATATCCAGCCGACGTCTTCAGCAGACATGATTTCGTAGGTTTCCCGGGCCTTGATCACACCATCTTGATGGATGCCGGCTTCGTGGGCAAACGCGTTGGCGCCGACAATGGCTTTGTTCGGCTGCACGGGAAATCCGGTAATACTGGAAACCAGGCGACTCGCCGGAACGATTTGAGTGGTGTCGATTTCCGTGTCGCAATCGAATTCGTCCTGACGGGTTCTGACCGCCATGACGATTTCTTCCAGAGAAGCGTTACCCGCCCTCTCTCCCAATCCATTGACCGTACATTCCACCTGTCGGGCGCCCGCCATGACCGCGGACAGGGAATTCGCCACCGCCAAACCGAGATCATTATGACAATGCACCGAGAAGACCGCCTTATCCGAATTCGGTATCGCCTCAATCAACCGTTTGATCAATTCACCGAACTGGGAGGGAAGATTGTAGCCCACGGTATCCGGAATATTGATCGTGCCCGCTCCCGCGTCAATGACCTTTTCAATGATCCGGCACAGAAAATCAAACCCGGAACGACCGGCATCCTCCGGAGAAAATTCCACATCATCGGTATAACCCCTGGCCTGGGTCACTGCGGCAACAGCATGTTCCACGACCTGGTCCGGAGTCATTCTCAACTTGTGCTCCATGTGAATCGGAGACGTTGCGATGAATGTGTGGATACGTCCGGACTCAGCCCGTTTCAAAGCCTCCCCCGCTCTTTCGACATCCTTCCGGTTAGCCCTGGCCAGACCACATACCGTACTTTCCCGAACCAGCCCCGCAATCGCCTGCACAGCGCTGAAATCTCCGGGACTGGCTGCCGGGAAGCCCGCCTCAATCACGTCCACCTTCATTTTTTCGAGCAGTTGAGCGATACGAATCTTCTCGTCCCGGGTCATGGAGGCGCCCGGACTCTGCTCGCCATCCCTCAAGGTCGTATCGAATATGATCAATTTGTTTTTCATCTTCTTGCCTGTTTTGACTGGTATCTATATTATCATCACCGATTCCGCCTTGCAGGCGGCTTCGGATAATCAACGGATAAGAGGGGAAGTATTAATGCGCCAGCCGGCGCAGTAGCAGTGCAGGCAGAAGAGACAACGCAGCACAATCATCGCCAACCATTACGGCTGCCAAAAATTGACCAGTTTTCGCGGCTACGCTGTTCATGGCAGGTAGTCTATAAAACAAATCCGCAATTTACAACCCCCGTAGGGGCACCCCCGTAGGGGCGGGTCTCCGTGCCCGCCTCACTCTGTCCCTAAAACAGGTGTCGCAGGGTCAGTTTCCAGGTCGGTCCGCTATCCTGCTCTATCTCCCGTTCGCTGACCAGTTCCAGGTCCAGGCCGGTGGCCGATTGAAACCGGGTTCCCAACCGAACCACGCGTTCCTGATCCCGAATCCATCCCGCTCCGGCATACGGCGTCAGCAGTCCCTGTGAAATCGGCAGCCCATAACCGATGCGCACGTCCAGGGCACTGTTCGATACGCCTTGAATCTGTGGCAGGGTGTCTTGCCATAACGCGCCGGTTTCGGTTGCCGCTCCTAAGCGCGGCTGCAATGCAAACCATAACCCGCGTCCGCCCGCTCCTTCGCCGCCGCGCACCGTGACGCTGATCCCCGATTCCCTCGTCCCCGATTCACTGTGCGCCGCCAGAACCCGTCCGCGCATCTCCACCGACAGACGCGGCGCCGCATAACGTACCCCACCGGCCAGTTCAATCCCTTCTCCGCGCAATCCGTCTCCGCCGTCCTTGCGCATCGACACTTCCATGAACGGCGAAAGCTCCCGGTTGTTTCGCAACGCCAGGGAACGGGTCGCTTCGATTCCGGCGCGTATCCGCCAACTGTCCGCGGTCAGTCCATCAATGAGCGCGGTTCCCTCTCGCGTCTTGATCCGTGAGTGACTCGCGTCCATCCGAAATGCCAGATCAGTCTGCTCCCTGGGCGCCAGCGAGCGACGCAATCCGATTGAACCCAGTCGCATCGACAGATCACTGTTTGACGGGCTTTCCCCTTGTGGCGTATGACGCAGTTGTCCATCTCCGGTTCCCAGTACCACCCGAATCTCCGTCTCATCCGATACGCTCCACCGTCCATACGGGTAGACGCTGTTGATTGTAGTCTCCAGGTCGCCTTCGTCTTCCGGTGTATGATAGCTCGCTTCGCCTTCATTGCGCGAAAAAGCCAGGCCCGCAACCCAGGCGCCCTGACGCGCGTCGATTCCCAGCCAGCCAGCGCGCGTCTTGCCGTCATAGCGGGTCTGCGCCTGTTCGCCGGTTCCGGCAAAGCTGCCCCGGTCGCCCCGTCCCCACAGCGACCAGCGCGGGATGTCCGGGGAGGATGTATCAGACGCGCCCAGCGCAAGCGAGAAGTCGCTGGAACCGAGCAACTCGGCAGAGCGCCATCCGCGGCTGGTGGAAACACAGTCCGGGCGGGGCGCTCCCCGGCGCCATCCGTCATGGCTTTCTGGCAACCGGCACGCTTCTTCATAGGCCAGCCTTTCTTCGGGCGTCGCATTCAACGGCATCGCATGACCGGCCAGGGTCAGGCCGGAACCGCTAATGTCGGCAAAGCGGGTACTGATGTTGGTGATCGCGCTCGACAGGGAGCGCCGCGCTACCGCCGACAGGGCGCTTCTGACCGCGTCCTGTATCCGCAGTTCGGCTACATCCGTGACCGTAATGGTAAAGGCCAGGGTGGCGGTGGCTCCGTTTTCATCGGTGGCGGTCCAGGCGTATTGGGTCCGCCCCAGCGCCTGCGCCGGAACGCCGCTCAATCTGTACGCGCCAGCGTCATACAGGACACCGGACGGCGCCGCCGGGGATAAACTGTAGGTCAGGGTTCCGGCGCCGCCGCTCGCTTGCGGCAGTTGCAACGGCGCAATCTCCACTCCCCGCGCCCAGGTCTGATCGGCGATGGAACCGGCGCCGAAGGTCGGGCGGGGAGTGGTCGCAGTCTGTTTGCCACAGTTGCCGCCGTCATTCACCATTACCATGGCTGTGGCGGGATTGACGACCGTATATTCACCGGAGCGCGGGCGCAATTTCACCGTAATGTTCCCGCTCGGCTCGGTCGTCGTGTCGCATACGGTCGGAATCTCGAAAATCCTTGTGGGCTCGCCAGAGTCGTTTGCAACAAACGAAAATACCCAGACTCCGTTATCGCTCACATTCGGATTCGACTCATCCAGAAAGTCCGACGCCGCTTCGGGAGTATCCACAATACTCCGGTGGATGACCAGACTCTCACCAGGCGGCAGCGCCCGGTCTGAGGTCACCGTAAATACCGCCGGCTCGCCTTCGGTAATGACGGGGGTAGCTTTGGCAATCCTCAACACCGGCAACGGCGGCGGCTCGGTGACCGGACCCACCGATGCGGTCTGTACCGTGGTGGCGAGACCATTGCCGTCCACATAACTGACTTCAGCCCGCAGGTGATGATGCAACAGGCCAGCGCCCACCACCAGATTATTCCCGGTCTCTCCGGCAATATCAGTCCAGACCGGGTCGGTCAGGGCAGCCTTCGACGACCACGAGTAACTGCGGTCCGGGTCGCCGCCATCGCCTTCCGGGTCGGATTGGTCGCGCTGGATGGTCAGGGTCGCGCCAGTATGAGGTTCTCCCTGAATCGAGTAGCTGGCCTCTCCGGTATTCTGGTAAATGGTCACAGTGGTGGCCGCAGGGTTCCCCAGTCCGTATCCGGAACCACTCGCCAGGGTCAGGATGATGGTTTCTCCGTTGTCTGCTATATTGTCGTTGACCATCAGGATCGGGATGGGGACGCCTTCGCCCGCCGCCGCGCCGGACGGCAGCGTGATCGTGCCGGCGCCAGTGCCGTCGTTGTCGCAGGTCGCTCCGGCGATGGTGTAATCCGTACCGCAGGTCGCTGTGCCGCCGAGCGTGTAGGAGACAGTCAGGGCCGTCTCCAGCGCGCGGGTCGCGGCAATCGTCAGTTCGGCGCCGGCTTCGGTCGCCCCGGAGTCTTCGGTGCGACTGCGTGTTGCCGCATTCAACGATACATCGGGCGTTTCATCGTCTTCTACCTCAATGGATGCGCTCGACGGGTCGCCCGGGGTATAGGTCATCGGGTCGGCGTCATCGGCCACTACGGTCACGGTCACGGAGCCATCGGCCTCGTAGACGCTGTCGCCCGTCGTGGCGACTGTATAAGTCGCTGTGCCAGAGGTCGGAATTTCCACTGTTTTTGCGCCTTCATGGGCGGCGGCGACAAAGTCGCTGTCGGCGTCATCCGCTACCATCAGGTTCACTGTCACCGCCGAAACCGGCGCCGGGGTGGCGGTCAGGGTATAACTGGCCGCCGCGCCTTCGGTGACCGGGGTGTTGGCGGTGGTCGGGGCGATGGTGATGACCGGAATCGCCGGGATACTGCCGTCGTCGTCGTTGGTCAGAGTGAAGGTTACACTGCTGTTGGCAGAATCAATCAATACGTCGGCGGGTGTGATTTTGCTTCTTGTACCGCTGGTACGCTTGCTCACCGTCAGAATGATCGTCTCGTCCGACTCTATTGCGTGGTCGCCGATCGGAAAGATGTGGAAATCACTGGGCGGCCCCCCCTGGGTAGAGACAGTTTCACTCCGCCGCGGACGCAGCCGTTCGAATCCAGATCCAGGCGGCTGGGGGTTGAATCTCGCAGTTGATAGTCTGTGTCGTACGTGGCTGTGCCACTGACGCAGACATTGGCGTAAAACTTGATGCGGTCAGGCGCTACGGGGAAACTAACCGGGTAGGTGGCGGTAGCTCCGGACGCGCCTTCATTGGCCGACGTGGTGAACATGGCAATCGACACGGAGTGAGTACGCTCTTCGTTGACATGGACGGTTATGGTATTGGCGGTGGCGCTCGGGTCGGCGCCGCCGTCGACATGGGTGGCGCGGGCGGTGGCGTCAAAGCCGTTCGTGGTCGCATCATTCGGACCCAGCGCGATAGTGTAACTCTCGCCGCCCGGTTCATCGGCGCTGTCTGGAAGAGGGGTCACTATGAGGGTCGCGGTCTGCGCTCCGGAACCTGTGAATTTGACCTTCGGGGTGGCGGTGTCTGTCGCGCTCAGGGTGATGCCGATGTTGCGCCAGACATGACGGCTGCTGGCTCTTTCCGCCAGACTCCATTCGGCAGGGGTTACGCCCGTGCCACCGATAGATAACGGTACTTCAATCACTTCTCCCGCTATCAGGGGGCGCGACAGCTTTACATTGAATTCGATCCAGGCGCCTTCGGATACCGCGCCACTACCACTGCGGCCGCTGCCATCGCGCTCCGGGCCCACGCGCGACAGGGAGACTTCGGTCGGGTCGTCATCCACAATCTCGATCGTGATTTCATCGGCAGAACCCTTTCGGGTGCCGGCCGGGGGTGTGCCAAGTTCAATGACGACCGTCTCTTGCGGTTCGTCGACGCTGTCGTCCGTAACCGTAAATGTCGTTGTTCCGGAGCTTTCGTTATTGGCGATGGAGATGGAGTCGGCCACCGTGTAATCGGCCGCCTGCGCACTGACGCCGGAAGTCTTGACCGTAATCGGAATCGACAGCGCCGCGCCTGAGGTATTGGCCTCGCTGCGCGTGGCGGTAATCGTCAGAGCGCTGGCGCCTTCTGTGACTGTTGCGCTGGAAACCGACAGGTTGACCTGCGGCTGGGTCTGGGCCTGCGCTTCGGGGGTCAGACCGGGCAACAACGGAAAGAAGAACAAAAAAGCCGCTGCCAGACACCTCACAGGCTCAATACCAGCTGGCTGGCAATCATCGTAACAGTACCTCCCGGAACTCTTGTCAAGTATTCAGGCGTTATTATCCTCGAATTGTAGAACAGATTCTCCTCAATGTTCGGGGAAATTCCTGTTTTTCGTCGGATGGCGCCCTCGGCAGGATTCGAACCTGCGACCTATCGCTTCATACCACTATAGCTTTCGCTACCTCCAGTTGAATCATCGTCATCATGGATCCTGGAGTTTGTGGTCTGGACTTTATCTTCACCATGGGAAAACCCAAGGCACTGCCCGTCAAGTCTCTACACATTCCTTAAGGTTCAAGGCTTCGCTCGGTATTGCCACCGACAATGTCGGCCAGGTTTCACCGAATTTGAGCAGATTCACACGGAGGGTTTCCCACTCCGGCGCCCAATTGTTCGCAATCAGGAGGCGATCGCTCTATCCCCTGAGCTACGAAGGCGTCAACCTGAAGTATATCAGCATTTCGTCCTGTATTTTGTGAATTTGAATGGGTGTGATTAAATAGGGAATAATATTCCAAAAATACAATAATTGTCAGGGGTTGGAGATTTAAGGTGTGGACCAGATAGACATAAAAATCCTGGATTGTTTGCAGCATGACGCAAGCATGACAACGGCGGAAATCTCCGAAAAGGTGAACCTGAGTAAAACCCCTTGCTGGCGCCGCATACAGATGTTGGAAAATTCCGGCGTGCTCGGCAAGCGGGTGGCCTTGCTCAATCGGGAAAAACTGGACCGCAACATGGATGTATTCGTGTCCATCCGGACCAACCAGCATAACGCCAAATGGTTCAGAAAGTTTTCAAAGGTAGTGAACAGTATGCCGGAAGTCGTTGAATTCTATCGTATGAGTGGTGAAGTAGATTACCTGATGCGTGTGGTCGTCACCGACATGAAAGCCTACGACCGATTTTATCAACGACTGATTGAACAGGTAGACATCAATGATGTCAGCTCGAATTTCGCGATGGAACAAATCAAATATACCACCGCAATCCCCCTGCACAAGACCTGAAATCAAGATCCCTGTACTCAATTTCAGCGCCCCTGACACACAATTTGATCCTGTCAGATGCCTGGCTTATCATTAACAGCGGAAAAGGAAACCTGCTCTGGAGAACATGAATGAAACAGAAAACTGTTGTTGCCCTGGTCCTGTCGATTTTTGTTCTGGCCAACCAGGGTATTGTCCATGCGGCGACATCGCATCCGGTAACCGGCGAATCCCTTTCGGACAACCAGACCTTCACATACCGCCTGCTCGACGAAGTTCCGACACTTGACCCGCAGTTGAACCAGGACTCGGAAGGCTTTAATGTGCTGCGTGATCTGTTCGAAGGGCTGCTCAACCAGGATTCAGAGGGCAATCTGGCGCCGGGGGTTGCCGAGCGCTACACCGCATCGAATCTGAACCGCGCCTGGACCTTTGCTCTTCGCAAGAATGCGAAATGGTCGAACGGGGACCCGGTAACCGCCGATGATTTTGTGTATGCCTGGCGGCGGGCGGTCGACCCGGCAACGGCCTCACCCTATGCGTGGTACGTCGAATTGAGCTCGGTCGTTAATGCGGCGGCGATTATTGCCGGAGAAAAACCGCCGGCTGAACTCGGCGTAAAGGCGCTTGACGACCACACACTGGAAGTGCGCCTTGAACAATCACTGCCCTATTTCCCGGAAATGACGACTTATGCAACCTTTTTCCCGGTACACCGGCCAACCATCGAGGCTCACGGGGCAGCCTGGACACGACCCGGCAACATGGTTTCGAATGGAGCTTATATATTGACCGACCACGTGCCGAATGAATACCACTCACGCCAACGCAATCCGCTGTACTGGAACAACCCGGCAACGATTATCGAGAAAGTGACCGGAAGGGTTATCAATGACGAGAATCAGGCGTTGACACGGTATCTTGCAGGCGAGCTTGATCAGACAGACATCCCCGCCGGGCAGTATCCGAATCTCAAGGAGCAGTACCCCGACGAGGCCACCTCCTCTCCGCTTCTGTGCACCTATTATTTTGCTGTCAACCACACCGACAGCGCGAATCCGGCGCTTCGGAATGTCAAGGTCAGAAAAGCGTTATCCTGGTCACTGGATCGTGATGTACTGGTTGATTCGGTACTCAAGGGCGGACAGTATCCCGCATATAACTTTACGCACAGGGCGACTGCCGGATTCGAACCGCCGGTTATTGAATATGGAACAATGACCCAGGCTGAACGGGACGCCGAAGCCAAAAGGCTGATGGCGGAGGCCGGATATGGCGCTGACACACCCCTGAATCTGAAGCTGATCTACAACACTTCCGAATCGCACAAACAGATTGTAACCGTTGCCTCGCAAATGTGGAAACAGAAACTCGGAGTCGAAACCGAGCTCGTCAACTACGAGTGGAAAACCTATCTCGACATCCGCAAAAACCAGCAGTTCGACCTGGCGCGGGCGGGCTGGTGCGGCGATTATAACGAAGCTTCAACCTTCCTCGATCTGATGACCAGCACATCCGGGGCCAACGACGGCCGCTATTTCAATCCACAGGTCGACGAGCTGATGCGGGAATCAAAAACACTGGCCGACCCGAATCCCAACTATTACCAGGTAGAGATGATGATCGCCGATGACATGGCAATCATCCCCATCTACCACTATACCAGTGTCTTCATGCTCAAATCCGATATCAAGGGTTGGCCCTACAACAACGTCCAGCAGAACTGGTACTCCAGGGATCTCTATCGGTCTGCATATTGAGCCGACGCCGGAGAAGCCATGACCTCCTATATTCTTCGGCGGATCATGATCGCCGTACCGACGATCCTGATCCTGATCCTGTTTTCGTTCCTGTTGATGTATGCGGCCCCCGGCAGTCCTTTCGTCGGGGAACGTCCGTTGTCCCCGGAAGTCCTCGCAAATATTGAAGCCAAATACGGCCTCGATCGTCCGTTTTACCAGCAGATGTTCAGCTATATCCGGGGCATCGTCGTCGACTTCGACTTCGGACCTTCCTTTATCTACAAGGACCGCACCGTCAACGACATCATCGCGCAAGGGTTTCCCGTAACCCTGACCTATGGCTTGCTGGCCTTTATCATCAGCGTCAGTACCGGAACATTACTGGGTGTGGCCGCAGCGGTCCGCCAGAATACCTGGCTTGATTATCTGGCAGTCGGCGTATCAATCGGGGCGCAGGCGCTGCCCAATTTCGTAATGGCGCCAATCCTCGTGCTGGTATTCACTCTCTGGCTTGGCTGGCTGCCGGGAGGCGGCTGGCAGGGCGGCCAGCTTCCCTATCTGGTGATGCCGGTGATCGCCCTTTCGACCAGCTTCATGGCATCAATTGCACGAATAACCCGATCATCCATGCTGGAGGTACTGAGCGCTGATTTCATTCTCACCGCGCGCGCCAAGGGTCTGCCTGCGCGCCGGATCATATTTCGTCATGCCCTGAAACCGGCCATGCTGCCGGTCATCTCCTACCTCAGCCCCACCTTTGTCGGTATGATCACCGGCTCAGTCGTGATCGACCTGTATTTCTCAACCGGCGGCATCGGGCAGTATTTCGTCAACGCCGCCATCAATCGGGATTATTCGCTGATTATGGGGATCACGATCCTTACCGGCGCGTTGACGGTACTGTTCAACCTGCTGGCCGATGTGGCCTACGCGCTGATCGACCCGAGGATACGCTATTGAACCGCGGTCGGAGGCCCTGATGTACCTTCCGATCCGGATACGGGTTAAAACCGCTGACGCGCCGGGGAGCGTAACCGGACGCTCACTGTGGCAGGACGCCCGCGTCCGGTTTTTTCGCAATCGCGCCGCGGTCATCAGTCTTCTGGGCCTTTTGTCTGTGGGCATATTTGCCATCGCCGGCCCCTGGCTGACTGGCTGGTCCGATGATGCAATTGACTGGAATGTCCTCGGCAATGTCAAATCAGCCGGTATACCTTCATTTGAAACCGGCCATTATTTCGGCACTGATGAACTGGGGCGCGACCTGTTCGTCCGTACCGCCAGGGGCGCCCGGATATCGCTGATGGTGGGCGTGATCGGCGCCTTGATCGCGGTCGTCGTCGGCACGCTCTACGGCGCCGTGGCCGGCTACTTTGGTGGTAAAACCGACAGCGTCATGATGCGGATCGTCGATGTCATGATGTCGATCCCGTATATGTTCGTGCTGATCCTGTTGCTCGTGGTTTTCGGGCGTTCGATTATCCTTTTGTTCATCGGTATCGGACTGGTTTCCTGGCTCGACATGGCGCGCATCATACGAGGCCAGACGCTCAGCATCAAGAACCTGGAATTTGTCGAAAATGCGGTCGTCACCGGAGTCCCGCCCGCTTCGATCATCCTGCGCCACATCATCCCGAACCTTCTCGGAATTGCCATCGTGTATGCCACTTTACTGGTTCCGAATATGATTATTTACGAAAGTTTCATCAGTTTTCTGGGGCTTGGCGTACAGGAGCCCGACACATCGCTCGGCGCATTGATCAGCAGCGGCGCGGCGCAGATGCAGTACGGCACGCTCTGGCAACTCGCGTTTCCGCTGTTTTTCTTCATCGTCACGCTCTTTGGATTTTTCTTTCTGGGGGACGGCTTGCGGGATGCGCTCGACCCGAAGGACAACGGCCGGTGAGCCTGTTGCAGGTTCGCAACCTGGAAGTGACTTTCGCGACTGCGGATGGCCCCGTGCATGCAGTCAACGGAGTTGACTTCGATGTCGACTCCGGCGAGATTCTGGCAATCACCGGTGAAAGTGGCTCCGGCAAAAGCCAGACCGCTTTTGCAATCATGGGGCTGCTCTCACGCCGGGGACAGGCAAGCGGCTCAGTCAAGTTCGACGGCCGGGAAATACTCGGCATCCCGGAACCTGCGCTCGCCGGAATCCGGGCAACCGAAATCGCGATAATCTTCCAGAATCCGATGACTTCCCTGAATCCCTTCATGCGCGTTTCCGAACAGATGACCGAAGTACTGATGCAGCATGAAAACCTGTCGAAACGAGCCGCGCTTGATCAGTGCATCTGGATGCTGGATGCCGTGCAGATACCGGATGCGCGGGAGCGGATCGGCATGTTCCCGCACGAATGTTCGGGCGGCATGCGCCAGAGAATCATGATAGCCATGTCACTCCTGTGCCGCCCCCGGATTCTGATTGCAGATGAACCGACAACAGCGCTTGATGTCACCGTTCAGGCGCAGATTGTCGACCTTCTGAAAAATATCCGCGATCAATTCGGCGCCACCATCATCCTGATTACTCATGACCTTGGACTGGTTGCCGGAATCAGTGACCGGATCCTGGTAATGTACGGCGGACAGGTCATGGAATGTGGACCGACGGATGCGATTATCGAAGCTCCCGGCCACCCCTATACATCTGCGCTGCTTGACGCCATCCCCCGCCTTGACCGCGGCCAGGAAGAACTGCGCGTGATTGTCGGCGATCCTCCCGATATGCTCGCTCTGCCGGCGGGCTGCCCGTTCCAGCCCCGCTGCCCCGCCCGTCTGTCGAAATGCGCCGACGACCGACCGCTTCTTGAAACAACCGGCAAACGGTCGCGGGCCTGTCACCTCGACTTCCCGGCAACATCACCATGACGACATTGCTGACCGTCGAAAATCTCGGAATCAACTTCCAGGTCCCCATTCGCAACCACTGGCCCTGGACGCCGCCACGAATACTGACGGCTGTCAGCGGAATCTCGTTCGACCTCGACAGACAGGAAACACTCGGCATTGTCGGCGAAAGCGGATCGGGTAAAACCACACTTGTCCGGGCTATCGTCGGTACAGTTCCGATCAGCGCCGGGCGGGTATTATGGGACGGCGCGGATCTGGCCGGCATGGACCGTCGTTCGCGGCGCAGGGTCCGCAGGGATATGCCAATGATTTTCCAGGATCCTGTCGCGGCGCTGAATCCCCGCATGACCGTAGGACAAATCATAGCGGAGCCGCTCCACACACACATCCCGGATGTTTCAAAGACCGAAGTCCGCTCCCGCGTCGGTGAGATCATGGAGCGGGTCGGACTCCTGCCCAACCTGGCCAACCGCTACCCGCATGAATTCTCCGGCGGCCAGCGCCAGCGTATCGGAATTGCCCGTGCACTCATTTTGAAACCCCGGCTCGTCATCTGCGACGAACCGGTTGCGGCGCTGGATGTATCCGTGCGGGCGCAGGTGGTCAACCTGTTGCGGGATCTTCAACGTGAATTCGGGCTGGCGATGATTGTGATCAGCCATGATCTGAGCGTGGTCAGAAGCATTTCAAACCGCACCCTGGTCCTGTATCTCGGGCAAATGATGGAACTCGCATCGACATCGAGACTGCTCATTGAACCACACCATCCTTATACCCGGGCGCTGATTTCGTCGGTCCCGATTCCCGACCCGGTGGCGGAACGGATGCGGCCTCGACCCATCCTCCAGGGCAGCCTCCCGTCGCCGTTCGACCCACCCGCGGGATGCGCGTTTGAAAGCCGATGCCCACAGGCTCGACCGGACTGCGCCCGCCACCGACCAGCGGTTGAAAGCATTGCGGCCAACCACCTTGTCGCATGCCCGTATCACGACATTACAGGTCCCAACACGGACAGGCACAGTAAGTATGTCAACCAGCAATTCCCGCCAGCTACAGATGATGAGGGCTATCAAGGGATTTGAGGGAGTTTAAAGAAAGTTTATCGTAAACTTTTGTCCTGAAGGGATGTATTCTACGGTTCCAATTTCAAGAAACAGAGGAGAGGTCATGAACCATCCAGTCAGTCGCAAGGATTTATCCGCTCACGGGTTATACCAGGTTGTTCGCACGTCTTTTGAGTCATTTCCCGATTCCAGGCAGGTTCGCAAGCTGTCTTTGCCGGATGTTCTGATGTCCGGTCTGGCGATGTTCAGTCTGAAGTATCCTTCCTTGTTGCAGTTTGACCGTTGTCGTCATGCACAGGCGGTTCGTCATAACTTGCGGACTTTGTTCGGGATTCGACAGGCGCCGTGCGACACGTATATGCGGGAGCGTTTGGATGAAGTGGAGCCGCATGCGTTTGAGCCGGTTTACAAGCGGTTGTTTGCGCGGTTGCAGAGGGGCAAGGGACTGGAAGGTTTTGCGGGGCCGGGCGGTCATTATGTGTTGTCGGTAGACGGGACCGGGGTCTTTTCTTCCCGGCAGGTTCGCTGTCGCTGCTGTTGTGAGAAACGCCACCGGAACGGCGAGGTTACGTATTACCATCAGTTATTGGCTGCGGTATTGGTGCACCCGGATTGTCGGGAAGTGATTCCGTTGATGCCCGAGGCCATTGGAAAGCGGGACGGTGCGACGAAGAATGACTGTGAACGGGCTGCATCGAAGCGGTTGCTGAGACGGGTTCGTCGCAATCATCCACACTTGAGGCTGCTGGTGGTGGAAGATGCTTTGGCCGCGAACGGGCCGCATATCCGGCTGCTGGAGTCGCTGGACATGCGCTTTATGCTCGGAGTGAAGCCGGGGTCTCATGCGGAGTTATTCCGTTGGGTGGAGGCCACGACAACCACGGGCGCCCTCGAAGTGTCGGGAGAGGACGGTGTCCGTTTCCGTTTCCGGTTTCTCCATGCAGTCCCGTTAAATGACGCGCACTTTGATCTGGAAGTGAACTTCCTGTCCTGTCAGGAGATTCGCCCCGATGGCCGGGAACGACGCTTCTGTTGGGTTACGGACCTGCCGATTGACGAATCCAACGTCTATGAACTGATGCGGGTCGGTCGCGCCCGTTGGCGCATCGAGAACGAAACCTTCAATACGCTGAAGAACCAGGGCTACGGCCTGGAACACAACTTTGGTCACGGCAATCAATACCTGTCTACTGTACTGACGCATTTGATGATGCTGGCCTTTCTGATTGACCAGATACAACTGCGTTGCTGTGCGGTGTTCAACCGGGCGCTGATGAGCCGCCACAGTCGCAGCGCCTTGTGGCGGAAGATGCGAGCCCTGTTTGATGAGTATCTGATCAGCAGTTGGGAAAGCCTGTTTCATGGAATCGCTTTCGGATACTCTCCCCCGTCCCTCCCCGACCCCCCTTGAGCTCTTCCGTGACCCGGTGTGTTCCGGGGGGATTTTCAGCGTACACAAAGCCCGTCCTTTTTGTTGCGGCAACCCGGCAGCCCGGCTCTGCTCGCCCTGAAGAAACAGCCCGCAGAAAAATCCAACTCTCAACCGTCATCCCTCTATCCATTATTCCCTGGCGGGAATTGCTGTATGTCAACCGAAAGTATTGACAATGTAATCACACTGTGCTATCCGTAAAACCAGGATCATTACAGAACTGAGAACCGTACCATGACCCAATCAACAACTCTTGCTACGACGAATATTAACCTCCGGGCATCCTGCGAACAGAAGGCTCTCATAGACCGTGCCGCATCCTGTCTCGGCAAGAGCCGTACCCAGTTCATCCTCGACACGACTCGGGAGGCCGCTGAACAGGCGCTTCTCGATCGTCGTCTTTATCTGCTTGATGACGAGCAATTCGCTGCGTTCGAAGCCGCTATCACTGCGCCTGCGGAGCCGTCGGTGGCACTTTGCAAGACGATGAACACCACGCCGCCATGGGAAGGAAAATGAATCCATGGAACGACCATCTCCTATCTCGAAAGAGGATATGATTGATTGCTTCGACAGCGGGAGTCTGGCTCTCGACAGATGGTTGACCGCACACGCTTTGCAGAATCAGGAATCCGGCGCATCCCGTACCTATGTCGTCCGCGAAGCGGGCCGGGTTGTCGCGTACTACTCGATTGCGGTCGGAAGTGTGGAGCGATCAAGAGCTCCCGGCGGAATTCGGCGGAACATGCCCGATCCGATCCCGGTCATGATCCTGGCCCGTCTTGCTGTGGCTCGAACCCATCAGGGGCAAGGGCTCGCCCGGGCCTTGGCAAGGGATGCGCTTATCAGGACCCTCAAGGTCTCCGAAATCGCCGGAATACGCGCCGTGACGGTCCACGCCATAGATGCACAGGCGGCGGCCTTCTACCAGCACCTGGGTTTCAGACAGTCCCCGGTGGATGATCTCATTTATTTTGCCCAACCGAATTCTGTTCTCGCGGCCATCGACAGAATCTGACCGGAAGTCATGCACGATCATGTCTCCATGATGATGCGGGAAAGACTTGGTAGTATTAGGTTCAGAGAGTGAACGGTGATGAGCCAGTCGTGTCGGGATTGTCGTCAGACGGCTCTCAGGCTTTTGCCAAGGTGCTGGAGTCTTCTTGTGTATATCCAATCTAACGTGTATTGCTGTATATTCATTTCGGGTCTGCATTCACAGTTCTCATTGCAATCAAACGTGGAACGCTTTGAAACCAGTGCCGCACGTCAACCGTAGACCCCACGTTAACGAAGGCAGGTTATTATGTCTAGAGAGGCTTCTGTGGACGAACATAACGAAATCCAGCGATCCGAGCCTAGGTCCGAAGCTGAGATCTTTGAGGAGTTGCGCACACTTGCACTATCCGATGGCGCACTTCACGAGTTCTCGAGCCTTATCTATCGCGACCATTTCGTTACTGTGGACCGGCATGATGGTCGCGTAATTGACGACCCAGAGTACCGCTGGTCAACTTCGAAGCTCAATAAGAACGAGATGCTACTGCTTCTCGGCCTCATGGTTCAATCTCCTACCGACCGTACCTATGCGGTTACGTTAGAGCGGGAGGGTTTCGCGGCCAATGTTGATGCACTCTTTCGTGAATTTCATGATCGAGTGCTAGTCAATGTTGAGCGGGAGAATTTCATCGGCCTATTCGGGAGGGAGGCTATCTACTACGGTGCCGAAGGCTTCTACATCCATCAACTCCTCAACTTCAGCTGTCAGCGCTATCGAGAGGATGAGATGTGGCTACTAGAGAACGTCGGCATATCGGTCCGTCCGATGCTTGACATAGCCAAGTTCATACTCGACCGCATCCACGATCAGATGACAGCAGTGAGGCATTTACGTGAACACGGGCGCCAGTTCAGCAATTGTGATCTCACGGATAGCCTGCTGATCGCGAAAGAAGATGTGCGGAAAAAGTTTGGCGCCAAGAGCACAGCGTTCTTCGCCAAGTTTATTACGCCCATCACGGCAACCAATAAAGGATTCATGGACCCATTCGCCATAAACGCCGTCTCGCTCGCGCCCATTATTGAGTTGGGTGACTACCTCTACGTGCCGATTCCGTATCGGCTCTGCGAGAGCATATACGAAAGCCCGTTTTTCTGGATGATGGACGACAATAAGTATGCAGACAAACACTCCGAGCACAGGGGCGTGTTTCTCGAAAAGACAGCTGCCCAAATCCTATGTTCGGTTTTCGGACCTGGGAATGTTTACGAAAATGTCGTTATTGCACGGAACGCGCACGACCGTGGTGGCGAGATTGACGTGCTGGTGGTTTATGGAGAGTTCATTATTGTGGTGCAGGCCAAGTCGAAACGAATTACGTTGAAAGCGCGTGCCGGAGAGACGGATGCACTGAAGACAGATTTCAAGGGCGCAGTTCAGGATCCTTATCGACAGGCCCTCGAATGTATTGAACTCATCAAGGCGGGCGCCAAGTGTATCGCCAAGGATGGCAGGGAGCTAGAATTTCATTCCTTCCCTCGCTTTTTCCCGATGGTGGTATTGAGCGATCCTTTCCCGGCCTCAACCATGCTATCCCGTGCCATGCTTGAACGGAGCGACAAAATTGCCCCAGTGATCTGGGACATTGGTGTGTTGGATTGCATTGTGCGTCTGCTCCCTACCCCAATAGAGATGCTCTTTTATCTGAAGTGCCGATCCGACGCTTTCGACAACATCGTGTCAGACAGCGAGTACAACTATCTCGGTTATCACATTCGATCGAAGCTTGCCATGCCGCCAGACAGCGATCTCTTGATACTGGAACGAGACTTCGCGACGGTCGTGGACGACTTCATGATGGCGGCGGATCTCGGGATCGAAGCTGCTCGCCCGGTAGGTATCCTAGAGCGTCTTGAAATCCCGTTGGTTGCCGAGTTGCTGACGGTGTTGAAAAATGCCGATCCCAGGGTCGCCTCTGTCGTATTCGAACTCTACAACTTCTCAAGCGCCGCCCTCCAGAACATGTCGGCAGCCATTATGAGCTTGCGCGAAGAAGTCGCGGAGACCGGAAAGGCGATCAAATCTTTTTCGATCCCGATGGAAGCCGGAGGACTCACTTACGCGGTTACACTTCAGCGGGATCTAAAAACCGCGAAGGCCGCGCGCGCAATCGGCGCGAAGCACAAGTACGATACCAAGAGCGACCGATGGTATGTCATACTGGATTGTATTCAGACCGACAATCCTATTGACGGCTTGTCACCACTTGTTTGGCCGTGGGTAGAAGATGAGAACGAAGCGCAAGCGTCACAGCAAGTTGCGAAGATGTTCAACTCAAACCAGAGGGATTGGACTGTTGGCAAGGTGGCCAGAAGTGGACGAAAGAAGTCCTGAACCGGATCATGGGGAAAGCTCTTAGAGCCAAAGCACCCAGACCAGTCGAATGTCGCGGAAATAACGAACCCCTGTCCCTTCGGTTATCGGGGATGGTGCAGAGATTGGGGCTGCTATCATCTACACCACCAGATGTAGTGATTTGGGGCTGGTCACGATTCGAGATGCGCTACGTTCCACACATGATGAGTCGTGAAAATGCCATTAAAGGTGGTAGTTCCGTTGTACGGCAGTTTATCGCCTCTGTTGGCTCAAGATCAAACGGTTGCGTGCCCTACTCCAACAGATCGGATGACCAGCCTGAACCCGCGTCCCGCACAGGCCTGACCGAGGACGACATGGCAATAGACAAGTTCCAGAGGCGATGGCTCACCCTACACCACTCGCCTCCGGGCAGGCAGATCAGTAGGGTTCGTGCCTATGCACACTTTGTGGATGATTCCATCGAAGGCCACACACACGGTGATCGTGGCCTTTCGCAAGGCATAGCCGGGGCCTTGTGTCTGTATCTGATATTCGCGGTTTTGGAATTGGCAGGTCAGGTTCTTTGACAAGGTGCGGGTATGATGCAAAGACAGGATCAGGGCGAGTTCGGATGGGGTGTGCAGGACGGGTCGGTGGGGATCGTGGGCGCTTTGGGGAGCGACGGCAAAGCGTTGGTTGTACGTTTCGATAAAGGCGGGCAGGAAGGCGTTGGCGGTTTCCCGGTTCGAGAGATTGCGAAGTCGCATCTCCTTCACCAGTCGGTCCTGTAGCGCCTGGTTGGCTCGCTCCACTCGTCCTTTCGCTTGCGGGGTATGGGCGTGTATGGCCTGGATGTCCAGGGTTCTCAAGGCACGGGAGAATTGCGTGAGTTCACCTTCGCGCTGGGGGTGATTGACCCGGAAGATACTGTGTTTGTCACTGTACAGCGCCACCGGCCGGCCATGCTGATCCAGATACTGTGCCAGCGTCTCCATATAAGCCTGGGTGGTTTCAGCCGGTACAAAACGCAAGGCCAACAGACGACTGGTGGCGTCATCAATGAACACGATCAGAGTGCACGGCTCCGCCCTTCCTTCAAACCAGTCATGCGGCGAACCGTCAATCTGCACCAATTCCCCGAAACCGGGTCGGCGCACCCGACGCGGATGAATGCGAGCCTTACGGCGTGATTTGGGTTGCCACAGCCCATCAGCGATCATCCATCGGCGCAGAGCTTCCCGGGAAATGGACTCCCCATGAAGCTCCAACAGCTTCTCACTGGCCAAAGTCGGACCAAAGTCCCGGTAACGTTCCCGCACCAAAGACAACACCGCCTGGCGCACAGACAAAGACCGGGCATTGCCCGGAATCTTTCCCCGATGACCCGACACCAGCCCCTCTGCCCCAAACTCCCGATAGCGGCGCACCAGACGCTGAATCTGGCGAATACTCAAACCCAACTGATCCGCCGCTTCGCGCTGACGCAGACGCTTGGCAAGAATCGCCTCCATCACCGATACCCGATCCAGTTCCGCTTTGCTCAATGAAATCGCCTCCTCTGACATGACACCTCCTCAATGAAAAAGGCGACATTTTAGAATTGCTAAAACACGACATTACAGAATTGCGCTGACAGTGTAATTTTTCTCTATTTACAGTAAGAGGCCTGCATTGAGAAACTCGCCCTCTGCTCAATCCCCAGCGATATTCCCAAATCATAGCCTCAACTGGAAGGTGGGATCCTCGTTACGCTCACCTTGTTCATCGCGAACTCGATGGAAAATCTCTCGGGCAAGATGTTCGTGTGCAGTAGACCGAAACTCCGCGTCCGTCATCACCCTGGAGAATATTTCTTCGTTGCCCTCCATTCGCGCGATGAACAGCTCGTCGAGAATACGATCCAGATAAGAAGCGAAGTTCGCGAAATTATTGGCGCGAGCTGCCTCCGCGATGTTCTCGTTGTTCTCCGCCGAGGCTCGTATCTGGTCGAAGAACAACTGATCTGCGACCGTGAAGTTTGTCCCGAAACGCTCGTTAAGGCGATCAATCAGGCTTGAAAGGGTCACATCCACGTCTTTGATGCTCGCTGTACCGATGTCGGTCGGCCCCTTCAGGGGATCGACATCTCCATACGATAGGTCGATAGAGCCCTCGGTCATCTGCTGAAGCCTAAAGAACCGCAACGCCACCTCATCGTCTAAAACGAAGGCTTGGCCGTCACCTGGCGGCGGAAGTTTCGCCATAAGATTCCTCACGAAGGCGTATAGGCGTTCAAGATCGCTGTCCTGATAGGGGATGATCTGTGACAAGAAGGCGTAGAGGTTTCGATATGCCGTCAATTGGCCGCGATACTCTTCTCGTTCTTCCTCTTCGTGGCCCCGGAAGCGCTGAACGACAGCATCAAGCACGGCGTTCATCACGCGATGATCGGTCGCCGAATGATCGCGCTTGCCGCGATACCAGACTTCGGCGAATGCGGTCACATCAGCCGGAGTAAAGATAGCCCATTCAAGCAAGCGGTGTTGCAACTCCGACATGCGATGCGGATCGGCATTCTCTCCGACAGGAGTCGTCTCATAGTAAGGCTTGAACGCATTATAGATCTCATCTTCCTCGTTGGCGAAATCGAGGACGAAGGTGCGCGACTTGCCGGGAGCAATGCGGTTGAGCCTTGAAAGGGTCTGAACTGCCTGAACACCGGCCAGCCTCTTCACCACATACATCGTCTGCAACAAGGGCTGATCGAAGCCGGTCTGATATTTCTCCGCGACCAGAAGAACCCGGTAATCGTCACGCCCGAAGGCTTCCGGGAGCTCGCTTTCGGAAAGACCATCATTCATTGCCACTTCGGTATAGGACGATCCGGGGTCGTCCGGGTCTTCGACCATGCCCGAGAAGGCTACCAGTGAACGGATGCCAGTGTAGCTTTGCTCTTTGATATAGTGATCAAAAGCGAGTTTGTACTTCACGGCGGCCAGACGGGAGCCTGTGACAACCATGGCTTTCGCCCGCCCACCAAGTTCGTGCATTACATAAAGCCGGAAATGCTCGACGATTACGGAAACGACTTGCTCGATATTGACAGGATGAAGCTCCAGATAGCGCGTAAGGGCCTTCGCGGCCCTCCTGCGCGGCACATCGGGATCATCCTTGACCTGTTTGATCAGGCCGAAGAAGCGCTTGTAAGTCGTGTAGTTCTGAAGTACATCCATAACGAAGCCTTCTTCGATGGCCTGCCGCATAGTGTACTCATGGAAGGGTGATGCGCCGGACGGGCCGGGCTCGTCAAACAGGACCTTCGTCTTGAATTTCGGCGTGGCTGTGAAGGCAAAGAAACTGAGGTTCGGCTGTCGAGCGCGTTGCAGAGCATCTCGCAGCGCCGCCGACTTCACTTCATCGGAGAGAGTATAATCTTCCTCATCCGAGAGTTGGGCGGCAATAGCCGCCTCAATCCCGTCCTTGTTCAGCATACCCTTGAGAGTGGTCGCGGTCTCTCCGCTTTGGGATGAGTGCGCCTCATCCACGATGACGGCAAAACGTTTCCCCTCCGTATTGATCTTTACGCCGGAGCCCTTCTTCTCAAGGGTTGAAAGAGCTTGCGAGATGAATGGGAATTTCTGGATTGTCGTGATGACGATGGGCGTGCCCTGAGATAAGGCCTGGGCGAGCTGACGAGTGTCCTCGTCAATCTTCTCAACGACACCGGTCTTGTGCTCGAACTGGTAAATCGTTGATTGCAACTGCTGATCAAGCACGCGCCGGTCGGTCACGACGATCACGGAGTGAAACACTTTTTCATCGTGTTCGTCATGCAGGCTCGCCAGCCGGTGCGCGAGCCAGGCAATTGAGTTTGACTTGCCTGACCCGGCCGAATGCTGAATCAGGTAATTCCGTCCTGTGCCGTGAGCTTTCGCATGCACGACCAGTTTCCGAACTGTATCGAGTTGGTGATAGCGTGGAAAAATCATTATCTCCTTTTGCACGGTGCGTACGCCCTTGTCGGTTCTGACCTGCCTTTCCGTTATTTCGAGGTGCATGAAGCGTTGCAGGATTTCGAGCAGGCTATCGGCTTGTAGCACCTCGCCCCAAAGGTAATGGGTCTTCCAGTTTCCCTCGACCGGCGCGTTGCCCGCCCCGTGGTTGTTGCCCCGGTTGAAAGGCAGGAAGTCAGTCTCTCTTCCTTTGAGTCGGGTCGTCATCCACACTTCGTCCGGGTCTACGGCGAAATGGACCAAAGTACGCTTCTTGAATGCAAAGAGAAGATCACGCCCGTCGCGTTCGTCTTTGTATTGGCGCACCGCATCGGTGGCCCGTTGCCCGGTCAGCGGATTCTTGAGCTCGGTGGTAACGACGGGGATGCCGTTAACCGCAAGGGTCAAGTCAATGATGCAGCGGCGGTTCTTGCCGTCTGCCTTCTTCATGACTGAAGTAAAGGCAACTTGGCGGGTTATAGTCAGCCGATTCCTGGCATAGTTCTTCGCCGCCTCGGGATTCATGGCTGTGTTCGGTCGAAAATAAGCCATGCGGAAGGTTTTGCCGTAGCATTTGAATCCGTGACGCAGGACATGCAGTGTGCCCTTGACTTTCAACTCTTTCACCAGACTATCCAAAATAGTTACAGGGGTTTTCGATCCAAGAAGTGCGTCCAGCGCCTGCCATTTTGCGGGTTGACTGTCCTTCAGGAAGCCTGTGACATCTTCGGGGAACAACGCTTGCTCCTCAGCGTAGTCCGCCGGAGTGCGCTTGCTGTAGCGGCCTTGAGTGGTCAGGCAGTGTTCAATCGCATCTTCAAAAGCGAGTTCGGTGTGTGCGGGCATCAATTACGGGGTTGTTGAGAAGTGGTATTGGGCATCGAGTGTATGGCCGTGCAAAAGACTTTCCCAGAATCCCGGGCAAATCGAAAACGCGTAATAGCGATTCTTGGCCGTGATCAGCACATCCGAGTCGATGAGATAGCTGGAAGCAGAACTCACGGCAACGATAACCCGAGTCGGCGGGCGTATTCCTGAAAGCTGCCGCCGTTCAGTCCGGATAAGTCATAGGCCTCCTTGAAGCCGATGCGCCCCTCTTTAGCGGCCCGAACCAGGTGAGAGGCAAACAGTTGACCAACCCGCGTATTTTGATTGTTGTAGAAATCTCCGCCGCCTGTGCCCGTCTGCTTCTTCCGCCGTTCTTTTTGCGTATAGTCGTAGTAGAAGCTGAAAAACTCATTACGTGTTATGAAACCGAGATCCATCGCCCGCCGCCCGATCACTACCGGACTTACCTTGAAGCGCGTAGCCAGTTTCTGGCAGGCTGCGTCAGCGTTGTCGCCATCAATAACCTCTCGCCACGCAACCTGAATCCCGGCAGCGGGCACAAGGAATTCTGCTGCAGCCCGATCACAAAACCGCTCTATGTCGCCGCCGTCCGGCTGCAACGCCGGGAAACCGGACAGGCCTTCGCCCGTCTCGCCTAGCCACAGATGCGCCAACTCATGCGCGAGGGTAAACATCTGGGCGGATTTTGCATCTGCCCCGTTGACGAAGATAAGCGGAGCATAGGGGTCGCTCAGGGCAAAGCCACGGAACTCGTTCACATCCAGTTGGCGATGGGTATTGTTGCCAACGATGCCATTCATCACCGCCATGACGCCGAACGACTCGATGACCCGACGCAGTTCGCCCACAGCCGTCGCCCAGGTTGGCGCCCGCTGTGCCCAATCATCATTCAGTCCGAGCACTCGCCGCATTTCCCGACCCATGGCTGCCGGATCGTCCGAAAGTTTGGCGATTCCGACAAAGCCTATCGGTTCCGCTTCGGCTTCAATCCGTTCTTCCCGCAGCCAGGCTTGTCGTCGCTGCATGAGATGGATGGTATCCATCAGTTCCGGGCTGATGCCCTGGGGCTGTTGACTTTCTACCGTGCGGAAGTCCGCAAACGGCAAAGACATCTCCGGCGGTTCTTGCAGGAAGAGGAATCCGAACGGCACCCGCGCCGCTTTGGAGAAGCTTTCCAACTGTTTCATCGTGGGCTGGATTGCTTCGGCCTCCCAGTCCACCAACTTCGGGAATTTATCTTGCAGATCAGCCAAATCAAGCCCGGCGCGCTCCCGCGCCCAGCGAAGGACTCCCGGATTGACTGCGATTCGGTTCATTTCGGGATGTTACACCTTAAGGATGGTTTATGTCTGCACATCAAGGGTTATTGTAGCTCCGTAAGCTGTCCGGTTACGGCTGCCGTGATGATTGCCGATCTGTATTCTTCCAGACACACAACGCTATCCCGTATTCTCGTAATCAACCCGTCAATCTGCTCGGTCTTCTCATCCAGAAAATGTGAAATTCGCCGCTGCGTTTCTAGCGGAGGTAGTGGCATATCAATGGTGACAAGCTCGCTGGCGCTGATGGCTGGATAGCTGACGCCTACAGAGCGCGCCACGACCTCCGAGATAAACAGTTCTGACTTTATGGCCCATCCGAGAAACTCATTATCTACTTCGTCATTTGGGCGAACAACACAGAAGCCCGTTGACGCAATCAAGTCTGGAGATGCTCCATTGACCTTTGCAATCGCTCGGAGATAGGTTCGAACTGTGGAGATCAGTATATCGCCACTCTTTACCTTTCGTCTGGCTCGCGACGGAGCTTGGTTAAAGGGCATGCGCTCAATCACTTCAATGCCATGAAAAAGAGAAACCCCGGATATTTCTACGTAGTCAATCTCTTTTTCGTCATGGGTGCTATCAGAAAGAACCTCGTCGTTGTAAGTGGCCAGATACTTTAGCCGCTTGGACACCCAGTCTCGTGGAAGCGCTGCATCCGTCACACCGCCAACCCCTTCAGCAGAGACTGAACGATCTCCACTTCGGGCACCGATGCCCGAAGGCTTCAAGGGAGTATCAGACTCAAGACCCTTGGTAACAGCGCGGGTGATCAGGGCCTGGTGCTTCTCTGCCAGCCGGTCCAAGAGCGCACACTTCTTCTCAATCAGCCCGTCAATCCGTGCTGTTTTCTCATCCAGAAACCGTGCAATCCGCCGCTGCGTGTCGAGTGGGGGAAGCGAGATGAAGGCGTTCTTCATCGGGTATTGGCCGAGCCCGAAACGAGTCACGCCGTTTGCTGCGAGCTTGAATTGGTCGTTGAGAGGTTCGGCCCGACAGAGCCATGCGATGAATCCTTCGTCGAGCTCTGGACCGGGATCGAACACCGAAAGGTGATAGCCGCACAGAACCTCCGGCATGTCTTCGGTGACCAAAGCAGGGATGCCGATATCATTCCACCCTTCGCTGTCCTTTGTGATGATGACCTGACCGCGTCTGAGCTGGAAACGCTCGATTTCCGCTACAGTCGCCGATCCCCCCATGAAATCCAGGTCTGGTGTGATGCGGTCGTTGTAATAGACATCAGTATAGTTGCAGAGCCGAACCGGCTCCTCATCCTCGGAGATGGTTTTGTCGACGTTGCTATTCCGGACGTCGGCGAAGAACTTCAGCTTCTCCAGCTTCCAGCCCGGTGGAAGCTCTCGATAGGCTTCGCGGACCTTTTCTGGGACTTTGGTCATTCCACCAGTCCTTTCAGCAGCCTGGCGATCTCTCCTTCGAGTCTGGTGATGTCGGCCTCAATCTGGTCAAGCGGACGTGGTGGCTTGTAGACGTAGAAATGCCGGTTGATCGGGATTTCGTAGCCGACTTTGGTTTTATCGTAGTCCACCCAGGCATCGGGCACATGGGGCAGCACCTCGCGCGCGATATAAACGTCAATATCATCTTGGAAGGTCTCAACCAGCCTTGCATTAGGCTTGTTCGGCCCGAAATCCAGAGGCAGGGGCAACACAGTGCCCGGTGGTAAAGGGATATTCTCGGTGTCCCGAAGCTCGCTGTCGGGCTCCGGTTGACCCTTGCTGTCCCGGCAAATCCCGGCGTCCGGGTCTCGCTCGCCAAGCGCTGTGAAAATCGCCTTCCTGATTGGGGCTGAGATTTTAAGGGTGGCGCGTTTCGCTGCCTTCATCATATCAGTCTGGAACGTCTCTCGATCCATGTAACGTCCGTTGCCTTCGAGCGACATGAGCATAGCGCGGATAGCTTTCTGCTGTTTCTGCCCCTCTGCGACCTCGTGTTCGGCTACCGACTTATCTTTTCGCTTCTTTGATTTCGCCAGATTCGCGAAGGCGATCTGATTGTCGAGTTTCGCGATGCGCTCCGGCGTCGCCTCGAAGTTCATCCGCAAGGGGCGCTCAACTGTTACCTTGAGGAAGCCGAACTCCCGGTTCTCGAAGATGCGGGAGACTACACGGGGCTCGGTCTCGCCGTCGATTTGAACCTCGGCCGTTTCCCCATCCTGATAGTTGCCGTAGACACGGGTGAGATGGTGGATTTGCTCTTCGCTGATCTCGTTACGCTTGTTGTTGAGGCTCTTCTTCATCTTCCTGAAGAAGCGCGTGCCGTCGATGAGTTGTACCTTGCCACGCCGCTCCAGTGGCTTGCGGTTCGTCACGAGCCAGACATAGGTGAAGATGCCGGTGTTGTAGAAAAGCTGGTCGGGCAATGCCACGATGGTGTCGAGCCAGTCTTTCTCAATGATCCAGCGACGAATGTTGGACGGACCCGATCCCGCATCACCGGAGAAAAGCGGCGATCCGTTAAAGACAATAGCGATTTTTGATCCGGGTTGGTCTTCGTTGTCCTCCTTATAGAGGTACATCTTGGAGATCATGTGTTGCAGGAAGAGGAGAGAGCCGTCATTGATAGCCGGGAGTCCGGCGCCGAACCGACCTGAAAAACCCATGGTCTTGTGCTCACGTTCGACCGTGACTTTCTGGTCTTTCCATTCGACGCCGAATGGCGGGTTGGCCATCAGGTAGTGGAAACGTTCACCCTCGAAGCCGTCTCTGGTCTTGCCGTCACCAAGGGTGTCGCCGAGGACGATGTTGGCCGTGTCCTCGTCCTTGATGAGCATGTCGGAGCAGCAGATGGCCCAGGACTCGTCGTTGTACTCCTGGCCGAAAAGCGCAAGTTGCGCCCGCTCGTTCTGCGAGAGGATCAGCTTTTCGGATTCGGAAAGCATGCCGCCCGTTCCGCACGCCGGATCGCAAATTGTGCGGTAGATGCCGGGCTTATAGACATCCTGTTCGCCAGTGTAGATGAGGTTCGCCATGAGGCGAATTACCTCGCGCGGCGTGAAATGATCCCCCGCTTCTTCGTTGGCCTGTTCGTTGAAGCGCATCACCAGATGCTCGAACAGGTAGCCCATCTGAAGGTTATCGATCCTGTCAGGGTGAAGATCGACATCGGTCATTGCCTTAACGATTGTAAAGAGGCGGTTGCTGTCATCGAGCTTCTCGATCTGATCAGCGAATTTGAAATGCTCGAAGATGCGCCGCGCGGTGGGGGAAAAACCGTTGATGTACGATACGAGGTTCGGCGCGATGTTCTCGGCATCACCGAGCAACCGGGTAAAAGTGTAGCGACTCGTATTGTAGAGCGGATACTTTCGATTAGGGTCAGCGGCCTTGCCCAGCAGGCGATCCATTGCCGCTTCGGGCATCTGCTTCGCCTCTAGCTCATCACGCTGCTTCAGAACGGCATTCCTGGTCGGCTCCAGAACACAATCGAGCCGACGCAAGACGACCATGGGAAGCATGACCAGACGATATTGAGGAGGCCGGTACGGCCCCCTGAGCCGGTTCGCGATTTCCCAGATTTTGGTTTTAAGCTCTTCGTGGACCTGTATATTCACTGGCCTGTCCCGCTGAATAGAACGAATTCAACAGTAGTGTATTGGCGGCGGATAAAAACCGTCCCAGGGTGCGCATCAGGCATCAGATATCATTCCTTATTAGTAGATACCTAAACATGCCGAGAATATAGCATGGTCCGCACTGATCCCCCCGATTTATATATAATGCCATAATCCTGACCCTGACCACCTGGATGATCTGATATGCCGTACTGCAACAGCCCCCCGAAATTTCCGTCCTGCCTGCCTGACGGGTATCAATATTTTGATGAAGAAGTCGAATTCGACCCGGACAGGCATCTTCAACTCGAACCCCCGCAAGACACGGTGCGGTTGAGTGATCTGGGTTATGATGCCGAAACGATCAAGGAATGCCCAACCGACTTGGCAATCTCCGGCGCCGTGCGGTTGCTATCAGACGAAGGAGTCAGGATCATGCGCGATACGGCCCGTTCACTCCGCAAATATGCAGTCAACTGTGAACGCATCGAGAATATGGTTCGCGGCGGCGCTTATCAATCCCGTTTTCTCAGGGGTTTCTGCCTTTGCGGCGAGGTCACCGAATTCATCTCGGACATCTTCGGCGCCCCGGTATCACCCCATACCATGCCCCTGCATCTGGGGCATCTGAATTATGCTCCGGACGACCTCAATCGCCCGGTTGATAAATGGCATCATGATACGCTGAGCCTGGATTATGTGTTGATGTTGTCTGACCCGGACCAGCTTTCTGGCGGAGAGTTCCAGTATTTCATGGGCACCCGTGAACAGGCGAAAGAAATTTCGGACAAGGGTGATTCAATTCCATCGGAACGGATAGTGAGTCCCCGATTTCCTGGCGCGGGTTATGCCTTTGCGCTGCATGGCAATATGGTGGTGCATCGTGGCGCGAGCCTCACCCGACCGGGAGAACGCATCACCCTGGTCAATGGCTATGTCCCGTTGAACACTGAAATTGACGATGTTTGCCGATTCCCGGATTTGTCCCTGGTAGACCCTCACCATGTCCTCTTTGCCGAGTGGGCGCGACACAAAGCGTGGCTGTCCATCGGCAGGCTGCAAACCCTGGTTGATGAAATCCCCTTTACCGATGACAAGCGGGTAATTACCAACTACCTGCGGGACGCGATTCATGACGTCGAAACCGCAATCAGTGACATCAACGATACCGAAACCGCATCCATGCTCCACTATGGCGACTGATATTGAAGTTCTGCCCGTCTGCCCGGAGGACCATTCCGGTATTGGTATTATCCAACACCAGCCATTCTGTATTACAATGGCCCTCCCGTAAACAGTTTCATCCACTATTATAAAGAGTAAGCTATGTCGAATATTATCAGAGTTACGATCAGCGCATTGGCTGTAGCGATCTTCACCTTATCGGCGGCATTCGCGCAATCGACCGATTATGTCCTGAATACAGCGTCAACAGGCGGCACATACCATCCGGTTGGCACCGCAATTTCCACACTGTCGAAAGTGAAATTGCTACCCAAGCAAAAGTTCAGCCTGACGGCGGTAAACTCTGCCGGCTCGGGCGCCAATGTTCAGGCTCTGGCGGCCGGGACTGCGGATTTTGCAATTTTGCAGGGGCTGTACGGCTCATACGCCGCAACTGGCTCCGGCCCGATTTCCGAAAAGCAGAAGAATCTGCGCGCCATTACCATGCTGTGGCAAAATGTCGAGCAATTCATCATTTCCAATGACAAGGTCGTAAGCGGCACAGTGGATGATCTGGCAGCGCTCAAGGGAATGGCCATGGGTATGGGCAAGCAAAACTCGGGTACGCTGGGCTCGAACAAGGTTCTGTTATCCGGGCTCGGGATTGACATTGAAACTGATTTCGATCTTGTGTATGCCGGATACGGCCCGACTGCTGACGCTTTGGCGAACGGTCAAGCGGTTGGAGCCGGCATCCCTTCCGGCCCGCCTACCGGCGCGGTCACGAAACTGATGGCGTCCAATGGAGACAGATTCACAATCCTTGAGGTAACTGCTGAACAGGCGGCGGCGATGGACGGTGGTCGCGACCTTTGGGTACCCTACACAATCGCGGCTGGTGTCTACCCCGGTCAGGATCAAGATATTCGCACCATTGCGCAACCCAATTTTCTGGCCGTGAACGCGGATGTCGATGAAGAGCATGTCTACCTTCTGACCAAAACCATGTACGAAAACCTGGGATTCTTGCAGGCCATCCATCCTGCGACCCGGGCAATGTCGGTCGACAAGGCGATGGCTGGCCTTCCCGCCCCTCTGCACCCCGGAGCGATAAAATACTACCAGGAAGTCGGGTTGGATATTCCGGAACATCTGATGATGACAGAATAAGGCCGCAACGGCATCCGGCAAGGCGACGCTGAAGAAGTTCGGCTTGGATGGAGCCTCTCAATCCCTGACCAGTCGAACCGTTGGGGTGGTCGCGGTCGTGTTCGGAATCTGGCATATTCTGACGAATATCTACTTGCTGGAACCCGGACTCTGGCAAAACGCCATTCACTTTGCCGGATTCGCCTTTCTTGCCTCGATTGTTCACAGCCCGTTCAAGGCAAACCGGACATCCGGATCAGCCATTCTGGTCAACCTTGTCTACGGGCTTGTCATTGCCGCGGCGGCGCTATGGGTTGCCGGTTCAGAAGCCTTGCTCTATCAACGCACACTTGCCGTAACGGGGCAGTCCTGGCAATTCAATCCTGTTGACTGGGTGGCTGGCTTTGTTCTGATTTTCGCGGCAATTGACTTGTCCCGGCGGGTTTCAGGCTGGGTGATTCCGGTTCTGATTCTTTTATCCCTGTCTTACATCCTGTTTCTCGGGGCCTGGTTGCCCGGTGTTTTCAGGTCAGCGACGCTGCCCCTGAATGATGTCCTGTTCCGAACACTCTATAATGACGAAGGAATGTTCGGTATTCTTGCCAGCATTTCCTCTACGAATATCACCCTGTTCATGATTTTCGGCGGATTCCTGATAGCCTCGGGAGCCAGTGATTTTGTGATCGAACTGTCAAAGCTGGTCGCCAGACGCATCCGTGGCGGCGCGGCTTTTGTTGCGGTGATTTCATCTGCATTGACAGGCACAATCAGTGGTTCTGCCATCGCAAATACCGCGTCAACGGGGGTAATCACCATCCCCTTGATGAAATCAAACGGATTCAGAAGCAATTTCGCCGCGGGGGTTGAAGCCTCGGCCTCTACCGGGGGGCAATTGACGCCCCCGATCATGGGCGCCGGAGCCTTTGTCATGGCAAGCTACACATCGATCCCTTATGCGACCATTGTCACGGTCTCGATCATACCCGCATTGCTCTATTTTCTCTCGGTCGCCTTTATCATCCGGATTGAAGCGATGAAATACCAAATCGGGGATAAACTGGACCTGACCATTGATTATGGCAAACTGGTTTCAGGAAGTTTGACTTTCGTTCTGCCACTCACTGTTATGATCTGGCTGTTGATGACGGGCGTTACTCCCGCATTTGCCGCTTCCTGGGCAATTGCAGCGCTGATAACAGTATCCTGGGCAGCTTCGGCGATAGCCAGGCTCATTCGCCTGGACAATTTCAATCCCGTATTCATGGGTCACCGCCGGATTGCCCGCGCTTTTCTGATCGGCGTCAAATCCTCAATCCTGACCGCTGTCCTGCTGGTTGCAATCGGAATCATTAACAATGCCATCGTCACCAGCGGCGTTGGCAACGGATTTTCGTTGATGATCGCGCAATGGTCACAAGGGTCGCTGGCTCTCGCGATTCTGCTGATCGGGCTCGCGTCTCTGGCGCTGGGTATGGGACTTCCGGTTACCGCCGCCTACATTGTTCTTGCCATTCTGACTGCGCCCGCGCTTGCGGGAATCATGGCTGACAGCGTCATTGCAGAGCAGTTGGTCGCCGGTATCAGTGACCCGGCCAAAGTAGCGATATTCGGATTGATTGACAGTCCGCACGTTGCAGATATCGGGGCCGGATTGTCGCGGGCAAACGCTCTGGAACTACTCGCCGCAATGCCTTTTGACGTGGCAATCACATTGCGTCCGTTGATGGTTGATCCAGAAACCCAAATGGTTTTCCTGCTCACTGCCCATTTGATTATCTTCTGGTTGAGTCAGGACAGCAATGTTACCCCGCCGGTTTGCCTCGCGGCGTTTACCGCGGCGGGAATTGCGGGCTCGAAACCAATGGCCACCGGATTCCAGGCCTGGAAAATTTCCAAGGGTCTCTATATCCTGCCCCTGATGTTCGCGTATACGCCATTGATATCCGGCGACTTCCATGAAGTTCTGCAGATCGCCTTTTTCGCGCTGTTTGGTCTCTATGCGCTGAATGCGTTGATGCAGAATCATGCCGAAGGACCCTTGAACTGGCTGCTTGTGCCAATGTTTGCGCTGGGCGGGATCATCACTTTCCTGCCGCTGGTTCTTCTGGCCAATATCGCGGGCGCTCTGCTTGTCATTCTTGCCGTGATCCTGTCAAAACGAAACCGGCCTGCCTGACCGGTCATTCTTTTGCCCAGGCAACCGGAGTTCTGCCTGGAGCCTCATTCCGGTTTTTTGAGCAGACTGATCTGTCGCCCCACCCAGTCCGGCGTCGAAGTGATTTCGGCCCGCTTCAGCATGGCCTGTACCGGCTCAGGCATCGGCGTGGTTCGTCCCTGCCGGGTATCATAATGCAGGATCATGAATTCGGCGGTGGCCCGAACCGAACCGTCCACAACCATCTGATGGGCAAACCAGATCTTCTTCGCGTCAGAACCGAGAATCAGGGTTTCAATTTCCAGTAGCGCCGGCTTCCTGACTTCGTTCAGATAGCGCAGGTGAGTCTCCACCGTGTACAGCGCGCATCCGGTTCTTTTGAAATAATCCACCCCCATCAGGAAATGGTCCTGCATCAACCAGGTCGTATTGCTGAATGGAACCAGGTAATAGGCTTCGTTCAGGTGCCCATAGGCGTCCAGCCAGTCATCCCGCAGGGATTCGGAATGGAATTTAAAAAATGTCATCGGTTTCTACCTCGTCTGAATCATAAGCCCCATACCCTCCTCCCCCCGGAGTTTCGATCACCACCACATCCCCCGGCGTCAGCTCAATCTGGCCCGTTCCACCAAGCGGCGTTTGCGAACCATCTGCGCGGATTACACGGTTTGATCCGACTTTTCCGGGCTGGCCTCCATTCAGGCCGTAGGGCGGGATTTTTCTGTGACCGGAAATAATATTGGCAATCATACTCTCCAGGAATCGTACTTTTCTGACAACGCCGTCCCCGCCATGGTATTTCCCCCTGCCGCCGGAGCCTTTCCGAATTTCAAAAGACTCCAGAATGACCGGGAATCTCCATTCCAGAACTTCGGGGTCGGTCAACCTGGAGTTGGTCATGTGCGTGTGTACAGCATCGGCTCCGTGATAACCCTCACCGGCGCCGGCGCCGCCGCAGATGGTCTCATAGTACTGGTATCGCTCATTGCCCCAGATAAAATTGTTCATCGTGCCCTGGGACGCGGCAACGGCTTGCACGGCTCCGAACAGGGTATCGACCAGGTACTGTGAAGTTTCAACATTGCCGGCGATCACCGCGGCGGGGTAGCGGGGGTTGATCATCGAATCATCGGGGATAATGATCTCCATCGGTTTCAGGCAGCCTTCATTCAACGGAATCTGGTCGTCCACCAGGCACCGGAAAACGTAGAGCGCGGCGGCGCGAACCACTGCGGTTGGAGCATTGAAATTACCCGGATGCCGGGCGCTGGTTCCGGTGAAATCCACAACCGCCTTGCGGTTCATCCGGTCAACCCTGATTTTCACCGAAATCCGGTGGCCATCATCCATTTTGTAGGTGAATTCTCCATCTTGCATGACGCTGAACAGACGGCGGACAGACCCCTCCGCATTATCCTGAACATGTTTCATGTAAGCGTGAACCGTCGCTATACCATAGTGTCCGGTCATCTTGACCAGTTCCCTGACCCCCTTCTCACAGGCCGCCAGTTGCGCCTTGAAATCAGCGATATTCATCTGTGGATTGCGAGCGGGCCAGGTTCCGCTGGTCAGCAAGCTGTATATCTCTTTTTCCAGGAATTGATCGTTTTCAACCAGTTTCACATTGTCGATTACCACGCCTTCCTGTTCGATACTGGTTGAATCGGCAGGCGCTGAACCGGGAGTTTTTCCACCGATGTCGGCATGGTGCCCCCGCGAGGCGACATAAAACAGAATCCGGTCTTTTTCAGCGAACACGGGCTTGATAATCGTCACGTCCGGCAAATGAGTCCCGCCATTGTAGGGCGCATTCAATATCCAGGCGTCACCGGGAAAAATACGGCCAGCCCTTTCGCGGATGACGGTCTTGATGCTTTCTCCCATGGAGCCGAGATGCACCGGCATGTGGGGGGCATTGGCAACCAGCGCCCCTGACGCATCGAAAATAGCGCACGAAAAATCCAGGCGCTCCTTGATGTTCACCGACGCCGCCGTATTTTCCAGCACAAAACCCATCTGTTCCGCGATCGACATGAACAGATTGTTGAATATCTCCAGCATCACCGGGTCCACCTGCGTACCAATGGCTTTTACTTCCGCGCGTTCCAGGTAGCGCTCAAGAATCAGGTTATTGTCCGGCTTCAATACAGCCCGCCAGCCCGGTTCGACCACGATGGTTGCAGTCGAATCAAGAACCACCGCCGGCCCATTGACCGCCTGCTCCGCAATCAGCGAGGTTCGCTGATAAAACGGCGTGTCGGCCCATTGATCCTCCATGTAGCATTTCCTGATTGCGTCCGGTTTTGCGGCCGCTTGTGAACCGTCACCCCGGTTAACCGGATTTTCGATCTTTGATGGCCTGGCCGCGGAGACCACTTCTACCTGAATCGACTCCACGATCAATGGTTTGTCCGCCGAGACAAACCCGAAACGCATCTGATGAACCCGCTCGAATCGAGCCCGAACCTCATCCAGGCAACCATGGGGCACAACCAGGGTCGTATCCGAACCCTGGTAACGAATATGCAGCAAGCGGTTGAACGACAGGCTTTCACATGGATCGCCCTGCCGTTTCAGTTCCTCGGCGCCGCTGTCCTGTAATTGATCCAGCCAGTCACTCAAATCCTCGATCAGCGCCTGCTCCAGCACGGCTTCAACCGCCTGTTGCCGGTCTGCCACCGTGTCCGCCAGCCCCATCCCGTAAGCGGACAAGACACCGGCGAACGGGTGTACCAGTATGGTCTTGCATGCCAGGGCATCCGCTACCAGGCAGGCATGTTGCCCGCCGGCGCCGCCAAAGCAGCACAGCGTGTAGTCCGATACGTCGTATCCCCGCTGCACAGAGATTTTCTTGATCGCGTTGGCCATGTTCTCGACCGCGATCGACAGGAATCCGGCGGCTACGGATTCGGGGCTGCGCTGATCCCCGACATCCTCCCGGATTCGCGCCGCCAGCCGTTTGAATTCCTTCTCCACCCGCACCGCGTCCAGTGGCAGGTCTGCGCCCTCGCCGAATACATTGGGGAACAGGTCGGGCTGCAGCTTGCCGACCATGACATTACAGTCCGTGATCGTCAGCGGGCCGCCGTTACGATAGCAGACCGGCCCCGGACTGGCGCCCGCCGAATCCGGGCCTACCCGGAAACGCGCTCCGTCAAAATGAAGAATTGAGCCTCCACCGGCGGCCACGGTATGAATCAGCATCATCGGGGCGCGCAACCGGACACCCGCGACACGGGTTTCAAACGCTTTCTCGAATTCCCCGTTATAGTGGCTGACATCGGTAGACGTGCCACCCATGTCAAAACCGATCACCCTGTCCATGTTGATCGCCTCACTGACCCGCGCCATACCCACTACACCGCCCGCGGGTCCTGAAAGAATGGCGTCTTTCCCCTGAAAGAACCGGGCGTCAGTCAGCCCGCCGTTGGATTGCATGAACATGAGCTTGCCGTTATGCCGTGCAAACCCGTCCAGCTCCGCCTCGACCTGATTGACATAGCGCCTGAGAATCGGCGACAAATAAGCGTCCACCACAGTCGTATCGCCGCGGGGCACAAACTTCATCAGCGGACTGACCTGATGACTGACAGAAACCTGGGTATAGCCGATTTCCCGCGCCAGCTTCTTTAAGGCGAGTTCATGCCGGTGATAGCGATAGCCATGCATCAGCACGACCGCAACGCATCGAAGCCCCTCGTTAAAGTGTCGTTGCAGACCCGCTCGCGCCCGCTCCTGATCCATCTCGACCAGAACCCGGCCATGCGCGTCGATTCGTTCTTCGACCTCCAGAATATCGCAATAGAGCATTTCCGGTAGTTGAATATTCAGCGCGAACAGGTCAGGACGAGTCTGGTAACCAATCCGCAACTGGTCCCGGAATCCGCGGGTGGTGACCAGCAGCGTGTCTTCTCCCTGTCTCTCCAGCAGGGCATTGGTCGCGACCGTGGTTCCCATCTTGACCGCCGCGATACGGCTGGTGTCGAGTCTATCGCAGGGTTTTACCCCCAGAATGTCCCGGATACCCTGGATCGCCGCATCCCGATACTGTCCGGGATTCTCCGACAACAGTTTATGCGTGACCACACGACCATCGGGCTGCCGGGCGACAACATCGGTAAACGTGCCTCCCCGATCAATCCAGAATTCCCAGCGGTTATCCATAATTTTCAGGAAAGAGCGAACGTTCTATCAACTCGATCAGGATGTGCAGTACCTTGATATGCAGCTCCTGGATTTTGTCCGCGTATGGATAGTCGATGGTATGGATATCGACCGTGGCCAGTCGGCCCAGTGGAGAATTTGCGCGCCCGGTCAGACTGATGACCTCGACCCCCCGGGTTCTGGCAAACTCCGCGGCTTTGACCACGTTCGCGCTCCGCCCACTGGTACTGATCGCGACCAGCGCGTCCCCCGGTTTTGCCCTGGCCTCCAGATACCGGGCAAACACCTGCTCATAGCCGTAATCATTGGCGACACAGGACAGATGTCCGGGGTCACTGATGGCGGTGGCCGCCAGGCCGGGACGGTCGTTGCGGTAGCGTCCGGTCAGCTCTTCGGCAAAGTGCATGGCGTCGGACATCGAACCGCCATTGCCGCAGCTGTAAACCGCGTTGCCGTTCCTCAATGCGGCAATGATCCGTTCGGCGCCCTGTACAATGGCCGCAATCCTGCCCTCATCATACAGGAAACTCTCCAGGGCGTGTTTTGACTCGTCAAGCGAAGCCAGAACCCGGTTTTGCATGATTTCCTCTTTCGTTTTTTCAGCTTTCATTTTCCAGCGCCGAGATGATTTGATGATGATAGTCAACCTGATCGAATCCGCTCATTTCCCGCAGCCCGGTGGGGCTGGTCACATTCACTTCAATCAGCTGGCCGCCAATGATGTCTATTCCGGCGAGAAATATCCCCTGCCTGACCAGGCCAGACTCAATCGCCGCACAGATTTCCAGATCACGGGCATTCAGTTTTGCCGGATTCGCCGCTCCGCCCGCATCCATATTGTTCAATTCAGCGCCATCGGCATGAACGCGCAAAATAGCGCCCAGCGGTTTGCCCTTGAGCAGCAGGATTCTCTTGTCCCCCTGTGCCGCCGCCGGCAGATACTGCTGGGCGATTACCCAGCGCTTACCTGCATGGGTCGCTTCCCGTATTTCCGCGGGATCCTCACCGTGACCGTAAAAAACGATTCCCTTGCCGCCAAAGCCATCTATCGGTTTCACCGTCACCCGGCCAAATTCCGCGGCCATGGCTCGAATCACATCGACATCGGCGGTCACCCGGGTCCGCGGGGTCAAATCGGGGAAATACAATGCGGCCAGCTTCTCATTCCAGTTCCGGATCCCTTCAGGCCGGTTCAATACCCGGGTATTGGATGGCAAGTAATCCAGCATCAGCGTCGTATAAAAATACCTGCGGTCAAACGGAGGATCGGTTCTGACCCAGACCGCGTCCATCTCCGACAGGGAGACTGTCTCCTGCCCTGAAACCGTAAACGGCTGATCCATATCGTCAAGCGCGTTCACCCAGGTCACGGTCGCTTTCAGGTCGTCATGATCCAGCCAGAGTTGCCGCTGATCCAGATGGCAGACCCGGCGCCCGCGTTCACAACAAGCAAGCATCAGGAAATAGCTGGTATCTTTCCAGGGCTTTACGGACTCCAGCGGGTTCATGATAAAGGCGTGCTTCATGTCATTATGGTGGGGGAGCCTGTCCGGATTCAATAATCGCCGTAATCAGGCAGAGGATGCGTAGTGAACATGAATTCGTCCACCGGCTGACCGCCAATCAAGTGTTCCTGGATAATTCTCTCCAGTATTTCCGGGGTGCAGGAGTGATACCAGACCCCTTCCGGGTAAACCACTGCAATGGGTCCGTGGATACAAATTTGCAGGCAATTCGCTTTGGTTCGATAGACCCCGCCTTCTTTTACCAGACCCAGTTCCCGCAGCCGGTCTTTCAGAAAATTCCAGGATTCGAGGCTCCTGTCCCGTAGCGAGCACTTTGGCTTGTTTTGGTCGCAGCACAGGAATATATGACGTTGAATCCGGTCTATTTGCAAGTCATCAACCGCCTCTGCAAGAACCTTCTGACGGTTTTCGGTCCGGCGGGCATCGTTACTCATTCCCGGATAATAACCCCCTGCGCGCAACAGTACAAACACTATGCAGTATCGCAATGCGGGTTGCGTTGACATAACGAAGTTGATGTAATGTGAATTGAAAGCATCATAGTTCCGCATATATACTACGGTTATCATTAACATGGGAAACCATGAGGCAGATTATAAGATGAGTCAGGAGATATTCAGGAGAAGCAGTGACCCGAAATCGTAGAACCTCACCCCGGCTTGATCGCAGGGGCGGGTTCCTGTGCCCACCCGCAGATGAGACATTGGACCAGTTGACGCCACGCGGACTTCGCCTCGTTGTTGCCTCTGTCCTTCTATTCCTGCCACTGTTGGCCGGTTTTGCCCTGGAGGCCGCCGCACAGACTGTGCCGAAAATCACCATTACCCGCGGCGCCGAGCATGTGACGGAGGGCACGGCGGTGAGCTTTACTCTCACCGCCAACCCGGCCCCGACCTCGGATCTCCCCGTCAAGATATTGATCTCCGATGCTCCCGGCACAGTCCTGCCTAAGAGCGAATGGGACAACAGGGAAAGGATGGTCACGATCCCGGCCAACACGGCCACAACCACCTTCACGGTCGCCACAGAAGACGACAACATCGCTGAGAGATTTTCCAAGGTGTTTGCGCACGTGCGTTCCGGATCGGGCTACACAGCCACCTTACCGAGGGAGGTCAAGACCTTCGTCCTCGACAACGACGCTCCCGACCCCAGGGTCATCGTCGGCCACGAGAGCCACACCCGGACCTACAGAGTGGCGGAAGGAAGGCAACTGAACATCCCGGTAAGGATCGACTTCCCGCGCCCGCTTTCGTCCACGACGGTCGGCATCACCTGCCCGAACGGCACGGCGAGCGGCGCCGACTATAGTTGTCCGTCCACCGTGATCATCCCTGCCGAGCGCAGGTCGGCCAACCTCAGCATCCAGATCGCCGCGGACACAGTGGTTGAAGTCGAAGAGACCTTCTCCGTCCGAATCTCCTCCGTGCCTGAGGGGGTTCGCAACGACGGCGGGCCCGCCAGCGTGACCATCCTCGACGATGGGCCGACCGTTACCGTCGTCCCCGACTCGAGTACAGTGACGGAGGGCGAGGGCGCCGCCTTTACGGTGCGGGCGAATCCGGCGCCGAAACAAGACCTGACCGTGGACCTGACTGTGATCGAGAACACGTCCGAATTCTATGGGGACTTCGTGGCGCCGGGCGATGAGGGCGCGAAGACGGTGACTATTCCAGCCGGAAAGACTTCGGCCTCTTATACCGTTGCCACGGACAACGACAGCATGGACGAGACGGACGGGCGCGTGCGCTTGAGAGTGGATGCGGACGCAACCCGGTATGCGGTGGGCCGCATGTCTTCGGCTACGGTGACGATTGTCGACAACGACGGCGGGACGCTGTTGCCGCAACGATCGCCTCAGCGGTTCGCGCAAGTCGCATACAACGGATTTGACAGCGTCATCAGGCTGCTCGTGCCGCCGGGCGTCGGTGGCTTACCCTCGCCGCAGAGCGCTGTGCACTTCCGAGTCACTACCCCGGAGGACCCTGTAAGGAACGGCGGTTACGTCTGCGATGATGGATCGCGCGTCCTTTGGCAGGAGTTCACCTCTCAGGGGTTACGCACCATTGTCCACACCCGGAATCTGCCCTCAAGCGGGTATGTCGAAGTGCCCGTCAAACTGTGTCCCGGCTCCGTCGGCCAGAAATTCCAGGTGGTGTGGGATTCGAGTATAGACCCGAACACAAACAGACGATACCGGCGTTTCAATCGGCTCGCCCCCAACTGCGGAGCGGGGAATACTACCGGGACCCGTTGCTGGACGAGTGTAACCGTTGTTTCGAAGGACGACCTGCCGCCGCCGGTAGTCAGCGTAGCGGCTGGCAATGACATCGCCGAAGGCGAAGACGCGAGTTATACCCTGACCGCCACCCCGGCGCCGGTTTCGGCGGTGACAGTGAACCTGATGGTAGCGGAGGCTGCCGGCAGCGACTTTGTTGCAACCGCCGATGAAGGAGACAAGACCGTCACCATTCCAACCACCGGAACAGCGACTTATACAGTCGCCACGACGGGCGACAGCGTCTACGAGGCCGATGGCTCCGTGACCGTGACCGTAGTGGCCGATGACGCCGACCCGATGACCTATACCCCGGGCGACCCGTCGAGCGCATCCATTGAGGTAGAAGACGATGATACGTCCGATGTATCGTTGAACGCGGCGACTCGCAGCCGCGCCGAAGACTCCGGAGCGACCGAAGCCGGCGCCGAACTGACGATTGCCGCGACCCGCGCGCTGGAGACGGCCCTGACTGTCTCCTACACGCTCGGCGGCACAGCGACCTGTGGTACGGATTACACCATCGCCGGAGCGACCTGCGACAACGACGGCACTGGCGCCGGCACGATCACGCTGCCGTCCGGCGCGGCGGCGGGCGAAGGCGTCCCCATCCCGATCCTGATGGTCAACGACAATATAGCAGACAACGGAGAAACCATCATCCTGACCCTGGCGAGTGGTTCCGGATACGGACTGGGGAACCCTGCGGCCACCACTGTGACCATTTACCAGAATACCGGAGAGGCCAGCTACTCGATTCAGGGAGAACCTCATACTGGCGCGACCCTGACCATCCAGCGCGACCAATCCGACCCGGAAGGCGATGGCGGCGACCCGGACCGCAGTTACTCGTGGTCGTCGAAGGCTGCCCTGACCGACCCGGTCTGGACTGATATTGCCGGAGAGACCGGGAATAATCTGGTGGTGGGCGCTGGCCTGTTGCATCATCACCTGCGGGCTGAAGTCAGTTATGTGGACGGCAATGGTCTCGCCACCACGGTACAGACCGCATCGGTGGGTCCGGTCACCGAGCCGCCGCCGTTGCCGGTGTTGAGGATTGCCAAAGCTACCCCCGTCATTACCGAAGGCGAGCCGGCGGTATTTACGGTGACCTCAGACCGGGCGCTGCCGCCTGGTGAGAGTCTGGTCATCCACCGGAGTATTGTGGATACTCCCGAAGCGGCGTCGGACTTTCTGGATGAGTCGAATCCGAATGTGAGCGATAACGGAGTCTGGGTATTTTCGTTTGTTGCAAACGACTCTGGCGAGCCCACAAGGATTTTCGAGATTCCGACCGTATGCGACACGACGACCGAGCCGAGCGGGAACATTACGGTGAAATTGCGCCCGCGCTCCGGTGAATATACGGTCGTCAATCCCGCCACAGCCATGGTAATGGTGAATGACGGCGGCAACTGTGGCAAACAGACTGCGACCACTCCCCGCCCGACCTTCGGCGCCGGTTCCATCGCCGATCAGACCTGGGCGCGGGGAGTGGAGATTGCGCCGTTGCAACTGCCGCAAGCGAGCGGCGGCGCCGGAACCCTGACCTACAGTTTATCCCCGGCGGCGCCGTCCGGTGTCCTGTATGACGCTGGCGCGTACAGATTGAGCGGCGTTCCGGCGCAGGCGCTGGGGCGGACCCAATACGCCTGGACCGCCACCGATGAAAACGGAGCCACCGCCACCCTGGCCTTTACCATTACGGTCACGGATGTAGCCGAACTGCGGATACAGGACGCGGTCAGAAGCGCCCTGTCGGCGGTAGCGCGGCGCTCCCTGTCGAGCGCGATCACCAACATCAGTACCCGCTTTGCCGACATTAGCGGTTCCGGCCTGACCCTGGCCGGTCATGCGATGCCGTTGAATGCGACGCCCGAAGAAAGGCTGGCCTATGAAGAAGCGTGCCGGTTGCCAGAAAGCCATGACGGATGGCGCCGGGGAGCGCCCCGCCCGGACTGTGTTTCCACCAGCCGCGGATGGCGCTCTGCCGAGTTGCTCGGTTCCAGCGACTTCTCGCTTGCGCTGGGCGCGTCTGATACATCCTCCCCGGACATCCCGCGCTGGTCGCTGTGGGGACGGGGCGACCGGGGCAGCTTTGCCGGAACCGGCGAACAGGCGCAGACCCGCTATGACGGCAAGACGCGCGCTGGCTGGCTGGGAATCGACGCGCGTCAGGGCGCCTGGGTTGCGGGCCTGGCTTTTTCGCGCAATGAAGGCGAAGCGAGCTATCATACACCGGAAGACGAAGGCGACCTGGAGACTACAATCAACAGCGTCTACCCGTATGGACGGTGGAGCGTATCGGATGAGACGGAGATTCGGGTGGTACTGGGAACCGGAGATGGACAACTGCGTCATACGCCACAAGGGGAAAGCCCGTCAAACAGTGATCTGTCGATGCGACTGGGTTCAATCGGATTGCGTCGCTCGCTGGCGCCCAGGGAGCAGACTGATCTGGCATTTCGGATGGACGCGAGTCACTCACGGATCAAGACGCGAGAGGGAACCGCGCTCATTGATGGACTGACCGCGGACAGTTGGCGGATACGCGCCGGAATCGAAGCGACCCGTTCCCTGGCGTTGCGAAACAACCGGGAGCTTTCGCCGTTCATGGAAGTGTCGATGCGCAAGGACGGCGGAGACGGATTGCGCGGAGAAGGGATTGAACTGGCCGGTGGGGTACGTTATGCGGCGCCGCGTCTGTCGGTGGAGATGCGCGGACGGGTTCTGGCGGCGCACAGTGAATCGGGGACGAGGGAATCGGGGATCAGCGTCACGGTGCGCGGCGGCGAAGGAGCGGGCGGACGCGGGTTATGGTTTGCATTGCAGCCGCGCTTAGGAGCGGCAACCGAAACCGGCGCGTTATGGCAAGACACCCTGCCACAGATTCAAGGCGTATCGAACAGTGCCCTGGACGTGCGCATCGGTTATGGGCTGCCGATTTCACAGGGACTGCTGACGCCGTATGCCGGAGCGGGATGGATTCGGGATCAGGAACGCGTGGTTCGGTTGGGAACCCGGTTTCAATCGGCCACCGGCCTGGACCTGGAACTGGTCAGCGAACGGGAGATGGAGCAGGATAGCGGACCGACCTGGAAGCTGACCCTGCAACACGTATTCTAGGGCATGCGACCGGGAGTGTCAGTTAATGACCTGATCGCTCATTTCAGCCTTGCGCGTATCCCAGCGATTGCAAGTCTTGTGTAATCTCATCCAGTATTGCCGGATCATCAATGGTGGCCGGCATTTTCCACGGATCGTTGTCCGCGATTTTCTTCATGGTGCCGCGCAGGATTTTTCCGGATCGGGTTTTCGGCAGCCGCTTCACCACGACCATCAATTTGAATGCGGCAACCGGGCCGATCCTGTCGCGCACAAGCTGAATACATTCGCGAACAATATCTCCGTGGTCACGTTCCACTTTGGAATTGAGCGCCACAAGACCGAGCGGCAACTCGCCCTTCAGGACATCGTTTACACTGATCACCGCGCACTCGGCCACATCCAGATGAGAAGCCAGCGCTTCCTCAATCGCCCCGGTAGACAGTCGATGCCCCGCGACATTGATCACATCATCGGTACGCGACATCACATAGACATAGCCGTCCTCATCAATATAACCGGCGTCCCCGGTTTCATAATAACCCTCGAAGGCGGTCATATAAGAGTCCAGATAACGTTGCCTCGCATTCCATAGAGTCGGGAAAGTACCCGGCGGCAACGGTAATTCGACCACTAACGAACCCATATCACCTGTACCGACTTCCCGGCCGGTATCGTCCAGCGCCTTTAACCGCCATCCGGGCGCCGGACGGCCAGCTGAACCCTGCTTGACCGGAAGCGCCTCAACACCTAAGCAGTTCGCGCAAATCGACCAGCCGGTTTCAGTTTGCCACCAGTGATCAATAACCGGGACGCCCAGTTTCTCCCTTGCCCAGTTGAGCGTATCCGGGTCGGTACGCTCACCAGCCAGAAACAACGACTGCAAACAGGAAATATCATACTGGCCGATATAATCGCCATTAGGGTCCTCTTTGCGAATCGCGCGAAACGCGGTCGGCGCGGTGAACAGAACCTTGACGTTGTGCTCACTAATCACCCTCCAGAAAACCCCGGCGTCCGGGGTTCCCACCGGTTTTCCTTCGTACAGAACCGTGGTGTTGCCATTGAACAACGGCGCATAAACAATATAGGAATGCCCGACCACCCAACCCACATCCGAGGCCGCCCAGTAAACATCGCCGGGCTCGGCGTTATAGATGTTTTTCATCGACCATTTCAACGCGACGATCCCGCCCCCTGTGTCCCGAACCACACCTTTGGGTTGTCCGGTAGTGCCCGAAGTGTAAAGGATGTAAAGCGGGTCGGTCGCCGCTACGGGAACACAATCCGCCTCTTCCGATTTCTCGATCGCCGCATGCCAATCCACATCACGGCCATTGATCAGGGCTGCCCTGGCCTGGGGCCGTTGCAGGATAATGCAGTGTCCGGGCTTGTGTTCAGATAATTCAATCGCCCGATCCAGCAGTGGTTTGTACTCGACAATCCGGCCCGGCTCCAGCCCGCAGGAGGCGGACACAATCACCTTTGGCTGGCAGTCATCAATCCGAACCGCCAGTTCATTCGACGCGAAGCCGCCAAAGACGACCGAATGAACCGCGCCGATCCTGGCGCAGGCCAGCATGCCGATAACCGCCTCAGGGATCATCGGCATGTACAGGATGACCCGCTCTCCATACTCGACGCCATGGTCGCGCAGTACGCCGGCGAAACGCGCCACCCTGTCCCTTAATTCATGATACGTGATTTTCTGCCGGCTTTCGGTGATCGGACTGTCATGGATGATGGCAGGCTGATCCCCCCTGCCCTGTTCAATATGCAGATCAACCGCGTTGTAACAGACATTGGTCAGACCACCCGCAAACCAGCGGTAAAACGGCGCGTCGGAGTCATCCAGCGCCTGGTCCCACTTTTTATACCAGTGCACGTTTTCCGCAATCCCGCCCCAGAACGCCTCGGGGTTCTTGATCGCATCATTATAAATGTCATCAAATCTCATATCATTCATCCGCTCAAACGATTTTAAGGCCAGAACCGGCTATTGTAAAAGATTCCCGCCTCTCTCGTCATTCCCGCGATCCTCTCCCGTCATTCCCGCGAATGCGGGAATCCACAACCCGCATTCCAGCCTCTGTCGTTCCCGCCTCTTTATCCAGGCTCGTTTTTGCGTTATAAAGCCGGTCACAAAATCATTCTGTACAAACCTCCAACCGGATCGGGATAAAACGTGTCTGCCGAAAAACATTGCCAATTATTGATTCTCGGCTCAGGCCCCGCAGGCTACAGCGCCGCTGTCTACGCGGCCAGGGCTAACCTGGGCCCGGTTCTGATTACCGGCATTGAGCAGGGCGGACAACTGACCACGACAACGGATGTGGACAACTGGCCGGGCGATGACAAGGGAGTACAGGGGCCGGAGTTAATGGAACGCATGAGGAATCATGCGCAAAGGTTTGGTACTCAAGTTATTTTTGATCATATCCATACTGCTGAACTGACCGTCAGGCCTTTCCGGTTATCCGGCGATGCGGCGGTTTATACCTGTGACGCCCTGGTGATCGCCACCGGAGCTTCAGCGAAATATCTGGGTCTGCCTTCAGAAGACGCCTTTAAGGGAAAAGGCGTATCCGCCTGCGCGACCTGTGACGGGTTCTTCTACCGAAATCAGGAAGTCGCCGTCATCGGCGGCGGCAATACCGCGGTTGAGGAAGCGCTCTATCTTGCCAATATCGCATCGAGGGTCACGCTGGTTCATCGCCGTGACACACTGCGCGCAGAGGCCATCCTGGTTGATCATCTGATGGCGAAGACGGTAGAACGGGGCGGCAACATCACCCTGCAATGGGATCATGTGCTCGAAGAAGTACTGGGCGATCACAGCGGGGTCACCGGCATCCGGATTAAAAATGTGAAATCAGGCATTACCCGTGAAATCAACCTGCCGGGAGTGTTCATCGCCATCGGGCATACGCCGAACACCGCCCTGTTTTCCGGTCAACTTGCCATGCAGGGCGATTATATCGTGACTCGTGGCGGGACCGGCGGCGACGCCACCATGACCAGCGTTGAAGGGGTATTCGCCGCTGGTGATGTCATGGACCACGTATACAGGCAGGCGGTGACCTCGGCCGGTACTGGTTGCATGGCGGCCCTGGACGCGGACCGCTATCTTAAAAACCGGCCCGCCTGATCCTGGATAAACGGCCGATGGCGTCCCGACCTGACCAAAATGGCGACGAAGATGAAGGCGCGCTGTTCCGGGAAGCCATGTCCGATGTCAATACACAACACAAGAATTATCGCAATCGCCGCAACAACCCGATCGAAGACCGCCCCAGACCTCCGGTCATACCCCCTCGAACCCGCCCTGTCGCCCACCCTGTCGAACGAACCGGGACATCCGAAAATATCGCTGGTCAGCCGCAATCCTCCGGTTCCGTCCAGTTCGCCCGCCCCGGATTGCAGAGAAATATCATCAGGAAACTGAAGCGCGGGCAGTATGCGGTCGAGGATACACTGGATCTTCATGGACTCAGAAGGTTTGAAGCGGATGACGCCCTTGATCAATTCATTTCAGAAGCCCTGCGACACGGCCTGACCTGTGTGTTAATCATCCACGGCAAGGGATACCGCTCACAAGGCGGGCAAAGTGTACTCAAGCAATTTACCCTCGAATGGTTGAAGGAAGTCACCGCCGTCAAGGCATTCTGCTCCGCCCAACCCAGGCACGGCGGCGCCGGCGCTGTCTATGTTTTACTCAAATCCAGCAGCAGTCGATAACGGTTGGGAATCATTCCGTCATTCCCGCACTCTCCCCCGTCATTCCCACCTCTCCCGTCATTCCCGCGAAAGCGGGAATCCACAATGATACGGCTGCCGTGACTACCGATGCGTAGGGGCGACCCTCTGTGGTCGCCCGCGTTATCTTCGTATACGGATAACGGTTGCGGGCCGGCACGGAGACCGGCCCCTACGCCCCATCAGTTTAGTATTGCCAGTCTGTAGAGATTCCCATAAAACAACATTTTATACAAATTGATATTTTTGACGTTATGATCTATATTCAAGACGAATGACAAACTGATGAGGAAACCATGCGCCTGTCAATCGACATAACCCAAGAGCAGCACAAAGTCCTGAAGGCCACGGCGGCAATGCAAGGCAAATCCATCAAGGATTATGTGCTTGAACGTACCTTGCCTGACGAAGAAGCGGCGCTGAAAGAACTTGAAGCTTTTCTAAAGCCTCGGGTAGAAGAAGCCTTGAGTGGCGAACGCAGCAACAAAACCGTTGATGAAATCGTGGCTGAAGTGCTGCAGGAAGAACAAACCCGATAATGCAAGATTATGAGCTATCCCCAACCGCTGAAAAAGATTTGCGGGAAATTACCCGTTACACACTGAACAAGTGGGGTCAAGGCTCGTTGATGAAATATATTGGTGGACTCAAAACCACGTTCGAGACAATCGGAGACGGTAGTGTGCGGAAGCAGGAATTCTCTGATGAGTTTCCCGGATTGCTCGTCACCAAGTATCGCTATCACTTCGTGTTTTATATCCGGGAGGGTTTGAAAATCCCCGTGATCATCGGCGTAATACATGACCGAAGGGATATCGTTAGCCGTTTGAATGAACGACTGACCGGATGATGAACACTGACAGCAAACCTGGGGATGCGATAACCGATGCGTAGGGGCGACCCTCTGTGGTCGCCCGTGTTATTTTCGTATACAGATGACGGTCGCGGGCAGACGCGGTGACCTGCCCTTACGTCCCATCGGTTTGGTATTTCAACCCATCGGTTCGGCAAGCCAGAGACCCGCCCATTCCGTCATTTCCGCGGAAGCGGGAATCCACAACAATATGGGTGCCGTGATTAACAATTCGTAGGAGCAACCCTCTGTAGCCACCTGACGACATTTTCACAAAAACTTTGTACAAAATAACAAACCATCACAGTTTTCCCTCTGTTCACCGATTCCCGATCCCAACGTTCACCTGTAGATATTCGTCTGGTTTTTTTTGATTTCTCATCCACTGGTTCGGCCACGACCCGGTAATCAGCGTATCCTTATCCAGATCGAACGGAACAACCCATAAATTCAGATCACCACCAAACTCAAAAACAGGCAACGGCTCCGAAAACCCATCGTGCCGGGGATAGATCAGGAATAAATCCCCTTTTCCATTGAGATACTTCTGCCCATAAGCATAGAGCTGGTACAAATCCGCCTGCTTCATGTTGTATTTCGAAACTCCATCATCTGCAGACTCATCGATCAACTTCCATTTGGTATCCAGCACTGCGTGAACCCGATTACTCTCTTTAATTGCCAGATCAGGCTTGAGTCGAAACATTCTTTTTCCCTTGTGCGTGACCAAGTATTTGTTCTGAATTTGCGATATCAACGAATATCCGACTCTTGTTTGCGAGTTGAGCTTTCTGGCAACATATTTCTCGAATAGTTGTTCCATTGGAAACAGCATAGAAACGCCCTCCCATGGACCGGAGGAAAACAAAGGTGATTTGTCGTCGAGAATCAACTTTACCCAAGGATGCACCGGCTGATAATGCGCCATATCCCGGCGGTCGCTCCAAAGCGCCAGGTCCGCTTTTATGTCCCTGGATTGTGGAATATCCGAGAACACAAACGATAACTCACGGCATAGACGCTGGTTATCGGGAAGTCGCGCCCAACGGGATAATTGGTTCAGAGCCGAATGAATCAGGCGGTTCTCCGCCCGGTCCGGCAAATACTGGTCATAACTGACACAGAAACGATCCTGCCTACCGGGACCCAACCGTAATTGACGGGATATCTGGAGTTGGCCTTTGAGAAATCGGGACTGCTCGACCCGCCGGACATAATTGCTGCAAATACCACGCCGGACCAACCGGCTGATCTCGTTCAACGCCCTTTGTATCAATACTTCCAGCCAGTTGCGGTTCAGCGTTTCCAGAGAAGCGTCACCGGACCGGACATCCTTGATATCGAATACAGTCTGGAGCATGCGCCAAAGCAACTTTCGGGCTGCCCTGGTTGTTGCAGCAGAATCATTTGGAGTCTTGGGCAGAATTGAAGTTTTGGGCAGAATTTCGATCTGACTTCCGTCTGAGGTCTGAATGAGGCCGACATAATTACAGGCTTGGACATATTTCACTCCCTGTCTGCTCGTCAGGCGCAGGAATTGAACGCCGGATTCCTGGTCTGTCTCTCTTAAAGCGAAGGCGCGTAATTCGCTATAGACCTTGCCGGAAACCCTTCGGTAGTCCAATCCATCATCCTCTCCGTTAGCGGACAACAATCCGAATTCACGAATCGACAGAGCCTGTCCCCGGCTTGATCGGGGATTCATTCAACCTGTCCGGGCGTTTCCTGTTCCGGTTCCTGTTTCTGTTCCTCATAGATACCGATATAGGCATCTGCCTGATCCAAAGCCTGATCATTGCGCCTGAAAACCTTGTCATGCAGGCCCTGATTATTTTCATCGCCCTCGCCCAGTAATTCGTTTATTTTACCCTCACTGAAAGCTGGCACATAAAACATCGTTCCTTTCCCTGATTTACGATCATCACCCAGTACTTTGCGGATACGACTCCAATCCTCGAAAAAGTACTCCTCCAGCAATGGCAGGATATGGTTCTTGAAGATTCTTTTGAGAGTTCCCAAATCAGGGCTCTTTCCCAGAGGCAGGAAAAACGAATGCCCCAGTGTACGCTCCTGATTCAGAAGTAACTCGATACGCGAGTTTATGACTTCCAGCATCTTCCTGATATTGACTCCATCAATTTCAATGCCCTCTAACAGTTTAGCTTTCGGGAGCATTGCTTCAAACTCAAAACGCCTGCGTAAAGCCGTATCCAGAGGGGTCAGTGACCGGTCCGCCGTATTCATCGTGCCGATGATATGGAGGTTGGCGGGCACGGAAAACGGCTCCTTCGAGTAAGGCAGAGTCGTTGCAAGCGCATCAGAAGCTCCGGCTCGCTTCGAAGGCTCAATCAGGGTAATCAGTTCACCCAATATGTTGGCGATATTACCGCGGTTGATTTCATCAATAATCAATACCCATGACTCATCCGGCTGCTTGCCTGCATTCGTGCACATTCTCTTGAACAGGCCATCCTCAATCTTGTAACGAATTTGACCATTTTTCGTGGATGCCCGCAGTCCTTCGACAAAATCCTCGTAACTGAAACTCTGGTGAAACGTTACAAAACCAATCCGCTTCTCTTTCTGCAATTCATTGAAACGTTGCTTGAGCGCTGTGCGGTTCAATTTGTTGGCTTTATAGAACTTCGAATCAAGAATTTCCAGTGCTTTATCAACGGTATGCCAGGTTTTACCCGTCCCGGGAGGGCCATACAGTATCAGGTTTTTTGCGATGTCAATTTTTGTATGTACCACGCGAGGGGGCGGAGATGGCTTTCCGTCTTGCAACTTTAATTGAGCCATCTCGTCAGCTTTCCAGAAGAAAAATTGCACATCAAGCATATCTTTCGGCTCCCAGCCTTCGTCGCTCAAGCGTTCTGACACGCGCTTGGCTAAATCATTCACATACCGGATTTCACGCGCCTGAATATGCTGTTTATTCCATGAAAATTCAGGATCAAACCTTTCAACAATCCTTTTGATTAATCTGGAGTGCAAAACAAGATACTTGTCCGAATCATTCAGAGCCAAGAGAAAACTAACCATGCTGCAAGTTACCGCTTGTGAAACTGGTTCTCGTTTGCCAGACTCCTTGAAGAAATCCAGAAATTGCTCTATACGTCTTTCAAGAGATTCGCTTTCGCTTTCATCTGTGAGGTTGGCCACCTTCCGGGCAAAGTTGGCCTTATCATCTGGAGCTGACAAATAGTTAGACTGTAAAGGAAACGGCCAACTGACCAGCTTCATCCTTCTCCTGATAGGACTCCCTGATTTAATAACATCCTGGACAAGAGCATTACCCGCCAATTCCCAGTTCCGGGATTCCATCTTCGGGATTATCTCCTGCTTGTAGGTACTGATCAGTTCATCCTTGCATTTTCTCTCTTCCTTATACCGTTCATCCATTCCGAATCCGGCAAAATCAGGATAAGCCGTCAGGAATAGCTCCCGCAAACTGTTGAATGCAGTTTCAAACTGGTCTACCTTTAGAACGATTTTAAATTCGTTACTTTTCAACAAGTTATAAGCCTCCGTATTAACACCTCCTCTGAATTTCGACCTGTCCAGATCCTCTCCGTTTGCGAATCTATTGGCAATCGATACAACCAGCTTGGGAGGATAACGTTTACCACCATGCACCAAATCGTATCTATTTGACTGTGCCCCATCAGGAACACCCTCGGCATCTATCACGGCAATGGCTTTTAAACAATCCTCCCGGGAAATATTTTCAGGGACTTCTGGCGCCTTCATCTTCCTCACCCCACCCTTTTCCAGAACTTGTCTGCCGGTATGATTCTTTCAGGGTTATTCTGTATTTTCTCCAGAATTTCATCTTCAAGCCGTTCGATTTCTTCGGGAGTTAACTGCTCTCGCACCACATTTTGTGTTTTCATTTGTCTTTCCTCTTTGTTTGATTACCTGTCCTGATTCGTTCCCGCTTCCTCGCCCCCCACCGGCTCACCGGCGGCGGGCAGGCACGGTGACCTGCCCCTACGATTGCGGTTGACTCCCTCTCCTTTACGTTGTCATTCTCGCGGAGGCGGGAATCCACGAATCGACAGCCGATAGAGACGCCGAACAATACCTGTTATTTGCTTGTATTGCATCATTTCCCGGACATCGTGTCATCCCGATAACCCGAGTACATAATATTCCTGAAGGTCAGGTTGATTCGGGGACCAATTGGTTTTTTCGACTTCGGCACCGAATGTTTCCACTGGCGCTGGCACAGGCCGTACATGATCAGCAATGAACCATGGGGCAGATTGAATCGGATGCTCCTCGCGGGATTGAATTTGCGCGGATGAAAAATAAAGCGCCTCGTTTCTCCCAGGCTGACTGACGCGATCACCGGGCGCGGCCCCAGCTCCGTTTCATCGTCGCTGTGAGGGCTGACGCCGTCATGGCCGTCCCGATAATAATTCAGCAGCACGCTGTTAAAGCGGCAGCGGGTGACTGTCTGCACCTGCTCACGCAGGGTCTGCAATGGACCGAACCAGGGAAGTGGTCCATTCATCGTACTGCCGGAGTAATGATAAACCGTGTCCGGGTCTCCATACCAGGCGCTGAGTCTGGGTGATGGATAGACCTTGTCGAACAGCCTTACAAAGCGCTGCCGCCAGTCCACCTGATCCAGCAGGCAGTCATAAAGATCATACCCCTGGGCAGGTTCGAGAAAAACCGGGATATAGCGGCACTGGCCGGGAATGACGGTAATAGCGCCGGTCACTCCAGTATCTTGCCGGGGTTGAATAGGTTATCCGGGTCCAGAGCCTGTTTGATCAAACGCATCGTATTGACTGCGGCGCCGTGTTCCAGTTTAAGAAAGTCGAGCTTGCCATAACCAATGCCGTGCTCGCCGGTACAGGTTCCTTCCATTTCCAGCGCCCGCAGAACCATTCTTTCATGCAGGGCTTCGGCGGCGCTCACTTCATCCGGATTGTCATGGTCAATCAGCATGACCAGGTGGAAATTCCCATCGCCGACATGTCCTACAATCGGGGCCAGGATTTGAGACTGTTGTATGTCGGCGCGGGTTTGCCGGATACAGTCCGCAAGCCGGGAAATCGGCACACACACATCGGTCGCCCAGATTTCTCCCTTCGGATGGAGCGCCTTGTGCGCCCAGGCGGCATCATGGCGCGCCCGCCACATTGTGCTTCGCTCCTCGGTGTTGGTGGTCCATTTGAATTCACTGCCGTTGTTCTGGTTCGCGATTTCCTGGGTCAGTACAGCCTGTTCCTCGACGCCCTGTTCGCTGCCATGGAATTCGAAGAACAAGGTCGGCGCTTCGTTAAAATCCGTCTTCGAATACAGGTTCAGCGCTTTCATGCTCAGATCATCGAGCAACTCAACCCGGGCAACCGGAATACCATACTGAATCATTTCAATCACGGTATCAATCGCCCCTTCAACGGTCTCGAAGTTACACACTGCGGCAGACATGGACTCCGGCGTCGGATACAGCTTGACGGTGAGTTCGGTAAATATGCCCAGAGTGCCTTCGGAGCCAACCATCAATCGGGTCAGGTCATACCCGGCGGCTGATTTTCTGGAGCGTCTGGCTGTTCTGATGATCGAACCGTCCGCCAGTACCATTTCAATATTGATGACGTTGTCGCGCATTGACCCGTATCGGACCGCATTGGTTCCCGATGCCCGGGTCGCGGCCATGCCGCCAATGGTGGCGTCCGCCCCGGGGTCAATCGGAAAGAACAGTCCGCTCCCCTTGAGTGACTGATTCAACTGCCGCCGGGTTACGCCAGGCTGTACGACCACATCAAAATCCTCCGCATTGAGCCGGACAATCGAATTCATGCGGCCACTGTCGATACAGACCCCTCCCTTCAACGCCGCGATATTGCCCTCAAGCGAGGTGCCGGCGCCATGCGGAACAATCGGCATCCTGTGCTTGCGGCAAATCTGCACAATCTGCCGCACCTGTTCGGAATTATCGGGTTGAACCACGGCATGGGGCGGCGCCGAAGGGTGAAATGATTCATCCTTGCCATACTGCCGGCAGATGGAATCGGTAGTTTGTATCCGGTCGCCAAAAGCGCCGATCAGTTCATCAAGACCCGCGTCGTAGTTGTAGACCTGTCTTAATTTGAGCATGGTTTTGACTTGACTCCTCAATTATTGTCCAGCGCCAGGCGGACTTCATCACAATCGAAGAAATAGTGACATATTCGTTGCCCGTTGACAACCAGGGCGGGCACATACTCACTGTATTGTTCATGCCACTGCCGGTCATCGTCCACATCCCGCATATTCACCCGGATATTCGAATCCGGATGGAAGGTGGCAATATACTCCCGAAGCTCGAAATCCATCTGCTCGCAAAGGTCACACTCTTGCCGATAGTAGAACAGGATTTCAACCGGGGCATCAGCCGGATTGCTCACGGAATCAAATCTCCCCGTTCCGGCCGGCATTGGTGGATTCCCGCTTCTGCGGGAGTGACGAAAGTAGAGGCGCAGGGGGCGAGCCGGACGCATTGACCTGCTCCAGGAATTGCCGCTCATCCAGAACTTCAATTCCCATCTGCGCGGCTTTGACGGCCTTGGAACTGGTATCCGTGGCCGCGATCAAATAATCCGTGTTTTTTGTGATGCTGCCGCCAACCCTGGCGCCCATCGACTGCAACACAGAGGTCGCTTCGCCCCTCGGCATACTCATCTTGCCGGTCAGTACCACGGTCTTGCCCGCGAATACACTGTCACCATCCCCGGCTGGCTGCCCGGCGGGCGCGGGCCACGTGACCCCCGCGTCCAGCAGTTTTCCCACTATAGCGCGGTTATGGGGCTGTTCAAAAAAGGTCACTACGCTGTCGGCGACCAACGGACCGACATCCGGAATTTCCTGCAACTGTTCTTTTGACGCCTGCCGTATCCGCTCCAGCGTACCCAGACTGGCTGCCAGGGTCTGCGCCGTCGTCTCCCCGATTAACGGAATTCCGAGAGAATACAAAAACCGGGCCAGGGTTGTGGTTTTGCTCTCTTCGATTGACTGGATCAGGTTCGTGACCGCCTTGGAGCTTTTCCGGTATCTCGGCTCCAGGTCTTCTACCGACAACCGATACAAATCCGACACATCGGCAATCACCTGACCACAAAGCAACCAGTCCACCCATTTATCGCCCAATCCTTCGATATCCACGGCCTTGCGGCTGGCAAAATGTTTGATACTCTGTTTTTTCTGCGCCTCGCAAGTCAGCCCGCCGCTGCAACGGGCAATGATCCCTTCACCTTCGTACAGGATCGGGCTCGCGCATACCGGGCAGGTTTGTGGAAACACGAACGGCTCGGCATCACAAGGGCGGGCAGACACTACCACCGACAACACCTCTGGTATCACATCTCCGGCCCGCCTTATAATGACACGATCCCCGACCCGGACATCCAGGCGCTGGATTTCCCTGCGGTTGTGCAGTGTGGCGCTGGAAACCGTGACCCCGCCGACAAAAACCGGTTTCAGTCTGGCTACCGGGGTAATGGCGCCGGTTCTGCCAACCTGAAGTTCGATATTTTCAACCGTGGTCATTTCCTCCTGAGCGGGAAATTTATGCGCGATAGCCCAGCGCGGAGCCCGGGCAGTAAAACCCAGGCTGTTCTGCCAGTCAATCCTTGAAACCTTGTAGACAACCCCATCAATATCAAAAGGCAGCCCGGGTCGAAGCTCAAGCAGGTCCTGATAATAAGACAGGCACCCCTGTACTCCTTCGACCACACGGTACAAATCAGTCACCGGCAGGCCAAATGCGCGGATTCCCTGTAATGACGATTCATGCGTCTCAGGCTGCGGCATGCCGTCAACCTCCCCGAACGAATAGCAATAAAACTGTAATCGCCGCGACCCGACCACCGCGGGGTCCAGTTGCCGCAGCCCGCCGGCAGCCGCGTTGCGGGGGTTTACAAACAATTTCCGGTCGCTCATCCGCCGGGCCTCGTTCAGCGCCTCAAAATCGGCCCTGCTGATAAAAACCTCACCCCGCACTTCCAGAACATCGGGAATGTTCCCTCCCCGCAACCGGGTTCTGTCGCCCAGAATCTCACGCATATTCAGGGTTACGTTCTCTCCCGCGCGACCATCCCCACGGGTGGCCGCCTGTACCAACCAGCCCTTTTCATACCGGAGACTGACCGCCAGACCATCTATTTTCGGCTCCGCCACATATTCCACTTCCGCATCTTTCAGGCCCGTCAATTCCCGCACCCGTCGATCGAAACTCTCGATTTCCCCCCTGTTGAATGCGTTGCCGAGGGACAGCATCGGTATGGCGTGAACCACTTCAGAAAACGGTTTGGCAACGGACCCGCCCACCTTTTGGGTCGGTGATTGCGCAGACCGGTATTGCGGATATCGCCCTTCCAGGTCCTCCAGAGACCGGATCAGGCGGTCATAACAACTGTCTGGAATTTCCGGATCATCCAGTTCATAGTATCGGTGATTATGATACTCCAGCTTTCCCCGCAACTCCTGAATTTGATGTTGTGGATCTTTCGGCATCCGGGTACTTTTCTCAGAACAGCCTCATCGCCTCTTCACTCCCGGACGCAATCCCGAACTCTTCCATCTCCCGGGCATTTTTTTCGATTAACGCCCTGTTCCTGTCCACATAACTTTGTGACAGGGTATGATGATCCGGGACCGTGGCATTCCCTTTTATTCGGGCCGCGCAGGCTTTGGCCGTATCGGACATTTCCGTAAAAACCACTCCCGGCGAGCGATGGAGAACCGGCTTGGTGAAAAATGTGATCCCCGGAATCCGCATGTCCTTGATGTTGTCGAAATCGAACTCTCCGGTCTTGCTCATATTGGCGATATAATAGAGGTTGGTCTTGTTCTTGTTGACCAGTTGATTGCGGACAAAAAAGCCCTCCGCTGACTGGTCCAGGCCGAGCTGGGACGCGCATCGGTTTATGACCGTTCCCTCAAAGTATTCCGAGACCGCCGGCTTGACGTGGATTATGGATAGCGAATCGTAACAACGAATGAAATCCGCAATCGCCTTGCCTTGCTTCAGGGCGCTCTCAATCGGCGCCATCTGCGTGAACTCGTAACCAATGCCTTTTGCCAGAATTGAAGCCAGAGTCATAAACCGATCCAGTTCTTTCTCGCTGACCGCCCCATCTTTATCGGCCAGTTGCAAAGTAATGATCAAGTCACCAAAACGGGCGCCCTCGGCTTCCCGCTCGAGAACACACCAATCCCTTCCCGGGATTTTCTGGCCAAATATCTGGTGTTGTTTGGTGATCATGCTGGCTTCTTCACGATACTGCGCAAGCGCCGACTCTCTGCCGACACCATGTTCACCCGTCAACTTTATCCAGTAGTCAATCTGGCTAACCCGGATAAATCCTTCTATCTCCGGGTATTGAAATGAACCGGAAGCGCTGCCCTGTCGTAAACCAGAGTCCTGCGAGCCATGCGCATCTTCCCAACCAACCCTGTCTGCAACGTCATCTGTTCCCATATCTTTCATTTCCACTCGCTCACCTGAATCCGGTTGACCACCGACAGAAGCATGATCCGGGGCGCCACGTATATCGGTCTGATACCGACCGGCAACCTCGGCTTCGGACAATACTGGAACCGGGTCCACCATATCCGGCCCCGTCAGATTCTCGATTTCATCAGGACGCAATCGCCGATCATTGGCATCGTCAGGGTCTACGCCAAAAATAACGTCCGTCCCGGTCACAAAGGCCAAATCGTCCTCCCCGAAATTCGGCTCAATTTCACTCGACCGGCTCTTGCCCGGGCTGGTTGAAGGTCTGAGCCGCTCCTTCCAGCGAGACGGTTTTCCCTCGCGCATGGATTTTTTCTGCGTTCTTTGCCATTCCACAAGCCTGGAAACAGCATAGACCGCAAGGATGACGACGACCCCGATAACGATCAGTGTGACTTGCAGATTCATTGTTCCACCATTTCCATAGCCCGGCTCACGTCTACCGAAACCAACCGCGATACTCCCGCTTCTTCCATCGTAACACCGATCAGAAGGTCCATGGACGCCATGGTAATCCTGTTGTGTGTAATCACGATCATCTGACTCTTGTCTGCAAGAGCCCTGAGTGTCTCACAATAACGGTCAACATTGGCATCGTCCAGAGGCGCGTCCACCTCGTCCAGCATACAAAACGGGGCCGGGTTCAATTCAAACAATGAAAACAACAGCGCTACTGCCGTCAATGCCTTCTCTCCTCCTGATAAAAGGTGAATGTGACTGTTTCTCTTTCCCGGCGGTCTTGCCATTACGCCAATCCCGGCGGTGAGAAGATCATCGCTGGTCAAAAACAACCGGGCGCTGCCGCCGCCAAACAATTTCGGGAAGAACCGATTGAAACCTGCATTGATTGTATCAAAAGTCTGCCTGAATCTGGAACGGGTTTCACGGTCAATTTTCTGAATCACCCGTTCCAGGGTATTCAGCGCCTCAGTCAGGTCTTCACGCTGTTTCCGCAAATACTCCATACGTTCGGCTTGTTCATTAAACTCATCTATCGCGACCAGATTAACGGGGCCAATCCTGGCCACTTTTGTCTCGATGTTCTCGAGTTTGGCCTGCCAGTCCTCTACGCTCGCATCCTCGGGTAACCGCTGTGAACACTCCCCAATGTCCCACCCCTGACTATCCATCGTTTCAACCATGGCGTCCCGGCGAACCAACGCTTCCTGCCTGACCAGTTTTTGTCGGTCCAGGGTTATCCTGGCTGCATCGACATGACCGACCTGCCCGGCATGTAATTTATTCGATTGATCGATTCTGTCATCGAGACTCGACACCTGTTCCCCGGCGGCGGACAAGGATTTGTCAGTTTTCAGTTTTTCCTGCAGTAACCGCTCAAGGTTCTCCTCAAGGGCCGAAACAGGCTCACCCTGTGACGAATCAGACCGGCCCAATTCCGATAGTCTGGCTTCAGTCCGCTCCAGGTCCTCTTCAAGACGTTCGATATTCCCCCGGAGCGCATCGGCGTCGGCCTCCAGTTTTTGCTGAATCAATGCCCTGTTGTAATGCTTTTCCCTCACCTCATCGACAACCTTCCGCTTTTTAGAAACTTCGGCGCTGAGCCGATCCCGCATATCAACCAGGGTTGCCCGCTCCTGATCAAAACCTTCGGTTTCTTTCACCGCCGTTGCAAATAATGCCCTGGCATTTTCTATTTCCGCGTCTTCATCTGTAATTTGCGCTTCCAGTTCGTCCAGTGTAATACCAAGCTTGCCGAGATGCTCACGGGCCTCCAGATACCGGGTTTCTTCCCGGCTGAACTGATTACGCACGACCGTCAAATCGGAGCGCAGATCATCCAGGGCGGCGCGCCGGGATTCCAGCTCCGCCTCTTTTTCTTTCCGAAGACGGTCCAGAGAAGCGATCTCCTTTACTTCCAGTTCAAGCCGGTCGCTCATATCCCGCTTTTTATCCAGCAGTTGAGTCATTTCATCCTCCCTGACCAGCGCCCCGGTCTCAATTTGACTTTTACTGGCAAAACTGACCCGGTTGGCGCCAATCAACTCACCCTGGCGGGTAACGATACACTCCCTGCCGGTCAACTGATTGCGATAATCCAGGCCCTGTTCCAGTGATTCAACCACATAAACCCCCTCGATCAAACCCGCGACATCGTCGGCGCCCGCAACGATCTTGTCGGACATGGCCGGTAACGGAATCCGGCTGACAGGGTGATCCGGGGGAACGTTCACCTTGTCCGGACAAACCAGGGAAAGGCTGCTGTCCGGGCGGGTTGCAAGCAGTTCGATGGATATGTGATCCGTACATAAGGCGCTCAACCAGTCATTCAATACCCGGTCTGCCGCCCGTTCCCATCCGTCGGCAACCTTTATTTTGCTGGCCAGTCTGGGAGCATGGCCAAGACCACTGTCAGTCAACCAGGTATCAATCTCCGAATGGCCCGCGCCCAGGGCGGCTTCCTGAATTTCCTGCAATGACTGCAATCGGGACACGACCTCCTGGAGCCGGGTTCGCAGGTTAGCCCACCCTTCCCGTTTTTGTTCAATCCGGGTATAAATCTGTTTTAATTCCAGGTCGGATCGGTGAAACCGCTTTTCCGCCTGTTCATGGTTCCGCTCCTTTTCCTCGGCCTCAGACCGCAGAGAATCAATATCGGTTGAGGAGGTCTGCTCCGATAACCGTGTGATCTGGTCATTCAGCCTGGCTTTACCCTGCCCGGTACGTATCCGCTGTCGCCGGAGATGCTCAATCCTGGAGTTCTGTATTTCCACCTGTCGCGCCGGTTCTTCGGACCGCTCATTGAGGGCTTCGATTTCAGCCAGACAATCCTGCAATTTTTTCTCGGAATCGGCCAGTTGATTTTCCGCGTCTGCGAGGCTCTCCTGAAAAGATTCCAGATCCGGACGCATCGCCTCCAGGCGTTGAAACAAGACCCTGTTTTTCTGTGTTTCGGAATTGATTTGCCGTTGATAATCATCCCGCAACCCTCGCAGCCGTTCCATTTCTTCTGTTTGCCGTTGTATATTTTCCTTGCGATATTCTATTTTTTGCTCCAGGTTCGAGATTTTTGCCGACACCTGATAAAACTCCTGCTGAATCTGGTTATATTTCTCGTGAGAATCCGCTTGCCGCTTGCGAAGCGCTTCCAGCCTTGCTTGCGTTTCCCGCTGATTGGCCAGGCATTTCTGCATCTCGTTTTCATATTTCGCGGTCAGGCGATCCTGCTCTTGCAGCTGACGGTTCAACCTGTTCAATATCAGAACATTTAATTGCCCGTTAATCTCCCGTTGTTCGGATTTGAGAACCTTGTAACGCTCGGCGGCGGCGGATTGCCTTTGCAAACGGCTCAACTGCTTGCCAAGTTCGTTCTCGATATCCGCAACCCGGTCCAGATTTTCCCGGGTATGCGCAATACGAATTTCAGTTTCTCTTCGCCGATCCTTGTATCTGGACGTGCCTGCCGCTTCTTCCACAAACACTCGCAGGTCTTCCGGGCGGGCTTCCACGATGCGACTGACCATGCCCTGCTCGATAATCGAATAGGAGCGTGGCCCAAGCCCCGTACCCCGAAACAGGTCAAGCACATCCTTGCGACGGGTTTTGATATTGTTGATCAGATATCTGGATTGATCATCCCGGGTCAGGGTTCGCTTTACCGATATTTCCGCGAACTGTCCGTAATGTCCGGGAGCCTGCCCATCCTGATTATCAAAAATCAACTCCACTGACGCCTTGCTGATCGGTTTGCGGGTGGACGAGCCATTGAATATAACGTCTGCCATATTGTCGCCGCGCAGCGTTCTGGCCGATGTCTCTCCCATCACCCAGCGAACCGCGTCAATGACATTGGATTTCCCGCAGCCGTTTGGCCCGACAATCCCGACCAGCCGGGACGGCACACGAATGTCAGTCGGATCAACGAAAGATTTGAACCCCGATACCAGTAATTTTTTAAGCCGCATTCGGTCTGATGAAGATCTACTGTACAATCGTACAGGGTAAGCGCTCAAGTGAATCGCGCAACTTGACCGATCACCACCGGCCAGGGAGAACGGTAGAGAACCCTGAATTGTTACATGATGGGCCGCATGGCAATGGCGATACCCATCTCGATTTCATTAATGGCCTTCGACACCGCCTGACCGATCAAATCCAGTTTGCGCACCTGCTTGACACGCGGCCCGATACTTTCCAGTTCCCGCGCGGAAAACATCTCCCTGAACAACCCGCAGACATCGGCGAGACCGATGATAACAACGTCGCGCGGATCCGGGATCACATCGCTGAACAACACCTCCATGATCCGCAACTTGACCTCTCGTTCCGCTTCGCCATCGACGATCGGGTAACGCCGCGACTTGAACACCCACAGGAAACGATCATCCTGCTCCTCAAGGATACCGCGCTCAACCAGACGCTGGATTCCTCTCTCGCGAATCCGCTCGGCATCCTCTGCCGTTCGTTTGACCCAATAGAGGGCATCATGCGTTTCGAGTTCCTCGGCAGTGCGATCATCGCTGTCAACAAATCGCTGAAACCATTCCCGCGTTTCGGCGGCCTGCCCGATACGGGCCAGTGTCGGGTCAAGCAGATCATCTCCGACCGGGGTCGAATCAATCAGCAACAGCCGATCCGGGTCGGTGTCGATCCGGTTCTCCAGCGCCAGGTCCATCAACACCGCCCCGGCGAGAGCACACTGCAGAGATGTTTCTGACACACGCAAGAACTCCCCGCCTTCATCATCCAGCAGGAGCAACATGATTTCCTCGGCAAATCTCAACATGACTCTTTTACCCTGGTTTGTTGTGTACGCCGCAACCCGTAATTGAGTCGGCATAAAGTGTTGATACTATAAAATACTTGCCGACTCAATTCAAATACAAAAAACCGGGATCATTCTCCCCCGATTCATTTCCTTCACCGATACAGCCGCAAATAAATTTACCCCTATCGCTACCCGATGCTGTAACATCGCGGCTCAAACCGATTGTCAGACTGGATATTCAATACTGGATGATCGGCAACTCCATATCACATGAATACCGACTCCCCAATCACATTCAAAGACCTTGGCCTTGGCGAAGGCTTGCTGAAAGCTCTCGACGAAGTCGGTTACGAAACGCCGACCCCGATTCAGGAGAAAATCATCCCGCTGATGTTGTTGGGCCGTGACGTACTGGGACAGGCGCATACCGGAACCGGGAAAACAGCCGCGTTCGCACTGCCGATCCTGTCTGATCCGGATTTGAAATCCTTGAAGCCGGGCACGATGGTGCTGGTGCCCACCCGGGAACTTGCGCTTCAGGTATCGGAGGCATTCCAGGCTTATGCCGTACATATCAAGGGTTTTCATGTATTGCCGGTGTATGGCGGACAGGACTACCGGGGCCAGATAAAAGCGCTCCAGCGTGGCGTCCATGTTGTAGTCGGGACGCCGGGCCGTATTATGGATCATATTCGTCGCGGCACTCTTGATCTTGCGCAGTTGCAAACCCTGGCGCTGGACGAGGCGGATGAAATGCTGCGCATGGGATTTATAGATGACGTTGAATGGATTCTTGAAAAAACGCCTTCATCCCGTCAGATCGCCCTGTTTTCGGCCACCCTGCCCCAGCCGATCCGGCGTATTGCGAACCGCTATCTGAACAATCCCGAAGAAATAACGATCCAGGTAAAAACGGCGACCGCCGATACCATTCGCCAGCGCTATTGGTCGGTCACCGGCTCCCGTAAACTGGATGCGCTCACCCGTATTCTTGAGGCTGAAGCCTTTGATGGAATGATTGTCTTTGTACGCACCAGAACCGCGACCGTGGATTTGTCCGAAAAACTGGAAGCGAGGGGATTTGCAAGCGCCCCGTTGAATGGCGATATCCCCCAGAATCAACGGGAGCGCACTGTCGGACAATTGAAATCAGGGAAACTGGATATTCTGGTCGCCACTGACGTTGCCGCGCGCGGGCTGGATGTGGACCGGATCAGCCATGTGATCAATTATGACGTTCCGTATGACCCGGAAGCCTATGTCCATCGGATCGGACGTACCGGACGCGCCGGCAGACAGGGAGACGCCATCCTGTTCATTGCGCCGCGGGAAAGGCGGATGCTCCACGCTATCGAGAAAGCCACCCGCAAGAAAATTGAATTGATGGACATTCCAACCAACGACCTGATCAATGAGCGGCGCATCTCCAGATTCAAACAACGCATTACCGACACTCTGGAAGGCGAGGATCTGAAACTGTTCAGCCGTCTGATCGAAGAATACCAGCGCGAAAGCGACCGGCCAGTAATTGAGATCGCGGCGGCGCTGGCTCAACTCCTGCAGGGAAACAGCCCGTTTCTGCTGCAAAGGAAACCGCCGCAGGTATCGGGAACAGAGCGGAACAAGAGCCGGAATCGCGGACGAGACCACGACCGTCCCCTGAAATCGAAAGGCCGGGACAAACCTCCCCGCTCCCGAAGCGCCGCGAGACCCGAGGATGCGGGCATGGCGCGTTACCGGATCGAAGTGGGAAACCAGCACAATGTCAGTCCGTCGAATATCGTTGGCGCGATTGCCAACGAAGCGGGGCTTGACAGCCGGTTTATCGGGCGGCTGGAGATACTCGACGATCACAGCCTGATCCATCTTCCCGAAGATATGCCCAGAGCCCTGTTGAAAAAACTGGGATCGATATGGGTGGCGAGCCGGAAAATGAAGATATCCAGGCTAAAGGACCGCAAGCCGGGAATGAAGTCGGCGGACAAACCAAAATCCCCGTCCGGGAGAAAAGACCGCCCTGGAACCGGTTCAAACAGAAAATCCGCCAGACCCGGCAAATCGAAAACAAAACCCGGAACAAAACGCGGACGTCAAAGAACAGGCTGACCGGGGCGCAACTCGAATCGTAGGGGCGGGTCTCCGTGCCCGCCCGCAACCGTCATCCCGTGAAAGACAGGCCGAGCCTGTCAGGTAGTCGGCGGGTCTCCGTGCCCGCCCTCAACCGTCATCCGCCCAGTACCAGATCATTGACAAAACGAGCGCCGAAATAGGCCAATACCAGAATACCAAACGCAAATATCGTCCATTTTGCGGCTGTCTGGCCGCGCCAGCCGGCAAATATCTGTCCAGCCAGCAAACACGCAAAACACCCCCACGCGATGACGGACAACACGATATGATGGCTGAATTCGAACAACTGTCCCTGGTACAGGATATTGGCTCCGATGCCGGAAACAAGATTGACAGACATCAGGCCGAAACCAAGCAGTATCAACCATTTCAGGTTGCTTTCCATGGTTTGAATGGCGGGCAGCGCGGCCATGAATCTTTCCGGGGAAATTTTATGCAGATGGCGATCCTGGATAATCAGCAGGCAGGCCTGGGCGAATGCGACGCATAATACGCCGTAAGTCGGAATGGCGAGGGCGATATGCCACCCTGTTCCCGCTACCAGCGTGTGATACCCGGCGCTTCCAGCCGCGAATGCGCCGATGACCGCGGTCACCATTGCAATCGGGAACAGGATGATGCCGAGGTTGATAAATCGAAGCCTGTGACTGACACACAAATACATCAGGACAGAGATCCAGCCCGCGGTGGAAATGGACAATCCAATGGAAATACCAAATGCCCCGTCGACAAAAATGACGCTGTACAGGAGGTATCCGTGGATGGCAACTGCTATAATCGCGGATGAACGCGCGATTGCACCGCTCTTGCCGGCGCCGGATTCAGTTTTGATCTGTCGCCATGACGACCAGGTACAAAAACCGTAGATACAGGCGCAAAGCGCTGTCAGGGCGGGCATCAGAAACATATAATCATGAACCGGAATGGATACCCGATTATACACATCAGGGTTTGCATTTCATCAGCAGTGATCAGTCATGTTTGACCAGTTAAGTGAAAAACTCCGTGCCACGATAAAATCCCTGGGCGGCCAGGCCCGGCTGACCGAGAAAAATATCGCCGATTCAATGCGGGAAGTGCGCGTCGCGTTGCTCGAAGCGGATGTATCGCTGGAAGTGACCCGGAAGTTTATCGAAGACGTAAAAGCCCGCGCCATCGGCGCCGAAGTGACGGCCAGCCTGCAACCGGGTCAGGTCTTTGTCGGCATTGTACGGGATGAACTAGTCCGGTTGATGGGGAATGCCAATGACCGGATCAACCTTTCGGTTCGCCCCCCTGCGGTCATTTTCATTGCCGGGTTACAGGGCGCCGGCAAAACCACGACCGCTGGCAAACTGGGGCGATTCATCAAATCCGGCGAAAAGAAATCCGTGATGATGGTGAGCGCCGACGTTTATCGACCAGCCGCTATTGATCAACTGCGAACTCTGGCGAATGATCTTGAGCTGGGTTTTTATCCTTCCGACCCGGGCCAGAAACCCCTGGATATCGTCAACGGAGCGCTGGATCATGCCACCCGACAAGGTATTGATGTGGTGATTGTCGATACCGCGGGCCGGTTGCACATAGATCACGGCATGATGTCGGAACTACAGAATCTGCATCAGGCGGCGCAGCCGGTGGAAACCCTGTTTGTAGTGGACAGCATGACCGGACAGGATGCGGTCAACAGCGCGAAAGCGTTCGATCAGGCCCTGCCCCTGACCGGCGTGATCCTCACCAAGACCGATGGCGATGCCCGTGGCGGAGCGGCCTTGTCAATCCGGCATGTTACCGGCAAGCCGATCAAATTTCTGGGCTCCGGAGAAGGCATGGATGCGCTTGAACCCTTTCACCCCGACCGGGTCGCCTCACGAATACTGGGCATGGGAGACATGCTTTCCCTGATCGAGGAAGTCGAACAAAAAGTGGATCGCGACAAAGCGGAAAGGCTGGCCCGGAAAATCAAGACCGGGAAAAGATTCGATCTTGAGGATTTCCGGGAGCAGATGATGCAGTTGCAGAATATGGGCGGCATCATGGGGATGGTTGACAAGCTCCCCGGCATGGACAGACTGCCGCAAAAGGCGATCCAGCAAATGGACGACAGGAAAACGGCCCGGCTCATCGCCATCGTAAATTCAATGACCCCGCATGAGCGCAAATTCCCCGCTGTGATACGAAGCGCCAGGAAGAAGAGAATAGCGGCAGGTTCGGGCGCCCGGATTCAGGATGTGAACCAGTTGTTGAAACAGTTTACCCAGATGCAGAAAATGATGGGGAGAATGAACAGAAAAGGCGGTATGAAAGGAATGATGGATCAAATACGCGGCGGCAACAACCGGTTCCGGCAGTAGCGGCAACGCAGTAGCGGCAACGCAGTAGCGGCAACATGAAATTCTTGGAAAGTCCGGGTGAATATCGCTATACTTGCGCGGGGCGGGCAGACTTTTTCTCTTTGAGGTACTGAGGTGATACTTACAGGCGCAGATATTGTCGTTCGATGTCTCCAGGACGAAGGCATCGAATATATTTTCGGATATCCGGGCGGGGCGGCCCTGCATATTTACGACGCAATGTATCGTCAGGACAAGGTCAAGCACATTCTGGTCCGTCACGAGCAAGGCGCGACCCATGCCGCGGATGGTTTTGCGCGCGCCACCGGGAAGCCCGGTGTGGTTCTGGTCACTTCAGGTCCCGGCGTTACCAATACCGTAACCGGAATTGCCACCGCGTACATGGATTCGATACCCATGGTTGTCATCACCGCGCAGGTTCCCTCTCATTTGATCGGAGACGACGCCTTTCAGGAAGTGGATACCGTCGGCATCACCCGCCCCTGCGTAAAGCATAATTTCCTGATCAAAAGGGTGGAAGATATTGCCGAGACCATGAAGAAGGCATTTTACATCGCGAGCTCAGGCAGACCCGGTCCGGTCGTCGTCGATATCCCGAAAGACGTGACCGCGAACTCAACCGGATATTTTTACCCCGAAGCCATAGAAATGCGGTCCTATCAACCGAGGAAGCGAGGACACAACAAACAGATAGAAAGAGGGGTTGACCTGATCATCAACGCCAAAAGACCCATTATTTACACCGGCGGCGGCGCGATACTGTCCGATGCGGCCGGCCCTCTGACTGAACTGGTCGATATGCTCCGCTACCCCAGCACCAGCACCTTGATGGGGCTGGGCGCCATTCCGGCGTCCAACCCCTGGTTTCTCGGAATGCTGGGTATGCATGGTACTTATGAATCCAATATGGCGATGTATCAATGCGATGTCATGCTGGCGGTCGGCGCCCGATTCGATGATCGGGTTACCGGCGATCTGGCCAATTTCTCACCCAACGCAAAAATTATCCAGATCGATATTGACCCGTCATCCATCGGCAAAAACGTCCGGGTTGAAGTCCCTATTGTCGGTGATTGCCATGAAGTTCTGATGCAGGTGAATGAGCGATTGAAACCCAGGCTGGATGAGATTGACCGCCCGGCCGTGGATGCCTGGTGGGACATGGTGAATGAGTGGAAATCACTGGATTCTCTGGGATTCGATAATAGTGATGACGTGATAAAACCGCAGTTCATGGTGCAGAAACTGTGCGAAGTCACGAATGGAGACGCATTCATTACCTCGGATGTGGGCCAGCATCAAATGTGGGCCGCGCAGTATTACGCCTTTGAAAAGCCCCGGCGCTGGATCAATTCGGGCGGCCTCGGGACCATGGGATTCGGACTGCCCGCGGCGATGGGCGTTCAACTGGCTTACCCGGATGACGTGGTGGCCTGCATAACCGGGGATGCCAGCATTCAGATGTGCCTGCAGGAACTGTCCACCTGCCTGCAATACAATCTGCCGGTCAAGGTCATCAACCTGAACAATCAATATATGGGGATGGTTCGCCAATGGCAGGAGTTTTTCTATGATCGCCGCTATTCGCATTCCTATATGGACGCGCTTCCGGACTTTGTGAAACTTGCCCAATCCTACGGGCACGTCGGAATGAGCATCAACAAGCCGGGTGACGTGGAGGGCGCATTGAAAGAAGCGCTCGCATTGAAAAACCGGCTCGTGTTTCTGGATGTCCTGACCGACCCCACCGAAAACGTATACCCGATGATTGCCGCCGGCAAGGGACACAATGAAATGCAGCTCAAGCCGGATGACTGTGAGTGTAACGTGCAGGAGCGCGAATTAGCCTGATGAGACGCATTTCATTCCCGTCATTCCCGTCATTCCCGCGCAAGCGGGAATCCAGACACAGGAGTGTATCAACCTGATGAGACGCATCATTTCCGTGCTGCTGGAAAATGAATCCGGCGCCCTGTCCCGGGTGGCGGGGTTGTTCTCCGCCCGGGGTTATAACATTGAATCACTGACTGTGGCGCCTACAGACGATGAATCACTCTCCAGAATGACCATCGTAACCTCTGGAACAGAGGCCATCATTGAACAGATCACCAAGCAGTTGAACAAGCTGGTGGATGTGGTCAAGCTGCGCGACCTGACCGAAGGCCAGTATCTGGGGAGAGAGTTGTTGCTGGTGAAAGTGGCCGCGTCGACTGCGGAACAAAAAGATGACATCAAGAGAATGGCGGACATTTTCCGTGGAAGAATCATTGATGTCACCGAGTCTACCTATACCCTGGAACTGACCGGCGGCACGGACAAGATAGATGCCTTTCTGGACTCTCTTGCCCAGATAGAACTGGTGGAGATGGTCCGTTCCGGGATACTGGGTATCGGACGAGGCAGAAAGGCGCTCAAGGTTTAGCCCTGGGGCCATACCCTGAACCATCCCACCGGATACACCCTGTGGCGCCAGACCACAATTATTTTACGAGGAGAAACTGAAAATGAAAGTTTATTATGACCAGGACGCGGACCTTGAGAAAATTCGCAGCCGGAAAGTAGCCATTATCGGTTATGGTTCTCAAGGCCATGCCCATGCGAACAATCTGAAAGAAAGCGGCGTGGATGTGGTCGTGGGCCTGCGCGAAGGTTCCGGTTCCCGGACAAAGGCCGAACAGGCCGGTCTGGCCGTGGCGGACGTAAAGACGGCGGCAGCCCGGGCGGACGTGGTCATGATGCTGTGCCCGGATGAACGGATGGGTGGAATCTACCGGGAAATTGAAGAGGACCTGAAACCGGGAGCAACCCTTGCGTTTGCCCATGGATTCAACATTCACTTCGGTTATATCGAGCCACGGTCAGACCTGGATGTCGTCATGATCGCGCCGAAAGGCCCGGGGCATCTGGTCCGCTCTACCTTTGAAGGAGGAGCGGGTGTCCCATGCCTGATTGCAATTTCCCGGGATTCGACCGGTGAAGCCCACGCCATCTCTCTGGCCTATGCTTCCTGTATCGGAGGCGGACGCGCCGGCATCATAGAAACCACGTTCAAGGAAGAAACCGAAACCGACCTGTTCGGTGAGCAGGCCGTACTGTGCGGCGGCGCGACTTCTCTGGTCCAGGCTGGTTTTGAAACCCTGGTCGAAGCCGGTTACGCGCCCGAAATGGCTTATTTCGAATGCCTGCATGAATTAAAGCTGATTGTCGATCTGATGTACGAGGGCGGTATCGCCGATATGCGCTACTCGATTTCCAACACCGCCGAGTTCGGCGACCTGACCCGCGGCCCGCGAGTGGTAAACGAACAGACCAAGGCGGAAATGAAAAAAATCCTCGCAGAAATTCAATCAGGCGCTTTCGCCCGGGAATGGATGGATGAAAATGCCACAGGCGGGAAACGTTTCCCCGAGTTGCGTCGGCGTGGTCAGGAACATCAAATTGAACAAGTCGGGGCAAAACTCCGTTCCATGATGTCCTGGATCAGCGATAACAAGGTCGTCGATAAAACAAAAAACTGATATTGCCGGACCGGTTATGGCCCGATACCGCTACCCCGTTCTCGCAAGGGAAGGGACTTACCACCTGATTCTGGCCACGACTGCCGGCATTGCCGCAACCTGGTGGTTGGGCGCAGGATCCGTTATTGTCTGGGTCGGCGTACTGTTCGTCTTTCAGTTTTTCAGGGATCCCGCAAGAAAAATCCCGCAAGACCCCGGCGCCGTTGTGTCCCCGGCAAGCGGAAAAATAGTCTCCGTGTCCGAGGAACGGAATCCATACGCTGAAAACCGGGATGAAGCCCTGAAGGTGAGCGTATTCATGAATGTATTCTCGGTTCACTCCAATCTGGTTCCGGTGGCGGGAAGCGTAAAAGAAGTACGGTATCTCCCGGGCAGATTTGTCAATGCTTCTCTCGACAAGGCATCATCTGAAAACGAACGAAACGCCGTTCACATCCAAACAGACCGGGGACACGATGTTTACAGTGTACAAATCGCCGGGTTGATTGCCAGAAGAATATTATGCTATGTGAATCAGGGAGACGTAGTGGAAACCGGACAGCGGTATGGATTCATCCGCTTCGGCTCGAGAGTGGACCTGTATTTGCCACTGGAAACCCGTTTAGTGGTAGAATTGGGGCAACGGGTTGATTCCGGCAATAGCGCCATAGGCTATTTACCGGGATACTGAAACACCCTCCGACACCGGGCATTCTTTATGGAATCAAACGACACTGCCACTCACGGAACCAGAAAGGGCATTTATTTCCTGCCCAGTCTTTTCACTACGGCGGGACTGTTTTTCGGGTTTTACGCCATCATCCAGGCCACCCTGGGAAATTTCAGCCAGGCGGCTGTCGGTGTCCTGATTGCCATGATCATGGATGGCCTGGACGGTCGCGTTGCCCGGTGGACCAACACAGCCAGCGATTTCGGCAAGGAATATGACAGCCTGGTTGACGTGATCGCATTTGGTGTGGCTCCGGGAATGATTATCTATTTCTGGTCGTTGCAGTATCTTGGCAAAGCGGGCTGGCTGATTTCGTTTCTGTACGCTGCCGCCACTGCCTTGCGGCTTGCCCGGTTCAATACATTGACGATCAAGGATAATCGGTACTTCTTTGGGCTGGCCTGCCCCGCCGCCGCCGCATTCATTGCATTCTGGGCGTGGAATTTCAATGAGACGGGGTTGACCGGAGAATCCATGGCGATTGCCAGCGCGGTTGTGACCCTGCTGATGTCCGTGTTGATGGTCAGTAATATCAAGTTCCGCAGTTTCAAGGATTTCGACCCCAAACACAAAATCCCCTTTTTCGCCCTGCTTGCGATCGTCGGCTTCACCGTGCTGCTCTCATTCGACCCGCCACGGGTACTTTTTTTAATGGCGTTGGCCTATGCCCTGTCCGGCCCCGTGGGATGGGTAGCCAGACACCAGAAAGGAGAACAGGAATCCCCGTTCCTGCCGGATGAAGATGATCAACCTGATGACGCCGGGCGCCGTCCCCCGCCAACCCGATTAAAATCGGTCAAAAGCCGCAAATCCTCCGGGCGGCGTTGATTGCATCCCGGACGTATAATCACTCCCAATCGTCCGTAGGGGCGGGTCCCTGTGCCCGCCCGCAAACCATCCCACTCTGATCCCCGACAGCCACTGCATCCCGTCATTCCCGCGGAAGCGGGAATCCACATCCTGCTCTCCATCAAGGGAGTCGGGTTACACAATTCCCGGCTTCAAAGTAGATCATCAGACACAATCCGTGTAGTATCTACTGATCAGAAAAGCTGTTCCCGTAAAAATCGTTTGACCTGGAGGTATTTGTAATGACTGCTAAAAGCCGTAAAAAAGCCTTGAATATCGCTTATGAGAAAGAACTGGAGCGACTACAGATCGAACTGGTCAAACTCCAGGAATGGATCAAGCATAAAAAACTCAAGATCGTGGTCATATTCGAAGGAAGGGACGCGGCCGGCAAGGGAGGCACCATCAAGCGGATCACAGAATCACTCAATCCGAGAATCTGTTCTGTAGTGGCCCTGCCCGCTCCGACAGAAAGAGAAAAGACCCAGTGGTACTTTCAGCGTTACGCGGCGCACCTTCCCGCCGCCGGCGAGATGGTGATTCTGGATCGCAGTTGGTACAACCGTGGCGGTGTGGAACGTGTCATGGGATTTTGCACCGAAGACGAGTATGAGGAATTCATGCGAAGCTGTCCCGAATTTGAACGCATGCTGGTACGTTCCGGCATAAAACTGATCAAGTACTGGTTCTCGGTCAGTGATGATGAACAGGAAAGACGGTTTCAGTCCCGTTCAGACGATCCAACCAAGCGCTGGAAACTCAGCCCGATGGACCTGGAATCAAGAAATCGCTGGGTGGAATACTCCAGGGCAAAAGACTTCATGTTCGCGCACACGGATATCAAGCAGGCGCCGTGGTATGTCGTCAACTCCGACAACAAGAAACATGCGCGGATCAACTGCATTACACACCTGTTGAGCTTGATAGATTACGAGGACCTGACCCCGGAGAAAGTATCTCTGGATGCGAGACCTCCGATTGCGAAAAACTACGTTCGCCCGCCCATGGACGATCAGAATTTCGTCCCGTCCGTTTTCCCGGCTGCGCCATTGGCGTGAAACAACTGCTGTCCGTTTATGTGGTACTGATTGATCATAACCTGCCCTTTTTGTGAAACCACCCAGTTTGAAAGGGCCATCGCGCCGTCATGATTGGTCCGATGCAGGTCCGGGTTGACCGCAATAATGCTGTATTGGTTGTGCAAAGTCTGATCGCCTTCAAACACGATCTTCAAATCCAGTTTATCCTGATTGAATAGCCAGGTTCCCCGGTCGGTCAGCGTATAGGCTTGCAGTTCATCCGCAATCTGCAGGGTTTTCCCCATACCCTGCCCCACTTCCCGATACCAGACCCCATCGGGTTTAATCCCGACCTGCCGCCACAGTCCCAGTTCCTTTTTGTGGGTGCCGGAATCATCTCCTCTGGAAATAAACGAAACATTGCCACCGACAATGGATTCAATGGCCTCGCTGATCGACTTCTTCTCTGCGACGCCAACAGGGTCGTTTTTCGGTCCCACCAGGACAAAATCATTGAACATGAATGGGGTTCGGCGCACCCCGTATCCCGCTCCCAAAAAAGCGATCTCACTGTTTTTCTCGTGAACCAGCAATGCGTCGACATCGCCGGCCTGCCCCATTTTCAGGGCTTTGCCGGTGCCAACGGCGATTACTTTGTAGGTAAACCCGGTTTCCTCCTCCAGGGCAGGCCGGAGATAGTCAATCAATCCGGAATTATCGACACTGGTTGTAGTGGCGAGCAAGACAGTGCGGTCTTCGGTTTGAGCGTGGGAAGTCTGCATGAATAAAAAACAGGCTGATAATACCCACAGACAGTGATTGAATATCCTCGCCACAACAAACCCCTGGAATCAAAAAGATGGCAATTCTATTTTAAACCATCCATCAATGGCAATGACATTCCCCCGATACCCTGCCAACCACAATAAAAATACTTGAATTTTTACCCGGTTTTTCACGATGACTGGTAAAGTACCGATACCCGGTATTTCCTTTGAAGACAGCGCCCGATAAAAATGCAGATTGAACTCAACCCCCGACAAAAAAGGCTTGTTGCCACGGGAGTCACCATATTGGCCGCCGCGATCAGTATTGCGGCGCTGGTGATACTGCTGATTTACTCAGCCCGGTTTTTCCAGGCATTCAGTCATGTATTCCTGCCTTTGGCCGCGGCCGGCGTCATGGCCATGATACTTGCCCCCTGGTACGAATGGCTGCGGTCACGCCTGCCGATGCCGGTGGCGCTGACTCTGGTTTTCCTGTCCATCATTGCGCCGGTGGGCGTCGTGGTCGCCTTGTTCGGAGCGCTGATCGCCGGTCAAATCACCGAACTGGTTGATCAACTGCCCATCTGGTGGGAGAACGCGGTCACCTGGTTTGAAGCGTTTCGCCCGGGTCTTGACCTGATCAGGAGCGGCGAACTCTATGACAAGGTCGGCAACGCCCTGAAAACCCCGGACGGCCCCCTGATCGCGTTCGGGGAATACATCGGTACTCAAGTCATCTGGGCCGGCTCCAACCTGATCGAAGGTATTGTTTCGCTGTCCGGCTGGGTGATCGTCCCGGTTTACCTGGCCTTGTTTTTGATGATGCCGCGAATTCATCCGCGCTCCCTGACGGTCGAACACTTTCCTTTTTTCAAACCGGGAACAGCCAGAGACATCATCTACCTGATCCAGGAATTCTTCAATCTGGTCGTCATTTTTTTCCGTGGGCAGATCCTGATAGCGCTGATCCAGGGAATCCTGTTTGCGATCGGATTTACCCTCGCTGGCCTGCAATACGGGATCGTGCTCGGTCTTGTACTCGGGTTTTTGAATATTATCCCGTACCTCGGAAGCATGGTGGGCCTGGCCATAGCCCTGCCAATGGCCTGGTTCCAGACCGGCGGCGGAGCGACGCTGCTGATCATCGTCATCGTTGTTTTTTGCCTGATTCAACTGATCGAAGGCTATTACCTCACCCCCAGAATCATGGGCAAGTCGACCGGCCTCAACCCTCTTGCCATCATTGTCGGCATTTTCTTCTGGGGCACGGCGCTGGATGGAATCCTGGGGATGATTCTCGCGATTCCCCTGACTGCTTTTGTAGTCGTATTCTGGCGGTTGGCCCGGGAAAAATACATCGGGCAACTTTTCTGATGACCACCACAAAAATCAACCAACCACAACGAGAGTGTCATGGACAAAGAAAGATTTGAACTGGGCCTTAAGCAACGTAAAGCGACTCTGGGCGCCGAATATGTCGAAAAGAACCTGGCGCAGGCCGATGAATTTACCCGGCCATTCCAGGAAATGATGACCGAATGGTGCTGGGGATTCGGATGGGGAGACGACTGCATTGACGCCAAAACCCGATCCATGATGAACCTCGCCATGATCGGCGCATTGGGCCACATGCACGAATGGGAAATTCATTGCCGGGGAGCGATTGCCAACGGCGTGACCCAACAACAGATTCGCGCCATCTGCCACGTCATCGGAATTTACTGCGGCGTTCCCCAAGCCCTCGAATGCTTCCGGGTTGCGCGAAAAGTACTGGAAGAAAAGGAATCGTAGGAACAACCCCCCGTGGTTGTCCGAATCAGGCAGTGATAACCAACACCCGTGAGTCAATCCCCTGATTCTCGATATAGCCGGCCCGCCGAACCTGATTGATCGTGAAATCATGGCGGGCCGCTTCCCGGTACACTTCCGGCTCCAGGTCCAGGTCCCGCCAGGCGGCGCCATTGACCGTAATGACACAAGTAGCGCCCGGACGAGCGCAGCGCACCACATTATGCATGTCAGTAATCTCCGGAACCGCATAAGAAAACATACCGACACACAACACCGCGTCATAGGGTTTTTCCAGCTTCACCGGCCGGGTGAAATCGTGTTGCCAGGTGGAACGATACAGACCGCGTTGACTGGCAATCGCCATCATTTTCGTGGACAGATCCGCGCCATCGACATTCTCATACCCGTGCCGCTGCAAGTACGCTCCCGCCAGACCGGTGCCACAAGCGACATCCAGAATGCGGGCTGACCGGTCCGTCACGACCTCCATGAAAACATCACCCGCCTCGCTGAACGCCACATACCCCAGATCATCAACCAGGTCAGCATCATACGTCTGCGCCCACTCGTCATACTGTTGCTCCTTGTTTTCCGTCCGACCGTAAACCGCCGCCAGACGCTCATCGAACCGATCCGTATCCGGTTTTTCTTTAGCCATTTTCTTCATTCATAATAATTTCTCGCGCTTTTCGTGCATGAACCCAGTGTATCATCAAGTCACCGCGCGGTAGAGACCAGAGTCCAAAACCCCGTGATTTTTGACAATGCCACGGCAATCCGGCAACATGGCGCAAATTGAGGGAAAGCAAATGAGCGACATAGATTTAGAATACCTGTTCACGCCCGGCGATGGCGGAGCGCCGCCTTATCTGGCCGGACGCAAAGAGGAACAGGAATATTTCGGGAGATGTGTCAAAGCTCTGAAGGACAGGAAGCCGATCAGCCGTAATCTGATTCTCTACGGACCTCGTGGCAACGGCAAAACCACATTACTCCGCCACCTGCAAAAAGAGACACTCCAAAAAGAAGGATCGACACTGGATATCTTGTGGGAAACCCCGAATGAGATGGAGACCCTGACCGAGTTGTCCGCTCGTTTGATGGAAGGCAAGCCAAAAATACGGGACTGGTTCAAGTCGGTTGCGGTCTCTGTCAGCGCCGGGTTTGTGTCTGGTAAAACCGAAGTGGGAAATCCCGGCCGGGAGTCTACAATCAGGAAATTGTTGCAGGAAAGATGCCAAAAGAAACCATTAGCTCTGATCATTGACGAAGCGCATACGCTGCAACCCGAGGTCGGAAAAGCCTTGCTCAATATCAGCCAGACCCTGCGGTCAGAAGGTTATCCGTTCCTGCTGGTCCTCGCAGGCACCCCGAATTTACGGACAACCCTGAGCAAGACCAACGCTTCTTTCTGGGAACGCAGTGAAAGAATGCGTCTGGGACGCCTTTCACCTGATGAAGCTCGCCAGGCGATTACCGTGCCGCTGGAACAAGTCGGCGTATCCTTTACGCCCGGCGCTGCCGGGGAAGTCGTTGAACGCGCCCACTGCTACCCCTATTTTCTACAAATCTGGGGCGATTGTCTGGCGCGAAGGCTGGACCAAACCAGGGAAACACAAGTCACTATGGATATGGTCAACGAAGTGGATACAACGGTGGTGAGAATACGCGATGAACTGTATCAGGATCGCTTCGTCGAGATAGAAAGAATGAGGCTGCTGCCCGCCGCCGCTCGTGTTGCGGATGCCTTTATTCAAGCCGGCGAGCCAACCCTGCATGGAAACACGTTGAAGGACGCGATTGCAAAAGGAATGACGGACGATGACGGGCCAGCCACCCATAAGCGCATCATGGAGAGATTCGATCAACTTTTTCAACTGGGATATATCTGGCGAGCCGAAGGGGCTGATTATGAACCCGGCATTTCAAGCCTGATGCCCTACGTATATAAGAACGCATCGCTGGCGCAACAACCTGAAAAGGAATGCGACCGAATTCAAGGAGTATCGTAATGATATTTTCAGCACCTGGAAGCGATGCCTCATCAATCAGGGTCCCCCATATCTCTCCGCATGGAATATGGCTGCTCACGCAGGATGAAGAACTTTTCATGTCATATCAGGACTTCCCCTGGTTCAAAGAACAAGCCATTGAAGTCGTCCTGAATGTAGAGGAACTGTCCCCAGGGCATTACTACTGGCCGGTGATTGATGTGGATTTAACCAGAGAGATTATTAAAAACCCTGACAGATTTCCGCTTATGGCTGAAGTTATGTGATGGCGCATCTTGTCATCTGTAACTGATGGTGCCTTTCTCGGGGTTGGACGGTTATCGTCTGGTGGTTACAGGCGGAGTCAATGTCGAAGAAGTACAGTCGAATGGATGAATTAAAAATACAGATCAAGCAAATGCCCACTGAATACATTGCACATGTAAAACAAGAAAACGATAAATGGGAAACGCATTCGTTGGAAGATCATCTGTGGGATGTCGCAAACATTGCAAAGCAATATGCGAATTCATTCGATAGTGCCGAATGGGCATGGCTGGCTGGTCTTTGGCATGACTTGGGTAAATATCGACCCGCCTTTCAAAAACACATCAAGAAGAGTTCGGGTTATAACCTGGATGCCAGTATCAGCAGTGAGAAAGACCCCAATAAAAATCATGCCTCTACCGGAGCCATGTATGCCGTGAAGTATATGCGCCAACATCGGGCCAAAGAATTCGGGCGAGCACTGGCTTATACGATTGCCGGGCATCATGCAGGCTTACCCGACTTTACAAGAAGTGAAGCCAAGGGACTATCTTTAGATGAAACTTTGCAAGATCAGCACTTTTTACAGGAAGCGTTAGCGGAATCAATTCCCGAGAAAGTGCTGGCAGGTAGTGTACCGAAAAAAAAGCTCCCATTAGATACCTGGGACGATCTTCACTGCTGGATTCGCATGGTTTTTTCGGCGTTGGTGGATGCCGATTTCCTTGATACCGAACAATTCATGAACCCGGGGAAAACGGCGCGACGTAGGGTTAGCTACCCCGACATGCCCATTTTGCTGAAACAATTTGATGCTTATATGCGAAAACTGACTATGAAAGCGGAAGCGAGTGTAGTCAATCAACTACGCACAGAAATACTACAACAAGCACGGAACAAAGCAAAAGAACACTCGGGAGTCTATACAATGACCGTGCCGACCGGTGGTGGTAAAACTTTAAGTAGTCTGGCCTTCGCTTTGGAACACGCTTGTACCCACAACAAAAGGCGTATCATTTACGCGATTCCTTACACTAGCATCATTGAGCAAACTGCAAAAATTTTCAAAGATATATTTGAATCGTGTGGCGAAATTGTTTTGGAACACCACAGCAATGTTGAACCTGAAGATAGCAAGGAAGTAACTGCTACTCGACTGGCGGCAGAAAACTGGGATATTCCCATTGTTGTTACCACTACAGTCCAACTTTTCGAGTCTCTATTTGCCGCCAAGCCGTCACGATGTCGTAAGCTGCATAATCTGGTCAACAGCGTTATCGTTCTGGACGAGACCCAGCTATTACCCCCTAATAATCTTGAACCAATCCGACACGTTATAAAACTGTTGGCTAAACACTATGGCGTCACTTTCCTACTGACTACTGCCACACCTACACCATCCACCGGATTTGGTGATGTATTGGGTAAAGTTCTGCTCCAAGACATTGAAACGGCTGAGGTTATTAGTCAGACTGAGCGTTACTATCGACAACTACAGCGCGTCGCCTATACATTGCCGAAGGATTTTTTCGCCAACCAAAGCTGGGAAGAAATCGCTGAGCAAATCCAGCAGCATCCAACCGTTCTGGCTGTAGTGAACAAACGCCATGACGCCCGGTCATTGTTCCTCGCTATGGAGCAAGATAGCACATTATTTCACTTGTCAGCCTTGATGTGCCCAAAACATCGCCAGCGCGTGATTGACAAGATCAAACAACGGCTGCAAGAAGGCAAACCCACCCGAGTCATCAGTACTCAATTGGTTGAAGCAGGTGTTGATTTCGATTTTCCCGTTGTGTTTCGTGCTGCCACTGGTCTTGATTCAGTTATCCAGGCCGGAGGCCGCTGCAACCGCGAAGGGAAGCTTAAAGATGCAAATGGTGAATTTATGTTGGGCCATACCATAGTGTTCGTACCGCCTGGGAGACCCCCTGCGGGCTTGCTGGATACTGCCTTTCAAACTACCACATCTATCTTGCGGGGGTATCAAGGAAATATTGACAATCCTGAACTGATCCACACCTATTTCAAACAGTTATATAGCAGATTAGGCAAATTTGATTCCGGGGATGTTCTGTCACTGTTGCAAGATGATGCCAGTAATATCAACATCCAGTTTCGCACTGCTGCACAACGATTCCAAATGATTGAACAAGACCAAACTTTTACGATTTTTGTGGACTATAGTAATGATGAGAGCGAGGATAAGCAGATAAAATTCTGGTTAAACAGGCTCAAGTGTGGCTCAATTGATCGCTGGTTAATCCGAAAACTCCAACCTTATTCTATAAGTATGTATGACTTCGAAAAACAACAACTTATCAGTGCGGGGGTAATTGAAGAAACCGAATCTGGTTATTATATTATTGCCGGTCCGGGTATCTACGATCAACGTTTGGGTTTCCTTGGGAATGAGGTTTTGACAAACCACGGTCACTTCTTAATGTATGATGATGATTGAATGTAAATATCACGACCTAATGCAACGGGAGACATGATTCATGCCTAGCCAAGAAAGTTTTTGCCTTGAAGTTAGAGGAGACTTCGCCTGTTTTACCCGACCAGAAATGAAAGTAGAACGTGTTTCCTATGATGTGATTACGCCGTCGGCAGCCCGTGCCATTTTTGAAGCGGTGTTATGGAAACCCGCCATTCGCTGGCAGGTTGAAAAGATAGAAGTGCTTAATCCCATCCACTGGACTAATATTCGCCGTAATGAAGTATCCGGTGTCGTCAGCCGGGGCAAATCGCAAATTTTTATTGAAGATGGACGCCAGCAACGGGCCGGGTTGTTTTTACGCGATGTTGCTTACCGCTTGCACGCCCGTTTTCATTTGCAAGATGACAACCAGCATATTCATCATTATCCATCTCTTCGCTGTGAAGGCGCGGATAACGAAAACAGTTACCCTAAATTTGCCGAGATGTTTAAACGTCGAGCACGTAAAGGGCAGTGTTTTAATCAACCCTATCTTGGTACACGCGAATTTTCAGCCAGCTTTCGCTTCATAGAGCCAGAGCAAGTGGAGCAAGAACCACCTGTCGATGAAACCCGGAATTTAGGCTGGATGCTATATGACATTGATTTCACTGATACCGAAAATCCTGTGCCGATGTTTTTTTTAGCCAAGCTAAACCGGGGAGTGATGTTCGTGCCCGCACCAGATAGCGAGGAAGTACGACGATGATTTTGCAGGCGCTGAACGAATATTACGAGCGGATGCAGGCTACTCACCCCGGAGAACTGGCTGAGTTTGGTTTTGAGCGCAAAGCGATTCCAGTCATTATCGAATTGACCAAAACAGGCGACTTTCACCAAATCAATATTGATACTGATAAAAACACAAATACTGTGTATATTTTGCCGAAGGCTGTTAAGAGAGCGGCAAATGTTGCGGCCAATTTGCTTTGGGATAATGCTGAATATGCATTGGGCTTAATGCGTGAGGGAGGCAAGCCTGAACGAGTCCTTAAACAACACCAAGCCTTTATAGACCAGATAGAGCGGCTTGACAACGACGATATTGGCCTTCAAGCGGTCATGCAGTTTTTGCGATCACTCGATTTGCAGGGATTACAACAACGAGCAGATTTTGACAAGGAATTTTTTCAGGGAAACCCCAATGTCAGTTTCAAGCTCGCGAGTGATGTGCAACTTGTTTGTGAACGAGATAATGTGCGCGATGCGATAAGGTCAGCTCGAATGTCTAATGTTGATGGCGCAGCGGGTATATGTCTGGTTACCGGGCAGAAAGCTGCATCAGAAAGACTGCACCCACCAATTAAAGGCGTATGGGGTGCACAAAGCTCAGGAGCAAATATAGTTTCTGTAAATAATGAAATTTCGAAATCCGGGAGCAATCAGGGCCAAACGCCTGCATTTTCATCTTACAAAAAACAACAGGCTTACAATTCCCCCATTAGTAGCCACGCTGCCTTTAACTATACCGAATCACTTAACTATTTATTGCGTAAAGGATCGCCACAACGCGTTCAGCTTGGTGACGCATCCACCGTGTTCTGGAGTGAAAAAGGCCATGCAGAAATTGAAAATGCCTTTCTGCAAATTATGACTATGCCAGAGAAAGTCAGAAAAGATGACCCCAATAAAAACGCCAGAAAAGTTAAAAGCGCCTTGGAGGCTTTTTACCGTGGTAGCCGACTTGCTGAAGGAGATGACCAACGTTTTTATGTGCTTGGCTTGGCTCCAAATGCCTCACGTATAGCGATACGTTTTTGGAAGGTCGTCACCATCAAAGAGCTATCCGAAAATATCTGCCAACATTTCCAGGACATCAGTATTTGTCACCCACCGAAAGAATATCCTGCGATACCACTGCCACGCCTATTGTCGCACCTGTGTCTGGAATATAAACTCAGCAATCTGCCACCGAATCTTTCTGGAGAAGTTGCTCGCAGCATTTTGGACAACAGCCCTTACCCCTATACGTTACTAGCGGCCGCTGTGCGCCGCAACAAAGCAGAACAAAAAGTCAGTTTCCCACGTGCCGCTATAATCAAGGCGTGTCTAAATCGGCAAATTCGCAAATCTCAATTACTTTTAACGGAGCTCACTATGGCACTTGATTTGACCAATACCGACACCTCTTACCTTCTTGGGAGATGGTTTTCCACTTTGGAAAAAATACAGGAAGATTCACACCCAGGTATCAATGCGACAATTAGAGACCGTTATTACAGTGCTATCAGTAGCAATCCAGTGAATGTGTTTAGCATTCTTGATCGCTTGAAGAATCATCACTTGGGTAAGCTGGAAACCGGTCACCGGATCAATAAGGAACGCCTGCTTGGGCAAATAATTGATCAACTGCCTGCAAAATTACCTAATCACTTTTCCCTGCAGGAACAAGGCTGCTTCGCGATCGGCTATTACCATCAACGACAGGACTTCTATAGGCCGAAAGAAAATAATGCTGAACAACCCCTTCAATTATCCAATTCTGAATCAGGAGAATAATAGTGAGTATTAATAATCGTTACGATTTTGTTTATTTATTTGATGTTAAAGATGGCAATCCAAACGGTGACCCGGATGCCGGCAATATGCCACGTGTAGACCCGGAAACAGGACAAGGGTTGACGACAGATGTTTGCTTGAAACGCAAGGTGCGTAATTTCGTGGAAATGACACAAGTGGATAACCCGAACTGTAATATATTTATCAAGGAAAAAGCCGTTCTTAACAATTTAATTAACGAGGCTCACCAGCAAGAGGAAGTTAGAACCAAGGAAAAAGGTGAAAAGACAGCGGCTGCGCGAACCTGGATGTGCCAAAAATACTACGACATCCGTACTTTCGGCGCTGTCATGAGTACCGGCAATAATGCTGGACAGGTACGAGGCCCCATTCAATTGACTTTCTCACGTTCAATCGATCCTATCTTTGCACAAGAACATTCAATCACCCGTATGGCAGTTGCAACCGAGGCCGAAGCAGAAAAACAATCCGGCGACAACCGCACAATGGGCCGCAAGGCGACAGTTCCTTATGGTTTATATCGTTGCCACGGCTTTATCTCTGCACATTTATCGGCTCAAACCGGATTTAATGAAGATGATCTGGAATTATTCTGGGAAGCGCTGGAAAACATGTTTGAACACGACCGCTCCGCCGCCCGTGGCGAAATGAATGCCCGTGGTCTCTATGTCTTCAAGCATGAAAGCAAACTCGGTAATGCTCATGCACATAGTTTACTCGCTAGAGTTAAATCGGAATTGATAGACGGGTCAAAGCCACCGAGAGATTTTAGTGATTACCAGACTTCGGTAGACGAAGAATCTATGCCCGGAGGCGTGGAACTAATTCAGAGAATTCACTAGAAACATGCGGCCTGCACTTGCTGGAGCTATGATTCGAATTTTCTATTGATGAAAGGGACAGCTTTATCAAAGCTCTGGGTCACCATGATCAAGAAAATGAACCAAATATCAAGCCTTGACTAACAATTATCTTGCTATCTCCTCCCTGCAACACTATGCCTATTGCCCAAGACAGTTCGCGTTAATCCATGTTGAGCAGGTGTGGGATGAGAACCGGTTCACTGCCGAAGGTCGTATTTTGCACAAACGGGTTGATACGTACGAGATAGAGCAGCGCGGCAATACCCGGTACGAACGCAGTGTTTTGATTCAGTCTGATCAGTATCGCATCCAGGGAAAAATGGATTTGCTGGAAATACATGGAAAACGGGACAAGCAATATTTTCCTGTCGAATATAAGCGCGGAAAGCCAAAAGTCGAACACTGGGACCGTGTGCAACTATGCGCTCAAGCCCTGTGTATAGAAGAAATGCGGGATACTACCGTTAATGAGGGCGCGGTATGGTATTGGGAAGTCCGCAAACGTGAGCCGGTATTAATTGATCATGCGTTACGGAGCGAAACCATCTCCATCATAGATCAGGCTTCAACAGTGCGCGAATCAGGCAAGACACCGCCACCGACGACAAACAGGAAACGCTGTCATGGTTGTTCGCTGTATGGCTTATGCCAGCCAAATACGTTCAAACAGGATTGGTCGGCGCGTTATATCGACGCTATCGGTGACTAAAGGGATGAAGAAGTTACTGAATAGTCTGTACATTAATCGACAGGAAACCTATCTGCACAAAGAACGTGAAACCATTGTAGTAAAACACGAGGGCAAAAAACTCGGACAGCTTCCCATTCACAATATCGGAAATATTGTTTGCTTCGGTAATGTGATGGTATCACCGTTCCTGATGGGGTTTTGTGCTGAAAAAAATGTCAACCTGACGTTCTACACTGAGTACGGGCGATATTTATGTCGGATTGCTGGCAAGCCGGTTGGCAACGTCTTACTTCGTCGTGAGCAGTTTCGGTGGGCGGACAGTGACGAAAAATCAGCAGCCATAGCCAGACTGGTGATCATGGCTAAAGTAGCGAATGCGCGTGCGGTACTGCAAAGGGAAATCCGCAATCATGGTGAAAATCAAGCAATATCAGTGGTTGTCAAACAATTGGCCGCTACCATAAGAAACTGCAAAATAACCAATGATGTTGATAAAGCGAGAGGTCTGGAGGGCGAGGCCGCCGCAAATTATTTTGGCGTATTTAATGTCCTTATTCGCTCCGATGAATTTACCTTCAATGGTAGAGTCAGAAGACCGCCTACGGACCCCGTGAATGCGCTACTGTCATTTTCTTATTCACTGATTACACAAGAGTGTGTATCCGCTCTGGCGGGTGTTGGTTTAGATCCCTATGTGGGCTTCCTGCACAAGGACAGACCCGGCAGACCCGGACTTGCTTTGGATCTGTTGGAAGAGTTTCGTTCTTACTGGTCAGAGCGGTTCGTATTAACACTGATTAACCGGAAACAGTTCAGACCAAAGGATTTTGTCAATGAAGGGAGTGGCGCCGTTCGGCTGACCGATGAAGCGCGCAAACAGTTTCTCGTCATTCATCAGGAGCGCAAACAAAAAGAAGTGTTCCACCCGTATCTGAAAGAACAGGTACCGATTGGATTACTTCCGCATTGCCAGGCCATGTTGCTGGCCAGACACATTCGCGGCGACACGAAATACTACACACCGTTTTTAGTGAAATGAAATGTTAGTATTAGTTACTTATGATGTTAGTGTGATTGGTGATGGCGGTCCAAGACGTTTGAGGAATATAGCCAAAATATGCCAGGATTTTGGGGTGAGAGTGCAAAACTCAGTGTTTGAATGTGAGGTCAACCCCGCACAGTTTGAGTTTTTGAAAGATGAATTGTTCAAAATCTACGATGCAGAAGAGGATAGTATTCGATTCTACCTGCTTGGGAAAAAAGGGCGTCAAAGAGTCGAACACTTCGGGGCCAAACAAGTCCAGGATGTCGCAACCGATGCCCTTTTATTCTAAACGCTAACCCTTGGTTACCACAAAATGCTGATTGGTTAGCGGTGCACCAAGTACTTGTTCTTTTAAAACATAGTTGAAATTAGTCGATAGTTCTTTGAAAAATAAGACAGAAAGTTGTCAGTTAGCGTTCAGCGGCTTCTTTTATCTTCAAAATCAAAGAGCTACAATAATGAGGTCGCGCCCCGCACGGGGCGCGTGGATTGAAACGTAGAGAACACGCTACCCGGCCACCATGTCAACCGTCGCGCCCCGCACGGGGCGCGTGGATTGAAACTAGGTTGTTGACTCATGTCCGGGTTGTCCATTAAGTCGCGCCCCGCACGGGGCGCGTGGATTGAAACAGGGCGACATCCACCATTTTGGAAGGGGTATCTGCGTCGCGCCCCGCACGGGGCGCGTGGATTGAAACACTTTTCTCAAAGATTTGTACAACAGGGACAACGGGTCGCGCCCCGCACGGGGCGCGTGGATTGAAACAGGTCCGCCAGCTTGCGGCACTGAGTCAGGGTCAGGTCGCGCCCCGCACGGGGCGCGTGGATTGAAACATCGGTTAATCATTGAACCTAGAGCTTACCAGATAGTCGCGCCCCGCACGGGGCGCGTGGATTGAAACAATCCACAACCGGGAACCCGGTTGACAGCCGGTAAGTCGCGCCCCGCACGGGGCGCGTGGATTGAAACAGCGGTCAGGGTTGCGTCAGGGTGGATGTTGCCCCGTCGCGCCCCGCACGGGGCGCGTGGATTGAAACAGGACTAGCGCCCACCATGAACGGCGTAGAAATTAGTCGCGCCCCGCACGGGGCGCGTGGATTGAAACGCAGGCCCCCCTTATTGTTGGCATGAAGGTAATAGTCGCGCCCCGCACGGGGCGCGTGGATTGAAACTGCTCTGTGATTAGCAAAGACATGGCCACGCGCCTGTCGCGCCCCGCACGGGGCGCGTGGATTGAAACGACATTTTATTTTCCTCTGGATTGTATTGCGGAGGTCGCGCCCCGCACGGGGCGCGTGGATTGAAACCGGGCAATCCGGAATGACAAGCCGGTAATCTAACGTCGCGCCCCGCACGGGGCGCGTGGATTGAAACATGTCCACATTTGCCGAGGTAGCACAACAGAGCGGTCGCGCCCCGCACGGGGCGCGTGGATTGAAACACGACCGCGCCGGATTCCGGGAACCGGCATGAAGGTCGCGCCCCGCACGGGGCGCGTGGATTGAAACTCCGAAGAGACAATCGCGATGCTGACAGCGATCAGGTCGCGCCCCGCACGGGGCGCGTGGATTGAAACATCTAGTAAATGGTCAAATCCGGTGGTTATATCTGGGTCGCGCCCCGCACGGGGCGCGTGGATTGAAACGCCGTCATGGGACGGGTTGTGCGGGAGCTTCGGCGTCGCGCCCCGCACGGGGCGCGTGGATTGAAACGCCCGATAGCAAATTAAACAATCCGGAGAAGCCGGTCGCGCCCCGCACGGGGCGCGTGGATTGAAACATTTTGTTAAAACCAAGAGAATCAACATCAACACCGTCGCGCCCCGCACGGGGCGCGTGGATTGAAACTCTCAATTTGACAACAGCAGAAAAAGGTTGGCGGGTCGCGCCCCGCACGGGGCGCGTGGATTGAAACCATAAATTGCCCATCACGACCAGATTTGATCATAGTCGCGCCCCGCACGGGGCGCGTGGATTGAAACCCGGACCAACATATAGTGATCGGGGCGCATACGAGTCGCGCCCCGCACGGGGCGCGTGGATTGAAACACGCCGTACAGGTACATCGGTCAATCCCTCGACGGTCGCGCCCCGCACGGGGCGCGTGGATTGAAACCTAGTGTATCCGACAGGCGGGGGGGCGGCGTATGGTCGCGCCCCGCACGGGGCGCGTGGATTGAAACTTTCCCCGGAAGGACAAAGCCGATAATAGAACGCAGGTCGCGCCCCGCACGGGGCGCGTGGATTGAAACTCAACCTTAGAGGGGGGCGACCAATGAATTACATGTCGCGCCCCGCACGGGGCGCGTGGATTGAAACACCATCAACCTAATACCAACAGCAAGGGTACATGGGTCGCGCCCCGCACGGGGCGCGTGGATTGAAACCTATACAGTCGAACCAGAGAACCAGTATCACGACGGTCGCGCCCCGCACGGGGCGCGTGGATTGAAACCAGAAAATCGAACTGATGGAGGTATCCTTTGTTAGTCGCGCCCCGCACGGGGCGCGTGGATTGAAACCGGTGCTGTATCGACCTGGAAGCCAGTATCTCCTGGTCGCGCCCCGCACGGGGCGCGTGGATTGAAACCGGCTGCTCTTGTGGTGGGCGTGCATCATCAAAAGTCGCGCCCCGCACGGGGCGCGTGGATTGAAACTGCTCGTCGTCAGTAAAGTAACTCATTTGTTGTACGTCGCGCCCCGCACGGGGCGCGTGGATTGAAACTCCGTGTCGAAGTGGGTATGTCATCGCTACGGGAAGTCGCGCCCCGCACGGGGCGCGTGGATTGAAACAGACTTAACGCTGTCAATAAGCTGCCAATCTGCATGTCGCGCCCCGCACGGGGCGCGTGGATTGAAACGTGGGATGGTGGAGTCCGGCGCGGTTATCCGGGAGGGTCGCGCCCCGCACGGGGCGCGTGGATTGAAACCCACCGTGGCCGGTGAGCGCTGGAAGCCCGGACAGTCGCGCCCCGCACGGGGCGCGTGGATTGAAACGCGCTCGCCCGTGCCGGCAGCACGCCCTCCACCGGTCGCGCCCCGCACGGGGCGCGTGGATTGAAACACTGCAGCGTCGGCTCGAGGATTTACGGACCTTGGTCGCGCCCCGCACGGGGCGCGTGGATTGAAACCCTGGTCGTGCATGACGAGGCTATTTTTAGCCTGTGTCGCGCCCCGCACGGGGCGCGTGGATTGAAACGGCTATACCCAAGCTGGACGGAGGGCAAGGTTTGGTCGCGCCCCGCACGGGGCGCGTGGATTGAAACGCGGCTCGTTTGGGAGAAATCCAACCCGGAGTATCGTCGCGCCCCGCACGGGGCGCGTGGATTGAAACTAGGAGAAAGGAACCTAGCCATACAGAATCCCAAAGTCGCGCCCCGCACGGGGCGCGTGGATTGAAACATGTTTCGCCTCTACAGTTAATGTATTGAAGATAGTCGCGCCCCGCACGGGGCGCGTGGATTGAAACTGTAATTCGACAGGAAGCCTGGCAGCAAGAGCACGTCGCGCCCCGCACGGGGCGCGTGGATTGAAACGCTGCATCATGTCTAGCATCTGCTCTTGATTGGTGTCGCGCCCCGCACGGGGCGCGTGGATTGAAACTTATCAATCCTATTGATCGTTGCCGGTGGTTCCACGTCGCGCCCCGCACGGGGCGCGTGGATTGAAACGAGCCAGGCGTTTTGCAAAATCGTCTCAATGACGTGTCGCGCCCCGCACGGGGCGCGTGGATTGAAACGCCCCCAATGACTCCGGATTCAACAGGGGGTAGTGTCGCGCCCCGCACGGGGCGCGTGGATTGAAACGGTGCGCTGGTTAGAATTGTGACCATCCCCATGGGTCGCGCCCCGCACGGGGCGCGTGGATTGAAACACGCTCGATCTCGGCCGCTGTGTCTGCTCGGGTCGTCGCGCCCCGCACGGGGCGCGTGGATTGAAACGTGCCAACCCAATCTTTCAAGGCCACACGGCTGCGTCGCGCCCCGCACGGGGCGCGTGGATTGAAACCCGATGGGCGCTTTAACTTGCGTTGTAGGCAGGGGTCGCGCCCCGCACGGGGCGCGTGGATTGAAACCGAACCCATAAATCCGCCGCTCTTGTTGCCGTGAGTCGCGCCCCGCACGGGGCGCGTGGATTGAAACGTAGGCGGAACCCCCGGCGTTTACTCGTAGATGTTGTCGCGCCCCGCACGGGGCGCGTGGATTGAAACGTGGCAATCCCGGCGGTGTTGGTTGCCGTGGACGGGGTCGCGCCCCGCACGGGGCGCGTGGATTGAAACCCGCGCCGATATGCTGCAGGCGCTCGACACAGAGAGTCGCGCCCCGCACGGGGCGCGTGGATTGAAACCGGTGAGTCCCATCCCGTCGCGGATAACCATTGTGTCGCGCCCCGCACGGGGCGCGTGGATTGAAACTGAAATCGGTCGGCAATCACGCTGTGTGGATAGGGTCGCGCCCCGCACGGGGCGCGTGGATTGAAACTAGGGAATGGTGCTTGTTTGCGGTGAACACATCCGGTCGCGCCCCGCACGGGGCGCGTGGATTGAAACAGATCGTAAACAGGGTTCTTTGATTTTCCGACCACGTCGCGCCCCGCACGGGGCGCGTGGATTGAAACCCGATGGTCTACTGGATTGCAGGGACATCGTGAAACGTCGCGCCCCGCACGGGGCGCGTGGATTGAAACACGGATTACCCGCCCATGGCCGTTCGTCGCTTCGGTCGCGCCCCGCACGGGGCGCGTGGATTGAAACTGGTTGTAAGAATTTTCATTTGATTTTCCTCTTTGTCGCGCCCCGCACGGGGCGCGTGGATTGAAACAACTTGCGTTGTAGGCAGGGCAAAGACCGGAAAGTGTCGCGCCCCGCACGGGGCGCGTGGATTGAAACTAGGGAATGGTGCTTGTTTGCGGTGAACACATCCTGTCGCGCCCCGCACGGGGCGCGTGGATTGAAACCCGGTCGTGTCAGGGTTGATCGGCTCGCCAAACCGGTCGCGCCCCGCACGGGGCGCGTGGATTGAAACGATCAAGCTCGGTCAATTACTCCGAGCCGGGTTCGTCGCGCCCCGCACGGGGCGCGTGGATTGAAACCGGGATTACCAATGGCTTTGGGTGGTACGTTATCGTCGCGCCCCGCACGGGGCGCGTGGATTGAAACAAGGCGAGTACAGATAAGGAGCTTGAGGAGGTTACGGTCGCGCCCCGCACGGGGCGCGTGGATTGAAACAAACCCTGGCGACGGAACGGGTACATTGGGTTCGGTCGCGCCCCGCACGGGGCGCGTGGATTGAAACCGCGACGAGACGTTTACGGGGAAACTGGCAAACCGTCGCGCCCCGCACGGGGCGCGTGGATTGAAACTCGGCTTCCGCCTGTTCCTTTTGCTTCGATTTTTGTCGCGCCCCGCACGGGGCGCGTGGATTGAAACCTTTCAAGTGGTGTCCACTCGCTTTCAGTCGCGTGTCGCGCCCCGCACGGGGCGCGTGGATTGAAACCATACGCTTTGACCTTTGCAGGTCTTGGCCTATTGTCGCGCCCCGCACGGGGCGCGTGGATTGAAACGTCGTCCTATCACTCTTGACCCTCGTGTTGAGTTGTCGCGCCCCGCACGGGGCGCGTGGATTGAAACAACCCGAGTCTATGTCGATTTTACGAGAGGCCGAGTCGCGCCCCGCACGGGGCGCGTGGATTGAAACAGTTAATATGAAACTGGAACGTTTGAAACTGGAAGGTCGCGCCCCGCACGGGGCGCGTGGATTGAAACCCCGGAAGGACAAGACGGACAACAGAACTAAACTGTCGCGCCCCGCACGGGGCGCGTGGATTGAAACGGAACCCATAAATCCGCCGCTCTTGTTTCCGTGAGTCGCGCCCCGCACGGGGCGCGTGGATTGAAACCAGGAAATATTCGGGCAAATACTCCATGTCTCCAGTCGCGCCCCGCACGGGGCGCGTGGATTGAAACAACCTGTCTCATCCTCCTTAGCAAGCCAACGCCCGTCGCGCCCCGCACGGGGCGCGTGGATTGAAACGTAATTTCTGAAAACTGTTACATTAACCAACCCTGTCGCGCCCCGCACGGGGCGCGTGGATTGAAACGTGTATCCGGATAACCCCTGGGTGGAAACAAAAGGTCGCGCCCCGCACGGGGCGCGTGGATTGAAACAGTCTGTATCGACGCTCGCGTCCTCTATGAATGGGTCGCGCCCCGCACGGGGCGCGTGGATTGAAACCTTTCCTTTCTGCGCTTCTGACATCCTCCTCTTGGGTCGCGCCCCGCACGGGGCGCGTGGATTGAAACCGCGAACGCTTGCGGATGGTAGAGAGGAGACGGAAGTCGCGCCCCGCACGGGGCGCGTGGATTGAAACCTGTACGGAACGCCCAATTTGAGGCAAACATCCACGTCGCGCCCCGCACGGGGCGCGTGGATTGAAACCCGTGATGACAAAGAACCACGGCGGCGCCTGATTGGTCGCGCCCCGCACGGGGCGCGTGGATTGAAACCTGGAGTTACAAAGGCCGGACTCTCTCGACCTTGACGTCGCGCCCCGCACGGGGCGCGTGGATTGAAACAGGCAGAAAAGGCTTTTCCCACTCTTCGGAGCACGTCGCGCCCCGCACGGGGCGCGTGGATTGAAACCAGGGTATCGCGGACACGAGCATCGTCAAACGATGTCGCGCCCCGCACGGGGCGCGTGGATTGAAACGTGATACTGGTCACGGAAGGCATTGCCCCTGGTGGTCGCGCCCCGCACGGGGCGCGTGGATTGAAACCCTTGAGCGCCCGAAACTCTACACTCATACCCCGGTCGCGCCCCGCACGGGGCGCGTGGATTGAAACCGAAGGCGGCGTTCGGCTGCTGGCTGGCAAGGATGTCGCGCCCCGCACGGGGCGCGTGGATTGAAACAACCGCCCCACAAAGGTCAGTGATACCCTCGTCGGTCGCGCCCCGCACGGGGCGCGTGGATTGAAACATCAAGCTCAATCCACAGAGTGACAAGGTCGCGAGTCGCGCCCCGCACGGGGCGCGTGGATTGAAACCAGCTGGCCAAGATAAGGGAATGTGACCCTTGGCGCGTCGCGCCCCGCACGGGGCGCGTGGATTGAAACATCCGGATTTGGAACCGGTTCCGGTTCCGGTGGTTGTCGCGCCCCGCACGGGGCGCGTGGATTGAAACCTGGGAATGAGGATGGCAACCGACATGATTGCCAGGTCGCGCCCCGCACGGGGCGCGTGGATTGAAACTGCCATCTCCGATCCCGGAGCCGCTTTAGCAAGCGTCGCGCCCCGCACGGGGCGCGTGGATTGAAACTTCGCTTTTTACGTGCCCTATAGATATATTTATGTCGCGCCCCGCACGGGGCGCGTGGATTGAAACGGCGTATTGGCCTGTAAAGCCGTTGCCCCTGGTGTGTCGCGCCCCGCACGGGGCGCGTGGATTGAAACTTATCGACCGTTATAACCAATCAAGAGCAGATGCGGTCGCGCCCCGCACGGGGCGCGTGGATTGAAACCAGTTTATGGCGACTGTGATTTTCAACAGGGTCGGTCGCGCCCCGCACGGGGCGCGTGGATTGAAACTTGCCCTCACCCGTAACAGTGGGTTCCCCAAGCCGGTCGCGCCCCGCACGGGGCGCGTGGATTGAAACATATCGAGGGCGAAGAACAGCCTGGCGGCCACGCGTCGCGCCCCGCACGGGGCGCGTGGATTGAAACTGACCTGGACCGATGAGGAAGAGATCAATTGTGTGTCGCGCCCCGCACGGGGCGCGTGGATTGAAACAATACAGACCCAGACCTGCAATTCCCGCCCATTGTGTCGCGCCCCGCACGGGGCGCGTGGATTGAAACTCCGGAATCAATGTTGCTTAATCGCAGGGCAACAGTCGCGCCCCGCACGGGGCGCGTGGATTGAAACAAAATCCCGGCGCGTTCCGGCGGATGATTGCCCTGTCGCGCCCCGCACGGGGCGCGTGGATTGAAACATCTTCGTCCGGAATCGACGTGTACACGATTTCGTGTCGCGCCCCGCACGGGGCGCGTGGATTGAAACCGGTTCCGGTGGTTCCTGTTCCGGAGGTGGCATGGTCGCGCCCCGCACGGGGCGCGTGGATTGAAACTCTTTTACCAGGTCAACCCCTCTTGGTCTACCGAGTCGCGCCCCGCACGGGGCGCGTGGATTGAAACAATGCCTCCCCAGCTTGCGCTTCATTTCGTGTGAGTCGCGCCCCGCACGGGGCGCGTGGATTGAAACAGGCAGACTCAATCCGACAAAGCGGATTGGTGCACGTCGCGCCCCGCACGGGGCGCGTGGATTGAAACCCCTGGTTTAAGGTTAATACAGTTAATCAATCTCGTCGCGCCCCGCACGGGGCGCGTGGATTGAAACACAACGTCGTGCCCTTGCTGCCAGGCTGCCTGTTGGTCGCGCCCCGCACGGGGCGCGTGGATTGAAACGGGTGCCACTTGTATGCAATCCCGATTTTCCGGAGGTCGCGCCCCGCACGGGGCGCGTGGATTGAAACGTGTCATATACAGGGCAGCGCTATTTTAGAGGTCGTCGCGCCCCGCACGGGGCGCGTGGATTGAAACGCGGCGGTAGGGATTATGCAATCCCTTATTAGGGTGTCGCGCCCCGCACGGGGCGCGTGGATTGAAACGGAAAGTATTACTTCTATGTGTGGGTATTTGGCTGTCGCGCCCCGCACGGGGCGCGTGGATTGAAACAAAACAGGTCAAGGTTTCGGCGAAGTGTTCCGGGTGTCGCGCCCCGCACGGGGCGCGTGGATTGAAACCAGGGTGTCCAGGCTGTTCGATTGCCCGATTTTGGTCGCGCCCCGCACGGGGCGCGTGGATTGAAACATCACGGATTTCTCGGCGCCCTTGTCGGATTTGCGTCGCGCCCCGCACGGGGCGCGTGGATTGAAACTCCTAAGTACGAAGATTTAATGTCCTCTCTCTTTGTCGCGCCCCGCACGGGGCGCGTGGATTGAAACTGGAAGAAAGGAACCTAGCCATACAGAGTCCCAAAGGTCGCGCCCCGCACGGGGCGCGTGGATTGAAACCGGCCAGCAGATTGGCAATGCTCGTGATACGCAAGGTCGCGCCCCGCACGGGGCGCGTGGATTGAAACCCTCCGGATCATCGACATCGGCAGGGGGAGCAGATGTCGCGCCCCGCACGGGGCGCGTGGATTGAAACAGAGGAGTACTCAGCCTTGGCACGGGCAAGATCAGGTCGCGCCCCGCACGGGGCGCGTGGATTGAAACCGTGATTTCGGACGCAATCAGGCAGTCAGGCCGTGTCGCGCCCCGCACGGGGCGCGTGGATTGAAACAAACGCGCGTACCAAAATAGACACGTCCTGATGCTGTCGCGCCCCGCACGGGGCGCGTGGATTGAAACGGGTCGAGAACGCTGACCTTAAAACGCGTTGAGAGTCGCGCCCCGCACGGGGCGCGTGGATTGAAACTAGCCACTGCTTTGGCCTCAACTAGGTTCCGAGACGTCGCGCCCCGCACGGGGCGCGTGGATTGAAACAGGTGGTAAGTATCCGCTCCGGAACCACCTGCCATGGTCGCGCCCCGCACGGGGCGCGTGGATTGAAACAATATCCCTGTCAGTGGTGACGCTACGGGCGGCTGTCGCGCCCCGCACGGGGCGCGTGGATTGAAACCCATCCGGTCCGCTTGCGCCCGTTGACTCAAAGGGTCGCGCCCCGCACGGGGCGCGTGGATTGAAACTCTGCAATGTATCCCGGAGTGTTTTGAGCTTACTGGTCGCGCCCCGCACGGGGCGCGTGGATTGAAACACGCCCCATGTCCCGCGACGAAGCAGAAGCAATAGTCGCGCCCCGCACGGGGCGCGTGGATTGAAACGTTAAAAAACGCTCTCTGACTGCTCCGTAGTAGCGTCGCGCCCCGCACGGGGCGCGTGGATTGAAACTTGTGGTGGGATCCAGGGGTATGGAGTGTTTGGGGTCGCGCCCCGCACGGGGCGCGTGGATTGAAACGCGTACCCGCCCATGGCCATGCGTAGCTTCGACTGTCGCGCCCCGCACGGGGCGCGTGGATTGAAACCGCTCAATCTGTGTTTCTGTTTTACCCTGATTCATGTCGCGCCCCGCACGGGGCGCGTGGATTGAAACTTTTTGCCCGATCGGACGATTGTAAATACAAACGTCGCGCCCCGCACGGGGCGCGTGGATTGAAACCCGGCGACTTGGCTAAAAATCTTTTCGGTGAATCCGTCGCGCCCCGCACGGGGCGCGTGGATTGAAACCCTCGCATCATTGCTGACCAATCTCATTATTTGGTGGTCGCGCCCCGCACGGGGCGCGTGGATTGAAACACCTGGCTCTTTCTCACAACGGGAACCCAGGAGGGTCGCGCCCCGCACGGGGCGCGTGGATTGAAACTTTCCAAATTTCCCGTGATTTGAGGGAAATCTTGGTCGCGCCCCGCACGGGGCGCGTGGATTGAAACGAAATTCTTCAAAGTAATGATTCCCTACCCAGCGTCGCGCCCCGCACGGGGCGCGTGGATTGAAACGCGTATCGTTGCCGATACGCTGCGTTGCTGGTCGGTCGCGCCCCGCACGGGGCGCGTGGATTGAAACCTCCCACAAAGCCGTTAGGTTATGTCCAGCCGACGTCGCGCCCCGCACGGGGCGCGTGGATTGAAACACCCACATCGTCCCATTCGCCCCACTCGTTCCAGGTCGCGCCCCGCACGGGGCGCGTGGATTGAAACCGGTTGCGGCGTCGTCGGCCATCAGCCTGGCGAATGTCGCGCCCCGCACGGGGCGCGTGGATTGAAACTTCCGCAAAAGCAAAGTTTTTAGTTTTAGGTTGTGTCGCGCCCCGCACGGGGCGCGTGGATTGAAACCCGCGCCGATATGCTTGACGCGCTCGACAAAGAGGTCGCGCCCCGCACGGGGCGCGTGGATTGAAACGGAAGAGTACTCAGCCTTAGCACGGGCAAGATCAGTGTCGCGCCCCGCACGGGGCGCGTGGATTGAAACCGTGATTTCGGACGCAATCAGGCAGTCAGGCCGTGTCGCGCCCCGCACGGGGCGCGTGGATTGAAACGGCAATCTGATTCGCGCTATGGAATCTCCCCAGGGTCGCGCCCCGCACGGGGCGCGTGGATTGAAACATCCGGATCAGCTTGCGTCGGCTGAGTCCGTTTGGTCGCGCCCCGCACGGGGCGCGTGGATTGAAACCGGCTCCACTTCGCCACCACAATTCCGGCAATACGTCGCGCCCCGCACGGGGCGCGTGGATTGAAACTGATGTAAAAATGGTCTACCCGGAGCACCAGAATGGTCGCGCCCCGCACGGGGCGCGTGGATTGAAACCCCGGTTGACCTGAAAGCACATATCAGTTTACCCGTCGCGCCCCGCACGGGGCGCGTGGATTGAAACAGCCGGAGATTGAGTACGAACCCGGGAGGGGTACGTCGCGCCCCGCACGGGGCGCGTGGATTGAAACAGGTAATAAAAGTCGTCAGCCGGATTTTTCATCACGTCGCGCCCCGCACGGGGCGCGTGGATTGAAACGGATGGGCGCCGTATCGCCTGGTCGGTGATGCGAGTCGCGCCCCGCACGGGGCGCGTGGATTGAAACGAGATCTATATCGAGGATAGGAACAACACAAGCGCGTCGCGCCCCGCACGGGGCGCGTGGATTGAAACCGACTCGATGAAACCCGCTTTCGGAATGGTGGGTGTCGCGCCCCGCACGGGGCGCGTGGATTGAAACGCTAATCAGCTATGGCCTTTAACGGCCAAGTCGAGTCGCGCCCCGCACGGGGCGCGTGGATTGAAACACTAGGCAGGAGATGCTGCAGGCGCTCGACACAGAGTCGCGCCCCGCACGGGGCGCGTGGATTGAAACCCGCGGTTCTGCCGGCGCCGCTACTATCTCTGGCGGTCGCGCCCCGCACGGGGCGCGTGGATTGAAACTGGCGATATATGGGACGTGTTGGCCTATCTCTTCGGTCGCGCCCCGCACGGGGCGCGTGGATTGAAACCTCTCGGTTCGGTTAAGGTGAAATTGGAGCTTACGTCGCGCCCCGCACGGGGCGCGTGGATTGAAACTCCGTTACACCAAAAAACTCAGTGACAATATCGGGCGTCGCGCCCCGCACGGGGCGCGTGGATTGAAACACCATCCGCGCCTTGCGCCTTCCGTGTGTGGTGGGTCGCGCCCCGCACGGGGCGCGTGGATTGAAACGCCGCAACCCTTGAGTGCTTTGAATGTGGCGAAGGTCGCGCCCCGCACGGGGCGCGTGGATTGAAACATGATTGAAATTTCCTCTTTGTTCATTTGTGATCGTCGCGCCCCGCACGGGGCGCGTGGATTGAAACCTTTTGATACTCGGCTATCTCGCTTTCACTTACTCGTCGCGCCCCGCACGGGGCGCGTGGATTGAAACCCTTAATCGTCCACTTGCTTCATCACCCACTTTTGTCGCGCCCCGCACGGGGCGCGTGGATTGAAACCAAACAATGTGATTTGCTCCGGTGACTGTACTCGGTCGCGCCCCGCACGGGGCGCGTGGATTGAAACCTCGTATGGTGACATAGCACAACAGCCGCCCCGGGTCGCGCCCCGCACGGGGCGCGTGGATTGAAACCATGACCATGCTTATCCGCAATCTTGTAAGGCAAGTCGCGCCCCGCACGGGGCGCGTGGATTGAAACAATCCAGTATGCTCCGAACCACTCCGGCCTATTGGTCGCGCCCCGCACGGGGCGCGTGGATTGAAACTCCGGTCGTTTCGTTATGCACATGAACCTTTTCTGTCGCGCCCCGCACGGGGCGCGTGGATTGAAACTCCGGAATCCAGGTTGCTTAATCGCAGGGCGACCGTCGCGCCCCGCACGGGGCGCGTGGATTGAAACATGTTGCCCATCGTCGAGAATCGTCACGTCGGCGGTCGCGCCCCGCACGGGGCGCGTGGATTGAAACTCGCCGATGAGTTTCGTGAGATTCTCATCGGAAAGGTCGCGCCCCGCACGGGGCGCGTGGATTGAAACAATCGAGTCGCCGTGATGGTCTGTGTTGCCGTAGGTCGCGCCCCGCACGGGGCGCGTGGATTGAAACGGGATATTTTCGCTGTCACCGGCTTTTGAGATAGGTCGCGCCCCGCACGGGGCGCGTGGATTGAAACATCCGCAACAGGGGCGATGATGAAGTGGTTTACCGGTCGCGCCCCGCACGGGGCGCGTGGATTGAAACAACTTAACCGAAACAGAGGAATTACAGATGGGACGTCGCGCCCCGCACGGGGCGCGTGGATTGAAACCCGCAACCGGCGCGGAAGCCGACTATATGGCAACGTCGCGCCCCGCACGGGGCGCGTGGATTGAAACAAGGAAGTATGGGAATTACACAACAAGGGGTATATGTCGCGCCCCGCACGGGGCGCGTGGATTGAAACCGTGATGTCGCTCGGTATGAGGCAATCCGGTCGTGTCGCGCCCCGCACGGGGCGCGTGGATTGAAACTCCTGGCCTGGTCTTGTCGTAAAAATCGGCGCTCGTCGCGCCCCGCACGGGGCGCGTGGATTGAAACGTTGTTCCTGTGTTGTTGAATTTGTGTGCACTACGTCGCGCCCCGCACGGGGCGCGTGGATTGAAACGATTATGGGCCGGATACTCCAAGCATCCGACCCAGTCGCGCCCCGCACGGGGCGCGTGGATTGAAACCCGCGCCCGTGGATTTGGATGTGAGGTTCCGTTTGTCGCGCCCCGCACGGGGCGCGTGGATTGAAACTAGAATTCGATCTGCTTTTTCATCTCAGTACTCCGTCGCGCCCCGCACGGGGCGCGTGGATTGAAACTTATGCAAAAGCAAAGTTTTTAGTTTTAGGTTGTTGTCGCGCCCCGCACGGGGCGCGTGGATTGAAACGCCGAAACGCTGACTTGCTTTGAATGTGGCTTTGGTCGCGCCCCGCACGGGGCGCGTGGATTGAAACCGTACGCTTTTTAGATGGGTTTTAGATGGGTTATTGTCGCGCCCCGCACGGGGCGCGTGGATTGAAACCTTTACGCAACAGCACAAGCGGATAGCCGGAACGAGTCGCGCCCCGCACGGGGCGCGTGGATTGAAACATGGACAAAGTGGGGCGCCTGGGAGCATCTACAGAGTCGCGCCCCGCACGGGGCGCGTGGATTGAAACTGATGTTTTCTGGTGGAAAAGCCGCCTTTCCATCGTCGCGCCCCGCACGGGGCGCGTGGATTGAAACAGGAACAAACTTGCGAGGAACGCGCCAGTGGACAGGGTCGCGCCCCGCACGGGGCGCGTGGATTGAAACAGGGTGACATCGAGGTATCCGCCAGTGCTGATGGGTCGCGCCCCGCACGGGGCGCGTGGATTGAAACGCAAGGCAGCAAATCAAACCCGCGCTTGAAAGCCTGTCGCGCCCCGCACGGGGCGCGTGGATTGAAACATGTAGTGGTGGTGTGGTGTGCCTTATGGCACAAGTCGCGCCCCGCACGGGGCGCGTGGATTGAAACGCCGGATTCCGGGAACCGTCATGAAGCCGAAATTGTCGCGCCCCGCACGGGGCGCGTGGATTGAAACTACTCGATGGCCTGGTGGCGATGGGAGCGGTTACGGTCGCGCCCCGCACGGGGCGCGTGGATTGAAACCGGAGAACTACCAAGCCAGTCAGCCATACCACGGGTCGCGCCCCGCACGGGGCGCGTGGATTGAAACATTGCTTGGTTCCTCTTTGTGGTTGGTTTCATTTGTCGCGCCCCGCACGGGGCGCGTGGATTGAAACCCGATTGTATTGCGTCGAGCCAGGCGTTCTGGAGGGTCGCGCCCCGCACGGGGCGCGTGGATTGAAACGGGAACCACTTGTACGCAATCCCGATTTTTCGGAGGTCGCGCCCCGCACGGGGCGCGTGGATTGAAACAACTGAGGTCCGCTCAAATGCAGGCTGAGGCTCAAGTCGCGCCCCGCACGGGGCGCGTGGATTGAAACGACCAGCCGAAGCCAAAATAATGTCGGCAAAACGGTCGCGCCCCGCACGGGGCGCGTGGATTGAAACGCCGCGGACAGGCTGGGACAACCAAACAGCCTGTGTCGCGCCCCGCACGGGGCGCGTGGATTGAAACTGGTGGGAACAGGACAAGCTGACAACCTGAACGAGGTCGCGCCCCGCACGGGGCGCGTGGATTGAAACTGGCGCGCTTTTCAGCACCGAACCCTTATGCTGGTGTCGCGCCCCGCACGGGGCGCGTGGATTGAAACAGAGCTTATCTACAATTCGTCACTGGTTCGGCTTGTCGCGCCCCGCACGGGGCGCGTGGATTGAAACTGGGATGAGGCTGATGGGTGGCAAGGTAAGTCGCAAGTCGCGCCCCGCACGGGGCGCGTGGATTGAAACGCAAGAGACAATCGAGATGCTGGACGCGCTTTCGTCGCGCCCCGCACGGGGCGCGTGGATTGAAACAGAATAGTCTACTATAGTAACCCACCGCGCCGTAGTCGCGCCCCGCACGGGGCGCGTGGATTGAAACCGGCTTGGGCAAACCTGTTTATGAGTCTTTTGTGGTCGCGCCCCGCACGGGGCGCGTGGATTGAAACAGGAACAACCCGGAACGAAACTGACAGGGATTGAGTCGCGCCCCGCACGGGGCGCGTGGATTGAAACGCATTCGCCTGTGACGGTAGAACGCCCTCCACCGGTCGCGCCCCGCACGGGGCGCGTGGATTGAAACGGATGACGGTGATATGACTTTCCGATCGGAAAGTGTCGCGCCCCGCACGGGGCGCGTGGATTGAAACATGTCACAGGCGAATGTGCTTGAAAGTTTAGTCCGTCGCGCCCCGCACGGGGCGCGTGGATTGAAACGTGAACATCACCACTTCCGGGGCGTTGACATAGTGTCGCGCCCCGCACGGGGCGCGTGGATTGAAACCGGTTATCGTGTCATTGCCCCGGCGCCCTCTGAGTCGCGCCCCGCACGGGGCGCGTGGATTGAAACCCGCGCCTGGCGCAAAATGCCATCTCGCATTTTTCGTCGCGCCCCGCACGGGGCGCGTGGATTGAAACGGAACCGTGGATGACAGTGCTGTATTGCGGATTAGTCGCGCCCCGCACGGGGCGCGTGGATTGAAACCGATCAAAGGGCTGACAGCCGGCGGCGGTGCGGCGTCGCGCCCCGCACGGGGCGCGTGGATTGAAACAGGGTTTTGACCAAACCAATCTTTGAGTGCAACAGTCGCGCCCCGCACGGGGCGCGTGGATTGAAACATTTAGTGTCCGTTTAGTACTACTTTATCCTACGTCGCGCCCCGCACGGGGCGCGTGGATTGAAACCGGTTGTTTGGTAGTATTATCGTGTTTCATGTGAAGTCGCGCCCCGCACGGGGCGCGTGGATTGAAACCGCCAGTGGCATGGGTCGGCTGATGCAGCCGGTCGCGTCGCGCCCCGCACGGGGCGCGTGGATTGAAACCCCGGTCTGTGCATGATTAACAGTACCGTGTGAGCGTCGCGCCCCGCACGGGGCGCGTGGATTGAAACTACGCCGGTGCATTGGCGTGTACCTCGCAAGTACGTCGCGCCCCGCACGGGGCGCGTGGATTGAAACGTCGTGTACGTGTTGTAGCATATCTTGCTTGTGAGTCGCGCCCCGCACGGGGCGCGTGGATTGAAACCATGGCTATATCTCATAATATGATTGAGCTTCGAGTCGCGCCCCGCACGGGGCGCGTGGATTGAAACGACATGGGTATTGCGAGACGCGGAAAAGGGCAAAGTCGCGCCCCGCACGGGGCGCGTGGATTGAAACAGTATCGCGTTCGACACGCGAGAAGACGCGGTTGCGTCGCGCCCCGCACGGGGCGCGTGGATTGAAACGAGCCTGCTTGCGCTGATGGTTCCGGCGCCAGCTAGTCGCTCCCTTCGCGGGAGCGTAGATTGAAACTTGTCGACACCTGTTCCTGCGTTCCCGGTTTACCCGTATCCCTATCATTAGTACTTCAAAATTTCCGAAATCAGAGCTACAACCCGGTCGCCATGCGCTGGGCAATCGCTTTATCTATCAAGTGCTGTACGGTCTCCATTACATGGACAAACTCGAATTTTTGCATAAACAGAACCGGTCCCACTTCAACAAACAATTTGCCAAACGCTTCATCGGCGAAACTGGACGATATAAGTGGAATACCCTCCAGATCTATGTAGATTTTTTCACCATCGTGCATCCTGAACAGGTTCCTCAATTTGATTCTGACAGGCTTGCCTGCCACCCTGCTCCCGAAAGTAGAGGATTGGTCCAGTAATTTGAAATGGAGATTTCCGTCCTGGTTTTTCTCGTATTCTGTTTCTACAAAATCAACAGGAGTATATTTCCTATCGTGGAAACGCAGCGCTTCTTTCAGTAATCCAGGCTCCGAAAAACCGATAGTCGCGGTGATCAAGGCGCCACTATACGGAATGTTTTGATTCCTGACAGAAAAATTTTTATTTGTTGTGTATTCCATACGGGCATATCCGGAATCAATGCGGAAATGCCCCTTGGACCGACTACAAATCTGATAACTGCCAAAAAGGCCATTACCCTGCCCCACAGTCTGGTCTCGTGTTACTCCTTCTTGAATTGCATGCTCCAGAGCTTCTGTATCGGTACTGATATGTGAGTGGCCTTCTTTCAGGGATGTCGGGATTCCGATACCTGCATCGGCGACTACAAACTGGACTTTTTTCATACCTCTTTGAAAGGTGGAAACCTGTACAAGACCACCAATGGCAGATTGAGAGTGCATCAGGACGTTATCAGTCAGTTCATTGATTGCCCATTCAAATGCGGCAAAATCAGAGCGATGCATTTCTGGTATTGCTCCTAAAATAACATTCACAATTTTGTTTACCGCAGTATGTTGCTCGTCCGCTGTTTTATATTGGGTGGCGGGAATACTGGTGTGTCCTTTAAAAGTAGAAGGACCAAATTGGTGAGGATCCAGCAAATGGCTCCAGTTGGCATTTCGAAACAGGTTGCCAAGTCTTTTATACTCTGGAGGAATGAGAGTGAAATCAATTCCAGCCTTTCGACATCTCAGTACCTGGGCGCAAAGAGCAAGTATGGAATTCGGAAATGCCGAAGTACATTGCGAAAAATCGAGACGCAAGTCCTGATATTCAGCTCTCTCTACTGAAACATGTATCTCGGAAAGCAACTGATGGAAACCAGAAAGAGCGCCTGTTATGCGAATAGTATTCCCGTCCCTGATTACGTCCCCATTCATAATAATTTATCGCGCTGTTCGTACATGGATGAAAGTGTATCATGATGCGAACAGGCACAGAGACCTGACCCTACACTCCATGATTCCGGGGTTGATCAATTCATAACCGCGGTCGTATGCTCATGACAGGTAAAGCTCGACAGTCCGACTATCGGTCCGGGAAAAACAAATCCTTGAGCCTTGCGCCCGGTTCCGGGGCGCTCATGAAGGCTTCGCCGACCAGGAAGGCATGCACGTTGTGTTCACGCATCAACGCGACATCTTCCGGCTGATGGATGCCACTTTCGGTCACGACCGTTCTGTCCGCGGGTATTTGTGGAAGCATGCTGATCGTGGTTTGCAGTGAGGTCTCGAAGGTTCTCAGATTGCGGTTATTGACGCCAATAAGCCGAACAGGCAGTTTCAGGGCGCGTTCAAGCTCCAGGCAATCATGAACCTCGACCAGTACGTCCATTTTTAGACTCGCGGCGAGTTCACTCAATTCCAGTAGCGCCGAATCCTCCAGGGCGGCAACGATCAGCAATATGGCGTCCGCGCCGATCAACCGCGCCTGCCAGACCTGATACGGGTCAATGACGAAATCCTTGCGGATGACCGGCAGGGAACAGGATCGCTTTGCCGTCGCAAGGTGATCGTCATGTCCCTGGAACCAGGTTTGATCGGTCAACACGGACAGGCAGGCCGCTCCACCCTCGGCATAGCTCCGGGCGATCGCGGCGGGGTCCAGGTTTTCCCGGATGACGCCTTTGCTGGGTGAGGCTTTCTTGATCTCACTAATAACGGCCGGGTCGCCCCGCGCGATACGGGACTCGATGGCATCGACAAATCCACGGGGTCGCGGCAGGTCGGCTGAACGACTCTTCAGCGCCTCAAGTGGAGTTTTTCTCGCCTGCCCGGCAACCTCCGCTACTTTGGTCGCGAGTATGCTTTCAAGAATATCCGTCACGGGGTTTCGGTCGGCGCTGGTCGCGGGGGCGATTGATCCAGGAAATTACGCAGCAACGCATGTCCGTTTTCGGTAATGATCGACTCGGGATGGAACTGTACCCCTTCAATGGCGAATTCCCGGTGTTTCACTGCCATGATTTCTCCGTCATCGGTCCATGCCGTGATCTCGAAGCAGTCCGGCATGGTCTCTTTCTCAATCACCAGAGAGTGATAACGGGTTGCCTGAAAAGGGCTGTCCAGCTTGTCGAATACCCCTGCCCCGTTATGATGCACCATAGAGGTTTTTCCGTGCATGACCTGTTGCGCATGGACAATGTTTCCGCCGAATGCCTGGCCGATACTCTGGTGCCCCAGACAAACGCCCAGAACAGGAAATACTCCAGCGTACCTTGTAACCAGATCTACGGAAATCCCCGCCTCGTTCGGAGTGCAGGGTCCCGGTGAAATCACCACAAAATCCGGTGACAACGCGCCGACCTGCTCCACGGTGATCTGATCATTGCGATAAACCGTTACTTCCTGGCCGAGCTCACCGAGGTATTGCACCAGGTTCCAGGTGAACGAATCGTAGTTATCGATCATGATCAGCATGACGGAGCCTCGCTGCCCAGGGCATTGTGCAAGCCGGCGTGAACCATCGCTACCGCCTTGAATACGGCGCGTCCCTTGTTCATGGTTTCTTCCCATTCGGTTTTTGCGACGGAATCCGCAACCACCCCGCCGCCAGCCTGAATATAGACCCGGTTGTTCTTGATCAGCGCGGTGCGGATTGCAATGGCCATGTCCATGTTTCCGTTCCAGCCAATGTAGCCTATGGCGCCGGAATAGACTCCCCGTTTATCCGGTTCCAGTTCTTCAATGATCTCCATAGCGCGAACCTTGGGAGCGCCGGACAGTGTGCCGGCCGGGAAAGTAGCCCTGAGCACATCCACTGCGTCGAGGCCATCATTGATTTGTCCGGTCACATTGGAAACGATATGCATGACATGGGAATATTTCTCAATGGTCATTCTGTCGGTTACCTTTACCGTGCCGATTTTCGATACTCTGCCGACATCGTTTCGTCCCAGGTCAATCAACATCAGGTGTTCGGCCAACTCCTTCGGGTCGGAGAGTAAATCCTCTACCAGCCCGGCGTCTTCCTCTTCATTGTCACCGCGCGGCCTCGTACCGGCGATCGGGCGCAAGGTGATCTCATCATCCTCGAGACGCACCAGAATTTCCGGAGAGGAGCCGGCAATGTGAAAATCGCCCAGGTTCAGGTAATACATATAGGGTGACGGGTTCAGGGTGCGCAACGCCCGATACAAATCCAGCGGCGGCGCGCAATAAGCCAGGGACAGGCGCTGGGAGATCACAACCTGGAATGCGTCACCGTCAAATATGTACTGCTTGCACTTCTCTACCGCCGCTTCGTAATCCTCTCTGGGAAATGAAGAATCAAAATCGGATTCATTTGTGATGGAAGGGACCAGGGCCGCGCTGCGCTCGGGCAGCCCCCGGTTGAGTTGCGCGGTAATTCCGGCGAGGCGCTCCTGCCCGATTTTCCATCCGTTTCCAGTGTTAGAATCAACTAGAACAATCACATATAACCGACCGGAAAGGTTATCAAAAACAACCACATCCCCGGATACCATCAACAAAATATCGGGCGCGTCAATCGGGTCCTTACGCGGGTTTTTACCCAGATGCGGTTCAATGTAACTGACCGTATCATAACCGAAATATCCAACCAGTCCGCCATTGAACCGGGGTAGTTCGGGGAGCTCGGGAACACGGTAGCCCTTCGCGAACTGCCGGATTTCATCCAGTGGGTCGGCAGTCACCCGCTGGTCCGTCAATTCATCGTTTTCAAAAATACGCAGTTCCTGCCCCCGGATTTCGAGGCGCTTTCCGCAAGGTAATCCGATAATTGAATAACGCCCCCATTTTTCCCCGCCCTGTACCGATTCCAGCAAATAGCTGTAGGGTTGATCGGCCAACTTGAGCCAGGTACTCAATGGCGTTTCCAGGTCGGCAAGCACTTCACATACCAGCGGAATATGGGTGTAGCCATCATTGACCAGGCGGTCAAAGCTTTGCTGGCTTAACATGTCGGCTCGCTCATTCGGCCCTGTTCGCCAAGCCGGGATCGCATCTGTGAAATAATGCCATTGTAGCGGTGACGGTCCTGGTCGTTTGCCGCATTGAATATCGCGCTGCCGGCGACAAACGTATCGGCGCCCGCTTCTGCAATCGCGGCAATGTTGTCCACCTTGACCCCTCCGTCCACTTCCAGCCGAATATCCCGGCCACTGGCGCGGATGATTTCCCGGGCCTGCCGGATCTTGTCATAAGTCGAAGGGATGAAAGTTTGTCCGCCAAACCCCGGATTAACGGACATCAGCAAAATCATGTCCACCTTGTCCAGCACATATTCCAGTACATCCAGGGTCGAGGCCGGGTTGAAAACCAGACCGGACTTGCATCCGCATTCACGAATCAGTTGTAAACTGCGGTCTATATGCTCGGAGCATTCCGGATGAAAAGTAATCCAGGTCGCTCCGGCACGGGCAAAATCAGGGATGATTCTGTCAACCGGCCGGATCATCAGGTGGACGTCAATCGGAGCGGTAACCCCGTGTTTCCTCAAGGCGTCACAGATCATCGGCCCGATGGTCAGATTCGGTACATAATGGTTGTCCATGACGTCAAAATGCACCATGTCGGCGCCGGACGCCAGAACGTCTTCGACTTCCTGGCCCAATCGGGCAAAATCGGCGGACAGGATCGAGGGGGCAATTAAATAATTATTCATATCACACGACTACTGGATGACCATGAAAAGCACCCGGTTGTTGCGAATCAACTTGACCAGTAAAACCCCGCCGGACTTCCTCAGTACCCGATTCATATCCCGGGTATCGGTAATCTTCTCACGATTGATGCTGATAATCACATCCTTCACTCTCAGTCCCGATGAAGCCGCCGGACTATCGGGGTCAATCCCGGTTACAACCACCCCGCCGCCAATATCGGAGTCCGGTGGAACGGTCTCAAAGTATGCCCCCCGCAGTCGTTCAATGACAGCCGGGGCGCTACCCGCCATCTCATCCAGCTCCTTGATCCGGACCATGACCTCATGTCGTTCACCTTCGCGGTAAAAGTGGACCTGTGCCTGGTCTCCGGCGCGCAGCAAGCCTATCGCGTTTCTCAAATCAGCGCTGTTTTCGACATCGGTATCATCAACCCGGATGATGACATCCCCTTCCCGGATGCCTTTTTCTTCTGCCGCTGAGCCGGAAATGACTTCGGATACCACGGCTCCCTTTTCTCCGCTGATTCCAAAAGCGCTCGCCAGCGAGGGCATCAGGTCCTGCATCTGGACACCCAGCAATCCGCGTTTTACCTCCCCGAACTCGATCAGTTGATCCATCAGGCTCCTGACCATGTATATCGGAATGGAAAGGCCGATTCCAACGCTGCCGCCGCCGCGAGAGAGAATTGCGGTATTAATGCCGATCAGTTCTCCGCGCAGGTTGACCAATGCTCCCCCGGAATTTCCGGGGTTGATGGAGGCGTCGGTCTGGATGAAGTCTTCGTATCCCTTGATGCCCAGACCCGTGCGCCCAAGAGCGCTGACAATCCCTGAAGTCACCGTCTGACTCAGCCCGAATGGGCTGCCGATCGCCACGACGAAATCACCGACCCTTAAACGCCGGGAATCGCCCATCCTGATTTCAGTCAGGTTTTCGGCATCGACACGAATCACCGCAACATCGCTGGCGGGGTCGGAACCGACCAGTTCCGCTTCCAGTTCGTAGCCGTCCACGGTGGTTACGGTAATCACATCCGCCTTGTCGATAACATGGTGGTTGGTAATCACATAACCCTTTTCGGCATCGACAATGACCCCGGAACCGAGGCTGCTGGAAGGCCGCTGTCGACGGGGAGCCTCAAAAAACCGGCGAAAGAACGGATCCCGCAATAATGGGTGTTCCCGAACTTCGATGATTGTGGTGGTTGAAATGTTCACGATCGCAGGCCGCGCCTGTTCCAGCATTGGCGCCAGACTGGGCAGTTCTTCACCATTCAACGCCGCCGGCAACCCGGCCTGACCCGTTGGGGCGACACTCATGATCATCAGAAAAATCAGGAATCGAATGCGGAACATGTGGTTTTTGACAATGGGTCAGGCGAATTTTCCGTGGCAGGGTATTCTAATCCGAACAACACGGTTGCCGGTAGGGTATTTTACGGGTGAATTCTTTGTTAAGATGAGGGGAAGGGTAAGCGGGAAACATGGCATGCAAAGTTTTGAAGTGATTATCATCGGCAGCGGGCCCGCCGGGAAAGCGGCGGCAATCCAGGCCGCTAAAATGGGGAAGCAGGCCGCGATCATTGATGGCATGGCGCAAGTCGGCGGGGTCTGTGTGCATACCGGAACCATTCCGAGCAAGACACTCCGGGAAACCGTACTCAATCTGACAGGATGGAGGGAACGCGGGTTCTATGGTCGGGCCTATCGGGTAAAGTCTGATATCAAGGCACAGGACCTGATGCAAAGACTTCATCTTACCTTGCAAAGTGAAGTGGACATTCAACAGGACCATCTGGTGAGAAACGGGGTCCATACCATTCAGGGCTTTGCGTCTTTCATCAGCGACAAGGTAATCGAGGTTCGCACTGCGACAGGAGATACGGTTTCCCTGACCGCGGAAAAATTCATCATCGCGGTAGGAACCAGAACCTATCGCCCTGATTATGTCCCGTTCAATCATACGACGGTGATCGATAGCGATGAAGTGACGTGTATGGAAAAACTTCCGCGCTCGATGATCGTGATCGGCGCCGGCGTAGTCGGTGTCGAGTATGCCACCATATTCAAAACCCTGGACATCAACGTGACCCTGATCGAGCCGCGTGACTCGATGCTGGATTTCATGGATCAGGAAATTCTGATGCATTTCCGCCATGATATTATCAGCGACGGGCTCAGATTGCAGTTCGGCCAGAAAGTGGTCAGCATTGAAAGCCGCAAGAATGGCTCCTGTGTCGTGCGCCTGGACAGCAATCGCGCGATGGCGGCGGATATGGTTCTGTTTGCCGCAGGCCGGGTAGGGGCGACCCATAACCTGGGACTGGAAAATATCGGGCTTGAGGTGGATCATCGCGGCAGATTGTCTGTCAATGACAATTTCCAGACCGCCTGCCCGAATATCTATGCAGCGGGTGATGTCATCGGATTCCCCAGCCTTGCCTCGACGTCGCTTGAACAGGGGCGGATCGCGGTACTGCATGCCCTGGGAAGCAAATCCCATAAACAACCGAAATTTTTTCCTTATGGCATCTACGGGGTGCCGGAAATGTCGAGTGTCGGAATGTCCGAGGAAGAAGTGATCAAGAAGAAGTACCCTTACGAGGTCGGTATAGTCCGGTTGAGGGAAACCTCGCGCGGCAAGGTCATGGGATTGCAGTCCGGCTTGATGAAAATGATATTTTCGATCAAGTCCAGGCGGCTCCTCGGAGTCCATATCGTCGGCGAAGGCGCCACCGAACTGATCCATATCGGCCAGGCCGTGTTGACCCTGAAAGGAACACTGGATTATTTTCTCGAGAATGCGTTCAACTATCCGACCCTGGCGGAGGCGTACAAGGTCGCGGCGCTGCATGCCCATAACCGGATGATGGCGCTTGACGAATAACCGGATGGATAACAGTACTGGACATCAACATGTTGAAATTCCTCAAATCAATCTGCAAACGAAGCGGTGGGGACTCAACCACTGAAACCAGGGATGCCGGTGAGATCGTCGAGTATCAGGGTTACCGGATTCAACCCACCCCCCGGCAGGCGAAAAACGGGTGGACGACAGAGGCGATTATCACCCGGGAAATGGACGGCGAGTTACAGACCCATCATTTTATCCGCGCCGATACGACACCGGACCAAAGGGGCGCGAGCGCCCTGTCCGTAACCAAATCGAAAGCCACGATTGATCAGGTCGGCGACCGTATCTTTCAGGATAAATGAAAGTTGTCAACCTGAATACCTGGGTTGTCGGCAACCCTCCCCCGCATTTTGGCGGACGCTATTTCATCTTCCTGAAATTGACTACGGACACCGGAATAGAGGGTGTCGGAGAAGTTTACGCGGCTACTTTCGGGCCGCATGTAATCGAAAAAATGATCCGGGATGTCGCGGACCGGTTCGTCATCGACCAGGATCCGTTTGCAATCGAGAAAATGTGGCGGAGAGTATACGGCAGCGGCTACAACCTGAGGCCCGACGTGTCGCTGATGGGGGTATTGAGCGGTCTGGAAATGGCTTGCTGGGACATCATCGGCAAAGCCGTCGACAAACCGGTCTATCAATTACTCGGCGGGAAAGTACATGAGAAGCTGAGAAGCTACACTTATCTCTATCCCCGGGAAGGAGATCAATCCGATATTTATCAGGACCCGGATCTCTCTGCCCAACGCGCAGCCGAATATGTCGAGCAGGGATTTACCGCAGTCAAGTTCGATCCGGCAGGACCCTATACGATCTATGATGGTCGCCAGCCCGGCCTTGCGGATATTGAGCGCAGCGTCGAATTCGTCCGCAAAATCCGCGAGGCGGTCGGTACGCGGGCAGACCTGTTGTTCGGTACTCACGGACAATTCACTGCGGCCGGCGCCATTCGTCTGGCGAAACGGCTGGAACCGTATGATCCATTGTGGTTTGAAGAACCCACGCCCCCGGAGAACCCCGCCGAGATGGCGCGGGTAGCGCGACAGACTTCCATCCCGATCGCCACGGGGGAGCGGCTCACCACCAAGTACGAGTTTGCCCGGATATTGGAGAACCAGGCGGCATCCATTTTACAGATGGCGCTGGGCCGGGTCGGAGGCATTCTGGAAGCGAAAAAAATCGCCGGAATGGCAGAAACCAGTTATGCGCAAATTGCGCCGCATCTGTATTGCGGGCCAATCGAGGGCGCCGCCAACATACAGTTAGCCACCTGCACCCCGAACTTTCTGATCCTGGAAAGCATACAGACCTGGGGCGGATTTCACAGCGAGATTCTGCGCAAATCCGTACAATGGCAGGATGGTTATGTGATTCCACCAACCGAACCGGGGCTGGGTGTGGAATTGAATGAAGCCATCGCGCAGGCCAACCCGTATAGCGGTCAGCAACTTCATCTGGAAATGAAAGAAACAATCTGATGACAGACATCACCGACAAAGCGATTTATTCCGTCCGGCAGATCAATAATGAGTTGCGGGAATTGCTCGAAACACGCTATTGCTCCATCTGGATAGAGGGCGAAGTTTCCGGGTTATCGACTCCGGCCTCAGGCCATGCCTATTTCTCATTGAAGGAAGGGAATTCCACCCTTCGTTGCGCGTTTTTCCGGAACGCTCTGCGCAAGTCCGGGGGGCCGCCCGCAGAAGGTTCCCAGGCGCTGGTTCATGGACAGATTTCCTATTACGAACCCAGGGGGAGTCTGCAATGTGTTGTTTCCTACCTGGAAGAAGCCGGCGAAGGCGCTCTCAGACGGGCGCTCGAGCTTCTGAAAAAGGAACTGGCTGCAGAAGGCCTGTTCGATTCCGCGCATAAATCCAGCTTGCCGGAAATCCCGCGAACAATTGGAATCGTGACTTCGGGCAACGGAGCGGCTCTGTACGACATCCTGACAACCCTGAAAAGAAGATACCCGGTCGCCCGCGTCATCATTTACCCAACCCTGGTTCAGGGTGAATCGGCTGCCAACGAAATGATCCACTCCATTAACCTTGCCCGGCGCCGGTCTGAAGTGGATCTGCTGATCATCGCCAGGGGCGGCGGCTCACTGGAAGATCTTCAGGCTTTCAATGACGAAAAAGTCGCGCGGTGTATTTTCGACTGTGAGATTCCAGTCATCAGTGGTGTCGGTCATGAAACGGATTTTACGATTTGCGATCTGGTGGCGGACCAGCGGGCTCCGACTCCGACCGCGGCTGCGGAGATGGCGTCACCCGACCTGGAACAATTGCAACAGCGGTTTGATTATTTTCAGGATCGGATCCGGAGCAATATGGAGAAATTTATTCGCAATCACCAGCAGACCCTGGATTATCAATCTTCCCGCCTGCGGGGCCCGGTTCAAAGGCTGAACCATTATCGCAGTGAATTCAAGACCCTGCACCGGCAAGTCTGTTTTCTGGCCGAAACCGGAATCATGCGGAAGCGCTCGCTTTTCCAGCGCAGGGAGGCTTCAATGCACGCGGGGTCGAAGGTCAGAAAAATGCGATACCTCCGGGAATCGCTTGAAGCCCTGCAGCACAGCGCGGCCAACCATGCCCGATTGAGAATATCCGCATTGCTCCGGGAAGTGACTCACCTGCGGGACAATATCCAGTTAATGAGTCCCCAGCATACCCTGAACAGGGGTTACGCCATCGCGCAAAATGATAATGACAAGATCATTACCAGCCCGAAGCAGGTCAAACCGGGTGAGACACTCAGAATCTCTGTCTCCCGGGGGCGGTTCGATGTGACCGCCAATGAACGCTGACCGGCTACCTGTATCGAAGACGCGCTGGTCGCTCCTTGAAACTTTTTTTTGACGGGTTTCGCTGTTTAAAGGGGTTTTCGCTCACCCGGGTCAGTACCCTGACGGGAGTCCCTGTCAAACTGTATGCGTTCGAGAAGTAACGGGACAGGTACCGCAGATACGACTTCGGCAATGCATCGACCTGATTGCCGTGGATAACGATCACCGGAGGATTCCTTCCAGCCTGATGGGCGAATTTCAATTTCACCGGTCGTTGATTGTTCAACGGCGGCGGCGTTTTAACGATGGCCTCCGCCAGAGTGCGATTCAGGCTGGAGGTCGCGATACGGACCATTGCGGAACGGTAGGCGCGATTGGCGGCGGGAATCACTGTTTTGATATTTGAGCCGTGCAACGCCGAGATGGTGACCAGTTCGGGGTCGGGCAGGAATGAGAATTTCGATTTGATGTCCCGGACGACCCGGTTTCTTTCTCTGCTGTCCAGTCCATCCCATTTATTCACCACAATGACCATCGACCGCCCGGAATCATTGATCATGCCAGCAATAGCCGCGTCCTGGGAACCGATTCCGGCGGAAGCATCGACAATCAACAGCGCCACCTGACAATTTTCGATTGCCTGCAATGTTTTGATCACGGAAAACTTTTCGATGGTTTTTTCGACTTTCGACTTTTTCCGTACCCCCGCGGTATCAATCAGGATCGTGTCATTGCCTGCAATCGTTACCGGTATGACGACACTGTCCCGGGTCGTGCCGGGCAGGTCGCTGACGATCACTCTGTGTTCGCCAACCAGTCTGTTGATCAACGTGGACTTGCCCACATTGGGCCGACCCACCAGGGCAAATTTCGGGATGTCCGAATCCCCGGATTGTTCCGGCGCCACCGCCTCATCACAGTGACCCAGCGCGTCTTGAATCATATCCCGGATGCCGTCGCCTCTCTTCGCCGATATCGCGACCGGATTCCCCAACGACAGTTCCTGAAACTCCGAGGTCACCAGGCTTTGACTGAACCCCTCTGACTTGTTGACCAGCAAATGGATCTTCCTTCCGCTTCGCCGGAGCCGTTGCGCGATGCTCCTGTCCTGCATAACCAGTCCGGCAACCGCGTCAACCAGGAACAACACCGTATCGGCTTCTTCGATGACCTGATCCACCTGTTCCTCAACCATCCTGCCGAACAGGGTATCCCCGGATTCAATACCTCCGGTATCGACCACCAGAAAAGGGGCGCGGCCAATACACCCCCGTCCATACAACCTGTCCCGGGTTACCCCTGGCTGATCGTCAACCAGGGCATCCCTGCTTTTGGTCAATCTGTTGAAAAGCGTCGATTTGCCAACATTGGGTCTTCCAACCAACGCAACCACGGGGAACATTTTCTGATCTCGCTCAAAGTGACAACGTACTCAGGTTGCCCTTCGACGAATAGACTGTAAACTGATTTTCGTCCTGGACAATGCCGGTAATCGCGCCAGAAACGACCCGCCGGGTCTCAATCAGACTGCCATTTTCTGTGTCGAGCGTGTGCACGTTACCATTGAGATCACCGATGATGACCCGGTTGCCAATGATGATCGGTTGACTGACTCCATGTCCTTGAAACGCGGTTTGTCGCCAGAGAATATCGCCACTGGCGGCATCAAGGGCGATCACTTGACCGAGTTCCCCGATTACCACCAGCAAATCCCCCGAAATGGCCATCGGCAATCGGGTCGAAATATCTTTCCGCCATATCAACCGGGCATCCACCAACTGTATCGCAACCACGCTGCCCTGGTAATTTCCGGCATAAACCGTGTTGCCCAGGATGATCGGTGATGTGTCGGCGTCACCCAACCGTTCAATTTCATTGCGTCCCCTGACCCAGGATATATCCATTTCCCAGTAATCCCGTCCACTGATCACGTTATTGGCAATCAGTTTCCCGCTGGACAGGCCAACCAGAACCACGTCTCCCGAGATCAAGGGCATCGAATCACCGTGCATGCTCAAACCGGGCACGGCTTTTTTGACCTGCCACTCGATGTCGCCTGATTCTGAATCCAGCCCGATCACAAGTCCATCGGCGGTACGCACAACCACCCTGCCCTTGCCCGCTACCGGAATTGCGGATATCTGGCGTTTGATACTGGACCGCCAGGCCATTTCACCATCCGCGACACGCAGCGCCACCACGTCACCATTGTCATGGGCGACCACGACGATACCGTCATTGACTCCCGTCGCCGCATAAACCGGGTTTCCGGTGTCGCTTTTCCACAACACATTTCCGCTGGCGGCGTCAATCCGGTAAACCACGCCATTGCGCGCAGCCACATAAACACTATCCTGATGCCGGGCCGGTTTGAGGAGGGCAAACCCGGATTCAGCGCCTTTCCCGGTGGATTGCTTCCACAGCGGCTGAATTTCCCGGGCGCCGCTGTCCGCAGGCAATTCCTGTGACGCTATCGGTTCCTGCCAGGTTTCCCAAAGCGTCTCCTCCCTGACTTTTTTGCCGCATCCCGCAACCAGAGCTAATGCGATCAGTAGAACAGCAATGCCTTTCATTGCATGGCGTTTGTCACGGGTCATGGTTCAGCGGTTCTCCGGTATTTTGCAGTTTCAACTGCAGCAGCTCTCTGTCGGTCTCGTTGTTCAATGTCTGGTCAAGGCTACTCTGCCAGGCGAGTCTGGCCAGTTCAGAGTCGCCCTGCTGATTGCGTTTCATAAAAGCGTCACCCAGGATTTCCTGATATCTTGCCTCGAAACTCCCCATATCATCAATGTCCAGAAGTTCAATCGCTGATTGCGGGTCGTCATCGGCGATGTAAACCAGCGCAAGCCGTTGCCGGGCGATATGCCGGATGCGTTCGTCTTCGCTGTTCCCGAGTACCCATTCAAGTTGATTGATTGCCGCGTCATAGTCCTGGTCTTCCACGTACTCCCTGGCCTGGAAGAAAGCGCCCAAAGCGGCATAGACCGTATCGCCAAACTCCATCTTCAGCGTCTCATTCGCGACCTGCGCATCCGTGGTCCCGGTTCCGGAAAAAACCTGCTGGTAGAGACCGGACGCCTGTTCACCCTGAGACTGCTCATGGTATTTCCAGTAATTGAATCCCGCTATACCGACGAGTCCCAGGCTGACGCCGAAAACAATGGATTTTCCATTTTCCTTCCAGAACGCCCGGGCCCGGACCACATCATCACTTTCTGAAAACCGGGGATACTTTTCTTCTGCCATGCAAACTCAAATCATGTAAGGTTTTTAACTACGGGCGCAAACAGTTATTGCTGTCTGCCAGATTGTCGATACACCATTGGATCAGCCGATCAAAACGCACTTCTGTCTGCGCTCCATCCCGCCGCAAATTCTTGATCTGCACGGTTTCATTGCGCCTTTCATGATCACCCAGGATGATGGCGATTGAAGCCCCGGATTGATCCGCTCTTTTGAGCTGATTTCTCAGTTTCCCGCCACCATGATGGCTGATCACGCGAAATCCGTTATCTCTCAGCCTCTCGGCCAAAACACCCGAATCAGGGGATGTCGTATCGCAGACATCAATAAAGTATATCGCGTTTTTGTCCTCAACCGGGATGTTCCGCTGCAATTCCACCAACTCTGTCAGACGTTCCATTCCCATTGCAAAACCAATCGCAGGCGTTGGTTTGGCGCCCCTGTTTTCCACCAGGGTATCGTAACGCCCGCCGGCGCAAACCGCCGATTGGGCGCCCAGTTGTCCGGTCGTCCACTCAAACACCGTGCTGGTATAATAATCCAGCCCCCGAACCAGTTTTGGATCAATCCTGTATGAGATCGAATGACTTTCCAGAGAAGAACACAATTCTTCGAAATGCTGTTTTTCCTCATATTCCAGGTAATCCATAATGCTCGGAGACGAAGCGATAATCTCTTGCGTATCCGGGTTCTTGCTATCGAGGATTCTCAACGGATTGCTTCCCAGCCTGCGCAGACTGTCGGCGTCCAGCGCATCCTTGTGTTGTGACAGCCAGGCGCTCAGCGCCGTCCTGTATTTTTCCCGGGACCGGTCAGAACCCAGCGTATTGATATGCAGGCTGATCCCCTGAACCTTGAGTTGTTTCCAGATTCTCTCCCCCACCCGAATAATTTCTGCGTCCATATCCGGACCGCTCCAGCCGAAGGCTTCGATTCCGAATTGATGAAACTGTCGATAGCGGCCTTTCTGTGGGCGTTCCCTGCGAAACATCGGCCCCATATACCACAACCGCTGCTGACGATTATGCAGCAACCCGTGTTCAATACAGGCCCTCACTGTGCTCGCCGTCGCTTCCGGTCTCAGAGACAGATTTTCTTCACCACTGTCGGTAAAGGTATACATCTCCTTCTCTACAATATCGGTCAGGTCACCGATCGACTGTTTGAACAGCGCTGTTTTCTCCAGCATTGGCGTTCTGATTTCCTGATAACCGTATCGCCAGCCAGTCTCCCGCAGTACCGCTTCAACTTGATGCCAGATATCGATTTGGGCGGGCAACAGGTCGTTCATCCCCCGTACCGCCTGAATTTTTTGACCCATCGCGCTAATTGGAAGTCGATTCCGGGTATTCACCCACTACGAATCTCGAAGACAGTCCGCTGCTATGGAGGGGCATATCGACAGACTCTCCAAGATAAAACACCTCTACGCCGTCCGGAGAACCAATAAACACATAAAAAGGAGGCGAGTCGTTTATTTCCAGATTTTCTCCTTCATTCACCATTCGGAAAACCAGTTTCTCACCCTGTCCGTTTCTGATATCGATCCAGACTGTTTTATGGACATTGACCTTGATCCATCTGGTTGAGCTCGCATCGTAATCGCTGTCTGGCGCGAAAACTTCTCCCCCTGATCCGGAATCTGGTTCATTTCCCGGGCCGGAACCCTGCTCCGTCCGTTCCGTATCCGTATCCGTATCCGTATCCACAACCGTACCAGCCACGACCGGCTCTTGCGCCCCCACAGATGAGCCCGGTGAATCTACTGACCCGGATACCGGTTCCTCTGGAGCTTCCGGAGCCTCCGGAACTTCTGGAACCCCTGATGGAACCCCTGAATCCCCGGATCCGGTCTGCACCTGTGCCTCCACATCTGCATCCACATCCGCATTCGTACCGGTCACGACCGGCTCTTGCGCCTCCACAGACGAGCCAGATGGGTCTGCTGACCCGGATACCGATTCCTCCGGAACCTCTGGAGCTTCGGCTTCGGGCTGCGCATCCGCATCCGCATCCGCGTCCATACCGGCCCCGGTCGGCTCCCGCCCGTCCACCGGCAGATCAGGTTGTTCGATCTCCTCGAGCTCCGGCACAGACAAGGTGGAGTTGGCCACGACTTCATCTGCCGCATTATTCCCGTTATCCAGGGTATTGAGCGGCTCATCGACCGGGTTTCCATTTAACGGGACAGTCCGGTTATCCACCGGGCTTTGCCAATACCACAACCCTCCGATGAATCCGGCAAACAGCAGAGCAAATAAAAGGAATGAGCCTTTCCTGACTTTCTTCTGATGGACATCAACGTGTTGACCAACATGATAAGCGGACAATGCGCCAGATGGCTGAATTTCGTTTTTGTAAATCTCGATTTCATCAGAAATATCGAGATTCAGAACGTTGGCATAACTTCTCCAGTATCCGATGATGTAAGTCAGGCCGGGAAGGTCTTCGTAACGATTATTCTCCAGCGCCTCCAGGTTGGCAACCGAGATCAGCAAGACATTGGATACTTCCTTCAGACTGACTCCAAGTTCAGTACGCTTCGCCTTCAGTCGTTCACCTGGACTGGCGCCGGCTGTAAAATCTGATTCTTCCGGTTTCATCCCAGATTACCGGAACAGCTTGTTCAAGACGGGGTTCATACGAAAACGACCTCTTGCCGGGCCATCCTCTTCAACCGGTTGGTCCGGTCGATAAAATCCCCTGCCAGTTGACCGCAGGCTGCATCAATATCATCTCCGCGGGTTCTCCGGATTACGGAAAAGACTCCCCTTTTTTGCAGTACATCCTGAAAAGCGTCCATGGTTGATTGATCAGACCGCTCAAATCGGGAACCTGTGAACGGATTGAACGGAATCAGATTTACCTTTGACGGAACTGACCGCAGGATTTCGGCCAGCGCCCTGGCCTGAGTCAGGCTGTCATTCACTCCTTTCAACATGACATATTCGAATGTAATGCGCCGGGAGCCTCCATTATCGGTGTACCGCCTGCAACATTCAAGTAATTCCTCAATCGGGTACTTCCTGTTCAATGGCACCAGCTTGTCACGCAGGCCGTTATCCGGGGCATGTAGTGAAACCGCCAGACTGACCGGACACTGCGCCTTCAACCGATCAATCATCGGCGCCATGCCGGCCGTGCTGAGCGTCACCCTGCGCCGGGACAGGCCAAATGAAAAATCATCCATCATCAGTCTCATCGCAGAAACGACATTGTCAAAATTAAGCAGTGGCTCCCCCATGCCCATCATCACCACATTGGTCACCGGACGTCGCTTGTCGTCAGCGTCCCCGGCAAAACCCGGAGTCCGGTTCTCCGCCGAATTCTCGAGAAAATGATTGGCGACCCAGACCTGGCCGATGATTTCATCCACACTGAGATTGCGGTTGAATCCCTGCCGGGCGGTGGCGCAAAACGTACAGTTCAAACTGCAACCGACCTGGGACGACACGCACAATGTACCGCGCCTGGTTTCCGGGATATAGACGGTTTCTATGCAATTGCCGTCATCCAGTTTCAGCAACAACTTGACGGTCCCATCATCAGACCGGGAATGAGTCACCAGTTCCGGCAGATCAATATGAGTGGTCTGATGCAAACGGTCTCTCAGGGACTTGCTCAAATCGGTCATGTCGGCATAACTCATCACGCCGCGCTGATAAATCCATTGCAACAGTTGTCTGGCGCGAAATGGCTTTTCCCCAATATCCAGGAAAAACTGTTCCATAGCCGGCCGATCAAGCGACAACAGGTTCATTGCTCCAATCCCGGAAAGCATATTCATCCGGCAACAGGTTACCGGGTGCGCGGGCAAATGTCCGCGTCATCGAAAAAGAACGCGATCTCCCCGGCTGCCGTTTCCGGTGAATCGGAACCGTGCACCGCGTTTTCTTCCACATTGGTCGCGAAATCGGCCCTGATCGTGCCCGGACCGGCATCCGCCGGATTGGTGGCCCCCATGACCTCCCGGTTTCTCGCGACCGCGTTCTCTCCTTCCAGGACCTGCACCATCACCGGACCCGAGGTCATGAACTTGACCAGATCATGGTAAAAAGGCCGGGCCGAATGTACCGCGTAAAACTGTTCCGCCTGGGCCTGGCTCAGGTGCACCATTCGTGAAGCGACAATGGCAAGACCAGCCTGCTCAAGACGTTGGCAGATACTTCCGATATTATGGCTGGCGACCGCATCCGGCTTGATGATGGAAAATGTTCGTTCAATGGCCATGTATGACTCCAATATCAATAAAATATAAATAACGATATTCTAATGTGACGACTCCCGCACATTTTACAAAAATTATCCCCCACAATACACCAGCCGTTCCCCGGTCAGCTTTCCTTCGGAAATCCCCGTGATTTTCACGTTCGCCCAGGTCGCCGGCGCTTCATTGCCCGCATCGAATTCCACCGGGTAATAATTTCCAGCCCTGCCGAGTACCCGGTTGACTCCGCCGCGCTCCGGATCCGGAATCCCGGCGGGACCGGAAGATTCCACCAGTACCCGGTGCCGTCGACCAATTTGATCCAGAGCTACCTGTCTCCATACCCGTTTCCCGGCTTCACGTACCCGGCGGGCCCGTTCCTTTCTGACGGCTTTGGGCACTTGCCGGGGAATTCTCGCCGCCGGAGTACCCGGGCGGGGGGAATAGGCGAACACATGGGGCCAGGCAATCTCCAGCTTCTCGATAGCCGTCAACGTATCGCCGAATTGCTGCTCCGACTCGGTCGGAAACCCGACCAGAATATCGGCGCTCAGGACCAGGCCGGGTACGGCCCGCCGCAACCGGGAGACGCGCTCATGAATCATCTCGCGGGTAGCCCGTCTTTTCATGCGTTTCAGGATCAGGGTATTGGCGCTTTGCAATGATAAATGCAGTTGCGGGCAGAGACTTTCACTGGCGCCAAGCAATTCGATCAGTTCATCGGTAATATGCGCGGGGTCGATTGAACTCAATCTGATCCGGTAGTCTCCTTCAAGGTGGACAAGCGTTTGCAGTAATGCGGTCAGGCTGCAATCCGGATCATCGAAATCCGTCCCGTAAGAACCGATGTCCACCCCACAAAGCACCAGCTCGGAATAACCATTCATAATCAGCCTTTCGCATTGACGGCGAATCATTCTGGCTGGAAACGAGCGATTCGGCCCGCGCGCCGTATGAATGACGCAAAATGTACAGCCCTGGTCACAGCCCTGTTGAATTTGCACAAATGCCCGGGTCCGACCCTCATATCCCTGCAGCAATCCGTCCGGCAGGCTGATTTCCCGGTCAATATCCCGGATCATCACCGGCGGCAGGGCGCCCTGGTACAGCGCGTCAAGCAGATCGGGTATATCCAGTTTCTGGCTGTTTCCGACCACCAGATCAACGCCCGGAATACTGGCGCAGGCCTCGGGGTTTATTTGGGCATAGCAGCCGGTCACCACCACGCGGGCATCCCGGTTCTGCCGGATGGCGCGGCGCGCCAGTTGACGCGCCTGACGATCCGCTTCCGCCGTAACGGTACAGGTGTTGATAATATACAGGTCGGCGCACTCCCCCGGACCCACCCTGTTCCAGGCGTCCCCGGCCAGTTTTTGCGCGATAACCTCGGTCTCGAACGTATTGACCTTGCACCCCAGGGTACAAAGCGCAACCCGTCTGGATGATCCGCAAGCCAGCGCTGGCGGGCTCACCATAATCAAGGTCACAACGCCCGCTAGTTGACGGTAAAGCTTTCCCCGCAGCCACATTGTTCCGTGACGTTGGGATTATTGAAGTGAAAAGCCGAAGACAGCCCGTCTTCAACATAGTTCAGTTCCAATCCCTGCAAAAACTGTAGATGATCTTCCTGAACGACCACCTTGACGCCATGACTTTCAAATACCCTGTCGGTATCGTTGATCTCAGTCGCATAGTCGAGTTGATAAGAATAGCCGGAACAACCGGAAGTCTTTACGGTCACCCTCAACCCTTCGCCCTCACCACGCGAAACCAGGTGATTACGGACTCTTCTTGCGGCGGATTCGGTCAAGGTGATTGACATGGCAATTTAGCGTTATACGATTGACAGCCCGTGACTATACCATATTATCAGACACTTTTCCGTAATCCTCCATCATCCGCTCACCATGAATCATCCGCGCCCCGCGAAATTTGCCATCTTTGATGTCGATGGATTATTGCTCGATACAGAATGTATCTACACACAGGTCACCCGGCAGATCACAGACCGGTTCGGCAAGACCTTTGACTGGTCCATCAAGGGCAACATGATTGGCCGCCCCCAACTGGATGCCGCCCGATACCTGGTTGACGCGCTTGATCTTCCGATCAGCGCGGAACAATATCTTGAGGAAAGGAACGTTCTCCTGCGGCAGGCATTCGCACAGAACGACCCCCTGCCCGGCGCCGAACGCCTGATCCGGCATCTGCATCGGAACCGGATTCCGGTTGCCGTCGCAACCAGCTCGGACCGGGGAATGTTCGAGATCAAGATCACCCGGCACCGCGCCTGGTTCTCATTGTTCGACGTCGTGGTAACCGGGGATGACGCTGAAGTCGAACAGGGTAAACCGGCCCCGGATATCTTTCTGGTCGCCGCGAGACGTCTGGCGGCTGTACCGGGAGAAACGCTGGTTTTCGAAGACGCGCCATCCGGTCTCGCGGCCGGTCTCGCGGCCGGGATGCGGGTCATCGCCGTACCGGACCCGAATATGGATCGATCCCGATACCACGGAGCGGAACAGTTGCTCGACTCGCTCGAAGACTTTCAGCCAGCCCTTTTCGGAATCAGGCCCTTCAGGTCCGGTTAATCCCGCATTCGGGACCCTTCAGGATCGAACAACGGCCGGGTAACCAGTCGGGCCGGACGTTTTTCACCCAGAATTTCGATCTCAACCCGCCGGCCCTCTTCGATCAGCTCAACCGGTAAAAAGCCGATGGCGACACTTTTCCCACTATAGTGGGCATAACCGCCTGAAGTGACGAATCCGACCACTTGATCGTCATGCCAGATCGGTTCATCCGCAACCGCGTCCGCGTCAATGGCATCCACAACAAAAGTACATAATTTCCTGACAGGCGGAGCCGCCCTGTCTTTCATGGCGGCCTGTTTACCCATGAAATCCGATGCCTTGTCATAGTCGACAAACCGGTCCATGCCGGTTTCCACGGGCATGAAATCCGGTCTGTATTCCCTTAACCAGGAACCGAAGGACTTTTCGAGGCGCAGACTCATCATGGCCCTCATTCCAAACGGCCGCAAACCCAGGTCCCGCCCGGCCTCGCTCAATGCGGTATACAGCGCAACCTGCTGGTCCGCCGGCACATAGATCTCATATCCCAAATCGCCGGTATAGGAAATCCTCTGCACAATCGCCTCACAGGGACCGATCTGCATTCGACACACGCCGAGAAAAGGCAGGGACGCGGTACTGACATCGGCCGACGTGACACGGCCAAGCAATTCCCGGGCATTGGGACCGGCGATCTGGAATCCGGTTCGCTGCCGTGAGATATTGGTTACCTGCACTCCCTCGCCAAAATGCCACTCAAACCATCGCATGTGGAAGGCCTGGGCCGCATAAGAGGCATTCATCTGGAAAACGTCGTCACCCGGATTGGAGATCGTGAAATCGCCGATCAGTTTACCCCTGCGGCTCAGCATCGGCGACAGGGTCAATCGCCCCTCCTTTGGCATTCGACCGGCCATGATCGTATCGATCCATTGTCGGGCATTCTTTCCGGTGACCTCGAATTTACTGAAATTATGGATTTCGTTAATACCCACCGCGGTGCGCACGGCATGACACTCTCCGGCAACGGCCGCAAAAGCGTTCGAGCGCCGGAATGATGGAATCTCATAAGGTTCTTCCCCCGCAGGGGCGAAATAATTGACCGCTTCCATACCGTAAGCCGACCCGAAAACCGCGTTTTGCCGCTGCCAGATTCCATAAGCCGGGGTAGTATGAAAGGGGCGCGCCGCCGGCAGTTCTTCGTTCGGATAAGAAATGGAAAAACGTCTCCGGTAGTTTTCGCAGACCTTGATCCGGGTGTATGCGCGGGTACAATAATCTCCGAACCGGGCGACATCCATCGCAAATACATCGCGGGACGGCTCGCCGTCGACCATCCACTGCGCCAGCGTCAACCCGACCCCTCCACCCTGGCTGAAACCGGCCATCACGCCACAGGCCGACCAGTAATTTTTCAATCCGGGAACCGGGCCGACCAGCGGATTGCCGTCCGGCGCAAAAGTGAACGGGCCATTGATAATCGTCTTGATCCCGGCATTTTCGAGCACCGGGTACCGCTTGAAGGCATGAGCCATCGCATCGCCTATTCTATCCAGATTATCGGGCAGTAATTCATGGCCAAAATCCCATGGCGTACCCTCCACCGCCCATGGCGTACATTGCTGCTCATAAAACCCGATCACCAGCCCCTGCCCTTCCTGACGTAAATAGCTTTCCCCTTCCGGGTCCATGACATGCGGCAACTCCCGGCCATGATTCACCACCTCATCAATTTTCCCGGTAGCCAGATATTGATGCTCCATCGGATGCAGGGGCAGACTGACACCGGCCATCGCGCCGACTTCGCGCGCCCACAGTCCGGCGGCGTTGACTACATGGCAGGCGGTAATCGTGCCCAGGTCGGTCACCAGCTCCCAGCTTCCGTCGGTTCGCGGCCTGGTCTGATGAACCCGGTTTCTCAATACCACTTCAGCGCCCTGTCGTTGTGCCGCCCTGGCATAAGCGCGGGTGGTTCCGGACGGGTCCAGGTGACCGTCAAGAGGATCATACAACCCGCCCAGCAAACCCTCGGTACTGGTGACAGGGGATAGTTGCCTGATTTCCCCGGGAGTAACCAGGTGCGTATCCAGCCCCATATAACGATGTTTCGCGCGCGACGCCTTCAGGAAGTCCATCCGCTCCGGCGTCCCGGCCAGCGTAATGCCGCCGACATGATGCAAGCCACACTCAAGTCCTGAAATTTCCTCCAGTTCCCGGTACAGGCCAATCGTGTAGCCCTGCAAGGCGGCTATATTGGTATCGGCGTTGAGGGTATGAAATCCCCCGGCGGCATGCCAGGTGGAACCGGATGTCAACTCCGACCGCTCGATCAGCATGATGTCCTTCCAGCCGAGTCGGGTGAGGTGATAGAGTACACTGCAACCGACCACCCCGCCCCCGATAACCGCAACCTGTGTCTGTGTTTTCATCAATAAACCTCTATATGTTGTCCTGAATTCACCAGGAAGGTTTGATTTCAGTTTTCCGGCGCGCCACATATTCGTCCAGACGCTCTTTGGTGGCCGGGTCAAGATCGGGTTGCTGATAATCGCGCAGCAACTGTTTGAATAGTCTGTTCGCGCGCTGCGCCGTATCAATCGAACCCTTTTCCCGCCAGCTTTCAAAGTTGCTCCAGTCCGAAACCACCGGATCATAAAAAGCGTCCCTGTATCTCGCAATGGTATGCGCGGCTCCGAAAAAGTGACCGCCCGCGCCAACCTCCGCAATCGTGTCAAAAGCCATTTCTTCCGGGTTGACTGCAATCGGTTGCAGGAACTCCGACATCATCTGCGCCATTTCCACATCGACAATCAGCTTCTCGAAAGACGCGCACAACCCGCCTTCGAGCCAGCCGCCATTATGCATGATCATATTGCCGTAACCCATCACCGCCGACCACAATGACATGCCCGACTCCCAGGCCGACTGGGCATCGACGCAATTTGCCGCGTTCACATTGGAAGTACGGTATGGGATGCCGTACCGCCGCGCCAGTTGCCCTCCAGCCAGAACCGCCTTCGCGTATTCCGGGGTGCCGAACGCGGGCGAACCTGATTTCATGTCCACATTCGACGTAAATCCTCCATACATGACCGGCGCGCCGGGATTGACCATCTGGGTAATCGCGAGTACGCCGAGAGCTTCGGCGTTTTGCTGGGCCAACGCCCCGGCCAGTGTGACCGGACTCATGGCGCCGCACAACGTAAACGGAGTCACCACCACCGGCTGCCCATATTCGGCCATCGTCATCAGCCCATCCAGCATCGGCACATCCACCCTCAACGGCGAGTTGGTATTGACCACCGTTATAATACCGGGTTCAGCCTTGATCCGCTCCCTGGTCAAACCCCTGGCGATGGCGAGCATTTCCAGCCCATCCTCAACCCTGCCGTTGCCCAGGCAGTAGACTCCCCACGGTTTCTCGGTCAGGGTAATGTAGGCATGATATGCGTCCAGATGCCTCAGATGCGGGGGCAGGTCTGTCGGCTCGACCGGATAAGCCATGTGGCAGGCAATCACATTGAAAATCTGACCGAGTTTCAGGAACCGGCAATAATCCGCGAAATTGCCGGCGCGCCGACCGTTGTCCAGGTCCGAACAGTTCGGAGCGCTGGCGACCAGTGAAAAATTGATGCGGTTACCGCCGTAAGTTGAATTGAAACGCGGATTTCTCGCATGCAGCGTAAATTCTGCGGGGATGGTGGAAATCATCGAAAGCGCCAGCTCCCGCGGCATTCTGACATAGCCGGTTTTCGGGGCGATCTCGGCGCCATGCTCCACCATCAGCGCCCTGGCGCGGTCATTCATGATCTCCAGGCCGATTTGTTCGAGAATACGCAACGAATCATCATGGATCATTTCCAGGGATTCTTCGCTCAACACGGAGATTGGAGAGTACGGATTGGTCAACGATCGGACCGGAAGCTGGTTGAGCCGAAAGACCGGTGTTGCCCGGGTACGCCTTTTATGTCGTGGCATCAAGTGGCCTGTGGGAAAATTGCGGATAAATATAACCAAACAATGGTTACAATACCAGTAGAAACAGAGCCTGTCCCCGGCGCCATATACACTCGCATGAACCCTGTTGAATCACCGTCCGCGCTGCAATGCGGCATGTATGCCTTTTCACCTGAACTTCAGAATGCCTGGACAGCATTGTTCCGGAATCTGCATGAATACCTGCCCGCCCCGTTCAACACTCCGGTCACGCTCCGGTTCGATTGCAAGGACGCGGCGCTCCAGTCTCCTGACCTGCTGCTCGGCCATACCTGTGGCTACCCATTGATCACGAAACTGGTCCGCACTCACAAGCCGGTTTGTGTCGCGCAATTCGATGTAAAAGGATGTGACGGCATCCACTACTCCAGCTGGATCGTTGCCAGGGAAAGTCATCCGGGGCGGCGCCTGAACGATTTCTCCGGCTCAACAGCGACGTTCAACAACCGTGATTCAAACAGCGGAATGAATGTGTTGCGATATGAAGTCAGCCGGGTCGCCAACGGCGCCCCGTTCTTCAGGCAAACCCTGATCAGCGGTTCCCACCTCGCCAGCATCCGCAATCTGGCGCAGGGTCACGCGGACATCGCGGCAATCGACGCGGTTACCTGGCATTTTGCCCGGCAGCGGAACCGGCCCGGGATCCCCGGAACCAGAATTATCGGTCAGACGGTCTCAACTGCCGGACTGCCATTCGTCCAGCCGAAACGCTCTGAACTGGATCCGTCCAGCCTTACCCGGGCCATGAATGCCTGCCTCGAAGAGCTTCCCTCCAGTATCCGCTCCTTTCTTGCAATCAAACGCTTTTCCAGGATTGAGGCCGATGCGTATCGACCGCTCCTCGAGCTGGAAGCATTCGCCAGAGACCACCATTACCCGGAACTGGCCTGAGATACAAAAATCCCCCCACCAAATCCGCTATGCGGATTTGATACTCCCCCTCCAGGGGGGAGTAATGGGTTATGTCCCCGTCAATCCCGCGCCCCTCCCGTCTTTCCCGCGAATGCGGGAATCCACAACCGACATCTGCATACGAAAATAAAACGGGCGACCACAGAGGGTCGCCCCTACGCACCTGACCTGACCCCCATCCAACCACCACAGGGGCGGCTCTCCGTGCCTGTCCGGGCAACCAACAAGCCCTATCGACGACTCATGCCAGCGTAGGGACAGGTCTCCGTGCCTGTCCGGGCAACCTATCGCTGGCTTTCCCGCCAGTTATCCGCGATACCGACCTCGACATCGGCCGGAGCAAGCATACCCCTGCCCTTGATCAAATCCGCGGCGCGTTCGGCCAGCATGATGGTCGGTGAGTTCAGATTTCCATTCGGAATAACGGGAAAAACAGAAGAATCCACCACTCTCAAACCATCGATACCCCTGACCCGGGTCTCAGAATCAACCACAGCCGACTCGTCATTTCCCATCTTGCAACTACAGGAGGGATGATAAGCGCTTTCCACGTTCTGCCGGACCCAGGCGTCAATTTCATCATCATCGCATATCGATTCGCCCGGCTGTATCTCTGCGCCGCGATAGTCCCGCATGGCCGGTTGCGCCATGATTTCCCGGGTCAATCGGACACATTGCCTGAACCCCTGCCTGTCCGCTTCTGTTTGCAGGTAATTGAACAAAATGGATGGCTTGTCCAGTGGGTCAGAAGACCGGATATGGATCCGGCCACGGCTGGATGGCTTGTTGTGTCCCACATGAACCTGGAATCCGTGACCATTAAAGGCCGCTTTGCCATCGTATCTCATCGCCGCCGGCAAGAAGTGGTATTGAATGTCGGGCGCCCTGATTCCGGCGCGGGATCGAATAAACGCACAGGACTCAAAATGATTGGTAGCGCCCAGCCCGGTCTTGAACAGATACCATCTGGCGCCAATCAGGAATTTGTTCCAGAGATCAAGCTTCCCGTTCAGGGTGATTTTCTTCCTGCAACGGAACTGGAAATAAAATTCCAGATGATCCTGCAGATTGCCGCCCACTCCGGGCAAGCCGTGAATCACCTCGACCCCGGCCTCCTTCAGCGCGTCCGCCGGACCGATTCCGGATATCTGCAACAACTGCGGGGACCCGACCGAACCGGCGCTTAAGATAACCTCTTTATTGGCTTTGACTGTATAACGCTGGTCACCGACCTGATATTCAAGGCCGGTCGCTTTTTTATGATCAAGGATAATTCGACGAGTCAGTGCCCGCGTCACCACTTTCAGGTTGCCGCGCTGCATGGCCGGCTTCAGATAGGCGTTGGCGGCAGACCAGCGCACTCCATTCCTGACATTCATGTGCATCGCGCCAAAACCTTCCTGACGGAACCCATTGTAATCTTCAGTGTGGGCATAGCCAGCCTGAATACCCGCGTCGATAAATGCTCGATACAACGGGTTCTTCATCTCATTGCCATTGTTGACCGCAAACGGACCACCCTGGCCGCGATACTCATCGCTGCCGAACTTCCAGTCATCGGCCTTCCTGAAATAAGGCAGGCAATGTCGATAGTCCCAATCCCGCGCTCCCTGCTCGGCCCACTCCTCATAGTCCATCGCATGCCCCCGAACATAGACCATGCCATTGATGGAAGAAGAACCCCCGAGCGCCTTGCCCCTGGGACAATGTATTCTCCGATTATCGAGAAAGAGCTCGGGTTCACTGTAAAACTGCCAGGCAAACCGGTTCGTATTCATCGGGATGGACAGGGCCGCAGGCATCTGGATAAACAGGCTATTGTCCCTGCCGCCATATTCAAGCAGCAGGATACGGACATCGGGATTTTCCGAAAGCCGGTTAGCCAGTACACAACCGGCGGAACCGGCGCCAACAATAATGTAGTCAAATTGCTCCATCATGACCGGACTATAATCAATAAACCCGACTGTCGCCACCTGAATGCAAGAGGAATCCATGCGCGGCGGCGACAGGGGTGGCGACAGGGGTTGTCCCCCGCATCCAGACCGGATTATATTCCCGGTAGATAAAATGCACTAATCACCGATTCTGCTGTCAGACCATACAGACAGAACCACAAACAACCCCGACCGACAACAGATACCCACATGAATACAGCGCGAACTACCCTTTCAGGCGTTTTTCTCCTGCTCATCACACTCTCCTGTAACTCATTTGCAGACTCGAATCTGGCGCAGTACTGGAGCCGCTCCAACGCAGACCGTGAAATTGCGATAGACCACAGCAGTTGGAACCGGTTGCTGGATGCCTATATCGAGGAGAAACAGGGATTGAATTACTTCCGGTATTCGGCTGTGACCCCGGCAGACCGGGAAGAGCTGGAGAGCTATCTCGACAGGTTGCAGTCCGTAATCGTAACGGAGTTGAACCGGGGGCAGCAGTATGCTTACTGGATAAACCTGTATAACGCATTGACAATAAAAGTGATTCTCGATCATTATCCGGTGAAAAGTATTCGCAAAATTTCCTATAGCCTGCTGTCGCGCGGTCCGTGGAAAGAAAAACTGGTCACGGTCGAAGGAATGAAACTCAGCCTGGATGATATCGAACATGAAATTCTGCGCCCCGTGTTCCGGGACAGCCGGATTCACTATGCCGTGAATTGCGCGTCCATCGGCTGTCCCAACCTGCAGGCGATGGCCTTCACAGCGAGCAACATCGAGAACCTGCTGGATGACGCCGCGAGGCAGTACATCAATCATCCCCGGGGTGTCACCGTTGACGGAGACAAGTTGACCGTGTCCAGTATTTTCGACTGGTACGCGGAGGATTTCGGGGACAGCGACCGTGAGATCATCGAGCATTTCATGCAGTATGCGCAACCCGCTCTGGCCCGGGAACTGGAGGCTTTCAAGACGATCAGCAACTATGAGTACGACTGGAGACTGAACGAATAAAACCATGATCAATCACCGGCATATTACCGTGATCATTCCGGCGCTGGACGAAGAAGAATCCATAACCAGCGTGATTCACGATCTTCCCGATTGCGTGGACCAGATTCTGGTGGTCGATAACGCCTCGCGGGACGCAACGGCTGTAAAGGCCGCGCAAGCAGGGGCCCGGGTGGTTCGAGAACCACAAAAGGGTTACGGCAAAGCCTGTTTGACCGGGATTCTCGCAGCCGGCGATACCGACATCCTGGCGTTTATAGACGGTGACTACAGCGACTATCCTGAAGACCTGGCCAAGCTGCTGAAACCGGTGGCGCATGATCATTGCGATCTTGCAATCGGTTGCAGACAGGAGGACAGGGACACGCCGGGCGGCCTGCTCCAACACCAGAAATGGGGAACACAAATGGCCTGTCGCGTCATTCGGCTGCTTCACGGTTTCCGCTACGAAGATCTTGGGCCGATGCGAGCCTTGAACAAAAGCACACTGGAAAAACTACAAGTGGAGGATGAAAGTTTCGGCTGGACGGCAGAGATGCAATTAAAGGCTTCCAGGGCTGGAGCCACGATTCTGCAAGCGCCGGTGCGTTACCGGCAGAGGGTGGGGAAATCCAAGGTGTCCGGTACACTACGGGGTTCACTGATGGCCGGATACCGGATTTTTTACTGGATTATACGACTGGCTGTCTCGCCCAAGCCTCAAAGCCTTCACTGATTCCCGGGCGATACCCGCAACCCGCCCCTTCTGTAGTCGATCAGCAACGCGACTGCGATGCCTGCCATTTCGACAATCCGGGCAGGCGCGGCGACCTGGTAGGCCTGCAACTCCGGGTCTGCCAGGTTCAGCCCCGTCACGTAGGACATAGACACGAAAATGGAGGCGGTCCAAGCCCAGCAACTTGGACGGAGCGCCGAGTATGGCAGCAGCCAGATCAGGTACCATGGATTGACCACGGGCGACAACAACAGAAACATTCCGAACACCCAGTCCATTCTGGGTATTTCAGTAGCCTTGCACTGGCGGTTGTATCGGACAAAATAAAATCCAAACCAGGCCAGGAACAGGGCCGCGCACAGAATCCTCGCCGGCAGGTCGGACATCAGCGCCAGCGCCAGATCAAACAGGAATGGATTGAAGTTCCAGCTCTCGACGAATATCCCGAGCGTCGGCATATCCGTCTGCCCCTGGATCAGAAACGGGGAATACAACAGGGCAATGACGCCAAATGTAATTCCCCAATAACGCAACGGCTGCCGGTAAAGGAAAAAGGGCAAAGCCAGTACCGCGAATATTTTCGTGCAAATGGCGAGACCAATCAGTATGCAGGCTGCCGTGGCGCGGCTGTTTTTGCGGGCGATAAACGCAGCCAGCAAAAGACAGGCGCCGATGACATCCGGGTGTGCCGTAAAGGCAAATTCCTTAAGCGCCAGGGGACACCAGGCGTACAGCAATACATGGCGGGCCGGTGTACCTGTGTACCTGCCCAGCAGCCAGATAACGGCCAGATCAAAAATCGCCATGATGAGCTGCAGAACATCGACATTCGCCGGCGACAGCAGATGGGACAGGCCGAATACATATTGCAGCAAGGGAGCGTAAATGGTGGGCAGGTCCGGATTGTTCACCCCGCTCAATGTGGCTTCACAGGCGGGGATAAGGTCGTTGTCGATAAAAAGAGAAGACGGCGCAATATTGTATGGTGAGCCGGTGGATACAAAAAGGCATCCGTCCAGGAGGTATCTGTAGAAATCGTCTTCAAGTATCGGTTCCCCCCAGACGCCGACCAGCCGGAACAGCGCCGCCCACAGGAAAACCGACCAGAAACTCAAGGAAACCTGCCCGGCCCGCAACCAGAACCAGTAAACCGCAATAACGGCTGCGACATACCAGTATCCTCCGAGAAAACCGAACAGGTCGGCGCCTCCAGGGGAAGCGCTTGACTGGATGGCCATGAAGCCGTAACCCGCCGCGACCAGCGTTCCCGCCAGAATATGCGCCAGAAACGGCGACCGGATTGAACTAACCGCTTTAACCATGTCCAATAATGGCAATCAGCATGATATTATTGCTTTCGATTCATCAATAACTGAACTCCAGCGCCAAACAGGGGGTATCCATGTCAATGAGTGCATATATGTACAGTAAAAATGTAAATATCGCGAAAGGTATCATAGTTTCAGGTTTTCTGGTCTGTACACTGGCCCTGGCATCTGGCGGAGGCGGGGGCGCCGGGGGCGGGGGCGGGGGAGGATCTGGCGGCGGTTCCGGCGGTGGCGGGGATGGCATTGCATCCAACAACTATGTTTCCAGGTATGACACCGGCAAAAAATCATTTCTGGAAAGCGTCGTTTGTGATTCCTGCCCGTATGCCGGTCTCGAACTGAATCCGGAAAATGTCGGCGCAGTGTGGCCCGACCTGAAACGCGACCTTAAAAGGTCGGGAGCGATCGGGCAGAAATTGTCGTGGTGGCAGCGCTCATCCGTAAAGCACTACATCAAAAAGCGCTTCTCTCCTTAGACAACGGCGAAAATAGAGGGTGTTACCAGCAAATGAATTGTCCGGTTGAGTAGCACACGGATGATCACACAGCCACGCACTCGAACAGACCGAAACTGCCCCGCGCCCCTCACGGCTTCCTGTAGATAATATCCGCGCCGTTTATCCGGTGGGCATGGTCGGCCAGGATGCTCGCGTCCAGTGTGTAAGTCTTTCCCTGTATCTCGATACTTGGCAGGGTCACATCGTTCAGGCTGATACTTTCCAGATTGCTGAATTGACCGGCGATATTGTCGGTTTCATCAGCAAGGATAATGTCATGGTCGCTACGCTTTCCTTGTATGTTGTAGGTATCCGCGCCGCCGCCGCCGCTCATGAAGTCGGAACCTTTATTCCCTCGCAGGTCATCATTGCCCGCGCCTCCAAGTATCCAGTCATTGCCGCCACCACCTCGCAGGATGTCATTGCCATCGCCGCCGTCCAGGTAGTCATTGCCCCGTCCTCCGATCAGGCGGTCATTGCCCCGTCCTCCGATCAGGCGGTCATCGCCCAAGCCTCCGATCAGACGGTCATTGCCTTCGCCTCCTTCCAGGTGGTCATTGCCATAGTATCCGTCCAGGAAGTCCGCCGCGCCCCCTCCATTCAGCCAGTCATCGCCCCAGCCTCCATACAGCCAGTCATCGCCCATTTCTCCTTCCAGCCAGTCATCGCCATCGCCGCCGTACAGGGTGTCATCGTCATTGCCGCCGTACAGCTTGTCATCGCCCGCGCCGCTCCACAGGTGGTCATCGCCAACGTTGCCGTACAGGGTGTCATTGCCGGCGCCACCTCGCAGGAAGTCATCGCCAATGCTGCCGGTCAGTTCGTCATCGCCCAAGCCTCCTTCCAGGCGGTCATTGCCCTTGTGTCCGTTCAGCTTGTCATCGCCCGCGCCTCCGTACAGGATGTCATCGCCAAAGCTGCCGTTCAGGTAGTCATTGCCATCGCCGCCCCACAGGGTGTCATCGCCATTGTCGCCGCTCAGGTGGTCGTTGCCCGCGCCTCCGTACAGGGTGTCATCACCCCAACCGCCCCACAGTGAGTCATTACCCGCTTCTCCGTACAGGGTGTCATGGCCGCTGCCGCTCATCAGGTAGTCATTGCCATCGCCGCCGTACAGGTGGTCATCGCCAGCCTTGCCGTCCAGGATGTCATTGCCCGCGCCTCCGTTCAGCTTGTCATCGCCATAGCCGCCCCACAGATTGTCATCGCCATCCATGCCGTACAGGGTGTCATCGCCATTGTCGCCGTACAGTGCGTCATTGCCTTCGTTGCCGTACAGGTTGTCATCGCCCGCGCTTCCGCCCTGGTAGTCATCGCAGGCTCGCTCTGGCGATAAATATAGTTGCGAACATCCGCTATGATTATGTTGATTCCATTGCTCCCATTGCGTTATTGCCTCTTGTTGCGTATCTTCGTTCACCCATTCGTCCGCCTGGACCGCGAATACCGGCGCCAGAAGTGTGATTGATGCCGCCAGTGTGATTGCTCTTTTCATGATCATTGTCTCGGTTGTTGTCGGTTCGCCGCGCTGGCCGGGGTTAATGTCTATTGAAAACATAATAGCATACGGCAGATAGACGTACAATTATTATGATACATAAGTTCAGAAAACCGGGGATTGTTAAGAGCAAATAGACTTGTCCGGTTTTATAGCAAATGAATTGTCCGCTATGATGATACCTTGATTCATCCTCCGGGTTAACCCGGAGGATGAATCAAACCGAACGTGCGCGGCGGACCGGACGCGGTCGTTCGGATGCGAGTTCATAGTAATTGCCCCTTGGCATCGTATCGGGCCAGTTCTCTGGGGCCGTGATGAACCGCCAGACCCTGATCCGGGTAATCCAGTACCTGGACGCGGGCTTTTACGTAATGGCAACGATGCCGATCTGCCGGAATCTGTAGCACTTTGCGCCGATAGCGCACACAGTTGTCTGCACCCACCATTCGCTCATGGCGCTCACACAGAATGTCATCCAGTACCGATGGATCGCGACAGGCCACAAAGGCGCTGCCGGGTTCACGAGCCGGTTTCTTGAACTCGGCATGGTAGGCGGGCAGATACTCGTTTTGGAGATAGCGGTTGGCCGTGTCCATATCGGTGATGCCAGCGCTGGCCAGTTCCTTGACCAGACGGTCCTGGTGGGTTCGAAAGACCCGCTCACAGCGCCCGCGCGCCTGCGGTGAGTAGGCTGGAATCATCTCGATGCCCAGTTGCTTCATGGCGCGTCCGAACTGTGTGGGATTGTTCTTGTCCACTTTGCCTCCAGCCTGGGGCGTATGCCAGTAATGACTGCCTCGATCCGTGTACAGCGAACAGAACAGTCCTTTCGATTCAATCACTTCGCGCACCCCCCGGAAACTGCTGCGAGTGCCTTCCTGTTCACAGAAAAACATCGAGTAATGCTCATTGGTCGCATCGTCCATCGTCACAATCAAATCCCAGCGCTGACCCTCCACCCACTCGTGGGTACTGCCGTCCTGATGCAACATCATCCCCGGCCACGGCGACGACTCCCGTCTCTTGCGGTGCGCCCCGCGCTTCGCGTACCGCTTCACCACACCCGCTCCCTGCAACTGACTCTTCACCCACGTATAACTCCTCTGACCTCCATCCCGACGATACCAGGAATGAAAGTGCTTCACGTTCCAACCCCGGTGATGATCTCGATAACGCTCCACCACATCCATCACTTCGTCTACCGGCGCCCGACGATGCGACACTTCACTCAAACGACGATCACACAATCCGTCCAGTCCTTCTTCCTCGTAACGATCTACATAACGACGGAATGTGCGACTGCACACCCCCAACAAATTCGCCGCTTCTTCCTGCGTCAATCGGCTCTTGTTCCATCCTTCATACGCTTCTTCAAATCTCATTAGCCTGGTCTCCTGTAACCACTCCACCCGGTTCATCCAGCACCCCCTTTCAGTACTGTGTAAAACCGGACAGTTTATGTGCTACTCAACCGGACAATTCATTTGCTCTCTACATTCAGAAAACCGGGGATTAACGAGTGCTTGGGGAAGGTGATATACTTGGGTCCATAAGGCTTTCTCGGAAGCAAATCAACATGCGCTTTATACTTGCGACGCTTCAAACGGGGATTCTGACATAAATGAGGATATCGCAATATAAGGAAATGGCAAGGGTCGGAATAACGAGATTGATCAAGGTATCGACCATAGGGTTCCCGAAGAACGACCACCGAACCAAAACAGCATGATACTGCTCGAAAACCTGCCTTTCGAGACGGATGAGGGCATTGCCGCCCGCGCGAAAATCGGGCTGATTGTGCTGTCTACGGACTATACCATCGAGCATGAATGGCGGCGGATATTTCATCCAGTGGACGGGGTTGCGCTGTACCACAACCGCATCCCCAACGACGATGTGATCACGCCCGAATCGCTGTGCGCAATGGCTCCACGGATTACCGGGAGCGCCCGGTTACTGACTCCGGGTACGCCGTTGGACGTGGTTGCTTATGGTTGTACTTCGGCCAGCATGGCTATAGGCGAGGAAAAGGTATTCGAGCGCATCCTCGCGGCGCAGCCTGATGCGAAATGTACCACTCCCATCACCGCCGCCTTCGCGGCTTTTCGTGCGCTTGATGTCAAACGGGTGGGTGTCCTGACTCCCTACAGCGAATCGGTCAATCGAATCGTGGCCCGATACATGACTGACCGGGGGCTAACCGTCCCGGTATTCGGATCATTCAATGAGAACCGGGATTCCAGGGTAGCCCGTATCACCCCGCAATCCATTGAATCGGGAATCCGGGAAATCATGAAACCTGCGGATATAGACGCCGTTTTCGTTTCCTGTACCTCGGTACGACTCATCGAGGCCTGCCGGAAACTGGAAGGCAGCCTTGGCCTGCCGATCACATCCTCCAACCACGCCATGGCCTGGCACACACTGCGCCTTGCCGGAATCGAAGACAGATTACCGCAATTCGGCTCGTTGTTTGAGTTGCAACACAGTTGAAAGAAGGCTACAAATCGCCCGGAACCCCGTAAAACGGGGCGTTGGCCGGGTTGATGGCGCGCGCCACATAATCCATCATCTGTGGTTCATAATCATGCCAGAGCGCCTGTAGCAGCAAGATCGGATTATCGTCTGACCAGTCCACGCGCAGGTCCACCAGCGGCCATGGCTGGCTATCAACCACCAGTAACGCGGCGGAATGGACTTCACCCGCCTCCCCTCCGGCGTCATGACCCGACTTCAGCGAATGTAACAGTCGCCCGGCAAGGTGCATGCCGCGCAGTTCCCCGAAGGCGCTGGTCATGGCTTCCGGCACAGTCTGGTTTTGCAGGAGATTACCGGCGGCAAAACAATGATCGCCACTGGACTGGCCGTTGACACCCAGGATTTCACGGCCGGAATGACAAGCGGTATCGCCGTTCGAATCAATCACTGTCAGTTGGCGGTATTCGGCGTTTTTCAACCCGGTGACGACGTCATCCAGCGCCTGTTGCGCGGATTTTCCCAACGCCAGTTGATCGAGCAGGGCCGGACCCAATGCCGGGTCCGTAATATTCTGGGAAGCTGCGGCGCCCACGCTCGCCCTGGCGTATGGACAACGAGCGCCGACACAAATGCTGGAGGTGGTAATTGCCGCTCCGAACATGTTGCTGTCATGGCAATGCCCGATAATGGAGAACGTCATGATCCGGTCATGCCGATTTTCCGCTTCCGCGGGAATTGCATCTGTATCTTTTCTGACATAAACCTGATTGGATATACTTCGGGTTGTGAGGTTGGCCGGATTATAGCTGATCCGGTCATAACCTGGTCATAACCTGTTTACTAACCTGACGATACCTGTCATTATTATGGCAACCGGACTTGTCGGCCAACGGGCCGTGAGCCGGGGCTTCCTGTTCTTTACAACCAACCTTGAGTGATAACTGCTTATGTGTGGAATAGTCGGTTTATACACAAAATCGCCAGAGCTTGAGAAAAATCTGGGGAGCCTGGTTTCCGCCATGCTGGTCCAGATGACGGACCGCGGCCCGGACAGCGCCGGTTTTGCGATCTACCACGACCCTGTGCCGGATGATTCTGTCAAGATAACACTCCAGGGCGCCGATGATACTGATTGGAACCGGATAGCGGAGTCCATCCATTCAGGCATCGACCCGACCGCCTCGCTTTGCCCGGTCTCCAATCATGCCGTCGCCATAATCCAGGGGGACGGAGATACGGTCTGCGGCTGGATAGAGGACAATATCCAGGAGGTGAGAATCACCAGCACCGGAAGCTCAATCGAGATTTTCAAGGAAAAAGGCCTGCCTGACCAGGTTATCCGGAAATTCGACCTCGACTCAATGAGCGGAACCCATGCGCTCGGTCATACCCGCATGGCAACGGAGAGCGCCGTTACGACCGAACACTCCCACCCGTTCAATACAGGGCTTGACCTGTGCCTGGTACACAATGGCTCGCTGTCCAATCACAACAGGCTCCGGGAAAACCTGAAGAGAGAAGGCATCCGCTTCCAGACCGATAACGATAGTGAAGTAGCCGCCGGCTATCTGACCTGGCGCCTGGGTCAGGGAGCCACATTGAACGAAGCGATGGAAGCGGCGCTGGTTGATCTGGACGGATTCTACACCTTTGCAATCGGAACCCGGGATGGATTTGCGGTATTGCGGGACCCGATCGCCTGCAAGCCTGCCGTGATCGCGGAAACCGACGACTGGGTGGCCATGTCTTCGGAGTACCGCGCCATAGCGCAGTTACCGGGTAACCGGAATGCGCGAATCTGGGAACCTGAACCCGCCCGGATTTACAGTTGGGAGAGACACTGATGAGAACTTTTGATCTGGCCAACGACAGCGTCAGGGAATTGAACCAGGCGCTGCACAGTGACGCTGCATCGTCCCGACAGTTCGAGGTACTGAATCCCGGCGGCAAACACAATGTCGCCGTCGGCGCTATGTCCTCAGTGGATGTGAACATCAAGGGTCATGTCGGCTACTACTGCGCCGGCATGAACCAGTCCGCCCATATCGTGGTCAACGGCAATGCCGGCCCCGGCCTGGCTGAAAACATGATGTCGGGTTCGGTCCGGGTGAAAGGCAATGCCTCCCAGTACTGCGGCGCAACCTCCCATGGCGGGCTGCTGGTGGTGGAAGGAGACGCGGCGGCGCGCTGCGGTATATCGATGAAAGGAGCGGACATTGTCATTGGCGGCTCTATCGGTCACATGAGCGCTTTCATGGCGCAAAGTGGCCGACTGGTTGTCTGTGGCGATGCAGGCAACGATCTGGGGGATTCAATATACGAAGCGCGGCTCTACGTATTGGGAACAGCGGCGAGTCTGGGTACGGATTGCGTCGAGAAACCGATGCGCGATGAACACCGGGAAGAACTGGCCGGGTTGTTGCGGGACGCGCAGCTTGACTACTGTGCAGACGACTTCCGCAGATATGGATCAGCCCGCAGGCTTTACAACTTCGCAGTCGACAACGCCAGCGCCTATTGAAGGCGCTGTCGGTTGACAACAAAATCGCTCAAGACGAACAGATATGACGAAAAAGATTGATCATTCCTGGATGCTGGAATCAGCCACGTTCTCCCGCCCGGTTATCCGGGAAATCCAGAGAGCCGCTAAAGAAGGGATTTACGATATACGGGGATTTGGCGCCAAGCGCGTTGTACCGTCTTTCGATGATCTGCTGTTTCTGGGAGCCAGCATGTCGCGCTATCCGCTGGAAGGCTACCGGGAGAAATGCGACACGTCAGTCACCCTGGGAACCCGGTTCGCGAAGAAACCAATCACCATATCCACACCGGTCACCATTGCCGGAATGAGTTTCGGAGCGCTGTCGGCCCAGGCCAAGGAAGCGCTCGGACGGGGAGCGTCGGCGGTCGGCACCAGCACCACCACGGGTGATGGCGGCATGACGGCGGAAGAGCGGGGCCATTCAGATCTCCTGGTTTACCAGTATCTGCCCTCACGCTATGGTATGAATCCCGATGATTTGAGGAAAGCGGACGCCATCGAGGTGGTGGTCGGGCAGGGCGCGAAACCCGGTGGCGGCGGCATGCTGCTCGGTCAAAAGATCAGCGACCGGGTCGCGCAAATGCGTAACCTGCCAAAAGGAATTGACCAACGAAGCGCCTGTCGGCATCCCGATTGGACAGGCCCCGATGATCTTGAAATCAAGATACAGGAATTGAGAGAACTGACGGACTGGCAGGCGCCGATTTATATCAAGGTTGGCGCTACCCGCACCTTTTTTGACGTGCAGCTTGCAGTCAAGGCCGGCGCGGATGTCGTGGTGGTGGATGGAATGCAGGGTGGTACTGCCGCCACCCAGGATGTTTTTATAGAACACGTCGGTATTCCGACTCTCCCGGCAACCCGGATCGCGGTGGACGCCTTGAAGGACATGGGGATGCAGCGCAAGGTACAGCTGATTGTATCGGGCGGCATCCGTTCCGGCGCGGATGTCGCCAAGGCGCTCGCGCTCGGCGCTGACGCGGTTTCGATCGGCACCGCCGCGTTGATTGCAATGGGGGACAATTCTCCGGAATTTGAAGAACAATATAATGAGCTTGGAACCAGCGCCGGGTTTTATGATGATTACCAGGATGGCCAGGATCCCAGTGGTATATCCACCCAGAATCCGGACCTCGGGAAACGGCTGGACCCGGAACTGGCCGGCAGGCGCGTCGCCAATTATCTGCGAGCGCTGACGCTGGAGACCCAGACCCTGGCCCGGGCCGCCGGCAAGACCCATGTCCGCAACCTGGAACCCGAAGACATGGTTGCCCTGACGGTCGAAGCGGCCGCAATGGCCAGGATTCCACTGGTTGGGACAGACTGGATTCCGGGAACAAGTACTGGTTAAATACGTTATTATTCTTTATATGAGTCGATAAAAAGGTAAACAGGCAATGGCAACAGATTTGGCGGCAATCGCGAAGCAAAACAACATCCAGTATTTTTTAATCAGTTTTGTCGACCTGTTCGGCGTGCTCCGGTCGAAACTGGTACCAGCCAGGGCGATCGGGGGAATGCAACAGGACGGCGCCGGATTTGCCGGGTTTGCGGCCTGGCTGGACATGAGTCCGGCAGATGGAGACATGTTTGCCATCCCCGACCCGGACAGCCTGATCCAGTTACCCTGGAAACCCGAAGTCGGTTGGCTGGCCGGGGATTTATACCTGAACGGAGAAGCCATCGAGGCTTCTCCCCGCGTGGCATTGAAAAACCAGATTGCCAGGGCGGCTGAGAAAGGCTATCGGCTGAAAACCGGGGTTGAGTGTGAATACTTCCTGATCAGTGAAGACGGGGCGTCCATTGCCGATGGCCGGGACAAGCAATCCAAACCCTGCTATGACCAGGCCGCTCTGATGCGCAGATATGACGTGATTTCACAGATTTGCGATTGCATGATTACACTGGACTGGGGTCCGTACCAGAATGATCATGAAGACGCGAACGGCCAGTTTGAAATGAACTGGGACTTTGACGATTGCCTGAAAACAGCCGACCGGCATGTGTTTTTCAAGTATATGGTCAAGCAGATTGCCGAAAATCATGGTCTTCGCGCCACATTCATGCCCAAACCGTTCAGCAATCTGACCGGCAATGGCTGTCATGCCCATGTCTCGCTCTGGAATCAATCAGGAGAAGAAAATCTGTTCCTTGATTCCAGAGATGAAATGGGGCTTTCAGAACTGGCCTACCGGTTTCTTGGCGGGATCATGCACAATGTGGAAGAGTTGGCTTCCATTTTCAATCCCACTGTCAACAGCTATAAACGGATCAATGCGCCTCGTACCCTGTCGGGCGCCACCTGGTCCCCGAACGCGGTCAGTTACGGTGGCAACAACCGGACACACATGGTCCGGATTCCGGACCCGGGGCGCTTCGAGCTCCGCTTGATGGACGGCGCCGCCAACCCGTACCTGCTCCAGGCGGGAATTCTGGCAGCCGGACTGGATGGCATTGACAACAGACGCGACCCCGGCAAACGCCTTGACATCAACATGTATACCGAAGGCCATACCATAGAAGGATTGAAGAAACTGCCATTGAACCTGCTGGACGCGATCCGGTTGACTCAACAAGGCCAGTCACTCAAGGCACAGCTTGGCGCGCCGCTGGTGGATGCCTACTGCAGGCTGAAAATGGATGAATGGAACGACTTTTCCGGTTCCCTGTCACAATGGGAACGGGATCATACCCTGGATTGCTAGTAAACTGTCTGCATACACACTACAATTACCGGACTGTTTGCACAACGGTTATTATCTCTATGGCGGTGAAAGAGGATCACCCTGATGGCGACAGGTCGTGAACCCGGTCAGGTCCGGAAGGAAGCAGCCGCAGCGACCATTTCGGGTGTCAGGACTCCGGTGCTCCGGATCCGCCACCACAATAGCGCAAACGGGCGCCTCTCTGTCTGTCAGGGAGTGCCGTTATGCCTGGACCCGATCCTGATTGCTCCAAAATCATATACCCGGGAATTGAATCAATGAGTTATCTGGCGCTGGCGCGAAAATGGCGTCCAAAGACTTTTCCCGAGGTGATCGGTCAGGCGCATGTAGTATCCGCATTGACCAATGCGCTGACTAATCAACGGGTTCACCATGCTTTCCTGTTTTCCGGAACCCGGGGAGTCGGCAAGACCACACTGGCAAGGATTTTCGCCAAGGCATTGACTTGCGAATCCGGGATCAGCGCCGAACCATGTGGTCAATGCATCGCCTGCCTGGGCATTGATCAGGGCAACTTGATGGATATGATTGAAGTAGACGCCGCTTCCCGAACCAAAGTCGAGGACACCCGGGAACTACTGGATAATGTTCAATATACTCCGACCATGAGCCGATTCAAGATCTATCTGATCGACGAAGTGCACATGTTGTCGACGCATAGTTTCAATGCATTGTTAAAGACCCTTGAGGAGCCACCCGGGCACGTCAAGTTTCTACTGGCCACCACCAACCCCCGGAAACTGCCGACCACCATCCTTTCCCGCTGCATCCAGTTCAACCTGAAATCCGTTGATATTACACGCCTCGGCGCTCACCTTTCGAGCATACTCACGGCGGAAAAGATCAAATTCGACCCCCAGGCATTACGGATTCTGGCGAAGTCCGCCAATGGCAGCGTCCGCGACTCTCTCAGCCTGCTTGACCAGGCAATCGCATATTGCGACGGCAATATTACCTCCGCGCAGACCCGGACCATGCTTGGCATGATTGATGACCAGTTGATCAATCAACTGTTCGATCAAATCATTGCCGGCAACGCGGACGGCGGCATCAAAGCCATTGACCGGATGTCAGAGAAATCCGCGGATTATGCGACCGCTCTGGATGAATTGATGACCCTGATCCACAACGTTTCGCTTTTTCAACTCAGTCCTGAATCCCTGCAATGCAAGGGCATCGATACCGGAGAAATCAACCGGTTTTCCACTCGGATCGATGCCGAAGAATTACAATTACTGTACCAGATAGCGCTGGTCGGGAAGCGGGATTTCCCTTACGCGCCGGACCCCCGGTCAGGATTTGAAATGACGGTCCTGCGGATGCTGGCGTTCCAACCCCGAAAACGCGCCGTCAACCCCCCTTCGGGCAGGCAACCTCAAACCGTCAAACCGGATTCTGGCAAGGGGGATTCATCCACGGCGCCTCCAACCGCCAGGACCGTAGAGGCGGCTCTGTGTGCCCGCCCGGAAGGAGATTCATCCGTGGCGCCTACGGCGCCCGAAACCGGAAAACCCGACCTTCAGAACGCGGGAACTCCGCAAGGATGGCAGAACTTCATTGACCAGTCGGGGCTGACCGATGTCAAGCGGGGACTGCTGATGAATATGTCACCGATCTCCATTGACGGTCAGGTTATTACCGTAGCGCTGGAATCTTCCCGCCGCGCCATGTTCACTGAAGACAGAAAGCACAAAATAGAAAGGCATTTCAAGGAGCGGTTCTCCATGGACATACGGCTCAAGGTCAAACTGGAAGACCTGAGCCAGACCGCCCTTGAAAACCACACTCCGGCGCAGAAAATCGAACAACAGAAACTACAGCAACGCGAAGCCGCGCGCCAGGCCTTCATCAACGACCCGAACGTACAGAAGATGATTGACGTTTTCGATGCCGAAGTGGTCGGCGATTCGATCCGGAAAATCAAACAATAACCAGGTCGGTTGGTTGTCGGCTGAGTCGTTCAATTCCGGTTTCAGCGACCCTTACGGTTTGCCCCAGCGTCATTGAATTTCCGGTATCGCTGTTCATCAGGATAATGTGGACAAAGAAAATATTGTTGACCCGCATTTGATAGGGATTGTTCGCATAGAACATCGGGAAATCCATCCACACCGGCGTATACATCGCGCCGAGGCTGTAGCCGCAGGCGTTCATGCGATGTTCCCGATACCCGGCCTCATCCAGTACCCGCGCATGCTCCGAAAACACGACGCCCATGGTCTGACCGGGTTTGATCGCCTGCAGGCAGGCTTCCATCGCGTCCGCGCAGGCCCGGTGCATATCAATGTGCTCGGCAACCGGAGAGCCGGTCAGGAAGGTCTGCATCAGGCAGGCGTGATATCGCCGATAAGAACCCGCGTATTCAAGCGTAAGCTGGTCCTGTTCGCCGACCGTGCCCCTGCCGGAGAAATAACGACACAATAACGCGCCGGAGCCGGAGCCAATCACGAATTCATTACCCGGATAATCTCCTCCCCCTCTGAATACGGCGCCCTGCATCGCCGCCAGGATATCCCCTTCAAAAACCCCCGGCCCCGCGGTCGATACCGCCGCGTCCATCGCATCATCAGCCAGACTCGCGGCCTTGCGGACATATTCAATTTCAGCGTCGCTTTTCACCACTCGAAGCTCACTGACCAGGGTTGAAGCATCCTCAAGCGCGCAAAATCCGGCAAGCCCGGCTTCCAGCATTTTGCCGTAGGCCGCAGACAGACCATAAGCGTTGTATTCGCAGCCCAGCCGATTCCCCGCAACATCGTAATCCTGCAATGCCCGCTTCAGGTCACACGATGGATCAACCCCTTCACCGTCCACCCATACCCGGATATCCTCAATATCCGAAGTATGCCGCGCCTGTCTCAGATCCGGCGCCCGGGTCAGCAGAAAATAGCGGCCATCGGCGCCCAGGTACAGACACTGGAAAAAGCAATAGCCGAAAGTGTCATAACCGGTCAGATAATACATACTTTCCTGCTTGAACATCAAAATCCCGTCCAGATTTCTGGATTCAAGCAGGCGAGTCACCGCGGCGCGGCGAGCGGAAAATTCTGATTTCTCGAAATGCAAAGGCATGGCAGATTCCTGAAAAGATGAATGATAAGATACGCAGGAGTTCATTATAAACTGGAACAAGCGGATGACACGACCTGTTAATACCCGTTTTGACACCCTGGCGTTGCATGCCGGACAACGACCGGATCCGGTACATGGCGCTCGGGCTGTCCCGATCTATCAAACCGCCAGCTATGTTTTCAAGGATAGCTCGCAGGCCGCCTCACTGTTCAACATGGAACGTCCCGGCCACGCCTATTCCAGATTGTCCAACCCCACCACAGCCGTGCTGGAAGAGCGTATCGCGGCGCTGGAGGACGGGGTCGGCGGTCTGGCGACCGCCAGTGGACAGGCGGCGCTGCATCTGGCGATTGCGACTCTTATGGATGCCGGCTCCCATGTGGTTTCGTCCAGCGCGATTTATGGGGGGTCGCATAATCTTCTGCAATACACCCTTCCCCGATTCGGCATTGAAACGACCTTTGTATCACCCCGCGACATTGACGGTATCCGTAATGCCATTCGACCTGAAACCCGCCTGATCTTCGGCGAAGTGATCGGCAATCCGGGCAACGACATCATGAATCTGCCGGTGGTAGCCGAGATTGCGGAGCAGAACCGGATTCCATTATTGATTGATTCCACCTTCACCACGCCCTGGCTGATCAAGCCGTTTGAATATGGCGCTCATCTGATCATGCATTCCGCCACCAAGTTCCTGTGCGGCCATGGCACGGTGATCGGCGGCCTGCTGGTTGACCAGGGCCGGTTTGACTGGGAAAGAAGCGGAAAATTCGGGACGCTTTCCGAACCCTACAAAGGCTTTCATGGTATGTCATTTGACGAAGAATCAAGCCAGGGGGCATTTTTGCTGCGCGCCCGACGTGAAGGAATGCGGGATTTCGGCGCCTGTATGTCGCCCACTGTAGCCTTTTACATACTCCAGGGCATGGAGACCCTGTCCATCAGAATGGAGCGTCATGTATCCAACACCCGGAAGATTATCGAATTCCTGCAAGCCTCGGACCAGGTTGAAGGAATCAGTTACCCGGAACTGCCTGAGCATCCCGACTATCAGCTTGCTCAAGGCCTGTTGCCCAGGGGGGCCGGCGCGGTGTTCAGTTTCAACCTGAAAGGCGGGCGCGAAGCGGGACGCGCATTTACCGAAGGTCTGGAGATTTTTTCACATCTGGCCAACGTCGGTGACGCAAAATCCCTGGTCATTCATCCGGCCAGCACCACCCACTACCGCATGAGCGACGAAGACCTGAAAAAGGCGGGAATCGGTGAAGGCACGATTCGCGTGTCCGTAGGGCTGGAAGATATTGACGACCTGCTGGAGGATCTGTCCAGGGGTATTCATCTGTCTGCGAAGGCAACCCGTAACTGATCACGTCAACCATGTCCATGTACATCACAATCCACAATACCGATTACTACGCTTATACCGGGACACACAAGCTGGATGAAGACCTGGAAACGGTGGTTTTCCTGCATGGCGCGTCGATGGATCATACGGTCTGGTCACACCAAAGCCGATATTTCGCCTACCATGGATATAATGTTGCGGCTCTTGACCTGCCGGGGCACAAATTCAGTCAAGGCGCCCTGTTGTCCAGGGTGGAAGACATGGCGCAGTGGTTGAATGCCGTCATCGGAATGATTCCGGCTGCCGGTATTCATCTGGTCGGACACAGCATGGGGTCACTGGTTGTATTACAGGCCGCCGCTGACTTCAACCATGCGAAACACAAGCTCAGAACCCTCTCCCTGGTTGGTTTCAGTTACCCGATGTCGGTCACGCCGCAATTGATGGAGGCCGCCCGCGACAACCCTGATCAGGCCTATTCGATGATGACGGGGTGGAGCCATGCCTCCAGAATCGGAGGCGAGCCGGTTCCCGGATTCTGGTCTGCCGGAATGCAGATGAGCATGATGAGAAACAGCCCGGAAGGATCCATCTACTGCAATCTGCAAGCCTGCGATCACTACAGGGGCGGCGAAGCCGCATTTGAAAAAGTGACTTGCCCGATCCTGTTTGTCAGCGGACAACTGGACAGGATGGCGCCGGCCAGACTTGCGAAAATCGAGGCCAAACGGAACGAGCTGGCTGAAATCACCATGATCCCGGATTGCGGTCACAACATCATGTCGGAGTCTCCGGATGGCGTCCTGAACGCCCTGACCCGATTCATCTCCCGCGATTCCAGGGAATCCGGGATGAAATGACCGGAATCAGTTTACAACCCCCGCAGGGGCGGGTCTGTGTGTCCGCCCGCGGTATTTGCGGATACAACCGACCTCTGTTTGCGGACAGGCACAGTGGGCCTGTCCCTACGATCAAGCCAGAACAAACCGCGTCACTCCCCAACCCCCCGTAGGGGCGGGTCTCCGTGCCCGCCCGCATTATTTGCAGATACAACCAACCTCTGTTTGCGGACAGGCACAGCGCTCCCCGATCGGAGTCGAGGACAGGCTCTGCCCCTAAAACAGGTGGCGCAGGGTCAGTTTCCAGGTTTGCCCGTCTTTCTCCATCTCCCGTTCGCTGAACAGTTCCAGACCCAGGCCGGTGGCCGACTGAAACCGGGTTCCCAACCGAATCGAGCGTTCCTGACCCCGAATCCATCCCGCTCCGGTATACGGCGTCAGCAGTCCTTGTGAAACCGGCAGTCCATAACCGATGCGCGCATCCAGGGCGCGATTCGATCTGCTTTCAATCTGTGGCAGGGTATCCTGCCATAACGCGCCGGTTCCGGTGTGCGCTCCCCAGTTCGGTTGCAGTTCAAACCACAGTCCGCGTCCCTGCGCTCCTGCGCCGCCGCGCACGGTGACACTCAATCCCGATTCTTTCGCGCCTTTCTCACTGTGCGCCGCCAGAACCCGTCCGCGCATCTCTACAGAGAGTCCGGGTCTTTGATAACGCGCCCCACCCGCCAGTTCAATCCCTTCTCCGCGCAATCCGTCTCCGCCGTCCTTGCGCATCGATATTTCCAGAAACGGAGAAAGTTCCCGGTTGTCGGATAACGCCAGGGAACGGGTCGCTTCGATTCCCGCCCGAATCCGCCAACTGTCCGCCGTCAGTCCGTGAAGGAACCCGACTCCGTCTTGCGTCTTGAGCGTGGAGTGACTCGCGTCTATCCGTAATGCCAGTTCCATCCTGCCACCCGGCGCCAGGGAGTGGCGCAATCCCAGGGAACCCAGACGCATCGACAGAGCGCTGTCTGACGGACTCTCCCCTTGTGGCGTATGACGCAGTTGTCCGTCTCCGGTTCCCAATAGCGCCCGAATCTCCAGTCGATCCGATACGCTCCACCGTCCATACGGGTAGACGCTGTTGATTGTAGTCTCCAGGTCGCCTTCGTCTTCCGGTGTATGATAGCTCGCTTCGCCTTCACTGCGCGAGACAGCCAGGCCCGCTACCCAGGCGCCCTGACGCGCGTCAATTCCCAGCCAGCCGGTGCGTGTCTTGCCGTCATAGCGGTTGGACTCGCCACCGGCAAAACTGCCGCGGTCGCCCCGTCCCCACAGCGACCAACGCGGGGCATCCGCGGATGATGGGGCGGACGCGCCCGGCATGAGCGAGAAATCGCTGGAACCGAGCAACTCGGCAGAGCGCCATCCGCGGCTGGTATCGACACAGTCCGGGCGGGGCGCTCCCCGGCTCCATCCGTCATGGCTTTCTGGCAACCGGCACGCTTCTTCGGTTGCCAGCCATTCTGCGGGCGTTGCGCTTCCCCCCAATGGCATCGCATATCCGGCCAGGGTCAGGCCGGAACCGTTCAGATCCGCAAAACGCGCGTTGATGTTGGTGATCGCGCTCGACAGGGAACGCCGCACCAGCGCCGATAAGGCGCTTCTGACCGCGTCCTGGATGCGCAGTTGCGCGACATCGGTGATGGTAATGGTAAAGGGCAGGGTGGCGGTGGCTCCGTTTTCATCGGTCGCTACCCAGGCGTATTGGGTCCGCGTCTGCGCCTGCGCCGGTATCCCGCTCAATCGGTATGCGCCGGCGTCATACAGGATGCCCGATGGCGGCGCCGGGGTCAGGGTATAGGTCAGGGCTCCGGCGCCGCCGGTCGCTTGTGGAAATGGCAATGGAGCAATCTCTTGTCCCCGCGCCCAGGTCTGGTCGGCGATGGAACCGGCGCCGAAGGCCGGGCGGGGAGTGGTCGCAGTCCGTGTGCCACAGTTGCCGCCGTCATTCACCATTACCATGGCTGTGGCGGGATTGACGACCGTGTATTCACCGGAGCGCGGGCGCAATTTCACCGTAATGTTCCCGCTCGGCTCGGTCGTCGTGTCGCATACGGTCGGAATCTCGAAACGGCGCGCGGTTGCGCCACTGTCGCTTGCAATAAACGAAAATACCCAGACTCCGTCATCGCTCACATTCGCATTCGTCTCATCCAGAAAGTCCGACGCCGCTTCGGGAGTATCCGCAATACTCCGGTGGATGACCAGGCTCTCACCGGGCGGCAGCGCCCGGTTTGAGGTCACCGTAAATAACGCCGACTCCCCTTCGGTAATGACGGGGGTGGCGGTGGCGATGGTCAACACCGGCAACGGCGGCGGCTCGGTGACCGGACCCACCGATGCGGTCTGTACCGTGGTGGCGAGACCATTGCCGTCCACATAACTGACTTCGGCGCGCAGGTGATGATGCAACAGACCAGCGCCCACCACCAGGTTATTCCCGGTCTCTCCGGCAACAGGGGTCCAGACCGGGTCGGTCAGGGCAGCCTTCGATGCCCACGAGTAACTGCGATCCATGTCGCCGCCATCGCCTTCCGGGTCGGATTGGTCGCGCTGGATGGTCAGGGTCGCGCCGGTATGGGGTTCTCCCTGAATCGAGTAGCTGGCCTCTCCGGTATTCTGGTAAATGGTCACAGTGGTGGCTGAAGGGTTTCCCAGTCCGTATCCGGAACCACTCGCCAGGGTCAGGATGATGGTTTCTCCGTTGTCCGCTATATGGTCGTTGACCATTCTGATCGGGATGGGGACTCCTTCGCCCGCCGCCGCGCCGGACGGCAGCGTGATCGTGCCGGTTCCGGTTCCGTCGTTGTCGCAGGTCGCGCCGGCGATGGTGTAATCCGTACCACAGGTCGCTGTGCCGCCGAGCGTGTAGGAGACAGTCAGGGCCGTCTCCAGCGCGCGGGTCGCGGCAATCGTCAGTTCGGCGCCGGCTTCGGTCGCTCCGGAGTCTTCGGCGCGGCTGCGAGTCGCCGCGTTCAACGATACATCGGACGTATCATCGTCTTCTACCTCAATGGATGCGCTCGACGGGTCGCCCACGGTGTAGGTCGCCGGGGTGGCGTCATCGGCCGCTACGGTCACGGTCACGGAGCCATCGGCCTCGTAGACGCGGTCGCCCGTCGTGGTGACTGTATAGGTCGCTGTGCCAGCGGTCGGGATCATGACGGTCTTGGCGCCTTCATGGGCGGCGGCGATAAAGTCGCTGTCGGCGTCATCCGCTACCATCAGGTTCACTGTCACCGCCGAAACCGGCGCCGGGGTGGCGGTCAGGGTATAACTGGCCGCCGCGCCTTCGGTGACCGGGGTGTTGGCCGTGGTCGGGGCGATGGTGATGACCGGAATCGTCGGGGTAGCGTCGTCGTTGGTGATGGTGAAGGTGACGCGGTTGTTGGCAGAATCAATCTCGACATCCGGGGGCGTGGCGTTTTTGCCACTGGCGCGCTCGCTCACGGTCAGGATGACGGTCTCGCTGGTTTCAACGTCTGCATCGCCCTTCACAAAAATGTGAAAAGCGGGAGATGCATCCACGGACTCCACCAGGGGCAGGGATACTCCGCCGCTGACGCAGCCGTTGGTATCCAGACTGAAGCGGTGGTCGGATGAATCCCGGAGTTCATAGTCGGTGATCCAGGTGGCGGAGCCACTGACGCAGACATGGACGTGGAAGCCGCCGCTTCGGGCCGGAGTGACGGGGAGACCAATGCCGTAAGTGGCGGTGGCGCCAGCCGCGCCTTCATTGGCCGATGTCGTGTCCATGCCGATTGATACGCTGTGGTCTGCCGCTTCGTGGACCTGAACCGTAAAGGTATTGGAGGCGCCCGGGTCGGCGCCGCCGCCGACATTGGTATCCAGGGTCGTGACATCAAAGCCGTTGGTTGCGGTGCCGTCCGGACCCAGGGCAATGATATAGCTCTCGCCGGTCGGTTCGTCTACTGTGTCGTCTGCGGTATATAATCGCAGGGTGGATAATCGGGCGCCGGCGCCGGAGAATCTCAGCTTCGGGGTCGCCGTGGTCCGGTTCAGCAACTTCACGCCCGTGTTGAGGGAGGGGCCGGTTCGAGCGGTCTTCAGGTCCAGAGTCCAGTCGGCGGTGGTGACGCCCGCGCCACGGATGGATAACGGCACGTCAATGGTTTCTCCAGCGATCAGGGTACGCAACAGTCTTACGGTGAATTCAATCACTCCGCCTTCCGATACCTCGCCACTGCCGACGCGCGACAGCCAGACAACGGTCGGGTCGTCATCAACGATGGTGATGGTCACTTCATCGTGGGTACCCGCTATCGTACCGGTCGGGAGACGGGTATTGACGAGTTCCACCACGACCGTCTCCGGCGCCTCGTCTACAGTATCTGCCGTAGCCGTGAAGGTGGTCGTGCCGGTGGTAGCGTTATCGGCAATGCTGATAGAGGTGGCCAGGGCGGTGTAGTCTGCGGACTGCGCGGTGGTTCCGGATGTCTTGACTGCAATCGGGATGGTCAGCGCTTTACCGGAGGTGTTGGCTATGCTGCGCGTGGCGGTGATGGTGACTGTGCCGCCGGCTTCCGCGACATGGCCGGAAGACACCGACAGCGAAACCAGCGCGCGCAGCGGGGCCCGGGTGAAGGGTTTCATGTCGTCAGTGGACAGCAGCGCGTCAAAATAGGCAATCCGGTTCGGGATCGTCCGTAGAACCTTCCTCTCATAGACCGGAGTGATCCGGGACGGCGCATACCCGGCGGCCAGATACGCCACGAAGGACTCCGCCACATCCTCCCGCTGGGGAAAATCCTTCGCATAGGGCGAGATATACACCCCGTCGGCCTTCTGCGCCGCCAGCCACTTGGGGTCCGATTTGACATGCTCATCCAGCGACACATGCACCGCTTCATGAACCATAATTTCCTCGTGATCCGCGACTGATCTCCTTCCCGTATAGGTACCGATCCGTCCGGTCCCCCCGGATGCCCACCAGTTATGACTTCCCTTGTGTATACCGAGTTGACGAATCCCGGTTGTCGCGCCGACCCCGGCCCGCAGCGCCTTCGGTAGCTGGCCGACAGCCTTGCCGTATTTCCGGGCCACGCTCGCCGCATCCGCCTCGGTAAAGTCCTCATGCACCAGAATCTCGAAATTGTGCGCCCCGTCGTCGCAACTGGCGTCGAAAACCCAGGCAAGGGTACTTGTTGCGAATGCGTTGGGGCCATTCTCGTTCATGGCCCGGGTCTCCTGGGCGGGGCTGGCCGCAGAGATCGTGCAGGCGGAGGGGTCGGAAGGCGTGATGACGCCTGAAACATCATTTCCCGCAACCACCGGCGGGAGGGCCAGGCATACCGCGGCCAATGCCGCGAGAAGGACTGCGCGACCTGCCATCCTCAGGCGGAACGAAGACCGCGCCGCCTATAAAAGGCGGCACGACGAGAGCGCCGTTGCGCGAGCGGCGGAAAATAAAGACTCAGGCGGGCAGAACGGACCAGGGCCTTCGAACCCGCCGCCGGATACCGCACAGAATCATACCGGCTGGCTGGCTGGCTGGCTGGCTGGCTGGCTGGCTGGCTGGCTGGCTGGCTGGCTGGCTGGCTGGCTGGCTGGCTGGCTGGCTGGCTGGCTGGCTGGCTGGCTGGCTGGCTGGCTGGCTGGCTGGCTGGCAATCATCGTAACCGGTTCTCCCGGAATTCTTGTCAAGTGTTCAGGCGTCATTGTCCTTAAGAATTATAGAACAGATTCTCCTGGATATTCGGGAAATTCCTGTTTTTTGCGTTATTTGCCTTGTCTGTCCTTCGGTTCCTGCACGGGCGGGCACAGGGACCCGCCCCTACGCATCAGTAATCACAACAGCCGTATCATTGTGGATTCCCGCTTAACGGGATCAATTTGCAACCACCCCCGTAGGGGCGGGTCTCCGTGCCCGCCCGCGTTATTTGCGGATGCAGCCGACCTCTGTTTGCGGACAGGCACAGCGCTCCCCGATCAAGGCCTGCCCTCAACCGGACCGGGGCCCGGGACTCACTCTATCCCTACGATCAAGCTGGAGCAGACGGTGTCACTCCCCACCTGAGGGGGAGTCGGCGAACCAAGAGCGTAGCTCGCCGGAGAGCCGGTGGGGGGAATAGAGCCTGTCACAGTCTGTTCAGGGGGGATCGGGCTCTGTGCCTGCCTTCGTCCCCCCCACCAAATCCGCTTTGCGGATTTGACTCCCCCTCCAGGGGGGAGTATCTGTGTTTTAAGTCCAGTTTTTTTATTGGATCGGGTTCGGAGTTTCCACCCACGGTGTTCCTCGTCGAACAATCGCATGCAAGAGCAATAACATCTTACGCATGACGGCCACCAGGGCGACCTTGCCCGGCTTGCCGCGATCTCGCAAGCCCCGGTAAAAGCGTCGCAAGTCCGGATCATGACGAACCGCCGACAGCGCCGACATATACAGTGCGCGGCGCACCGCCTGACGGCCTCCGCGAATACTCCGCTTGCCCTGATGCTGACCACTGTCCCGTGCCCACGGCGCCACGCCCACCAGGGCGCTCAAGGACTTGCCACAACCGCTCCCCAATTCCGGCAAATAAGCTAACAATACACCTGCCGTAACTTCCCCCACTCCTTTGACGCTTCGCAGCAACTCCGCTCGCCCGGCCAGATCGCCTTGCTGGAGCATTTTGCGGATCAGCCGGTCCAAACACTCAATCTCCCGATCCAGCCAGACAATATGACGAACACACGACTCCCTCATCCAATCGGGCGGATTCTTCTCCAACCGATTCTTCTCTCCAACCCGTTGCTCCACCAACTGCCTGCGACGATCCAGATGATCGCGTAAACAACGCACAGAACGCGATACAGCTTGACTCCCGGATAACTCCAGCCTCTCTCCATACCAACACAGCAAACGCGCATCCAACGCATCCGTCTTCGCTTGCAGACCCAGCGCATGGGCAAAGGCGCGTACCCGCGACGGGTGCACCCGAACCGTCTGTATACCCGCTCCCAGCAACCCATCCAGCAATCCCCGCTCATATCCTCCACTGGCTTCCAGTACCACCTGTTCGATCTCCTGTTCTTCGACCCAGGCCAATACCTGGTTCACCCCCAACAGAGTATTCTCAAAGACCTGAACCGAACCGGGTGACCGGAATACGTCCAAACGACTCTTGCCTACATCTATACCCGCTACTCTTTGAATAGATTGTTTCATTTCAAACCCCCTGTACGCTACAATCAAATCCTGCTCCCCACTTGTATTCGGGACTGGTTTTCCCAGGTATCTGTTCGGAGCAGAGAATCGGCGTGAGGGGTTTCCTACTCCCCCACGGTGCAAAAACAAAACACGTTCTTCACCTGTGATGACACGAAGCACCCCTCACGCCCCCCCGATACTTTGGCCTCAATATCAGGGAATTTCAATCATACAAGTGATGTGCTTGATTCGGATTTGACTTGCCACCTGATGGGAGTACTTGCTGTGCACTACTTCCCGCACCCGGTTTGATCTATAATCCGCTCATCAGCATAAACGGGAAACTATGTGTAATCTTCCAATGCAGGAAATTGATCTGTTGATCACGCCGAAATGGATTATACCGATTGCTCCGGATGAGCGGGTCCTCGAGGGATACACTCTCGCGGTGGATCAGGGTCGGATTATTGGTCTGGACGAATCCACATCCATTTCAGCCCGGTATAAGGCAAAAACCGATCTCGCGCTGGATCAGTCCGTCCTGATGCCCGGACTGGTCAATACCCACACTCATGCGGCCATGACTCTGTTCCGGGGCTATGCGGATGACCTGCCATTATCGGAATGGCTGCAAGAGTGGATCTGGCCGGCGGAAGGGAGATGGGTCAGTGAATCTTTCGTAGAGACCGGGACTGATCTGGCCTGCGCTGAAATGATCCGGGGAGGCACAACCTGTTTCAACGACATGTATTTCTTCCCGGATGTCGTAGCGCGACGGACGGAACAGGCGGGAATGAGAGCTTGCGTCAGTATGATTGTGATTGATTTTCCAACCGTTTGGGCCAGGGATGCCGATGAGTACATCAGCAAGGGGCTGGCGGTGAAAGATGACATACGCCATTCAAATCTGATCACTGCCGCTTTTTCCCCTCACGCTCCCTACACCGTATCCGATGAACCGTTGCGCCGGATTGCCGCCCTGTCAGAAGAACTGGACTGCCAGATACACATGCATGTCCACGAAACAGAACAGGAAGTCAACGAATCCGTGGCCAGATATGGCGTCCGGCCTCTGGAAAGACTGGGTCAACTCGGATTGATCGGGCCTCGTCTGATGGCGGTGCACATGACCCGGCTTCTCGACGGTGAGATCAATACCCTGGCCGAACAGGGGGTTCATGTCGTCCACTGCCCGGAATCCAATCTGAAACTGGCAAGCGGGTTTTGTCCGGTCAAGACCCTCGTCGACGCGGGGGTGAATCTGGCGATCGGAACCGATGGGTCATCCAGTAATAATGACCTCGACATGCTGGCCGAAATGCGCACGGCCTCCTTGCTGGCCAAGGGAGTCAGTGAGGACCCGACCGCGTTGAATGCCTGGTCCGCCCTGAAGTCCGCTACTTTGAACGGCGCGAAAGCGCTCGGCATCGACCACCTGGTCGGCTCCATCGAAATCGGCAAACAAGCCGATTTGATGACCCTGGATTTATCCGATTGCAGTACCCAGCCGGTTTTCAATCCGGTCAGCCAGATTGTCTACAGCGCCACCCGAAACCAGGTTTCCAATGTCTGGATAAGCGGGACACCGGTACTGGCTGATCGTAAACTGACCACAATAGATACAGACCGGGTCTGCCATGACGCCCGTCAATGGCGCGACAAAATGACTTCGCGAAGCATTTGAAATGACCGGAAACGAGCCGAACCGGATGAACGTGGACGCGGCGGAAGTCGAGAAATTCAGCCGCTCAGCCGCTCGCTGGTGGGATGTTGAAGGCGAATTCAAAGCCCTCCATCAAATCAACCCGCTGCGCCTGGATTATATTGACCGGCATTCCCGTCTTGCGGGGCGTCGGGTTCTCGACACAGGATGCGGTGGCGGCATCCTGAGTGAAGCGATGGCGTTAAAAGGCGCGGATGTGACCGGCATTGACATGGGAGAAGCGCAACTTGAAGTCGCCCGGCTGCATGCTCTGGAAAACCAGGTCAGGAACATCCAGTACCTGAAAGTTACAGTTGAACAACTGGCAGAGGAAAAACCCGGTTACTGGGATATTGTAACCTGTATGGAAATGCTGGAGCATGTGCCAGACCCTGCCAGCATCGTGCGCGCCTGCGGCAGACTGGTCAAACCGGGCGGGACCGTATGGTTTTCCACCATCAACCGCCACCCGAAAGCATTTGCGCTTGCCATACTGGGCGCGGAATATGTCCTCAAACTGCTGCCTGCCGGCACCCACCAGTACGAGAAATTCATCCGTCCGAGTGAACTTGATCAGTGGGGCGGCGACAGCGATCTTGAAACCCGTAACCTGATCGGCCTGCATTACAACCCGGTTCTGCAAACCTTCCGTCTGGGTCGGGGGCTGGAAGTCAATTACATCGCTCGTATGGAAAAACCGATCTGAGCCTCTGCCTGCCCGAATCAGTAACTTGGAAAAAACACTCGAAACCGTGCTGTTCGACCTGGACGGCACCCTGCTCGATACCCACCTGGATCTGAGCGGCGCTCTGAACCGGGTGCTGGAAGACCATGGACGCCCTCCCCTGCCGACGGCAAGCCTGCGTCCTTTCGCCTCGAAAGGCGCCATGACCATGATATGCCGGGCATTCAAATGCCAGCCCGAAGACGACCAGGCGAAATCGTTGTTAAACCAGATGCTCCGCTCCTACTTTGACCACATCGCGGTCCACACCCGGTTTTTCCCAGGCATGGATTCTGTCCTTGAGAAAATTGACGCAAGCGGAAGAAAATGGGGGATCGTGACCAACAAACCCGCCTGGCTGACCGATCGGCTGCTGAGTATCCTGACAATGCCCTCGACTCCCGGAGTAGTGGTCAGCGGAGACACATTATCGGTCAAAAAACCGCATCCATTGCCGTTAATCCATGCCTGCAACCATCTGCGGGGCAACCCGGCCAGTACAGTTTACATTGGCGATGATGAACGCGATGTCCAGGCCGGAAACAGAGCGGGGATGCTCACGCTGGCTGCATCCTGGGGCTATATCGCCAAAGAAGAAGACCCCCGCGCCTGGGGCGCCGATGCAGTGATTGACCGGGCGGATGACATTCTGTCCTGGCTACAGGCTGGAAGATCCGCCCACCATTGATCACCCGATTATCCTCACCCCGGGACGCGGCCAGATGGTGCGATCAGATGCGCCGGGATGGACTGTCAATCGGCTACATCCCCACCATGGGGGCGCTGCATGAGGGGCATCTGGCGCTGGTCAGAAATGCCGCGAAAAATAATGGTGTCTGCTGCGCCAGCATTTTTGTCAATCCGTTGCAATTCAACAACCCTGAAGACCTGGCAAAATATCCCGCGGACCGGGGCCGGGACTGCCGGCTGCTGGAGCAAGCCGACTGCGATATGGTCTACACGGGCAATCTCCGGCAGTTTTTCCCGGACAGCCCGGATATGAACGCCATCCCCCTGCTGGACGCAGGTAACGCCGCGGCGGGACTGGAAGGCGACTGGCGGCCCGGCCATCTGGAAGGAGTAGTCACCATCGTGGATCGACTGTTCAGGACCGTCGGCGATTGCTCAGCTTACTTTGGTGAGAAGGATTTCCAGCAAACCCTCGTGGTCAGGGAACTGGCGCGAAATCTTGCGCGCGAGAACCGGAAAATCAATGTCATTGTGCATCCAACCGTGCGCGAGCCATCGGGACTGGCCCTGTCATCCCGCAATCAGCGCCTGTCACCGCGCCAGAAAACGATTGCGTTAAAACTCTATGAGGCGCTCTGCACTGCGCGGACCGACTGGCAAAACGGGACCAGGGACCCGGTCAGACTGGAAAAGACCATGCGCCGGATTTTGCAACATCCGGGAATCCGCCCGGAATATACCGCGATCCGCGATGGCGCCAACTGGTCCCGGCAGACCCCGTCAACCGGGATTGAATCTCCACGAGCGCTGATTGCCGCCTGGCTGGGCGAAGTCCGATTGATTGACAACCTGTTTCTCGGTCCGGTTTCCTGACCTGAATCCGTAGAATCAGTTTGCCCTGATTGATTTTCCTCTTTTTATGCTGGCCTTCCCGTATTTGTTTTTTATTTCGTCAGCCAGTGAATCGAGCAACTGTTTTTTATCTCTCCGGGGATTTCCCGAATCTGCCTCATCAGGAATCTCATCAAAAATCGTCGTTTGCCGTCCTTGATTTTCCCCAAATCCGGACATCCTGACCCCTGCGAGTCGAATGGAGACCGGCTTGTCCTTCAGCGTTTTCCGCAGGATTTGTCGGGCTGCCCGCCATATATCATCAGTGGCGCTGGTATGAAAATCCAGGCTTCGGGAACGGGTAATGGTCCTGAAATCATCATACCTGATTTTCACAGTCACCGTTTTCCCTTTAATCCCGGCTTCCCGCAGCCGATATCCGACGCATTCAGTCAGATACATCACGCTGGATTCAATCGAATTGTACTCGGTAATGTCGCGCTCAAAAGTCGTCTCCTGGGAAACCGATTTGACTTCGCTGTCGGGGGTGACTTCCCGGTCATCGACTCCATGCGCCAGATTCCACAACTGTTGCCCGTGCTTGCCGAACTCCCTGACCAGAAATTGCTTTGGATATGACCTCAGATCAAGTACTGAATGGATCCTGAATTGGGCAAGCCGCGCCTGGGTGACCCTGCCCACTCCCCATATTCGTTTGACTGGCAATGGGTCGAGAAAGGATTGAATCTGTTCAGCGCGAATCACGGTAAATCCATCCGGCTTACCATGTTCACTGGCAAGTTTTGCCAAAAACTTGTTCGGCGCCACCCCGACAGACGCAATCAGCTCCATCTCCTGCTTGATATCCGACTTGATGCGTCTGCCTATTTCGACGGCGCCCCCGTATAACCTTTCACTGCCACGGGGGTCCAGAAACGCCTCATCCAGAGACAAAGGCTCGATCCTCGGTGTATAACGATTGAATATGGCGGTGATTTGCCGGGATATCTGAGTGTATAAATCCCCCCGCGGCTTGATAACAACCAGGTCAGGACATCTTTTAACCGCAGTCGCTGTGGGCATGGCGCTATACACGCCAAATTCCCGGGCCGCATAATTCGCCGCCGCCACGACTCCCCTGGCAGAAGCCTGCCCGCCGACAACGAGCGGCCTCCCCTTCAAATCCGGATTCTCCCGCTCCTCCACAGAAGCATAAAACGCATCCATATCGATATGCAGAATCATCTTTCGATACATGATCTTCGGTTCAAAGATTATTTGTGGCTGTCTGGTATCATCGACTGGGGTACACTTGCAACGATTCTAGCGGAATAATACTCACAACGTCATGTATCCTTCTGAATCCTGCCTGGAAGTTTCCAATTTATCCTGTGAAAGAGGATTCAGATCGTTGTTCGACAATCTGTGTTTCAGGCTGGAAGCCGGCGAGATCGCCCATATCGCCGGATTCAACGGGACCGGCAAGACCACCCTGTTACGTACAATCGCGGGATTGTTTCAACCGGAATCCGGTCAAATTACGCTGAACGGGGATTCCATTCCCGAACACCAGTCCGGGATCGCTTACCTGGGGCATAAAATCGCGTTAAAAGGCAGCCTTACTGCCAGGGAAAACCTCGAATTCGCGGAAAGAATTCAAGGAAAACATTCAGATATTTCTGTAGATTATTCCATCAACCTGTTGAATGCAAAGAGCTATTGTGACACGCCTGTTGCACAGCTTTCGGCCGGTCAAAAACAACGTATCGCGCTTGCCAGGGTCGTTCGGACAAATGCCCGGCTATGGCTTCTGGATGAACCCGCCACGGCGCTGGACAGTGACGGAGTCCGGATACTCCAGCAACTGATTGAGCAGCACTCGGAAAAAAACGGCCTGACCCTGTATACCGGTCACCAGCCATTGCACTTGCCCGCAAGTTGTCTTAAAACCATCCATATCTGAAATCCAGCAACAACCACGCCGCCTTGAAGCTGAACTCCCCCTCCCTTACCCGTGTATTCATCAGCGTAATCAGGCGAGACACATTTCTGGCATTGCGAAACATCGGTGAATTCGCCTGGCCAATCCTGTTTTTCGTGATTACCGTGTGCCTGTATCCGTTCGCAATCGGCCCGGACCCGGAACTGCTGATAACGGTTGCGCCGGGTATCATCTGGGTGTCGGCATTGCTGGCGACCCTGTTTGCCCTGGACGGAATATTCAAATCCGACTATGACGACGGCAGTCTGGAACAACTCATTTTAAGCCCATATCCCCTTCCCCTGCTGGTCTGCGCCAAGATTCTCGCGCACTGGATAATGACCGGACTCCCGCTCATTCTGACCGCGCTGTTGCTGGGATGGATGATGAAACTGCCCGATTCCGCGTTACAGGCTCTCTTTTCAAGCCTGTTGATCGGAACCCCGGGACTGAGCATAGTCGGCGCCATCGGCGCGGCGCTGACGGTCGGACTGAAAAGAAGCGGACTGCTGCTCACCCTGCTTGTGATGCCGATCTACGTCCCGATACTGATATTCGGCGCCAGCGCCATCCAGGCCGGACTGCTGCAACTCGACTGGTCCGGACAAATCTGGTTCCTGTCCGCCATCGTCGTCTTCTTCATCACCTTAGGCCCCATCACCATCTCCTGTGCACTGAAAATCAGTCTGGACTGAATCACCTGATCTGAACGAACTACACGACATCGTAGGGGATGGTCTCCGTGCCGTCCCGCAACAATCGACACTGCCCAACATCGTAGTCATTCCCGTGAAAACGGGAATCCACAATACGACATCCGCCGCACCACCCGCAATCGTAGGAACGAGCCCGTCCCCGGCTTGATCGGGGAGCACTGTGCCTGTCCGAAAATGAATACGCCCCACCGAAGTGAGGCGTTAAGGCTTAGTCTTGATAAGACATATTCCTGCTGGAATTTTGTTGTAAAAAACGAGCAGGTTCAGTTCAGATACAATAGAATCCTGTTTATAACATACAAAACCTAAAAATAATATGAAAATAAAAAATAATGTCAGATACGGAAATATCGGTTGTGGATTCCCGCTTGCGCGGGAAAGACTGGGGGTGAGATGCCGTGTCTTCAGCCAAGCGCAGTTGTTAATTGGCGGCCGCACTTGAGCAGTTTAGCCCGTTATTTCTGCATTCCTCCCCGCAGACCGGGGAAGCCGAACCATCGGCTGATTCGGCGGGGCATTTCACCCTGGACATCGGGAGCAATACAAGTCGAAAGCTGGTTCACAATTGAATGTCGAATTCCGTTGCTTTTGCGACTGGACGAATCTTCCTACTGTCGTATTTTTGTAATTCGACAATACCGTATTTTTCCATGGTTTTAAGAGTACGACTCAGGTTACTGGATTTTCGACCACTAATCTCGGCCAGTTCCGCCAGTGTTTCAGGTTGATGCTTGTCAATCAACCTCAGCAGACGGACGTTATGATCGCTTAATACCTCACTCAAGGATTTCATGGAATTAAACCAGATTTTTGGTTCACTGCGTTTGACCTCAATTCTTCCAATGGCAATATCCACAACACGACGCTGAAACTGTTCGCGAGGCATGATACCAATTTTTAGTTTGCTCATTTTGACACGTCCGCAAGAATACGATTAACTTCGCTAAAAAAATCTCGATTAGCTGTTGAGCGCTGGAAAACACATAAGGTGTGCCTTTGTCAGATACCGACTTATGCACATGATCGTAAGCAATAATTCGTCCCTTGAATTTGCCTCTTTTCTTCGATCTGACGGCATGGGCATTATCAAACCCTATAATCCGCTGGTTGAAACGATTATGCAGAGTGAGATTATATCGGATGCCATGGGGAACCTCCTTTGAGACATTAACCCTGTAAACTTCGATTTTATACCAATAACCATTTTCCTCAGTGTATTCAGTACCGTCCAGGTCCAGTAATGCATCCAGTCCTGGATCACGTTTCATGAGTTTCATCCTTGATTATCAAGTATAGTTATTAACGGCTGATAACTACTATAGCACAGAAATAAAGTCACAATCTAACCCCGATAAAGAACGATCTTAAGGTGTCAGCGCAATGTGTGACAGATGAAAATCGAATTGGTTTAGGATAATATTCTGTCACGGCAAGCCTTGCCGTCTTTTAATGAAATGTCCGGGCTATGCCTGATCTCGAAACGACTCTGAAGACCGCAATACGCAACCTCCGCTCTGGCGCTCTGGATCGGGAAGAGAATGTCAAGATTGCGGTGCTCCTGCCAATCCTGAACGCGCTGGACTGGAATTTCGCCGATCCCGGCTCTTTGCGGCCTGAGTATCCGGCAGGTCCGGGCCGCGTCGACTACGCTCTGATCTGTCATGGCCGCCCGCAGGTATTTATCGAAGCCAAACGGCGCGGGGCCGTCGATGTCAGGGCCGAGGCGCAACTCTTCGGCTACGCAGCCAATAACGGGGTTCCTCTGCTCATACTGAGCGACGGTCTATGCTGGGATTTCTACCTCAGCATGGCCGACGGCCGACCGGAGGAACGACGTTTCGACCGTCTCGAACTACGCGATGAAGACTCCGTTTCTCAATATGCCATGACGCTGGAGTCCTGCCTTCGCAAGCGGAAGGTGGTTTCGGGAGAAGCCCGGCGCGACGCGGAATATCGCCTTGAAGATGAGCGTTCCGGAAAGAGGGCCCGGGAGGCGATGCCGGATGCCTGGAACGCCCTGCTGAACGAACCCGACGAACTGCTGTGCGAACTACTGATCGACAAGGTTGAGGCAAGGAGCGGCGCCAAGCCACGGCCAACCGATGTCGAGGCATTCCTGCGACGCTTACCAATGGCCCCGCCATCTTCGATGCCGAAAATGCGCCAATCCGGAAACGCTGTTGCAGAGGGGCCACGAGGAAGAACTGCCAGAACGAGCGAGTCGCAATTCGGCAAGGGAAGTGGCCATCAACGAGTTACAGCGGCTGCCGAGTCTTCGGTACGACCGCCAGAAGCAACTGAGCGTGGCGAGAAACTTCAAAAAATTATAAAAGACCTCATGCGTACTGTCCTGGAAGATTTCCCCGGAACGTTGGACGAGAATGAGATCAGTCAACTGGAGAACGAAAAGAACCCCCTGGGCTTGAAGATCGGTAACCACCTGGAGCTGATTCGGAAAGTCGCGAAAGGACCTCAGATCAGCGGACATAACCGATATTGGACCCGGCCCTTTGCCGGACGTTGGTATGTCTGCTCACAATGGGGGAAACAGGATCATCGCCACAATGCCGGAAAGCTGTCGATATGGGTCAAGTCGCTTATTGCAGGCGCCGAAGATCCCACGGCCAGAAATCGCCTGCAAGATATTCTGAGCCGGCTTTCTGCCTGGGGAGAATAGTCTGACCCCTCCAGACCTGCCCTCGGAATCCGATAGTTCGCACTGTGTCGGTTGTGGATTCCCGCCTTCGCGGGAAAGACGAGGTGGGGACAGGAATGACGAGGGGTGAGATGCTGTGCCATCAACCAAGCGCAGTTGTTAATTGGTCGCCGCACTTGAGCAGTTTAACCCGTTTCAATTTCCCACGGAACTGTACGTTCAGGGACCGGAGACTCCTTAGAATTTCCCTGTGAGTACCTCCTCATATGCGCCAAAACCGGAATAAATTCGAATCGGAAATTTGGTGGGAGCCAGACATCAGCCTGATCAGCGCCCTTCTGGAGTTGTTCTACTACATCGCTGGCGCTCGGCGCCTTTCCACTCTTAAGCTCAACAGGCGCTACTTGCGCCATGACCTGGGGCTTGCGATTTTCACCGACGTACAAATAATCGCACCGCTTCTGATTATCGGGGATTTCCAGGCCCTTGCAGTCCATATCGACAATGATGCGATTTGACGGCAAGCCCTTCAAGCCAACTTTGCATCCAGCCTTGTTGCAACTCGTGGCATGGCAGCGCTTGGGTATCAATCCCTTCAATGCCCGAACAGCCCCGCTCATTTAATCGTTACTATCCTGAATACGATTAAATATATTCGCGCTATCGTTGTACAGTTCTTCACTGACTGCATCAAAATCGGCGGGATACAGACCGGTTTCACTATCCAGTCCAACTTCCTCTATTACCGCTCCTTGCAGAGATCTTTTTTCCTTGAACAGCCAGGCTCCCACCTGGTCCGGGCGAAGAGCGATATCTTCCCCGGATAGCCCCTTACGCTGCTTTTTGGAAAGCCTGGATCGCTGTACGATATTGCCGAGTTCTTCGAGCGCCCACTCACTGTGTGTTGTGATGATTACACGAATACCGGAATCAACCAGCAATGCAAGCTGGCGAGTGAACTCAACCTGCATGGCGGGGTGCAGATGGGATTCCGGTTCCTCGACGATCAGGACATTGCCGGGCATGACCCAATGACGCAGGTACAACACTACCGGCGCAAGCTCCGAAACCATGGATGAGGCGTTCATTAAAGGCAGGTCGTCCTGCCATCCATCCGGCCGGTATGTGAAATGCGGATAATTCGTGACCCCCGACCGATCTATACTTACCGAACCGCCGAGAATGGATCGCTCGATCCGATCACCATGCCCCCGTGACTGACCGCGCCGATGTGGCGCATGACCCGGCTCAATCAAACGTTCAAGAAAATCAGCCAGCACGCCCGACAGCATGGGGGTCTGCGCGGCCGGGCGCAGTCCGGTCATCGCCGCGCTTTCAATCAAGGCGCTGACGACTACACTATGTGCATGCATCACCCCGGTTCTGTCGGCGGGGAGATAGAATGCAGGAGCATTCAAGGAACCAAAAAAACGGGTACGAATAAAATCGGCTAATATCTCGATTAGTCGCCAAAACATAAAGTACGTATCTGAGCCATCCGAGGACTTTATATCAAGCAAGCGCCCGAAGTACCGATGAAGGTGGGATTCTTTCTGAATTGTTATTTTATCGGGAATGGATACCTGGAATTCGGTGTTATTTCCTCTCAACGCCAACTTGTGCTCAAGCGATGTTGATTCGCCTGAAAGATGCTTTCGAATAACGACGTGCCCCCCGCCCCTGCTTTTTTTCCGAACCAGTTTGTTGGTCGCGTCAATACCAAAACATCTACGAAGCTCAAAGCCAATCCGGTCACCTTGCGCGTTAAACCAGGACCGAATCTCATCCGCGACAAAATCAGGAATATCAATAGACCCTGCACTCCCGGACTCCAGCCTGCCACCATTGCCAAATTCCTGCTGTAACCAGTTGAAAATGGCATCAACCTTATCCTGGGGCGGTTTGCCCTCATCCTTCATGAACATCCGGGATGGTCGGTGCAAGAGAAAACGGGGTATCCTGTCGTGATCGCCGAAATTATCGTGATCACCAAAATACCGATGCAACGCATAGATCAGAATCGCCAGCCAGGATTTCCCGGTATTGCTCGGCCCGACGAATACCGTCAACGGGCGTAAATCAATCCTGGCCTCACGGATCGGCCCAAAATTGGACACTTCGAGCTCAAGCGAATTTTCGGTCGAATTATCTTTCATGGTCTTGCTCTGTTCCTGCAATTTCCTTGTAGTTGACGGGCGGGTTACATTGGTTGAGTATTAGCCCCGACCGAGCATACTGCAATCAGGTTGTGGAATCCCGCTATCAGGAAGAGCGTACGATTATATATGATATCTGAACTTATACTGACAGTACCTTAACAACTGTACCTTGATATACTGTATCACTAACCAGTGAGGAATATGAACGATGGTGATTAAAGCAGGTATGAAACCGCCACACCCGGGTGGGTTTATCAAGCGCTCGGTTTTACCGGATGATTTATCCGTTACCGCCGCCGCCCAAATGTAAAGGACTTTTGAGATCCGGAGGTGGCTCAACCCGGTCGTTAATTTTCACGTTTTAATGATGTCAAAAACAAACCATCCCGCTATAAACAAGAATATGCAGGCGATAAAAAGGGTTTGCCATCTCGCGAAGCCGGTTGCTGTCAGCAACCAGTTACGGACAGCTCCGGCAGTAATGCCGATCAGGCCATTTACAACGAGGCCATTTGTTTTCATTAGAAATATCAGAACAAGAATCTGGATTGCAACCACACCTTTATCCGGAGAGGTGAACTGCGGAACGAAGGCCAGCATGAATAGAAGGACTTTAGGGTTTGTAAGATTCGTAACCAGGCCATCTTTTATTGAAGTTTCACTTGATAAATTGTCTGCATCAATTTCTTTTCCTCTCACGGTATTAAAAAATGATCTGATGTTATTGAGCGCGAGGTATACCAGGTACGCGGCGCCTATACCTCTTAATAAAGAGTAGGCCATTTCAGATTGGCTGACCAGGGCCGCTGCTCCGAATGCCACCAAAGGAGCTTGAATAAAAACAGCCAGAAATATTCCAAAAACGCTAAGCAACGCTTCTTTTCGACCAAAAGCGACTCCTTTACCAACAACCAGAACCATATCCGGTCCAGGGCTTGTTTGTAATAACCAACAGGCGCCTAAAAAGGGGATTAAAACAGAAAATTCAGGGAAGTAATTCATCTACTTTTGCCATTTCAGGAGTTATCGCATGGTGAGGCTGCACGGATTGTACGATAGATACGGAAATTATGGTTTTGACTGTCGACAATTAAAGGGAAATATCAGTTATGAATTCCCGCTTCTGCGGGAATGACGAGAGGCGGAATGCTGTACCGTCAGCTATGGGATTACCCGTTCCCCGGTAATTGTCAAACCGCCCATAAACTGCTTACAGGCAGTGCGAAGCAGCGGTCTCCGAATGGGAGAGATTGATCTCCCAGATAGAAAACAAGCCCCGTTATAGTCCGCAGGCGACCGGGGCCATTGCTTGCGAACCATTTCAGGTGCCGAAAATCCTCCTCTCTCACTGTTGCCCCCGCTTTCACCTCAATACCGACTATATGCGTATCCGCATCGACAACAATGTCGATTTCACGCTTGTCACGACTCCGCCAATGATAGAGTCGGGCATCCCGGTTCTGGAACGGCAGGCAACGAACCAATTCATTAAACACGAAACTTTCCAGCAACCCGCCTAACGCGGAAGGATTAGCCGAAACATCGAAAGTATCAGGAGTCAGGCGACGCAATGCACAGGCGATGCCGGTATCGACAAAGTGGTATTTTGCATTTCTGATGTCACGACTGCCTTCGCCGGATGTCCAATGCCCAAGTCGGATAATGATAGACAGTTTGGTCAAAACATCGAGATACTGTTCGACCGTGACTCTCCCGATACCTAAATCCTTTGCGAGCGAAGACACACTCACTTCGGCGCTGGTCCTTGCAGACATTTGGTCAATCAGGCGTCTCAACGCATCCGGCTTTCGGATGGGGAAGATGTCGGCCACATCACGCTCAACCACAGTATCAATGTAAGATTGATATTGTCTTTGTCGGGCACGGAGGGGCAGACCGCGAATATCGGGATACCCGCCTGCCAGAATAAAGTCGATATACTCGCCGCGTGTCCTGGCCTCTGGTTTCGGCACATCAACCAGTTCCGGTTTTTCGCGCATTGCCCAATCCAGAATCGTGGACGGTGCACGTCCGATAACCTCGGCGATATTCAGGGGCCAGAGTTTGAGTGTGAGAACACGTCCTGCGAGGGAATCTGACACATTGGCTGCGGTGAAGACATTGGATGAACCGGTTAGCAGGAATTGTCCTCTACGCCGGTCTTCATCTACAAACCGTTTGATAGCGAGAGCAAGGGAGCGGGAGCGCTGCACTTCATCAATGACAAGCGGGGCATCTCCAAGGCTTTTTCGTTTTGACGCTAAAAGGCCCACCGCATCCGCTTCGATTGCACTCAAGGTCGCTTCGTTATCCAGTGTCAGAAATTCGCCTCCGCCATAGAGGTCACGCACAAGCGTCGTCTTGCCAACTTGCCTCGGACCAACCAGATTGACGACACGCGACATTTGCAAGGCATCCAGCAATTCGGCCTGCTTATGTCTCGCAAGAGTGTGGATTCCGGTATTCATCTCGGCTCGCCTGAAAGGTAGATACTCCGGCAGATTGTACACTGGAAGCTTCGCGGATTGTACAGTAGGTGTCTCGCGGATTGTACGATAGATACGGAAATTATGGTTTTGACGGGCTGCTCCCGACGATTGCGGGACGGCACAGTGACCGTCCCCTGTGACCGTCCCCTATGGAGAACACCCGACAGACTCTACGATTGCGGCTGGTCAACACAACATACTGTATTCTGTTGCGTCACATAATACAAAAATGATATAGTGATTCATGGAGATTCGGAACATACGCCATAAAGGACTCCGCAACTTTGTCGAGAAAAACCAGGCACGGGGATTGCCCCAAAAGTATATTGGCAAGATCACCGATATTATGGCGTATCTTATCGAGATAGAAGATATTGACGAGGTCATGCATCTTTGGAAATACAAACCGCACCTTATGAGTGGTGACCGTGCCGGGACATACAGTTTTCATGTTACGGCGAACTGGCGAATTACCTTCAGATATGACGCTGGGGAACACCAACTGTATGATATCGATTATGAGGATTATCACTAATCAGTGAGGAATATGAACGATGGCGATTAAAGCAGGTATGAAACCACCACACCCGGGCGGGTTTATCAAGCGCTCGGTTTTACCGGATGATTTATCCGTTACCGCCGCCGCCCAAATCCTGAATATCGGACGGCCTGCGCTTTCCAGACTGCTGAATGAAAAAGCCTCGCTATCGCCTGAAATGGCGCTGCGAGTCGAAAAGGCGTTTGGCGTAAAGATGGATACACTCTTACGCATGCAAGTGCGCTATGACGCTTGCCACATGCGTCAGCGCGCGGAAGATATTCAGGTGAAGAAATTTGTGACCGCGTAGCTGGCTGCTCCCGAAACCCGACAGTTCGTACCCTGTCGATTATGGATTCCCGCCATTGCGGGAAAGACAATATCACGGGCGGATTCCGACGATTGCGGGACGGCACAGTGACCGTCCCCTACAGTACCTGTTACCAGCGCGATTGGTTATAATCCCTATCCTTTATTTCCCGCGCCGCCGAGCCTCCCGCCACCAGAATGAAACCGCCTGAAACCCGATCAAGAGCCGGAGCCGGGAAAGTATCGTGGTTATGGTTCCATCGCATGGGTTCCCCTTCCTGGTTTTATCATTTCGCCTCAAGGTGGGCGCCCGTTTTTGCCGTCCTCGCGCTGCTTTTCCTGGTTGCGGGCCTGTACTTCGGGCTGGTTGTGGCCCCGCCCGATTATCAAATGGGAGACAGTTACCGCATCCTGTTCATCCATGTACCCAGCGCCTGGATGTCGATGTCCACATACATATTGATGGCGGTTTCCGCCGGAGTCGGGTTAATCTGGAGAATCAAGATGGGGCATGTCGTCGCCCGCTCCTGCGCCCCACTGGGCGCGGCGTTTACGTTTTGCGCCCTGGTTACCGGCTCTTTATGGGGGAAACCGACCTGGGGCGCCTGGTGGGTCTGGGATGCGCGTCTGACTTCCGAGTTGATACTGCTGTTTCTGTATTTCGGCTATATGGCGCTGGCGAACGCGTTTGACGACAGAACCAAAGGCTCGCGGGCGGCGGCGCTGGTCGCGCTGGTGGGCGTGGTCAATATCCCGATCATTCACTTTTCCGTTGAATGGTGGAATACCCTGCATCAGGGTTCCACCATCACCAGGCTGGGACGACCGAGCATGGACATGGATATGCTGATTCCGTTGCTGATCATGTTCGCCGCCATCAATTTTTATTTTATAGCCTGTTTGTTCAACCGGGTTCGCTGTGAACTGCTTGCTTCGGAGCGCCGCACCCGATGGGTCAGGGAACTGGTCAGTGGCTGATTTTTTCCACATGGGGGGATATGGCTTCTTCGTCTGGACAAGCTACGCCGTCACATTGACCCTGCTGGGTTATCATTTTCTCTCGCCGTTACTGAAACGGAGAAAACTGATCCAACAGTTGTCCTGTCTGTACCAGCAGCAAAACCCTTGAATAATGCGAACCCGGCGCAAACAAAGGTTTATCGTGGTCGCTCTGATACTGGCCGGGATCAGCGTGTCCGTTGGATTGACCCTGAAGGCCCTGGAAAAAAACATCAATCTGTTTTTCACTCCCAGCCAGGTCGCATCCGGTGACGCCCCCGGCAATACGAACTTCAGAGTCGGCGGGATGGTAGTCGTCGGCAGTGTTGAACGGAATCCGGACAACCTGGAGGTCACCTTCGACCTGACCGATACGGCTGCGGCGATTACGGTTACTTACAGCGGGATACTGCCCGACCTGTTCCGGGAAGGACAGGGTATCGTCGCCCTCGGAAACATGCAGGGTGACCGGTTTGTAGCAGGCCAGGTATTGGCAAAACACGATGAAAATTACATGTCGCCCGAAGTGAGCGAAGCCCTTAAAGCCGCAAACAGGGATAATTTCGCGCCCCCTGATCCGGCAGGCGATCATAACCCAGCCAGGGAGCCGGTTAATTGATCCCGGAACTCGGCAATTTCTCGTTGATCCTGGCGCTGGCGCTGAGCGTCATGCTGGGCGCCTTACCGATCATCGGCAACTCCTTAAGTATTCACTCGTGGGTCGGTTTTGCCCGCCCGGCGGCGCTGGCGCTGGCGCCCCTGGTCGGATTCCCCTATATCTGTCTGACCATTTCATTTTTACAGAATGATTTTTCGGTCGCTTATGTAGCCAATCACTCCAACACCCATCTTCCCCTGATTTACAAGCTGTCCGGAGTCTGGGGAGGACATGAAGGATCGCTGTTGCTCTGGATTTTCACATTGAGCCTGTGGACCGCGGCGGTGAGCCTGTTTTCCCGCGGCATTCCATCGGGGCTGAGCGCCATCGTACTCTCGGTACTCGGCATGATTACGGCCGGGTTTTCCAGTTTCACCCTGTTCACGTCCAATCCATTCGAACGACTGGTTCCCGCGCCACCCGAAGGCATAGACCTGAACCCCCTGCTTCAGGACATCGGCATGGCCCTGCATCCCCCGATACTGTATCAGGGATATGTCGGATTTTCAGTTGCTTTCGCTTTTGCCATCGCCGCCTTGATAAGCGGACGGTTTGACGCGGCCTGGGCGCGCTGGACACGACCCTGGACCAATATCGCCTGGATGTTCCTGACCATTGGAATCGCACTGGGTTCCTGGTGGGCTTATTATGAACTCGGCTGGGGTGGATGGTGGTTCTGGGATCCGGTAGAAAATGCATCCTTCATGCCCTGGTTGATTGGTACGGCATTGATCCACTCTCTGGCTGCGACCGAAAAAAGAGGGGTGTTCAAAGCCTGGACCATACTCCTGGCAGTCATTGCCTTTTCATTATCACTGCTGGGCACTTTCCTGGTCCGATCCGGGGTGCTGATTTCGGTACATTCATTTGCCTCAGATCCCACTCGCGGATTATTCATACTGATATTTCTCGGTATCGCGATTGGCGGGGCGCTGTTGCTGTACGCCTGGAGAGCGCCCGGAATCGCATCACGCGTCCGCTTTGGCGCGACCTCCAGAGAAATGGCGATTCTGTTGAACAACATCATATTCGGCATTCTGTGTTTTGCCGTTTTACTGGGCACACTGTACCCCTTGATCATGGATGCGCTCAATCTTGGCAAGATTTCCGTGGGGCCGCCGTATTTCAATCTCGTATTCACCATAATCGGGTTCCCCCTGGCCCTGCTGGTCGGGGTCGGGGCGTTACTGCACTGGAAAAAGGACCGAATCAGGCGCGTCAGTCCGGGTATTCTGCTCTGCCTTGTCTTAAGCCTGGGGATCTCGGCTGGCATCCCTTATTTCCTGTTCTACCCTTCCCTGGGGGCGTCCGCAGGTTTGTTTGCCGGCAGCATGATCATTTTCCTCAGCCTGAAGAACCTGATTGACCGAACCAGGCCCGGTAACCGCATCCGGTCAATCCTCAGCGCGCCAAAAGGAATATTCGGCATGGTGATAGCGCATCTCGGGATGGGAATATTTGTGATCGGGGTAACCATGACCAATGTCTACAGTATAGAACGGGATGTCCGCCTTGCCCCCGGAGAACAGTATCAGGTCGGTGAGTATCATTTTGTTTTCGACGGTACGGACACAATTTCAGGGCCAAATTATCAGGCCGTGCAAGGCAGCTTCAGGATTTTCCGGGATGATGAAATGATTGCCCGGCTTTTCCCGGAAAAACGAACCTACCTGGTCCAGAAAAATCCGATGACAGAAGCGGCGATTGATCCGGGTATCACCCGGGATTTGTATATTGCCCTGGGGGAACCCCTGTCGGAAGCTGCGGACGGCAACCAGCCCTGGGCTGTCAGGATCTATTACAAGCCATTCGTCAGGTGGATATGGCTGGGCGCCCTGATCATGGCGATTGGCGGTTTGTTCGGCGCCGCCGACAAGCGGTACAGGCGATCACGCGCGATGCCCCTGTCGTCGGCGCAACCTGAACCCGGAGAGAGTTGACCGGTGCAAAAGAAAACGCTTTTCCCGTTTGCCGTTTTTATTCTCATCGTCGGCTTCCTGGCAGTCGGGTTGAATCGGGACCCCGGTTACGTGCCATCCCCCTTTATCGGGAAGCCGGCCCCCGCATTCAGCGCGCCGACACTTTTCGGGGCGCAACCCGCGCTGACCAGCGAAACATTGAAAGGCAGGGTATGGATACTCAATGTCTGGGCGTCATGGTGTGTAGCCTGCCTGGAGGAACACCCGCTGCTGATTGAACTTCAACGCGACAAGGTGGTCAGTATCGTCGGACTGAACTACAAGGACCGGGAAGGAGACGCCAAAAACTGGCTTGAAAGATACGACAACCCTTATGATGTAATCGCCTTGGACCCCACGGGTGATATTGCCATAGACTATGGTGTATATGGCGTTCCGGAAACCTTTATCATTGACCGGGAAGGCGTCATTCGTTACAAGCATGTCGGGCCGATCAGCGAAACAGAGTTGACCGGGACGATCAGGCCTCTGATCAACGGGTTACAGCAGGTGGATTCATGAAAGCGATCCGGCAATTGTTCTGGTCTGCGGCCCTGGCGTTCCTGTTCAACGCACAGGTTTATGCTCAAGCTGAACTGGCCCCGTTCGACCAGCCTGAACAAAGAGAGCTGTATCAGGAGATGTTAGCCGAACTGCGCTGCCTGGTTTGCCAGAATCAAAACCTGGCCGATTCGAACGCCGACCTTGCCCGGGACCTGCGCACCAAAACTGAAGAAATGGTCCGCGCCGGAAACAGCCGGGAACAAATAATCGGGTATATGGTCAGCCGATACGGTGATTTTGTCCTGTACCGGCCGCCCTTCAAAAGTACCACCGTGGTTCTGTGGTTGTCCCCGTTCGCGCTGCTGCTCCTGATCATTTTCATAGCCTGGCGGAAAACCCGGCCCGGCGCAGGGTCCAGCCACAGCCAGCCTGTCCTCTCTGACGAACAATTGCAACGGGCAAAATCACTATTGGACCGGTCTGGAAAGTGACTCTGTTTTATCTGCTCCTGCTTGTAATTGCCGCCCTGCCCGTTGCGATTGTTTTGCCGTCCCTGCTGCGGAAAAACCATCAGAAACCGGAGAACACGGATCAACTGAATATCGAGATCACGAAGAGTCGAATCGACGAAGTCCAGCAACATCTGGAAAATAATCAGGATCGCAGAATAGCCGAACAGGAACTGCAAGCGACATTGCTGGATGACTTGCGGGGCCAGGGCACCGGGGGGAAAACGGCGACGGTTCCGGCAGTCTGGAACATGGCGCTGCTTCTGATGATTCCCGTTGCCAGCCTGATCATTTATGCCTGGATCGGCAACCCGCAACTTGCCGACACCCGCAATTCGCTGATGGCGGACAACCCGATTCCGGGGGAGGCCCCGGATATCCATACCTTGCTGGATCAACTCGAAAAAAGAATTGCCGAGGATCCGGAGAATCCAAAAGGCTGGGAGCTGGCCGCCACAACCTATATGAGACTCGGCAACTACGCCAGGGCTGAAAACGCATACCGGGAGCTCAACCGGCTTGTCGTCGGCAACCCTGACCTGTTGACCGCCTGGGCCGACGCTTCGATCCTGCACACTGGAAATTACACCCCCGGCGCCAGAAAACAGATCGAAAAAGCCCTGTCGATTGACCCGTTTCATGCCAACGCGTTGTGGATAGCGGGGCTTGGCGCCCGGAACCTCGGTAACCATGCTGAAGCGCTCAACTACTTCAACCGCTTGAAACCCCTGCTCAAAGACAATCAGGATTCAATTGACCGGGTCAACGAACTGATAAAAGGAAGCGCCGCCGCCAGCGCTCCTGCGACTGTCTCCGAAGAGGACTCCAACTCGTCTGTCAAGTTGATGATAGATAAGGAAATTATCGAATAAACAAATTGATTATGGCTTATAATCGCGGTTCTGGAATATCCGCCATCTAACCATGAATCACCTTGAACAAACCATAACCCGGGCCTGGCCCCGGCGCGCTGAAATAACTCCACAGAATGTGGAACCGGCGCTGAAAACCGCAATCAATCAGTCCATTGCACTGCTCGATAGCGGTGAAGCCCGCGTGGCTGAACCGGACCAGGGAAGCTGGAAGGTCAATCAGTGGCTTAAAATGGCTGTTCTTCTTTCCTTCAGGATAGAAGAAAATCAAATGATCGTGGATGGCTCCACCCGATACTACGACAAGGTAGCCACCAAATTCAGCCAGTATACCGATGACGATTTCTCTCACCGCGGTTTCCGGGTTGTACCGCCGGCCACGGTGCGAAGAGGCGCCTATATTGCCGAAAATGTGGTATTGATGCCAAGCTACGTCAATATCGGCGCCTGGGTGGGCGCCGGCACGATGGTGGACACCTGGGCAACCGTCGGCTCATGCGCGCAAATCGGCTCGAACGTTCATTTGTCAGGCGGCGTGGGGATCGGTGGCGTCCTGGAACCCCTGCAGGCGTCACCGACCATAATCGAAGACAATTGTTTCATCGGCGCGCGCAGTGAAATTGTCGAAGGCGTGATCATTGGCGAAGGCGCCGTCATATCCATGGGGGTATACATCGGTCAAAGCACCCGCATTTTGAACCGGGAAACAAATGACGTCAGTTACGGATATGTGCCACCCGGATCCGTTGTGGTTTCAGGATCAATTCCGGCAAAGGACGGCAGCCACAGCCTGTACTGCGCGGTCATCGTCAAAACCGTTGATGAGAAAACCCGGAACAAGGTGGGAATCAATGAGCTTCTCCGCGGAATATAGGATGTTTTGACCGGAGCGCATACCATGCAGACCGTTACCCGATTTCCTCCCAGCCCCACCGGGGATCTTCATATCGGGGGTGCCCGAACCGCCCTGTTCAACTGGTTGTATGCCAGAAAAACCGGAGGTGAGATGGTATTGCGCATCGAAGATACGGACCGTGCGCGCTCCACCCGGAAAGCCATTGACACGATTCTGGATTCGATGAAGTGGATGGGGTTGACCTGGGACCAGGGAGTCTACTATCAGACCGAACGACTGGACCGATATCAGGATGTCATCCGGCAATTGCTTGCCCGGGGCAGGGCCTATCATTGCTCATGCAGTAAAAAGCGGCTGGATGAAATCAGGGAGACACAACGCGACCAGGGAGAGAAACCGAAATACGATGGCTGGTGCAGGGACAGGAAACTGAACCCTGGCACCTGTGAATCCACTGTGGTCAGATTCAGGAATCCGCGGCAAGGTTCGGTTGTATTCAATGATGCAGTCCGCGGCGAAGTGGAGTTTGCCAACAATGAACTGGATGACCTGATCATTGCGCGCAGTGACGGCGTCCCCACCTATAACCTGACGGCCGTGGTGGACGACCTGGATATGGGGGTTACTCATGTAATCAGAGGGGCGGACCATATCAATAACACTCCACGACAGATAAACATTCTGGAAGCCCTGGGAGCGCCCCTGCCGGTCTATGCCCATGTGCCGTTGATTCTGGGAGAAGACGGGCAGCGTCTTTCCAAGCGTCATGGCGCCGCCAGCGTTCTTGAATATCGCGACATGGGGATTCTTCCCTCAGCCCTGCTCAACTACCTGGTCCGGCTGGGATGGTCCCATAGCGATCAGGAGATATTCGACGTGGACGAAATGATCGAATTGTTCGATATTGATAAAATCAGCAAATCTCCGGCGACCTTCGATCTGGACAAGCTGTTATGGATGAATCAGCAATATATTCTGGCAATGGACTCTTCCCTGTTGGCCCGGGAAATATCCAAACGTCTCAATCAACGGGGAATCGGGTTATCCAACGGGCCACGCATGAGCGAAGTGATTGGAATTATGCGCCAGCGGGCACAAACCCTGGAAGAAATGACCGATAAAATTCTTTATCTGTACACGGACTTCGATCAATATGATCCGCAATCCGTAGATAAACACGTAACCGCAGCGACCAGTGGGATTCTGTCGCTTGTAATGACCGAGCTGGAAGCGCTGGAGAACTGGAACTGTGCCGAAATCAGTCGAACCGTCAAGTCGTTTGTCGCCGAACAGGGACTCCGGTTTCCCGAGGTCGCCCAACCGCTTCGAATCGCGGTATCCGGGTCGGCCACCACGCCCTCGATTGACCAGACACTGTGGCTGGTGGGAAAGGACCGATCATTGCGGAGAATTGAAAAAGCAATCCGGCGGTTCTCGCAAATGACCTGAATCATCATCAAAAATCATAATCATTAAAAATCCTTGATTGACCTTCGCTGTAGCATTAGAATACGCAACCTCTTCGGGGCCATAGCTCAGCCGGGAGAGCGCAACACTGGCAGTGTTGAGGTCGGCGGTTCGATCCCGCCTGGCTCCACCAGCTTCTCTTGCCGGGCAATCCTTAAGGTTGCTGGTCATTGAAGAGGAGAAACGCCTGATATTTGAAGTCTGAGACAATCTTGTTGTCCCCATCGTCTAGTCGGCCTAGGACATCGCCCTTTCACGGCGGCAACAGGGGTTCGAATCCCCTTGGGGACGCCACATATCATGGGAAATACCCGGTATTGACAGCCGGGTATTTTTTCGCGCGCAGTATTGACCCGACCTGTCTCAGGACAGCCGCTCCAGGCGTATCCGGTTTATCCTGCCTTTCACCGTATCGAGCTTTTCCACTTCCTGAAGCGCCCGGTTCAAATTCCCCTCCAGGGTTTCCTGTGTCAGGAAAATAATGTTGACATTCTCGTCCTTGCGGCCACTGCCTTTCTGGACCACGGAGTCGATGCTGATGTCGCTTTGTCCGAATATGGTTGCGATGGATGCCATCACGCCGGGGCGGTTGAGCACACACATTCGCAAATAATAAGCAGTCCGGACCTCCGCCATATCGAGTATCGGGAGATCAAGGATCGAATCCGGCTGAAACGCGAGGTGCGGAACCCGGTTTCCAGGGTCCGTGGTGATCATTCTGACCACGTCGATCAAATCGGCCACCACAGCGGAAGCGGTCGGTTCCGACCCGGCCCCCGCTCCATAATAAAGGGTCGGACCAACCGCATCCGACTGGACCAGCACGGCGTTCATCACCCCGTTTACATTCGCGATCAATCGTCTCTCAGGGATCAGGGTCGGATGCACACGCAATTCCACTCCCTTGTCTGTCTTTTTCGCGATCCCCAAGTGTTTGATGCGATAGCCCAGTTCCTCGGCCCAGGCAATATCTTCTACGGTAACGCTGGCAATACCCTCGATACAAACCCTGTCAAACTGTAATGAAATCCCGAATGCGATGGATGCCAGGATGGTCAGTTTATGCGCGGCGTCAATACCTTCAACGTCAAATGCCGGATCCGCTTCCGCATAACCCAGGGCCTGCGCTTCGGCCAGTACATCGTCAAAATCCCGGCCGCTTCGGGACATTTGCGTCAGAATATAATTGGAAGTCCCGTTGATTATGCCGGCAAGCCACTCTATCCGGTTTGCGGACAACCCTTCCCGGATCGATTTGATGACCGGAATCCCGCCCGCCACCGCAGCTTCGAACGCGACCGTCACTCCCTTGCATTGCGCTTTTTCGAACAGGATATTGCCGTGAGTCGCGACCAGCGCCTTGTTGGCGGTCACCAGGTGCTTGCCATTGTCGAGCGCCTGCAAGACCGCGTCCAGAATAGCGCCTCCTCCGCCTGCCACTTCTACTACCACCTGGATATCCGGATGATTGACGATTTCTGAAATATCTTCAGTCAGGTAAAGCCCGGTCGTATCGACGTCTCTTGGTTTTGAAAGGTCACGGACTGCGGCGCCAATGATTTTGATTTCTCTCCCGGCGCGACGGGAAATCTCTTCGGCATTGCGTCTCAGCACAAGAAGTGTGCCACTTCCTACCGTGCCCAGTCCAATCAGACCGATATTTACTGCATTCATAATGAATGGTTTATAATGCTGGCGAAGTGAAAGTTAACCGGTATCACCCATACAATGAAACTTCATCTTGGCAATCCTGACGAAAATCACCGGATAAAAAGCTGCGAAAAACGCGGGGAAGGCTATCAGGTCAGGATTGGCGATACCCTTTATACGAGCAGCCTGATAATAACATCTGAAAAGCTCGAATTGTGGCCCGTAAATCAGGTTTCTGACCTTGAAATGGAAGATTTTTCCCGGTTGGCCGGGTTTGACAGCGAAGTCATCCTGCTTGGAACCCGGTCCGCGCTGACCTTCCCCGACCCGCGTCTGACCCGACCGCTGATTGAACTTGGAATCGGCCTTGAGGTCATGGATACGCCCGCCGCCTGCCGGACCTGGAATGTTCTGCTCAGCGATGGACGCAACGCCGCCGCCGGACTGATTTTATGACAACCGCCTTATTGAATTCATTAAATAATCGTAAACTATGGAACTATCCCGCCTGATTGCTGATCTAACTCACCGAAAGCAACCAATCAATACCACACAACACTTGATGATCATGAAACGTATTCTTTTAATTGTCGCAATACTGGCAGCCGCTTTCGCCGTGGCCAGATTTGCAAACAGCCAGACCGATTCCGACCCTGTAGATCAGGCGATCAGCGTGGCGGCGGCGCCCACCACCGTTGTACCCGCTTCCGCGAAGTCAGGGATGGCAGTCGCCACATTTGCCGGCGGCTGCTTCTGGTGCGTCGAATCCACCTTCGAAAAACTCGATGGGGTCAGCGAGGCCGTATCCGGATACAGTGGCGGTCAAACTGAAAACCCGACCTATTATGAAGTAGGGAAAGGCAATACGGGACATACCGAAGCGGTACAGATCTATTATGACCCGGAAGTGATTCCCTACGAGGAACTGTTATTCCGTTTCTGGCGCGAAATCGACCCTACGGATTCCAAAGGGCAATTCGTCGACCGCGGGGACCATTACCGACCCGCCATTTTTTATCATGATGAACAGGAACGACAGTTGGCGCTCGCATCCATAGAGGCTCTCGATCAGTCCAATCGTTTCAACGAGCCCGTCACGGTGGAAGTCGTTCCGTTTGACAAATTCTACAAGGCGGAGAGTTATCACCAGAATTATTACCTCACAAACTCGCTTCGATACAAGCTTTATCGAAAAGGGTCCGGACGGGACCGGTTCCTGGAAAAAGTATGGGGCGATGACCTCTATGCGAAATTTGAAAAATCCCTTGAACTACCGGATTCCGGTTCAGCGGATGATATGAGCCAATCGAACCCGGAAATGGTTTCGGAAACAGCTTCGGAAATGCCCCCGGAAATGACATACACCAAGCCCGATGACGACACATTGCAGCAGACCCTGACTCCGTTGCAGTATCAGGTTACCCAGCACGAAGCCACTGAACCCCCTTTTCGCAATGAATACTGGGATAACAAGGCCGAAGGGATTTATGTGGATATAGTCACCGGAGAGCCTCTGTTTTCATCCACGACAAAATATCGATCCGGTACGGGCTGGCCCAGCTTCTGGGAGCCGATTGATGATCGCTTCATCGTCAAAACCACCGACTACAAGTTGTTCTATCCCCGTACAGAGATAAAAAGCAAATATGGCGGCTCCCATCTCGGACATGTGTTCAAGGACGGCCCGGCGCCTACCGGGCTGCGATACTGCATCAACTCCGCATCGCTCAAATTTATCGAGAAAAACCGCATGAAAGAGCAGGGATACACGCAATATCTGGCTCTGTTCGAACAATAGCTCGGGGAATGGCGGTATCAGGATGTAGGGGCGGGTCCCTGTGCCCGCCCGCAACCGACACCGTCCGGATACGAAACATGGCACGGGCGCCATTCTCCGCCCCCACCATCATCATCCGCGCTGGCGCACCACCTCGAACAGAAAGATTCCGGTCGCAACTGAAACATTCAGGCTCGACACACTCCCGGACATGGGAATATTCACCAGCCGGTCGCATTTCTCGCGAGTGAGCCGTCTCAGGCCCTTCCCTTCGGCTCCCATTACAACCACCACTTTACCGGCATATTCATACTGGTACAGCGAGTCTTCGCCCTGGTCGGCCGCTCCATATATCCAGAATCCGTTGTTTTGCAATTTGTCGAGGACATGGACCAGGTTAGGCACCTGAAAAATATTCAGATGCAGGGCGGCTCCCGAGGAAACCTTGTGTACGGTCGGATTAATCCTGCATGAACCATCCTTTGGCAAAATCACGGCATCGACACCCGCACATTCGGCGGTTCTCAGACAGGCGCCCAGGTTATGCGGGTCCTGAATCTGGTCCAGCGCCAGAATCAGACTCTGTTCGCTCTGCCTGGACATGATCTCTTCGAGCGTGACTCCGGGCAGTGAATCGACTCGACGGATTAACGCAACCACTCCCTGGTGATTGCCCGGGCGATTCCCCTGACGAGTCAATTGATTCAATTCCTGTCTGCCCTGCAATCGAATCGGGATGCCGGTTTTCGTTGCCAGCGCGCGAAGGGTATCCATACGCTGACCGGCTTTTCCCGGATCTGTCTGAATTTCAAGAATCCGGGCCGGATTCCGGTCTATCATGGCCTCAACCGCATGAAAGCCGAAAACAACATGAACGGCCTGTTTGCTTTCAGCGCTCATTTATCGAGGATGATCTGACTGCCTTTTACCGGAGTGATTCCTCTTTTCGCCTCCTGCCTTGCTGCCTGATCGCCGGGTATTCCGTGTTTTTCCCGCCCTGGATGCAGACTGATGGACGGCCGCCAGCTCGAAATCAATTTTCGCCTGATCCATGTCTACCCGCGCTATCCGGACCCTGACCTTGTCCCCCAGCCTGAAACGCTGACCGCCGCGCTCGCCTTCAAGCTGGATCCGGACCGGGTCATAATGATAGTAATCATTTCCCAATGCGCTGACATGGACCATCCCATCGACAAATATCTGATCCAGTTGTACAAAAATGCCAAACTCCCTGACCCCGGAGATCGTACCGTCAAACTGCTCCCCAACCCGCTCCAGCATGAACTCGGCTTTCAACCAGGCGACCACCTCATAAGACGCGCTATCCGCCCTGCGTTCGGTGAAAGAACACTGCTCGCCAATGCGGTCAAAGCCGACCCCGTCCAGAGCAACGATTCCAGCGCCTGAACCGGAAAGGGCCTGCTTGATTCGCCGATGCACCACCAGGTCAGCATAACGGCGAATCGGTGAAGTAAAGTGAGTATAGACCGGAAATGACAATGCGAAGTGGCCGGATTGTTCAGCGCTGTAGACCGCCTGGCCCAGACTTCTCAGTAGTACCGATTGAACGACTCCCGCAATATCATTGCGCTCGGCGATACCCTCGACCAGGGTGGCATAATCGCGCGCCTGCGGCTCATCCCCGCCCCCCAGGGTTATCCCCAGCCCGCCAAGAAAACGCTTCAAATCGGCAAGTCCCGTCGCATCCGGTCCATCGTGATTGCGGTAGATGGACTCGTCCCCGTAATGAAGCTGAAGATACCGGGCAGCGCTCACATTCGCGGCCAGCATACATTCCTCTATCAGCCTGTGCGCTTCATTGCGCGGTCTCGCCGTAATCCGGCTGATTCTCTTTTTGTCATCAAACTCAATGAGCGGTTCGGGGATTTCGAAGTCAATCGACTCCCGGCGGGAACGCAAAGCCCGATATAACGGGTAGAGCCGGTCCAGATGGGGCGCGATTTCCTTCCACTGTTCGCGCATGGCTTGATCCTTGTCCGAGATAATGGCGTTGACAATCCCGTAGGTCAACCTGGCCCGGGAGCGCATCGTGGCCGGGTAAAACCGGTAATCGGTGATTTCTCCGCAGGAACTGACGTTCATGTCACATGCCATACAAAAGCGATCTTCCCCGGGATTCAGGGAACAGATTCCGTTGGACAAGGCTTCCGGCAGCATCGGAATGACCCGGTTCGGGAAATAGACCGAAGCACCTCGCAGCCAGGCCTCCCGGTCCAGTGCGCTGTCTGCGCGGACATAGTGACTGACATCCGCAATCGCAACGATCAGCCGGAAGCCCTGGCTGGTTGACTCGCAATAAACCGCGTCATCAAAATCCCTGGCATCCTTGCCATCAATGGTCACCAGAGGCAATGACCGCAGATCAACCCGACCGGAGCCATGTTCCACAGACTTCAGGGAATCCCCCAGGGCCGCCATCTCCATTGTGGTCTCTTCGCTCCAGACATACGGGATTTCATGCTTGCGAATCGCGATTTCAGTTTCCATTCCGGGCGTCATATCCTTGCCGACGACTTCAATGACCTCACCAACCGCATGATGATGCTCTATCGGATGGCGGGTTATCCGCACCACCACGATATCGCCATCGACGGCGCCGTTAAACTTCCCCCTGGCAACGGTAATATCCCTGGCAAAGCGAGGGTCATCCGGCTCAAAAAATCCGACACCGCCTTCCAGGATAAAATGACCGACAATCTCCCGGCCGGTTTTCTGCAGCGCTTCGACCACAGACGCGGCCGGGCGCCCCTGATAGTCAGTCCTGCGGACACGGACACGATCACCGTGAAGCACTTTCCTCATCTGCCGGTTATGCAGATACAAATCCTCCCCGCCCTGATCCGGCCTGAAAAACCCGAACCCTTTGACGTGACCGATCACCGCCCCTGTAATCTCATCCTTCTTATCCATTATTCCATACCGTCGTCTCCGTGAGCCCACGTCCAAGGCCAACCACGATACTCCGGGTTATTGATCGCTGATTCAATGACAGGATGCTGCCGATGGACGACCCTTGAAATGTCGCCTCTCTCCCACACTCCCCTCCCGGTCACCCTGTGACGGGAGATACTTGCACGACAACACATTGGTGTTCCGGTAGCCCATGCAGTCGTTTCCGGGTCTCCATATTGTGGATTACATACGTGTTCCATGCTATCATTTTCAGAAGGTTGAGTAGAAAAGGTTGGTTCCGACACATTTTACCTGAAAAGCTCCCTACCACACCAGAATCTTCATACGCAGATCTCCTGAAAATCCGTTCCAAATCAGCCCTGTATACGCTTTCTGGCAGAACTAACTAACCAAAAACGCGTATTATTATGAAAAATAATCCTCTGCCGCGACTGGATTCATCTCCCGAACTAATAAATAAATTATTGCCTTATTGCCGCCTTAAGTCAGGTGATATATGGACCGACCCTGTGCGCGGCCATCGAGTCGGATGTCTCGACGCGTCGAATCCACAACATATTTCCAGCATTATGGCTGAAAAAACAGCGCAATTAGCCATTCAGGATCCTCCGTATAATGTGGCTGTATTTGAACGAATGTCAATAGAGGAATATATTCAATGGTGTCGAACATGGGTTTACCATACTTTTGAGATATTGGCTGAAGATTCTTCACTGTATATCTGGCTCGGCGCAGACCAGAATGATGGTTTCCAACCGTTACCCGATTTCATCTTAATGATGCGGGACCAACCGTTTTCTCCCCGCAGCATAATTACCATGAGAAACCAGCGTGGATACGGCACCCAGAAAAACTGGATGGCAATTCGTCAAGAGCTACTTTACTATATAAAGGGGAAGCCAAAGTTTTACGTTGACGCAGAATACACAGACATTCCAAAAATCCTTCGTGGGTATTACAAGAAAGTAAACGGCAAAGCAACTGAAAATCTGGAAAGAAGTCGTTCCGACACAATCAGGGCTGGTAATGTCTGGGTAGACATACAACAAGTCTTTTATCGCATGGAAGAAAATGTTTCCGGATGTTATGCACAGAAACCGTTGAAATGTATTGATCGAATTATTCGAGCAAGTTCGTCACCGAACGATTTAGTGGTTGATTATTTCGCTCATTCAGGAACAACGCTGGTCGCGTCTGAGATGCTTGGACGCAAGTGCTATACAATGGATATTGACCCGATATATGCTGAGATAACGATCCGCCGCCTTGAAAGATTGCGAGCTACGGGAAAGGCCGGATGGCAAAATGGGCACCCATTTGAGAAGGATGGACCTGAATTGGCTAACACACAAACGGCAATTTCTGAAATGAACGATCAAGCTTCGCTTTTCTAAGGAAACTGTTGTGGAACATCTGGACAATGAGCTTAATCGTCTTTCGTCGAAACTGCCTGATAAAAAAGACTTCAGAGAGAGGCTTGATACCCTTGTTTCTGTTTACCCATTTAATGAATACGAATATATAATTTCGCATCTGCTCGCGGCGGATGCATTGACGTTGGATGGCTACATAGAACTTAGGGATGACTACATCTCCAGAAATCTCTACTTGTATATTTTTGAGATTAGCGCACCTCGAACTTTCGGAGAGTCTTGGGCACAAGGACATCTGAAAGAGTTAGTGCCCAGTCTTGAAAAGCCGTCAAAGAGGATAGATCAAAACTACTCGGGGCAATATGATTTCTACCTGGATGGAATACGGATAGAAGTTAAGGCATCTCGTGCGGTTGACGCAACCTTGGATGCGCCACTTTATGTCAAAGCGCTATCTTCAGATTCGGAGAAACAATTTTGGATGAACTTCCAGCAGGTAAAGCCAGCTTGCTGCGATGTTTTTGTTTGGATTGCAGTTTGGCGGGATGTTATTCGGTATTGGGTTCTGTCGTCAAATGAGGTTGAGTCCAATCAATATTATTCACAAGGCCAACATCGAGGTAATGTGGGTGAGGGACAACTACACGTCAAACATGACAATATTATGGATTTTGAAGACTACAGTGTGAAACCGAATAAGCTTGAAAAAGCGATTCGCCTGGCATATGACCGACAACAGGGCGCCTGAGACGATGATGCTGAACTGATGCTGGTGACGATTTGCGAGTATCGAGGCGATACCGCATCCCAAGTGATCATAAGGAATTGACTCATGGTGATATAGAATCCAACAAAACCTATCCATAGGATTCATAAAAATAATCCACCGTAATCAGATGGTTATAATTGTATTTTTAGCTTTTCAGGACCGACTGGTCAGGCCGTGTTTTGGGGAAACAGGATTGTCCTGATAATTAACGCAGAGTCTGTCTGCTTGAGTAATAGCCGATGAAAATAGGGATACCCAAAGAAATTTATAAAAATGAATGTCGGGTGGCCTGTACGCCGACAGAAACAGCCAGACTGATTGACCTCGGCTTTTCGGTCCTGATTGAAGATAAAGCCGGACTGGCCGCCGGATTCAGCAACCAGTTCTACATCGACAGCGGCGCTGGAATTTCCGGTTCGGCGCGGGAACTGTGGGCAGAGTCCGACATGATCTGCAAGGTGCGGGCGCCTCAGTATCATCCGGTTGACAGGGCCGATGAAACGGATTGGTTGACCAGCGACAAGACGCTGATCTGTTTCATCTGGCCCGGACAGAATCCTGATCTGATCGAGAAACTGCGAGCGTCCGACGCCACTGTACTGGCCATGGATGCCGTACCCCGAATTTCCAGGGCGCAAAAGATGGATGCCCTGTCATCCATGGCCAATATTGCAGGGTATCGCGCCGTGATTGAAGCGGCCCGGCATTTCGGGCGGTTCTTCACCGGGCAGATTACCGCAGCCGGCAAGGTTGACCCTGCCAGGGTATTGATAATCGGAGCCGGTGTAGCCGGCCTGTCCGCGATCGGGACTGCCGTCAATCTGGGGGCCATCGTCCGTGCATTCGATACCCGTCTGGAAGTACGCGAACAAATCGAAAGCCTGAACGCCACGTTCCTTGAACTGGATTTTGACGAAGACGGCAGCGGAACGGGCGGGTACGCCAAAGTGATGAGCGATGAATTCATCAAGGCGGAAATGGCTCTTTTTGCAGAGCAGGCCAGGGAGGTTGACATCATCATCACAACTGCGCTGATCCCCGGAAAACCGGCCCCGAAACTGATTACCCGGGAGATGGTGGACAGCATGAAACCGGGAAGCGTAATTGTTGATCTTGCGGCGGAACAGGGCGGAAACTGTGAGTATACCGAACCGGGCGGCGTAATCCGGGTCAATGACGTGTCCATCATCGGTTATACCGACCTCCCAAGTCGGATGGCCGCGCAATCCAGCCAACTATATGCGACCAATGTTCGCCACCTGATCACCGACCTCACACCGACCAGGGATGGGGTCATCCACGTCAATATGGAGGACCCGGTAATCCGGGGAACGACCGTGGCGCACCAGGGAGAAATCACCTGGCCGCCTCCGGCAGTGGAGCCCGCGGGCGAACCGCAAGCAAAACCCGACCCGGCCGTAGCCCCGCCCGCGGCTCCGGAAATTCCGCGAGAGGCGCAGGTTAAACGCCGCACAGTCATAACCCTTGCCGGCATGGCGGCGGGAGTACTGGCCATTCTGGGACTCGGTTCAGTGGCTCCGGCTGAGTTCATGAGCCATTTCATTGTATTCGTTCTGGCCTGCTTTGTCGGGTGGCAGGTGATCTGGAACGTCACTCCTGCCCTGCATACCCCTCTTATGAGCGTCACCAACGCGATCAGTGGAATCATTGTGATTGGCGCCATTTTGCAAATCGACTCTTCATCCTGGTTGGGTGCGGCGCTGGCCATTACGGCCGTGACGATTGCTTCCATTAATATCGCGGGCGGATTTCTGGTTACCCAGCGTATGCTCAACATGTTCCGCAAGTAAGGCAAGTCAAGGACACCAGCCATGAGCGGAAATATCACTTCAGCAGCCTACATCGTAGCGAGTATCCTGTTTATCCTGAGTCTCGGCGGATTGAGCAGCCAGAAGAGTGCGCAAAGAGGAAACCTCTATGGTATCGCCGGCATGTGTATTGCCATTGCCGCCACCTTGTTCAACGACTCGATATCGAGCTATGAGTTGCTTGCAGCCGCGATGGCGGCGGGCGCGGTGATCGGCACGATTGTCGCACTGAAAATCCGGATGACGTCAATGCCTGAACTGGTCGCGATGCTCCATAGCTTTGTCGGACTGGCAGCCGTATTTGTCGGTTTTTCAACGTATATGGATACCCGGATCCATCCTGTTGGCATCGCCAAAACCATTCATGATATCGAAATTTATCTGGGTGTCCTGATTGGCGCCGTAACCTTTACCGGGTCTGTCATCGCTTTCGGGAAACTGAAAGGTCTGATTGGCAGCCGCCCGTTGGCCCTGCCCGGACGTCATCTGGTCAATCTCATAATTCTGCTGGCTTGCCTTTATCTCGGATTCGACTTTGTTCAGGCGGGAAGCGCCGAAGCGGGGTTGACTCCATTGGTGGTAATGACAATCCTCGCCTTTTTGTTCGGCATACATATTGTTGCCGCTATCGGCGGCGCTGATATGCCGGTTGTGATTTCGATGTTGAACAGTTATTCCGGTTGGGCGGCGGCGGCGACCGGGTTCATGCTCTCGAATGATTTGCTGATCGTCACCGGCGCTTTGGTGGGCTCAAGCGGAGCGATATTGAGCTATATCATGTGTCGCGCCATGAACCGGAAATTCCTGAGTGTTATTTCCGGGGGGTTCGGGGTGTCAGATTCCACGACGGTGACCGCGCAGATTGATGGCGATATCGTTCCTGTTTCGGCTTCACAAGCCGCGCAACTGCTCTCGAACATTGAGTCGCTGGTGATTGTGCCGGGATACGGCATGGCGGTTGCTCATGCCCAGCATCTGGTGGCCGAACTGGCCGGAAACTTACGGAACCGGAACACAAAGGTATCGTTCGGCATCCATCCGGTTGCCGGACGTATGCCCGGCCACATGAACGTATTGCTGGCTGAAGCCAGAGTCCCTTACGACATTGTTTTCGAGATGGATGAAATAAACAACCAGCTCCCGCAGACAGACGTTGTACTGGTAATTGGCGCCAACGACATCGTCAATCCTTCAGCCATCGAATCTCCTGACAGCCCGATTGCCGGTATGCCCGTGATTGAGGTCTGGAATGCGAAAACCGTGATCATATTGAAACGGAGCATGGCCAGCGGTTACGCGGGGGTGGAAAATCCGCTGTTTTATAAAGCCAATAGCCGGATGCTGTTCGGGGATGCCCGCGACAGTGTCGAAACGCTGGTACACGAACTGTAGCCCCGTCAAGTTATAATCCCCGACCCAATTACTGGACCTTAAAGAGTATGACAACCAAACTCAAACTGGGCATCCCGAAAGGAAGTCTTGAAACGGCAACCAAAGAATTGTTCGCGCAAGCCGGGTGGAACATCAACACGAAATCCCGTAATTACTTCCCGTCCATTGATGACCCTGAAATCACCTGTTCCCTGGTACGCTCACAGGAAATGGGAAGCTATATTACCAACGGGGTTCTGGATGCCGGATTAACCGGTCAGGACTGGCTGGCTGAAACCGATGCAGACGTGGAAATCATATCGCATCTGGTTTATTCAAAAGCGTCCGACCAGCCCTGCCGCTGGGTTCTGATTGTAAAGAATGACTCGCATATCCAATCCATCGAAGACCTCCGGGGCAAACGAATCTCGACGGAACTGGTCAATTTCACAAAGCGCTATCTACGGACACGAAATATCGATGCGACCGTTGAATTTTCCTGGGGTACGACTGAAGCCAAAGTCGTTGAGGGACTGGCCGACGCCGCAGTGGAAATCACAGAAACCGGCAGTACCATAAAGGCGCACGGACTGCGCATCGTCTGTGACCTGATGGAGACGCATACCGTATTTATCGCAAACCGGGCTGCGCTTGAAAACCCCTGGAAGAGACAGAAAATCGGACAGATAGCGCTGCTGCTTGAAAGCGCATTGATGGCGCGTGAAAAGGTACTGCTGAAAATGAACATTCCCGGTGACCGGATTGATCAGCTTGTAGAACTATTGCCCAGTCTGCATGCGCCCACGATCAACGAATTGTACGATGACAACTGGCTGGCGGTAGAAACGGTAATCAGTAAAAAGGAAGTGAGGGAGATTATCCCCACACTCAAAGCCGTGGGAGCCGAAGGCATCCTTGAGTTCGAGTTGAGGAAAATGGTGGTGTAGATACCGATAAAAAAATCGGGACTGCATCAACCAGGGATGCAGTCCCGATTTCGGGGTTCAATCTTTTAAAAGCTTCAGTTTTTCAGATATTCCTGGTCGGAAGCTTCGACCGGACCGACTGACCAGGCGCCTCTCGTCCGGGCATGGTTGATTGCCGCATCTATCGCGCTTTGCGATGAATCCCGTGGAATATCCAGAATCTGTCCCGGGTAAATCAGGTCGGCATCCGTAATCTGATCCAGATTCGCCTTGTAAATGAGCGGCCATTGCTCAGGGACATTGTAGACCTCTTCTTCGGCGGCTATACCCCAGAGATTCTCCCCTTTCACCACAGTCCAACGGGTCAGTGGTTCAGGTTCGGGTTCGGGCTCAGGTTCGGGTTCAGGCTCGACAGGCGCCACTACTTCAGGCGCTGCCACTACTGCCGGAACAGATTCTTCAGTTGGTTTGCTTTTGGCGCTGATACAACCTGAAATAAATATGGACACAACCACAAACGTGGTTAATTTAAGCGCTGCCAGGACACTATCAGAAGCTCTTTGCATAATGGATTCCCCAAGTTTATAGTTTGTTCAGGACGGAGTATAACCTTTCTTCGCCGGATTCTAAACAACATCGGCTGAATGTTCAATAGCGCGATGGGTTCAGGGGAATTATCTGGCGCCCATGAGCCTGCCCCGGCTCGTCATTCTGTAATAACGGGAAAGGACAGGAATTAACGGAACAGTCTGCAACCACCCCCCCGTAGGGGCGGGTCACCGTCTGCTCCGACCTGATCGTAGGGGCGGGTCTCCGTGCCCGCCCGCATTATTTGTGGATACAACCGACCTCTTAATCAGAAGGAATGTCGCAGGTTGAGTTTCAGGGCAGAGTGGAGGTCCGGGTCTTCAAACCGCTCACTGAACAGTTCTGCTGTCCAGCCAGCCGGGGACGCAAACCGGATTCCGAAACGAACCGTACGTGGTTCGCCGAAGAGCGCCGACGCATACGGCGTCAGGATGCCGTTCGACCGACTCAGCCCGTATCCGATGCGGGCGTCCAGGGCGCTGTTGGATGAATCCTGTCTCTGCGGCATGGCATCGTCCCATAACGCGCCCGCTTGCGTATTCGCTCCCCAATGCGGTTGCAGCGCAAACCACAGCCCGCGCCCGCCCGCTCCTTCGCCTCCGCGCACCGTGACGCTGAATCCCGATTCTCTTGTCTGCGATTCACTGTGCGCCGCCAGCCAGCGTCCTTTCGCTTCAACCGACAACCCCGGCCTGTGATACCGCACTCCACCCGCCAGTTCAATCCCTTCTCCTCGCAGTCCGTCTCCACCGTCCTTGCGCGCCGCCACTTCCAGGAACGGCTGCCATTCCCTCTGGTCTGGGAAAACCAGCTTGCGCGAACCTTCCACCCCGGCGCGAATCCGCCAACTGTCCGCCGTCAATCCGTGCAGGATCTCGGTCCCCTCTTGCGTCTTGAGCGTTGCGTGACTCGCGTCCATGCGAAGCGCACGTTGTATCTTGCCCCTCGGCTCCAGTGGCTTGCGCAGTCCCAGTGAACCCAGACGCATGGACAGGTCCGAGGTCTGTAACGCGCCGTCTTTGGGAGTATGCCGCGCTTCGCCGTCTCCGGCACCCAGTACCGCTCTGATTTCAAGGCCGTTGTCCAGGGTCCAGCGACCATACGGGTAGATTCCGTTTATGGCGGTTTCCAGTTCTCCCCGGTCTGCTTGCGTTTGATAGTTCGCTTCGCCTTCGCTGCGTGAGAAGGCCAGTCCCGCTACCCAGGCGCCAGCGCGCGCGTCTATTCCCAGCCAGCCGCCGCGCATCTGTCCGTCATAACGGCTCTGTGGTTCGCCTCCGGCAAAACTTCCCCGGTCTCCCCGTCCCTACAGCGACCAGCGCGGGGTCTCCGCTGTGTACGCGCCCGCCGGTTCTGTCGCGCCCAGCACAAAAGAGAAGTCGCTGGAAGTCAGCAGTTCGGCGGATCGCAATCCCTGGCTGGTATAGACACAGTCCGGGCGGGTCGCTGTGGGGCGGCTCCATCCACTCTGGCTTTGCTGCAGACGACACGCTTCTTCGGTTGCCAGCCTTTCCCTGGGCGTTGCATTCAACGGTATCGCATGACCGGCCAGGGTCAGACCGGAACCGCTGATTTCGGCAAAGCGGGTACTGATATTCGTGATGGCGCTCGACAGGGAACGCCGCGCCAGCGCCGATAAGGCGCTTCTGACCGCGTCCTGGATGCGCAGGCGCCCGACATCGGTGATGGTAATGGTAAAGGGCAGGGTGGCGGTGGCTCCGTTTTCATCGGTGGCAATCCAGGCGTATTGTGTCTGCTCCAGCGCCTGCGCCGGAACGCCGGTCAGTCGGTACGCGCCGGCATCATACAGAACGCCGGACGGCGCCGACGGGGATAAACTGTAGGTCAGGGTTCCTGTGCCGCCGCTCGCTTGCGGCAGTTGCAATGCGGCAATCTCTTGTCCCCGTGTCCAACTCTGGTCGGCGATGGAACCGGCGCCGAAGGTCGGGCGGGGAGTGATCGGAGTCCGTCTGCCGCAGTTTCCGCCGTCATTCACCATTACCATGGCTGTGGCAGGATTGCCGATCGTGTATTCACCGGGGCGCGAGCGGATCTCCACCGTGATGTTCCCACTCGGCTCGGTCGTCGTGTCGCACACAGTCGGAATCTCGAAACGGCGCCTGGTTGCGCCGCTGTCGCTTGCGAGAAACGCGAACGTCCAGAGCGCGTTGCCGTTCGAGGCCGGGACGTCATCGAGGAAGTCTGCGCCGGGCGCGTCAACCACATCCCACAGGAGGCTCAGACTCTGTCCCGGCAGCGCCCGGTCCGAGGTCACCGTGATTTCCACCGGCTGGCCTTCGGTGATCGGGCTTCCGCCGGTCAGGGTCAACACCGGCAACGACGGCGTCCCGGTGATCGGGCCGATCGGGTCGGTATAGGAAATACTCTGGTAGCCGATGCCATCGGTATACCTCACACTGCCCCGCAGATAGCGATTCAATGCGGTCGAATCCACGGTGATCGAGGTGTTGGCGACGCTGTACACCTTCCAGTCCGGCTCCGTCAGGGAGGCGCTCCACTGCCAGTTGTAACTGTAGCGGTTCGGGTCGCCATCACCGTCCGGGTCCGATTGATCGCGCTGGATGGACAGGGTTTCTCCAACCCAGGGATTGCCGGTGATGGAGAGCTCTGCGCCGCCGCTATCCTCAAAGATCGTGACGGTGGCGATATGGCGGTCGCTTGCCGTTACAAAATTGTATCCGGGGTCGGGCGCAAAGGCCACGGTAATGGTCTCTGCGTTGTCTGCAACCGAATCGGTGAGGATCGTGAGCGGGAACTCGATGAAGTCGAACGCCATGGTCCCGGCCGGCACGGCCAGCGTTCCTGTGCCGGTCGCGCAGTCGGCTCCGGCGATGGTGTAATCCGTGCCGCAGGTCGCGGTGCCGCCGAGGGTATAGTGGATCATCAGAGGCGGCGAACCCAGAATCGAAGAGGCGAACTGAACCACCACTTTTCCGAAGGCTACCGCGTTGTCTTCCGTGTAGGAGTAGACGTTGCCCATCCAGAACACATTGGGCCTATCGTTATCTTCTATCGGAATGGAGGCGGACGCCGGGTCGCCCACGGTGTAGGTCACCGGGTCGGCGTCATCAGCCACTACCGTCACCGTGACATCGCCGTTGGCATCGTATACGCGCGTGTCGTCGACCGTGTCCACTGTATAGGTGGCGGTTCCGGTAGTCGGGATGGTGACGGTTTTCGCGCCTTCATTGGCGGCGGCGATAAAGTCGCTGCCAGCGACATCCGCTACCATCAGGTTCACGGTCACAGCCACAGCCGGCGCCGGGGTGGCGGTCAGGGTATAACTCGCCGCCGCGCCTTCGGTGATCGGGGTGTTGGCGGTGGTCGGGGCAATCGTCACCACCGGTGGTGTAACGGGGGGGATTACGGCTTCGTTGACCTGGACGGTCAATGTATTGGCGGTAGCATGCGGGTCGGCGCCGCCACCCACATTGGTGCCCAGAGTCGTGACATCAAAACCGTTGGTTGCGGTTCCATCGGGCCCTAAGGCAATGACATAGCCCTCGCCGGTTGATTCATCAACCGTGTCTGCGGTGGCAGTCAATTCCAGCGTGGCGATCCGGGCGCCAGCGCCGGAGAATCTCACCTTCGGGGTTGCGGTGGCCTGTCCCGACACGGTGACGCCGGTATTGAGACTGTTGCCGGATTTCTTTGCCAGACTCCAGTCGGCAGTCGTTACACCCGTGCCACTGATAGATAACGGGACATCAATCACTTCTCCGGCGATCAGGGCGCGCGACGCGGTGACGGTGAATTCAATCACGCCGCCTTCCGTTACCGCTCCACTGCCTGTGCGCGACAGCGAGACTTCGGTCGGGTCGTCATCGACAATCGTAATCGTGACTTCATCATCCGTACCCGCTTGGGTGCCGGACGGTAATGTACCGAGTTCTACCACTACCGTCTCCGGCGGTTCGTCTGTGGTATCTGCTGTAGCCGTGAAGGTGGTCGTGCCGGTGGTGGCGCTGTTGGCAATGCTGATGGAGGGGGCAAGGGCAGTATAATCGCTCGACGATGCGGTGGTGCCTGATGTCTTGACCATGATCGGGATGGTCAATGCGCCGCCGGATGTGTTGGCTTCGCTGCGCGTGGCGGTAATGGTGACTGTGCCGCCAGTCTCCGTGGCATTGCCGGACGATACCGACAGGTTGACCTGCGGATGATCGTCGCCGCGGATGGTGAAGGTATCCGTCCGCTCTGTGACGGTGTCGCTCAACTGAATGTCCGGCGGGGTCGGGTTGACGCTCCCGGTGCGGCGGCTGATCGTTACAGTCACGGTCTCGTCCGGCTCCTGTCGCGTGTCGCCCAGTACCCGCAGGTAGATGCCGCCTCCGAGCGCATCGGAGGTCTGAACGAGACGACTCAGGCTCGTGCTGCCGTCAATCTGGACGCAGCCCGCTTTCGCGCCACCTGAGACCTGCGCGATGGTGTTTCCCCCGGACCCGGTTACCAGCCGGTAGTCCTGATGATGCCGGATCGGGTTATCATCCGGGTCCAGAAATGACTCATTCCTGAACCTCGCCGTGCCGGTAAAGCAGATGTCCAACCAGGCGTCGCTCCGGCCTCCGCCGGTCACCAACGGCGGCGTCGCGATCAGGATCACTTTGTAATCCGTATGCCCCGAATCCCCTTCATCCGCGCCAGCATCGGCAATACTGACCGAAAATTTATGCGCATCATCGTTGGTGATGGTGTAGGTCAGAGTGGACGGATTGGGCAGGGTGATACCGGTGGGCAGGGCATTCAGGTTGCTTTCCCGAAGCGTGATGCGGATCGTCTCGTGTTCCTCCGCTACCGTATCGCTGTGTATCCGGAGCTTGTAGGTCTTGCTGCTGCCCGAAGCCTGAAACAATTCGCCCAGGGCGCCTATACACCCGGCGCCGTCGCCAGAGTCCGGGAAAATGTTTCCAGAATATGCAACGCTATTTGAACCGAGCACTTGATAGTCCTCGCTGGCCTGTCTGACAGCGTCGTTCCGGTCTACGGTGGCGGTGCCACTGAAGCACATACGGTAGAATACTTGAGCCGCGCTATTCGTCGGCATAGTCACCGTCAAGTTGATGTCGGTCGTACCCGAATTCCCTTCGTTGCCACTGTTTGACGCCAGGGTCATCGTGATCGCGGTCTGCGCCTCAACTTCCGGGGCCGGGATGAGCAGCAGGGGCAGAAGAAAAAGAAAGGAAGCGAAGAAGCCGCGCCGAAGGCGGGTAAAAGCGGTTGTAGATTCCCTGACCCCCCACCGACTCTCCGGCGGGCTGTGCCCTTGGTTCGCCGACTCCCCCTCAAGGGGGGAGTGATCAGGGGGGAAGTGAGCGGAAGAATCAGGCCGGGCGGCTAAAAGACAAAAGTGGGGCAGCTGGCTGGCTGGCTGGCTGGCTGGCTGGCTGGCTGGCTGGCTGGCTGGCTGGCTGGCTGGCTGGCTGGCTGGCTGGCTGGCTGGCTGGCTGGCTGGCTGGCAATCATTGTAACCGTTCTCCCGATATTCTTATCAAGCGTTCATCAAGAATTATAAACCAGATTTTTTATTTATAGATAGAATTTTCCCGGCGAACTTTTCCCGGATGTCGGGAAATTCCTGTTTTCTGCCTCATCCCCGCCATTTGCCTTGCCTGTCCTTCGGTTCCTGCACAGGCGGGCACGGTGACCCGCCCCTACGGGGGTGGTTGCAGACTTTCCGTCAATTCCTGTCCTTTCCCGTAATTCCCGCCCTCTCCCGTCATTCCCTTGATAAGCGGGAATCCACGTAATACAGGCGCTGTGATTAAAGATGGCGTAGGGGCGGGTCTCCGTGCCCGCCCGCGTTATTTGTGGATGCAGCCAACCTCTGTTTTTGGTTCTACGATCAAGGCAGGCCCTGATCGGGGGCCGGAGCAGACGGTGTCACTCCCCCCTTGAGGGGGAGTCGGCGAACCAAGAGCGTAGCTCGCCGGAGAGCCGGTGGGGGGAGTAGAGCCTGTCACGGTCTGTTCAGGGGGCGAGCTCTGTGCCTGTCTTCGTCCCCCCACCAAATCCGCTTCGCGGATTTAACCCCCCCTCAAGGGGGGAATGATGTGTTTGATTCGGATTTGACTTCCCGGTCTGCGGGGGGAGTATCTGTGTTTTAAGTCCAGTTTTTTTATTGGATCGGGTTCGGAGTTTCCACCCACGGTGTTCCTCGTCGAACAATCGCATGCAAGAGCAATAACATCTTACGCATGACGGCCACCAGGGCGACCTTGCCCGGCTTGCCGCGATCTCGCAAGCCCCGGTAAAAGCGTCGCAAGTCCGGATCATGACGAACCGCCGACAGCGCCGACATATACAGTGCGCGGCGCACCGCCTGACGGCCTCCGCGAATACTCCGCTTGCCCTGATGCTGACCACTGTCCCGTGCCCACGGCGCCACGCCCACCAGGGCGCTCAAGGACTTGCCACAACCGCTCCCCAATTCCGGCAAATAAGCTAACAATACACCTGCCGTAACTTCCCCCACTCCTTTGACGCTTCGCAGCAACTCCGCTCGCCCGGCCAGATCGCCTTGCTGGAGCATTTTGCGGATCAGCCGGTCCAAACACTCAATCTCCCGATCCAGCCAGACAATATGACGAACACACGACTCCCTCATCCAATCGGGCGGATTCTTCTCCAACCGATTCTTCTCTCCAACCCGTTGCTCCACCAACTGCCTGCGACGATCCAGATGATCGCGTAAACAACGCACAGAACGCGATACAGCTTGACTCCCGGATAACTCCAGCCTCTCTCCATACCAACACAGCAAACGCGCATCCAACGCATCCGTCTTCGCTTGCAGACCCAGCGCATGGGCAAAGGCGCGTACCCGCGACGGGTGCACCCGAACCGTCTGTATACCCGCTCCCAGCAACCCATCCAGCAATCCCCGCTCATATCCTCCACTGGCTTCCAGTACCACCTGTTCGATCTCCTGTTCTTCGACCCAGGCCAATACCTGGTTCACCCCCAACAGAGTATTCTCAAAGACCTGAACCGAACCGGGTGACCGGAATACGTCCAAACGACTCTTGCCTACATCTATACCCGCTACTCTTTGAATAGATTGTTTCATTTCAAACCCCCTGTACGCTACAATCAAATCCTGCTCCCCACTTGTATTCGGGACTGGTTTTCCCAGGTATCTGTTCGGAGCAGAGAATCGGCGTGAGGGGTTTCCTACTCCCCCACGGTGCAAAAACAAAACACGTTCTTCACCTGTGATGACACGAAGCACCCCTCACGCCCCCCCGATACTTTGGCCTCAATATCAGGGAATTTCAATCATACAAGTGATGCGCGGGAGTAATGCGCTTGATTCGGATTCAGGAAAATACCTTTGGCTGGAAATTCTCCTGATTGACAATGCTGGCGCTGCTGCCGGTCGCACGGATGATGAACAATCCCTGCCTCTCCGCATATATATCCGCTTCCGCATCCGCCCTCAACCACGCAACCGCTCCATAAATCGTGTTTTCTTTATAACGCGGCATCCGGGCCGTGAACTTGTCTAAATCTATCACAAACCTCTTTACATCCCCTACCCGCAACGTGGTCTTCACTTCAACCACTACCACTTCCTCACCGTTTACCGCAATAATGTCATATTCGTATTGATCATCCCGACCCCTCTTCTTGACACGAGTGGCAGTGTTTTCAACCGCAATGCCCCATTGATTCAAAATCGGAACCAGGTCTCCTTCTACCAGACTCTCCATCAACCGACCCCAGCGAGAGTCAAACCGGGCCTCGCTCTTCTTCATTTGCCTGGCGGTTTCTTTCTGGCTGAGACGAAGCTCTTTAATCCCCCGCATGGTTTCTTCCATTTCCCGGCTGGCTTTGCGGCTGTCTTCCTCCTGACTGCGGCGAAACTCTGCCAGCCGCTTATCGGTTTCTTTGCCGATGGCGGCGGTTTCTCTCAGGATTTGCCAGATTTCGTCTGGCGTGGGTACGACGCTGGTTGTCATGGTGATGTCCTTGATTATGTCTGGATTCCGGTGATTATAGCAAAGAATGGATTCCCGCGCCGGATCAGGAAACCCCGCCGATACACAGATATTTCATCTCCAGATACTCCTCGATACCAACCCTTCCACCTTCCCGGCCCAAACCGGATTGCTTGACCCCGCCAAAAGGAGCTACTTCTGTGGAAATCAGTCCGGTATTAATTCCAACCATTCCGTATTCCAGTTGTTCCGCCACTCGCCAGACTCTGGCCTGGTCTTTGCTGTAAAAATAGGATGCGAGGCCAAATTCGGTATTATTTGCCATTTCAATCACATCCACTTCATTCTCAAACCTGAACAGGGGCGCCAGTGGACCGAAAGTTTCCTCCCGCGCCACCTTCATGGCCGAGGTTACATTTCTCAACAATGTCGGCTGAAACCAGGTGCCCCCCAGATCATGCCGACTTCCGCCTGCAATCACCTCCGCCCCGTGCCGCACCGCGTCGGCAATATGTTCCTCGACTTTCAGTACCGCGTTCATGTCGATCAACGGCCCCTGAGTCACGCCGTCCCGCATTCCGTCACCCACCTGCAGGCGGCTTACCGCGACTGACAGTTTCTCCGCGAACTCGTCATAGACCCCCGCCTGGACATAGATGCGGTTGGCGCATACACAGGTTTGCCCGGCATTGCGGTATTTGGAAATCATGGCGCCTTCCACCGCCGCGTCGACATCGGCATCGTCGAATACGATGAACGGGGCATTGCCGCCGAGTTCCAGCGCCACCTTGATGATGGATGCGGAACACTGCTTCATCAGCAATCGGCCCACCTCGGTTGAGCCGGTAAAACTCAAGTGCCTGACCGCTGGATTGGAGGTCATTTCACCGCCAATCTTCGATGACGACCCGGTCAGCACACTCATCAATCCGGCCGGCAATCCCGCCCGTTCGGCCAGTTCACAAAGCGCAAAAGCGGACAACGGGGTTTGTGTCGCAGGCTTGACTACGACCGCGCATCCGGCCGCCAGCGCAGGACCGACTTTTCTGGTAATCATCGCGGACGGAAAATTCCACGGGGTAATGGCCACGCAGACACCGACCGGTTGCCGGATCACCACGATCCGTTTGTCAGGCTGGTGCTGTGGTATGGTTTCGCCGCCCACCCGGCGCGCTTCACTCGCGAACCAATCCAGAAAGGATGCAGAATAGAGGATTTCACCACGCGCTTCGGCCAGCGGTTTGCCCTGCTCCAGAGTCATGATCCGGGCCAGGTCTTCCTGATTTTCGATCATCAGATCATGCCAGCGCCGCAAAATATCGGAGCGCTCTTTAGCCAGCGCGTTACGCCAGCTCTTCTGGGCCTGTTCCGCCGCCGCAATCGCTTCCGCGGTTTCCGCAACCCCCATATCCGGAACCCCGGCAATCACGGCGCCATTGGCGGGATTGGTCACATCAATGGTTTTTCCGCTGTTCGCGCATCTCCATTGACCATTAATGTAACACTGCTCGTGCAAAATTCCGGCGTCATCCAGATTCATGCCTTTCATGTCTGTCATAGAAAATTCCCCATGAGATTGTCAAAGCCAGGTTTATTTGAACGGATGATTCAACACGATCATGTCATCGCGCTCCACGCCGGTGGAAATCATGTCGATCGGCAACGCGGCCAGTTCAGAAATCCGGTCGAGATAGGCCCTGGCATTGACTGGCAGATCATCATAATCACGCACTCCTTCCGAGGATTCCTTCCAACCGGGCAGTTCCTCATATATCGGTTCACATTGTTCCATATCATCCACGCACCAGGGAGGGCAGTCAAGAGTCATGCCATTGCACTGGTAGCCTGTACAGATTTTGACGGTATCCAGCCCATCCAGCACATCGAGCTTGGTGATACATAACGCGCTCAAACCACAAACCTGTTTCGCCCTTCGCAACGCCACCATGTCCAGCCAGCCGCAACGCCGGGGGCGTCCGGTCGTGGCGCCGAATTCGTGCCCCTTCTCCCCCAGACGCCGACCAATATGGTCCGTCAATTCAGTCGGGAACGGGCCTGCGCCCACCCGTGTGCTATAGGCTTTGGCAATACCCAGAACAAAGTCAATGTCGAGAGGCCCGATTCCAGCCCCAACCGCAGCCGCGGCGCCAATGGTGTTGGAAGACGTGACATAAGGATATGTGCCATGATCAATGTCCAGCAACATACCCTGAGCGCCCTCAAACAGGACAGACTTCCCCTGGCTGCCAAGTTCCGACAACCGCGCGGAAACATCCCCCGCCATACTCCGAATCCGCTCTCCTTCCGCCAATGCTTGATCCAGCGTAGTCTGATAATCCACCGGACAGGAATCAAAGTAATGCTCCAGCACATAGTTGTGATATTCCATCACTTCCTTCAATTTGACGCGAAAGCCGTCCGGGTTCAGCAGATCCGCAATTCTCAATCCGCGTCTCGCCACCTTGTCTTCGTAAGCCGGACCGATACCCCTTCCGGTTGTGCCGATGGCTTTCCTGCCCTTTGCTTTCTCCCGCGCCACATCCAGTGAAACGTGATATGGCAGAATAATCGGGCAGGCATAGCTCACCATCAGCCGGTTTTCGATGTCAATGCCCCGGCCCGCAAGGTCGTCAATCTCCTTCAACAACTCGGCAATATTCAAAACCACGCCATTGCCGATCAGACACTCGACCCCTTCTCGCAAGGCGCCGGACGGGATCAGATGCAATACGGTCTTGCGTCCATTGATGACCAGCGTATGTCCGGCGTTGTGCCCACCCTGGAAACGGACCACCGCGTCCGCATGCCCGGTCAACGAATCAACAATCTTGCCCTTGCCCTCATCTCCCCACTGGCTGCCCAGCAATACGACATTCTTCGCCATTTTCATAAATTTCAGGTTCCCGGATTGTCGGACGTTCTTCCAGCGCTATCTGACGAAGTACAGAAGTGTAACCCCTGCGATCATGCTGACAAGCCCGTAGACTCTCAATCTCGCATCCGGCATCTCGACCATCTGCATCACGAATCGCCGGAAAGTCCCGGGATTAAAGAACGGAATCAGTCCTTCAAGCACCAGATACAACGCAAACGCAGCCGTTAAATCTCTCCAGTCCAGCACAGCGGAAATTCAAATCTCGCCGCTTATCTGGCCGTCTTCACCTCGGATTGCTTGAAGTATTTGAAGAATTCCGAACTCGGATCAATAATCATCAGATCCTGCTTGCTGTTGAAGCTGCCCCGGTAAGCGTTCAGGCTACGGTAGAAATTATAGAATTCAGCATCCCTGCCAAAAACATCCGCATAAGCGGCGGTCGCAACAGCATCGCCTTCACCCCGAAGCACTTCGGCGTCGCGCTCGGCGTCGGCCAGCAATATCAGACGCTGCCGGTCGGCGTCTGCCCGGATCTTCTCGGCGACCTCCTCACCCTGCGCCCGTAATTCCTTGGCGACCCGTTGTCGTTCAGCGGCCATCCTTTGATAAACACGCTCACTGATTGTCGTGTCGAGGTCAACCCGTTTCAGCCGCACGTCAATCACTTCTATACCGAGCGCGGTCGCTTCCTCGTTCATCTCGGTCCGCACCGTCTCCATGATCAGCTTGCGGTCGCCTGAAATAACCTCCTGGACAGACCGTTTGCCGAATTGCTGACGCAGACTGTCATTGACCCGTTGCGACAGACGCGAGCGGGCATTCAACTTGCTGCCCTGCAGGCGAGTGTAGTACTGATGGACATCCTTTACCCGCCACTTGACGAACGAATCCACGATCAGATTTTTCTTTTCCTGTGTCAGATAGGATTCCGGGTCCGCGTCCATGGTCTGTACCCTGGCGTCAAAGAACCGGACATTATTGATAAACGGAATCTTCCAGTGCAGTCCGGGTTGTACGTCGGAGCGGATGATCTCGCCGAATTTGAATACGATGGCCTTTTCCCTCTCATCCACCAGATAAGCCGAAGAAAATACCAGGGCGCCGATTATGGCCAGAAAGACAACGCCCAGCATTGATTTACCACTCATGATTTATTGCCTCACAGTACGATCAACACTTCGCGTAGTTGATCTTGAAGAACTGGTATCCAGCGTATTCAACCCGGATACGGATTGATCGGACACGCCGCCCCTGGTTGATGAACCGCTCTGCCCGCGGTCGCGCAGCAATTGATCCAGGGGCAGATACATGACACTGTTGCCGCCGTCCGGCTGGTCAATTACCATCTTGCTGGAGCGGCTGAAAACCTCTTCTATGGTTTCAAGATACAAACGATCCCGGGTGATCCCGGGCGCCTTGGTATATTCCGTCAGTACCTGTTCGAACCGGGCGGTTTCCCCTTCGGCCTTGGCGATCACAGAAGCGCGGTACGCCTCCGCCTCCTGAAGAATCCTGGCGGAAAACCCCCGCGCCTTCGGGATAATGTCGTTGGCGTAAGCCTGCGCCAGATTCTTTAACCGGACCTCATCCTCACGCGCCCGGACTACATCATCGAAGGCGTCCTTCACCTGCTCGGGCGGCTGTGCGTTCTGCATTTCAACGGCTCGTATATTGATCCCCGTTTCATAACGATCCAGAATCTCCTGAACCAGGATCTTGGTCTCCGACGCCAACTGCGCCCGGCCTTCCGTAATCGCGAAATCCATGCTGTTCCGGCCTACAATTTCCCGCACGGCGCTTTCCGTGGCCTGACGCACGACCAGGTCCGCCAACTCTCTCTGGTTGTATTCGCTAACGTTAAACAGCAGGTCGGTCGGGTTCTTGACGTCGTACTGGACCGCGAACTGGATATCAATGATATTCTCATCCTGGGTCAGCATCAGCGCCTCCCGGGGCACGGACTGGATGGACCGGCCGCTTTCACGGTAGCCCACCTCGACCGTGTTCACGTTCTGGGTATTGACAATTTCCACCGTCTCGAACGGGGTTGGAATATGAAAATGCAGGCCGGCGTCATTGGTTTCCAGATACTTGCCGAAACGCAACTCGATAGCCTGTTCGCCCTGATCAACCGTATAGAATCCGGTGAACACCCAGAAGCCAAAAGCGACAACCAGAATTCCCAGAATGGGCACGAGACCACCCCCGCCCGAACCCCCTGACCTGGAACCATCGCCATCGTTGTCGCCACCCCCGCCGCCTCCGCCTCTTCGACGACCGAACAGGTTGTTGATGCGGTCTTTGGCCTGGCGAAGTACTTCGTCAAGATCAGGCGGGGCCTGGTTACGTCCAGTTCTACGACGATTACCCTGTCCCCAGGGGTCGTCATTGTCACCCGATCCGGGTTTATTCCAAGGCATTGAGTCAGCTCCAGAAGATTTATCTTAAAATTACACTAACGTACTGACGGATTATATCACAGTCAGACGCAATAGATTGTTTTGGCTCATTCGGTCCACGGTGGCGGCTGTTTATTGAAAAATCCGCTGATCCCGACCCGGGCTTCATCCGTTTCCCAGGCATCCGCCAGCATTCTGGCTGTATATTGCCGGTTGTGCTCCGGGGTTTGCCGACTGACGTTACGAATCAACTCCTTGGTCATGGCGATCGCTCCGGGTGCGCAGGCCAGGCAGCTTTTCAGTTCATGGTCAACCGCGTTATCCAGTTCCGCAGGCCCGACCACCCTGTGGATCAAGCCCAGTTGCACGCCTTCTTCAGCGCTGAAGAAGTGGGCATTGATCAGGACTCTCCTGGCGTTGCTGATGCCGAGCCGCGCAATCAGATACGGGGAAATATTGGCGGGAGTCAGACCCAGCCTCGTTTCAGTCAGGGAAAACCGGGCGCTATCGACACTGATGGCAATATCGCAGACCGCGATCAATCCGACCCCGCCGGCGTAAGCCTGACCATTGACCCGGGCAATGGTCACCTTGTTCAGGGTATCCAGCGATTCCAGCGCATCGGCCAGCAAGGCGCTTTGCGCCACCCGTTCCTCCCGATTCATCCCGAAATTGTCCTTCATCCATCCCAGGTCAGCGCCCGCTGAAAAACTTTTGTCCCCGGCCCCGGTCAAAACGACGGCCCGAATGGCCGGATTTCCCGAAATCTCCTGACAGGCCTGGCTGATTTCCCTCATCATCCGGTGACCCATCGAGTTATGTTTGCGTTCCCGGTTCAGCACCAGCCAGGCTACATTTTTATCGTCTGTCGTCAGTTTGATATCGCAATACGTCATGATCGCAATCGTCAATCGTATTTGCGAATATCGTCTATCACGATACCATCGTTGGCAATGCCCCCGACCCCGACCCACCGGACCTCTCCACGCACCTTGCATAAATCCCGGATACTCTGGCGAACGGCGCTGGTGAGTCCATTTGCCTTCGCGTCCGCCGATGCCGTCGATTCGCAGTACAGGGCTATTTCATCGCGTTGCCCAATCCAGTCTACCACCAATCTCGCCTTGACAATCTCCGGATGTCGCTTGACGATCTCCTGAATCTGCTCGGGATGGATAAACATCCCCCGCACTTTCGCGGTCTGGTCCGCCCGTCCCAGCCAACCCCTGATCCGGCGGTTGGTCCGTCCGCATGGACTTTCTCCCGGCAGGATCGCCGACAGGTCGCCGGTGGCAAATCGGATCAACGGATAATCCGGGTTCAATGAAGTCACCACCACTTCCCCAATCTCACCGTCTGCCACCGGATCACCGCTTCCGGGGCGGACAATCTCGAGATAAACCCCCTCATCGACGATCAGACCCTGATCGGCCGTGGTCTCATAAGCGATCAGACCCAGATCAGCCGTGGCGTAAGCCTGTAGCGCCGCAATACCGCGCTCGGCAAAAAATGCCCGCAACGAGGATGGCAATGCTTCACCGGATACCAGCGCCTTGTGGATGCTGCCTGTATCGCACCCCGACTCCTGTCCCTTTTCGACCAGAATCTTCAGGAACGAAGGGGTGCCGACATAGCCGTCCGGTTTCAGGTCATGGATCGTTTTCACCTGCATATCGGTCTGCCCGGTTCCGGCCGGAATCACGCCGCAACCGAGGCTGTGGCAACCACTGTCGAGCATGAATCCGGCAGGCGTCAGATGGTAGGAAAAACTGTTATGGACGAGGTCGCCTTCGCGAAACCCGGCGGCATACAGCGCTCGCGCCAGCCGCCAGAAATCATTCCTGTGCGAACAGGCTTCGTAGATCGGCCCCGGTGATACATGGACGTATCTGATCTGATTGCCGCGCAGCGGGGTCATCCCGCCAAACGGCGGATTCAGCTTTTGCAGGTGGAGCAGCTCTGACTTGCGGGTGACCGGGTACGTTGCAAGCTGTTCCAGCGCACAGAAATGATCACAATCGAAATCACCCAGCGTCCGGGCCCAGGCCGGGGCATGGGCCCTGGCATGAACCAGTTGTCCGGCTATGGCTTTGATCAGGGCGCGGGATCGACGCTGCGCGCTCCTTGTTTCCAGACCATCGTAATGCGGGGAGTGAGGGGTCATAAACCTTAACGTCAAGCCAGCCAGCGCTTGCGACGACGATAGTGCTTGACATCACGAAATGATTTCTTGTCACCTCCACTGATGCCCAGGTAAAACTCCTTGACGTCTTCGTTCCTGGCAAGAGACCCGGCTTCGCCATCCATCACCACCCTCCCGTTTTCGAGAATATAGCCATACGTTGCACAGCGCAGGGCAACGGCCGTATTCTGTTCCGCCAGCAGGAAAGTCACTCCCTCCTGAACGTTCAGTTTACGCACAATCCTGAATATTTCTTCTACCAGCTGCGGCGCAAGCCCCATTGAGGGTTCATCGAGCAGGATCACCCTGGGCCTGGCCATCAGCGCCCGACCCACCGCGATCATCTGCTGCTCACCACCGGAAGTATAGCCTGCCTGACTTTTCCTTCGCTCTTTCAATGCCGGAAAATAGCTGTAAACCAGTTCAAGGTCCCTGTTTACGTTCTTGCGTCCATCTTTTCTGGTATAAGCCCCGGTCAACAGATTTTCTTCCACGGTCAGATGCTCGAAACAATGCCTCCCTTCCATCACCTGCACCACGCCCCTTTGCACCAGTTCAGTGGGTGACAGATTATCCACTTTCTCACCCATGAACTCGATTGATCCTTTTGTCACTTCCCCTCTTTCCGTACCAAGTATGTTGGAGATGGATTTTATCGTCGTCGTTTTACCGGCGCCGTTGGCGCCCAGCAAGGCGACGATCCCCCCCTCCGGGACTTCCAGGGAAACCCCCTTCAATACCAGGATCACATGATCGTAGATCACCTCGATATTGTTGATGCGCAGGACGATATTGTCTGACGAGCCGTCCGTATCGGTCCGGGATTCCAGCGTCATATCCAGTGTATTATCCGGTAGCTGATTTTGACCGGCTCAATGCCTTCAACCACAATCACGGGGCGTGATGTTATTCTCGGCGGCGTATGCCGCTGAATCCTCCGCAATCAAGGCGTCAACCACCTCACGGTCAGCGCCGGAGAATCCAGTGATCAGGGACCAGGATTGCGAACCGGCGTCCCATTGCTGGATGGCTCCCAGACCCGGCCCACCGTGGTTGGCGCAACTGACATTGATTTCAGGACCGAAGTTTTCAAGACCCAGTTCGGTCATGCGCGCCTGATCAATTTTCAGCGCCTCCATACCATCGCGCATCTGTCCGGAATTGATTTGTGCGACGCCATGAATTTCCTGCGCGGTGCGCGCCGCTTCCGCAGCCAGCATCGCGGCATACATACCCCGGTTGTAAAGCACGGTGCCCAGATAGGAACCGTCACCCGCCGCCTTGCCGGCGTTGACCACGTATTTGCGTAAATCGTCATACACCGCAAAGCCATCACCGACACCGTGGAAGGCGATAGCCTTGTAGCCATGCGCTCCCTCCCCGGCGGGGATTACATCGTTTTCGGAGGCCGACCACCAGACGCCGATGAAATGATCCATTGGATAACGGATGTTGGCCGCTTCCTGAATCGCAACCTGGTTCATTACACCCCAACCCCACATCAGCACATAATCAGGACGTTCGCGGCGAATTTGCAGCCATTGTGATTTCTGTTCCTGGCCGGGATGATCAACCGCCAGCAGGGTCAGGTTGTAACCATGTTTTTTCGCCAGTTCCTCCAGCGTGCGAATCGGCTCCTTGCCGTAAGCCGAATTATGGTATACCAGGGCAATGGATTTGCCCTTCAGGTCGCCTCCTTCCTCGCCAAGAATATAATTTACGATAATCGAAGCGGCGTCCCAGTAAGTACCCGGATAGTTGAAGATATGGCTGAACACAGCGCCGTTGGCGGCGGCGGTCCGCCCATAACCCATGGAGTGAACCGGAATGCCATCGGCGGTCGCCTTGGGTATCAACTGATAGGTAATCCCGGTAGAAAGTGGCTGATAAACCAGGGGGCCTTCACTCTTGGTGGATTCGTAGCATTCCACCCCCTTTTCGGTGTTGTATCCGGTTTCACAGGGCAATATACGAAGAGGAACCCCGCCAATGCCGCCATCACGCTCATTCAGAAGAGTCAGATAATCGTGGTAGCCATCGGCAAACGGGATACCATTCGGCGCATAGGGTCCGGTACGATAATCCAGCGATGGAAAAACCAGTTCCGCTGATGCCGTCTGGTAAGTGACCGACATCAACATTGCAATGCCAGCGGCAACAAGTCTGGTATGTTTCATAATTTCCTCCTTTTGGAAATGGTTGTTGTCCAAAAACGCGATATTGAAATCAGGGCTTCGCGTTTATGGACTTTAAGTTACGGCCGGAACTCAATGTGGAAACGGCCAGAGTCTGAGTTTTTCTTTGGTGACTCTCCAAAGCTGGGCCAGCCCATGAGGCTCCACAATCAGGAAAAACATAATCAACCCACCGATCAGGATAAGGATCAGGTGAGCCACCAGGTCGGTCGGCCAACCCAGCCCGCCGACCATGATATTCTTGAATAATACTGGAATCAGCACCATAAAGGCAGCCCCTATGAATGAACCCAGTATCGACCCCAGTCCGCCGATGATGATCATGAACAGGACCAGGAAGGATTTATCAATGCCGAATGCTTCAGTCGGCTCCGCGGCCCCGAGATAGACCATGAAAAACAGGGCGCCCGAGATGCCGATGTAAAACGAACTGACAGCGAACGCCGATAATTTCGTTCGCAAGGGCGGCACCCCGATGATTTCAGCCGCAATATCCATATCCCGTATCGCCATCCAGGAGCGGCCGACCCTGCCGCGGGTCAGGTTCCTGGCGATCAGGGCGAACGCCACGACGATTACAAGACAAAACAGGTAGGTCGCCCAGGGCGGGGAATTCGGTCCTGAAATGGCAATGCCGAACATGAATCGCTCGGGAGCGGTAATCATTCCGGAGCCCGAGTAATTATAGAACCAGGGGACCTTGTTGAACAGCCAGACCAGGAAAAACTGGGCAGCCAGCGTGGCCACGGCCAGATAAAAGCCCTTGATCCTCAGACTGGGCAAGCCGAATACCACGCCGACAAGCGCCGTCACTCCCCCTGAGAGGAGTATCACGATAAACAGGTTCATTTCAGGAAACGACGTGGTCAGCTTGTAGGACGCATAAGCGCCGACCGCCATAAAGCCGCCCGTCCCCAGGCTGAGCAGCCCGCAATATCCGGTCAACAGGTTCAATCCAAGCGCCGCCATGGCCCAGACCAGCACCGGGACAAGAACGGATTTCTCCCAGTAATCGTTTATCAGAAACGGCACAACCAGGAAGGCAAAGGCGCAAACTATAATGACAAACCATCGGTCAAGGAAGATCGGGAACATCTGCTGATCCCCTCTGTAGGATGTCTTGAAGTCTCCCGATTCTCTGTAAAACATGATTTCTCCTCTACCTGGACCTGATTTCAAACCCGTTCTATGATTTTCTCGCCGAACAGTCCCTGTGGCCTGAACATCAGAAAGAGTAATGCCAGCACATAGGCAAACCAGTTTTCAGTGGCGCCTCCGATCAATGGCCCGATCGAATACTCGAACAACTTCTCGCCCACGCCAATAATCAACCCGCCGATAATGGCGCCCGGTATGGATGTAAAGCCGCCCAGAATCAGCACTGGCAACGCTTTCAGGGCGATCAGGGAAAGAGAAAACTGTACGCCTGATTTCGACCCCCACATGATGCCCGCAACCAGGGCAACGAACCCGGCAATCGACCAGACGATGACCCAGATCACCCGCAGGGAAATACCGACGGTCAGCGCGGCCTGATGATCATCAGCCACTGCCCGTAACGCCCGTCCAATCCTGGTATATTGAGAGAACAGGGTCAGGGTTATGACGAGCGCCACAGCGATGCCCGTTGCCCACACGTCCAGCACGTCAATGTACATGCCATAATAGTCCGCGCCTTCCGGGGCCCAGACCCGGGTAACATCTTCCCACCAGAACGAACCTCCTGATGGAATGCCCACATCGAGGGTTTTTATATTCGCCCCCCACATCAGGTCTCCGAATCCCTCCATGAAAAAGGCCAGACCGATCGTTGCCATGAACAGGATAATCGGCGCCTGGTTAATCAGGCGCCTGAGCACCAGCTTCTCGACCAGCCAGGCAAATACGATCATCAGTAGAACGGTCAATACAATAGCCATGAAGCTATTCATGCCCTCGCCCCAGTTATGATAATCCGTACCGAACAGGACATTGATCAAATGCGCGAACGGAATCTGTCCGGTCTGAAACCCGACCAGGGTCAAAGCCGCGAACAGAGCCATCACCCCCTGCGCGAAATTGAAAATTCCCGATGCCTTGAATATCAGGACGAAACCCAGCGCCACCAGGGAATACATGATCCCGGCCATTAACCCGTTCAGCACAACCTCGATGATATTCAGTATCTCAGGACTCATTGGATCTCAGGACGGATATCAAGACTCATAGGAAACCCCCAGGTAGGCGTTGATCACCGCCTGGTTATTGCGCACCGCGTCCGGAGTCCCATCCGCCAGTTTCTTGCCATAATCCAGCACAACCACCCGATCGGATATATCCATCACGACACCCATGTCATGTTCAATCAGTGCAATTGTTGTGCCGAATTCGTGATTCACATCCAGTATGAATCGACACATGTCTTCCTTTTCCTCCAGATTCATCCCGGCCATCGGTTCATCCAGCAGAAGCAACCTGGACTCGGCAGCCAGCGCCCGACCCAGTTCGACCCGCTTTTGCAGGCCATAAGGCAACCGCCCCACCGGAATATTACGAATAGACTGGATTTGAAGAAAATCAATAATGCCTTCAACCCGTTCACGGTGCTCTATCTCCTCGCGTTGCGCCGGACCATTCCAGAGCGCGTGCCAGAACAGATTGGTTTTCATCCTGATGATCCGCCCCGCCATCAGATTATCCAATGTGGACATACCCTTGAACAGGGCGATATTCTGGAATGTTCTTGAGATGCCCAGTCTGGCGACATCGTGCGACTTCATGTGAGCGCGAAGCTTGTTGTCAAACCATATCTCCCCTTTCTGGGGGTGGTAAAATCCATTGATCACATTGAGCATGGAACTCTTGCCGGCGCCATTGGGTCCGATAATGGCGCGTACCTCCCCTTCCAGTATATTAAAACTGACATTCTTCAGCGCATCTACACCGCCAAATGACAGTGTAATATCCTTCACTTCAAGGAGGGGGGTTGTCGGATCAGGCAACATCGGCATTCATTATATCGATATCCGCCTCGATGGTTCCCTTGCGCCCGTCCTCGAACGTGACTTCCGTTTGTACATGACACCTGGCGGCCCCGGAGTATAACGCGCTGATCAGCTGATCGTACTTTTGGGCGATAATCCGGCGGCGCACCTTCCGGGTGCGGGTCAATTCCCCGTCATCGGCATCAAGCTCCTTGTGCAGAATCAGGAATCGCCGAATCCGGGATGCAGACAGTTTCCGGTCTGAAGCCAGGTCCCGGTTGACCTGCCGGATATTCTCAAGCGCCATTTTGTAGACATCCGGGTGCCCGGCCAGCTCCTGATAACTCGAGTATGGAATGTTGTTGCGCTCAGCCCAGTTTCCAACCGCATCCAGGTCAATATTGATCATCACCGCAACATAGTCCCGACCCGCGCCCAATGCCACCGCTTCCCTGATCTGCGGGAAGAATTTGAGCTTGTTTTCTATAAATTTCGGGGCGAACAACGCGCCATCGTTCAACTTGCCGACGTCCTTGACACGGTCAATGATTTTCAGGTGTCCGTTATCATCGAAATACCCGGCGTCACCGGTCATCACCCAGCCTTCATCGTTCCGGGCCTGCCGGGTCGCCTCCTCATTCCTGTAGTAACTCTGAAAGACACCCGGGCCGCGATAAGTCACCTCCCCGGCTTGTGTGATTTTCACTTCGACGTCCGGCAGGGGAATGCCTACGGTATCGGCATACACTTCTCCATCCGGCTGCGCCGTGATGAATACGGCTGCCTCGGTCTGGCCGTATAACTGCTTTATATTGATACCCAGCGAACGGAAAAACACGAATATCTCCGGGCCGATCGCTTCACCGGCGGTGTAGGCAACCCGGATCCGGCTGAATCCCATGGTGTTTTTCAACGGCGCGTAAATCACCCAGTCACCCAGCCGGTACAACAACCGGTCTTTCAGGGAAACGGGTTTACGGTCGAGAATCCGGACCCCTGTGACCCTGGCAATCCCCATGAACCGGTGAAACAGCCATTGCTTGAAACGGCCTGCGTCTTCCATGCGGATCATCACCGTAGTCAACAGATTTTCAAAGACCCGGGGCGGGGCGAAATAATAGGTGGGACCGATTTCACGAAGATCGTTTGCCACTGTGGCATCGCTTTCCGGACAGTTGATACACATGCCGGTAACATACGCCTGTCCATAAGAGAAAATATGGTCGCCCACCCAGGCCAGCGGCAAATAAGCCAGCATCTCTTCATGTTCAGTCAGGTTATCCTGTCTGGCGCTGTTCCTGGACGTAATCAAAACATTGTCGTTGGACAGGACCACCCCCTTCGGATTGCCGGTCGTCCCCGAGGTATAAAGAAATATCCCAACGTCACCGCCACTGCATTGATCAATTTCTCCCTGCAAAAACCCGGGGTTTTTTGCGGCGTATTCCCTGCCTGCATTCTGGACATCCACAAAATCCCGCAGACAGGTTGTATCATAATCTCTCAGCCCGCGAGAATCGTCATAGACAATATATTTCAGCGTTTCACAGTCGGGCATGACCTCCAGAATCTTGTCCACCTGCTCCTGGTCTTCCGCCAGAACGTGGCTGACACCGGCGTGATTGAGGACATACAACACCTCCTCAGCTACCGAATCGGCGTAAATCGGAACCGGAATTCCACCCAGGCATTGCGCGGCGCAAATTCCCCAATACAGTCGGGGGCGGTTGCCCCCGGCAATCGCCAGTTTATCTCCACGCCCGAATCCAATCGTCACCAGGCCATTCGCCAGCAGAAAAATCTCATCCCGGGCCTCCTTCCAGGTCCAGCTTTGCCAGATACCCATATCCTTTTCGCGTATCGCAGTCCTGTCGGCAAACCGGTCTGCATTGTGTATCAGCAATTTGGGGAATGTATCGTTCATGTAAATCAAATACTATCGCTGGAGCGATAAGGATAGCCCGCATTATAAATCAAGGAATCTCTGATTAATCAGTTTCTATTGTATAAGGAATCTCTGATTAATCAGTTTCTATTGTATAATTTTTGTACTTCATACTGACTGGAGATATTTCCGATGCGCCAGAGTACTTTTTCCGAAGCTGGATTTGACAAATACAAGAAACAGACGCGCAAGGAGCGTTTTCTGGATGAGATGGAGCAAATCATTCCGTGGGTGGAGTTGAATGCAGTCATCGAACCTTTTTATCCCAAACCGCAAGGGGCAGGCCGCAGGCCGATTGGAATAGACCGGATGCTTCGGATTCACTTTCTGCAACACTGGTTCAGTCTTTCGGACCCGGCTGCCGAGGAAGCGTTGTACGATTCGTTGTCGATGCGCCGGTTTGTGGGCATAGACCTGGGTCGGGAGCCGGCTCCCGACGAGACCACGATCTGCAAGTTTCGTCATCTGATGGAGAAGCATAACCTGGGGGAACGATTGTTCGGACTGGTCAATGAATATTTGGGTGAGAACGGACTGAAGGTGAATCGGGGTACGATCGTGGATGCCAGCATCATCTGCGCACCGAGTTCGACCAAGAACCGGGAGAAGAAACGAGACCCCCAGATGCACTCGACGCGCAAGGGGCAGCAATGGTACTTTGGTATGAAGGCGCATATCGGTGTGGACAGTCGCAGCAAGCTGATTCATTCGGTGGTGGCTACGCCGGCGAATGTTCATGATTCACAGGTTCTGCCGGAACTTCTGCACGGGAAAGAGACCCGTGTATGGGGAGACTCGGCCTATACGGGTCAGAAGGCGGTGATTTCACAGGTAGCGCCGGAGGCGAAGGATTTCACTCATTCGAAGGGGACGCGCTACCGCAAATTGACGGAGAAGGAGCGCTTGAAGAATCGAACCAAGTCCCGGATACGGTCGAAGGTGGAACATCAGTTCGGTATTCTCAAGCGGCAGTTCGGTTTTACCCGGGTTCGTTACCGGGGGCTGGAGAAGAACACGCATCGACTGGTTGTGGCCTGTGCCTTAAGCAATCTGGTGATGGCGAAGAAAGTACTGTTGAGACAAAGGCGGTTGAAACTGCAGGCTACGTACGCCTGAAAAATGAAAAGAGGGGGAGAATGCTTGTATTTCCCCGCTCCCGCTCACTGATTCCGGGCCATTCTGTCTTTCAGACCCACTCATATCCCGGATTTACAAAAATGACTACCCAAAATCCCCAAAACTCGTATTGTTCAGACTTTCCATAATTTTTGTACTTCATACTGACTGGAGATATTTCCGATGCGCCAGAGTACTTTTTCCGAAGCTGGATTTGACAAATACAAGAAACAGACGCGCAAGGAGCGTTTTCTGGATGAGATGGAGCAAATCATTCCGTGGGTGGAGTTGAATGCAGTCATCGAGCCTTTTTATCCCAAACCGCAAGGGGCAGGCCGCAGGCCGATTGGAATAGACCGGATGTTGCGGATTCACTTTCTGCAACACTGGTTCAGTCTTTCGGACCCGGCTGCCGAGGAAGCGTTGTACGATTCGTTGTCGATGCGCCGGTTTGTGGGCATAGACCTGGGTCGGGAGCCGGCTCCCGACGAGACCACGATCTGCAAGTTTCGTCATCTGATGGAGAAGCATAACCTGGGGGAACGATTGTTCGGACTGGTCAATGAATATTTGGGTGAGAACGGACTGAAGGTGAATCGGGGTACGATCGTGGATGCCAGCATCATCTGCGCACCGAGTTCGACCAAGAACCGGGAGAAGAAACGAGACCCCCAGATGCACTCGACGCGCAAGGGGCAGCAATGGTACTTTGGTATGAAGGCGCATATCGGTGTGGACAGTCGCAGCAAGCTGATTCATTCGGTGGTGGCTACGCCGGCGAATGTTCATGATTCACAGGTTCTGCCGGAACTTCTGCACGGGAAAGAGACCCGTGTATGGGGAGACTCGGCCTATACGGGTCAGAAGGCGGTGATTTCACAGGTAGCGCCGGAGGCGAAGGATTTCACTCATTCGAAGGGGACGCGCTACCGCAAATTGACGGAGAAGGAGCGCTTGAAGAATCGAACCAAGTCCCGGATACGGTCGAAGGTGGAACATCAGTTCGGTATTCTCAAGCGGCAGTTCGGTTTTACCCGGGTTCGTTACCGGGGGCTGGAGAAGAACACGCATCGACTGGTTGTGGCCTGTGCCTTAAGCAATCTGGTGATGGCGAAGAAAGTACTGTTGAGACAAAGGCGGTTGAAACTGCAGGCTACGTACGCCTGAAAAATGAAAAGAGGGGGAGAATGCTTGTATTTCCCCGCTCCCGCTCACTGATTCCGGGCCATTCTGTCTTTCAGACCCACTCATATCCCGGATTTACAAAAATGACTACCCAAAATCCCCAAAACTCGTATTGTTCAGACTTTCCTCAAGTCGGTTCAATGTGCGTCGGCTTTGTTGATTTTAAGCAATCCCGGCCAGTTCCGTGATATAATCCGCCCCTGATCGCCCCACGCAGGCGTACAGGGTGTTTGTTATTCATCAAACCAGGCCAAAGGTCACCATCCATATCAACGATCTGCACAGACTGGGAGTATAGCGCGATTTAACACGACAGACAGGAGAAGCGGGAAATGCAAAATGCAGTGACAAAATATCTCGAAGAGCTTGAGAACCATTTCCATGACAACAGGAAGTTATCCCGAAGATCCATCAGCCGATTTAATGACTTCCAGTCACTCAATTCCTGCTTGATCACCCGCGCGCTCGAAACCGAGGGCGCCAATCTGTGGGTGGGCGCCAATCCGGCCTCTGCGCACAGCCTTTACGAAGTCACCCTGTTTACACTGGCCGTTCATTTCTTCCAGCTGAATCATATCGCAAGCAGCGGGAAATCACCCCAAAAGGGAGATAAATACCAAAAAGGCAAGAATATTTTTGAAGTCATTGATCCCGAGTACACCGACGAACTCGGTTATACGGGAATAAAACTCAAAGCCATCAACAGCAACCGATCCGACCTGACAACCAAACCGACCCTTGAGTACCTGAATGAAAGATACACGCCGTTAAATACGAATGCGAGGATTACCGCGGTAAACTTTGAGCCGATACAGAAACTGTTCAGGGAGGCCATGGGGCAGAAAGTCAATATTCCTTCCTTTCCGAATAAATTCGCCATTATCGTAGCCAGAGACCAACTCGAACACTGTTTCGGGAAAACCGATAGAAAAGCCTATCCTTATGTCCATCTGGAGGACCCGGACAGATGTTCAAAAAATCCGGAAGACCTGGGCGATAATCTGTTTTACATAGCGCATTGCTACGAGGACATTAAAGCGCCTGTTTTTGACAAGGGTATCGAACTTGACGTTGTCGCGTTTCTCGGCAAATCAATTGACGCCAGGGTGCAGGACGATATGGACCGGGAACACGTCAAGCGAGTCATCGCCATCGGGCCCGAGCGGTCGGAACGACCCGACCTGAGTTCGCTGCTGTGCTGGCAGTGGACACCGCCTGAGCTCAACCATCTGCAAAAAACCGACCCGGGAAACCCGCCGTGCAATCTGAACGGAAACGGGGTCGACAACTGCCTGATCGAAGAAATGAGTTCCGCTGACAGAAAGGAATTGTCAGGCATCGCCTTCCCACCCCCATCGTAGGGGCAGGTCACCGTGCCTGCCAAACTACCCCATCAACTTCGGGTCATGCGGGAAGTGGCTCAGTAACTCGTATCCATCTTCGGTAATGACGACCTGATCTTCGAGTTTCACGCCTTCCCTGCCGCCGACTTCACCAATATACGCTTCGGCGGTCAAACACATGCCGGGCTGCAAGACGCCGTCATAACCATTCGATTCCCATTCCTCAGGATAATAGATTGCCGGATATTCATCACACAGCCCGACACCGTGGTACTTGACCCCGTACTGTTGCGCGCGATATTTCTGATCCAGTTGATTACCGCCGAATGTAAGCTCCCTGAAGGTAAGACCGGGCTTCAATACCTCCATGTCTTCCATAATGTGCTCCCAGGCAACCCGGAACAACTGCTTTTGCTCGCCGGTAGCCCGAACGTCACCGGCAACCCAGCACCGCGATATGTCAACACAATAGCCATAGACACCCACCAGATCCGTATCCAGTGCGATCATATCCCCCGGCTGGATGATTCTGGATCCGCATTCAGCCATCCACGGATTGGTCCTCGGCCCTGAAGACAGAATCCGGGTCTCAATCCAGTCACCGCCGCGTTTGATATTGCCCGCGTGCAGGTGAGCCCACAATTCACTCTCACTGATACCGGGCTTAATCGCGGCCTCAAACTCATGCAATGCGGCTTCGCAGGCGGCGACGGCACAGCGCATGGCCTTCAGTTCATTTTCATTCTTGATCTCCCTGGCCGTTTCCATCATGGCCATTCCGGGCATGATCTCGATCCCGGCCCGATCAAACGCGCGCACCCCGATGATCTCCAGCCGGTCAACCGCAAGCCGGCGATTGCCAGCGCCATGCTGTCGCAGCAGTTGGTCGATTTCGAGGGCGAACCTGGCGGCGAACTCATCACATCGACTGCCGCCGGTAAAATAGAAGAACCCGGACAAACTCCTGATTTCATCAATCAACGGAAGATGTTCACTCAAATGCCCACAGTTATGAAAATCAAACAGGACGACCGGACCATCGGTGGCTATGAAACAGCATCGGGCCGAATTGTGGGTAATCCACAACTGCATGTTCGTACTGTCGGTCGCATAACGTATATTCAACGGGTCGAACAGCAAGACGCCCGCATAATCGTTTTCCCGCAACTGCTCCCGGACCCGCCCCAGGCGATACTCCCTGAGCGCCTCCATATCCGGCGCCTCCACCCCCAATGCCGCCCATTCATCAAAAGCCAACCGGGTCGGACCAATTTCAATGCGGTCATTATCGTCAGGCGTGTTGTCCGGTTTACGCATAAAACTCTTTTGTAACGCGCTTTGTCTTACACTCATGGTTTTGACACTCCGAAAATAAAATCGAATATCGAATTAATCCTGTATCCTGATGATGGTTCGTCCGATGTTGCCGCCGTCCAGATAACTGTCGAATATTGTCTTGCCAAGGTTTTTAAAATCAACCACACGAGTCACAATCCTGTCCAGATTCCCTGGCTTCAAATCCCCTCCCAGCCGGCTCCACAGGTCATTGCGTACCGGGGCCGGCATTTCAATCGAGTTGATCCCCAGCAGTGAAACGCCCCTTAAGATAAATGGCATCACGGTTGTATTCAATCGGAAATCATCCACCAGCCCGATACTGGCGATATTGCCCCAGGGTTTCACGGTGCGGGTCAGCCAGGCCAGCGTCTCCCCTCCCGCGTTGTCCACGGCTCCGCCCCAGGTTGCCTTTTCCAGGGGACGATTCCCCATTTCGATTTCATGCCGGTCCACAAACCCGGTCGCCCCAAGACGTTCCAGAAATTCATGTTGGTCTTTTTTGCCGGTAAACGCGGTAACCTGATACCCCCTGGAAGAAAGAATATCAATCGCAATCGAACCGACGCCTCCGGTCGCTCCGGTAACCAGAATCGGTCCATGCCCGGGAGTCTGGCCGTTTTGCTCCATGCGCATGACGGCCATGGCGGCGGTGAATCCGGCGGTCCCCAATATCATTGCCTGTTTCAGGGTCAACCCGTCCGGCAAAGGTACGACACAGTCCCCTTTCACCCTTGCAATTTCCGAATACCCGCCATCGGCCGTTTCGGATAACCCGCATCCGGCGACCAGTACCGGGTCCCCTTCCCGATAGCGATCATCACTCGACTCGATCACCACGCCAGACAGGTCAATGCCGCCATTCAACGGATATTGCCTGAGAATTTTCCCCTTGCCGGTGGCGGCCAGCGCGTCCTTGTAATTGATCCCCGACCACTTGACGCGGATGACGACTTCTCCCCCGGTCAGATCATCCAGCGTGAGTGTCCGGAAACCGGCTGTAATTTGTCCTTCGATCTGGTTTATTCTGTATGCGTTGAATGAATTCATGATAAAAATTCCCGATAGCGATGATAAGTTGTGTGATTAAAGTTACAGGTAATGCAGTAGACCCCACAGGGAGACGTTAGCCAGTATCCCGGCCACTGCGTCATCCAGCATGATACCCGCCCCTCCCTGTATTTTCTGATCGAGTTGGCGGATTGGCCAGGGTTTCAGAATGTCGAACAGTCGAAACAGGCCGAACCCCAGCAACAGGCTCAGGGCATCCGGAGGAATCAGGGCCATTGTAATCATCATCCCCACAATCTCATCCCAGACAATCGCCGGGTGATCATGGGTATCCAGTGAATCGGCCGCTGTCCGACAAATGACGATCCCCAACAAGAAACAAGCCAGAGTCACTGCAAGGTAAACGAAATCCGAAAACCCGGACAATGCCCATACCAGAGCAACCCCGACCATACTGCCCCAGGTACCCGGAGCAAAGGGGAGCAGTCCGGTACCCAGACCAAATCCAAGCAGATTGGAAGGAGGGTGAACCAGCTTGTGAAGGGTTACTTCAGGTACCGCCCCTGACTTCTTTTGCAACCTTGTCAAGCACACCATTAACGTATTTGTATCCATGTTCAGAGGCAAAAACCCTGGCAAGGCCGATGGCTTCATCAATGATGACATTGGCAGGCGTATCAGCCTCATACTTCAACTCATAAGCTCCCACCCGCATGATCGCATGTTCGATCAAATCCACTCTCTCCAGTTCACGGTCCAGAAAACAGGACAGCAAACGATCTATCTCCGAGATATGCCGGGGGACGCTGATGATCAGTTCCTGGAAATAATCCAGATGGCGATCGGCCAGATTTTCGTTCTTGATGAAACTGCTTTCAATTTCGCAGGGGGATTGACCGGTTACCTGCCATTGATACAACGCCTGCACCGCACACCGCCTGGCAAGATGCCGACTGTTTCTCAACTCCTTTCCCCTGTCAGGGTTGCCATGGAATCCATCAGGCTGACCATTTCCAGCGCCGCCAGCGCGGCGTCGGCGCCCTTGTTTCCCGCTTTTGTTCCGGCTCTCTCAATCGCCTGCTCTATGGTATCGGTGGTCAGCACGCCAAATATGACCGGCACATCACTCTCACGACTCAATACCGCAATACCCCTGGCGCATTCACCGGCCACGTAATCGAAATGCGGGGTGGCGCCGCGTATCACCGCTCCCAGGGTAATCACAGCCGAATAGCGGTTCGAGTGGGCCAGCTTCCTTGCCGCCATCGGAATTTCAAAAGCGCCGGGAACCCAAACGCAGTCAATGTCCGATTCCACTATGCCATGACGGATCAGGGCATCCAGCGCCCCGGCAACCAGCTTGTCCGTTATGAAGTGATTGAACCGGGCCGCAACAATCGCGTACCGGCCCTTGCAGTCAACAAAATTTCCGCTCGTCTCATTCATTCCCCGAAACCTCCACATCTAATCCGGATCATGTTGTTCATTCCAGGCCGTCAACTGCTGGGGAGTTTCGACATAATCCAGCACTTCCAGGCCAAACCCGGACAGGCCGTGGGCTTTCTTTTTCCGGCCCAGCGCCAGAATCCGGTTGACGCGCAGATCAGCCAGGATTTGTCCGCCGGCGCCCAGCATTCTGAGATTCTCGGGATGGTTTTCATGGTCTGGAGTGATTTCCGTCGATTCAACTTCCCTTGATTGAACAGCCACCATATCATCGTGCAGGGAAATACGGCTCACCAGCTCGTCTGCATTTTCATGATAGGCCAGAATGATGATCACACCGGTACCCTGCCCGGATATGGCCTGAATCGCCTTCTCCAGAGTCCAGCTCCAGGGCGAAGAAGGACTCAATACGACATCCAGCAACCCGCGATGGATATGGACCCGCACCGGTGTGACCTGACCCGGCGCTATTTCACCCTTGACCAATGCAAGATGGGTCCCCCCCTTTTCCATGTCCTGGTATACGAATGAACGAAATTTCCCCTGCTTCAGTTCCAGGTAATTCTCGGACACCCGGCGAACCGTGGGATTGTTTTTCAGTCGATAACGGATCAAATCGGCAATCGTGCCGATTTTCAGTCCATGCTTGCGAGAATATTCAATCAGGTCCGGCAATCGCGCCATATCGCCGTCATCCTTCAGGATTTCACAAATCACGCTGGAGGGTTCATAGCCGCACAATCTGGCCATATCCACACTCGCTTCAGTATGTCCTGCCCGGGTCAATACCCCGCCAGCCTGGGCCTTGATCGGAAATATGTGACCGGGAGTCACAAGATCATCGGGCTTCGCATGTGCATTGACCGCTGCCTGGACAGTCAAGGCCCGGTCCTGTGCGGAGATACCGGTGGTCACCCCCCTGGCGGCTTCTATCGAAACCGTGAAGTTGGTCGCGAAACGGGCCTTGTTCCTGCTGACCATCAACGGCAGTTCAAGCTGGTTGCACCGCTCTTCGGTCAGTGTCAGACAAATCAGCCCCCGCCCTTCCGACGCCATGAAGTTGATGTGCCCGGGGGTAACACATTGTGACGCAACCAGCAGGTCCCCTTCATTCTCCCGGTCCTGGTCATCCACCATAATTACCATCCTGCCCCGACGATAATCCTCGAGCACATCTTCGATCCGGTTTGTGGCAATCGGTTCTTTATTCATTATTCGCTGTCAAACTGGTTCACCCGGTCAATATAACGCGCAATCTGATCCACTTCAATGTGTACCGAATCACCCTCATCCAGGTTGCCTAGAGTCGTATTCTCCAGCGTATGGGGAACCAGCGCAACCTCAAATGTCGTCCGGGTCCGATCATCCGAAACCCGATTGCTGGTCAAGCTCACTCCATTAATCGCGACCGACCCCTTACTCGCGACGTATCGTCCGACCGCGTGATCGGTCGCAAAAACAAAGGTTGCAAACCCGGCCCTGTCCTTACGTTTTATCAAGGTGGCGAAGCCATCGACATGACCGGATACCAGATGCCCGCCTATCGGCGTCTCCAGGGTCAGGGCCGCCTCCAGGTTGACGCAGGTACCGGTCTGCCAGGTCAGCGCCAGGCATTTTGACAGTGTTTCTTCCGACACATCGAAACGCAGAACCGTGTCTTTCAGGCCGGCCACAGTCAGGCAGGCGCCGTTGACCGCAATGCTGTCGCCCAATGATATCCGCTCCGGCTCCAGGCGACCGGACTCAGGCGCCGGTCTTATTCCAAGTTCCATGCCGCCGGGAGTCGGGAGTCTGAAGACAACCTCGCCGATGCTTTGAATAATGCCGGTAAACACACTTCAAACCACGTCCAGAGTGATTTTCAGATCACGCCCGATCATCACTGCGTCACGATACGCAAGTTTCACCCTGTCGATGAGCTGATCAAGCCCCGGAATCAGAAACATGCTCCTGGCTTCCGCCCCCAGCAGATCCGGAGACATGTAGACAATCATTTCATCGACCAGGCCCTGCTTCAGCATACTTCCGCTCAGCCTGGCCCCCGCTTCCAGCAAAACCGTATTCATCTCCCTCTGGCCCAGCTCCCGCATGGCCCGTTCCAGGTCAATCCCCCCATGACCAGGATCACGGGGATTTCTCCCGCAATCAATAATCTCGGCCCCGCTTCCTGAGAACGTTTCAATAATTTCCCGATCCTGGCTTGCGGTAATGATCAGCGCCCGCCCATCTGATCCAAGAATTTTGGAATGGGCGGGTATGCTCAGGTTTGTATCGAGGACAATCCGAAAAGGCTGCCGGGACACATTTTCCAGCCTGACGTTCATCAAGGGATTGTCTCTCAAAACCGTCCCTGCCCCGGTCAACACCGCTGAAGACGCCGCTCTTGCTTTTTGTCCGTCCAACCTCGCAAAGGGGCAGGTGATCCATTGGCTTTCGCCGCTGGACATCGCAGTTTTACCATCCAGGCTGGTTGCAATTTTCAGGGTAACCCACGGGACGCCGGTCGTGACTCTCTTCAAAAAACCGCGATTCAGGGATTGGGCCTGAGACCGCCCGATGCCGGTCAACACATTGATTCCACTGCGCCGTAATTCAGCGATTCCGGATTGATCAGGCGGCAAATCCGGATCCTCCATCGCCGCAACCACCCGGGCTATACCCGCCTTTTTGACGGCTTTGACACAGGGCGGGGTTCTGCCGTAATGGCTGCATGGTTCCAGGGTGACGTAGAGTGTAGCCCCTTTTGCCGCCTTGCCGGCCTGTTTCAAAGCCATTATTTCCGCATGATCGCCTCCCGCGTACTGATGCCAGCCTTCTCCGATGACGTTCCCGTTTTTAACGATGACACATCCGACCATGGGATTGGGATGAGTGGTATACAGCCCCCTGCCGGCCAGTTTGAGCGCGCGGGCCATGATTCTTTCATCGTCATCCGTGGCATTATCCACAGCCTCCGAGCCGTTCATGGTAACCCGGTCATCCTGCCCGGCGACATCCCGAGCCGATGGCCGATCCTGTCTGAAACCATCGAACGGATTCACTGTTCGGAGTTCTTGGGAAACAGGGATGACTGCAATTCATCCGACAATCCGGGCAATGAAGCTCTCAGCCGTTCGACTTCATCACTGAATTCTTCCATGCCCTGAAACCGGCGGTAGACAGAAGCAAATCGAACATAAGCCACCTCATCCAGTTTCTTCAACTCGTACATGACCGCCTCGCCAATCTGCCTGGATTCAATCCCCTGATCGGTCTGGTGCGTGAGTTGTCTCATAATACCCTTTATCAGCCTTTCGACAGCCTCGATTTCTATCGGGCGTTTTTCCAGAGACCGCATGATCCCGCCACGCAGCTTGTTTGTGTCAAATCGTTCACAGCGGCCATCGGCCTTGATTACAGCCGGCATGTCAAACACCACCTTCTCGGCAGTGGTAAAGCGCCGGGAACATCTCTGGCACTCGCGTCGACGACGTACGTTCTCGCCGTTATCAATCAATCTCGAATCAATTACCCGAGTGTCACTGGTTGTACAAAACGGGCAGTGCATGGTATTTTGATCCGGTCAGGGTTGCGCATCCACAGCCCCCTCTTTCTGAACCGGCAACATGTCTTCCCGACTGATGCCAAAAACAAGCACCGCCGGACTGGCCACGAAAACCGAAGAGTAGGTGCCAACGACAACGCCGATCAACAGGGCGACAGAAAAGCCCCGGATGACCTCGCCGCCGAATATCAGCAAGGTCAGCACAACCAGCAGGGTAGTCAATGAAGTCAGCAGGGTTCGGGGCAATGTCTGATTAATCGCGACGTTCATGATTTCCGGAACGCCGCTCTTTCGCATTTTCCGGAAATTTTCACGAATCCGGTCGTACACCACAATCGTGTCGTTAAGCGAGTAGCCGATTACCGCAAGCACCGCAGCCAGCACAGGGAGCGAAAACTCGAACTGGAACAGGGAAAACACGCCAACCGTAATCAACACATCATGAGCCAGGGCAACCACTGAACCCACCGCAAACCTCCATTCGAATCGCCAGGTCACATAAATCAGTATGCCCAGCAAGGCATACATCATCGCCAGCCCCCCCTGGTTGGTCAGTTCGCCGCCTACCTGTGGTCCGACAAACTCGACCCGGCGCATCTGCACCTGGCAGTCGGCCATCACTCCGTCTGACAGGCATTGTTGCGAATCCCTGACGGCAGACTCAACCAGGACCTCGCTCCAGGGCGCCCGCAACGCCTCCATAACCCGGCTGCTGATCTCGGCGGCGCTGGTATCGCGCCGCGAAAAAGTGGCCGGCAGACGTACCATCACATCCCGCGTCGTCCCGAAATTCTGGACAATGGCGTCGTCGAAACCGTTTTCAACCAGCGTCACCCGAACCGACTCAACCTCAACCGGCTGCTGATAGCCAACCTCTACCAGTGTTCCGCCGGTAAAATCAATGCCCGGATTCAGCCCCCTTGCCACGAGGCTGCCGACGCTGATCAGGATCAGGCTTACAGACAGAATCAATGCCAGTTTTCTCTTGCCGAGAAAGTCAATCGTGGTTTGTTTTTTCAGAATTTGCATGGTGGCTAAATTGAAAGTCTTTTGACGTTCCGGCCGCCATAAAACCGGTTGACGAAAATCCGGGTCATAATGATGGCGGTGAACAGGGAGGTAATGATGCCAATACTCAGGGTAACCGCAAACCCCTTGATCGGACCGGTGCCGAAGTTGAACAGGACAATAGCCGCGATCAGCGTGGTGATATTGGCGTCAATGATCGTCGACATCGCCCGATCATAGCCCGTATGAATACTGGCCTGGGGTGAATTGCCATTCCTGACTTCCTCCCTGATTCTTTCAAAAATCAGGACATTGGCGTCTACCGCCATACCGACCGTCAACACGATTCCGGCCACCCCCGGCAATGTCAATGTCGCCTGCAACATGGATAACACGGCGACGATCAGTACCAGATTGACCGTCAACGCGATCATGGCCGCGAAACCGAACACCCGATAGTAGACCAGCATGAAAAGCAGAACCAGGACAAACCCCATGATGACCGAAAGGAAACCCTGATCTATATTGGCCTGCCCCAGGCTGGGTCCCACCGTGCGCTCCTCAATGATTTCAACAGGCGCCGCCAGGGCGCCCGATCTCAGCATCAACGCCAGGTCCCTGGCTTCATCAACAGAGTCAAGCCCCTCAATCTGATAGCGTTTGCCAAGCTGGTCACGGATCACCGGGGCGGTCAGTACTTCTTCAATCCGTTTGCTGATACGAACCGGAGCCCCCTGATCATCGGTTACCAGATTACCGTCCGCGTCTTTTTTGTTTTGTGAAATCAATTCGAGATAGACCACGGCCATCCGGTTGCCGACGTTCTCCCCGGTGACCCGGCTGTTGATGGCGGCGGCCTCGGCATCCAGGGTAATACTGACAATCGGAGAACCCGTTTGTGTATCCAGACTGGCGGCGGCGTCCACGATATTGTCACCGGAATAGATCACTTTCCTGAACAGCAGAATGCGTCTCCCATCCCGGTATTTATACAATCTTGAACCCGCCGGAGCCTGGCCGGATTCAATGGCCGCGGCATCGTTCTTTTCGTCCACCAGGTGCATTTCAAGTGTCGCCGCCCGGCCCAGTATGGCTTTTGCCCGAGCGGTATCCTGCACCCCCGGCAATTGAATGACGATCCGGTCATCCCCCTGTCTCTGCACCACCGGCTCCGCCACACCCAGTTGGTCCACCCGGTTTCTCAACGCGGTCAGGTTTTGTTCGAGCGCAAACTCCCGGATCTCCTGAATCTGATCCTCGCCTATTCGCAGCAGCAATTTCTCGGAGTTGTTTTCATCTTCCCGGATATCCAGATCAGGATAAGCCTCGTTCAATACCTCCAGCGCCTGGATTCGCTGCCCCGGATTACGGATTATCGCCTCCAGGTCTCCGGACGCGCCCCGCGTCACGCTTCGATACCGTAACCTGTTCTCTCTCAGGGTTGATTTGACATTATCCTGATAACGATCCTCTGCCCGCGCAATCGCGCTTTGCATATCCACCTGCAGCAGAAAATGAACCCCGCCCCGAAGATCAAGCCCCAGATACATCGGCAGGGCGCCCGAGGCGCTCAGCCATTGCGGCGCCCCGGATAACAACGTCAACGCAATGGAATAATTCTGCCCCAGTCCGGTTTCCAGCAATTCCCTGGCGCGCAACTGGCTGTCATCGTCGTTGAATCGAATCCGGATGCCTTTTTCATCGTGGGAAAGTGACTTGACCGCAACAGACGCTGACTCCAGGATGGATTCGACACGGGCCAGCTCGCCGGATTGAATGCTCAAGCCACGGGCGCCGCGAATCTGGATTCCAGGATCATTGCCGTAGATATTCGGCAGCGCGTAAAAAAGTCCGGTAGTCACCACCACCAGAACAACAACATACTTCCACCAGACGGTTTGATTTAGCATGGGAGTGCAGTGTCAGAACCATCAAGCGGTCAGAATTTAACGGTGCCCTTTGGCATCATCTGTGAAACCGCGGGACGCTGCACCTTCACCGAGACCTCCGGCGCAATTTGCACCGTCACGAAACTGTCGTCAACATCCGTAATTTTCCCGAGAACCCCGCCATTGGTGACCACTTCATTCCCTTTTTCCAGCGACGCCACCATATTCCGGTGTTCCTTGGCGCGCTTCTGTTGGGGGCGAATCAATAAAAAATAAAAGACCACGAAGATCAAAATCATCGGCAGCAGTCCAACCAGACCGCCTCCTCCCAGGCCGTCTTGCGCCCAGGCGTCTGAAATCAAAAAATTCATCTGTTAAAGTCCGGTTATGCTCTATGCAGGATGATGAAACAATCGACACTGCCCAACGGCAATGCCCGGTAATGCAGCTGGCCTGCATTTTTCCGGTTGCGATTATGCCACAATCGGGATACTTTTTTCACACAGGATAGTTTTATTGTTAGAATCCATGAACAGAAATAACAGGGTGAAGTTCACCGACCCCGACAAAAACCGTGTTTTCACGCCGGACGCTCAGGGTTTGTGGTTCCGTGACATCAACAGATCTCACTGTGACCATCTTTGATACCCGTGTCTGATACACTGCGGTTCCCATGACCCAACGTTTAGGTTACTTGATGAATTCATTCTGATGCTTCTCAACGAGCAGAACGGATACTTTCACCAGGTGCCCGGCTGGAATCTGAATTGCGCGGTCGTTGGCGCCGCGCTTACAGAGCTTTCCCTTCTGTCACGCATCGACACGGACATCGACTCACTGTCCGTATATGATTCGACGGAAACCGGCGACCCTGCGCTGGACCCCATTCTGAACAAAATCGCGGACGACCCGGTTCAACGGAACGCCGAATACTGGGTCGAACATCTCACCGACCATGCGGACACGATCATTGAGCTGACTTTGACCCGACTGGTTGAGCGCAAGATACTGAAACATCATGACGGCGAATTCTGGACACTGAATCACGCCGGTCAACACTCGAACAGTGGAGAAGATGCGGCTGACCCGTTTATCAAGGTACGTATCAGCGAGACGATACTGACGAACCGGATTCCGCATCCGAGAGACGCTATCATTATTTGTCTTCTCAATACATGCGATGTCTTTCGCTTCATTTATGACCTGGATGACCAGGCCAGGCAGCGGATCGATATAATCTCAAAGATGGACCGGGTGGGTCGCGCTATCGCCAACGCAGTCAAATACAACATGGCCAACCCATTGTTTCGACGTTCGAGGTTGAGCAAAAAGATTCCATCCATTGCGCTGCGCCATCTGCTGTTCAATCCGCATTTGCGTACTGGCAACATTCCCGCGGTCTTTGCAGACCTTGCAAAAAAGCATGGCCCGGTGTTTCAGTTCCGCCCACCATTCCAGGAACCCATGACCGTACTGGCCGGAGTTGAGGTAAACCGCAATGTTCACCGGAACGGGCGTATGTATCTGAGAACCCGGGACTATTTCACCGACCTCGAGAAGGTCTATCGTTCCTCCGGGCTGATACCCTCTCTCGACGGCTCCGACCACTTCCGGCTACGCAAGGCAATGCAGCCAGGCTACTCCCGCAAGAGGCTGGAGGGGCGCCTGGACTCTCTTTACGGCTACATCCGTACATTCATGGCACAGTGGGAAACGGGGTCCACCCTGCATGCGGCCAGTACCTGCCGATTGATGATCAACTCGCAGGTATCCCCCCTCACTATCAATATAGAATCCCAGGACTTTGTGCAGGATCTGATCCAGTTCAAGGAACGCGCCCTGATCACTCATGTTGCGAAGATACTGCCCAAATTCATGCTGCATACTCCGAACATGAAGCGCGCCTCAAAAGCCATCGAAACCGGAGTGCAACGAATCCTGAACGCCCACACGCCCGCGCAACGAGTCAATTGTCCCCGCGACCTTGCGGATGACCTCCTGAGCCTCTATGCCAGCGACCCGCAACTACTGCCCGAGTCAAACCTGAGCTTCTCCCTTTCAGCGCCCATGCTTGCCAGTATGTACCTCGGAGACGCGCTGGGCTTCGCGCTCTGGGCCATGGCGTCACAGCCCGGCCTTTATGACAAAATCCGGAGTGAAGCCGATGCCCTGTTCGGGAACGGCGACCCGGATGCCAAAGACTTGACCAACTCGGCCATCGACGTCACGCGCCGCTGCATCATGGAGTGCATGAGAATGTACCCGATTGTTCCCTTGTCCATCCGCAACGTAATGAATTCATACGTGATCGAAGGCTACGAGTTACCGCTGGGCGAGCGCGTTATCATCGCCCAGACATCCACTCATTACATGAGCGACCTGTTCCCGGAACCCTTCACATTTGACATTGATCGCTATTTGCCTCCACGCAACGAGCATCGCAGTCCCGGATACGCTCCATACGGGCTGGGCACCCATACGTGCCTGGGCTTCCGGTGGGCAAATCTGCAGCTGGCTGTCAATCTGCTGATGATCGCGCATTACTTCACACTCAAGGTATCCCCGCCCGACTACAAGCTCACAATCAACCCGTTTCCATCCTTGTCGCCGAGCAACAGGCTGAAGTTCCATATTGCCGAACAGAGGCGTGAATTACCGGACCAGAACTCGTCTTCTTAAGCCCGGGATTCATTCAATCTCCGGCTCTATCGCCCACTTCCCCCTGTCGAGCGCCATCAGCAACGGCGGCAGAAACAGGAAGTCCGCCAGCAGAGCGATAACAACCGTCATTCCCGTCAACAGACCCAGCGCCTGATTACTCACTATCCCCGAAGCCCCGAACACCATGAATCCCAGCGCAAATACCAGGGTCGTCGTGAATAACGCCTTGCCCACCGAAGACAGGGTGGACTGAACAGACTCCGAAGGCGACTGCCCGGCCTTCCTGGCGCGGATATATTTGGTCATAAAATGCACCGTGTCATCCACCACGATGCCGAAAGCGATGGCCGTGACGACCGCCGCCGCCACTCCGACCTCTCCAACGACATACCCCCACAGGCCGATCGCCATGGCAGCCGGAACGAAATTGGGCACCAGGCTGATCAAGCCAAAACGCACACTTTTGAACAGGAAAACCAGGAGCAGGGAAACAATGGTCATCGCCACAATGGAGCCAAGCAACATGTTTTCTATGTTCCTCTGAGTCGAATGAGTGCCGACAACTGTAATCCCGGTGGCCCTGGCGGAGAGATCGGGGGCATTTTCCCGGAACCAGTCCTGCGCCCGATTGTCCAGAGCGATCTTCTCATCGGTGGACAGGCTTTTCAACACAACCGTTGCGCGAGTCGCCGAGCGGTCGAACTCAATGCGATTATTCAGGTCGCGGCCAACCGGCAGGGAAAACTCGTAGAGCAACAGATACTGCGCAGTCAGGTCGGAATCATCCGGAATACTATAAAAATCCGGCTCATCACCATGAAGGTTCTTGTTCAGGCGCTTGATAACATCGGAGATGGCGAAAACGTGAGCCACCTCCGGCTGCGACCGATACCACTTCGCGAACTCATCAACCTGTCTCAGATATTCAACATCCTTGATGCCGCCTTCCCGCCCGGAATCAAGCGAGTACTCAAATGTTTCCAGACCACTGAAGTTCTCGCTGATGAAGTCCGTGGAGCGCCGGAACTCGTAGCTGTCATCGAGAAGCTCCAGGTAATTCTCCTTTAAGTCAACCCGCGAGATACCGGCAATGAGTACAACAATCAAAATAGCGAAGGACCATAGCAGAGTCCTGCTGTGAGAGACGACAAACTGCCCCAAAAGATCAAAAAAACCGGATTTTCCTGCCCGCGCAGAACCACCGCGTATCGGCATGAATGTAAGAAGAGCAGGCAGGAACGTAACAGACCAGAGGAAGGCGCACACCGCGCCGGAAGCCACGATATTCCCCAGCACCCGAAACGGTGGCATGTCGGAGAAGTTCAGGCTGAGAAAACCGATTGCAGTCGTTAGAGAAGTCAGGAAAACAGGCCATATATTGATTTGCAGAGAATACCTGATCGCCTGTTGACGCTCCATTCCCTGGCGAAGTCCCGACCGCATGGACTCGATAATATGCACCGAATGAGCGACCGTAATCGCCATCAGCACGAACAGCGCCGCGCCACTTTCTCCAAACAGCCTCATCCCGGTCCAGCCAGTGAAACCCAATGCCGCCGGAATGACGATAACCAGCATCAGGAAAATCGCGACAGTCCCCATTATGGAGCGCAACACAATCAGGGAGACGAGCATCATCATGCCGAGCGCGGCGGGGCTGAGAATGGCCAACTCCTTGTCCAGCGCGTCTCGCATGGCGCGATTGAGCATAATGTCACCGGTCAGGTGATAGCCAATATCCGGATATTCCGCCCGCGCACTGGCAGCCGCGTCGTACAGGAAGTCAGTCACCTCCACCTTGGCCTGTTGTCGTGCCTGACTACCCTCAGGAAGTACCAGGCTGACAATCAACCCGGCCACACGACCATCCCGGGAAACGAAACGCCCGGCGACCTCCTCAGTATCGAGCGCGATTCGCCTGATTTGTCGAATCTCGTCGTCACCCAGCGAAGCCGCGTCGTCGACCAGCTGCTCGACAATCAGCTCATCCCCGACACCCCGGCTATGCGAATAGTTTGTGATTGAATCAACACGAGTGATATAAGGCGTTCGCCAAAGTCGCTCTGTCAGCTGTTCAATCGCAACCAGAGCTTCGGGCGTAAAAACGCTACCATCCCGTGGCGCTACAACAACCAGAGCGGTGTCGGACAAAGCGTAAGTGTCTTCCAGCTGTTCAAGCGCGACAAGGTAAGGGTCATCCTCGCTGAAATGATTACGCACGTCAACATCAACCGCCACCAGGTGCCGGGCGCCCGAAGCAAGACCCAGCATGACGATCAAGGAAAGCAGAATGGTCAACCATCGGCGGCCCATAATCAGCGCTATGCAGGATTCCTGGTTCATGTCAACGGACGCGATTCCCGCTAATTGTGCGAGGCAAATAAAATAAAGACATTACCCTGAAGAAAAATAACTTCGTAAAAAACTTACATTACTGAAACCCGTTTCTGTATTCTAACAACAATTTTTTCTGTATTGTGTAAAAAATAAGATAAGGTGCGAACCATGAACCAATCAAAACCTGCAACAGAGCCAAGAAGGATTGCTATTATCGGCGCCGGAATCTCGGGGCTGGGAGTAGCCTGGGCGCTGCATCAGCGCCCGGATCAATTCGATTTCCGACTATTCGAAGCGCAAGACCGGATCGGTGGCAACGCCATTACGGCCGATATGCCGCAGGATGACGGCTCCTCGATTCCATTCGATATTTCTGTCACCGCCTGTATCCCCTCGGTATACCATCATATCCTCCTGTTCATGCGGCTTAACGGTATCGAACTGATCGACACCCGATTCAGCTACAGCGTGAAATATCGTGGAGCGCTCTACGCTCACGATCTGGACTCCGACATCAGACGCCAACTGCAACCGGAGATCGACAAATTCCAGAAAATCCTGAGACGCGTGAAATGGTTTGGACGGCTCAACCACACCAGATCCAGGTTGCTCAACGCGCTCAACCCGTTCAACTACCTGAGCATGGGCACGGTTCTCAACTTCGGCAGGTTTTCCGGAGATTTCAGGTACAGGGTACTGAAGCCGATGTTTGTCAACTTCCTGATGGCTACCAATGTATTCGACATGCCCGCGTCTCTGTTTGCCCGCTACCTGGAATTCTTTGATATAGAAACCGCGACACCGATGCAAACCTGGGACCAGGGCACGCGGCGTATCTATGAGAAAATGTCAGCGGATTTCAATGACAGGATCTACCTCAATCGACCAGTCCGCAAAGTGTACCGGGGTCCATCCGAAGTCATCGTAGAGGATGAAAACGGAAATACGGAGACGTTTGACGATGTCGTATTCGCGTGCAACGCCAATCAAACCCTGATGATGCTGGATAAGCCTGCGTTTCCGGAGACCTTCCTCCTGTCAAAAATCCGTTACGAGAGCGAGTTGCACAACCACACAATCGTTCATTCGGATGCCTCGATTCTCCCCGACAACGAAGCCAGAGCGCTCGAAACCCGGAGCAACCACATCGAGCAATATGGCTCCAGGCCGGACAACTACGAAATTACCTATATCATGCACAACCAGCAACCCTGGGCGAACCGCTCAGACAAGCCATGCCTGGTAACCTACAATCCGGTCAGTCGTATAGACGAACAGCGAATCGTGAAGCGCTGGTGGTTCCAGCACATCGTACATGACGTACCTCACATCGCCTTGTTAATTCACCTGTTCCGTTTCATACAGGGCAGGAGACGAACCTGGCATTGCGGCGCCCATACTCTGATCAACAGCCAGGAGACGTGTTTCGTGACCGGGCTCGTTACCGCGAGGCAACTCGGGGCGGACTATCCGTTCGAGGATGTCGAGGCCAGAAAGTGGTTCAACTTTTACGGGCGGACAATGTATGGCTGGCGATTCAGGAAAGCGTAACAGTGTCTCATTTCAGTATCCCAGAACACTGAAATTACTATCCATGATCAAGCGTATGGAGACATACAACCCAAGCAACGCGGACAGTACCCAATATGAATTGAGCATGAGTATATAAAAATACATCTCGCGGCGGCTGATGCGGCGCTGTCGTCCGGTCACGAAAAAGCTGACCCAATACACAGATGTGACGTATGCCCACTGCCAGAACAGCATGACTCCCAGAATGCCCGCATAAAGCGCAGGCAGAAAATCGAACGTCCAGGCCGCATACAGGAGCAGTGTTGGAATCGGTGTGAAAAAACCATTGGCAATGTCAACGCTGAAACCGTAAGTGCGTCGATCAGAATAGGAATCATCATACTGGCAGTACGCGGCCCAGACATCGGCCCAGAGCGTAGTCGACAATATCCGGGTCACCGGGACCCGCGTGGCCAGAAATTCCAGGGCTGGGGAGCGGCCGGCCTCGCGGCGGCGCTCACGCCAGTATTCGACTCGAGTCTCAACATAATCCCGCCGCAGAAACAGGCACACCTCCCAGTAACAGACCAGCAGGTTGCTGGCAAAGAACAGGCTCATGAAAAAGTGAATGAAGTCCAGATCTCCGTGGGCAAGATAACGTGTACCGATGCCGGCCAGTGACAGGGTCGCGACAACCACAGCCACAAACAATCCGGTGGATACGCTCAGGCAGGCAAAGTGGTCTGTGCGTTGTGGCGGAGTCACTCCGCTATCGGTACGATACTCGGACATATATGTGATATTATCGACAATAGCCTGCAATGTGAAGGGATAGAACCAACAGTGACGAGATCATCAAGAACCAGACAGAACAATCCCTCCCCCCGTGAACCCGTCATCCGGTCGGTAGTCCGGACTCTGGGTGATCGCGCTCCGGGGGAAATAAAAACCGCGGTCAATCAATACACGGAGCTTCATGACGCTGACCTGAAGCGTGGCGCCGACCTGAAGCGCCGAAAAAAACGATATGCGTTGCTGGTCAGGCTCTACTTCGATCTGGCAACTGATTTCTACGAGTTCGGCTGGGGGCGATCCTTTCACTTTGCTCCTCGACGACAGGGCGAGAGCTTCAAGGCGTCGCTTGTCAGACACCAGCAGTACCTTGCTGATCGGCTATCCCTGAGAGCCGGAATGCAGGTGCTGGACTTAGGCTGCGGAGTCGGGGGGCCGATGGGCAATCTGGCCCGTTCTTCCGGCGCCGGATTTGTCGGCATCAACAACAATGCCTACCAGATTCAGCGCGCGAAAGCGCACACCCGGGATATCTCGCCCCAATGTCGCTTCATTCACGGCGATTACATGCAGATTCCCGAAGCCGACAGCCGCTACGATGCCGCCATTGCCATCGAATCCATGCCCCACGCGCCGGATAAGACGGCTGCGTTTCGAGAGGTCTTCCGTGTCCTTGCCCCCGGCGCCTGTTTTGCGGGCTACGATTGGTGTCTTACTGAGACTTTCGATCCGTCTAATACAAGGCATCTGATCATCAAGAAAGATATTGAAACAGGGAGTGGGCTACCGTATATTTCCGGCGCCGCCGATATCTGCGCCGCGCTTCACGCGGCTGGATTCGAACTGCTGGAAGGTCGTGACCTCGCTCCTGAATCGGACCCGCAAACACCCTGGTATCGGGCCTTGCAGGGCCGTGATTTCACGATCGGGAGCATACCGCGCACACCGCTGGGCCGTTCCCTGACGAATATTGCGCTGAGGGTGGCGGAGAAGGTTCGGCTGGTTCCGCAAGGCGCTTCCACGGTCAGCGCGATCCTGAACAACGGAGCGGACGCGCTGGTCGAAGGCGGAAAATCCGGCATATTCACACCCATGTTTTTCTTCCTGGCCCGCAAACCCGGTGTCCGGGAGACTGAACCACAAGAAAATCGTTCCCGCCGGGGACGCGGACAGCCCTAACCCGAAAGGCGCATAGACGCAGCCGGTTCCAGCAGCGCGGCTCAGCCTGGAACGCGCTCCGCAACCTGTTCCGCCTCCGTCTGTATCCGATCATCATCCGGTTCGGCGGAAGTCGTCAGTTCCAACCGGGCCCGGCGACGCTTTTCGTAGAGGCCGAGCGCATGCAGGGGGAAATAGAGTCGATACAGCGTATAATCCAGCAAAGCCGTGCGGAAAAAGACTCCGGCCATGTCCTGCCTGGGCCAGGATCCGTCCGGCTGCTGGATGTCCATCAAATATCGCGCGCCCCTCGAAATCGCATCCCAGTTCGAATCACCCGCTTCCAGGAGTGCGATCAATGCCCATGCTGTCGCAATGACCTGGCTTTCCTCGTGCGCCACGTATCGGCCGGATAAACAACCTTTGTGGCTCTCACCCCACCCTCCATCGTCACGCTGGCGAGCCAGCAGCCATTGGCAGGCCAGGCGCAATGCCGGATCACCGGGCCGGGCCCCGGCGCCAAGCAGGCCCCTGATCCCGAAAAGGGCGCCATAGATGAACTGAACGCCCCACACGCCGCGCCAACCCCCGTCACCACCTTGAATCCGGCGAAGCCAGGAGTCAGCCTGTATGATTGCATCCATTACCTTACTATCAATGATCTCTGGAAAGTGCCGCTTGCAGGCGGCGAACGCCGCCAGACAGGAGGCAGTGCACTCGACATAAGAATTCTCAGTCATCGAGTCGCCGAACATCTCAGCCGGATTCAGCCATTCGAGACCAAACCGGGAACGTCTCGCCTCATAGCTGCCAAAACCACCATCCCGGTTTTGTCCGCTCAGCATGAATTGAACCGCATCTTTGAACATTGCAACATCCGCAGCTTTGTGTCGGGCCGCGATCAAGCCGGACACCGCTTCTGCAGTACAGTCCGTCACCGGCCAGCCATGCCACCCCCCGGCAAAACACCAACCTCCTCTGGGGTCGTTCCGGTACGTTTCGCGAAACCCTTCAAAACTTGTGCGTATTTGCTGCCGACAAAGGAAATCGGCGCCGTCTGATATGGCGTTTCCAACGCCACCGCCATCAGATACCGTTGCCAGCGCCTGAAGTGCGAATCCCGTATCCCACGAGGCGCTTCTGGCGCCGGTGACCCGCGCGCCATGCTCTTCGTCTTCCCAGATCCAGCCGTCCAGACGCTCCAGCGCCCGGAGACAATCGGGGTCTTTCGGGTCCCGTAACCACAAGGCAAGGATGTTGAGGATTCCGCTAACCGGAGAGATACTCGTGTGGTCGGTGGTTTGCAGTTCCCATTTGATTAGTCGAATGAGTCTGTCCAGTAACCGGGAGCGCAAACGTTTGCTGTGGTATCTTTCATATACTTTCGCAAACCTGAATCCAATACGCAGCCACACACCGGGGCGCATATAAAGGTCGCCGTCGCGCAGTTGATTGCGGGCTTTGGGGAAATTGACATTGGAGAATCCTTCAGGGAACAGCTCTTCTCTCAAGGATTCAATCATGGGGGTCACAAAGACCTGAAACCGATGCGCATAAATCACCGACATGGCCATGTAGATGAGCCGGGTATGACAGTACCAATTCGAGGGATGTAGCGCGAACCGCCGCGGCAAAGCCCATAATTCCGGCAGAATGACATTCACACCGCGCCAGCCGTAGAGATTAAGAAGCGCCAGCCAGAACTTTCCCCAGCTTGGAATATCAACGACCCCCCCGGCTTGCAGAAATCGGCCAGCTGACTCAAGCAACGGATCATCTCGCTGGACACCGAGCAATCTGGCCGCAACGTAAACCAGAGTGGTAACAAACAGATGGGGTTGCGAATGCTCATGCATGCCCCACAGGCCATCATCAAGACGAGTTTGTTCAAAGGAACACAGAATGCGTCGACGGCGGCCAGACTTGAGTGGTTTTTCGATGATGTGGTGCAGCAACACGTATTGCGCGGTGAGCATGGGGCACCACACCATCTCCCCTTCCCAACCTCCATCCTTACCCTGCAGATCCAGTAATCGCGCGGTCGCTCCCTGCACTGCCAAAGCCGCATCGGGGGCTGCAAGCGCCGCAGGGCGATCAGACCGGAGGGTGTGCGCTTTTGATGGTATGGAGCTCTGAAACACGCCGGCCAGCACGCCCCAGGCCCGCCCATCCAGCTTCCCGGTTCTCCTTCTTGCCCTGTACAGTTGCCAAATGCTTCGCAGGAGCCATCCGATTCTGACCGCAAGCGCATAATTGACACCACCAGCCCTGCGCCAGGCAAGCCAGTCACAGGATCGTGGGATTTGCCCGAAAACCGTGTGCGCCACCGTCCCGAAAAAAGCCCTCCCCATGGAAACCGCTGAAATATCTTCACAGCCAAGCAGTCGTATGGTCCGCTCACGGAATGCAGGCTTTTCCCGGGCGCTGCGGTAGATAGTGCGCCTGACCGCGACCGCCTCGGCCCGATGGTCGGTAAAGACCTCGTAGAGTCCCATGGCGAGAAACGCCGATGTCCGGGTTGCGCGAAAACGTTTCGCGGTAAAGTCCTGAAAGTCCTCATTCTCGGCCAGCGCAACCGCATCACCGAAACCAAAGGTCATTCCCATTGCCGTCATCGGATGATAGTGCCCGGCCGCATCGCCAATCAGCACACGACGCGAACTGCCGTATGTGACGTGTGGCTTCAGTTTATTGGCGGAAATCTGAAATCGCTTCTCCCGCATCGCTTTAACAAATCCCGACTGGAGCGCTCCGGGCAGCAAATCGGTATATGATTCCAGCAAAAAGCGGATTCTTTCCCTGGGTATTGTGCGATCAAGCGGAACATCGGCGATTAGCCGGACCTGTCTTTCGCCCAGGCGATATATCAGTATCGGCCCCGGGCCACCCAGCAACACATGACCAAACCCTTCAAGCGGCAATTCCACGTCATTCAGTATGATTCCAACTGTCTGCGAACAGATTACCGGGGTTCTCGACAAACCCAGCGATTTGCGGACGATTGAAGCCTGACCATCGGCGCCAACGATCCGCGGCGAAGTCACAGTTCCGTTAGCGCCATTATCTGTATACATGACGCGCCCGTCTTCGACCGCGTGTACCCGCGCTTGAAAAAGCTCAATATCCGGCTCGCTCCTGACCGCTTCACGAAGGCTTGAGACCAGCGACACATGCTCGCATGTCAATCCACGGGAGCCCTCCGGATAAGGAAAAATGATCGGCTGCGATCCATCTTCCGGGAATATCGCAAACCCTTTACCCGACAGGTTTCGGCTCTGTATATCAGAAGCAATCCCGAGATCGCGCAGTATTCTCACGGCGGGCGGATGCAGCCATTCGCCCGCCAATCTCAGGGCCGCTTTGGGATTCGCTTCAAACAAGGCCACCCGGGCGCCGTTTCTGGCGTGGGCAAGCGCGCACAAACTACCGGTCGGCCCGGCGCCAACGACAGTAACATCGTAGCTCCGGGGCGCGCCGCCGCTCACTGGAAAACGCTTGTCTGTACGCGTCGGCGGTAGCGGAGTCGGCAGGGTTCTTGCGGTCCGGTTACCCAACTACCATAATTCGGGGCGGGGAATGTTGTGTCAAGATGAAAATCGAAGCGCTCAAATAACACAGCCAGGATCACCTTCAACTGTAAAATGGCAAAATTCTTCCCCATACACCGGTGTTTGCCGCCGCCGAAACCGATCAAGGCATAGTGGTGGAGCTTGTCTTCGCTGGCTGGCGGAGCAAACCGATCCGGGAAAAATCGATCCGGATCGGGAAATATATGCGGCAATCTATGGGAAACTGCTGGTGAGACCACCGCCATAACACCGGCAGGCACCGTATGGCCCTGGTATTGCAAGGGTTTGAGCGTCTTGCGGATCAGCATGATCAATGGCGGGTGCAGCCGCTCACATTCACGCACGGCATATTCCAGGATAACTTGCCGCTTCAGGCTCGCCAGATCCATGACGCCTGTGCCGGAGTACAGATTACCCACCTCAGCTCTCACTCGCGCCAGATATGCGGGGTCTCTCATGAGTTCCAGCGCCGTCCAGGTTGCGAGCACGGCGCTGGTATGCTGTCCCGCGAACAATACTGTCAGCAGAATACCGGCAATCTCCTCGTCGCTCAATACCCGGCCATCCTTGTATCGGGCCTGCATGAGGTTCTGCATGAAATCATCGACCTGGATTCCAGAAATTCGGCGCTGCTCCATTACCCGACTGAACATCCCGACAATTTTTTTCCGCGCCCGGTCACGGGAGCGATGCGCGGCGGTAGGAAGCCTGGGGAAAAAAAACCCCAGGGTATTGATGCCATTTTGCAATTCATGGTAGGCATCGGAGAATTCAGAATCCGCCTGGGCGCGCACTTCTTCTCCGATAAGACAATGACTGGCGATCTTGACGGTGAGCTCATTCATCGCCCGCGGCAGATCAATTTCACCCTCTTGACCGAGAGAACCGGCAAACAGGCGGGCTTCTTCAAACATGATTTTCGCAAACCTGCGCATAGCAGATTCTCGAAGCGCCGGAAACAGGAACCCCAGTTGCTCGGCCATGAGCTCAGGAGCGACATCGTAAGCCACGCCGCGCCCGAAAATAGGCACGGTAAACTGGTAGACGGCTTTAGCGTTCAGCTGGTCTTCAGGCGCTCTGAAATAGAAGTCATGGGCTTCGGGCCCGGTGAACAGGGCGAAATTGCGGGGCCCTATCCGAAACCGGAACAGTTCTCCCTGTTCTTGCCAGCCACGATGCAATAGCGCGACCGGATCTTTCACAAATTCAGGCAGATGACCCACCAGTGGCCACCCGCCGCCAAGCTCGGGAACAGCTATTGTCGGCGCGACCGGGGATCCTGCCGAACCCTGTGATGTCACACTGCGGAGCCTTCGTGTCACCTCATCCCCCTAATGAATATACGGCAGCATGGAATAGCGTACCCGCCGGGTGTAGCGCTCCCACAGATTTCCATACTTGGCGCGACAACGGCGATCATCGCGTCTGGAACGATGCCACAACAGGATTGCGAGCCAGGCGGGCAACAGGTAAGGCCCCCAGGATGTGAACCCGGTGGTAAGGGCAAACGCAAGGTAGACGCAGATCTCCCCCGTATAGTTGAGATGCCGTCCAACCCCCCAAAACCCGGATACGAGCAAACGCCCGTCCAGGGATTGGGCGGGACGCCCCCAGATCGAAATATCCGGATCGCTCTTGAAACGGTGCTTTTGCTGGTTAGCGCCGCGAAAGACCCAGAATCCGCAAGCAAACAGCAGGGAAATCAGTACGGCGGCGGTAGCAGACAGAGGCGCCGATGCGTGAACCAGCCACCAGCCGGGCAGGCAATAGAAAAAGGGAACCAGTACATAATCGCCCCAGACCAGCATCCAGCCAAAGCGCTCACTGGTAATATCCCAGGTATGAATCATTCCGTGTTCGAACTGGAAGTAGTTGAACACATACAGGAAAGTAAAAATCTGATAGAGCGCCATAGCCAGAGTCAGTTTGCCGTAGGCCTCGTATTGAACAACAGCGAAGGATGCGTTGAACAGCGTCAGGCCGATCAGGGAAGGACGGTAGCTGTAAAACTTCAGGTCAACCCCGAACAAGGTCGGATTCAGTTCCACACCGAAGAAGAAGTCTCGCCATTTTCCCACGCCAGGTTCCGGGGCCGAACGCTGCGCCCGGTTTCGGTCCCGGACGCCGCGCCAATACAACCAGCCGCAAAGCGCAAACGCAAACCCGTTCGCCACCACGAACAAGGCGGCAAAATGAGTATATAGCATGGAAAGAGAATATCCGCCAAAGACCTGGGCGAGGAATCCGGCAATCACGGTAAGCAGGAACAGATTGAGACCGTTGAGCTTATAGATGTTTGGCGGCCTTCCCTGCTGTTTCGGCCCCTCCACTCGTTCTCCGTTCAGGATAATCGAACCGGCGAACAAACCGCCAACGAACACCGACATCATGACCGTGGCTTCGAGCAAGCCGGGCCCGGACAGCATGGACAACGGGAGCCAGGACTCAGGGAACATCATCCCCATCCTGCTTCTCTCGCGCCAGATACTCACTCCATTTTCTCACGGTTACTTTCTGAAACGCCTTTACGACCGGATTAAACTCGACAGGACGGGCATCCCAATGTCTCTCGTAACCCTGCTGCTCCGCTTCGACGGCAAAACGGTCCTGGTCCAGCAAAGGAGCAATGAGGAAGCGATTCGATATCTTCAGAACAGTGGTCATCGCGAAACGGGGAATACGTACAGACAGCAAAGGGATCTTCAATGACTTGAAATAGAACAGGAAAAATACCCGTGTGGTACGCTCATCAATCGGCAGCACAAACAACCAGTGTTTAATCGCATCATCGGTATTCGACCACTGGTAGGGATACTGATAACAAAGCTCCATGTAATTGGTATTCGTCTTCTTGTGATCGACAAACCATCCAGAGACAGGGCCGCGCCCGACTTTCGTATCGTAGGCGAGATGTACATTGTCACCAACCGTCTCATAATGGGTCAGGGTTGCGCCATCAAAGGGCCGGTATTGGCGATGCAGCCAGGCGTGAGTAAAGTCACTGACGTTATCAATCACCATGGAGTGGTGCGCCGACCAGGTAAAACTGAGCGGCACACAGGCCCAGCGCGCGCGCCCCTCAAGCTCCGGGATTTCCGGAATCTGGCGATGCTGCGCGCGCTCCGGCTCCCCGGGAAACAACCAGACCAGGCCGTAACGGACCTTCACGGGATAGCTCCGGACAACAGGCTTCGGCAGACCACCTCCAGAGTGATCATGAGGAATATCGGCGCGCCGCCCGTTTTCGTCATACTGCCAGCCATGGTAGGCGCACACCAGCCGACAGCCCTGCACTTTCCCCAGAGAGAGTTTGATCTGGCGGTGCGCGCAAACGTTATCAAGCGCGTGAAATGAGCCGTCTGCCCCACGATACAGCGCAATGGAGCGCTTCCAGAAAATAACCTCAACCACGGTACCCGGTTTGACCCGGTGAACCTGTTCAACCGCATACCAGTAATCAGGATCCAGACCCGTAGCCCGCGCCTGCTGGCGCAGGTTGCGGGCATCCTCAAACTGAGGAGGGGCGCCCGATGCCGGATTCATATTGAACCCTCGGAAATGAGTGGCAAAGTCTGGCTCACCGCCGGATTTTCCATTTGTCTCATGGCATCCTCACAGGGACGTTTAGCGCGCGGGTTTGTGATCGCGTTACGGCGATAGTGGAATGCGTATGCTTCATGAACCGCAGCGCGGATGCTGGTTGGCTGATAACCGAGCTCCCGTTTCGCCTTGCTGGTGTTCGCGTGGCGGCACATTTTCAGCAGGCGGATGGCCCCGGGCGTAAACCGCTGGGGAAAGTCAGGGTGAAACCGGCTCAGCCAGAAGCTCGCCACCTCCGAAAATGCGAGCATCATGTTAACCGGGATACGCCTGCCCGGACGCTTGATACCAGACACTTCCTCATATAAATCCAGCATCTCGGCGATAGTTTTGTACTCGCTGCTGAAGATGTACTTCTCGCCTGGATGTCCGCGGCGCATACACAACAGATGTCCCTCCACAATATCCCTTGCCGCGACAAATTCAAACCCGCCATCCACATAAGCCCGCAGTTTTCCATTCGTATAATCGCACAAGGTCCTGCCCAATCGCGAAGGGAAATAGTCGCTACCTCCAACCACCGCGCAACAGGTTGCTACGATGACATCCTGCCCCATGGCCGCGGCTCGCCAGCACTCATGTTCAACCAGCGCCTTGCTGCGCTCGTAGGGCATCGCGCGCTCCATCGGATAGAACTGCATCGTCTCGTCACTCGGGGCGGACGGGTTATCCAGATCATAACCGACCGCGCTGAAAGAGCCGGTCACGACCACTCGCCCGGCCCCGGATGCCCGCGCCGCCTGCAATACATTGCGGGTACCCAGAACATTGCATTCATATATTTTCCGGCGCCAGGCGCTATTGCCATCAATAGTGGATATCTGCGCGGCGACGTGATAGATGCCCTGGCAGCCTTCGACAGCTTGCCGGGTAGCGCTCAAATCCCGAATATCACCAAACAAACGCTCCACATCAAGACCTTCCAGCGCTTCGTTGTTGTCCCCGCGCCTTAGTAACACCCGAACCCGAATGCCATCCATGAGTAGTCGGCGAACGAGATTGGCGCCTACATGCCCGGCTGAGCCGGTAACCAGAACGGGTGGGGCGGAGGAGTCTTGGGGTACGCTCATTCTTATAGGTCGTTGCAATAAATCAGAAAATTGAAAGACAGAGCCTGCCTGGGTTTTTCAGCACAGAATTGATTGTAATGGAATACCCAGGATTATCAATAGCGATTTTATTCGTTTTATTCATGGAATCCGGCTGCCCATCAAACGCGGTTAATGATGGCTTTCGCGTGATCCATGTAATCCTTGCGATGAATCATCACCTGCCATTTCCCGCCACCCAGTTGATGCCACAACCAGGCCGACCGGATACCGGCGAACAACGCGGTTCGGACACGATGTACAACCTGCATATTCTGTAGCCGGTGCGCGTCTCCCCGGACGATGATTCTCGGTGTCAGATAACTGATTGTATTGACGTACAACGAGGCCAGTGATTCATACAGATAATCATCCGGTGGAGGGTCCAGGACATCCCGGTCGGGGTCCACCATGAGTTCCACCCTGATCTCCGCAAGCCCGGACTGGATCACTTCGCTGGTTTTTGCCAGTCTGGCCAGCTTGACACTCAACTGATGAAGTCCTGTGGCGTATTGATAGATATACCGGGTTGAAGGGCCTGACTGGTACGCCAGGAATCGGCGCATGGTTCGCAGCCCCAGGTCTACGCCGGACGGTGACCCGTAAACCTCGACCACGCTGTCCGCATCCAGGCGAAACAAACTGAATGCGGATTCGCGCAAAGCCGATTCATCATGCCGGTCGCGAGTGGTCAGTTGATAGACCAGAGCGCAGGACTGGAGCAATCCAGCCAGGGCCAGGGTCTGGTTTTTATCGGGTTTGGGAAACATCGGCCAATCACGAAATCACTCAGAATTGATAATCCTGACGAAAAAATCAATCTCCCGGCCCAGAGCGTCAAGCCGGTTGCGCTTCGACCGGAACCCGTGTCCTTCGCCGGGATATTCGACATATTCATATTCGAGTCCCTGCTCCAGCAAGCTGTCAACCACTTCCCGCGCTACCTCCGGAGGCACGATTTCATCATCTTCTCCCTGAAACAGGATTAACGGACAGCTCAGTGAATCCAGATGAAACAGCGGCGAACGCGAGACATATCGGCTGTCCGGATGTCTGGCGCTGACCGGGTCGAATGCCTCCCCGACCAGATTATCGGTGTACTTCGATTCGAATTTATGCGTAATCTCACTCAGGGTAATCAGATTGCCAATGCCATAATAGCAGGAACCACCGGCAAATCTTGTCGGATACCGGGTCAGCGCCGAGAGTACCACAAACCCTCCGGCGCTGCTCCCCCGGATAAATACCCGATCAGGGTCTATCCATCCTTTACTTGCGGCAAAATCAATACCACTGATCATGTCATCCACATCGAACACGCCCCACTGTCCCGACAACTGCTGCCGGTAGGCCCGGCCATAACCACTGCTGCCGCGATGATTGATATCCAGCAGCGCAAATCCAATCGAACAGAAATACTGCTTGATCGCGGAATACTCCGGGGTCGCCCTGCCGGTCGGGCCGCCATGCGTCACCACCAACAAGGGCGGAAGCGTCCCGGCGGGGGCGACATAGCGCGGATTGCAGGGCGGGTAGAAATAGCCGTAAACCGGATCCTGGTTACCGTCGGGGAAGCTGACCGGTTGCGGGTTGGATAACCTGTCCCGGTCAGGCCCAGCGGCGCCGGACAGCTCCGGTTCGATCCGGTCTGAACGGGGTTCCAGACGTAAAATCTGTGGCGGCCGGTCTTCGAGACAACCGACGAACCAGATCGCCCCCGAACCATCGCTGAAAAGCTGCCGACATGCCGCAAACTCCCTGTCAATCGGGTGCAACCGGCCGCTTGTCAGGTTGAACCTGAAAATCCGGTCACCCGAATGGTCCGAACCCACGGCATAAATCAGGTTGTGACCGGATTGCCGCCACCGGGACTGTCCGAATATCCAGTGCGGTTCACCGAACTCTGACTGTGAATCCGTCAACCGGCGAATCCGGTTGCCATCGTAACTATGAAAATTCCAGCGATCAGTTGTCTCATCGTCACTGACAAAAAGCAGTAGTCCTTCTGATGTGAAACCCGGCTGGCAAACCGAGCGACCGGGTTCATCAACCACGGTCCGTTTGTCAATCACCGCAATACGGTTCACGTCAGCCTCCAACGTGGCCATGACCAGCCGGGTCTGATCCCAGGGCATGTTCGGGTGAGACCACTCAAGCCATGCAATCTGTTCTCCGTCATTTGACAATACCGGACTGGCATAAAAATCCTCACCTTCGGCAAGCGCCGCAAAACCGGGTTGTCGGGCGCCGGCGCCCGACAACGAAACGGCAACGATCCGGTTGATATTTTCACGCTCCCCTTCATCCGCTTCCAACTCGATGACGCCGATCACCCGGTTTCCATCCCGCGAGACGACCAGGTCAGCAAACCCCCGACAACCCGGAATCACCGCCGCAGGGAGCGGACGGGGAGACGAACCCGCGCTCAATCGCTGTATATACAACCGACCATCCCTCCAGTTATTGAAGATGACATGATCGCGATGGACACAAAAGCACTTGCCCCCATATTCATGCGCGCGGGTGCGGATATTGTACTCAGCGGGGGTGATACACCTCCTGTATCTCCTGTCCCCGGATTGAACCTCCGTCATCACGGCGACCCGCCCGTTTTCCTCGCTCAAGCGCTCCAGCCAATACAGCTGCCCCCCTGCGACAAACGGGTAGGAAGGCTCGAATCCGTCATCGAAAACAGATTCCAGGCTCCGTGGGCTTTTCCACGAACCGTAAGGGGCTTCGATGATCCGGCTGGCCTGTTTCTTCACGACAGTGGACTACCTTGAATCATACAGCTTGCCAATGATCAGGTGAGATTTCCCCGCCGACAGATTTTGTCCGGCAAAAAAACCCTGGGCGGCTTCCAGCGCATACTGAAATGGTTGCGGCGGACCGTAAAGCCCTGAATCCCCATCATCCCGGGGCTGCATCAACATAACCGAAAGCAGTTTGCCCTGGTCATCGAAAAACCCGATATCCAGTGGCGCTTCGACATTTTCCATGTGGAAGCGGGCAGAAACCGGTTGTGGATAAACAAACAGTATGGTGGAAGTATCAATGATATTCGCGCAGATATACTGATAACCGGCGGCGCGCTCGGTGTCGTCATCCGCCACATGGGATTGAAAGACAATCCTCTTCCCCTGATCATTCAACAATGACACTTCTTCTGTGTGCATCGCCCGCATCCCTGCCGTCACTTCCCGGCAGTTCATCGGCGACAATATACCCGTGGACCAGACTGCGGCGCCGGCCAGAATAACCGCGGCAAAAAGCAACCAAACGGGCAAAAGGAACCGGCTCTTGTCCAACGTATTGACGACTCCCCTGTATAAAAAGCATCAGTTTACCACAGGTATCAAACGACCGGACTACCCGGCGAGAATCGTATTTACAGGACATTAGTCTTTGCTGGAATCGTGGAATTGACTTAAAATGCTCCGGGCGATAATACTGCTAAATCTTGATCTTGACACAATTGGATAAATTCAGGAACAACCGGGCTTCTGTGAAAAACGGACTGCCGGGATTCGCATATACCAGCGCTGAATTTCATCAGACTGAAAACCGGACGCTGTTTTCAAGTAACTGGGTGTTCGCGGGTTTTGCCCATCAACTCGGACAGCCTGGCGACGTACAGCCAATTACCATCGGCGGCAAGCCGATATTCATGTTGCGCAATGACAAGGGGGAAATCGCCGCGTTTCACAACGCCTGTCGCCATCGTTGTCTGAAGCTTGTCGAGCAACCGGGAAATGCCGGAAATCTGATCCGATGCCCCTATCATTCATGGACCTACAATCTACAGGGCGAGCTCAAGGCCGCCCCCTGGTTTGGCGGACATGATCAAGCGCCCCCACCGGGCTTCTCACTACAGTCAAACGGTCTGTTGCCAGTGCGTTGCGAAACCTGGCATGACTGGATCTTCGTGAATCTGGATGGTCAGGCAGAGGATTTCGAACAGTTTATAAAACCATTGAAAAGTCAACTCGGCGACCTGCCGCTGGAGCAGATCAAACCGGTGGCGATGCTGGACCTGGGCCTGGTCCACTGCAACTGGAAGCTGTTGATGGAAAACTTCATTGAACCTTATCATGTTCAGTTCGTTCACAAGACCACGACCAGTCAGCCCTTGACAGATCATTACACCATTGTCGATCAACATTGCCTGGGCAGCGCCTGCGATATAGAACCGGGTCACGCAGCCGACCCATCAACCACGCTGGCGGTGACTTCGCGATATCTGACCTTGTTTCCTGATTTCGTACTGGGGACTTACGCCCCTGACCAGTTGGGCGTCCATTTGAATATTCCCGTCAGCGTTGATCAAACCCGACAATTCAGAGTGATTTATCTGCATCGGGATAGTAATATTTCAGATGAACAGGTCGAAAATCTGAAGAAGCTGTGGTACAACGTACACAAGGAAGATCACGCGATGTGCGAGCGCCTGCAACTCGGACGGGAGTCCACTGTTGCCGATAGCGGTGGCTGGCTTTCACCTCACTGGGAAAACAGCGTACATCGGTTCCAGCAACTGGTCGTCGAATCAACAACCTCCGGCGACGGCCAACCATACCAACCATAACACCAGACCTGCGCCAGAGCCATGAATCAACTGAACACAGCAACCCCCGACTTTCGTATTGACCACACCATGTTACGGGTCAGTAACCTGGAAAAATCCCTGGATTTTTATGTCCGCATACTGGGCATGAAAATTCTGCGCCAGAATGAATACCCGCAAGGCCGGTTTACCAATACTTTTGTCGGTTATCATGGAGAAGATGACGGAACCAGTCTGGAATTGACTTATAACTGGGATCAGGATAAACCATACAATCGGGGCGATGCCTGGGGCCATATAGCGCTCAAGATTTCCGATGTATATGCGGCCAGCGAGTATCTCAAGAGAGAAGGTGTCGAGTTCACCAAGGAGCCCGGCCCGATGAAAAACGGGACCCGTATCCTGGCTTTCATCAAGGATCCCGACGGCTATCCGATCGAATTGAATGAACCGCTGTCAAAATAATGATCGCCAAAATAAAGACCACGTTGAAATAATCATCACTGGCCGGCTGTATCCACTCAAGGCCGGCTAATCATCCAATACCTGCCACCTAATCGAGAAAAATTATGAGCAATCACTACTACGAGCGCTTTGAAGAAGCATTACCCGACCCGAAGACAGTGATCGGGAAAAAAAAGGAACTGGAAGCCGCCGGCGTAAAATACATCTTCTCCTGCTGGATCGACATGTTTGGCCTGCCCAAGACCAAGCCTGTGCCGATGAGCGATTTTGAATTGCTGTGTATGGGCAAAGGCCCGCAATTTGCGGTGCACTCGATTTCGTTTGTCCCGGAACTGGGACCGGCGGATTCGGACCAGGTACCCCTGCCCGATATGGATACGATCCGGATTTGCCCGTGGGACAAGACCATCGCGTGGGTATTCTCGGACCTTTGGTGGGAAGGCAAGCCGTATAACCTCTGCCCCAGGCAGGCGTTGAAACGCGCCATCCGGGACGCGGCGGCCCAGGGCTATGCCATGTACGCCGGTATCGAGCCTGAATTCATCGTCATGAAATGGGATGAGAACGGCCACCCGGTAAAGGCTTATGACGATGACCCGCAACCGGGCAAGGGAATCCGTTCCCGGCGCCAGGCATTTGGCTATGATGTCGAATACGCATTGGATTCGATGGGGTTCCTCGGCGAGTTGATCGACATTCTGGAGCATCTCGGATGGAATCTCCACGATGTGGTAACCGAAGGCGCCTATTCCCAGTTCGAACTGGATTTTCACTATACCGACGTGCTGGCCATGGCCGACCGAATGGTTTTCCTGCGCGTATTGTTGAAGGAAATCGCCAAAAAACACGGCAATTTTGTCACCTATATGCCAAAACCCACGACCGGAGACTGGCGTTCCGGAGCGCACATGAACACCTCGATTCAGCGGATCGACAATCCCGGAGTGAATTTATATGAAGGGGAAAACGGGCGATGGAGCGAAGCCGCACTGAACTCAGTGGGCGGGATCCTCAAACACGGTGGAGCCATTACAGCCGTGGCCTGCTGCACCGTCAATTCATACAACGGACTGGTACCCAAAGTGGGAGGATTCGAAGGCGGCACCTATACCTGGGCTCCCACCCACATGGCGTATGGCAAAAACAACCGATCCGCCATGCTGCGGCTTCCGCAGAGCCGGTTCGCCATCGAAAACCGCGCCGCCGACATGTGCATGAACCCCTACCTTGGACTCGGCATGACGCTGGGAGCAAGCATCGACGGCATTGTCAACAAAATCGATCCGGGGACATCCCTGGATGAGGATTTGTATGTAATGGACGACCAGGAAAAACAACAACGCAACCTGACGCCGTTACCCCGCAATCTCCTGGAGGCCACCGAAATGCTGGCCGGCAGCGAACTCGCCGGGACGGTAATGGGGCCGGTCATGCTGAACTCATTCGTACAATACAAGATCGACGAATGGGAACGCTACCACCAGACCGTAACCGACTGGGAAGTCAACGAATACCTCCGCCTGTACTGATACACTCCCCCCGGACGGGCCTGTCCCTGCGAATCGCATCGGATGCAGGGACAGCCTGTCCCCACCGGGGAGTGCTGTGCCTGTGGAACAACCACGGGGAGTTGTTCCTATGCCATCATTTGCGGGCGCAGGTTACTGTGAAGAATCCGTAATGCTCTCAGGTTTCTTCGACTTTGTTTTTTAATATATTCGACATTAAACTGGGGATACCCGGTTCATAATAATCTATGTCGTTATCCTCTCCACCAATTGTCTGCCAGATAAAACCAGTATGATTAAAGGTTTCAAGAGCATACCGGGCCGGGTCATTTACAGTTTCAGGCAATGGATTTTCCAACAAAAACCCTTCGATTATTTTTTCGGCTGAAATCACCTGAATTTGTTCCTGTTGCGAAAAAGCGCCAGCCAGAACTTCTGCAACGGGTAATAATCCAGCCTCCTTTATTTCCGTTTTTCGTGATTCATATATCATATTTCTTTGCGCGGCCACATCCTTTTCCACTGCCGCCACCATATCCATAGTAATTGTTTTGCTCCCTGTCTCGACCAGATTGCGGGAGAGAGCTTCGCCCCACTGCTGAATAAATACCGGATAGCCTTGCGCGCGCACCACCGCCACTTCTTCCGCCAGGCTCGGGGCAAAACTGATCTTCTGGTCAAGTAATGGTTTGCCAAGCGCTTCAACAGCGAACCGGTTCGATAACCTCCCCAACGAAAAACAGGCGCATTTATCCCAAAAAGTTGAACCAGCCTTACTGAATGTCACCTTGATATTGGGCGTTCCCGCCAAAACAAGCAAAAATTTGCAGCCTTCGCCACGAACATTCTGACTGGCGTTCAGCAACCCTTTAGCTACTTCCGGGTCCAGTTCATGCGCTTCATCAATCATCAACACAAAGGGTTTCAGCCTGCATCGTTCCCTCAATATCTCGGTTTCATTTGTATATATTCTGTCCTTGATACCTGGGATACCTGCTTCAACAAAACCTGCGTCATGCTCCACTCTTATCCTGACCAGTTTGCTGATGGCATTAACCATGGTTTTTATTCCCTTATCAGTAACCCCCGAAACAAGCAGGCTCATTAACTGGCTTCTGTTTGAAATATCCGCCGGAGTTGTCCATAACAGGTCTATGCTCTGACCATATTCTTTCCTGGTTCTCGACTCCAAATGACGAAGCAGGGATGTTTTGCCATTTCCACGCGGACCAAAGACAATAATGCTGGCGCCAGGCGGTTTATCTGTAACCAGCCTTCGGATGGCTTTATTGTAGTAATCCTTCTCTTTTTCTCGCCCGGAAAACCAGGGGGGCTTCACACCCTCTCCGGAATTGAACAGAAGTTGAAGTTCTTCTGCCCCTGACAGTGTTGTTTTAATTTTAGACATCCAGCCATTATATACCGATCCTCAACCCGTTATTAAGAATCAAGAGGCAACCGGATGGCCTGATTGAGTTACATCATATACAATTGTATAAAGTATCGAAAAATGATACTTTATGCGAATGGAGTCGAATTTTCGTCAGCTACGCGCCAGGGACTACATCAACGACCTTGCCGCCTCCGGGCACTATCATTTCCTGTCGAGTGACGCTCGTGAAGCGCTTGGCGTGTCTGCTGAAGCGACCAGACTTGCCCTGAACCGGCTGGCCCGGCAGAACAGAATCGCGCAGCCCGCACGGGGGTTCCATGTGATCCTTCCACCGGAGTACCGCTCTCTGGGATGTCTGCCGGCAGACCAGTTCATCCCGGCGTTGATGCAACGACTCCGACAACCGTACTATGTCGGACTACTATCAGCCGCACAATACCACGGCGCAGCCCACCACCGGCCGCAGGAATTCCAGGTGTTGCTCGAAAAGGCGCGCCGACCCATCCGCTGTGGCCAGGTACGTACAATGTTCATCGTCCGCAGGCGCCTTCGGCAGGTTCCCTCGCAGAACTTCAACACGCCCCGAGGCACGATCCGCGTCTCGACCCCAGAAGCAACAGCCGTCGATCTCGCAGGTTATTGCCATCGTGCAGGAGGGATTGATCAAGTGGCGACTGTTCTTTTCGAGCTTGCAGAGCGAATTGATCCGCAGAAACTGGTGGCAGCCGCACAAACCGCACCTGTTACATGGGCGCAAAGGCTTGGATACCTGTTCGAGCGTGTCGCTGTCTACGAACAGGCCGTCCTCCTCAAAGCCTATGTCAAGGATAAAGCCCGGCAATCGGTTCCGCTTGTCCCAGGGAGAACTCACAAGGATACGCGACGCGACGCGGACTGGAAGATTCTTGTAAACGCCGACATCGAGCCGGATTTATGATCCCGCGCGATTACATCACGGAGTGGCGGAGTCATGCGCCCTGGGTGCAAGACTCCCAGGTCGAGCAGGACCTCGTCATCAGCCGGGCGCTCATTGCAATTTTCAACCATCCCGTTCTTGCAGATGCTCTGGCGTTCCGAGGTGGTACGGCACTCTACAAACTTTATATTCGTCCGCCGGCCCGCTATTCCGAAGATATCGACCTGGTGCAGGTCAGGGCCGAGCCGGCTGGACCGATGATGGAAGCGATACGGGAAGTTCTTGATCCCTGGCTTGGCAGACCACGATGGAAGCAGACCGAAGGTCGTGTGACATTCGTCTACCGATTCCAGTCCGAAGACACTCCGCCGCTAACGCTCAGGCTCAAGGTGGAAATCAATTCGAGGGAACGCTTTACAGTGTACGGATTCATTCAACAACCATTTAGCGTAACTTCGCGCTGGTTTGAGGGAAGGACGAAGATCACCACATATACACTCGACGAACTCATGGCGACGAAGTTTCGCGCTCTGTATCAACGCCGGAAAGGCAGAGATTTATTCGACCTGTCTGTGGCGCTGGAGAAAACGGAACTCGATCCGGATTGCGTCATTACCGCCTTTTTACAATACATGGCATACGGAGGGCATCACATAACGCGGGACGCGTTCGAGCAGAATGTCCAGAAAAAACTGCTTGATGCCCGGTTCAACGCCGATATCGGCCCGCTTCTAACCACAGGCTTCTCCTGGAATTCCTGGGATGCGATAGAGAACATTCGCTCTCGGCTGATCGCACGATTGCCGGAATGAATAGAGACGTATGAAATAATCTGCTGGTACTATAGAACTTGAAACAAAACCGGCGTCTGACAATTTTCCTCAATAGTATATCTTCTCATTGTTAGGCTGGGAAACAAATCGAAACACAGATCAAACATGAGCTTTTTACTGAATTGAATGCTGGAATCTAAAGTGACAAGTATTTCAACAGAAACAATCCATCAGATTCACAAGGCAGCAATTGACCGTAGCGCTGTAAAGGGGGCGACGCACCAATTCTATAAATACCCAGCCCGTTTTTCTCCGCAATTTGCAAGAACTGTCATTGAGACATTGACCACAGAAAGTGATTTGGTCATGGACCCCTTTGTTGGTGGCGGCACTACGGTAGTAGAAGCTCTGAGAACAGGCCGGACTTGCATTGGCAGTGACATTAACGAGTTAGCTCTATTTGTTAGTAAAGTGAAATCAACGATCCTAAGAAAAAGCGAACTGGAACTGCTCAATTCGTGGTTTCCAAGCTTCGAAGCGGGTTTAAAGGTTAAACGTTCCGCTGGGCTTGATCAGGAATGGCGTGAGAAGGGATATTTTCGTCATATCGAAACACAAGAAACCTGGCGCTGTCGAAACATTATTCAAATCGCTCTAAAAATGATTGAAGAACTACCCACTGGGCGACTTGCTGATTTTGCTCGCTGTGTTGTATTACGTACTGCTCAACTTTCTCTTGATGGAAGAAAGACAATCATGACCCTTGGCGAGTTTCGTGCAAAACTTGCAGTGCATTTTTATCAAATGTTGACTAATATGGAATCTTTACGTGATGAAGTGTCTGGACTCAGCCTTTGTCCTCTTCCGTGTCTGATCAAAAGCAATGCATCGTTACTTCACAAGGTTGAATTGTTTGCAGAAAATGAAACGCCGAAACTGATCTTGACATCTCCACCCTATCCCGGAGTTCATGTCCTTTATCACAGATGGCAGGTCAAAGGACGGCGTGAAACGGCTGCCCCATATTGGATTGCAAATAAGCTCGATGGAGACGGCGAACGATATTACACACTCGGAAATCGTCAGGAAAAAGAACTCCGTGGCTACTTTTCAAATCTTGAAGCAGCCTTTAGCTCAATAGTATCCATCGCAGGACCTGACACAACTATCGTACAAATGGTTGCTTTCTCTGAGCCCGAATGGCAACTGCCGCGATACCTTGAAGTCATGCAGAAAGTCGGCCTCAAAGAACTGAACTATTGTGACAACGTAGAGGAAAGCGCACCTCTTACTAGAGGGCGAATTTGGAGGGATGTCCCAAACCGTAAATGGCATGCGCAAAGACAAGCTCGAAGCGCAAGTTCGCGTGAGGTGATCTTATTCCACACTCTTGCTTAGACTACATCTTGTTTTGATAGAAGATCGCCAGCACCGAGCACCTTGAGATGTAGAGAGCTCAAAATACTTTGCGGCAGTAACTACCCAGGGCCTTCATGCAAACTCCTTATGATAGGAATAATAACCCGCGACAAACCGTCACACGCTCGTTCAATCCCAGCAAGATTAGGTCCAGGCTCTCCATCCGACCCATCCGATACTTCATCATGTGAATCTGGAGTTTTACTTTCTTCTTGCCTGATCATTGCAAGTGACGAGATGACAAGACCCCACTTGAACCAATGTTTCATGAGTGCAGGGTCTTGCTTTGGATTAGACGTTTCTGTGATTAATGTTGAGTTATCAACATTAAGATAAAAGTCATACCCTTCATTCTCATTGTGTTTAATCTTGAGCGCTTCCTGTTGATTGCTGAACCCGTATTCCTTCCAATTTTTCTTTCTTACCTCTATAGGATTCGGTAAGGCTAAAGATGCGGCCTGATTTGTGGGCCGTGGGTCTCGTGGGTTTACATGAGGAGCAGGGTTTGGCGGTCCAGGAGGTGATACCTTGTTAGTTGCTTCACTAGCTACTATGGTGAATTCGCATACAAAGGGATTACTCACTCTTGTAACATCGGAAACGCGCACTCTTACTTTAACTGAATCACCGGGTTTTGCATTCCATGGCACTCTAAGGAAAGTCTGAACAATACGAGTTTTGGGGATTTTGGGTAGTCATTTTTGTAAATCCGGGATATGAGTGGGTCTGAAAGACAGAATGGCCCGGAATCAGTGAGCGGGAGCGGGGAAATACAAGCATTCTCCCCCTCTTTTCATTTTTCAGGCGTACGTAGCCTGCAGTTTCAACCGCCTTTGTCTCAACAGTACTTTCTTCGCCATCACCAGATTGCTTAAGGCACAGGCCACAACCAGTCGATGCGTGTTCTTCTCCAGCCCCCGGTAACGAACCCGGGTAAAACCGAACTGCCGCTTGAGAATACCGAACTGATGTTCCACCTTCGACCGTATCCGGGACTTGGTTCGATTCTTCAAGCGCTCCTTCTCCGTCAATTTGCGGTAGCGCGTCCCCTTCGAATGAGTGAAATCCTTCGCCTCCGGCGCTACCTGTGAAATCACCGCCTTCTGACCCGTATAGGCCGAGTCTCCCCATACACGGGTCTCTTTCCCGTGCAGAAGTTCCGGCAGAACCTGTGAATCATGAACATTCGCCGGCGTAGCCACCACCGAATGAATCAGCTTGCTGCGACTGTCCACACCGATATGCGCCTTCATACCAAAGTACCATTGCTGCCCCTTGCGCGTCGAGTGCATCTGGGGGTCTCGTTTCTTCTCCCGGTTCTTGGTCGAACTCGGTGCGCAGATGATGCTGGCATCCACGATCGTACCCCGATTCACCTTCAGTCCGTTCTCACCCAAATATTCATTGACCAGTCCGAACAATCGTTCCCCCAGGTTATGCTTCTCCATCAGATGACGAAACTTGCAGATCGTGGTCTCGTCGGGAGCCGGCTCCCGACCCAGGTCTATGCCCACAAACCGGCGCATCGACAACGAATCGTACAACGCTTCCTCGGCAGCCGGGTCCGAAAGACTGAACCAGTGTTGCAGAAAGTGAATCCGAAGCATCCGGTCTATTCCAATCGGCCTGCGGCCTGCCCCTTGCGGTTTGGGATAAAAAGGTTCGATGACTGCATTCAACTCCACCCACGGAATGATTTGCTCCATCTCATCCAGAAAACGCTCCTTGCGCGTCTGTTTCTTGTATTTGTCAAATCCAGCTTCGGAAAAAGTACTCTGGCGCATCGGAAATATCTCCAGTCAGTATGAAGTACAAAAATTATACAATAGAAACTGATTAATCAGAGATTCCCTAAATTTTACGGAAAAGCGTCCATTCCATAGACGGGATGATTCTTTAATATCTGGAGTTGGCTCTATCTGAATTTCGCCCCGGGAATCAGGACGATTGAAATAGTCATTTTTAGCATCCGTTTCAAATTCTACTTTTACTGTGCGGTTAATAGGGCAGTTTTTTACAAGCCCTTTTATAGGCTCTTTTACTAACCTGAAGTAGGTGGGGAACTCACGCCCTTCAAATCGGGTTAGCTCACCAGGACCTGTTCCAGTAAGCAATGCACCACCCACTCCAAAAAATGTAGCTAGACCAGGGTCCTTCTTTAACAGTTCATTGAGGATATTAGCTACTGATGCGGGCGCATCTTGTGTTTTGTTTCTACGCTCTTGCCTCCGAAAAGCATTGAGTTCTTTTAATCCTGGGTGATCACTCAATTCTTCAGCTAATTTTGATTTTATAAGCTCTGATTCCTCGTTTTTCCGGAATCGATCACGGGACCCCATAGATAAGTCTTCCCAAACACCACGATCAATATCTGTACAATCGACTGCAACTAGCAGGTTGCTCGCAATGTAATCAAGCTTGAGTCTCCTAGATACAAAATCTCGTCTGTACGATTCATGCACTTGGCCATTAACAAGAAAGAAAACACCTGTTGGATATCGGCGGGAGACTATATCCTCTTTCCACACGCCAATACGTAAAGGCAGTTTTCCGATATTAGGCAATGACAATTCTTCCCATGCGGGAAAGCCTTTTTCCATCTTATAGTCCACAGAGTCGGCATCATCCATACGAATCGCGTTCCAGACTCCTATGACTGTGGCGGAATAGTAATTAGCTTTATATGAGCGTGTTTCGCTAATTCTGAACGGCAGGCATGGAGTTTGAAAATACCGCTCGAGTTCTCTCCTGGATTCTGTTGTGGCCATACTAGGTGCACTCCAACGGTAGTTGTACAACTTTACACAAGTACCATACTGGAGATCCTTGCTGTAGGCTTTCGCAGGTTGATTTTTTTTAGACTGCCCAGGTAACACACAGATGCTATCAGCAGAAAATCGAAGCACTTTACAGTTTGGCGCCAAATACTCAAATACAGAAGATTTATAGCCACGGTCTGGTCGTCTGCGCCTAATTACGGTGTATCCCCACAAATCCTTAGAGTCATCTTGTTCATCTGCGGGCGCATACTGTTGGCTACGAGAAATTATAAGTTGCATATTCTGTTTCCCACAGAACTGTAGGCTTCCTGTACTACCTGCATTAAACTTGCCCTGCACAAAGCTGATCCGCGCTTTGGGGGATGACTGAGTCGTTGACAAGAAACTATTAGGAAATTGATCTGGCGTCTGACCTTCTCCCTGATCAATTATGCTGTAACAAGGTGAGGATTTATCTCCTGATGCAACAAAGTGAATTTTATCTGCTAATTCAGTTTGTTCTTTTGTAGATAGATAATCTATTCGTCCATCTTTTACGCCAAGAAACTGTTCGACTGCATCCTGCATTGTGTCAGGAGCTTGGCTCGACTCTGGGTCAACACCAACCCTATAACATTCAGAAACAAGAACCGCATCAATGCTGTTAATCAGTTTCTCAACAATTGCAGCACTTGCATTCTCTTGCTGATTCCCAACTGTGCTGAAATTACCTGGATTATCTCCAAGTGGAACCCAAACATCTCTGTTTGATATCGAATATCCATGATTATCCAGTATCTGGATCACATCGTCTTCATGATCCGCTTGGACCAGTGATAAGCAAAGATTTTTCAAGTCATTGCTCATCATGCTCAAAGGGTAAATTTGTCTTCTTGTACCCCCTTCGGAGATGCAAATTTCTTCTCCATCTCCGAAACCGCATTCTTGAGAGCTTTAGCAATTTTTCGAACTTCAGTATCTTCCCACTCGTAGAGCTGCCTGTTCGATAATTTACCAATCCGCAGGATGGCTTCAAGAGCCTGGTTTGTTCGTCTTTCAGCAAGCTCACGAAATTTAGTATGCTTTTCTGTCATAGTATTCTCTCCGTAATTTAATTGTTAGTTATCATATTGAAATCATTTGAAACAGTCAATATTAGAAAATATTTATTTCAAATTATTGGAGTATTTCTTGTGGTTTTATGGTTTTTATAATGTTTAATTTAAACAATAATATTGTAATTTAAACTAAATATAAAATAATTTATTGATCAAAATAATTCATTTATGGACAAATATAAGAACGAAATTGGTTGATATTACAGGATAAAAGAATCGTTACCCCAACCGTTTCTCCATGAAAACAGACAACGGATCCTGTTCCGGGTAATCACCAAACGAAGATCGCTCGCGATATCCTGATCTCTGGTACAGTGCCAGAGCTTCTGGTTGGTATATGCCGGTTTCAAGTCGGGCGACCTGAATACCCTGATCGACCAGATGTTTTTCCAGGCGCTCCATGATCAGCCTGGAGATGCCTTTCCCCCGGTGTGATTTTTTGACGAATACCCGTTTTATTTCGCCGTATCTTATTTTTTCACGACCGTCGCTGAACCGTTTGACCGCGCCAGTCCCGACCAGTTGCCTCCCTTCAAAAGCGCCGATGAAGAACACATTCTCCCGACGCAGTTCCTCGACTGAATCGAGGTGGTTGGATTCTGCCGGATAGATCGACATCTGATACTCATCCAGTTCCCGGATCAGTTCCGACACGTCGGCGTCACCCGGATCAACCTGCCTTGTTTCTATCATTTTACGGGACAGTTCAATCCGGATAATCCATTTACAGCCAATCCAGCTCCATCGGATAACGGGTCATCACCTCGGCCCCGTGCTCGGTAATCAGAACCTGTTCTTCCAGTTTGACCCCTTCACCGCCTCGCTCCGAACCAATGTAGGATTCGACGCACAAGGTCATATTTTCCTCGATAACGCCCCGGTAACCTGCCATCGCAAGCTTGTCGATATGCTTGATGCTCGGATACTCGTCCGCCAGCCCCACTCCATGTATCAGGGAACTGTACTTGGTGTTGGAGAATTCCGCTGGAATCTTCCAGGCTGCGCGGGAGGCTTCATGGAAGGTCATGCCGGGTTTCAACATCGATACATTATGCTGAATCTGCTGCCATGCGTATGCATAAATCCGGCGTTGCTCATCACTCGGTTTATCTCCACACACCCAGCTTCGGGACATGTCCGAGCAATATCCATAAGGCCCGATCATATCCGTATCAAAACTGACCATATCGCCCTGTTCGATCACCCGCATCGAGGATTCCCGAAACCAGGGATAAGTTCTCGGCCCTGAAGACAATAACCGGGTTTCGATCCATTCCCCCCCCGAAGCGATATTGGTCTCATGGAGTTTTGCCCACAACGCGTTTTCAGTGATCCCCGGTTCAAGCGCCTCGCGCATCCTGCCAATACCGGTCTCGCAGACATCAATGGCGTGTTGCATCAGGATTATTTCTTCATTTGACTTGATGACCCTGGCCAGTTCCATGACCTCAAGGCCATCGTGGATGGAAATGCCGCGCTGTAACAAGGGCTCACAACCGGTATGGGAGAGCCGGTCTATCGCCAGCCGGGTATTGCCGCCGCCGTGGGTTTTGATCAGATCAGCGATCGTATCGGCAAATACCTGCGCCTTTTCACGAACCCGTTCTCCGGCGGTGAAGTAATGGAAGGAAGAGTTCACCCGGTATTCATCAATCGTTAAAATGCCTTCCGCCAGATGGGGATACTCACCATAATCAAACAGGATCAGCGGGCCGCCGGTGGCAATGAAGACGCAGCGTGTCTCATAATGTGAACACCACACCTGCATATTGGTGGCGTCGCAGGCATAGCGGCAGTTAATCTGGTCAAATAACAGGATTCCCGCGTAATCGAGTCTGTGCAGTTGCTGTTGTATGCGACCCAGGCGGTAGCGCCTGACGGTGTCCAGATTGACCGGGGCTTCGGTGTATTCCATCGCCCCGTGTTGCCTCGCCGCAACGTTGCCTTGTGAAATTCTCATGTCGTTATCCCCTCTAGCGCCCTTTCCAGACCGGCTTTCTTTTCTCGGAAAAGGCCAGCGCCCCTTCGCGCATATCCTCACTGTTGTAGAGTTTCCTGACCGTGGCGATGCCCTCGGCGTTCAGCATGTCGATAGACTCCTGAAAGTCCATATTTTCGGTTACCCGCACGGTCTCTTTGATCGCGGCGAAGACCAGCGGCGGCCCCCCGGCCAGGAGCCGGGCAATTTCTCTCGCCCGGACCAGCAGACGATCAGCGCTTGTGATTTCATTGACCAATCCCCATCTGTGAGCTTCCCCGGCATCCATCCAGCGGCCTGTCAGCAGCAACTCCATCGCCACATGGTATGGAATACGCTTGGGCAGCTTCAGGGTTGCCGCATCCGCCAGCGTACCGGCGTTGATTTCAGGCAACGCGAATCTTGCATGCTCCGCCGCGATGATGATGTCCGCGGAAATCATCCACTCGAATCCGCCGCCGCAGGCTATGCCGTTGACCGCCGCAATCACCGGCTTGTTCATATCCGGCAGTTCCTGCAAGCCGCCGAATCCACCGACTCCGAAGTCACTGGTCACGCCTTCCCCCCCGGCGGCGGCTTTCAAATCCCAACCGGCGCAAAAAAACTTCTCACCGCCCCCGGTAATGATCGCTACCCTCAATTCGGGGTTATCCCTGAAATCCTCAAACACCCTGCCGAGTTCCTGACTGGTTGGGCTGTCTACCGCATTGGCCTTGGGCCGATCAAGAGTGACTTCAAGCACACTCCCGTCAATCACTGTTTTTACCGCATCAGACATAACATTTCACCTCATTTTTTTAACTTGCCGCCATTTTCAGTTTCGAACCCGGATCAATGCGTCGGCAACGACGGCGCCCTGGTTTTGCGCCTTGACCATTAACGGATTGATTTCGAGTTCAATGATCCGGTCGCGTTGGCTCTCAATCAGACCGGCTACCGCCATTACAATATCGACAACCGCTTCAACATCAGCCGGCGCCCTGTTGCGGAAGCCATTTAACAGCGGCCAGGTCTTCAATCGCTGAAGAGCGGCGATACTCTCGGCGCGGTCAACCGGGAACAGTAATATTTCCCGGTCCCCGATCAATTCGACCAGAACGCCGCCAAACCCGAGAATCAGATAATGACCAAAAAGCGGATCATAACTGACTCCGACCAACAATTCGGCAACCGAATCGGTAATCATTTGTTCCACCAGCAGGGTATCAGATAATTCAAACAGGCGAGTGCTGTGTGCGTTCAATGTTTCTTCATCAGAGATTCCAACCACCACGGCGCCCACTTCAGACTTGTGCGGAATAAACGGGGATACGGCTTTCAATACCAGTGGATAGCCGATCATTTCTGCCGCCTCTGTGACCTCATCGGGGGAGCCGGCGGTAGTTGAAACAGGTGTCTTGATACCATGCGATTTCAATAATTGCCTGGCCTGATTTTCATTCAGGCTGCTGACCCGGCCAGAATCCGGCTGCGTTGATAAATCCGGGATCATCGGCATGGAGCATTCGCTGTTCCATCTGACGCCGATTTTGCTGATGGTTTCAATCGCCGACAGAGCCTGTTCCATGCCGTGCATCGGCGCCACGCCGTTTTCTATCAGATAAGACCGGATCTCGTGGTTCAGGTTTTCTGACAGGCAGGTGACCACGGCGCCTTTGCAGTCGTTTTGCCGGCAGGCGGCTACAAATGCCCGGGCTGCCTCCATCCAATCGTCGATCACGCAATCATTGACCAGGGGAAAGTCGATGATAAGCAGGGTCAGATCATAGTTTGCGGACATCATGGCGGAAAAGGTTGCGGTCATGCGCTGCCGGTCGCCCCAGATAAAGGTATGGTAATCCAGTGGATTATGAATCGCGACGTAGTCATTCAGTGTTTCGCGCAACCGCATCCGGTGATCGGGCTCGATCTTCGGAAAAACCAGCTCGCGACCAACCGACAAATCGGCAATCAGTGAAGCTTCTCCACCGGAACAACTCATGGACGCAATCCGGTTTCCCGCTAACGGCCCCACGACAAGACCCAGCTTCAACGCTTCCAGAAAGATTTCAATGTTACTGGTAACGCCGATACCCAGGCGATCAAACAGGGCTGTATAGAGTTCGTTTTCTCCGGCCAGGACAGCGGTATGGCTGAATGTAATACGCGCGCCAAGATCCGATTTACCGGTTTTCAGGACAATGACCGGCACCCTCCGGTCACGCGCGCGGGCTGCCAGTTCAATGAACAACGGCAAATCTCTCAGGCCCTCGATGTGTAGACCGATCGCCTTTATCCTTTCATTCTCAAGCGCCGCCGCCATCACTTCCTCAATACCGATGACCGCCTGATTGCCCACTGTGACCAGCCAGGAAATCGGCAGTCCTCTTTGCTGCAATGTGAAATTGATTCCTGTATTTCCGCTCGACGTGATGATTGCGACACCCTGATCCGTACGGCACAGTCCATGCTGATCCGGGAACAGGGCCGCTCCCAGCAGTGTATTGACATACCCATAGCAATTTGGCCCCAATACCGGCATGTCCCCGGCTGCCTTCAATAATCTTTGTTGACGGCCCCCGCCCTCATCACCCACTTCGCTGAATCCAGATGCGAGACAGACGGCCCCTCCTGCACCGAGATGGTTCAATTGAGCGACGGTCTCAATGGTCGGTTCAGCGGGCACCCCGATGAATACGGCGTCGGGCGTCTCGGGCAGCAGGTGGTAACCGGCCAGGCATGAAATACCGGCCATGGATTGTCTTTTCGGGTTGATCGCCCACATCCTTCCCTGAAATTTGAGCTTTTGGCACTGAATCAATACCTGCTCAGCTTCCCTGCCCCCGATCACCGCGATCGAGCGTGGATTCAGGAATCGGATCAGTCGATCCCGGTTAACCCGCACAGCGCTTGTCTCCCGGCATCTTCAGGATTTGGTTTCCAGCGGCCGCAATATCGAGCGGGAAATAATCAATCGCTGGATTTCGCTGGTTCCCTCCCAGATACGCTCTACCCGGGCATCGCGCCAGATTCGCTCCAGGGGGAGGTCCGACATCAGCCCCATGCCGCCAAATATCTGTAACGCCTCGTCGGCTATGAACGCCAGTGTTTCTGTTGCTGACAACTTCGCCAGGGCCGCGTCCATATCGGTCATTTCATTTTTACAGGCCCGTGCGCCAGCCTGGTAGGTAATCAGTTCAGCCGCCCTCAACTTCAACGCCATATCTGCAAGCTTAAAACTGACCCCCTGAAATTTACCGATAGTCTGGTTGAACTGGGTCCGGCTGGCGGCGTGTTCACAGGCCAGTTCATAAGCGCGGTCGCAACGCCCCAGACAGATCGCGGCGACTTGCAGCCGGGTATTGCCCAACCAGTCATTTGCGACCTCAAATCCCTGGTCGACCTCGCCGAGTACCTGGCTTGCCGGAACGCGGCATTGATCAAACTCAAGAATGCAATTATGGTATCCACGATTGGACACGCTCTGGTAACCCGGCCGTATGGTGTAGCCAGGGGCGCCGGTATCAATCAGAAATGAGGTGATTCTCTTTCTCGGGCCTCGCGGCGTATCATCCACGCCGGTGGCCGCGAACAGGATCACGAAATCAGACACATCCGCATGACTGATAAAATGCTTGACGCCATGGATGACAAAATCATCACCATCCCGTTCCGCCTTGCAGGACATCGAACGAACATCGGAACCGGCGCCCGGTTCAGTCATTGCCAGACAATCGATTTTCTCTCCGCGTATGCAGGGATACAGATATTTTTCCCGTTGATCGCCAGTGCAGGCCTGCAGGATGTTGCTGGGGCGGCCGACGGTATACTGCAATGCGTAACTGGCCCTGCCGAGTTCCCGGTCCAGCATGCACATGGATAATGGATCAAGCCCTCCCCCTCCAATCTCCTCAGGCATCGCCGCGGCGTACAATCCCGCCTCAATCGAGCGATCCATGATCTGTCGACGAAGTTCGGGACGGACTTCTCCGGATTGTTCGACTTCCTGTTCAAACGGATACAACTCCTGTTCGACGAAGCGTCTGGCGGTTTCGATCAGCATCAATTGCTCTTCACTGTAGTCAAAGTTCATGATCGTATTCTCCGGCTACCGGATCGGGGGCGTTCAGTCATCCAGTCCCCCGAAGGTTTCGAGATGACCATCCACGTTCAGTACCTGGCCGGTTACCGTCCGCGCCTTGTCCGAACAAAGGAACAGGGCCATATCCGCAATATCCTGAGCGTCAATAAAGGTCCTCATCGAGTTGCCCCTGGTATACCAGTCCCGGACGGTCTGCTCGCTGATTCCCTTGAGGCTGGCTTCAGCCGAGATCACGCGGTCCATCCGTTCGCCATGTACACTCCCCGGACAGATTACATTCGCGCGTATCCCCAGGCCGCCGAGCTCCATCGCAAGCGACCGGGTCAGACCGATTACCGCCCACTTCGATGCGGCGTAAGGCGTTCGCAACGGGTAGCCGTGCCAGCCTGCCGTCGATGATATGTTGATGATATTGCCGGCCCGCGCTGCCTTCATGAGGGGAATCACCTTGCGACAGAACAGGAAGACAGCATCGATATTGACCGCGAAACAGCGTTGCCATTGTTCCAGCGAAATATCTTCCATAAATTCGGTGGGGCCGGCAATACCCGCACAATTCACCATCACATCGACACCGTGGAATTGTTCGATGTGGGAATCCATGACCCGGCAGACATCGGATTCACTGGCAACGTCCGCGACCGTGGTCTTGATTCCGGGATAATCCAGAGAAAACCGCGCCACCGCTTTGGTGTCGATATCGACCACATGGACGGCATCGCCGTTTTGATAGAATGAGGTTGCAATGGCATGGCCGATCCCGCTTGCCCCTGCGGTGACCATTACGCTTCTTCTGGAACTACTCATGCTCCGGCCTCCGGGCTGTCTTCAGGCTGTTCAATGGTTGACTGGAATCCGGCTCGTCCTGACGCGAGATCTGATACAGCGACTCTTCATAACGGGTCAGCGCCTTGCCTGCGGCCTGATCGTTCGCTTTCAATGCCTGGAGTATCGCAACGATACAGTCATCCCTTTTCCTCTCAAGCTCAAAAATGCTGCGGCCCTGAGCCTGGTCATCGGATTGCGCGCATATCCTGTCGAGCAATTCTTCGGTCAGGTCGGGTCCGTCAAACCGGGTCCAGGGCCATTTCAATGCCGGACCGAACTGTGACATGAAATGACGCATCCCGCCCTCACCACCGGCAATGCGAAAGGTCTGAAAGGAACCCATGAATGCCCAGCGAAGGCCCGGACCATAAGTGATCGCCTGATCGAGTTCATCGACAGTGGCGACATCCTCATTCAGCAGATGCAATGCTTCGCGCCACAAGGCTTCCATCAGCCGGTCGGCGATGAATGCCTCGACCTCCTTGCGCACAACCAGGGGATGCATGCCGATACCGGAATAAAACGCGCGCGCATTTTCCCGGGTCTGATGAGTGGTCCGGTCTCCCCCCACTATTTCAACCAGCGGGATCAGGTAGACCGGATTGAACGGGTGCCCCACGATCACGCGCTCAGGATGATCCACGCCTTCCTGCATTTCACTCGGCAGCAGCCCGGAAGAGGAAGAAGCCACGATGACATCGGCATCGGTAAAGCGGCCTATTTCACGCATCAACGCCTTTTTGACATCCATTCGTTCGGGGCCGCTCTCCTGGACAAAATCGGCGCCAGACACGGCCGCCTCGATACTGTCGACCCGTGATAGCCGACCCCTGACATCAATCGGAGCCAGGGTCATGGCGCGATAGGCCCGCAACGCATTGTCCAGCACGTCATGAATTCGCCTCTCGACCCCTTCCGCGGGATCATACAGATTGACGTCAATGCCATTGATCAACAAGCGGGCAGCCCAGGCGGAGCCGATCACCCCACCGCCGATCAGTCCGACTGTCCGGACCCTGCCGTTTACGTTGCCCATTGATGACGACCCTGAAAGGATTAAGGCAAAAATTTTCCATCTTTAGCAACAGACTTGCAAGAGTTTTTATTGACAGAGTTTTTATTGACAGAGTTTTTATTGACAGAGTTTTTATTGGCTCCATCAGTCTCTGATACAATTTTCAAAACCCGAATATAGGAGGAATATCACCATGCTGACCAGCGCGACACCCACTTCGGACGAAATCCACATCCGCAAAGCGACACCGGATGATGCGCGGGGAATAGCCGATTTCAACCGGAAAATGGCATTGGAGACCGAAGGCGCAAAGCTGGATCCCGAGACCACCCTGGCTGGCGCTTCCCGATTGATTCAGGATCGCAGTCTCGGATTTTATCTGATCGCCGAATGCGCACGGGAAATAGCCGGATTGCTAATGATTACAACCGAGTGGAGCGACTGGCGCAACGGCGTCTTCTGGTGGATACAGAGTGTTTACGTGCCCCCTCGATGGCGACGAAAAGGAGTCTACCGCCGCCTGTATGAAGAAGTGAAGAACCTGGCCGCAGAGAACCCGGACGTCTGCGGATATCGCCTGTATGTGGAACGGGAAAATACCGCCGCCCAGTCAACCTACCGCAGCGTCGGCATGACGGAAACCCGTTACAAAATGTACGAAGAACTGAAAGAATAAACAACCGAACCCTGTGTAGGAACACCGGAGTCAAATCCCCACCAGGCGCAATTTGAGTCCCCCTCGAGGGGGAATCAAATCCGAATCAAACGCATCACTCCCCCCTTGAGGGGGAGTCAAATCCGCATAGCGGATTTGGTGGGGGGGAAACCCGCTCCCAATCCCGCGTCACCACCTCCGCCCGCCGCCTTTCCCCCGACTCAAGCTCCACAGACAGGATATTCCCCGGAGCGCTGAACCCGACTTTGACCTTCGCAAAGGCAATATTGGAACCATATTTCCTGGAATACGCCAGACTGGTCACAATCCCGACCGGGTTATCGTCTCTATCCAGCAAATCCCAGGTATGGCGCGGTGATACCAGCGCATCGCCACTGACGAATATATAAACCAGGGCATTTTGTATCCCCTCCCGCAAAATCCGGGCCAGCGCCGTATGCGACAGGCATTCCGCTTCCTTCTCTTCGTCGAAAAAGCGATCAAGCCCGATTTCATAAGGATTGTCCTGTAGCGTCATATCAGTGCCATAAGACAACAACCCCCGTTCTATCCGGTCAATCGGATTGGGGCAACCGGCACGAATATTATACTTCTGCCCGGCCTCCCGGAGCGCATCCCACAGCGCCAGACCCCTTGCGCAATCCTCAAGATAAATCTCATACCCCCCCTGCCCGCTCCAGCCAGACCTGGCTATAATCAGATCCATACCCGCAATACGGGCCCGGACATACCAGAAAAATTTCAACTCCCTGATTTCCTCACCCACCATTTCAGCCATCAGATCATCGGCCTTCGGACCCTGAATCGCCAACGGACTGACATCGGGCATGAATACATCCACGTCCAGATTCCGGCCAGTGGCAATCCCCTTCAACCACAACAGAACACCGGAGTCTGAAATGGATATCCAATAACGGTCCTCAGCCAGTTTGATCAGGAGAGGATCATTCACAATTCCGCCCTGTTCATCCACCAGAATCGCATACATACACTGACCAATCCGGCAACGGGATATATCTCTCGGGGTGACCAGTTCGACCAGCTTCAGAGCATCAGGGCCGACCACTTCGACCTGACGCTGACACGACACATCCCATATCTGGACATGTTCGCACAAATGTTCGTAATCCTCCTGAAAAGACCGGAACACGGACGCAAGCGGCGCATGATTGTAAACCGTAAACATCCGCGCGCCCTGTTCAAACACACGATCTTCAAAGGGAGTTTTCCCGATTCGCCGGGACAATACCAGTTGAGACACCTTCATTATGCTTCAGATTTGTTATACGACGATCAAAACAGGCGGGGATTATGCACCCAAACCGGATTCAAGGAAAACAAATTGCCATATTGTTCCGCTATAAAGTATAGTTATCCGCCACCTGTCGAATCACTCCCCCCTTGAGGGGGAGTCAAATCCGCAAAGCGGATTTGGTGGGGGGTACGATGGCGACGGATACGATGACGGGTACGATGGCAGGTACGATCAGAGAAATACGGCAGAGTAACAAAAAATGAAAGAAACGAAATGAAAGAAAATTACGACATCCTGAACCGGGTAAAAGGTCTCAACTATGTAGAACTCACCCCGATTTCGTTCCTGCAACGCGCCAGTGAAGTCTATGCGGACCATCCGGGAATCGTCTACGGCAACCGGATTTCAACCTGGAAAGAAGTCTCGAAACGATGCCGCAGGCTGGCTGACGGACTGAAAAAACTGGGGGTAAGGCAGGGCGACACCGTATCCATCATGGCCGCCAATACCCCGGAACTGGCAGAAGCCCATTTCGGTGTTCCAATGTCAGGAGGCGTATTGAATACGATCAATACCCGGCTTGATGTGGATACGATTGCCTTCATCCTCGCACACAGCGATGCCCGGGTTCTGATCACCGATACCCATTTCTCCGATGTGGTCTCAAAAGCCTTATCGACACTGGACAGCCCGCCTGTCGTGATTGACATTATTGACACTCAGGCGCCGAATCACTCCCCCCTGGAGGGGGAGTCAAATCCGCAAAGCGGATTTGGTGGGGGGAACCAACGCCTCGGCAACATGACCTATGAGGAATTACTCGCTCAAGGAGACGAAAGCGGCGACTGGGGCATGCCTGAATCCGAATGGGACGCCCTGACGTTGAACTACACTTCGGGCACCAGCGGACAACCCAAAGGCGTGGTCTATCATCACCGCGGCTCATACCTGATGTCGATGGGCACGGTCGCGGCCTGGCAAATCCCGAAATTCGCCCGCTATCTGTACACGGTTCCGATGTTCCATTGCAATGGTTGGGGGCATGTCTGGAGCGTGGCTCTGATGGGCGGCACATTGATCTGCAACCGGGTAGTCAGCGCCGAAAACATCTTCACCGCGATACGCGAACACCAGATTACCCATTTCGGCGCGGCGCCGATCGTCCTCGCCATGCTGGCCAACGCGCCGGACAAGATCAAGTACATCCCCGACCATACCGTCCAGGTGATGACGGCCGGCGCTCCCCCGCCGAGCAAGGTGCTGGAGAAAACCCAGCAGCTTGGATTGAATGTGATTCACGTATACGGCCTGACCGAAACCTTCGGCCATGTCCTGTTCTGTGACTGGAAAACCGAATGGTCGAATTTGACCACTGAAGAACAGGCCGAGATCAAATCCCGACAGGGTGTCCGGTTCCCGATAATGCAGGAAGCCAGAGTCATTGATGTCAATTCCGGCGAAATGGTCCCGGCTGACGGACAGACAATCGGAGAAATCGTCCTGCGGGGCAATCCGATCATGAAAGGTTACTACAAAAGCCCCGAAGCCACTGCCGAAGCGTTCAGTGATGGCTGGTTCCACAGTGGCGACCTCGCGGTAGTGCATCTGGATGGCTATATGGAAGTCAAGGACAGACTCAAGGACATCATCATATCGGGCGGAGAAAACATCTCCTCCATCGAAGTCGAATCAACGCTTTACAAATTCCCGTCCGTCGCCGCCGCCGCAGTAGTCGCAAAGCCGGATGAAAAATGGGGAGAAACCCCCTGCGCCTTCGTCGAACTGAAGCCCGGCGAAGAATCCACAGCAGAAGAAATCATCGAATTCTGCAAACAGAACATGGCCGGCTACAAACGCCCGAAACAGATCGTATTCCTCGAACTGCCAAAAACCTCCACCGGCAAAATCCAGAAATTCAAACTGCGTGAAATGGTAGCTGACGGCGAAGTATAATCATATTACAGGCAGCCCGTGGCACAAGCACACAAAACCAATCACTCCCCCCTTGAGGGGGAGTCGGCGATACAAGGGCAAAGCCCGCCGGAGAGCCGGTGGGGGGCATGGTGGAAGGAACCGCAATGAAGAAAACCACAAAACCAGACAACAGCGTGACCACTGGCTACGAAGCTGAACTGTGGGAAATGGCCGACACCCTGCGTGGCTCAATGGATGCAGCCGAATACAAGCATGTCGTCCTCGGCCTGATCTTCCTCAAATACATTTCCGACGCCTTCGAGGAGCGCCGGGCGGCGGTACTCGCGGAATGGGGAGAAGAAGCCGCCGAAGACCGCGACGAATACATCGCCGAAAATATCTTCTGGGCGCCGTCACAGGCGCGTTGGGAAAATATAAAGAAAAACGCCCGCAGCCCCACCATAGGCCAAAGCGTTGATGCGGCGATGATAGCAGTCGAGAATGAAAACCCGGCGCTCAAGGACACATTGCCGAAGGATTACGCCCGTCAGTCGCTCGACAAACAGCGACTTGGACAACTGATCGACATGATCAGCAACATCCGGGTGGGAGACGAAGAAGCCCGCTCCCGCGATGTACTCGGTCGCGTTTACGAATACTTCCTGTCGCAATTCGCAAGCGCCGAAGGCAAGAAAGGTGGCGAATTCTACACCCCGCGCTGCGTGGTCAAACTACTGGTCGAGATGCTGGAACCGTATCATGGCCGGGTCTACGATCCATGCTGTGGCTCGTCGGGCATGTTCGTGCAGTCCATCGAATTCATTCGAGCGCACAGTACCGGCAACGGCAATGGCGGCAAAGCCAGGCGTGACATTTCCATCTTCGGTCAGGAATCGAACTACACGACCTGGCGGCTGGCGAAGATGAATCTCGCCATTCGTGGCATCGAAGGGCAGATCGCCCACGGCGACACCTTCCACAACGACCGCTACCCCGACCTCAGGGCCGACTACATCCTTGCCAATCCGCCGTTTAACGTCTCCGACTGGGGAGGCGAGCGGCTCACGGACGACCAGCGCTGGCAATACGGCGCCCCGCCGAAGGGCAACGCCAACTTCGCATGGGTGCAACATATCGCCCATCATCTGGCGCCCGCTGGCATGACCGGCTTCGTACTGTCCAACGGCTCCATGTCGTCTGCCCAGTCGGGCGAGGGAGAGATCAGGAAAAACCTGGTCGAAGCGAACCTCGTGGACTGCATGGTTGCCTTGCCGGGACAGCTTTTCTATTCGACCCAGATTCCCGCCTGCCTGTGGTTCCTGGCAAAAAGGCGAAAGCGACGCGGGGAAGTGTTGTTCATCGACGCCCGCAAGCTCGGTCGCATGATAGACCGCACCCACCGCGAACTGACCGATGAAGACCTCACCCGCATCGCAGACACCTACCACGCCTGGAGAAATCACTCCCCGCCACAACATCACTCCCCCTCCCCGATCAAGCCGGGGACAGGCTTTGAGGGGGAGTCAAATCCGCGAAGCGGATTTGGTGGGGGGTATGGGGGGAACCCACCCTACACCGACATCCCCGGCTTCTGCAAAAGCGCACCGTTAGCAGAAATCCGCAAACACGGCCACGTACTGACCCCCGGCCGCTATGTCGGCGCCGAACCACAAAAAGACGACGGCGAACCATTCGAGGACAAGATGAAACGACTGACCGAGCAACTACAGACACAACAAACCGAAAGCGCCCGACTCGATGCCGCGATTGCCGACAACCTCAAGAAACTGGGGTTTTGGGACAGATGACGGTACACGAACTGATCCGGTTACTCGAAAACCATCCAGCCGACATGCGGGTCGTTGTCAACGGCTATGAGGAAGGCTACGATGACCTGTCTCCAGAGCAGATTTCTGTTAGAACTATCCGTCTGAACACCGGCAAAAACGACTGGGAAGGGTGTCATGGAGAAGTTGACGACAAACCGGGTGACCGGGTGGAAAACTCACCCGTAATTGAAGCTCTGGTCTTGCGCCGCACATCGAATTAACAATGATGGACAGTAATAACAACATGATTGACTATGGCAAATTCCAGTTATCGCTGAAGCGTCTTGAGGAGCAATACGAAAACCACCGGACACTGGCCCCGGCTCTGCCGGAACTGATTCGTGAAGGGGTCTGCGAATCCGTCATTCAGCGATTCGAGACCTGCTACGACTGCCTGTGGAAAGTATTGAGACGATATCTGGTTGAAAGTCTTGGACTTGTGGATATACCAAACAGCCCGAAACCAATTTTCAGGCTTGCGAATGAAAACCACCTTTTCGCCTCGCCGGTTAAACAATGGCTGCAATATGCCGATGCCCGTATCGGCACAGCGCATGATTATGACGGCGAAAAGGCAAAAGCCTGCCTGACGCTGATGAGCGATTTTCTCGGCGATGCAATCAGCCTGTACCAGACCATGAGCGGAAAAACGTGGGAGTAGAACGAACCATCGACATCACCGCCGAAGAACGCGAAGTGGTTCTGGCCCTGCTCCAGCGCCACCTGCCCGGTATCGAGACATGGGTTTATGGTTCCCGCGCGAAATGGACAGCCCGCCCGCAATCCGACCTTGATCTGGTGGTATTCGCAACCCCGGAGCAATCCCGCAAAATCGGCGACCTGCGGGAAGCATTCGAAGAAAGCAACCTGCCGTTCCGGGTCGATTTGTTCGTTTGGAGTGAAGTTTCAGAGCAGTTTCATCGAGGGATCAAGCGGGATCATGTGGTATTGGTTCAAAGTGACCCGGTATCTATCGAGTTTGGCTGGCCCAAGATAGTTTTAGGCGAATTAACACAAAATTTTGATGATATCCGAGTCCCGGTGAAAAAATCAGAAAGACGAGTGGGACCTTACCCCTACTATGGCGCATCAGGGATAGTCGATCATGTAAACGACTTTCTATTCGACGGCGAATACCTGCTTATTGCAGAAGACGGTGAGAATCTTCGTACACGCAACACTCCCATTGGGTTTCTTGCTGATGGAAAGTTTTGGGTAAACAATCACGCACATATCGTACGAGGTAATGCAAAGGCCAGCACAAAATTTTTAATGTATGCACTGTCGGAACTAGATATCAGTGGTTATCTCACCGGATCCACAATGCCTAAATTGACGCAAGGCAACTTAAACAAAATTGCCATTCCGGTTCCTCCCCTTCCCGAACAACGCGCCATCGCCCATATCCTCGGCGCCCTCGACGACAAGATCGAACTGAACCGCCGCACGAACGAGACGCTGGAAGCAATGGCTCGCGCCCTGTTCAAATCCTGGTTCGTAGATTTCGACCCCGTCCGCGCCAAGATGACCCTCAATCACTCCCTGCCGCAACATCACTCCCCCCTTGAGGGGGAGTCACAATCCGCGATAGCGGATGTGGTGGGGGGCATCACTCCCCCCTTGAGGGGGAGTCACATTCCGCAAAGCGGATGTGGTGGGGGGAAACAACCACCGAAGCCCGCAGATAGCCGATGGAAAAAAATCAAACGCTCCTACCCCGAAAAAACCCTGAACCGCGCAAAATCCCTGCGCCGGAACCAAACCGACGCAGAAGGACTGCTTTGGCATTATCTACGCAACAAACAACTGGACGGCCACAAATTCCGCCGCCAACAACCTGTCGGCCCATATATTGTCGATTTCGCCTGCCTGCCTGAAAAGCTGATCATCGAACTGGACGGCGGCCAACACGTGGAACAGGAAGCCTACGACGAGCGGCGAGATCAATTCCTGCAAAGCAAGGGATACCGGGTTCTACGCTTCTGGAACAACCAGATCTTCGACAACTGTTTCGACGTACTGGAAAAAATATACCAAACGTTGATCTATCACTCCCCACCGCAACATCACTCCCCCCTGGGGGAGTCACAATCCGCGATAGCGGATTTGGTGGGGGGTAATCACTCCCCCCTTGAGGGGGAGTCAAATCCGCAAAGCGGATTTGGTGGGGGGAACAATGAACAAGCACCAGAAACCGACATCCCCCCACCGGCTCTCCGGCGGGCTAACGCCCTTGTATCGCCGACTCCCCCTCAAGGGGGGAGTGATTGGACAGTCGAACGCGCCCGCGCATATCTCGACCGGATGGACCCAAAAATCGCCGATCTCTTTCCCGACAAGCTGGTTGACTCCGAGATTGGTGAGATACCGGAGGGGTGGGAGGCAAGCACACTCTTCGACTTAATTGACCTCAACCCAAAACGGCCGCTTCGCAAAGGCGATATAGCCCCATATCTCGATATGGCGAATATGCCGACCGCGGGACATGTGCCTGACAAGTGGTTTGACAGGCCGTTTAGCTCTGGTATGCGTTTCACCAATGGAGATACACTTTTTGCACGTATTACACCATGCCTCGAAAACGGAAAAACAGCCTATATCAATTTTCTTCCAGATGATAGCATCGGCTGGGGGTCAACCGAGTACATTGTCATGCGCCCGAAGCATCCGCTTCCAAACGAGTTTGCGTATTGTTTAGCGCGTAGTGCAAGCTTCCGCGAATACGCGATACACAATATGACTGGGACCAGTGGTCGACAGCGTGTACCAGCGACTGCGATTTCTTATTTTCCTTTAGCCGCACCCAAGAAAGACATTACTGAAAGCTTCGGAAAACTCGTCGGACCGCTTTTCACACAGGCCAGTGCGAACGCCGATAAATCACGTATCCTCACTTCGCTGCGCGACACCCTCCTCCCCAAACTCATATCCGGCGAAATCCGCGTACACGATGCGGAGAAGCTGGTAGATGCCTCGACATCCTGACCGAGGGAATATCATACATGGGCATTCGCATTCAGCCGAAGGATATTGAAATTCCCGGTGATGATCCTTTCCGAAACGACCTGCTGGATCGGAAAGACCCTGCTGAAATCCTGACCAACCTTGTCGACTCCATTGAGGGCCCTTGCGTATTGGCGGTGGATGCCGAATGGGGAAATGGAAAATCCACGTTTCTCCGACTGTGGTCCCAACACCTCCGCAACAATCATTTTCCCATTGCTGAACTCAATGCTTGGGCAACGGATTATGCTGAAGATCCTTTCGCCGTACTGTCCATCGAATTGACAGATGAACTCAAACAGCACGCAGACGAGGCTGTAGTAGATGGTGTAGTCAAAGGAGCTATTGCGGTTGGTCGCATACTGACTCCCGAATTGCTCCGTCTGACATTAAGCGCCGTGCCGGGAGGGGAATTATTGGGGTCTGGAATCGAAAAGCTGATTAATTCGTATGGAGAAGCCCAATTCTCGGCATACAGAAAATCAAAGAATTCTGTTCAGAGCTTTAGAAAAAACCTTCAAACCATGGCGCAAAAAGTATCGGCAAAACATGACAATAAACCTGTACTGATCATGATTGACGAGTTGGACAGGTGCCGTCCATCCTACGCGGTAGAGTTTCTGGAAGTCGCGAAACACCTGTTTTCGGTAGACCGAATCGTCTTTGTGCTCGCAATCAACCGCTCTGAACTCAGCCATTCCGTCAGGTCGCTATATGGTCAGGATTTCGACGCGAACGGATACCTGAAACGATTTATTGATATCGACTTCGTACTACCGTCACCCAACCGGAAACAATTCATTTCCAGCTGCCTTAAACAAACGAATATCGAAGAATACTTCCAGAGAACACAGGATACTGAAGCAAGGCGGAATGGACTGTCACTTATCGAGAACTTAATGGGTAATTATTGGGGAACCTTCGTCAGCCTTCGCCAGATTTCCCAAGCTATTCATCGAATCAGTCTGGTCCTTGCTTCACTGCCAACAGACAAGAAAGGGCTTCTATACGACACTGTCATCGCGCTCATCCTGCGAACAATGCACGAAGATCTTTACCATCGTTTCCGAATGGGGGGAAGCGACAGACCTTGAGGTTGTTGACACGATTTTCCCCGGAAAGGAGAACAGTAATCTGCTGAATAAACATGACAGATTCGATTTTGAAGTCACCGTCATTTTGGGGTATCAGGAAATCTCGGGGAAGCCTTCAGCGTTGCTTGGGGAATACCGGGATACGATAACCTCCGAAGAACCGGACAATGATACTGCAAGGAAATATCGGGAGCATGCACAACAAGTTTCTGATCAATCGAACCCTGCCCATACTCATTGGATGCGCAGACCCGGATTTAAGTTTGCCATCCACCGAATCGAATTATTCTCGAACGAACTGAAAGAGAAAGACGATTCCCGACACTAGCGCTCCGTGCTTTCATCTAGCTTTCCACTCCGGGCAATGACGGCAAAATGCGAGTAGATATAAGACCGAAACCGGGGAAATTCGATTTTGTAAGGCTGGAAAGCTGGTAGAATCCGACACATGATTCATGTTTCCACCAAACCTGAACTACTCTGGAAAAAATGGAGATTATGACGTGACGGTTGCCGTCGGCGAAACGGTCTACAGTCACGGAACCGCTCCCTGTTCAGGTATCGGTCTTCGTTGGTCGTCCGAAGAATTGAACCTGGCATTGGGAGAGCGAGTCCCGTCCCTCGTTTTTGATGATGAAGGCAAGACCGATATCGAAGGCATACTCAGCGGTCTCGCTGAAACGGAGTTCGCGCAAGAGAATCTTCGCAAAATCCTGGCCGATACCAAAGATATCGAGAATTGGCGTGTCGGTGAAGCGATTGCTGAAGCCTATTTGACCGATCACCGCAGTTGCCAATTCCCCTGGCCGGACGGTCGGGACGAGCGCAAACATGGATCCAGTTTGCCTGGCGCCGATCTGGTCGGCTTCCGGACTGACACAGACGGAGACGTTCTCGCCTTTGGGGAAGTCAAGACCTCGACTGAAGAGAACTATCCCCCAGGAGCGATGTACGGTCGAACGGGATTGAAACAGCAACTCGAAGACTTGCGGGACCGCGAGCGGCTTCGTGATGATCTTCTCAAATATCTCTGTTATCGGGCGAGGACAGCGCCATGGCGTCCCCGCTTCGAAGCCGCGAGCTGCCGCTACTTGGCTAACAAATCGGACATTCATCTTTACGGTATTCTGATCCGTGATGTCAGCCCACACGCCGATGATTTGCGAGTGCGCGTAATGAAACTTGGTAAGGATTGTCCCGAGGGGACAAGAGTTGAGTTATTGGCACTGTATCTGCCTAAAGGGCGAATTGACGATATTGGAAAATCTGTTGTTGCGCGACGGACAAGAGACAGAATATGAGCCTATCTGCTGAATCCCGCACTGCACTTGCCAACCATTGGGCTATTAGCGCCGTCGGTTCCGAGAATCTGAAACGTGCTGAACGTTTGGTTAACGAGCGGCTGGCCGAACACGCCGTTGGCAAGCAAATTACCTTTTCTTTTGCTATTGAGGCAGAAGACGATCCGCTCCTTGAGCGCACCGCGTTGGCCTATGAAATGGCTGCAATTGAGGGTCTTGACGAGTTGAGCCGTCCTTCAGGCGAAAACCGCGCACTACGCGAACAAGCTATATCAGCCTCCTGCAAAGCCTTCGATATCCGCCGTCTGATGCCTGTGCCTACGGAGTCAAATGACCGGCTCGCCTTCGTGCTGCAACTTTCAGCCCTGGCGTACTGCGGAGACCGCTGGTCCGATTTGCGCCGCTGGTACAAAGACAACGAGGAGGCGCTTGCCGCTCCCAGTGTAGCCGATGTTTCCTGGGATCAACGCCTTCTTTACAGATTGTTCGATTGCTGGGTACGCCTGTTCCGCAAGGATGGTTGGGACGATCTGGATCGAATCCGTGAAATCATTGCCGGGCTGCGGGACGATCAGAAGAAATTTGAGGCTGATAGACTGGACAATGGCTCGCAAGCTGCCAACCGCGCAATCGCCCTTCGTCTTGTCGCTCTTTATCACTGGACAAAAGCAACGGAAATCCTTGCAGTCTACATGGTGCAAGGTCAATCCGCCAATCCGTTCGGCAATATCGACAAGCATTTCGAAGCCGCGCTCAAAACCGCAGCCTCCACCGGTGATGCGCCGCATGAAATTGTGCTCCGCTGGTTGCACGCCACTGCCCGGACCATGGTTACGAATTCGCTGTGGTGGGCAACCCGAACCGTCAATTCCAGGACCTCGGAGTTCGTCCGATCACTGACACACCGCAGTCATCAGGCTATGTTTGAGCTTTTGCCGCCACAACGTGCGGCACTCCTTGAAAAGGGACTTCTTGATCAGGCAAAAACCGCGATTGTGATTGATATTCCAACATCTGGAGGCAAGACGCTTCTCGCACAATTCAGGATGTTGCAGGCGCTAAACCAGTTTGATGTTCAAAAGGGATGGGTCGCGTATGTAGCGCCGACACGGGCGCTATCCGCCCAGATAACCCGCCGCTTACGCAGGGACTTCGAACCGATTGGATTACGCATCGAACAACTGACAGCGGCGATCGAAGTTGATTCCTTCGAAGAGGAGTTGCTGACGGACCAACAACAGCCTTTCCATATTCTTGTGGCGACTCCCGAGAAACTCTCGCTTCTGATCCGTAATAAGAAAGTGAATCGGCCGCTTATACTCGTTGTAATGGACGAAGCGCACAATATCGAGTCTAAACGTCGAGGGCTACGCATCGAGCTCTTGCTTGCAACAGTAAAGCAGGATTGCCCGTTGGCAAACTTCCTCCTGTTGATGCCATTTGTAGAGGACGCGGACACGATTGCGCGATGGCTTGCACAGGATATTGATGCAGGACAAGCGATCAGTCTTGGAACAACACCCTGGAAACCGAATGACCGAATCATCGGACTGTACCGCGCTTGCGCTGATAACAGTGTGCGAGCGGGCTGGCGCATGGAGTTCGAGACGCTGACGGCAACAAAGAGAGCAATGCAACTGCATGGTCAGCATCGTGTCGGCGACGTGAAGCCTCTCAACGTTCCAAAGAGCAAGGTTCTTGATGGAGACAAGCAGAAAGGCATCGGCCTCCAGACCGCTGCTATGGGTGCGATCATGTCGACGCGTGGCGCCAGCGTTGCTATCGGTAACAGCATTCCCACAGTCTGGAATATGGCCAAAGAAGCAGCCGAGAATCTACCGAAATTCGATGCCGTCCCAGAGGAAATTCGGCTGATGCAGAATTTCCTACGCAATGAGATCAGCCACAATTTTCAGCTTGTAACGTTGCTGGACCGGGGTGTGGGCGTTCATCACTCCGGGTTATCCGATGATGTCCGCGCTTTGATGGAATGGCTGACTGAAAGTGGAAAACTTCGAATGCTATGTGCGACGACAACTATTGCACAGGGGCTGAACTTCCCAGTCTCTTCTGTATTTCTACAGACACATAAATATGCTTACGGATACGAAATGTCTCCGCGTGAATTCTGGAATCTCGCTGGACGCGCTGGTCGGATTGACCATGATAGCGTCGGCGTTATCGGGCTTGCCGAAGGTGAGAATCGTGAAGCTCTGATGTCCTTTGTCAGCCGAAATACCGGGGCGCTCGTCTCCCGACTTGTTACCTTGATTGACGAACTTGTGGAAGAAGGGAGGTTGAATAACCTGTCCGATGTCTTGTGGCAAGACCAATGGGAAGATTTTCGTTGCTATATTGCTCACCTTTGGGCGGAAAAGAAAAAACTGGACGCAGTTCTGGCCGATACCGAACAACTCCTGAGACAGACCTATGGGTACACAACGATGCGTAATGATCCGGCGCAGCGCGAAAAGGCCGATGTGCTTCTGGACGCAACCCGAAATTATGTGCGCAAGCTTGCCCAGCACCCTGAGCGCTCTGAACTCGCCGACTTGACCGGGTTCTCACCTGAAGGTGTGGCTCGCGCCATGGCTGGAATGCGTGGCCTTGAGAACAAACTGACCCCATCGGATTGGGCGCCCGAAAGCCTGTTCGGAGACGGTGGCAAGATGGCAGAACTATTCGGCGTCATGCTCAAGGTGCCACAGTTGAAACAGCAGCTTGATGAGATAGGCGGAAAGGGTTTCGACCGGTCGCGACTTTCCGACATCACCCTGGACTGGGTGAACGGCAAGGGCATTGAGACAATAGCCAGAGAGTACTTCGCCCGCGACCGGGACGATGACGGAGCGACCGCCGCAATCACAGACGCTTGTAAGGCGATTTATCGTACCATCGTCAACAATGGGACATGGGGAGTCTCAGCGCTGAGCCGTGTCTCGGGTATAGATTTTGATGCACTCTCTGATACAGACAAGCGGAAAATCAACGTACTTCCCGCCATGATCTATCACGGGGTGTGTACAGAAGATGCGGTTCTAATGCGCATGAATTCAGCTCCCAGAAGTGCGGCAGAAGCGCTTGGAGAACTTTACCGGAATATGACTGGTGGTGACGAGGAACGACTCTCCGTTAGTAACGCCAGAAACTTTCTGAAAGACCTGAAACCAGAAGACTGGAATCGTGTTCGCCCAGAAAACTCGGCCCTTTCCGGTGATGGGTACAAGCGCGTTTGGCAGGTATTGTCAGGAGAGGCTGAATAACCATGTTATGAATCTTCGATCAGGAAATTCAAAAATGAACAAAGGTCGAATGGCTTTACCAAATTCATCCATGACGCTGTATTGCGGAGCGGTGAGTCAGCCCCAATCGCCGGCCTACTTCGGACAGTAACCCGATGCCCATGCCGCCACCGAAATCAACCTCCATTTTACGATGCTTGACGGATGAAAACAGTTCCCCCATTGAGATAGAATACAGTATTCAACGAAAAGAGTCATATCATGAATGTCAAAGAGGCGGTACAAACGGCAAAGAAATATGTCGCTGAACTTTACGCAGACGAAAAAGCCCGTCATATCGGCGTTGAAGAAGTAGTATTCGATGAACGCGACGATGCCTGGAAGGTGACCATCGGATTCTTTCGACCCTGGGATAAGAAGCGGAGTTTGACCGATATTCTTGATGCGGCCACCGATGGAGATCCTGGTCTCTGGAAGAGACGATCATTCAAGATTATCCAGGTCGATAACGGTACGGGCAAGGTCAGCTCCATGACCCATCGTTCCTTATCGTCCCCGAATTGACCCGATGCGCCCGGCAAGCGCGTTTATCGACACGAATTTGCTGATATTGCTACTTGTAGGCAATGTCAGCCGAACTCTGATAGAAAAACACAAAAGAACTCGAAACTTCATCCCTGAAGACTATGATCGTCTCTTCAGGTTGGTAGCTTCTCTTGATCGGGTGCTCGTCACCCCGAACACGCTCACAGAAACATCAAATCTATTGAATAGGTCACAAGATGTCCGCCTGATGAAACGACTCAAACTCCTCATAAATTATTCGAAAGAGGTTTATGTTGACAGTCAGGTAGCGGTGACTAATCGGTACTTTAATCAGCTTGGCTTGACAGACGCGACTCTCCTGGAAGCCATATCAGAGGAGCAACCACTTATAACCGTGGACTTCGACCTGTACGGCGCCGCTTTGAGCAGAGGCCAAAATTTCGCCTACAATTTCACACATTGGCAGAATTGGTGAAAACCGTGCTATATCTAGTCTACGAGACACCCTGGCGGCGGGTATTCGCTCATGGTTTTGTGCTCCCGGATACCAGTTGTTTCACACGCCCTTTGATATTTTCGTACGTTACGGTTAAATGGTTTTTTGCGGTCTTTGTCAACAAACCGGTGTGACCCACTACATTTCTGACTGGTTTGTACCTAACCGCATCCTCACACAAAGGCGCTGATTTAGAACCTTCCGCCGTTACAGATAAGTAATCCATGCCCAGATAGCTCAATTTTTCCTGATCTTCCCGAATTTCAAAGTTTATATTCGCCTTTCTTTTTCTATCAGCCTCTCTCACTTCCCATGTCGTGGTTTCGTTTAGCGCACCGTCTTTGAGTTCCAATTCATGTTCCTTGATAAATTTTCGCAGTAAGTTTTCCGACAAAAAACAGTCAATATAAGCCAGCGAATTAAAGGTTGCGTCATCCTGTAAATCATCCAGCCAGGTCTCCACCTGATCTTTCGCCGGAGCATCATTGTCGGGTTTGTATTCCTCTCGCGCAGCGGAGTACAAATCCCGTGCCTTCCGTTCTTTTCTGGTTTTTCTCGGATTTTCTTCGTCACCTTCTTTACCTCTTCCCAGTCGAAGTTCATCCCATTTATCCATAATCCGGGGGAGAGCGTCACGCTTTAGAAAATCCAGCAGCGCCTGAAAATTCTCATCGTCCTCTACGATACCTTCCCGACTACTCGTGAATGGATCTTTCCCCGATTGATCCATGGAATCAAAGTGAATCTGTCCGTAAATGTAACTCTCAATAATCCTCTGTGTCGGTATATGTCGCAATATGTTTTTTTCACGTAATCGACCATTTACGAAAAGATCAATGGTGGCGCGTTCTTCAGCGCCTGTGATTTTCAAGTTCCTCGGTTTTTCAACAGTCGCTAAAAATCCTCTGATATCAAGAGCCGTAGTCAGATAAACAGCATCGCTTTTCAGTTTCCCAAGTTCGGATACATAATCGTCTGTGTGCTGGTTTATCAGCCATAGAAATTCCGTAGCGTCTGCCAAGTCTTTGAGATCATCCATGGTAACTTCTTCACCATTCACAAAGATCGTGAATTCCTTGTCAAGTAATGAGAACCGGAAACTCATTGCAAGCAGTTTCTTTATGTGGGGAATGGAGTTCTTTAACTGGTCTTTCGTTTCTTCAAAGACAATAATGGTCCCTTGGTCGTGACCACTTTGCAGGTCCGTGATCAAATCAAAATCCAAATCTTCAAGAGGATACTCTTCCGGTTGAAGGTCCTGGGTGATTGCTTCGTCCAAACCGGAATTGTCTATTATGCCCCCGATATAGGTGGCGCCGCAGGTTTTGGAAAAAACAGAAACCCTTTTCGCACAGGACAGTAACGCCAGTTTCCCAATTCCTTTTGCGCCAATGAAAGGTCTGTTGCTGGAGGTCTTCATGCGTCCATCAACCCGTTTGGAATAACCAATCTTCAAGAATTTTGATTGAAAATCTTCTCTATCCATCCCGGTCCCGTCATCCTTGATACTGAAAACGGAGTTATCGCGATCAATGTTAATCCAGACATTCCTGGCATCGGCATCCCAGGAATTGGAGATCGCCTCACCAAGAACAGTAATAAAGTTACGGTACAGATTGCGTCCAAGGTGGTTGAGGACACTCAACGAAATAGCGAACCGGAAAGTATTTTCCTCGTCAGGAAATGCCACGGGAAATTAAATGTTCAGGGGTTACAAGTAAATTTCCTATTGCTTCGGCAAGTTTGACTGGTACAGCGTTCCCTATCCATCTCCCGACTTCCGAAAAGGAGGGTTTCTCCTCTGGTGGCAAAAACTCATAGTAATGCGGAAATGACTGCAAAATAGCGGCTTCTCGAAGGGATATGGCCCGGTCCTGTTCGGGATGCCCGAACCGGCCATTACCATACCCGTAACACTGGGTTGTCATGGTCGGAGATGGATTGTCCCAGGTCATACGCGCATATACGCTGGCAAAGGTCTTGCCTGAAAGTTTACGGTGGCAATCAGCGCGCAAATCTTCCGGCCAGTCACGCCAAGTGCCCCCCGGCTTTGATGCTCGAATACGACGAAAATTGATTTCCGCCAATGATCGAGAGATGTGCAACGGGTCTATGGGATTTGGCTGGCCCGCTTCAATTTTATCGAGCGACCCTATTGCCTGACGAACAGATATTGCTTCTGCATGTGTCGGTTTCAGTGGTTCAAGTCCTACTGATCTTGAAGCGACCAAAACCAACCGTCTGCGTTTTTGAGGAATCCCGAATTCCTCACATTTCACTATGAACCACTTGACATGGTAGCCTGCGCTATCCAGATTATCACAGAAATCATTAAAAACACGTCCATCCTTGTATTTGATCAGCGCCGGCACATTCTCCATGGTTACGAAGTCCGGCTGCACCGTTACGGCCAACTCTCCAAATTTCGCAACCAGTTCCCATCTTGGATCTTCGCCATAGCGATGTTTATACGTTGAAAATGGTTGGCATGGAGCGCATCCCGCAAGAACGGAAGGTACAGCGCCCGTATAGTGGCTTTGAACTTCCCTGGCCGTCAGTTTCCCAACATCCCGAGCGAAAAAACTGGCGTTGTTGTTTCTCTCAAAAGCGTATTTACACCGGGCATCTACATCATATCCTGCGATGATATCGAAACCCGCCAGCATCAAGCCGTGACTGAGAGCTCCAATGCCACAAAAAAGATCAACGACCTGACCCCTGTCCCCACCAGTATAAGGCATCCCGTGTTCGGTTAACATGGAGTTAACCATGGCTCCGGGTTGCCCTGGAACAACCACTGCACATTAGGTATCAGGCGCCTTAAGGGTTGAAAAATCCATTATACACTATAATCTTTTGCGGTGAGATTCTATTTGGGGCACTACCGTTGCCCCCTTCGAATGAAAACCACCACTGAAATCAACCCCCATATTTACGATACCTGGCGGATGAAAACAGACCCTTCATTGAGATAGAATGCAGTATTCAACGAAAAGAGTCATATCATGAATGTCAAAGAGGCGGTACAAAATATATAGTTCGGAGGAGATTTATATTGCCAGCCAGATAGCGGCGAAAAATCGGCATTTTAATCAGCTTGGTTTGACAGACGCCACTCTCCTGGCGGCCATATCAGAGGAACGACCACTTATAACGGTGGACTTCGACCTGTACGGCGCCGCTTTGGGCAGGGGCCAAAATTTCGCCTACAATTTCACGCACTGGCAGAATTGGTGAAACCCATCACCGAAACCGAGGTCGAAGACGCCGCGCTTGAATGGCTTGCAGGTCTCGGTTGGAATGTCGTCCACGGTTCCGACATCGCCCCCGATACGCCGGGCGCGGAACGCGCTGACTACGGCAAGATGGTTCTGGAGCGACGAACCCGTGATGCATTGGACCTGCTCAATCCTGACCTGCCCGAAACCGCCCTGGGCTATGCCTTCCGCAATCTGACCAGACCCGGAGGGGCCACGCTGGAAGCCCGCAATCGCGCGGTCCACCGGCTGCTGGTGGACGGTGTGACAGTGGAGTATCGTGATGCCGTCGGCGCAGTTCGGGGGGCGCAGGCGCGGGTGATTGACTTCGACAAACCGGAACGCAACGACTGGCTCGCGGTTAACCAGTTCACCGTGGTCGAGAACAGACACGAGCGGCGCCCGGATATTGTGTTGTTCGTCAACGGGTTGCCGCTGGGTGTGATAGAACTCAAGAATCCGGCGATTGAGGACGCGACGATTTGGAGCGCCTGGCAACAGTTCCAGACTTACAAGGCCGAAATCCCCTCGCTGTTCGCCTTTAATGTGGCGCTTTTCATCTCTGACGGGGTGGAGACACGGGTCGGTACGCTGACCGCCGGTCGGGAATGGTTCAAGCCGTGGCGGACGATCTCCGGCGAAACTCTGGCTAACCCGAACCTTCCGCAGTTGCAGGTGATGCTCGAAGGTGTCTGTGCGCCAGCCCGGTTTCTCACACTGACCCGCGACTTCATTGTATTCGAAGACGACGGCAGCGGCGCGCTGATCAAGAAAATGGCTGGGTATCACCAATTCCACGCAGTCGGAACAGCGGTCTCCGAGACTTTGCGCGCAGCCCGATTGCAGCGAACTACGGACCTTGCGGAGGATGCCAGCGCTGGCGCCGGGCGTTACGAGTCCGGACGCAAGGCGGGCGGTGAATCGGGCGACCGGCGCATCGGCGTCGTCTGGCATACCCAGGGTTCCGGCAAGAGCCTGACTATGGCCTTCTATGCCGGGCGAATTATCCGCGAGCCTGCGATGGCAAACCCGACGGTAGTAGTGCTGACCGACCGCAACGACCTGGACGACCAGCTTTTTGGCGCCTTCTCGCGCTGCGCCGACCTGCTACGCCAGCCTCCGGTGCAAGCCGGAAACCGGACGGACTTGCGTGACCGGCTTACGGTCGAATCGGGCGGTGTGGTGTTCACCACCATCCAGAAATTTTTCCCGGAGGAGAAGGGAGACCGGTATCCCCGGTTGTCGGAGCGCCATAATATCGTGGTGATCGCCGACGAGGCGCACCGTAGCCAGTACGATTTTATCGACGGCTACGCCCGCCATATACGGGACGCGCTGCCCAACGCCTCGTTCGTCGGCTTCACCGGTACGCCAATCGAGCTTCAGGACGCCAGTACGCGAGCGGTGTTCGGTGACTACATCAGTATCTACGACATCCAGCGCGCGGTTGAGGACAGGGCGACAGTACCGATCTACTACGAAAGCCGACTTGCCAGACTGACGCTGGACGAGAGCGAGAAGCCGAACATTGACTCCGGTTTTGAGGAGGTGACCGAGGGTGAAGAAATTGACCGCAAGGAGAAACTCAAGACCAGATGGGCACAGCTTGAGGTCATCGTCGGCTCAGAGAAGCGCGTGACGCTGGTCGCTCAGGACATCGTGGATCATTTCGGGAGTCGCCTTGAGGTGATGGACGGCAAGGCGATGATTGTCTGCATGAGCCGCCGTATTTGCGTTGACCTTTACCGCGAGTTGGTCCGGCTGCAGCCGGATTGGGAACACGAGGACGACAACAAGGGGCAAATCAAGATTGTGATGACCGGCTCTGCTTCAGACCCTCCCCACTGGCAACCGCATATCCGCAACAAGTCACGGCGTGAGACGCTGGCGAAACGTTTCCGGGATGCGGGCAACCCGCTTCGGCTCGTACTGGTACGCGACATGTGGCTGACCGGATTCGATGCGCCGAGCCTGCATACCATGTATATTGACAAGCCGATGCGCGGCCACGGTCTGATGCAGGCCATCGCGCGGGTCAACCGTGTGTTCCGGGACAAGCCGGGCGGCCTCGTGGTTGATTATCTGGGTCTTGCTCCTGAATTAAAGCGGGCGCTCGCCACCTATACCGAGAGCGGCGGCACAGGACAGACGGCGCTGGATCAGGCGCAAGCGGCTGCGGTAATGCTGGAAAAATACGAAATCTGCCGCGGTCTGTTTTACGGCTTCGACTGGTCCAGGTCGGTTACGGGTACACCGGCGGAAAAACTGGGTCTGCTGCCGGCGGCGCAGGAACACATTCTGGGGCGGGAGAACGGCAAAGACCGTTGTCTGAAAGCGGTGCGGGAACTCTCCCAGGCCTTCGCGCTCGCCGTACCCCATGAGGACTCGAGTCGCATCCGGGATGATGTGGCTTTCTTCCAGGCCGTCCGTTCGGTACTGGTCAAGCGCGCTGACTCCGAGGCGCAACCTCTGGAGAATATTGATCTTGCCGTGCGCCAGATTGTCTCACGCTCGGTGGCGCCGGAAGGGGTAATGGACATCTTCGCCGCCGCCGGTCTGGAAAAGCCCGACATCTCGGTCTTGTCGGAAAAGTTTCTGGACGAGGTGCGAAGGATGCCGCAGCGTAACCTCGCGGTCGAACTGTTACAGAAACTGCTGAAGGGTGAACTGGCAACCCGAAAAAAGAAGAATATCGTCCAGGCCCGTTCTTTCGCCGAGATGCTGGAACAGACTCTGCGACGTTATCAGAACCGTGCCATCGAAGCCGCGCAAGTGATAGAGGAATTGATCGGAATTGCCCGCGACCTGCGCGAGGCGAACGCTCGTGGCGAGAAGCTCGGACTATCGGATGACGAACTGGCCTTCTACGATGCTCTGGAGACCAATGACAGCGCGGTGAAGATACTGGGAGACGAAACCCTGTGCGACATCGCCCGCGAGTTGGTCGAAACCGTGCAGCGCAACATCAGGATTGACTGGACACAACGCGAGGATGTCCGCGCCAATCTGCGTCGGCTGGTCAGGCGCATCCTGCGCAAACGCGGTTACCCGCCGGACAAACAGGAGAAGGCGACGCGGACAGTGCTTGAGCAGGCTGAGGCGCTGTCTGTCGGTTAGCTGACACCGTAATACCCGCCCACCAGTTCTCCGACGAGCTTCGACGGTTGTTCCCCCACCCAATCCGTCTGCGCTTCGCTTGTCTGATTGGACTCCCCTCGAGGGGGGAGTGATGCGATGGATTAGTATGAGTTCCGTCATTCCCGTGAAAACGGGAATCCACAACCATTCGGATGCCGTGCTTAACGTCATCATAGGGGCGGGTCTGTGTGCCCGCCAACCGACATCGGTTGATACAGAAATGACACGGGCACCCACAGGGGGCTCCCCTACGATTGCGGGGGTTGATAGGACCGTCAGATCAGGTCAGCCCGGGTCGGTTTCTGCCGGGCGACCTGGACTGCGTCCTCAATCGAGACTTTCTCGTTGAACAGCGCCCAGCCGATCACGACTCCCGCTATGTTCGGTAAATTCGCCAGTATTGAAATATCATCCAGGTTGCGAACCGTGCCGCTGGAAATCACCGGGCACTCCAGTCCGGTCCCCATCTGCGTGGTATTGGCCATGCTGCTTTCCGGCAACTCGTCATAGCGGTCAATATCAGTATAAATAATCGCCGCGGCGCCGCAACGCTCGAATCGCTTGGCCAACTGCCAGGCGGTAAATGTCGATATATGCTTCCAGCCATGGGAAACCACCTTGCCACCGCGCGCATCAATACTGATCGCAATTTTATCGGGGTATTCGGCGCATAAAGTCTCAACCAGTCTCTGGTCCACCACAGCCGCTGTGCCGAGCACGACTCTTTCGGCCCCGCTTGTCATCCAACCCTCAGCCGAAGTCAGCGACCGGATACCGCCCCCCACCTGAACAGGAATATTCGACTGGCTGATAATCTGTCGGATGATGTCGGAATTGTCGGCATGATCCTGGTGTTCGAATACCCCGTCCAGGTCGACGACATGCAACCATTCCGCCCCTCCCTGTTCAAATTTCCTGGCCGCGTCCAGAGGTGATATGTCGAATACCTGTGGGGCTTCGATGCTGCCATGCTTGAGATTTACACACCGCCCCTTGTGCAACTCGATATCTGGATAAATGATCATGAAATACCTCCCGAAAACCCTGAAAAACTCGTAAAAACCAGCATTTAGAACAACCCTTCTACAACACCCTGGTCATTGATACGGATACGATTGGCCGCAGGCGTCCTGGGCAGCCCGGGCATGGTCATGATGTCTCCGCAGACCACTACGACGAAACCGGCGCCGGCAGACAAACGCACCTCACGCACCGTCAGGGTATGTCCGGTGGGGGCGCCTTTCTTGTCCGGGTCGGTCGAGAAACTGTATTGCGTCTTGGCGATACAAACGGGCAGGTTGCCATAACCGCCGGCCTGCAAATCAGCGATCTGGTTCCGGGTTTTCTGATCCGCGGTGATTCCGTCGGCGCGGTAAATCCGGGTCGCAACGGCTTCAATTTTTTCCCATAGCGGCATTTCATCAGGATAGGTCGTGGTGAATCGGGCTTCGCCGCTGCCCGCCATATCCGCTACAACCTGAGCCAGTTCCACCGTCCCGTTTCCGCCTTCCGCCCAATGATTGGCGTCAATCGCCCTGACACCGTAGCCTTGCGTAACCTCCCGGACCGCAGCCAGTTCCGCCTTCGTGTCCGCGCTGAACTGATTGATTGCAACCACCACCGGCAAACCGAATGATTTGATATTTTCGATATGCCGCGCCAGATTGACGCAGCCGTCCCGGACCGCCTGGACATTTTCTTTCGCAAGATCATTCTTGCCGACGCCACCGTGCATCTTGAGCGCCCGCACAGTCGCAACCAGTACTACGGCATCCGGTTCGAGTCCGGCCTGGCGGCATTTGATGTCGAAAAACTTTTCCGCCCCGAGGTCCGCGCCGAAACCCGCTTCCGTTACCACATAATCCGCCATTTTCATCGCCGCGCGGGTCGCGATCACCGAATTGCAGCCATGCGCGATGTTGGCAAATGGCCCACCATGTACAAATGCGGGGTTGTGTTCCAGAGTCTGCACCAGATTGGGCGCGATCGCGTCTTTCAGCAATACCGTCATCGGCCCCGGCCCCATCACCGCCGAGGCCAGTACCGGCTCACGCTCACGGGTATAACCAATCACAATCCTGCCGAGGCGCTCCTGCAGGTCTTCCAGGTTTCCGGACAGGCAGAAAATGGCCATTACTTCAGACGCCACCGTAATATCGAATCCGTCTTCGCGCGGATAACCGTTGGCGATGCCACCGAGGGAATTGGTAATCTGCCGAAGGGCGCGGTCGTTCATGTCCACAACCCGCCGCCATCCTACCCGGCGCGTGTCAATTCCCGCTTCGTTGCCCCAGTAAATGTGATTGTCAATCAACGCGGAAAGCAGGCTGTGCGCCGAGGTGATCGCGTGAAAATCACCGGTAAAGTGAAGATTGATGTCCTCCATCGGAATGACCTGCGCGTAACCCCCTCCGGCAGCCCCTCCTTTCATCCCGAAACAGGGCCCGAGCGAAGGTTCCCGCAGGCAAACCATGGTATTTTTGCCGACCTTGTTCATGCCGTCGGTCAGGCCAACCGAGGTTGTGGTCTTGCCTTCACCGGCGGGGGTCGGGGTAATCGCCGTAACCAGGATCAATTTCGCGTCCGGCTTGTGTTTCAGCGAATCAATGTAATCCAGGCTGACTTTTGCCTTGGTATGGCCGAAAGGCGATAGCGCCTCGCCGGGGATACCCATTCTGTCCGCAATTTCTGAAATGGGCCTGATGGCTGCCGCACGGGCAATTTCTATGTCACTCATAAGAATTTAACAGGTCTTAAGTTAAAAGATATTTTTATGGATAAAGAATCGGCTAACCGGACGCTTCCACCCGGGCCGCGCAAAACTTGAATTCCGGTATCTTGCCTACCGGGTCCAGGGCCGGGTTGGTCAAGACGTTCGCCGCCGCTTCTGCGAAGCAAAACGGAATGAAAATCATGTCATCGGGCAGAGAAGCGTCCACACGGGCTTTCAGTTCGATGGCTCCCCGCCGCGTGGAAACCACCACCTTGCCGCCAACCCGCGCGTTTACTTTCTGCAATGCGGCCGGGGACAGCGTAGCGACGGCTTCGGGTTCAATCCGGTCCAGCACATTGGAACGCCGGGTCATGGTTCCGGTATGCCAGTGTTCCAGTTGGCGTCCGGTAGTCAATATCATTGGATACTCATCATCGGGCATTTCATCGGGAGGAATGATGCTGGCGGGCGCCAGCGAAGCCTTTCCGCTGATCGTCGGGAAACCATCGGCAAAGACAATCTCGTTACCCTCCCGGTCCGGCGCTTCACACGGATAGGTCACCGAACTCTCAGCCATCACCCGCTGCCAGGATATATTGTCGAGCGACGGCATCATACCGGCCATTTCAGCGAATACATCGCCGGGACCGTCATAGCGCCAATCCATGCCAATTCGTTTGCCGAGTTCGTGGATGATCCACCAATCCTGGCGAGCGTCTCCGGGCATCTTTAGCGCCGTTCTGCCCATTTGCACCTGACGATTGGTATTGGTTACCGTGCCGTCCTTTTCCGGCCAGGCGGAAGCGGGCAGGACTACGTCTGCGTAAAACGCGGTCTCCGTCAGGAACAGGTCCTGCACCACCAGATAATCCAGTCTGGCCAGCGCTTCGCGCACATGCGTAAGGTCCGGGTCCGACATGGCCGGGTTTTCACCCATGATATACATACCTGTAATGTCGCCTTCATGGATTGCATCCATCACTTCAACCACGGTCAGTCCCTTGTTGGGGTCCAGCGGCGTTCCCCAGGCGTCTTCAAAACGGGCGCGCACATTCTCACTTTCGACCAGCTGGTAATCAGGCAGCATCATCGGAATCAAACCGGCGTCCGAGGCTCCCTGAACGTTATTCTGGCCCCGCAATGGATGCAATCCGGTTCCCGGCCTCCCGATTTGGCCGGTAATCAGCGAAAGCGCAATCAGACAACGCGCGTTGTCGGTGCCATGGACATGCTGGGACACTCCCATCCCCCAGAAAATGATGGACGCTTTCGCAGTCGCGAAAGTCTGGGCCACAGTGCGCAACACGGTAGCTTCGATGCCGCAGATGGGCGCCATTCTTTCCGGAGAAAACTCCTGGATATGCGCCTTCAGGTTCTCGAATCCTTCAGTATGTCGCTCGACATATTCCCGGTCATACAACTCTTCATCAATAATGGTGTGCAAAATCCCGTTCAGCATCGCCACATCGGTACCCGGATTGAATTGCAGCGTCCAGGTCGCATGGCGCTGGAGTTGAGTCCCCCTGGGATCCATCACGATCAACGTTCCCTTCGCAGCCGCCTGCTTGAAAAAGGTCGCCGCAACCGGATGGTTGCTGATCGGGTTGGCGCCGATGACCACCACACAATCGGCGTCCTCGACCGCGTTGAATGGCGCGGAAACGGCGCCGGAGCCGATCCCTTCAAGCAGGGCCGCCACCGAAGAGGCATGGCAAAGCCGGGTGCAGTGATCCACATTATTGGTGCCAAATCCCGAACGAATCAGCTTTTGAAACAGGTAGGCTTCTTCGTTACTGCATTTTGCCGAACCGAATCCGGCGAGGGCGTTGCCGCCTTTCCGATCCCGGATACTGGCCAGCCCCCGGGCGGCATGATCCAGCGCCTCCTCCCAATCGGCTTCCCGGAAGTGGGTCAGTGGATTGGCCGGGTCCAGGTCGTCATCAGCCGCCTTGGGACATCCGTCGAGCCGGATCAATGGCCGGGTCAAACGATGGGGATGCTTGACATAATCGAAACCGAATCGGCCCTTGACACATAATCTGTTACGATTCGCCGGCCCTTCCCGTCCCTGCACCGCGACGATCTCATTATTGCGGGTCTGATAAGTAATCTGACAGCCGACGCCGCAATACGGACATACGCTGTGGGTCTCATTCAGGGGATCGGTTTTTCCGACCCCCTTTTCATCTACCAGGGTCGCCTCCATCAAGGCGCCGGTAGGACAGGCCTGTACACATTCACCGCAAGCCACGCAGGTACTTTCACCCATCGGGTCGTCAAAATCAAAAACGATCCTGGCCTGATGACCCCGCAAGGCCATGCCGATCACGTCATTGACCTGCACCTCGCGGCAGGCGCGTACACACAGATTGCACTGGATACAGGCATCCAGCGCCACATGCATGGCCGGATGGCTGGTATCAGCCGGCGGCGCCTCCCTTTTCGGGAAACGGCTCTTCCTGACATTCAGCCTGTCGGCCCACTGCCACAGATGCGAGTCCCACTGGTGAGCCACTTCGCGTGGAGGCTGATCGGCAACCAGCAACTCCATGACCAGAGTCTGCGCCCGGACCGCCTTGTCGGTATTGGTCCTGACCACCATGCCTTCGGTCGGTTTGCGCAAACACGAAGCGGCGAGAACACGCTCACCGTCAATCTCGACCATACAGGCCCGGCAATTCCCGTCCGGACGGTAATCAGGTTTTGGCGAATAGCACAGGTGAGGAATCAACGTACCCTGCCGTTTTGCCACCTGCCAGATGGTCTCATCGGCAACAGCCTGGACGGCCTGCCCGTCCAACATGAAATCCACTGCCCCGGACACTATAGATCCTCCGGAAAATATTTCAGCACACAGTTAATGGGGTTGCCGGCAGCCTGCCCAAGGCCACATATCGAGGCATCGGCCATCACCGTACTTAAATCTTTCAACAAACCGACATCCCATTGCGGCTCCAGCATGACCGTGGCCGCCTTTTCAGTGCCGACCCTGCAAGGGGTGCACTGTCCGCAGCTCTCATCGCGAAAGAACCGCATCAGGTTCAGCGCGACCTCCTTCATGTTGTCATGCTGACTGAATACCACAACCGCAGCCGAACCAATGAAACAACCGTATTCCTGCAATGTTCCGAAATCAAGCGGAACGTCACTCACTGAAGCCGGCAGGATGCCCCCGGACGCGCCCCCCGGCAAATACCCTTTGAAAGTGTGCCCGGGAAGCATGCCGCCGCAATAGTCGTCAATCAATTGCCTGATCGTCACCCCGGCCGGGGCCAGCTTGACCCCTGGATTATTGACCCGCCCGGAAACCGAGTAACTTCGCCAGCCCGCAGCCCCGTTTATCCCGGCTCCGGCAAACCACTGAGCGCCCTTCTCGACGATGTCCCTGACCCAGAACAGGGTCTCGACATTATGTTCCAGTGTGGGCCTGCCGAACAGGCCAAGCTCGGCCACATAAGGCGGACGGTTTCTGGGTAACCCGCGTTTGCCTTCAATGGATTCGATCATCGCGGACTCTTCTCCGCAGATATACGCGCCCGCCCCCCGGCGAACCTCAATCCCGACATGATCGGCAAGGCCAGCGTTCTGGACCTTGCGGATTTCTGTTTTCAACAATGAAACGATGGCTGGGTACTCGTCCCGAATATAAACATAGCTGGTTTCGATGTCTACCGCCCAGGCCGCAATCAGCATACCTTCGATAAAACGATGGGGGTCCGTCTCCAGATAGTATCGGTCCTTGAACGTGCCCGGCTCCCCTTCATCGCCATTGACCGCCATCAGCCTGGGGGCGTCGAAGCCGCGAACGATGCTCCACTTTCGCCCGGCTGGAAACCCGGCTCCACCCAGGCCCTTCAATTCCGATTCATCCAGACTGTCGATGATGTCCTTATGCGCCCGGGTTCCGGCCAGACACTCCCGGAGCAGACGATAACCGCCGTCATCGGTATATTTCCGGTAGTCGATATAATCCGGCAATTCGGGGTGGGTTTGCCCGGTACGCACGGCGGCCAGTAGTTTTTCGGTATTCGCATGACCGATATGATGGTGCCCAACCTCTGCGACCGGCGCCATTTCACAACGTCCCATGCACGGCGCAGATCGAACACGCACCGCATCCGGCGGCGCTTGTCGCTCCAGCTCCCCAACCAGCGCCTGCGCCCCGGCCAACTGGCAGGCAATACTGTCGCAGACCCGGATTGTGATCGGCGGCGGCGGAGTCTGACCTTCCTTGACCACATCAAAATGCGCGTAAAAAGTGGCCACTTCATAGACTTCGGTCTGGGCCAGATTCATGATTGACGCCAGCGCCGCCAGATGAGCGCTCGAAAGACAACCCTGTTGATCCTGTATCCGGTGCAGATACTCGATCAGCAAATCACGCCGTCGCGGCAGGTCCTGAATCAGGGACTGGACTTCCTGCAACGCGGAAGGAACAACCTGTCGGCCTTTCGGGTGCGTACCGGCTTTGCCTTTGCCACGGCCTGGATGACGACGCATGGTGGGAGAAATCAACCGATGACCTGTTTCAGGGTACGTCCCAGCGCAGCGGGAGAATCGGCTACCGCGATACCGGCGCTTCTCCAGGCTTCGATTTTGTCCAGCGCCCCCCCCTTGCCACCGGCAATGATGGCGCCGGCATGTCCCATGCGTCTGCCGGGCGGCGCTGTGACCCCCGCTATAAAACCACAGATCGGTTTCACGGTTTTACTCTGGCGGATGAAGTCGGCCGCTTCTTCCTCCGCGGTACCGCCGATCTCGCCGATCATCACAATGGAGCCGGTTTGCGGGTCCGACAGAAACATCTCCAGACAATCGACAAAGCTGGTGCCGTTGACCGGGTCGCCGCCGATTCCAATACAGGTGCTTTGGCCCAAGCCTTCGGCGGTGGTTTGCGCAACCGCCTCATAAGTCAATGTCCCGGACCGCGAAACAATGCCAACGCTGCCCTTTTTATGGATATGACCCGGCATAATGCCAATCTTGCATTCATCCGGAGTGATCACGCCGGGACAGTTTGGCCCCACCAGTCTGGTCGCCGAATTTTCGAGCGAGCGCTTGACCCGGATCATGTCCAGTACCGGAACCCCCTCGGTAATACATACCACCAGCGCAACTCCCGCGTCAATCGCTTCGAGGATGGCGTCCGCGGCATGAGCCGGAGGCACATAGATGACGGATGCATCGGCGCCGGTGGCAGACACGGCTTCTTCGACAGTGTTGAAAACCGGCAAACCGAGATGAACCATTCCGCCTTTGCCCGGTGTCACACCGCCGACCATGCCTGTGCCGTAGCGGATCGCCTGCTCGCTATGGAATGTAGCCTGGGAGCCGGTAAATCCCTGGCAAATGACTTTTGTGTTACGATTTACCAGTACGGACATCAGCCCTCTCCATTGACGACCTGAACCACTTTGCGGGCCGCGTCATCCAGGTCGTCGGCCAGCACAATCGGCAACTGCGACTCGGCAAGAATCCGCTTGCCCTTGTCCACGTTGGTGCCTTCAAGACGAACCACCAGCGGCACGTCGAGTTTCGCTTCCCTGGCGCCGGCGACAATCCCCCCGGCAATTACGTCACAGCGCATGATGCCGCCGAAAATGTTCACCAGGATGCCCTTGACGTTGTCGTCAGACAGAATGATCTTGAATGCTTCGGTAACCCGTTCAGTGTGGCGCCGCCGCCCACGTCCAGGAAGTTCGCCGGTGAGCTGCCGTACAGTTGAATAATATCCATGGTCGCCATGGCCAGCCCCGCCCCATTGACCATACAGCCGATGTCACCATCGAGCTTGATGTAGTTCAGGTCATATTCGCTGGCTTTCGCTTCTGCCGGATCCTCCTCATCTTCATCGCGCAACTCGACGATGCCGGGTTGTCGATACAATGCGTTACTGTCGAAATTCATTTTCGCATCCAGCGCGAGCAGGTCGCCGCCACCCGTCACCACCAGCGGATTGATCTCGATCATACTGGCGTCGAGTTTTATAAATGCCTGGTACATACCCTGCATGAGCCGGACCGCAGAGCGGACCTGTCCGCCGGACAGATTCAGGCCATAAGCCAGTTTACGGGCATGAAAGGGTTGCAATCCAGTGACTGGATCAACCACCACCGTGATTATTTTTTCCGGGGTATTCGCAGCCACTTCCTCAATATCCATACCCCCTTCGGTAGAGGCGATCACCGTAATTCGGCTCGTCCCCCGATCCACCAGCATGCCAAGATAGAGTTCCCGCGCGATATCACAACCTTCTTCAATGTAAATCCGCCGGACGGGTTGGCCCTCGGGACCGGTCTGGTGGGTAACCAGCCGCATACCGAGAACATCGTTGGCCGCGGTTTGCAGATCTTCGATCGAAGAAACCACCTTGACACCGCCGCCCTTGCCCCGGCCACCGGCATGAATCTGGGCCTTGACCACCCGGACCGGGCCGCCAAGCTCCTGCGCCGCGCTGAGCGCCTGGTCAACGGTGAACGCAACCCTGCCTTTCGGGACGGCAACTCCGAAGTCAGACAACAGAGCCTTGGCCTGATACTCATGGATATTCATGATGACACTAAAGGGTATTCCAGATTAAAGAACGCCGAAGTATACCCTGAACCCTCCCCGGCAACAATTACTACCAATATAATACAGCAATTCCCGCCAGGGAATAATGGATAGAGGGATGACGGTTGAGAGTTGGATTTTTCTGCGGGCTGTTTCTTCAGGGCGAGCAGAGCCGGGCTGCCGGGTTGCCGCAACAAAAAGGACGGGCTTTGTGTACGCTGAAAATCCCCCCGGAACACACCGGGTCACGGAAGAGCTCAAGGGGGGTCGGGGAGGGACGGGGGAGAGTATCCGAAAGCGATTCCATGAAACAGGCTTTCCCAACTGCTGATCAGATACTCATCAAACAGGGCTCGCATCTTCCGCCACAAGGCGCTGCGACTGTGGCGGCTCATCAGCGCCCGGTTGAACACCGCACAGCAACGCAGTTGTATCTGGTCAATCAGAAAGGCCAGCATCATCAAATGCGTCAGTACAGTAGACAGGTATTGATTGCCGTGACCAAAGTTGTGTTCCAGGCCGTAGCCCTGGTTCTTCAGCGTATTGAAGGTTTCGTTCTCGATGCGCCAACGGGCGCGACCGACCCGCATCAGTTCATAGACGTTGGATTCGTCAATCGGCAGGTCCGTAACCCAACAGAAGCGTCGTTCCCGGCCATCGGGGCGAATCTCCTGACAGGACAGGAAGTTCACTTCCAGATCAAAGTGCGCGTCATTTAACGGGACTGCATGGAGAAACCGGAAACGGAAACGGACACCGTCCTCTCCCGACACTTCGAGGGCGCCCGTGGTTGTCGTGGCCTCCACCCAACGGAATAACTCCGCATGAGACCCCGGCTTCACTCCGAGCATAAAGCGCATGTCCAGCGACTCCAGCAGCCGGATATGCGGCCCGTTCGCGGCCAAAGCATCTTCCACCACCAGCAGCCTCAAGTGTGGATGATTGCGACGAACCCGTCTCAGCAACCGCTTCGATGCAGCCCGTTCACAGTCATTCTTCGTCGCACCGTCCCGCTTTCCAATGGCCTCGGGCATCAACGGAATCACTTCCCGACAATCCGGGTGCACCAATACCGCAGCCAATAACTGATGGTAATACGTAACCTCGCCGTTCCGGTGGCGTTTCTCACAACAGCAGCGACAGCGAACCTGCCGGGAAGAAAAGACCCCGGTCCCGTCTACCGACAACACATAATGACCGCCCGGCCCCGCAAAACCTTCCAGTCCCTTGCCCCTCTGCAACCGCGCAAACAACCGCTTGTAAACCGGCTCAAACGCATGCGGCTCCACTTCATCCAAACGCTCCCGCATATACGTGTCGCACGGCGCCTGTCGAATCCCGAACAAAGTCCGCAAGTTATGACGAACCGCCTGTGCATGACGACAACGGTCAAACTGCAACAAGGAAGGATACTTCAGACTGAACATCGCCAGACCGGACATCAGAACATCCGGCAAAGACAGCTTGCGAACCTGCCTGGAATCGGGAAATGACTCAAAAGACGTGCGAACAACCTGGTATAACCCGTGAGCGGATAAATCCTTGCGACTGACTGGATGGTTCATGACCTCTCCTCTGTTTCTTGAAATTGGAACCGTAGAATACATCCCTTCAGGACAAAAGTTTACGATAAACTTTCTTTAAACTCCCTCAAATCCCTTGATAGCCCTCATCATCTGTAGCTGGCGGGAATTGCTGAATATAATAAACAACGCACATCATCGTAGGGGCGGGTCTCCGTGCCCGCCCGTGCCCGCCCCTACTAATGATGCACAGAGGAGGTCAAAAAATCTGTCAAAAAAATCTTGACCCTGTACAAAAGATGGAGTAGCTTCCCGAATGTTTCAGGAATGGGCTTAACATAATGATCCAATCACTTCAGTGGCATCAAACTGTGCCGTTTTCCCAACTGGATGACGAAGAACCCACCCAGGTCAGGATTGATGACAAAGTGATCGCCCTTTGCAAACTGGGTGATCAGGCTTTTGCCGTGGATGGTGTCTGCACTCATGAGCTGGCCTGGCTTTCAGATGGAATTATCGAGGACGGCTGCATCGAATGTCCGCTGCATCAGGCTTTATTTGATATACGAACCGGCAAGGCATTAACCCTCCCGGCAGTCCTTGATCTGGCGGTGTATTCAGTCAAGATTGAAGATGGTATGGTCTGGGTCGGCGTGTGAAGAAGAGAACCTGCATTTAAACCGGAATTAATTTCAATGTTGTCACGGGATAAAGAAAACTTCCAGCCTTATTGCGGTTACCACCAGAGCTTTGCGGGTGACCATGATCGTGAGCTGGCCGAGACCGGCGCCGGTACGGTGATGGGGGAATTGATGCGGCGGTACTGGCATCCGGTGGCGATAACCGCAGAATTGAAAGACCGCCCGAAACGGATCAAGGTGATGGGCGAGGAGTTGGTACTGTTTCGCGACCGCAGTGACCAGATTGGCCTGGTTCACAAAAACTGCCCGCATCGCCGGACCTCGCTGGAATTCGGCCGTTGTGAGGCCAGGGGGATTCGCTGCTGCTATCACGGCTGGTTATTTGATGTTGATGGTTCCATACTCGAAATTCCCGGACAACCTGAAAATTCTGACAGCGCGGCAAATATTCGACAATCCAGGCGTCTCGGCGCTTATCCTGTAACCGAGTTCCGGGGGCTGATCTTTGCATACCTTGGCCCGCCGCAGGAAAAGCCCCGGTTCCCCCACTACGATGTTTATGATCTGCCCGACATGATCATGACTCCTTATTCGGCGACATTCAAGTGCAACTGGATTCAGGTCCTTGACGCGATCGTAGACCCGGTGCATACCGCGTTTTTACATCAAAAGCAGTTTACAGACGGCTTTGGCGTGGTCGGTGAGTATCAGTTCTATGAGCGCGATCAGATTCGTTTTCTGGGCACGGCGACAAGACGTGTGCAGGAAAATGCCTGGGTGCGGGTGAACGAATTGATTCTGCCGAACTTTACCCAGTCGGGGGCCGCCTTTGCGACCGATGGAACCCGGGTGAAATACTTCGGTCGAAGCGCTTTTACACGCTGGGTGGTTCCGGTGGATGACGAGCGCTGCACCGCTTACGCCTGGGCCAACTTCGGTCCGCGGGGAGACCCGCCGGAATTCAATACCCGGGAGGGAATAGAGCGCATCGAACAGGGCGAGGTGATGAACCGTACTTACGAGGAAAGTCAAGCCAGTCCGGGTGACGTGGAAGCGGTCGAGGGAATGGGCGCCATTTCCGAACATTCCAGAGAGCATCTGGTCGCGGCGGACCGCGGGGTCACTCTTTACCGGCGACGACTGCGGCGACTGGCCCGCGACCTGGCCAAAGGCAAACCGCCGCCGCAACCCGTTGACCTCCAACCGGAATCAATTCCGACTTATGGCAGCGATACGGTGGTACATACTCCCCCCGGACCGTCAGACGACAGCGAGCGTCTGCGGCGGATAAACGATCAGGTCATGGGAATCATTTTCCGGGGAGACGAACGCAAAGGCCAGGCGCGTGACGATTTCATCATCGCTGAGCTGGGAAAAACCGCAGGATCGGCCGCGACCTGAGCGGCCTGACCAGAACCGGCATAGAGCCGGAATAACAACCCGACAACCCGATACGATACCATAGCGACTCCGCCTGTGACCACTCCACGTAAAACCAGGGTTCACATCAAGAACAACCATTTCTCTGCCGATACCTTCCCCAACACTGAAGAAGGTGAAGCGGTCTTCACCATCACCCGGCAAAGATACCAGCGCAGCGCCAGCGATTATCCTGATATTGCCCGACAACTGGATGTTTTTATCGACTGGGACACGGATCATTTCGATACGTCAATGGCCAACGCAGAAGTACTGGTCGCCTGGGACCTGCCGGTTGAAAACCTCGCTGACAAAGCGCCCAACCTGAAATGGATTCACATTATTGGCGCCGGAGTTGAACACCTGACTCCGATGGACTGGCTTCCCGACGGGGTGCAACTAACCAACAACAAAGGCGTACACGCCGCGAAAGGAGGCGAGTTCGGGCTGATGTCGATCCTGATGCTGCATAATGCCATGCCGGCCATTGTCCACAATCAGCGCAGAGCGCTCTACGACTCCATTTATTCAACACCGATCGCAGGCAAAACCCTGGTTCTGATCGGGGTCGGCAGTATCGGCAAGTCCGTGGCCGCTCACGCCAGGGCCATTGGCATCGAGGTGATCGGCGTCTCCCGTCATGGGCGTCCTGTCGATCAGGTTGATCTTATGGTATCGGTGGAGCAACTGGATCAAGTGTTGCCGAAAGCTGATTTTGTGTTTGTCGTTACCCCGTTGACCGACGAAACCCGAAATCTGCTCGACCGGCGCCGCCTGAACCTGCTCAAACCAGGCGCCGGACTGGTCAATATCGGACGCGCCGCGGTGGTCAATTATCCGGCGCTGATTGAAAAACTGGAAGACGGCTCCATCTCGGGCGCAATCCTGGACGTGTTCGATCAGGAACCCCTGCCGCCGGACTCCCCTTACTGGAACGCGCCCAACCTGATTGTTACGCCCCACGTTTCCGCAGATGACGGACACGCATACATTCCAATGACCCTGTCTGTGTTTTTTGAGAACATGAAACGGTATCTGGCTGGCGAACCGTTACAGAACCGGGTCAACCCCGACCTTGGCTATTGAACTATTGAACACCGTATCCGCTCCCCGTCATTACGGCTCCGGGTGACGGCAACGCTGGTTCCCGCCCCCGATCAGGTCGAGGGCAGGCTCCGCGCGGGGATAACGCGGGGCGGTTTTGATTGACTATTGGCCCGTTCAGGAGCACAATACCGGGCGCCGTCAAACTTCGCCGGGAATGACCCGGCAAATCCGGCGTAAACTCCCTGATTTTCCGGGATTATTCGAGATTGCTATCGATAAACGCCGCGAGTTGGGATTTTGAGACCGCTCCTACTTTGGTTGCTTCAACATTTCCATTCTTGAACAGCATCAGGGTAGGGATTCCGCGAATCCCGTATCTGGGTGGGGTTTGCGGGTTTTCATCAATGTTGAATTTTGCGATCTTGATTTTTCCGCTGTACTCTTGCGCCAGTTCATCAATGATTGGAGCAATCATTTTACACGGCCCACACCACTCCGCCCAATAGTCGATCAGGACCGGTTCGCTTGCATTAAGAACTTCCTGTTCGAATGATTCATCGCTCACATGTACAATATTTTCAGACATAGTAATTTATCTTGAAGATTATTTGAATGAAGTCAAATATGCTGTGAAATCGGCCGTTAATCAAGACCTTCAGCCAACTTCATCCAAAATAAACGGTAGCGCCCGACTCATCAATACCCCACCATTTTCAGAACATGACCGAAAAACACCTTACCGACCAGAAATTTGATGATTTCAATTTGGAAGACGCTCTTAAAAGAGGGATCGCCGATTCCGGGTTTTCATTTTGTACACCGATACAGGCGAGCGCCTTGCCGATTGCCCTTGAAGGGCGGGATGTCGCGGGACAGGCCCAGACCGGGACCGGAAAAACCATCGCTTTCCTGCTGGCCTGCTGTAACTATCTCCTGACCACTCCAGTACCTGGAAACAAACAGGAAAACAAAAAGCCCTCCGCTCCCCGCGCGCTGATCCTGGCGCCCACAAGAGAACTCGCCATCCAGATCTGCAAGGATGCGGAAACACTGGCGCAGCATACCGGTTTGGCGCTCGGGCTGATTTATGGAGGAACCGGGTATGAAGAACAAAAACAGGTTCTGGCGAAAGGGGTCGATATTCTGATCGGCACACCGGGGCGGCTGATTGATTTTTACAGGCAGGATCTGTTCAGTCTCAAATTCATCCAGGTGGCCGTACTCGACGAGGCAGACCGTATGTTTGATCTTGGGTTTATCAAGGATATTCGATTCCTGCTCCGACGTATGCCCAAGCCGGAAAACCGCCTCAATATGCTGTTTTCCGCTACCCTCTCCTTTCGGGTGATGGAATTGGCTTATGAACACATGAACGACCCCGAAGAAATCAAGATCAACGCCGACGTACGAATCGCGAACCAGATAGAAGAGTATTCCTACTACCCGTCGGATGATGAAAAGCCAAGACTTCTGGTTAACCTGCTCAATCGCGATAACCCTGAACGTATTCTCGTTTTCATCAATACACGTCATGGCGTCGAACAGGTGGCGAACTTGCTGGCGGCCAATAATATCAGCGCCGCCGCCTTGTCAGGAGATGTCCAGCAGTACAAGCGGGAAAAACTTCTGGAAGGCTTCAAAACCGGGAAATACAAGGTTCTGGTGGCAACGGATGTAGCCGCCCGCGGGTTGCACATTCCCGAAGTCAGCCACGTATACAACTATGATTTACCCCAGGATGCCGATGACTATGTCCATCGAATCGGCCGCACCGCCCGAGCCGGGAATAGCGGCAAGGCGATCAGTTTCCTGTGCGAAAAATATTCCTGGTCCATCCTGGATATCGAATCCTACATCGGGCACAGCATCCCGAAAAGACCAATAGAACCGTGGATGATTGAAGATGTGAAAATGAACGCGAAACGGATCAGAGAGCGAAAACCGGAACCACGAACCCCGGAACCACGAACCCCCGAACTACAGAAACCGGATTTACAAAAACCCGCACCACAACAACTCGCACCACAACAACCCGTACCACAACAACCCGTACCACAACAACCCGCACCACCGAAAAACCGGTTCAGTCGGCGATTTGGTGAGATTCCAATGATTGGTTGAGGCGTGGAGTCCGGTGAGATACCACAATCCGGGGATCAGAATTGTGCCGGGGATCAGAATTGAGTTGCCGCTTCAAACTTGACCTGGGTATCGTATTCGCTTCCACCCTGGGGGCCTTGTGTGCTCTGGTCACGCAGTTGCAGTCCGAATCGGGTGCTTGGCCAGGGACTCCAGCTATACCCGATATGGATGGTATCCAGTGTATCAATGCCCGTTTCGCTGTCCGCTTCTGAGGTGAAATAATGGCCCAGAGCGACATGGAAGGCTGAATTGTCATTCAGGCTGTAATACAGACTCGGTCGGATACCAAACGATGTCCCGGTCTGGTCATGTTCATCAGGGATGACTTCATTGGGCGTAACCAGAATATCGTTATCGAATTTTTGCAGCAAATAGCTGTTTATACCTTTTCCGAAAGTCATGGAAAGGGCAGAAAAAAGGTCTCCGATCTGCCAGCCTCCCTCCAGGTTCAAACCCCAGTTCATCACATCGCTGCCATCGAATTTCTGACCACTGGCGTTCACGTCCAGCTTGTTGCCCATCGCAGTCACCCGGTATTCCCCGCCGGCATTGTCAGCAGCCCTCCCGCGCCAAGACAGAATGATACTCGGTGAGGTTTCAAACAGGTTTGCGGGGGATACCGCCAGTTCTTGCGCATCGCCAAATGATGTCTGTGAAGGCGGTGACGGCTGCGGTGAATTCTCCAGCGCAATGGAGAATCCGTTGGGAGAAACCCATTTGATCTGACTGGTCACGCTGCGGCTGCTCTGGTCAATCAAACCATCCGGGCCTTTATCCACGTTGATCAGATCCTGGAAATTCGCCCAGTCACTACCTACCGTCAATGAACCTGCCCCGGAATTCCAGGATGTACTCAGCCGTTTGATCTGACCCTGGGGCTGATAGTCTACGGAAAACCCGAGATCATCCACCGCCCAGACATTCACAGGAATCGCGAAAACACAGACCGGCAACAATGAAAACAGACAACCCGCGCCGCGCATCCCGGGATTCAGGAAAAAGCGGGCAAATGATAATGGCATACGAATTCCCAACATGACCACAGTATATCATATATTAATATCATTTCCGTCAATTTCTGCACTCTCCACACAACCCCGTCAATTCCCGCCCCCCACCCCGTCATTCCCGCAGAAGCGGGAATCCACAATAATACAGGCGCTGTGATTCAAGATGCGCAGGGGCGGGTCTCCGTGCCCGCCCGCAACCGTCACCGGCTGAACTTCAACTCAATCCCCATCCTGTAATCCCCTTCGCCACCGCTCTCCTTGCGAATTACGCCAATATCCAGGGACATATCCAGATAACGCGCCTTCATCGACTCCAGGCGCCAGCCCAGACGATAATCGCTGCCACTGTCCGACCAGCCATATCCCAGATACGGACTGCCAATATACCGCCCCATGAACATCGGCAGTCCCCAGGACGTATCCACCTTCAACCGGCGGGCAGAGTCACCGCCCGCGCCATCGCCGTCCGCCATGTGTTCCGGTTCCAGCAAGCGCGACATGCCGCCGGAAGAACTCCCGCCCCAGTCCTGGCGCAGATTCAATAACCAGCCCCGCTTGCTGTCCGGCGACGGATCCCAGTCCACCGTGAAGGAAGCCCCGAAGTCCCGATACCCTTCGGCGTCATGCGACACCAGAGAACGCCCTTCAATCCCGAAGTTCAGACCCCGAACCGAATCGCTCCACTTGATCCCACCGCCCAACTCGACTCCGAAGCCGGTCTCCGCGTCCCCGCCGTCATGACGAACTCCCAACTCCAGATGCGTGTCGATCACCGCAATGTCCGCGACCATCCACGGCTGCGAGCCTTCCAGTCCAAAGCGCAATCGAGAAATATCCGATGACGTGGCCCCCAGCGCGTCTTGCTCTCCCGCGGTATCGGAGGTCGCCCGCAACCATAGCGCGTCGGAAACCACATCCAGGCTGAATCCAACCCCGGACGGCGCCTCGATCAGGCTGCCGCGAGCGCCCGCGGCGAACATCACCGCCGCGGTATCGGTCTGAATCGCGCCTTCTCCGATGCGCTCCAGGCTGCCCTGCCCGTATCCAATCGCTCCCCAGGCCGTAATCCGGTCCGTGACGTCACGAGACGCCCACGGAGTCAATGAGGTCAGCGACGCTTCCATCTCTCCGGAGTCTCCTCCTTCCCGACGGTAATCCCCTTCGCCCACACTGTGCGACAGGACTACTCCAGCGCGCCAGGAGTCCTGATACCGGTCCAGTCCCAACAGTCCCGTGGTCACTTCTCCGTCCACCGATAAAGCGCCTTCGCGTCCGTCAAAACCCGACCACGCTCCTTGTCCCCAGACGGACCATACCGAGCCGTCTGGCCCCGGTTCTGCGGACTCGATGAAGGAGGAGCCGGTCAGCATCTCGCGTCTCGTCATGGTCTTCCAGTCCATCGCGCTGTCTTCGTCTTTGTCTTCTGCCCCCCACGGCTTCAATTCTTCCGCCGCGCCCATGGAACGACCCGCCAACTGTCTCTGGAGTCCCCCGGTCGGCGTCGCTTCCATCCGACCGGCGATGCCTTCCAGTATCTGGTCTACATGACTGCGCGCGAAACGAACCAGCCAGGATGAAACCGCCGTGGTCAGGAATCCGGTTACCTTCACTGGCAGTTTCTGCATCAGGCTCTCTGTGTTGTAGTTCGGGTCGGTAGAGGTTACCCGGTGTTCCAGCGTCACTTGTCCATCCGCCACCGCCGTCACTCGCACAGTCTGGCGCGCCGACCAGTTCTGTGGCGTGAATACCAGACGCTCCGGGCGTACCGCAACTATTCCATCTTCGTCCGCAGTCACCGCCACCGTCACCTCGGAAACCGGCTCGCTCAGTAACCGAACCTGGTAGGTCGCCGGTTCATCACTCGCTTCAATATGCAGGGACGACACCGACAGTTCAACGCCAGCCGTGTCGTTATCCAGTACAGTGACTGTGTGAACCGGGCCGGACCCTACCCGGTAGCCCTCGCCCGCGATGATCGTCAGAATAATCGTCTCGTCCGGCTCGTCTATGTCATCGTCCACAATTTCCAGGACAAGGTTCGCGGAAGTACCGGAAGCGGGTATCACGATCTCGCCGACAGGCTTGACGCGGTAGTCATCGCTTCTCGCCGTGCCGGTCAATGTGTAACTCACCGTGAGGTCGGTTTCGGAAGCGCGGCTCATCAATACCCGCACAGGACGCATGGACTCGCCCTCGGACAGGCTGCCGGACGATTGCGCAAAAGAGACCTCCGGCAAGGTCGAACGCTGAGTCGGCGGCTCGTCATTGTCGACGATGGTCACCACCAGATTCATCACCGAGTTGTAACCGCCACCTGCAGTGGTGAAGGTCAGGGTGATTTCATGGTCCAGGGTATCGTCGTCTTCCGCCACCGCCACCACAACCGTCTGCGCCGTACTCCAGTTCTCGGGCGTGAATGTCAGGGTGGCCAGCGTCCGCGGCGCCCTGACTTCTATAAGGCTATCCGCCTGCACCAGCCCCCGCACTCCCGCCGCGCCTGCCACACCGCCGCCTGTATCGGATATCCAACCTCGCGCGACAACCGCGCCGTCCACTGCGACCACTGTCACATCGGCGGCTTCCGTGGTCACGGTCACCGTTACATCGCCGGTAGGCTGCGCATCCAGCGCCACCGTATAAACCACATCCCGGCTCCCTTCCTCTACCGTCAGACTTTCAGAATTGCCATTGCCATTGCCATTATTGCCGATCTTCGGCAGGGTCACAGTCGCCGTATCATCGTCCGATACCGTCCCCTCCGCCGAAGCCGGAGCGCCCACCACATAAGTCGCCGGAGTCGCGCTACTCGCCGCCACCGTCACGGTCACCACACCGTCCGCTTCGTCCGTCTCGTCATCGGACGTGGCAACCGAATAATCCGCCGTCGTCTCGCCCGCCGGAATCACCACCGTCTGATCCCCTTCATCACTCGAATCCACGAAGTCGCTGGTGGCGTCATCGGCCACCGTCAGATTCACCGTCAGGTCCGCCGTCGGAGCCGGGTTCGCCGTCACCGTGAACACCACCGCCGACCCCTCGGTCACCGGCGTCGTCTTCGGCGTGATCGTCACCGCCCGTTCGTCATCATCCGTAACCGTCACCACCAGGTCTTTCGTGACCGAACCATAATCCCCGCCGGACGCCGTGTGCTTCAGCGTCACCGTGTCGTTGGCGACATCCGCGTCCTGCCCCGCCGCTACCGTCACCGTCTGCGCCGTGTTCCAGTTCACAGTCGTGAACGCCAGCGTCGTCTGGTCGTCGGCGGTCCCCGCATCCGTATCCACCGTTACGTCTCCGGCGCCTGCAATCGTCACCGTCACATCCGCCGTCGGTTGACTCGACAGCGCGACCGTATACGTTGCGCTCCCGCCTTCCGCTACCGTCAGCGGGGTCGGCGTCAGCGTCAGGCCCGCCGTGTCGTCATCCGTCACCGCAATAATTCCGTTGCCGGGGCGGCTGCCGACCGCGCCGCCGGACAAATTGGTGGCGGCCAGGATCACTCCGTTGCCGGTCGATACCGCCGGGATTGAAACCGTCACCGTGTCATTCGCGGCGTCACCATCGGCGCTCGCCGACAACAGAACCGTCGCCACGGTCGCCGAACCCGTGTCGCTGCCGGTGAAGGTCACTACCCCCGTAGTCGCCGCCAGCGCAACTCCGGTCGGAGTCTCCGACAACGCCAGCGTAAAGTCCGTACCGACAACGCCTCCGGCAAACTGCAACGGAACCGCCAGTACCTCCCCAGCGCGCAACGCCCGCCCCAGGGTCAGCGTCAGAGTTGCCGTGGCGGTGGAATCTTCTTCCGTAGCGCTCGTGTCCGGCGTGGTCAGCGTTACAGGGGTCGCGTCATTGTCATTGACCGGAATGCTCGCTTCATCATTCGCGCCGGTCCGGTAGCCGGAACCGCTCTCGACCGTCACGGTCACATCGCCGTCCGGCTCGTCCGCATTCGCTCCGCTATCATTGTCCGTGCTCACGGTATAATCCACCGAGCCACCGGTCGGGATTACCACCGTCTGGCTCCCCTGGTTCGCCGCCGATACATAGTCCGCGTTGGCCGCGTCCGCGACCGTCAGATTCACCGTCAACGCCGAGGACGGGGCCGGACTCGCGGTCAGCGTGAATACCGCGCCACTGCCCTCGGTCACCGCGCTCGCGCTCTTCGGGGCAATCGTCACTTCCGGGATGTCATCGTCCGTGACCGTAACGACCAGGTTTTTCGTCACCGAACCATAATCTCCGCCGGACGCCGTGTGCGTCAGCGTCACCGTGTCAACGGCGGTATCCGTGTCCTGCCCCGCAATCACGGTCACGGTCTGCGCCGTATTCCAGTTGCCGGTCGTGAAGGTCAGGGCCTGGCTGTTACCCGGCGTGCCGCCTGTTTTGTTGACCGTTACGTCTGCGCCGGCCGTCACGGTCACCGTCACATTCGCCGATGGTTCGGTCGCCAGTTTCACGGTATAGGTATTCGTACCACCTTCCGTCACCGTCACGGCGGTCGGGGACAGCGTCAGACCCACCGTGTCATCGTCCGTCACCGTCACGGTCAGGTCTTGTGTGACCGAACCATAATCTCCGCCGGACGCCATGTGCGTCAGCGTCACCGTGTCGTTGGCGGCGTCGTCATCTTCACCGGCGATCACGGTCACGGTCTGCGCCGTGTTCCAGTTGGTCGTGGTGAAGGTCAGGGCCTGGCTGGCGCCCGGCGTACCGACTGTTTTGTTGACCGTTACATCCCCGGGGTCGGCCGTCACCGTGACCGTTACATTCGCCGATGGCCGGGTCGCCAGTTTCACCGTATACGTATTCGTACCGCCTTCCGTTACCGCCAGGGCGGTCGGGGACAGCGTCAGACCCGCCGTGTCATTATCCGTCACCGTAATGACTCCGTTGCCGACGCGACTGCCGGTGGCGCCGCCTCCCAGGCCCGTTGCCGTCAGTCTCGGAGCGTTGCCGGTCGAACCCGCCGGAATCGATACCGTCACGGAATCATTCACCGCGTCCGCGTCCGCGCTCGCCGCCAGCTCAATCGTCGCCATCCGCGCCGAACCTCCGGCCCGGCCGGTGAAGGTCACTATGTTCGACGACAGCGTCACTCCGCTCGCCGACGACAGCGATAAATCAAAGTCCGTACCCAGTGTCCCTCCGGCAAACTGCAACGGAACCGCCAGTACCTCGCCAGCGCGCAATACCCGCCCCAGGGTCAGCATCAGGGTCGCGATCTTCGTACCGTCTTCTTCCGTAGCCGTGGTATCCGTCACTTCCAGCGTCACTTCGGTCGCGTCATTGTCATTGACCCGCACCGCCGCAGCGCCCGCCGATGAACTCACCGTGTACGCGCTGTTCGCCGTGATCGTCGCCGTTACATCTCCATTCGGTTCATCCGTTGTCTCACTGCTCCCGCCTTGCGTCGGTACACTGTACTCTGCCGTGCCACTGACCGGAATCGTCACGATCTTGCCGACTCCTTCATTCGCCGCCAGTATGAAGTCACTGTTGGCCGCGTCCGCCACTGTCAGATTCACGACCAGGTTCGCCGCCGGAACCGGGTTCGCGGTCACCGTGAATACCGCCGCCGACCCCTCGATAACCGGCGTCGTCTTCGGCGCAATGGAAACCTCCGGCACGTCATCATCCGTGACTTCCACTTCCACATCGCCCGTTACCGAACCATATCCCCCGCCGGACGCCGTGTGCATCAGCGTCACTTCATCATCGGCGACATCGCTATCCGGCCCCGCCGCCACCGTCACGGTCCGCGCCGTACTCCACAAGGTGGCCGTCACAGTCGGGCTGAAGGTCAAGGTCCTCTGGTTGCCGGCGGTTCCCGAATCCGTATCCACCGTTACGTCCCCGTCCTCTGCGATCGTCACCGTCACCGGGGCCGTCGGCTGACTCGTCAAGGCCACCGTGTAACTCCCGCTCGCGCCTTCCGCGACCGTCAGCGAAGCCGGCGTCAGCGTCAGGCCGGCCGTGTCATTATCGGTCACCGTCACTTCCACATCGGCAATGGCAATCGCATCGCCGTGGTAATCGGTATCGGTAGAAGACGCCGCATGGGTGATCGTCAGGGTCCGATCCGTTCCCTGGTCCACCTGGTCATCCACCGCGGTTACCGTCACGGTCTTCGCCGTACTCCAGTTGCCGGTCGTGAAGGTCAACGTATTCTGGGCGCCGTTCGTCACCAAATCGGTATCCACCCGCAAACCCGAAGGAGCCGTCACGGTCACCGTTACAGCATGCGCGGGCTGGGTCACCAGTACCACCGTGTAGGTGTCCGTGTTGGTCGTCCCGGACGCCTCGGTCACCACGGTGGCCGGGGGAGTCCCGGTCTGCGTGATCGTCACTCCGGGACGGTCATTGTCCGTGACCGTTACGGTCAGATCGGCGCTGACTGAATCATAACCTCCGCTCGCCGCCTCATGCATCAGCGTGACCGTGTCGTTGACAGAGTCATCATCCTCACCGGCGATCACCGTCACGGTCTGCGCCGTACTCCAGTTGCCGGTCGTGAAGGTCAGCGTCTGGCTGTTGCCCGCCATGCCGCCCGCCTTGTTCACCGTTACGTCTCCGGCGCCCGCCGTCACCGTGACCGTGACGTTCGCCGATGGTTCGGTCGCCAGGGCAATCGTATACGTCTTGCTCATGTCTTCCGTGACCGCCAGGGCGGTCGGCGTCAGCGTCAAACCCGCCGTGTCATCGTCCACCAGCGTCACTTCCACATCGGCAATGGCAATCGCGTTGCCGTTATAGTCGGTATCGGTCGAGGACGCCGCATGGGTGATCGTCAGCGTCCGATCCGTTGCCTGATCCACATCATCGTCCACGCCGTATACCGTCACCGTCTGCGCCGTGTCCCAGTTGGTCGGCGTGAAGGTCAACGTATTCTGGGCGCCGTTCATCTCCGAATCGGTATCCACCCGCAAACCCGAAGGCGCCGTCACGGTCACCGTCACGTCATGCGTCGGTTCCGTGTTCAGTACCAGCGTATAGGTATCCGTATTGCCATCCCCGGACGCCTCGGTCACTTCCGTATCCGCCACCGGAGTCCCGCTCTCGGCGACTGTCACTCCGGGCGTGTCATCATCCGTGACCGTCACTACCAGATCGCCCATCACCGAACCGTACTCTCCGCCGGAAGCCGCATGCGTCAGGGTCAGCGTGTCGTCGTCGGAGTCATCATCATCAGCCGCCGTCACCGTCACCATCCGCGCCGTGTTCCAGTTGGTTGTCGTGAAGGTCAAGGCCTCGGTCCTGGTTCCGGTCGTATCCATGTCCGGACCATCCACCAGCAGTCCCGCAGGAGCCATTACCGTCACCGTCGCGGGCGCCGTCGGCCGGGTCGCCAGCTTCACCGTGTAAGTCCCGCTGCCGCCTTCCGTCACCGTCAGAGCGGTCGGCGTCAGCGTCAGGGCCGCCGTGTCAGTATCGGTCACCGTAATCTGTCCGTTGCCGACGCGGGCGCCGCGGACGCCGCCGGATAAATTGATCCCTGTCAGACCGCCGCCCGTTGTCGACGGGATCGATACCGTCACCGTGTCATTCGCCGCGTCATCATCCGACAACGCCGTCAACCGGATCGTCGCAACCGTCGCCGAACCGCTTGATCCGCCGGTGAACGTCACCAGGTTGCCGCTCAACAGCGCCACTCCCCGAGGCGCCCCCACCCGCGACACCTGGAAGTCTGTACCCAATACGCCACCGGCAAACTGCAACGGAACCGACAAAAACTCATCAGTGCGCAAGGCCCGCCCCAGGGTCAGCGTCAAGGTCGCGGTGGCGGTCGTACTCCCTTCCGTCGCCGTCGAGTCCGTCACTTCCAGCGTCACCCCGGTCGCGTCATTGTCCCGCACCGATACGCTCGCTTCCTCATCGGAGGAACTCACCGTATAACCGGAACCACTCGTCACCGTCACCGTCACCGCGCCGTCCGGCTCATCGGTCGTCTCACTCACGCCGCCGACCGTCGCCACCGGGTACTCCACCGAGCCGCTAGGCGGGATCACCACCGTCTTGCCGGCGCCCTGATTCGCCGCCGATACAAAGTCCGCGTTGGCCGCGTCCGCTACGTTAAGATTCACCGTCAGAGCCGAAGCCGGAACCGGATTCGCGGTCACCACAAATACCGCCGCCGCGCCTTCCGTCACCGCGCCCGCGCTCTTCGGGGCAATCGTCACTTGCGGCACGTCATCATCCACCAGCGTCACTTCCACATCGGCAATCTCAATCGCGTTGCCGTTATAGTTGGTATCCGTCGAGGCCGCCGTATGCTCAATCGTCAACTCCCGACCGCTTCCCTGATCCAGACTGTCATCCACGCCGAACACCGTCACCGTCTGCGCCGTACTCCAGTTGGTCGTCGTGAAGGTCAGCGTCTCGGTCGAAGCCTGCGCCGTAGCCAAATCCGGGCCATCAATCATCAGTCCGGCCGGCACCGTTACCGTCACCATCACGGGATGCGATGGCTCCGTATCCAGTACCACCGTATAGGTATCCGTGTTGCCGTCCCCGGACGCTTCCGTCACGCTCGTGCCGCCCGCCGTCTCGGTCACCGTCACGCCCGGCGTGGAACTGTCCGACAGTGTAATCTCTCCGTTGCCCACCCGGTTGCCACTGGCGCCGCCGCTCAAACCCGTGGCGGTCAGAATCGGCTCGGTCAAATCAGTCGGATCGTCACGCGTGACAGAAGACGGAATCGACACCGTCACCGTGTCATCTACCGTGTTCGAGTCCGACAGCGCCGTCAGCAGGATCGGCGCCACCGTCGCCGAACCTCCGGCCCTTCCGGTGAAGGTCACCACCCCCGTATTCGCCGCCAGCGCAACTCCGGCAGGCGTCCCCGACAACGCCAGCGTGAAGTCCGTACCCAATGCGCCACCGTCAAATCCAATCGGAACCACCAGACTCTCCCCGGCGAGCAACGCCCGCCCCAGGGTCAGCGTCAGCCTCGCGGTGGCGCTGTTATTGCCTTCGGTCGCGCTCGCGTCCGGCACAGCCAGCGTCACCACCGTCGCGTCATTGTCGCTCACCGACACACTCGCGCTCGTAGTGGCGCCCAATGTATAGGTGACGGGATTGCCCGTACTCGCCGCGACCGCCACCGTCACCGCTCCGTCCGGCTCATCCACACCGACATCATTCACCGTCGCCACCCGGTACGTCGCCGACCCGCTCACCGGGATCGTCACGCTCTTGCCCGCTCCCTCATTCGCCGACAATACGAAGTCACTGCCGGCCGCGTCCGACACTTCCAGGTTCACCACCAGTTCCGCCGCCGGAACCGGAGTCGCGGTCACGGTGAATACCGCCTCCGAACCCTCGGTCACCGCCGCGCCCCCCGCAATCGTCACCGCCGGAACATCATCATCCGTGACCTCCACTTCCACATCGCCCGTCAAATCATATCCGCCGCCGGACGCCGTGTGCCTCAGCGTCACGGCATCATCGGCGACATCGCTATCCTGCCCCGCCGTCACCGTCACCGTCCGCGCCGTACTCCACAAGGTGGCCGTCACAGTCGGGCTGAAGGTCAAGGTCCTCTGGTTGCCGGCGGTTCCCGAATCCGTATCGACCGTTACGTCCCCGGCCTCTGCGATCGTCACCGTCACCGGGGCCGTCGGCTGACTCGTCAAGGCCACCGTGTAGCTCCCGCTCGCGCCTTCCGCGACCGTCAACGAAGTCGGGTCCAGCGTGAAGCCCGCCGTGTCATCGTCCACCAGCGTCACTTCCACACCGTCAATGACAATCGCATTGCCGTCGTAGTCGGTATCGGTCGAGGCCGCCGTATGGGTGATCGTCAGGGTCCGATTCGTCCCCTGGTCCACACGGTCGTCCACCCCGAACACCGTCACCGTCTGCGCCGTGTCCCAGTTGGTCGGCGTGAAGGTCAGCGTATTCTGGGCGCCGTTCATCTCCGAATCGGTATCCACCCGCAAACCCGAAGGCGCCGTCACGGTCACCGTCACGTCATGCGTCGGTTCCGTATTCAGTACCAGCGTATAGGTATCCGTATTGCCATCCCCGGACGCCTCGGTCACTTCCGTATCCGCCACCGGAGTCCCGGTCTCGGCGACTGTCACTCCGGGCGTGTCATTATCCGTGACCGTCACCGTCAGTTCGGCGCTGACGAGACCATAATCCCCGCCCGCCGCCTCATGCGTCAGGGTGACTGTGTCGTTGGCGGAGTCATCATCCGGCCCCGCCGCCACCGTCACCGTCTGCGCCGTGTTCCAGTTGGTCGTCGTGAAGGTCAGGGTCTGGCTGCCGCCTGACACCGTTACGTCCCCGGCGCTGGCCGTCACCGTGACCGTCACAGTCGCCGTCGGCCGGGTCGCCAGCTTCACCGTATACATCCCGCTCGCGCCTTCCGTCACCGTCAGCGAAGTCGGCGCCAGCGTCAGGGCCGCCGTGTCATCATCGGTCACGGTAATCTGGCCGTTGCCGGTGCGACGGCCGGTCGCTCCCCCGCTCAATCCCGTGGCCGTCAGGATCACGCCGTTGCCGGTCGATACCGCCGGGATCGAAACCGTCACCGTGTCATTCACCGCGTCATCATCGGCGCTCGCCGACAACAGAACCGTCGCAACCGTCGCCGAACCCGCCGCTCTGCCAGTGAAGGTCACCACCCCCGTAGTCGCCGCCAGTCCCACTCCGGTCGCAGTCCCCGACAAGGCCAGGGTAAAGTCCGTACCCACCGTACCCCCGCTAAACTGCAACGGAACCGCCAGGCTCTCCCCAGCCCGCAACGCCCGCCCCAAGGTCAGCCTGGCGCTCGCGGTCGCCTCACCGTCTTCTTCCATCGCCGTCGTATCCGGCGTCGTCAATGTCACGGTGGTCGCGTCATCATCGGTTACCTCTACGCCCGCTTCATCACTCGTAGCCACCGTGTAACCGGAACCGCTCGTCACCGTCACCGTCACCTCGCCGTCCGGCTCATCGGTCGTCTCACTACCGCCGCCCACCGTCGCCACCGGGTACTCCACCGAGCCGGTAGTCGGGATCACCACCGTCTTGCCGGCGCCCTGGTTCGCCGCCAGCACAAAGTCACTGTTCGGCGCGTCCGCTACCGTCAGATTCACCGTCAACGCCGAAGCCGGAACCGGATCCGCCGTCACCACAAATACCGCCGCCGTACCTTCGGTCACCGCGCCCGCGCTCTTCGGGGCAATCGTCACTTCCGGCACATCGTCATCCACCAGCGTCACTTCCACATCGGCAATCTCAATCGCGTTGCCGTTATAGTCGGTATCGGTCGAGGCCGCCGTGTGGGTAATCGTCAGCGTCCGACCCGTTCCCTGATCCAGGTCATCGTCCACGCCGAACACCGTCACCGTCTGCGCCGTGTCCCAGTTGGTGGTCGTGAAGGTCAGCGTCTCGGTCGAAGTCTGCGCCACAGCCACGTCCGGGCCATCCACCATCAGCCCAGCCGGCGCCATTACCGTCACCCGTACCTCATGCGTCGGTTCCGTGTTCAGTACCACCGTGTAGGTATCCGTGTTGCCGCCCCCGGACACCTCGGTCACGCTCGTGCCGCCCGCCGTCTCGGTCACCGTCACTCCGGGCGTGTCAGTATCCGTGACCGTTACGGTCAGGTCGGCGCTGACTGAATCATACCCTCCGCTCGCCGCCTCATGCGTCAGGGTAACCGTGTCGTTGACAGAGTCATCATCCTCAGCCGCCGCCACCGTCACCGTCTGCGCCGTACTCCAGTCGCCGGTCGTGAAGGTCAGCGTCTGGATACTGCCCACCGCGCCGCCCGTCTTGTTCACCGTTACGTCCCCGGCCCCGGCCGTCACTGTCACCGTCACCGTCGCCGTCGGCTCGGTCGCCAATGCCACCGTATACGTCTCGCTCCCGCCTTCCGTGACCGACAGGGCAGTCGGCGTCAGCGTCAAACCCACCGTGTCATCATCCACCAGCGTCACTTCCACATCGGCAATCTCAATCGCGTTGCCGTTATAGTTGGTATCCGTCGAGGCCGCCGTATGCTCAATCGTCAACTCCCGACCGCTTCCCTGATCCAGACTGTCATCCACGCCGAACACCGTCACCGTCTGCGCCGTACTCCAGTTGGTCGTCGTGAAGGTCAGCGTCTCGGTCGAAGCCTGCGCCGTAGCCAAATCCGGGCCATCAATCATCAGTCCGGCCGGCGCCGTTACCGTCACCATCACGGGATGCGATGGCTCCGTATCCAGTACCACCGTATAGGTATCCGTGTTGCCGTCCCCGGACGCTTCCGTCACGCTCGTGCCGCCCGCCGTCTCGGTCACCGTCACGCCCGGCGTGGAACTGTCCGACAGTGTAATCTCTCCGTTGCCCACCCGGTTGCCACTGGCGCCGCCGCTTAAATTCGTGGCGGTCAGAATCGGCTCGGTCAAATCAGTCGGATCGTCACGCGTGACAGAAGACGGAATCGACACCGTCACCGTGTCATCTATCGTGTTCGAGTCCGCCAGCGCCGTCAGCAATATCGGCGCCACCGTCGCCGAACCTCCGGCCCTTCCGGTGAAGGTCACCACCCCCGTGTTCGCCGCCAGCGCAATTCCGGCGGGAGTCCCCGACAACGCCAGCGTGAAGTCCGTACCCAATGCGCCACCGTCAAATCCAATCGGAACCACCAGACTCTCCCCGGCGAACAACGCCCGTCCCAGGGTCAGGGTCAGCCGCGCGGTCGCGCTGTTATTGCCTTCGGTCGCGCTCGCGTCCGGCACAGCCAGCGTCACCACGGTCGCGTCATCATCCTCGACCATCACGCTCGCTTCATCCGTTGTACCCACCGTATAGTCCGCCGGTTCCTTCGTACTCACCGCCACCGTCACGGTCACCTCGCCATCCGGTTCATCGGCATTGGCCCCGGTATCATCCACCGTCGCCACCGTATACACCACCGTAGTCGCGCCCGCCGCAATCGTCGCCGTCTGGTCTCCCTCATTCGCCGTCGCCACATAGTCCGCGTTAGCCGCGTCCGCGACCGACAGGTTCACCGTCAAATCCGAAGCCGGAGCCAGACTCGCAGTCAGCGTGTAGCTCGCCGCCGTCCCTTCCGTCACCGCAGCCGCCGCAGTCGGCGCGATCGTCACTTGCGGCACGTCATCATCGATCAGCGTCACTTCCACAGCGTCAATATCAATCCCGTGGTAAACCGTATCCGTCGAGGCCGCCGCATGGGTAATCGTCAAGGTCCGCCCCGTCCCCTGATCCAGCGCGTCATCCACCCCGAACACCGTCACCATCTGCGCCTCATCCCAGGTCAAGGGCGTAAAGGTCAGCGTCTCGGTCGCGGAACCCGCCGGAGCCGAATCCGGACCATCCACCAGCAAACCCGCCGGAGCCGTCACGGTCACCGTCACGTCATGCGTCGGTTCCGTATTCAGTACCACCGTGTAGGTATCCGTATTGTCATCCCCGGCGACCTCGGTCACTACCGTATCCGCATCCGGAGTCCCACTCTCGGTCACCGTCACGCCGGGCGGGGCGTTGTTGGTCAGGGTCACCGCAACCGGAGGAATCGACAGGTTCGCCGGGTAATTCGTGGCGGCCGTGGTCACGGCGTGCGTAATGCTCGTCGTGGCGGCGGTCGCCCCCTTGCCGGTCACGGTCACGGTCTTCTCGTTCTGCCAGTCGGTCGCGTCAAAGCTCACCGCGCCGCTCACCGTGGCGACCACCGGGGCGGGACTGGTCGGAGTAATCACCACCGTGGCGCCGGGATCGCTCGACAGACGCATCGTATAGGTCGCCGTACCGTCATGGTTGGGCACATCCAGCGTCTGCGGCGAAACAATCACGTTGTGACCGGCGTCGGTGACGGAGACGACAACCGTTCCGGTGGAGATGCCATGATAAGGCGCCGTATTGCCCGAGGCGGTCGTGGCATGGCTGATGGTGACCATCTCACTGACCGCGTTGTTGTCATTCACGGCGCTCACCGTGACGGTCTGCGGCGTCCCCCAGTTGCCGCCGAGACCACCGCCGCCGCCCGTGAACGAAAGACTCGGCGGAGAGAAGGCGACCGCGGCGTTGTCGGCGCCCGGAGTCACCGTCACAGTGACGCCGGAACCGGGGTCGGTGGCGAGGGCGACGGTATAGGTTTTCTCGGAATCGGTGGCATGCAGCTCGGTCAGCGCCAGATTAGCCGGGGTCAGGGTGACTCCGGCGGTCGAGGTCAGGACATCGCCCTTGATCGCGAAAGACGGGGTCTGATGGGCTCTTGGACTCCATCCCCCCGAAAGCCAGAGATAACTCTGGTTGGCGATGCTCCAGCCGGACGCGCCGGAATCGTGATCGCTTGCAGTGAAAGCATAACCCAGATTGTCGGAGCCGGCCCTGCCGTCATTCAATACCAGCCAGTAGGTCGTGTTCGGCTGGAGAGTCGTGTTCGCCGGCGCCCGGAACGTATTGATGGGGTGGTGGCCGCCACTGGTGAAAGAACCCGGATTGACCAGCGTCGCCACCAGATTGCCCGGACGACCGCTACTGTTGTTTTCACGGATTCTGACGACTGTCGATGCGGTGTCGGGTCTGAAAATGGATCGCACCCGCACATCCACGGATGAGAGCCGGTAGCCGCCGCTCTCAGCGCCCGTGCGAAACGACTGCGCCCAGGGTGATGTATTCGAGCCACCACCATCCAGCCCCTGCCCAATATTCTGCACCAGCGCCGATCCGAACAGCGGCGGCGGAACCGGAACCATATAGGTCGAACTGGCCCGCGTCGCCGCCAGGTTGCCGTTGCCGGCCAGATCATCCGCCACGCCCGCCGCCACATCCACCGTCACCGCGCCCGCGACAGTCGGCACAATCAACGCCGTCCAGACCGTACCCGCGGTCGATTCGGTAAATTCCGAGGCGGCGCCGTTGCCGACCGTAATATCACCCAGCGCGAAGCCGGTCACACGCTCCGAGAAGGTGAAGATCGCCCGGAAAGCCGACATACTGGTCGCCGGAACTCCACTGATGGTCACGGTCGGCGCAATCGTGTCTTCCGTGATCCTGAAATCCGCCAGACTATCCGTCCCCGAAGCGCCACCGCCCAGTCCCGCGCCGGAACTCGCGTTCAGCGTCCCGAGATCAATCTCCACCGTCTCGCCGCCGCTCTCGGCTGTGCGGTCGGTCACGGCGCTCAGCGTCAGCGTCACCGCCGTCGCCGTCACCCCGGTCGCCGGACCCGTGAACGTCACGGTCGCGGAACCACTATCCAGACCCGCGCAGGTCACGCCGGTCGGCAACGGAGTCGGGCAGACCGTCGTATAGTCCGTGCCCCGCATCGCCGTACCGCCGAAGTCGAGCGGCACAGCCAGACTCTCGCCGTTGCGCAGACCCCGCGACAGGGTCACCGTGAAGGTCTTGTCCTGCCCCTCCTCTATATCTCCAGACGGACCGGCCAGCGTCACCACGGTCGCGTCATCGTCCGTCACCGTCACCACATCAGCGCCGGCGGAGGAACTCACCGTATAGGTCGCCGGATCATCCGTACTCGCCGCCACCGTCACCGTCACCGCGCCGTTCGGCTCATCCGCCGTCTCAACGGCGCCGCCGACCGTACTCACCGTATAATCCGCCGAGGTCTCGCCAGCCGCAATGGTCACCGTCTTGCCCGCGCCCGTGCCCTCATCCGCAGTCAACACAAAATCGCTGATCGCGTCATCCGCCACCTCAAGATTCACCACCAGCGCCTCCATCGGCGCATGATTGGCCGTCACCGTGAACACCGCACCCCCGCCTTCGGTCACCGCCGAGCCACCCGCAATCGAGATCTCCGGCACGTCATCATCGGTCACGGTCACCACCAGCTCCGCCGTCAAGCCCTCATACCCCCCGCCGGAAGCCGTGTGCGTCAACGTCGCCTCATCATCCGTGACATCGGCGTCCGGCGCCGCGCTCACCGTCACCATCTGCGCCGTACTCCACAGATTGGCGGCTTCTGTCGGGCTGAACGTCAGCGTATTCTGAACGCCATTCGTCACCGCGTCCGTATCCACCGTCACATCCCCGGCGCCCGCAATCGTCACCGTCACATCCCCGGTTGGCTGCGTCGCCAGCGCCACCGTATACGTCCCCGTACCGCCTTCCGCCACCGTCAGCGAATCCGACGTCAGCGTCAATCCCCGCTCGTCAACCCCAATCGTGAAATCAGCAGTGAGATGGGTTGCTGTGCGCAACAAAAACCGATCATCCCACTTACCGAGCTTTGGAGTGACGCCATCTTGACCGAGATACCGGAGCAACTCCCGGTCGACGCGCACTGTAACCGGGGCGTCCGCGCTGAGACTACTGCCGCTATAGACCAGATCAATCTCCGCCGAACGGTGACTCAGGCTCGACGGCATGCCATGCATCCCCGATTGCCGTGTGAGCAACCGAACATCATCAATAGTCAGACCCTGCGGCGCCCCGACCAGGGTGATCAGGGATTTGCCCGTGTCGGACAACTGTCCACTCGAAAGCACCTGGCCGTAGTTCTTCAAGCCCCCTCCGGGAGTATTTGAACTCGTAGTGCGGCGGGCGCCGGGAAAAGTCGCGTTTTCAGGTGTCAGCGTCAATGTCACTGCAGCCCCGCCGTCCAGAGCCTGTTCCGCAACCCGGGTCGGCGCCACCGCAAGCGAATAATCTACCTCAGTCGTGTCATTGTCCTTGATGTCCAGACTGAAGCTGTTCTGTGTGGCGTGCGGGTCGCCATCTACGTTTATGGACAAACCGGCGTCAATCTGCTCGTCGCTGCCCAGGGACAGGGTCAGGGTTTCGTCTCCCTCGGTCGTGATGTCATCGTTAGCCAGCAATTCAAGGGTGGCTACCCGCGAGCCTGTTTCGAACGTGATATCCGGCTTCCTTCCCGATAAACTGGCCCGATCAAATGTAATCTCTGTATTGAGACCAGCGCCGGTCTTCGCGCGGAAGGTCACATCCGAATCCAGGATATTGTCTCCGGTTACGAACAGTGGCACGGTGAGAACCTCGTCCGCCACCAGCTCCCGATCCAGTGACACAGTGAACTCGGCGATATGGTCCGCGCCGCCCTCGGTGATGTCACCACTGTCGACACGAGCAAGCGATACCACCACTTCGGGCGGGGCGACCAGCGTAACCGCAACCGGCGCGATCGACAGGTTCGACGGATAGTTCGTGGTGGCCGTGGTCACGGTGTGCGTAATGCTCGTCGTGGCGCCGGTCGCGCCCTTGCCGGTCACGGTCACGGTCTTGCCGCTCTGCCAGTCGGTCGCGTCAAAGCTCACCGCGCCGCGCACCGTGGCCACCGCCGGGGTGGTACTGGTTGGAGTGATCACCACCGCGCCGCCGGGGTCGCTCGCCAGGCGCAGCGTATAGGTCGCCGTGCCATCGCGATTGGGCACATCCAGCGTCTGCGGGGAGACGACCACGCCGTGACCGGCGTCGGTGACGGCGACGGTGACCGTTCCGGTGGAGATGCCATGATAAGGCGCCGTGTCGCCCGAAGCGGTCGTGGCATGGCTGATGATGACCGTCTCATTGGCCGTATTGTTGTCATTCACGGCGCTCACCGTGACGGTCTGCGGCGTCCCCCAGTTGCCGCCGAGTCCGCCGCCGCCGCCCGTGAATGAAAGACTCGGCGGAGAGAAGGTGACCGCGGCGTTGTCGGCGCTCGGAGTCACCGTCACCGTCACGCCGGAACCGGGGTCGGTGTCGAGGGCGACAGTATAGGTTTTCTCGGAATCCGTGGCATGCAGCTCGGTCAGCGCCAGATTACCCGGGGTCAGGGTGACTGCGGCGGTCGAGGGCAGGACATCGCCCTGGATCGCGAAAACCGGGGTTTCGCCAGGTCTAATCGTAAATTGTGAGTCCCTCGGTATCCACAAATAACTCTGGTTGTCGATTCTCCAGCCGGACGCGCCGGTCTCGCTATCGCTTGATGTGGCAGAATAATGCAGGTTGTTGGTGCGATGGTTACTCGCCCCCCTGCCGTCATTCAATACCAGCCAGTAGGTTGTGTTCGGCTTGAGAGTCGTGTTCGCCGGCGCCCTGAACGTATTGATGGCGCCACCGCCGGTGAAAGAGCCCGGATTGACCAGTGTCGCCACCAGATTGCCCGGAAGACCGATATTGTCTTCACGGATTCTGACGACTGTGTTGGCGCTACCAACTGTTTTCACACGTACATTCACGGATGAGAGCCGGTAGCCGCCACTTTCAGCGCCCGTGCGAAACGACTGCGCCCAGGGTGCTGAAGCGTACAGAAGATGCAAATCCTCATTAATATTGCCCACCAGCGCCGAACCGAACGGCGGCGGCGGAGTGGGAACGGTATAGGTCGAACGGGCCTGCGTCGCCGCCATGTTGCCGGCGCCGTCAGAATTATGCGCCACGTCCGCATTGACATCCACAGTGACCACGCCCGCGGCGGTCGGCACAATCAGCGCAGTCCAGACTGTGCCCCTGCTCGGTCCGGTGAATTCCGCGGCGGCGCCGTTGCCGACCATGATATTGTCCACCGTAAAGCCGACCACACTCTCCGAGAAGGTGAAGGTCGCCCGGAAAGCCGACATGCTCATCGCCGGGACTCCGCTAATAGTCACCGTCGGCGCGATCGTATCTTCCGTGATCCGGAAATCCGCCAGATTATCCGTCCCCGAAGCGCCGCCGCCCAGTCCCGCGCCGGAACTCGCGTTCAGCGTCCCGAGATCAATCTCCACCGTCTCGCCGCCGCTCTCGGCTGTGCGGTCGGTCACGGCGCTCAGGGTCAGCGTCACCGTCGTCGCCGTCACTCCGGTCGCCGGACCGGTGAACGTCACAGTGGCGGAACCACTGTCCAGATTGGCGCAGGTCACGCCGGTCGGCAGTACAGTCGGGCAATCCGTCATATAGTCCGTGCCCCGCCCCGCCGTACCGCCGAAGGTCAGCGGCACCGCCAGGCTCTCGCCGTTGCGCAAGCCCCGCGCAAGCGCCACCGTGAAAGCTTTGTCCTCTCCTTCCGTGACATCGCCCACCGCGCCGGCCAGCGTCACCACGGTCGCGTCATCGTCCGTCACCGTCACCGTATCAGCGCCGGCGGAGGCGCTCACCGTATAGGTCGCCGGAGTCTCGCCACTCGCCGCCACCGTCACCGTCACCGCGCCGTTCGGCTCATCCGCCGTCTCACCGGCGCCGCCGACCGTACTCACCGTATAATCCGCCGAAGTCTCGCCGGCCGCAATGGTCACCGTCTTGCCCGACCCTTCATTCTCCGCCAACACGAAGTCACTGACCGCGTCATCGGCAACATCCAGATTCACCGCAAGCGCCTCCATCGGCGCATGATTGGCCGTCACCGTGAACACCGCCGCCGTACCCTCAACAACCGATGTCGTCTTCGGCGCAATCGAGATCTCCGGCACGTCATCATCCACCAGCGTCACTTCCACATTGGCAATATCAATCCCCTGGTAATCCGTATCCGTCGAGGCCGCCGTATGGGTAATCGTCAAGGTCCGCCCGCTTCCCTGATCCAGCGCGTCATCCACCCCGAACACTGTCACCATCTGCGCCGCGTTCCAGTTGCCGGTCGTGCCGGTCGTGAAGGTCAGCATCTCGGTCGCAGAACCCGCCGGATCCGAATCCGGCCCATCCACCAGCAGTCCCGAAGGCGCCGTCACGGTCACCGTTACATCCGCCGAAGGCTCCGTGTCCAGTACCACCGTATACGTGTCCGTGTTGGTCTCCCCGAATGCCTCGGTCACCACTGTATCCGCATCCGGAGTCCCCGTCTCGGTCACCGTCACGCCGGGCGGGGCGACCAGCGTAACCGCAACCGGCGGTATCGACAGGTTCGACGGATAGTTCGTGGTGGCCGTGGTCACGGTGTGGGTAATGCTCGTCGTGGCGGCGGTCGCTCCCTTGCCGGTCACGGTGACGGTCTTCCCGTCCTGCCAGTCGGTCGAATCAAAGCGCACCGCGCCGCGCACCGTGGCGACCGCCGGGGTGGTACTGGTTGGAGTGATCACCACCGCGCCGCCGGGGTCGCTCGCCAGGCGCAGCATATAGGTCGCCGTGCCATCGCGATTGGGCACATCCAGCGTCTGCGGGGAGACGACCACGCCGTGACCGGCGTCGGTGACGGCGACGGTGACCGTTCCGGTGGAGATACCGTGGTAGGGCGCCGTGTTGTCCGAGGCGGTCGTGGCATGGCTGATGGTGACCGTCTCACTGACCGTGTTGTCGTCATTCACAGCGCTCACTGTAACGGTCTGCGGCGTCCCCCAGTTGCCGCCGAGTCCGCCGCCGCCGCCAATAAACGAAAGACTCGGCGGAGAGAAGGTGACCGCGGCGTTGTCGGCGCTCGGAGTCACCGTCACGGTCACGCCGGAACCGGGGTCGGTGTCGAGGGCGACAGTATAGGTTTTCTCGGAATCCGTGGCATGCAGCTCGGTCAGCGCCAGGTTGCCCGGGGTCAGTGTGACTCCGGCGGTCGAGGGCAGGACATCGCCCTGGATCGCGAAAGACGGCACATTAGCAAGTTGCTTCCAGGCGCCCTGGAACCACTGATAACTCTGGTTGGCGATGCTCCAGCCGGACGCGCCGGTCTCGTTATCGCTTACAGTGGAAGAATAAGACTGGCTGACAAGGTCACTCCTGCCGTCATTCAATACCAGCCAGTAGGTCGTGTTCGGCTTGAGAGTCGTGTTCGCCGGCGCCCGGAACGTATTGATGTTGTCATCGCCGGTGAAAGAGCCCGGATTGACCAGCGTCGCCACCAGGTTGCCCGGACGACCGCTACTGTCTTCACGGATTCTGACGACTGTCGATCTGCTCTGTCTGCTTCGCACACGCGCATCCACGGATGAGAGCCGGTAGCCTCCGCTTTCAGCTCCCGTGTCAAACGCCTGCGCCCAGGGTGTTGAAATGCCGCCTCCACCAAGTTCCCCCTGATTAATATTCTGCACCAGCGCCGAACCGAACAGGGGCGGCGGAGTGGGAACGGTATAGGTCGAGCTGGCCCGCGTCGCCGCCAGGTTGCCATGGCCGGCCAGATCATTCGCCACGTCCGCCGCCACATCCACGGTGACCGCGCCCGCGTCAGTCGGCACAATCAGCGCGGTCCACACCGTGCCCTCGGTCGATTCGGTGAATTCCGAGGCGGCGCCGTTGACGACCGTAATATCGTCCACCGTAAAGCCGGTCACACTCTCCGAGAAGGTGAAGATCGCCCGGAAAGCCGACATGCTGGTCGCCGGTACTCCGCTGATGGTCACCGTCGGCGCGGTGGTGTCCTGGGCGCCGGCTTGCGGCGCCAGACCGACCAACAGGGACAAGAAAATCAGAAGTGTGAGAAAAACGCGACGCAGGTCAGCGGCGGAAAAAGCAAAATCAGGCGATCGGGACGGGGAAAACGCGGCCCGGAAAAGCCGCCGCCACACGCCGCGCAAACTCATGGCTGGCTGGCTGGCTGGCTGGCTGGCTGGCTGGCTGGCTGGCTGGCTGGCTGGCTGGCTGGCTGGCTGGCTGGCTGGCTGGCTGGCTGGCTGGCTGGCTGGCTGGCTGGCTGGCAATTCATGGTAGCAGCATCTCCCGAACTTCTTGTCAAGTATTCAGGCATTACCCTATTCAGGTATTACCCCGGATACAGCGCCAGTGGCAGGAGTCAACCCCACCCAATTCTGCCTGCACAAGTTCTCTCGCATAACATAATGTATGGGGTTTCTCCGCATGGGCTTTTCGGAAATGGTAGGAAAGCCGCGATTCTACACAAAAATCGAAAACTGGCAAACATTCATTCACAATACAATCAATTCAATCATCCTTGTTGAACTTTTATCGCCAGGATGGGTCTGTTACAGCGTAAAATACAAGATACTCCATCATTCACGTAAACACTCATCAGATTGACTCATGAACACTCTATACAAACGCATCCTGATTTCCCTGTCCCTGATTCTGTTTTCTGCCGCATCCCATGCCGGCAAGGATGAAATCTACACTTCGTTTCTCAGCAAGGCCGGCGCTGGCGGCTACGATGTCGTGGCCTACTTCACCGACTCAAAGCCGGTAAAAGGGGACAAAAAGCTCAAAACCAGTCACAAGGGCGCGAAATGGTATTTTTCCACTGCCGAAAATCTCGAACTGTTCCGGGCAGATCCGGATAAATATTTGCCGCAGTACGGTGGTTATTGCGCCTGGGCCGTGGCTGAAGGCAATCTGTACGCCGGAGACCCTTTGCAGTGGTCCGTACACAACGACAAACTCTATCTGAACTATGACGCCGACGTGCAGAAAAAATGGGTCGCCGACAAGGAAAAGTTTATCGTGGAAGGCGACAGGAACTGGCCTGGCATCCTGAACTGATCATCTGCCCGCCGAATGTCATCGGCGCCTGAACCGGGCGGGTACGGAGGGCCTTGATCGGGGACCACTGTACCTGCCCGCCTGAGAGCCGGTACGTTTATCCGGTCATGTCATCGAGCAGCCTGGCCAGAAACAGATCGCACCTTGCCAACTCGGACTTCGACAAAAACTCATCCGGTTTGTGCCCCTGCCGCATGGACCCGGGGCCGCATACCACGGTCGGGATGCCCAGGCGGGTTCGGAACAATCCCCCCTCGGTTCCGAAATCAATTTTGATCGGCGCGGCGCCTCCCGGTTCCAACAGGGATTGCACATAACCAACCACTTCCTCCTCCGGGCTGGTGTCCAGCGCCGGATACTCATTGAAAATCTCGATCTCGATATCCGCCTGCGGAAAATCATTGGTGTATCCAGCTTTTATCCGGTCCGCGTGATCGCGTATTTTCGCCATAATTGCCATCGGGTCGTCTGATTTCAGATTCCGGATCTCGAACCGGAACTCACACATATTCGGAATGATATTGAGCGCGGTTCCTCCGTGAATGGTCCCCACGTGCAAAGTCGTCCAGGGAACGCCAAACCGGTCATCATGCTCATGCTCCGATTTCACCCGGCTCTGTAAATCCCGAATGCCATTGATCATCTCGGCAGCCAGATAGATGGCATTTAGCCCACTATCGGCCAGCGCCGAATGCGCTTCCACGCCATGACAACGACAGATGGCGCCGACTTTCCCTTTATGCGCGATCCCCACCCGCAGCGAGGTCGGCTCCCCGACAATGCAGAATCCGGGGCGTTCCGGCGCTGATTCCAGCATATCAATCATCCGCCGAACCCCGACGCACCCGATCTCCTCATCATAAGAAAAAGCGAGGTGAACCGGATGTTTCAGGTCACGCTTCACCGCCCTTTCGACCATCGCCAGCGCCGAGGCGATAAAGCCCTTCATGTCGGTGGCGCCGCGACCATAAAACCGCCCATCTTCAAGACTCATCCTGAACGGCTCCCGGGTCCAGTTCTGCCCGTCCACGGGTACAACATCGGTATGCCCGGACAACATCACCCCACCCTCTTTCCCCGGACCGAAAACAGCATACAGGTTCGCCTTCGTGCGCTCATCATTATGCGTCAACGCACTCTCTATGCCGAGGTCATCCAGATACGACCGGATGAACCCGATCATCTCCAGATTGCTGTCCCGACTCACCGTCGGAAACGAAATCAGGCTATCCAGCAGGCTTTCGGAAGGGGTCATTTACAATCATTCTCTGCAAGTCCGACATTTTATCATCACTTTGCAGATTCCACGGACAACCAACCCCTGCGTAGGGTCAACCCCCCGTGGTTGTCCGCACTGTCAAACCCTGTTCATGAACCGGATCAACGGGTAATATCCGTCATAATTCGCATTATTATTGGAAACGACCATGAACACGCGCCCGACGCCCGAACGGATGACCCAACCCTTCCCGGATTCGCTCTGGGCCGAGACGGCGGCGGACGCCGACCCCAACCCGCCGCTGGAAGGGGATGTATCTGCCGATGTAGTGGTGACAGGAGCCGGTTATACCGGCTTGCGCGCGGCGCTTGAACTGGCCGAAGCCGGCAGTCGGGTGCGGGTACTGGAAGCGGCGGATGTGGGTTGGGGAGCTTCCGGACGCAATGGCGGACAGGTCAATCCGATGCTGCCGTTCAACTCGCCCGACCGGCTCCGCAAACTGCTCGGGGCGAACTGTTTCGAACGGATTACCGATGCCTCGCTGAACTCCGCCAACGAGCTTTTTTCCCTGATCGAAAAATACCGGATTGACTGTCAGCCCCGACGGCATGGCTGGTTACGGGTAAACCACAGCCCACGGGCGCGCCGGGAATCACTGGCAATCATGCGGGGCTGGAATGAACTGGGCGCGGGCATGGTTGCGGTCGAGGGCGATGAGCTACGCCGGATGTCCGGAACTTCCGCCTACAGGACCGGCGTAGTCACACCGGGAGGTGGCGCTGTGCAGCCGCTGTCTCTGGCGCGTGGTCTGGCGCAGGCCGCGAAGACCGCAGGGGCGCAAATCCACGGGCAAAGCGCGATTACCGCGTTAAAAAAGACGACTGCCGGGTGGGTTGTTGAAACGGCAACGGCAAAGGTGACCTGTGAATGGGTTGTATTGGCAACCAACGGCTATACCGATGGCTTGCTCGAAGGTCTTTCCGGCAGTGTCATCCCCCTGGTCCCGATCCAGATTGCAACCGACCCCCTGGCGGAGGATCAGATCTCGACTATCCTGCCTGGGGGCCATACCATATCGGATACCCGGAGAATCATCATGTATGCTCGCAGAGAGCCTGACAACAGGATGGTTTTTGGCGGACTCGGCCGATACGGGCGATGCGGGGAAATTGGCGGCTTCGACTGGCTTGCGCGGGATGCGACGCGCGTTTTTCCCGGTTTGAAAGGGGTTCACTGGCGGTTTCGCTGGGGCGGACAGATTGCCCTGACCGCAGACCGCCTGCCGCATTTGCATGAGCCCGAAAAAGGGCTGATTGCCGGATTGGGATATAATGGGCGCGGGGTTGCGATGTCCCATGTAATGGGGCGCGTTCTGGCTGAAAGAGTTCTTGGAGCGCAGCCCGACACGCTCCCTTTCCCGACCACGCGGATCGAGAAAATCCCTTTCCGCGGGATTCAAATGATGGGTAAAGGGATCGCTGTCGGCGGGATGAGATTGCTGGACTGGCTGGAAACCCGGAATTAGCCGTACCGGGCGTAACGGGGGCTCGTCAATCCCGTGACTGTCCGTCTTTCATGTCACGACGACTCAGGTCCACCCGCACCAGCTTCCGGCCACTGAGCATGGCCCGGACCAGATTTTCCTTTTTCCAGACATAGTAGAACACCATGACACTGATATGGAGTCCGAACATAATCAGCAACAGCCTTGAATTCTGGTGATGAATGGAAGTCACCTTCCGGACCGTGGCCGATGAAATCGTGTCCGACAGCGGCCCTTCATGAAAAAGCGAGTCATCCTCTGCAAACAATCCGGTGCAGACCTGAACAATCAGCAGGGTCAACATAACCAATACTGAAAGTCCGCCCAGGGGAGAATGCCCGGCAATCCCGCTTGGGCTCCGCCGTAAAAACCCCCGCAGGTCGGCAATCAGCGACCGGGGGGTCGGGACCAACGCGGCAAACCGGACAGGCGGCGGCCCGGTCATCCCCCGGAAAACCCGGAACAACAGCAACCCGCCTGTACAGTAACCCGCATAGAAATGCCACTGCATCAGGTTAAAAGTGCGGAATTCCCCCAGCAGCCAACCGCTGATTACGGTCAACGCCAGCAGCCAATGCCAGGCCCGTGTGACCCCATCCCAGACCGGGATGGTTTGATAACGACTCATTTTGACGAAGGCCTGGCGGGTTCGGATATCCCGATGCAGATGAAACCGTCGTCCGGCAACCCGGCGTCAGTAATCCTCTTCGGCCCGGAAATCGTCATGGCATCCCTTGCAGGACTGCCCGACATCGCCGATTACAGACCGGAGTTCCCCGAGCCCGTTCCCCGCAACTTCGGCAAGAGCGGTAATCGCCTCCAGATACTCCTTCCCCCTGTCCGCAATAGCCGGATATGTGGTCCAGATTTCCGGCAGGGATCGGGTATCATCAGGCCAGGCCTCATTGTCAGAACCATCGGGCCACATGCGGCCGTTTTTGACCGCGGTCAGGGTCAGCAGATTATTGGCCAGGGTTGCCGCCAGCTCCGCATCATACTCAATATCCCCCTTCGCCATGCCAAACAGCGGCCCGGCATTGAAGCTGCGCAATGTCATTTCTGCCTGACGCGCCTTGATTGCCTTCAGCAAAGGGTCGTTGCCAGCCCCATGGGCTATATGAGCTGTAACAATGCCACTAAACCAAAGCGCAAAAACCAAAAACATGGTTCCGATCAATTTCTTCATGTTGCAATCCTCCGGGATTATGTTTCAACAATTTTACCGGCTCGCGCGCGATTTTGTCCACCTGTTTACCTGCGCCCCTATATAATAGCGCGTCAAATTTCCCGAAACTACAGGGCACTTCAGTGGCGCAATACGTTTTTACGATGAACGGAGTGGGCAAGGTGGTCCCACCCAAAAAACAGATTCTCAAGGACATCTGCCTGAACTTCTTCCCCGGGGCGAAAATCGGTGTCCTGGGATACAACGGCGCGGGCAAGTCCACCTTGTTGAAAATCATGGCCGGAGTGGATACCGAAATCATCGGAGAAGCCCGCCCCCAGCCTGGCCTGAACATCGGTTACCTCGCCCAGGAACCGGAACTGGACGAATCCGGAGATGTGCGCGGGGTCGTGGAAGAAGCCTTGTCCGAAGTCAAACAGGCACTGAAAAAACTGGATGCGGTTTATCTCGCTTACGGTGAGCCGGACGCGGATTTCGACGCGCTGGCCAAAGAACAGACCCGGCTGGAGAACATCGTACAGGCTGCGGATGGCCATAATCTGGAGCATAAATTGGAAATCTCGGCGGATGCGCTGCGCCTGCCTCCCTGGGAAGCAAAGGTCAGCACACTATCCGGTGGTGAAAGACGCCGTGTCGCGCTTTGCAGGTTGCTGCTTTGTAATCCCGACATGCTGATTCTCGACGAGCCGACCAACCATCTGGACGCCGAGTCGATAGCGTGGCTGGAGCGCTATCTCCATGAGTTCGAAGGAACCGTGATCGCCGTGACCCATGATCGCTATTTTCTCGACAATGTCGCGGACTGGATTCTGGAACTGGACCGGGGGCAGGGTATCCCCTGGCAGGGAAATTACTCATCCTGGCTCAACCAGAAGGAAAACCGCCTGCAACAGGAACAGAAGTCGGAAACCGCGCGCATGAAAAGCATCCGCAACGAGCTGGAGTGGGTGCGTTCAAACCCGAAGGGGCGTCACGCCAAAGCCAAAGCCCGCATCAAGCGGTTTGAAGAATTGAACTCGACCGATTACCAGACACGGGCCGAGACCAATGAAATCTATATTCCCCCGGGCCCGCGTCTTGGCGACCTGGTCGTCGAAGCAAACAATATCTCGAAATCCTGGGATGACAATATTCTATATGAGAATATCAGATTCAGCCTTCCCAAAGGAGGAATTGTCGGCATCATCGGTCCCAACGGAGCCGGCAAAACGACGCTATTTCGAATGATGACAGGGCAGGAATCCCCCACATCCGGCCACTTCAAGATCGGCGAATCGGTCAAAATCAGCTATATTGATCAGTCACGGGATTCGCTGGATAACGATAAAACGGTATTTGAGGAAATTTCCGGGAATCAGGACATCATGCTGATCAATGGGCACGAGGTGCATTCACGGCGTTATGTGGGCCGCTTCAATTTCAAGGGCACAGACCAGCAGAAAAAAGTCGGTCAACTGTCCGGCGGCGAAAGAAACCGGGTGCATCTGGCAAAACTGTTGACCAGCGGCGGCAATTTGCTGTTGCTGGACGAACCGACCAATGATCTGGATGTGGAAACCCTGCGGGCGCTGGAAGAAGCCATTCTCGATTTTCCCGGATGCGCGGTGATCATCTCGCATGACCGCTGGTTCCTGGATCGAATCGCCACCCATATCCTGGCATTCGAAGGAAACTCACAGGTCACCTGGTTTGACGGCAACTATCACGACTATGAAGAGGACTACAAACACCGTTTTGGCGACACCGTCAAGCCCGGAAGAATCAAGTACAAAAGATTGAAATAAGCCGCGTAGGGGCACTCCCCCGCAGACCGGGGAGCTAAATCCCCACCAGGCGCATCACTCCCCCCTCGAGGGGGAGTCACACTCCGCGATAGCGGATGTGGTGGGGGGGACGGGGGGCACCTGCCCGAATCAGTCATCTGATTGAGCATGATCAACCCTGGCGACGAAGAATCCCGCTACCGTCACGGCAGGAAACAACCCTTCCAGAAGTTCCTTGCAGGCCGAGTAATGCGCCCCGGAAGTCAGCACATCATCCAGTAGAACCACCAGAGGTCCCGGCCTGTAATCCTCGTTACGAATCATCATCCTGAGATTTTCTTTCAACTGTTCCTTGGTCGGCCTGGTCCGGGACAAATGCGAAGCCTGAACCGACTTTCTGGCCACGAACAACTCAGACACCTCCACACAAGCCAGTCCTGCGGCCATAAGATTACAAATTTGCACCATCCGGTCATCGTACTCCGGGGCGCCGGGTTTTTTGGAAGGCGGCACAGGTATCAGGGTGATCTTCCTGTCCGGGAATAATTTTTGCAACGACATCGTCAATATAGACGAGACTCGTGTTATGGCTTCCTTCTTGTCCCGCCAGGCGCCCGGATTCGAGTATCGGGCGCCGGGTTCCGTTTTCAGATCAAGAACAATCCGATTCAGGCCGAGACCCCCAAAGCCCTCTCCTGAGTGATAAAACCCAAGACAATAACATCGGTCTGATCGATCCAGATAATGATAATCTCCGGTTTGCTCTGGACTGATCCGGGTTAACTCAACTGGTTCGTCCATCATCCTTCCCGGACACCCACTGCCATGTGCTCAAAGTATATTGCCCAACCTGTTTTCAAGAGGAAACCGTTATAACACTTCAGATACCGGCGGTAAATGGCGTTGAGTATCCCGCCCCTGCCCTATAATCATAAACAACCGAAACCAGCCATGAAAATCACCGGATTTCCCCCGATCACGCCGGACAGGCCGCGCATCCTGATTTTAGGCTCCATGCCCAGCGAAGAATCACTGCGCCAACAACAATATTACGCGCATCCGCGTAACGCCTTCTGGAAAATCATGGGTCAATTCCTCGGCTTTGAAGCCAGCCTGGACTACGAACAACGCGCCATGATTCTCAAACAGCGCCATATCGCGTTATGGGACGTACTGAAACGCTGCGAAAGACAAGGCAGCCTGGACAGCGCCATCCAGCGAGCCAGCGAGGAAGCCAATGACCTTGCCGGATTTCTACGAGACCATGACAGTATCAAAACGGTACTGTTCAACGGAGAAAAAGCCGAAAAATCCTTCAACCGCCATATTCGGCCAAAATTGCGCCACTCGCGTGTCGCCGATACCCGATTTGTGAGACTGCCCTCCAGCAGTCCGGCAAACGCACGGATGAAATTCGAGGAAAAATACGCAATATGGCGTCAAGCGCTTGCGTAGGGGCAACCCCGTCCATGTCGGTATAATTTAACCGTAACGACTGCGGACGTTTCACGTCCATAGCAGCGATAACTTCTGGATCTATTTTATCCTGATCAGTTATTAGGCTTCATACTCCGCCGTCAACTCCAAAAAATCCAGTTGCTCCTGACAACCTTGTGATTCCGATGGATATTGATGTCTTACAGTGCTCTCTAAATCTCCCAAGGCATTTTCGTGATTTTTCAGGAACCATTTCTTATGATTATCCAGATATGATTTCCGAATTTCAGGCTTACGCAGATCAAGTGGGACTCGTGCCATTCTTGGATCAACACTGTCAAACCCATTAAATTCCCTCACTAATCGAGTTTTGCAGGATTCGACATATTCGGGATTGATCTCAATTCCATAACCTGTACGATTTAACTGCTGACAAACGCGTAGGGTCGTTCCGCTTCCAACAAAAGGATCCAATACTAAAGCCCCCTCTTCGCTGGAAGCTAAAACCATTCTTTCAATCAACCCTTCGGGTTTTTGGGTCGGATGTTTCTGCCGATTCTCATTGCAATAGTGAACGTGAGAAAATTGCCAGACATCCCCCGGGTTAGCCCCTCGCATATTGTTTCGCTCACGATAATACTTCTGTGGAACACGAATGGCATTCAGATTAAAGATGAACTTCTTTGATTTCGTAAACATCAAAATGTCATCGTGTCGAGGAGAAAAACCTCTGGTTTTACCCATTCCCTGAGTGTAATGCCACACGATCCAATTATTGAAAAACATTCCAAGCTCGCGATCAAGAATGCTATACAGATACGAAATGAATCGAAAACCCATGAACACATAAATTGTACCATGGGGTCTCAGAATTCGATGAGCCTGCTTAAGCCAGATTCGGGAGAACTCCATATATTCCTCAAACTCCTTGATATCATGATTGTTCCCGTAATCCTTACCTAAATTGTATGGGGGGTCAGCGACTACAAGGTCAATTGATTCGGATTCAAGCCTCTGGAGTTCATCAAGGGCATCACCCAAAATAATCTGTTGTCTAGTCATCTGGTTTTATCCAACCATTTTTGCTCGCCAAATGATGCCACTCCTCAAAATTTCGGCGGGAAGAATGTATGAACTTCCGGTCCAGGAGTTGACAAAACTCCCATGTGGAGCGGTCCTCAAGCTCGACATAGTTAATATCCCGAATCTGGATCTGTCCCGTTCCTAATGCTGGATTATAATTCAGGTCTTTTGATGAGATAAACTTCAAATCATAGGCTTTGCAGGCAACAACTTCCATAATTCCATCCATCAAGCCCGTTTTACTATTACTCGTAGAGTAAACCCGGTGTTTAAGCGATAGAATTACAAACATGTAATCAGGGTCTTCTACATACGCAGTGCGAATCCTTGCATATGAGGTGATATTCGGAGATCGACCACTTGACACGATATCCTCCGCTGTCGCCTTCACATCAATCTCGGCTGTAATGCCGGACTCAACTTTGCGCTTCCTCCTGAATTGAAGAACGACATCAGCCATGTGGAGCCGTTCGACAGCCTGAACATTGATGAGTTGATACTGGTTACTCTTGTCTTCAAGGATATTGTAGAATGTTTCTAGTGCCCAGGCTTCCACAAACGGCCCTGCTATCTTGTTAATATTCTCCATTGGAAGGCCATGTTTCAGATTCGTATTGATCAAAATTTTGTTCTTCTTCACTTTGATTGCAGTTCGGATAATCAATTCTACTGCTGAAGTAACGAATTTCGAGCACCCTGAATAATCAACAGCCTGCTCTGGTATTTTGAATGTCTGGTCGTCGTAGCCCATAAATTTTAAAGTGACGGACTATATGAAATCTTAAACCCGTAACAGATCCGTTATCTTGTTGATATTCTGTTTTCTGACCAGATGAAACTGTAATTTATACGTCGCAATGATAACACAAGCCCATGTCAATAGAAGGACAAGATAATTTTACCGATGCACACCAATCTCCCGACGAACCCAGTCTTACTGTTGATTGATCTTGATTTTCAAAGACAGATCCATTGGCTGGTCTGAACGGCGTGATGAAGACATCTCTATTGTTATAGCGGTTCAAACAATGTATCAAGGAGCGCATTGGAGATGCGGAGTCGTATCATTCCAATTCTTCTCCGTATTGATGGAGAAGGTCACGAAGTTTTCGGAATTGCTGGTGGTCTTCCAGTTCGGGCTTGGTTGATCGGATCTGATTCAGACACTTTCCCAAGTCCTCCCCCCACGGCGGGGTGTCGCTGGTCACACGGTGGAGGAAGTCAAGCGCAGGCTCGGGAAACTGACTGCAAAGACCAGAATCATTCAATCGGCGCATTAAATGACCAGGGTAATGGAGCGGCTGCAACCAGTGTTTAAGCTTGTCCAGCGCATCTGGAAACCCGCCCTGTGCCGCGACACATACAATACCCAGACTTTCCGATATTTTCTGCGTCTTTCGATTAAGAGACTTCGGCCAGACTGATTGCAAGTATGGCCGAACACGATTACTCCAATACTCAACTCGTTGCTCACCCGCGCCATCAAGTGCACGCCACAGTGCGTTGGCGATATATTCGAGACCATCTTCGGGTAGCGCCGCGGTCGCCGTCTTGAGTTCCTGTTGGGAGAAGGTAGCCCCATGGTCGAGTGCAATGTACATCAGAAGGCTGGCGTACTGTGTGCCATGTCGGCCGAGGTCTTCACAATGGCTTGCTGTATCGAGAAAAGGCCTTTTGATTTTTTCCATCAGGGGGCGGTGTAATCGAGGAGACCAGAGAAAGCCCTTCCAAGCGACGCGAGCCTCAGCCTCGCACTTCTCCCAATCGAACAATGGCAACAAATGCCGTTCGGCCCACCCACGGTCTACGCGAAACAAAATAATGACACGTGCGGCTAACAACACGCGGCCGTGACGGAAATTGCCAATCTCTACATCGCAGAGCTTCGTGAAGATGGGACTGATCTCCTCTGGCAAGCCTTCTCGTCTTCCAGAGGGCTTCGAGTCCAGTGATTCAGCAGCGCCTCCGTCACGCGTCCAACCGGATGATTGATGGCCCGTGTTACAAGATCGTCACTGTCGTCCGCGTCATCTCGCTCATTGAGCGTCAATATTCGCTGGCAGAGGTTGAGGAATAACTCTGTGTGATGGTCGAATGTCCTGGCAACTTTGCTCAGCCAGTGGCCAATGTTATAAAATAGTGACTGCATTACATCATCGGGGGATTCATTCAGCACTGGCGCCATATAGCGCCAGGATCGATTTGTGAAACCCTTTTCCGACCAAGCTTGCAACGCTTCGCGCCAACGAACATCGGGCCAAGAGTTGGCTTCGGCAAGAGCAAGCAAGGCGCAAGCGGTCGTCGGAAAGCTGTCCCTGCAGCGTTGGCGCCAATCGTCGTCTTTCCAAACGTCTCCTCCGGGGTGCTGTTCTAGCCAAGCAACCAGTTCACGACGACGTGGCGTAGCCACAAATCCGCTTGTTTCGTCTCCATCGCCCATCCAGTATGGAAACTCCTCACGCTCATCAACTTCGAATCGCCAATGTGGATGTAACGAAGACAATTCATCCAGTTTCGCTCGTGCGTGCGTTCCAAGGGCCGCGCCGGAATGATCCATTTTGGCTAAGCGTAACCAAATCTCCCTGTCCACTATTCTCTGCCAGCGTCCAGGCTTAATGTCTTCGTTGAACATGGCTCGTGGCGGCCCGGCAAGAACGGCCCGTTCGAGTTCATCCAGTGGTTCTGCATCCAATTTTGGCGATAGCGCGACCAGCAAGCGCAGGGTTTCGCGCTGGGTTTCCGTTGACCACAGCCACCACCGGTCATCGGCCAGCAACCAATTGAGTCCCAGTCGGGGAAGGATAACACTATCTTGTGTCGCCGCGAAGAACGCTAACCGCCGGAACACCGGATATGGCGAATCGCTCCAGAACCTAGCGACACGCCTCGCCCGTTCCGGCGCAATTTGCACGGTTGCGAGCCAAGCATCGCGGTTGAGTTCAATCAGTACCGTCCAATCCTGGAATGACCTGTTTTGCGGATGTTCGGTAATTGACGGTTGGTGGACAAAAGACTGATCTTCTCTCTCGCAGGCTCCACCGAGTTCTCGTGCGAGATCCATCGCGTCGCGCAACAATGCGCCCAAGTCATCCAGCAAGTCGGGCAATCCCTCGAACCAACGCGGGTCTTTGCGAAGATCGCCCAAAGTGGAATGCACATTATTCGTGGACAGCACGATTTCCCAATCCACCAGATCCTCGAGTCGTTCCGACTGGCTGGAATCTTCGTGACCCTGATCCCACCAGCCGAGCGGTTCGCGCAGGGTCACGCAGGGAGTCAACATCTCACGCAACTCCAGACGCAGGATGGTCGTAAGCCCGTGACAACCGAATCGTTCCAGCCAAGAATAGAACTCGAAGCTGGGCTGCGATGACTTTATTCTCCCGACAAGCAACAAGCGCCAGAGTGTGCACATTACCGGCCTTGGAATGGCTCGCGGCGCACTGTCTCGGATGCGGCTCAGTTCATCCGTCTCATTATTTCGTTCGAGGTCATCGGTCTCTGCCAAACTCCTTTCGATCAGTTTCGCAAACTCGTGGTTAATTTGTCCACCATGTTTGGTCAACCACAGAATGAGCGCCGGGTCGTCGAGATGACGTATCAACCAGCGAGCCAGGTTAAACATGACATCATCCCACTCTCTGCCAAAGCCACCTTCGTCTACCAACACCATCCAAGGGGCGCGAGAGTAGGGAGAAGGTCTGCGGATTAGGCTGAATATCAGATTGTCGTCTACGTTATCGTGTGGTGATATGCCAAATTGGAGTAGGTCCGCATGCCGATAGCGGTTTTCCGAGAATTCCTCCAGCCAATCCAATGGCGGAACCGGGTCAAGGTCGGCGAAGCATCTGGCGGGCCACCGCTTGGGTCGCTCAAGGCCCATAGGGCACGTCCGACAAAATCGTCTTGCTTCGTGCTGGTCAGCGGGCGCAAACCCGCCAACCCCACGACAATACTCTCCTTGCCGCGTACGCCATCGCGATAGGTGCCCGCCCATTCCCGCAGAGTTTCGTGTAGATACTGATGGCTCTTATGTTCACGGTACAAAATGGGCGTTACGTTTTTCGCCCGCCATTCGTTGGCGCGTTTGTCTTTCTTGCTCCTGGGATAACTACCAAAAGCAAACATTTCCAAAGGGTTCGCACCCAGTAGCCTGTCGGCAGCTAACGCATCCGTCATGTAGCGTAGCGCCGGATCGTCAATGCTATAGCCAACGAAGCAAACGGTATAGTTTCGAAAAAGCTCTCCAACGAATCTCGCCGCCCAGCGTTCAATCAGATAGGCAAGGCCAAAATCACCGCTGGAGAGAACCAGATGATCCAAGTCAGCATCGGCCAGTTCATCCGGGAGCAGGCCGTGCAGATACACGAGACCGTCCCATCGGTTTTTTGGCACGGGCAGAAGCGGCGCTTGATAGCACGACAATTCAAGTTTCCTGTTGACAATCACTTCCTCGAACAACCGGTCGAAGTTGGTGGTAACGAGCCGTGTGCGTCCATCGCGGTTCAGGCTTAATGTCAGCAAAGCTTCGTGAGTGGTGATTGCATTCGGTGCGTCAATATTCGGGACGAGGATGTCCGCTAGCGCCTCTCGCACAGTTTCGCGCCCACCGACGATTTGACTCTCCAGCAAGCCTATAGCCGTGTCGAATTGTTTCGCTCTGATCACTGTCTGGTGGATGGCGCCGGGGGTAAAATTCAATCGGTCGTATATCTTCTTCACCAATCCGGCGAAGCTCGGCAAGCCCGCAGAATAGGAAATGCCGGCACCGCAGAACAGGACTACGCGACCGTCCTCATGCGCCTGTATCAAGCGTTCTGGAACATCGGGACCATTTTTAATAAACTGCATCGGAACTCACAGTAGTCTCGCACATTTGCTACACCCGACAGCCAGCGATAATACCCTTCGTTGATATGGGTTGTCTGGATTACCCAGACCATTAACTTTGCTTTATATCAAGGCAAGTAAGCTGAACCATCATCTTGATTGCCGCATCTGCCCTATATCATCGCAACCAGACACTCCGCATCCGTTCGACACCGAAACCAGCCATGAGAATCACCAGGGATGACAGGAACAACCCCCCTGGTTGTCCGCCCCCTCAATCCGACAACTCGTTAACCCCTTGCGGTTGAATAAATCGTAAAAACTCCTCCTCAAACATGAGCAATCTGGAATCCTCAATACGATCAATGTACAGCGCGCCATCGAGATGATCGAGTTCATGCTGGCAAACGGTGGCATGGAATCCGTCGAATTCGATCTGCCGGGCGACTCCGTCCATGTCGGTATAATCCAGCCGCAGCGATTGCCGGCGCTTCACAAAGCCACGCAATCCGGGAACGGACAGGCAACCCTCCCAATATCCTTCCAGGTGTGACTCATCCGAAATGGTCATCCGGGGGTTGATGCAGATGGTAAGCGGAATCGCCTCGAAATGACCGTATCGACTGGTTCCTTCGGGCATGTTCAAAATAGCGACCCGCAAACTGACCCCTACCTGTGGGGCGGCCAGCCCGATTCCACCTGCGTCATCCAGTGTCTCAATCATGTCATCGACAAGACGGCATAAATCCGGGGATTTAATTTCATCCTCCCTCACGAGACGGGCTTTTTGCCGCAAAACAGGATTCCCCATCCGTATGATTTCACGAATCGCCATGGTCGTTACTGTGCAGCCCGGTTCAAACCGCTCCGGCCGCACCCGTCTCTTTCGCGCCGGGCGCCGCTTTCGGCGCGTCTACACGGACGGTTACAATATCCGTGTCATGGTATTGCTGATGCAGAACCGAAGACGCGACATGCCGCAACAGGCGAAGCGATATTTCCTTTTCCACGGGAGGGGCATCGATGGATTTCTCGCTAATCAGGGATATCTGGTCCTGGAGGTTTCCTTCCCCGGTTGCCGCCACGAATTCAAGCGCCGCCCCACCGTCTTCCTTGCGCGCAACCAGACTCAACCTCCGGGACTCCTGCCCCCCGGTGTCTTCATCTTTTTGCAGCAGCGTCAACAACGTCTCCTCACTGGCTATATCGAGCCGGTTCATCATCGCCTGATCCCAGCCGTTTCGGGCCGCGAATCCTTCCAGGAATTCCCGGATGCGCGGCAACGCCGAAGTATCCAGTTTTGTCTCAATCCGACTGCTCCGGGATGCTCCCAGCTTCTGGAACATGGTCAGAATGATCGCTGTCAGGCCGCCAGCCGTAATTCCATTTTGCAGGAATCCCCCGGCGAATTGCGAGAAAAATTCGGGGAAAATTGATTCGGTCTGGAAACCGAATCCGAGCCAGAACGAGACCCCGGCAATCAGGCCCACCCGATAACTGATCCCGTCCTGAATAATCATTTTCATGCCGAGTATGAAGATCAGCGCCAGGATTACAGTGACATAAGCCGCAACCACCTGATCCGGAATCGCCAGGATGACCGCGAGCGCCTTCGGTAAAAATGCCAGCACGACAAATAACGCGCCGGTGGCGATACCGACGCTGCGCGCTCCAACCCCGGTCAGTTCAACCACCGCAATGCTGGTCGAATAAGTCGTATTCGGCACCGTTCCAGCCAGCCCGGACAACAGGTTACCCACTCCATCCGCCCCTACAGCGCCCTGTACCGCCCGGAAATCCACTGCCCGCGGTTTGCGCCAGGATACATTCTGGATGGCAATGGAATCACCGACCGTTTCCACGGCGCCGACCAGGGTGACGAACACGAATGCGGGCAACAGAGTCCAGAAAACCGGGCCGAAACTCAAATCCAGACCCGGCCAGCTGCCCTGCGGCAAGCCCACCCAGGATGCGCTGGTCACGAGGTCGAAATTGTAAATACCGAACAATCCGGCGACCACTGAACCGATCACAACACCAATAACCGGCACCCAGAGTCTCAACTGTCCCCTGGCCTTCAGGGCCAGACCAACGATGACAACCAGAGTAACCAGGGCCGTGACCGGCACGGCGGCTTGCGGCGCGCCTTCCGGTACGGTGTTCAGCATATCGAAGACGATCGGCATAACCGTCACCGGTATCAGCATAAGCACTGTCCCGGCGACGGTCGGAGTCAGAACCTGCCGGAACAGCGAGAGTCGCGTCGCGAGCATGAACTGGAAGAATGAGGAAATGACCACCAGAGTGGCGAGCATCCCCGGACCGCCTTCGGCAATGGCGGTAATGCAGACTGCGATAAACGCTCCCGATGTTCCCATCATGAGCACATAACCGGCGCCAAACCGACCCACCCGGACCGCCTGCAATACGGTAGTTACGCCGGCGACCATCACAGCGGCAAACACGGCCCATGACAGGAAGAGTTCACTCCCGCCCGCCGCCCGAATTACAATCGCCGGCGTCAGCACCACGCCGGCAACAGTGATGGCGGCCAGTTGAAAACCGAGACCCAGAGAAAGCGCCTTCGGTGGAGATTCGTCGGGTTGATAGCGAACGCCTGAGCGAACGCCGGAATCGTCGGGTGTCATGGAATCAAGTATAGAGTGGCAGGAATAGCATGACAAGTGGAAGAGGGGGTTACTGTTGTTGAATCTGTAATTGTACGCTCATGGATTCCTCGCCCTCTCCAAAACGTATTCCCCGCACAGGAGCGGCCTCCCGGTAATCAAGACCTGCAGCGGCCCGGACATACCGGTCATCTGGAGAAATTCCGTTGGAAACATCGAACCCCACCCAGCCGAGAGATTCAACCCATGCTTCCGCCCAGGCATGTCCGGCCTCCTGATGAACTTGGCCATCCATCATCAGATAGCCGCTGACATACCGCGCAGGGAATCCGATCAGGCGGGCGGCACAAAGAAAGACATGGGTATGATCCTGGCATACGCCGCATCGGGCACGCAACGATTCTTCCGCAGTTGTTGTGGACGAGGTCATGCCTCTCTCATAACGGATTTTAGAGGCTATCCTTTCAGAGAGCAGATGCAATACGTCCGGATCCATATTGCCGGACAGGCCGAGCTCCTGAACCAGCTGGCGTATTGCGGGTCCGGGTCTGGTCAGAGCGGTATCGCGGCTGTAGTACCATAGAGGCGTATACCCGGTATGTTTGCCGAGTATGCCTGTATTATCCCGGGTTTCGACTTGTCCCCGGCATCGGATATCGATTTCCCGATGGTCCGGTTCAATGCCGACCAGACAGACCTGGTTGTCGTTGTGATCCGTAAAATCCAGCTCCTTGCGCCCGTTGACCAGTTCAATCTCCCAGCTCAGTACATTTTGCAATGTGCCGCTTACAGGAAATTGCCGGAGTTGAAGCAGGGAAAATTTGACGGGAGCATCGTACCTGTAGAGAGTCCGGTGAAAGATATCAAGAAGCATGACGGCTACTCGTAAAACCTGAAGTCCTTTTCGATTTGCGCACCCAGCGCAGCATTCTGCCCAAGAAAATCACTCAGAAACTCATGCAGACCATTTTCAAGGACAACATCAATGGAATCCTTGTTCAGACTCCTGGATATGGAGCTTGCCATCCCGTAGGACTCGTTACGGATGCCGTAATCACGTGTCAGGTAGCCCAGATTGTCCTCAATTTTCCCATAGCAAAATGCCAGGGATCGCGGCATCCTGGTGTCCAGGATCAGAAAGTGGGCGATGCTTGGGGCGCTGATCCTGCCTTCATGTACCCATCTGTAGGAACGCACAGCCGAGACCGAACTCAGAATGGTCTCCCACTGTACATTGTCCAGCGATGAGCCCAGATAGCTTCCGGTGGGGAGCAGTACATAATACTTGACGTCCAGTATGCGGGCAGTGTTGTCCGCCCTTTCAAGAAAGCTCCCGATCCGGGAAAAATCAAATATATCATTTCGCATCATGGTTCCGTACATGGTCCCGCGGACCAGTGAAGAATGTTTGCGAATAGCATTGAGCGCTGCCGGGAGCTCTCTTTCCCGGACCGGCTTGCTCAGGGCTTCCCGTATCGTAATCCAGGCCATGTTGGTGGCCTCCCAGACTTCCCGGGTCAATGATGCGCGTACGGCGCGCGCGTTGTTCCTCGCGGCTTCAATGGTCGACAGAACGCTCGAAGGATTGCTCTTGTCTCGCAGAAGAAAGTTGATAACGAGCTTGCCATCGGCCCGTTCATGATTGCGGAAGTAAGTATCCTGCGTGCCCGTAGTGGTCAGGATCGAATTCCACTCATCCTGCGCCGCGTCTGACCGGGTCAGCGCGATACGGAATCCCGCATCAATCAGCCTCGCCGTATTTTCGCTTCGCTCCAGCAAGCGGAACATCCAGAACAGCCCGCCTGCGGTCTTTCCAAGCAGACGGGTCACCAGGCCAGCACCCAGGTATCTTTGGTGCCGCCGCCCTGGCTTGAATTGACCACGAGGGAATTTTTCTTCAACGCCACACGGGTCAGCCCGCCCGGGCAAATGCTGATACCGTTTGGCGAAACCTGTACAAAGGGCCGGAGGTCCACATGGCGCGGCGCCAGACCTGCCCTTGTCAGCACGGGTACCGTCGACAGGGCCAGGGTCGGTTGGGCGATGTAGTTTTCGGGGTTCTTCTCAAGCTTTGCGGAAAAGGATTTCAGTTCCTTCCTGCTTGCGGCGGGGCCCACCAGCATGCCATATCCGCCCGACCCATGAACCTCCTTGACGACCAGTTCATCGAGGTGGTCCAGAACATAGGCTAACGAATCAGCTTCGGAACATCGCCATGTCGGGACGTTTCCCAGCAGCGCTTTTTCTCCAGTGTAGAACTTGATGATTTCAGGCATATAGGAGTAGATCGACTTGTCATCTGCAATTCCTGTGCCAGGCGCATTGGCCAATGTAATGCCGCCGGACCGATAGACATCCATGATTCCGGGCGTGCCGAGCAGGGAGTCCGGATTGAAAGTCAGGGGGTCCAGAAAATCGTCATCCACACGGCGGTAGAGAACGTCTATCGGGAAGAGTCCACGTGTAGTGCGCATGCCGATACGCCCATCGGTAACCTTCAGGTCACTGCCTTCCACGAGTTCGACCCCCATCTGATCCGCCAGAAAGGAATGTTCGAAGTATGCGGAATTGTGAATTCCCGGAGTCAGGATGACCACGACCGGGGAGCCAGTGCATGCCGGCGGTGCGCAGGCTTCCAGCGAGATGCGAAGATTTTTCGGATAGTCACTGACCCGCCGCACATGGTTTTGCGAGAAAAGTTCGGGAAACAATTGCATCATGGTTTCGCGATTCTCCAGCATATACGAGACCCCCGAAGGAGTTCGGGCATTGTCCTCCAGAACCATGAACTCATTCTCGCCTGTGCGCACGATGTCAATTCCGACGATATGCGTATAGACGCCGCCAGGCGGGTCGAATCCGATCATCTGGGGCACAAATGCCTTGTTCCGGGAGATCAGGGATACAGGAATGCGGCCGGACCTGAGAATCTCCTGTCTGTGGTAGATGTCGTAGATAAAGGCATTGATCGCCCTGACCCGCTGCTCAATCCCCTGCACGAGTCGCGACCATTCGGCTGAGGACAGGATTCTCGGCACTATGTCGAAGGGGATCAGGCGTTCGATGGCGTCTTCATTGCCGTAGACATTGAACGTGACGCCGGTACTGCGGAAATAGCTCTCAGCTTCGGATGACTTCTTCTTTAACCGGGGGAGATTTTCCGCATTTACCCAGTCATGATAGCGGGCATACGGGGGACGCGCCTCTTCCCCATGTCCAAACATCTCATCATAATACTGTGTCTGTAGCGGCATGTATCCTCTGATACGAAAACAGGTCGCATAAGAATACCACGATCCGACCGCGTTTCAGCCTGTCCGGGTTGGTTAACCGCCATTTAATCTTGTAATGTGTACCGTTATTAGATACACTTAAAGAATGATTCCAAGTTTTCGTCATCGCGGTCTGAAACGCATGTATGACCGGGGCGACACCCGGAGGATCAATCCAGACTTGGTGAACCGCGTTGCGCTCGCGCTGGCAGACATTGATGCCGCCAGCAGCGCTTCAGACCTGGATTTGCCCGGCTACCGGCTTCATCGGCTAAAGGGCGGTATCGAGGGATATCACAGCCTTTTGATTTCTGGAAACTGGCGGATGATTTTCCGCTTCGATGCGGGCGATGCCTACGATATTGACCTGATTGACTACCACTGAACAGAAGGGACAAAAATGATGATGACCGACCCCCCGCATCCTGGATGCAGTATTCGCGAAAATTGCCTCAAGCCACTCGGACTGAATGTCACTCGGGCGGCGCGCGCCCTGGGTGTGGCCCGTCACACACTCTCCCGGGTTCTCAACGGACATGCCGCCATTTCCCCGGAAATGGCCATTCGGCTGGAGAAGGTCGGCTGGTCAAACGCCGGGTTCTGGCTGCGACGCCAGATTGCTTACGACCTGGTGCAGGCACGCAAGTATGCCGACCGCCTTGATGTCCAGCCGATTGCAATATCACCGGCGACAGGCGCTGAGACATGACGCGCATCTACAGGCCGACCTTGTACAAATATGCCGAGAGCGCCAGAAATCAATAATCTACGAAGAATATGGTGGGGCGTACAGGATTCGAACCTGTGACCACCTGATTAAAAGTCAGATGCTCTACCAGCTGAGCTAACGCCCCTTATTCAGGCTATCTGCAAGTGAAAATGGATAACCGGGAAGAGGCGGGATTATCATGTCATGAGCCTCCCTTGTCAAACGGTATGTCCCCCTGATCCCGACTTTACAGTAGTGAAGCCTGCGTCATTTGATCGCATCCGCATATCCACCCACATCCACAATGACAGTGAAGATATCGAACGATGCCTGCGCGCTTTTCGCGGATAGCTGCAATCATACCCTCCCCATCATGGCGGCAGTCAAGTGAATATCATACCGTTCCCGGATGGCCTGTCCGGCTTCGATAGAAATGTGCCCGGGATAATGATTCCGCAGTATCTGTTTCGTTCTGGCCAGGGCAGAATCCCGGATAGTCGGTGAACCGGCTTCGGCCCATTCATCGGGTGTCCGGCGGTCGGATATTTCGGGGTAGAGAAAATCGGACTGCATCCGCGCCATCGTATCGGCGCTACCCAGATAATGACCATCGCCGCGAACCGCCTGGTCGAAAACATCCACCGATATAGCGTCTGAATCCGCCTCAATACCGCGCACGGAGCGCAGGATACTGCCGAGCATATCGTTGTCTATGACGTAACTTTCCAGACTGCAACCCATCAATGCCGCCTGCATACCACACGCCTGGGTCACCATATTGGAACCCGCGTGGGCGGCCAGACTCACATTCAGCGCTTTTTCAAATCCGCTTTGCGCATCGGGAATTTTACTGTCCGTGGCCCCGGCTATGCAGGAGTTGGAGAGGTTGTAATATTGTCCCATCTGCACGCCGGCCGCCATCGCTACCGCCTGCTCACCGCCACCGCCGGTCAAGGCGCCGGTTCGCAGGTCGGCGATCATCGGCCGGGGACCGAATATGGCTCTGCAATCCGGATTGACCAACCAGGCAATCACCATCCCGGCCAGCGTTTCCGCGACCGCCTGTACCACCGAGCCAGCCAGGGAGGAAGGACTGGATGCCCCCGCCTGATCAATTGAATTGACCGAAAAGGGCAACCCCAGTCTGGCGGCCTGTTGCATCACTTCACAGGCTTCCTCGCTGAAGCGCAGCGGCGGTATCACATGATTGATGTTGAGGGATAAAAACGGGCGCTCATCAAAGGCCGCCCTGCCCCCGGCAATCATTTCACAGAGGTCGGCTACCGCCCGGACATGGGGGCCGGCCGCAACACTGGTCATCACATGTTTGGAAGTGCCGGCGAGGCAGGCGAATGCGGTGTTGACATCCAGGTCCAGGGCTGTACTCATGTCCCTTGCGGTAACCGGCCTGCTGAAAAAGTGAATGTTGTCCAGCGTGTCGACAAGCCGCGCGGCATCGTACAGGTCCCGCAGACAGGAAGGACGCCAGGTATCGGTATCGAGATCCACCATGTTGGGCGCGGCCCCGCCTGTTCCCAGGTAAACCCGGGCGCCGGAAAGCTCCAGTTCCAGCCCCGGTTTTTGCCCATGCAGGACAATGTCCCGCCTGAATCCGGCAATCGCGTCTTCGACCAGCGAACGGGGGAAAAGCAGGCGACCATCATCGCGGGTATTGCCGCCATTTTCCCGGATGAGGTCAAGAATTGACGGTGTGGCGCGCGACATTCCCACCTGCTCCAGAATATCCAGCGCGGCATGGTGAAACCGTTCCATATCGGGTTCGGACAGGGGACGGTACAGGCCGCCATGCACCCCCGGCCAGACCGGCGCTCCACCGTTGGAACCGGAATCGGACCGTACACGGCGCCGGCGCATTTTTCGACGGCTGCCGCCTGTCGGATTTTTTGTTCGGCTTACCATGCCCGCCAGATTCGATCAATACGGCAAGCGGTTCCACCGCCCGAAGCCAAAAACGGGTATAATGAGAATCCAGGGTGACTCCCTGTAATTACTGGATACGTACCGTTCATTTATCGGTGGGTTTTTTCATCATGAATACAAAAGCAGCGCTTGATTATATCGAAGAAAACCACTGGCATTATGCACAGTCGATGCGCGAACTGCGGAAAAATACGGTCTCAATGGTCCGCATTGATGGCAGACAGATTGCACTGTTCGATTCTCCGGAAGGAGTTCGGGCCTGTAACAATCGATGCCCCCACGAAGGCTATCCCCTGTCCCAGGGAAACCTTTCCGATGGTTGTATCCTCACCTGCAACTGGCACAACTGGAAATTCAATCTGAATACCGGCCAGAATCTGTTTGGCGGTGACAGGCTGCGTACTTATCCTGTCGAACTTCGCGGTGATGAAATATGGGTGGATTTGTCCGACCCGCCTTACGAGGATCAATATATCAATATCCTGGACAGTTTGCGGGATGCGTTCGATGACCACTCTTATGACCGCATCAGTCGGGAAATCGCGCGATTGATCCGTCTCGGCGCTGACCCGCTCGATGGTTTGCGATGCGCCATTGACTGGTCCTGGCAACGAATGGAATTCGGCTGGACCCATGCTTACGCGGGAATGGCTGACTGGCTGACCCTGTATGACGAAACAGACGGTGATGACGAACTCAGGCTGGTCTGCCTGACGGAATCACTGGGACATGCCTCTTATGACGTTTTGCGGGAATCCGGATACCCGTTCACACAGGATGTCCTGCCGTTCAGTGAAACCGGCTTTGTGGAAGCGATTGAACGGGAGGATGAAAGCGCCGCGGTCGCGATGATACGCGGGGGATTGCAAGACGGCCTGACCTTCTCCGATTTTGAACGGCCCCTGACACAGGCCACCCTGGCGCACTATAACGCTTTTGGCCATTCCCTGATTTATGTAACCAAGGCCGGATACCTGATCGGGCGCCTGGGCGACTCCGTGACCGAACCCCTGCTGCTCTCTCTGGTACGGGAAATCGTCTATGCCTTCCGCGAGGACAGGATTCCTGAATTCCGACACTATCAAACCGCGCTAAAAAGGTGGGGTGACGGCAAGCCCCAGAACCTCGTTCCGACAGCGGATCAATGGCATGGCTGCGGAATCAAAAGCGCTCTGGACATCACAGTGAACTATAGCGGCGCCTCCCCGGAATTGATTTACCCGGCATTACTGGAAGCCAACGCGATGAATATGCTGCGTTTTGACATCGCTCAACAGGACAAGTCGCATGTGACTGTCTCGGGCAATGTGGGCTGGCTTGATTTCACCCACGCATTGACCTTCGCCAACGCGGTTCGCAAGCAATGTACCCGCTTCCCCGGATTATGGCCTCAGGGGCTGTTACAGATGGCCTGTTTCGCTGGCCGGAATTCGGCCTTTACGACAACCGGACAGGATTCGACCCGCTGGAATTTCGACGACACCGGGCAGGGAATCTCCGCGCTGATCAACCGATTGTTCGACCACGGCCAGGATGAGTATATTGTTTCCGTACATCTGCTCAAGACCGCGCTGGCCGTTCGTGAAGAAGCCGGAATCCTGCCGGCAAGACAGGCCGCCATACTGGGCGCCGCCCTGAACCGTTTTTTCAACTCCCCCCTGAAGCGCAAGCAAGCCAGACGAACCGCGTATCAGTCCCTTCAGTTCGTATCCAAAGAATAAGAGCCACCCCAACTGTCGCGTCTCCGTGCCCGCCCGAAACCCCCAGGGCGGAACCCGACCCTGACAGAATCGCGTAGGGGCGGGTCTCCGTGCCCGCCCGGAACCCATGATCAGGGGAGCAAAACGGTGGAACCGATGGTTTTCCTGGCTTCCAGATCACGATGGGCATCCGCCGTCCGCGACAGGGCATAAGTCTGGTTGACCGCAATTTTCACGATTCCCCTGTCCACAACATCAAACAGACGGTTCGCTCCCTCCTCCAGCAACGCCCGGGTCGCGGTATGGGTCGCCAGGATTGGACGGGTTACATAAAGCGACCCTTTGAGCGCGAGAATCGCCGGGCTGAACGGTTCGACCGGACCCGACGCGTTGCCGTAGGTAACCACCACGCCAAAAGGGCGCAGGGAATCCAGGGAAGCCTTGAAAGTAGCTTGTCCAACGGAATCGTAGGACACCGCAACCCCTTCTCCCGAGGTGATTTCCCGGACTCTCCCGGCAATATCCTCCTCGCGGTAGAGAATCGTATGATCCACCCCGTTGGCTCTGGCCAGCGCCGCTTTTTCACTGGAACCGACGCAGCCGATGATCGTAGCGCCCAGGTGTTTCGCCCACTGGCAAAGTATCAGGCCAACGCCGCCCGCGGCAGCCATGACCAGGATGACATCGCCGGGTTTGACCGGGTAGGAGCGATACAGCAGATAATGCGCGGTCAAGCCCTTCAGCATCATCGCGGCGGCGGTTTGATCGCTCACGCTATCGGGCAGTTTCAACAACTTTTCCACGGGCGCCAGGCGGGCTTCGGTATAGGCTCCGGGCAACGTACAGTAGGCGACCCGGTCTCCCACCGCCAACCCGGTTACCTGATCACCCACAGCGTCAACCACCCCGGCCGCCTCCATACCCAGAGTCGCCGGCATCTGCGTCACCGGATATAACCCGGTCCGCATGTATACATCAATAAAATTGAGGCCAACCGCGGTCTGGCGAATGCGTACCTCGCCGATGTCCGGCTCGCCCACATGAACCGGCTCCCGGTTGAGTTGGTCGATACCCCCTGTCTGGTGAATGCGAATAGCGTGCGTCATAAGTCACTCCGATCAAATCATGGCTGAATGGAACCCGCGAGTATAACCAATCATACCGACATCCGTGATTCCCGCTTCCGCGGGAATGCCCACCAAATCCGCGAAGCGGATTTGCCCCCTCGAGGGGAGAATGATTACTTCGGCTCTGTGTCCGGTCGGGCATCCATTTGTCGCAGGACGTGTTCCGCAAATCCGCGCCCCGCCCCCGCATAGAGGTTAAACGTAACGCAGCCGAGGCTTTCCAGCTCAGCCTTGTGGTCGCGGTAGCGGGAAATGACAGCAAGAATACCCGGATAATTGAGTCTTTTCGCGATGTCAACCACATACAGGTTTTCCCGATGGTTGGACAGACTGATCAACAACATCCGGCGCTCAGCCAGATTGGCGTCCATCCAGAAGTCAGAGTCACTGGCGTCACCCGGTACGCAACGATAACCCGCCTCAGCAAGGTGTTTTACCCTTTCCAGGTTCTCCTCGATTCCGACCACGACATCGCCGTACCGCTCACGGAGCGTTTCATAGGCGCCGATACCGACACGACCCATGCCAAGAACCACAATTTCGGCATTACCCAGGCTCGGCATTTTCTCCCGTTCCAGTCGTTCCTTGCGCTCAAACCGATGCAGCGCCCCGGAGAATCGCCCGTACAGTTTATGCACTTTAGTATTGAAGGGGGTGGCGATGAACAGTGACAAAGCCATCACCAGGGCCAGCGTCGTCAACCACTCCGGTGACAACAGGCCGGCGCTGACGGCAATAGCTCCCACAATCAGGCCGAATTCCGAATAATTGAACAGGCTGAATCCGGCGACAAAGGCAGTCCGGGCCCGCAGTCTGAAACCGACCAGTAAAAGATAGTAGATCACCGGGCGCAGGAAAATCAGCGCAGATAATGCCAATGCCACCAGCGCCATCTCCAGGGAAGGAAGCCCGAAGAATCCGATTTGCAGGAAAAAGCCGATCAGGAAGAGGTCCTTGAGAGAAACCAGGCTCTTGTAAAGTTCAGACGCCTTTTCCGCCCGCCCCAGCAATACCCCGAAAATCAGCGCGCCAAGCCCTCCCTTGAGGTCCACCAGCTCGAATAGCTGATATGCGGCAATGGCGGTCGCCACCCCGAACAGGACCAATAGCTCACCATGACCGGCGCGGTTCAACAAAGCGATCATCATGGGTCTCAAAAATGGCAATACCAGAAGTCCCAACGCCCAGGGACCGGGCATCTTGTCAGCAGTCAAGACCAGGAAACAGACTGCAAAAATATCCTGGATGATCAGGATACCAATGGCAATGTTCGCATGGAGAGCGGCGCTTTCACCGCGTTCCTCAATGATCTTGATCGCAAACACGGTGCTTGAGAACGAAAGAGCGAAGGCCAGGACCCATGCCGAATACCGGTCTTCCAGCAACATCACCGGAAACAGGTATCCCGCGAGGAGTATCACGGGTACGGTGAGAATTACGGCAATCACCGTATGCGCTGAGGCCGTTCCCCAGACCTGTATCTGCGCCAGTTCCCGCAAGTTCAGCTTAAGCCCGATTGTAAAGAGAAGCAGGGTAATCCCCAGATCAGCGAGTGGCCGGATGGTTTCGATATCCCCGACCCCGATCTCGCTTGCCACAAACCCCGCCAGCAGAAATCCGAGCAATGGCGGATAGCCGAGGCGACGAAAAACCATTCCGGCCAGAAATGCGATCAGCAATAAAATGGCATTCATTTCAGTTGCCGTCCGTGAATCATGCGGGAGACGATTTCCCGTTACGCGCGGCGATGATCTGCGCCATGATCGAAATTGCGATTTCAGCCGGTGTCCGGCTGCCGATATCGAGGCCGACCGGGCCATGCAGACGATCAAGCCGCGATTCGTCGAGGCCCAGGAACCGAAGGCGTTTGCGCCGGTTTTCGCTGCTGCGCCGGGAGCCGAGCGCGCCGACATAAAAGAGGTCACTCTCCAGCGCTTCCAGCAGGGCCAGATCGTCGAGATTCGGATCATGGGTCAGGGCCAGAACCGCAAGCGCGGGGTCATTTGCCAGGTCCCGCACCACCTCATCCGGGAAGCGCGAATCAATCCTGGCGCCGGATACGCTCCAGACGCTGGCGAAATCTTCTCGCGGCTCACAGACGGTCACCCGGAAATCCAGGGCAACGGCCAATTCCGCGACATAACGCGATAACTGCCCGGCGCCGATCACGAGCAGTTCCTGCACCGGGCCGAACACTTTGGTCATGGTTTTGCCGTCGAACCGGAGCTTCTCGCTCTCATTTACGGGGCTGACGCTTATCTTGCCCGACTCCAGGTCAACCGTCCGACTGACCAGTTTACGATCTTCGAGTTCCTGCAATATGTCGCGTAGCGGTATCGCGTCTTCGAGATGCTCAATAACCAGCTTTAGCGAGCCGCCACAGGGCAGACCGTAACGGATTGCCTGATCATGGCTAATATCATGTTGCACGATGCAGGTCTGTTGGTCGCGGCGTAATTGAGTGGCCAGCTGCTTTTCGACACAACCACCGGATATGGATCCAACCAGCCTGCCGTCGTTACGCACCGCGGCCAGGGAACCGATCGGTCGGGGCGACGACCCCCAGGTTTCCACCAATGTGACCAACTCCACAGTATGTCCGTTTTCCAGCCAGCCGGCAGCCGCTTGCAGGACTTCAGTATCGCTGTTTTTCATAATCGGCCCGGCCTTGGTCAACCTGTCTGGCGACGAACAGACCGCGTCTCAAGGTCCTGTACCGTATCCATGTCATTGAAAATGGAATCGGAGGATACCGGCGCTTCCTGCACAGAGTCACTGAACCGCCGAATCAGATGACGACCGCCAACATCCCCTTCGATCGTGCACAGGTCTTGAAAATATCGTCTTGGCCATAGTACCGGATTCCCCCTGTTGCCTTCGACCACAGGAACACAGATTTTATCTCTTGCAATCAAATGAGCGCGAATCAGGCGGTTGGGCACATCGGCGGTAATGTCGGGCATATCGGCAAGAAAAATGATGGCGGCGCCGGTCGAATCCGGCAATGAGGCGATTCCGGTTCGCAATGATGTGCCGAGCCCCTGGCGATAATCCGGGTTGTGAGCGATTGCGACCGGATATTGTGCGATGGATTGACAGATTCGATCCGACTGGAATCCGGTGACCACCACAACCGGTTGCAGGTTCGCGCCACCAATCGCATCGAGTGTTCGATGCAGCATGGGTTTGCCCTCGACATCTGCAAGCAGTTTGTTGCCGGACGCCATGCGGGTGGAGCGGCCAGCCGCGAGTACGACCGCGGCGACGCCGGAAACCTCAAGCGAAACGCACTCCATTGTTGATCATCGGCAATCGGGTGACTCGCGGTCCATCAGCGGCAATGGCATTGGCCAGGGCGGGCCCGGCCGGCGGCACGCCCGGCTCCCCGATTCCGCTCGGCGGCTCCCTGGAATCGACGATCTGAACATCAATAGCGCCGATGTCCGCAATCCGCAACGGCGCATAGTTGGGGAAATTCGACTGTGTGACCGCGCCGTTCTCGAAAGTGATCTCGTTGCGCATGACATGGCCGATCCCGTAGCCGATACCGCCTTCAATCTGCGCTTTGATAATATCCGGGTTCACCGCCACACCGCAATCAACCGCACAGGTTATCTTCTCCACCTTCACTGCATCGGCGTCATCGCGGGAAATCTCGACGACCTGGGCTACATACGTGCCGAAAGATTTATGCGCCGCGACTCCACGACTCCGACCGGGCTCAAGCGGACCATCCCAACCGGACCTCGAAGCCGCCAGACGCAGGACTCCGGCCAGTCTGCTCTGATCTTTCGAATCGCCGGCAAGGTGCGAAAGCCGCCAGTCAACCGGATCGCGTCCAGCCGCCTTTGCCGCCAGATCCATCATCGACTCCATGACAAAGGCGGTATGACTGTGACCGACCGAACGCCACCAGTTCGCTGTGATGGCGGATTTGAAATCGGTGAGACCGACAAACTGGCCGGGGATCCGGTACAGCGTATCCGGCACGCCTTCCACGGATGAGTGGTCAACGCCGTTGTGCACAAACGCCTGTTCAAATGGCGTGCCCTTGAAAATGGGCTTGCCGGCGATGCGGTGGTCCCAGGCGACCATGCGCCCGTCCGCGTCCAGGCCGACACGAACCTTGTGCGCGAACGCCGGCCGGTAAGCGCCGCCCGCAATGTCATCCTCACGTGACCAGACCAGTTTCACCGGACGCGAGCGGTCACTCATCGCGAAGGCCAGAGCGGCTTCGACGATGTAATCCGCAGTCATGGTAGCGCGACGCCCGAATGACCCTCCGGCATACAGCGTGTTGATCTCGATATTCTCCATCGGCAGATTGAGTACTGCCGCAAGCGCCTGATGCGCCCCGGTCGTGAGCTGGCAACCGTCGTGGAGCCTGACCCCGTTCGCGGTCGGCTCGATCGTGCAGGTCAACGGTTCCATTGGCGCATGGCACAGCCAGGGCAGAAAGAATTCAGCCTCGACTGTCTGCGCCGCCTGATCAACCAGCCGCGTAGCCTCTTCCAGTCCGGGGCCTTCTTTGGCGATGAAATCGGGAGGCGCGTTCACTGCCGCGAGAAGCGCTGATTCGATTTCACCCGATCCGCGTTTTTCCGCTTCGGAGAAATCCCACTCGACCGCAACCGCCTTGCGCGCCTGCATGGCCGCCCAGGTGTTGCGGGCATAAACAACCACTCCGCTCCCGGTCGGCAGGGTCACCGCGTTGACAAAACCGGGCACCGCCCCGGCTGCTGACGAATCCATTGAAACCACCGTTCCACCGAAGCGGGGACTGCGTTGGATAACGGCAACCACCTGGTCTTCCAGTTGAACGTCCATCGCAAACCGGGCGACTCCGTTTATTTTGGGGCCGTTATCCCGGCGCGATGTGTTCGGGTTGCCGATCAGCCTGAATGTTTCCGGGCTTTTCAGTTCGGGCTCGGCAGGCGCCTCCATAGCCGCGGCCGCCGCGACGAAATCGGCCAGCGGAGCTTCACGGCCAGCGCCGGAAATCATGCCATTCGACAGGACCAACTCCGATGGAGCGACATTCCAGGCATGGGCGGCGGCGCCCAGCAGCATCTCGCGGGCCGCGGCTCCAGCCTTGCGGTACTGCATGAAGGAGTTCGCCATGGATGTCGAGCCGCCGGTGCCCTGAATGCCGAACAGGAGATTGGCGTAGCGCTTCGCATCGGATGGAGCAAACTCAACCGCCACTTCAGAAAGGTCAACGCCAAGCTCTTCAGCAACCAGAGTGGGCAGGCCGGTACTGATGCCCTGCCCCATCTCGAAATGCTTGACAAGCACGGTAATCTGACCGGCTGTATCGATCTTCACAAAAGGTGTGAGATTGCCGCCGGTAGCGGATGCCGCCGCCAGCGCCCCACGGGGAGAATATCCGATCACGAGCGCGGCGGCGACCGTAGCGGAAGCGCTCTGCAGGAAGTTTCTGCGGGACAAGGTGGTGGTCATTGATTTTCCTCCTCCAGAATTTCGGCGGCGCGCGCGACGGCGCTCCGGATTCTCTGATAAGTGGCGCAACGACAGACATTGCCCGCCATGTAAGCCTCGACCTCATCCGTGCCCGGACTGGAATTTGCGCCAAGCAACCCCGCCGCCGACATGATTTGTCCAGACTGACAGTAGCCGCACTGTACGACATTGTGTTCGGCCCAGGCCTGCTGCACGGCCCGGCCAGCCTTCGAGGCAAGTCCCTCAATGGTCGTGATTTCGGCATCCGCCAACCCTTCGGCAGGCGTCACGCACGACCGCACCGGGGCGCCGTTCACATGCACCGTGCACGCCCCGCAGGAAGCCACGCCGCATCCATACTTCGTGCCTGTCAGCTTCAATTCATCGCGCAACACCCACAGCAGCGGCGTACCTTGCGCCGCTTCCACCTCGACCTGCCGGCCGTTAATTTTCAATTTCATGCCTGACACCTTGATTCACGCAGTAATTTCAGATACTAACCGAACATCCGGATTCTGTCTATTTTTTATCCGCCTGAGTCAGGTCATACGGGCGGGCACGGGGACCCGCCCCTACATTAGCGTTCAGGTCGATTGGCGATGACTTCGATCAGTCCGGCGCCAAGTACCAGCAACGCCCCGGTTGCCTCGCGCCAGCCGAATGGCTCAGCGGTGATCATCGCCGCGCTGCCGATCCCGACCACCACTTCGAGTTGGAGCAATATACCAAGCCTCCCCGGATCAACAAACCGATTCCCCCAGTACAACCCCCACGATACCGGGATCATGAATACCACGGATACCAGTATCATCCATGGCGCAACCGCTTTTATAACCGACACCGATGGCAGCGCCCCGAAGCCTGCAATCGGCAGGAAAGTCAGCGCAAAAGCGAAAATACCGCCAAAAAGGAAAAACGCGAATACCTGCTCAAACACGGTAACTTCCTGCGCTTGCCGAACCCGCATGGCGCCGACCGCGTAAATCATCCCGGATAACAGCGCCATCACATCGCCGGTATTCAGGGATACCTCCAGATCGGCGTTCACTCTGAGCAGGATCAACAGACCGGCCATGCTGAGAAACAGGGAAAGTCCGCGCCAGAGGGTAAACCGGCGACCCATGAAACCAATCTCCACCAGCGTCCCCCAGGCCGGCATCACGTAAAACAGGATCAGGGCGCGCACTACGTCGGTCAGCAACAGGCTCTCGCAGTACAGGGCCAATGCCCCGCCAATCAAAAACCCGGTGACGACCTGCCCGGCGCCAATCGCTTGCCGGCGCCACAGGCGGACGCAGGCGAATGGCAACAGGCAAACCAGCGGGGTAATGAATTGCCCGACCGTAACCCAGGCCGGATCCAGCCCCAGCGACTCGAACGCTCTGAGCGGCAGCCAGAACAATCCCCATATTGCAGCCGATACGGCAACCACAATTTCAGGCTTTGAGGATGAGAGGCGCGGGATCAAATTGCTCCGGGTTCTGGCTGGTTTGAATGGGTAAAATTTATCAGGGCGATGGCAGAGTCTAACTGAAATATGCTGCCAAAGGCAGGAATCCACGCCGACAGTTGAGCGTGGGGATAGCGGGATTGGCTTACAGGAGCCGGTGAAGTATGATCGGCGGCTTGACCTGACCGCCTGATGATCACCAACCTGAATCCGCCCTCTTCCCCTTATGCCGTTGTCAGGGTAATCAATTCCCTGCTGATGATGACGGTTGCGCTGTGCGGGATGTATGCTTCCGTAATGGTACTTGAGCCGGTAACCCGGGAGTTCCAGGTCGGCCACGGCGCTGGCGCCCTGCCCTATACCCTGTACATGACCGGGTTTGGCCTGGGCACCATTGTACTCGGGCGATTCATGGACCGGTTCGGCATTCCGGTACTGGCGGTCACTGCGAGTATTTGCCTGCCGTCGGGGTTGTACATCGTCAGCCACGCGGAAAACTTCTGGGTATTCACGCTCTCCCTGTCCGTGCTTTGCGGCTTTCTCGGCGGCGCTTTTGCATTTGGCCCGTTGACGGCGGACATCTCGCACTGGTTTACTCGCAGACGAGGACTGGCAATCGGTATTGTAACCAGCGGAAGCTATCTGGCTGGCGCACTCTGGCCTCCGATCCTGCAGAGCTGGATCGATTCATCCGGGTGGCGGCAAAGCCTTGTCTGGCTGGCGTGGTGCAGTCTGAGCATGCTTCCCCTTTCTCTGGTATATCTCAAGAGGAATCGGGATGACTCTGCCATCAACCAGGCTGCCGACCGGGAAAACTGGAGCCGCCCGCTGGATATGACGGCAGGACAACTGCAAGTCGCTCTGTGTGTCGCCGGGATTGGTTGCTGCGTGGCAATGTCCATGCCACAGATACATCTTATCCCACATGTCATTGATCTGGGTTTCGATGCCAGAGACGGAGCCTGGATGCTGTCGATCATGCTGGGCTCCGGTATCGTCAGCCGCGTTGCTTCCGGCTTTATTTCTGATCGAATTGGCGGAATCAGGACACTGCTGCTCGGGTCAAGTCTACAGGCATTGGTGATTTTCCTGTTTATATTCGTCGATACCCTGACCAGCCTTTATCTGGCAGCCATCGCGTTCGGTCTGGTTCAGGGCGGCATCACGCCATCTTATATGCTGATCGTTCGCCGGTTTTTCCGACCCGACCAGGCGGGTAGCAGAATCGGCCTGCTGTTTGTCGCTACTGTAGGGGGTATGGCGCTCGGAGGATGGATGGCGGGGGCGTTATACGACCTGTCCGGCTCCTATACGCTGTCATTTATAAACGTCATCGCATTCAACATCATGAACCTGGCGATTGTATTTTATCTGTTGCGACGCGACAAAAGGCTTACGCTTCTGCGATCGCTTCGAGCAAGTCATGCCGGGTAATGATGCGCGGAAGGCCGCGCGGGTCCCTGACCATCAGCGCGGGGTTATTGCGGTTGATCATCGAAGAAAGGACGTCAAGCGTGGTATCGGCCGGAACAAACTGGAATGGCTCGTCCATGACCTCGTGGACCGCCTTTCCCCGGATGGAGGGGTCTTTGATCAGTTGCTTGAGCAATCGGGTATCGCTCAGGCTGCCGACAAACTCATCCCCGTCCATCACCGGCAACTGCGAAACCGAAACAGCGGTCAGCAATGAAACCGCCTCGGCCACACTGGCATTCTTGCTGATCGTACTGAGAGCGTCTTCACCGCCTTGTTTCGCAATGATATTTGCCGCCGAGTCATATTCCCGCTCCTCGATAAAACCGTGATCCTTCATCCAGTCATCATTGTAAATCTTGCCCAGATAACGGGTACCGTGGTCCGGCAGGATGATCACCATAATATCGTCTTCAACCAGGTTCTCCCGGGCCCACTCCAGCGCGCCCCATACCGCAGAGCCGCAGGACCATCCGACGAACAGGCCTTCTTCACGGGACAGCCTTCGGGTCATGATTGCCCCGTCCTTGTCGGTCGCTTTTACAAAATGGTCAATCAATGAGAAATCAACATTGGCAGGGAGAATATCTTCGCCGATGCCCTCGGTCAGATAGGGATAGATTTCAGTTTCATCGAACACTCCGGTTTCCTTGTATTTCTTGAACACCGAACCGTAGGTATCAATGCCGACCGTCACCACTTCGGGGTTTTGCTCCTTCAGATATTTAGCCACGCCGCACATCGAACCACCTGTGCCGACCCCTGCCGCGTAGTGGGTGATTCTGCCATCGGTATCCCGCCAGATTTCCGGGCCGGTGGTTTCATAATGCGCGTCCGCATTGGACAAGTTATCATACTGATTGGGGTAATACGAATTTTCGATTTCCTGGTTCAACCGCTGCGCCACCGAGTAGTATGACCTCGGGTCTTCGGGCGCCACCGAAGTCGGGCAGACATGGACTTCGGCGCCGACCGCCTTCAATATGTCTATCTTCTCCTGGGATTGCTTGTCAGCCAGAGTAAAAATACATTTGTAGCCTTTTGAAATGGCCCCCAGCGCCAATCCCATACCGGTATTGCCCGAGGTGCCTTCGATAATCGTGCCACCCGGTTTCAAATCTCCCCTCGCCTCGGCGTCTTCGATCATTTTTATCGCCATGCGGTCCTTCATCGAATTTCCCGGATTGAAGTATTCAACCTTCGCCAGCACGGTCCCCTTGATACCGCGATTGACGGAATTGAGCCTGACCAGAGGCGTATCGCCGATCGTTTCAATGATAGATTTATAATAGTTCATTTTGATGCCACCGGAGTTAATGTGGATTCCCGCTTATCAAGGGAATGACGACTTGATCGCAGGGGCGGGTCTGCGCCCCCACCCGTGTCGATAATTATGAATTATGGATTCCCGCCCGTCAATTATGGATTCCCGCCTGATTGTACTTACTTGAACCAGCCCCCGACCTTGCCTGACAGGCCGGAACACGGTGCAAATCCTTCCGGCTCCGACCCCTTTATGAATGGCAGGTTCAACCGCTTCGGACAATGTTGATTGGCGACCAGCCCGGTATCAGGGTCAATACTGACTGTGACAATGTTGTTATTTTTCGAAAGGATTGATTTTTCCGGATTCAGCCGGGACATGACTTCCTCCCAAACCCGCATGGCGCCGCTCGCGCCGGACAGATTGACCGGTTGATTGTCGTCCCGCCCGACCCATACCACCGTCAGCAGATTGGCGCTGTAACCGGCAAACCAGCTATCCCGGAAATCGTCCGTAGTCCCTGTTTTTCCGGCCAGATTCAGCCGCGCGTCAAAACTTCGACTCAAGCCCGCGGCGGTGCCCTGTCGAACCACCATTTTCAGCGCGTGATCAATCAGAAAAGCGCTCTCATAGTCGATCACCCGGCGTGTCGAAACAGGAAATCTGGCGACCGTGTGACCCCGATGATTCCCGATGCTGCGTATCGTGCGTAACGGGACCAGATTACCCTGGTTGGCGATGACCTGATACATCTGCGCCATTTCCAGCGGGGAATGCTGGCTGGCGCCGAGCAGGGTTGAGGGATAATCGGCTATGTCGCGCTGGATGCCGAACCGGCGCATGGTTTCGATAACCCGGTCCACGCCCAGCTCCAGTCCAAGCCGCACGGTGGGTAAATTCCAGGAATGGACCAGGCCCTGGTACAACGGCACGGGACCGCGAAACGTCTTGTCATAGTTTTGCGGAGACCAGGGTTCGCTGCCCTTTGACCGGAGGGTAAGCGGGCTGTCGTCCAGCAATGTGGCCAGAGAATACTTTTCGGGAAGTTCCAACGCGGTCAAATACACCACAGGCTTGACCAGCGACCCAACCGGCCGCCGGGCATCAACCGCGCGATTGAATCCAAAATAGCCGCGGGCGCGGTCACCTGCCAACGCCAGGATTTCGCCACGTCCGGGATCCACCACAATCACCGCGCCCTGCAATCCCCCCGGCGCCATTTTCTTTTGCTTCTCAAGGCGGGCCAGTGTGTCAAAGAGCGCCTGCTGTGCGATTTCCTGGATTTCGACATCAATGGTAGTGTACAGGTTCAATCCGTTTTCCCGTAGCGCCCGGGCCGAATAATACTGTCTTAACTGACGATGCAGGTAATCGAGCCAGGACGGGAAATCGCTGGTTGACAACGATTTGTGCGGGGCGATTCCAAGTGGCTTTTGCGACAGCAGTTCAGCGTTCCGGGCGCTGATTGATCCGGCCCTGGCCAGGGTATCGAGTACCAGATTGCGGCGCTTCAGGGCCCGTTCGGGGTGTTTGCGCGGATTATAAAAGGAAGGCGCCGCGATCATCCCGACCAGCATTGCGACCTCCTCAACCTTCAGTTGATTGACCGGGCGGGCGAACCAGTATTCACTGGCCAGGGCAAACCCGTGAATGGCCCGGTTGCCGGACTGCCCCAGGAATACCTCGTTCAGATACAATTCGAGAATGGCGGCCTTGCTGAACCGAAGTTCCATCATGACGGCCATCATGGCTTCGACTATTTTACGGGTCCAGTTTTTTTGCGGATTCAGGAACAGATTCTTGACCAGTTGCTGGGTCAGCGTACTGGCCCCCTGAACCGCCCTGCCATGTCGCAGATTGGACCATATCGCGCGCAGGATCCCGCGCGGGTCGATACCGTGATGATATTGGAAATTGCGGTCTTCCATGATGAACAGCGCTTCCAGCAACACGGCCGGAGCCTGATGCGGCTTGAGCGAAATCCGATCCTTATGGGGCCTGAGTTGCAGACTGCCAATCAATGGCGGAGCAAATTCCACTTGCTCCACGTGGTCTCCGCTGGCGTGGTCAATCACGCCGGAGATGACGCCATGATCGAATGCAATTCGCACAGCGCGCGCTTCGTGGAAATCGTCCTCCTGACCAAAGCGCCGGATGAAAACGTCTACGGCATGGGCTGCAGGCGCGAAGTCTCCGGGTTCTGCAAGTGTGCCGGTACGGCGATAGCCGTCGGCTTCAAGCCGGCCTGTGAGGTCCTCGGGAGTGTATGCCTGGCCTTTCGACAGGGATAGCGGCCGACCGTAAACATGGGCTGGCTCGGATTGGATGTTGCCGCTGAAACGCTGCTTTATCTCCAGATCAAAATAAAGCAGTATAACCAGTGTTACGAAAAACAGTCCCGCCAACAGGCGAGTGGAAATAAACAGCCAGAAATTACCGCCCCGCCCCGCTTTTGCCGGAGATTTCTTCGGGACTCGATGATCCTTGTGGGCATGGCGCTTGTTCGCCATCCGCTCACACCGAATCCGAATTCAACGGCATGCCGCATTGCCAGCATATTTCAAAGGTGTCTGGATTGGACTCATTACACTGCGGGCAAAAAAAGTGATGCACAGGCGAAGGGCGTCTATCGAATTGCTCTATCAGCAACCGCGCCCGGTTCCTGTCCGAATCGTGTTTTATCCATACTTCCGGCCAGGTTACAGCAAGCTCACCCAGCCCGCCCTGGGAATTTTGATGAAACATCTCTGCCTCAATGCCATACTGAACCAGATAGTCGACCAATAACTGGCCGTCCACCAGGGAATCCGCTATGTAGACTCTTCGCACCGGGTAAATCGCTGTTCAGACTTGTTCTCCGTCCGGTTTTGGCCATGCGCGAATAATGGCGCGCACCAGTGTAGCCAGGGGTATCGCAAAAAAGATTCCCCACAACCCCCATAACCCGCCAAAGAACAACACCGCGACGATGATTGCGATCGGGTGGATATTGACCACTTCTGAAAACAGAATGGGGACCAGAAGGTTACCGTCGAGCGCCTGAATCACGAGATAAACAACAACCAGACTGATGAACTCGTTGGACCAGCCCCATTGAAACCATGCGATCAACACCACCGGAATGGTGACTACGATTGCGCCGATATAGGGAATCAGAACCGAAAGCCCGACTACGACCGAGAGCAGCATCGCGTATTGCAGGCCAAAATAAACAAACGACGCCAATGTCGCGAACCAGACGATCAGGATTTCCCAGAATTTGCCGCGAACATAATTCCCGATTTGCAGATCCACGTCCCCCCATACACGAATCGCCAGTTCATGATCACTGGGCAACAGTTCTTCGACCCAGCGCAGGATAACCCGTTTGTCCTTGAGGAAAAAGAAAACCAGAATGGGCAGCAACACAATATAGATCATTATGGTAATGACGCTGGCGGTGGCGGAGATCGAGCTGGTGATCAAATCCTGTCCCGCCTCGGTCAACTGGGTCCGCAAACTGATGATCAACTCCCTCACCTGGGCAGTCGAAATCAGGTCCGGATAATGTTCGGGCAAGGCCATCAGAACCGCCTGACCCTGGGTCAGCATACTGGGGATTTGTTGAACCACTTCCGTCAACTGCTTGTACAAGACCGGCAGCAAACCGAAGGTGATACCGGACAGAAATATCATGAATCCGGAAAACACGATCCAGAGCGACAGGAATCGTGGTATCTTCAGCCTTGTCATTCTACTGATCAGGCCTTCGAGCAGATAGGCGATGATCACCGCGGCGATCACCGGAGCCAGGGTGCCGCCAGCGTAGGATATGATCAGTAACAGCCCGATGATTGCCAGCGTGAGAAATACGACCTGGGGATTGGAAAGCTGCCGCTTAAACCAGTTGACGATTCGGTCCATAATAAATAGGTGTCAGGGGGTCAACGGACAGTATACTTGATTTTTGGCTCCGATTTATAGCAATGAGTATGACGGCGCCCATTGCCCCGGAAATTTCCTGGTCATCGGATTTTGAGATGAAAAAAGAGCTTCGACCGAACGATATTGTCAAATCTTTGTGGCATACGGGCGTGGCCGCTGTCAATGGTGAACATGTGGTCAGAGGCGCCCTGCGAGAAGACGGTGTTGAGAATATTGATCATCTGGTTGCGGTGGGCAAGGCGGCGCAGGCAATGTGTCAGGGCGCCGCCGGGTTTTTATCCCGGCAGTCGAGGGGGTTGCTGGTTACCAAATACGACCATATCCATGAACCGGAGCGGTTGCCGGGAAAAATACAGATCATTGAATCCGCCCATCCCGTCCCCGATGAAAACAGTCTGTTTGCGGGCAGACAACTCCTGTCCTTTGTTGAATCAATACCGGAAACGGAATCTCTGGTCATGCTGGTTTCAGGGGGAGCGTCCGCGCTGGCGGAACTTCTCCCGACCAACACGGGACTGGATGAATTGCGACAAGTCACCCGGGAGTTGATTGCGCACGGGTATGGTATTGACCGGATCAATCAATTCCGTTGCAGGTTATCACAGATAAAGGGCGGCAGACTGCTGCGCAACTTCCACGGCAGGCGCGTGACCACCTACGCCATTTCCGATGTGCCGGATGATGATATTCGCGTCATTGGTTCCGGTATTGGCAGCAACCAGCCGATGCCCGGAGATGATTTTCATATTCCTGAGTCAATCAGGCCGATACTCGACAGGGCCGGGCAAACGCGGCAATCACCAGCGACTGCAACCGGTTTTGACTATCGGGGGCGAGTGATCGCTTCCAATAGCCTGGCCCGCGACGCGGTCGCGGAACAGGCGGCGCGACAAGGCTGGCGGGTAATCATCAATCAGGACCTGAATCGAAATCAGTCCAGCCAGGAAATCGGGCAGGTCGCAAAAATGGTATCCGATCAACTGGGCAATCAAGACCGGCAGGGCGTCTGTATCTGGGGCGGGGAACCAACCATCCATTTACCGGATCATCCCGGCTGCGGCGGCAGGAACCAGCATCTGGCCCTGCTGTTGGCCCGGACCATCAGCGGCATGGAAAATGTCGCGGTGATTGTGGCGGGCACCGATGGCACCGATGGACCGACCCCGTATGCCGGCGCGATCGTAGACGGCGGGACCTGGTCGCCGGACGCTCAACAGGCGCTGGAGAATGCGGACTCCGGGACATTCCTGAAGCAGCGGGGGGCGCTCTTTCACAGCGGGCCAACCGGCGCCAATGTGATGGATCTGGTGGTGGCTCTGAAAACCTGAAATGCGGCGGCGTTCGATTATATTTCCCGCGCCCGTTGCCGCAGCTTGAATTTCTGGATCTTGCCGGTTGATGTTTTCGGTAATTCGCAGAATACGACATGCCTCGGCGCCTTGTAACGCGCAAGGTTCCGGTAGCAGAAGTCAATCACCTGCTGCGCCGTGAGCGTCTTGCCCGGCGCCAGGCCGACAAAAGCGCAGGGGCTTTCCCCCCACTTCGGGTCCGGCTTCGCGACCACCGCGGCCTCGATAATGTCGGGGTGGGCGTACAGGCAATTCTCGATCTCAATCGAAGAAATATTCTCTCCGCCGGAAATAATGATGTCCTTTGACCGGTCCTTGAGTTCAATATAGTTGTCTGCATGCATCACGCCAAGATCGCCGGAATGGAACCAGCCCCCCTCGAAAGCCTGCCGGGTGGCTTCAGGGTTGGACAGATAACCCTTCATCACGATGTTGCCCTGAAACAGGGTTTCTCCCAGTTCCGCGCCATCCCTGGCAACCGGCGCCATGGTTTCCGGGCGCTTCACATCGAGGCCGTCAAGCACATGATAAGACACGCCCTGCCGGGACATTTTACCGGCGCGGGCCTGTGAATCGAGCGCTTCCCATTGTTTTTGCCGGGCACAGATAACGGCCGGACCATAGGTTTCCGTCAATCCGTATACATGGGTAACCCTGAATCCCCGGGCATCCATCGCTTCCAGAGTTGAAGCCGGAGGAGGCGCCGCCGCCGTCATCATATTGACCGGATGATCAAACTCCCGACGTTCGTCATCCGGCGCATTGATCAGCATGCCCATGATGATCGGCGCTCCGCAAAAATGCGTCACCCGGTAATCGGCGATGGCGTCAAAGATGGACTTCGGATTGACCTGCCGCAGACAGACGCTGGTACCGGCTACCGCCGCCAGTGTCCACGGGAAACACCAGCCATTGCAATGGAACATCGGCAGCGTCCATAGATAAACCGGGAAGTGCGGCATCTCCCAGCCTATCGCATTGCTGAGCGCATTCAGGTAAGCGCCGCGGTGATGGTAGACCACGCCCTTGGGGTTGCCGGTGGTGCCGGAGGTGTAATTCAACGATATCGCGTCCCACTCGTCATCGGGCCAGTGACCCTGGAAATCAGCGTCCCCGCTTTCGATAAAACCGGACCAGGTAATCGCGTCCAGGGAACAGGCAATGCCGGGCGCCTCGATTTCCACCAGGAACAATTTCCGGCTGACCCGCTCCATGACCTGTTTCGCCAGCCCCGCATACTCCGCGTCCACCATGAACACATCGGCTTGCCCGTGTTCGAGAATGAATGCAATGGTAGCGGCGTCCAGTCGGGTATTGATCGCGTTCAACACGGCTCCGGCCATCGGAATCGCAAAATGCGCTTCCAGACAGGCCCGGGAATTGGGCGCAAGAATCGCCACTGTCCGGTTTTTACCCACTCCCTGTCTGACCAGCGCCGACGCCAGTTTTTTACAACGATTAAAAGTCTCCAGCCATGACGCCCTGGATTGCCCGTCAATTACCGCAGTACTGTCCGGATAAACCGACGCCGCCCGCTTCAGAAAGCTCAATGGAGTCAAGGCGCAATAATTGGCGGCGCATTTGTCGAGACCCCGTAGATAGGGATTGTCGTCGTTCATTAAAATCTCCAGTCAGTCATTCTCCGGTATGTGATCGGACTGGATTCAAAGCCCGATCTGGTTTAAATTCAGCCCTCCTGGAATTTATCACAAAGAAAGATATGACGGACACGAATACCTTGCGGCGGATATTGCTGGACAACAGTACAGTGGCGATTGTCGGCCTTTCCGCGAAGTGGCATCGCCCCAGCTATTTTGTCGCGAAATACCTGTTGGATCATGGCTTCAGCGTGGTTCCGGTCAACCCCAATTATGACGAGGTACTCGGACAGAAATGCTACCCCGATCTGGCTTCGATTCCACACCCCGTTGATATTGTGGATCTGTTCCAACGACCGCAAACAGCGCCCGGCTATGCCAGACAGGCGATCGCAATCGGAGCCAGGGCGCTGTGGCTCCAACTGAGCGTGACCAGCGGGGAAGCGCGCAGGATTGCCGAAGACGCCAACCTCGGATTCGTCGAGGACAAATGTCTCAAGATCGAACATGGCCGCATTTTCGGCGGACTGAATTTCATGGGCGTCGACACGAAAATCATCTCTTCCCGACGTATCAAACAGATCGCCAACTAACCATCCCGGCAAAACAGGACAACCCATGAGTGACCACGAATTCGAATTTGATACACTTTGCCTGCATGCCGGCGCCCAGCCGGACCCCGCTACCGGTTCGAGGGCCACACCAATCTACCAGACAGCCGCCTACGTGTTCGATGATACCGATCATGCGGCCAGCCTGTTCAATCTACAGACTTTCGGCAATATCTACACGCGCCTGACGAATCCGACTACGGCAATGTTCGAAGAACGAATGGCGGCGCTGGAAGGAGGTCGGGCCGCTGTCGCCGCGAGCACCGGGATGGCCGCGCAGATGATGGCGCTTCTGACGATTCTGAAACAGGGCGATGAACTGGTTTCCGCCAGTACATTGTATGGCGGAACCGTGTCCCAGTTCGCGGTCAACTTCAAGCGTATGGGGATCAAGACTATTTTCGTCGATCCCGACGACCCGCAGAATTTTGAACGGGCGATTACCCGTAAAACCAGAGCGCTATACGGCGAGACAGTCGGCAATCCGAACAACAATGTGCTGGACATCGAGCCGATTGCCGGGATTGCCCGCCAACACGGGCTGCCGCTGGTCATCGACAACACTTTTGCTTCGCCTTATCTGTGTCGTCCATTCGAACATGGCGCGGACCTGGTGGTTCACTCCGCCACCAAATTCATTTGCGGACATGGCACCTCGATGGGCGGCGTTGTCGTCGAATCCGGGAAATTCGACTGGGGCAATGGAAATTTCCCGGACATGACCGAACCTTCCGAAGGGTATCACGGCGTCAGGTTCTGGGAGACCTTCGGTGATTTCGCCTACACCATGAAGGTTCGATGTGAGACCCTGCGTACACTTGGCCCGACCTTGAGCCCATTCAATTCATTCATGATGCTGCAAGGTCTTGAAACCCTGCCGGTGCGTATGGACCGGCATGTGGAAAACACCAGAAAGGTGGTCGAATTCCTGAAACAAAGCAAACAGGTGAACTGGGTAAAGTATGCCGGAGACATCGACAGCCCCTGGTATCCCCTGGCGCAGAAATATCTGCCCAAAGGCGCCGGCTCGGTACTGACCTTCGGCATTGAAGGCGGTCAGAAAGCCGGCGCGAAATTCATAGAAAGCGTCCAGTTCCTGAGCCACCTGGCCAACATCGGAGACGCCAGGACCCTGGTGATCCACCCCGCCTCCACAACCCATCGGCAACTGAACGAACAGGAGCAGATCCAGGCCGGCATCAGCCCGGACATGATCCGGCTCTCCGTGGGACTGGAAGCAGCCAATGATATTATCTGGGATATCGGGCAGGCGCTGGAGCAATCCCGGCTGTGATCAAAAAAATAATCGGGTGGATCAGTCGATTCTGTCGAGCGGCGTCGGCTGCCGGTCTTCATTGACCGAAACATAAGTATAGGTCGCTTCCGTAACCTTGAGACGCTCCCGGCGGGCGTGCTTCCTTCGCGCCCAGACCTCGATATGAACCGATAGCGAAGTATTGCCGAACCGGGTCACCTCGCAATAACAACTGACCTGGTCCCCGACAAATACCGGCAGGTGAAAAGTCATGCCTTCCACCGCCACCGTCACCAGACGGCCGTGCACGACATAGCTCGCATAAATAGCGCCCGCGATGTCCATTTGCGACATGATCCATCCGCCGAATATGTCCCCGCTCGGATTGGCGTCGGCCGGCATCGCAACGGTACGCAAGGAAGGAGGCTTGTCTGTCAATCGTGTTTCGGTCATTTTTTCGTTTTTTGATATGATTCCTGTTTGTTTTCCGAATCCTCTGGTTGTGACGTGGTTGTTTACTTCACCATGCCCGAATCCGTATACTTGCGCGCTGACTCCCCCATCCCTGACCCATGAAAATACTATTTGATCTGTTTCCGTTACTGATCTTTTTCGGCGCCTTCAAATTTTACGATATTTTTATCGCCACTGCGGCGGCCATTATCGCCACATTTATCCAGGTCGGGGTATTCTGGACGAAACATCGCCGATTTGAAACCATTCATATCGTCACCCTGATCATTATCACCCTGTTCGGCGGACTCACAATTCTGCTCAAGGACGACATCTTCATCAAGTGGAAACCAACCATCGTCAACTGGCTGTTCTGTGGCGTGATTGTCGGCATGCTGTTGTTTGCCAGAAAATCGGCGCTGGAATTCGTAATGGGCAAACAGATCAACCTGCCGGGACCGGTCTGGCGCAAGCTGAACTGGGCCTGGGCCCTCTTTTTCCTGATCCTGGGCGGACTGAATCTGTACGTCGCTTTCTACTACAACGCCGCCGCCGACCCCGAAGTCCGCACCGCGGCCTGGGTCAACTTCAAGGTATTCTGGCTGTTCGGACTCACCCTGGCATTCGCCATCGCGCAAATGTTCTTCATCAGCAAACACATCCAACTGACCGGGAAATAAAGAGTCAGAACGCTGTGCGAACTTCGTTCACGGCTTCAAGCAACGGCATAGCCTCTATGCCATGTCGCATGGGGAACAGGTTCTTTCCCTTGTGCACCAGAATTCGCCGTTCTGCCCCGATGTCGTTTGCCGAGTTGTGAAACCCCCGGTCAGTGGCGGGGGCGCTCGACAGTTTGATCTCGATCGCCCAGCGCTTGCCCGGAGTAAATTCCAGGACCAGATCGATTTCAGCGCCCGCGCCTGTACGATAAAAGTATGGTCTCGCCCGACCGGCGGAGGCATTCACGAGGTTCTCTATGACAAACCCCTCCCAGCTCTTGCCGGCCACCGAGTGCGACAGGAGATCGTCCGTGGTGCGCAAACTCAGAAGTGCGTGCAGGATGCCGCTATCGCGCACATACGGCCGTGGCGACTTGACGAGACGCTTGCCCGTGTTGGCATACCAGGGCTGTAGCAGACGAATCATAAGCAACCGGTGGAGGGCATCAAGGTAATGGACAACGGTTTTCCCGCTCACACCCAGTGACCTCGCATAACGCTGCGCATTGAACAATTCGCCCTGATCGTTGGCGATCATGCGCCACAACCGGTCCATGCGATCAGTTGCAACCTGAAGACCAAACTGTGGAAGGTCGCGTTCCAGATAAGTCTGGATGAAATCAAAGCGCCACTGCAAACTCACACCCTCATCAATGCGAAGATAACTGGGTGGGAAGCCGCCCTGCAACCAGAGGCGGTCCAACTCCATTGCCGACATGTTCCGGGAGGTGGCGCTCTGGTTACAAACCTCCCGTATCGTGAGCGGCGCCAGTTCCACATAACTGATGCGGCCCGCCAGGCTTTCCGACGACTGACGCAGCAGATCCACCGACGCTGACCCCAGGACCAGAAACTTCCCTCCCTCCTTGCCCAATCGGCGGCGTTCGTCAATCTGTCCCCTGAGAACCTGGAATATCTCAGGGACACGATGTATCTCATCCAGAACGATGAGCCGGTCGGCATGGCTTGACAGATATGCAACCGGATCGTCCAGCAGGCGCCGATCCGCAGGATTCTCAAGATCCAGGTATTTCGCTCCACTGTCCCATTGGGCCGCGACCTGATGCGCCAGCGTAGTCTTGCCCACCTGCCGCGGGCCAATCAGCGCTACACTGTCAAACTGCGTCAAACGGGTTTGTACGATATTATGAGCTTCTCGCGATAGCATCCTTGTATTTTAGGATTAGAACTTCCATATTACAAGGTTAAAGGCTTATTTTGCTGCAGCACGGATTAAATCTTCCAGACCCGACGGTTGAAGACGTTGTACGATTCGCTGGCGATGCGCCGGTTCGTGGGCATTGACCAGGGTCGGGAACCGCTCCAGGACCTTGAAAGGTTTTTTCTACTGGATCAAAATCTGGCATACGTGCACAGCATGCCAAGCGACCAGAAAAACGGCGCAACACACGGACACTGCCGATGGTATGATTCATGGAAATAATTCCTGCACTATCCCAATGTATTACACCATCTACGCAACCGACGCCGACAACAGTCTGGAAAACCGCATGAGCGCCAGACCGGCCCACGTCGAACGCTTGAAAGCGCTGGTCAATCGGGGCCGCCTCCTGGCAGCCGGACCCAATCCCGCGATTGATACCGAAGACCCCGGCAATGCAGGGTTTACCGGCAGCCTGATCATCGCCGAATTCGACTCCCTGGAAGACGCCGAAAACTGGGCCAACGATGACCCTTATGTGGCGGCAGGCGTCTATGTAAAGGTGGAAGTCAAACCCTGGAAGAAAGTGTTGCCCTGATGGTTTAAGGGCACCCGCCTGGGTGGGAATCCGAAAAAGCGAATGCCCGAATGGATACCTGTATAATGTACGGCTTTTGGGGGCAAAGCAGTGACAAGGAATGAATTGATAATCCGTCTTAAAGGTTATGAATGGACAGACTTTGAGTGTAAGAAAGCCCTGAGAGACGTACCAAAAAACGCCTATAGCACCGTCAGCGCTTTCGCCAATACCGAAGGTGGCTGGTTGTTGTTCGGTGTCACCGAAGAAAATGGCCAGTTACACATAAGCGGCGTTGACAACGACGCATTTGACGGTGTGCAGAATGACTTTCTGGCCACCTTACGCAGCGGTCAGAAGCTCAACCAGCCAATCAATGTGACACCCCGTGTCTATGACCTGGATGGGAAACGTATCCTGGCCTTCTGGGTGCCGGAAAGTCCGCGCATGCAAAAACCCGTGTATCTGAACGGCAATCCCCATAACAGTTACATCCGTCGAGCCGCGAGTGATGAGCGTGTATCACATACTGAGCTACAGCGTTTTATGCGTGATAGCGCCCCTGTCTCTTGGGATGCCGAGCCTGTTATTGATTATGACGTGAGCAATAATCTGGATACCGATACCGTTAACTGGTATCAGCGACTGTTCTACCAACACAACCCCGGACAACGTTCGATTGAAGAACCGGTCGAGTTTCTGACTGAGTGGAATTTTATCGTAGATCAGTCCGGCAAACCTGCACTGACCCGCGCCGCCATATTGCTGTTTGGCGTTGACCGTGCTGTCCGCCAATTACTGCTGCGCCCGGTATTGGACTACCAACGCATAGATACACACTTTGAAGACTGGTCAGTAAATGAGCGCTGGCATGACCGATTGGTGTTTGAAGAAAATCTGCTCAAAACCTGGCGTGGCATGATTGCGAAATACATACGTATAGCCGAGCACCCTTTCAAAGTTGATTTGGAAACCCTGCGGCGTAGCGACGACCCGCCGAATTATGTTGCTTTTCGTGAAGCAGCTATCAACTTGCTGATCCACCAGGATTACGGCGATGCCCACCGCAAGGCCAGTCTGAAGCTGTTTACCGACCATACAGAGTTCTCAAATCCTGGTAATGCCTTTGCCAGCCGTGATGAACTGTTGGAGTCCACCGAGAAGGAAGTACGTAACCCTCTGTTGGCCAATGCCTTTCGTCGCATAGGACTGAGCGAACAGGCCGGTACTGGTATACGGGCTATCTGCCGGAATTGGCGCGAATTGGGCTACCGTCCGCCGATCATCGTCAATGACAAGTCCTCCAAGTACTTCCAGCTAATCCTTCACTTAGAACCTTTAATCACAGAAAGTATGCAGCGCTTTCAGCAGAGTCTTGGCGTACGCCTTACACCGGAACAGGCAGATATCCTGGCCCTGTCTGCTACACAGGAATATCTCTCAACAACCGATGCGGCCATGGTGGTAGCTGGCAATCTGCGTATAGCAAACCAGTCTCTGGAGTACCTGTTGCACCAACGTCTGTTGCAGCGTCTGGATAACGACAGTTACGCACTGGCGGATCTGATACGCGCCAGATTGGTACAGGCTGTAGCCACTGAAGCAACAGCGCTAAACACATCCGATAATACGTTTCAGGATCAGGTCGGGACCAAGTCGGGACCAAGTCGGGACCAGGTTGAAATTTTACGTATGTGCCTGATTGAACAGGCTATTAGTGAACTGATGAGATCAACTAACCGAACCAATAGGACCAAGTTCCGGGATCAGGTTCTAAACCCCTTATTGAATGCTGGCTGGTTGGAGATGACTATTCCCGAAAAACCCACAAGTAGCAAACAAAAATACCGATTGACCGGGGCCGGCAAACATATTCTGGATACAAATAAATGAGCGATCATCAGGACAGCTTAAAGTCTGAATCGGATGAACACAGCCGGGTCAGAGATGCTCCGGCTCTGGTTGCCAAGGCCCGCAACCGCTGGTATGTGCCCGACCCCAACAAGGCGGGCGACCTGGAGAAACTGCGTGAGGAATCCCTGCTCAAGGAATTCCGTGAATACAAAGAAACCAAAAAGAAGCTCAAAATCTTCCGCGAAGCTCGCGGGAACATTGGCTCCGAGCCAATGGCTTCCTCTGCATTGGGTCATACTCTCTGCTTCGTATCCATTCCGGTTCAATGTGGAGAACTCCGCTGTGGCTATCCTGATGATCGAGTCAGCGCTTTACGCGATGCCGGAAGCTGCCGGAATACTGGGTACGTTACTGAACAACCCGGCATTCTTTCCATTCCGACTTCCGGCCGTAACAGGAGATTTTGTTTCCCAACACAGCAACCGCATAGATGTACTCAAGTATGTGGATGATGATCTCCTGAAATTAAGGAATCTCTGATTAATCAGTTTCTATTGTATAATTTTTGTACTTCATACTGACTGGAGATATTTCCGATGCGCCAGAGTACTTTTTCCGAAGCTGGATTTGACAAATACAAGAAACAGACGCGCAAGGAGCGTTTTCTGGATGAGATGGAGCAAATCATTCCGTGGGTGGAGTTGAATGCAGTCATCGAACCTTTTTATCCCAAACCGCAAGGGGCAGGCCGCAGGCCGATTGGAATAGACCGGATGCTTCGGATTCACTTTCTGCAACACTGGTTCAGTCTTTCGGACCCGGCTGCCGAGGAAGCGTTGTACGATTCGTTGTCGATGCGCCGGTTTGTGGGCATAGACCTGGGTCGGGAGCCGGCTCCCGACGAGACCACGATCTGCAAGTTTCGTCATCTGATGGAGAAGCATAACCTGGGGGAACGATTGTTCGGACTGGTCAATGAATATTTGGGTGAGAACGGACTGAAGGTGAATCGGGGTACGATCGTGGATGCCAGCATCATCTGCGCACCGAGTTCGACCAAGAACCGGGAGAAGAAACGAGACCCCCAGATGCACTCGACGCGCAAGGGGCAGCAATGGTACTTTGGTATGAAGGCGCATATCGGTGTGGACAGTCGCAGCAAGCTGATTCATTCGGTGGTGGCTACGCCGGCGAATGTTCATGATTCACAGGTTCTGCCGGAACTTCTGCACGGGAAAGAGACCCGTGTATGGGGAGACTCGGCCTATACGGGTCAGAAGGCGGTGATTTCACAGGTAGCGCCGGAGGCGAAGGATTTCACTCATTCGAAGGGGACGCGCTACCGCAAATTGACGGAGAAGGAGCGCTTGAAGAATCGAACCAAGTCCCGGATACGGTCGAAGGTGGAACATCAGTTCGGTATTCTCAAGCGGCAGTTCGGTTTTACCCGGGTTCGTTACCGGGGGCTGGAGAAGAACACGCATCGACTGGTTGTGGCCTGTGCCTTAAGCAATCTGGTGATGGCGAAGAAAGTACTGTTGAGACAAAGGCGGTTGAAACTGCAGGCTACGTACGCCTGAAAAATGAAAAGAGGGGGAGAATGCTTGTATTTCCCCGCTCCCGCTCACTGATTCCGGGCCATTCTGTCTTTCAGACCCACTCATATCCCGGATTTACAAAAATGACTACCCAAAATCCCCAAAACTCGTATTGTTCAGACTTTCCTTAAAGAGAAGGGATAAACACAGATAATGCCAAACCCGGACCACATTGAATTCAACCAACTATCTGCTGATTAAAGTTTTTCGTTGATTCCGGCTTGCTTGAAAATCTCGTTGAAGGTCGCCATTATCAAGCTGTAACCCGCTCTGCATGATCATTAACCAGATAACCAAGGCTGAACTTCCCGGGGATTTTTCTCGGCTTCTTGAGCAAGTGTTTATTGAGTTCCAGCAATTCCGGTATACAACCATCCGCTTCTTTCAGCACCCCTTCCACGGTCTCGGCTTCTACTACCAGCCCTGGAATATCTTTACTGGTAGCAATATAAACTTTTGCATCGGGATCAAAGACTATATCCATTGTAATCAGTGTTTTCATGTCTTTACCTTATTGTTTCTGGTGCCACTTTCTTCGCATTGTACAATACAAGGCAAGCCATTTAGACCCTCGGTGGCCGCAGAAATGGCCGGTTCCCTGTCCGGTTCTGTATCTCTCATAACCTTACTAATAACATATAGTTATCAATAATACCAGCTTTATGAAAGCCTCCATTATGGCCGCTTCAATGGCCGCTTTTCCGACAATCAGGCTCAAACCCCTGTCTTGTCCCAGACCGCCCCTTCCTGACCTTCTTTCCTCAACAGTTCCAGCCATTTTTCATGACCAGCCAACTCATCCACGCTGACCGGGGTCACGCGGAGTCTGGCCGCCTGTTGCGGGTCTATCCGGGTATCCGGCTGGTTCTGCTGTTGTCCGGGCTGGACGTTCAGGTTTTCCGATTCGCTCAGCAAGGTGGTTTGTCCACCGGTCATTTTCAGGTAGACATCGGCCAGGATTTCAGCGTCCAGCAACGCACCGTGAACGACTCGCTGCGAGTTGTCGACGCCATATCGCCGGCATAGCGCGTCGAGGTTGTTCTTCTGTCCCGGATTCAGGCGTCTCGCCAGTACCAGGGTGTCGAGCACCTGACAGTAATCCTCAATTACCTGCCCTCCATATCCGGCTTCCCGGAACTCGTGGTTCAGGAATCCGACATCGAACGGGGCGTTGTGGATGATCAACTCCGCTCCTTTGAGAAATTCGAGCAATTCATCCGCTTTTTCCCGGAAACAGGGTTTATCCGCCAGTTGTTCCGCCGTGATTCCGTGCACCTCGGCGGCGGCTTCGTCAATCTCCCGTTCGGGATTCAGGTAGAAATGAAGTGTATTGCCGGTCTTGCGCCGGCTGTCCATCTCGATGGCGCCAATTTCAATCACCTTGTGCCCCTGGCTGGTTTCAAGGCCGGTGGTTTCGGTATCCAGGATTATTTGCCGCACAGGATGATCTCGTCAATACCTCGATTCGCGAGCCGGTCGGCCCGTTCATTGCCGGGGTCGCCGGCGTGTCCCTTCACCCATCTCCACTCAATATCATGTCTGGCCGATAATTGGTCGAGTTGTTCCCATAAATCACGATTTTTCACCGGCTTTTTGGCAGCGGTTTTCCAGTTATTCCTTTTCCAGTTCCCAAGCCACGATTGAATGCCATTCCTGACATAGGTCGAATCGGTGAATATCCGTACACGGCAACGCCTCGACAACCGGCCAAGCGCCTCAATGCAGGCGCACAATTCCATCCGGTTATTGGTCGTTTTTGCAACACCTCCGAATATCTCCTTTTCAGTATCGCCGAGGATCAGGAGCGCTCCCCATCCTCCCGGCCCCGGATTCCCCCGACAGGCGCCATCCGTATAGATGGTCACTATGCTCATCTGCTTTCAAACGCACCCGCGCCGCTTATGCGGGAGGCTGGCTGAACCATTCCCGGAATCAGTCTGCGCCAGGGTCGGGAAGACCTCAGCAACGGGGTTATTCCCATCTCACGTTTCCTGGCGACAATCACGTAGATACCGCCCAGATTCGGCCACCAGCGATTCCCCGCCCTTTCGATGAAACCCAGTTTCTCGCGCCAGTTCTCTGACTGGATGGGCGGCAGATAGTGGGACATGCCGGCTCCGGCCAGGTCGAATCCCAATAGCGCCAGCCAATCCTGAACCCGCCCCACCCGATAGAATCTGCCATCCCATGGCTGCCTGCCGCCCGGACCATTCAGTGCATTGATCACGCCATACAGACTGACCCGGTTAAATCCGACAATCACGATACATCCTTCGGGGGCCAGCAACTGGTTCACCTGTCTGAGCGTTTCATGGGGAGCGGTACAAAAATCAAGTGTGTGTGGCAGGACGATGATGTCCTGGGATTTCTCCGGGAAAGGCAATGCGGCGCTGGCGGACACAACACGGTGGCAATCCTGCAAGTCGTAAATCGGTTGTCCACTTTCCGGGGACGGGTCGGGCGTCTCCGGGTTTTCAAAAAGCGGGGTCGAGGTATCGGCAATATACCGTGAGACCACCTCGGTCCCGGAAAGATAATTGACCCAGGGCATTCCGACCTGTAAACCATGGGCATAATATCCTGACGGAATCAACTTTTCACATTGCTCCACCTCGGATTGAACGATGGATTGCCCCAGAGAGTGTTTGAACCAGTCTGACATCGCCGGTTGATCTTCGGAATAAGCCGTTCAAATCCGGCTCAACCCGCTCTGGAACTCCCAAGCGATGGCATTGTCATTCATTGGCTTTGATTTATCGTTACAATAGCCTACCATAAAACTTTACCGCACATATTGCAATCATGTCACATTCCGGAACCATCGAACTCGCCCGCGCCTTGATCGCAAAAGCCTCGGTCACTCCACTGGACGCGGGCTGTCAACCGTTATTGGCGGCGCGGCTATCCGCAATCGGTTTCCAGTGCGAACCGATGAACTTTGAGGACGTGTCCAATCTATGGGCGATCCGCGGCGACGCAAAACCGCTGATGGTCTTTGCCGGTCATACCGACGTGGTGCCGACCGGGCCGTTGGAACAATGGCAAATCCCCCCTTTCGACGGTGAGATCCGGGACGGTATGCTGCATGGTCGCGGCGCCGCCGATATGAAGGGCGGCATCGCCGCCTTCGTCACCGCCTGCGAACGGTTCGTGGAAAAGCATCCCCGGCATTCAGGCGCCATCGGACTGCTGATTACCAGTGACGAGGAAGGCCCGGCGCACTGGGGGACACAGGCCGTCATGCAGGAACTGGACAGCCGCGGAGTGAATATAGACCTGTGCATCGTTGGGGAACCGACCAGTACCTCGACCCTCGGCGATATGGTGAAAATCGGCCGGCGCGGCTCATTGAACGGGAAACTGACGATCCGGGGCATCCAGGGACATGTCGCGTACCCGCATCTGGCCAACAATCCGATTCATATTGCATTACCGGCGTTGTCCGACCTGACCGCCCGGAAATGGGACGCAGGCAATGATATTTTCCCGTCTACCTGTTTGCAGATTTCCAATATCCAGGCGGGAACCGGGGCGGCCAATGTAATCCCCGGCCAGGTCGAAGTGGATTTCAATTTCCGCTATTCGACGCAGACTGACGCGGACCAACTGATGCGTGAAACCGCCGGCATGATCGAGAGGCGCGGGCTTGAATTCGACATCGAATGGGGCGCCCCCGCCCTTCCCTGGCAGACCCGGTCGGGCGCTCTGGTAGAGGCCGTCACAGCCGGGATTTTTGAAGTCACCGGCAGGAATCCGGAATTATCGGCCAGCGGAGGCGCCTCGGATGGACGATTTATCGCGCCCACTGGAGCCGAAGTCGTGGAATTCGGCCCACTCAACGCGACCATCCATCAAATAGACGAGCAGGTATCCGTGACTGACCTGGACCAGCTTTCAGCGTGTTATGAAAATATTCTAAAGAGAATATTATCGGACTGACCGGCAGGGTCGGACACCCTTTGCCGGATTGGCGCTCCGGGGTCGTTCTGCAAGACCGTTACTGCCGCTCTAGCATCTGATAATGGTCCATCTGTCATTCGCCCAATTAGCCCGGTTCGTTGCATGGGTCGTCTTTCGCGCTTCAAAATCGTAAGTCCCGCTGCCAAGAACCGAGACTGTCCAAACGTTGTCCCTGCCGTCCGAGCTCACGCTGCCCTTCTCGCTCCTGACAATGCCTGTTCCTGTCTTGCCCATTGCAGCCCAGCCATTGTACTGGTCATAGTCAGAGGGATATGTAGGGGTCGAATGGAGAGGAACGCAGCCTGCGGGCTCATACGGAATGATAAGATTCCTAGCCGGAGGAGATGTGCGACGACACAGCACAGGCGGCGGCAACCGAAGCGCCTTTTCGACCCGGAAATAGACAAAATCGCTGCGATTCGTCGTATAAACACGGCGCCAATCTCCCGGCTTCAATATGTCCCCCACTGCACATTCGGCATGACCCTCTTCATGGATATTGGTAGTCGGGGTATTTTGCTGTGAAGGCGTATTTTGTGTCTGAACGGTCTGTGTATCCGCTTCTACGGTAGACTGCGGAGAAGTACTCGTATTGACAGTGTCGCTGGTTTGCGCGTGGGCTGGCAGCAGGACGGAGTTGACGACGGGTTTGATCCAGCCTGGAGGGAGGGCGGCGGCGCCGAGGACTCCGGAGGTCAGTCCGAGAGAAGTGATGATTTTCCGTTTGGAAAGAGAGGGTCCCTGCTGATCGTTACGCATTGGATCGGGGGGGGGGGGGGGGGGTAACAGAATGGTTGTCAGAATCACAGGGTTTATTTGTACTTTTCATGGGATGGCTCCGTAGCAAATTAATGTTGCGAGTAGAGTAAATAAATTGTCATTTCGGGTTAACAACGGTATCCTATCAGACATGGGCTATGAATGACAAGAGACAGAGACAAACCATAATTTTATTGGAGCGGAGAGCCTGAGGGATGAGCAAATGAGTAATACAGATTTAGAGTACCTGTTCAAGCCAGGCGCCGGGGTAGTGCCTCCCTATCTGGCCGGACGTCAAGAGGAACAGGAATATTTCGGTCAATGTGTCAAAGCCCTGAAAAACAGGAAACCGGTCAGTCAGGACCTGATCATCTACGGCCCGCGCGGCAACGGCAAGACCGCCCTGCTCTCCTACTTGCAAAAACAGACACTCCGCAAAGAAGGGAAAAAGCTCGATATCCAGTGGGTTACTCCGGGTAGAATGGAGACTCCGGCAGAATTTGACAACACACTGACAGGCAAGAAAAGATTCAGGAGTAAATTCAGGAAGCTGGTCGCTTCTGTCGCATATCTGTCTGCATCAGCGGGCATTGAACTGGATTTATCCGGTTCAGTAAAGGCGGCAGAAGACCAGATAAAAAAGAAGTGCAAAAAGAAACCGTTTATTCTGATCATAGACGAGGCGCATACGCTGAAGCCCGAGGTTGGGAGAGCATTGCTGAACGCCAGCCAGACTGTGCGCGGGGAAGGCCACCCGTTTCTGCTGGTCCTGGCGGGCACTCCGAACCTGATGGCGGCGCTGGAAAAGACCAATGCCTCCTTCTGGGACCGGAGCGCTCTCTTTCCGTTAGGGAGATTGTCAGCCGAAGAATCCGAAGAAGCAATCACAATCCCTCTGGGAAAGGCAGGTATATTCTTTGCGCCCGGCGCTGCTGAAGAAATCGCCAAACGCGCCCACCGCTATCCCTTTTTCCTGCAAATCTGGGGAGATTGCCTGGCGCGGAAACTGGGTCAAACCGGCGAGACGGAAATCACCCTGGACACTGTTCAGGCAGTGACCGGGACAGTAATCCGCAAGCGTGACCTCATGTACCAGACCCGCTTCGACGAGATAGAAAGAAAGGAATTGCTGTCTGTGGCCAGGTGCGTTGCGGATGCCTTTATCCAGACCGGCAAACCGCACAAGCCGCATCTGCATGGCAACATACTCAAAGAAGCGATCAGGAAAGGACTGTCCGGCGATGACGAACCGGTCACCAACAAACGCATTCTGGAGAATCTGGATCAGCTATATCAACTCGGCTACATCTGGCGAGCCGAAGGGGCGAATTACGAACCCGGCATCCCGAGCCTGATGACCTACGTACACAAGAACGCATCGCGGGCGCAATAACCTGAAAAAGGCCGGTTTTCGGAGACCCCTTATGATTTACGCCCCAGGGTCGTTCTAAAAGACCGTTACTGCCGCTCTAGCATCTGATAATGGTCCATCTGTCATTCGCCCAATTAGCCCGGTTCGTTGCATGGGTCGTCTTTCGCGCTTCAAAATCGTAAGTCCCGCTGCCAAGAACCGAGACTGTCCAAACGTTGTCCCTGCCGTCCGAGCTCACGCTGCCCTTCTCGCTCCTGACAATGCCTGTTCCTGTCTTGCCCATTGCAGCCCAGCCATTGTACTGGTCATAGTCAGAGGGATATGTAGGGGTCGAATGGAGAGGAACGCAGCCTGCGGGCTCATACGGAATGATAAGATTCCTAGCCGGAGGAGATGTGCGACGACACAGCACAGGCGGCGGCAACCGAAGCGCCTTTTCGACCCGGAAATAGACAAAATCGCTGCGATTCGTCGTATAAACACGGCGCCAATCTCCCGGCTTCAATATGTCCCCCACTGCACATTCGGCATGACCCTCTTCATGGATATTGGTAGTCGGGGTATTTTGCTGTGAAGGCGTATTTTGTGTCTGAACGGTCTGTGTATCCGCTTCTACGGTAGACTGCGGAGAAGTACTCGTATTGACAGTGTCGCTGGTTTGCGCGTGGGCTGGCAGCAGGACGGAGTTGACGACGGGTTTGATCCAGCCTGGAGGGAGGGCGGCGGCGCCGAGGACGCCGGAGGTCAGTCCGAGGGAAGTGATGATTTTCCGTTTGGAAAGAGAGGGCCCCTGCTGATCGTCACGCATTGGATCGGGGGGGGGGGGGGGGGGGGGGCAACATCATACTGACCCGGGTTATGGGATGGATTGGTGTTTTTCATCGGATGACTCCGTAGTGAATGTAATGTTTAATTGTCATTTCAGACGAACAGCCGTATACTATCAAATATTGATCACAACTGACAAGAGATAAAACCATATCTGGATGATTGGGCCGGGCAACGGCCCCTTCACCTGGCAAGAAGAACCGACCCGAATCGACCATGACATCCGCAATCGCTATCGACACACTGGCCACCATGCGCAAGCTGGAAAAGGCCGGATTCAAGACCGAGCAGGCCGAAGCGGTGGCCGAGGTCGTGGGGCATCAGGGCGAAGACCTGGCGACAAAGGCGGATATTGCCGGAGTCCGCCAGGAAATGACCGGATTGCGCTGGACATTCGGGATTTTGTTCGGGTTTCTGTTTACCCTGAATCTGACGATGTTCGGTTTTCTTTTTGCTGTCTGGCGCGATGTGGTCATCTTGACGGCGGGCTGATATCGAGGAGGTCGGACAATCCACAAGTCTATTTGCTCTTAACAGTCAGGGATGGTGTAAACAAGACATGTCCGAATCCGCCAAGCCAGTCAATTTCATACGCCAGGAAGTCGAGGCTGACCTGAAGAATGGCCGACACCGGAAAATCGTCACGCGATTTCCGCCGGAACCGAATGGCTATCTGCATATCGGACATGCGAAGTCAATCTGGCTCAACTTCGGCATTGCGGAGGATTACAATGGCCGCTGCACCCTGCGATTCGACGACACCAATCCGGCCAAAGAGGAACGGGAGTTTGTCCAGGCGATTGAAGAAGATGTGCGCTGGCTGGGATTCGAGTGGAGTGAAATCACCTACGCTTCCGATTATTTCGACCAGCTTCATCAGTTTGCTGTTGAATTAATCGACAAGGGGCTGGCTTATGTGGACAGCCTGAACGCCGAACAGATCAGGAAGTACCGGGGGACGCTCAGTGAACCGGGCAGAAACAGCCCGTTCCGCAATCGCCCGGCGCCGGAAAACCGGGATTTGTTCGAGCGAATGCGTCTGGGTGAATTCACGGAGGGCGAACAGGTTCTGCGCGCGAAAATCGACATGGCTTCGCCCAATATGAATTTGCGGGATCCGGTGATTTACCGGATTTTGCATCATTCCCACCAGCGCACCGGAGACAAATGGTGCATTTATCCGTTGTATGATTTTGCCCACGGGCAGGGGGACGCGATCGAGGGGGTCACACACTCCCTGTGCACACTGGAGTTCGAAGATCACCGGGCCTTGTATGATTGGTTCCTGGATAATCTGTCGGTCCCCGGCCGCCCCAGACAAATCGAATTTTCGCGAATGAACCTGGACTACACGGTGATGAGCAAGCGCATGCTGACCCGACTGGTGGAGAACCATCATGTCCATGGCTGGGATGATCCGCGCATGCCCACCCTGTCGGGACTCCGCCGCCGGGGTTACACGCCGCGGGCCATCCGCAATTTCATTTCTTCAGCCGGCATTACCCGGCGCGACCACATAATAGAGATTGGCGTTCTGGAAAACTGCATCCGTGAAGACCTTGACCCGATAGCGCCGCGAGCCATGGCGGTATTGAATCCGCTCAAGGTCATCATCGAAAATTATCCAGCCGGGCAAACCGAGCAAATCGAGGCGCCCAACCACCCGGGCAATGCGGCCATGGGCAGTCGGTCAATCGGACTGTCGAGGGAAATATTGATCGAAAGGGATGATTTCATGGAAGACCCGCCGAAAAAGTTTTACCGCCTCGGGCCGGGGCGAAAAGTGCGCCTTCGGTACGGATTCGTGATTCATTGCAAGGCGGTGATACGGGACGGGAGCGGAGAAATCACGCAACTGATATGCGAATACGACCCGGATACCCGTCACGGCAGGCAGCCCGAAAGCGGAAAGGTGAAAGGCATTATTCACTGGGTCTCCGCCCGTCATTGCGTGGATGGCGAAGTGCGGTTATATGACCGGTTGTTTGCGACCGCCAACCCCCTGGCCGACAAATCCCGGGATTTCACGACCCTGATTAATCCGGATTCGGTCCGTATCCTGACCGGATGCAAGTTCGAGCCGATACTGGCCGAATCGTCCGGTGATGTCCGCTATCAGTTCGAAAGACTGGGATATTTTTATCCGGACCAGGAACACAGTGCAACGCGGCCGGTTTACAATCGCATCGTCACCCTGCGCGATAGCTGGGCCAAACTTCAAAAATAAATTTCTATTGAACCTGAGACTATGGAATTTTTGATCGAATACGGTTTGTTTCTCACCAAGGCCATTACGATTGTTGTGGCCATCCTGATTGTGGTCACAGGATGCGCCGCCGTCGCCATGCGCCAGAAAAAATCCTCGGACAAGCAACTGGCGGTCACCCATATCGGCCATCAATTCGAGGATATGGAACACGCGGTTTCGACGGCGACGCTTTCTCCGGACGCCGTCAAGCGGAAAAAGAAATCTGAAAAGAAACAGAACAAGCAAAAAGCCAGGGCCGAGAAAAAAGCGAACAAGGACGCAAGGAAAAGCGATACGCCGCCACTTACGGGAAAACGGGTTTTCGTGATTGATTTTCATGGCGATATCAAGGCCAGCAGCGTCGAGAACATGCGCCAGGAAATCAGCGCCATACTGACCTGCGCGACAACCGAAGACGAGGTTCTGGTGAGGCTGGAAAGCGGCGGCGGCACAGTGCATGGGTATGGGCTTGGCGCATCCCAGTTGCAACGTGTCCGGGAGCGGGGCATCCCGTTGACGGTTGCGGTGGACCAGGTCGCGGCGAGCGGCGGCTACATGATGGCCTGCGTCGCCAACAAGATCATTGCGGCGCCATTTTCCATCATCGGGTCAATTGGCGTACTGGCCCAGATTCCGAACCTGCATCGGTTTTTGAAGAAACATGACGTGGACTTCGAACAACTGTACGCCGGCGAGTACAAGCGGACTCTGACCCTGTTCGGGGAAAACACATCGAAGGGGCGGCTCAAGGTACAACAGGACCTGGAAGAAACCCATCAGCTATTCAAGGATTTCGTGAAAAGCCAGAGGCCCGCTCTTGATATCGACCAGGTGGCCACCGGAGAGCACTGGCCGGGTATCCGGGCGCGGGAGCTTGGTCTGGTCGATGAATTGCAGACCAGTGACGACTACCTGATGGAACGCAGGAGAGAATCGGAACTGGTGCTGGTCGAGTATTCCAGGAAAAAGACATTGCAGGAAAAACTGGCTGATCTGATGTCGCTCAGGGGATACGGAAATTCCAGGGAAATCCGGGAACTGGACAAACCGTTGTTAATGTGACGGGATTGCCGGCATGAGCGCCAGGAAATTCGACCCGCTGGCGAAAGAAATGGAGCTGCCTCAGGTCTGTTTCCGGCGTCGGCGCCTCGGGCGTCTCTGCACCGCGATGGTATCCGCGTTCATTCTGCCTTCGAGTATCGCCCGGCCCCCTTTACTGATCTCGCCGAGTTCACGAGCCACTTGACGGGCGTCCGGCTTCGGATTTTCGGGCCGCTGCGCCTGGAGGACATGCCGGTCAAGCGCGTCTCGCATGGCGCGGACATGTTCGAATGTGGACCCGCAGCAACCTCCGATAATGCGGGCGCCGGCGTCATAGGCCAGGCAGGCATAGCGCGCCATCAGCGCAGGTTCCCCGCCATAGCTGATCATGCCATCAATATATTCCGGGATCCCGCAGTTACCCTTCGCGACCAGAATATCACGGTCATTGGCGGCATAGCCAAGGTTCAGGATACCGCACACGGTCTCAGCGGGACCCAGACCGCAATTCGCGCCAAAGGCGTGCGGGCGAACCGTCATGCTGCGGGACATCTCGGCAAAGTCCGCCGGAGATAACCCCATCATGGTGCTGCCATTGGTATCGAAACTTAAAGTACAGATGATCGGCAGATTGGTGGTACTGGCCCCCGCCAGCGCCGCGACCACTTCCTCCTTTGAAGACATGGTTTCGACCCAGAGAATATCGACGCCTCCCTGCGCCAGCGCCTGGGCCTGCTCTGTGAACACAGAAGTGGCGGCAGCCATGGTCAACGAGCCCAGGCTTTCAAAAAGCTCTCCGGTCGGCCCGACCGAACCGGCCACCAGCACATCCCCTGGCCCGGCGTCGACAACCGACCTTGCCAGTTGCGCCGCCTTGAAATTGAGTTCCCGGACCCGCGCCTCGCTACCATGCAGTTTCAGCCGATAGTAATTTCCGCCGAAACTGTTGGTCAGGATAATGTCAGAGCCGGCATCCACGAAACCCTGATGAAGTTTCGTGATCCGGTCCGGGTGGTCCGCATTCCAGAGTTCCGGGCAGGCTCCGGTTTCCAGCCCCATATCGAACAGGCTGGTTCCGGTCGCGCCATCCGCCAGCAGGAAGGCGCGCTGTGAAATCATGGTTTCCAGGGTGGTCGGCATAATGGGCTTCCGATGGCTGGTCAGGTTATACCAGGAGCGCTTGATCCGCCGCCGCGTCGGCTACGGCTACGGCAATCTGCCCGGCCAACTGTTGCACCTGACCGGCATCCACCCCTTCGGTCATAACCCTGAATACGGATTCGGTCCCTGATGGTCTGAGTACGACACGGCCGGTTCGATTCAACTCCCCTTCTGCGTCGCTGACCGCTTCTTGCACTTGCTTGTGAGAGGCCAGCGCATCCCTGTCGGCGCCGCCGATGGGAACGTTGATGATATGTTGCGGGTAGATTTGCAGACCGTCTGTCAATTGCTCCAGGGATTGCCCGGTTTCCAACATCACCTCCAGCGCTTCCAGGGCCGCTACAATGCCGTCACCGGTGGTGGATTTATCCAGACAGATAATATGCCCCGATGTCTCCCCGCCAAGATTCCATTTTTGTTTGACCAGCGCCTCGTGGATATAACGGTCGCCTACCCGGGTTCGCAGAAAAGGAATCGACAGGGCTTCAAAAGCATGTTCGAGTCCAAGATTGGTCATCAACGTACCCACTACACCGCCGATGAGCCGTCGTGTGGATTTGCGGTATTTGGCAAGGATATAAAGAATCTGGTCACCGTCGATGGTATTGCCGGCGCTGTCTGCCAATAATACCCGGTCTGCATCCCCATCCAGAGCAATACCGACATCGGCGCCCGCTTCCCTGACTGTGGTTTTTATCAGACTCATATCGGTGGAACCACAATTGCGGTTGATGTTGAAACCATCCGGATGATTGGCGATGGCGACGACATCCGCCCCCAGTTCCTCAAATACCCGGGGCGCCACATCGTAGGCCGCGCCATTGGCGCAATCAACCACAATTCGCAGGCCGGACAACGACCCGGAGTCATCGAATGTACTCTTGCAGTGTTCAATATATCGGCCATGGGCATCCGGGAACCTCTTGGCCTTGCCCAATTCCGCCGAAGGGACACAAACCTGCGGTTGCTTCATCATTTCATCAATTTGCGCAATCAGGCCATCGTTCAGCTTGGCGCCGTCCGTGGAAAAAAATTTGATTCCGTTATCGTGAAATGGATTGTGGGAAGCGCTGATCATCACGCCGATACAGTCTCTGGCAGTGCGGGTCAGCCAGGCGACGCCCGGCGTTGGCATGGGGCCGAGCAGGGAAATGTTGACTCCGGCCGATGAGAACCCGGCTTCGAGGGCGGATTCCAGCAGGTAACCTGAAACCCGGGTATCTTTCCCGATCAATACTTCATTACCCTTGCCGGAATCAACGAAGACCCGGCCCGCCGCCCAGCCCAGTTTCAGCATGATGGCGGGAGTAATCGGTTCTTCTCCGACCCGCCCCCTGACACCGTCCGTACCGAAAAGCGAACCCCTCATGATTTCAAGATAACCGGAATTAATGCAGCCTGTCCGGGTTCGGCAGATCCAGGTCGGATTCGTCCAGCAGAGTATCGTCATCGGGTCTGGAATCCGAAGACGGAGGCTTTTCCGGTTTCTCCTCGGGAGGCGTCGGATTCTGGCCCGCCATGATTTCATCCACCTGGCTGGAATCCAGCGTTTCCCATTCCAGCAAAGACTGCGCCATCACTTCGATTTTGGCCCGGTTGTCTTCAACAATGGAACGCGCCCGATCATATTGCTCGACAATGATCCGGGAAACTTCCTTTTCGACCTTCTCTGCGGTATCCGGGCTGACATTACGCTGGGTAGACATCTCCCGTCCCAGAAAAACCTCACTGTGATTGTCACCATATACCCGGGGACCAAGCGTATCACTCATACCCCAGCGCGCCACCATGTTCTGGGCGAGTTGGGTAGCCTGCTCGAAATCATTCGAAGCGCCGGTCGTCATCTGATCCATGAATACTTCTTCGGCAATCCGTCCACCCATCAACACCGCAATTCTGGCGAACAGATACTCCCGGTTATGGCTGTAACGGTCCTCTGCCGGCAGTTGCATGGTCACTCCCAATGCCCTGCCCCGCGGGATAATGGTGACCTTGTGGACCGGGTCGGTGTATTCGGACAACACTTTTGCCACAACAGTATGCCCTGATTCATGATAGGCGGTATTCTGACGCTCCTCTTCAGGCATCACGATGGAGCGGCGTTCAACCCCCATCAGGACCTTGTCCTTGGCTTTTTCAAACTGCTCCATGTTGACTACTTTCCTGTTTTCACGGGCAGCGAACAAGGCGGCTTCATTGATGAGGTTGGCCAGGTCCGCCCCGGAGAAGCCGGGAGTGCCGCGGGCAATGATCGCAGGATCAATGTCATCAGCCAGCGGAACCTTCTTCATGTGCACTTTCAGGATCGCTTCCCGGCCCCTGATATCCGGCAGCGGGACCTCCACCTGGCGGTCGAACCGCCCCGGACGCAACAGGGCCGGGTCCAGCACATCCGGCCGGTTGGTCGCGGCAATCACAATAACCCCTTCACCGGCGTCAAAGCCATCCATTTCCACCAATAGCTGGTTCAGCGTCTGTTCGCGCTCGTCATGACCTCCACCGAGACCGGCTCCCCTTTGTCGACCGACCGCATCGATTTCATCAATGAAAATAATGCAGGGGGCGTGTTTCTTGGCCTGCTCAAACATGTCCCGCACCCTGGAGGCGCCGACGCCGACAAACATTTCCACGAAATCCGAGCCGGATATGGTAAAGAACGGAACCTTCGCCTCCCCGGCGATGGCCTTGGCCAGCAGGGTCTTGCCGGTGCCCGGACTGCCGGTCATCAAAACGCCGCGGGGTATCCGTCCACCGAGCTTCCTGAAGCGGGACGGGTCTTTCAGAAATTCGACCAGTTCCTCGACTTCCTCCCTGGCTTCATCGACGCCGGCCACGTCTTCAAAGGTAATCTGGTTCTTGTCCTCGGTCAGCATTCTGGCTTTGCTCTTGCCGAAGCTCAAGGCGCCGCCGCGCCCGCCGCCCTGCATTTGTTTCATGAAGAATATCCATACGCCAATCAACAGGAGGATCGGAAACGAGCTGATCAGCAGATGCATCAGCAGTGAGGTTTCTTCTTTTTTCTTCGCCTTGATGTCAACCTTGTTTGAAACCAGGTCATCAACCAGCTTGGGGTCGTCAGGCGCATAAGTGACGAAGGTTTCGCCGCGATGGGTCGTGCCGCGAATGGTCATGGTCTCATTGTCGATTTCGACTGCCGTCACGTTTCCCTGTCTGACCTGATCCAGGAATGTCGAGTAGACGATCTCGCTACTTGAACCGCCACCCGAACTGGTGAAGTTATTGAAAACCGACATCAATACCATGGCAATCACCAGCCACAACAGTATGTTTTTCGTCATATTGGGCAACTCACACTCTCCGGATAAAATCCACTCTTTGTCGATATTGTTCTCAATTATACGGTATATACCGCAGGAATCAGTCAAGAATCATTTTGCGGCTAAAAATCCACGGGCCACGAGGTAAACCTCCCTGGATTGCGAGCGCGAAGCCGCGGGTTTAACCGTCTGCACACCGTCAAAGCAGGCTTTGAACTGTTTTCTGATTGAGTCCAGGGTTTCACCTTCAAACATCTTGGTGACCAGATTTCCCCCCCGCTTCAGGGCAATCCCGCAAAAATCCAGGGTGGCGAAATGTAACTGTTCAGCGTTGGCCTGATCCGTGATACGTATACCCGTAATATTGGGGGCCATATCCGATAATACAAGGTCAATTCCCGAATCAGGGAAACATTGACTGATTTTATGCTGAATAACCGGGTCGGTAAAATCACCCTGGATGAATTGCACCTTCTCCAGTTTCCCCATGGGCAGGAGATCAACCCCGACGATTCGATTGGCGGATGATATGCGCCCGGCGGCATATTGCGACCAGCTTCCGGGGGCGCAACCGAGATCGACAATCCGGGTATCGGGTTTGATCAGGTGATATTTGCTGTCAATCTGTTCCAGTTTGAAAACCGAGCGCGCGCGGAGTCCCCGGATTCGGGCCTGCCTGACGAAGACATCGTGATTCTGCCGCTTTGCCCAGTTGCCGGACTTGCCGCGCGCACCGGCGCCAGACACTCAACCACCCTTCTTGTATGTCGGAAAATACGGATTATACGGCCTGTCAACCGTCATCATTTTCATTTTCGCGGGGCCGGTCAACCAACTGCACATAAGCCATCGGCGCGTTATCGCCCAACCTGAATCCGCATTTCAGGACTCTCAGGTATCCGCCAGGACGCTGTTTGAAATGAGGTCCGATATCATCGAACAACTTGGTCACCATTTTACGGTCCCGCAACCGCGCAAACGCCAGACGGCGATTGGCTACACTGGAGGTTTTGGCCAGTGTGATCAGGGGTTCCGCGAATCTTCGCAGCTCTTTCGCCTTCGGTACTGTGGTCTTGATCCGCTCATGCAGAAACAACGAGTTGGCCATGTTGCTGAACATGGCTTTTCGGTGCGATGAGGTTCGATTCAGGCTTCGGCCCGCTTTTCTGTGACGCATTTTCTAGTCCCGTCCCATGATGGTGCCCTCGTCTTCTTTAGCCAAAGACGCCGGCGGCCATTTTTCGATTTTCCAACCCAGCGTGAACCCCCGCTGTTTCAGCACATCCTTGATCTCAGTGAGGGACTTCTTGCCCAGATTGGGGGTTTTCAACAGCTCTGTTTCCGTGTGTTGCACCAGGTCGCCGATATAGTAGATGTTTTCCGCCTTCAGGCAGTTGGCAGACCGCACGGTCAACTCAAGATCATCAACCGGCTTCAGCAGGGTGGCGTCAATTTCCGGTTGTTCTTCTTCCATACTCTGGATCATGGATTCTTCCAGATTCACAAAAACAGAGATCTGATCGTGCAGTATGGTAGCGGCCCTTCTTACCGCAACCTCCGGGTCGATAGAGCCGTTGGATTCAATTTCCAGCACCAATCGATCAAGGTCGGTCAATTGCTTGACCCTGGCATCTTCCACGGAGTATGAAATCCGGGTTATCGGACTGAATGAGGCATCCAGTTGAATCACTCCCACGGCGCGGGACACGTCCGAATCACTGAGCCGGCTTTCGGCGCTCTGGTAGCCGCGACCGCGGCAAATGGTAATATCCATATCGAGTTCGGCATCCTTTGACAGCGTGGCAATGTGATGGTTCAGGTCAACCAGCTCGATATCATCATCCAGCTGAATATCCGCCGCCGTCGCGGCGCCGGGGCCTTTTTTATGCAGCGAGACAACGGCCTTGTTGCGGGTGTGCATGATCACAGGCAGGGATTTCAGGTTCATCAGAATATCGATCACGTCTTCCTGTACCCCTTCGAGGGTGGAATATTCATGCAACACACCCTCAATTCGAACCTCGGTGACCGCACAGCCGGGCATCGACGACAGCATGATGCGTCGAAGCGCATTACCAAGAGTATGGCCGAATCCACGTTCAAGAGGCTCAATGGTAATTCTCGAATGTTGGGCGTCGATGGTTTTGGCTTCCATCAGACGGGGTCTTAAGAATTCTACAGTAGGATCCTGCATCAGTTGTCCTCGTGATTGAAACGAAGTTTAAATTCAGAAAATAGGGGATGGCTTACCGGGAATAAAGCGCCACAACCAGCGCTTCATTGATGTCCGGTGACAGGTCGGATCTTTCGGGAAGCATTTTATAGACTCCCTTCACCGCGGCCGGGTCAGAATCAACCCAGGGCGCAACGCCGATTTGCTCTGATATCTCCAGCGCCGCGGTAATCCGCAGTTGTTTCTTGCTCTTCTCCACCACCTCAATTTCATCACCGGGTTTTACCTGATAGGAAGGCACATTGACTTTCACCTTGTTCACCATGATGCATTTGTGGCTGACCAGTTGACGCGCTTCAGCGCGGGTCACGCCAAATCCCAGCCGATAGACCACATTATCCAGCCTGCTTTCGAGCAGTTGCAGCAGATTCAATCCGGTTGAGCCTGGAATCCGCGCCGCAGCTTTATAGTAGTTCCGGAACTGCTTCTCCAGCACCCCGTACATACGACGCAGTTTCTGCTTTTCCCTCAGCTGGATACCATACACCGTGCTCCTTGAGCGGCGACCGGCGACCTTCACTCCGGGGGTACGATCAAACTTGCACTTTGAGTCAATCGTTCTGACCGGGCTTTTCAGGAACAGGTCAGTCCCTTCGCGGCGCGCCAGTTTGCATGTTGGACCAATATATCTTGCCATTAAACTTAACCTGGATATTGAATCTGAAATTGCGGTGTTACTACACGCGCCGCCGCTTGGGAGGGCGGCAACCATTGTGTGGAATCGGGGTTATGTCAGAAATTGAATGAATCTCGAATCCAAGCGCATTCAATGCGCGAATCGCGGACTCGCGACCCGGACCCGGCCCCTTGATTTTCACTTCCAATTGTTTCACGCCCATTTCCTGGGCACGTCTGCCACAGCTTTCAGCGGCAGTCTGCGCCGCAAACGGGGTACTTTTACGCGATCCCCTGAACCCGGAATTACCCGCCGAGGCCCAACACAACGTATCGCCATGCCGGTCTGAAATGGTAATGATCGTGTTGTTGAAAGTCGCATGGATATGCGCGACCCCTTCCGTCACATTCTTTCTGATTTTCGCTTTTCCTTTCCTGCTCGTTGCGCTTGCTTTGACCATTATGTAATTTGCCTTGAATGATTATCCGGGTAAGCGGCAGTTATTTTTTGACCGCGCGGGGTGGCCCTTTCCGGGTTCGGGCATTGGTCTTCGTTCTTTGACCATTCACCGGAAGTCCTCTCCTGTGGCGCAGACCGCGATAACAACCGAGGTCCATCAATCGCTTGATATTCATCGAAACCTCACGCCGGAGATCCCCTTCCACTTCATATTTTGCGACCTCGGCGCGAAGGCGCTCGGCCTGCTCGTCACTCAGGGTATTGACCTTGCAGGCACGATCAATATCGGCGTCATCACAGATTTTCTGCGCAGTACGACGGCCAATACCGTAAATCGAGGTCAATCCGATCTCGATGTGTTTGTGGTTCGGTAAATTGATTCCAGCAATACGTGCCATCTTTAATCTCTATAAATGGTTGGCGAAAATTTCGGGGACGCGGATTCTATCAAATTTCGCGGATTCCATCAATTTTCACCAACTCCTGTTTTCATCAATCCGCCACGCTAACCTTGACGTTGCTTGTGTCGGCGGTTACTGCAAATCACGCGCACGATGCGATTCCTGCGGATTATTTTGCAATTTCTGCAGATTTTCTTGACAGATGCTCTTACTTTCATTTCTCTATTTCTCCGAACAATCCGGATGCGTCTTGTCTAGCGAACACCCTGGGGCCTTGAAAAAGGTGATTTTTTCATGATGCTTTCATATTGGCGGGACATCAAATGTGACTGAACCTGGGAAATCAGGTCCATGGTCACCACCACAATAATCAACAGGGAAGTCCCTCCAAAGTAAAATGGAACACTCCATTTGACGATCAGGAACTCTGGAATCAGACAAACAAAGGTGATGTAGATGGCTCCGATCATGGTCAACTTGGAAACAACGCTGTCGATATACCTGGCGCTCTGTACTCCCGGGCGGATGCCGGGAATGAAAGCGCCGGATTTTTTGAGATTGTCGGCAATCTCATTGGGGTTGAATACCAGCGCCGTATAGAAAAAGCAGAAAAATATGATCATCCCACCATAAAACAGCGTGTAAACCGGTTCGCCGGGTTGCAGTTTGGTCGCAATATCGGTCATCCAGCGCATGCCATCCGCTTGTCCGAACCAACTGCCCAGGCTGGCGGGGAACAGGATCAGACTCGATGCAAATATAGGGGGAATAACCCCGGCCATATTCAACTTGAACGGAAGATGGCTGCTCTGACCCGCCATCATTCTTCGTCCCTGCTGCCGTTTCGCATAATTCACCGTAATTCTGCGCTGACCGCGCTCCACAAATACGACAAACCAGGTTACCGCGATCGCCCCGATGAACAAAATCAGGACAATACCGCCGGACAAGGCGCCGGTCCGGGCAAGCTCCAGCGTACCGGCAACCGCTGAGGGCAATCCTGAAACAATGGATGCAAAAATAATCAGCGAAATACCATTTCCGATTCCTCTTTCGGTAACCTGCTCTCCGAGCCAGACCAGGAACATGGTGCCGGCACAAAGGGTAGCGGCAGTCACCACCTTGAACCCGAGACCCGGAATCAATATCACAGGGCTGCCTGAAACCTGCTGGCTTTCAATAGCGACTGAAATTCCAATCCCCTGAAACAACGCGAGCACGACCGTAAAATAGCGGGTATATTGCGTGATTTTTCGTCTGCCCGCCTCTCCTTCCTTTTTTATTTGTTCAAGGCTCGGCACCACCGCGGTCATCATTTGCATGATGATTGACGCTGAAATATAAGGCATTACACCCAGAGCGAAAATGGAAAGACGGCTCAATGCCCCGCCTGAAAACATATTAAAGATGTCTACAATAGAGCCCCTGGTCTGCTGAAACAACTCCGCAATGGCCGCCGGGTCCACCCCCGGAACCGGGACATGGGTGCCGAACCGGAATACCAGCAAGGCGCCCAGCAAAAACAGGATACGCTGTTTCAGTTCAGACAGCCCCCCGAACATGCCCGGGGTCGGTAATTTCTTCATTTTCGCCATGCTCCGGCTTATTCCTCTATTTTCCCGCCGGCCTCTTCGATCACCGCCCTGGCGCCCCGGGTCACACCAATGCCCTTCAGGGTCACAGCCTGCCCGAGCTGGCCGGAGAGAATCACTTTTGCCCGATTGATATTCAGGCCGATCACACCAGCGGTTTTAAGGGCGTTAATATCCACAATATCACCCTTGACCCTGCCCAGTTCAGACAGCCTGATTTCCGCGGTATGGATATTCACTCTTGAGCGAAATCCACGCTTCGGCAATCGGCGCTGCAAGGGCATTTGACCACCCTCAAAACCCACTTTATGATAACCACCGGCGCGCGACTTCTGACCTTTATGACCACGCCCGGCGGTTTTACCGAACCCTGAGCCGGGACCTCTTCCTACCCTTTTCGCCCTGGTTCTGGAACCTGGCGCCGGTTTTATATTATTGAGTCTTAATGTTGTCATTTTTGATAAAGTCCGAGCAATCCCGTTTTTTCTATTAAGGTGAGTCAGATTTCCTCGCAACGAACCATGTAGCTCACTTTATTGATCATGCCTCTGTTCTCCGGTGTATCCGGCACTTCGACAGTGTGATGCATTCTGCGTAACCCCAACCCGCGCACACAAGCCTGATGCTTCTTCAAACGACCATGAATGCTGCGGGTCTGGGTGACTTTCAAGGTTTTTTTCTGACTCATTTTTCAAGTGTTTTTCAAGTGTTTTCGTGAGCGGCGCCGCCGACTCATTTTATTTGATCCAGGCTCTTGCCGCGTTTTGCCGCGATATAAGCCGTGCTTCGCATTCCTTTCAACGCGGAAATGGTGGCGCGGGTCACATTCACTGGATTGGTAGTGCCAATCACCTTGGTCAGTACATTCTGAATTCCCATCACTTCAAAAACGGCGCGCATGGTCCCCCCTGAAATAATCCCGGTGCCCTCTGCCGCCGGTCTCAATACAACCCGCACGGCGCCATGATGACCCACCATCGGATATTGCAGGGTGTTGCCGTTGATATGAACCTTGAACATATTACGGCGAGCGTCTTCCATCGCCTTTTGCACCGCAATCGGGACTTCTCTGGCCTTGCCGCGCCCCATACCCACTCGTCCTTCTCCGTCACCGACCACGGTCAACGCCGAAAAACCAAATATCCGACCCCCCTTGACGACCTTTGAAACACGTCTCACGTTAATCAGTTGTTCCTGATAATTGTCTTTGCGAGCGTTGTCGCGTTCTCTTGCTTTAGCCATTAATCTTTTTCATTGTCAGAATTTCAGTCCATGGAGTCGGGCAGAATCAACAAACGCCTTGACCCTGCCATGGTATCTATATCCGGATCGGTCAAACGCGACCGTCTCAACACCCGCGGCTCTGGCGTTGTTCGCCAATAATTCACCCACGGCTACAGCCGCCTCACAGTTGCCGCCGGTTGTCCGGGATGCGCGGAGTCCGGCATCGAGTGTCGATGCGGCTGCCAGCACCCTTTGTCCGGTCTTGTCGAAAACCTGCGCGTAGAAATGCCGCGGAGTCCGGTACACCGACAATCGAGTGGCTTCCAGTCGCGCTATTTTGCCCCTGGATTTTCTGGCCCTTCTCCGCCTGGCCTGGTTTTTGTTCATCATGGTCGTGGTTTTTATATCGTGGTTCGGTTATTTCTTCCTGGCCTGTTTTCTTGCGACGTGTTCATCCAGATATCGGATTCCTTTCCCCTTGTAGGGTTCCGGAGGGCGAAAGGCCCGAATATCAGCGGCTGCCTGACCCACAGCCTGCTTGTCTGTGCCGCTCAGCGTTATTTCGGTTTGAGTCGGTGTCGCAGCGCTAATCCCCTCCGGCAATTCATAAACGACAGGGTGTGAGAATCCAAGATTCAGATTCAGATTCCGGCCCTGGACCTGGGCGCGATAACCGACCCCCTTGATAGTCAGTCTCTTCTCAAACCCGGTCGTCACTCCCAGAATCAGGTTCTGCAGCATCGCCCGGGTCGTACCGGACATTGAAAGAATATGTTTGCTGACCCTGCCTTCGGTTTTCTGCAGACGCACGTTCAGCGTCCCTTCATTGTGAATCACTTCGATTCCCGGGATCAGTTGAAAAGCCAGTTCACCCCTGGGGCCTTTTGCAGTCACCAGGCCATTATCAATCCTGATATCGACGCCGGACGGCACAGGCACGGGGGTTTTTGCAATTCGTGACATATTTAATGTTCGGGTAATTTACAGATTTGTTCAGTCGGTTCGCGCCCGCTAGAAAACGGTGCAGATTATTTCACCGCCAACTCCGGCCTGGCGGGCGGATTTGTCAGTCAACAGACCTTTTGAAGTCGATACCAGGGCAATGCCCAATCCATTCTTTATGGATGGCAAATCATCCTTGCTGGCATAAATCCGGCAGCTTGGCCGGCTGACCCGCTGGATCTCTTCGATCACCGGATCACCCTGAAAATACTTCAATTCAACATCAAGCGCCCGGAAAACGCCATCGTAGTCCATGGAAAAACCGGAAATATAGCCTTCATCCTTCAATACTTCCGCAATAGCGGCCTTGCTTCTCGACGCGGGCATCCGGACATGGGTTTTTTGAGCCCGGGAGCCGTTCCGTATCCGGGTCAGCATATCGGCTATGGGATCTGACATACTCATTTCAATGATTTCTCTGTTTTATAACTTTGACGGGTATCGGGATTACCAGCTTGACTTGACGACGCCCGGGGCTTCACCGCGCATGATGACTTCGCGTAATTTATTCCGGCATAGTCCGAACTTTCTGAAATACCCTCTGGATCGGCCGGTCAACTCACAACGATTCCGTTTGCGAGCCGGGCTCGAATCCCTGGGCAACTTCTGAAGGTCCAGCATGGCCTGAAACTGATCTTCAGAGTCGGTTTTCCGGTCTCTGATCCGGGTTGCCAGTTCCTGACGCCTTGCAGCATGCGCCTCAATCAGTTTTCTGCGTTTTACTTCTCGAGCTACCATTGATTTCTTCGCCATGTCTCAACTCTTGATCGGGAATTTGAATTCGCGCAGCAACGCCGCCGCCTGTTTATCGGTTTTCGCCGATGTAGTAATGCAGATATCCAGACCACGCAGGGCATCTATATGGTCATAATCGACTTCCGGAAAAACGATCTGTTCTTTCAGGCCAAATGCGTAATTCCCCCGCCCGTCAAAGGATTTTCCGGGGAGTCCCCGAAAATCCCGGATGCGCGGAATAGCGACAGAAATCAACCGGTCGAGAAATTCATACATACGCGCCCGCCGCAACGTTACCTTGGCGCCAACGGCCCAGCCCTCGCGTATCTTGAATGCCGCTTCCGACTTTTTCGCTCTGGTAATTACGGGCTTCTGACCGCAAATCTTTTCCAGGTCGGCCGCGGCGCTTTGCAGCACGTTCTTGTTTGCGACCGCCTCGCCAAGCCCCATGTTCAAGGTGATTTTTGTGATGCGGGGCACCTCCATTACACTCTTGAACGAAAACTCCTGTTGGAGTTTCGGCGCTATTTCAGTTCTGTACTTTTCGAGCAATCTGGCCATTTGCGTATCAATATTCTATTCTGATCAGTCATCAAGTTATGCAAGATCCACTACTTCATTGTTCGATTTGAAGTAACGGACTTTCCTGCCGTCTTCCAGTCTTTTGAATCCGACTCTTTCACCCTTTTTGGTAACCGGGTTATACAAGGCGATGTTTGACAACGCGATAGAGGCTTCTTTTTCCAGGATACCCCCGGTTTCCCCGGTATTCGGGTTGCCTTTGGTATGACGTTTAACGAGGTTGACATTGTCAACCAGGACACGGTCGTTATCCAGCGTCTTCAAAACGTTTCCGCGTTTGCCTTTGTCGCGCCCGCAGATAACAATGACATCGTCGCCTTTTTTTATTCTTCTCATTGCTCAGGTCCTCGGGATCATTTCCTCAAATTCTTTATCACAGGACTTCCGGCGCCAGGGAAATAATTCGCATGAATTTCTCTGATCGGAGCTCCCGGGTCACAGGGCCAAATATTCGGGTGCCGACGGGCTGATGGGAAGCGTTCAGCAACACAGCCGAATTCTTGTCGAACCGGATCAATGAGCCATCGGGTCGACGAACACCGCTTCTGGTCCTGACGATAACGGCATCATAAACATCTCCCTTTTTCACCCTGCTGTTAGGCAACGCTTCCTTTATGGTGATTTTCACAATGTCGCCAATGCCGGCGTACCTCCGCTTTGAGCCGCCCAATACCTTGATACACATTACCCGTTTGGCGCCGCTGTTGTCGGCTACCGACATCATTGACTGCATCTGAATCATCGCCTTATCTCTCCTGTACCTTGATCAGACGGCCCTGGCAACCACCGCAACCAGGCGCCAGCATTTGGTTTTCGAGACCGGACGACAGGCCTCGACCCGCACCGTGTCCCCTGTTTTGCACTCGTTGTTTTCGTCATGAGCATGCAATCTGGTAGACCTGCGGATATATTTCTTGTACAGCGGATGCTTCACCTTCCTCTCAACCAGCACAGTAATACTCTTGTCATTCGCAACAGAGACAACATTGCCTTCAATTTGCCGTTTGGTTACTTCTTGATCGGTTTGTGTGTTCATTGATTTGTCACTGATTCATCTGCTGTCTGACCGGATCGTGGTCGCGAAGGCTTTTCATTGAGGACGGTTTTGATTCGCGCAATATCCTTTTGCACGAAACGAAATCGGGCCGGGTTTGCCAGTTGACCGGCCCCGCGCTGCATACGCAGGTTAAACTGCTCTTTACGCAGGGCGATCAACTCCTGCATGAGGTCTTCCCGGGACTTGTTTCTTAATTCTGATGCTTTCATCAGCCCACCTGACGTCGCGCAAAATTAGTCTGGAGCGGCAATTTGGCGCTGGCCAGGCGAAACGCTTCCTGCGCCAACTTTTCAGGCACCCCTTCGATTTCATATAACATGGCGCCTGGTTGAATCAGCGCCACCCAGAACTCCGGATTACCCTTACCCTTGCCCATGCGAACCTCAAGCGGTTTTTTCGAGACCGGTTTGTCCGGGAAAACGCGGATCCAGATTCTTCCGCCCCGTTTGACATGGCGGGTAATGGCGCGGCGCCCCGCTTCGATCTGGCGCGCGGTCAGGCGCCCGCGAGTAGCCGATTGAAGGCCGAACTCACCGAAGCTGATACGGTTGCCGCGGGTAGCGAGGCCGCGGTTTCGGCCTTTATGCTGTTTGCGGAATCTTGTTCTTTTTGGCTGGAGCATGTCTATACAACTTCTGTTTTGGGTTCAGTGACCGCCTTTGACGTGGAGGTTTCGACTTTTTCCTCCTTGAGAATCTCACCCTTGAATATCCATACTTTCACACCAATAATTCCATAAGTGGTGAGCGCCTCGTGAACACCGTAATCAATATCGGCCCGCAACGTATGCAATGGCACCCGACCTTCCCGATACCACTCGGTACGCGCTATTTCAGCCCCGTTGAGACGCCCTGAAAGCATGATCTTGACACCTTGAGCGCCGAGTCTCATGGAGTTTTGCACCGCGCGCTTCATGGCGCGGCGAAACATGATTCTTTTCTCCAGTTGCTGGCATATATTTTCAGCGACCAGTTTGGCGTCCAGCTCGGGCTTGCGAATTTCCTCAACCGCAACCTGAACCGGGCTGCCATTCAATCGGGCCAGCGCAAATCGAAGTTTCTCGATGTCTTCACCCTTCTTGCCAATCACAATTCCCGGACGCGCCGTAAAAATGGTCACGTTCAGGTTCTGGGCAGGGCGATCAATGGCAATTTTACTGACCGCCGCGTTCGACAGTTTTTTGGTCAGGTATGCCCTGATTTTGAGATCGCTCGCCAGTATTTTCGCGTAATTGGAATTGTTCGCGTACCATTTCGCGCTCCAGTCCTTCACGATACCGAGGCGAATGCCGTTTGGTTGTACTTTTTGGCCCATTATTTATACTTCTTTTGTATATTTCTGTTTTGCTGAAATCAGCTTTTCGCCCTGGCTCCGGGCTCGTCACTGACGCTCAGGGTGATATGGCAGTTCCTCTTCAGGATTCGGGTGCCGCGGCCTTTCGCCCGGGCCCGGAATCGCTTGATAACAGGCGCCTCATCGACCATCACCTGGTTTACCCAAAGGTCATCAATATCCGCGCCTTCGTTGTGCTCCGCGTTTGCAATCGCTGAATTGAGCGCTTTTTTCAATGGAACCGCCGCTTTTCTATTGCTGAAAGAAAGCACCTCGAATGCCTGTTCAACCGAGAGAGACCGGATCTGATCAGCCACCAGACGACATTTCTGCGCTGACAACCTGACATATTTTGCTACTGACCTGGCTTGCATGATTTTCTATACGATTTGCGCTACGATTTCTTGTTGGCCACATGTCCGCGATAAGTGCGCGTCGGCGCAAACTCGCCAAGCCTGTGACCCACCATGTTTTCATTGACCAGAATCGGTACATGCTGTCGGCCATTGTGCACGGCAATGGTCAGGCCCACGAACTCCGGCATGATCATGGAGCGCCGTGACCATGTCTTGATCGGCTTGCGTGAATTTTCTGCTCTGGCTCTTTCAACTTTTGTCCACAGATGGTGGTCGACAAAAGGACCTTTTCTAATTGAACGGGGCATGGCTATTTCTTCCGCCTGCGAATAATCATTGATGAAGTACGTTTATTGGAACGTGTTCTGTAACCCTTGGTCGGAACACCCCAGGGAGTACAGGGGGCGCGGCCACCCGATGTGCGGCCTTCTCCACCGCCATGCGGATGATCAACCGGATTCATAGCCACCCCGCGTACGGTAGGCCGAAATCCTCTCCAGCGTTTTGCGCCGGCCTTGCCGAGCTTGCGCAGACTGTTCTCGGAGTTGCCCACCTGACCGATGGTCGCGCGGCACTCGAGGCGAACCCTGCGCATCTCTCCGGAACGCAACCGAAGCTGGGCATACGCTCCTTCCTTGCCGACGAATTGAACAGCGGCGCCTGCCGACCTGGCAATCTGCGCCCCTTTCCCCGGCTTCAGTTCAAGACAATGCACAACGGAGCCGACCGGCATGCTTTTCAACGGCATACTGTTGCCGACGTTGTAGCCGCAGCCTGACCCGGACATCACGGTGTCTCCAACCGAAATACCCCTGGGCGCGATCATGTATCGATGTTCGCCATCCTTGTAAACCAGTAACGCGATATGGGCGCTGCGGTTGGGATCATACTCGATCCGCTTGACGGTTGCCGCAATTCCATCCTTGTCACGCTTGAAATCAATCAGGCGGTAATGACGCTTGTGACCTCCGCCGCGATGTCTGACAGTAATGCGCCCCTTGTTGTTGCGACCATCAATAGCCGTCTTGGGCGCAAGCAAGGGTTGATATGGTTTGCCCTTGTACAGTTCAGGGGACACCACCTTGACCATGCTTCTGCGGCCCGGAGTCGTTGGTTTTTGTTTTGCTAGCGCCATATCGTTACTGTTTTTCTGTCTTGCGTGTGCCCGACAATCAGGCTCCCGCCATACTCATGAAATCAATGTCCTGTCCTTCCTCCAGACAGACATAAGCCTTCTTCCAGTTGTTTCGGACACCGGCGGCCCGGCCATGTCGCTTCATTTTTCCCCGCACATTCACTACCTGTACGTTTTTAACCTTGACCTCAAACAATTTCTCAACCGCCAGCCGTATTTCATTCTTGCGCGCATCCGTCCTGACCTGGAATACGATCTGCCGATATTGGTCCGCTACCAATGTCGTCTTTTCGGAGATCACCGGTTTCAGGATGATCTGATACAAACGCTCCTCACTGACTCTCGAAGGAGCGCTGATTGTTCGGGTATTCATGATCCCGCCTCCATGCCGCTTGCAGACTTGCCGGACAGTATCTCGTCAATACTGCGAGCCGCGTCTGCGGTAATCACCACTTTGGGATGGCTGATCAGACTGACCGGGTCAATACTGCGGCTGGTGCATACACTGACTGACTGCAGATTACGGGCGGACAGTTCGACATTCCGGTCGTTGTCCGGGAGCACAATCAACGCCCGGTCGGCGTCCAGTCCTTTCAGCGCCTGAACAAGAGAACCGGTTGCAGGGGTATCCATCGCCATCGAGTCAACCACAACCAGTCTTTCCTGACGATTCAACTCCGACAGGATGGAACGCATCGCCGCGCGATACATCTTCTTGTTGACCTTCCGGGAGAAATCCCGGGTCGACAGCGGAAACGCGCGTCCGCCCCCGGTAAAAATCGGGCTCCGGATTGTTCCTGCCCGTGCCCGGCCCGTGCCTTTTTGCCTCCAGGGTTTGGCGCTGCCTCCACGGGCCGCGGCCCGGTTCTTTTGAGCGCGCGTACCGCTGCGCCCGCCTGCCTGATAAGCGACGACAACCTGATGAATCAGTGATTCGTTGAAATCCACACCAAAATTATCTTCAGACAATTCCACCACCTCCGCGGAATCGGGCTCAACCGATGAATTCACTTTTAATTGGATAGCCATTGTTTCTCCTCAGGCCGCCTGTCCGGCTGGCACATTCAGCAACCCGTCAGACTTGACTGCCGGGCAAATGATGACATCGGCGCCCCTGGAGCCCGGAATCGAACCCGCAATCAAAATAATGTTCCTGGCCTCATCAACCCTGACCACATCCAGGTTCTGCTGAACGGCTTTCACGGCGCCCATGTGCCCCGCCATTTTCTTGCCCTTGAAAACCCGGCCCGGGTCCTGCGCATTTCCGATGGAACCACCGAGCCTGTGCGCTTTCGAGTTGCCGTGGGTAGCGCGGCCACCGCCATAACCATGACGTTTCATAACTCCCGCAAACCCCTTGCCGATGGTTCGCCCGGACACATCCACCTTCTGCCCCTCGCAAAACAGGCTGACCGTCAACTCGGTCCCGGGGTTGACCGCAACCGCGTCATCGAGCCGAAACTCCCAGACCCCTCTGCCAGGCCGCGCCCCCGCCCTGGAAAAATGACCTTTCATGGCCTTGCTGACCCGGCTGGCGCGCCGTTCTCCCGTGGTAACCTGGAGCCCGTCGTAACCATCGTTATCCCGGGTCCTGATTTGTGTGACCCGGTTCGGCAAAACCTCGATCACCGTAACCGGCCGGGACCTTCCCTCTTCCGTGAAGACGCGGGTCATCCCGATTTTTTTCCCAACCAGTCCTAATGACATCTTGTAACCTGTCTGTGTCTCGTTGATCTGTTTGTTCAGTTCAATTTGATTTCCACGTCAACCCCGGCAGCGAGGTCGAGCTTCATCAAGGCGTCTACCGTTTTATCGGTCGGTTGCACGATATCGAGAATCCTCTTGTGGGTCCTGATTTCAAACTGGTCCCGAGCTTTCTTGTTGACGTGTGGGGACCGCAAAAGCGTGTATTTTTCGATCCTGGTCGGCAGCGGGATAGGGCCCTTTACCAATGCGCCTGTGCGTCGGGCCGTATCGACGATTTCCAGCGCCGAATGATCAATCATCTTGTGATCGAACGCTTTCAAACTGATACGGATTTTTTGATTTTCTACCATTGTTCAGAAATTCTCCCGGAACCGCCTTTTTTATAAAATCATTCGATGATTTTGGTAACGACGCCCGCTCCCACAGTACGCCCACCTTCCCGGATCGCAAACCGCAATCCCTCTTCCATCGCAATCGGCGCAATCAATGCCACCGACATCGCCACATTATCGCCCGGCATCACCATCTCAATATCCGACGGCAAATCACATGACCCGGTTACATCTGTCGTCCGGAAGTAAAACTGGGGGCGGTATCCATTGAAAAATGGCGTATGACGGCCGCCTTCCTCCTTCGACAGGATATACACTTCCGCATCGAACCGGGTATGCGGCGTAATGCTTTTGGGCTTCGCCAGCACCTGTCCGCGCTCCACTTCCTCGCGTTTGGTCCCGCGCAGCAGAACCCCCACGTTGTCTCCCGCCTGGCCTTCGTCCAGCAGCTTGCGGAACATCTCGACACCGGTACAAACCGTCACCATGGTATCCTTGATCCCGACAATGGCAATCTCCTCCCCGACCTTGATCACGCCTCGTTCAATTCGTCCGGTCACCACCGTACCTCTCCCGGATATCGAAAACACATCTTCTACCGGCATCAGGAAGTCGCCGTCCACCTTGCGTTCCGGCTCCGGGATATAACTGTCCAGCGCTTCCGCCAGCTTGAGAATCGAGCCTTCTCCAATATCCGAGTCGTCTCCTTCCAGCGCTTTCAGGGCGCTGCCAACCACGATCGGGGTATCATCACCGGGGAATTCGTAGGTGTCCAGCAATTCCCGTATTTCCATCTCGACCAGTTCCATCAATTCCTCGTCATCCACCATGTCGGCCTTGTTCAGATAGACCACGATATAGGGAACCCCAACCTGACGCGCCAGCAGAATGTGCTCTCGCGTCTGCGGCATCGGACCATCCGCGGCGCTGCATACCAGGATCGCTCCATCCATCTGCGCGGCGCCGGTAATCATGTTTTTGATGTAGTCGGCGTGACCCGGGCAATCAACGTGCGCATAGTGCCGATTTTCGGTCTGGTATTCGACGTGCGCAGTGGCGATCGTGATTCCGCGGGACTTCTCCTCCGGCGCGTTGTCGATCTCGTCAAACGCTTTCGATTCAGTACCGCCGTATCGAGCCGACAACACCCTGGTCATCGCCGCCGTCAGCGTCGTCTTGCCATGATCGACATGACCAATCGTACCGACATTTACATGCGGCTTCGTTCTCTCAAATTTTTCTTTCGCCATGGATGGGTCTCCTGAATAATCTTTATTTGTTACTTGAATTCGTTACTGAAACTTAATCTGCGCGCTGCATGAACCGATCAGGCGGCAACCTTGACTGCGGCCACAATATTTTCCGGAACCGGGGCGTATTTCCTGAACTCCATCGTATAATTCGCCCGCCCCTGCGTTGCAGAACGCAATGCGGTAGCATAACCGAACATCTCCGACAAGGGCACTTCAGCCCTTATGACTTTCCCACCTGACGAATCCCTCATTTCACTGATCAGACCACGCCGGGCGCTCAAATCCCCGTTCACGCTTCCCATATATTCTTCCGGGGTTACCACTTCCACCGTCATCATCGGTTCCAGCAACTGCGGCCTGGCAATTCTGGCGCCTTCCCGAAAAGCCATGGAACCGGCTGCCTTGAACGCATGCTCGGATGAATCAACATCGTGATAGGAGCCATAAAACAGGGTTGCCTTGACATCAATCACCGGATAACCCGCAACCACCCCCGACTGCATCGCGGCCTGAATACCTTTATCGACTGCGGGAATGTACTCCCTGGGTATAACGCCACCCTTGATCTCATCGACAAATTGATACCCCGTCCCCAGTTCCTGCGGCTCAAGACGGACATGAACATGACCATATTGACCACGCCCGCCAGTCTGCTTCGCATACTTGTGCTCCATTTCAACCGATTCGGTAATCGTTTCCCGATAGGCAACCTGGGGTTTGCCGATATTGGCATCCACACTGAATTCCCTTTTCAACCGGTCGACGATGATTTCGAGATGCAATTCACCCATACCGGAAATAATGGTCTGTCCGGACTCTTCATCAGAACGAACCTGGAAGGAAGGGTCTTCCCGGGCCAGTTTGCCCAAAGCAATACCCAGCTTCTCCTGATCGGACCTGGTTTTCGGTTCAACCGCCTGGGCGATAACCGGATCCGGGAATTCCATTTTTTCCAGCGCCACTACGGAATTGGCCGCGCACAGGGTATCGCCGGTAGTGATGCTTTTCAACCCCACCGCCGCCGCTATGTCACCGGCATACACTTGCTTGATATCCTCCCTGTTATTGGAGTGCATCTGCAATATCCGGCCAATCCGTTCCTTTTTTCCCTTGACTGAATTGATCACGGTATCGCCGGTCTTCATGGTTCCTGAATACACGCGAAAGAAAACCAGTTGCCCGAAAAACGAATCTGACATGATCTTGAATGCCAGCGCGGAAAACGGCTCCCCGTCATCAGACTTGCGGAGAATCCGGGTTTCCCCGTCTTCGGCCACGCCATTGATTGCCGGCACGTCCAGTGGGGTGGGCATGAAATCAATGATCCCGTCAAGCAGCGTCTGAACACCTTTGTTCTTGAAGGCGGAACCGCAAAATACCGGGATAATCTCATTATTCAGGGTACGGATTCGAATCCCTCTCCTGATTTCCTGTTCACAAAGATCCCCGTTTTCGAAGTAACGTTCCATCATTTCCTCGTCTGCTTCGGCGGCCGTTTCCACCAGTCTGGTTCTGAGTTGACCGGCTTTTTCGACCAGTCCTTCAGGGATGTCACTGTATTCAAACTCGACGCCCATGTTTTCTTCTTTCCATGAGATCGCTTTCATTTTGACGAGGTCAACCACCCCCCTGAAATGCTCTTCGGCGCCGATATTCAATTGCATCATGACCGGGTTGGCGCCGAGCCGGTTTTCGATCTGTCCGGTAACGCGCTCGAAATCCGCCCCGGTCCGATCCATTTTATTGACAAAGGCCATTCTTGGCACATTGTATTTGTCGGCTTGGCGCCACACTGTTTCCGACTGTGGTTCAACCCCCCCTACTGCGCAAAACACAGCCACTGCGCCGTCCAGCACACGCAGCGAACGTTCGACTTCAATGGTGAAATCAACGTGTCCGGGAGTGTCGATGATATTAATTCGATGCTGTTCCAGGCTTTTATCCATACCACTCCAGAAACAGGTGGTAGCCGCAGAAGTAATGGTGATCCCTCTCTCCTGTTCCTGTTCCATCCAGTCCATTACCGCATTGCCGTCATGCACCTCACCGAGCTTGTGGGAAAGGCCGGTATAGAAGAGTATGCGCTCAGTGGTCGTCGTTTTGCCGGCGTCAATGTGAGCCATGATGCCGATATTACGATAACGCTCGAGTGGGGTTTTGCGTGGCACTGCCTGAAGTTCCGGGTTCGTGTGAAGGAATATCTGTTGTCAGAATCTGTAATGAGAAAACGCCTTGTTGGCTTCGGCCATCTTGTGAGTGTCTTCCCGCTTTTTGAAGGCGCTGCCGCGCTCTTGTGAGGCGTCCATCAGTTCCCCCGCCAGCCGGGCTGTCATGGATTTCTCGGACCGCTTGCGCGCGGCGGCCACCAGCCATCTCATAGCCAGCGCCATTTGACGGTTTGGGCGTACCTCAACCGGCACCTGATAGGTGGCGCCGCCGACCCGACGGCTTTTCACTTCGACGCCGGGACTGACATTTTCCAGGGCAGAGTTAAAGACCTGGACCACGTCTTCCGTGGCCTTACGCTCCTTTATGATATCGAGCGCGCCGTACATGATTCCCTCGGCAATCGACTTCTTGCCGTCCAGCATGATGATATTGATAAATTTTGCGACTGTCTGATCCTTGTATTTGGGATCCGGCAAAATCTTCCTCTTGGGGACTTCTCTTCGTCTTGACATATCTCGATTTCGTTCCGGGGCGACCGGAATGCCTGCAATTTAAGACTTGGGACGTTTGGCGCCGTATTTCGAACGGCCCTGACGTCTGTCTGACACACCGGACGTATCCAGCGCTCCACGCACAGTATGATACCGGACGCCCGGCAAATCCTTCACACGTCCACCTCTAATCAACACCACCGAGTGCTCCTGCAGATTATGGCCTTCACCACCGATATAAGTGGTCACTTCGTGGCCATTGGTCAGCCGCACCCTGGCCACCTTGCGCAGTGCAGAATTTGGCTTCTTGGGGGTTGTCGTATATACCCGGGTGCAAACACCGCGCTTTTGCGGACAAGCCTGCAGGGCCGGAACATTGGACTTCCTGACCTGCTTTTGTCGCGGGTTTCTGACCAGTTGGTTTAGTGTCGGCATTCGCTGGGTTTTTAAAAAATTATTCTTAACATTATCTACCTGCCCCCGGAAATACCGCCAGTCGCTCCTGATAAGTCCCGGAAATTCTGCAGATGGTGAATGGTATCCATACCCGAGGGGGCGCGATTTTATGTCGGGACAAATTCTCTGTCAAGGGATGAAGCCCGATAAAACTGCATATAGCCACAAAAACCCAGCCCCATGACGCTCGTTCCTTTACGCCTACGCCGCAGCCCAGGCTTCCGTATCGTCAACCATGACGTTCCGGGGTGTACCTGTGTCGTTTTCGGGAACGCCCAACAGTTCTTCAAGCTCCTTGCTTTCCAGGGCGCTGGTCTGCCTGTCGCGCTTTCGGTCCTGATGGAAAGCCAGTCCGGTTCCGGCAGGTATCAAGCGCCCGACGATAACGTTTTCCTTCAGACCACGGAGTTCATCAACCTTGCCGTTAACCGACGAATTGGTCAGCACGCGGGTGGTTTCCTGGAAGGAAGCCGCAGAAATGAAAGACTCGGTAGTCAGTGACGCCTTGGTGATACCCAGCAAAACAGGATTGAAAACGATCGGCTCCTTGCCTTGCGCGGCCAGCTTGTCATTCTCCTTCAACAATACGGATTTTTCGATTTGCTCTCCCGGCAGATAGTGGCTGTCGCCAACGTCGACTACCTTTACCTTCCTCAGCATCTGGCGAATGATCACCTCTATGTGTTTGTCATTAATTTTTACACCCTGCAATTGATACACATCCTGTACTTCGTTCACGATATAGTCCGCCAATGCCTCAACACCGCGATATTCGAGAATATCACTCGCCAATGGCGGGCCATCCGCGACGACCTCGCCGCGCTCTACCGTCTCGCCTTCGAACACATTGATCCGGCGGGTCTTTGGAATCAGTGTACTGTGAGTCTCACCATCCTTGCCGGTTATCACCAGGCGGTGTTTGCTCTTTGTTTCCCTGCCAAATGAAATAATTCCGGTTGCCTCGGCCAGAATGGCCGGCTCCTTGGGTTTGCGGGCTTCAAACAGTTCCGCAACCCGTGGCAGTCCCCCGGTAATATCCCGGGTTTTGGACGATTCCTGCGGTATTTTCGCGATTACGTCGCCACTATCCACATTCTGCCCATCTTCCAGCATGACGATGGATTCAGGCGGAAGTTGATAGCGGGCGGCGATATCCGTACCCGGTATCTTGACGGGGTCTCCGGATTGATCAACCAGACTGATGGTCGGCTTGATATCGTGGGCGCTACCGCGACGTCGTTGGGGGTCCAGTACGACATAGGTGCTTTTCCCGGTCAGATCATCGGTTTGCATATTGACCGTCACCCCCTCTTCGAGGTCGGTAAATACGACCTTGCCCGCCACTTCGGTCACGATCGGATGGGTGTGAGGATCCCAGGTGGCGACGATGTCACCAATATTGACCTGTGAACCTTCATTGACGTTCAACACCGCTCCATAAGGCAATTTATGCCGTTCGCGGTCACGACCCTGCGCGTCCTGAACAACCAGTTCGCTGGACCGTGTCACAACCACTTGCTTGCCATCTGTATTTTCGACCAGCTTGGCCGACTTCAGGTGAATCTTTCCCGAGTTCTTCAGTTCAACGTTACTCACCACCGAAGAACTGGACGCGGCGCCGCCGATATGGAAGGTACGCATGGTCAACTGTGTACCCGGCTCTCCAATGGATTGCGCCGCAATTACGCCGACCGCCTCACCCATATTAATCGTGTGCCCGCGTCCAAGGTCGCGTCCATAGCATTTGGAGCACACTCCGTAACGGGTTTCGCAGGTCACCGCAGAACGCACCCTGACTCCATGAATATTATTCTGATCAATCAGTCTGACCAGTTTCTCGTCGATCATCTGATCTTTGGAAACCATGACTTCACCCGTGACCGGGTCAATGATTTCTTCGCTGACATAACGCCCGAGTACCCGGTCGCTCAGAGGGACAACGACTTCGCCTCCCTGTATCTGGGCCTCCCGAAACAACCCGTTTTCGGTGCCGCAATCCGTTTCAGTGACCACCAGGTCCTGGCATACATCGACCAGCCGCCGCGTCAGGTAACCCGAGTTCGCGGTCTTCAACGCGGTATCGGCCAATCCCTTTCGAGCGCCGTGGGTCGAATTGAAGTATTGCAATACATTCAACCCCTCACGGAAATTCGCCGTAATCGGGGTTTCGATAATCGAACCGTCCGGCTTGGCCATCAGCCCACGCATACCGGCCAGTTGCCGGATCTGGGCATGCGAGCCCCGGGCGCCCGAATCGGCCATCATGTAGATCGAATTGAATGAATCCTGCTCAACCTTTTCACCACGTTTGTTGATCACCGTATCAACGCCCAGTTCCGCCATCATGGAGTCCGAAACCTGTTCACTGGTTCTTGTCCAGATGTCAACCACCTTGTTGTATCGTTCACCATCCGTGAGCAGTCCGGCATTATATTGCTTTTGAATTTCGACCACTTCCTTCTGTGCCTGATTCAGGATCTCCGGCTTGCCGGCAGGAATAACCATGTCATCGACACCAATCGACAAGCCTGACAGCGCCGCCATCCTGAATCCGGTATACATCAGCTGATCAGCGAATATGACGGTATCCTTGAGACCGGCTTCGCGGTAAGAAACATTGATCAACTCGGAAATCGTTTTCTTTTTCATCGGGCGATCAATCAGGCTGAAGTCCAGTCTGGTCGGAAGAATTTCCGACAACAGCACACGACCGACTGTGGTATCCACAGTTTTGCTCTCACCCGTCGCGTTGCCCTCCTCGTCATATACCGGCATCCTGACTTTCATCCGGGCATGGAGATGAACCTGCCGGGTTTCATAGGCCCGCCGCACTTCGTTGATATCAGAGAAATAACCGCCCGTGCCTTTGGTGTCCGCGCTTTCCCGGGTCATATAGTAAAGTCCAAGCACAATATCCTGGGAAGGCACAATGATCGGTTCACCATTTGCCGGAGAAAGAATATTGTTGGTCGACATCATCAGCGCCCGCGCTTCCAGTTGCGCTTCAATCGACAATGGCACATGAACCGCCATCTGGTCACCATCGAAGTCGGCATTGTACGGAGTACAAACCAGCGGATGCAATTGAATCGCCTTGCCTTCTATCAAAACAGGCTCGAACGCCTGAATACCCAGCCTGTGCAGGGTCGGCGCCCGATTCAGCATAACCGGATGCTCGCGGATCACCTCTTCGAGAATATCCCACACTTCAGGGCTTTCGGCTTCAACCATTTTCTTGGCCTGCTTGATGTTGGACGCCAGCCCCCGCAGTTCCAGCTTGCTGAATATAAAGGGTTTGAATAATTCCAGCGCCATCTTCTTGGGCAGGCCGCACTGATGCAGTTTCAGTGTAGGACCGACCACGATCACCGAACGACCGGAATAGTCTACCCGTTTACCCAGCAGGTTCTGGCGAAAACGCCCCTGCTTGCCCTTGATCATGTCAGAAATGGATTTCAGTTGACGTTTGTTGGCGCCCGTTATCGCCTTGCCCCGGCGGCCATTGTCCAGCATCGCGTCAACCGCCTCCTGGAGCATGCGCTTTTCGTTGCGGACAATCAGGTCGGGCGCATTCAGATCCAGCAGCCTTTTCAGGCGGTTGTTACGATTGATCACGCGGCGATACAGGTCGTTCAGGTCAGAGGTGGCAAAACGACCGCCCTCCAGGGGAACCAGCGGTCTCAAGTCCGGCGGCAGCACAGGCAATACATCCATGATCATCCAGGCCGGATTATTACCGGAGTTGATAAATGCTTCGATGACCTTGAGACGGCCAGTCAGTTTTTTGATTTTGGTATCCGACTTCGTTTGAGAGAGTTCTTCCCGCAGGAGTTCGGCTTCTACGGACAGGTCCATTTCTTTCAGCAGTGTCCGGATCGCCTCCGCCCCCATACCGACTTCAAATTCGTCGCCACAGGTTTGTATGGCTTCCAGGTATTGATCTTCCGTCAGCAGATTGCCGCGCTCAAAATCCGTAATGCCGGGGTCTATAACGACATAGGCTTCGAAGTAGAGCACACGTTCCATTTCACGGACAGTCATATCCAGCAACAGGCCGAGCCTGGATGGCAGCGACTTCAAAAACCAGATATGGGCACAGGGCGCCGCCAGTTCGATACGCCCCATGCGCTCCCTGCGTACTTTGGAAAGAGTGACTTCAACTCCGCATTTTTCGCAAACCACGCCACGATGTTTCAGTCGTTTGTACTTGCCGCATAAACATTCATAGTCACTCACCGGACCAAAAAGCTTGGCGCAGAACAGTCCGTCCCGCTCTGGTCTGAAGGTGCGGTAATTAATGGTTTCCGGCTTTTTGACTTCACCAAAAGACCATGACCTGATTTTTTCCGGCGATGCGATGCTGACTCGAATAGAATCGAAATCGTCAACCGCGTCAGCCTGTTTGAATAGATTGAAAATATCTCTCATTATTTGCTGCCTCTGTTAGCTACTAACGGATTCGCTGATCTGTGACTTCTCAGTCTGGTTATTCCGGCAACCCTGAAATCAGTGGCGATCATGCTTTAACTCCAGATTGAGTCCCAGCGCGCGAATCTCCTTGACCAGAACATTAAACGATTCCGGCATACCGGTATCCATGCCATGGTCACCGCGAATAATATTTTCGTAAATCTTGGAACGACCGCCCACATCATCGGATTTAACCGTAAGCATTTCCTGCAGGGTATAGGCGGCGCCATAAGCCTCCAGCGCCCAGACTTCCATTTCACCGAATCTTTGGCCGCCGAACTGTGCCTTGCCCCCCAGTGGTTGCTGAGTAATCAAGCTATAAGGTCCGGTTGAACGGGCATGCATCTTGTCATCGACCAGGTGATTCAGCTTGAGGATATACATATAGCCGCAAGTAACCGGCCGGTCAAACGGTTCGCCGGTACGGCCATCGTACAGTGTGGTCTGACCGCTCTCGGGAATCCCGGCCAGCTTTAACATGCCTTTGATCTCACTTTCGTGAGCGCCGTCGAATACCGGTGTCGCCATAGGCACTCCCTGACCCAGATTTCTTGCCAGTTCAATCAATTCAGTATCCGAGAAATCACTCAGTGATTCTTTCTTGCCGCTGGAGTTGTATACCTTTTCAAGATACCCGCGGAGCTGGTTGATGCGCTTGTTCTTGCGCAGCATTTCATCAATTCTCTCGCCAATTTTTTTCGCCGCCCACCCCAAATGGGTTTCCAGAACCTGCCCCACATTCATCCGCGAAGGCACACCCAAAGGATTCAGACAGATATCCACTGTGGTGCCGTCTTCCATCCAGGGCATATCTTCAACCGGAATGATCTTGGAAATAACCCCCTTGTTACCATGGCGCCCCGCCATTTTATCGCCGGGCTGCAATCTTCGTTTTACCGCGACAAAGACCTTGACGATTTTCAGAACGCCCGGAGCAAGATCATCGCCCATTTCGATTTTCCCGCGTTTTTCTTCGAAGCGGCGATCAAACTCTTCACGCTGGACATCCATCTGATCCCGGATTTTCTCGATCGCCTGATTGGCTTCTTCGTTTCCAAGACGGATTTCAAACCATTCCTTGCGGCCCAATCCAGTCAGATAATCATCCGTCACGACCTCCCCCGCCATCAAATTGCCGGGGCCTCCTTCCGCGGTCTGGCCGCGCAACAGCCTGGCAATCCGGGCAAAGGCGTCATCTTCGACAATACGCAACTGGTCATTCAGGTTTTTCCGAACGGTGATCAGTTCATCTTCATCATTTGCGATAGCGCGGGCATCTTTTGGAAGACCTTCCCGGGTAAACACCTGAACGTCAATAACCGTGCCTTTCATTCCTGACGGCATACGCAGGGAAGTATCTTTCACATCAGAAGCCTTCTCGCCAAAAATGGCGCGAAGCAGTTTTTCTTCCGGCGTCAGCTGGGTCTCGGCTTTGGGGGTGATTTTGCCGACCAGGATATCGCCGGGGTGCACTTCAGCGCCGATGTAGACAATGCCGGACTCATCCAGTTTTGACAGGGCGCCCTCATTGACATTGGGGATATCACGACTGATCTCCTCGGAGCCGAGTTTGGCGTCGCGCGCGGTACAGGACAATTCTTCGATATGAATCGAGGTATAGACATCATCCTTTACCAGCCGTTCGGAGATCAGAATCGAATCTTCAAAATTGTAGCCATTCCAGGGCATGAAAGCGATCAGCACATTTCTGCCAAGAGCAAGCTCACCCATGTCGGTAGACGGCCCATCGGCCAGAACGTCACCGCGATCAACCGAATCACCCACTTCTACCAGAGGACGCTGATTAATGGTCGTATTCTGATTGGAGCGCTGGTATTTGGTCAGGTTGTAAATATCGACGCCCGGCTCACCTTCGATAGCCTCATCATCGTTGGCGCGCACCACAATTCTGGAGGCGTCCACGGAATCGACCGTACCGCCGCGACGGGCGATCACAGTCACTCCGGAATCAATCGCAACCGTGCGTTCCATACCGGTACCGACCAACGGTTTTTCACTACGCACCACAGGTACCGCCTGTCGCTGCATGTTGGCGCCCATCAGCGCGCGGTTGGCGTCATCATGCTCAAGGAACGGAACCAGCGACGCCGCCACCGAAACAATCTGCTGAGGCGCCACGTCAATGTAATCAATCTGCTCGGGAGAAGACAGTGAAGACTCATTCTTGTGCCGACAGGAAACCAGTTCATTGACAAACCGGCCGTTGGAATCGAGCCTGGAATTGGCCTGGGCGATGATGAATTTATGCTCTTCGATCGCTGATAGATAATCCACTTCACCGGTGACCTTGCCATTTTTCACCTTGCGATACGGGGTTTCGAGGAAACCGTATTCATTGGTTTTGGCAAAACAGGCCAGTGAGTTGATCAGGCCGATATTGGGGCCCTCGGGAGTCTCGATTGGACAAACACGTCCGTAATGGGTCGGGTGCACGTCACGAACTTCAAATCCGGCCCGGTCGCGTGTCAGCCCGCCCGGACCCAATGCGGAAACCCGCCGTTTATGAGTGACCTCCGAAAGGGGATTGGTTTGATCCATGAATTGGGATAACTGGCTGGAACCGAAAAACTCCCGCACAACCGCGGCCACCGGTTTGGCGTTAATCAGATCCTGGGGAGTCAGATTTTCACTTTCGACCAGATTCAACCGCTCCTTGACCGCGCGCTCGACCCGAACCAGACCAATCCGGAACTGGTTCTCGACCAGCTCACCGACCGAACGCACACGGCGATTTCCGAGATTGTCAATGTCGTCGATTTCCCCTTTGCCGTTCTTCAGATAGATGATTTTTCGCATCACATCCACAATATCCTGCTTGCTCAATGTACCGGGGCCTTCATCGGACTCCCGCCCCAGGCGCCGGTTGAGTTTCATCCGTCCTACCGCGGAGAGATCATATCTTTCGTGGTTGAAAAACAGATTGCTGAACAAGGCCGCCGAGGCCTCTTTTATCGGCGGCTCGCCGGGGCGCATCATGCGGTAGATTTCAACGTGCGCGTCTTCCGCTGTACGGGTTGGATCAATACGCAGGGTTTCTGAAATAAACGGCCCGCAATCAATATCGTTGGTATAAATGGTTTCCAGCCGGGTGATTCCATTTTCCCGGAAATCGTCCAGCGCTTTTGACGTGATTTCCATGTTGGCCTCCGCCAGCACCTCTCCGGTTTCCTGATTGAAAACATCCCGGGCCAGGGTGCGCCCCAGGATAAATTCAACGGGCACCGCTATTTCGCTGATACCGGCGTTTTCAAGCTCCCTGATATGTCGGGTCGCAATTCTTTTTTCCGCCTCTACCAGCACCTTGCCCCTGGCGCCGATCAAGTCGAAATACAGGCGTTGTCCCCGCAACCGTTCAGGAACCAGTTGCAGTGTCGCCCCGGTTTCGGTCAACGTAATGGAATCATTTTCGAAGAACATGGCCAGTATTTCTTCGGTACTGTAGCCCAACGCCCGCAGCATGATCGTGGCCGGCAACTTGCGGCGCCGGTCAATCCGGATATAAAGCAGATCCTTCGGATCAAACTCCAGATCCAGCCAGGACCCCCGATACGGAATAATGCGGGCAGTAAACAACAGCTTTCTGGAAGCGTGTGTCTTGCCCCCGTCATGGTCGAAAATAACACCGGGTGAGCGGTGCAACTGGGATACGATTACACGCTCGGTTCCATTGACTACAAAAGTACCGTTATCGGTGATTAACGGCATGTCACCCAGATAGACTTCCTGTTCGATGATATCCTTTGGTTTCTTGCCACTGCCGCTTTTGTTGAAAATGACCAGACGCATGACAGCGCGCAGCGGGCAGGAATAGAGCAGGCCGCGCTGCTGGCATTCGGTCACATCAAACTTGGGTTTTTCCAGGCGATAGCTGACGAAGTCCAGAATAACGGTGCCGTTATAACTTTCTATCGGGAATACCGATTTGAACGCCGCCTGGATACCCTGGTCGATACGCTGTTCCGGCGGCGTGTCCGCCTGCAGGTATTTACGGTATGATTCTTTCTGTGTAGCCAGCAGGTAAGGAACCTGATAGTCATCGGAACGTTTACTGAAGTTCTTTCGAATACGCTTCTTTTCGTTATATGAATAACCCATGTTTACCCTCTGAATAACAGATCATCCGATGCTCCGGAAACATGGACAGGCTTTGATATACGCCCGGTCCATGCCCGCTGGAACACAAAAAACATCAATGCGTTTCCAAAGAAACACAAATGCGGCCGGTTGTGACACCGGTTCGTTGGATTGAAGCCAAATTACTTGAGCTCGACGGTTCCGCCTGCCGCCTCAAGCTGGTTTTTGAAGTCCTCGGCCTCATTTTTGCCAACGCCTTCCCTGATCGCAGTGGGCGCTTTTTCCACCAGGTCCTTTGCCTCTTTGAGGCCAAGACTGGTAATACTGCGAACCGCTTTGATCACACCCACCTTCTTGTCGCCGAAACTGGTCAACACTACGTCAAATTCGTCTTTCTCCTCCGCTTCGACAACCACTTCACCGCCACCTGCCGGCGCCGCGGCTGCAACGACCGGGGCAGTTGCGGAAACACCAAATTTTTCTTCCATATCCTTGATCAATTCAGACAGGTCGAGAACCGACATCTGCGCGATTGCGTCGAGAACTTCTTCTTTACTTAAAGCCATGGTAATTACTCCTGATAGCTGGACAATATTAAATATTCAAATGATGGGCAAAAGATTTCAACAATCAGGCCTCACCCGATGCTTCCGCTATGGCGGCAAGGGTGCGTACCGCTTTGCCGGGAACCTCGTTCAGTGTCGATACGAATTTCCGGACAGGCGCCTGGATGGTACCCATCAGTCTCGCAATCAACTCATCCCGACCCGGTAATGACGAAAGACGCTGAATCATTGCCAGGTCAATGAGGTCGCCATTCATAGCGCCCACAGTGATCCTGAAATTTTCATTGTCTTTGGCAAACGCGGCCATGACTCTGGCAACGGCAATCGGGTCTTCGGAAGCAGAGAAAATGACCGGACCTGTAAAATGCTCCGCCAGACATTCAAAATCCGAATCCCTGACCGCGAGCCTGGCCAGATTGTTTTTGACAACCTTTACCCAGACTCCGGCATTTCGCGCTTCCATACGCAATGAGGTCAACTGTTGAACATTGAATCCACGATACTCAGCCAATACACCAGCCCGGGCCGAAGAAATGGCTTCGGCTGCCTCGCTGATCACTGCTTTTTTCTGATCGAGACTTAAGCTCATATAATCACACTCCAAAAAATAATGGTGTCCTGCGTCAGGGAAATTCCTGATTTCGGCTCACCGTCTGCGCAGGTCATGCCGTTCACTTGCAAACACCAAGTGAAAAGCAGGTTTAAAAGCTGAAATTCTACTCACCTGCGGTCTTTGACAGCCCTGCAACAACCCGCAATCCTGAGGATAGAGAATCATGCAGCGCCCCAAAACTATTTGATCGCCGCAATACTCATACGGTCGACTTTCACGCCTGGCCCCATTGTGCTGGACAATGAAACCCGACGAATATATTGCCCCTTGGCGCTCCCTGGCCTGGCTTTGATCAAGGCAGCGACCAGGGCGTTCAGATTTTCTTCCAGGTCCTCCTGATCAAACGATACCCTGCCAATCGGACAATGAATAATTCCCGCCTTGTCGATACGGAACTGCACCCGCCCGGATTTTGCTTCCTGAACGGCTTTGGTTACATCGGTCGTCACCGTGCCTACCTTGGGGTTCGGCATCAGGCCGCGCGGTCCGAGAATCTGGCCGAGCTGTCCGACCACACGCATGGTGTCAGGCGTCGCGATACACAGATCAAATTCGATTTCACCTTGTTTGACCTGCTCTGCCAGGTCTGTGAGTCCAACCAGGTCAGCCCCCGCCGCTTTGGCGGCTTGCGCATTTTCCCCCTCGGCGAAAACAGCCACCCGCACCGTTTTTCCCGTGCCTTTTGGCATCACTGTGGCCCCTCTTACATTCTGGTCCGACTTCCTGGAATTGACTCCAAGAACGACGGCCGCGTCCACCGTTTCGTCAAATCTGGTCTGCGGCAAATCCTTGATCAGCGCAAGCGCGTCGTTGAGCGGATACAGCTTTTCCCGGTCGACACGGCCGTTTGCGGTTCGAATTCTTTTACCTTGATTCGCCATGCTACACTCCCTCCGTTTCTATACCCATGCTGCGGGCGCTTCCGGCAATGATCTTCACGGCCTGCTCCAGGTCCCAGGCGCTCAGGTCGGATTGTTTGGTTTTCGCGATTTCTTCAAGTTGAATCCGGGTCACTTTCCCGACCTTGTCACGATTAGGCACACTGCTGCCCTTGTCAATACCCGCGGCCTTTTTCAAAAGGACCGAAGCGGGCGGCGTTTTCTTGACGAAAGTAAAACTTTTATCCGAATAAACACTGATCACCACCGGAATCGGCAAACCTTTTTCCATATCCTGGGTTTCTGCATTGAACGTCTTGCAGAAGTTCATGATATTCACGCCATGCTGGCCTAACGCCGGACCGACAGGCGGACTCGGCTTGGCATCGCCTGCGGGAACCTGAAGCTTGATATAAGCATCTATTTTCTTGGCCATCTGGCTAACTCCAAATATGTAACGGTACAGGGGGCAATGTCTTCCTAGCCTTTTTCGACTTGAGAAAAATCAAGCTCGACAGGAGTGGAACGTCCGAAAATCGTGACGGACACCTTCAGCTTCGCTTTCTCAAAGTTCGCGTCTTCGACCGTGGCATTGAAATCCTGGAACGGCCCATCGACAATTCTGACTATTTCCCCGGGGGCAAAAGTAAATTTCATTTTTGGCTTGTCCTGACTGTCGGAAATCTGCTGAATGATTTCTTCGGCTTCCTTGTCGGTGATCGGGACCGGCCGGTTGTCCGTACCGCCGATAAAGCCCGCCACCCTGGGTACGCCTTTCACCAGATGCCAGGTATTGTCGGTCAACTCCATTTGTACCAGAACGTATCCAGGGAAAAATTTCCTTTCACTGGTTCGTTTCTGACCACCCTTCATCTCGACCACCTCTTCGGTAGGGACCAGTATTCTGCCGAAATACGCCTCCATCTCCATCCGGGCAATATGATCATGCAACGCTTTTTTGACCTGTTTTTCAAACCCTGAAAAGGCCTGAACGACGTACCACCGCATGTCAGGATTGCGAACCTGTCCGGCTTCTGTATCGGCCGGTTCGATAACGCCCGCGGCATCCGCAGATACCCGGCTGGCGCTCATTGTGGTTTCTTCGTCATTCATGATTATCTTAATCTGGTGTTAATCTGCCGGCTATGCGCCTCTGACCCTGAGAACAGCGTCGTAGATGGCATAGAACGAAAGCGCGTCAAACGCCCACATCATCAATCCCAGAATAATCACCAGAACGATAACCATCAACGTCACCTGCAAGGCTTCCGGACGGGTCGGCCATACCACTTTCTGGCGCTCAATATTTGCCCCCTTGATAAATATCCAGGCGTCTTGTCCGGTTGCCGTAGTCAATACCAGGCCGGTCGCCAATATCACCCCTGCGACAACAATGCCGATACGGCCCAACTGGATCATGTCGCTGAATTGATAATAAACAGCCACAGCGGCGAGAATGGTCAAAACCGCCACAATAATTTTAATTTTGTCAATCACTGGATTTGCACTGGAAAAGGGTATCCGATCATCAGTAAAGCATTACGAGCAGGAACGATGGCAGGCCAGGAGGGAATCGAACCCCCAACCTGCGGTTTTGGAGACCGCTGCTCTGCCAATTGAGCTACTGGCCTTCGGACCGACTTGTTGAATCAAATAACCCTGCTAACAGACTGTTCACTATAAAAGCCCCTCAAGACCTGATCAAACCGTACCGCCTCCGGCAGTGGAGCCCACAACCGGATTTGAACCGGTGACCTCTTCCTTACCAAGGAAGCGCTCTACCGACTGAGCTATGCGGGCAGCTGAAACATCACTTCTGTAAACCCTTGACTCCTGTATATTTACCGGAGCGCCAACTGGAGCGGGCGATGGGAATCGAACCCACATCATCAGCTTGGAAGGCTGAGGTTCTAGCCGTTGAACTACACCCGCATTGGAAACCACATTGCAATCAAATCAACCACTTCAACATTTCGACAACCGGCAATCTATGGTGGAGGGGGGAGGATTCGAACCTCCGAAGGCTTAAGCCAACAGATTTACAGTCTGCCCCCTTTGACCGCTCGGGAACCCCTCCTGTTAAAATTTTGCCCAAACGGTCAATTATCGCGTAATTTCTGATTTATGTCAAATTTGATTTCTGCCCACGAAAATCTCTGATCTCTGTATCCCCCACCACATCCGCCACGCGGAGTGTGACTCCCCTCTATACTCATTCAAGCATTTCAATCACCAGAATGGAGCCCGCAGAGGGACTCGAACCCACGACCTGCTGATTACAAATCAGCTGCTCTGGCCAACTGAGCTATGCGGGCATAATCACACGATGCTGTACGAATTGGAAAATGGAGCGCGATTTTACGCAAAACAGGGAGTCGAATGCAATCATAAAATTGCAGATTGTAGAGAGCAAATGAATTGTCCGGTTGAGTAGCACATAAACTGTCCGGTTTTACACAGTACTGAAAGGGGGTGCTGGATGAACCGGGTGGAGTGGTTACAGGAGACCAGGCTAATGAGATTTGAAGAAGCGTATGAAGGATGGAACAAGAGCCGATTGACGCAGGAAGAAGCGGCGAATTTGTTGGGGGTGTGCAGTCGCACATTCCGTCGTTATGTAGATCGTTACGAGGAAGAAGGACTGGACGGATTGTGTGATCGTCGTTTGAGTGAAGTGTCGCATCGTCGGGCGCCGGTAGACGAAGTGATGGATGTGGTGGAGCGTTATCGAGATTATCACCGGGGTTGGAACGTGAAGCACTTTCATTCCTGGTATCGTCGGGATGGAGGTCAGAGGAGTTATACGTGGGTGAAGAGTCAGTTGCAGGGAGCGGGTGTGGTGAAGCGGTACGCGAAGCGCGGGGCGCACCGCAAGAGACGGGAGTCGTCGCCGTGGCCGGGGATGATGTTGCATCAGGACGGCAGTACCCACGAGTGGGTGGAGGGTCAGCGCTGGGATTTGATTGTGACGATGGACGATGCGACCAATGAGCATTACTCGATGTTTTTCTGTGAACAGGAAGGCACTCGCAGCAGTTTCCGGGGGGTGCGCGAAGTGATTGAATCGAAAGGACTGTTCTGTTCGCTGTACACGGATCGAGGCAGTCATTACTGGCATACGCCCCAGGCTGGAGGCAAAGTGGACAAGAACAATCCCACACAGTTCGGACGCGCCATGAAGCAACTGGGCATCGAGATGATTCCAGCCTACTCACCGCAGGCGCGCGGGCGCTGTGAGCGGGTCTTTCGAACCCACCAGGACCGTCTGGTCAAGGAACTGGCCAGCGCTGGCATCACCGATATGGACACGGCCAACCGCTATCTCCAAAACGAGTATCTGCCCGCCTACCATGCCGAGTTCAAGAAACCGGCTCGTGAACCCGGCAGCGCCTTTGTGGCCTGTCGCGATCCATCGGTACTGGATGACATTCTGTGTGAGCGCCATGAGCGAATGGTGGGTGCAGACAACTGTGTGCGCTATCGGCGCAAAGTGCTACAGATTCCGGCAGATCGGCATCGTTGCCATTACGTAAAAGCCCGCGTCCAGGTACTGGATTACCCGGATCAGGGTCTGGCGGTTCATCACGGCCCCAGAGAACTGGCCCGATACGATGCCAAGGGGCAATTACTATGAACTCGCATCCGAACGACCGCGTCCGGTCCGCCGCGCACGTTCGGTTTGATTCATCCTCCGGGTTAACCCGGAGGATGAATCAAGGTATCATCATAGCGGACAATTCATTTGCTATAAAACCGGACAAGTCTATTTGCTCTTAACATCATAAAATTGCAGATATTCATGAGAATCAATCCGGCAAAACCCGCAAAACCAAAGAGTCCGGTCAGCGAATTGGCGCAACCGATGGTCAAATCCGGCAATTCACTTTGGTCATTCTGACCCCGGATTCATCCCAGTCATGTCCCAGCAACCGCGCCTGGTCTATATCCGCCGAGGGAATTTCCATCCAGTTTAATGGACCTAAACGCCGGTACTCTGGCTGGAGTTTGGCTTCATACTGGTTACTGATCAGGTAATTCAGGTGTTTTTCCGCTAATTCTTCCTGGCTGAACAACCCCATTGAGATTCGAATCAACCCATTATCCGCTTTGTATCGGAAATGCTCCAGCCCCTGTGACTCCAGGTTTTTCAAAATTGCATCAGCGGACGACTCCGACGCGAATGGACCGAGGTAGACGCGAAAAGCGAGCAATCGCCGACTGTCGGTAGTGACGGGTCTGAACCCGAATCCGCTCTCACCCATCCACATCTTCGCGGCCTGCCAGCTGGCCTCCCGCCTGAATGGACCCACTCGATAGCAGGCCTCGGCGACAGATTGATCACCACTGCCGTCAATCGGGTTTTCAACCGGTATCGCTGTCTGATCCGGCATATCCCCGGCTGTCACCGCGCCGGCTCCATCAACCTCGGCAAGCAACAACATCCCGGTCTTGTTCACATCAGACCCGGACTCGGATATCCCATTCTCCTGCGGGGTCTGTCGATCACCGACCAACAGATAAGCCGCCAGATTTATAACAATCAGGACTACCACCAGCCATTTCATTTTACATCTCCCTCAATCAGGGCCAGCAATCCGATCAAAACCAGGTCGGGAACCATCAGGATTTCATGATCGGTTACGTCGACCAGCCGCCGCGCGTCTCCCCCTGTCAGGATCAGATTCAAATCCAGCCCTGCCAGATTCTTGTAATGCCCGATGGCGCGATCCATGGCTGAAACCACAGCCAGCATCACTCCATTCTCCACTGCCTCCCGGGTCTTTGGATTCTGGTAAGACAGGCGTTCATTCATAGCGCTTGCAGTAGTCGTTCTGATCTGCCCGGTGCAGGAATTGAGGGAATATATCATGGTCGTCATTCCCGGAAAAATAATCCCGCCATCGAATACGCCTTGCGCATCGACATAATCAATCGTCACAGCCGTTCCGGCGTCAATGACCACTACCGGCCGGCTACCGGACATTTCTTGCGCCCCGATCATGGCCAGCCAGCGGTCAACGCCCAGGTCTTCCGGTTTTTCATATTGATTGAACAGGCCCTTCCCCCGCCCGGCGGACTCCACGAAAAACGGCGAACTTCCCCAAAACGAATTGCAGGCGGCGCCAAGAACCTGATTCACTCGCGGTCCGGCCACACTGGAAATCCAGACACCTTCAGGGGCCGCCATACCGGCGAATGCACGCTCCAGGGCTGCGGGCAAATCTGCCGAACCGGTTTCGATCGGCTCGTTTTGCAGACTCCGTTGCGCAAACGGTTCCGGTTGTGAACGCAACCGGGAGGATGTTGCCCATTTGATTCTTTGATTCCCGGCGTCAATCAATAATTTCATTTATTTTCGACCACCTCGATATTTCCCCGACCGCAACCATTGACCCGGAGCGAAACCTCTCCGGAAATGATGCGATGAACCACGCCGTCACCTGCAATCAACAAGGCCCCGGTTTCATCCACACCGGACGCGGTCCCATATATCATCCGTGAGCCTGAAACAACCTGAACCGGTTGACCTCGATATGCGTCTGCCAGATTCCACTGGTCTGCGAATCCGGAAAATCCTCCTTCGGTAAACCCGGTCAATACCCGGTCATGGTTTTTTACCAGCTCTACCACCAGTGGATCGCGGCCAATCTGAACCCCCGCGGATACCAGATCAGTCCAGGGCTGATCAATTTCTGCCGCCGCCGCATCCGACACCCTGTAATTCAATCCAATGCCTATGACACAATTCAGGGCAGAAATTTCAACCAGGATTCCACCCGCCTTTTTGCCGTTGATCAGAATATCGTTCGGCCATTTCAATTCAACCTGTTGTACGCCGGATTCGCGCAAACTCTCCATCACGGCAATACCTGAAGCCAGGGACATCCCCCGGATATCGGCTCTGTCCAGGCGCCAACCCAGGGAAAGCAGGATAGACCCGGAGCGGGAACTTTCCCATGATTTTCCCCGACGCCCCCTTCCCGCGCTCTGGTTCTCAGCCAGGCAAATGCAGCCATCCGGATCACTTTGCTCCAGCAACCAGGTATTGGTTGACGCGGTCTCATCAAAATAATGGATTTTCCCGCCCGAAAACCGGCCAACACCCACCAGCGCATCGCGTATGTCGCCTATGTCGTGCCTCGCAATTTTTTGACTAAACTCCATCAAACGGATAGGATGCGTTATTTTAATCGGGGTATGACATGATACAACGAAATCAAACCCGTGAAGTGCAAATCGGACGGATAAAAATCGGCAACGGTAATCCGATCGCGGTACAGAGCATGTGCGCGACTCCGACCACGGACCTTGCGGCCACCGCCAGACAACTCCGGTCTCTTGAAGCGGCCGGCGCCGACATCATTCGAATCGCGGTCGATAATAAAAAGGATGCCCGGGCGTTGATTGAACTGCGGCAAAACTGCGACGCGGTATTGAGCGTGGACTTGCAGGAAAACTACCGCCTGGCGGAAATTCTCGCCCCCCATGTGGACAAGATACGCTATAACCCCGGTCACCTGTATCATCATGAAAGGAAAAAGCCCTGGCAGGACAAGGTGCAATACCTGGTCGATATTGCGGTCAAAAACGACTGCGCCATCCGGGTTGGCGTCAACGCGGGGTCGGTAGACCCGGACAAGCTGGCAAAATATGACGACAGTGACTCCATATCGCCGATGGTGGACAGCGCCCTGGAGCACGCCGAGTGGCTGGACCGGATCGGGTTTACCCGGTATTGCGTATCATTGAAGGATTCCGACCCTAAAAAGACCGTTGCGGCCTATCTGAAATTCGCGCAAACACGGCCGGAAATCCCGTTGCATCTGGGCGTAACCGAAGCCGGAATGCCGCCGGAAGGAATCGAAAAAACCCGCATCGCGTTTGAACAACTGATCGGCAAGGGCATCGGCGATACAATCCGGGTTTCCCTGACCCTTGCACATGAAGACAAGCATCAGGAAATTGCCGCAGGGCGCCGGATACTGGAGGATATCGCCAACGGACGGGTCAGAACCGTCGTCTATTTCGATGAAGACAAACTCAACCTGATCAGTTGCCCCAGTTGCTCCAGAGTCGAAAATGAAAAATTCATCGACCTCGCCCAACAGGTAAAAGCCAGGACCCGATACGCGCAAGACCACGCTATCACCATTGCGGTCATGGGCTGCCGGGTCAATGGCCCCGGAGAAACCGACGACGCCGATCTGGGGCTATGGTGCGGCCCTCGATACGTCAACCTGAAAAAACGCGGAGAAAAGGTCGGCGCCTTCAAATACGACGAGATACTGGACCGCCTCGACATCGAACTGAAATCCCTGATCGGGCAATAGCTACCTCACCGTCATTTCCGCGAAAGCGGGAATCCACAAATCGGAATCAGGAGTGCGAACAAGAATTGACGATTGTGTCAAAGGCTGACCCGTCTTTCTCCCCAGATCAAGAAAATAACACTAAGAAACAGTTCACGGCAGGCTATGGATTCCCGCTTCCGCGGGAATGACGGCAGAACAGGATAGCCTGGACAGGCACGGAGTCTGTCCTCGGGATGGTTGGTCTGGCGGCAAGGAGTACGACAACTCCCCCGGAACTTCAGTAAATTTGCTAAAATCCGGGGACATTCAATTCCCCGGCACAAAATACCATGCCTGACTACAGATCCTGGACCACAACCCCAGGGCGATTCCAAAGAGTAGTTATGAGGTTCGTCCGGCATATTGAACCTGACAAGCAGGTAAACTTTACAGGCAGAAAATTGACAGTTGACCATATCCGTCCATTTATGAAGTCCATTCTGACTGTAACAAGCCGGGGCTGATTCAGGTTGAATTGCGATGGATGCCTATAAATTACCCAACCCTGAGGAACGCAGCTATCTTGACCTGCTACAGGAAGCATTAAGCGCTGATCTGGATTTCCACGGTACAAACGGGAAATACTCAACCCATGGCTGGCACCCTTTCCCGGCGAAGTTTCCACCACAACTACCACAATTCTTTATTGAAAATCTTTCGGATAAAAATGAGGTGGTTTTTGATCCGATGTTCGGTTCAGGAACGACCCTGGTGGAAGCCACACGCCTGGGACGTCATGCAATCGGTTGCGACATTGACCCTCTGGCGCGGATGATGGCGGAAGCAAAGCTGGCTGGTGTTAATCCGGTAAAAACATTGGAGATCGGGTACGAGATTGTCGAATCGGCACAGAAACTTTTTTACCAGGGCCAGGAGCAATTGAAACAAGCATTAAATCGGCGTTTCGATGTGAAAACACGCACGTTCGTCGATTTCTGGTTTTTGCCACAACAACAATTAGAGTTGCTTGCTCTTTTACAGGGTATTGAGGCGTTAGAACAGGATGAGATGCAGAAATTCTTCACAATGACTTTCTCATCGACAATCATCGCCAAGTCGGGAGGGGTCTCTTTAGCGCGTGATTTGGCCCATACTCGCCCGCACAAAGTGGCTGACAAAAATCCGAAATCGGCGTTCGTCGAATTTTCCAGGAGATTAAAACATAATCTGGCTGCTTTTAATGAAGATTCAACGTATTTGTCTGACCGGGAATTGATTGCCAAACAAAATGTTGATATTCGAATGGCTAACGCGGACAGAACAGGTATACCGTCTTCAAGCGCCGATTTGATCGTGACCTCGCCCCCATACGCAAACAATGCGATTGACTATATGCGGGCGCATAAATTTTCACTGGTCTGGTTTGGCTGGAAAATCGAAGATCTTACCAGGATTCGCGCACGATATCTGGGACATGATGCCGCCAACGGCGCTCAATTTGATCACTTGCCACGCCAATGTGAAAAAACGCTTGACAGACTGGGTGAACTTGATTCTAAAAAATCGGCCGCCTTACGTCGATATTTTGGTGAGATGTCTGCCGTAATTGAAGAAATGTATCGGGTTTTGAAAAAAGGCAGGGCAGCCGTAATTGTCGTAGGCACTTCAAATTTAAGAGGTATTGATGTGAAAACCCAGCAATGTCTGGCCGCTATCGGAGAAGATGTCGGATTTGATCTGGCCGGGATCGGTGTCCGTCGTCTTGATCGTGACAGGCGAATGATGCCGGCGCGCTGGGGTAAAGAACAACACTCACAAATTGAGAAACGGATGCATGAAGAATATGTCATCGGATTGGTAAAGCCATGAAGTCAGGAAAAATCGAGGAACTGCGGCGCGATTATCATTACCGGATTTGCAATGAAGTGTTGCGCCAAAATGAAAAAGGAGTCCCGAACAACGCCGACAGTGGGAGTTCAACCAGCATTAGAATTGGCAAGGGAATTGCGGATCACATTGGATTTGATTTGAAAACTGACAAGCTGCCCGGACAAACAGCGGGGAGTCGATTTGAGATGGCAACCATGGATTTTTTGCAAAACTCGTTCAAGTTGTTGGGCCATTTACGCCCGGGAAAATGGGAGTTTTCGTTAGGCGGTCATGTCCGCAAGTACGAGCAATATCAGCATCTATCCGATGTGACGCAAGCGATCAAGGAAAACGAGGCATTGCGGACTGTTTTTGGCGATTATATCGTTACGCCAGACATCGTAGTTTGCCGCAAACCGGTCAAGGACAAAACAATCAACAAGCATGATATTTTGTTAAATAGCGATGCAATCGCCAATCGTACACCGCTCCGTTCGGAAAATTCGAAATTGGATATTCTGCACGCCAGCATTTCCTGCAAGTGGACGATACGCAGTGATCGCTCACAGAATGCTCGTACAGAAGGATTGAATTTGATTCGCAATCGAAAAGGCAAAACGCCACACATTGTCGTCGTTGTCGGCGAACCCTTGCCCGGACGAATCGCCTCACTGGCTTATGGTACAGGTGATATAGATTGTGTTTACCATTTTGCATTACAGGAATTGCAGGCAACCATTCAGGATCGTGATGCGAGTTCCGATTCCATGGATATATTGAATACACTGGTGTCCGGAAAACGCTTACGTGACATCAGTGATTTACCGTTTGATTTGGCGACTTGATGTTGATGAAAAGAGCAAGAAGAAATCAGAAAGGCTTTGATGAAACCTTGCCTGATGGGAAAAAACTCTAAGTTAAATCCAAAAAATATGGCTCACACACAGATTCCGGAACCTACATTGACCTGACCTAAGGATGGAATTTGTGGCGATGATGCCGCCGATGACCTACTGGTTGTCTTTGTCAATTGGGGAACCGGGAGATAAAAGGTGATCCCATATAGTCCGGTTCCGATAAGTTGTCTCATGCCAAAGGCCCAAATAATGTTACCGCTGGACTGTAAAACAGATTCGGAAGTGCAAAGGGATACAGAACGTGATCTGTAGTTATGAGGTGTTCTAAACGTAGAAGATAATGAATAAACCCACCTGTACAATTGTTGCAGGACCCAACGGTGCCGGTAAAACGACATTCGCAATGAGATTTTTGCCTATCGTGGCGCACTGTAAACATTTTATCAATGCCGATTTGATTGCCGCCGGTCTGTCGCCATTGTCTCCTGAAACGGAATTGATCGCCGCAAGCAGACTGTTTCTTAATGAAATCAAATCATGCGTACAGAAGCGTATCCATTTTGCCTTCGAAACGACCCTTGCCGGGCGCGGATATCTGCGCTTGATTGATGAATTACAGGCAGATGGCTGGCAGGTTAATCTTGTTTATTTGTCACTAAAGACAAAAGCATTATCAAAACGGCGTGTTGCTGAGCGCGTTGCACATGGTGGCCATAATATCCCGGAAAAAGACATTGAAAGACGTTTCACCCGTAGTCTGCACAATTTGTTGTACAGTTATAGTACTCTATGCACTACAACCCAGTGTTTTGAGAATTCAGGCCCAGCACCTGTTTTGATTTTCAGGCAACGAAAAGAGAACAGGAAAATCCATAACCAGAAAATGTTTGATCGTATTGAACAAGAAGCAAGAAAATGGAAACACCCGCCGAAGAAACAATTCCAGAAGAAACACTGAAAACCCTGGAAGTTTTGCGGGAAGCGGTTGCGCAAGCGCTGGAAAGGAAACGCAGGCTTGGACAATATGCGGTGATCCTGCATGAAGGCAAGATTGTCAAATTGATGCCTGACGGAAATATGGTAGAAATCAAGGAGTAGCCTGATCAGGACGGCAGGCTATGGATTCCCGCTTCCGCGGGAATGACGGCAGAACAGGATAGCCTGGACAGGCGCGGAGTCTGTCCTCGGGATGGTTGGTCCGGCGGCAAGGAGTACGGCAACCCCCCGGAACTTCAGTAAATTTGCTAAAATCCGGGGATATTCAACTCCCCGGCACAAAATACCATGCCTGATTACAGATCCTGGACTACGACCCGCGGCAGAACCATGGCGGGGGCCCGGGCGCTTTGGCGCGCTACGGGAATGAAAGATGATGATTTCGACAAACCGATCATTGCAGTTGCCAATTCGTTTACCCAGTTCGTTCCCGGACACGTTCATTTGAAGGATATGGGACAACTGGTCGCCCGCGAGATTGAAGCCGCGGGGGGGGTCGCCAAGGAGTTCAACACTATCGCGGTGGATGACGGCATCGCAATGGGGCATGGCGGCATGTTGTATTCGCTGCCGTCCCGGGAGATCATTGCCGATTCGGTCGAATACATGGTCAACGCGCATTGCGCCGACGCCATGGTCTGTATCTCGAATTGCGACAAGATCACCCCCGGCATGCTGATGGCGGCAATGCGCCTGAACATTCCCGCCATCTTTGTGTCAGGCGGACCGATGGAAGCGGGCAAGGTGACCTGGCGTGATCACGAAAAGGCGGTTGACCTGGTGGATGCGATGATGGTGGCGGCTGACGACAACGTCACCGACAGCGAATCGGATTCAATGGAACGGTCAGCCTGTCCGACCTGCGGTTCCTGCTCAGGCATGTTCACCGCGAATTCGATGAATTGCCTGACCGAAGCCCTCGGACTTTCCCTGCCGGGAAACGGAACGATCGTGGCAACCCACGGTGAACGGAAACGATTGTTCCTGGAAGCGGGCCGTCTCATCGTCGCCACGGCCAGACGGTATTATGAACAGGGTGACCATGATGTTCTGCCGAGAAGCATCGCGAACTTCGAAGCGTTCGAAAACGCGATGTCGCTCGATATCGCGATGGGCGGTTCAACCAATACGATCCTGCATCTGCTCGCCGCCGCCCAGGAAGGTGAAGTGGATTTCACGATGAAGGACATTGATCGTTTGAGCAGGAGAGTGCCCAATCTTTGCAAGGTGGCTCCAGCCAAACCCGACGTCCATGTAGAGGACGTGCATCGCGCCGGCGGCGTGATCGCGATACTGGGCGAACTGGACCGGGCCGGCCTGATCAATCGAAGCGCCAAAACCGTCCATGCCGCCAGCATGGAAGAAGCCATCGCGCTGTGGGATATCCGCCTGACCGAAGACCAGAAACGCAAGGACTTTTTCCGCGCCGCTCCGGGAGGAATCCCCACCCAGGTCGCTTTCAGCCAAAGCAAGCGTTATAAATCCCTTGACCTCGACCGGGAAAAAGGCTGCATCCGCGAATTGAAGCACGCTTTCAGTCAGGATGGCGGCCTGGCGGCGCTATACGGCAATCTTGCCGAAGACGGCTGTATCGTAAAAACAGCCGGAGTGGATGAAAGTATCCTGAAGTTTTCCGGAAGAGCCCGGGTTTTCGAAAGTCAGGAGTCCGCGGTTGACGGCATCCTCGGTAATCGGATCCATCCGGGCGATATTGTGGTCATACGGTACGAAGGCCCCAAGGGCGGACCCGGGATGCAGGAAATGCTTTACCCGACCACTTATCTGAAATCAAAGAACCTGGGCAAGGAATGCGCGCTGGTAACCGATGGTCGATTTTCCGGGGCGACTTCCGGTCTGTCGATCGGCCATGTATCACCCGAAGCGGCAGAAGGCGGACTCATCGGACTGGTCGAGGAAAATGACCGGATCGAGATCAATATCCCTGACAGATCGATTCATCTGGCAGTCGATGACGCCGTTCTCGAACAAAGAAAAAAAGCGATGGAGGCCAGGGGCGCCGATGGCTGGAAACCGAACCGCGAGCGCGTGGTCAGCAGCGCCCTGAAAGCTTATGCCGCCCTGACTACCAGCGCCTCGAAAGGAGCGGTACGCGATGTCCGCCAACTGGCGTGACATAAGCCGCGGCTAACCGGACGCAGGATGCGAAGACGCCAGATACCCCTGCCAGCATAGCTCGTTGAAGACAATGGATACATGGCCGAATCCGGCCTCACCCAGCATCGCCAGATTTTCGCTTTCAGTATACGGTACCAATACCCCTTCAAGCGCCTGCGCCTTGCTGCGGATTTCTTCACTGGAGAATCCACGGGATTTCTTGAATTGATGATATTTTTCTGTCATTTCCCGGTCCAGCCGGGGGTCGGCAAACCTGATTTTCTCGAACAGTAAAAACAGGCCGTCGGGCTGCAACGCCCTGAATATCCGCCTGACAATGTCCGCGCGTGTCGAAACCGGCGTAAAGTGCAGAGTGTAATAGCTCACGATCACCGACGAGGGCAGGAAATCATGGTTGACGAGATCGGCAAGCTCGAATGAAACATTGGCAAATGTCTGGCACCGGGTCCTGGCTCGCGTAATCATCCCGGCAACCTGGTCGATACCGACAATAGCCATCCGGTCCGGGTCGGAACAGGCGGCCATTTTCGCCGTCAGCGTACCGGTTGAACAACCGAGTTCATAACATCGTCCGCTGTTTTGCATTCTGGAGCGGACCAGCTTTACAACCAGGTCATGCCCCTCCATATATCCGGGAATTGATTTCGATATATGGGTATCGAACACTCCGGGGACGGCGTCATCGAACTGCCATGCTCCCCTGGAGACGACCAGGCCATCCCCCGCTGATGATTTTGTCCGATTCATCCCTTGAGGCTCATCCGGTGACAGCGAACAAACCGTATCCACTGATCACGACCAGGGCGACCCCCATGGCTCGTTTGTAATGGCCACCGCCGCCCTGCACCAGCCGGGTGTGCATCCTGAGCCCGAGCCAGTGGCCAACCGCCGCCAGCGGCAGGAAATACAGGGCATGACGAACTTGCAGATCCACTTCAAAATAGATGAAAGTAGACATCTTGATCACCACTAGGATGGCCCAGAGGACGAATAATGTGACACGCAATTCGTGTATGGCGACATTCCTGGCGTAGACCGCCGATATCAACGGCGCCCCCATCAGCGATACTCCGCTCGCGTAGCCCCCCATTACCAACAGCAGATTGTCGAAGAATGTGTTCCGGCTGCGGAAAACATAATTGCACAGATAGGCCAGCCCATATAAAAAAGTAACGCCATAGATGATCGCTACCAGTATTTCGTTCGGCAGACTGAGCAACCCGAACACGCCGGCCAGCTTGGGTATGATCAGGACTACCAGCGATTTTTTCAGGTAGGACCAGTCTACTTCCCTGAGTCGATCATAGACGGTCATTACAGAAAAGATCAACAGATGGATAGCCACCATCGGCAGCCACAAAAGCGGGGCATCAATAACCAGAAGCATCAACGGCAATCCGAGCGCGGCGCCGCCAAAGCCGAGACCACTGCGAACAAACCCGGACCAGACAAAAATCAGGCCGGCAAACAGCCACTCGATTTCACTCAATTCCGGCATCGAAAACGGCTTGAGGAAATCAATCCTGCAAGGATATTCGCCAACAGCCGCGAGATGAATTCACCAGCCACAGCGAATCGGCGTCGACGACCTGTTCGCGCAAAACCACCTTCTCCGTCACTTTTCGCTCAGCCAGCAACAAGGCGCGTCCAACACCGCTTAACAACCCCGATGAAACCGGCGGTGTCAGGAACTCACCATTGAGTTCAACAATGACATTGGCCCGGCAGGACTCGGTGATCTCTCCCCTTTCATTGCATAGCAACACATCATCGCAATCATCATGATCGGCCAGCGCATTGTCGTAGACCTCGCGATGCGTGGTCTTGTGGTAGAGGAAACGGTTTTTTGAATGGACCGGGATTGAAACCAGCCTGACCCGATACGGATCAGTCAGCGACCGGTAATCGGTATGCTGAATATGAATCCGACCGCACCTGGAAACACGCAGGCGAACCCGCTGATCCGCTTCGGGAAAATCAAGCGCCGCCGACCACAACTGACTCCTGATCTCACCCAGGTCCACCTCCCACGAAAAACAGGAAGCCGAATTGCCCAGTCTTGACAGATGGGCGTCAAGATTCAAAAACCCCCCATCCCGGCTCCATCTGAAGGTTTCCAGCAAATCGAATGAAGGTTGTGAACAGGTCAGCACCGCGGCCTTGGTATGGCATTCCTGAAATTCGTCGGCGGGGTCTGAATCCCATACAATGCCGCCGCCAGCGCCAAACTCCGCGTTACCCTTCCTCTTGTCGATCAGTACGGTGCGTATTGCCACATTAAACTGGGCGCCCCTGTCCGGGAAAACAAACCCGGCAGCCCCGGTATAAATGTATCTGGGGAGGTTCTCGAGCTCATTGATAATTTCCATCGCACGCAGTTTTGGGGCGCCGGTGACTGAAGCGGCAGGGAACAGGGCTTCAAATATTTCGGGAAGGGAAGCGTCGGTCAGGCATTCAACCGTGGTCGACAGGGCCCAGAATGTAGGGTATTTCTCCAGTGAGAAAATATCGGTGGTCTCGACCGTGCCAGTGTCGGCAATCTTGCCCATATCGTTTCTGACCATGTCCGTAATCATGATGTTTTCAGCGCGATTCTTGCCTGATTCCCGCAATTTCCTGCCAATTTCCAGATCATCTTCATAGCCATGACCGCGCGCGGCGGTGCCTTTCATCGGTCTGGACTTGAGGACTCGTTGATCCAGGCTCAGAAACAATTCCGGAGAAGCGGAACAAACCGCCCAATCATCGGTATTCACATAGACACAATATCCCGGCTGACTGGCCAGATTCTGGGCATGCACCATCTGCACGAACAGCGACCAACTGTCGATATCGCAGTCTGCCCGGAATCGGAAGGAATAATTAACCTGATAGGCATCCCCCTCCCGGATATAGTCTTTTATTCTGGCCAGTGATTTTCGATAGTCCTCTTCCGCAAGCGAAAGCTCCCAGCCCGGTACGCCGGCGTTATCTCCGGGAGCCGCATTTTCGGGGAAGTCAATCACCTCATACCGGTCATATATCCCGAACCAGATTTTCGGGAACTCCCGGGCAGGCCGGGCCGGGAAATGTCCGTCAAAAGCGGGAGAGGCTTCATAGCTGACAAAGCCGGCCGCGAATTGCCGGCGCCGCTCCACCTGATGCCCGGTTCGCTCCAGAATGGCCCTGACCTGCCCGACATCCCCGGAGGAAAACACATGGGCCGGATTGCGGAACAGCAGCCACCTGTTGGCGCAAGGCTGTTGCACAACGACACAGTTGTTTTCGTTAAATGGAGCGGACATTCGCGTTTTGTCCAGTGTACGGTTTACTGGATGAAAACTGGTCCCGCAAATTCAGGTCATAGTGATAACTGATATTGTCCGTTCCGAATTGATGCGCAAGCTCCACAAACAGCCTCTGGTCCGAATTCACTTTCCAGTTATTACCGAGGTGCAGAAACCCGGTCTCGCCGGAACACCGGGTATAGCGGATTTGTATCGCAACCGGACCACGGCCATTACCATCACAGTACGGTCCCAGAATGGATTGCAAATTCCCGATTTGGTCCGTCGTCAACGCCTCCTGGGACAAATTCAAATCGAGTCTGGCAAGAAATTGTCGACGAAACTCATCCAGATCACAGATTTTTTCCACGCGCATCTGACAACCCCCTGTAAGCTCATCAGCGCTGAACTGGCCAAAGGCAATCAATAAATTCTCCTTTTGCAGGATGGCAGAGTACTGGTTGAATTTTTCCGGGAACAGGATCACTTCAACCCGGTGCATCTCATTGTCGAGAACCACAAACGCCATTTTCCCCCGTTTTGTTCTGGACACTCGCATCGACACCATGATGCCTGCAAATATTCCGTTTCCCGGTGAACTGAAATCCCGGGATGGCGCGTCCCGGTCACTGATCGAATCAAGCTCCCTGGCATATCGTTGATAGGGGTGCCCGGTCAGATACAGACCGAGGGTTTCTTTTTCCGCGGCAAGACGCTGCTCATCCGTCCAATCCGGAATTGGGGCGGACGCCGTATTTTTTGATGGCGCTTCCCGGGTGCCGAACATGTCAAACTGTCCCGCCTGCCGGTCCTGCTGATGCTGATCCGCAGCCTTGATGGCATTGTCGATTGCATTCATCAATGCAGCCCGGTTATCACCCAGGGCATCCATCGCCCCGCTTTTGATCAACACTTCCAGTACACGCTTGTTTATTTTACGTATATCCACCCGACGACAAAATTCCTGCAGGGACTGGTATTCGGCATTCCCTTCCCTCTCGGTTACGATATTTTCTACCACCCCTTTCCCGATTCCCTTCAACGCGCCCAGGCCATAACTGATCCGGTTGTCGTCCATCGCCCTGAAAGTATAAAAACTGGAGTTGATATCCGGTGACAATATGGTCAGACCCAGAGATTTCGAGTCCGCCAGCAAGGTAACCACCCGATCAGTCTTGTCCATCTCGGCAGACAAGGCCGCTGCCATAAAAGCGGCGGGATAATGGGTTTTCATCCACGCCGAGTGCCAGGCGATCAACGCATACGCAACGGAATGCGACCGGTTAAATCCATAGCCGGCGAACTTGTCCATCAAGGTAAAGATACTGTCAGCCAGCTTCTTGCCCACACCCCTTTCCACCGCTCCGTTGACAAAGGTTTCACGCTGTTTTGCCATCTCTTCAGGCAGCTTTTTACCCATTGCCTTACGCAACAGATCGGCCCCGCCAAGGGTATACCCCGCCATCGAGCGCGCAATCTCCATAACCTGTTCCTGGTAAATGATCACGCCGTAGGTTGATTTGAGTATCGGCTCCAGTTCCGGGTGGGAATACACAATTTCCTCCCGGCCCGCCTTGCGGTTGACAAAATCATCCACCATGCCCGATTGCAGGGGGCCCGGACGATACAGGGCGACCAACGCGACCAGATCCTCGAAAATCTCCGGGTGAGCTCGAACCAGCAGCTCTCTGGCGCCTCTCGATTCAATCTGGAATATCGCGATAGTCCGCCCGCTCCTTAAGAATTCAAATGTCGCGGCGTCATCCAGCGGTATCTGACCCAGGTCAAGCAGGGCTTCCCCGTTGGCGGATTTTTGCTGGTTCACCATTTTTAACGCGGCATCGAGAATAGTGAGTGTCCGCACCCCGAGAAAATCGAATTTGATCAGACCAATCGACTCCAGATCATCCTTATCCAACTGCGTGATAGCCTGATTCAAATGAGAGTCTGCATAAAGAGGGGCATATTCGGTCAAGGGTTTTGGCGCGATTACCACTCCCCCTGCATGCTTGCCCACATTTCTTGCAATCCCCTCGAGTTGCAGGGCCGTGTCAATCAGTTCCTGAACATCTTCCTGATCGTTATATCTTTCTTTCAACGACTGCTCCTGACTCAACGCCTTTTGCAGTGTCATGCCGACCTCGAAGGGAATCAGCTTTGCGATTTGATCGACGAAGCCATAAGGCAAACCCATCACTCGACCGACATCCCGCACCACCGCTTTCGCCGCCATGGTGCCAAAGGTGATGATCTGGGCAACCTGGTCATGACCGTAGCGCTCGGCCACATACTCAATTACACGGTCACGACCATCCACACAAAAGTCGATATCAAAATCCGGCAGGGAAACCCGTTCAGGATTCAGAAATCGCTCGAACAGCAAGCCATAAGCCAGCGGATCCAGATCGGTGATACCGGTAGCCCAGGCAACCAGTGAACCGGCGCCGGAACCCCGTCCCGGACCCACCGGTATTCCATTATTCCGGGCCCACTCGACAAAGTCCGCAACGATCAGGAAATATCCCGGATAGCCCATATTCTCGATGACCCCAAGCTCCATGTTCATCCGGTCAACATACTCTTGCCCGACCGCGCAGGAGCCATCGGGATGATACAGCGTCGGCAGATTGAACCGCTTTGCCAATCCTTCCTCTGCGTACTCCCGCAGTAGTGAGGCTTCTGACCGATTTCCCGCATCCGGGTACTGTGGCAGGTGATCCTGATCAAAATCCAGAAACACATTGCAGCGTTTTGCGATCTCACTGGAATTGGAAATCGCGGCAGGCATATCCGAAAACAATTCGATCATCTCCCGCGTCGATTTCAGATACTGCTGATCGGTATATTCCCTGGGCCGGCGGCTGTCATCCAGCGCCCTGCCATTGTTGATGCACACTCTGATCTCATGCGCTTCAAACTCTTCGCGATTGATAAATACCACTCTGTTTGTCGCGACCAGTCCAATATCGTACCGGGTCGATAACTGTACCACCCGGCTGATATAGTTCTGCTCACCCGATGCTCCGATTCGACTGATCGAAAAATAAATCCGGTCACCAAAAACACAGCGATACTGATCTACCCATTCGGGCAATTCCGATTCCCACCCCTGCAAAACCAGATTTGCGACAAAACCCTGATGTTCATCAATCAGACACAATAACCCCTGATTCCTTGCGGCCAACTCCGGCCAGGCAATGACAATCCTGTTGTTTACACTGCCGCGCAGATAAGCGTCGGTCAGCAATCTACTCAAGTTCCGGTAGCCGGTATTGTCTCCACACAGCAGGGTAACGCGATCAACCGATTTGCCAGAGCCAGGATTTGTGACCCATGCGTCACACCCTATGATCGGTTTGACGCCTTTTGCCAGGCAGGCGCGATAAAATTTGACCATGCCGTAAAGATTGGAAAGATCGGTCAGCGCGACAGCGGGTTGCTGAAATTCAGCGCAAGCGGCGGCAAGCGGCTTGAGCCTGACGATGCCATCCGCCAGCGAGAACTCCGAATGCAGATGCAGGTGAACGAAGGTGTCAGCCATTGTTGAGCATTTTCCTTACCGGAGCAAAGCTTGTCCGGTGCTGACGGGTCGGCCCATGAAGCCTGAGCGCCTCCATGTGCATTTTTGTCGGATATCCTTTGTGCTTTTCAAAACCATACCGGGGATAAACCAGTGACAACCTGACCATTTCCCGGTCTCTCGCTTCTTTTGCCAATATGGAAGCGGCTGCAATGACCGGCTCACTCGCATCCCCCCCGACCACGGCGGTACACTCGCAATCAAGAACGGGGGTTCTGTTGCCATCAATCAGCGCCTTATGAGGTTGAATGTGCAATTTTTCCACTGCGCGCTTCATAGCCAGTAGCGTTGCCTGCAATATATTGATCCGGTCTATCTCGTGCACGCTGGCCTGGGCTACAGACCATGACAATGCGGTTTCCCGGATCCGCTTCTCAAGTTCTGCCCTGCGCCGCGGGCTGAGTTTTTTCGAGTCATCGAGTCCGACAACCGGTCTGTTGTCATCCAGTATCACAGCGGCGGCGAACACGGCTCCGGCCAACGGGCCTCTCCCCGCTTCATCAACCCCGGCAATGGTTCTGTTAGAGTTCAACGGTTCTGTCAATGATTCAGGGCGCTGGTTCAAGCAATCTGATTACCGCCCTGCTGGCTCTCAGATTGGCGCCCCGCTTCAACTGCCGGTGCATTTGCGCGAACATTTGATCCAGCTTGTCCACTTCCCTGTCATCGTCAAGATACCGTCTCAACGCATGGGCAATACTGGCCGGCCTGGCTTGACCCTGAATGAACTCCGGAACCACAGGCTCTTCAAGCAACTGATTGGGCATTGAATAATGAGTCACGGACTTCAGCCTCTGCACAAGCCACCCGGTCAGGGCGCCCACCTTGTAGACAACCACATGGGGACGTCGTAACAGCGCCGCCTCCAACGCTGCCGTTCCCGATGCAAGCACAACCGCATCCGCGGCTTCCATGGCAAGCCGTGATTGCTCCTGTAACAGGGTAATCGGTAAATCCCCGATCAATCCGGTCACCTCGCTGAATGCGCAAGCGACCGTTTTATTGGCAAACGGCAACACAAATTGCACGCCGGGGTCGGATTGATGGATTATCCTGGCTACCTCCAGAAAAATCGGAGCCAGCCTTGAAATCTCCGAACGACGACTCCCCGGCAACAGAGCGACCAGTTTCCCGTGATCCGGGATTTCAAGCCCAAGTTTCTGTCTGGCGGCAGCCTGGTCCGGCGGTTTGATCTCATCGGCCATCGGATGTCCGACACAGGTAACCGGGATATGGTTCCTCCTGTAAAACTCGGCCTCGAAAGGAAACAACGTCAGAATATGATCTACGGCCCTTCGAATCTTGTGGATACGATACCCGCGCCACGCCCATACAGTAGGGCTGACGTAGTGGACCGTAGTAATGTTTTTCTTTCTGAGCCGGGATTCAAGCGCCAGATTGAAATCGGGCACGTCGATACCGATAAACAAATCGGGTGGATTCGACACCATCATTTTGTACAGATTCGATCTGATTTTGACAATACCCGGAAACTTGCCAACCAGCCCATCCAGCCCCATTACGCCGATACGATCCATATCATAAATTGTATCGCACCCCGCAGAGGCCATTTTTGGCCCGCCAATGCCGAAGAACCTGACATCGTCGATACTGGATTTCAGGCTTCTGATCAATCCGGCGCCGAGAGCATCACCAGAAGGCTCACCCGCAACCATCCCGATCCTTACTTTGCGACTGGTCACCTATCGGATAATGCCGCGCTCGGATTGACAAATAAATTTCCTGAATGTTGCCACATCCGCGTTATCACCATTTAATGCGCAAAGCTCATCAATGGCTGACTGGAGATTAAGATTCCTGCGATAAACCGCCCGGTAAGCGGTAGTCAATAATTCGATCGTCTCTTCTGTAAAATGCCGACGTCGGAGTCCTTTTTTATTGATACCGAATGGGGCCGCGGGATTACCCGCCGCTACAATATAAGGTGGTACATCCTGAAGACAGACACATCCGATTCCTGTAATACAATGCTGGCCTATCCGGCAGAATTGATGCACCAGACTGAAGCCGCCGAGAATGGCATGATCACCAATGTAAACATGGCCGGCCAGGCTGGCGCCATTGGCAAAAATAATAAAATTCCCCAAAACACAATCATGGGCGATATGCGCGTAAGCCATGATGAAATTGTCATCGCCTATTCTGGTCACTCCCAGGCCGCCTGCGGTACCACGATTGATTGTGCAATATTCCCTGATGGTATTGCGGTCACCAATTTCCAGCCGGGTGGGCTCGCCGCCGTACCCCTGGTGCTGGGGCTCCTCTCCTATCGAGGAAAACTGGAATATCCTGTTGTCTTCTCCGATGGTGGTGAAATTACGGATGACCACATGGGGGCCGACCCATGTACCATCACCAATGGTCACATTCTCTTCAATAATCGAAAACGGACCAATGGTCACATTCCTGCCTATACTCGCGCGTTCAGCGACGATCGCCGTCGGGTGGATATCGGACATGGAAGCCTACAGTACCCGATAGGTAAACATGACATCGGCTGACGCCGCCAACCGCCCTTCAACACTCGCTTGTGTCGAATATTTCCAGATTTTCCTCCTGTAGTTGGTCTGCCTGACTTCGAGCGCCAGTTGATCTCCCGGTTCGACAGGACGCTTGAATCTGGCGTTGTCTATTCCCGCGAAAAGCAGAATAATCTGCTCTTCGGTCTCCGCCTCATCACTGTGACTGGCCAGAAGCGCAGAGGCCTGCGCCAATGCTTCAAGGATCAGAACCCCGGGGAAAACCGGCCTTTGGGGGAAATGTCCCTGAAAGAACGGCTCGTTGAAGGTAATGTTCTTGATCGCGGTCAGGCTCTCTCCGAGAGTGTAATCCAATACCCGGTCAACCAGTAAAAATGGATACCTGTGAGGAAGGATTTCCCTGATTCGGTGTATATCTATCTGCTTTTTTTCTGTATCCATATTCAACTATTGTTCATGGTCTGGTTTTCCCAACAAAGTTCCTTCTACGCATTAGTTTATCAAGTTGACGGATGATTGCCAGATTCTTTCTCCACTGCTTTACTGGCTGCACGGTGATCATCGAGGCATATTCCCCGGCATCGCGGATGCTTTTCGCAACCATGCTATTCGCCATTATCGTCACATCATCGGCAATCTCCAGATGACCCAGGATGGACACCCGGCCTCCAATTTTGCATCGCCTGCCGATACGGGTACTTCCGGCAACCGCGCAGCAGCCCGCCATTATGGTGTTTTCCCCGACACTTGCATTATGGGCAATCTGTATCTGGTTATCCAGCTTTACGCCATTTTCAATGATGGTATATTCCAGCGTGCCCCGGTCGATGGTTGTATTTGCGCCGACATCGACATCATCACCAATGCGGACGGCTCCGAGCTGTTCGATTTTTTCCCATCGGTCTGCTGATGGAGCATAACCAAACCCGCTGGCGCCAATCACCGCTCCTGAAGAGATGTGACATCTTTTCCCGACCCGGCAACCGGCCTGGATTACAACCTGATCCTCAATCACCGACTCCTGTTCTATGACAACCCCGGCTCCGATGTTGACGCAGTTGCCGACTACCACACCCTTAGCCAGTTTCACCTGGTCATCAATCGTACTACACTTGCCGATTACCACGCTGTTATCAATGGAAGCCGTTTCAGCAACCCATGTGGATGAATCAACCTTCTGCATGTTGCGGCTTCGGGCCGGCTTGAACAATCCGGAAATCCGGGCATAAGCCAGATAAGGGTCAGTCACCACCACCCGGTTGCCTGAAAACAGATCCGCATGTTGCGGGGAAATCAACACGGCTCCCGCTGTGCAAACAGACAAATGGCGCTTCAATTTCGGATTGGAAAAAAAGGTGATTGATCTGTCTGTCGCCTTTTCCAGACTTTTTACCGAATCCACCCTGTGTTTCGAATCCCCGAGCACGACTCCATCCACGACCTCGGCAATCCTGCCCAATTCGATCACAGTCCGTGACCCTCAAGGCCGGTGTAACCGACTCTGGTGATGATCAGAATCACTTGATATTTCCATTTATACCGCGAGCGCCTTACTGCGAGAAATTTTTGTTGAGTTGCTCCAGGATTTTTCCGGTAAGGTCAATCTCCCGGCTTGCGTAAACTGCCTGCTGAACAACCAGATCAATCTTTTCCCGTTGGGCTATTTCCACTATGACCTCTGAAATCAGTTTTTCCAACCGCGCCAGTCCCTTGTTGCGGCTACGGGCATAGTCTTCGTTGTAGATTTGTTGTTCTCTTTGAAGGGTTATTTGCAGGTCGCGCAACTCTGCGGTTCGTTCTTCGACCTCCTCACTGGAAAGCAGGACCGCATTCTTTTTCAACTCTGCTTCCCGGGTATTGAACAACTCAACCTTCGCTTTCAAATCCCGGTTACGCTCACTGAATTCCTGTTCCAGTATACTGACTTCATATTTTCCCTGGGGCGCTTCGTCAATCAGTACCCGCGCATCGACATAAGCGATTTTAGCCGCAGACGCCTCGACTGGCATAAACGCAACCCCGATCAGGCATAACACGCCCAACGAAAACCTGTTGTTCATTTTAATAATCATTTCAATACAATAAATATATGAATCTCCGTAGGAATTCCAACCCTACCTGAATATAGTGCCAATGGAAATCTGCAACGATTCTTTTTCATCACCCGCTTCTTCATTGATCGGCGCTCCGTAGCTGAAGGTGAATGGCCCTACCGCCGAAAACCAGTTAAAGAACAATCCCGCAGAATACCGGAGGTCCCCCAGATCGACAGAATCCGTATCCCCGAATACCATCCCGCCATCGACAAAAAACCCGACTCGCTTGTCCTTGCCATCAGCGCCAAAAGCCGGGAACAGGGTTTCCAGGTTCACCAGTACGCGCGTATCGCCGCCCACCGGCTCCGGAGTCTGGCCACTGTCCCGTGGGCCGAGGGAACGTCTCTGAAAACCGCGCACAGATCTGGCTCCTCCCGCGTAATAATGTTTGAAAAACGGGAGCCCTGTCTCTTTCGAATCACCAAAGCCATCGCCATAACCGATCCCGGCAAATCCCTTCAGGGTCAATGCCGGGGAAACCGGAAAGTACCAGGACCCCTGCAAATTGAGTTTGTAATATTCGAAATCGCTCCCCGGAAAGGTTGATTCCAGAGAAATTGAACTGGCGGCACCGCGGGTCGGGAAGAAAAACTGATCCCGCGTATCCCTGGACAACCCGACCGTGAACAAGCCGTTATCGGCTTCGGGGGTCTCTTCTATTACAGACGCGAATTCAGGAGGGGTTTCTGTGGTGGCCTCAAGTTTGAGGCGTTCAAGAGAAAACCCGTAATTGATGGAGTTGGTCTCGGCCACAGGAACCCGATAACTCACGCCCAGCGTACTGCTGTCCAGAATATATTCAGCCGTATTGACTTCACGGGAATCGAATTCCCGGATAGAGGCGTTCAGAGTCCTGCTGACTCCATCAATGGTATGGTAGGGATTGGTATAGGAAACGCTCGCAACACTGGCGGTATCGGAATTATTGAATTTGAGAGCCAGATCCTTGCCGGTCCCCAACAGGTTTTTTTGCTCGAATTCGACGCCAAGCAGGACACCTTCCTCGTCAGAATAACCGGCAGACAACAAAATCGATCCGGTATCCCTTTCCACTACGATTACCTGCAAATCAACCTGATCCCCGGTTCCCGGCACCTTCGGAGTTTCAATCTGGACACTCTCAAAAAGACCCAACCGTTGTAATCGGTCCTTTGAGCGTTGCACCGCCGATTTTGAATACAGGGAACCTTCGTATTGTCTCAATTCTCTCCGGATAACCTCGTCACGGGTATACTGGTTGCCGGAGATGTCAATTCTGCGAACATAAACCCGCTGGTTCGTGATGATCGAGAATATGGCGCTGACGGTTTTGGTGGATTCATCCCGGTCAAATACCGGGGTCACTTCAACGAATGCAAGTCCCTGATCGGAAAAATAATCCACTATTTCAGCGCGGACCCGGTTGACCTCTCCCCGCGAAAACCGGTCTCCGGGTTCAATATCTATCAACTTCTGCAAGTCTTCGATCTGGCTCGCCTCAGCCCCTTCAATAACGGATTCACCAAAGGTATACAGATCGCCTTCCTTGAGCGTGATGCTGATGAAGATATTCTGCTTGTTGGGTGAGATATCCACATTCGATGAAATGATCTCGAACTCATGATACCCCCGATTCTGGTAATAGCTTCTGATCCTCTCCAGGTCTGCTTCCAATTCCTGTTTCGAATACTGGTCCTGGCGTGAAAACAAGCGGTATCCGCGCTTTTCCTTGAGCTTCATTTCCTTCTTGATGGCCTTGATTGATTCCTTTTGCGCGCCAATGATGTTTATTTTCCGGATGCGGGCAACACGCCCTTCGCTAATAGCAATGTTGATCGCGACCCGATTCTGGTCCAGTTCCTCGCTGACCACATCAACCGTGGTCGAATAACGACCCATCGACAGGTAGATGCTCTTGATCTCATTCTCGACATTCGCCAGAACCGTTTCATTGAAAATCCTGCCCTCGACAATCTCCAACTGTTCCAGCCCCGCCGTGATCGCTTCGGTTTTCAGTTTGCTGTTGCCGGTAATCGTGATACTGGCAATGGATGGCCTTTCAACCACCTTGACAACCAGGGTGGTATCCTCCCTCTCCAACTCGATCTGCTTGAAAAATCCGGTTCCGAACAGCTCCCGGATGCTCAATCGTATCTCTTCATCATCGGCTTCATCGCCAACCTTCAGGGGCAGATAGTTGAACACGGTCCCCTCCTCCAGCCTTTCCAGCCCTTCAACCCGGATATCGGTGATCGTGAACGGCTCAATCGCAAATACGGCGCGAAGTGGTATGAAAAGAAGAACCGCGAGGCACAAAGCCGGCAATGAGGATTTTTTCATCATGATATAGTTGAACACTTCAATTTCCAGGTCGTCTTTATGTGCTGTCGCGTTAAGCCTTAATGTTACATCAGTTCAGGGTAAAGTCACATCACAATCAGGCGCCGCCCATTCCGTTGATCCCCGTTTCAATCACAACAAACGCGCAATATCATTATAAAAAGCGAAACCCATCAGCATGATGATCATCGCCAACCCGACAACCTGCCCCCGGATCATCGCTTTTTCCGAAGGAGCCCTGCCCACAATCGCCTCAAACAGGAAATACATCAGATGACCCCCGTCCAGAACGGGAATCGGCAACAGGTTGATCAATCCAAGGCTGATACTGATAATGGCCAGAAACTTCAGAAAATCATCGTAACCCGATTCAATGGTCCGACCAGCCAGTCTGGCGATGGTAATCGGACCGGACAGGTTCTCGGAAGACATCCGCGCCGTGAGCATCCGCCCCAGAGAACGCAGGGTAATGACGGTCATTCGCCAGTTATAGTCCACCGCCTGCCAGATGGCGTCCAACGGCCCGTATCGCAGGGTCGTGTTTTCCAGCGCCGGTTGATATAACCCGATTCGACCATAATTCCTGCCTTCAATGGAAACCGGCTCAGGCGTTATTGTCAATTCAAAAGTTTCTCCTTCGCGCAGAACCGATAACCGCGTCGGCTGCCCGGGGCTTTCCGATATCAGCGCCGCCATCTCCAGCCAGTTGCCGACTCCGGCCCCGTCAATGGCGAGTATCTGATCGCCTCGAATCAGGCCCGACCGCTCAGCGGGAGAATCTGCCACAACGTCATTGACGACGGCCGCGGGGACGGGCGGCCAGATGCCGATTTGCGAAGTAATCGGCTGATTGGCGATATGAAGCTGATCAAGAGCGCCCAAATCAATATCCAGGTCACGCTCCCCGAGAGTCGGATTCGATACCCGCATGGAAACGTGATTTCCCTTCATCGCCTGATCCAGCAGATAGAATTGATATTGTCCCCAGGTTTTCACCTCTTTGCCATCGACTTCAACCAGGACGTCGCCAGCCGCAAATCCGGACACTTCCGCCAACGACCCCTCGGTCACTATTCCTATCCGCGGATCAATATCATCCGAACCGGCGACAAAAACCAGCCATATTGCCAGAATCGCAAAAAGAAAATTGAATGCCGGACCGGCCGCCACCACGGCGCTGCGAACAGCAAGGGATTTCCGGTTAAAAGCCTGATCCACTTCATCCGCCCGAACCTCCCCCTCCCTTTCGTCCAGCATTTTGACGAACCCGCCCAGGGGAATCATGCTGATCGTGTATTCTGTAGGACCATTATTCCAACGCCACCTGAAAAGGGGTTTACCAAACCCGATCGAGAATGCGAGCACCTTGACACCGAGTTTTCGCGCAACCCAGAAATGTCCGTATTCATGGATTGCAACCAGTATCGCAATTGCAACCAGAAAGCCCAACACACTGTAACCAAACGCACCCATAATCCTGTATTTTTATGTGACCATCTTCGTCTTGTGTAACTGACGGGCAGGCACGGAGACCTACCCCTGCGATTGCACCCATATTAACATGCGGTGTCTGAATCCAGCCTTTAATTTGCAATCAGTTTCCGACTGACGCCGCGCGCCTGCAAATCAGCTTCAAACACGGAATCAGGGTTCGTGTCCATGCTGACCGCCACCTTGTCCATCGCGCCCTCCACAATTTGCGTGATTTTATCAAAGGAAATCCGTTCCGACAGGAATCCATCGACCGCAACTTCATTAGCCGCGCTCATGATCGCCGGCATCGTCCCCCCTGTCACGGCCGCTGAGCGGGCTAATCGAAGGGCGGGAAAACGTTCGTAGTCCGGCGGCTCAAATTCAAACCGCGCGATATCCATGAAATCCAGGAACTTTGCCCCGGATGAAATCCGGTCGGGCCACGCCAGGGCATTGGCAATCGTGATCCGCATATCCGGACTGCCCATCTGCGCAATAACAGAACCATCAATGTATTCAACCATGGAATGGACGATGCTCTGTGGATGAATCACGATCTGTACCTTGTCCTCGGGAACACGAAACAACACACAAGCCTCAATAAGTTCCAATCCCTTGTTCATCATGGTGGCAGAATCAACCGAGATTTTTGGTCCCATTTCCCAGTTGGGATGAGCGCAGGCCTGTTCCGGGGTCACAGTCGGCAGCATCTCCAAAGGAAGCGTCCGCAACGGCCCCCCGGAGCCGGTCAGCAATATCTTTTCGACATCCTGATACCCGTTGTCCGGTGAGCGGCCATTCCGGCTGACCAGGCTGTGCTGGGGCAAACACTGGAAAATGGCATTGTGTTCGCTGTCGAGAGGCAACAGACAGGCATTATGCTTTTGCGCCAGTTGTACGATATGACTGCCCAGCATGACCAGGGGCTCCTTATTGGCAATCAGAACCTTTTTTCCCGCCTTGACGGCCGCAATCGCAGACTTGAGCCCGGCGGCGCCAACAATGCCGCAAACGACAAAATCACCTGATTCTTCGGCCAGAGCGCAGACATCCGCCTGGCCACCGCCGACTTCGGCGCCGATCCCGGCCCGCGCCAGCCGGGCGCTCAATTCCCTGGCCGCATCCGCATCCGCCATCACTACCCGCTCCGGCTGAAACTGACGACACTGTTCAAACATTTTCTCCACACTGCGGTGAGCGGACAATCCGCAAACCCGGAATTCAAGCGGATGCCGTGATATCACATCCAGGGTATTGATCCCGATTGACCCGGTCGAACCCAGTACAGTGACCGTAGTCGTCATAGCGTAAACCACCAGATACCGGCAAACACGGGCGCGGCGGCCACAAGTCCATCAAATCGATCCAGCACGCCGCCATGACCGGGGAGTAGTGAGCCGCTGTCCTTGACCCCTGCAATTCTTTTCAACCGGCTCTGGTACAGATCTCCGACCACGCTAATCAGGCAACCACACAACGCAGCCAGCATCCAAAGCCATAAATGCCAGTCGGGCCAGGACAGATTGAACATCACAACAGCATAGATCAGAGCCACCAGACAGGAACCCAACACCCCTCCGAGCAGCCCCTCCACCGTTTTATTCGGACTGATCCCGGGCGCCAGTTTTCGCTGTCCGAACATCTTCCCCGCGAGCCAGGCGAAGCTGTCCGCGGCCCAAACGATCATCAGGATGCCGAGCGTTACCTGTGCCCCGGTTTCAGGTTGTTGATGGGTGAAAACCAGAGCGCTCCAGCAACCGAACAGAACCAGGGCGCCTCCACAAATGCCCGATGATCCGAACAGTGGCCGGGACAAACCACCATATCGGAGACGATGAATCTGGCAAACCCAGAAAACGCAAAGCCCGGCACATACAACGATCAGGATGCCGGGTGAAAACAGGGATTGCCAACCGGCCGCAATCATGCCGATGGCGGCGCCGATGAACCAGGGCCAGGAGTGGGTGACGAGATGACCCCATTCATACAGTCCGAGCAGCATAACCAGCATCATCGCGACTGCAAACCAGAGGGTGGAGAGGTAAAGCGTAACCAATACGGCAGCCAGCGCCAGTAACGAACCGGTAACAATACGAATCATGAACGCCTCTTTACGCCTCACCGAATAGCCCGGCTTCGATTTGCGCTCCGATCCGGCCAAACCTGCGCTGTCTCGAGGCAAACCATTGCAGCGCCTGATCGAAGCATTTCTCATCAAAATCCGGCCAGAAAGTGTCGGTAAAGTAAAGTTCGGTATAGGCCAGCTGCCACAGCAGAAAATTGCTGATTCGCTTCTCCCCGCCGGTGCGGATAAACAAATCGGGTTCTGGCAAATCACCGGTGCACAAGCGGGATTCAATCAGTTCCGGGGTAATCGAGGCCGAAGACAATTCACCTTTCTCAACCAGCCCCGCAATGGATTGACAAGCCTGTTGCAAATCCCACTGCCCGCCATAGTTGATTGCAACGGTCAGGTTCAATGCCTTGTTATTGCGGGTCAGCTCATCCGCAGTGGCGGCCGCTCTTTGCAACCGAACCGGGAAACGACTGATGTCACCGATCACACGCAACCTGACTCGATGGTCATGCAAGAGACAAACCTGATCTTCCAGGGACTGGGTCAGCAACTCGATCAGGAATTTGACTTCAACGCCTGGCCTCCTCCAGTTTTCACTACTGAACGCAAACAACGTCAGATAAGGGATGCCCCGATGACCACAGGCCGGGATCATTTTCCGTATTGCTTCCGCTCCTTCTCTGTGGCCTGCCGCCCTTGACAGTCCGTGACTTCTTGCCCATCGCCCATTACCATCCATGATCACGGCGATATGCCGGGGAACCTTGCCGGGACTATGCGGAAAATTCATTGAAAATGACAGTTCGATACTAGACTTCCATTACCTCTTTTTCCTTTTCGGCGACCACCTGCTCGACAATACGGATATATTTATCAGTCAGATCCTGCATTGCGGATTCTGCTGCTTTCTCTTCATCCCGGGTAATTTCCTTTTCCTTGCACAAATCGCGCACCATCGCAATCGCATCCCGGCGGATATTGCGTATCGCGATTTTTCCATTCTCACCGACCTGTTTGACTACCTTGCCAAGCCCGACCCGGCGCTCTTCGGTCATCGGCGGCAAAGGAATCCTCATGATCTCTCCCGCAGTCACCGGGTTCAATCCCAGGTCGGATTCGAGGATTGATTTTTCTATAGCGGAAATCATGCTCTTCTCCCATGGCTGCACCACCAGCGTACGCGCATCTGACACGGATATGGTAGCCACCTGATTGATTGGCGTTATGGTACCGTAGTACTCGACCGTCAAATGATCCAGCAATGAGACTGTTGCCCGGCCTGTCCTGATTTTAGCCATGTCGCTACGGGTTGAATCAACCGTTTTGCGCATACGCGAACCGGCGTCGCGTTGTATTTCTTCAATCATTCGAGCCTTGCCCCCGATCCTGACCGGCCTGGGCCATGACCTCAGCAGCGAAATCCTCGTTTCGTTTTTCCAGTCCTTCACCCACCTCAAGGCGCGTCATCTGCACCACCGAGGCGCCAGCCGCGCTCAACAGTTGTGCCACCGTCTGCTCCGTGTTTTTGACAAACGGCTGCCCCAACAACGTGTTTTCCTTGAGGAATTTCCGGATACGTCCGGCCACCATTTTCTCGATGATGTCAGCGGGTTTCCCGCTTGCGGCGGCCTGGGCGGAAAATATCTCCCTTTCCTTCTCAAGTACGGCGCTGTCCATTTCATCTTCCGAGATACAAAGCGGCCTGCTGGCGGCAATGTGCATCGCGATATCCCGGCCCAACTCATCATCGCCCCCGCTCAGTTTGACCAGTACGCCAATTCGGCTACCGTGGAGATACCGGCTGATCAAACCGCTTTGAGCCTCGAATCTCGCAAACCGTCGAACGCTGACGTTCTCGCCGACTCTGGCGATCAATTCCTGGCGCGCGGTTTCGACCGTCCCGCCGCCCGCCAGCTGAAGGTCAGCGACCGCCCTGGCATCAACCGGCGCGGAGCATAAAATGGCATCGGCCACCGCAGCGCAAAAACTTTTGAAGGACTCATCCCTGGACACGAAATCGGTTTCACAATTCACCTCGACCAGTACACTCGCGTGATCATTGTGAGCCGCAACAATAATCCCCTCCGCCGCAATCCGGCCCGCTTTTTTCTCTGCTGTCGCCGCGCCGGCCTTGCGTAGCGATTCGATCGCAAGATCAATGTCCCCATCCGATTGCGTCAACGCTTTTTTACAATCCATCATGCCCGCGCCGGTCCTGGCCCGAAGCTCTTTTATCATCGCCGCTGGTATCGCCATTTATGCCTCCTCTCCGGTATCGTCCGATTCGGCTTTCTTTTTCGCCACCTTTTTCCGGAATACTTTTTTCTTCACCACCTTCCTGTCTTTATCGGGCGATGCCGTATCCGCCGGTTTCTCCGCTCCGGGATCGTCACCAGCCGTGCGCTCAATCGCCACCGGACTCATGCCCGCGCCGTCGTCCGCCGTATGAATAATCTCGCCCTCTTCATTGACTTCAACATACTCATCGTCACCCGGAACAACCGTGGCCCTGGCCATCCGTGATTCTTCGATGGCGTCTGCGGCAGCGGTCAGATACAACTGAATCGCCCGTGAAGAATCATCATTGCCGGGAATGACATAATCCACACCAGCCGGTGAACCATTCGAATCAACCACCGCGACCACCGGAATACCCAGCTTGTTGGCTTCCGAGACCGCAATGTATTCATGTTCCACGTCAATCACGAACAGGACATCCGGCAATCCGTCCATATCCTTGATGCCGGATAACGTCCGGTCCAGTTTAGCGCATTCCCGGGTCAGCGACAGGGCTTCCTTTTTACTCAATCTGGCAATCTCGCCGGAACGGATGCGTTCTTCCAGTTCTTTCAACCGCGCAATCGAATTTTTGACCGTTTTATAATTGGTCAGCATCCCGCCCAGCCATCGATGATCAACGAATGGCGAACCACACCGTATGGCCTGTTCCCTGACCCATTTCGAGGCCTGGGGTTTGGTGCCCACAAACAGGACCTTGTTGTTCCGGGCAGCCATGGCGCCCAGATAGTTCATGGCCTCTCTGAGCATGGGCAACGTCTTTTCCAGGTTGATGATATGGATTTTTTTGCGGTCGCCAAAAAGGTAGGGCGCCATGGATGGAGACCAGTACCGGGTCTGGTGTCCGAAGTGCGCGCCCGCTTTGAGAAGCTGGCGCATGGTAATATCAGTCATAAGGATTCTTTTGATGGTATGGGTTAAGCCTCCACGGGTACTGTTCCTTAACCGGCAAGGCAGGATGAAACCATTGCCGGCACCCGAAGGAACATAATCGCCGTGTGCGAATTTTACCGGCGCTCTAAAGCGCCGACTGTAAACAGGGCGCGTATTGTAAACCAATAACAGTTGAAGAATGAAGTGTAATTTGGGAGCATAGCCACCTGAAACATCTGAAATTCACCTGAATCATGACCGTTACCATAAAAACCGCAGAAGAAATTGAAAAAATGAGGATTTCCGGCAGGCTGGCTTCCCGCGTTCTGGACATGATCGGACCGGAAGTCAAGGCCGGCGTCACGACCGACCGGTTGAATACACTGTGTCACGAGTATATCGTCAACGATCTCGATGCGATCCCCGCTCCACTCAATTATCGTGGCTTCCCGAAATCAATATGCACTTCGGTAAATCACGTTGTCTGTCACGGCATCCCTTCTGACAGGAAGTTGAAAAATGGCGACATTATCAATATTGACGTTACCGTGATCAAGGACGGTTTCCATGGCGACACCAGTCGCATGTATTGTGTGGGGGAACCTTCAATCAGGGCCCGGCGAATATGTGATATTGCCTGGCAGTGCATGTGCAGGGGAATCGAACGGGTCAAACCCGGCGCGCGGTTGGGCGACATAGGACATGTCATTCAGCATCATGCCCAAAGCAATGGATTTTCTGTGGTCAGGGAATATTGCGGTCATGGTATTGGTCGTCGGTTCCATGAAGACCCCCAGGTTCTGCATTATGGTACACCGGGAACCGGAATGGAGATTCGACCCGGTATGACCTTTACGATAGAACCGATGATCAATGCCGGCAAGAAGGAAACCCGGCTGTTAAAGGACAAGTGGACGGTAGAGACTCGGGACCGGAGCCTGTCCGCACAGTGGGAACACACAATCCTGGTGACGACGAACGGCCATGAAATCCTGACCCGGTCATGACCCGGCTGGCCCGCGCTGAACTGTTTGACGCGAATCAGTTTCGCGATGCCAGCCCTGACGCGGCTGATACTATCCGGGTTTTTCAGCGCGCGCTGGAACGCGGTAGAAACGTTCTTGCCCGGTATCATCTCGAAACGGGGCATGCCGCCACTTTAGTAAATCGGTTCAGCTGGTTGATTGACCAGTTGCTGATACGAGCATGGCGACGCTTTTTCCCGGAGACTGAAAATTCACCCTCCCTGATCGCGACCGGGGGCTATGGCCGGGCGCAGCTCAACCTCGAATCGGATGTCGATCTATTGATCCTGCTTCCCGACCGGGCCGATCAATCACAGTTGGAAACCACCGAAGCCTTTATCCGGTTTTGCTGGGACATGGGACTTAAAGTCGGCCATAGCGTGGGCGCCCTGAAAGATTCGATCAGAATGGCTTCACAAGACCTGACTATTATGACCAACATGATGGAAACCCGGCTGATCTGTGGCGACCCGGCCTGTTTTGAAACCCTGCAAACCAGACTGAGACGGGCGAGTATCTGGCCGGCCAGGAAATACGTCAAGGCAAAACTGGAAGAGCAGCAGGCCCGCCATCTTCATTTTGGCGGCACTGCCTACAACCTGGAACCCAACATCAAGGAAAGTCCGGGAGGATTGAGAGATTTGCACATGATCAGTTGGGTTGCAAACCGGTATTTCGGAACCAGTGACTTTGCCGAACTGGTCGAGCATGAATTTCTGACAGAACAGGAGTACCGTGGCCTGATCAGATGTCGGAACTTCCTCTGGAAACTGCGTAACGGTCTGCATCTGCTGGCCGGCAGATGCGAAGACCGGTTCCTGTTCGACTACCAGAGGGAGTTGGCAAAACAGCTGGGTTTCAGGCAGCGGGACGGTCATCTTGCGGTCGAGAACATGATGAAACGCTACTACCGTACCGTCAAGGAAGTACAGTTGCTCAATGAGATTTCCCTGCAGCACTTCGAGGAAGCGATTTTAAGCCCCGGAAAACCCGGATTACACAGAATCAATGACCGCTTCAACGCAATCGGCGGTTATCTGGAAGCGGCCCGGGCGGATTTGTTTGAAACCCGACCCAACGCGCTGCTGGAACTGTTTCACCTGATGCAAAAACGCACCGATCTGGTCGGCGTTCGCGCAAGCACGATCAGGCAGGTGCGCGGCAACCTGCACAGAATCGACAGCCGATTCAGGAGAGACCCGCAAAACCAGTCTGCCTTCCTGAACATATTCCGGTTTCAGCAAGGTCTCACCCATGCTCTGCAGCGCATGAACGCCTACGGAGTACTGGGCAAATTTTTCCCCGAATTCGGCAATGTTGTCGGGCAAATGCAGCATGACCTGTTTCACGTATTCACAGTCGATGCCCATTCGCTTTTTGTGGTTGGCAATCTGCGCAAGCTGATGCTGGATAAATACCAGCGCGAGTTTCCGGTCCTGCGCGCCATTATCAGTAAAATGAGTCGGCGAGAGCGACTGTATCTGGCTGCGCTATGCCATGACATCGGCAAAGGCAGCGGCAGGGATCACTCGATAGCCGGTGAGGAGATCGCCCTGAAGCTGTGCCGTCAATTACAACTGTCGGAATACGACAGCAGATTTGTCGCCTGGCTGGTCAGGAACCATTTGATCATGTCCTGGACGGCGCAAAAGGAAGATACTTCCGATCAACACGTCATTGACCGGTTTGCCGAACGGGTGGGCGACCAGGAACACCTGGATAATTTATACCTGCTGACCGTAGCGGATATTCGCGGCACCAGCCCTGCCGTGTGGACCGAATGGAAAGGGCGGTTGTTGAGTAACCTGTACACCGCGACATCGAGACGTCTTCGCTCCGGAATCAGTGGGCCGCAAGCCATCACCAAGCGGGTCAATGATCGTAAACAGGCGATCAGGAAGCTGGTAGCCAAATCCATCTCCGAGACCAGAATACACCAACTCTGGGAACAACTGGACCAGGAGTATTTCCTGCGCAATGGACCCGAAACCTGTGCCTGGCATGCCCGGCAGATCTGCGACGCAAACCTGCTCAATCTGCCTTTGGTGGCAATCCGCCAGCGCCCCGAAATCAAGGCCCGGCAAATCCTGGTAGTGACCCCCGATGCAGATGATCTGCTGTCCCGCAGCACCGCTGCGATCGACAGACTGGGGCTGAGTATTCTCGATGCAAGAATTCACCGGACCCGATCCGGTCTGGGTATCCTTGTTTTCGTCACCGACACGCCGGGCGAGAAAATTCCGGAATCTCATTCCCGGACCGGCCAGATTGACGAAATTCGCCGATTGCTGTTATCCACAGAAGATTACATACCGGTACGGCGCACCATACCCCGGGCCGCGCGGCAGTTCATGGTACCGACCTCGGTGAATTTCAACGACAATGTCGATCTGGGTTACACGATCATGGAGATTGTCTCACAGGACCGTCCGGGGTTGCTCTACCATGTTTCCGTGGCTCTGGTCGAGTGTAAGGTTCGACTGGTCTCCGCAAAGGTTTCAACAGTGGGAGAAAAAGCGGAAGACACGTTTTTTATCACGGACCGGGACGGCAATCCGGTAGACTCCCGGAAACAACGCGCATGCCTGCAAAGCCGACTGCAAAAATACCTCGGGTAGACGGATGGACAGAATGCCGAAAATGACCCGGCAAACCTTGCGGAACCGGTTCCTGGAAGACAGCGGCTGGTCATGCGCAAGGGTCCATGCGCTCAAGCCTGACGCATCGTTTCGTCGATATTTCAGGCTTGAGCGATCCGGTCACTCCATGATGCTGATGGACGCGCCGCCTGAATGTGAAAACGCGGCCGCTTTTGTCAGGATAACGGAACACTTGCAACGCCTTGGAGTCCGGGCGCCGGCTGTTCACCGGGCCGACTATGGTCACGGTTTTGTTCTACTGGAAGATCTCGGAGACGATACGTTTACCCGCTTGATCGCCGCGCAGGAGGATGAAGCCGGGTTATATGATCAGGCAATTGACTTGCTGACAGCCATCCATAATCATCCGCGCGCAACCGATCTCAATATCGGGAAATACGACTGGGCCGCCTTTATCCGGGAAGCAGAACTGTTTACCGACTGGTGTCTGCCGGCGCTGTCCGATGAATCGGTTGCCGATTCCGTTAAATCCGCTTATATCGAGGCATGGCGGACTGTCTTTGACGCTCTGCCGGCGCTGGAACCGACCCTGACCCTGCGCGACTACCACGTCGACAATCTGATGCTGGTCAACAACCGCTGCGCGGTTCTGGACTACCAGGATGCCCTGATCGGCTCCCCCGCTTATGATGTCGTATCTCTGCTTGAAGACGCCCGCCGGGACTTGGCTCCTGATCTGGCAGCCCGGAGCCTGGAACGCTATCTGGCTGGCGAGCGGGCGCCGGACCCGCAAATTTTCAGGCATCATTACGACGTATGGGGGGCGCAGCGTCATTGCAAGGTGGCCGGGATTTTCATGCGATTATGGCTGCGCGACGACAAATCGGCTTATCTGCATCACCTTCCACGTGTCATCAGACTGCTGACCGCCAAACTGCGCCAGCCGCCACTGCGGCCCATTGTAGAATGGTTCAAAATCAACAACATAGCCCTCGAATATCATCAACCGAAAAGATCCCGACTGTCCCCTCTATTACCGTAGGGGCGGGTCACCGCGCCCGCCCGAATGACCGTACTCACCAACCTCTCGCTCCGTCAGCAAGTGTTGTACACTATAATATAGTCCTGTATATCGTTACGATCGACCCATGGAGCTCAACACAATGCAAGTACCAATGAAGACTCTTTTTACCTCACTTGTCGCCTCGCTCGCCGTTATCCTCGTACTGGCGGTAAGCACAGCCAATGCCGGCTCCCTCGCGCCCGCTCCTCGCGTCATCGCCACGTATGATCGGGATTTCCTGGAGAATTCCGGCGCCCAGACACTCGACGAACTGCTTCACACCGGGATTGTCCGTTATCTCCTGACCGGCGGACATTCACTGCTCGTTCTGGTCGATGGCAGACCTTACGCTACAACCTCCAGTCACCTGGATGACCTGCCAATCTCGTCCATTGAGCGCATAGAGCTTTTGAGCGGAGACACCCTGGGCACTTTGGATGGTGACGCCGTGCGTGGCGCGATGAATGTCGTGCTGCGGAACGATCTGGACGGCTTTGAGGCTCGTACAGTCACGCGGATGCCGGATCAAAAAGGTGGTGATGGCCGGCAGGGCAGCTTCTTCTGGGGCGGCGCGGTCGGTGAGGGACGCATGACCCTCGGCGTGGATGTCCTGGATCGCGAGGAAATCACCGGGCAGAGCCGGGATTACAGTCGTTCCGTGTGGTCGAACGGCGGCGCCTTTAACCAGGCAAAAAATGTCAGTCCCGGCGGCAACACGGTCTGGATCGTCCAGCGGGACGAAGATCAATCTCCGACCGGCAACCGCTCGATCGCTCTGGGAAAGTGCGACCCGGAGAAAGGCTATACCGGCCCACTCAGCAATCCGCCCGGTATCGCCTCGGGAGACAAGGGCTGCGGTTATGCCTACGGCAGAATCATCTGGAACAGCAGCAACTACGAGCAGCAAAGCGTGGTTCTGAATCTGGATCACCCGCTCCCCGAAGGCGCCAACTTCCATCTGGACGCCAACATCACACAGAACGAATCGGCGTTCCGCTACGCGCCATCGGTCGGTTACCTTCCGTTTGTCCCGAATGAGGACCTGTTGGCGGCAATCAACGATGCAGCCAACCCGGACTTTGAAGCGGACGATAACGACTTGTTCGTCGTGGCGCACCGCTTTGTCCGCCACGGCAACCGGGACTGGCTGACGGATACCGAGGAGCTCCATTTCTCCATGAACATTGAGAATCAGATAAAGGAAGATCTCGGCTATGACCTGTACATCACCGCCTTCGACCGAGACGGCTTCCAGAGCGGCGACACCTTCGTACATGCCGACAGGATCGCATCGGAGATCCAGGCGGGGCATTACGACCTCGCAAACCCGTTCTCGGATGCCCCGGAACATTTGCGCGCCATAAGAGACAGCCGTCTGCGACTGGAGAATGATTTTGGTTCGGACTACCTGGGAGTTCGGCTGGCGCTGGAAGGAGCCGGGTTCAGGATCAGTGATCGCGACTCGGTCTGGACCACGGGGATTGAGCTGGGAAAGTTGAAAATACATGACATCAGTGTCTATCGAAGCGATGACGACATGGTTTATGACGTATCCGAGGTTCTCGGCTCCAGCGGAGCCAGTTACGCCGGGTCGCGCAAGTTCGTCGCCGCTTTCGGGGAAATATCGATGCCACTGGCCGAGAACCTGGATTTCCGGGTTGCGGGACGCGCAGACGACTACGACGATACAGGCGGACTGGGCGTCTGGCGCCTGGGGGCCGAATATCGCCCGAGCGATGTCATTACGCTGCACAGTTCCTTAAGTACAGGAGATAGATCTCCCTCGATGCTGCATCTCTATAGCGACGGATTACAGGACCACCCCTTCATCGAGTGCGACCCGGGAACCGGGAGCCCGCCGCGCTCCTGTACACAATCCAATCCACAGCAGGTGACTCGCGTGACCGCGGGAAACCCGGACCTGGATCCTTCCGATAACGAAAGGCTCGCTATCGGTGTCGGGACGAGCAAGGGAGCGCTCTCGCTGGATATGGAATGGTATCAACTCTCGCGCTCCGGACTACCCGGGCGGAACAGCGCCAACTGGGCCCTGCAAAACCTGAATGAATGCGCGGGCAGCGACAGGATGAACTGTATCGAACGCATCGCCAATGACATCACTATTTACAACAGCTACGCAAATGTCACCGAGACCGATCTCTCAGGTGTCGATACCCGGATCAACTGGAGTACCGCAACAGGTTGGGGGATTATCGGTCTGCGCGGAGTCTGGCAGCGTGTCACCGATGCCAGACTGCGCATCGCGGGGGAAAAGAGTCACTACCCTATCCCTGAGGATATTATCCACCTTGGTATCCTGGCGAAGCGCGGTGACCTGAGCGCCACCTGGGGCGCCAATTATCGCTCCAGCTACGAGAACCGGGCAGGTACCGGGATTTTCAAATCCTGGACCGGCCACAACCTGGCGCTGGCCTGGTCTGACCCGCCAAGGATGAAAGGCGCGCGGATCGCGGCTGGCGTATTCAACATCACCAACGCCGGCCTCTCGGTAGATACCGCCAATCCCAGCCGGTTGGACGGTCCCACAGAAGCTGGCTGGGGACGAACCTGGTTCCTCACTTTCAATATGCGGTTCTGAAGACGTTCGCTATTTGCCCCATTTGAGTGTCGGTGTCTGCGTCCGGTTTTTCATGAACCGGCAACAGTACAACCCCAGTTCAAACAAGGCCCATACCGGAAGCGCAAGCAGCGTTTGAGAGAAAACGTCGGGGGGCGTGAGCAACATGCCAACAACAAACGCCGCAACAATAATGTAGGGGCGCTTTTTGGCCAGGCTTTTTTCATCTGTTATTCCCATATAGACCACCAGCACGGTGGCAACGGGGACTTCAAACGCCAGACCGAATGCAAAGAACAATTTGATGACGAAACTCAAGTAAGCGTTGATATCCGTCATTACGGCAACCCCTTCCGGAGCCGTGTTGGCGAAAAACTGGAATATGATGGGAAATACTGCGAAATAGGAAAACAGGATACCCAGGTAAAACAGAACGCTGCTGGACAACAACAACGGTACTACCAGTCTCTTTTCGCTCTTGTACAGGCCGGGCGCGACAAACGCCCACAACTGATAGAGCAGGTAAGGGACGGCCAGGGCACAGGCACAGGCAAACGCGAATTTGAACGGCACGAAGAACGGTCCATGAGGTTCGGTTGAAATCATGCTGTTGCCTTCAGGCAAGGCACTCATCAGCGGACGCGCAAGAACCTCATAGAGTATATTGGCAAATGGCGCGAGTATGACAAAAAAGACCAGTACGGACAAAATACCCCGCAACAACCGATCACGCAACTCAAGCAAGTGGGAAACCAGCGTCTCCTGTGGCGCGTCAACGCTCTGATTGGGTTCAGTATCCGCCATTGCCTGTCTGGCCGGTTGTGGTCTGTACTGATTCTGTTGTCGCCGTCGTTACCGTCCCGGTTTTCCTCGTCGCCGCTTTTTTAGTTGACGTTTTCTTTCTGGTTGGCGCTTTCTTTGCCGCCACCTTCCTGGTCGTCTTTTTGGGCGCTGCTTTTTTCACGGTTGTCTTTTTAGCCGTTGCTTTTTTGGCAGGCGCCTTTTTCGCGGCCGTCTTTTTGGATGCTGTCTTTTTGGACGTTGCCTTTTTCGTGGCTTTTTTCGTGGTTGCCTTTTTGGATGCTGCCTTCTTCGTCGCTTTTTTACTCGACCTGGTTTCCGCACCTGCCTTCCCGGCAGGGACAGCCCTCTGTGGCTGTCCGCTTCCGGATGCCGCCTCGATTTCAGCGCCTGCCTGTTTCAGCCCGGATGAAACGTCATCTACGGATTCCCTGATCTGATCTCCCGTCTCCTTGAGTCCAAGTACATCCGGGTTATCAGCCGCCTTCCTGAAATCACTCGCGACCGAACCCAACTCCTGTTTCAGTTCTTGCAGTTCTTGCAGTTCCTGTTCCCTGACCTCCTTTTTGATGTCGGTCTTGACTTCGTTCAGCATACGGCGACCCTTGCCTACCCAATGACCTGCGGTGCGAGCAACCCCGGGCAATCTTTCAGGCCCGATGACAATCAGGGCAACGGCGCCGATAAACGCCATCTCCCAGAATCCAATATCAAACATCAGAAGATATCGGGACCTGGACCAGAATCAGGATTTCTTTGTTTCGGCTTCCTGTTTCCGGGCGATGGATTCATCTTCCGCGGCCTCGGCGACAGCCTCTTCAATCTGGTCAGACTCCGGATCAGCTTCCTGGTCAGGACTTTCTTCCTTTACCGCCTTTTTGAACCCCTTGATGGCGCCACCAAGATCACCCCCCAGGTTCCTTAACTTTTTAGTGCCGAAAATCAATAGAACGATCACCAGGATGATCAACAACTGAACTGGACTGATTCCACCAGGACCAAACATAACAACTCTCCACGCAGGTTAATTAATTTCCGCGATGATACACTGATTCCGTGGGAAACCCAATTTGCGCGGGAATTTTTTTCAGCGAGAAGAATCGCAAGGCTTCAGCGGTAAATCGCGGACGGGTCTTTCAGCGCCGGCTCGACTTCAATCCATTCCCCGTCCTGGTAACGCCGGTAAAAGCAGTTATGGCGTCCGGTATGACAGGCAATTCCACCAATTTGCTCGACCTGCATCAATACCACATCGGCGTCACAATCAATCCGGATTTCTTTCAATTGCTGGACATGGCCGGATTCTTCCCCTTTCCTCCACAACTTCTGCCTGGACCTGGAGAAGTAAACCGCCCTGCCCTCCGCCAGTGTCGCCTGCAACGCCTGGCGATTCATCCAGGCCACCATCAGTACCTTTCCGGTATCATGTTCCTGGGCGATGGCCGGCGCCAACCCGGCCTGATTCCACTTGATTTGATCCAGAACTGAATTCATCAATAACCCTTCTGTCATCTCATCACACCCATCTGACCTCGATACCCCTGTCCGACATGCGCCTCTTGGCCTGTTCAACCGTGTATTCACCATAATGAAATATGCTCGCGGCCAATACCGCGTCAGCACCGCCTTCCAGCACTCCGTCCGCGAGATGATCCAGATTTCCCACCCCCCCGGAAGCAATCACAGGGACTGAAACGCCAGCCGTAATCTTCCTCATCAGATCAATATCGAATCCGTTTTTTGTACCATCCCTGTCCATGCTGGTAACCAGCAATTCTCCAGCGCCGTACCGGACCATTTTTTGCGACCATTCAATGGCGTCAAGTCCGGTGGGATTGCGCCCGCCATGAGTATAAATTTCCCATTTCGGGACGCCGGGAACCTGTTTTGCGTCAATCGCCACAACAATGCACTGGTTGCCGAAATGATCACTGGCCTGCCGGATGAAATCCGGGTTCCTGACCGCTGTGGTATTGATCGAAACCTTGTCGGCGCCAGCATTCAATATCCGGCGTATATCTTCAAGCGCACGAATGCCGCCACCCACCGTGAGAGGAATAAAAACCTGACTGGCCACTTGTTCAACCACATGTAAAATAGTTTCACGGTCATCGGAGCTTGCGGTAATGTCGAGGAAGGCGATTTCGTCGGCGCCTTGTCTGTCATACCTGCAGGCCACTTCCACCGGATCCCCGGCATCCCGGATATCGACAAACCGGATGCCTTTCACCACCCGTCCATTATCGATATCCAGACAAGGGATGACGCGTTTGGCCAAAGCCATTAATCCATACCCGGGTTACAGGCCATAGCTGCCTTCAACGGACAGGTCATCCGCCACTTTCTGCCCCCTGGCAAAATCAAGCGTACCCTCGTAAATCGCCCGGCCGGTAATGGCTCCTGCAATACCTGACCCGGAGGCCTCAGCCAGTTTTTTGACGTTCTCTATATTATGGATTCCCCCCGAGGCGATGACCGGGATATTCACCGCCTGGGCCAGCTCCACCGTGGCTTCGATATTGACTCCCTGCATCATTCCATCTCTGGTAATATCAGTATAGATAATCGCCTCCACGCCATCGGAGTCAAAGCGCCGGGCCATGTCTACCGCATCATACCTGGACAGCCTGGACCAGCCTTCGATCGCAATCTTTCCATCCCTGGCATCGAGACCGACAATCACATGGGTCGGAAACTCTGCGCACAAGCCACTGATCAGACGAGGCTCCCGGATCGCCTGGGTACCGATGATAACATAGCGAACTCCAGCCTGAATGTATATCCCGACCGTATCTTCATTGCGAATGCCACCACCGACCTGAACCGGGACATCCGGGTGATTTTCCGCGATCCGGTGAATCAGGCCCGCATTCACAGGCTCTCCGGCCATGGCCCCGTCCAGGTCCACGATATGGAGCCGCCTCGCGCCCTCATCCACCCACCGCGCCGCCATGGATACCGGATCATCGGAAAACACGGTGGACTGATTCATGTCACCCTGACGCAGCCTTACGCATTTGCCGTCTTTGATATCAATTGCCGGAATCAACAGCATGGCTAAACGGTCCCGTTCCAGTGCAGGAAGTTTTTCAGGAGTTTCAATCCGGCGCGTTGACTCTTTTCCGGGTGAAACTGGGTTGCGAACAGATTTTCATGAGCGGCCGCTGCCGTGAAACGGTTGCCATACCCGCATTCACCGGCAACCTGGCTCCGGTCATCACTTTCCACATAGTAACTGTGAACGAAATAAAACCGTTCGCCATCCGGGATGCCATGCCATAACGGATGATCGTTGACAATCGAAACATTATTCCATCCCATATGCGGAATTTTCAACCGCTGTGCAGACACGGTCGATTGATGTTGCCCGTGGCTTGAAAAATGCCTGACCCGTCCTTTCAGGATATCCAGTCCACGGGTACCCTGATTTTCTTCGCTGGCGCTGTAGAGCGCCTGCAACCCCAGGCAAATACCCAGCGCCGGACCCTCGCCGAGACGTTTCTTGACCGTATGTTCCAATACCGGATCGCTGTTGATTTGTCGGATCCAGGTGCCGATCGCTCCTTGTCCGGGCAATATCAGATAATCAGCGGCCGCAATCTCTTCAGGGTCTGCGGTTATCCTGACATCATGATCAGAACCGACAAAGGCAACCGCCTTGCTGACCGATCTCAGGTTGCCGGTGCCGAGATCAACAATGACCGTCTTGTTCATAAAACCGGCCTACAGCACTCCTTTGGTCGAAGGCACATCGGCCACCCGGGAATCAAGAGCAATCGCGCTGCGTAGCGCGCGACCAAATGCCTTGTACACCGTTTCCGCGATATGATGCGAGTTTTCGCCACGCAGATTGTCGATGTGCAGGGTGGTCAGCGCATGGTTGCAGAAGCCCTGAAAGAACTCATGGATCAGGGCGGTCGAAAATCCGCCTATGTTCCGGTCCGGATAATCAACATGGCTGACCAGCAAGGGCCTCCCGGAAAAATCAATAACCACCCGGCTCAAGGCCTCATCCAGGGGAACGCAGGAATGGCCATAACGCGAAATCCCCCTTTTATCGCCAAGCGCCTGCGCTACCGCCTGCCCCAGGGTGATACCGATATCTTCCACGGTATGGTGGTCATCAATGTGCAAATCACCGCGAGCCGTGATTTCCATATCAATCACGCCATGCCGCGCGACCTGATCCAGCATGTGTTCGAGGAACGGAACCCCGGTATCGAATTGCGCCCTCCCGCTACCATCGAGATTGAGGTCGATACGAACCTGCGTTTCTCTGGTCGTCCGGGTAACTTGGGCAATTCTGTCGGTCATGTCGGGATTCTGTCGGTCATGTCGGGATGTTGAAGTCTGACGAAACAATACAACAGTGTAGTATATGAGTATGCATCCGCGTTTGCCATTGGTTTTTGAGCATTGTCACTTTCCATTTGCCCTGAACCGTAGCTTACTTTACACTTCGCCCCTGTTTAATACATGGTAATCCGATGGCAAAAGAAGAAGGCATAGAAATGGAGGGCACGATTATAGAAGCCTTGCCCAATACTTTATTCAGGGTGGAACTTGAAAACGGGCATGAGATCATCGCGTATATCTCCGGGAAAATGCGCAAGCACTATATCCGGATACTGCGCGGAGACAAGGTGACCGTCCAACTTACACCCTATGATCTGACCAAGGGTCGAATTGTTTTTCGCGTGCGCTAACGCTCTCACAATCAGGGATCCGCGGCGCCCGGCAACAAGGCCGAAACAAATTCATCTGCCTCAAATGGCTTCAAATCCGAAATCCCTTCCCCAACCCCGACATACCTGACCGGCAAGCCAAACCGGTGCGCCAGCGCTATCACGACACCGCCGCGGGCGGTGCCGTCCAGTTTTGTAACACACAGGCCGGTCAGTGGAATCGAACGATTGAAACTCTCAACCTGGGAAAGTACGTTCTGACCATTGCCCGCATCAACGGTCAGATACACGTCATGCGGCGCTGTTGCCTCTGTTTTACCCAATACTCTTTTGATTTTGGCCAGCTGCGCCATCAGGTCGCTGTGAGTATGTTGTCGTCCCGCCGAATCAATCAGCAGATAATCGACTCCCCTGGCGCTGGCCGCGCTATACGCATCAAATGCGACTGCGGCGGCATCGGAACCGTGCGCCTGGGAAATGACCGGTATCTCAAGTCTCTCCCCCCAGGTCTGGAGCTGTTCAATCGCGGCGGCGCGAAAAGTATCGCAAGCGGCCATCATGACTGATTGGCCGCTTTGCCTGAACCGATTCGCCATTTTCGCCAGCGTCGTGGTCTTGCCAACCCCATTCACGCCGACCATCAATATGACATGAGGTTTGCGGGACGCAACCGGAGGACCGCAGTGCTGACTCTCGTTCAGAATCGCCAGGATAATCTGCCTGAGAGCGCTGACCACCCGCTCTGACGAGTCGTGATGACCGGACTTCGCCGCGCTGCGCAACCTGTCAACGACCAACCGGCTGGTAGCGGCGCCCAGATCAGCCATAACCAACTGATCCTCGATCTCATCGAACAACTGGTCATCGAGTTTCGGCTTCGATGAAAACACGCTCATCAAGCCGCTAGACAAAGCCTGCCGGGTTTTTGCAAGTCTCGAAAATATTCCCTGATTCAATGCCATGGCTTCCTGAATTAAAAGTTCATCAACATACCGGTCAATCCGCCGTCTATGTATTTATAATGTAAAAACAGAGTTTGTATCGTATCATTGTCACCTGGAATTTCATTGATTATCCGGATTGTTTTCTTGAAAAAACCGGGCCAACTCAGAATCATAGGAGGACAATGGCGAAGTCGGGTCATCCACTTTCCTCCAATCCACAATTTACGGCCTTCTCCGGACGCGGTCAGGGAGACGCTGTTCAACTGGCTGTCCGCACATATTCCGGACAGCGCCTGCCTGGATCTTTTCGCCGGAAGCGGGGCATTCGGTTTTGAAGCCGTCTCAAGAGGCGCCCGCAGGGCCGTGCTGGTGGAAAGCAATAAACACGCCGTCCACCAACTTCACAAAACCAGCCAACTGCTCGGCGCCGATAACCGGATTGAAATACAACATAATCGGGTTGAGGATTACTTCAAAAGCGCCGATGACAAGTTTGATCTTGTATTCATGGACCCCCCTTTTCAACCGGGGCAGATTGAGATGACCTGCCTGGGATTACTCGGGAGCGGTTGCCTGCAACGTCAGGCAATGGTCTATATCGAATCAAAAAAGTCAAATATTCCCTTACCAATTCCTGCAACCTGGCATATTATTCGTCAGGTTGAGCGGGGATTGGTACGCTCAACACTGATTCACATCCGGGATTGAAGACAAATGAAAAAAACCGTGGTTTACCCAGGCACTTTCGACCCGATAACGAATGGTCACAGCGACCTGGTGCATCGCGCGGCTCAAATGTTTGATCGCATCATATTGGCCATTGCGCACAACCCTGAAAAATCACCTCTGTTTTCCATGGAAGAGCGGATTGAACTCGCCCATAGCGTATTGGGTAAAACCGATAATATCGAGGTCACCGGATTTTCCGGATTGCTGATCAATTTTGCCAGAGAACGGGGCGCAACCGTGATTCTGCGCGGCTTGCGCGCGGTATCGGACTTCGAATACGAATTCCAGCTGGCCTTGATGAATCGAAAACTCGACAGCGGCATTGAAACGGTCTTCCTGACGCCGTCGGAAAATCAGACCTTCGTCTCTGCAAGCCTGGTCAAGGAGATTGCGCGCTACGGCGGCGACATCAGCAAATTCGTGCACCCCGGTGTCTATGACGCTCTGGTTGACAAATTCAGCTAGCCCTGATCTGATTTGACTGATCTTCAGTTCAGGTTCATCCGGTCCAATGGCTCTCTTTATCACTGACGAGTGCATCAACTGCGATGTTTGCGAACCGGAATGTCCCAATGACGCGATTTATCAGGGTGAAATTATCTACCAGATCGACTGGAAGAGATGTACAGAGTGCGTAGGCCATTTCCAGACTCCCCAATGCGTTGAGGTCTGTCCGGTTGATTGCATCCCGGTCGACCCCGACCACATCGAAACCGATGATCAATTGCGGCTGAAATACCGGCGTCTCGTCCAGTCTCCCGGTTAGGTCGTCCCAATCGCCCGGCTGCCCACAGGACGAAACCGACAATGCCCCGCCCGTTACACAAAACACGGTTCATGGAACCGGGTTACCGATTACACGAGATCGGCAAGCTGAAGCGCCACAGACACGCAATCGTCCTCTGTGGCGATATTGACTGGGGGTGGCGCCTCGCTCAGGATTTGTGCGAGCCTTTCACGAAACCGGATCAACAGAACATCCTCCTGGTATCCGACCCGGATCATTCACCGCTGTCTCCGGCAAAAATCCGGCAGTCCATTGGAGTCGGTCAATGCCGCAATCACCTGGGTAGCGAATACGACGCGGTTATCCATGACTGTCACAGTGGATTCGAACCGGATGCAATCGGTATTGTGGCGGGAGCCGTGAAAGCGGGAGGATTGCTGATTCTGCTCGCTCCCGCGCTTGCATACTGGCCGAAAATCAGGGACTATCATCTCGAAAAGCGCATACCATACGGACTCTCACCGCCCCGGCACAGCCGCTATGTTGAACGCCTGGTACGCAGAATCCGGTCTTCGGAACACTGCATCCTGATCGAACAGGACGGCGCCCTCCCGGCGTTGCCGGACCTTCCCCGGAACCGGTCCGGGCAGACTCATCCTGATCACAGCGATCAAATCAAAGCGGTCAACGCGATCAAAAAGGTCGTTACCGGGCAGAGACGGCGCCCTGTAGTTTTGCTGGCCGACCGTGGCAGAGGTAAATCCGCCGCCCTGGGGCTGGCGGCAAGGGCTTTGCTGGACAGTGGCCGGACCCGCCGCATCGGGGTCTGTGGCCTGAACAGGAAATCCGTTGAAAATGTATTCAAGCACGCGCAAATCGACTCCGGTACGAACAGCCCCGCGCTGAAATTCATTCCGGTGGACTTGCTGATCCGGGAAAAAGCGGATATCGAAATGCTGCTGGTTGATGAAGCGGCAACCCTGCCAATTCCCGCCTTGACGGAAATCCTGAAAATCTACCCGCGAATCGCGTTTGCCAGCACTGTTCATGGCTACGAAGGCACAGGCCGCGGTTTCACTACCCATTTCGGGAAATTGCTGGATCAATACACGAGGGGATGGAGAAAATGCGAATTGCGTCATCCGCTCCGATGGTCAGAACAAGACCCCGTGGAGAAACTCCTGTTCGACATCCTGCTTCTGGACGCCGAACCCGGTCCCGTCTCAGAAGAAAAACATTCGGCATCGAACATCGACATAACGGCCGTTGACAAAAACGAACTGTCCGCCTGCGAATCCCGATTACGGGAAGTGTTCGCCCTGTTGAGCCAGGCGCACTATCGCACCCGCCCGGCAGACCTCCGGTATTTGCTGGATTCCCCCAACCTGGACATTTACTGCGCCGGTTTTCAGGGTCGGGTATCAGGAGTCGCGCTGGTATCTGTCGAAGGCGGCCTGTCTGAAACTCATGCCCGGGAAATCTGGGGCAACCGGTCACGCCCGGTTGGCCATCTGTTCGCTGAACTGCTCGCCGCCCAGTCAGGATTCCATGAAGGGGCGCAGCAGACCACTGCCCGCATCGTTCGAATGGTCGTCAGGCCCGAATATCAACGGAGCGGCATCGGCAGCGCCCTGATCCGTGAAATCGCGAGCCAATACAAAACCCTGGACTCGTTGAGCGCGTCTTTTGGCGCGAGCGCTCCGTTAATCCGGTTCTGGGCTAAAAACTTATTTCTGCCGGTACGCATCGGGTTCAGCCGAAGCGTCAATACCGGCGCTCTGTCCTGTGCGTTGATGCGGCCTCTTTCCAAACCGGGGGAACGACTGGCATACCGGGCACAGAACAAGTTCCGGGGAAACCTCCCGATCCATCTGAAAACCCGGTATCGGGACACGAACCCAAAACTGATCATCGAAATTTACAACTCGTTGTTTTGTGAAGACAACCGTCACACACTCACACAGGATGAACTAACCGACCTGGTCGGGTTTGGTTTTGCCCACCGCGACATGGGCAACATCTCAAACACCCTGTCCGGGTTCTGCCAGTATCTGCTGACCACAGACAATGACATATCACAGACGGACGCGGCCTTACTGATTGAACGTATCCTTCAGGCAAAGCCCTGGCGGCAGTGCAGGTCGCTGGCACCCCCGCGAGGTAAAAAACAGGGTAAAGCGCGGCTGCGGACGGTGATACGCGCGGGCCTGCTTCAGAACTTTCCGGTTCAGGTCCGTAAGATCTGCCAGGCCTACAACCTGCCCGATCCGGTTCCTGTCCCATCCCGTCATTCCCGCACCCTCCCCCGTCATTCCCGTGGAAACGGGAATCCACAATGATATGGATGATGATTGAATAATGCGTAGGGGGCGGGTCACTGTGCCCACCCGCATAATTCCTTCTATTGATTCAGGGATTTCAACGCCTCCACAAAAGCAGTGTTTTCATCCCGGTCACCCACGGTCACACGCAGGCAATTCTCAAGCGAAGTACCCTTGGCATGCAGATTCTTGACCAGCACACCCTGGTTTACCAAGCCCCTGAATACCTGATCGCCGTCCGATGAGACCCGGAACAGAAGGAAATTGGTCTCGCTGGGGAAAACTTCCACACCGGGAATTCCCGTCAATTGTTCGACCAGCCTGGCGCGGTTTTTCAGGATTTGCGCCGATTGGCGTTCAAACACCGGATAATGCCGCAGGAAACAACGAGCGCTGACCTGGGTCAGCACATTGATGTTATAGGGCAACCTCAGTTTCTCCATTTCACCCAGCCATTCGGGATGGCCTGCCAGCAGCCCCAGCCTCAACCCGGCGAATCCGCTCTTGGACAAGGTACGCAGTACCAGCAGGTTCGGGTGCCCGGCAATCGAATCCAGCCAGGTCTTCCCGCAAAATGCGAAATACGCCTCATCCAGAACCACCAGTCCGGGAGCCTGATCCAGCGCCTGTTCAATAACCGCAGGATCAAAACAATTTCCCGTTGGATTGTTCGGGTATGCCAGGAAAACACAAGCCGGCTGATGCCTCTCTATCGCATCCAGCAGTTTACCGGCATCCAGTGAAAAATCATCATCCAGCGGTATTCCGATAAACTGCGTTCCAGTCATCGCACAGATCTGGCGATACATTGAAAAAGAAGGATCGGGGGAGAGGAATACCCGGCCCGGACCGCCGACCAGCAGCGCAATCAACTGGATCAGTTCATCTGAGCCATTACCCAGTATGATTTCGCACTGATCCGGAATTTGAAGACACTGGCGCAGTATGGATTTCAATGCCGCGCCGCCGGGGTCCGGATAGCGGTTGACCTCTGCATCGGCGAGAACCGACAACCACTCTTCGCGGATGGATTCGGGCGCGGGCCAGGGGCTTTCCATCGCGTCCAGCTTGACCAGTCCCGAGGCGTCCGGGACTGAATAGGCCTTCAAACCCCGGACCGCTGGTTTTACCCATTGCCGGATCAGCCTTTCAATCATTGTATTAAATCACTCCCCCCTGGAGGGGGAGTCACTTCCGCGCAAGCGGATGTGGTGGGGGGGCGGGTTGTGGATTCCCGTTTGTGCGGGAATGACGACGGCAGAATAGGAGATGCAGGTATCTACCATGGGAAAACTCAAGATTCGAGCCTGTATCTGGCAGATTGCTCGTGAGCCGTCAGACCTTCGCTGCGCGCCAGTGTCGCGGCGGTGATTGCCATTCGGTTCGCGCCCTGCCCGGATACCTGGATCAGGCTGCTGCGCTTTTGGAAGTCGTAGACACCCAAAGGGGAACTGAATCTCGCCGTGCCCGAAGTCGGCAGGACATGATTCGGCCCGGCGCAATAATCTCCAAGTACTTCGGCGCTGTATTTCCCGACGAAAATCGCGCCGGCATGTTTGATCTCACTAACCAGATCAGCCGCATTTTCCACCATCAGCTCAAGATGCTCCGGCGCGATGTGGTTGGCAACCTCCACAGCCTGGGCCAGATCTTTTACCAGAACAAGGCCGCCAGTGGCAGTCAGGGAACTCCTGATAATCTCCTTTCGCTGCAATGGCTCAAGCAATTCGTCAATGGATTGCGCGATACGCTCAACCATGGATTTTGACGGGGTGATCGCAATCGACTGAGCCAGTTCATCATGTTCCGCCTGGGCAAACAGGTCCATGGCAACCCAATCCGGGTTGGCCGAGTCATCACAAATCACAACAACTTCAGAAGGCCCTGCAATCATGTCGATTCCGACATCGCCAAATACCATTTTCTTTGCAGTGGTCACCCAGGTGTTTCCCGGCCCCACAATTTTGTCCACACGAGGTATGGTCTCAGTACCGTAAGCCATGGCCGCTACCGCCTGGGCGCCGCCGATCGTATAAATCCGGTCGACCCCCGCAATATGGGCGGCGGCTATCACCGCGTCATTAATTTCCCCACCGGGAGCGGGCGCCGTCATGATGATTTCGTTCACCCCGGCGACTTTGGCGGGAATGGCCGTCATCAGGACCGATGATGGATACGCAGCCTTTCCACCCGGCACATATACTCCCACCCTGTCCATGGCGCTGACAATCTGACCGAGTTTTGTGCCATCCGGTTCGGTATAGCTCCATGAATGAAGCATTTCCCGCTGATGAAAAGTCCGGATCCGTTCGGCTGCTGATTGAAGACAGGTTTTTAGTCCGTCATCCAGCCGACTACCGCTGTCGATAATGGTTTGCGCATCAAGCTGGAGAGCCTCCATACAGGAGACCGGATATTGATCGAACTGGCGGGTATATTCAATCAATGCCAGGTCGCCACGGCTTCTGACCTCGGCGATGATTGCTCCGACTGCCTGCCCAACCGCCTCATCGTGCCCGATTCCGCGGTGCAGCAGTTTGTCCAGTTCAGCTGCCGAGCCGGGGTCAGAATAATCGAATCGTTGTAACATGATGATAACCTAATGAGTCAGGTTGTCGATCAGGTCGGGTAATGCCCGGGCACCCTGCGAATATTCGCGCCAAGCAGGGTGAGCTTCTCCTCAATAAAATGATAGCCCCGATCTATGTGATAGATACGATCAATGACGGTATTTCCCTGGGCGATCAAACCCGCCAGAATCAAACAGGCTGATGCGCGCAGGTCTGTTGCCATTACCGGGGCGGCACGAAGTTGATCTACTCCCCGTACTACCGCAATATTGCCGTCGAGGTCAATATTGGCCCCCATTCGTTGAAGTTCATGGACATGCATGAACCGGTTTTCAAACACCGTTTCGACAACAGTCGCAGTGCCCTCTGCAATCGTGTTGAGCAGTACGAATTGAGCCTGCATATCGGTTGGAAACGCGGGATAAGGCGCTGTGCGGATATTAACTGACTTTATTCTCCCCTCTGGCGCTTTCAAATGAATCCAGCTATCCCCCGTTTCAATTTCGGCGCCGGCTTCACGCAATTTTTCCAGTATTGCGTCCAACTGCTTCGGAATCACGTCCCGGACCGTGATCTCTCCGCCTGAAACCGTCGCGGCAACCAGGAACGTCCCTGCTTCGATTCGGTCCGGGATCGCCCGGTGCTGGGCAGAACCCAGTTTTTCCACACCTTCAATGACGATTTCATCCGTACCGGCGCCTTCAACCCTGGCGCCCATCGCATTCAGACAATTTGCCAGATCAATCACTTCCGGTTCTCTTGCGGCGTTCTCGATCGTGGTTACACCCTCTGCCAGTGTGGCGGCCATCATCAGATTTTCAGTGCCGGTAACGGATATCAGATCCATGAAGATTCTGGCGCCTTTCAGGCGGGGGGCGCTGGCCTTGATGTATCCCTCATCGACTGTGATACTGGCCCCCAGCGCTTCGAGTCCCTTGATGTGCATATTGACCGGCCTGGAACCGATCAGACAACCACCAGGCAATGACACTTCCGCCCTGCCGAATCGTGCAATCAGCGGTCCGAGCGCCAGAATGGACGCCCGCATGGTTCTGACCAGTTCATAGGGCGCAACCACGCTGTTGACCCCGGATGCGTCGGCTTCGATCGACATCTTTTCGTTCACTCGAAGTTTCACCCCCAACTGGCCCAGCAGTTCCATGGTCGTGGTAATATCCTGCAGATGGGGGATATTGCTGATGCTCAACGATTCCTCTGTCAGCAGTGAAGCGATCATCAGGGGCAACGCCGCATTTTTAGCCCCTGAAATCCGTACCTCCCCTTTCAGGGGGGCGCCGCCGGTTGCGATCAATTTGTCCACACTAATCCCAGCGATTGTCCTGAACATACACGACCCGGTCCAGAACCATTACCGGAAATGTGTCGATCGGCTCATAAGCGGGCGGCGCCGTAACCGCGCCGGTTTTAATACAGAATCGAGCGCCATGACGGGGACATTCAATGTCATCGCCAATGATACAGCCATCCGCGATTTCGCTGCCATCGTGGGTACAGACATCCTCTATCGCGTAAAAACCGCCATCCAGATTGAATACCGCAACCATGGCGCCTTCAACATCAACTACCTTGTGCTGGCCGGGGTTGATTTCACCCTCTGAACACACTTCAACCCAGTCGCCCATCAGCCGCTCCCGAATCCTTCTCTTGTGATCAAATCAGGCCCAGTTCAAGCCGGGCAGCTTCACTGATCAGGTCGGGGGTCCAGGGAGGTTCCCAAACCAGTTCGACGGCGGCGCCACTGATGCCCGGAACCAGTTCGACAGACCGCTCCACCATACCCGGGAACGTGTGCGCCACAGGACAACCCGGCGCCGTCAGGGTCATATCAACATGGACAAATGCGCCATGAAAGGAAACATTGTATATCAGGCCAAGATCGTAGATATTGACTGGAATTTCAGGATCATAAACCGTTTTCAACGCTTCAATCACCCTTGAGCGCAATTCGTCTTCCGACACATCCGGCGCCGGGGAGTGGGAGTGATTGCCAGCCTGCGGACCGTTATTCTGATCGAATTCCTCCATGATACTGGCGGGCTGACGCCCAGGCCCGGGGTCAAAGTTTACTCGTTTCATCACCCTCATCCTCCGCCTTGACCAACTGCCGCCTCAGGATTGATTCGAGATACTGGCGAAGCGGCTCGATCTTCACTTCACTCAATACGTCATTGACAAACGCATAAGTGAGCAAGGCGCGCGCTTCGGGCTCGCCTATCCCTCTGGTGCGCAAATAGAAAAGGGACTTCTCATCAATTTGACCGACCGTCACGCCATGTGAACATTTCACATCGTCGGCGTAAATCTCAAGCTGCGGTTTGGTGTCGATTTCCGCATTACGGGACAGCAGGAGAGTATTGTTCGACTGCGCCGCATCGGTTTTTTGGGCGCCTTCATCCACCCTGACACGACCATGAAACACCGCGCGCGCGCGCTGGCCAAGAACTCCCTTGTAAATCTCCCGACTGCTACAGTTTTCGGCGGCGTGTATCATGGTGGTATGGTTATCCACATGCTGCCGCCCGGTCAGACTGTAGACACCGAGCATATCGCAGTGGGCTTCGGGGCCACCCAGATTGACTTGAAGGTCATTGCGGACCAGCGCGCCTCCAAGCGTGATCGTCTGACAACTGAATCGACTCCGGGGAGACTGCTTCACCCAAACCCCGCAAACCTGATAAGCCGCGCTGGACTGATTCTGGACCAGGTAATAATCAAGCGAAGCTCCGTCTTCAAGCAATACCTCCGTAACACTGTTGGACAATGTATTGTGGGTGCTCCCGGACACATAGCGTTCGATGATCTGTCCGCGGCTTTGTGGCCCGCAGACAATCAGATTCCTGGGCTGGGAAATGGATAGCTGCGCGCGCCCGTAGTGAATTATTTCAATCGGGCAAGAAATTTTCTCGTCTGCGGCGAAAGTGATGATCACGCCATCCCGATACATGGCGTTGTTCAGGGCGGTAAATCCATGGCCGCTGTTCTGTATCACGCTGCCGAGCAGGGATTCGGCAGTTGCCGGAACCCGCCCCAGCGCCGAGGCAAACGATTCCACGTTAAATCCGCCATTCGATTCGCTGGACTCACCGATGCCGGACAACCGCGGATTGAACACCCCGTCAACAAACACCAGTCTGTGGCTTTTTAGTCCTTCAATTGCAAACGCTGACAAATCGACCGGTTGATCATCATTGCCTGGATCAGCCTCAACCACAAAGCGCTTGCTGGTGATACCCCGGACCGATGTGTACTTCCAATCTTCATCCCTCAACGTGGGGAATCCGAGTCGGCCAAATCGCGCCAGACTTTTTGTCCTTTGATCGTTTAACCAGTCGATATTGTGTCCGGGCAACCGATCACGCAACCGATCAAACTGATCGATATAGCTTTGTGTACCGGGCGCGATCAGAGTATCAAGCTGCGACTGCATGTTCTTCAATCCATCCATAACCTTTTTCATCGAGTTCAAGGGCAAGGCGCTTATCCCCTGAGCGAATAATTTTACCGCCCGCGAGAACATGGACAAAATCCGGAACAATATAATCCAGCAACCGCTGATAATGCGTGACCACGATCATCGAGCGATCACTGCCGCGTAATGTGTTGACACCGGAAGCGACAATTTTCAGCGCATCAATATCAAGCCCTGAATCGGTTTCATCGAGAATACACAGACGAGGTTCCAGCAACGCCATTTGCAACACTTCGTTACGCTTCTTTTCTCCTCCGGAAAACCCTTCATTGACCGATCGGTATAAAAACTCCTGCTTCATTTCCACCAGCGCCGCCTTTTCCTTGATCAGCTTGAGAAAAGTCACCGCATCCATCTCTTCCTCTTTGCGATGCTTCCTGATGGCATTGATCGCGGTCTTCATCAGGTACAGGTTGGACACTCCGGGGATTTCCACAGGATATTGAAACGCCAGAAACAAACCCTCCCGGGCGCGGATTTCCGGCTCCATCCCCAGCAGATCCTGATTCCGGTAAAAAACCTCACCGGCAGTCACTTCATAATTGTCCCGGCCAGCCAGCACGTTGGCCAGCGTACTTTTACCGGAGCCGTTCGGGCCCATAATGACATGCACCTCTCCGGCGCCCACCTGCAGATTGACTCCCTTGAGAATCGGTTTGTCATCCACGGCGACATTCAGATCTTTAATTTTCAGCATTCGTTTGACTTCCCGGATATGTTCGGTCGGACAAACCGGCCTGACGGCGGGTATGATTTGACCATATAATCGTTCGACCGCTAACCAACGGCCCCTTCGAGACTGATGCCCAGCAGCTTTTGCGCTTCCACTGCAAACTCCATCGGCAATTCCCTGAATACCTCCTTGCAAAACCCGTTGACGATCATTGAGACCGCGTCTTCTTCCGACACTCCCCGCTGACGGCAATAGAACAACTGATCTTCTCCGATTCGCGAAGTCGTGGCTTCATGTTCCACCACTGCGGTAGGATTCTTGACTTCGATATAGGGAAAGGTATGAGCGCCGCATTGATCTCCCATCAACAGGGAATCGCATTGCGAGTAGTTTCGGGCATTCTCGGATGCTTTTAAAACTTTCACCAAACCCCGATATGAATTTTGACCACGGCCAGCTGAAATTCCTTTGGATACAATGGTGCTGCTGGAGTTTTTCCCGATGTGCACCATTTTTGTGCCGGTATCCGCTTGTTGATAATTATTGGTCAGGGCAACTGAATAGAATTCCCCGATTGAATGATCCCCTTCCAGCAATACACTTGGATACTTCCAGGTAATGGCCGATCCGGTCTCGACCTGGGTCCAGGATATCTTTGAACTCTCTCCTCGACAGGCCCCGCGCTTGGTCACAAAATTATAAATCCCGCCCTTGCCGTCCTGATCTCCCGGATACCAGTTCTGTACTGTGGAATACTTGATTTCTGCCCCTTTCATCGCAATCAGTTCAACCACAGCGGCGTGAAGCTGATTTTCATCCCGTTGCGGCGCCGTGCATCCCTCAAGATAACTGACATAGCTGTCTTCATCCGCAATGATCAGGGTTCTTTCAAATTGCCCCGTATTCATCGCGTTAATGCGGAAATAGGTGGACAGTTCCATCGGGCAACGGACGCCTTTTGGAATATAGACAAATGAACCTTCGCTGAATACAGCGGAGTTCAGGGCCGCATAATAATTATCACCAGCCGGCACCACAGAGCCGAGATACTGCCTGACCAGGTCGGGATGTTCCTGAAGCGCTTCGGATAACGGACAAAAGATGACACCCGCTTCAGACAAGGTCTGTTTGAAGGTCGTGACCACAGAAACGCTGTCGAAAACCGCATCGACTGCAACCTTGACTCCGGCCAGCGCTTTTTGCTCATCTATGGGAATTCCGAGTTTCTGGTATGTCTCCAGCAGCTTGGGGTCCACTTCATCCAGACTGTCCAGCAACTCCTTGCGTTTCGGCGCGGAAAAATAGCTGATCTGCTGGAAGTCAATCGGCGGGTAATGAACATGAGACCACCCGGGCTCTTCCATCTCCAGCCACCGGCGCCAGGCTTGCAGCCTCCACTCCAGTAAAAAGTCAGGTTCCCCCTTTTTTGCCGAGATGGTCCGAATGACATCTTCGTTCAAACCAGGAGGCAGCGTATCGGTTTCAATTTCGGTGACGAAACCTTCTACGTATTCCCGCTGAACGAAGGTCGTCAGGTCTTTTTCCATTGTGGACATAATCAGTTTACTTCGTTGTCTGGTTTTCGATAAGTCGATGGCGGACCAACCAATTGCTGATTACCCAAACCACCGGGGTTGTTAATTCCACTCTGGCGCATCAGTTGCCCCAGCTTGATGCCGGACAGAAATCCATGCAATTGGATACTTAACTCATCCCACAACCCATGGGTCAAACATCGTTGGCCATCCTTGCAGTCCTGCTTGCCCTCACATTCCGTAATGTCCAGCGCCTCATCCACAGAAAGCACAATCTCCGCAATATTGATTTCATCCACATTCTTCGCCAGCACATATCCTCCACCGGGACCGCGGGACCCGGTCACCAGAGAAGACTTCCGCAGCTTGGAAAACAACTGCTCAAGATAGGATAGAGAGATTCCCTGGTTATCTGATATACTTTTGAGCGTAACAGGCCCTCCGGCCTGATTGACCGAGAGGTCAACCATGGCGGTAACTGCGTATCTTCCTTTTGTAGTCAGTCGCATCTTGGCAAATATCGTTACATCAATTAAAGCAAACGACCCTCATAAGCTGGTTATCCTTCAACGGATAATAACCGAGTATTTTACTGGGTTATTATCCGCAACACAATTATCCCTAAAGTAATATCCAGCCCATATCCCCGCATTTTGAACTTTTCTCCGACAACTTCGCAAACACAGCGCAGACATACCGGTTTCTGTGCGATTCTGAACCGATGAAAACCGCCAGAATCGGGTTAACCGGTGGCATAGGCAGCGGGAAATCAACGATCGCCGGAATATTCAGGAAGCTCGGCGTCCAGGTTATTGACGCGGACCAGGTCGCTCGGGAACTGACCCGGCCGCACTCCCCGGAATTTGACCGGATTGTCGAATACTTTGGAGAAGGGATCGTCGCCCCGGACGGGAACATGGACCGCGCCCGGCTTGGTCGGATTGTTTTCTCTGATCCACAAAAACGCAGTGTACTCGAATCTATCCTGCACCCGCCTGTCAGGGAGGAAATGCACCGGAAAATCAAACCGTCCGCGTATGGCTACTGTATCCTGGAAATCCCGTTACTCATTGAAACGGGGCAGTATCAGGATATGGATCGGGTAATCGTAATCACCTGCGAACGCAAAACAAAAACGGAACGCCTGTCGGCCGACAGGGGAATGAGTATCGCAGCGATTGACCGGATACTGGCAACCCAGACCGATGAACAAACCCGGATTCAATATGCGGACGATGTCATCGACAATGACGGCACGCTTGTCGAACTGGAAAATCAGGTGCTCCGCCTGCATGGAAAATATCTCGATCTATACCGGGTGATCAGGCCATCACCCGCACTTCCACCCTCGTAGGGGCGGGCCTCCGTGCCCGCCCGCGTTATTCAGGGCGAGTCAAATAACTGCAAAAATACCGGAATCAGCATGGCGAGCGTAGCCAGTGAGATCGCCAGAACAACCCCGGTTTGAACACGAAGGGACTTGATCTGTTCCTGTAGATCCGTGCGAACCGACTTGATTTGCTCCTGTAGATCCGTACGAACAGACTTGATCTGCTCCTGAACTACGGCATTGCCGGATTTGAGTGCGGTGATTTCGCCCTTGACTTCGGCGATATCACCCTTGACTTCGGCGATATCACCCTTGAGTTCGGCGATATCACCCTTGAGTTCAGTGCGAAGAGCAGACATATCTTCCCGGATTCCCGATATATCTTCCTTGAGTCCGGCGATGTCCTCCTTCAGTTCAACACGAAGCTCAGCATTGTTCGCCCGAAGCTCGGCATGATCCGACTTCAGTTCGGAAATTTCCGCCTTGAGGTCGTTCTTCGTCGCCAGTTCCGCTTCCCGGCTGGAAAACAGCGAGGTAACCACCTCCGCCTGCTTCGCCGGAAAACCAGCGGATATCAGTTCCTTGATGGCGCTATGGGTGTCAATGACGTAGCTGTTCATGATCTCTCCTGCAGTTTCCTGATTCTGAACTACTGCACATACCGAAGCAAGCTGTTTTTCAGATATGGATCGCGATTCGGGCAGGCTCTAACGTTCGGTCGGATGGATCAGCCCGTCATCACAGGGTTTGCCCCCCACAGGCCGGAGAGTCAAATCTGTGTAACGGATTTGGTGGGGGATGTGGTGAGCGATGCCGGTAATTATAGCAGAGATCGCTAATCCTGCTGTTACACAGGATTCAGCATGTCGAAAATGGTGACGCCGATATGGACCGGAGACTCAACAACGGTCACCCCGGCCTCTGCGAGCAACGCCATTTTTCCCGTGGCCGAACCCGCATTATGTTCAATGATGGCGCTGGCATGCCCCATGCGGCGTTCGCTGGGCGCATGTTGCCCGGCGATATACGCGACCACCGGCTTCGAACAGGACTGCTCCGACAGGTACTGGGCCGCCTGCTCTTCCTCGGTTCCTCCGATCTCGCCAATCAGGACAATCCCATCGGTTTGCGGATCATCGTTGAACAGCTTCAGGCAATCGACAAAATTGATTCCGTGAACGGGGTCTCCGCCAATGCCGATACAGGTTGATTGACCCAACCCGGTCGCAGTCGTTTGCGATACCGCTTCGTAGGTCAGCGTGCTTGAACGGGAAACCACGCCGACCCGCCCCGGCTTGAAAATCTCTGCCGGCATGATGCCGATGCGACAGCCTTTCGGGGTGATGATTCCAGGGCTGTTCGGGCCAATCAATGTGGAGTTGCCCTGCTCCAGTATCCGTACCACATGAACCATATCCAGTACCGGGATATGTTCAGTGATACAGACAATCAGTCTCATTTCGGCTTCAATCGCCTCAACCATGGCGGCGGCGGCGGATTCCTTCGGCACGAAAATGACGGTTGTATCGGCGCCGCTGTCGGCTTTCGCCTGCTTTACGCTGTCGAAAACCGGCAGCCCCAGGTGACGACCTCCACCTTTGCCCGGTCTGACTCCGCCCACCATTTTCGTGCCGGATGAAATCGCGCGCTCAACATAGAAAGTAGCCTGACTGCCGGTTATTCCCTGACAGATGACACGAGTGGAAGAATCGACCAGAATGGACATGGATTATCCCTGTTTCCCGCCCGCCAGCAGTTTTTTGAATCGCCCGACCAGGGAATGACCCTCGGCCTGCGGCAACCGCTTGCCGGCCGAACCTGCGGCTGCGGCAATTTCAACCGATTTTTGCGCGGCCCGGGCCATGCTTTCGGCAATAAAAATCTGCGGCACGGATTCCCTTAACCGGCGTTTGGCCAAATCCGCATTGGTGCCCGAAAACCGGACAACCACCGGAATTGTGATCGGCGCTGACCGGTTAATCAGTAAAAGCGCATCAGCGATTGTATCGCATCGCATGATGCCGCCGCCAAACACATTGATCAGGAGACAATCCACAGACGGGGTGTTCAAAACCTGCTCAATGGCGCTGCGGCTGCGCGCAATCTTTGAGTCCGGCGGCAAATCCAGAAAATTCGCCGACTCGCCATCCAGATATTTGATGGCGTCAATCGTCGCCATGGACAGCCCCGCCCCGACTGCCAGACAACCGATATTTCCCTCCATCCTGAAATAGTTGAAACCATGCTTGCTGGCCTGCAACCGATCATCCGGCTGCCAGGCGTCCTGCGCCAGATACCGGTTTTGCCGCTGCCGGAACATCGCATTGTCATCCAGCGCAATTTTTGAATCCAGCGCCACCAGGTCCCCGCCGGTGACGACCAAAGGATTGATTTCGATCAGACTGGCGTCCCGTCCAATAAACAGAGCGTGAATTTTATGCACGATCTGTTTCGCCTGATCGGCCAGTTCCCCGGCCAGATTGAGGTTTGCAACAAGCGTTTCAAGTTGCGCCGGCGCGGCGCCGGTATCATCTTCAATAACCAGCTTGTATATGGATTCCGGTTCCTGCGCCGCAACCGATTCAATATCGGAGCCGCCATGATTCGAATACAGCAAGACCACTTTCCCCAGCTTCGCGTCCACCAGCATCGCCATCGAGAGTTCGCGCTCGAATTCCAGCGCCTTTTCCAGATAAACCCGCTCAACAACTACGCCCTCTTGTCCGGTTTGCGCGGCCTTCAAGGTATTTCCCAGCATCGCGTTGGCATACGGATGAACATCCAGATGGTTGTTTACCTGGTGGACACCGCCAACGGGGTCCAGCCCCCGAAACCGGTCCGTATCGACAAAAGAACCGCGAGCGCGGCCGCTGGAGAGGATCTGCGCCTTGATCATCCAGCGGTCGCCGCCGAGGCGAGTCGCGACCTCTTCCGCCTGTTCTGGAGTAGCCGCAATTTCGCCGGGAGGAATCAGGATTCCAGCCCCTTCCAGAAGGCGCTTGCCCTGGTATTCGTAAAGATTCAATTCAATTCCCGGTACAGGTACGTGATACCGAAACGGGTTCGGTTATCCGTCAATACTAAACCAAAAGGACAATTTTTCCAAAATGACGGCTGGCTTCCATGACTCGATGCGCCTCGGCGGCTTCCCGCAACGGATAGACATCGGACACAAGCGGCAGGATTTTGCCGGCGGCCATCATCGGCAGGACCGTGTTCTCGAACTCGGCAATGATCGCGGCTTTCTCAGCTATTGGCCGGGAGCGCAGTACAGAGCCGATGATTCTTTGCCGCTTGACCATCATCAGCGCCAGATTGATCTCGGCCTGTACACCGCCGAGAACGCCAATCAACATCAGCGTTCCACCGACGCTCAGGGATTTCATGTTGGCCGCCAGATAAGGCCCCCCGATATGATCCAGAATCACGTCCACTCCACGCTTCCCGGTTCGTTCCCGGACCTTGTCGGCAAACGATTCGGTCTGGTAGTCAATCACACAGTGGGCGCCAAGCTCCTTCACTCTTTCCACCTTGCCGGTGGAAGCGGTCACAATAATGTCCGTGTCCGGCGTCAAGGCCCGGCAGAGTTGAATGGCGGCGGTATTCACTCCGCCTCCTCCTCCGTGCAGCAGCGCCGACTGATTATTGCCAAGACCGCCGATCATGAAAAGGTTGAGATAAGCGGTCAGCCCGATTTCACAGACACAGGCCGCCTGGGCAAAGTCCATGTTTGCCGGTATCGCCATGGCATGGTCAGCGTAGGCCGTGGCAAACTCCGCATAGCCGCCGCCGCCGATCAGCGCCATGACCCGGTCACCGGTTTGCCACCGGGTTACGCCTGCGCCTGTCGCCTCCACGGTTCCGGCGACTTCGAGTCCGAGGATTTCCGAATCCCCTCTGGGCGGCGGATAATGACCCTGACGCTGGATGATGTCCGGCCGATTGACCGAAGTAGCCGCGACCCGAATCAGAATCTGGTTCTCTCCCGGAACAGGCAGTTCAGCATCGCCCCATTCCATCATTTCCGGACCGCCGAAGCCCTTCAGTATAATTGCTTTCATTTTGTTGGTTTCCTTTATATGATTTGTCATTATATGGAAATACGATCAACAATGGGAAGGACAAACCCGCATTATCCAACGGAATCCCGGATTAACCCGACACATCAAACCGGAAAAAAGCCATGAAATTACACATTTCCCTGAATGTAGAGGATATAGGCAAATCCATAGCCTTCTATTCCTCCCTGTTCGGCAAGCCGGCCGATATCGTTCGCGACAACTATGCCAAGTGGGATGTGGACGATCCTTCGGTCAATTTCGTCATCGAGTCAAATTGCTGCGCGTCAAACTCCGGTCATATTGGCTTCGACCATATCGGAATTGAGGCCGATGACCGGGATCAACTGGCCACTCTGGTCGAGAGAATCCGGCAATCCGGGAACCCCTGGCTGGAGCCGGAAAGCACGACATGCTGCTACGCCAGATCCGACAAAGCCTGGGTTCGGGGAGCCGCCGGAGAACCCTGGGAAGCTTTTCTGACCCATGACCACGACAACGAAGAGTACGGTCACGACCGCACCCACCTGCTGCCGCTGAAATAAATCTCAGGCCGTTACCGGCGATACCTGGATTGCGCCGTTATGGAAGAACGCCGATCAGGACAAGAGGTACTGCTGGAACTCCCCGACCCTGTCTTAGCACATTCAGGAGATCACGTTCGTAATAAGGCACGCCACTGGACATTTCCCGTTCAAGTTCCTTCATTGGCAGTATTTCGACTCCAACGTCAATGATGTCGGACACGTAGAAACTCAGATGCTTGACGAAAAGATCATGCGCCACGAACGCATATTTACCGAATTGAACTTCTACGGCAACCCTGTTTTTTACAAAGTCAGTTTGATTGTAGGACATAATGGGAGTCTGGCCCGATTCTTCAATAGCTTTCTTCTGCTCTTTTTCAGAGCGCCCATAGATGCCTCGCAACAACTTTTCGTCAGCAGTCACCCAAAAAGTATTTCTACGTTCGCTCCACCCTCTTGCTTCCAGTCCTTCCTTGAACTCCCTGTTCATGTCTACAGGAGAGTATAACTTCTTGCCCGGCATTGTCTTTTCCCTGGAAACCTTGGTCTTGCAGATGGCGGCATCAACCTCAGAAATTACATCCTGAATTTCCTGCCAAAGTCCTGGACGATGCACCATGAGATACTCCATCCCGTTCAAGTGAGAATAATTTGCCCCGATTCGCATCAATGCCCACCATTAGGCAGCGCTGGGTCGTATATGGGCTTTCCCATAGGGCGGGTCAACAATGTTCCCGCTTCCAATGCCTTTACACGCTGACGGGCAATATCGACATATTCGCTTACAATATCACAACCATAAGCATCCCTGCCATGCATCAGCGCGGCCACCATAGCCGATCCCACTCCCATATAGGGGTCGAAAACAGCATCACCCTTATTGGTCATCGACAGTACCAAACGCTCGACAAGTTCAACCGGGAACTGGCAGGGATGGACCGTCTTTTCCGGGTGATTGCTCTTGACGTTTGGAAACGCCCACACATCACTTGGGTTTTTACCGTCAGGATTGCAGGACAATTTGCCCGCATTCGGACCCTTGAAGTGACGTTTGTTCGGATACTTGGACGGAACGCGGATTGGGTCGAGATTCCAGGTGTAGTCATCACTTCTGGTCCACCAGTTGATTGTTTCGTAACGTCCGGACAGACGCTTGGTGCAATGCAGCCCGTGACCGAAGTGCCAGATGATCCGATTCCTTAGTTTCAGACCATGCACCTTGAACAGCGGATACAGAAGCGTATCAAGGGGAGCGACCTCACCGTCCTCAACATAATTGCCAACCTGCCAGCATATTGACCCTTGGGTATGCAAAAGCCGCACACACTCGCTGATCACCCGTTCCTGTCCTGCAAGATAATCATCCATTCGTTGCCTGTCCTCGTATTCCTTATCCAGATTGTACGGCGGGGATGTAACGATCAATTTGAAACTTGCGTCTGGAAGCTGGCGCATGAACGCCATATTGTCACGGCAAGCGAGGGCCGTCTGGTTCCTCATACCATCCCCTTGTGCTTCGGACGAGAACATATCGGACTGCTGCCCTGCCTGTTTCGGCTGGAATGACAATTTTTCGATGGTTTCAGTTTCGCTTGCTGGGGTTGGTGATGATGACTTTGACATTTCCGATCAACCACCAATATACGACATTTCCACTTTCCGGGAGTGGCCGGGCGCCGGGGCGGTAGACACCGATTGGCTCCTTCGCATCGAATACTGGTCATCCCGGTTCAACCAGACCGCCTCGATTCGGCGCCGGATTACGGAGTCTGAATCGTGCGCGTCGAGCAACCCTTTCAAATCGGCGCCGGAAGTTGCGAACAGACAGGTAAACAGCTCTCCAATGGCGGAAAGCCGGGCCCGGACACAGTGATTACAGAAAGGCTGGGTGATGGAAGAAATCACGCCAATCTCACCCGAACCATCAACAAATCGCCAGCGCTTGGCTACTTCCGACCGGGAGTCCAGGTCTATCGGTTCGATCGGATACCGGGACTGAATCAGATCAATGATTTCATGGGCGCCGAAAACGTGGTCGCGCCGCCATTGATTATGGTTCCCCACATCCATGAATTCGATGAATCGTAAAACCACGCCGGCGCCCTTGAAATACTCGACCATCGGCAATATGTCAGAGACGTTGATATTCTTCTGCACCACCATATTCACCTTGACCGTATCAAAACCGGCGGCGACAGCATGGTCCACTCCCTGCAAAACATCTTCCATCGGGAAGGAAATCTGGTTGATGCGCTGGTAGATTTCCGGGTTGAGCGCGTCCAGGCTGATGTTGACCCGTTTCACTCCGGCCTCCCTGAGCGCCCGCGCCCGCGACCCGCTCAACAATGAAGCATTGGTCGTGATCGCAATATCCCGGATCCCATCCACCCGGTGAATCTTTCCGACCAGCGTCTCCAGATCCTTTCTCAACAAAGGTTCGCCGCCGGTCAGACGGATCTTCTCGACGCCCAGACTGGCAAATATCCGGACCAGTCTTTCGATTTCCTCATAGCTTAACAGGGCGCTGGATTTCAAAAACGGGTAACCCTTGCCAAAAACATCTTTTGGCATGCAGTAACCACAGCGAAAATTACACCGATCCGTAACCGATATGCGTAAATCGCGCAACGACCGCCGGAGTTTGTCTTCGGGCACGGCGGCTAACCTCCCTGAATCGCTGGCCAGACCGTCAACACGTCGCCTTCTTCCAGTTTTTCATCGCGCGCGTCAAGAGGGAGGAATACGCCATTTCGCATCACCGTTCGCACTTCCGCATCCGGCACATGAAACCGCTGCAGGATCTGATTCGGCGTAATTGAAGCGGATTCGTCCAGCACAACAGCGTTTCCCTCGATGTTTTTTGGCAGATACTCCATCAGACTGGAAAAAAATTTGACCGTGATTTTCATTTCATACTGCCTGTGGGAACCCTCTACCCGCCACCGCGATGAAGATATTTTTTAAATTTGTCGAGAAATTCATTACGCTCGGCCTGTGAGAAGCGCTCGAACCTGATTTTAACATCCACAACCGGCAATTCCAGTGAAGCGATGCGGCGGATTTTTTCCTCCCCGATGGTCAGGCGCGCCGTTTTGTCCCCCCGTGTGATCCTGAATCCGCGTTCTCCCTGCCCGACGGCCTGATCTGTCGAAACCCGGTAGGGCGCGACCGCGGAAGCCAGACTCCTGACCAGTTCGAGATGGGTAAAGCCCATCTGCGCAGAGTAATCGGGAGAACCTTCGGTCTTGCTCATCCTCCGGCAACCGGCGGCCATACGGCTATGGTATCATCGGGCTTCAACGGAATATCCCGGTCAGCCTCATTCAGATACACTCCGTTCAGCAACACCAGATGAACCTCGTGGCGGGGTACGAAATGCCGGTCAATCAATTGATTCGGCGTCGTGTTATCCGCCACTTCCAGAACCGCTACGTTCTTGACCGCGTTCGCCGGCAAATATCCTGACAGGGTTGCGAACAGCTTGAAATGAACCAGCATCTGCAACGCCTCTGGACAAGATTCCCCGGAAAACCAGAACCCGTGACTATCCGGTCTATCCCTGGGTCACAGCCAGATAAGCCTCCATGATCATCAACGGATTATCCATCAGCCGATCCTTCCATTTGCCCAAAGAAAACCGGCCCAGCGCCAACCCCCGAATCACGCCAACATGCTGGGTCAATCCGAGCGTATTGGCTCCGACCAGGCGATCCTCTTCAAACTGAAGCTGGATATAACGGAAATTGTCTTCATCGACCAGTCTCGCCGTATCCCCGCCATCAACCCCTTCCCATTGACCATAGGAGGTGGATATCAGGCCGATAGTGTCCAGCACATTCATCAATACACTGCCCCGATGATGGATGGAGCCCTGTTCAACCATGTTGGCGGCAGCCGTATAACCATGCTCAACCGCGGTCGGTTGAATCGCCTGAACACTGTATTCGCCGGTGGAGAAATCCCGTCCGCAGGCGACATCGCCAGCCGCGTAAATATCCTCGATGGATGAACCCATGCAGTCATCCACGACAATCGCCCCGTTGGACATTTCGATACCGGAATCCGCCAGAAAACCGGCATTGCCCTGTACGCCTGTAGCGCAAATCACCAATTCGGCTTCCACTGACCCGTAGCCGCTGACCCGGACCCTGGCGTGGTCGCCGGAAGATTCGATGGCTTCAACCTGGGAGCCGGTCATCACGTTGACTCCTTTTTCAGTGCACCATTTTTGCAACAGCGTACCGCAGGTCTGGTCCAGCATTCTGGGCACCATCCGGTTTCCCATCTCGACCACCGTCAGCTTCGCGCCGGATGAAACCAGCGCCTCCAGAATGATGCAACCGATAAACCCGGCGCCGATCAATACAACGGATGAACCCGGCCTGATGGCGCCGGATATCTTTCTGGCGTCCTCCAGCGTCCAGCAACTGGTGACCCTGGCGTGATCAATGCCCGGAATCGGCGGGGTAATCGGGCGCGACCCGGACGCGATCAGCAACCTGTCATAATCCCGGCGGCTCCCACTCGCGAGCGCCACCGTCTTCCCTGCGGGGTCTACGGATTCGACCGTGTCAACCACGACCTCGATTCCCCGCTGGTCGAAATGATCCTCCTGTTTTCTCAGATACGTGCCGGACTCATTGATGTTTTCTATCAGCAGATAGGGGATCGCCATTCGGGAATAAGGCGGCTCCGGCTCATCGCCAATGATGGTGATGCGGGCGGACGGGTCCCGTTTATGCAATGTCTCAGCCGCCACCACCCCCGCGGGGCCGGCGCCAATGATGACATGATTCATGCGGGCAGCGCGAACTTCTCACGCACTTCGTCAGTCAGCTCACCCTCTTTGGTCCAGCCGCGCAGCGAATAGTATTCCGGCAACATTTTATCCAGACCACATACCTTGCCCTCGGCAGGCCCGGTTTTGGCCGCCTCCTTGAGTAATCTGGGCGGCAGTGTGTCATCCTTGCCGGTCAATCCGGCCCGGATATTATAGTCCCGTTCCAGATTCCAGATGCGTTCACCGGCTTCCAGCAGGCGTTCCACAGACCAGTCACCCTCGCAGGCCGCGTCAATCTGCGGCGCCATGTTATCCAGTGACCAGGCAAAGGTGGTGAATACACACAACCCCATCGAATCCACCGCCGCAGTCGCATCCTGAAACGCCTTGACCAATCCGGCCTTGCCTTCAGTAGCCAGCGGGTCGGTTTTCTCAGGAATACCCAGCACCTCGGAAGCCACGGTATAACTTCGCAAGTGACAGGCGCCGCGATTGGAGGTCGCATAGGTCAGCCCCATGCCCTGAACCCCGCGCGGATCATAGGCCGGAAATTCCTGACCCTTGACCGTCATCGACAACTCCGGATGACCGTACTTTTCGCACAGTCTCTTCGACCCCATGCCAAGGTCCTTGCCAAAACCCTGGCCGGTTGCGACCTGGTCCACACACCAGGTCAGCGCTTCCGCCGACCCGAAGTCGAGTTCCATGCCTCCGGTATGTTCAGTGGTAATGACCCCCATATCGAACAGTTCCATGGCGGCGGCCACCGTGGCGCCAAAGGAAATCGGATCCATGCCGTCCTCGTTACAGATAAAATTGGCATAGGTCAGCGCATCCAGGTCGCCAACGCCTGTGTCAGCGCCCAGCGCCCAGGCTGCCTCATACTCGAGTCCACCTGAATTTCCCCAGTATTCGGGTTTGTTTTCAACAGAGAAGTGACCCTTGTCGATGGTCGAAATCCGTCCGCACGCTATAGTGCATCCAAAACAGGCGGCGTTGGTCGTCAGGTTCGGCTTGCCATCGCTGTTACGCGGCTTCGCCATTGCCTCCGCGGAAATATCATTCGCGTGTTCAAACTGCACATCCCGCATATTCTTCGCCGGCAGCGCCCCTATTTCATTGATTACATTCATCAGCACCTGAGTGCCCATTGCCGGCAGGCCCTGTCCGGTCACCGCGTTTTCGGCCAGTACCTGCTTTTGTTCGGCGACACTTTGCATGAATCGCGCCGGGTCCTTGATATTGCCGACCCCGCGGGTGCCGCGCACGGTGACGGCCTTGAGGTTTTTCGAGGCCATAACGGTGCCTACGCCGGAACGACCGGCGGCGCGGTGCAGATCATTGATCACCGCGGCATACAGGCATCCCGTTTCCGCCGCGCGCCCTACTGCGGCGACCCGCATCTGGGGGTCTCCGTGTTTTGCATGAAGCAACTTGTCCGTCTCCCAGACGGATTTACCCCAAAGATCGTCAGCCGGCAGTATTTCCGCCTTTTCATTGACGATATTCAGGGTAACGGGAGATTCAGCCCTGCCTTCGAATAGGATCATGTCCCAGCCGGCCATTTTCAATTCCGCGCCGATGAATCCGCCGGAATTGGAACAGGCCACCGCCCCGGTCAACGGGCTTTTGGTAATGACCGAATAGCGCCCGCCGGTGGATACCGCCGTCCCGGTCAGTGGCCCGGTCGCAAAAATCAGCTTGTTATCCGGGCCGAGAGCGTCACAGCGCGGATCCGTCTCCTCAACCAGATAGCGGGTGGCCAATCCACGCTGTCCGATATAATCTCCCGCCCAGTCCATATTGAGCGCTTCCTCAATCACTTCGCCCCTGGTTAAATTGACTCTCAGTATTTTGCCGGTCCAGCTCATTGTACCGCCCCCCCCTGGTTCACAGCCGCGCTGTCTGTCTTTGCCGCCCACGCCCTCATTTTCTCGAGCCCGGTGGCGTCTGCGTCCACGTAAGTGATAGCGGCGGTCGGACAGGCGCTGGCGCACTTGGGATCGCCCCCGCAAAGGTCGCACTTGATGACCTTGCCGGTGTCCTGATTGTAATTCACCGTCCCGAACGGGCAGGCGATGGTGCAGACCTTGCAGCCTACGCAGACCGAATCGCTGACGATCATCGCCCCGGTTTCCCGGTCCATCGTAATCGCCTCAACCGGGCAGGCATGCAGGCACCAGGCTTCATCACACTGGGTGCAGGTATAAGGCACGAACCGGCCTTCGTCATGGAAGGTAAAAACCTTTATCCGGGATTTAGCCGGATTGAACACTCCTTCGTTCTCATAAGAACAAGCCATTTCGCACTGCAAGCAGCCAGTACATTTTTCAGGGTCTATACTCAGTGATCGTAGCATTTCGTTCCTCCCGGATAATGATTGTCTTGTTGTTTGTACAAGGTAAGATACCATTAAGGAAACCTTTCAACAAGTCCAGGGAAAAACAAAACCGGGTCAGGCCGAACCCGGTCTGTCGGAGAACGATGCCATTAATGGAATCGCATGGCTTAAATTGCCCGAATTTCAAACTCAGGCGTTGTCTTGCGGAGACCCCTTTGCCGGATTTACGCCCCGGAGCGCTCTAGCATTTGATAATTGTCCACCGGTCATCGGCCCAATTAGACCGGTCCGGTGCATGGGTCGTCTTTCGCGCTTCAAAGTCGTAAGTCCCGCTGCCAAGAACCGTGACTGTCCAAACGTCATCCGCATCCCCCTTCTCACTTATGATAATGCCTGTTCCTGTCTTGCCCAATGCACCCCAGCCATTATATTGGGTAATAACAGCTCTCTCCCGATCCACCCTGGCTCTGTAGTCCTCCTGGTTTTCCGGGACGCAGTTTGCGGGTCTTCCAATTAGCCACCCAAATGGAGCTTGTGGGCTCGGAGCAATCCCATTTTGACTCTCTCTGATCGCCTTCATACACGACGGCCGATACTCCACCGGAGGCGGGGTCGGGATGCCTCTGACGTTAAAATAGACAAAATCGCTGCGATTGGTAGTATAAACGCGGCGCCAATCTCCCGGCCTCAGTACATCTCCCGGCATACATTCGGCATGGCCCTCTTCATGGATATTGGTAGTCGGGGTATTTTGCTGTACCGGGGTATTTTGTGTCTGAACCGTCTGTGTATCCGCTTCTACGGTAGACTGCGGTGAAGTAGCGGTATTGACAGTGTCGCTGGTTTGCGCGTGGGCGGGCAGCAGGACGGAGTTGACGACGGGTTTGATCCAGCCTGGAGGGAGGGCGGCGGCGCCGAGGACTCCGGAGGTCAGTCCGAGGGAAGTGATGATTTTCCGTTTGGAAAGAGAGGGCCCCTGCTGATCGTTACGCATTGGATCGGGGGGGGGGGGGGGGGGGGGGGGTAACAACAGCCTTTCCCCGGGTTGTGGGATTGGTCGGTATTTTCACGGCATAGCCTCCAAACAGGTTAGACAAGGTAGCGTTGATTGCTCATCATATTGGAACAGGATTGCTATTATAGTGTAAAATCCGGGATTGTCAATTAACGATGAGCCAAATGAGGAATCAATGTCTGACCAACAACTTCAGCCCGTGATGGACCTGCAGGAAGAACAGCCGACAGACCAGGAAATGGACTCGTTTACCCTGACTGACAACAGCACAGGACAATCATGGCGGTTGCCGGCGCGGACAGGGTCAACCGGCAACCGGCTGATTGATATCAAGGCGTTGTACGGTGATACCGGTGTCCTTACTTATGATCCGGGATTCACCTCCACCGCATCCTGCAAATCGGATATCACCTATATCAACGGCGACAAGGGCATCCTGCTGCATCGCGGCTACAGCATTGACGATCTGGCGAAAAAGAGCGATTTCATGGAGACCTGTTACCTCCTGCTGTATGGCGAATTGCCGACCCCGGAACAAAAGAGCGAGTTCGACGCCGACATCCGGAATCACACTCTGATCCACCAGCAACTGGCGAAATTCTACTCCGGCTTCATGCGCAGTGCCCATCCGATGGCGATCATGGTCGGAGTGGTCGGCGCCCTGTCCGCCTTTTATCACGACAGTACGGATATTACCGATGTCGAACAACGCAGAACGGCGGCTCATCGCCTGATCGCGAAAATGCCGACCATCGGCGCTTATGCCTACAAGTATTCTCTGGGGATGCCGTTCCCGATGCCGCGCAATTCTCTCAGCTATTCCGAAAACCTGTTGCAAATGATGTTTTCCAATCCCGCGGAGGACTACAAGATCAATCCGGTTCTGGCCCGGGCGATTGACAGGATACTGATTCTGCACGCCGACCACGAACAGAATGCGTCAACCTCAACGGTCCGTCTGGCGGGTTCTTCGGGCGCCAATCCCTATGCCTGTATCGCCTCCGGTATCGCGTCATTATGGGGGCCGGCGCATGGCGGCGCCAACGAAGCCGTGTTGAAAATGCTGGATGAGATCGGCAGTGTCGATCAAATCGACAAATATATCAAGAAAGCCCAGGACAAGAGCGACCCTTTCCGTTTGATGGGGTTCGGACATCGCGTCTATAAAAACTACGACCCCAGGGCGACCGTCATGCGCCAGACCTGTCATGAGGTTCTGAAAGAGTTCGGCATCCATGAGCCGCAACTGGAACTGGCGATGAAACTCGAGGAAATAGCGCTGAAGGATGATTACTTTATCGAAAAGAAACTCTACCCCAATGTGGATTTCTACTCCGGCATCATCATGAAAGCGATGGGATTCCCGACTTCGATGTTCACCGTCATGTTCGCCATAGGCCGGACCGTGGGCTGGATTTCACACTGGAAAGAAATGCTGGTGGACGACGAGCAAAAAATCGGGCGGCCCCGCCAGCTTTATCAGGGCAATCTGAAACGCCGCTACATCCCCATCGAAAAACGGGGGCATACCGAAAAGAAAATCAGTTGGTCCTGGCTTTGGGGCGGCTCAGGCAAATAAGCCCGGTATCTCATTGACCGGCCCCGGAATCGTTCCGTCACGCCAACATGCTGACCAAAATCCTGATTACCGTGGCGGTAATTATCATCGTTGCCATCGTGTTCCGAACGAAGACAGCGCCCACCCGTTCTCCAACCGTGGAAAAACCGGATGAATCGGGAACCCTGTCTGTGCGCGGCGTCACCTATGCCCTGCTGGGTATCCTGCTGTTAATCGCGGCCGGAATCTTCATCATCAAATTTCAGGCCGACAACAAAATCATCACCATTCGCGTCATTTCCGATGACGGCGTCAGTACGATTTACCAGGCGCGGCAAAAAACCATCAAGGGGCGGCGCTTCACCACCCTCGACAACAAGCAGGTCACCCTGGGAGAAAGCGACCGGGTCGAAATGGATGGGCGGTAATTCTCCGATACTCGAAGGCGCCCCGCCGTTTACCCTCCTGATGGTCGGCATTTCAGTCGCAGTCTACGCCCTGATGAACTTCGGCATGGAACACATCCTTGTGGGGCCTTTGCTGATCTCGGAATATATCCGACCCACTCTCCCGGAAATCCAGCAGGGTCAGTGGTGGCGCCTGGTGACGCCGATGTTCCTTCATTTCAGCATTTTTCACATCGTGTTCAACATGTTATGGACATGGGAACTGGGACGGATTATCGAACGGCAACAGGGCGCATGGCTACTGGCCATACTGATATCCGGCGCCGGTGTAGTCTCGAATCTGGCCCAATACCTGGTATCGGGCCCCCTGTTCGGCGGTATGTCGGGAGTCATCTATGGATTATTCGGTTATATCTGGATCCAATCATTGACCAATCCACGATTCCGGATTCGTCTCAATCCGGCAATCATAAAGCTGATGCTGGGATGGTTTCTACTGTGCTGGTCCGGACTGCTTGAAAAGTTTTTCGGACTGGCTGTCGCCAACACAGCCCACAGCGCCGGCCTGGCAAGCGGAGTGGTGATGGCCCTGATCGTATCCGGTATTGTCAGGAGCGGGTACGCCAGAAACCGATCATGATTACCCTGTGCCCGGCCCAATGGATACCGCCGTGTTGTGGATGATCTCCCAAGTGTGCATAATGCGCCAGCCTGACCCCATACAAAAATTCCATTCCGATCCGAAAACCCTGGGAAATGACACAAAACGAGCAAGAATTTGATGATGTTCAGGGCCGCTATAATGGCCCGGAACTGGAAAAATCCGTCCTCGAATTCTGGGAAAGGAACTCCATCTTCGAAAAGACCCTGCAACAAAGCGAAGGCAAGCCGCGTTTCAGCTTCAATGAAGGCCCACCCACGGCCAACGGCAAACCGGGCATTCATCATGTCCTGGCCCGTACATTCAAGGATATCTACCCCCGGTTCAAAACCATGCGCGGATTCCACGCGCCACGCAAGGGTGGCTGGGATACACATGGCCTGCCGGTCGAACATGAAATAGAGAAACAACTCGGCATTTTTGACAAGAAGGAAATCGAGAGCCAGGTCGGCGTCACCGAGTTCACCCGCCGCTGCCGCGAATCGGTGATGACCTATATCGGCGAATGGGAAGAGATGACCCGTCGCATGGGATACTGGGTCAATCTGGATGAAGCCTACTACACGCTGGATAACCAGTACATTGAATCCACCTGGAATCTGCTCCAGCGAATCTGGGACAAGGGACTGATCTACAAAGGCTACAAGGTCGTGCCCTACGACCCGCGTATCGGCGCCACCCTGTCATCCCACGAAGTAGCCCAGGGTTACAGGGAGGTTGAAGACCCCTCTGTCACTGTTCGCTTGAGACTCAAAGGTGAAGAGAGCGCCTCATTTCTGGTCTGGACCACGACCCCCTGGACACTGCCCTCGAATCTGCTGCTCGCGGTCGGCGAGGATATTGACTATGCCTGGGTGCGTCACAACGATGAAGTCCTGATCCTGGCCTGTGCCCGGGTCGGGCGCTACTTCACAGAACAGGACCTGCCCTGTGAAGTCATCAAAACGGTAAAGGGCAGCGAGTTGGTCGGACTGCGCTATGACCGGCTGTTCGATTGGCTGGATATCGAATCCGGCGATTGTTTCCGCGTAGTCAGCGCGGATTTCGTCAATACCGAAGACGGCACCGGAATCGTGCATACGGCGCCCGCCTACGGAGTCGATGATCTCGCGCTCGGACAACGGGAAGGATTGCCGGTCGTGCATGGAGTCGGACTCGACGGCTGTTTCAAGCCACAGGCGACGCCGGTTGCCGGATTGTTTTTCAAGGAAGCCGACCCGGTCATTGTCAAGCTGCTGGACAGTCAGGGCAGTCTGTTCGCCAATCAGACAACACTGCACAACTATCCTTTTGGCTGGCGTACCGGAGACCCGTTGATCTACTATGCGAAGGAAGCCTGGTATATAAAAACAACCGCAATCCGGGAACGGATGGTGGCACTGAACAAAACCATCAACTGGGTGCCTGCGACCATTCGGGACGGGAGGTTCGGCCACTGGCTGGAAAACAATGTCGATTGGGCGCTGTCCCGCGAACGTTTCTGGGGAACCCCGTTGCCGGTCTGGACGGACGGCCAGGGAGATTTCATCTGCATTGGCTCACTGGACGAACTCGAAACCCTGACCGGGCAATCCATGCGCGACACGGATCTGCACCGCCCGCAGATTGACGAGATCACATTCGTCCGGGAAGGGCGGACCTACCGCCGGGTTCCCGAAGTCATTGATTGCTGGTTTGATTCCGGCGCCATGACCTATGCACAGTGGCACTACCCTTTCGAGAATCAGGATGTTTTCGCCAGACACTTTCCCGCCGATTATATTTGTGAGGCTATCGACCAGACCCGGGGATGGTTTTATACCCTGCATGCCATCGCCGCCCTGGTCGATGACAGCGTAGCCTATAAAAACTGCGTTTGCCTGAGTCATATCGTCGATAAGCACGGCAAGAAAATGTCCAAATCCCAGGGCAACATCGTCAATCCGTATGACGTTTTCGATGTGGTCGGAGTCGACGCCCTGCGCTGGCTGTTTCTGGCGCGCACCGCTCCCGACGCGCAAAAACGGATTTCGGTGGGAATTGTCCGGGAAGTCGCGGCGACCTTCATCAATACATTATGGAACACCTGGTCATTTTTCATTCTTTACGCGAGACTCGACCGGTTTGACGCCAGCCGGCGGGTCGCCCGGACCGACCGGCCACAGATCGACAGATGGGCGCTTGCGCTCGCTCACCAGACCCTGCAAACCGTGACCGAATCACTGGACCGATATGACGCATTCGCAGCGGGGCAGGCAATCGAGAAGCTGGTGAGCCAGATCAGCAACTGGTATATACGGCGCAATCGGCGCCGATTCTGGAAAAGCGACGACGGCGATGACAAACAGGCCGCCTACCTGACCCTGTATGAATGCCTGGACCTGATTGCGCGGATGATTGCGCCGTTCATGCCGTTTCTGAGCGAGGCGTTCTACCATAATCTCGGAAAATACGATTCCGGCCACCAGCAAAGCGTACATCTGGCCGCATGGCCGAAATGGAATGTTGAAAGTCTCGATAACGATCTGGTAGCTGAAATGGATGTAGTGCAGACCATTGTCGGACTCGGTCGCTCCGCCCGCGAGCAAAGCCGGATTCGTGTGCGTCAGCCGCTTTCACAGATGCTGGTCAGTTCGACTTCTGTCCCCGTGCGCTCCGCGCTCAAAAAACACGAACGCCAAATCCTGGAAGAATTGAATATCAAGACCATCGACTTCATCGACTCCGACCAGGAACTGATCCGCTATGCCATCCAACCGAACTTCCCGCGGCTGGGGAAACGTTACGGTAAATTGATGCCAGCCATCAAGGCGGCGCTGGCGGAGGCGGATGGAAACCGGGTTGCGCGGCAGATTCAGGCTGGCAAGGCTCTGGAGATGGAAATTGAAGGCCGGGAGATCGTGTTCGAGCGCGAAGACATTCAGATACTGACCTCATCGGCACAAGGCTTCGCCGCCTGCTCGGAGCAAGGCTACCTGGTTGCGCTCAATACCTCACTTGATGACGAACTACTGATCGAAGGCGTTGCCCGCGAGCTGGTGCGAACCGTACAGGATGCCCGCAAATCAGCCGGGCTTGCGATTTCCGACAGGATTTCGCTGTGCATCACCGGAACGCCGAGAGTATGCGCCGCGCTGCATCAGCACCGCGAAACCATCCTGACCGAGACCCTGGCGGTGGAACTGACGGACTCTCTGGAGGGAGGGTTTACGGTCGAACGGTCTCTGGACGATGATAGTTGGATTATATCGTTGAAAGGTCGGTAGAAAGTGGGCTCGAATATAAGTATCCTGTGCATATAATCGCACGAAAACGCCTGAACGAATTTTCCCGGAAACATCCTGATACCAGAACATCACTCGAACACTGGTATCGACTCATGAAACGAGGGGAATTTCGTGACAACCGGCAAAGAATCTATATTCGTGCGATACTATCGCATGTCGATTATGATGAAGGGAGATGGAAGGAGTAAATGATGAGAACAGAAATACAAACCACCCAGGATGTATGGCCCATGCTGAACCCCGTTGTTTTCGTTCCCCATGCGGATAACGAATACCAACGGTTGGTGTCTGTACTGGATGATTTGATTGATGTGGTGGGCGAGGATGAAAGCCATCCCCTGGCCTCACTCATGGAGGTCATTGGCGTACTGATAGAAAAATATGAAGATGATCACGTTCCTGAACTGACGGAGGCATAACAGTCAGAAGACGGACGCATTGGGAAACCGGTCATTTCACCGGGCGATAAGATGGCTGACAAGAATTCTGGATCGACGATCTTGCCGACGATTTCAAGGGCAATCCCGAAGCGGTTATGGGTTTTCCGTTTCTCTGGCACGAAGAGTGTGATTGCCGTCACTCCCGATTTTTCGGATAACCATAGCTTGATGATTGATTGCCGTGTCACTCCAATTCGGCTGGCTTCCCTATCCAGTGATTCGATCATCCAGATTGGGAAATCAACGTTTACCCGCTTTTGATTCTGATTTGGTTTTACTGTTGTAGACAAGTCCAGGTCGGCAACGATTTCGTCCTCTCCAGCATCAAATTTTTTGTCGAAATTTTTAGCTTTCATATATTCTTACCTCTGATTTTCGGGCGTGTCTGACGGAAATGAAACGGGCGACCACAGAGGGTCGCCCCTACGCATCATGACTCGCAACCCTTCATCAGTAGGGGCGGGGCTCTGCGCCGTCCCGCAACCGGACAGTTTATGTGCTCTCTGCATCATCTTTATAACCCTCCCGGTTCCGATCCTCCAGAGCATGCCAGATTCGCACTATGATGACTTCACCACCAACGTAACGGTATCGAACGACATAGCCACGTGCGCCAAACCGGACGGACAGCTCACGGAAGCTCATTTCCAAGTCCCAGGGGCGACCTTTTCCCGGAAATTCAGCGAGTGTGCCGACCGCCTCTATCAGCGTATCAATCGCGCGCCTGGCGGCTTTCAGGCTATGTGGTTCTATAAACGCATACAGCCGCTTGAGGTCATCCAATGCCTCCGGCAACCACCTGATGACTGCTATCAACGGGGTTCATCCTGTCCTGGCATCAAGACTGTCCACCCAGGCCTCCACATCCGCCTGGTCGACTGTTTCACCAGTCAGCTCGTATTTCTCCCATCGGGACTTAACCAGTTGGCGTTCAGATTCCAGCGCCTCCTCGACATCCAGAAAACGCTCTATAGCAGTTTTCATCAGATAATGAGAGGTTCTATCTCGCGCCTTACTCAAGGCTTCCAGGCGATACCGGGTATTCTCATTCAGACGTACGCCAAGCGTTGAATTTGCCATTAGTATCCTCGTGGTTTTGCTTACGTTCCATAAAGTATAACAATGTTGCACAATTTTTCAATTGACAAGTCTATTTGCTCTTAACAGATTCTGAATCTCCTCGTGATCATTGATTATTGCTCGACTGATTTCTGGGGAGGACAAGATTTACCTGTCACCTTGTCCTGCGTCCTTTGCACGAGGGATAGTTCACGCAACCCAGAAACGGGCCGTACTTTCCACGTCGCTTGACCAACCAGCCGTCGGCGCATTCCGGGCAGGACGGAAAGACGGCTCCGCATTCGCATCGGCTGGCTTCCGATGCAGCCTTGTCCCGGACCGGCAAACCAATACCACATCGCTGACATGCAGGCAGACTTGCGTCGCAGTTTCCCCGATGTTCGCAGGAATACCGTACTTTTCCGTTCGAGATTATATGGCCTCCACATCTCAGGCAGCGATACCGGTGGAGTTCAGCCTTTCCCATTTCCGTTACGCCATATACCTTATCTTCCAGCAATTCGTTCACAAAGTCCGATGGCTGATCCTCGCGGGCGATGATCGTGACCGATTTTCGCGCCCGGGTGAGCGCCACATAGAACACACGACGCTCTTCGGCATGCCCGAACGGTTCCGGCCGGGGAAGTACCAAGTCAAGCAATGGATCGTCGACAATTTCTGACGGCAACCCAAGGCGCCCGCTGTCGGCGCCGAGTATGATCACATGATCCGCCTCAAGTCCCTTTGAGGCATGAATAGACTTGAAGGATAACGACAGGTCTGGATGACGATTGCCCAGGCGTGACAAATTAGCCGGACGCTGCCAGTTGTAACGCCCGGCCAGAAGTACGGTTGCCCGCTTCCCTTCCGCCTGTTTCGCAAGATGGACCAGCGCTTGTTTCAGGGCTTCATCCTCGCGATTTCTTCTGCGCCAGAGAACCTGGATTGCCGGCTCGCTGGTCGTCCCTGCGGGAATCACTTCCTTTTTGATCTGGGACGGGTTCTTGAGAATGAACCGGCGCGCCGGATACGCTATGCGGTCCACGCTACGGAAGGTGCGCCCAAGATCGACGGTCCGGTGGATTCCATCCTTTCCTCCGAAAGTACCGCCGAAGACCGGACCAAAATTCCGCATCAGGTGAGTGTCGGAACCTGAGAATCGGTAGATTGATTGCCAATCGTCTCCGACGGCAAAAATACGGGCATTCCGATGTTGTTTTCTGAGCGCTGCCAGGAGATCAGCGCGCCCCTTTGAGATGTCCTGAAACTCATCTACCAGCAGATGCCGGTAGGGACTTTGGTAACGATTCTTCCTGACGTGGTTCGTGGCTCGTGAAATCATATCGTCAAAATCAATGTTTCCCCCAAGCCGTTTCTGGTATTCCCTGCAAACAGGCTCGAATATCTCCAGGAAGGCCAGTCCGCGATTACTGTCCTTCATATTTTTTGCCTTGCTGCGGCACTTCTCCATCGTCGAACCCGATCCCTTGAAGTGTTTGAGGAATGTGCCGAGGGTTCCGGTAAGGTCATCGAACTGCCCCATTTCCCTGAGCCGGGAGAGAATCTCCCGTGGTGACATGGGCTTCAATTCCACGTAAGGAGCGAGCTTTTTCTCCAGCGCCGGCAGAAGCCTCCCCTCGGATTTCTCGTAACTGTAAGTTTCGACCAGCGTCGTTCCATGCCCGGCGTGCACCTCCCGTTTCCACTCCATGCCCGCCAGGTATTCCGCCCGGTTGATATAGGGCGCCGTCGTCAGGACCTCGTTGCCGTCCCTGTCTTTCTTCCGCCTGACACCGAAATGTTCGATGTAAACTCCGCTTTTCGTCAGCCGGAAATCCGGCGTGTAGACCTTCCGGCCGTCGGCGGGCAATTCATGCTCATAGACAGGCTCGTACTCGTAGGCAATGCCGTTCATGCACAGCCAGTTGGCGATCTCCAGTTCCTCGAAGCTGCGAACCCGTTCTCCCTGAAGGGTTCTCAATTCATGGCTTTCGATGTAACTGAAATATTCGTGCAGGCTCCCGAAATCCCACTGGCTCCTGGCGGGAACCAGAAACTCGGTGAACCAGCGAAGCAACAGGAAACCGATCTTTCTGTTATTTCCGGCCAGCTCGAACAAGATATCATTCAGGAGAACCTTGAACGCCTTTTCATCGGTGGCCTGTGCGGCAAGCGGGGGCTTTCGTCCCTCGACCCCGGCGATGATGTCATAGGCCAGCTTGTGAAACGTCATCGCCGAAATCTCAACATCACAGCGCTGCCTGATCCGTTCGGACATTTCCCCCGCCGCGTTTTTCCCGAAAGCCATCAGTAGAATCTCTTCTGGTTGCCGGATTCCCCGACTGATCAGATATGCGGCCTTGGCGGTGATCACACTGGTCTTGCCGGAACCTGCGCCCGCCAGCACGAGCGTGGCGTCCTCATCACAAATCACGGCCTGCCGCTGCTCCCGGGTCAGAGGATTTTTCTCGATGGTTTCAAAGAAGTTAGCCATCTCTGCCATTTCCCTTTCCATGTAGCTGTCAACAGCCTTTTCACGAAAACGCTCCGGTTCCGTGTGAAATTCCGCGATCTTTGCAATACATTCCCGGATTTCCGGTGCAAGCACAGCATCCGGTAAATTCGCAGGCATAAACCGAAAAAGCTCCTCCGCCTTCCGCCAGTACGGTTCCACGAGGCAGGCCGCCGGGAAGTTTCGCGGGGTCTCGAGCCTGTCGACAACGTCTGCAAGCGACTGAATGGAATCAATGCATGGTTCGATTTTCTTTCGCCACTCATCCACCCATGCCTCATTCAGCGCACGGGCAAATTCCCTGGCTGGCTCAGCGCCACCAAAAACTACTTTTTCCCCATTGATCAACGGGATTTCGATTGCGCTGCGAACCAGCTTCTTCCGGACGTGGGAGAAACCAGCAATTTCCCCGAAAGGAATTGTTCTTGTATGATGTCCCAGGATCGTCAACCCTTTGGCATCCACTTCCAGTCCGCTCCTGACATCTCCCAACAGAAAACAAAAAATCCTGCCAACGATTCCGCGCTCTATCTTCATGATCCGGATAGTGAATCAGCGAGACAGGAAACCTGGATATATACTGATTTCAGTAGACATTTAATCAAGAAGCGCAAAGGTTGTTCTTATATTCCGCTGGTGAGGCATAGCCCGAAGTCTGATGGGATTTCTGGTGATTGTAAAATAGTTCGGTCTGTTCAAACAGGCTCATCTTCCATTGGACAGGCTTTGACCAGAGGGGTATTATTGCGTTTGACCAAAATACTGAACGAGAATCATGACTGGAACAGAAACAGCGCAACAGCTTGAAAAGCTGATGAATTCAACCGGGTTTATCGCAGCCCTGGATCAGAGCGGCGGCAGCACTCCGAAAGCCCTGATGATGTATGGAGTGGACCAGGACCAGTATGACGGGGAGGATGAGATGTATGCGAAGGTGCATGAGATGCGGACCCGGATCATGACCAATGAAAACTTCACCTCAGACAGGATTCTTGGCGCCATCCTGTTTGAAAACACCATGGAGCGGGAAGTGCAGGGCCAGTTGACCTCCCATTATCTTTGGCGGGAAAAACAGATCATTCCGATCCTGAAAGTGGACAAGGGACTGGCGGACATTAATTCCGGGGTGCAGATGATGAAGCCGATGCCGGATCTCGACGCGCTGCTGGACAAGGCGGTCGCAAACGGTTTTTTTGCGACCAAAATGCGGTCTGTGATCAAGACCGACAATGCACAGGGAATCCGGGACGTGGTCGCGCAGCAATTTGAAATCGGCAAACGAATCATTGCCCGCGGGCTGACGCCGATCATTGAGCCGGAGATCGATATCCATTCGCCGCAAAAAGCCGCCGCCGAACAACTTTTACGGGACGAACTTCTAGCCCATCTGGCCGACCTGGGTGAAGGCCAGAATGTCATATTCAAGCTGACCCTGCCCGAGCAGGCCAATTTCTATCAACCCTGCATGAAACATGGCAACCTGCTCAAGCTGGCGGCCTTGTCCGGTGGATACAGCCGTGAAGAAGCCAATCGCCGACTCAGTGAAAACACGGCAATGATTGCGAGTTTTTCCAGAGCGCTGACCGAAGGGCTGTCGGTCCACCAATCCGACACCGAATTCAGCGATACCCTGGGAAACTCTATCGACGCCATCGTGACCGCCTCCCGAACCTGATAAATTCCTCGTAACCGCCATTCATGAATTCCCGCCTTCGCGGGAATGCCCCACCGAATCAGCCGGTGCCCCGGCTTCTTCGACTCCCCTTCTATTCCCCGGACAGACAGGTTTTTAACGATGTGGCAATCGACAACATCAATTCGTGCCACATGTCCGGTCCCGGAGCTAACTCTGCGCCTATCGGGTCCAGCACGGCAACCCTGGCTTGAGTACCTTCGATCACGGTCGGGATGATTCTGGATTCAAACTGGGGTTCCCTGAAAACGCATCGAATATCGCGTTCCCGAATCAATTGATTCAAGTCCTGGATTTGCTGGATGGCGGGCGCGTGGTCTGCTGAACGGGAAACCGAGGTCTGCGCATTCAACTGGCGCTCGTTCTCGTAGTATTGCCAGGCGTCATGGAATACGATGTACGGGACAGTTTTGACGGATTCCAGCAATGCTGCCATCTGTTCTCTGGTTTGATGGATTCTGGCAATGACCTTATCCCTGTTGCTCTGGTAAAGGTCTCTGTTGTCACTGTCTATCCGGGCAATCCAGTCGGTAAAGGCGGAAACGATCAAAATGGCGTTTTCGGTTGAGAGCCAGACATGAGGATCCAGAGCGGCTTCGTGGCCTTCATCTTCATGTTCTTCATCTTCGTGCTCCTCATCTTCGTGGTCTTCGTCCTCCTCCTCTTCGTGCCCGTGATCATGCCCATGCTCACCCCATACACTCTGTTCACGGAGTGGCAGGGTGTGAAGGTTGGCATCCTCCATCAGGGATTTAACCCGTTCCCGCCGCTCAATCTGCGCTACGATTTTCGACATGGTTACCTCGAAACCGGGGCCGATCCAGACCAGCAAATCGGCGCCGTATACGGTTTTGACCGCAGACGGGGACAGCGGTTGAACATGAGGGGAGTGTCCGGGCGGAATCAGCAATTCAGGAACACCGGCTCCTTGCATGACCCCGGAAACAAGGGAATGAACCGGACTTACCGAAACCGCCACTCTGGGCGCCGCCGCAAACAGCCCTGTCGACCAGAAAAGTATCATCAAACACAGCACAGGAATCAGCAACCGCTTGCCTGCGAGAGAAGGCGCCCTGTGATACAAAGGCAGTTTTACAAGTTTTATATTTATAGCTGAGTTCATGGTCAAGGAAGTGATAAGTTTGTTTCCAGTAATGTTATAATATATCATTAACTGGAAACAGCAATCAATCACCATGTCCTCTTGCGCCTCGCCTGATGAATCCATGACCAACCCCGGTTCTCCTCGCTTCCCCGGTTTGCACCATGACCATGACTCATGTATCCATACAGCGATAGCAAAAGCACAAGCTATCTGCATCAAAAACAACATCCGCTTTACCCGCCTCAGAAAGCGTGTCCTTGAACTGATCTGGTCCAGCCACAAACCGGTATTGGCTTATGACCTGCTGGAAACCCTGCGCAACGAAAAAGTGAATGCACATCCCCCTACGGTTTATCGTGCGCTTGATTTTCTGTTGAAATACAAGCTAATCCATAAAATCCAGTCTCTCAAGGCTTATACAGGATGTGATTTCCCGGATCAAAAACATATCAACCAATTCCTGATCTGCAACCAGTGTCATCAGGTTGTAGAACTGAATGATCCCCTGACCCAGCAGGCGATCTCCCGTCAGGCCCAACAGGCCGGATTGGAGATCATCCATCAAACTGTCGAAATTCTGGGTCTTTGCCCGAATTGTCGAACCAGCCAGTCTTAGGTGGAACCGTCCATGCAGCCCGAAGCCCTCGTTGATTTGCAAAACATCTCGTTATTTCGTGGAAGCGGAACCATTCTCGACGACATCACTCTGTCTGTCGCAAGAAATGAAATCGTGACCCTGATCGGTCCCAACGGAGCGGGGAAGAGCAGTCTGGTCAAAATCGCTCTCGGCCTGATTCAACCCGACCGGGGTTCCGTCACCACAAATCCTGATATTCGTATCGGTTATGTCCCTCAATCCGTCAATCTCGACCGTAGTGTGCCGGTCAACGTCACCCGGTTTCTCCAGCTTTCAGGCATTCGGGAAAAGCGCCGGCTCGCACAAGCGCTTGAAATGGTCGGTGGCGAGCGACTGGGGAGAAAGCCCCTGCAGGACATTTCAGGCGGGGAACTGAGACGCGCCCTGCTGGCAAGAGCCATATTGAAATCACCCGATTTGCTGATTCTTGACGAACCCACCGCTGGCGTCGATGTCAGCGGACAAGCGAGCCTCTATGCCCTGATTCAATCCATACGGGATAAAACCCGTTGTGGTGTTCTTCTGGTTTCCCACAATCTCCACATTGTGATGGGCGCCACCGACAAAGTGATCTGTCTGAACCGCCATATCTGTTGTTCCGGCACCCCGGAAGCCGTGCAGAAAAACCCGGAGTTCCTCTACCTGTTCAGCCAGGAAAATTCGGAGACGCTGGGCATTTATCGCCATTTGCATGATCACGAACATAATTTGCACGGAGACATTTGCCCGCCTGATCAGGCCAACCAGACCACTGGCGGCAACAGAGCCTGACCATGGACGAATTTATTGTCCGGTCAGCGATTGGCGGTCTTGGGGTTGCTGTAATCTGCGGACCACTGGGCTGTCTGATGGTATGGCAACGCATGGTCTATTTCGGCGCCGCCCTGTCCCATGGCGCGCTGCTGGGTGTCGTGCTGGGATTGCTTTTGGCTCTCAATCTCTATTTTTCCATTCTGGCGGTATGTGTGGCGCTGTCATTTTTGCTGCTATACATGGACCGATTCAAGGATCTGACGACAGATACCACCCTGGGAATCCTGGCGCATGCGACACTGGCCCTCGGCATTGCCGTTCTCAGTCTGATACCTACGGTGCGAATGGATCTGATGGCTTATCTTTTCGGCGATATTCTTTCGGTCAGCTGGCGGGACGTTTTCTGGATTTACGGAGGCGGAATCATAGTTATCAGCTTGCTCGGGACAATCTGGCGGTCGTTGCTTTCCCTGATCATACAGCCGGACCTGGCATTGATTGACGGTGTCCGGGAAAAGAGAGTCCGACTGATATTTCTGGTTGTGCTCAGCTTTGTGGTCGCGGTTTCGATGCAGGTTGTCGGTGTCCTGCTGATCGTATCGATGCTCATCATTCCGGCGGCATGCGCCAGAAGGTTCTCGAACTCCCCGGAACAGATGGCCTGCCTGGCCAGCCTGTTCGGCTGCCTCTCGGTTGTCCTTGGACTCGGCGCCGCCCTGTTTCTCAACAGTTCCGCGGGGCCATCCATCGTGGTTGCGGCAACCATCCTGTTTGTACTGTCGATGCTGACCGGGAAATTGCGCGTCAGTCAGTGACAACATCGCTGTATCCAGCCCGTTCAAAAACCAGACCCATGCAACCTGTTACACCAACCCCTGACCGCTTCAATCCCTGTCCGTTGTGGCGCCGGCTGCTGGCCATTCTGTACGATACGGTTTTATTGTGTTGCCTCGTGTTTATTGCCTGGCAGCCTGTTCCGTTGATTCCGGATTCGCTGAACCCGGTATTGGGGAGAGCCCTTCGACTGGGTTATCTGCTTGCAATCTGTTTCCTGTTCTTCGGCTGGTTCTGGCGCCATGGCGGACAGACTCTGGGCATGCGCGCATGGAAAATAAAGCTAATACCGATGGTTCCCGGCCAGACGCCGGATCAATTCCAGGCGGTAACCTGGGAAACGGCCTGGCTGCGTTTTATTGCCGCGTCATTCTCCTGGATAACCATCGGCGCAGGGTTTCTCTGGTCAATCTATCATCCTGAAAAACTCACCTGGCACGATCTATTTTCCCGCAGCCGTTTGATTGTCACTCCTGAAAACCGATGATCTGGCACGCATGACACCCAGCGCCGCAATCGAACCGGCTCGCCTGCCGTATCTTTGCATCAGCAACGAAGTCGGAATCAATGTCGCCATGATGATCCGGGCGCCGTGATAGTCTGGAGATGAATCCGGATTCGCGGTTTTTCTTGCTTTCCTTGACGACAGAAGTTAAAAGGAATCCTTTTTTCCGGGGTAATTACATTGGATTTTGCAGAACAGTTTGTGAAGCTCGTCCAGATCATATTTGTAGATCTGGTGCTGGCGGGTGATAACGCGATCATTATCGGGCTTGTCGCCGCAAAATTCAGCAAGGATTACCGCCGGAAAGTGATTCTGTATGGCGTGGGGGTTGCGGTCATCCTCAGAATCGTTTTTGCCCTGATTACGGTTCAGTTACTGGCTATAAAAGGATTGCTGCTGGTCGGGGGGCTGCTGCTGTTGTGGATCTGCTGGAAATTATGGCAGGACCTGCGGCATCCTCACGAGCCGCCACCGGTTCCCGCGGAGGCGGACCAACTCCCGACCGCCGGTGAACAAAATCCGCCGTTGCGCTCGGCCATTTTCCAGATTGTAGTAGCCGATGTGTCCATGTCACTCGACAATGTCCTCGCCGTCGCGGCGGTTGCGGACGGGCATACCGGGATACTGGTTTTCGGTCTGGCGCTTTCAGTCGTGTTCATGACCATAGCCGCGGCCCTGATTGCGGATATCCTGCAAAAACACCGATGGATCGGCTACCTGGGACTGTTTATCATCCTGTATGTCGCGTTACGAATGAGTTTCGATGGTTACATCCAGATTTTTGGTCCTGTAGCGTAGGGTCAGGTCTCCGTGCCTGTCCGGTTCGGTTGGGTTCGGGCGCCCACCGCCGAAGCCGTTATCAATCTTCGCACTGGTCCAGGATTTCGCTGATCAGTGTCGGCCCTCGATAAATCAATCCGGTGTAAAGCTGGACCAGGCTGGCGCCGGCATCGAATTTTTCCTGCGCCGAGTCCGCGTCATGGATTCCGCCCACCCCGATAATCGGGATCTCTCCCTGCAGGTTTTTGTACAGGGATGAAACAATCCCGGTTGACAGGCCCCGCAGCGGCAGACCGCTCAGGCCGCCCGCCTCGCCTGCAAGGGGATGCGAACCAATTCGTTCTCTGGAAACCGTGGTATTGGTTGCGCAGACTCCGTCTATCTGATGTTTTCTCAACAACGCCGCGATGGCATTGACCCCGGATTCGGAAATATCCGGGGATATTTTCAGCGCCAGGGGAATTCTTTTGCCGGAACTGTCCGCTAGTTGCTGGCGTTTGCGGTTCAATCTGTACAGCAGCGTGTCCAGCATTTCATCCTGTTGCAGGTCTCTCAGGTTTTGCGTATTCGGCGATGAAATATTAATCGCGACATAATCCGCATAAGCATGCACCCGCTGCAAACCCTGGAGATAATCATGGATCGCGTCACGGATCGGGGTGGCGGCGTTTTTGCCAATATTGATACCTTTGATAATGGCCGGGTCCGACTTTTTGATATTGTGAATAAACCGATCAAGCCCTGAGCTGTTGAACCCCATTCGATTGATCAGAGCATCCTGTTCGGGCAACCGGAACATCCTCGGTTTCGGCTGTCCCGGCTGCGGCGCGGGCGTCACCGTACCGAGTTCAAGCCATCCGAAGCCCAGTCTGTGCAGCGCGTTGCAAGCCACTGCGTCCTTGTCAAGACCCGCGGCCAGCCCCACCCGGTTGGGAAATTCGATACCCATGACCCGGGTCGGACGGCGCCGGTTGTCTGACCGCCCGCCCGCGCCCATCATTGCGGCAGTCGCGCTCGACAGAAGTTTCGACCGGGAGGCAAAGGCCAGCGCGGTCATTGCCAGATGGTGGCTGGTTTCGGCCTCGAATCTGAAAAGAATCGCTCTCGCCAGTGAATACATCAGATTGGGGATGGTCCCGGATCAGTCCATGTCCCGGCAAACTTTCCGGGCAACCTCGGCAGCCATTCCAGTATATTTCTGCGGTGTCAGCTCAAGCAGGGAATGTTTCGCGTCTGCCGGAATATCCAGTTCATGAATAAACTCATGCAGCGATGCCCGGGTGATACCCTGTTTGCCGCGGGTAAGCCGCTTCAGCTTTTCATAAGGCTCAGCGACACCGTAACGTCGCATCACGGTCTGGATCGGCTCCGCCAGAACCTCCCAGCTTTGCTCAAGGTCGGCATCCAGCGCGGCCTGATTCAGGGCCAGCTTGTCCAGGCCCTTCAAGGTCGATTCAATCGCGATCAGCGTGTAGCCCGCGCCCACTCCAAGATTACGCAGTACGGTCGAATCCGTCAGGTCCCGCTGCCACCGGCTGACTGGCAGCTTGTCCGCCAGATGAGCGAGCGCCGCATTGGCCAGCCCCAGGTTGCCTTCCGAGTTTTCAAAGTCTATCGGATTCACCTTGTGCGGCATCGTGCTGGAACCGACTTCTGTTTCTATGACTTTCTGCCTGAAGTATCCGAGCGCGACATAGCCCCAGATATCCCGGTCGAGATCGAGAATAATGGTGTTGGTCCGGGCCAGGGCATGACAAAACTCCGCAATGTAATCGTGGGGTTCAATCTGCGTGGTACAGGGCTGCCAGGCAAGGCCGAGACCGTGGACGAAGTCATGAGAAATCGTCAGCCAGTCCGCGTCAGGGTAGGCGGACAAATGAGCGTTGAAGTTGCCCACTGTGCCATTCAGCTTGCCGTAGAACTCTTGCGCCGCAAGCTGATTCCGGCATCGAAGCAACCGCTCCACCACATTTGCGAATTCCTTGCCAACCGTGGTCGGGCTGGCCGGCTGGCCATGGGTTCGGGCCAGCATGGGCTGGCCGGCATAGCGTTGCGCCATTCGTTTCAGGTAATCAATCAGCCTGTCGAGCGCCGGAATCAGGACCTGGTCGCGCGCTCCTTGCAGCATCAGGCCATACGCCAGATTGTTGATATCCTCGGAGGTGCAGGCAAAATGAATAAATTCACTGACCTTTTCGATCTCGGGGCTACCCTTGATTTTTTCCTTCAGATAATATTCCACCGCCTTGACATCATGGTTGGTGACCCCTTCAATCTGCTTGACACGCATCGCCTCACCGGAGTCGAAATTTTCAATAATGGCTTCCAGGGTGGCGACGCCATGACCGGAAAACGCGGTCACTTCAGGAATCTCCCGCTGCCTGGAAAGATGCAACAGCCATTTTACCTCGACCTCCACTCTGGCGCGGATCAGTCCGAATTCGCTGAAATAAAAACGCAAGGGGGCGGTTTTGTCGTGATAACGACCATCCAGCGGTGAAATTGCGGACAGGGGATTCAGTTCCATTCAGGCATCTTCCCGCATGTTCCGGGCCGCTCTGATAATGCCGCCGCCGATACAAACATCATCCTGGTAGAACACGATTGACTGGCCGGGCGTAACCGCCCATTGCGGCTGCTCGAACTCGACCCGCGCACAGTCAACTCCGGCCCTATAAACAACACACGGTTGATCCTCCTGTCGGTAACGGATTTTGGCGTTGCACACAAGCGGCAGTGCAGGCAGGGAGCCTGCCACCCAGTGCAGTTGTTCGGCAATCACTACTTGTCGGGTCAGCGCCGGATGATTGCGGCCCTGCACGACATAAACAATATTACGTTTAACGTCCTTGTCAACCACATACCAGGGTTCTCCCTCCCCACCGATACCAAGCCCCTGGCGTTGTCCGATGGTATAGAAACAGGCTCCCCTGTGGCGGCCGACGACATCCCCCTCCAGTGTCTCTGCCGGCCCCGGACGGGAGGGCAGAAACCGCTCCAGAAAATCTGCAAATCGACGCTCGCCGATAAAACAGATTCCGGTGCTGTCTTTTTTGTCATGGACAGGCAGGGCCAGTTTTTCAGCCATCTCCCGGACCGCTTCCTTATGCATCTCGCCAACCGGGAAATGCGAATGACACAATGCCTGCTGATCCAGAGTATGCAAAAAATAACTCTGGTCCTTTTCCCGGTCGCGGCCTTTTCTGAGCAGCCGGACATGGTTCTGTTTCCCCAGGCGGACGTAATGGCCGGTCGCGATAAATTCGGCGCCCAGATACATGGCCCATTGCAGAAACTCCTTGAATTTGATTTCCTTGTTGCAGACGATATCCGGGTTCGGGGTTCGTCCGTTTCTATATTCATCCAGAAAGGTCCGAAACACACGATCCCAGTATTCGTGGGAAAAATTGACGGTTTTCAGTTCGATTCCCAACATTTCACACACTGCCTTCGCATCTGCCAGGTCCTCTGCCGCCGCACAATATTCCAGGTCATCATCCTCTTCCCAGTTTTTCATGAAAAGGCCGGTAACCAGATGACCGTCTTCCAGCAGCTTCGCCGCGGCCACCGAAGAGTCAACACCACCGGACATGCCGACAATTACATTACTCACAACTATTTCCTGTTCCGGATTTCCGCATCCCTTTTGTCACTCCGACAATTGGAACCGCAACGGTTGCCCGCATCAACCGGAACATTGCGGCCGGCATCCGGCTCCTCATCCCTTCGCGAGCTATCCACCAGTGCGCTCAAAGGCCTGATATTTTCCCAGTCCGGACTGTTTTGGATAACCGGCAGATAACCGTTTGGTTGAAACCAGGAATCTACCACATACCGTTTGCCGGAAACGATCTCCCGGATCTGTCCTGCCCAGTGCTGATCAAATAAAGCCTTGCGGTAAGCCTGCTCGATGACGGTATGGTGCCGCAGTAACCCCTGTTGTTCCAGCAGGCGCAGATAGGTAGTGGTATTGACCGCTTCATCAATACAATCCTGCTGACCCGGGAACAGGTTGGAAAGATCTTCCTGTCCGACCGGCAGATTAAAGGCCAGATCCTTGTGGGTCGGAGTATGACGCCCTATCAGGGTCTCCATCCATCCTATGGCTTGTTTTATCTGTTGGCGCTCCTGTGCGGGGGTTGGCGCCGCCGAACTGAACCAGCCTGCGACTTCCCGCCATTGCGCCACCGGCAAATCAACCACGGCGCTGCTCTTGCAGGCAAAATCATAACAAACCGGAATCGCATGGATGTCAACCTGCATCGGGGCCTTGATACCCTGATTTTTTGCCGCCATCGCCGGGACAACCAGGGTCACCAGAAAAATTACGGCCAGGAGCCTCATGACCTTAAGGTTCTGATTGCGCTTTCCATGCATCCGGCAATACAATGCCATCACCGAACAGCCAGGCCTCCATCTGGCTGGCCAGATATTTTTTGTGCCGGGCATCCAGGGGATTGAGCTTGTACTCGTTGATCAGTATGGTTTGTTGGCGCAGCCATTCCTGCCACGCCTCCTTCGATATCTGATCAAATATTTTCTGGCCCAGGTCGCCGGGCCAGGGCGGACGGCTCAACCCTTCGGCTTTCTTTTTGAGTTTCGTACAATTCACCTGTCGTGTCATGGAATCAGCTCTTAAGGATAGTCCATATTTCAAGATTACAAATTGAACAGGGGCTCATCTCGTGGCATGATTGCGGGACCTGTAACAGAGTCTGACAATCAGGACTTGAACGCATCGCCAATGGCCCGATAAAACAACAGTGTACCGCACAATAGCCAGAATTTCACGGTTTCGTCCGCACAGGTTTCGGCCGCACCGGCAAAGGAGCGGTCAATTTGTCAGCTAACCACTATTCCCCAAATCCGGTTGTCCGATGGAAATGATCCCGAATGCGCTGTTGGCGACGACCGGAGTACTATTGATATTGCTTGCGGTCTGCGGAGTCGCCGGTGTGCGCCGCAAAACGGAACTGGGCGCCGCCCGGGACCGGCTGCGCGAGGCGGAACTGCAGCTTCAGGTTGCCGGAATACGCTCCGAAGAGCAACTCAAATATTATCAGGAACTCAATCAGGAAATCAGCCGGTCCCGTGAACAACTGCAAAAGGATTTTGAGGTACTGTCGAATCGGGTATTCGAGGAAAGCCGCAAGAAATTTGACCAGGAAAGCAAGCGAACCCTTGATTCCAGTCTCGAACCGTTGAAACAGGAGATCGAATCCTTCCGCAAACGGGTCAATGAAACCCATCAGGAAGACCTGAAAGACCGCAACCGTCTTCAGGGTCAGATCATCGAGTTGCAGAAGCAGGCCCGGCAGATCGGCCAGGACGCGGTACAGCTTGCGGCGGCGCTCAAGGGCGAAAGCAAGTCCCAGGGCAACTGGGGAGAAATGGTGCTGGAGCGGCTGCTGGAAGAATCCGGCCTGGAAAAAGGCAGGGAGTACGAAGCCCAGGCCAGCTATCGTGACGAAGACGGCCGCCTCAAACAACCCGACGTGGTTATTCACCTGCCCGACAACAAGGATATCGTGGTGGACGCGAAGGTATCCCTGAAAGCCTGGGAAGCCTTTTTCAATGCCGACACAGAAGCGGGACAGGCACAGGCGTTGAAGGACCACCTGGCGTCCATCAAGTCGCATGTCGCCAACCTTGCCGGGAAATCCTACCAGAGTCTCGATAACGTCCACAGCCTGGAGTTTGTCTTCATGTTCATACCGGTGGAACCCGCCTGGATGCTGGCCCTGCAAAAAGAACCGGGACTGTTCCAGCAAGCCTGGAACAAGGGCATTGTGATCGTATCGACCACTACGCTGATGCCGACACTGCGGACCGTCGCCAACATCTGGCGCAATGAAAAACAAAACCGCTATGCGCAGCAGATCGCCGACAGCGCCGGAGGGCTGTATGACCAGTTTGCATTACTGATCGAATCGCTTGACAGGCTCGGCAAAAATATCCAGTCCGTACAGGACAGCTATGTCGAGGCGCGTAACCGACTGCATACCGGTTCCAGAGGCAGCATCGTCAAGCGTATCGACCATCTCGAAAAGCTCGGCGCCAGATCCAGAAAGCAGCTTCCCGAATCAGTCAAGCGCTTGCTGGAAGAGTGATATCCCTCAATCCCCTGATAAGTGTTCTGGGGAGGGATTTCTGCTGGATTAATTGGGTTGTAGATGGATGGACGGGGATTCCAGTTGTCAGACGGATGGGAGCGCGGTACAAAATCCTTCCTGAACAGTACATATTGCCTGTTGGCAACGCCGGGTTCCATGATGCGGGCGTGTGCACCCCCGCTATCGGGCAGCGTTCGTCCATACCGAGTAGATTCAGGCTGCCTGACCAGGCGGTTCCCGGGAACGACAAGGAATCCCGGCTTCCAGTGTGACCATGGACTGGTACAGCCAGTCCAGCCGGAAGTTGTTCTTGGCAAAACGCACACACAGTTGGCGGGCTTTGCGAACCAGATACGCCGCCGTTTGCATTACATAACGGATGATCGGGCGGATGCCATGACGGCGGGCTTTCTTCGGTAACGCCGTGTACTGTACCGCCCGTAGCAGAACTTGAGCGATCTGACCCAGGGCATAGAAAGCCTGGTTCGCCCGGTAGCTCCGGCACGGCGGGTGATGCAGGTCCATGTCCAGAAGCGGACCCTTGAAGGCGTTTTCCTGACCCTGCTTGCCACGGTGACGAAGCACTAATTCCTTTACAGACAGGTCGTTCCGCGACACCAGAATCACCGTATGACGCGGCGCCAGCAGAAACTGGCCGTTCCGGGTCTGGCATCGAACCACTACATAGTGCTGCATCCGTTCCCATCCACCCGGCCAGTGCGTCGCAAGAATCGCTTCTTCTTCCATGCCAATATCCGTCCATGCCGAATCAGAAAGACCTTCCAGTTGTGCAAGAACCGGCCTTCTCCACCGATCATGGGTCAGACTGATCGAGTAGTCCCAACCCCGTTTCGCGCATTCACGAACCAAATCGCCCTTATAGTAAGCATTGTCCGCCCGAAACCAAACCGGAACGCCTTCTGGAATCATGCCCGCCGTCCAATGCAGGAGCTTGCGCCAGTTCAACGTCACTCGTCCGCCTCCCGGTTGCAACTGACCCGCCGACCATAACCCACCCAAGAATGTCCCATGCAACCAATAACCACGATTCCCGTTGTAGTCCTTCCTCGTCCGCTCAAACAAGTGGCCGTCTACCTCAATCCCCGTAGCATCCATAAACATCGGAACATATCCCTTCGTTTCTACCTCATGAGCGACAATCGACGGGGACACCCGACCTGCAAATGACACCGCAGCATTCCACAGCCCTTTCACATCGGTAACCGCCAACCGGGATAACCATTCCCCCGCACGGCGCGCCTCAGGAACCCGACGCAAGCCCAGAAGAAGACGCGCCGCCCGATCTGACCGCAAACCGTCCAAATCCGATAACGACCCATGACCACACGCCAAACAAGCGATGATGGACCACAGAGTCTCCATGTCCGAAGCACCCCGATTGCGAACCTTTACCGAAACCGCTCCGTCCAGTAGATCAAACAGTCCAAACTCATGGGCAGTCCGTGCCAGTATCGAGGAACCACCAAAGGCCGTCAAATCCAAATCCGTGAACTCAAAGGTTACCTTCGGTGGACGAACCTTGCGAATCTTCCTTGCCCGACCCTTCCCGCTCTTCCCCGGCTTTCGATGCTTTTTCATATTCACTCAACGGGTGAGTTTTCAGAAACCCTGTTTTCTCATATAATCCCTTGACAATACTCACCTTTCAATCACTCAAAACTCCCCTTATCAGGGGATGGGGGTGATATCGTCTTGATGCTAAAATCGCCCGTTGTAGTATCATACTAAGACATTTAGTGTTTTTCCGACAATTGCTACCCGAACATATAAAAAACCAATAACCACATGATCACAGAAAACAAGCCATTAACTGCGGGTTGTATGTTCAGTGGTATGGGTGGATTTGCCTCTGGACTGGCTCGAGCTGGTTTTAAGATCAGCTGGGCAACCGACAATGATGAAGCTGCATGTAAAGTGTTCCGACATCGTTTCCCCAATGTCCCTGTGGTTGAGAAGGATGTACGGGAATTATCTGTACAAGCAGATAATCTTGCGACAGTTAATGTTCTGGCAGGTGGGTTCCCTTGCCAAAGCTTCTCCCAGGCAGGAAACCGGAATGGGTTTGAAGACCCACGGGGAGCATTGTTTTTCGACATTCCACGACTGATTAAAAGTTACCCACCTGAGGAACGGCCTGCACTCGTGATTTTAGAAAACGTACCTTATCTGCTACATGGGGAAAATGGGGGCTGGTTTGACCAAATACGGCGCGCCTTGCGCCAAACCGGGTACTGGTTTAGAAAGGAGACATGTTGGACTGTGAACGTTAAGGATGTGACAGATTTACCACAAGACCGTGAACGTTTGTTTCTGCTTGCTGCATCACGAAATTGTTTTCCCCGAAATCCGTTCTCTCGACTATTTTATGCAAATGCAACTCCTGGAAATCGACTTCTCAACGAGTTTATAGACCGCTCATCACGTGATAAGAGCGAGGCATACTTACCTCCTGGAAACCGCTACTACAAGATGATTGACAAAGCGATGGATAGCGGAAAATCTAAAGAAAACATATATCAATTGCGACGTTCGTATGTGCGAGAAAAAAAACAGGGGCTTTGCCCGACGCTAACCGCCAATATGGGTGGTGGTGGCCATAACGTTCCGTTTATTCGTGACCCTTGGGGTATTCGACGTCTAAGAGTTAGCGAAGTAGCACGCCTGCAGGGGTTTGAAAATACGGATGAACTTTTTCCAAACATATCCGTGTCAGACCAGTATAGGCTTTTGGGGAATGCAGTATGTGCAAGTCTTGCTTATCTGATAGGAAACGCCTGTGCAAAAATTTTAAGTAATGGAGCCATATCGAATGAATAACCCAATCGGATGGTACTTTCCTCCGACTAATGGAGGTGTAGGAGATGGCTTTAACGATCCTGGTATAGCACATTTTAATGGTTCGCCATTAACCAGCCTCGCACGAGAAACGATACAAAATTCACTTGACGCAAATACTCCTTCGAATCAGCAAGTGCATGTCTCTTTCGAATTAATTGAACTGAATCCAGACGACATTGGTCGCAATGAAATTGAAGCAGCCATTGTTGCATGTAAACAGGTCGCAAAATCTGATAGTGACTCTACAGCAGTGTCCGCTCTGGATGTAGCTGCTCAAACTATAAGATCAGAACAAATTCCTTGCCTCCGTGTGTCTGACCGGCACACGACAGGACTACAAGGAGACCATTGGCGCACTTTAGTCAAAATGCAAGGGGTCAGCCACAAGCCAGGCATGGAAGGTGCCGGGGGGTCACACGGAATTGGTAAATATGCACCATTCGCAGTTTCGACTTTAAGAACAGTGTTTTACTGGACGTATTATCGTGAGAATGGCAATGGACAAGAAAAATTCCAAGGTAAATCAGTCCTCATGTCTCACTTCGATACCGATAGAAACGAAACACAGGGCACAGGTTTCTATGGGCTCAAGACAAATTGTCGAGAATTAACAGAAAATATTCCAGATTGCTTCCGCGTACTCGACGAGTATCAGAAGCCAATACAGGGGACATGTCTGACAATCATGGGATTCAGGGAAACAGATATTTGGCGTCAACGCATTGCTGCGAGTGTCATCGAAAATTTTTTCTATTCAATTGAAAAACAACAACTGACTGTAATTATTGAGCCAGATGAGACCAGCGAGTTTGATGAAATGGAAATAGCTCATCATTCGATTGAAGGTTGGTTTCAGTATTTGATAGGGACAGGAGACTTGGACGACTCACAAGATGCTGCTGGAAACCCTTTAAGGGATGCTCATGTCTTTTGGGAGTTATCCAGAAGTGAGCCTGTTGCAGAAAAACAAGACGGCGATCTGGGACATTGTAGGCTATGGATTCGAACTGCGGACGATTTACCCAGCAAGGTGGCATTCGTACGTCGCACGGGAATGCTGGTGACGACCAGACAGCAGAAATTGCTCCGATTCCCTGGATTTAAGGATTTTGCAGCACTTTGCGTATTTGATGACCCGAAGGGAAATGAACTACTGAGAAAAATGGAAAATCCACAGCATGACCAATTCGAGCCTGACCGATTGCCCAAAAATGATCAGGAACGCGGTCATAAGGCACTCAAGCGTGTAACTGATTGGATACGAAGCGAGATAAAGAAACAAGCAGGACCGCAGAAAGGGGAAAGAAGGACAGTACTCTCAGAACTTGCTACGTATCTCCCAGATTACGAACCGTTGGAAACATTTGACGAGCAAGGTCATGAAGGTGGTGAAAACAACAGCGAGCCAGGGTTTGGCGAACAGGTAACGGTAACACTCAAGCCAGTTCGACAATATGTTTCCCCAAAATTGAAACTGGATAATGGTGCAGACTCGGATGGTGGCGACAGCAATGATACGGGTAGTCAAGGGGGTGGAGGAACAAGCGAGACTAACAGTGAAGGAGGCGACGGAGGTCGCGGTGAAGGTGAGAGCATAGGCGGTACAGGGGTTCGCGGGGGAAGCGGTGCTCGCTATGGAATTTCTGTTTCATCCGTCCGGATACTTCCTGTTAGAAATAAAAACTGCTACCAACTGAGCTTCTTGGCAGAAACAGATGGAGTTGCCCGTTTGGTGCTTGCTGAAGCAGGTGACTCATCAGCTATACCTCGAAAGGATATATGTGCAGTTGACGAAAACATATCACTTGACCAAGTACGGGTCTCTAAAGATCAAAGAACCGTGGTTGAAATTATCGCTAATGATGGACCAATTGAAGGTAGAGCCTGGCATTTGTCGGCCTTCGACGTAACAGAGGAAGCTAACCATGAAGTTTGATTCTGGCAAGGCTTGGCCACATCCGGTTTTACGACCATCAAGCTATGGTGATGACTATCCAAATGCAGAGTTTGAAGTCGAGATTGAGATCAAGCGCATTAAGCGAAGCACCGCTGTTAAATTGATTGCTTGTTTTGAACTGAGTGAGCCAGGACTAAATCAACTCTTAAGGAAAGTCTGAACAATACGAGTTTTGGGGATTTTGGGTAGTCATTTTTGTAAATCCGGGATATGAGTGGGTCTGAAAGACAGAATGGCCCGGAATCAGTGAGCGGGAGCGGGGAAATACAAGCATTCTCCCCCTCTTTTCATTTTTCAGGCGTACGTAGCCTGCAGTTTCAACCGCCTTTGTCTCAACAGTACTTTCTTCGCCATCACCAGATTGCTTAAGGCACAGGCCACAACCAGTCGATGCGTGTTCTTCTCCAGCCCCCGGTAACGAACCCGGGTAAAACCGAACTGCCGCTTGAGAATACCGAACTGATGTTCCACCTTCGACCGTATCCGGGACTTGGTTCGATTCTTCAAGCGCTCCTTCTCCGTCAATTTGCGGTAGCGCGTCCCCTTCGAATGAGTGAAATCCTTCGCCTCCGGCGCTACCTGTGAAATCACCGCCTTCTGACCCGTATAGGCCGAGTCTCCCCATACACGGGTCTCTTTCCCGTGCAGAAGTTCCGGCAGAACCTGTGAATCATGAACATTCGCCGGCGTAGCCACCACCGAATGAATCAGCTTGCTGCGACTGTCCACACCGATATGCGCCTTCATACCAAAGTACCATTGCTGCCCCTTGCGCGTCGAGTGCATCTGGGGGTCTCGTTTCTTCTCCCGGTTCTTGGTCGAACTCGGTGCGCAGATGATGCTGGCATCCACGATCGTACCCCGATTCACCTTCAGTCCGTTCTCACCCAAATATTCATTGACCAGTCCGAACAATCGTTCCCCCAGGTTATGCTTCTCCATCAGATGACGAAACTTGCAGATCGTGGTCTCGTCGGGAGCCGGCTCCCGACCCAGGTCTATGCCCACAAACCGGCGCATCGACAACGAATCGTACAACGCTTCCTCGGCAGCCGGGTCCGAAAGACTGAACCAGTGTTGCAGAAAGTGAATCCGCAACATCCGGTCTATTCCAATCGGCCTGCGGCCTGCCCCTTGCGGTTTGGGATAAAAAGGTTCGATGACTGCATTCAACTCCACCCACGGAATGATTTGCTCCATCTCATCCAGAAAACGCTCCTTGCGCGTCTGTTTCTTGTATTTGTCAAATCCAGCTTCGGAAAAAGTACTCTGGCGCATCGGAAATATCTCCAGTCAGTATGAAGTACAAAAATTATACAATAGAAACTGATTAATCAGAGATTCCTTAAAAGAGAACAAGGCACAGTTTGTGTTGCTGGTTAGATCTCCAAAGACGCACTACCGGAAATTGCTTCAGTCTGATCAATCAAATATCGAGCACTCGTTTCACGCAGGTATACTGGCTGGACGGGTTGAGTTTGCACCGTTTCTCATTTGCATGAAAGCACTATCCGGGTTCTATTCAGACGGATGGCATTCCGACTTTGCGGGAATGACATTTGATATAGACTCAGGTTCGGTGCTTGCCGAGGATGTCCCAAAAGACTACTGGATTGATACAGCAGATGAAACACCACTGGGCTCAATCTTTGGACATAAAACACTCCCGGAACTTCCAAACGGCCACTGGGAATACGAGCTCGCCGAGAACTATATTTGGATCATTATGTCTGATGACGATGGCCAACAGTACGAGAAAGTGCGCGAGCAGATAGCGGACCAGCCGGAAGGTCAATATCTGATGAACGGCTTATATCTGCCCGCTCTGATCGCAGTATTAAATGAAATTGATCAAAACTCCGGCGAGTACAACAATTATCGATGGTTTTCTTCTTTGGACCAACGTCTTGAATCTTTAGGATGCCAACATCTTGGCGCCAAAGGCGCCAACCGCCTTGTTGATGCCCAAAAGATACTCAACCTACCCTTTCTGAAGATGCCCCTGATTGTGGATGCGGGGGGGCATAAGTTGTGATGAAGCTTCGTTACTGTACAAGTAGCGCAGTTGAGGAGCTTCGGCACACTATCCGAGATCATCTTGACTGGTATTACGCACCGAGGAAATCACACCCGGTAACCTTGATTAATGGGTTCAGAGAATCAAAGATCAAATCGCCAGAGCTCGCGGACAAATTGACTATAAATGAAAAATCACCATCAGAATCAGATGCTTCTAATGCGCTAGTTGTCCACAGGGCGTTGCAAAGCTTGACACCGCATCAGGCATCCATTGAACGGATGTGGGTTTATTTATGCCACTTTGACTACCCACAGTACGTTTCCAAACGATGGCTGAGTCGTCGCCCGGATAGCGAAAAGGATGCGGTACGTCAAGTTGATAACCATTTCTTTGCTCAAGGAAACAGGGCGCTCATTCGGGACAACGGGCTGTCACGATTGTGGTGGCTTGGCAATATTGCACATAAAATAGAACCGGACAATCCGCAAGAATTTTTGGACATATTGTTATATAGACAAGATGTGCGTTCGGCATTGATCGAGAGACCATCAGTATCAATGAACAAACGGCTTCTGCGTGGTATCTACACTGTAATGAAAAAACATTGGGAAAATGAGAAAGTATTATTTGAACGAGAGGCCTTTCGAAGCTGGATGATCGCTCTGAACCGACGTGGTGGAGTTATACTGTTGGATGCACTACCAGACGACGTTCTTAAACAACTGTTACACGATGAGGCTGATCGCGCTGTCACCATTTTTGCATCGAAGTAATTTTGAGGCATCGTCCTTATGGGAGGGTGTGTAGACAAGACCAAAATCAATCCTGGCCTTTCTTTGTGCAATGGTATGTGTATAATCCCTGAAAGTAGTACCAGAACCATAGCCTATCAACCAATGTTCTCCTGATAACACCTTACTCATCAAATAAACATGTCTCTCTACGTTTTGATTCTTGATACAGAGAATTCAACAATATGGGATAACGTCAAAGAATATTGGCCTTCTCCATCACACCATATCCATGATGATCGAGTCGCTTTTATCAAGGATGATAAATTGCTAACGGGAGAGATTTCTGACAAGGCCGGAATAAAAAAAGAAGGCTCTCCGGGAATTGTTGTGCAGATTGAATATTATTCTGGTTTTTCGTCTCTGCAACTTGTTGAGTGGTTGGATAAGCAAAGTGGATAAAGTTACTCATCTTGCTGATCACCATAGAAAACTTAAAGGCCGTGGTGGTAACGGTGGAGGAGACGGCCTTAACCGTCGCCTGAGTGAAATTGAGGAAAAAATGGCACGTATGGAAACAGACATCTCATGGATCAAAACCACCACAGCAACAAAAAATGACATTGCCAACCTTAAGGTTTGGATATTGGGAGGAGTGCTTGGAGGTATTGGAGTTGCTGTAGGAATTACATTGACAGGCGTTAAAGCATTTCTCTAACATCTCCTGTCAACTACAAACTAATCTATTATAGTTCCCCTACTTTAGAATCATTGGCGGGTTCTGGTATAATCTGGCCTTTTTCAAGGTCCGGGTACCAATCAATTCCGGGATTCACACCAGAAATCCACGATATTGAACAGGGTGTTCAGGGCCGACCAAACAATTTTTTTCCGATTCAGAGGTTTAAACATGACTGGCGACCATGTGGATAACAGGCGGCGACGCTTGTTGACGATTGCAACCACAGGTATGGGCCTGGCGGGCGCTGCAGGATTGGCGGCGCCGTTTGCCGGCAGTATGTTGCCGAGCGAAAAGGCAAAAGCGGCGGGGGCTCCGGTAGAGGTGGACATCAGCAAAATTGAATCCGGCCAGCAGATCACGGTTGAATGGCGTGGGAAACCGGTCTGGATAATCAAGCGTTCGCCTGAAGTTCTGAGCCTGTTGCCGAGCATGAATGATCGTCTCGCAGACCCGGATTCAGGGAAGGATCAACAACCCGAATATGCCCGCAACCCGTATCGATCAATCAAGGACGATATTCTGGTTCTGATCGGCATCTGCACTCATCTGGGATGTTCACCGAAATACCAGCCCGAAATCGGCGCGGTCTCATTCGATGATGACTGGAAAGGCGGATTCTTATGCGCCTGCCATGGTTCCAAATTCGACCTCGCGGGCCGGGTTTACAGCGGCGTGCCGGCGCCGACCAATCTGGTGGTCCCTCCTTACCAGTATCTCTCCGATGACGTACTGTTGATCGGTGAAGACGGGGAGGTGGCATGATGCGATTCCTGATGAACTGGCTGGATGATCGATTCCCGGCCAGCAAGATGGCGAAAGAGCACCTGACCGAATACTTCGCGCCAAAGAACTTCAATTTCTGGTATTTCTTCGGCAGTCTGGCGTTGATGGCGCTGGTCCTGCAAATCGTGACCGGAGTGTTGCTGGCGATGAACTACAAGCCGGATGCCGGACTCGCCTTTGATTCCGTCGAATACATCATGCGCGACGTTTGGGGTGGCTGGTTCGTGCGCTACATGCACTCCACGGGTTCATCGATGTTCTTCATCGTAATCTACCTGCACATGTTTCGCGGACTACTGTACGGCTCTTATCGAAATCCCCGGGAGTTGATCTGGATTTTTGGCATGGCCATTTACCTTGCCATGATGGCTACCGCCTTTTTTGGTTATCTGCTGCCCTGGGGCCAGATGTCTTTCTGGGGCGCCCAGGTTATCGTGAATCTGTTCGAGACCCTGCCTGTAATCGGACCCACGTTATCGGAATGGATTCGGGGCGATTATGTGATTTCAGATATCACCCTGAATCGTTTTTATGCGCTTCATTATCTGGTTCCGTTCATTCTGGTCGGGTTGGTGTTCCTGCATATCGTTGCCCTGCATAAAGTCGGATCAAACAACCCCGACGGTATCGAGATCAAGAAAGGCCCGAAAGGCAACAAATGGAGTAAAGACGCGCCCACCGACAGCATCCCCTTTCACCCGTATTACACAGTCAAGGATATTTTTGGAACGGTTGTGTTTATGGCATTTTTCTTCGCCGTTGTGTTTTTCATGCCGGAAATGGGAGGGTATTTCCTGGAGCAACCCAATTATGAGCCGGCCAACCCACTGAAAACCCCTGAACATATCGCACCCGTGTGGTATTTCACGCCTTACTACGCGATCCTGCGGGCAGTGCCCAGTTTTGCCGGCACCCAGGTCTGGGGGGTACTGGTGATGTTCGCTTCCGTCGCCGTATTTTTCTTCCTGCCATGGCTGGACAAAAGCCCGGTCAAATCCATACGATACAAAGGCCTGACAACCCGGTTTTCACTGGCGCTTTTTGTGGCGACCTTCCTGGTTCTGGGATGGTTGGGAACCAAGGCGCCGACCACGGACCTGACCATAATGGCGCAGTTTCTCACGTTGATATACTTCTCGTATTTCCTGCTGTACCCGAGTTTCAGCGCTGCCGGCCAGGAGTTGACGACAGCCGGGAAAATTCTGCTCTGGATAACGATAGTCCTGTTTATCGGGACGTTTTTCTACTGGTGGTTTGGCTGGAGCGCAGGCCCGGGTACGGGTCTGAAACTGGTTTATACGATTCTGTCCATTGCGATACTTTTCATACTGGGCATCCGGCCCGCTTTCATAAGCCCGGAAAAAGTCAAACCTGTTCCGGAGAGGGTTAGCTGATGAAAAAACGATTTCTGACTCTGATTCTGACTTTGGCGATCAGTTCGCCTGCCGGATTTACGCAGGCAATCGAAGGCGCTGCCCTGGACAGGGTCGAGGTATCATTACGGGATAAGGTCTCGTTGCAAAACGGGGCCAAACTGTTTGTAAACTACTGCATGTCCTGTCACAGCGCGAAGTATATGCGTTATAACCGGATGGCTGCGGACCTGGAGATTCCCGAAGACCTGGTTGAGTCTCAAATGATTTTCACAGGCGGCAAAATTACCGACAGCATGACCACGACCATGACCACGAAACAAGGCGAGGAATGGTTCGGGGTCGCGCCTCCGGATTTGTCCCTGATCGGCAAGCTGAGAGACCCGGACTGGCTTTACACCTACCTTCGTACTTTTTACATGGATGAATCCACGGCCAGCGGCTGGAACAATCTGGTGTTCCCGCAAGCAGCCATGCCCCATGCCCTGTACGAGTTGCAGGGAATACAGTATGCCAGCAGGACAATCGAGACTGACAGTCATGGCATTGAACACGAAGTAATTGACCTGGAACTGGTTCGTCCGGGGAAAATGAGCGTTGAAGAGTACGATCACGCGATGCGCGACCTGACCAATTTCCTGTATTACATGGCGGAACCGGCCCGCATGGTCCGGATTGATTATGGTATATGGGTTATGCTGTTTCTGGCGGCGCTGGGTACCGTTGCATTTTTGCTGAAAAAGGAATACTGGCGGGATGTCCACTAGACCGTACCGCGCTTAAGCTGATTTCATGATCACTACGGGCTTGCATGTGGACCGGCACCCTGCGATGACGTTGCTGTCGAGCCAATTCGACGTTTTCAGCCATTGCTGTCGCATCGTTCTGATCGAGAAAGACATTGACTGTGCGGTCGAGTACATTTCGCCGGACGATGACCCCGACAGAATAGGGAGGCACAATCCTTATGGTGAAACGCCTACCCTGGTTGATCGCGATGTCGCGCTCTACGGCGTCGGAGTCATCATCGAGTACCTGGACGAACGGTTTCCCCATCCTCCCCTGATGCCGGTTGACCCCATTATGCGGGCTAAAACCCGCCTTATGGTCTGGCGCCTGACGCGTGACTGGTTGAAACCGATTTATGCCCTGGGTGAAATATCCGACCTTGAACCCTCTCCCGCCCTGAAAAAGGATCTGCGCGATGGCTTGATTTCCCTGTCTCCGATTTTTGCTGACAAACCCTTTTTTCTGGGTGCAGGCTACACTTTGATTGACGCTTATTTTGCGCCCTTGCTGTGGCGCATTCCCGCTCTGGGCATAACCCTGCCAAAGCAGGCCACGCCCCTGATCAAGTATGGAGAATCGCTTTTCGAACGACCTGCATTCAGGGAAAGCCTCAGCGACTACGAATTAAACTTGCGTCAGGCTGCCTGAATCAACCCCTGATGGGAACTTCAGACAAAGGTAAAAGCGGTGGCTCGGATAATCGCCGGTCCGTTCTGCCCGGTTCCACCAGGCCCTATCTGATTCGCGCGATCTACGAGTGGACGATTGACAACGGGTTGACGCCACAGGTTCGGGTAAATACCGGGTTCAAAGATGTTATTGTGCCGATGGAGTATGTCCGGGAAGACCAAATCGTATTGAATATTCATCCGCAATCGGTGAAAACGCTTGAGCTTGGCAACAAGTTTCTGATGTGTTCGGCCCGCTTTTCCGGGAAGCCGTTCGAGATTTGTGTGCCCATATTCGCAGTGATGGCGATCTATGCCAGAGAAAATGGAGTCGGAATCGTGTTCGAGGAGAATGACACGCCGCCCCAAAGAGACAAGCGCAGCTTGAAAAAGCCCCCGTCGGACGGTGGTGAATCAGGAAGCAAACCCGGCCGGGCGCCGGATCCGTCTCCCCATTTGCGACTGGTCAAGTAAAATATCCGCATCTCGTCAGGAGAGGCCCGTTCATCCCGGAGTGATCAAATGAAGCAGTTCAGAGGTACAACCATTCTGTCTGTGCGAACCGGCAACCAGGTCGTGATCGGCGGCGACGGTCAGGTTTCGATCGGCAACACAATGATGAAAAGCAATGCTCGCAAGGTACGTCGCCTGTACAACAAGCAGGTGCTGGCGGGATTCGCGGGTGGAACCGCGGATGCATTTACCCTGTTCGAACGATTCGAAGAAAAGCTGGAAAAGCACCAGGGTCAACTGGTTCGTTCTGCGGTAGAGCTGGCCAAAGACTGGCGTACAGACCGTATGTTGCGAAGACTGGAAGCCTTGCTGGCAGTAGCGGACAGTGAAGCATCGCTCGTCATTTCCGGAAACGGAGATGTCATCGAACCTGAGCAGGGTGTAATGGCGATCGGATCCGGCGGTGATTTCGCCAAGTCGGCGGCGCTCGCCCTGATCGAAAACTCGGATTTGTCTGCCCGGGAGATCGTTGGGAAAAGCCTCGGGATTGCAGGACGGATCTGTATCTATACCAATGACCACTTAACGATTGAAACCCTTGATTATTAATTACACGCTCCACCTTCGGAAGCTGCCATGACTGAAATGACCCCCAGAGAAATTGTCGAAGAACTGGACAAGCATATCATTGCCCAAAATGCGGCAAAGCGTTCGGTTGCGATTGCGCTGAGGAATCGCTGGAGAAGAATGCAGGTCAATCCAGCCCTGCGCGGAGAAATCACGCCGAAAAATATCCTGATGATCGGACCCACCGGAGTAGGAAAAACCGAAATCGCCCGACGATTGGCCAAACTGGCCAACGCGCCATTCATAAAAGTCGAAGCAACCAAATTCACCGAAGTGGGGTATGTCGGCAGAGAGGTTGATTCGATTATCCGTGACCTGATGGATATGTCCCTGAAAATGACCCGCGAACAAGCCATGGAAAAAGTCAAGAGCAAGTCCGAGGATATGGCCGAGGAAATTGTTCTGGATACGCTGTTACCGCCAGCCCGCGGAGAACCCGTTAATGACGACGGCGCCGCTCGCCAGAAATTCAGAAAGCTGCTTCGCGAAGGAAAGCTGAACCACAAGGAAATAGAAATCGAGGTCAGCAACACCTCCATTGGCGTGGAAATCATGGCGCCCCCCGGAATGGAGGAAATGACCCATCAACTTCAGGGGCTGTTCCAGAATATGGGGGGACAGAAAAAAACCACCCGGAAAGTTCCCGTAGCGGAAGCGTTGAGACTGCTGACCGAAGAAGAAGTGGCAAAACTGATCAACGAAGAAGAGGTCCGGGTACAGGCGCTGGACAAGGTCGAGCAAAATGGAATCGTTTTCCTGGATGAGATCGACAAAATTGTCAACCGTTCCAGCGCAACCCACGGTGGTGTGGACGCTTCCAGGGAAGGAGTGCAACGGGATCTGCTGCCTTTGGTCGAAGGCTCGACTGTGTCGACAAAATACGGAATGGTAAAAACAGACCACATCCTGTTTATTGCATCCGGCGCGTTTCAACTGTCCAAACCATCGGACCTCATTCCTGAATTACAGGGTCGACTTCCGATTCGTGTCGAATTGAAGGTGCTGAACAGTGATGACTTTGTTCGAATACTGACTGAACCGGATGCCTCATTGACAGAACAATACCAGGCGCTAATGGCGACCGAGGGCCTGCAACTCGAGTTCACTGAACGGGGTATCGGGCGCATTGCCGAGGTCGCCTGGCAGGTAAACGAGCAGACCGAAAATATCGGCGCGCGCAGACTGCATACCGTGATGGAACGCTTGCTGGAAACCGTCTCATTCGAAGCTGCCGACAGGTCCGGTCAGGCCGTCTGTATTGATGTCGATTATGTTGACCGCCACCTGCAAGACCTCGCAGACGATCAGGATCTGTCGCGGTACATACTTTGATGTGAACAGGATTGTCGGCGGCACAAAAGTTTTTTTGCTTTGCCTGCTGGTTTGCGCAGGATTAGTCTGTAGCATCCTGTCGGTTTTTCTGACATACGGGTTTTATCAGAAAATCGCCCGCATCTGGCATAAAGGAGTCGTCCGGGCAGTGGGGGTTCAAGGTAAATTCAGCGGGGCGGCTCCGGTTCCCGGAGCGCTGGTGGTATCCAACCACGTTTCCTGGCTGGATATTTCGGTGATCGGGTCAGAACTGCCGGTTATATTCCTGGCAAAAGGTGAAATAGCGCGCTGGCCGGTATTGGGATTCATTATAAAAACAGCGGGAACGCTGTTCATCGACAGAGGCAAGGGAGCAAAGGATGCGAACGCCAGACTTTCAGAGTCATTATCAAAAAACCGGTCGGTCCTGATTTTTCCCGAAGGCACAACCACAGACGGACACTCCGTCAAGCGATTTTATCCACGGCTGGTGCAATCCGCGATTGACAGCAAGACCTGCGTGCAACCGGTTGCCCTGCGCTATTCGGACAAGGACGGTAATTTACTGCCCAGGGTCAGTTATGCGAGAAACATGACATTCCTGCAAAGCCTGTGGCAGATTGTCTGTCTGGGAAGGATAAGAGTTCACGTCCGGATTTTTGAATTACTGGCGCCCAGCGATTCCCGGGACTGGATCGCCAAAGAAGCGGAATTGAAAATCAGGACATGGGTCGAGAAAGGATCTTAAATGAGAAAAATAATTGAGTGATTCTGCGGAACTTTAAGAATTATTAGCACTCTAATCCGTTGAGCGCTAAAATATAGGATAATCAAAACCTGATACTGGCAGTTCGATGACGCAAAGCTTACCCATTCCGATGCAACTGGCCGACAACGGCGGTCTGGTGGCCTATATGCGAGCGGTTAACGCGGCTCCGATTTTGACCGCTGAGCAAGAGTACGACCTGGCAATACGTTATCGTGATGACGGTGACCTCGAAGCCGCGCGCGAACTGGTATTGTCCCATCTTCGATACGTGGTCAAGGTGGCGCGAGGGTTCATGGGTTACGGCCTGCCGCTACCCGACCTGATTCAGGAAGGAAGTGTCGGACTGATGAAAGCCGTCAAACGCTTCGACCCGACCCGTGACGTTCGACTTGTTTCATTTGCAGTGCACTGGATACGGGCTGAAATATACGATTATGTGCTTCGCAACTGGCGCATCGTCAAGGTTGCCACCACCAAGGCACAGCGCAAGCTGTTCTTCAACCTGAGAAAATCCCGCTCCAAATGGGGATGGATGGATGACGCAGACGTGACCAGCCTTGCTGATGACCTGGACGTAGACACCCGTACCGTCCGGGAAATGGAATCGAGATTAAGTAGTACCGATGTTGCATTCGACGCCTCTGCGGACCAGGATGAAGACAGCGCTCGCCTGGCGCCCTCCCAGCGCCTCGGAGACAGCCGTTATGACCCCGAGGTTGTCATCGGAAACAACGAATACCGACAGCAACGGCAGCAACAACTTGGCGTGGCTCTGGCCAAACTCGATGACCGCAGCAAGGACATCGTCACCCGGCGATGGTTAAGCGATGACAAACCCACCCTGCATGATCTCGCGGATGAGTACGGAGTATCAGCGGAAAGAATCCGCCAGATCGAAAAACAGGCCATGAAAACCATGAAAAACGCGATTCCTGTGGGTTGATTGAAGGCTGGCTTGGTGATGCCGTTCTGTAAAATTCGGTGAGAACTCCCTTGGAGAGTATGTATACAGGCTTGTAGGGAAATAATTCGGCGATCCTTAAAAACCGAACCGTGGTTATCACTATCTAATCAGGTTGAATTATTTTCTTTGAATCGGAAAAATAATATCGTTGCCAGTAATGTACCCCCGACAGAATTGATGGTCAATCTGCCGGGGGTCTCAAGCATTACAGGCAACATGCTTGACGAGTTGACCAAGGCCCTGGAAGTCAATCGAAACGTTGTCGCGTCAGGTAACCAAATTGAGTATGCATGGTCGCAATTGCCGCGTTTACTCTTCCGAATCCCGCCGCATTTGCGTGACGACAAAATTGTCAAAACTTGCATTGCGATAGCGAGCGGCCTTTTTGACTCAGCCATTAATTATATATGGAATGCAGCCGTTATTGAGCTACGTGAGAAGGTGCGGCAGTTTGGGCTGGAAGTTATTCCACAGATCTTGGATGACAAGTCTTTCGACGAAGCAAGCTTGCTAGATCTCAAGGACTCTGAGTTATTGGATTTATGCCGGAACTTGAATCTGATTTCTGACCAAGATTATTTTTTTCTAGACCAATGTCGAGCAACGCGCAACAATTATTCCGTGGCACATCCTTCAGACGAAACCGTGGACGAGGATGAGGTAATAAATTTTTTAAGCCGGTGTCAGAAACACGCACTTTCTAGTAAACAAAACCCAAAGGGCGTAAATACAAAAAAGCTCCTAACGGCGTTAAATAAGGCAAACTTCACAAAGGGTCAACGAGAAGAATGGGAAAATAGAATTCGTGGAACATTTGATACACAACGGCAATTAATTTTTGGCATGCTGCATGGTATATGCTGCGACCCTGATGCCAGGGAGGAAGCCCGGGTAAACGCGAAATCTATTTGTCGATCCTTCAAAGACGAGTTCTCGCCCAAGACACAATCGCTTCTGCTGGACCGACATCAAGATTATCGAGCAAAGGGTGATGAGAAACGATATCAAGCATCTCAACAATTTTTCGAAACTGTAGGACTTATGTCGCTCCTAAGTGAAGTAGAACTACATAGTTTGATTACAGCCGCTAGTCGAAACTTACTGAGCGTTCACAATGGTTGGAACAATTTCCATAATGAGCCACCATTTGCGGAACGTCTTGTGCAATTAACTGGTGATACGGGCGTACCCAAAAGTGCACAACCGGTATTTGTCGATGCTGTTGTCACATGCGGAGTTGGAAACCCCTATGGGGTATCTAATGCGGCAATGCCAAGTTACCGTATGATGGTGAAATCATTTTCGCCGCGAGAAGTAAAGATCATGTTGGGGTTGCCAAAAGAGAAGGGCATACTCGCAAACCGGCTCAATACACATAAAAATTGTGCGGAACAATTTCGTGCATTGGTCAAGATATTGGATAAAAGTAGCGTACCCACATCTGCGAAGACCGCATATAGAAAGTGGCGACAGCAGAAGTGAGGTGTAAACAGTTGGTCGACACGCATTGAGTATAGACTGTAGTGGCAATGAACTGATTTTTTGGAACTCTTGGCGCAGCTAGGGAAAAAGCGGATTGTGCTGAAGGTGAGAGCAGATCAATATAGAACAATCACTACATAAAAACAGGTCTATACAATCAGAATGATAAAAAACTCTATCCGCATCGGGCCAAGCGGGTTATAAACACCAAAGTTATCCGATGAAAAAGTCGACGCAAAAATCGAAATTATGGAATGAAAGACATACCTATAATTTATTTAAGCGCGAGAAAGGCCCGAGTAACAAGAGAAACAGGCAAAGCACAGAAACGCAAACGCAAACGGATACCGCAACATATACAATCACATGCCCACAAGATTTTTCATTAGGGTCAAACTTCAATGGTGTCTCCAGGGTACTAAGTGAAATTCGCACGCAAAGTCAAAAGAGAAGAAATTATCGAATATACATTGATATCAAGAATATTAATAATTTATCTCCAGCAGCTGCTTTAGTACTCGCCGCAGAGCTTGATCGTTGGAATAAACAACCCGGGGAACCCAATCTCAAATCGGTTGATGTAGGGGAGTGGGACCCTCACGTGCGAGATTTGCTGAAAGACATGGGATTTTTCGAGCTTTTGCAAGTGTCTGGAATGCAATCAACGAATACGGAAAGAAATGTCAGATACATAAAATTTAAAACTGGAAAGAAAACTGATGGTAGGGTCGTTTATCTACTACGAAAAAAAGATTTAGAACCTGTTGTTGGTGAGATACCAAGCAAACACTATCTCTACGGCGCTATCACAGAAGCTATGACAAATGTCGCACACCATGCCTATAAGGAAAATCAGGTGTTTCGAGACCTACAGAACTGGTGGCTGTCGGCATCTTATGATTCTACAAAGCGCGAAGTGACAATCATGATTTATGATCAGGGAATTGGCATACCGAAAACATTGCGGCGCAATTTTTATGAAAAATTTAAATTATTCCTCCCTGGAGATCATGCTGGTTTGATTCAAGTTGCGCACGATTTATCGAGAAGTAGCAGCGAAGAAACACACCGAGGACATGGTCTTCAAAGGGATGTACGCGGATATCTAGATAGATTGAATTGTAGTGGGCATTATCGTGTGGTAAGTTTAAGAGGTGAGTATCTCTACAAGAAAAAGTCAGACGGTAGTAAGATTCACAAGAAAATATCTCATCACCGTCCCCTGAATGGAACACTGATTGAGTGGAAACTGAATTTGCAAAATGAGCGCTGAATCAATTATCACGATTTCCATCGCGACAGATTTTTCCATGTACCCGGCTGGCCGTTTTCTGGAAGACGGGGATTTTAATGGGACAAAGTTTCGCGAAGAACACTTGGTTCCGCCCCTAAAGGATAGTAAGGTCCTGAAAGTTATATTTGATGGGGTTGCAGGATTCGGTTCATCGTTTCTGGAAGAAGCTTTCGGTGGTCTGGTACGAGTAGAAGGTATGAGCAAAGTGTTCCTTGATGAGCATCTCCAGTTATTAACGAACGAACCAGAGCTAGAGGATTTCATCGCTTTGACTAGGCAATATATCGAGGGTGCTGGAAGCATCGGAAAGTAAGCCTTGTATCTGCCCTATATGATCATTGCTGCAGTTGTGGGCGGCGGTATAGGATGGATAGGTAATTATTATGTCCAAAGCTCAATTCATTTGCATCATCGTAGTGTTGATGACCTGAAGCGAAGGTTATACGATTTCATGGAAATGTCATCGGTGTATTGGATAAGTGGCGGAAAAGGCAGCACAACAGAGCGTCATGCTTTAGAAGCACGGATTATAACAAATCAACAAATAATTCTGACAGAATATAGCCTCCTGTCGAAGAAACGAAAACGCATAAGAGAATCATATCGGAAAACCAAGAACTTACGAATGATATTATGGGATTCTGCAACCGGTGGATGTTTTCAGCAACAAGCATGGAAGCCAGATAATAATCGGCCCAGAATAATAGCCAATTCGGTGACAGGAATTATCAAATCTTTCTACTAAAGAGAAGTCATCGTTGCACAAAAAAGTATTAACAATACTCGTCCGACTCCCGTCCCGAATCCCGGAGGACTAATTCGTTGGTCATGGCAGCATCTCAAGAACATTTTGGGGAGTTCGTGGTCAGTGTCACACACGATATCGACACATCATAAAAATATGACGATAAAAACCGTAATTTCTCTGGGCTGACCCAGATGACATACAAGGAGGAATTCGAAGATCAGCTAAAGGACTTTGTTGAAACCCTTCAGGAGTACATCAGTACCGATGACGGGCAATGGACAGTGAAGGGATTTATTGACGTATTTGAAAACATCTACACAATCTCATCGGATACCAAGATTGTCTCAAAAGTCTTGGAGATTCATTTATTTCCCAAAATATTGGAGTTTTCACGGAAGTGTGGCTATAAACCTGTTTTAGCTGAGCATCAGAATCACTACCCGGATATTTCCTTTGTGAAAGCTGATAATGATTCAATCAGATTTGCCGTGGATTTCAAGACAACCTACCGTAATCCTGATAAGCCGCATCTGTGTAACGGATTCACACTCGGCTCGCACGGCAAGTATTTTCAGGATAGAGCCAGTACAAAAAACATTCGTTTTCCGTATGGTTCATATACTGGCCATTTCAGCTTGGGAATCATATATGACCGCGTTGAAAGTCCAACCATAGACGAAACCAGGCCCCACAAACTGGATGAATTAAAGTCGATAACATCAGTTGTTAAGGACTTTCAGTTTTTTGTTGCTGAAAAATGGAAAATTGCCAGTGACAAGAGTGGTAGCGGAAACACAGCCAACATTGGTAGTATTAACCGGATCGAAGATATTCTGGGGGAGCACGGAACATTTTCACGTTTGGGAGAAGAATGGTTCGACGATTATTGGATGAACTTTGAGAAAATCACGATTCCAGATAAAAAAGGTGGAACCAGGAAGATTAGAAATCTGAAAGAATTCGTTGAATATCGCAATGGCGACCCATCACTGGTAGTTCCCCGAAACAACCATCCGCCGTAAGGATGTAAAAAATTGAAAGTAAATGTACCCCCCATAAAATCGCAAGGAATAAAGACCAAACTGATCCCATGGATTAAAAGTATTGTTCCTGAAGTACTCGAAGGGCAATGGATAGAACCCTTCATGGGAACCGGTGTTGTGGGCTTTAATATCGCCCCCAAGTGTGCTGTTATGTGTGATACCAATCCTCATCTGATTGACTTCTACAACTCAATCAAAACCGGCGAAATAACCCCGGAGATTGTACGAAAGTACTTGAATGAAGAAGGTTCATTGCTGCTGGAGAAAGGCGACAAACATTATTACGCCTTACGCGAAAGATTTAACGAAAAGCGCCACCCGCTTGATTTCTTGTTTTTGAACCGTTCGGGGTTTAACGGGATGATTCGCTTTAATCGAAAGGGTGGCCTTAATATTCCTTTCTGTAAGAAACCCAACAGATTTGCTCAAGCCTATGTGACAAAAATTGTGAATCAGGTGGATCATATATCCCGATTACTGAAGGTGAAAGACTTTACCTTCAAGTGTCAGTCATTCGAAGACACGATCAAACAAGCAACCATCTCCGATGTTGTTTACTGTGATCCGCCTTATATTGACAGACATGTGGATTATTACAACGGTTGGGACGGTGAGCATGAGCAGATATTATTTGATAGTCTTCGCTTATCAAAAGCAAGATTCATTTTGTCCACCTGGCATCACAACGATTTCAGAAAAAACGAGTACATAGCATCACTATGGGACGAGTTCAACATTTATACCCGTGAGCATTTTTACCATGTGGGAGGAAGCGAACAGAACCGCAATCCCATGGTTGAAGCTCTTGTCACAAACTATAAAGTATCAAACTGTGAGTATCCAACTACCAACGTCAAACAGCAGGAGCAGTTGGTTTTGTTTGATGGATAAATATTTTATTTGTGTTGATGCCAGATAGAAAATCAGGGAGGGTGTAAATAAAACTGTGTAAATGGTCATCCACTATACTTCCCATAACAGGAGGAAAGAAGATGACCAAGTTAACTGAAAGACATACCAGAACCCTCCGTTGATGAACATGAGTGAAAATGTTAATGCACAACCCCCCACACCCCGGCGAAATTATCAAAGAGCTTTGTCTTGACCCTCTTGACCTTACCGTCACATCAGCGGCCGAGGCGTTAGGGGTGAGCAGAAAAACACTGAGTCAAATCGTAAACGGGCGGGCGGGCGTCAGCCCGGAAATGGCAGTTCGGCTATCCATCGCTTTCAATACCTCAGCAGAAAGCTGGATCAATCAACAAGGCCAATATGACTTGTGGCAGGCAGAACAGCGTCGTGAACAATTACAGGTCCAGTCTTTGTTTGCCTGAGCACAAAATGAATGACAAGTTCGATTATCCAACCCCTGCCGTCACCGCCGACTCTCCCGGTGCACCGCCTCCACCAGCGTTTGCACGCGCTCCGGGTTTATGCCGGGGTGAATGCCGTGGCCGAGGTTGAAGATATGTCCTTCGCCTGAACCGAAATCTTCCAGTACGCGCTTCGCTTCCCTCTCCACCTTGTCATTGGAGGCATAGAGTACGGTGGGGTCCATATTGCCTTGCAGGGCAACCGCTCCTGCTGTCCTTTTTCTGGCCTCACCCAGTGAGGCCGTCCAGTCCAGTCCGATCGCGTCACATCCGGTTTGCGCGATTCGCTCCAGCCATCCCGATCCGCCCTTGGTAAACAGGGTCACCGGGGTTGCAGAACAGGCTGGATCCGTTTTCAGCGCGGACACGATTTGCGCCATGTAATCCAGCGAGAATTCCTGGTAGTCCGGCGTACTCAACACTCCGCCCCATGTGTCGAACACCATGATGGCCTGTGCCCCCGCCATAACCTGCGCTTTCAGATAGTCAATCGCCGCTTGGGTGATCTTCTGCAACAACCGGTGCATGGTCGCCGGCTGATCATGCATCATGCTCTTGACCTGCGCGAAATCCCGGCTCGACCCTCCTTCGACCATGTAGGTGGCCAGGGTCCATGGGCTGCCTCCAAATCCGATCAACGGAACCTTGCCTTCGAGCTCCCTTCGGGTTATCCGGATGGCTTCCATGACATAGCCCAGTTGGGTCTCCACTTCCACTTCCGGCAATTTTTCGACCTCGTTCGCCGACCGCAACGGGCGTTCGAATCGGGGGCCGATTCCTTCATTCAGCGTCAGTCCCAGGCCCATGGCATCCGGGATGGTCAGAATGTCGGAGAAAATAATGGCGGCGTCCAGGTTGAATCTGTGAATCGGTTGCAGCGTCACTTCACAGGCCAGACCGGGCATCTTGCACAGTGTCAGAAAATCCCCGGCGCGGGCGCGGCTTTGCCGGTATTCCGGCAGGTAGCGCCCGGCCTGACGCATGATCCAGATCGGCGTACAGTCAACCGGCTGACGTCGCAACGCCCTTAAAAACCGGTCGTTCATGGGTTATTCACTCTATTTGCGGGGATGGCAAAGACAGGACAAACCGGGACAGGCTCTTGGCAGGGGGCAAGACTACTGGCGCGGACTCAGTCGGGCAGATCACTGTGTCCCTGCAAAAAGGCGTCAACCGCCCGGGCGCACTGCCGCCCTTCCCGAATCGCCCAGACCACCAGTGATTGCCCGCGGCGCATGTCACCCGCTGAAAACACTTTTTCGATGTTGGTCTGATACGCGCCGGCGCCGCTTTGCGGCGCTTTGACGTTGCCCCGGTTGTCCCGCTCGATCCCCATCTCCTCCAGCAACCCGGCATAAACAGGATGGAGAAATCCCATCGCCAGTAGAACCAGGTCCGCTTTCAGCAGAAACTCCGAACCCTCAACCTCTCTCATCCGCCACTGCCCGTCCACCCGTTCCCAGGCCACTTTGATACATTGTATCGACGAAACGCGCCGTTGACCGTCTTCATTGAAATGCTGCGTCTTGACATCCCAGATGCGGTTGCATCCTTCTTCCTGGGACGAGGAGGTACGCAGCTTGTGAGGCCAGTTCGGCCAGGTCAAAGCCTTGTTTTCCCGCGCGGGCGGCTCCGACAGTATCTCAATTTGAGTGACTGACCCGGCCTTTTGCCGGATTGACGTGCCGATACAATCCGACCCGGTATCGCCCCCGCCAATGACGACTACATGCTTTCCTTCGGCGCTGATAAATTGACTTTCATCCACCGGGTGTCCCTGCACTCTGCGTGTGTTTGATCTCAGAAAATCCATCGCAAAGTGGATACCCCCGTATTCTCTGCCCGCCACTTCCAGGTCCCGTGGATGCTCGGCGCCCCCGCTTAAAACGATGGCGTCAAAAGTCTCGAACAGGAATGAAACCGGAACATCGACACCGACATGAATACCCGAATGAAATTTGACGCCCTCGGTTTTCATTTGCGCCATGCGCCGGTCAATCACCAGTTTGTCGAGTTTGAAGTCCGGGATGCCATAACGCAGCAATCCGCCGCTCCGTTCCTGTTTTTCATACAGAGAAACCGAGTGCCCCGCTCTGGCCAGTTGCTGGGCGCAGGCGAGGCCGGCCGGCCCGGAACCGATCACGGCGACATATTTGCCGGTTCTGTGGGCCGGAATCCGGGGTTGTATCCATCCCTCCGCCCAGGCCCGTTCGACGATACTCTGTTCGATGGTTTTGATCGTAACCGGGCGGTCTTCAATGTTCAGGGTACACGAGGCCTCACAGGGGGCCGGACAGATGCGCCCGGTAAATTCCGGGAAATTATTGGTCGAATGCAGCACATCGCTGGCCCGCTTCCAGTCTGCGCGGTAAACCAAGTCATTCCAGTCCGGGATAATATTGTTGACCGGGCATCCGACCTGGCAATACGGGATTCCGCAATCCATACAGCGCGCGCCCTGTTTCCTCAGCTCGTTTTCACTGAGTTCGATCACAAACTCGTTGAAATGGGTAATCCGGCTTTGAATATCTTCGTATTTTCGTTCCTGGCGCTCAATCTCCATGAACCCGGTCGGCTTACCCATGTCGAGCCTCCCTGTATTCGGGCTGATTTTCCTGTTCAAGCTTCTGCAACGCGGCCGCATAGTCGTGGGGCAGTACCTTGACAAAGTTCGGGAGATACTTTCCCCAGTCTTGCAGGATCTGTCCGGCAATTTCGCTGCCGGTATATTCATAATGATTTTCGATATATTTCAAGAGCCGCGCTTCGTCCGCTTCCAGCGGGTTGTCGATATTTTCATACCGGCGGTCAGCGTCAACCTGTTCCAGCGACACCAGTTGCTGGTTGCAGCGCATGGAAAAACGCTCGCCCGGGTCCAGCACGTAACTGATTCCACCCGACATCCCCGCCGCGAAATTCCTGCCTGTATCCCCCAGGCAGATGACGACGCCGCCGGTCATGTATTCACAGCCATGATCTCCGACCCCTTCCACCACGGCGATGGCGCCCGAGTTACGCACACAGAATCGTTCCCCCGCCACACCATTGAAATAGGCTTCGCCGCAAATCGCGCCGTACAGTACGGTGTTGCCGACAATGATGTTTTTCCTGCGATCCCCGATCCCGGAATTCGCTGGCGGATAAAGGATCAGCTTGCCGCCGGACAACCCTTTGCCCACGTAATCGTTGGCTTCTCCTTCCAGCGTGATGGTAACGCCATTGGCCAGCCAGGCGCCCAGCGACTGTCCCGCCGTGCCTTTTGCATCAATGCGGATGGTATCCGTCGGCAAGCCATCATGACCATATTTTCGCGCGATCTCCCCCGACAGCATCGTACCGAACGTCCGATTCACATTGGCGATGCCGATGTCAATCCGAACCGCAGTCCCGTTATCGAGCGCCGGTTCCGCGCGCCGGATCAATTCCCGGTCCAGCACGTTGTCCAGGCCATGCTGTTGGGATTCGCAATTATAAACCGCGACATCGGCGCCCACATCCGGCCTGGCCAGAATCCGGGAATAATCAAGTCCCTGTGTTTTCCAGTGGTTCACCGCTCCCGACACTTTAAGCCGGTCAATCCGGCCGATCATTTCGTTGACGGCGCCAATGCCGAGCCGCGCCATGATTCCGCGCAACTCTTCCGCGACGAAAAAGAAATAGTTGATGACATGCTCGGCCTGACCTGTGAATTTTTTCCTCAATTCGGGGTCCTGGGTGGCGATGCCGACCGGACATGTATTCAAATGACATTTTCGCATCATCAGGCATCCCTGTGCGATTAACGGCGCCGTCGCGAAGCCGAATTCGTCCGCGCCCAGCAATGCGGCCACCGCCACATCACGTCCGGTGCGCAAGCCGCCATCCACCTGCACCGCAATCCGACCGCGCAGCCGGTTCAATACCAGCGTCTGGTGAGTTTCAGCCAGGCCGATTTCCCACGGCGAACCGGCATGTTTGATCGATGTCAACGGACTGGCGCCGGTGCCGCCTTCATAACCCGAAATAGTGACATGGTCGGCATGCGCTTTCGATACCCCCGCGGCCACCGTGCCCACACCCACCTCCGAGACCAGTTTCACCGAAATACGGCTTTCGGGGTTGACGTTTTTCAGATCAAATATCAATTGCGCCAGGTCTTCAATCGAGTAGATGTCATGATGCGGCGGCGGTGAAATCAATCCTACGCCCGGAGTCGAATGACGCACGCTGGCGATTTGACGGCTTACCTTGTGCCCTGGCAACTGTCCGCCCTCGCCTGGCTTGGCGCCCTGCGCCATCTTGATCTGAATGTCATCGGCATTCACCAGGTAATCCGCCGTAACCCCGAACCGTCCGGACGCAACCTGTTTGATTGCGGACCGCTTCGGGTTGCCGGACCCGTTTTTCAACGGTCGATAACGCTCTTCTTCCTCTCCACCTTCGCCGGTATTCGATTTCCCACCAATTTTATTCATCGCGATGGCAAGGGTTGAATGGGCCTCCTGGGAAATTGACCCGAACGACATGGCGCCTGTGGCAAATCGTTTGACAATTTGTGAGGCCGGTTCCACCTGGTCTATCGGAATGGGGGATGAAGCCCAGTCGAACTCAAACAAGCCCCGCAGATTGAACAGGGCTCTGTCTCGTTTATTGATCAGCTCGGAAAACTCCTGCCAGGTTCCGGCATGGTTGGCCCGCACGGCATGTTGCAGACGGGATACCGATTCCGGATTCCATACATGACTTTCCCCGCGAACCCGGAACGCGTAATCGCCTCCGGCGTCCAGCGCGTCCCGGTACAGGGGCTGATCCCCGAAAGCGCGTTGATGCAAGGTGAACATATCCCCGGCAATTTCGTCGAGGCCGATTCCCTGAACCGGCGAACTCGTGCCGGTAAAGTATTGGTCCACAAACTCTTGCGATAAACCGACCGCGTCAAAAATCTGGGCGCCGCAATAAGACTGGAAAGTCGAGATACCCATCTTCGACATGACCTTTTTCAACCCCTTGTTGATGGCCTTGATATAGCGTGACTGCGCCTCTTCGAAATCAGGCGTTGAAGCAAGATTGCCGAGCAGCGCATTGACCGTATCAAATCCGACATAGGGATTGATCGCCTCCGCCCCATATCCGGCCAATGTCGCGAAGTGATGCACTTCCAGGCAGGCGCCGGTCTCGACTACCAGGCCGGACTTGGTTCGCAACCCCTTCCTGATCAGGTGATGATGTACCGCAGAGGTCGCCAGCAACGCCGGAATGGCAATGTTGTCGGCGTCCATCCGCCGGTCAGACAGAATCAGGATATTGAATCCCTTTTGCAGGATCGCCTGTTCAGCCTTGCCGCATAAAACCCTGAGCGCTTCGGCCAGCCCGGGCGAACCCTCTGTGACCTGATAACAGATGGTCAATGTCTTGGTTCGGAATGCGCCGCCGGTATGGTCTTCGATCTGTCGAATACGTTCCAGCTGGTTGTTGGTCAACACTGGCTGGTCAACGGTCAAACGCATTTCCTGACCGCCGTCACTTTGACCGAACAGGTTCGGACGGGGGCCAATCAGGGAGAACAGCGCCATCACCAGTTCTTCACGGATAGGGTCAATCGGGGGATTGGTGACCTGGGCAAAATTCTGCTTGAAGTAATTGGAAATATGTCGCGGCTTGTTCGACATGACCGCCGGTGGCGAATCCATACCCATGGAACCCAGGGCTTCCTCGCCACGCTCAATCATCGGCAACAACAGAAACCGGAGGTCTTCCCGGGTATAACCAAAGGCCTGCTGGGTTTTCAACAGGGTCTCCGGATCCGGAGACATCGCTCCGACCGCGACACGCAGGGACTTCAGTTCAATCTGGGTGCGGTTCAACCACTCCTGATAATTATTGGATGAGGCCAGTTGATTCTTGATTTCTTCATCTTCGATGATGCGGCCCTGTTCAAGATCAATCAGGAACATTTTTCCCGGCTGCAGCCGCCATTTCTTTTTGATATTTTCTTCCGGTATATCCAGCACGCCCATTTCTGACGCCATTACAACCATATTGTCTTTGGTAATCAGGTATCGCGCCGGGCGAAGACCGTTGCGATCCAGGGTTGCGCCAATCTGTTTGCCGTCGGTGAAGGCAACCGCCGCCGGCCCGTCCCACGGCTCCATTAATGCCGCATGATATTCGTAAAAAGCGCGACGACCCGGATCCATCAATGAATTGCCCGACCAGGCTTCCGGTATCAGCATCATCATCGCGTGGGAGAGCGAGTAACCACCGGCCACAAGCAGCTCCAGCGCATTGTCGAACGCCGCTGAATCCGACTGACCTTCCGGGATTACCGGCCAGACCTTATCGATATCGTCGCCCAGCACATCCGAAAACAACGTACTCCTGCGGGCAGCCATCCAGTTTATGTTGCCCCGCAAGGTATTGATCTCCCCGTTGTGGGCAATCATCCGGAACGGATGCGCCAGATCCCAGGTGGGGAAAGTATTGGTAGAGAAACGCTGATGCACCAGAGCCATGGCGGATTTCATATCCCGGTCGGCAAGGTCCGGATAGAATTCCCCGACCTGGTGGGACAACAGCATTCCCTTATAGTTGATCAACCTCGATGACAGCGTTGTGATATAAAAATCATCCTTTCCCCGTATATCGGACAATTGGATGTGGCGCTCGATCTGTTTGCGGATGACAAACAATTTCCGTTCAAAATCATCCTGGGTGGCCAGACCCGCTCCGCGCCCCACCACGATCTGCCAGATTGCCGGTTCGGTCGGCAATACGCTCTCACCGAGGCCCGCATTGTTGACCGGCGTCTTGCGCCAGGCTATGACTTTTTGTCCTTCATCCAGCACATAGCGCTCTGTCACCCCCTTCACTTCGGCCTGTCCGGCCGGGGAATCCGGCATGAACAACATACCCACCGCATAGTGGCCACTGTCCGGAAGCGTTTGACCGATCCTGCTGCGGAAAAACTCATCGGGCAGTTGCAGCAGGATGCCGGCGCCATCCCCCGCTTTCGGATCCGCGCCGACGGCGCCCCTGTGAGTCAGGTTGCGTAATATCTTCAGCCCGCTGGTTATGATTTCATGACTTTTTACGCCGTCTATATTGACGACGAACCCGACCCCGCATGCATCATGTTCATTCGCCGGGTCGTACAGGCCCTGTTTTTTCGGATGTGATCCGGATCGAGGATGTTGCATAAAATTTGATATGAATGACTCGAATGGCGAATGGCGCTGATTGATCATATCAGCCAGCCCAGGCGCCGAACCGGGCATTTTAACCATTAATGGGGTATCAATCCAGTTGCGGCAAGTGGATATCTGAGTGGGCGGGGGCGAGAAGCGCGTTGGGGAGGCTTGTGAGCGAGGGCATAATCCCATGCGCTGCACACGCCGGCCAGCGCCGCGTTCCGCTCCCGAACCCCGATTGCCTGCCCGAACCCCCGGCTACCTGCCGACGCCGGGCCGGGTTCCTTAAAATCGGTATCGCAGATTGAATTTCAGCGTGTGTTCGGGGGCATTGGACGCATCGGCGTCCTCCGTGCGCTCACCCACGACCTCCATCCCGAAGTCCGTCAAGCTCGAATCAAAGCGCGTCCCGACCTGATAAACGCGCCGGTCTTCGCCGGACAGAACTGCCCCGGTAAATGGCGTCAGCACACCGCCCGCATCCGGCAGCGTCATTCCATAGCCCAATCGGGCATCCAGGGAATGAGCCGCGCTCACGTCCCTCTCCATCCGTGGCGCTTCTTCATTCCATAAAGCCAGGGAGCCGGTTCCGGCGCCCCAGCGCGGTTGCAGCGTAAACCACAGTCCACGTCCGCCCGCTCCGGCTCCGCCCCGAACCGTCACGCTGGCGCCGCTTTCTCTGGCGCCTTTTTCCTGGTGCGCCGCCAGCCAGCGTCCACGCGCCTCCATCGACAGTCCCGGACGACCGTAACGCAGTCCACCCGTCAGTTCAATGCCACCGCCTTCCAGTCCGTCTCCCCGGTCCCGCCGCACCGACGCTTCCAGGAAAGGTTCCAGTTCCGCTCCGTTTGCGCGAATAAAGCGCTTCGACGCTTCCATTCCCGCCCGAAGGCGCCAACTGTCGGCAACCAGACCGTCAATCGGGTTTCGTCCCGCCGCAGTCCGCAAGCGGGCGCGGCTCGCTTCCAGACGCAATGCCAGATCAATCCCATCGGCCGGAGCCAGCGGACGGCGCACGCCTACAGAACCCATCCACATCAACAGGTCGCTACTCATCGCTTCGCCGCCTTGCGGTTGATGCCGCGCTTCGCCTTCGCCAGCGCCCAGTACGGCGCGTAACTCGAGTCCATTGTTCAATGTCCAGCGGCCATACGGGTAGACTCCGTTCAGGGTGGTCTCCAGTCGGCCTTCGTCTGTTTCCATCGTGTAGTCGGTTTCTCCCTGGCTGCGGGAGAAGGCCAGTCCCATCACCCGGTGGTCGACGCGTGCGTCCAGTCCCAGCCAGCCTGATTGCAGTTCGCCTTCATGGCGGGTCTGTGGCTCTGTGCCATTCCCGGTGAAACTGCCCCAGTCGCCCCGTCCCCAGATGGACCAGCGCGCCGCGCCCGATGCCGGGTCGGACGCCTCCAGTGATAAGGAGAAATCACTGGCATGAAGCAGTTCCGCTGAACTCCATCCTCTGCTGTGGAAACGGCAGTCCGTTGAGGATGTTGCCGCGGGATCGGTCAGTACCGGCGAACAGGGGCGCAAGGCTTCCGGGAGGCCGGTCGCGCTCATCGGAACCGCGTGTCCGGCCAGGGTCAGATCGTCCGCTCCGAAATCTCCAAAACGCGAGCCGATATTCTCCAGGGCGCTCGACAGGGAGAGTCGCGCCATCGCCGCTAACGCGGGACGTATCACCTGATCCTGCATCCGCGCAATATTCTCCGTCACGGCAATGGTGAACTCGAGTGTGACGGCGTCTCCGTCTGCATCGGTCGCGGTCCAAGTGTATCGGGTGGCTTCCTGTGCCTGTTCGGGGGCGCCGCTCAAGCTGCGGGCGCTGGTATCCAGGGTCATGCCCGCCGGTGGAGCCGGGGACAGGCTGTAGGTCAGCGTCCCGTCGCCGCCGGTCGCAACCGGAAGCGATAACGGCGTAATCGCCTCGCCCCGTGTCCAGTTCTGGTCCGCCACTGCGCTCGCGCCGAAGGATGGCATGAGATCCGTCACCGGACGGCTCGGCGCCCGGCATACTACCGTATCATCGTCCTCAATCGTGACGGTGTGCACCGCCGCGGCTCCCTGCGGCGCAAAGACGCCGATGCCGACCGCGTCGACCAGCCGCACCTGGATCGTCTCGGGCCCCTCGGCGCACTCGTCATCGTGAATGTTCAGCGTCAGCGTTTGTCCGTCTGACCCGTGGAACCATTTCGGCAACTGGTAATTCCCGTCTGCTATTGTGCTGAAGACCGGGGTGAAATCCCCGCTGTCGCCGAGGCGCGCCGTGCCACTGACCTGATACTGCACGTGCGCGGTACCATGCGTCTTGCTGCGACTCAGACGGATCTGGTGCGGCCCGCCTTCCTCGGAGACCGTCGACGTGGCCCCGTCAACAAATGACACGACCCCCGCATCCAGAATGGTCGCGGTGAGCGTGTCGTAGCAGGGATTACCACTCAGGCAGCTGGTCAACAAGCCCGTTACCGAACCGGCTGGCGTTGCGCCGGCCAAGTTCAGCGTTACCGTGAACGTCTCGTTGTTCTCGCTCTCCCGGTTCGGGAGGATCTGCGCGATATAGAAAAGGCCTTGTGCCGAGCCCCCGGGTCGCACTGTCATGTCTGCGGCGCGAATCGTGACCGACCCCACCTGCTGATAGTCCGTCCCGGATGTCGCGGTCCCACTGCTTCCATACGTCAGCGGAATCGTGATGTCCTGCGGATAGATGCTGCTCATTCGTATCGAGACCCGGTGTGTGAAGGCCGCCTCCGCTTCATACAAATCCTTCGCATTTCTGATAAAGCCCAACTTAACCGGCGCCGGGTCCTTGATCGTCCAGGCCGCGCTCTGGGTGGGCCTGTCGACATCGGTCAGGACCACCGTCTCGCCGTCGTCGCTTGAGCTGTCGGTGATCGCTTCAATCCTCGCAACATCAGGCAGGCCGGATTCTCTCAGTTGGGCGGTCGTGAGGGTGATCGTCAGGTCGCCGGTGACCAGGTTGCTGCACCTGACCCCAGGCTGCGGTTCACCGCATACCCACCGGTAGTCGGTGTTGCGGGTCGCTGTGCCTGTCGCGCGGTAACGCACGACCACTGTGGCGGGATGGGCTTCCTTATTCGGGCGCAAGAACATATTAAAAGCCCCCTCGGTGCCCTCGACAACTTCAGGAGCGAGGGCACTCCGTATCAGTTGCACGGTTGGTGTCTGCGCCTGAGTGCCGGACGACAGGAAACCGGTCCCCGCGAACAGCAGGCATGCGGCAAACCAGAACCGCAGACGAAACCCCATGCGGATGCCAGAAAACCTCATGGCTGGCTGGCTGGCTGGCTGGCTGGCTGGCTGGCTGGCTGGCTGGCTGGCTGGCTGGCTGGCTGGCTGGCTGGCTGGCTGGCTGGCTGGCTGGCTGGCTGGCTGGCTGGCTGGCTGGCTGGCTGGCTGGCTGGCTGGCTGGCTGGCTGGCTGGCTGGCTGGCTGGCTGGCTGGCTGGCTGGCTGGCTGGCTGGCTGGCTGGCTGGCTGGCAATCATTGTAACAGGTTCTCCCGGATTACCTGTCAAGTGCCCGGACAAGGATTCAGACATTTTTTCTCCTCCGATAATCGAAAAAACAACGCTTCGCGTTCTTTGTAAATAGATTCATCCAACATCGGACGATGTGCAAATCTATCATAGATTCAATCATTTTTGTCAAGCGCTTTGGCTGGACAATGTGAAGTATTCGAGCGTGGCGTCAAGCGCGGCCTCGTCATATTGATCCGCGAGGTAAGCCTGACCGATGCCCTTTAGCAGCACGAGCCGCAATTTCCCGTGGCGGACTTTTTTGTCGAGCATCATCAACTCCTTCAGCTTTTGCGCTGAAAGGCCGCGACATGGCTGTGTCGGCAACCGCGCCCGATCCAGCAAAGACTCCAGACGGGCCAGCGCCTGATCAGAAAAATCGCCCTGTATGTTCGACATGAACCCGGCCATCATCATGCCGAGGGCGATCGCTTCGCCATGCAGCCAGCCGGCGTACTGTGTCGACGTTTCGATCGCGTGACCGAATGTATGCCCCAGATTCAGCAGCGCCCGGATACCCGCTTCCTTTTCATCCCGCTCGACGATGTTCGCCTTGTTGCGGCAGGATTGCTCAATCATGTACTCCAGCGCCTCTTCATTCAGGTCCATCACCCGGTCGATGTGGTCTTCCAGCCATTCGAAGAACGGCAGATCATTGATCATCCCGTATTTGATGACTTCCGCGACACCGGAGGAAAGCTGCCTCGGCTCCAGAGTGGACAGGGTCCTGGCGTCGATCAACACCCTTTGCGGCTGATGGAAAGCGCCAATCATGTTCTTTCCCCGCGGATGATTGACCGCGGTTTTGCCGCCAACGGATGAGTCAACCTGGGAAAGCAACGTGGTAGGTATCTGAATGAACGGGATGCCGCGTTGATAGCAGGCGGCAACAAATCCGGCAATATCGCCGACCACGCCGCCGCCCAATGCAATCACTGTGGCCGAGCGGTCCAGCGGAACCGAGATCATCCGGTCAAAGATTTCCCGGGCAGTGCGTAACGTCTTGACGCCTTCCCCATCCTTGAGGACCATTTGCTCGACCGACTGATCGGCCAGACTGGTCATTATTTTCTCCAGATAAAGCGGAGCGACCACTTCGTTGGTAATAATAAAAACCTGCTGACCGCGAATCCATGGCCGCAACTGTTCGGGGGCATCCAGTATGCCGGGAGCAATCCGGATGTCGTAACTCCGGTCACCCAGATCAATGCGGACGGTTTTCATGATTGTCTGCCGGGTAACGGATTGTTGATCAACTGTGCAATTTCCCCGGCGATCCGGTTCGCCGTTTCCGAACTGACCTCGACAATCAAATCCGCTTGCGCCTCGTAGAGTGGTTCGCGTTCTTTTATCAATTCGGCGATTCTGGCCTGGGGGGCTGCGGTTTGTAACAGGGGCCGATTCCGGCAATGCCTCAGCCTCGACCATAAAATGTCCATTGAGGCTTTCAGGTAAACCACCTGTCCATGCTGGCGCATCAGTTGACGATTCGACTCATTCAGAATAACACCGCCGCCGGTGGAAATGACGGTTCGGGCGCGGTTGCTGACTTCTTCAAACAACCGGGTTTCCCGCTTGCGGAACCCTGCCTCTCCTTCTATCTCGAAGATGTGGCTGATGGAAACGCCCGTTCTCTTTTCGATCATCTGGTCCGTATCGACGAAGTCCAGACCCAGAGACCGGGCGAGGCTTCTGCCCACGGTGGTTTTTCCCGACCCGGGCAGGCCAATCAAATAAATATTCTCCATAACGGCTATAATAAACCTTAAAACCATCCTTTTGAAGAAGTTTCATTCATGGCATTTCTGGTAAAAATTGTACTGAAACTCATCTCGATCGGATTTGTTTTCGCCATCACCATGGCAACGGGGCTGGTTCTTTACGCCGCCTCATTGCTGCCTGGCCTGCCGTCTGTCGATGAGATTCGACAGATACCCCTGAATATCCCGCTTCGAATTTATAGCTCCGACCAGAAACTGATTGCCGAATATGGCGAGGAAAGACGGATCCCCGTCACCCTCGACGAAACCCCGCCACTTCTGATAGATGCCCTGCTGGTCACCGAGGATGATCAATTCTATCATCATACCGGGGTTGATTTTCCGGGTCTGGCCCGCGCCGCGATCAGCAATTTCATGACTCGTTCACGCAGCCAGGGCGCCAGCACAATCACGATGCAGGTGGCGCGGAATTTCTTCCTGGATCCGGAGAAAACCTATACCCGGAAGCTGAAGGAAATGCTTCTGGCCTTCAAGATGGAGCGGGCTTTGACCAAGGACGAAATCCTGGAGCTCTATCTCAACAAGGTTTTCCTCGGCTACCGCTCTTATGGTTTCGCCGCGGCGGCGCAGATTTACTACGGCGCCAGTCTTGCGGAGCTTAGCCTGCCGGAAATCTGCATGCTGGCAGGTCTGCCCAAAGCCCCTTCCAGGGATAATCCGATATCCAACCCGGAACGCGCCAGAGAAAGACGCGCCCATGTTTTGAACCGGCTGTATGAACTCGGCAGAATCGATAAACTCAGCCTGGAAACCGCCGGCAAGGCGCCCATTACGGCCCGGCTCCATATCGCTGACGTCGATTTTCAGGCTCCTTATGTTTCGGAAATGGCGAGACAATTCCTGTTTGAACGGATGGGCGAGGACATTTATCGGAGGGGATTGAATGTAACCGTCACCGTACACGGTGAATATCAGAAAAAAGCGGACGAGGCGCTGAGGCAGGGACTCATTGAATATGACATGCGCCATGGATTCAAGGGCCCGGTCGGCAAGGTTGATCCGGCTGCATTAGCCGAGGCCGGGTCCTCTGTACAGAATCTGCTCGACAACCTGTCACAATATCCGCCCAGCAGAGAACTGATACCGGCTGTCGTGACCGGAGTGGCCGATCAGTCTTTCGAGGCGCTCAACAGCCGGGGCGATACGGTCACGGTTGAATGGAAAAACATTCAATGGGCCAGGAAATATATCCGGGCCAACAGTATCGGCCCTGAATTGAATTCCGTCAGTGATGTCCTCCTGGCAGGCGATGTCATCTATTTGAGGGAACTCAATGAAAATAACTGGATGCTCTCTCAATTACCGGAGGTATCCGGCGCTCTGGTCAGCCTGGACCCGCATACCGGGGCTATTCTGGCTCTGACCGGCGGATTCGATTATTACCTGAGCAAATTCAACCGCGCCACCCAGGCTGAGCGACAGCCGGGATCGAATATCAAGCCGTTCATTTATTCGGCGGCGCTCGATAATGGCTTTACCGCTTCCAGCAAGGTCAGCGCTACGCCGGTCGTCGTTGAAGATGATCTGGAAGGAATCTGGAAACCGCAGAACTACAGCAAGAAGTTTTTCGGTCCTACCCGATTAAGGAAAGCGCTGAGTCTTTCCCTCAATCTGGTGTCCGTCCGCCTGCTCCGCGCAATGGGGCTGGACACAACGACCGAACATCTCGTCGGATTCGGGTTCGATCCGGGGAAAATGCCCCGGAGTTTCTCCCTTGCCCTCGGCAGCGCCAGTGTTACGCCGCTCAATCTGGCATCCAGTTTTGCCGTTTTCGCGAATGGGGGGTTTCGGGTTACGCCTTACCTGATCGAAAAGATCGAGGATGCCGGGGGCAATCCGGTTTCCCTGCCTGAGCCGGTTTGCGAAGACTGTCCGGACGAATCCGGGGAAACCGGCCCTGATGAAGCCGAACTTCCCGCCCAAACCCCGGAGCGGGTGATCTCTGTCCAGAATGCCTTTTTGACCCGGAGCATCATGAAGCAGGTGATGGCGACCGGTACGGGACGTCGGGCGCAGTCACTGAACCGTTCTGACCTGGCCGGCAAGACAGGCACCACCAACAATTTTCGCGACGCCTGGTTTTCCGGGTTCAGCCCGGATGTGATCACCACGGTTTTCGTGGGTTTTGACGAACCCTCCCATCTGGGCAGACGGGAATCCGGAGCCAGCGCGGCGCTCCCGATCTGGATTGATTTCATGAGCCGTGTTTTACCGGACTATCCCGAGAAACCCGAAGTCATTCCGGAAAATATAACCACCCGCTTTATCAACCGGGAAACCGCAAAACCAACCTCGCCGGATGACCCGGATGGCTACCTGGAATATTATCTGGCCGGCACGGAACCCGATGATGTGATCGGTCAGGAGAGCGCGGACCCGGATGCAGGCGATAGCGAAGAGACGAACGAGTCGCTGTTTTGAATCGCAATTATATCTTGCGCGCATCCTTGGAAGTTGCGAAAAGTTATTAAAATTGCAACATCCGGGTGCAACATCCGGGAGCGTTTTCCAATCCAGAGATGAGCCTGAAGGGTTTATATTTTCTGTGTATATTGATGTTCATTGAGGGTAGTTGTCAGGCGGCGTGACTTTGGGATTTGTTAAAAGATAGAAACAGTTTGTTGCGGGCTTTGTTGAGTCTTCGCGCGGCTTCATTATCACTGTATTGCAAAGCGAAGTCATCGAGTATTTTGAACGTGATTCCGGATTTGAGATATTGCTGTGCATGGGGCAGGGAACGGAGTTTCTGGTACGGAGTCTGGATGAGTGAGTCCGGGTATTTACGGATGCGTTTTCCCTGATTGTTGATTTCTTCCTTTGCGAACAGGCAGGGTCGGTGATAGTTCAGGTAGGGTGTGAGGTAGTTGATGAGGAAGTGATTGACGGGTTTCGCGAAGCGCTGTGAGATGTGTTCGTAGCCCAGATGCTTGCGGATGACAGAACCGTTCTTGCCTTCGACCAGGGCGTTGTCATTACTCTGTCGGGGACGGGATTTGGTTTGTTCGATGTGGAGTTTTTGCAGGAGTTTAGCGACTTGTCGATTGATATATTCTGAACCGTTATCGGAATGGAACCCCTGGAGCGTGAAGGGGAAGGCATCCAGGAGTTCCTGCAGAGCCGGGATGAGATAGCTTTCGGAGATTCTCTGTACACAGACCACGGCCTGCATCTGGGTGACTTCATCGACGGCATTGATGTGATACAGCCCCTTGATGCCGTCCTGGTCGCCCTGATGGACGGTATCGACGCGCAAGAAGCCGGGCCGGCCATCGGGTCTGGGCTTGCGTCGCTCCCCGATTCTCACGGGCGTATAACGGGTCTTTTGGAAGTGTCGTCTCTGGCGCTGGTAGGAATCCGAGTGTCGCAGGTTGTACAAGTGTCCATTGGAGAGGGCGGCCAGTCGCTGATAACGGGCATCGCCGAATACTGCAAAGGCTCGTTCACACAGCTTGCGGGTGGCCGGGCCGGACAGGTTGCCGTGCAGGGTATCGGTTTCCACCAGCAAGGCGACATCAGCCGGGGTATAGCGCCGGGAGAAAGCGTTGGCGGGCCTTGCCCGATGATCCCGGATTCTCCCGCTATCGCGGTATTGTCGGATCAGCCGGGTGATCTGGGCGCGGGACAAGCCACTGACCTTCTCCAGGTAGGCTTTCACCACACCCCGGTCGGCCTTGCTCAATGCGCCATAACGCAACTGCCGCAGGCTGTCACAAATCCACGGATAGGACTCCTCGCGGGACTGGGGTTCAAAATCAAAAGTAGTGGCTCCGTTCAAAAACGAACGAATCTCTTCCACCGTCTGTAAACGCTGGCTGTGTAATTTCACGATCATCCTCCGATGATCCCAAAATCAGCCCCTTCAAACTCATCTCCCGTTGGAAATACAGCTTATCCTTCAGGCTCATCTTCCATTGGACAACTCTCGGGTTGACCAGGCGGCACAACCCGGCCAGAATAGGAACGCCAGAGAAGAACAGACAGGCGCCGAAACATGACAGCGTACACCATCGACACACTAACCACAGCGCAAAACCTGAAACAAGCCGGGTTCAAGACCGAGCAGGCCGAAGCGGTAGCGAAGGCAATCGCGCACCAGTCCGGCGAGCTGGCGACAAAGGCCGACATTGCCGGGCTGCGCTGGATGCTCGGGTTGCACTTTGCTTTTACGCTGGTTATGTTGGGCTTTCTGTTCGCTATCTGGCGCGATGTAGCCACCTTGACGGCGGGCGGCTGATAACGCCGTTATCCCGGACTGGATAAAATCCCGGCCAGTCCATCCACAACCCGACCAAAAATCATTCGGTCGCTTTTTTCTGGCTTTCCTCGTATTTATCGAGTTGCTTTCGTGTGGCTTTTTGCTGGTAAACGGCCTTGTATTCGCTGTACGGCATGCCGTAGATGATTTCCCGCGCCTGATCGTAGTCGAGTTCGATGCCCTGGTCCCGGGCGGCGCTCATATACCATTTCGAGAAACAGTTGCGGCAAAAATAGGCCAGATTCATCAGGTCGATATTCTGTACCTCCGGATTTCTGCGCAGGTGATCTATCATTTTTCTGAAGACCGCCGCTTCAATTTCAGTTTGTTGGGGGTTATTTATTTCCGGTAATTCAGTCATGGTTCATTCTCTGTCAATAATATGATTGGCCTTTTGATATACTCTACCTGTAGCCAAAACATGTCAATCATGCCCGCTCTGGAATGTAGAGAGCAAATGAATTGTCCGGTTGAGTAGCACATAAACTGTCCGGTTTTACACAGTACTGAAAGGGGGTGCTGGATGAACCGGGTGGAGTGGTTACAGGAGACTAGGCTAATGAGATTTGAAGAAGCGTATGAAGGATGGAACAAGAGCCGATTGACGCAGGAAGAAGCGGCGAATTTGTTGGGGGTGTGCAGTCGCACATTCCGTCGTTATGTAGATCGTTACGAGGAAGAAGGACTGGACGGATTGTGTGATCGTCGTTTGAGTGAAGTGTCGCATCGTCGGGCGCCGGTAGACGAAGTGATGGATGTGGTGGAGCGTTATCGAGATCATCACCGGGGTTGGAACGTGAAGCACTTTCATTCCTGGTATCGTCGGGATGGAGGTCAGAGGAGTTATACGTGGGTGAAGAGTCAGTTGCAGGGAGCGGGTGTGGTGAAGCGGTACGCGAAGCGCGGGGCGCACCGCAAGAGACGGGAGTCGTCGCCGTGGCCGGGGATGATGTTGCATCAGGACGGCAGTACCCACGAGTGGGTGGAGGGTCAGCGCTGGGATTTGATTGTGACGATGGACGATGCGACCAATGAGCATTACTCGATGTTTTTCTGTGAACAGGAAGGCACTCGCAGCAGTTTCCGGGGGGTGCGCGAAGTGATTGAATCGAAAGGACTGTTCTGTTCGCTGTACACGGATCGAGGCAGTCATTACTGGCATACGCCCCAGGCTGGAGGCAAAGTGGACAAGAACAATCCCACACAGTTCGGACGCGCCATGAAGCAACTGGGCATCGAGATGATTCCAGCCTACTCACCGCAGGCGCGCGGGCGCTGTGAGCGGGTCTTTCGAACCCACCAGGACCGTCTGGTCAAGGAACTGGCCAGCGCTGGCATCACCGATATGGACACGGCCAACCGCTATCTCCAAAACGAGTATCTGCCCGCCTACCATGCCGAGTTCAAGAAACCGGCTCGTGAACCCGGCAGCGCCTTTGTGGCCTGTCGCGATCCATCGGTACTGGATGACATTCTGTGTGAGCGCCATGAGCGAATGGTGGGTGCAGACAACTGTGTGCGCTATCGGCGCAAAGTGCTACAGATTCCGGCAGATCGGCATCGTTGCCATTACGTAAAAGCCCGCGTCCAGGTACTGGATTACCCGGATCAGGGTCTGGCGGTTCATCACGGCCCCAGAGAACTGGCCCGATACGATGCCAGGGGGCAATTACTATGAACTCGCATCCGAACGACCGCGTCCGGTCCGCCGCGCACGTTCGGTTTGATTCATCCTCCGGGTTAACTCGGAGGATGAATCAAGGTATCATCATAGCGGACAATTCATTTGCTATAAAACCGGACAAGTCTATTTGCTCTTAACACCATGCCCGCTCTGGAACCCGAAATCGACGCTGTCAGTCACGCGCGCTCTGTCATTGAGATTGAGGCGGCCGCCGTGCTGGCCTTGCCGGATCGCCTTGACGGTGGATTCAGCAAGGCCTGCAACATGATACTTCAGTGCGATGGACGGGTTGTCGTGATCGGCATGGGCAAATCGGGGCATATCGGCGGCAAGATTGCAGCCACCCTGGCAAGCACCGGAACACCCGCTTTTTTCCTGCATCCGGGAGAAGCCAGTCATGGTGATCTGGGAATGCTGACCACTCGCGACCTGGTCATCGCGATCTCCAATTCGGGTGAAACCGTGGAGGTGGTTTCGATCATCCCGATCGTCAAGCGACTCGGAATCCAACTGATTGCGATGAGCGGCAACCCCGCTTCGACACTGGCGCGTCAATCCGACGCCAACCTGGATGTCGGCGTGGACCAGGAAGCGTGCCCGCATAATCTCGCGCCGACCGCGAGCACAACTGCGACCCTGGTCATGGGCGATGCACTGGCGGTGGCGGTGCAGAAGCTGCGCGGGTTTTCAGTCCAGGATTTTGCCCGAACCCATCCCGGTGGAATGCTGGGCAAGCGTTTGTTGTTGTATGCCCGCGACCTGATGCACACTGGCGATGAACTTCCCTTGGTCGGGGAGCGCTCAACCATGGACAGGCTGTTACTCGAGATGTCCTCCAAATCCCTGGGCATGGTAGGTGTGGTGGATCAGAACAACCGGTTGCTGGGTATGTTCACCGATGGAGATTTACGGCGGGCGCTGGAAAAGGAGGTCAATGTATACCAGAGTAAAGCGGGGGATTTGATGACCAGAGACCCGTTTACCATCGGCCCGGATACATTGGCGGAAGAAATTGTCAAAATCATGAGGGATTTCGCGCAACAAGGGCCCCATGCGATCAATTGCCTTTTCGTGGTAGATGAAAATAATCATGTGGCGGGGGCGCTGAACACTCATGACCTGCTTCGCAGTGGCGTGATATAACCGATGGGCGGGCGATGGGAAAAGCTGACGCTGGCCGGATTACTCATTATTTTCTCCCTGTCGTCTGTCTGGATTCAGTTCGGCCTGCTGGGAAAGCCGGACGGTACAAACGCGCCCGGGGCGAATGGCCCGGACTATTTCATCGAAAACCTGACTTCGACTACCATCGGAGAAAACGGAAAGATGTATCGGATCATTGCGGACAGGCTGGTGCATTATCCTGCCACGGGGCGCTCTGTGCTGAATAATCCTCAAATCATACAGTATGGTTCCGATCAGGCCCTGAGCCATGCTCATGCTGAAACAGGGTGGGTATACGACGATCAGCCCACTGTTTTACTGAACGGGAACGTCCGGGTCTCCGATACCCGGGACGGGGTTCCCCGCAGCGTGGCCACATCGGATAAAATAACGATTAACCTGAAAGACAAACTATGAACGGGATTGAAAAAGAATGCTGAACCGGATCATTACCGGATTATTGTTGTATCTGCTGATTCAAACAGCCTGTGCGCTGGATGAAGACGCGAACCAGCCCGCCTTCCTGGATGCGGATGATATGGAAATTGATTTTACCAAAGGGGTACGGATTTATCGGGGCAATGTGGTGTTCACCCAGGGCAGTATACGCCTGAATTGTGATAAACTGGTGACTTATCTGGATGACACTCAAGGCTTGGAAGAGGCAATTTGTACGGGTGAACCTGCACGATTCAAACAACGGCCACAGAACCAGGATGAAGACATGAGGGCCTCAGCGCTGGAAATTACGCTGGATCAGGGCAATGACCGATTGCTGCTGGAAAGCCAGGCCAGAATTGAGCAGGGCGATTCAATCATTACCGGAAATACGGTCAACTACAATCTGGCCACCAGGAAGGCCAGAATAACCGGAGGCCATCAGAACCTGCAGCCCGATAGCGACAGTGAATCGCAAGGCAGTTCCAGGGTCAGGATGACTATCCAGCCCAGGGAAAAGGAAACCGAGTGAGCCTGTCGACCAGACTGCTTCATGAAATGATTGCAGGACAGTTTACCGCTCCATGAGAAGACTGACCACCACAGGGCTGAAAAAGAAATATCGGCAGGTTACGGTTGTCAACGGGATTGACCTGACGGTATCCGGCGGCGAAGTGGTCGGATTACTGGGCGCAAATGGGGCCGGCAAGACAACCAGCTTCAATATGGTGATCGGGCTGGTTCAATGTGATGAGGGGGTGATCAGTCTGGATGGTGAAGATATCACCCACCTGCCGATGCACGAACGGGCGCGAAAAGGGATTGGCTATCTACCCCAGGAGCACTCGGTATTCAGGAAGTTGACCACTGAACAGAATCTGCTCGCGGTACTCGAAATCTCAGGGAAACACAGCAAGGAAGCGCAGCGCCGGATCAGCGAGAGGCTTCTCGAAGAATTCGGTATTCTGGAGCTCCGGGACAAGCAGACGATTCAATTGTCAGGCGGTGAACAAAGACGGGTGGAAATCGCCCGGGCGCTTGCCCTCGAACCCGGATTCATCCTGCTTGACGAACCTTTTGCCGGGATTGACCCGATCGCGGTTCAGGATGTCCGGCACATCATCAAAATGCTCCGGCAAAAGGGAATCGGCGTGTTAATTACCGACCATAATGTCCGCGAGACCCTCGGAATCTGTGACCGGGCATACCTGTTGGACCAGGGGCAGGCGCTGATTTCCGGATCGCCGGAAACCATCATGGCCGATGAAAGGGCAAGGGATGTCTATCTTGGCCGTGACTTCAAAATGTGACTCGCCGATGAACTCACCTGCATTTCCCGTCTTTTTGCTGTACACTGGAAATATGTGCCATAAAGAGCAGCTAACGACCCGCGCTTCCGGTAAACCTGAATTCCTGTCGGCTGCAACCTTCGTTGCCAGATTGTCGGGAGCAAATAATCAACACAAAACTTTGGAGCCAAATTTATGCAAATATCTGTAAGTGGTCAACATCTTGAAATAACCGATTCCCTGTATCATCACGTATCCGAAAAAGTCGAAAAGATTGCCCGGCATTTTGACTCTGTTACCCAGACAAACGTGGTGCTGCATGTTGAGAAAACCCGGCATATTGCAGAAGCCACCGTGAATACGAAAGGAGCGATGATTCACGCTTCAAGTACTGCGGAAGATATGTATTCGGCAATTGACGCGCTGGCGCATAAACTGGACAGGCAAGTCATAAAGCACAAGGAAAAACGGGTTGACCACCATAGGAGCGCTAAATCCATCAAACATATTCCCGGATGACTGACTCAGTAAATGAGGCGACTCATTATAGCGATGAGCCACTCACTGCCCCTGTTGGCGCAACCCTGAAAGACTACCTGAATTGCGATCTGGTCATTACGGACATGGAGGTAACCAGCAAAAAGCGACTGCTTGAGCAGTTTGCCAAGCTGATTGCCAACGACAACGATGACCGTGACGGCAATGATGAAAACAGGCCCGGTCTCGATCTGATTTTCGACACTTTGTATAATCGGGAGCGTCTCGGCTGCACCGCGCTCGGGAAAGGGATCGCGCTACCCCATGGCCGGATTGAAGGGCTGATCCAACCGGTCATTTCAATCGCCAGACTCAAACAACCGGTTGACTATGACGCCCCGGACGGCATGCCCGTCTGGCTTGCGGTCTGTCTGCTGGTTCCGGCAAACGCGCATGACGTGCATCTGAACCTGCTTGCCTTGCTTGCGGGGAAGTTCAGCGATGAACAATTTACAGATGTTCTCAGGAAAACCCGGACCGCGGAAGCGCTGTATCACTGTTTCGTTTCCGAAGTATGAGTCACGTTGACCGGATCATCAGGAAATGATCCCGGAACGTTAAGGAGATGACCCGACCCGACACTGACATTATCATCATCAGTGGCCTGTCCGGCTCTGGCAAGAGTGTCGCATTGCAGTCACTGGAAGATATCGGATATTTTTGCATCGACAACCTGCCTGCACCCCTGTTGCATCAATTTATGGCCGATTTTCCCGAGCAGGCCGGCGCCATCAACACCGATAGCGGCGGATTTTCAGGCGCTGCGGTGAGTATAGATTCCCGTAACAAGAGCTATCTGCCGGAACTGAATACTCATTTGTCAACACTCGAAAATCATGGTATCCGCTACCGGATATTATTTCTCGAAACCCAGGAACGACAACTGGTTCTTCGATATAGCGGAACCCGAAGAAAACACCCGCTCACCGATGCCCGGACACCGCTGATTGAAGGTATTCGCCTTGAACGCGCCTTGACCCGCCCCCTGCAAGACAAGGCTGATCATGTCATCAATACCACCGATATGACCCCGCATGAACTGCGCGGCCTGATCCGGGATTTTGCCGGTGGCGGCTTGTCTCCTACCCCGCTGTTTCTGATCGAATCGTTTGGTTTCAAGTACGGGACCCCACGGGAGGCGGATTTCGTGTTTGATGTCAGGTGCCTGCCCAACCCGTATTGGGACGAATCCCTCCGGTCGCTGAATGGTTTGGACAAGTCGGTTCAGGATTTCATGCGAAGCAAACAGATTGTGAATGACATGACAACGGAAATATTCCGGTTTCTGGGGAAGTGGCTGCCGGGATTCACCCGTGAAAACCGGAGTTATATTACCGTAGCGATAGGCTGTACCGGTGGTCGGCATCGCTCGGTCTTCATCAGCGAACAGTTGATGAGGCTTTTTGCGGGAGAGGGTATCGACGTGCAGATACGCCACCGGGACATTTCAAAATGAGAGTGCTCAAACAGGTCCAGGTTATCAATAAACTTGGATTGCATGCCCGCGCCGCAGCCAGACTGGTCAGGCTGTGCTGCGACTATGAAAGTGTGATCACGCTCCACAATGGCGAAAAATCCGTGGACGCCAAAAGCATCATGGGCGTGATGATGCTGGCTGCAACCCAGGGTTCATCACTTGAACTGGTAGTTGAGGGCGATGATGCTGAAGCTGCCAGCGAAGAAATAGTCGCGTTGTTCGAAAATTATTTCGATGAAGGGGAATAGGATGCAGAGGAAACCATGTTAGCGCTATATGGAAACGGCGTCGGATATGGCATTGCCATCGGCGCCGCCAGGGTTATGCGGCAACCCGACCAGGATATCCCGAGCTACGACATAGACCCTGAAAATATCGAACAGGAAGTCGGTCGCCTCAAACAGGCGATCAGGAACGCCGCCCGGAGACTCGCAACTATTGATGCCCAATTACCCTCTGAAGGGGCCTCTGAAATTCGCGGCATACTGAACGCGCATCTATTGATGCTGGATGATCCGATGCTCAGTCAGGAACTTGTTTCCATCATCCGCGAGCAAGGCATCAACGTGGAAGCGGCGCTGCAGCGCCACGCCAATCATCTCGAAAAGATATTCAGCGAAATTGATGATCCTTATTTGAGAAGCAAGTCAGTCGATGTGGCCCAGATTATCAACCGTGTTCAAGGCGCCCTGATAGATGAACAGGACGACCCGGACACCTCGCCTGAAGGTGAAAACGCTGAAGGAGTATTGGACGCGGAAATCATTGTAGCCAATGATCTGACCCCCGCCGACACGATCGAACTGAACAAACATCATATCAGGGGATTCATCACCAGCCTCGGCGGCCCTATTTCACACACCGCGATTCTGGCGAAAAGCCTGAAAATCCCGGCCATCGTCGGGTTGCATGGCGGCATTCGCTACTTGCGTACCGGAGACCTGCTGATTGTGGACGGCAAGCGGGGTGTAGTCCTTGTCGACCCCGATGAGGCTACGCTGGAAGCCTATCAAGTCAGGAGGAAGAAAATTCTTCGCCGTTCCCAGGAGCTGGAAGCCCTGATAGAAGAGCCCGCCACCTCCCTGGATGGTGTTGAGGTGGCATTAAACACCAACATTGAATTACCCGAGGAAATGCCCGAAAGCGAGTCGTTGAACGCCGCGGGAGTCGGCTTGTATCGAACCGAGTTCCTGTATATGAATCGCGCCGGAATCCCGGACGAAGAGGAACAATACCAGAAATACAGTCAGGTCCTGAATCAGACGACCCGTCCGGTCACCTTTCGGACCCTGGATATCGGTGGGGACAAGCCGGTGGAAGGGATCAGTGTCAACAATTCAAGCACCAATCCCGCTCTGGGGCGGCGCGCGATTCGATTGTGTCTGCACGATCTGGCCCTGTTCAAACCCCAGTTGCGGGCAATTTACAGGGCGGCGGTGCACGGACGGGTCAAACTGCTGGTGCCGATGCTGTCCAATATGGATGAACTGGATCAGTTGTTTTTTTTACTCCATGAGGTACGGGAAGAGCTTCGGTCCCAGCAGTTTGATTACGATCCCGATGTGCCGGTCGGCGGCATGATCGAAGTACCGGCGGCAGCGGTTGCAGTTGACCTGTTCGCGGACAAGCTTGATTTTCTGGCCATTGGCACTAACGACCTGATTCAATACACGTTGGCGATTGATCGGGTTGACGATGAAGTGAACTATCTTTATGACCCGTTGCATCCCTCCATTTTAAGATTGATCCAAACCACGATTAATGCAGGGAAAGCAGCCCGGATTCCGGTTTCCATGTGTGGTGAAATGGCAGGGAATATACGTTACACCCGTGTGCTGCTTGGCATGGGGTTGCGGGATTTCAGCATGGACCCGTCGGCTATCCTCGAAGTGAAGCGACAGGTTCGACTCACTGATACCACTAAAATCCAGCCTTTGGTGGAACGACTGCTGAAAACGGCCGATCAAAAGCAGGTCAAACGGTTAATCCATGAAATCAATGCTTGAAGGGCATCCGACAAACCAGCCGGCTCCAGGGTTCAGATTATTCCTGATTGAATCGGTAGCCGACGCCATAAACCGATTCAACCCAGTCCACCGCCGGTTCCAGCATGGTCAGTTTCTTGCGAAGGTTCTTGATATGACTGTCAATGGTTCTGTCTGAGACAACGCGATAGTCATTATAGGCCGCATCCAGTAACTGACTCCTCGAAAACACATGACCGGATTGTGAGGCAAAAGCCTGAAGCAGCCTGAATTCCACAGGTGTCAGGTCGAGATTTTTCCCGTTCAATGTGGCGGAAAATCTGTTTTTATCAATCCTGAGTTTTGATTCTCCGGTTGCGGCTGCGTTGATCAGTGACTCTGACCGGGGGCGGCGCAATACGGTTTTGACCCGGGCCACGACCTCTCGCGGACTGAAGGGCTTGCAGATGTAGTCATCCGCGCCCATCTCCAGACCAAGAATGCGGTCAATCTCCTCGATCCGGGCGGTGACCACAATAATCGGGACATCGCTTTTTTGTCGAATCCGTCGGCATACGGTCAAGCCATCCATACCGGGCAACATGATATCCAGTATCATCAGATCAGTGGAGCGCTCATCCAGCCAGGCTTCGACTTCGTCGCCGGCATGGATACAATGGGTATCGTATCCATTATTCTGCAAATAGTCGGACATCAAGGACGCCAGTTTTATTTCGTCCTCGACAATCAGGACGTGGCGCCTCGGTCTATTCATGCTTTCATCCGGATGGAAGATATTCCGGGTAACCGGATTGCGATCGTCAGACCGCCGAGCGGGGAATGGGCGGCTGAAATCCGGCCGTGATGCCCCTGAACAATTTTCTGGCAGATCGACAACCCAATCCCGGCGCCGCCTGAGGCGCGGCTCCGGGACGGATCGACACGGAACAGGCGGTCGAAGATTTTCGGCAAGGCGTCATCCGGCGCCCCGGGAGCGCTGTCATTGAACTCAATCACGATCCAGTCTTTATCCAGTGTAGTCCTGACCTCCAGTTGCCCACCCCGGTCTGTGTAGCGAAGCGAGTTTTCCAATACGTTGGTAAATAACTGCACCATCCGGTTCCAGTCGGCTTCGACCAGATAAGAGGGATCCGGTCCATGCGCGAAAGTCGTCCTGATCTTCTTTTCATCGAATCGCCCCTGAAAAAGCTCCAGGGTATCGGTCAGGCAGGGAATGATGTCGATTGTCTGTAAATCATAATGCAGCTGATCTTCATCCGCTTTGGACAGTTCGTACAGATCATTGACCATCGTGCTCAAACGCAGCGCTTCGGCATGCAATGAATTGCCCGTCTCATCAGACCATTGCCGGACACCATCCTGCAGGGCTTCGATTTCACCACGAAGCGTGGTCAACGGTGTCCGCAACTCATGGGCGATATCCGTCACCCATTGTCGGCGCAAATGCTCGTTTCTGGCGAGTATATCGGCCAGACGATTAAAATCCCTGGCCAGTTCGCCAAGCTCATCTTTCCGGCGGGTCGGCAAATGAACATCAAGGTCGCCATCCGCCAGACGGCGGGTCGCCTGGGTCATTTCTTTAATGGGCGACAGAAACTGGCGGGCAAGCAACACCGAACCAATACCGGCGACAACAAGCGAGAGCAACGCGATGAGATAAAAAGAACGGTTTTGCCGTTTTACAAACTTGAGTTCAAGCTGCTTCTCAAATCTTCGTAAAGGCGCCAGATACAGTATCCCGACAGGCGTGTCATCCAGGCTGATGATATGAGAGATGCTGTCAACCGGAATATCCGGCAGACCTGCAATATGATTCTGCTCAGGATCGGCCAGGCCCAGACGAGGCCCAATATCCAAAAGCCGGTTGCGGCCGCGCCATTTTCCATGGTGGTGAGTATTATTCGAACGGGGTTCGTTGTCGGCCCGGTAAGACCGGGAATAACCGGGTGACCGGGTAAACTCCCGCCAGGCTTGCTCGTTGTCTTTAAGAAAACTCCAATTCCCGTGCAGCCTGTATCCTTCCTTCAGCTGCTCGGCGACCTGATCAATCTGGCGAAATTCTGAGCGGTTGACGTAATCCAGAAAACCCCTGTGAAAACTGAACCGGATCATCAACAACATGACCGTAACCACGACCAGAATCGTGACGCTCAATGCGAAGAACAATTTCGGAGTGATCTTGAGATTCACGGGCGGTTCCGATACAGCGACAGGAGCTACGGGAAACCCGGATTGAAACGAACCTGAAAGGGGAATGCAATTATATTTCGGGGAAAGATTTCCAATCTCCACAGTTACTCCATACTTGATCCATTAAAAATGCCGATTTGTTGGATATATTGCCGCGCCAACACAACATCAGGTATAAATTATGAAACTTGCAAAAAACAAACGAACGCTTGTGATTGCCGGACTGGTCGCCGCGTCGGCCATCACTACCTCCACATTAATTATTGCGCATGATGGACGGGGCAAGCACAGCGGCAAATTCATGAAGCGGCACATGATGATGAAGGTGGTTGATCAGATGGACGCTGACCGGGACGGCACGATCACCCGGCAGGAGATGGACGCGCACCGCCAGCAGAAACTGGCTGACCACGATACAAACCAGGATAACGCTTTACAGTTAGCGGAATTTCAGCCGCTTTGGCTCGAAGTGATGCGTGACAGAATGGTTGACCACTTTCAACGTCTCGACCAGGATGGGGATGGCCAGGTGACCGATTCCGAGCTGGCTGAGCCACTCCGCAAAATGATGCTCTATCGCGATACCAACGACGATGGAGCGCTGGACCGTGATGAACTCCGGTTTCATCACAAAAAGCGGGGGCATGACAAAGATTATGGCAGCTGATAACACTTGACAACCGAACCGGGGCCCGTCCGATCAGGCGGGCCTTTTTGCTTCAGCTATTTCCGGCGGGATCTGGCGGGTTTGAATCACTGCGCAGACCGACGGCGCTGACGGCGGCGCTGTCGTCCGTCGCCGGGTTGTCCGGACCCGGCATCGGCAGGTTGAGGAAGATCAACCTGCTGTCGCAAATGATCGAATGTCGCCGTTTTATGCGGTATCGCCAGAGCGTCCACAAAATGTTCCTGAAATCTGGCTTCTACCGCCGTTTCCACCTTCTGGATTCGTTTGACTGCATCCTCAATCTCCGAACGCGCAGCGGTATCGAGCAGTGTAATGGTGGCCCCGGCTCCGGCCGCGTTGCCGGCAGAACTGACGTGGGCCAGTTCGCAATCCGGAATCATCCCGAGCGCCATCGCATATTTGACATCGATGTGCGCCCCGAATGCTCCTGCCAGCCGAATCCGGTCAACCGAGTCCACTTTCAGTTTGTCCATCAACAACCGCGCGCCGGCGTACAGCGCGGCTTTCGCCAACTGGATTGCCCGCACGTCATTCTGCGTAATCAATACCTGGATCTGGCCCTCATCATACAGCTTGTAGCTCCAGGTTTTCTCAGTCAGGATCAACCGCCCGGTTCTTGAGGCCAGGCTGCCATCAATCACGCCATCCGGCTTGATCAGGCCGGCAAGGTACATCTCGGCAATCACTTCTATAATGCCCGATCCGCATATTCCGGTAATGCCGGTAGCCGCAGTCTCTTCCGCAAAACCGGGCTGATCCGACCACAATTCGCTGCCAATGATCCGGAACCGGGGTTCAAGGGTTTGCCTGTCGATTCGCACTCTCTCAATCGCCCCCGGCGCCGCTCTCTGGCCGCCGCTGATTTGCGCCCCCTCGAAGGCCGGGCCGGTCGGGCTGGAAGCCGCCACCATTTTCCGGTTGTTGCCGAGCACGATTTCCGCATTGGTGCCGACATCTACCAGCAGGGTCAGTTCGCTGCGCTCGTAGGGGGCCTCGGAAAGCGTGGCGGCGGCGGCATCCGCCCCCACATGACCCGCAATACAGGGGAGAATATAGGCTCTGGCGCCCGGGTTGACTTTCAGGTCAATATCTTCGGCTCGGATATCGAGCGCAGCGTCCGTGGCCAGGGCAAACGGGGCGCCGCCCAGTTCGACCGGATTGATACCCAGCAATAAATGATGCATGACCGGGTTTCCCACCAGCGTCAGATCCACCACATCGGTCAACGCGATGTCCGTTCCGGCAACCAGGTCTTCGATCAACCCCTGCAGTGCAACCCGAACGGCCCGGGTCATATCCGCTTCACCGCCCGGATTCATCATCAAGTATGAAACCCGGCTCATCAAATCTTCACCAAACCGGATCTGAGGGTTCATCCGTCCAGCCGACTGGATCGCTTCACCGCTGATCAGGTCGCATAAATGCGCTGCAATGGTGGTCGAGCCAACATCCACCGCCACGCCGTAAATATTGGTTTTCAGCCCCGGCCAAATGGCAATCGCCTGCATCGAGCGATGCACCGCGATGGTTATTTTCCACTCCCCCTGCCGCAATACGCTCTGTAATGAAGCCAACAGGTGAAAATCGAATGAAACACCAGACAGGCCCCAGTCGAACTCAAGCGCATCCTGGGTGCGCTGCAAATCCCCGGTTGGATCGTGCATGTCGGGTTCGGGCACTTCGACATAGTGCAGTCGAACAGACGGATTCAGGGTGATGTCATGAACATCCAGCCGTTTGCGAACCACCTGTTTGTGCGCCTGGCTTTCCGGCGGCACGTCGATAACCACGTCTCCAAGCAGCTTCGCCTGACAACCCAGTCTGCGGGTCGAAGGCGACTGCCCATTAAAAAATTCCTTCTCGCTGGCGCTTTGGGGAGACAGGTTTTGTGCATTGGAATGGATCCGGAACTTGGCGAATTCGCCGATGCTGTGGTCAACCTGGCAACGGTCGCAAAGGCCCCGGCCGCCGCACACGGTATCCAGGTCCACACCCAGTTGCTGGGCCGCCTCCAGCACAGACTTCCCCCGGACAATCTCACCGCGTTTACCTGACGGTGTGAAGACGACCTGTACGGTTGCGCTGGCCTCGTTCATTCGGAACCGGGCTATCTCCTGCGGCGCCGGCGATTGCTACGCCCACCGCCCGCGCTTTCATCGGTCGGCTGTCGATATTTTTTTAACCAGCGCGCGCAATTCACGTCATGTCCCATGACCACATCTGCGCTCATGACCCCCTGCATCACTTCCTCATGGAGCGGGTTGGTAATGGCCGAGGTCATGCCCGCCCCAATCGCCATACTGAGAAAATGCCCATCCATACCCTTTCGATTCGGGATGCCGAAGCTGAAATTCGAAGCGCCGCAAGTGGTATTCACCTTCAACTCCTCTCTCAGCCGCTTGACCAGATGCAATACCTGGCGACCGGCGCTATTGACGGCGCCGACCGGCATGACCAGCGGGTCAACCACAATGTCACTGTAATGAATCCCGTAATCCGCCGCCCGCTCAACGATCCTTTTTGCGACATCGAAGCGCTCATCCGGATTTTCTGATATACCGGCCTCATCGTTGGAAATCGCGACCACGGCCGCGCCGTATTTCTTGACCAGCGGCAATACAGATTCAAGCCGTTCGTCCTCTCCCGTCACCGAATTCAACAGGGCCTTGCCCTGATAAACCTGCAAGCCTGCCTCCAGCGCCGCCACAATGGAAGAATCAATGGAAAGCGGAACATGGGTAATCGACTGCACCAGTTGAATCGCCTCAGCCAGAATTCGCGGTTCATCGGCCAGCGGAATCCCGGCATTCACATCCAGCATGGCGGCGCCCGCCGCAACCTGTGCCAGCGCATCGCTTTGCACGCGGCTGTAATCCCCGACCTTCATTTCTTCCGCGAGGATTTTCCTCCCGGTCGGGTTGATTCTTTCTCCGACAATCACGAATGGCTGCTCAAAGCCGATACGCACTTCCCGGGTAGCTGAACTGATCACCGTATCCGTCATAAGCTTTCTCGTTTAATCATTACCGTGGTTGCGTACAAGTTCAATCAACTTTTCCCGGTCATAAGATTCTTCCAGACTGGCCGCTCTCGCCTCTGCCGCAGATTTCAGGTCAGCGCCGCAGTTCTGATAAACCCGTCTCCATTCCTCAAGATAGGCATCGGTTCCGGCCTTGCCGGCGCGCATCGCGGCTGCATCAATGGCCTCGGAGAAACGCTCGGAAAGCTGCACCTTTTCTGCTTTTCGTCGTTCTTTCGCGATCACCTGAGCGGGAATATCACGCCAGTAAACCGTAATCAATTGAGCCATAAGATATCTCCGGGTAAAACCTCACTGAACAAGCCGGACTTGAAGTTCAGACTCTAAAAGCCTGTCCCCGGTCACCACTTTTTCATAACTCACACCGAGGTATCGGGCCGCCTTTTCCGCTTTTTTCTCGATCTCGGCGTCTTCCTTCTGGGATAAATAAACCAGTTTTTTATAATTCCCGAAAAACTGGTCCTTCAACTCGGGATATTTATCCAGCGACAATCCGCGTATGATCAGTCGGTCAAAATGAATGGCCAGGAAATCGGTGAGGTAGAAGGAGCCGGGTTCGGATTCATGCAAATGACGAAATTTTTCCTGGCCGGCAAACATTTCATAGCAATGAGCGCCGGGCAATCGCTCAACATTTTCCTCTCTGAGTACTTTATCCAGCAATCCCCCTGTTCCACAGTCGGAATAGGCCACAAACAGTTTTTCATAGTCCGCGCGATTATCCTGAATTTTCTTCCGTACCGCCTGCGGGATGTTCTGTGGATGATTATGCAACTCGGCAGGCAGGCACTGGATATCGACATGATCCCAGTGATTGAGACTCTTGACCCGAACCAGTTCATGGGCCAGGGCGCCACAGGCAATCACCAGAACTCTTTTCATCGGAAGCGCCTCACAGGGAACTACAGACAACTATCGGCTAAATCACGGGAGTGCGGATGGGAGGTTTTACGCGGCGCGCTTTTCGGCAATCTTGGCCTGCGCCGTTTCCACCGCAACCGCCGCATCCCGGCAGTAAGCATCGGCGCCAATGGCCAGACCGAACTCCTCGTTCAGGGGGGCGCCGCCAACCAATACGATATAATCATCACGAATGCCCCTTTCAACCAGTGTATCAATCACTACTTTCATATAGGGCATCGTGGTTGTCAGTAGCGCCGACATGCCGATGATATCCGGATTGTGTTCTTCAATCGCGTTCAAGTAATTATCCACCGGGTTGTCGATACCGAGATTGATCACTTCGAACCCCGCCCCTTCCATCATCATGGCGACGAGGTTCTTGCCAATATCATGGATATCCCCTTTCACGGTACCAATAATCATTTTGCCAATCGGCTCGGCGCCGGTCTCGGCCAGCAACGGACGGAGTATTTCCATCCCGCCTTTCATCGCATTGGCCGACATCAATACCTCAGGAACGAACAAGATGCCGTCACGGAAGTCAATACCGACAATTCGCATGCCTTCTACCAGAGCATCATCCAGAACCCGGGTGGCGGACCATCCCCGTTCCAGCAGAATATTGGTGCCTTCTATGATTTCTTCCCGCAGCCCGTCATAAAGATCATCGTGCATTTGTTCAACGAGTTCATCGTCGGGCAACGACGACAAATCCAGTTCATCGTCATCATAATTATCGTCAACCATCTTAAAGCCCTGTGATCAAAAGAAAGTATGAAGAATAAGGAAAGCGCCGCGGTCAAGCCGCTTTTAATGTGGAGTCAGAATATACAAGCCCGTAAGATTATGCAATATGTAATTTTGCGACATTATCCATCGCAGTTGACTGACTGTATTATTTTCATCAGCTCACCTTTTCTCTGTATCAATTCCCCTTCCGACAGCCCCTGAATCTCATGCGGGAAAACCAGCCACTGGTCAGTGGTATGGACATAGTAATCCGGGGCGCAGCCGGTCTTGTTGTTAGCGTTCTTGTACCAGGGAGATGCGACTCTTACCTGTTCCGGCATGTTCCGTCTGGTTCGCAGGGCGATTTTCCTGAGCACCGCCTCTATGCTTCGACCTGAATCGTAAACATCATCAACAATCAGCAATGCATTCTCCGATATCAGATTGTCAACCAGGTAGCCCAGCCCATGCACTCGCACTTTGCCGGCTGTTTCTGAAATTCCGGTGTAATAGGAAGTCCGAACACTGATGTGGTCGGTCCTGATCCCGAAATATTCGAGCATTTCCTGAATGGCAATACCTACCGGCGCGCCTCCACGCCAAATACCAACAATAAAATCCGGCCGAAAACCACTTTCGATTATTTTCGCCCCCAGTCTGTAGGAATCCTCAAGGAGATCCTGTGCAGATATATAGTGTTTTTCCACGATCAGGCAAGGTCGAAACGGTCCAGGTTCATTACCTTGTCCCACGCCGCCACAAAATCCTGCACAAACTGTTGCCCGGAATCCTCACACCCATAGAACTCCGCGAGAGCGCGAAGCTGTGAATTTGAACCGAAGATCAGATCGGCGCGAGTGCCGGTCCATTTCAGTTCACCCGTTGCGCGGTCGCGCCCTTCGAACAAATCACAGTCTTCGGAAGTCGGCGCCCAGGCTGTGCCCATGTCGAGCAGATTCACAAAGAAATCGTTGGTCAGAGTCTCTGGCCGATTGGTGAAGACCCCGTGCTCCGACTGCCCGGAGTTCGCATTCAGGACACGCATACCGCCAACCAGAACCGTCATCTCGGGCGCGGTCAGTGTCAGCAACTGTGCCCGATCAACCATCAACTGCTCTGCCGTTACGGTATGCCTTGCCTTGAGGTAATTACGGAACCCGTCCGCAGTCGGTTCAAGCGCGGCAAAGGACTCCACGTCGGTTTGCTCCTGGGCCGCATCGGCCCGGCCCGGCGTGAACGGAACCGTCACATCGTATCCGGCGCTCCTTGCAGCTTGCTCAACGCCTGCGCAGCCAGCCAGAACGATTACATCTGCAAGCGAGACGGCCTTACCGTTCGATGCCGAGTCGTTGAACTCCTGCTGGATGCCTTCAAGGGTCTGCAATACGGTCGCAAGCTGGTCCGGCTGGTTAACCGCCCAGTCTTTCTGAGGCGCGAGACGCACACGCGCCCCATTAGCGCCGCCGCGCATGTCCGACCCCCGGAAGGTGGACGCAGATGCCCAGGCCGTAGAAACCAGTTGGGAAACGGACAACCCGGAAGCCTGAATCCTGCCCTTGAGATCGGTAATATCGGAGCTCTCAATCAATTTATGAGGTTCCGCAGGAATCGGGTCTTGCCAGATCAGTTCTTCTTCCGGAACCTCCGGACCATGATAACGGGCGCGGGGACCCATATCCCGGTGCGTCAACTTGAACCACGCGCGGGCAAACGCATCTGCAAACTCCTCGGGATTCTGATGAAAACGCCGCGAAATGGGTTCATAGGCCGGATCCATTCTCATGGCCATATCCGCCGTGGTCATGATCGGCGCATGGCGTTTTGACGGATCGTGCGCGTCCGGCACTGCGTCAGCCGCGGCGTTGTCCTTCGGCGTCCACTGGTTCGCGCCGGCCGGACTCTTGGTCAGCTCCCACTCATAACCGAACAGATTGTCGAAATAGCCCATATCCCATTTGGTTGGATTGGTCGTCCAGGCACCCTCGATTCCACTGGTGATGGCATCTCCGGCTTTGCCGGAACCATGGCTGCTCATCCAGCCGAAGCCCTGCTCCTCAATACTCGCGCCCTCCGGCTCAGCGCCGACATGGGCGGCATCACCGGCGCCATGGCATTTCCCGAAAGTGTGTCCACCGGCGGTAAGCGCAACGGTTTCCTCATCATTCATCGCCATGCGGGCAAAAGTCTCACGGATATCGACTCCGGACGCAACCGGGTCGGGATTGCCGTTCGGCCCTTCCGGATTGACATAGATCAAACCCATTTGCACAGCCCCAAGCGGCGTTGCCAGGTCGCGTTCGCCAGAGTAGCGCTCGTCCCCAAGCCACTCGGTCTCGGTGCCCCAGTTGATGTCCTCCTCGGATTGCCACACGTCTTCACGACCGCCGCCAAACCCGAACGTCTTGAATCCCATCGACTCCAGAGCGCAGTTGCCGGCCAGGATCATCAAGTCGGCCCAGGAAATTTTCCGTCCGTACTTCTGCTTGACCGGCCACAACAGTCTGCGCGCCTTGTCGAGGTTGCCGTTGTCCGGCCAACTGTTGACCGGCGCAAAGCGCTGATTGCCGGTGCCGGCGCCGCCGCGGCCATCACCGATACGGTAAGTACCCGCGACATGCCAGGCCATGCGGATAAAGAGCGGGCCATAATGGCCGTAGTCAGCCGGCCACCAGTCCTGTGATGTCGTCATCAACTCACAGAGATCCTTCTTCAGCGCCTGATAATCCAGACTCTTGAACTCCTCAGCATAATTAAAACCGTCATCCAACGGAATAGACAAGGGAGAATGCTGATGCAAAATGTTAACGTTTAACCGGCCCGGCCACCAATCCCGGTTCGCGGTACCGCCCCCGGCAGAATTGTCCGGCACGTGATGGACAGGGCATTTACTCTTTTCAGTCATAAAATCATCTCCTGTTTTTTCTCAAGATCTTTACATGGTTTACACAGATACAAAATCAGCCGGGCATTATATATCAGATTGCACAGGGTTTTTACAGGATGTTACAGGATTTTGATTGGACGGGCAGATACTCCCCCGCAGACCAGGGAGTCAAATCCGAATCAAACGCATCACTCCCCCCTCGAGGGGAGTCAAATCCGAATCAAACGCATCACTCCCCCCTCGAGGGGGAGTCAAATCCGCATAGCGGATTTGGTGGGGGGGGGGTCGGTGGTGGGGGGTTCGGTAGGAGCTTCATCACCACCGCAGCCGCAATTCCACCCCCGCCCCAAAGTCTTCCTTTTCTGCATCCTGCCCGTACTCCATGCGCGTAAACAAATCCAGATTCAACCGTAGGGGCGGGTCCCCGTGCCCACCCGAAATGAATCCCGGCTCGACCCGATAGCCAATGCGCGTCTCCTCCAGACTGTGATTGCCCGACAACCGCAGATACGGACTGCCCAGCAGATTCCGCGGCCAGGCTTTCAGTCCATACGCCATATCAGCCGAGAAACGCCGGTCGTCTTCCTCGTAGAGCGTATCCGGGGTCAGTAAATCCGACCCGTTGGACCCGGTAGCCGTACCCTGTCGCCGTTGCACGGTCAACGACAATCCCCGCATCGTTTGCGGCGCGGGGTCAAAGACCAGTTGCGCCGAAGCGCCGTACTCCTCAAAGCCATCGTCCTCATGCGCGAGCAGTCCGCGTCCCTGCAGTTTCCATTGGAGTATCTGGTTCGCGTCGCTCCAACTGACTCCGGCTCCCAGTTCCGCTCCGAACCCGGTTTCCGCTCCACCGGCGTCATGGCGCAGTCCGATGTCCATGCGGTTCTTCACAATGCCGGGGCCAAACTCTCGCCGCCAGGCGCCTTCCAGACGAAAGCGCAATCGCGACAGCTCCGATGCGGTCGCTTCCAGCATGTCCGTCTCCCGGGAGGTGGTACGCAACCACAGCGCGTCTGAACCCATCGACAGGACCAGACCCGCGCGTTCGGGGACTTGCAGTACAACCCCGCGCGCTCCGGCAACCAGCATCCTGCTTTCAATCCCCGTTCGATGCGCTTCATCGGACGCTTGCAGGGTCATTTCTCCCTGTCCCCAGCCCAGCGCCGCCCAGGCCCGCGCCTGGTCATTCAGGGTCCGCGATACATAGGGCATGAACGTGGTCTGGGTGGATTCGAGTTGTCCGTTTGTCCCGTCCGTGTGGTAATCGCCTTCGCCGGCGCTGTGCGTCAGAGCCAGACCCGCCAGCCACGGGCCTTGTCTTTGATCCATGCCGAACGTGGCGCTGGTCACTTCTCCTTCTATCTGAATCGCGCCTTCTTTTGCGTCAAAACGCGACCAGTCTCCGCGTCCCCAGGAGGACCACAGGGAACCGTCTGAATCCGGTTCTTCGCTGTGGGAGAAAAAGGCGCCGGCCAGCGCTTCCTGTCCGGTCATCGAATGAGCCGGCGCGTCTTCGCCGGGGAAGCTCCAGCGTTCCGGTTGGGCGCCGGTCGTCATGGATTGTCCGGCCAGTTGCATCTGCAATCCCGGTGGGTTCGGATGGAACAGTCGTCCGGCGATGCCATCGAGGGTGTGTCCGGCATGGGTGCGGGTAAAACGCGAAAGCCATGATGAAATCGCCGGACTCCTGTCCTGGCCCAACCGGACAATCAGGGTCTGCGTCCGCGCATGGTATTTCGGGTCGGTCGAGGTGGCGGTATGACTCAGTCTGGTCATGCCCCGGTCTGTCTGCGCGGTGATTCGGACGACTTGCGGTTCGGACCAGTCGGCGGTGGTAAAGATCCGTTCGATTCGACCGCCATCCTGTCCGGCTGCGTTCAGACTCGCTACCGTCGGGTCGCTCAGGGACAGGGCAATCCGTACCACAGCCGTTGGTTGACTCATCAGGCGAATCGAATAGTCGGCTGTCTCGCCTTCCTGTCCAATGCGAACGGCGGCGGGGATGCGGATGCCGGCGGTGTCATTGTCGATAATCTTGCCGGTCGCGCTGGCGTCGGTGAAGGATACCCGGTTCGGATTCTCTGGCGCCGGGGAGTCGGGGGCATTGGGATCTGTGAGAGTGACGGTAAAGGTCTCATCGGCTTCGTCGATGAAGTCCTCGGCGGTTTGCAACGAGAAGACAGCCCGCGTCTGTCCGGGCAAAATAGTGACTTGGCCGTTCGGCGCTGCGGTGAAATCCGCGTCTTGCGTGGTGACATCGGACCGGGTCCAGTTCAGGGGCAGGGCCACGCCCGGCGCCGGATGCGCCGATACCGTGAAAATCACCGCTTCGCCTTCGGTTGCCGAAGAATCGGCGATGGAGATACGGGGAATGACCGGAGAGTCGATGGCATTCACCGGGGCGGTCGGGTCTGTGGGGTCTGTTGGGTCTGTGGGGCCGGGGGTCACCGGATCCGTAATCGGGGGGTTGACTCTGCCGCCGGCATTGGCGATGGTGAGGGTGGCGGAGGAGCGGGTTCCGGCGGTGACTCCGGGCGGGGGAGTGAGCGTGACGGTGAAGGTCTTGTCGTTGTCGTCTTGCGTGTCTTCCAGGGTCGCAATGTCGAAGGAAATGGAGCCGGTCTGGGCGGCAAGGGTGACCGAGGTCGGGCAGGTGTAGTCGGCGGTGGTCGCGGCGCCGGGCGTACAGGTGATGGCCACTTCCGTATCTGCGCTTCGTTGCGGTTGGATATTGACCGTGACGCGGATCGGGTTTCCTTCATTCGCGCGATAGGTTGCGCCGGAGAAGCTGACGACCGATACGTCATTGTCGGCAATCGTGATGGCGACTTCCCGCGGTGTTCCCGGCGCGTTGCCGGTTGGCAGGGTTCCGAGTTGAATGATGACCGTCTCGTCCGGCTCGTCTATATTGTCGTCGGTGACGGTAAAGGAGGTAGTTCCGCTGCTGGCGTTATGGGCAATGTCGATGGAACCCGCTACGCTGTAGTCGCTGGCGCTGGCCGTGGTGCCGGTGGTCTTGACCTGAATCGGGATGGACAGGGCGGAACCGGAGGTGTTGGCTTCGCTTCTCGTGGCGGTAATGGTCAGGGCGGCCTGGCCTTCGGTGATGGTGTGGGCCGAACCGGTGAGATGGACGGTCGGGGTGCCCGGTGGCGGGTCGTCGTTGTCGGTAATGGTGATGGTGATGGTGTCACCCGTTCCGGGTTCGGTGCCCGTTGGCAGGGTTCCGAGTTCAATGACGACGGTCTCGTCCGGTTCGCCCACTACGGCGTCGTCTGTGACGGTGAAGGAGGTTGTGCCGCTCGATGCGTTGTTGGCGATGGTGATGGTGAGGGAGGCTACGGTGTAGTCGCTGGCGCTGGCCGTGGTTCCGGTGGGTCGGACGCGAATCGGAATCACCAGGGCGGCGCCGGAGGTATTGGCTTCGCTTCGGGTGGCGGTGATGGTCAGGGCGGCTTCGCCTTCGGTGATGGCATTGGCCGAGACCGACAGGTTGACGGTCGGCAACGGTTCGTCGTTGTCGGTGACCATCACGGCGGCGGTTCCCTTCCAGCGCCGTTCGAAGTAGTCGTTGACGCCATCGTCGTTGGTATCAACCCCGCTGCCGGGAACCATAACCGTATCGGTGAGCGCGGGCAGGGTATAGCCCGTGCCGGGGTGCAGGGTGGCGAGGATGTTGTTGGCTTCTTCGTCTTCCATATCATCAATCGTGGGAACACGATAGGTGAAGGTTCTCTGACCGGCCGGGATGGTGATTGTTTTCTCGCCGAGGTTGTTTTGCGCCACAAACGCGGCGGAAGCGGGCTGGTGGATGCGTACCCGCACCGGAAGGTCTATATACGGAGCCGGGTCGGTGGAGTCGACGGTAAGGGTAAACTCGGCGGGGTTACCTTCGATTACGCCGCTACCGCCGGAAATCGTCAGGGCGCTTAATTCCATAATGGTGACCTGGACCGTGTCGGAACTGGCTTCGTAGCCGATTCCGGCGGGGGCAAGGGTGAGAACCGCGCTGAATTTCTCGTGTGATTCAGCAAGGTTGTCCGAGTGGATCGGAATATCCAGTGTGGCGCGGGTTCTTCCGGCCGGGAGGGTGAGACGGTACGGACCCCCGCTGTAGTCTACATGTTCGGTCGCGCTGGTGGAAACCGTTATGATCGTGAGGGTCGTGGCTACGTTGCGGACTTGTGACAGTACCACCGGCAGGCTCACCTTGCCGGCGTTCTCGAAGACGTTGGCGGTGGTGGCAGTGAAGCCCGCGGTGACGGCATCACCCGTGATGGTGACCGTAAACTCGTTGTTCATGCCGTGCGGGTCGGCGCCGCCGCCTACGTTGGTGCCCACGCTCGAATGGTCAAAGCCGTTGGTTCCCGTGCCGTCCGCGCCCAATGCTACGATGACGGTCTCGTCGACTTCGTTCACTGTGTCATTATCGGCGGTCAGTACCAGCGTCGCGGTCTGCGCGCCCGCGCCCGAAAATCTCAGCTGCGGGGTCGCCGTGGTTTGATTCGATACTGTCACGCCCGTGTTAATGGAAGTTCCGGCCTTCAGAGCCAGACTCCAGTCGGCCAGAGCCGCCGTGCCACTGATCGCCAACGGTACATCGACGATCTCGCCCGCCACCAATGCCCGACCCAGCGTCACCGTGAACTCGGCCGTGTCGCCTTCATCTACCGCGCCACTGCCCGAACGGGAAAGAGATACGATGGTCGGGTCGTTGTCGACGATGGTGATGGTGTCGGAGCCAACATTGATGGTATAGAGCGCGTTGGACTGCAATGTGCAAGTCGCCGTGCCGTTCGGCTCGTCTACGGTGTCGTCGTCCAGGAAGATAGAGTAGTTTTGCGTAATCTGCGTACCTCTTGTCACCGACCGGTTGCCAGTTTGTCCCGATGTCAGGAAATCGCCGGTCTGGCTGATGGTGAGATCGAGCGTGTAATTTCCAACAAAATCTACAGACCGGAGGATCGTGCATAGAAAGGCAAAACTACCTTCGTTGACGGAATCTACTAATGAAACCGTAAAAGTCGGGCTCTGCGCCTCAACCTCCGGGGCCGGAATGAGCAGAAGGGGCAGGAGAAGAAAAAGCGAAAGAGAAGTGAAAAGCCTGCGGGAAACACCGCGCCGAAGGCGGGTAAAGGCGGTTGTGGATTCCCTGCCCCCCCACCGGCTCTCCGGCGAGCTTCGCTCTTGTATCGCCGACTCCCCCTCAGGTGGGGAGTGATCAAGGGGGAAGTGAGCGGAAGAATCAGGCCGGGCGGTTAAAAGACGTAAAACGGGACGGCTGGCTGGCTGGCTGGCTGGCTGGCTGGCTGGCTGGCTGGCTGGCTGGCTGGCTGGCTGGCTGGCTGGCTGGCTGGCTGGCTGGCTGGCTGGCTGGCTGGCTGGCTGGCTGGCAATCATTGTAACAGGTTCTCCCGGATTAGTTGTCAAGTGTGCAGGTATCTGAAATTGGGCGGGATTATAGAACAAATTCTCCTGAATGTTCGGGGAATTTCTGTTTTTTATCTAATTCTCCTTGTCTGTCCTTCGGTTCCTGCACGGGCGGGCACAGGGACCCGCCCCTACTCATCATTTTGTCAACGCATCTTGAATCACAGCGGCCTGTATTCTCGTGGATTCCCGCCCCCGGTCGGAGCAAACGGTGTCACTCCCCATCCCCGATCGAGTCGAGGACAGGCTCTGAGGGGGGGTCGGCGATACAAGGGCACAGCCCGCCGGAGAGCCGGTGGGGGGAGTAGAGCCTGTCACGGTCTGTTCAGGAGGGGGACAGGCTCTGTGCCTCGGGAGAAGCGCGGGAATTATCTGGCTTCCAGGCGCCGGAAGAAGTATTATCCCCCTCGCTTTTAAGGAGCGATCATACGACAGGAGATCACCATGAAACCAAAGACCACAAGCCCGGATTCACACAAGACCAACCCGGTTGCAAAAAACGCGCATCTCTTCAATCAGTGCAGGGTTTTCACGGACCGGAAAAAAGCCGCGAAGCGAGGATATGTCAAACACAAATAATCCGGGAATGGATAACAGCGCACGGAATATTCTTCGACAGGTCTTTGGATACGACCATTTCCGCGACCGGCAGGAGTTGATCATCAATGCCGCGATTGCCGGGCAGGATTCGCTGGTTTTGATGCCGACCGGCGGCGGAAAGTCGCTGTGTTACCAGATCCCCGCCCTGGTTCGCCCCGGCGCCGGACTCGTGGTGTCTCCGTTGATCGCATTGATGCAGGATCAGGTCAATACTCTGAGGCAACTGGGAGTCAAGGCCGAATTCCTGAACTCGACGCTGACCCGGCAACAGAAACAGGATGTCGCCGCGTGCATGGACAGCGGTGAGACAGACCTGATTTATATCGCGCCGGAGAGACTCTCGCAAGCGGGCACGCTGGAATGGCTGAGCCGATACCGGATTTCCCTGATTGCGATTGATGAAGCCCATTGTGTCTCCCAGTGGGGTCACGATTTCCGTCCTGATTATTTATCGCTGGGACAACTGGGCGACTGCTTCCCCGATGTGCCGCGTATGGCGCTGACAGCAACCGCCACACCCCGAACCCGCCAGGAAATCCTGCAGAATCTGCAGCTGCGCGAACCCGTTGTTTATGTCAGCAGTTTTGACCGGCCGAATATCCGATACAGCGTCGCGCCCAAGCTGAACGCGAAAAACCAACTGCTCGGTTTTCTGGAAAACCACCGGACAAACTGCGGCATCGTTTACTGTCTTTCCAGGAAAAAGGTAGAGGCCACCGCCCTCTGGCTGAACCAGCGCGGTTTTAACGCCCTGCCCTATCATGCCGGTCTGCCGGATTCACAACGCGCCGAAAACCAGACCAGGTTTCTGTTCGAGGACAACCTGATCATGGTTGCCACAATCGCGTTCGGCATGGGTATCGACAAACCGGATGTCCGCTTCGTCGCCCATCTGGATTTGCCGGGCAGTATCGAATCGTATTATCAGGAAACCGGACGGGCGGGTCGGGACGGTCAGCCTTCAGACGCCTGGATGGTGTACGGGTTGAGCGATGTGGTGCAACGCGCCCAGATGCTGGAGCGCTCTGACGCGGACGAAATCCACAAGCGCAATGAACGCGGCAAACTGGATTCTCTGCTGGGCTGGTGCGAGGTGACGCAATGCCGCCGGGGCTCTCTGCTGGAGTACTTCGGGGAGGAACGCCAGGCCCCCTGCGGCAACTGTGATACCTGCCTCAACCCGCCGAAGACACGGCATGGCACTGAAATCGCGCAAAAGCTGCTATCCTGTATCTATCGTACCGGGCAGCGTTTCGGGGCGTTGCATATCATTGATGTTTTGCTGGGTAAGGATACGGAAAAAATCAGGCAACACGGTCATCAGCATTTAAGCACTTTCGGGATCGGCGCGGACCTGTCGCAAAACCAGTGGCGGTCGGTCATCCGACAGTTGATTGTGCGCGGGTTCCTGGTATCCGACGCCGAACGATTCGGAGCGCTGCGCTTCACCGGGACCACCCGTCCATTGCTGAAGGGCGACGTTGACTTGATGTTGCGGGAAGATGCAAGCAAACAGGCCGTCGCCAGAAAGACAAAAGTCAAAATTGATGTTGGCGAGGAGAACCAGGAACTGTGGGAGGCGTTGCGCACTTGTCGGAAGCAACTGGCGGAACAATACGGCATCCCTCCCTATATGGTTTTCCACGACAGCGCCCTGAAAGAAATCATGCAAAGAAAACCGGCCCGGCGCGAAGAGCTGCTAAATATCAGCGGCGTCGGCTACGCCAAGCTGGAAAAATTCGGAGACGAATTCCTGGAAGTGGTGCGGGATTATCCGGGGTGAGTCGACTTATGGCCTTCCACACACAATTTCACTGCTCAGTTGAGGCAATCCGACTTTTTCTCGAGCTTTGTTGATGCGAAATTCCAATTCGGAACATTGTTCCAAATGTCGTTCCAGTAGTTTTTCTGTCAATAGCAGTTCTTGTTCCCAGGCAATACGGTCTTCACTTGCCACACTGTTGATTGTTAGATTCATGACCAGGATGAAAATCAAACAGAAAAAAGCTGTGCCAAAACCGGCCAGGATGGAGTATCTGATGTTTTTGTCCTTGGCTGCCCACGCACACCAGGTAAGCATGGCGCCAAGCAAAGCGGTAACCACAGCCGCCGCGATTACTGAAGAGTTCTCGGTCCGCCCAACCAGATAACCAGCAGTCGCAGAAATACTTGCCAGACCAACGAATAACGCACCTGCCTCAAGGAGCGCTTTACTGAAGAGCACGCTCCTTCCCATACGTTCCTTGAGTCATCTTTTTCCTGATACTTTGTACAGCCGAGAGGGTCCCAAGCCCTGCCCCCGCTCCCTCTATGCCGAGTTCTTTCAGGATGTCTGAATAGGGGTTGACAGAGTTCTCATCGGAGTTCATTACGTTACCAGTGCACTCGGACCAGGAACCGCCATTAAGAAGACACTCATCAGGGGTCTGTTTCCCGGAATTCTGTTCTTCCGATTCCTGTGCTACGGCCGGGATCATCAACAACACGCTGACCATCAATACGGCCGTGCCTGCTATCACCTTTCTCATTGCATCTCTCCTGCCTGAACATTCATCGGACAGTATATTGCACTATCCATGTCAGAGCAAATCCAAAAGTTGTCCAACGGTTCAAGGGGACGGGGATTTCCAGAGCAATTCTGATTTTGGTTGATTGCTGTTTTGATTTTGGTTGATTGATGTTTTTTGTTTCTTTTGTCCGGCAGGTTACACGCTGTAGTACATGTCGAATTCAGCGGGATGGGCCGCCATTCTCATGCGATTGACTTCTTCCATTTTCAGTTCGATATAAGAGTCAATGGCATCATTGCTGAATACGCCACCGGCGAGCAGGAACTCGCGGTCATTGTCCAGCGCTTCGAGGGCGATATCGAGGCCGTGGGCCACGGTTGGAATATCGGTTTCCTCTTCCGGCGGCAGATCATAAAGGTCCTTGTCTGCCGGCCCGCCGGGGTGAATCTTGTTTTGAATACCATCCAGCCCGGCCATCAGCATGGCTGCAAACGCCAGATAAGGATTGGCTGTCGAATCGGGGAAACGAATTTCTATTCTCCGGCCCTTGGGATTTGCGACATAGGGAATACGGCAGGACGCGGAACGGTTTTTCGCGGAATAGGCGAGCAGGACCGGGGCTTCAAATCCCGGAACCAGCCTTTTGTAGCTGTTGGTACTGGCATTTGCGAAGGCGTTGATGGCCTTCGCATGCTTGAAGATACCACCAATATAATAGAGCGCCTCATCGCTCAACCCGGCATACTGATCTCCGGAAAACACATTTTCCCCGTCCTTGAAGATGGATTGATGCACGTGCATACCGGTACCATTGTCCCCGACCAGGGGTTTGGGCATGAAGGTGGCGGTAAGACCGTGATTGTGGGCGACATTGTGCACGACGTATTTATAGACCTGCACTTCATCCGCCTTGCGCACCATCGTATTGAACCGGGTGCCGATTTCACCCTGCCCGCCGGTGCCCACTTCGTGGTGATGAACCTCAACCGGAACACCCATCTGCTCCAGCACAAGACACATCGTGCCGCGAACGTCGGACTGGCTATCAACCGGAGGCACCGGGAAATACCCGCCTTTTATGCCGGGGCGATGACCGGTGTTGCCGTCTTCGTACTCCCGGCCACTGTTCCAGGCGCCTTCCGTGGAATCCACTTTGTAGAAGCAATGGTCAATATCATTGCCCCACTGTACCGAATCAAACAGGAAAAACTCGTTTTCCGGGCCGAAATAGGCGGTATCACCAATGCCGGTTGACGCCAGATAAGCTTCCGCGCGTTTCGCAATCGAGCGCGGGTCCAGTTCATAACCCTGCATGTCGGAAGGTTCGATAACGTCACACCGGATATTGACTGTCGCTTCCTGGCTGAATGGATCCATTACGGCGCTGTCGGGGTCCGGCATCAGGATCATGTCTGACTCGTTGATCCCTTTCCAGCCGGCTATGGATGAACCATCGAACATTTTACCGTCTTCAAAAAGGTCTTCGTCTACCACCCTGACCGGAAGTGTCACATGTTGTTCCTTTCCTTTTGTGTCGGTAAATCGAAGATCGACGAACTTGGCGTCACTCTCTTTCAGTAAATTCAATGTATCTGCCACAGACATAATAACCTCCAGGTAAGGCCGTACACCCCGGCCATTGTTCAATAAAGCGGGATATTATATCCCGGAATAAAACTTTTTCGTACTGCTTTCGTGTTTTTGTCAACGTGTTTTTCATCCTTTCATCGCCGTGGCGCAAACATCGGAATTCGCCTCGATCAGGTCAAGCAGCCCGCTGGCCAGCAAACTCAATCCGCCGGTCAGATAACCCACCCCCAGCGAGACCCCGCTCTCCAGCAGTCCGCCGGGACGAACTTCGGGGTTGCTGATCTTGCCCTCGACCCGGAGCAGCCTGACAAAACTGCCGGGGCTGACCCCCAATCCCTTTCTCGCCTTGGTCGAAACCTCCAGATCCAGGTTCTCCCCGGAAAAATCCACTTCTCCACCGCCCAGTAAAGTGAAGTCCGTTGTTTTCAGCGCAATGCCCCGATCATTCGAGGCCACGCCATTTTCCAGATCGAAATTGATCACGCCACAGTCCAGATCAATAATCTCATCCTGGGACTTGAACGGATTCAGACCATCCAATAACCCCAGAAACAGGTCCCCGCCCAATAACCGAAGGCTATGGTTTCTCAGTGTTGCAGATTGTAGTCTGATCAGTATCGGGCCATTGGCGCTACCCATGATTTCGGAAACGGAACGACCGGATCCTTCAATGTCGGCCTGAATTGAAAAGACGCCTTTTTGCTCATAATCCAGGTCTTCCGTTCCGGCCAGCGCCGCGAGATCAACGTCATTGCCATCCAGCGCGATCCGGGATTTCAATTTTCCCTGCGGCTGATTTGACAGTGACAACATGATGTCCATTGTGCCGTTATCCCCGCTTTCGCCTGTTACTCTGGAAGACAACCGACCATTGTGTACCTCCGCATCCAGGACGGTATTGTCAAGCCGCAGGATTCTGCTCCTCAAACGCCTGAAATCCGCCTTTATCCTTGCGTTTGCATCATCCAGCCAGGGTAACCGGATGTGGTTCCGGGAAAAGAACCCGGGAGAATCTCCCGGAGGAGGCAGCAACTGGATCAGGTCCATGTTCTGTGAAGTGAATCTGCCGGAGATGGCGGTTCCGGCGCTTTCCGATTCTGATTTTTCGTCATTTACCGGAGATAAATAAATGTGGCCGGTCAAATCACTGTCAGCCATCTTCAGGTCAAGTGATACCTGGCCGGGTTGATCGGCATTTTTGAAGACCAGTTCGCCATGCACCGGGAAATCCCTCACCAGGGCGGGCCAGGCTCCTTCTACCAGCAGATCGTTCAGATGCGGTCGGTCGATTGTCAGTTCCAGCCCGGTCGTTTCAAATGGTGACAGGCTTTCGATTTTTCCGGAAACGCTGGTTTCACTGTAACCGGATATGAGCCTGGCATTGACCCGATCAACCGCAATCCCCTGCCCTGAAACCGAAACTTCGGCGACGCTGTCCAGATAACCCCCCAAATCGACAAGGTCGGCATGGACAGAGGGCAGTACCCCTTCTTCAAGTTCTCCGTAAACCCTGAGTGAGACGGGGCCGCCCCACTGCCCGGTAAACAGGTGATCAATGCGGCCGGTGACCCTGCTTTTCAAACCTGCATCGGAAAGGATTTCGAGCTTCCTGATACTGTGAACGACCCCGCCATTGTGTATTTTCGTACTGCGTAGCTCACCCCGGCCCCTGGCCGGCAACAATTCTGTCACAAACGGCCCAAGCGAATCCATTGGCAGATCAGGATAATGTGCGAGAAACGGCTCTGCATCCCTGACTTCAACGCCAAAATTCAGAATCAGTTTCGGAGATTTCCCCAGGTTGCGTATTTCACCAGACAGGGAGGCGATCACAGCAGGATCCGTCAGCTTCACCTGAATGTCGCCAAGATTCAATTTCTGCCACTCGTCACCGTACAGTACAGCGCTGACGGTAATCGTTTCAGTCGCCGGCAGTGGCTGACCGACCCGGTCACGCAGTTTGTCCAACCCCTGCACGCTTCCTTCCAAATCAACTTGCAGGGTTTCAACATTGCTGACAGAGCCAAACTCGCCCTTGCCGTCAATCCGGATACCCTCTCCCTGCGCATTGACACTGATATCCGGGATCGAAACCTCATCCGCGTCCAGATGAACGGTTCCGGCCACGGTCAGATATTGCAGCAACCCGGCCATGACGGAACCTGCCGACTGATCAATAAAGTCCGACCCGGCCCGTACCGAGAAGTCAATCACTCCCCGTTGCCGGGCGCCCGGATTTTCGAGGCTGCCCACAGCCACCACCTTGACTCCGGGGGAATCATTTTCAAGCAGGATGTCGAATATCCTGATTTCATCATCCAGGCGATAGATGTTGCCGGACGCCGAGACATTCGGAACGCTGGGCAGGTCCCTGTTTATCAGGTCACCGAGGTAGGTCAGATCCTCCAGTTCAAGGCTGACTTGCAGCGGGCTGACCCAGTCGCCGGCCATGCTCTCTACCGCACCGGCCAAATCCAGCTTCATGCCTGCCGACCGAATGGCGCCGTGATTCAGGGTCAGGCGCAAATCTCCACTGTCACGGACAAGCGTTCCGCTTATATCGGTCTCAAGCGCTATGTCCTGATTCAATTCATGTGAAAACACCCCGTGATCAAGGTTGCCCTTCGCAGAAAAAGTCAGGCTCATTTGTCGGAACCGGGGCAGATACCCGATTTGTCCGTTGAGACTCGATTCCAGACCATAGTCCGGAGAAGATACTTTTATCGAGTCCATGCGCAACGTCCCGGGGGACCCGGGCTGAACCAGATTCCAGGAAGCGCTGATATCGCGGTAGGAATACAATGGTGTCCCAACCAGGTCGGACAGGTCGGACAGGTCGGTGATAAAGGTCTCAAACCACAGATTCAGGCCCCTCCATCCCCGGAGGTTGTCGATGGCGCCGGAAACAAGCAGGGTGTTTTCCGGTTTGATGATGTGCCCTTGCAGACTGACCCCGGTTTCGACGCGCTCAATGACAGACCGGAGGCTTCCTGTTTGTCCGGCCAGCGCGAACGGGGTCTTTTCCACTGCGCCGGATATGCGAAGATCAATCGGCTGATCCATTGCCGGTGACCGGGCAACGGCGTCCGTAATATCGAGCTCCCATCTGCGTTCGGGGTAATAGTAGATCACCTGCCCTTCGCCGATGGACATCTGCCTGACATCCAGAAATTTACTGAATATGAGACCCGGACCGGCAATGCGGTCCAGACTTGCGCTTTTCCTGAGATCCACGTTGAATTTTCCGGTTTCCGGGTGGCGTTCTATCCTTAATATCGGGTTTTGGACATGAATTTCCCGGATCAATCCCTCGCCCCTGAATAATCCGGGAACAGAAAGCGTTATCGATAACCTGCCGATGGTGAGCATGTCATCAGCCAGCGCCCAATCGCTGTTCGACAACCGCACGTCGCGGGCAACGATGGTGGTAGACAGGCCCATGGCCATACCCAGTCTGCCATCAATTGAAAACTCCCTCCCGGTCCGGCTTTCGACCCAGGACGTGATGATCGACTTCGCTTGCGCGGAATTCAGAAACAGCGTAGCGACAAGCGGCGGCAGCGCGACCAGCCCGATCAACACGGCGATAACCAGAATGGTTTTTCTTTTTCGGGCCATCGGTTACCGGTTATCTCCGTTTCGTGTTTTCTGCGCCGCAATGTCAATCACGCCATCACGGATTATCGCATGATTCAGCAGGGTGATCGTGTCATCTGTGATTTCAGGATTTCAGCCTGTAACCTGGTCCCGGATATAGGTTGCCTCAAGCCACCTGGGATCTACCGCCCCCCCGATACCGATTCTCTGCGCTACCTTAAGTCCCTGAATCGCTTCGGGAAAGAGTGCATGTTCGATACGGATGGGCCGGTTTCCCGACCTGCCGCGAATGATGTCCGCATAAATATCCCATCCGCTTCCCACACCATATTCCGCCTGCCCAAGCCTCGCGCCGAACTGGTCGGGGGAGCATACGCAGGGAGCCAGTACCGGAGTTGGCCTGCCGCTTTCCCGAACCTCATAGACAGCACAATAAATCTGCTTCATCCGAGCGTCGATAGCCGGCGCAACGACACCGCTGCCCACCGATATTGCCATGACCTCCAGTGAAGATACTCCGATCACCGGCAAATCCGCGCCATAAGCCAGCCCCTGCGCCACACCCAGACCGATCCGCACGCCGGTAAACGATCCCGGCCCGGTGTCCACCACGACCGCGTCAAGCTGGCCCAGGCGCAGGCCGCTATCGGTCATTACCCTGTCGACCATACCCAGCACAAGCCGGGAATGACCGCCCGGCTGTATCTCCTTCTGTTGAACCGTTTCAGAGCCGTCCAGCAACGCGACAGAACACGATTCGGTCACCGTATCAATCGAGAGAAACCTCATTGCCCTGTACGCGATCTGAAAAATCGGTATACCTCATCGATATTCCGGGTCACAGGCATGGGCGGCAAACTGTCCAGAAACAGCTTGCCGTACGATTTGGTTGAAATTCTGGAATCACAGATGACCAGGACACCTTTATCCTTTTCAGAGCGAATCAAACGGCCCGCTCCCTGTTTCAGGGAAATTACCGCGTCGGGCACCTGAATATCCATAAAGGGAACCCCATTGTTTTCTTCACAAACCTGCAATTTACTTTTCAATAGCGGATTCGATGGCGGTTCAAACGGCAGCTTGTCGATAATCACACAACTCAAAGCCTGGCCCTTGACATCCACGCCTTCCCAAAAACTCGCGGTACCAAGCAGGATTGAGTTTTCGGTATCCAGAAACTGTTTCAGCAAATGCTGTTTTGCCGCCCGCCCCTGTAAAAACAACGGCCACCGGCACTTTTCCGACAGCTCCTGATAAACCCGCTGCATCATTGCATGACTGGTGAAAAGGCAAAAGGCGCGGCCGGAACTGGCATTGGTTACATCCATGATGACATCAACGAGCGCATGACAAAAAACCGCATCGCGGGGGTCGGGCAGGTCTTTTGGCAAGTACAGCAAGGAATTGGCCTGGAAGTCATAAGGACTTTCCCAGCGGTGAGTCTCGGCTTCGTGAAGTCCGAGCTGGCCGCAAAATGAAGAAAAGTCGTCACCTACGGCGAGAGTGGCAGAGGTGAATATCCAGGAAACTTCCGGACTCGATAAAAACGGGTCGAAGCGCTTCCCGACATTCAGCGGGGAAACGTTGAACCGGAAAAAGCTCTTGCCGGTTTCCAGCCAGCAGACACTCTCTCTCTCGCGGTCTTCCCGCCAGACTTCCAGTTGGCTGATAATCCGGGTGGCCCGGCTGTAACATTTGCCAAGATCTTCCCCGGCCAGTGACGCCATTTCGAGCGCGTCGACAAGCCCCGATAATTCACAATACAATTGTGTCCAGGCTTGATCGAACCGATTGCTGATCAGATCAGCGAGGATTTCGGATTCAGTTGCCAGTGTTTTGCAGTATGCCTGGAATCGTTCTATCCGGGTTTTGACCGGGCCAATGTGATCTTTGAGATTGACCGCGCTTTTTTCATTCTGTTCCGCCGCCAGTATGTCCGCAATCAACTCTTTAAGTTGAAAGCTGGAAACAGAGTTTCCAAAAAAATGCGTGGCCGTATCGGCAACCGTATGCGCCTCATCCAGTATGACCGCTTCATGGTCGGGCAAAAGTTCGCCAAAGCCCTCGGTCCTCAGTGTAATGTCCGAGAAAAACAAGTGATGATTAACCACCACGATATCTGCCTTGAGCGCTTGTTGTCGTGCCTGATTGACAAAACACCGACTGAAATCCGGGCACTTGCCCCCAAGACAGTTTTCGGCGGTTGAGGTCACTTTCGACCAGACCCGGGAATCCTCTTTTATCCCGGCAACCTCGACAATATCCCCGGTCGTGGTCCTGTTCGACCAGTCATCCAGGGCATCGTAAGCCAGTTGATCGGCTCGTCCGATCAGGTCGCTTTGCTGACTGTTCAGCTTCAGTCGATACCGGCACAGGTAATTCGAACGTCCTTTCAGGAGGACGGCATTCACCTGTGTATCCAGCACATCCAGCACGGTGGGAAGGTCCCGGAAAAAAATCTGCTCCTGCAGATGCTTTGTCCCGGTCGAGATGATCGTTCGTTTCCCGCTCTCAATCACAGGGATCAGGTAGGCAAACGTCTTGCCTGTACCGGTGCCCGATTCAACGACCAGATTACCGCCGTATCGCAGCGCGGATTCCACCTCAACCGCCATTTCCTGTTGAACTCTTCGGGGCGTGAATCCTGGGAGATTCTTGTGGAATGCTCCGCCTTCACCCAGTGTCTCGTGTGCGCCTGACATCAATCGAACCTAAGGCGCTGACTGATTCAAGCCGACAATCCGGTCGCTGTCCGGGTATTGTCAGGGAACCAACTCATCAAAAAACGATTTTATCTTGTCTGACCACGATTCACTGCGTGGAGAATGCCGGTTGCCGCCTTCCGTCAGACTGTCTTCAAATTCCTGTAGCAACAATTTCTGTTTCCTGGTCAGTTTGACCGGGGTTTCAACAACAACCTTGCAATACAGATCCCCCTGATTACCATTTCGAACATTGCGCACTCCCTTGCCTTTTAACCGGAACACTTTGCCGGATTGGCTTTCCGGCGGAATTCTTAAATTGCCCCTGCCGGACAAGGTGGGAATTTCCAATTCTCCACCGATCACCATGGCTGAAAAACTGGCGGGCACCTCACAGTATAAATCATCACCGCGCCGCTCGAATATTTCGTGTTTCTTCAGTCGAACCTGAACATACAGATCCCCCGGGGAGGCGCCGGGACCGGCGCTTTCTCCTTCCTCCGACAATCTGACCTGATCATCATTGTCCACTCCGGCGGGGATCTTTACGGAAAGTGTCTTTTCTTCCTTGACAACGCCCTGGCCATGACAGGATGAACATGGATCCGTGATAACCTGACCCTGACCCTTGCAGGTCGAACAGGTTTGCTGGACGGAGAAAAAATTCTGCTGCATCCTTACCTGGCCATGACCATTACAGGTCCGGCACGTCTGTGCTTGCGAACCCGGCCGCGAACCCGACCCCTTGCAGGTTGCGCAATCTGACATTCTGGGAACGCGGATCTGTTTTTCGACCCCGTTCACCGCTTCTTCCAGTGTCAGGCTCAGACCAAATCGCAAATCCGCGCCGCGACTGCGTCGTCGTCCGCCGCCGCCTGTACCGAAAATATCCCCGAAAATATCCCCGAAAATATCCCCAACCCCGCCAGCGCCGGCGCCCATGCCGCTGGAAGGGTCCACGCCCGCATGTCCGAACTGGTCATAAGCAGCCCGTTTCCGGGGGTCGGAAAGCACACTCCAGGCCTCCTGCACCTCTTTGAATCTGACTTCTGATTGTTCGCTGTTCTGGTTGCGGTCCGGATGATATTTCATCGCCAATTTGCGATAGGCCTTTTTCAGGTCCGGCTCACTGACAGTGCGGTCAACTCCCAGAACTTCGTAATAATCTCTTTTTGACATCGGTTATTCCATGCCTGATCGACCTGCAAAAGCCAGGGTTACAGCCTCGCTTTAATCGCATTCCAGCGGATATCGCCCCCGGTGGATTCCATACTGATCTGCAAATCTGTCAGGATTTCTTTTTGTCGTCATCAATTTCCTCAAATTCGGCATCGACAATGTCATCTTTTGCATCACTCTGGTCCGAATCACCCGCAACGTCGCCATCACCACCGCTATCGCTATCGGCCTGGGCATACATTTGCTCGGCGAGCTTGTAACTGACCTGGGACAGGGATTCAGACCTGGATTTGATTTCATCGAGATCATCTCCCTTCAAGGCTTCCTCAAGCTCGCCAATGGCGGATTCAATGCCCTTCTTCTCATTCTCATCGACCTTGTCGCCCAGCTCTTCCAGTGATTTCCTGACTCCGTGAACCAGCGCTTCACCCTGATTCCGGGCATCCACCAGCTCCCGGGTCTTCCTGTCTTCTTCGGCGTGATCTTCCGCATCGCGAACCATGTTCTCTATCTCGTCATCAGACAGGCCGGAACTGGATTTGATCACGATCTTGTTCTGCTTGCCCGTGGCCTTGTCCTTGGCGGAAACATTCAGTATCCCGTTGGAGTCGATATCAAACGAAACCTCAATCTGGGGTACTCCACGACGCGCGGGGGGTATTTCGGTCAAATCGAAACGACCCAGGGATTTGTTTCCACTTGCAATCTCCCGCTCACCTTGCAGCACATGCACCGTGACCGCGTTCTGATTGTCCTCCGCGGTAGAGAATACCTGACTGGCGTTGGTCGGGATGGTGGTGTTCTTTTCCACCAGCTTCGTCATCACCCCGCCAAGGGTCTCAATACCCAACGAGAGTGGCGTCACATCCAGCAGCAACACATCCTTGACATCTCCGCCGAGAACTCCGCCCTGGATGGCGGCGCCCATGGCAACGGCTTCATCCGGGTTGACGTCCCGTCGCGCTTCCTTGCCGAAAAAGTTTTCCACGACCTCATGCACCTTCGGCATTCTGGTCTGACCGCCAACCAGGATAACGTCATTGATTTCAGAGATTTTGATACCTGCGTCCTTGAGCGCAGTCCGGCAAGGCCCCAGCGTCCGTTTCAGCAGGTCATCAATCAGCGCTTCGAGTTTTGCCCGGGTCAGCTTCATGTTCAAGTGCTTGGGACCACTTGCATCCGCTGTAATATAAGGCAGGTTGACTTCGGTCCGGGAACTCGAAGACAACTCGATTTTTGCTTTTTCCGCGCCTTCCTTGAGACGTTGCATCGCCAGCGGGTCGCCGCGCAGATTCATCCCCTGATCCTTCTGGAATTCATCCGCGAGATAATCAATCAGCCGACGGTCGAAATCTTCCCCGCCGAGGAATGTATCGCCATTGGTTGAAAGCACTTCAAATTGATATTCCCCGTCCACTTCCGCGATTTCAATGACCGAAACATCAAAGGTGCCGCCGCCAAGATCATAGACCACAATCTTGTGATCGCCCCTGGCCTTGTCCATACCATAGGCCAGCGCCGCCGCGGTGGGTTCATTGATGATCCTTTTCACATCCAGACCTGCTATTTTGCCGGCGTCCTTGGTCGCCTGCCTCTGGGAATCATTGAAGTAGGCGGGAACCGTGATTACCGCTTCGGTCACTTCTTCACCCAGATAATCTTCCGCGGTCTGTTTCATTTTCTGCAAAATCCGGGCGGATATTTCCGGCGCCGCCATTTGCTTGCCGCCTGCTTCAACCCAGGCATCCCCGTTTTTTGCCTTGACGATCTTGTAGGGCATCAAGTCGAGATCACGCTGCACCACATCTTCGCTGAACTGACGCCCGATCAGACGTTTTACCGCGAAAATGGTGTTTTCCGGATTGGTGACCGACTGACGTTTGGCCGATTGACCCACCAGCGCTTCGTTGTCTTTGGTAAAAGCGATAATGGAGGGCGTGGTGCGATCACCCTCGCTGTTTTCAATCACCTTCGGGGTACTGCCTTCCATCACTGCTACGCAGGAGTTGGTCGTGCCCAGGTCGATACCGATAATTTTTGACATTTCTGCTTCCTCAATAAACCTGTAACTTAAAAGAACTGACTTTAGATATAGGGATTAATTATTCAATAACAAGTATTTGCGAGTTATTTCCCGCCGCTTTTCGCGATCACCACCATGACCGGGCGCAAAAGACGATCCTTCAACAGAAATCCTTTCTGCATCACACTCAAAATATGGTCGGGTTCAACCTCGTCAGTCGGCGCCACGCTGATTGCCTGGTGCAGGTCGGGATTGAATTTCATACCGGACTCGGCTTCCACCGCTGTGATTCCAAACTTCTCCATCGCCGTCGCAAACTGTTTCAAAGTCAGCTCAAGCCCTTCCTTCATTTTCGATACGGGCTCACTGCTGGTTTCACCCATTTCCACCTTGCTGGCCTGGTCGAGGCTGTCGAGCACACCCAGCAGTTCCTGCGCAAACTTCTCAATCGCATATTTTCTGGCTGAAATAATTTCATTCCGGCTGCGGCGCCGAACATTTTCAACATCCGCTTTAGCCCGGACATAGCCGCTCTTCATTTCCGTGATCTGATTCCGGGCAGCAATGAGCTTTTCGATCAAATCCTCTCTGGAATCCTCTTCAAATTCCTTCGATTCGCCTCCGGGAGAAGATACATCCGGTTGTTCAGCATCTGTGGACTCTGACGCGGGCTCCGCCGCTTCCACCTGATCACTTGAAGCGGCATCGGTGTCGCCTTGTGGTTTTGAATCTTTCACGTAATCTTGACTCATCATTCAATACATAAATTAAGGGTTGGATCATATACGGGTCACAATATGGGGATGGCCGGCAAAAGCTCAAGGGCTGATGGCATCAGGAAACCTCAGGCTTTCAGCCGAAAATCTCCGAATCCCGGAAATCCGGAAACTCCTTAACTCAAATGGAAAACGATGATCCGCAGCCGCAAGTGGTTGAGGCATTGGGGTTGTTGACCAGAAAACGACTCCCCATCAGATCGTCCTTATAATCAATTTCCGCCCCGTCCAGATATTGCAGGCTGAGCATATCGACCAATACCCGGATTCCTTCGCGTTCTATGGATATATCGTCTTCCTGGCGGGCGTCATCGAACTGGAAGCCATACTGGAAACCGGAACAACCGCCGCCCTGTATATAGACCCGAAGCATCAGCTCAGGATTGCCTTTGGTTTCCAGCAATTGATTAACCCGGGTTACCGCGTCGCGGGTGATTTTAAGATCTGATTCCATTGTCTTGCAAATATGCGTTACCGAAGATTTACGGATTATAATATGGTTTCCCTTGCAAAATATACCAACGAGAGCTTCTTTACATGAAACTTGATGTCGAATTCGTCAGAAAACAATTCAATCAGCTGTCCGATGACCCGGATTTTGTATTTTGCGCCAACGCGGGGGGCAGTTATGTGGCCAACCAGGTCAACCGGATACTGAATCAGTATAACGCCCATACCCGGGTTCAGCCTTATGAACGGTACGCCACTTCAACCGCCGCCGGAGAAGCGATGGACCGGGCTATCCACGGCTGGGCGGCGGCGCTCAACATTTCCCCGGATGAACTGACTATCGGGCCATCGACTTCAATCAACACCTACGTAATGGCCCAGGCTGTCGGCGCACAATTGAATGAAGGCGATGAAATTATCGTGACCAACCAGGATCATGAGGCGAACAACGGAGTATGGCGAAAAATAGCGCAACAGAAAAACGTTACCCTGCGGGAATGGCGGGTGGACAGGCAGGACGGATTGCTGAATCCTGAAACCCTCGCCTCCCTGCTGAGCGACAGAACGAAATGGGTGTTTTTTACCCACTGCTCCAATATTGCCGGCGCCAGCAACCCGGTTCAGGCCATCACCCGCCAGATCAAGGCGTACAATCCCGCGATCAGGGTGTTTATTGACGCGGTGGGCCATGCCCCCCACCAGATCTGCGACCTGAAGGCGCTGGGCGTGGACGGCTACGTTTTCAGCCTGTACAAGGTGTTCGGCCCTCACCAGAGCCTGATGTATATTGATCGAAAGACAATGAATGCCCTCGAGCCGCAGTGCCATTTTTTCAATACCGGCTCACCGGAAAAATGGTTCAATCCGGCCGGGCCGCAACACGTGCAGGTCGCGGGCTGTGCCGGGGTACTGGATTATTTCGAAGCGCTGTATCGCCATCACTATGTGATACCGGACGAAGCGCAGGGCGGGAACGCCGCAATCGCACAGAAGATGGAACAGATCGGGGCTTTGATTCACAACCACGAAAATCAACTGGCAAAACCCATTCTGGATTATCTGGACAATAACCGGAATGTCAGGCTGATCGGCAAAGCCCATACCCGGGACGGAGACCGGTCGCCGACCATCGCATTCCAGCCCCTGCGCGCGTCAGCGCGGTCGGTATCGTCACAAATGCAGGATCGGGGAATTGGCTGCGAAAGCGGCCATTTCTATGCCTGGCGGCTGATTCGTGACCTTGGTATTGACCCGGATGACGGCGTCGTCCGTATCTCCCTGGTTCACTACTCGAATCAGGAAGAAGTAGAAAGAGTCCTGGTCGCCCTCGACAGCGTACTGGTCTGAACGGATTGGTCGCTTTTTGCTGATCGTCCCGGTTTCGCGCGGTCATGCTTTGGCAGAGACTAAAAACCATATCCAGGATCAAGTTTGAATCGCAGTCATGTCATGCCAATCATCATTGGCGTGTATCCGGCAGCGGATGGGTCGCCGTCGAATGCCCACACGACAGTTATATCACGTTCAACGAAACCGGATCGTGGACCGCCGATTCGGGGCTCAGCCTGAATTTCTCGAACCGTTACCGATGGCACAGGGCCGCATCGGACACTGTAATCCGCCTGCAACATCTTCGCCATGGTGAATCACATCCGGTGGAACTGGTTGAATTCATGCTGCAACCCGATTTGTCCTGGGAAAGCCGCTCGCCTCATATTTGCAACGACGACACATATCGCGCCGAAATCACCCTGCGCGAGAATGACGTGTTACTCGAATGGACCATCTCGGGATCGGCAAAATCGGAATTGGTGCGCTGTGTTTATTCCTGAGGCAACCAACGCAGACTCCCAATTCCAGACAAACTGCAATAGCATCTTCTTTATATCTAAGGAAAGTCTGAACAATACGAGTTTTGGGGATTTTGGGTAGTCATTTTTGTAAATCCGGGATATGAGTGGGTCTGAAAGACAGAATGGCCCGGAATCAGTGAGCGGGAGCGGGGAAATACAAGCATTCTCCCCCTCTTTTCATTTTTCAGGCGTACGTAGCCTGCAGTTTCAACCGCCTTTGTCTCAACAGTACTTTCTTCGCCATCACCAGATTGCTTAAGGCACAGGCCACAACCAGTCGATGCGTGTTCTTCTCCAGCCCCCGGTAACGAACCCGGGTAAAACCGAACTGCCGCTTGAGAATACCGAACTGATGTTCCACCTTCGACCGTATCCGGGACTTGGTTCGATTCTTCAAGCGCTCCTTCTCCGTCAATTTGCGGTAGCGCGTCCCCTTCGAATGAGTGAAATCCTTCGCCTCCGGCGCTACCTGTGAAATCACCGCCTTCTGACCCGTATAGGCCGAGTCTCCCCATACACGGGTCTCTTTCCCGTGCAGAAGTTCCGGCAGAACCTGTGAATCATGAACATTCGCCGGCGTAGCCACCACCGAATGAATCAGCTTGCTGCGACTGTCCACACCGATATGCGCCTTCATACCAAAGTACCATTGCTGCCCCTTGCGCGTCGAGTGCATCTGGGGGTCTCGTTTCTTCTCCCGGTTCTTGGTCGAACTCGGTGCGCAGATGATGCTGGCATCCACGATCGTACCCCGATTCACCTTCAGTCCGTTCTCACCCAAATATTCATTGACCAGTCCGAACAATCGTTCCCCCAGGTTATGCTTCTCCATCAGATGACGAAACTTGCAGATCGTGGTCTCGTCGGGAGCCGGCTCCCGACCCAGGTCTATGCCCACAAACCGGCGCATCGACAACGAATCGTACAACGCTTCCTCGGCAGCCGGGTCCGAAAGACTGAACCAGTGTTGCAGAAAGTGAATCCGCAACATCCGGTCTATTCCAATCGGCCTGCGGCCTGCCCCTTGCGGTTTGGGATAAAAAGGCTCGATGACTGCATTCAACTCCACCCACGGAATGATTTGCTCCATCTCATCCAGAAAACGCTCCTTGCGCGTCTGTTTCTTGTATTTGTCAAATCCAGCTTCGGAAAAAGTACTCTGGCGCATCGGAAATATCTCCAGTCAGTATGAAGTACAAAAATTATACAATAGAAACTGATTAATCAGAGATTCCCTAAGTAGCTACTAAGAAAATCATTTGATTTGATAGCCAGGGATGTTATATTACATATGTAATATAACATTCATTTTGGCATCTGTAATGGCAAGAGGTAAATCAGGAAGAGTCGTTCTGGAAATTGACCCTGAACTGAAACAACAACTCTATTATGCTCTGGAGACTAATCAGCAAACCATGAAAGAATGGTTCGTCCGAGAAGCCAATGCTCTGGTATATGGGCATAAGCAAAGATCATTATTTGAGCAGTTGGAAGAAACTTATGACAATGTTCGGAAAAATGGAGATGAAGATTGAATTTCAAGAGCAGTGAATCCGCCCAAAAACTTAGGGGTGGCTACTATACCCCCTCCAATTTAGCCACCTATCTTTCAAGGTGGGTTGCTGAAATAAATCCGGGCACAATTTTGGAACCAAGTTGCGGGGACGGCATTTTCCTTGAGAGTCTGAATGGAACAGTCTTAACAAAAGCAAAAGTAACAGGTGTCGAGTTAGATAAGACAGAAGCGCTAAAGGCCAGCAACAAGGCAGGCGGGCTTCTCAATATCTCATCAGAAATTGTGGAAAAAGATTTTCTGGAATGGTCTTTATCTGCTTTAGACAACAATGTTTCTTACGATGCCGTCATTGGTAACCCACCATTTATTCGCTATCAATATTTACCCGAAAAAACGCAAATACTTTCCAAGAGGATATTTGACAGGTCGCATCTGCCGTTCACAAAGCATACAAATGCGTGGGTACCGTTTGTGATTGCTTCATTGGCCTTGACCAGACCAGGAGGACGCATGGCCATGGTTTTACCATCAGAAATTCTTCATGTCTTGTATGCCCAGCCACTTCGCCATCTGTTAGGACAACACTGCAAACGGATGATAATTATCGATCCACAAGAAATATGGTTTGATGGAACCTTGCAAGGCGCTGTTTTGTTCCTGGCTGAAAAAAAATTTGATGTCAAGGAACATACAGTCGGTCTCAAAATTATACCTACAGCCGGAATTTCGTTCCTGGAAAGCTCTCCTTCTGCATTTTTCGACAAAACTGATTTCATCAATGGTAAAACCATGGAAGGAAAATGGACAAGAGCTCTATTATCAAAAAACGAGATAGCGCTTTATGATGAAGTATCCATTCATGATGAAGTGCACAAATTTTCCGACATTGCAAATGTTGACGTAGGCTTGGTAACCGGCGTCAACAAATTCTTTCTGGTGAATGATGACACTGTGCATAAATTTAATCTGGAAAATTGGGCACACCCGATGTTTGGGAGAAGTCAACACTGCCGAGGTATAATTTATGATAGAAAACAACATCTTGAGAATTCTGAAAAAGGTTTTCCATCAAATTTTATATGGTTCAACGTAAACAACGAAGCTGAACTGCCGGATAACGCGCTTGAATACATACACGAAGGAGAAGCGGAAAACCTTCATACCCGATATAAATGCAGGATGAGAAAACCCTGGTTCAAAGTCCCCTCTGTTTACTCAACATCTGTCGGCATGTTAAAGAGAGCGCATGATACCCCACGCCTCATTTACAACGATATGAAAGCATATACAACGGATACCGCATATAGAATCACAACAAGTGGCTGTGATGACAAGAAACTGGTTGATTGTTTTGTGAATTCAGTTACCGCTTTAAGTTCAGAGTTGGAAGGGCGACATTATGGAGGCGGTGTACTGGAACTTGTTCCATCCGAAATTGAAAAGATTATTATCCCCTTGCCCGGAAAAAGCAGAATTGTAATAAAACAATTGGATGCACTGATGAAAAATAATACGGTTGCGGATGTTCTCGAATTTCAAGATACCAGACTGTTAAAACAAATTGGGCTTACGGTTAATGAGATTGCAACACTCAACGAAGCCTGGGACAGGCTTCGGCAGCGCAGACAACGGTCAGCAAGCAAAGCTAGTCAATAACAATAAAGTAATTACCTCCACTTATTTTATACAGAGACAATAATCTGCCAAGCAAGTCTTCCTTTGCAATTAGAGATTTGGCCTCCCCCCAATGGACCTGTGTCATGGCATTTCCTTGCTGATATGTTTGGGTAGTTGTTCTCGTATTATGTGTGAGTTTAAGTGTAAATACCCCGTATGAAACATTTTTAACTACTATCTCAAATTTCACAAAAGCTCTCTCCAGATGTTTTCTTGATTCAGTTGGGTCCTGTTCCCATCCAGCGTTGCTAAAAACTATCTGCCTGAAGTAACTTCTTTGATCAATATCAGCCATTTTTCCTTTTTTGAAATACATTGATCCTGTTGCGTGTGTATTACTTCCATCAGGTATATTCAAATCCCGCTTGGTTAACCCTCTGCTTTCCCAAGCCAACACTCCTTTACGGTCATTCCCGGGAACCCTGGATTTGATTTTTTTTGCTTTTTTATATGATACAGGACTTCGCTTTGCAAACACAGGAATCGGAACTAATGTATCTCTTGGTCGGTTTGCATTCGATGATATTGATGAAGGAAAGCTGATTAAACGTTCATCCTCCAACCTACCCTCCTGTAATAATAATACCGCCTGCCTGGGAGAACTCACTTGAAATACATGTTCCGGGTACAGAGCAGGCATATTGGAAAACGTTTGAATCAGATCATTTATGAAAGCATTGTCTTTTTTCTTTTCCCTGTTCAACATCAAATATGAACTGGCTTCAATATTTTGATTGAGCCCGCCAGAAGTCAAGTTTGCACTTCCTAAAACAACATGAGCCAGTTTATCGGTATATGCTGCATATATTTTTGGGTGAAATAATATTTTATTAGCCGCAGTGTCAATCACATAGGGGCTGATACCTGATTTTTGTAGTTCGAATATACTCTGTACTGAAGTGATCCCGTTTCTTATTCCAACAAATATTTCAACCTTATCGGATACTTTTTTCAGGTTTCTGGATATTCTTTTAACTCCATTTTTTCGCGCAAATGCCAGACCGAACAGATAATGCTCAATACCATCAATTTCCAGTAATTTATTTACTGCTTTCTCATGGTCATCATTTTCTCTGAGACCTTGCAGTATAATCTCTATCTCTGCCATACCTGTTCTTTCTCTGCTTCAGGAATCCAATCCTCTCAAAATGCCGTTTTAATCTTCACATTATTATGGAGTTCCGCTGAGTCTAGTCGCTCAAATCCGCCTCTCATAAAAGCCTCATTTGCTACGAAGCCGGACATTTCTATTTGCTCCTGAAGCCCGGATTGATATTTGCTGTCAATTCTGCTTGAAGATATAGTATAGTTTCGACTCAACCGTTTCACCACCCAGACCCACATCCAGGCCATGACCTATCGGCATATCAGATTTCCTGAAAACGGAACAAAAATCACAATAACGGACGGCAAACCAGTTGTGCCGGATAACCCGATTCTCGGATATGTCGAAGGCGATGGCATCGGGCCTGACATCACCTCCGCCTCATTGAGGGTATGGGATGCCGCCGTTGACAAGGCTTATTCCGGCAAAAGAAAGGTGCACTGGTGCGAATTGTATATGGGGGAAAAGGCGGCCGGGATTTATGAGGGAGACTATTTTCCCGCGGAAACGCTCGCGGCGATGAAAGAGCTTGTGGTATCCATAAAAGGGCCGTTAACCACGCCGATCGGGGGCGGATTCCGGTCATTGAACGTCTCGTTGAGACAGCAGATGGATCTGTACGCCTGCGTCCGGCCAGTGCGTTACTATCGCGGAGTGCCTTCTCCGCTCAAGGCTCCGGAAGATGTCGATGTCGTCATCTTCCGGGAAAACACGGAAGACGTGTATGCGGGAATCGAGTATGAAAGCGGCTCTGAGGCGAACAAAAAACTGGCCCGGTTCCTGAGAGAGGAAATGGGGGCTACGTTTTTCGAGGACGCGGGGCTGGGAGTCAAGCCAATCAGTGCGTTCGGCAGCAAACGTCTGGTCAGAAAAGCCATCGAATTCGCCATTAACCATAATCGGCCAAGCGTCACCCTGGTGCACAAGGGCAACATCATGAAGTTCACGGAAGGCGCTTTCCGCAACTGGGGTTATGAAGTCGCCAAACAAGAGTTCCGGGATCATATCGTAACCGAAGAGGAGTTGTGGGACGATTACAACGGTGAAATGCCCGAAGGCAAAGTCCTGATCAAGGACCGGATCGCCGACATCATGTTCCAGTTGCTACTGCTGCGTCCAGCCGAGTTCGATGTCATTGCGACGATGAATCTGAATGGAGATTATCTTTCTGACGCGCTGGCCGCCGAAGTCGGCGGTATCGGTATTGCCCCTGGCGCCAACATGTCAGACCGGAACGCGGTTTTTGAGGCAACCCATGGCACCGCGCCCAAATACGCGAATCAAAACAAGGTCAATCCGTCATCATTGATGTTTTCAGGTGTAATGATGTTCGAATACCTGGGATGGAATGAAGCCGCTGAACTGATCAACGAAGCTTTCCCCGCCGTGATGGACGACGGTTCTGTCACTTATGATTTCGCCCGGCTGATGGATAACGCGACCACCCTGTCCACCAGCGCGTTCGCAGACGCGCTGATCGCCAAAATACAGGCCTCCTGACCCGAACTAATCCAATTACATCACAATGAGCCAAGGCTCGAACACAACATGTCAAAAGGCAAAATAATTCTTGTCGCCCTGATTCTGGTCGTGGCCGGCGCAATCATCTGGCTGGGGCCGGAAAAGTATCTGAACCTGGAGTTCATCAAATCGCAGCTTGATCAACTGGTCGCCTACAGGGAAGGCAACCCCGGCACGACCGCATTGATGTTTTCGGCAATATACATCGCAGCGACCGCGGCATCCATTCCGGGAGCGCTGGTACTGACCCTGCTGGGAGGCGCCATTTTCGGGTTTGTCGCAGGCACAGCCATCGTGCTGGTTTCAGCCACAATCGGCGCGACTCTCGCTTTTCTCGTTGCCAGGTATCTGTTCGACGACCTGGTTCAGAATAAAATGGGGGAACGGGTCGGGAAAATCCGGGAAAGCTTCCGCAAGGAAGGCGCGCTCTACCTGTTTTCAATGCGGCTGGTTCCGGTCATTCCGTTCTTCGCAATCAATCTCCTGATGGGGTTGACCTCAATCAGGACCGCCACTTTCTTCCTCGCGTCATTGATTGGAATGGCGCCCGGCACGATGGTTTTCATCAACGCCGGCACACAGCTTGCCAAGCTGGACTCACTCAAGGGGCTGTTATCCCCCGCCCTGATCGCGTCATTCGTGTTACTCGCGGTTTTCCCGTACATTGCGAAGTATCTGCTGAAAATCATCAAAAGCAGGATTCAGACCGATGGGTAAAAAGTATGACGCCAACCTGATCGTGATCGGCGCCGGCAGCGGTGGACTGGTAACCGCCTATATCGCCACCGCCATCAAAGCCAAAGTGATTCTGATCGAGCGGGGAGATATGGGAGGGGACTGCCTGAACACCGGCTGTGTGCCCTCGAAATCATTCATCGCCTCCGCCAAATTTCTCCATGACATCAGGCATTCACAAAATCTGGGAATCCGGGAAGCCTCGGCGTCATTCGATTTTGCCGACATCATGCAGCGCGTTCACGAGATCATCGCTTCCATTGCCCCGCATGACTCGGTGGAAAGATATACGTCTCTGGGAGTGGATGTCATCAAGGGACAAGCGGAAATCCTGTCCAGAAACTCGGTTCGGGTGGACGGCAAAACCTGGACCGCGAAATCCATCGTCATCGCCGCTGGCGCAGAACCCTTCGTCCCGCCCATTCCAGGACTGGACCAGGTTGACTACTATACCTCCGACACAATATGGAACATCCGCGAACTGCCGAAAAAACTGGTTGTCCTGGGCGGCGGCCCGATCGGCTGTGAGCTGGCGCAGTGCTTCGCCCGGTTCGGCAGCGAAGTCAGTCTGATAGAAGGGCAGGAGCAGATTCTGCTGCGGGAAGACGAAGAGTTTTCCAGTCAGATCACCGAAATTTTTCGCGGGGAAGGCATCCATGTACTGACCGGACACTTCGCAACCAGGGTCGTCGTTGATGGCGCCTCTAAAAAACTGATCTGCAAAACCAGTGGCGGGGAAGTCGAAATCGAGTTTGACCAGATGCTGATGGCGCTGGGACGGGCGGCCCGACTGGATGGATATGGACTGGAAAACATCAAGGTTCCGATCAGTCCCCGCGGCGCCATAGAAACCAATCCGTATTTGCAGGCCGGGCACCCTGACGTTTATGCGGTTGGAGACGTTGCGGGCCCTTATCAATTCACCCATGCCGCTGCCCATCAGGCGTGGTACGCATGCGTCAATGCACTGTTCAGCCCGTTCAAAAAGTTCAAGGCTGACTACAGCGTATTGCCATGGGCAACCTATACCGACCCGGAAGTGGCCCGAGTCGGGATCAATGAACTGGAAGCCGGAGAACGGAATATCCCGTATGAAGTGACCGAATACGACATCGGACAACTGGACCGGGCCAAAACAGACGGACATGCGACCGGCGCCATCAAGGTATTGACGGTTCCGGGAAAGGATAAAATCCTCGGGGTTACGATCGTCGGCAGACACGCCGGAGACCTGATTGCAGAGTTCGTACTGGCGATGCGGCATGGACTGGGGATGAATAAAATTCTGGGAACGATTCACGCCTACCCGACCTGGATGGAAGCCAACAAATACGCGGCGGGAAACTGGAAAAAGGCCCACGCTCCGGCCTGGGCGCTGAGCCTGCTGGAGAAATTTCATCGCTGGAGAAGATAACGGAACCATAACGGGTTGATGCCGAAAATTCTGATTGTCGCGAACTGCCCCTCCGAAAACACCCTGAAACTGCAAACGGCAGTCGCGCATGGATGCCGTTATGAAAAAGATATTCCAGTCAATTCAAGGGTTCGCATCCCCTGGGACTGCGATGCCGGGGATGTGATCTGGAGTGATGGCGTAATTATCGGCACGACCGAAAACTTCGGCTATATGAGCGGCGCCATCAAGGATTTCCTGGAACGGATCTATTATCCCTGTCTAGAAGTCACCGAAGGCAAACCGGTTGCCCTGTATATCAAGGCCGGACTGGACGGACAGGGCGCCAAAACCAGTGTGGAAAAGATTCTGACCGGGTTGAAGTGGAAGCTGATTCAGCCTCCGGTGATCCTGAAAGGGAAATACCGGGATGACTTCGTCGATCAATGCGAAAACCTGGGCATGGCCATGGCCGCCGGACTGGACGCCGGAATTTATTAGATCGTTAAAGGCGCACGCGAGATGCTCTCTGACTGATCCATTAAATCAACCGGCAGTGAGTTCTATTGTGATCATGACATTTTACTCCTTTAGAACGCGAAGCAACTTTGTACATCTACTCCTTGTGTCTTTTCCAATTAAGGGCAATATCTTATCTTTGTGCGATTCTTTTTTCACAAATAACACCCTCATGAGTTGAAGAAACTGTTTTTTGTTTAATTTCTCGACATGTTCGTTGAACGCAAATTCATAAAGTGCGCTTAATTCGGCTTTTTCAAACATGTATTCTATTTCTGGCCTCTTATCAGAATGCAACACAAATTGACTTTCAGGCAGAGAAAATTCCTTCATATACCGCTCCTTTTGTTTCCTTCCTTCTTTATCTGAATCCAGTAGGATTTTAAATTTTGCAGACCAACCGATGTTTAAAGAAATTAACGTGGACAGGTTAGATGCACTGGTGCCTGGATAAATGACATGAGTAACATCCTCCTTCAAAACCGACTGCATAACCTCCAATGTTGTTGCATCAGCAGGGCCTTCAGTAATGATCGCTTTGTCCCAGGGAATATTAAAATTATTCGGTACAATTTGAAGGCAATCATATAATGGCTGATAGTATGAAATACGCGCATCTTTTCCCTTAATATAATCTCCCCATCTGGCGCACGAGACGCTACCGTCACTTCGACTAACGACATATGTGTTTTTAACATTACTTCGGGATATCAGGTACTGACTGTGCGTGGTATAAATTACGGTGGTATCCTCTACCAGTTTTTCAAAGTCATTTACCATGTTCATCTGCGCTGTCGAGTGCAGATTGGAAGCTGGTTCGTCTATTAAATAAATGGGTTTTCCCGAGCCCTCGCGCAATTTTTTTCTTCGAAATTCTGTTTTCATTAGGAACGCGAGATACCAAATAGCCCCTTTACTTCTTTCATGTACTGAGTATGTAGTCCCATCTTTTTCTGTAACTTTAATTTCAAAATATTTATTGGATTCCTGAAATGCAATCTCAGTATGGTCTATTTCCTCTACTCCTGACAGATCTCTCCACTTTTGCGTAAATGTCTCCTGGAGAGTGTTGTTTACCTGTTTTAAAACTGTTCTGGCATCATCATCTCTGCGATTGCTCTTGGAATAGTATCCGAGATATTTTTTTACGCTATATTTCGAGTTGGTGTTGAAAAATATTCCATCGATAATTTCATACCAAACAGAATTAAATCCATCGCTTCTTTTATTAGTGAATATCTTATCTGGAATGGCATCTTGAAAGTCTTCGAAATACAGGATATAGGGACTACGTCTTACAATCTCTTGTGCAAGAACTGACCCTAGTTCCGGTTCAAGTGCCGTAACATCATCTACAAATGTATAGTAGCTCGGACGGGCATTACCATCATCAAAAGGGACGACTCTGGCAATCCTGACAGATTTTCGTTGATTTGCAGATGTAATGAACGTATCTACGTTTGATCGGTTGCCTACTGTGATTCTTGCAGACTTAAGAGCTTTTTGAAAGAACTTGTAATCTAAAGACTGTGAAAATTCTATTTCAGCAGTAATTGTTGTAGGTGTGCTGCAATCAATATCCTGTTTATTTCTAATAGATGCAAAAAATGACTTTAATTGTTCATGTGTCGGATCGTTATTGAAGTCAAAGCATTCGACCGCTTTCAGTATACTCGTTTTCCCAGATTCATTGAGTCCCAGTAAAAGCACCAAATCATTCCGTGAAAAATTCAAAACCACATGGTCTAGTCCCCTAAACCCTTTTATATCTATACTCTTATATGAAAAGTAATTTTCAGCCTCTTTTTCAGTAGTAAATAACGGCACATCAAAGCGATAAAACATATTTTTATCTGTCATTTCTCTTCCTATAGATGGATTATTTCGAGTTGTTCGTTGCTAATATTTCTGGAAACTTATGTTCTTAAGGGGCGGATTTTTTGCCTCCCATGGCGGTAATAGCTATTTGAAGTTGAGCTATAGTTCCTTTTCCTCGGCCCAGCAATCGGGTGAATCGACTCTTTCGGATAAGTCCCTTCCGTTATATTTATCCTTCCCGTGTTCTTCCCCTTTGCAGCATCGGACCGGGCGACGGACGGCTTCCACATTAGTACGTTCCTGGATGAGTGCTCGTCCGAATTCCGACAACGCACTGAGCTTTTGCACAACACAGGCAAAACCACTCCGAGAAGCCACCGATCATGTAACAACCAACGCATCTTAATCCATACATAGATTATTATACGGGTTTTTATGCACTGATGAGGAGCTTTCGAGCGGAAAATTTGCCCCGTTTTCAGCCATATAGAAAAATTGTTTTTTAATCGCTCGACTGAAAGAGATTGACCAACAATGTCCTACCTAGTGAGAGGTAATTACTGCATCACCATCACTCCATTCCTCCTGTGTTTTTATTGACGACTGCTGTCATAAAATGTATGATTCCTGTCATTATGGAAACAATCAAAAACCCGATCCTGCTACGAGTGCGGGATATACTGGATAAAAAGTATTTCTATAAACCAGAGTACTTTGATAACCGCACGCGACTAATCTCTCTTAACGATGGCACGAGGGATACCTCTGAAAATGCGTTTTGCTTCGAGGTGTATCCAAATGTACCCTTCATTCTTTTTGTAGCGTCTACTTCCAGTCCAACAAAAACTATCAGAGAAAAAGCTCTTAACTATGCCCTTTCTACTGAAACGATTGGAATCGTCTCATTCTTTGCTCACGATAGTGAGGATTTTGAAGTTCTCAGGAGACACTATCGAGACGGAAAATTTGAAACAATACAGAGCATTGAGTATTACTACAAGGGTTCAGGTGGTGGCGAAATGCGTGTATTCGAAGAGGGCGCGAAATACCGAGCAGGCAATACATCACAGGCTACGAGTCTCATTCCGATAACAAATAGACTGGAGAATATCTTTTTCGAAATCCATTCAGTAATGCGTGACGTAGATGGGTTACATGCTGATGCAGCCCTTGAAGAATTATGTAAACTCCTTTATCTGAAATCACATTTAGAAGAGCAGGAATCACTTCTTCCAATTGTACCCGTAACCACAAAGTCCTTCGGAACAGTAGAAGAATACGCATCATACTTACGGGCACTTTACCGCGAAGCGATCAATTATGACCTACGTGTTTTTCGGTTAAAGATTCCAGAATATGAACGATCTAGAGGTGTCTTTAATCTCCCTGTCTTCCTTTCAAGTGCCGCATTGGTAAAATCCTTCCAATTAATCGAAGACTTCTCTCTGACCCATTCCGATACTGATATTAAAGGTCGTGCCTTCCAAAAAGTATTAAGTAAATCTGTTCGCTCTGGAATGGGGCAATACTTTACACCTGTTCAGATATGCCAACTAATGGTGGAGATAGTAGCACCCAGAAGCTCCGATCTAATCTTGGACCCATTTTGCGGTTCCGGACATTTTCTTGCTCAATCCCTTGCTTATGTCCGGCATTCGGGCTCGGATACTACTAAAGAGTATCATGAATTTGCATTCGGAAAGCTTCATGGTATTGAAAAAAGCGACCGGATGACTCGTATAGCAATGACGGACATGCGCCTTGGTGAAGATGGGCACTCAAATATTCGGTGTACAGATGCTTTGTTGGATTTCAGAAACTACCCAGACTTAAAACCAGAAAGCTTTGATTTGGTTCTGACAAACCCCCCATTCGGCTCAGTTCTTGGTATTGAAACCCTCTCTTCTCTTGCAAATTTCACGCTCGCAAAAGGGCGAAAGAAGGTTCCTTTGGAAATCATTGGTCTCGAAAGAGCAGTTGAATTTCTTCGACCAGGCGGCAGAATTGGCATCGTATTGCCGGAGAGTATCTTCACTGCGGATTCATGCAAACATGTTCGAGAATGGCTATTAAACAAGTTGACTATAAGAATCATTATTGACCTGCCAAACGAAACATTCGCTCCCTTTGGGGCTAATGTGCGTAGCGGTATACTGTTTGGGAAGAAGTTGCGACCTGGAGAAAATGTTCTGAAAAACAATAAGGTATGTATGATTCGAATTGACAATCTCGGCTATGATGCATCCGGGCGAGAATTAAAAGAATCAGAAGTGGCAAAGGCCGCCAAGATAGCAAGAAAGTTTTTGCAAACGAGAGGCTGGTAAATGAAAGCGAGAACAATCCCAATTACTGACTTAATTGAAATGGGAAAATGGAGAGCTGACCTTCATGTGCATTTGGACTCTCAAATAACATCAGAGAGATTCGATTTAATTCCTCTAAGTGAAGTCGTAACTGAATCGAAAGCCTCAAAAAACCCGAGCGATGTAGCCACAGAAGAATTTTATTATGTAGGACTTGAACATGTAGAGCCCATTACTGGAGAACTCCAGGAAATATCAATCGTGACGTGTGAACAAATTCGTTCAAGATCAAAGATATTTAAACGAGGAGATATTCTTTATGGACGCCTAAGACCTTACTTGAAAAAATCCCTCTACGTGGAACCACCTTATAACACCGGACTATGCTCAACGGAATTTATTATCCTGATGGCAAAACCCGAATTCATATTGCCCTTATTTCTTCGAGAGCTTCTAGTTTCCGCCCCCGTGACCGAGCTTGTAACAAGAATGCAGTCAGGTGCTGCCTTACCTCGAATTTCCTCTAAGGACTTGCTGAGTATAAGGATACCAGTTCCACCGTTAAGTATTCAGAAAGAGTGTGTATCCAGAATAACACATTCCAGAAATAAAAGACGTGAACTGCTCTCAAAGATAAATACTCTATCCGCTGAAGGGCAAAAGATCATCTCAGAAGTATTTGCTTGATTTTTGGCCAGTCTATTTTATTGCTTTAGCGACTCTCGGAAAATTTCTAGCCATAAAATCAATATATCGTGCCTTTGTTGGATCAGACTTATACTCACTCTCCAAGCGGGCCTTTCCATCACTTCCACGAGAACCAAGCATCCGCAACATACCGCCAAAATTTGCAGCATAAGATACGTTTAGCCCTTTAGATGCCTCTGGACCTGATCGTCGTTCGCGAACACCTGACGCATTCAATGGCTCGCCAACATGGAGACATTCTCGTATATCACAACGGTCTGGGCAGTGGTTCTCCTGTACAAAACTCCCGCCTCGTTCAACATGCAAGACATCCCTCATTTCCGCGATAGGCAATGCATAGCCAACAAAATAATCAAGGATAGCAGGACAAACATTCTTGGACCGATCAATCACTGGCATCCAATCCCACAAAAAGACAGCAAGCAGTTCTTTATCTGTTAGTTCATGTTGGAGTTGGTCAAAATGGGCTTTTGATTCATCCGCTGATGCAATCATTGATTTCACTTCAACGCGAAAAAGTTCACCTTCCCTGGTTTCCGGATCCCAAATTTCATCTCTTAAAATACAAGCAAAGTCATTGTACTCATGACCATAAATCCAACCCAACTCATATGGGAGAGTTGCCTCTTGCCTGAAAACATGGTTTAAGTGGAACCCCCATAGTGCTTCGACAATGCTACCCATGCCGCTTCCAATTCTCCCACCTCGGGTATGAAACACCTGTTTCGTGAATGTATTGACTGCATCAACTGCGGTATGCGTACACGTAACAATTTTGTCAGTGGCAGAATGCGCCAAAATTTGTCTACTGTTTTCCATCTATATTTTTATGGAAAGTCTGAACAATACGAGTTTTGGGGATTTTGGGTAGTCATTTTTGTAAATCCGGGATATGAGTGGGTCTGAAAGACAGAATGGCCCGGAATCAGTGAGCGGGAGCGGGGAAATACAAGCATTCTCCCCCTCTTTTCATTTTTCAGGCGTACGTAGCCTGCAGTTTCAACCGCCTTTGTCTCAACAGTACTTTCTTCGCCATCACCAGATTGCTTAAGGCACAGGCCACAACCAGTCGATGCGTGTTCTTCTCCAGCCCCCGGTAACGAACCCGGGTAAAACCGAACTGCCGCTTGAGAATACCGAACTGATGTTCCACCTTCGACCGTATCCGGGACTTGGTTCGATTCTTCAAGCGCTCCTTCTCCGTCAATTTGCGGTAGCGCGTCCCCTTCGAATGAGTGAAATCCTTCGCCTCCGGCGCTACCTGTGAAATCACCGCCTTCTGACCCGTATAGGCCGAGTCTCCCCATACACGGGTCTCTTTCCCGTGCAGAAGTTCCGGCAGAACCTGTGAATCATGAACATTCGCCGGCGTAGCCACCACCGAATGAATCAGCTTGCTGCGACTGTCCACACCGATATGCGCCTTCATACCAAAGTACCATTGCTGCCCCTTGCGCGTCGAGTGCATCTGGGGGTCTCGTTTCTTCTCCCGGTTCTTGGTCGAACTCGGTGCGCAGATGATGCTGGCATCCACGATCGTACCCCGATTCACCTTCAGTCCGTTCTCACCCAAATATTCATTGACCAGTCCGAACAATCGTTCCCCCAGGTTATGCTTCTCCATCAGATGACGAAACTTGCAGATCGTGGTCTCGTCGGGAGCCGGCTCCCGACCCAGGTCTATGCCCACAAACCGGCGCATCGACAACGAATCGTACAACGCTTCCTCGGCAGCCGGGTCCGAAAGACTGAACCAGTGTTGCAGAAAGTGAATCCGCAACATCCGGTCTATTCCAATCGGCCTGCGGCCTGCCCCTTGCGGTTTGGGATAAAAAGGTTCGATGACTGCATTCAACTCCACCCACGGAATGATTTGCTCCATCTCATCCAGAAAACGCTCCTTGCGCGTCTGTTTCTTGTATTTGTCAAATCCAGCTTCGGAAAAAGTACTCTGGCGCATCGGAAATATCTCCAGTCAGTATGAAGTACAAAAATTATACAATAGAAACTGATTAATCAGAGATTCCTTATATTGGGTATAGTCTTGTAACACCTTATCCATGGGATGGTGGAAACCGGAGGCTGTTCATGACATAAATAAATCTCGTACAGACACATAGGGGTTACCCGTCTCCGCCGCTCTCCTGACCTTAGCTTCCAAGACTTCAACGATGGACAACCTCAACTTCAAAATTTCGGATAAGTCTAACCCACTCATACATACGATACGCTTACCTCTACCGAAAGCAGTGAGACCATCCTCGGAAAACCCACTGTTACTGACAAAAAGCACTCGAGACCAAGAAGCCTTCTCTCCGAGTTTCCCTTCGAATGTGTGTAAATCAGCCATTCCAATTGGGGAGTTTTGCCACTTTGCTTCTAACAAATATGTATCATTATTCATCACAAAACTACCATCAATTTGCTCACCTTTGAGGCGGAATGAGGCACGGGCTGAAAGATTATAGGCATCAAACAAATCTTTTAAAAAACGCTCAAATTCGTACCCACGCTTATGAGGCGGCAAATCAGTGAGGCTGAGCAAGCGTGACGCAAGTCTCTCTGAAATACCTTTATCAATTTGAGATTCCGTCTCACTACTTTGTTTAGACTCAACAACATCGGAAACACCTCCCAATCTATCCAGTATTTGTCGAATCAGGCTCTTTGCAGAATCTGGGATGGGAGAATCAGAATATAAATCCCATCCATCAAGAAGTCCTTCCAGAAGTAATCGTAGCTGCTCATCTGTCGCAATCCTCCAAAATGCTCGCATTCGATTTGCCTTCGATCCACTTCCAAGGTCGTAACGCGGATCATAAATCTGAATCCCTGCCACTTCGTTGAAGAATTCCTCGAAAGTGCGATTGCTGAAGTTGAGTACATAACCACTTTCCATGCCTAACTCGCGTTCGAGTTTTTGTTTCTCACGATATGTCAGGCCAACCACTTCTTCCACCGATCATTAGTTATAAAGTCATTATCAAGTTTTATACTACCCAGTCTCCCGTTCGGATTGGAATTTGACGGAACACACCGACTCTTGATCTGTATTTTGGTTATTTTTCCATCCTGCTGTCGTATAGCATCGTAACCGGATTGTCGAGCTGGCGCTAGCTCTAAGTCATCAAGCTCTAAGTCATCAAGAAGTTGAACGGCTGAGAACTCCCCTACTTCGCCAGTGATGCCAAGAGGTTTACCCCTGATTTCTCGATACTCTCGCGCTAATATCTTCGCTTCTTTCAAAACTTCGGCGATCCTGTTCATTTTTTCATAGAACATAACACCAAAACAACAGAATTATCGCGCCCTGTCCAGGCGCCGCATCTTGACCGCGGTCAACAAATGGGAAGTTTCAATCGCTTCCACCCGGTTCATATCAGCGATCGTGCGGGCCAGTTTGAGGATTCGGTGATAACTGCGAGCCGACATATTGAACCGGGTCAGGGCACGTTCAAGCAGAGCGTACCCTTCCTCGTCCAGAACACAGAACCGGTCAATCTCGGCGGTGGATAACCGGCTGTTCAACTTGCCTTGCCGATGGTGTTGTATGGCGCGAGTCTCGATCACTCTCTCGCGTATCCTTGCGCTGCCTTCCTCCGGCTCGCGTTTGGCGCGTAACTGGTTATACGGGACCTTGGCTACGTTGATCTGCATGTCGATCCGATCCAGCAACGGTCCGGAAAGCTTTCCCAGATAACGGCTGACCTGTTCCGGGGTGCATCTGCAATCCCCCTCCGGGTCTCCCAGATAGCCGCATTTGCATGGATTCGCGGCGCCGACAAAAATAAACCGGGACTGAAACCTGAGCTGCAACGCGGCCCGCGATATATTCACGTAACCCGCTTCCAGAGGCTCTCTCAACAAGTCCAGGGATTGCTGGCCAAACTCGGTCAACTCATCGAGGAACAGGACCCCGTTGTGAGCGCGGGATATTTCCCCCGGCTTCGGGATTGAGCCGCCTCCGATCAGGGCCGCTCCCGACGCGCTGTGATGAGGCGCCCGAAATGGCCGGGTCAGCCAGTCACCGGAGTCCCAGTCTTTTTCCATCAGCGAGGTAATTGCAGCCGTTTCCAGACCTTCATCTTCCGTCATTTCGGGCAGGATTCCCGGCAAGCGCAGGGCCAGCATGGTTTTACCCGTTCCGGGAGACCCCATCATGAGTATACTGTGCGCGCCTGAGGCGGCGACTTCCAACCCGTATTTGGAAAATGCCTGTCCGACCACTTCACTCATATCCGGATACGCCGCGTCCCTTTGTGTTCTCACTGATGGGGGCATCTGGAACTCACCGGGACCATCCAGAATATGGATCAACTCCCGCAGGGTTTCCACGCCGTGGGTCCTGACTCCGGTCACCAGACCCGCCTGACTCGCGCTTGTCCGGGGTAATATCAGGCTTTGTCCGGTGTCCCGGAGCGAAAGGGCCGCGATCAAACCGCCCTTGATGTCTCGTAATCCGCCACTCAGCGCCAATTCACCCAGAAACACTTTGTCTGCAAGCGCTCCGGTATCGAGCTGGCCGGATGCGGCGAGTACACCCAGCGCGATCGGCAAATCAAACCGGCCCCCTTCTTTGGGCAGGTCCGCTGGCGCCAGATTGACCGATATGCGTTTGCTGGGAAAATCAAAATCCGAGTTCAGGATAGCGCAGCGCACCCGGTCCCGACTCTCCTTGACCGCGGTTTCCGGCAGCCCGACGATGGAAAACGACGGCAACCCACGGGACAAATGAACTTCGACCGTGACTTCAGGGGCCTGGGTTCCGACCTGGGCGCGGCTACTTACGACGGCAAGTGACATTCCTTTTCTCCATTTTGTTCCTCCGGACCAGTTCGCTTCGTCCTGCGATTACAGGACCTTGAGTGAGCTTACGTTTTTTCTTCCAGCTCTTTAACCCGGTTTTCCAGTTCCGACAATCTTTCCCTTGTTCTTTTCAATATCTTTTCCTGTATCTCAAATTGTTCACGGGTTACCAGATTCATTTTCTCAAAATTGCTTTTGATCACGGCATCCACATTATTCCTTATATCTTCCTTCAGTTCAGGGGGTAAAATGGATTGAATCGCTTCTCTGAATTTATCTTTCATTTCAACTCATCCGGTAACCAGCCCATCTGCAATATACTCGATATGCGCGCTATCGCGTAATTGTTCAAACCAGATTTGATAAAGTTCCGCGGCCTTGCGTTTGAAGACTTCCGCCTCCGCGTCTTTCCTGACCAGATCATGGGTGATGTCCTTTTCCCTTCTGTCCAGCGCTTCGATCAGATGATAGCCAAAAGGAGATCTGACCGGTTCACTCACCTGATTCAACTCCAGAACCAGGGAGAGTTGTTCCAGTTCGGGAACCATTTCTCCCGGATTGACCCAGCCGAGCATACCGCCCTGCATTGCGCTTGCAGGGTCATCGGAATTCAATCTGGCAAGCCGGGAAAAGTCCGCTCCCTGCACAAGCTCCCGCCGGATACCGTTCAGCAACTCGATTGCCTCTTCATCGGTCAGATTTCTGCGCAAGGGCTGGATCAGGATATGACGGAGTAATTGCTGGGTGACGATTTGCAGGTCACCATCCCGGGCATGGAGGTTCAGAATGTGAAAGCCATTGGAGCTTTTCAAAACATCCGAATATTCTCCTGTGTCCAGGTCGCGCAGCGCATCCACAAAGAGTTCAGGCAATTGATCTGTCCTGAACCACCCCAGATATCCCCCCTCCTCCCTGTTTTCACCATCGGAATGGTTTTTGACCGCCTCCACAAAGGACTGACCGTTGCTCAGGGATTCCCGGATTTCATGGACGGCGGCTTTCGTCTCTTCAATTTCAGTTTCCGATTTGCCGGAAATCGATACCAGCAAATGAGATATTTCATAAGACTCGTCGCGCATATACAATTCCTTGTGAGCTTGCAGATGATAATCAATCTCCTGGTCGGACACGGTTACCCGTGAATTTACCGCCAAATCGACCAGTTTGCGGACCAGTTGCTGTTCGGCCAGACTACGCCGGAAGTCGGCCGGGGATATGCCCAGATCATTGAGTTGCTGCAACATTTGTTCCAACGATATCTGATTGCGCTCCGCTATGGCATTGAGAATCCGGTTGATTTCCTGATCACTGGTCGCAAGCCCGCGAGCAACGGCAACCTGGGCTTGCAGCCGTTCGTCTATCAGGGCATCAAGGATACCTGGATCAATTCCCGAAGCGTTCGACCGCTCCTCTTGCGGGAGCCGCAGCATTTCACGTTGATGACGAACCCGGTATTCGGAAAGCATGATCGGTTCATCGTTAATGACGGCAATCACCTTGTCCAGGCCTGTTGTGGCCGCGTGAACGGTGAAAATAGAGCAAATTGCGGCGACAGCTATAAAAACCCGGATCATGATTGTCAACTTCACCCGTTACCACTCTGAAGTGGATATTCTACCCAGGTCATCCAGTTCAAAAATGACCATGAAACGATTTTCCAGATTCCCGCGTCCATCGGGGTATCGCTGGACTTCCACCCGGGTCGCCCAACAACAGCCATCGTAGGCAACACCCAGGGCGACCGATCTTAATTCATTCTGCCGCAACGTATATTGTACATCCGAATCAAGCTGCCATCGACCGCTCACCGGCAGATCAAAACCCAGATTCAGATCCTCCCGAACATCCTTTGTCTGGCTGTAACCTAACGACGCGTTCCGCCTCCGGCTGTGGTCATAGTCCGCAGAAACGGAGATATATTCCAGTTCGGATTGATCCGCGCTCCATCGTGTAAACCCCCGAACCCTCCAGTCTTCATTCAGATTGGCGGTGGATTCAGCCAGAAAGTCGGAACGATTCCCGGTTTGAGCGGCGCTGTCCGGGGAAAGCCCTACTTCCCGGTCATCCAGATAATACACCTGACCCAGGTTGAGCCTGAATCGCTCCTGGCCGGTATCATCCTCCACAATCCGGCTGGTCAACCCCAGTGAAACCTGATGAGTGTCCCCCACCCGGTCGCCGCCGAAGAAGCGGTTCTCCCGAAAAAAGTGAGAAAAGCTGCTCGTGGAACCGGAGCCGGTATCGAAATCCGGGAAGCGCTCCTGTTCAAGCCTCACAGGGATGTTGACGTAAAACAGTCTCGGCTCCAGGGTCTGCATGTAGGCCGTTTCTCTCCAGTTTTTGAAACGCTCGAAAATCAGGCCGCTGTCAATACTGAAAACCGGGACAACCACCGAGGGAGAATCATCCCCGGTCGGATTGTTTTCCAGATTATAACGGATTGAATGAAGCGAAACTTCAGGCGTTAAATGACCATAAATCCGTTTCATCGGCAGACTCAGGCGCGGTTCGACTCTCAACCGGGAACCATCCAGCCGGGCGGTATCGTCATGAACATAATTCGTGTACCGCGAAGCAATCTCAAACCTGAACGGACCCAGCTTCCTTTCCTTCAGATCCAACCGGACTTCCGGCAACCTTTCATAAGGCTGGCCACGGGCACTGACATTGACCCGTTTGTAGGCAGAAGCTTTCACTTTAAATTTTATTGCGTCTCCAGAATACTTCAAATCCGCTTTTTGCAAAATCCACGTTGTACCGGTCACACCCACATCGCTTGAGAAATCATACAGATACCGATTATCGGAAACATCCTGAAAATCAAGTTCCAGGTCCCAGTCTTCTCCAAGCCGGGTTTCGTGGTCAATGCTGGACGCATAACGGTCCTGATCGTCGAAAATATCGTCAGAAGGCAAAAACTCGCCGCGGATGCTGCCTCTGGAATTTTCAGTCAGATAACGGTATTCGCCATATAACTGGATTCCTCTGTTTTTATAGATACGCGGTGTGACCGTGGCATCGTACTGGGGGGCGATATTGATATAGTACGGAAGCTCCAGGGTGAGTCCGGATTTTTCATCATAACCGTAACCGGGAAACAGAAACCCGGTTTTACGCCGGTCGTCAATCGGGAACGACATGATCGGCAGATAGAAGATCGGGACTTTCTTGAACTTGACAGTCATTGACCGACCTTTACCGGTTCCTTTGGTGTGATCAAGCTCAATCCGCTTTGCGGATAATTCCACACTCCGGTTGCCTTCCCCACAATTCGTCAGGACGACATCGTGCATCAACTGGCGGTCTCCGCCTTCAAATTCGACACTGGCCGCGGTGGCCCTGGAACTGACATGAGAGGCCGCATTCAGGGCGGGAGCGCTGTCTTTTTCCTGTCGCCCAACCGGGACCCTGTTCGTAAACGGCGCGAACAATGAATAATCTTCCTCAAAACGGGTATGCTGACGACGGATGAGGGCCGGATGAATATCAACGAACCGGATGCGGGCATCACGCACGGATCCGGAAAAGGCGGCCACATCCAGTTCAACGGATTCCGCTTTCAGTTCATCACCATTGGGGGTATACAACCTTACATTTCCTTCCGCTTTCAGCAAATTGGTCTCTTTGTTGTAGACCGCCCGGTCAGCGAATATACCTTGCCGGTCCCGGACAATCCGGACGTTTCCATCCAACTGGATTCTGTCACCATCCAATGATTGCATGATATTCGCTTCAGCATTTACCGGACCCTGTTTCCCTGCCGGGGATTCTCTCAGCACAGCCGGAACCTCCATGGCGTCTGTCCGACAAACACTGTAATCTGCAAATCCCAGTCCCTGGCCAGATTGCGCCATGGCCGATGGCGCAGCCGCATATCCAGCGGCAACCGCAGCGGCGAATAACCAGATTTTGGCTTTGGGAGACATTATTTGATCATGGGCCGAAGATCAACGATTTGCCGGTGATTATAGAGTTTCAAGCGTTTATAATCCACAGCCATGGACCCGTATCCTGTATCACAAACATCGCCGCGACAGGGTATCTGTCCCTGCAACCTGGCGTTATTACCCGGACCGACGTTGTGGATGCGATGATTCTGGCCGCGGGCCGCGGGGAACGAATGCGCCCCCTTACAGATACCCTCCCCAAGCCGCTTTTGCCGGTCGGTGATTACCCGCTGATTGAGCATCACATCCGAAAACTGGCAAAAGCAGACTTCGTGAAATGTATTATAAATGTTGCCTGGCTGCCTGAACTGATCCCGGAATATCTGGGTGACGGCAGTCGATTTGGCATCGATATACGCTATTCCCTTGAAGCCGACGGCGCATTGGGGACGGCCGGCGGCATCGTACACGCTCTGGACAACATCGAAGGGCGCGAACTGCTGGTGATCAACGGGGACATCTTCACCGACTTTGACTTCACAAAACTGGCCCTGCCGCAGGATTCGGCAGCGCATCTGGCGCTGGTGGATAATCCACCCCATCATCTGCAGGGTGATTTCTGTCTGGAAGGCGGGCGCATTGAGAGAATCGGCAAAAACTCCGGCCCGGCCTACACGTTTTCAGGGATCGGCCTTTATCGCAGGGAGATTTTCGAAGCCTTGCCAGTCGGCAGAAAAATGCAACTCAAAACCGTTTTTGACGAACTGATCAGCCAGGACGCGATGACCGGGGAACATACCCGGTCAATGTGGATAGATGTCGGTGACCCGGAGCGGCTCCGGCAGGCCCGGGATGTGGCGGGGTGATGGAACCAGCCAGGCACAAGCATCAAGAAACGCACATTTATTTTACAGATCGTTGAACGTCCCGTTGCGCGTCTATATATGCCCGGGCCTCCTTGTGCAAGGCCGCCTCCGCAAACTCATTCATACTTTTTGCATGAGTCAGCTCAGTCGCTAACGCGACCTCTGCATGTACCTCTGGATCAATACGCAACATCAACTTCCCGGAAAACGACCTTTGCGCCTGTTTTCTGATACGCTTGCAATGCACCAGATAATCATCAACCGATTCAACGAACGCTGTTTTAAGTCCCTCAACCGTGTCCGATTCAAACACAACAATATCGGTAATGCCTGCCAAACGACCCACAAAAACATCACTGTCTGCTTCAAATTGAATATTTGCGTAATAGCCTTTGTACGTTAAATTATTCATGGTTTGATACCTGTCAGTTCCAAATATTCGCGCACCAAACGGACGACATACGGTTTGGTTTCTTTTTGCGGGTGCGGTCGATGAAAAACTGCCGTGTGTCCATTAAAATCGAACTTTACCCTTGAACCGCTACCATCCGTAACAACGCAACCTGCAGCAATCAATAATGCTTCTATTTTTGACCACTTAATACTCTTTGGCGCAGGCGTTGAAAAAATAGCAGCGAGTGTTTTCCGATGCTTGCTGTTCATTTCTTGATAATATCACAAATCGCTATCATTAGATAGCAGAAACAGCAATCAATGAAGGAAGCCGAGGTAAAGCAGGATTGAACGCAGACTAATGCCTGATATTCACAAACGAGCATCATTGAGCAACACAACCATCTTCGGCTTCGACTCGGCGTGGACAGACAAAAGCCCCGGAGCGATATGTGTGCTGTCATTCGACGACTATGGATCAATTACCTTCGATCAGCCACGGCTCGTCAAGTTCAAAGAGGCTCTGAACCACATAAAGCACCTCAAAATATCCACCGGGCGTACAGTCGTCGCCATAGACCAACCAACCATTGTACCAAATACATCGGGGATGCGACCTGCTGAACGAATCGCTGCATCTGTTCTTTCGTATACAGGAGGCGGAGTCCAGCCTGCAAACAAAGGAAAATCAGCCATGTTCGGTGACAAGGCTCCAATCTGGCAATTCAAGAAAGACCTGGGTGCCGAAGATAATCCAGAGCTTGCCAGAAGCGCCGACTCAGGATTGTTCCTGGTAGAGGTCTTCCCGGCACTTGCCCTGCCCAGTCTTAATGCTGCCTTTGCCTGCCGTCTTTGTTCTCCAAAGTACAACCCGCAGAATCGCAAGAAATTCCGCACATCCGATTGGGAAACCGTAGCCAGCGCGATGGCAGCCACTGCACAGGGATTGGGATTGGAAGAATGTGCGGAATGGTGCAGTTCACTCTGCACAATATCTAAACCAACCAAGAGTATTCAGGATCGACTGGACGCTGTGATCTGTACCATAATCGGATATATTTGGCTCGCCTGCAAGCACTCCGATTCCATGATGCTCGGCAACTTGGATACCGGCTACATTGTGACTCCGGTATCTTGTGAAACGAAAGAACGTCTCAAGAAAGCCGCAAACGACAAAGGAGTTGAATACAGGTAGAAGGCAGTCCTATTCTGCAATCTCAGACGATATACCGGAGGGTTTCTATAGCCTTCCAGACTGATGTGATCAGTGCCCCTGGAAGATAGCCCCTGGAAGATAGCCCCTGGAAGATGGCTTTACCAGCCGATCTATCCTATGATACAAGGAGTTGATTGGCTTGAGGGATATTTAATCGGCACGAAGAACAACCCGAACAGTTATTCGGCATAGATGTCTAATTTTTGAGGTAGATCAATGGCTTTATGGTTAGTACGTGCCGGCGCAAACGGTGAATATGAAAAGAAATTCCTGAATGAGAACAAGCTATATCTCACTTGGGATAATCTCTCTCACGATTTGGCCGCCCTGAAGAGCCGTGATCAGCTTCGAGCATTATTGAGTAAAGTCTACCCTGATGATCCCAAGGGACGAATCAGAAATTTTCTCGGTCAAATTTGGGCATTTAATCACAAGATAGATAAGGATGTACCACGCACCAACTTCGATCAGGATTTGCTCTATTCCTTTGGGGCTTTCATGTCCATTTGTCAGGTGAGACGTAACAATGCCGAGCAGCGGATTCATAATATGGCAAAGAACGAATGGAAGCTATCCAGAATCATACCGAACAAAAAGGAACAATCGAAAGAGGACGAAAGTGAGACTGGTGAAAGCCTGGGCGATCTGGACCAAGCCGCACGCGATCAAATCGGAAAGCTGATCATCGCCCGGTTTCAGGGGCACGGTATGGCTAAACTTGTCGACGCAGTACTCCGGGCCAGGGGTTACTCTACATTCCTTAGCCCGGAAGGACCGGACAGAGGAATCGACATTCTGGCCGCACCTGAACCAATGGGTTTTGGCGAACCGCGTATTTGCGTGCAGGTAAAGTCAGGGGATTCTCCATTGGATCGTCCGACGCTTGATCAACTGGTCGGTGTAATGGCAAACGTTAATGCAACTCATGGTTTGCTGGTATCCTGGGGTGGGTTTAAATCCAGCGTGGACAGAGAAAAAGCGACACAATTCTTTCGGGTACGCCTTTGGGACCAATGGGACCTTATCGGCCAAATACTTGCGTACTACGACAAACTGGACGAGGAGATAAAGACAAGACTACCCCTGAAAAGAATCTGGGTGGTTACTGAAGCGATAGAGTGAAAACATCAAAGCGCCACCTCCCACAAATCAGTCAACATTAACACTAAATCGGAAATTCCTGATTGATCGACGAACACGTCCTCAAACACGCCTGATTCTCCTCTTTCGAGACACTGGCTCGGGCGCATCGAGAAGAGGCTCAATCATCTCTGTTCCATCGGCATCGGGATGCATGACTATAGGTTGAAACTCACCAGTCCAGAACCTCGAATCTGATACCGCTTGCCGCCTGTCCGGTCGTGAAGGTTTACGACATAAAAGCTGCCTTTCCAATTTCTGTTTCTGGTCTTCAGTCATGCAGCGAACCCGGTTGCCAAATTAATGGCGGCACTCAGTTTCTCGCATAACTCGCCAATCTGGTCATCTTCGATGATGAAGGGCGGCGCCAGCAGGACATGATCGCCTTTGTAGCCGTCAACGGTACCGCCCATCGGATAGCAGATCAGTCCGGCTTCAAATGCGGCTTTCTTGATCTTTCCATTGATCCCCAGAAAAGGGTCAAAGGGCTCCTTCGTATATTGATCCCGTACAATCTCCAGTCCGCGAAACAAACCCCGGCCCCGGATATCGCCGATATACGGGTGCGATTCAAATTGCGCGACAAGCGCCGCGTGCAGTTTTTCGCCCTGTTTCATGCAACGCTCAATCAGGTTGCGCTCAATCAGGGCATTGACAACGGCCAGTCCGGCGGAACAGGCAGCCGGGTGTCCGAGATACGTGTGCCCGTGCTTGAAGACCCCGCTACCCTGTTCAATCGCCTGGTAGATTTCCCGGCTGCACAGAGTCGCGCCAATCGGTTGATAGCCCGCCCCAAGCCCTTTGGCGATAGCCATGATGTCCGGCGCAATGCCCTCTTGTTCACAGGCATACAGTGAGCCGGTACGCCCCATGCCGCACATGACTTCGTCCAGAATCAGCAGGATGCCGTAGCGGTCGCATATTTCCCGGATACGCTTGAAATACCCGTCCACCGCCGGTACGGCGCCGAGGCTGGCTCCGACCACTGGCTCTGCGATAAACGCCATCACCTGTTCCACTCCGACAGACTGGATTTCATCTTCCAGGTGATTCGCCACCCGCTGCCCGTAATCGAACTCCGATTCCCCCTCTCGCTGTCCCCGCCAGGCATAACATGGGCTGATGTGACTGGTTTCCATCATCAGCGGTACGAATGGTTGACTCCGCCAGTTGATTCCACCTGCCGCCAAAGCGCCCAGAGTGCCGCCATGATAACTTTGCCGACGGGAAATCACCCGGTGTCTTCCCGCTTCCCCCTTTTCCAAGAAGTACTGTCGAGCCAGCTTGATGGCCGACTCGATCGCTTCGGAACCACCCGACACGAAGTAGACCCGGTCAAGCCCGGCGGGGGCATGACGGATCAGCAGGTCAGCCAACTCCTGTGCCGGTTCACTGGTAAAAAACGCGGTATGCGCGAAGGCCATTTGATTCATCTGCGCGGTGACCTTCGCAATCACTTCCCGGTCACCATGACCGAGGCAGGATACCGCGGCGCCGCCGGAGCCATCCAGATATTGTTTGCCGTCACTGTCAATCAGATAGCAACCCTGACCCGTCATGGCCACCGGGAGGGTGTCTGTTCCCGGAGATCGTGAAAATACCTTGTTCATATCAAACTCGCTCCATACTATTGACTGATTGATAGCAATGTTGTCAGGGATACCAGCACGACAGCCTCACAGATTTCGACCAGAGCGCCATAAATATCCCCGGTGAATCCTCCGGCCTTTCTGACCAGCGTCCACCATACCAGGGCAAACCCGAGAGCGCTCCCGATCACGGAGACGACAAACCCGGGCAGGGAAATGACGCAAAGAATCAAGCAAACCGCAACCCCGGTAATCAGGATCGAACGCGGATCCAGACTCCGGGACAGCGCTGCTCCCGCCCCGGACTCCCGGACATAAGGGAACCGGAGAATCGCGATGGACAGGGTGATTCGCGCGACCCCCAGGGGAAACAGAACAGCCAGCAACGCGCCCTGCCGGAACAGGATGATCAACGCGATGGCCTTGATGATCAGAACCAGACTGGTGAATACGATGGCGCCGACCCCGCAGTGTGTATCGCGCATGATTTCCAGGAATCGCTGCCGGGTAATCCCGCCCATCCAGGCATCGCCGCAGTCTGCCAGACCGTCGATATGCAGGGCGCCGGTGATACCCACCCAGAGCGCCAGAGTCAGAACAGCCGCGAGTTCAGGAGGAACCGCCATCCAGCCTTGCAAAACCGCGCCGAAAATGACCAGAGGCACACCGCAAAGCAGTCCCGCGCAACCATACCAGGTGACCGCGGCGCCGGCTAGTTCAGGCTGATGTGAAAAATGTCGACCGGGAGGAATGCGAGTCAGAAACCCGAGCGCCTGGAGAAATTCGTTCAACATTGTGCTTCGTTACATGAGTAGCGGTTTGTTACAAGATCGTAGGGGCGGGTCACCGTGCCCGCCCGTGTGCTTCGGTTAGTGTGGTTAAAATTACATGAATAGCGCTTTGTCACAGGGTATTATGGCTGTCCAGCTGATACCAGTTTTCCTGATTGCCCTGATGGTAGACCATGATCCGGCTGTGACAGGCATAAGGGATATTGAACCGGCGCAGGGAATCCACTTTCAGATCAAGCGCGCTATGAAATATGGCCCGGATCACCCCACCGTGCGCGAATAAAACGATTCGCTTGCCCCGATGTGTTTCGATCAGTCGGGCAAACGCGCCATGCACCCGACACAGAAAATCAGCATAGACCTCCCCGCCATGGGGCGCGGGCTGATCGGGCTGACCGATCCAGGCCTTCCATTGGCCGGGATACCTTGTTGAAATCTGCACGAATGACAAGGTTTCCCACTCGCCAAAATTCACCTCGGCAAAACCATCGTCAACCATACATTCAATCGCATGGCGTTGACTGAAATCCCGCGCAAACGACACGCATCTTTTGCGCGGGGACGACACACACAGATCCCAGCCGGAATCCGCGTTTTCAAGCCGGGCCATCTGCATCCGGAGCTGTTGCCATCCGGTTTCGGAAAGTTCAGGGTCGGTCACTCCGCAAATAGCGTCACCCAGTACATGCTCACCGTGGCGCAGAATGTCAATCCGTGTCGGTTGGACAGGCTTACTCACGGCCGGAAACCTGTGCCTCGGCGAATGTCGCCATTTCATTTTGCAGTGCGCACGCCGAACGCAGCAGGGAGACGGCAACCGCCGAACCGCTGCCCTCTCCGAGGCGCATCCCAAGAGACAATAACGGGTCAGCCCCGAGCGCCTGGAGGATAAGGGTATGACCGGGTTCCGCTGACGTATGGGCGAATAACATCCACTCCCGGACCGAAGGGTTGATTTTGCAAGCGGCCAGGGCGGCCGCTGAAGAGATGAACCCATCCACCAGAACCGCCATTCCCCGCTGTGCGGCATGGATGAAATAACCGGCCAGGGCCGCAATTTCAAATCCTCCCAGTTCCGCCAGCAATCTCAGGGCATCGTGGTCTCCGTCCGCCCTGGCGACCGCTCTTTCAACGATTGTCAACTTGTGCCGCACCCCCCCGGCATCCAGGCCGGTACCAGGGCCAACCAGGTCCGGGGCGTCCGCAACCCCGTAAGCTACCGCAAGAGCGGCAGCGGCGGTGGTGTTGGCAATCCCCATGTCGCCGCCGATGACAATGGCCGTAGCCTGATCAAAGCCGGCCGCAATGTCCTTCCCCAACTGCAACGCCGCCAGACACTGATGCCGACTCATCGCAGGTTCAATCACAATGTTACCCGTCCCCTTCCCAATCGGCCTGTCGACCACGTTCGATGCAAATTTCTGTTCGCTGATCGTACCGGCGTTGATCACCGTCAGACCGGCGTTCAACTGCCTGGCCAGGACATTGATCGCGGCTCCGCCACGAACAAAATTCTTGACCATTTCTACTGTGACGGACTGGGGAAAAGCGCTCACTCCTTCATCGGCAACACCGTGGTCACCGGCAAAAACAGCAATTTCGACCGGGTCTGCGGACGGGGCGCTCCGGCCCTGCATGGCCGCAAGCCGGACCGCTACCGATTCCAGCCGACCCAGCGAACCGGGAGGCTTGGTCAAGGTCAACTGCCGCCTGCTGGCCTGGTCGCGCATATCCTCATCCAGTCGCCTGCTTTTCTCCAGATACCAGGGGTTCATTTCAATAATCAATAATTGCGATTGCTCCGGACCGTTCGGTCACGGTTGTTTCAGGATTTGCGGCAATCCGAATAACACCATCACTACCTGATCGGCTATAGCCGCAAGCTCCTGATGAAGCCAGCCGCTTTCGTCAACGAACTGCCTGCCCAGGGCCGAAGTCGGGACCATGCCCAACCCGGTTTCACCGGACACCAGAAACCACTTTGCCGGTGAGCGCCGAAGGCCGGATAAAAAGGCGCGCCTCTCCTGTTGCCACCCGGTCAACGATTGCTGGCAAAGCCAGTTGCTTAACCAGAGCGTCAGGCAATCGACAACCACCGCGTCTCTTTCCGAGAATCTGCCGATCAGCCCGGAAAGCCTGAATGGTTCCTCAATCAACTGCCATTCAGGCCCCCGCTCCCGCTGATGCCTGAGTATGCGAGCCGCCATCTCTTCATCATCTGCCGCTACAGACGATTGTGCCGTAGCGATAAAATACAGGTTGGCCTTGCTGTGTTTCGCGCGATCCAGAGCATAGCGGCTCTTGCCGCTGCGCGCGCCTCCGACGATGAGTTCTATCATAAGGGGTCACAAGCCAGGTAACATCGGACTTCTACCGACTACACTACACAGCCGGTTTCGGGACGGGCAGTTCCGAATGCAGCAACCAGGTATGCATCAGACCCTTGCCTTTGACCTGCACACCTCCAACCTCTTCGAAAACGAAGGAATCCCGCAACAGCCTGTGAATGGATTCTGAAACGTGAATGCTGCCAGGTCGACCGGTAGTCTCCATACGGCTGGCCACATTCACCGCATCCCCCCAGATATCGTAACAAAACCGTTGCTTGCCCACAATTCCAGCCACAGCCAGACCCGAATGCATGCCAATTCTCAGTTGCAGTCCCAGACCATTCTGACTGGACCAGGCCACAAATTCATCCCGGATCCTGAGCGCAAAATTCGCGGTTTTTTGATAATGGTCGGACGATGTCCCGGAAAGTCCCCCTGCCGCCATATAACCGTCGCCGATCGTCTTGATTTTCTCGATGTCCCAGGTTTCGAGATAGGAGTCGAATATCGCGAATACCTCCCCCAGCACACGCACGATTTCCTTGGCCCCAAGACGCTCGGTCAGTTCTGTAAAACCGGCAATATCGGCAAACAAAATCGTGATGGACGGGAATATGTCCGCTATTTCCGACTCTCCCGCCCGCAGTCTGGACGCAATCTCCCTAGGCAGGATGTTCAGCAAAAGTTGCTCAGAGCGGTCCTTTTCCTCTCTCAGGTCCTGCATGGTATGTTCGAGGATCGCGTTTTTTTCGCGCAGTTGTCCGGTCAGCCTCTCCACCAGTTTGAGTCGCTGCCTGGCTGAAATTTCACGTAATTTCAGTTCTTCCAGAGCCTTCTCCAGGGTTGCATTCTTGTCGCGCAGTTGCCCGGTCAACCTCTCCACCAGTTTGAGCCGCTGCCTGGCCCACATTTCGCGCAGTTTCAGTTCTTCCAGAGCCTGTTTGTGCGCTGCATCCCCGGTATCCGGCCCCTGTGCAGGCTTTCCCACGTTGATAGACTCCGGGGCTATTTGGCTGAAATAGCGTCGAGTGTGGCCCGCAATCGCACCACCAGACAAGTGATGTCGTCCGATTGCGGCGCTTCTGCAACAAATTCCTGCACAGCGAGCACCACTCCTTCGGCCACTTCCTGCGCTGTCATTTCCGACATCTCCGTCAACGCGCGGTCAAGACGGTCTTCTCCGAATTCCTCGGGGCGGGCATCTTCAGCCTCCGTGACTCCGTCAGTATACAGGAATAACGTATCTCCCGGATTTAACCGGATCCGCTCATTATTGAATTCGTGTTCCGCCAGTATACCCAAAACCAGATTCCCGGTCTGGGGCAGCTCCACAACTTCCCCGCCCGGATGTATCAGGCGGGGCGGATTGTGACCCGCATTGGAATACTCGAGATCTCCGGTATGCACATCCAGCACTCCGAAGAAAAGCGTGATAAAAATACACGAATCGTTGTCTTCACACAAAAGGTCGTTAACCAGAGTCAGACATTGACCCGGCGATTGGAAACCCTCCAAAGAAGCCCTCAACAATGCCCGGGTGACCATGGTGAACAGCGCCGCCGGAACTCCTTTGCCGGAAACATCGGCAATCACGAAACCGAGATGATGATCATCGAGATAAAAATAATCGTAAAAATCACCACCAATTTCGCGCGCCGGTATAATCAGGGCGCTGACTTGATGGGTCTCGCTGTCCGGCAACGTCTTCGGTTGTACTGAATCCTGCACCTGGCGCGCAACTTCCAGCTCCTGCTTGATTGCGACCAGCCGGTCGCGTGACTCCAGGGCAAGCTGCATGGCCTGCACATGTTTGATGGTCTTTTCTATCGTGATCTCAAGGTCATTGAAATCAATCGGCTTGGTCAGGAAATCGAAGGCCCCACGATTCATGGCGGTACGAATGTTCGCCATATCTCCATACGCGGAAACGATCACTGCCTGCACGTCCGGCTTGGCGGAGGCCAACTGTTTCAGCAACGCAAGCCCATCCATAACCGGCATATTGATGTCGGACAACACCAGATGCACGTCTGGATTCACTTCCAGTGTCTGCAAGGCCTCCACGCCGTTATGAGCAAACAAGAAATCCAGTTCCCCTTTGCGAATGCGACGTCGAAATTTCTGGCGAACCAGCAATTCAAGGTCTTCTTCGTCGTCTACCACTAACACCCGGACTAACGGTGTATTCATGACCAGTCTCTCTGGTTAATCAGCTCTGGCCCGAGCCGCTTGTGCGCGTCAGGCACTCACGGTAAATGTTCAAAACAGACACTCAGACCGCTGCAAGCGCATCGGCCCGATTCGCCCGTATATCCAGAATAGCGCTGAATCCACTGATCTCGAATACCTGAGCAATGTGAGGCGCCAACCCGCAAAACAGCGCCTTGCCTCCACTCGACTGCATCTTGCGGGCGCTCAACAACAAAACCCGCAATCCCGCGCTGCTGATATAACCCGTCTCCTCAAAATCAAAAATCAGAATCCCCGCTCCCGCTTCAATCTGTTCCTGAACCGATGCGTCCAGGATGCCCACCGTGCCGCCATCCACTCGACCACACGGGCAAATAATAAAAGCCTCGCCGGAACTGACCGCCGCCCTCTCCGATTTCACCGTTAACTTGTCGTGGCCTTGCCGATTCTGTTCTGTCATTCAGTTTCTCCTGTTACTTTGCATCGTAGGGTAACACAATTGCGCTCATTTATTCTCCCGTAAGCGTATTCATCAGCCAACTCCTTGGTCAGGAGTACACCCAAACCGCCTACTGGCCGATCCGCCAGCCCTGAAACCGTATCTGCCTCGGGCGCTTCCTCGAACGGGTTGAACTCCTTGCCATTGTCTTCCAGAGAAGCGACGACAAAGTCATCTTCCACAGACAGACTGACATTCAACTCGGGTATTTTCACAGCCTGCAACGCATAGTCTACGCTATTGGTGACTAATTCTTCAAGCATCAGATTCAGGCGCAATTGCAGCGGCATAGCCAGTCCGTGGCTACTCGCAAACTCTTCCAGCATCACTTCCAACTCGCTGATAGAAGTCAAATCCGGAGTCAGGGAAACAGCAGCCATTTGATTGGATTCCGATTCAATTCCAAATCACGATTTATCCGGTCCGGATTCAATCCGGATACGAACATCAGATCCCGACCTTAACCAAACAGCCGCACGACCACAGTAGAGCGGGAGGCATTGCCAATTTGCAACACAAACACACATAAAATGATATGAATTTACTCGCGCGGAAATCTGATCCAATAATAATCCAATAAGTTCACAGGGTCAAACTGTATAAACTCAACTGTATCAAGCTCAGAATGTCAGGACTCCGGATGCCTGTATTGTACAGGAAATGTTGTAGACTACCCCCTGGTTTCTTAAAGTATCTCCCATACCATGAAATGCCTGCTGGTTTCTGATTTACATTATGCGCTGAAGCACTTTGACTGGGTTTTGAGTGTCTCCAGCCAATTCGATGTCGTCGTCATGGCCGGAGACCAGATCGACGCCCGGTCACATGTGTACATGCGTATCCAGATTCCTGTAATCCTCAAGTACCTGCAGCGATTGCAGGCCGATACCCGGCTTCTGGTGAGTTCCGGGAATCATGACCTCGATGTTCGCGGAGACCATGGAGAGCGGATTGCCCGATGGCTGGAAGCGGTTCGTGAGTCGGGAATTGTCACCGACGGGGACAATGTAGTGATCCATGACACACTGTTTACCGTATGCCCATGGTGGGATGGGCCAAAAACCAGGGAGATCGTTGCGAACCAATTGGCCGCGGATGCCGACAAACCAAAACAGAACTGGATTTGGGTTTATCACGGCCCGCCGGACAACTCCCCGACCAGCTGGACCGGCAAACGTCATTATGGTGACTCCGATCTGGTCACATGGATCGAACGATACCAGCCGGATATAGTCCTGACCGGGCATATTCACGAGGCGCCCTTTATCGACAATGGCTCCTGGGTTGATCAGATCGGGTCTACCTGGGTATTCAACTCCGGCAGGGTAAGAGGCAGCTTCCCGCCTCACGTCGTGCTGGATGTCCGGCAACAGACCGCACACTGGCATTCGCCTGCAGCCGCCGAATGGGTAGCGCTGGATCAACCCTTGCAACGACCACCGCAAAATACCACCGCAACCCCCTCCTGGTTACAGGGAACCGGCTAACCCGACCGGGACCGGACGGAAGCGTGGCTGACAGGACGGTATGAGCGGATACGGAGTCTGTCAGGCAGGATCACGGTCGGATCCTGGCTGCGGATCTTCACCCTGCTGATTGACAATGGTCGCGAGTATTTCGTCCATCATCGCCAGGTGATTGGACTGATCGCCGAATTGCTCCTTGATATCCACCAGATAGTTGGTCACGCCATTGACACGGCGCGCCAGCAATACCGCCAGGGGATAACAAATGTCGGTATTGTTCTTGAGAAAGTCAGGTTGATTTTCAACCCTGTAAAACCGGGATGGAACCAGGGTCGTCACAGTTGCCGTATGCGGCAAATCCAGCAGCGCGGACATTTCACCGAGTATCGAACCGGGTTCGGTCAGCCTGATGATTTCCAGTTCGCGTTTGGATATCCGGACTTCCCCTTCCACCAGAATATAGATAAGACCGGTGCGGTCACCCTCTGCCAATATGGTTTGATTCGCTTCAATATTCACCATAGGCAAAGACTGACAACCGTGCAGTATGTCTTGCATCAAATCACTCATTTTCCAACTCCCGATGACATCAAGATATTCAAATTGAAGAACCCGATCATACAACCAAACCCATCTGCCATGCGATGATTTTATATTTTAGATCAAACAGGTCGATCAAGCAGAATATTGAAATGATTGCGGATCCGGTTATCAGTCGCTCTGTCAAGATAACCGGGATAATGGCTGGCAAGAATCTGACTGGCCTTGTCATGCGCCTGTTGCCACATATCCCTTGCCCCGCTCTCCTGCCAGGTACGGGGGTCATCCCGGTTCGCGAGTTTCGGATAAAAATGCTCCTTTTGCATCGCGTCCATCGTGTGGCTGCCGCCGAGGAAATGACCCTCACCGGAAACCGCTTCCCGGATCGCTTCGAACCCCAGGGTTTCTTCATTGACCCCCACTCCGCGAATGATCCGGTAGACATGGGAAAGCATTTCGTCATCCACCACGAACGCGGCATGGGAGACCCCCAGCAGGCTGGCCATCATACCGGAAGACTCATACACCATATTCGCGCCTGCAAGTCCGGTCGCCAGCGAGGAAAGGGCCTTTTCGATCCCCATCTGCGCATCCACCGCCTTTGCGTCCGCCATACTGGCGGCCACCCCGGATGGCAACCCCAGCCAGTTCGATAATTGCGCGGAAGCCGCATTGAGCAATGTGATCTCCCCCCCGCCGCCGGCAAATGAGCCGGTACGCAAATCGATCACAAAAGGCCAGTTGGAGAAAATCATCGGATAACCGGGTTTGAAAACATTCACCATCACCAGCGCGGCCAGCGTCTCCGCCAGGGTGGATGCCAGCATGCCGGCAATGGTGGCGGGAGATGTCGCCCCGGATTGCGCGGCGATAATGTTGTTCAGCGGCATCCCCCGTTCCATTGCGGCCATAGCCACTTCAAAGGCGTCAGCGCCATAACGCAATGGAGAGATAATCGGGCTGATATGGGCTTTGCAAAAGGGTCGTTGCCTGAACTTGCCTTCCCCGCCCAGAGCCTGATCAAACATGTCAACAATCGGGTCAACATGTTCAGCCAGGAAAAAACTGGTGCCCACCGGCTTCGTAGTCCCGCACAAAAGCGAGTATGCGGTATTGACATCCAGATCAAAGTTGTCCGGCACATCGGTTGCCACACAACAACGGGTAAACCAGGCTACGTTTTTCAGGCAATCCACCAGACGCGCGAAGTCATACAGGTCACGCAGGGTCGAAGGTCTGTAAACCCCCGATTCCATGTCCAGGGTCTGTACCGCCGCGCCTCCTGTCCCGAAGTAGACCCGGTCTCCCCCGACTTCGAAGTCATGCTTCGACTCCCTGCCGTAAAACACAAAGGATTTGGCGGCGACGTCAATGATATCCTCAACCATCGCAACCGGGAAACACAGGCGTCCCGAATCGTTGATAAAGGCGCCGCATCGCACGGCCTGATCGGTCAGGGCATCCGGAGATTGCCCCATTCCGATTTCCTCAAGAATCTTCAGGGCCGTACCCAGGATAGCCTGCATATCCGTTTCGGACAATGGACGATATTGTCCGCCAGGCTGACCGGGTGGACAGGGATCAAACTCCGGCGGCTTGCTGCGCAACGCATGCATCGCTTCCCGGCTGCGGATTCCTCCCCTTCTGGTTCTTGACCGTTTTCCAGTCACAATCAACTCCGTACCCGTAAATTGTCCGGGTCGTACTGGACCGGATCAATCACTCGCGCCGGATAATGATCGCCGAGAATTCCGACTTCCAACTCCGTCCCTGTTTCCGCCCTGGCCGGGTCGATAAAGGAGTATGCTATATTCAGGTTCGTGCGATGGCCAAATCCCGACGAAGTCACCGATCCGACCTGTTGCCCCTGCGCAAAAACCGGAGCGCCGCTGTGGGCGCAGGCAAGATTGCAGTCCACCGCCATTGAGACCATCCGTTTACGGGGACCACGGTCAATTTGCCTTAACAGGGCTTGCTTGCCGACAAAAAACGGTTTGTCCAGCTTCACAAATCGGTCCAGCCCGGTTTCCATCGGGTTGTGTTCATAGATCAGGTCCGCTTTCCAGTGAAGATACCCTTTTTCAACCCTCATTGATTCAGTGGCGTACAGGCCGAAGTAGACCAGGTTGAAATCTCTGCCCGCCCGCTCCAGTATTTTCCAGACCAGGTAAAGCTGTTCATTCGGAACATGCAGTTCATAAGACAGCTCCCCCGAGAAGCTGACACTCATTGCCAGCGCTTGCGCGTGACCGATGAGCATTTGTCTTGCCCGCATCCATGGAAAGGCCTGTTCCGACCAGTCACACCGCGGTGAAACCGATTGCAGCAACTCACGTGATCGGGGTCCTGCAACAACCAGGGTCGTATAACTGCCTGCCAATTCACAGATGTTGACGGAGTCCGGCTTGTATCGATTCAACCAGTCCCTGTCGTGCCATTCAGAGGCAGCCGCGGAACCATACCAGTAATGATCCTCGCCCAGCCTGGTTATGGTCGCTTCGCCCAATACGTTGCCTTGTTCGGTCAGCAGGTAACAAAGTCTGACCTGGCCGACAGCCTTCGGCATGGCGCCGCAAATCATGGTATTCAGAAAATCACCGGCGCCCGGACCCTTGATCTCGTACCGGTTGAAGCCGGATACCTCCATCATGCCAACGCCTTCGACAATACCTTCCACTTCCCTTGCGACAATACCCAGGGTGGGCGTAAAACGATAACTGTGCTGATCGACGAAGTCATCATCGGGCTTGAAAAACAAGGCGCGCTCCCAGCCCGCGACTACCCCCCATTCACAGCGCTTGGCATCCAGGACCGGATACAACGAAGTGGTACGGGCCAGCCGCGCCGCCGGGCGATGTTCATGCGGAAGATGGTAGTGAAACTCATTTCTGTAATCCTCGACCGCCTTCAGACAGGTATACTCGGTATTGGCGTAGCGGGTGAACCTGCGGGGGTCCAGATACCAGGCGTCCCATTCACACTCTCCATGCACCATCAACTCCGCCAGAATTTTGCCATGCCCCCCGCCTTCTCCGATTCCGGCCCGCAATCCAGTACAGGCAAAGGCATTCGGTATGCCGGGAATGGGCCCGACCAGCGGAGCTCCATCAATCGTGTAGGTGATCGGACCGTTGACCACAGTATGTATCCCGGCCTGGAGAAGGCAGGGCAGGCGGGCAAAGATACCCTCCATATTGTCCAGACAGCGGTCCAGGTCAGACGGGCACAGCGACATGGTGAAATCGGGATCAATACCATCCAGGCCGAAGGTTTTGCAATCCTGTTCATAAACACCGACCAGCAAACCGGTCTTTTCCTGGCGAGAATAAAAATCATCGCCGGGGTCGCGAATGATGGGGACACGAAAATCCAGTTGTTCGATTTCCCGGATCGCTTCGGTCAGGAAATACATGTGTTCCATCGAGGTCACCGGATGGCTCACGCCCAGCATGCGCCCGACTTCATTCACCCGGTATCCGGCGGCATTCACGATCATCTCACAAGTGATGTCCCCTTTCCGGGTATGCACAATGAACTCGCCTCCCGGTTTGCGGGTAATCTGTTCGACCGGATTGAATCGCTGGATCTCGGCGCCGGCCTTGCGCGCCTGACGGGTTAGCGCGGCGCAGAGTTGCGCCGGGTCGATATCGCCGTCGAGCGGGTCCCACCAGGCCCCGAGCAATCCCTGTGGTTGCAGTAACGGATGTCTTCTGCCTGCCTCTGCGGCGTCAATAAACTCCATTTCCACCCCCACCCCGTGCGCAACCGCAACGTAATGCCGGTAAATATCAACCTGATCCGGGGTATGGGCAAGCCGCATGCCTCCGGTAATATGGTAGTTGATCGGGAAATCCGGGTCCGCCGCTAATTGCCGATACAGATTGATGCTGTGTCGCTTCAGCGCCAACATGGTCTGGTTGGCGCCAAACTGGGTGACCTGGGCCGCCGCGTGCCAGGTCGAACCAGAAGTCAGTTCATCGCGCTCTACCAGGATGATGTCTGCCCAGCCCTCCCGGGTCAAATGATACAGCGTCGAGCAACCGGCGATGCCGCCTCCAATAATCACTACGCGGGCATTCGTTCTCATAATTCACCTCCTTTAACTCTGATCAGGGCATCCGCCACAATGGCGCCAGCGGGCAAAACCATCAGGGGATTCACCTCCATTTCAACCAGTTCTGTGGATTTCGATTCCGCAAATTCGGCTATTCTAACGATCGTATCAACCAGCTTGTCGATATCACACCGCGAGCGCCCCCTGAAACCGCACAACAACGGATAGCTCCGAAGCCGGGACAAGGCCCGTTTCACTGTATCGGCATCAGTCGGCAATATTACGGTTTGGGAGTCTTGATACAATTCGACCAGTATTCCACCACTGGCTATCACCATGGTCAATCCGAATTGCGGATCCGCCTGAACGCCGACCAGCAACTCATGTACCGCATTCTCCACCATGGATTCGATCAGCAGCCCATGGCTCTTTTGTTCAAGGCGGCTCGCGATCACGCCGCGAATATGCTCCACCGCCACCCGCACCGATTCAGCGTCGGCCAGATTCAGCAGGACCGCATTCAGTTCGGTTTTATGAAGCAGATCATCAGCGACCAGCTTGACCGCCACCGGAAATCCGATTTGCCCGGCTACCGCTGCCGCCTGGCTGATTTGCGGGATCGGCAAAAACCGGCTGTCCGGCATTGGCAGACCGAACCGGCCCAGCATCCGCTTGCTTTCCCATTCGTTCAGAGAACGCGGCAGACAGTCTGAAGCTTCCGGTCGCGGCGCCGGTCGAATAATCCTGAATTCCTCTCTTTGGCCGCTCGCCAGAATCCGCCCCCGATGATCATGATAATCGCAGGCCAGGGCCAGCGCATCCAGTCCACGATCAAACCCCTGCATCGGCGTAACCCCGCCGCCAGCATAGATTTCCCGGGATTCCAGATCAAAATTCTCGGAAAGTTCACTGCATATCCCGGCCGGAATACCAGCGGCGTTTACCGCGTCCATGAATGATCTCCCATCTGCGCGATAAAAAGAATTATCGGCGTCGAATTCTGCCGGCGGGTAGTCCTGAATGAAAAACGCGGCGTCAAAACCGTCTTCCAGCGCCGCCGCGAATACTTTTGGCATGACCTCCCGGTTACCCCACAACGGGGTGGTATAGTCCAGGGGATTGGAAATGGTCGCGATGTCAGGCAACAATCCGGCCAGTTTCCGGACAGCTGATTCCGATGGCTGTGGCAGCGCCAGTCCCTTATTCACACAATAGTCAGCCACCATCAGGGCTTCGCCTCCCGAGCAGGTAAACGCGGCAATGCGCCTACCTTCAGGAGTGCCGGATATTGTCATGAACTTCAGGGTTTCGAGCATCAGTTCCGGGGAGCGGACACGAATCACCCCGAGCCGGTCGAACAATGCCTGGTGAGCCTCATCGGACCCGGATAATGATCCGGTATGGCTGACCGCCAGGCTGGCGCCGATACTCGAACTGCCCGCTTTCAGTAACAGAACCGGTTTTCCGGCTTGCAGAGCCTTCATGCAGGCAGCGGCAAATTTCTCCAGATGGATGATGCCTTCGACATAAATGCCAAAGCCGCTCACCCGCGGATCATCAACCAGGACATCCATGTAATCTTCAACCGCCAGCATCGCCTGATTGCCGACGGAGATCACATAGGCAAGCGGAACAGAACGCTGATTCATGGTCATATCAGCCGTGATCATGCCGCTTTGCATAATCAACGCCGCCCCTTTGCGGCATTTGTGCGCCCCCGCTCCGAATGGCCACAGAATAGCGTCATGAACATAGTTGATCACGCCGTAACAGTTCGGCCCGACCAAAGCCATATTTCCCGCGGCCTGTACCAGTTTTTGCTCGGACTTTCTGCCGGCCGGTCCGGTTTCTCCATAGCCTGCGGTAAAACAAGCCACACCGCCGGCGCCCATTTCATTCAAATCCGCCACGACCTGGAAGGCGGCTTCTTTCGGCACGGCCAGAAAAACCGCGTCGGGCGCTTCGGGCAAGTCCTTCACAGTCGGATAACAGGGCTGCCCACCCAGTTCACCGCGCCCCGGATTCACCCCCGATACCGTCCCCCGGAATCGCGCGGCACACTGACGGGCCGCATAATCCGCGTCCCGACCACCGATAAAGGCGATATGTTCGGGCGCCAGCAAGCGTTTCAGGTTTCCGAGCCGTTGCAAATCGTCGTTCGGCATAAAACCTGGCTACCCGCCGTACTCCCTTAACAATGAACGGGAAATAATATGCCGCTGGATTTCCGAAGTGCCATCCCAGATACGATCCAGACGCGCGTCACGCCACATCCTCTCAATCGGGAGCTCTTCCATCAACCCCATACCCCCATAGATCTGGATGGTATTGTCAGCGGCCCGCCCTACCGCCTCCGAGGCGAACAGCTTGGCCATTGCGGCATCCACATTGCGCATCACACCCCGGTCCGCCTTGTCCGCCGCATCCATCACCAGCAGGTCGGCGGCTTTCAGATCCACCATCATGTCCGCGAGTTTGAATGAAGTCCCCTGGAATTTCCCGATTGGTTGACCGAACTGTTTCCGCCGGGCCGCCCAGCTCGCCGCAAGATCCATCAACCGCTCCATCTTGCCGCAGGCGGCTGCGGCGACCCATACCCGTCCCATCCTTAACCACTCGTCCGCCAGTTCCAACCCCTTGTGCTCCTCGCCCAGAATCCTGCTTTCATGTACCCGGCAATGGTCAAAAGCAAGCTGCCAGGTATGATAAGCGCGCTGTGCCGCACATCGCGGCCCCCGCTCAATCGTAAATCCCGGAAGACCCGCATCGACCAGAAATCCGGTCACCTGTTTACGTTCTTTGCGAGGGCTACCGGTCACGCCGGTTTGTGCGAACAGAATGGCAAAATCCGGTTTCACCGGACTACTGATGAAATGCTTGCTGCCGTTAATCACAAATTCACTGCCGACCCGCTCCGCCCTGGTTCGCATCGACAGGATGTCAGAACCGGCGCCGGGTTCAGTCAACGCGAAAACCTCTTTCTTCTCCCCGGTCACACAGGGTTTCAGATATTCGTCGATCTGTTCGCCCTTGCAGCACATCAGGATCTCGGACGGGCGGTGCAGGTAGCCGTGCAATCCATAAATGGTCTTTCCCAGTTCTCTCTCGAATAGCGCCAGGGATTTGTAATCCAGCCCTCCCCCGCCGATTGATTGCGGCAGATTCGGAGCGTAAAAGCCCATCTCGATCGCCTTTTGCTGGATATGGGAGCCCAACTCCTCCGGGACTTCTCCGGTCCGGTCAACCTCTGCCTCATGGGGTTCGAGTTCCTTTTCCCGGAAAGCGCGAACCGAATCGACCAGCAACCGTTGTTCTTCAGTCAGGGGATAGTCCATGGATTACAACCGATCAGTCTTGATGTTCAAATCATCTGGTTGCCATTTATACCGGATTTTCACTATGATAGGAATACGCCTGTATCCGTGGTCACTGCTTCTGATCGGAACAATACCCGGATATCAACAACAATTAGAATAAGCGATTACAGATATGCCATACCTTGAGGAAATCAAGAAGGAATATGAACAGGTCCAACAAAATGGTAATGTTTCTCCAGCATCCGTGAAAATGGCTCTGCAATATGAAAATTGGCAAAACCTCCCAAGAGGTATTGCCAGTAACATTTGTACACACAAGGACTACCCGAATCTGGTCTCTGATCCAGATAAACGACAACAGCCTATGCCGGATGCCTCACAACTAGATCAGGACTGCCAAATACATAGAGAATCCGAAAGAATCGATCTGGCTTACTCCTTGTGCAGACACAGACCAGACGGTTCTTCTCTACCATTGGATTCTCTGGAAACCGAAGACCTTCCTAAAATCTGGAAATTACTTGAAAAAGACAAAACCAAGAGTGGGAAAGGACAAAATAAAAGATGGGTTACCACAAACCCTTTAACCCTTCGATCGGAACAGGATTTACATGATCTGGTATGTCGTTTGGGTTTATACCATTGGCGCAAGACATTATCAGGCACATTTATCTTTTGCCTGGAATTGAGTGAAATCGACTGTGTAAAGCCGAATGCACTGGATGCGGGTCTGGCATTCTACTTCCATCAAACACCAAAAACTGCTCCTGGTCGCACGAGGAATCTGAAAACAGGTCAACCGGATATGGAAGAATGGTTATGTCCAGAAGTAAGTTATGATTCGATACAATGTGTGGGAAGCTTACCCTTACGTTTCACTCGAATAGACACCATTAATATGGATGCTTATTTCGATAATTGCGCAAAAAGAATACAAGGCAAATAAAAGCAAAGGACAACAAACTGTATGAACGAGCAACAGATAATCAGACAATTCTTTCAAAATGAGGGTAGTGCGATCTCGTATATCCGGAATCGTTTACTGGGTAATTTCGACAAAGCCCCACCGCTGATCAGCGACCGTTTTGTTGAAGAATTTCCAACAGATGTTCTGCAACATCTGATACTGTCCAACGACCTTGAAGACAAATCCGTTTTCTGGGATGCCTGTTTCCATTTATTCCAAGAATGGTGTGACCCCCAAAAAGCCAATGAAAACAGTGCGGCTGGTTTGAGTGAACTGGTCTATATGATTCGTCAACTCAGTCGTCATCATGAAGATATTTTCCGGGAAGAAAAAGAACGCTGGGAAGAAGAACTGAAGAACTTCGAACCCCTGCGAGTGAACACATACAAAGAGCAAGAACAAAATGTGGTGTATACCCAGAATTTAAGTTTGGTGCATCTCTGGGACCTGTGGCCGGATATCAAATGGTCAGAACTGTATAAACATATCTTGGAAGCAAACGATGCAGATAACGATGCTCAATTCGAGCTTATGTTGATGACTGTCCAACATCTGGATTGGGACGCAACGAAGACCCGGCAATTGTTTCAGTGGATTCTGGCCCGTGATAATCTGCCGAAAACCTTCTATAACGAGTATTTTTTTAATCGTTTGTATCTATGTGGTCCTCAAACAAATGATACGGATACTGAGAAGCAGAAAGACTGTCAGATCAAGTTGGTTAATGATATTCTGATAACTTGCGGATGTCTGTCCGAAACCCTGACCCATGATCAAACAAAGACTCTTGGCGAAGCGTTGCTTGAAGCCAGTGAACTGTTTGATTTGAAAAGTTTCAAATGTCTGGATGAAAGGAAAAGATCGTTACTGAAGCGAGAGCTTGAAAAACTCGCCTACCCGCCTTCTGCAGAGGAGGTCAGCATACATAAGTCTAGTACTGGAAACTCAACCAGGCGCAATTACATGAGCAATCAGTATGCCAGGAGTGAGCAGCTGGTGACAGCCTGAAACAATGCCTGGTCAATCTACTCAATTCGTTTCTTTTTACTCTTACAAGGGAGGTGTGGGGCGTAGCACGACACTGGCCAATCTCGCTTGCCAACAAGCTTTCAATGGTAGCAAAGTTCTGATTATTGACCTTGATCTTGAGGCCCCAGGACAACATAGCAGCGGGGTGTTCAGGGATAATCTGATCGCTGATTCGGTAATAAAAGGAGGGTTTGTTGATCTCTGTGTTGCCTGGCAACAACACCATGAGAAAACTCCTGGTGAAGTGTATGAATGGGACTTGCAGGATTACATGTTACGAAGCATTTTTCTGGATAAGTTGCCTGGTGCTGATAATGATAAGGGTGAAATATTCCTGATGCCCGCCAGCAAGAAACTGGATACAGACTATGCCGGAAAACTGGACAGACTTGATTGGCGCGAGTTTTTTTCATCGCCAATCAAGGGTTATCAGTTGCTTGCCGCTTTGAAGCTGCATTGCGAGATCAATGAGTTTGACTGGGTGCTTCTTGATTCAAGGACAGGACTCAGCGACCCTTATTATATGGCCACTTCCTGGTTAAGTAATACCGTTGTCTGTTTCAGTTCGTTGAACCGACAAAGTATTGAAGGGTGCCGCTATGCCATGGAGCATATTCTGACTGAAGACTCCATCAGCAAATATGGCGAGAAACGTGTATTGCCCGTAGTCACTCTGATCCCCCCGACCAGAAATTTTGAGGCCAACGACAGGATAAAAACCATTCTCACTGAAGAATGGCCGGAAATTGATAATAGTTTTGTCACTGAGTTCAGGTATGACGATGCGTTGGCTTTGGAAGAGGAGATATTGGTGACAAAAAATGGATGGAAGAAAACGGACTTCGGCAGGTCATTATTAGCATTGGGCGCTGCTTTGGAAACTCATAATTCTTACCTGAGCAGTAAGGCTCAGGTACGCAAAAACTTCAAGGAGAAGACTTTCAAAAACCCTTTTCCTAACCTTCGTATCGAGTACTGGAGCCCAGAGGAGGTTGCAAGCCACTATTCCGCTATTTACCCGGAGATTGAAGAACAACTGACCAGTTTTCAGCCTGTTATTGTTTATGGCTCCCGAGGGACCGGAAAAACCACCATGGCTCGTTATTGTGACTACCAAACCCAACTGATTATTTTCGAGCAAAAGTACCGACGTACACCAAAGCCTGAAGAGTTCCATTACCTTGGTTTGTGGATTCGCCAGGATAGTGATTTTCTCAAAGCATTCAATGTGCCCGACGAAGACAAACAAAAGAATTACAGCGCTTTGTTTGGCTTGTTCTTTGACATGGTTGTGCTGCGCAAGGCATTACAGGCCCTGGAAGAATCCGGGGGATTGGCTGGCTGGGTTAAATCGACTGCGGAATTATTTCGGGTTTTGTGCCGTGAAATCGGCGCCCCCGCTGATGAAGACTGCGGTATGGAAACTTTCCTGGCACATCTGGAAACCCGCTTGTCTGAAATTCGGGCTTATATCAACAATCCTCACCGCTGCGAAATACCTTACCTGTTCCAGAGTAACACCTTAATGAAATTGCTGGCAGAACAACTAAAGGAAAGAGGGAAATTTTATTTCGTGGTATTTGTTGATGAGGTCGAAAATTATGCAAGCCATCAACAGAAAATGCTAAATACCCGGGTCAAACACGTTAAAGAGAGCGATGCGATCACCTACAAACTGCTTGCCCGTAATGACGGAATGAAAACCGGATCAACGGACTCGGTCGGGCAAGCGCTGGAGGTAACCCATGATTATCGCGCCTGTCATCTGGATGAAGAGGTCGGATTTGATGAATTCAGGAAATGCGCGGAAATCCTGGTAAATCGTTATGTCTCGAATTCACCTCAGTTTCAGCATATCGGCAAAGCGCAAGAATTCCTGAAACATCTTGCGCCACAAGCAGAAGCGCGGGAAATCTGTGGAAACCGTCGAAACAAGCTGTTGATTGATCACTTGGAAAAGCAGTATTCCCTGAAGACAGACCATGCCCTGATACAGTGGATGCAAAAAGAACCCAGCCTGCTGCGTCAGGCGGTTGCTGTTGTAATAGTCAATCAAGGGAAAAATGCCGATACCGTTGCAAGCAACATGCGTGCTAACACTCCTACGGCGCAAGACTGGTACCACAACTATTCAAGAGGGGCATTGTATTGGTTATGCACCTTGTACAGAAAAACAAAAATATATTCCGGCTTTAACGACATTGCTGGTATAGCGGGTGGGAACATCCGTATAGTGGTGGATATATTTTATGCGATTTTTGCAGAATGGATTAAAAACAAAGAGGAAAAGAAACTGCCATTCAGCTATCAACTGCAAAACCGATGCATCCATGATCTGTCAGAAACCTATTTCAGGAAACTGGACCGGTTTCGACCTACGGAAACCCGGTTGAACCGATTGATAGAGCGTCTTGGTAATCTTTTCACCGCGATACATAAGAGTCCGAGACAGGGAGAACCGGAAATCAATCATTTCTCGACAAACGGGGACCTGGACGATGATACGTTGAAATATCTAAAGATTTGTCGGCGGGAGAATTTGTTGAGATGGTTGCCCAGTAACAAACAAAAGTCATCCAGTGACTACTTGCCTGATGCGTTCCAGATTAACCCGTGTTTTGCCCCAAACTTCGGCATTTCATGGCGGAGAAAAAAGAAGCTTACACTTGCTCCTGATGATGTCCGCAAGCTCTGTTCAGGCACAGATGAAGAATGGAAAAAAGTTCACTCACGAATCGAACGACAATATCACAGTGAAAGAAACGGCGACGAATCTCAAGCGACCCTGATATTGTAATGCTTGAAAAATATGAGCCCGTATACCAATCCTACCTGAAAATAGCCGGGTTACATCCGTGGAACCTGTTGTTGACCGGGAGTCAGGAGACAGAGGCTGAACCCAGATGCGGAGAAACTATTAAAAAAATTTCCATTCATTTACCTGCGAATTGCCAACATATCCAGATTGCTCGTCAACCGGATAGGGGAATGGAAGGTAAATTTCTTTTCAGTAAAAAAGGAAAAACAGAAGAAGCCTCTGCCCAAGACTTCCACAAGGGCTTTGAGAAAATCACAGAGCAGGTTCTTGGGGAGAATGCAATTAGCGTGTTAATGGACATCACCAGTCTTGAACTGGATGCAATCCTTCACCTCCAGAATTTATTTGACCAATCGAACAATGTACAAAATCTGTTCGCACTGTATTCATCTCCGATAAATTATATAGGTCGTGACCAGTACAAATTACGGCTCAATGAAATTGCGCAACCCCCCGGCTACATCTCTTTGCGTATGGATGATTCATCCTCTTATCCTCATGTTTTTATATTGGGGTTTGACAAAGGCAGGGCCTTGCGATTCATGGAGTTGTTTGATGAATGGAAAGATCATGAAAAATATGCCATTATCATTGATCCGTCATATATGCCTGATGGAGTCGAAGAAGCCAGAAAAGCAAATTCGTGGATTAAAGACTTAAGACCTAACCAAATTTTTTCAATCAGTGGACTTGAGCCACTCAACATCTGCGAAAAGTTAAAAGAGCTTTATCAATCCAAAAACCGATTGGATATCATACCATTAGGACCAAAACTGATGTTTCTGGGCGCGACACGATTCTATTTTTCATTGGATGAAACAGAACGAAATCATGTTCGCATCCTGTATGATTTTCCACAGACTGCTGCCGGCGACAGCGAAGGCGTCAGCGGACACTATCTGTTTAATTGCTATTACCCGTGAGCCGTGAGACACCATGAACCTGGCACAGCATTTTACGTCGAACCCCCATGCAAATTTGCTGGTCCGGGCAATGTACCCATTCACCGGTAACGGCAAGGATCTAAGTGGCGTTGATCTCGGTGCAGGAAGGGGCGCGCTCCTCTATTCAGCCACCCGAATATGGAAAGAGGCCAGTTTCTTGGGTGTAGATATTTCCCGGCCTTTACTGGACACCATAAAACAACATTTTCCTGCGGTTCAATTCTGTTATCTGGATTTACTGGGTAAAAAGTCGCTGAAATCAAAGATACTGACAGATTTATCCGAGTCCCGTGATGTCGCGGTGTGCAATCCACCATTCATGAACCATTGTAATGACAAATTATTTCGTGACCTTTGTCACATAACCAATTTGAAAGACTGTCACAAGATGTCCGTCGTTACATCCGACGTCATATTCCTGCTTCACAATTTACGCTTGCTAAAAAAAGGCGGCGCTCTCGGAATCATATTACCCGATGGCTTGATCACAGGGAAGAAGTTCCAGGTATTGCGCCAAAGCCTGCTATCCAATCACCGAATTGAATCAGTCATTCAATTACCTGACAATTCGTTCTCCGGCATTGAGGCCAGGACGCATATTTTAATCTTGCGTAAAGATATGACATCACCTGAAAACGTGAGGATAATACAGGCGGGTACCAGTAATATAACGGGAGAGTTGGAAGTTGGGGTTTCCGGGTTGGAACAACGAATGGATTATTCGTACTGGCGCTGGAGGCTAACCGCTTCAAGGGCGGGAACTTTGACACTGGCAGAGATTGGGGCAGACATACACCGCGGCACAAGACCTCGGGCATTTTTTGAAAATTCAGGGATCGAATATTTCCATACCACCGAGCTGCCTGTAGCCGCCAGACCCATCAATTTGCAAAGATCAAGGTCCCCAGGATTCAGGATGGCGGAATCACATGACATATTAACCGCCAGGGTCGGAAAGCGCTGTATCGGCAGAGTAGCGCTCGTGAACAGAGGAAGTTTGCCAATAACCGATTGCATTTATCGTATCCGTGTACCAAAATGCCGGGTCAATCAAGTGTGGCGTTCATTTAACTCTGACCGTGCACGGGATTGGTTTTCGGCGCATTCCCATGGTGTTTGCGCCCAGGTTATCAGCAAGTCAGATTTGTTAAATTTTCCTGTCGATTACTGTTGGGAAGAGCGGAGAGAGCATCCGCAATTCATTTGACAGGATGCGCAACGATGACTTGCCACTCTACCGGGAAATGCTGCGCTCCAACGACGCCGGAGAAGGAGTCAAGGCTTTTGTCGAAAAGCGCAATCCGGACTTCAAGGGCCAATAGGAAACATCAACCGGTCACGTCATGCTGAATCAACCCCCGAACGCGGTTAAAAACATCACCTGTCTCGGCGCCGGTCCGATTGGCGGCGGCTGGACCGCCTGGTTCCTTTCCCGTGGTTACCGGGTCACAACCTGGCTTCACGACGAATCGGAGATAGACGCGCTTGAGCGTTTGCTGCAGACGGCGTGGGTCAGTTTGACTGATCTCGGCCTGAGTCCCGGAGCAAGCCTGGATCATTTCAAATCGACGACTTCCCTGGAAGAAGCGGTATCGCAAGCGGAATTCATCCAGGAAAGCATACCGGAATCGCTTGATCTGAAGCAGGGCCTGTACCAGACCCTCGGCAATATGGTGGATCCCGATGTGGTCATTGCGTCCAGCACCTCGGGATTGTCAATGACCGATATTCAGGCAAGCTGCGCCACCCCGGAACGCACCATTGTCGCTCACCCGTTCAATCCGCCTTACCTGCTGCCATTGGTCGAAATGATCGGCGGGCAAAAAACCAGCGCCGGCGCCGTTACCTGGAGCGAACAGTTTTACCGGGCAGCCGGAAAGACCCCTTTGGTGATGAAAAAGGAAGTGCCCGGCTTTATCGCCACCCGTCTGCAGGAAGCGGTCTGGCGCGAAGCGCTGCACATGGTAGCCAATGGTGAAGCCACTGTTGAACAAATCGATCAGGCGGTCGTCAACGGGCCCGGGCCGAGGTGGGCCCTGATGGGGCCTTGCGAGATATTTCATGTCGGCGGAGGTGAAGGCGGCATGGCCTACTGTCTGGATCAATTCGGCCCTGCATTGAAGCTGCCGTGGAGCCGTCTGGCCGCCCCGGAGTTGACCGAAGACTTGAGGAACCGGATGGTCACCGGCTGTGAAACAATGTGTGAGGGGGCGGATTTCTCGACACTGAGTCAGAAAATGAACCAGGGATTGGTGGAAATTGCCCGGATAAAGCGCAAATCCGAAACAGATCAATGAATGGTTGAAAAAGAAACCGCATCGTAAGAGCCTGTCCCCGGCCCCCGATCAGGTCGGGGGCCGGCTCTGATCGGGGAGCGGGTCTCCGTGCCCGCCCGCCAATATTCTGACCGACCGATATTCCTGTCCGATATTCCTTGACAAGCCAGCGCTATGATGGATAAATTGGAATGGATGCCAACAGAGGAGAAAGCCGTGATTGACGTGATACAAAATTCGCCAAGAGTCTTGACAAACGGGTCGAATAATGATTTTAATATAATCGCCGGATCGCCGGATCGCCGGATCGCCGGATCGCCGGATCGCCGGATCGCCGGATCGCCGGATCGCCGGATCGCCGGATCGCCGGATCGCCGGATCGCCGGATCGCCGGATCGCCGGATCGCCGGATCGCCGGATCGCCGGATCGCCGGATCGCCGGATCGCCGGATCGCCGGATCGCCCACGCTGCGTCCGCGTGACGGCCATGAGCGCGTTCGCATGGCTGCGCCGGCGGGGCCGTCCGTCCTCACCGCCTGAGACTTCCTCTTCCGCCGGACGGCATTCCGCTTCCCGCCGTCCCGCTCCTTCCTCCGGCAGTTCCAGTCCCGCATCGGCGCAGCGCGTCCTTGCCGCGTGTGCGTCCGGCGCCGCCCGCCGCCTGCGGCACGGCCTGCGCCCCGTCCTTGCCTCCGCGCTGTTTGCCCTTGCCCTGCTCGCCGGCCTGCCGACCGGGGCGCAGGCCCAGGTCGCGTGCAGCACGGCCAACGCCGACGGCTCCTACAACGTTCCCTTAGGCTGGGCGCTGAAGCCGTCCGGCCTCGCCGCCGGCACCAAGTTCCGCCTGCTGTTCGTCACCTCGACGACGCGCAACGCCACGGCGACCGACATCGCGACCTACAACACGTTCGTGCAGACCCGCGCCAAGGCCGGCCACAGCGCGATCTCCGACAGCTGCGGCAACCTCTTCAAGGCGGTGGGCTCGACCTCCGCGATCGATGCCCGCGTCAACACCGACACCGAATCGACCGACACGGCGGCGCTGATCTACTGGCTGACCGGCGCCAAGGTCGCCGACACCTACACCGACTTCTACGACGGAAGCTGGGACAACTATACGAGCAAGACGGAGACGGGCGCAAACAACTCTACATCAGCAGTAATTTTTACAGGCAGCAACAATGACGGCACGAAACACGCCAGTGAGCCTCTTGGCGCTAGTAGCACTGTCCGGACCGGCAGGCTAAATGTCAACTCTCCCTTTTCGCAAGACTCTTCTCACCATAACATTAGTAGAGCTTTTTACGCCCTCTCCCCGATCTTCACGGTAGGCACGAAGCCGGCCGTGACCATCTCCGCTTCCCACGCCACCGTGACGGAGGGCGCCACGGTCACCTTCACCCTCACCTCCTCCCCGGCCCCGACGGCGAACCTGCCCGTAAACGTGTTCGTCGCTCAGGGTGACGGGGATAACGTCCTTGCCTCGGGCGAAGCGGGCTTTAAGACGTTCACGATACAGGCCAATCAGGCCACCGCCACCTTCACCGTCGGCACCGACGACGACTCCACCGCAGAAGAGAGCGGTGAAGTGGGTGCGACTGTGCTCGACGGAACAGGCTACATCGTACACTCCACCTCTAGCGCTGCTTCTTTCACCGTCGCAGACAACGACACCCCGACGGTGGGGCTCTCGGTGTCCGACAGCGGCGCCGCGACGGAGGGCGGGAGCGCGCTGACCATCACGGCAACGCGGAGCGAGACGAACACGTCGGGCTCGGCGATCATGATTCCGATTCAGGTAAGGGCAATCGGCACCACGGCGCAGGCCGCCGACTACATGCTGGCGAGCTCGATCAGCATACCGAACAACGCCGCGAGCGGCACGACCACCTTCACGGTTGTGGACGACAGCCAGGGGGAGACGGATGAGACGGTGGTGGTGGAGCTGGGCACGATACCTTCCGGCACCGTTGCCGATGTCGACAACTCCGACATCACCATCACCATCGTGGACAATGACACATTGTACGACACCCTGACCCTGCTCCCCTTGGGCGGGCCGCGGATCCACCTGGACATCGGGACCTCGCCGGAGCTGACCGGGAGCGGGCGCGACTGGACGCTGGAGGAGGGAGCCTTGATCGCGCTGCGCTTCAGCAACCTCACGAGGACCCTGCACAGCCAGGACCTCACGGTGAACTACGCCGTGGCGGGCGCCAAACACCATGTCCCCGACGGCCACCGGGGGACCCGGACGGTGACGATTCCGGCGAACACGCGCTCGGTCACGGTGACCCTTCCGACCGAGGCCACCACCGCGGACGAGACCGACGCGAAGCTGTCGGTGATGCTCCTGGCCGCGCCCCCCCCGATGGGGGAGACCAACACCCTGGGGACCTACACGACCAACTTCAGGCCGCTGAACTTCACGGTCACGGACGGATCGGACGGGTTTCCGGCCAACACCCCCATCACCCCGGTCGCCACGGTCGAGACGTGGTACGCGAACCCCTCCAACGACCCGGACGAGCCGGACGCGGCGGACCCGCGGATCGAGGGGGACGATCTCCAGTTCGACGTCCGGTCGCACCCGGCGGCGCAGGTGCCGTTCACGGTCTGGCTGAAGGTCGAGGAGACCGTCGGGACCGGTTACGGCGATTGCATCGCGGCGGGGCAGGAGCGGGTGCACACGGTGCGGTTCACGCCCGGGGCGAGCCGGCGGAGTCTCCGCGTGCCGACGGTGGACGACGACGTGGACGAACATGACTGCGAGGTGACGGTGTCGCTGGCGTCGGATGCCGCGGGCACGGTGCCCGTGGACACGGCAATCGTGCAGACCGGGGGCCGCGGCGGCTACCGTATCACCAAGGACCCCGGCGCGGGTCCCACGGTCCGGGGGAAGTTCGTGGCGACGCGGCTGGTCCGCGACAACGAGGCCGGCCCCAAGGGGAGCGGTTCGCCGGGCGGGATCGGTCCCGTGACCCCGGGCGCGGGTCCGGCGGTGACGATCTCGGCGGATGCGACGGAGGTCGACGAGGGCGGGGACGTGACCTTCACGGTGACCGCGGACCCGGCGCCGGCGCGCGACCTGGAAGTGACCGTGTCGGCCGACGAGGAGATGGGCTCGGGCGACGACCGCACCGGCGGCGGGCATTTCGGGACGGTGACGGTCCGGGCGGGCCAGACGACGGCGACATGGACGCTGACGACGATATCGGACCAGGTCGCCCTGGCCGACGGCACGGTGACGGGGCGCATCGAGGCGGGCGACGGCTATACGGTCGGCACGCCGTTCGAGGTGACGGTGGCGCTGCTCGACGACGACGGGGTCACGACGCAGTCCGTGCCGGATTCGGTCGTGGGCGATCCCGTGACTCCGGGCGTGAACGCTGCGCTGGTGGCCGAGGTGACGGCGAAGGCGGATGGACATTCCAACCCGGATGCTGCGGCGCGGCTGCGGCGCATCGTCAAGGGCATGACCGGGGAGGACGGCGGCTACACGGCGCAAGAGTGCCGGGATATCGCGACCCGGCACGGCGTGCTGTCCACATGGAAGCCCTGGTGCGACGAGATTGCGCGCCGCGAGGCGCAGGCGCCGCCCGTACCGGAGCAGCAGCAGGTCGTAACCCTGCCGGCGGTGAGCGTCTCGGCGGGTGCGGACGTCACGGAGGGCGGGGATGCGGTGTTCACGGTGACGGCGAGCCCCGCCCCTGCATCGCCGCTGTCGGTGAGCGTGACCGTGGCGGTCGATGGCGATTACGGCGTGACCGCAGGCACGCGGACCGTCCCCATCCCGACGACGGGCAGCGCCACGCTGACGCTGGCGACGGTAAACGATGACGCCGACGAACCCGACGGCTCGGTGAGCGTGACGGTGGCGGCCGGCGACGGCTACACGGTGGGTTCCCCCGCGTCGGGCAGCGTGTCCATAGCGGATGACGACCTGCCGCTTCCGGCGATCGCGGTCTCGGCGGGTGCGGGCGTGACCGAGGGCGGGGACGCGGTCTTCACGGTCACGGCGAGCCCGGCCCCGGCCTCGCCGCTGGCGGTGACGGTGACCGTGGCGACTGCCGGCGAGTTCGGCGTGACCGCGGGCAGCCGGACCGTTCCCATCCCGACGACGGGCAGCGCCACGCTGACGCTGGCGACATCCGATGACGACGCCGACGAGCCCGACGGCTCGGTGAGCGTGACGGTGGCGGCCGGCAACGGCTACACGGTCGGCGACCCGGCGTCGGGCAGCGTGTCCATAGCGGACGACGACCTGCCGCCGCCGGTGGTGTCGATTACAGCGAAGTCGGCCTCGGTGACGGAGGGCGGCGCGGCCGCCTTCACGCTGACGGCCGACCGCGCGCCGGACGCCGACCTGACGGTGACGCTTTCGGTCGCGGAGACCGGAGACGGCGACCATGTGGCGGCGGCGGACGAGGGTCCGGCCACGGCGGTGATCGCGAAGGGCGCAACGGAGGCGGTCTTCTCCGTCGCCACGGTCGATGACGACGCCAACGAGCCGGACGGTTCGGTCACGGTGACGCTGAAGGACGGCGGGGGCTACACGGTCTCGCCGTCGCCGGGCAATGAGGCCGCGGTGACGGTATCCGACAACGACGCGGCGGCGCTCCCGTCGCTGTCGGTGGCCGACGTGACGATCAAGGAGGGCGCGTGGATGGAGTTCACGGTGCGCCTGTCGGCGCCTTCGGCAGGGGGCGTTTCGGTGAAGGTGTCGACGCGCGATTCGACCCCGGTCTCGGCGACGACGCGGGACTACTGGCCGCTCTCCGGACGGACGGTGAGCTTCCGCGCGGGCGAGACCGAGCGGTCCGTCGGGGTCATCGTCTTCGACGACAGCCATGACGAGGATGCGGAGACGTTCGAGGTTGTGCTGTCGGATGCGCGCGGCGCGGCGATCGCCGACGGGGTCGCGGTGGGAACCATCGTGAACGACGACCCGATGCCGGCGGCGTGGCTGACGCGGTTCGGGCGCACGGTGGCGGAGCAGGCGCTGGACGGGATCGCGGGGCGCATGTCGGCGGACCGCACGCCCGGCATGCAGGGCGCGATCGCCGGGCAGGCGCTCTCCTTCGATCCGGCCGCCAGCGACAACCCCGGATCGCGGGGAGCCGGCCCCGGCCATGCGCCGGACGGCGCCGCGGTTCCGAGCCATGCGGCCTCCGGGTCACCGGCTGACGGGACCGGCGCGCTGGCGCTGGCCGATGTCGCGCAGGCGTTCGGCGGCCAGTCCGGCCCGGTCGGCTTCGGTCATGACGCGGCCGGCTTCGCCAACGAAACGCAATCGCGGACCATGACGGCGCGCGACGCCCTGCTGGGCAGCAGTTTCTCGCTGACCGGCGCGGCGGACGGCTCGGGCGGCAGCATGGCGTTCTGGGGCCGTGCGGCGCAGGGTAGCTTCGACGGCCGCGAGGGGACGTTCTCGCTCGACGGCACGGTCACCACGGGCATGCTGGGCGCGGACTATGCGCGCGGCAAATGGCTGGTGGGGATGGCGCTCGCGCAAAGCGAGGGCGAGGGCGACTACCGCGATACCGATGTCAGCCCCCGTCCCGACGGCCAGAGCTGTCCGGACGATGCGGAGGACGGCCACCCGTGCAACGGAGCCGTGCGCGCGGGCGACGGCAGTGTGGAGGCGTCGCTGACGGCGGCGATCCCCTATGCGGCGTTGCAGGCTTCGGAGCGTCTGAAGCTCTGGGGCGCGGCGGGTTACGGCACCGGCGAGGTGACGCTGAAGACGGCGCTCGGCGGCAGCTACAAGTCCGACACGTCATGGAGCATGGCGGCGGCCGGGCTCAGGGGCGACCTTCTGGCGCCCCCGGCGGAGGGTTCCGGCCCGGCGCTGGCGGTGACCTCGAACGCGCTGTGGACGCGGAGCTCTTCGGAGAAGACCCGCGACCTGGCGGCGTCGGACTCCGACGCGACCCGGCTCCGGCTCGGCCTGGAGGGCAGCTACCGCATGGCCCTGGAGGGCGGCGGTCATCTGACGCCGAAGCTGGAGGTCGGCGCGCGCCATGACGGCGGCGACGCCGAGACCGGCTTCGGGGTCGAGATCGGCGGCGGCATCGCGTGGGTCGATCCGGGTCTCGGGCTGTCGCTCGACGTCTCGGGCCGCACGCTGATCGCGCACGGCAACGACGACCTGAAGGACCGGGGCTATGCGGCCTCGCTGGCCTTCGATCCGGACCCGGCGACGCAGCGGGGTCCGTCGCTGAGCCTGCGCCAGGAGTTCGGCGGACAGGCGCAGGGCGGGCTCGACGCGCTGTTCCAGCCGGCGACGCTGGAGGACCGCACGGGCAGCGAGGCGACGAGCCGCTGGAGCATGGAGGCGGCCTACGGCTTCCCGGCCTTCGGCGGGCGCTGGACCGGCAGCCCGCATGCCGGGCTGGGCTTCGCAACCGGCGCGCGCGACTACAGCGTCGGCTGGCGCCTGACGCCCGCGGCCAACGCCAACGCGCCCGATGTCTCCTTCGGCCTCAAGGCCACGCGCAGGGAAAGCGACAGCGCCGCACCGGAGCACGCCATCGGGTTCGAGATCACCGTGCGGTGGTAACGGCGGCGAAGCGTGTATCAGTTGATTAGTTGAAGATTACAGGTCTATAATAACCTCCGAAGCATATCTACGAGATAATGTCACCGCTTGGGCTATGCTCCCAAGGGTATCGCAATCCATCTTTCCCGGAGAATATAGAATATGAGTGTAGAGAACGAAATAAAGAGACTGCAAAGGCAGGTCTCGGAGAACCAGATGAGCCGACGTCGCTTTATGCAGGGTGCAATGGCGCTTGGCGTGGGCGCAATGGCGCCGTCGCTTTACAGTGAAGCCGCCAAAGCCGCCCCGAAAAAGGGAGGTATTTATCGAATGGGGCTGGGTGGCGCCAACACCGGGGATTCCATGAACCCGGACAACAACGGCGACACCTTCATGATCAACCTGAACCAGGGCACGGTGCGCAACCCCCTGATTGAAGTTAATGCCCACGGACAGCCCGTTCCGGAACTCGCGGAAACGCTCGAACCTTCCGCCGACGCTTCGGTTTGGCGGGTCAAACTGAAAAAGGGTATTGAATTCCACAGCGGGAAATCTCTGGACCTGGATGATGTCATCGCTTCAATCGAACATCATCGCGGCGAAAACTCCACGTCCGACGCCAAATCGGTGGCTGAATCGCTGGGCGCTCTCTCCAAGGATGGCGACACTCTGGTATGTACCCTGGAAAGCGGCAATGCCGACTTCGCTTACCTGCTCAGCGACTACCATATCCTGATTGGCGCGGCGGACGACATGGGTAAAATCGACTGGGCATCCGGCGACGGTACCGGCCCATACAGCCTGGTCGAATTTGAACCCGGCGTGCGGGCAACGGCAAAACGGAATCCGAACTACTTCAAGGCAAATGAAGGCAATTTCGATGAAGTCCATATCACCGCAATCAACGACACCGCTGCCCGGATGAATTCCATGGTAACCGGCCAGGTTGACGCGATTGCGCGTTGTGACCTCAAAACTGCAGATCTGCTTGAGAAAAAACCCGATGTCGATGTGCTTCAGGTTTCCGCTACCAAGCACTTCACTTACCCGATGGATGTGCGCGTTGCGCCTTTCAGCGATAACAACGTACGTATGGCGCTGAAATACGGCATGGATCGTGAGGGCTTCGTCAATACCGTGCTTCGCGGATACGGCTCAGTGGGCAATGATCACCCCATCGCCTCAACCCAGAACTACCATGCGTCCGACCTGCCTCAACGTAAATACGATATTGATAAAGCCAAATGGCATCTGAAACAGGCTGGCTACGACAGCCTGGATCTGGAACTGTCTGCAGCCGATGCCGCATTTGGCGGCGCGGTGGAAGCCTCGGAACTGTACGCCGAAGCGCTACGTCCGGCCGGGATCAATCTGACTGTCAAACGGGTATCACCGGACGGCTATTGGGATAATGTCTGGATGAATGTGCCGTGGTCAGCATGCTACTGGAGCGGTCGCCCGACTGCCGACTGGATGTTCACGATTGGTTACAAGGCCGGCGGCAACTGGACCGACAGCTTCTGGGACCATGCTCGTTTTGAAGAGTTGCTGGTCCTGGGCCGCGCTGAACTCGACGAAGCGAAGCGAAGGGACATATATGTTGAAATGCAGACTATCGTCAGTAATGAAGGCGGCGTGATTGTGCCCTGTTTCGCCAATAACGTCGATGCCGCTTCCACGGCGCTTGGCAGACCTGACAAGCTCGCAGCCAACTGGGAGCTTGATGGGTCTCGAAGCGCTGCGCGCTGGTGGTTCGCATAAACTCCACTGATGTAATTGCTGTTTGGTTTTGCAGTTTAATGTTGTAAAACGAAAAGGCGGTCAGGATCCCTGATCGCCTTTTTATTTTCTGTCACGCCTTCAGTTCCAGCTCTTGCCACGGATGAAAAATCCCCTACTTCGCATGATCGCCAACCGGGTCGGCCTCGGCCTGTTCACCCTGCTGGCGATTTCATTGCTGATTACCGTTGGCGTGGAATTGCTTTCCGGCGATGTCTGTACCGCGATCATGGGACAGATGGCGAGTCCGGAAACGGTCGCTGCCTGTCATGCGAAACTGAATCTGGATCGCCCCCTGATGGTGCGCTATCTGGAATGGCTGTTCAATTTCCTGCAGGGGGATATGGGTAGCTCTCTGGCGAATGAAAGAACCGTCCAGGAGTTGATCAGCGCCAGGATCGGTAACACACTTTATCTCGCCGCACTATCCTCCCTGGTAGCCATTCCGTTGGGGATCGCGTTGGGCATTGTGGCTGCGCTGTATCGAAACACCGGATTTGACCGTGGTATTTCAGTCACAACCCTGAGCACAATTTCGGTCCCTGATTTTTTTGTGGCCTATATCCTGATGGCCCTGTTCGCGGTCAAGTTCAACCTGTTCCCGGCTATTTCAAACGTATCGGATGATATGGGGTTCTGGGAACGGTTTTATGTGTCAGGGCTGCCGGTCTTCACCCTGACCCTGATCTCCATCGCGCACCTGATGCGAATGACACGCGCTTCCATCGTTAACCTGCTGGCGAGTCCATATATCGAAATGGCGAAACTGAAGGGTATCAAGCCTGCCAGGATCATCGTCAAACATGCCCTGCCCAATGCCTGGGCGCCGATTATCCAGGTCGTCGTCCTCAATATCGCATTCATGGTGGTCGGCGTTGTGATCATAGAAGTGGTATTTGTGTATCCCGGTCTGGGAGCGCTGATGGTGGATTCGGTGCAGCTTCGCAACATGCCGGTAGTACGCGCCACTGCAATGATCTTCGCGGCAGCCTATATCCTTTTGAATCTGTTAGCGGATGTGCTCTCAATCATCGCCAACCCAAGACTTCGGCACAGGAGGTAGGATTGAAATTTCTGGAATACGTCAAGGAACTCAACTGGAGCGCCCGGGTCGGGTTGTTCATCATTCTGTTTTTTGCAGTCTGCGCCATCTTCGCGCCCTGGCTGGCGCCCTATGGAGAAAGCGAGATAGTGGGTGACGTGTGGGAACCGATTGGCGGAGAATTTCTATTCGGCACGGATATCATCGGCAGGGATATGCTGTCCCGGCTGATTTTCGGGGCGCGAAACACAATCGTACTCGCGCTGTTGACCACAATCTGTTCGTTCACCCTCGGCAGTGTAATGGGGTTCGTCGCCGCGACAAAGGGCGGAATGATTGACCAGTTTCTGAGCCGGGTCGTGGATATCGTCATCTCGGTACCGACGCTGATCTGCGCGTTGATTGTGGTCTCCGCTGTCGGCACCTCCTTTTTCGTTCTGGCCACCGTGATCGGCATCATCTATGCAATGCCGGTATACCGTATTGCCAGGGCAGTCGCGATGGACATCGAAGTGATGGACTATGTTGAAGTCGCCAGACTGCGCGGTGAAGGCCTGTGGTGGATCATGAAGCGGGAAATCCTGCCCAATGCGATGACCCCGCTGGCTGCCGAATTCGGCCTGCGATTCTGTTTCGTATTCCTGCTGATCAGTGGTTTGAGCTTCCTCGGGCTGGGACTGCAACCTCCCCTCGCCGACTGGGGCGCGATGGTTCGCTCCAATTCCGAAGGGATTGCCTGGGGTTTCCTGCATCCCCTGATACCCGCTTCGTGCATCGCCCTGCTCACGATCGGCATCAACCTGCTGGTCGATTCCCTGGTGCATAAAGCCAGCGGTTTGCGCGATGACCACTGAGGCGCCGCCCGACGACAAGCCATGACTGACCGACTGCTGGACATCCGGGATATTCTGATCGAAGCGGAGATTGACGGACAATGGACGCCGATCGTAAACAGCCTATCCATGACCCTGGAGCGCGGAGAAATCGTGGGCCTGATCGGCGAATCCGGCGCCGGGAAATCCACTTTCGGCCTCTGTGCCCTGGGCTATACCAAGCCCGGATGCCGTATCGTTTCAGGCTCGATCAAACTGGACGGGATGGAACTGACCGGTCAACCGGAATCTGCCTTACGGGAACTTCGCGGCAACAAGGTGGCCTATGTGGCGCAAAGCGCCGCCGCTTCATTCAACCCGGCGCATACGCTTCTTGAACAATTTTCCGAAGCGCCGGTGCAACACGGCAAGATGAAAACCTCCGAGGCAGCCGTTCGGGGACGGGAACTTTACAAGCAACTCGATTTACCTGAACCGGACACGATCGGTGAAAGATACCCGCACCAGGTATCCGGAGGACAGCTACAAAGAGCGATGGCCGCCATGGCGCTCGGCAGCAACCCGGACATTATCATTTTTGATGAACCGACAACGGCGCTTGATGTCACCACCCAGATTGAGGTGTTGTCCGCCATCAAGGAGGCGGTGAAAGCACGCAATGTCGCCGCTATCTATATTACCCATGATCTGGCCGTCGTCGCACAAATGGCGGACCGTATCATGGTGCTTCGTTACGGCGACCTGGTCGAGGAAGGCGATGCCCGTGAAATGCTGGCAAACCCGAAAGAGGATTATACGCGCAGGCTTTTGGCAGTCCGGTCCCTGCGTGAACAAAGAGCTGCCGACGTGCGCGAAGACACCATACTGGAAGTGAAGAACGTGACCGCGCGCTATCCGGGAACAACGACGGACGTTCTGGAGAACATCAACGTCAAACTGCGAAAAGGCAAGACAGTCGCAATCGTTGGAGAATCAGGAAGCGGCAAAAGCACGCTGGCCAGAGTGATTACCGGACTGTTGCCGCCATCGGCGGGATCGATAACCTACCGGGGTGAAGTATTGCCCCCGGTTCTGAAGGAAAAGGCTAAGGAAAATCTCCGTTCCATCCAGATGATTTACCAGATGGCCGATGTGGCGATGAATCCACGTCAACTGATCAGGGAGATTATTGGCCGCCCGCTGGAGTTCTATCACGATATTTCAGGGGAGGCCAACGAAGCGAGAGTGCTCGAATTACTGGAAAAAATTGAAATTCCCGGCAGCTATATGGACCGATACCCGGCCCAGCTTTCCGGTGGAGAAAAGCAGCGTATCTGCATTGCCCGTGCGCTGGCTGCTGACCCGGAACTGATCATCTGCGATGAAGTGACCTCCGCTCTCGATCAACTGGTTGCCGAAGGTATTCTGGACCTCCTGCAAAACCTGCAGAATGATCTCAACGTTTCCTACCTGTTTATCACCCACGACCTGGCTACGGTCAAGGCGATTGCAGATGAAATTGTGGTGATGTACCAGGGCAAAATTGTGGAGCAGGGTCCGAAGCAGCAAATCCTGGAACCACCCTGGGAAGACTATACGGAGTTGTTACTGTCTTCGGTCCCGGAAATGGACCCCGATTGGCTCGATGACCTGGTGCAACGACGATTGCGCGGCGAAGCCCCGACCGCCGACACCCTTAAGATACGGTAACGATAGGCAGTCCGTCACCTAAAAACATCCTTGCATTTCTGGCATGCAATGCCATAATTGCAGGGATGATACTACGCCATAAATTACAGATTGTTCGTGACCGGCTGAGCCAGTTTCCGGCGGTGGCGCTGCTCGGCCCCCGCCAGGTGGGTAAGACCACGCTGGCTGAGCATATCGGTGAAGACCAACCGAGTATCTATCTCGACCTTGAGCATCCATCAGATCGCGAGAAACTGAGCGATGCCGCCCTGTACCTGTCCAGCCATGAAGATAAGCTGGTGATTCTGGATGAAGTCCAGCGAATGCCGGAACTGTTCCAGACGCTTCGCGGCCTCATTGACAAGGGTCGTCGCCGCAACATCCGGGCGGGCCGATTCCTGCTGCTGGGCTCAGCGTCTGTGGAGCTACTCAAGCAGTCTGGTGAATCTCTGGCTGGCCGCATTGCATATATCGAGTTGGAGCCATTCAGCGTTCTTGAGATCAATGGCGAGGAACACGAAAAACTCTGGATCAGGGGAGGATTCCCTGACAGCTTTCTCGCACAGAACGACAGGGCCAGTGTAGTCTGGCGAGAGAACTTTATCCGCACCTATCTGGAACGTGACATCCCGCAACTCGGCCCGCGTATCCCGGCAGAAACGTTGCGCCGCTTCTGGACTATGCTGGCTCATGTGCAGGGAGGCACACTCAACGCAGCCCAACTCGCTCGTGGTCTCGACATTGATGGCAAGACAATCGCTCGCTATCTCGACTTGCTGGTTGATCTCCTGCTGGTGCGGCGCCTGCCTCCCTTTCATGCCAATGTCAAAAAGCGCCTGGTGAAATCCCCGAAAATATATGTGCGCGACAGCGGTATCGTCCACGCGCTGCTCGGACTGGATGACCGGGATGCGGCGCTGGGTCATCCGGTCGTTGGCGGAAGCTGGGAAGGATTCATACTGGAAAACCTGCTTGGCGCGGCTCCAGAACGGACCAAGGCATACTTTTACCGGACGGCTACCGGCGCCGAAATCGACTTGGCGCTGGAGATGCCCAACGGCAAGCTGTGGGCAATTGAAATCAAGCGCGGCCTCGCTCCGAAGCTCGACAAGGGGTTCCACCATGCACGGGAAGACATCAGCCCGGAACGCTCCTTCGTCGTATATTCGGGCAGCGATCGGTATCCAAAAAGTGAAGGGGTTGAGGTGATCAGTCTGAGTGAGCTTGTGGCGCTACTCTCCATGGCATAAAATCGGCGCAAGAATCTTCGCAGTGCATTGCGGGCATATATCATTGTTGAATCCCCGGTTATTGGTTGTCTGGCTGGCTCGCTGAAATCAAGTCATGGGTTGATCCACCGGGATCACGTCAGGGAAGCCATCGGCCCGCAATTCATCGCCGACTTCTTCTTCCAGCATTTTGACCACGTGCGGTGTCCAGGCGTCGCCGCCATACTTTTTCCTGGATGCTTCGAACAGTGACTGGACCAGGTGGGTCAGCTTGAGCGGAACCTGATATTTCTCTCCGAGATCGACGACAAACCCCAGGTCCTTCAATCCAAGTTCAATGGTAAACCCGGTGTTCAATGATCCATTCAGGATAACCGGCGCCCAGTCCTCAAATTCACGGCTGGTCCCGGAACTCGCGCAAATAGCCTGATAACACTTCGCCAGATCCAGCCCTCCTTTTTTTGCCAGCATCAATGCCTCGCCTGCCGCCACCAGGTCAACCAGGCACAATAAGTTGGAAATCACCTTGATCAGGGACGCGCTGCCAACATCTCCGGTATGGATGACCTGGCCTGCCAACAGCTCAAAAAGCGGCAGATACTGCTCGAATAATGCCTTCTCCCCGCCAACCAACACCGTCATTTCCCCTTTTGCGGCCCGATGTACACCGCCTGTCAACGGGGCTTCCAGCAGCGCGACTCCGTTCACTGCCGAGACTTCCTGCATTTTCCTGATCTCGTCGACGCCGGTCGTACTCATTTCAATCCATGTGCTGCCCGGCCGCATGGCTGCCAGAGCGCCGCTTTCGCCCATCATTACTTTTTCAGATGCAGCGGGAGACGGCAGACAGGTTATCACGGGATCACACATTTTTGCCAAATCCGCAACAGAAGCGGCGGCGGCAGCGCCTTGCCGGACCAGGCCACTCACTTTGGACGGGTCGAGGTCAAATACCACGATGGGTTGACCCTCTCTCAGCGCCACCGACGCAAGCCGGGCGCCAAGCTGTCCCAGACCGATAAACCCCGGATTCATTACCGAATTCATCGGGGGCAATTTCGCGGAACCTGAAGAACAGGGATTGAAATTCGCTATTTCTTTTTGAGGCCGAGTTTCGCCCTGGCTTCATCGGCGGACAATACGCGCCCGCCCAGCCTGGTTATGATCTCAACCGCTCTTTGCACCAGTTGACCATTGGTGGCCAGCACGCCGCGATCCAGGTAAATGTTGTCTTCGAGACCGACCCGGACATTGCCGCCGAGCACCATGGCCTGGGCGACCATCGGCATTTGCATTCTGGAAATACCGAATCCGGCCCACACCGCATTATCCGGCAGCGCCTGTTTCATAGCCGCCATGGTTTCGGTGTCGGCTCCTGCGCCCCATGGGATGCCGAGACAAATCTGAAACATCGGCGGAGCGTCGATCAACCCTTCATCGACCAATGATCTGGCCAACCGGATCTGGCCGAGATCGAATACCTCCAGTTCAGGTTTGACTCCGAGCCGCTGGGTTATTTCCGCCATCTCCCTCAAATAAGCGGGCGTATTCAGATACAGGTCATTCTCGTTTCCGAAAATCATGGCGCCGCAGTCCAGGCTGCAAATATCCGGCATACATTCAACCACATGGGCGAGTCGCTCTTGTGGCCCGACCATATCCGTACCGGGTCCCGGCATCGAGGGGTCTTCCTCACTCGGCACCCAGTCTCCCCCCATTCCCGCGGTCAGATTAATGACGACATCAACCCCACTGTCCCTTATACGCTCCACCGTTTCCCGGAACAGCCCCACATCCCTCGACCCCTGTCCGGTTTCCGGGTCACGCACATGAATATGTGCTATCGCGGCGCCGGCCCTGGCGGCCTCGATTGCCGCGTCTGCAATCTGCTCCGGAGTCACCGGCACCTTGTCGCTTCGCCCTGTAGTATCGCCTGCCCCGGTTACCGCACAGGTTATGATCACTTCGCTATTCATATCAATGTTTACCCGTATGTAAAGCGGGCATTCTATCAGATCAGATTATTGGGAATGCATCATCTGGAAATGTTTTCAAGCTGCTTGCTGATCGCATTCAGCTTTGCCACTATTTCGTTTTGCCGGGCCTTGAGATCCGCCAATTCAGCATTTTGATCCCCTTCATGCTCGGCTTGCATCGCAGATACAATGATCCCGATAAACAGATTCAACACCGTAAACGATGTGCACAATATGAATACTACAAAAAAGATCCAGGCCATCGGAAATACTTCCATCACGGGCCTCACAATGCCCATCGACCAACTCTCCAGGGTCATGATCTGGAACAACGAGTAAGCGGACAATCCAAGTGAACCAAACCAGTCCGGGAAATCACCCCCATACAGCTTCGTCGCCATTACAGAAAATACGTAAAAAACCAGCAACAACAAACAGGTTATGGACCCCATTCCGGGTAATGCCGCAACCAGCCCTCCCACAACCCGTTTAAGAGACGGCACAACACTGATCAGACGCAGCACCCTCAAAATCCGGAGCGCCCTCAATATGGAAAGATTTCCACTGGCTGGAATCAACGCAATGGAAACCACCAGGAAATCGAAAATCCTCCACGGATCGTGGAAGAATCTGGATCGATAAACAAACATTTTAGCCAGAACTTCGAGGGTGAATATCCCCAGAATGAACTGGTCCAGAATGACCAGGGCCGTCCCCATCCGGCTCATCAAACCGGCGCTGGTTTCCATCCCCAGGATAATCCCGTTAATCACGATCAGCGCAATAATGAAAACCTCAAACTTGCGGCTTTCCAGTAATACTTTCATTTTTTTCATCTTTCCTGTTTCTTTTGTTAAGACTGTCACCTTGCTGCACCCCTTATGTCCGCTCGTGGATTCGATCCGCTATCCCGCATGTCCGCCTGTGGAAATTTTCTCAAACCGAAGGTATGATTGAATGCATGCCATGAATCATGGATCGGAATTCCTTAAAGACACATTGATCAAGAACATAAAATTCCAGATTGGCCAGGTAGTGCGCCACCGGGTTTATGATTTCCGCGGTGTCATATTCGATGTGGATTCAGAATATAATAATACGGAAGAATGGTATCAATCCATACCGGAGACAGTAAGACCCCACAAAGAACAGCCTTTTTATCATTTGCTCGCGGAAAACCGGGACACTCAATATATCGCCTACGTATCTGAACAAAACCTGCAAAATGATGATAGCGGCCTGCCTGTCAGCCATCCCCGGGTGGATGACCTGTTTGAGAAAACCGAAAACGGTCACTATACCGTTCGTTACAATCGGTCTCACTAGAATTCACTGAATACACCCGTTCTATCCATACCCTTTAATCCCGGCGCCGGGCCAGATAAATACCTCGCCACACCAGGCCTGCCGCCAGGATCAGATAGACCACTACCAGATGCAGGGGCAATCCATGGTGACCCAGTCCCTCCATCGCCAGCCCGCCGGACACCGAGCCCAACAGCGCGCCCACGCCCCACATCAGCGCGAACGCGGCGGACCCGTTTATCAGATCCACTCCTTCAAACCGGTCTCCCAGCGAGGTCAGCGTTACGGTATAGACTCCATAACCGGTCGTCCCCGCCAGAATCAGCACAGGCCACATCAACGGGGTCGCCATCACCATCGGCAGGATCAACAACATCACTGACGTAATCAGCGCGCAACCCGCCAGCACCACCCGGTGGGGAAATTTGTCCGCCAGCCAGCCAACCGGGAACTGTAGCACCGTATTACCGACGATCAGCGCCGTCAGAGCCAGGGCCGAAGCGGTCACGGTCAAACCGGATTGAATCCCGTACACCGGCAATAATGACAGTGTCGCCGCGTCGAAAACAGCAAACGCGAAAACGCAGGCCAGCAACATAGGGGCCATCGGCGCAAAATCAATAATGCCTGTCTTGCGGGATTTTTCTTCGGTCGTGAGCCTCCCTTCCCGCAGCAAACAAAGCGGCAACACACCCAGCAAAATCACAATCCCGCCAGCAATGAACGGCGTCCAGCCCTGTATGCCGATCCAGCTTATTATGGCGGGTCCGGCGCCAAAGCTGGCCGATAGAACACTGCTGTAGATTGCGACAACTTTCCCTCGATGAGCGCTGCCCGCGAACTTGACGATCCACATTTCGCTCAACACAAACAGCGTGGAAATCGACATTCCCTGAAGTGTACGCAGGATGAACCAGGATTCCAGGGTGTCGAAAATCTTGTAACTGATCACCAGGATACTGGTCGCCAGGGCCGCTGCAATGGCGACATTCCGCGACCCGAATTTTCTGGCTACAATCGGAATCACCGGCGAAAACAGCAGAATTCCGATCGGCATCATGGCCGAGTTGATACCGATCATTCTGGCGGAAACCCCTCTCGATTCCAGGATCAGCGACAACAGGGGATAAGTCATGCCGAATGCCAGACCGAACACACAAATGGCGGCGCAGGCCGCAACCAGATTGCGTAAATTCATGGACGAAACCATCTATGAATCGACCGTCTGGCGAGTCTTGACATCCTGCAACCAGCATCCTTCCGTAACCCGGTCATTGCCGCCTGGATCCTGGTGTGTGACCACCCTGGAAAAACCCCTGTCGATCATTTTCTCTCTCACTTGCCTGGCCTGCCGGTGGCCGTGTTCCAGTGCCAGCCAGCCCCGGCATTCAAGAAATCCGGGGGCAGCCTCAATAATTTCGCTCAATGCGGCAAATCCGCAGGTTTTTGCGACCAGCGCGCTGGTTGGTTCAAAACGCAGGTCACCCCGGGTCAGATGAATGTCATCCGGCGCAATATAAGGCGGATTGGAGCAAATCAGGTCAAACCGGCAATCGAAGATACTATCGAACCAGTCGCTCTTTATCCACTGAATATTTTCCAACCCGAGATTCTTCTGATTGATTTTCGCGACATCAAGCGCAGACTTGCTCACGTCTGTCGCAACGACCCTGGCCCCGGGCAATTCCGAAGCCAATGCCAGCGCCACCGCGCCGCTGCCCGTACCCGGCTCCAGAATTTTCGGCTTGCAATTCCCGGCTACGGCGGACAAGGCTCTTTCGACCAGCAATTCTGTTTCATGTCTGGGAATCAAAACCCTTTCGTCCACATCAAGGTCCAGCGACCAGAATTCCCGGGAATGCGTAATATACGCCACCGGAACCCCCCTCTCGCGCATCCGGACCTGTGATTTGAACTCTTTTTCCTCGTCTCCGGACAGAATCCGGTCACCGTTCGCGATCAGGGACGCCAGATCCATTTTGAGCAAATGACACAGGATGATCCGGGCGTCCCGGTCGCCACTCTCGAACGGAGACAGTTGACTGCCGGACCAGCGCAGCGACTCATCGACTGTCATTGTACCAGAGCGAATGATGACAGACAGACCCTCAGGCCTGATTCAAATCTGCCAGAAGGTGTGCCTGATGCGCGGAGATCAACGGCACAATAATCGGATCAATACGCCCCTTGAGCGCCTCATCCAGCTTGTATAACGTCAGATTAATGCGGTGGTCGGTGATTCTCCCCTGCGGGAAATTGTAGGTCCGGATACGTTCAGACCGATCACCACTGCCCACCAGTGACTTTCGGGCGCTGGCCTGTTCACGCTGGCGCTGTTGAATTTGCGCTTCCAGCAAGCGGGATTTCAACACGGCCATTGCGCGCGCCCGATTCTTGTGCTGGGACCGTTCATCCTGACATTCAACCACAACCCCGGTCGGCAAATGGGTGAGGCGTATGGCGGAGTCGGTTTTGTTGACATGCTGCCCCCCTGCCCCCGATGCCCTGAATGTATCGACACGAATATCCGAAGGGTCAATCTCGACTTCATCCATTTCATCCGCTTCCGGCATGACTGCGACCGTACACGCCGAAGTATGGATACGCCCCTGGGACTCGGTTTCCGGTACACGCTGCACCCGGTGGGCGCCCGATTCAAATTTCAGTCTCGAATAAGCGCCCAGCCCCTCTATTCTGGCGATAATTTCCTTGTATCCTCCATGTTCTCCTTCACTGCTGCTCATCACCTCCACTTTCCACTGTCGGCTTTCCGCGTAGGAATAATACATTTTGAAAAGATCACCGGCGAACAGCGCGGCCTCATCACCGCCGGTTCCCGCTCTGATCTCAAGAAAAATATTCCTGGAATCGTTCGGGTTCCGGGTCAACAAAAGCTGCTGCAGGCTGCCTTCACAGGTCTCCATGGATTGCTCCAGACCGGGTAATTCCTCTCTCGCCATATCCCGTATCAAGCTGTCTGAATCCTCCATCATGGTCCGTGTTTCAGTGATTTCATCATCCAGCTTCCTCCAGGTTTCAAACGCTTCGACAACCGGCAGTATTTCCGACAATTCAATCGACAAATTGCGGAACCGGTTCTGGTTGACAATAATATCGGGATCGGACAAAAGCGCATTGATCTCTTCATGACGATCCATAACCTGGAGTAACTTTTGCTGGATGGAAGGGTGCATTGCAAGAAAAGCGACAGGACAACGATTATAGATTGAATAACTTCCTGGCGGCTGCAATCACACTCGCGTCTTCTTCCATATCGGCCTGATTGATGACCTGGCTGGGATGATGGGCTACCTTGTTGATCAGGTCACGCGCAAGCTGCTCGACCACCCGGACAGGATCGGTCCCGTTTTCCAGTCTTTTGAGCGCGCGCGCGAGTTCTGCCTGCTTCAGATCATCCAGTCCTTCCCTGAAAGACACAATGGCCGGAACCGAATCCAGGGAGCGCATCCAGCGCATGAATTTGACGACCTGGAAGTCGACAATATTTTCGGCTCTTGAAGAAGCCTGCAAACGCATCGTCCTGTTCTCGTCAACAATCGACCTCAAATCATCAACAGTATACAGGTATGCGTCTTTCAACCGGGCCACTTCAGCCTCGACGTCCCGCGGCACCGCCAGATCAAGAATGAACATCGGAGCATGTTTCCTTTTCTTCAACGCGGCTTCAATGGCGCCTTTACCGAGAATCGGCAAAGCGCTGGCGGTGGAGGTCACCACGATATCCGCTTCCGGCAATCGAACAGGAATTTGCGCCAGGGAGATCGCTTCGCTGCCCACTTCCCTGACCAGGGTCTGCGCTCTTTTTATTGAACGATTGGCAATAATGATATGCCGGACCCGATTCTGTTTCAGATGGCGGGCAACCAGTTCAATCATTTCTCCGGCGCCAATCAACAATACGGTTTGATCTTCCAGTCGGGTAAATACCCGTTTCGCCAGGCTGACCCCCGAATACGCGACGGAAACCGCGTTCGCGCCGATATTGGTATCGGTCCTGACCAGCTTGGCCACATTGAAGGTATGCTGGAACAGCCGATTCAGAATCTTGCCGGTGGCCCCCACCCTGACCGCTGTCTGGAAAGCGTCTTTCATCTGGCCCAGAATCTGGGGTTCACCCAGCACCATCGAATCAAGGCCGGACGCCACCCTGAAGGCATGCTTGACGGCTTCTTCGTCCGGGAACTGATAGACGATCTCCTTCAGGACCGAGGCTTCAAGCCCGCTGTAGCCGGATAACCAGGCAAGGATCTCTCCTGGATTACCCCGTTCCTGCCGACAGTAGATTTCGGTACGGTTACAGGTAGACAATATGGTGGCTTCACTGGCGCCCACTTTCCCGGTCAGCTCAGTGAGCGCCTGCTGGACCAGGTCCGAGCTGAATGCGGCCCTCTCCCTTACTTCGATGGGGGCCGTATTATGATTCAATCCTAATGCCAGCAGGTGCATGGTTCTACATTGAACTGAAGATGTCAGTTTTATCGGATTGCGGGAAAATCAAGGTGTAAAAATTGTTGCAAATAAATCAACACAGTCGCATATTATAATGTGGTTCGACAAATAAATCGCTTTTGAGCGAACCTGTATACGAATTACTGACAGGCTCAAACCCTTGATCTTGCGACCCATCAGATATTAATGGCGCCTTATACTCCAGCATTTCTTCCAATCAGAGCGTTCAGGAACGTAATCCTCGCCGGACTGTTTGTAACGCTTTGGGGATGCCATACGAACTGGACAGGCATACAGGAAGACAAAGTCGGAGCAACCCGGAACCCGCCGCAACCGGATACTGAACTGCTCCATAACGTAATCGTGGCGCTCGTGGCGGCGCAACGGAATCAGCCTGAAACCGCGCTTGAGTACATCTCCCAGGCAGCCTGGCAATCCCGGGACCGCCGTCTGGTCTCCGAATCAATCAGGATAGCCCTGGACAACCAGGAATTTCAACAGGCAATTGACCTGGCCCGATTACTGGAACCATTTGAACCGGATGATTACCTGGCTGCCATCGATGTTGCCAGGGCCCATTTCCGGCTTGGTGAAACTGGCCCGGGTCTTGATCTGCTTGCTGACCTGACAGAAAAATGCAACCGGAGTCATGGCGCCGTTTTTCAGGCTGTCGCCGAATTATTTACTTCCGCGAAGAATGCTGATTTGTCCGACTCATTCCGCAAGCTGGTCGAATCCCGGCCTGACAGCGCGGCGTTACAGCTCACGGCTGCGCATCTCGCCGCAAATCAGAATCAGCCCGAGCGGTATGTCGAACAACTGAACCGGGTTCTGGCGCTCGAGCCTGACTGGGAATTTCCCGCGACTTTGCTCCTGGTCCAACTCTACTATGGCGGCAACGAAAACTCTGCCTTCGACCATAATACTGCGGCAGGCAGATATGCCAACCGGTTTGCAATGGAGCATCTGGAAGCCTATCCCGGACACCTCCGGTTCCGCTTGCAATTTGTGCGCCGCCTGATCGAAAATGGCGATGTGAACCTGGCGCTTGAGCAGTTAAACATCGCGCTGGACACGAATCCGGACGCACTGGAAGCGCTTTTTACGATCGCAGTCATCTATTTTGAAAAGGGTGACCTGGCCAACTCGCGGGATTATTTTGTCCGGTATCTGCGGCTGGACCCAACCAACAGCCAGGTCCGAATTTACCTTTCTGACATCGAATACAGCCAGGGTGATTACGTGGCGGCGTCAAGCTACCTGTACGGCGTGACCTCATGGCAATATTATCTGGATGCACAGATCAGACTGGCGGTCATTCTGGCAAAACGATATGAAGTGGACGCGGGGATCCGGCACCTGCAACAAATTGATGTGGTCTCTGATGAAGACAGAATCCGCCTGATATTGCAACAGGATTTACTGCTGAGGGAATATGATCGCTATGATCAATCGAAACAAGTGCTGGATGAGGGGTTAAAACGGTTTCCGGATCATCCGGACCTGCTTTACAACCGTGGCCTGGTAACCGCAAAAATGAACCGGATCGACCTGCACGAGCGGGACATGCGCAAGTTGATCGAAATAGAACCGGACAACGCCCATGCCTATAACGCTTTTGGTTATACCCTCGCTGACAAGACCGACCGGCTTGAAGAGGCGATGGCCCTGATTGAAAAAGCCAATGCCCTGCTGCCGGACAATCCGTTCATTCTCGACAGTATGGGCTGGGTTCATTTTCGACTGGGCAACAACAGCACGGCCATTAACTACCTTATGCTCGCTCTGGACGCGCGTCAGGACGCGGAAATTGCCGCACATCTTGGTGAAGTACTGTGGGCCACCGGAAACAGGGAGGAAGCCCGTAAAATCTGGGAAAAAGGGATTGAATGGGACCCTGGGAACGGAGTTCTGAAACAAACCATTGAACGACTCTCGCAGTAACAGAACCCTCCCCGGAATATTCGCAATCGTTTTGATTGCTGTTCTGTCTGGCTGCACCGCAATGCCGGAACATAAATCGGCGTCCGAAGACCAGCGTCTGCGGCTCTGGCATCAGCATCAGTCAATCCATGCCCGAATATCGGGTTGGTCGTTAAAGGGCAAGATAGGAGTCAGGGTCGGCGCCAGGGGAGGTTCTGCGACATTAAACTGGTTGTATGCGCCCCCTGAACAGAACATCGAATTATACGGCCCGTTCGGTGGAGGTCGGGTTCTCATTGAAGCATCCTCAACTTCCGCGACGTTGAGGGATGCCCGGGGACGGGTGATCCATGGCGAATCCGCCGAACAGGTCCTGTATGAACGACTGGGTTGGCACATTCCTTTTGATGAAATGGCGATGTGGTCCCGCGGACTGCCGGGGGAGGACGCGAGCGATATAATAATCAATACGTCCGGACGCCTGATGAGTTTCAATCAAGGCATCTGGCGCGTTGAATACAATCAATATCAATCCGTTTTGAGATTCTCACTGCCGCGTAAATTCACGATTACCTCGCTACCGGGGGAAGTTGAGTTTTTTGACGAGGACGGGAATTACCTGGGCAATGAATTAAGGATCCGGATTGTCCTTAAAAACTGGCGTGATATCCAGTCGCTGTCGATTCAATAATGACTCCTGGAAAACTTCCCGATTCCCTGGTCTTGCGGTCACCCGCGAAAATCAACCTGTTTCTGCATGTTACCGGGAAACGCGACGATGGTTACCATGAACTGGAAACCGTTTTCCAGTTCCTTGATTTCCACGATTTATTGAGATTCGAGTTAACCGGTGAGCCGGGAATCATCCGTGTTGACGATCACCCTTATGCCTTGCCTCAATCCGACCTGATCATCCGCTCATCAGAACTGCTGGCTTCGAGCCGGGGACTGAAAAATCCGGCCGGGGTCCGGATAACCCTGACCAAGGTCATCCCGCCCGGCTCAGGCATGGGGGGTGGCAGCTCGAATGCCGCAACCACACTGCTCGCATTGAACCGATTGTGGGGACTGCATCTGACGCGGCCTGAACTGCTGCCGTTAGCGAAACAACTGGGCGCCGATGTGCCGGTCTTCATTTACGGACATTCATGCTGGGCCACAGGAGTCGGTGATGAGTTTGAACGATTCGACCCTGAACCACATTGGTACTGTATCTGTATTCCTGAAGTGGCCGCCTCCACCCAGGCCGTTTTTCAACACCCCGGCCTTTGCCGCAACCACCCGCCTGTCTCAAAGCCCGAATTTGACCAGGGCAAGGTCTGTAATGATCTGGAAACCGTATCCAGAAGCCTGTACCCCGAAATTGAAGAGGCCTTTGCAATACTCAATCAGTACGGCAAGGCCAGAATGAACGGCAGCGGCGCTTCAGTTTTCCTTCAATGCGAATCGGCGGGAGTGGCAAGACGAATCCGGGACCGGCTGCCTGACCACCTCCATTGCATAGTGGCCCGCGGCCTGAACGACATCTGTAATCACTGAATCACTGAATGACTCAGAGCCTTTCTCCCAGTTTATGTCTGGCCGCATACAACGCGATGAAATCATAAGCGATAGAAGCGCCGAGCAACGATGTAATCTCTGCTTGGTCATAAGGCGGGGAAACCTCCACCAGGTCCATTCCCACCAGGTCAAGGCCTCTCAGACTACGAAGAATCTGTAACGCCTGGGCTGAACTCAACCCCCCGCAGACCGGTGTACCCGTGCCCGGAGCAAAAGCCGGATCTACGCAATCAATATCAAAAGTCAGGTAGGTTTTCCGGTTCTTGAGGATTTCCCGGATCTGCCGGACCAGAGCGTCGACACCGTTGACATGAATCCAGCCGGCATCAAAAATATGGAAGCCAAGAGGCGCGTCGTTGGTCGTTCGTATCCCCACCTGGACAGACTCTTCCGGGATGACCAGCCCTTCCTTCACGGCGTGGAAGAACATCGTGCCGTGGTCTATCCGCCCCTCTTCATCATCCCAGGTATCCGTATGAGCATCAAAATGCAATAACGATACCGGACCATGTTTCTTGACGTGGGCACGCAATACCGGCAGCGTAATGAAATGATCGCCGCCCAGAGTCAGCGTCGCCGTATCCGTCTTGAGGATCGATTCGATATGAGCCTGAATCCGGTCGGGAACGGCTTCAGGGCGGCCGTGATCAAACAGGCAATCTCCATAGTCCACAATTTTCAGCAACGCAAACGCATCGAATTCCCAGGGCCAGTTCCGTTGCCAGGCGATTTCCACAGAGGCCGCCCGAATCCCGCGCGGACCAAACCGCGTACCGGGACGATTGGTCGTCGCGGTATCGAACGGAATCCCCGTTATCGCAAGCTCTGCGTCGGACAAGTCTTTCGAGTACCGGCGCCGGGCAAAGCTCAATGCCCCGGAATAGGTTGGTTCCGGGTTGACTCCGCTCAGGGAGTCCGCGGTAAATGCCTGGTCGATATGATCTGCCATCTTGCATGTAGCCGGTAAATCGGATTCAGGAGTTTATCAAGGCAAATCCGTCAAATCGAGTTTTATCTTTACTTTAAACACAACTCCCCCACTCAACAACCCGCGTCAATTCCCGCACCTCCCGTCATTAACCCGATCGCAGGCGCACGATGACGGGCTGGTTCGAGGCATTCCGTCCCCCGTAGGGGCGGGGCTCCGTGCCTGCCTTCGTCCCCCCACCAAATCCGCTTTGCGGATTTGACTCCCCGGTCTGCGAGGGGAGTGATGCGCGGAAGATTCAGGGCGAATCAAATAACTGCAAAAATACCGGAATCAGCATGGCGAGCGTAGCCAGTGAGATCGCCAGAACAACCCCGGTTTGAACACGAAGGGACTTGATCTGTTCCTGTAGATCCGTACGAACAGACTTGATCTGTTCCTGAACTACGGCATTGCCGGATTTGAGTGCGGTGATTTCGCCCTTGACTTCGGCGATGTCGCCCTTGACTTCGGCGATGTCGCCCTTGAGTTCAGTGCGAAGGGCAGACATACCTTCCTTGATCCCCGATATGTCTTCCTTGAGTTCAGTGCGAAGAGCAGACATATCTTCCCGGATTCCCGATATATCTTCCTTGAGTCCGGCGATGTCCTCCTTCAGTTCAACACGAAGCTCAGCATTGTTCGCCCGAAGCTCGGCATGATCCGACTTCAGTTCGGAAATTTCCGCCTTGAGGTCGTTCTTCGTCGCCAGTTCCGCTTCCCGGCTGGAAAACAGCGAGGTAACCACCTCCGCCTGCTTTACCGGAAAACCAGCGGATATCAGTTCCTTGATCGCACTATGGGTGTCAATGACGTAGCTGTTCATGATCTCTCCTGTCGTTTCCCGATTCTGAACCACTACACATTCCGAAGCAAGCGGTTTTCCAGATATGGCCCGGTTTTCAGGGAAAATAATCCAGCGCCGACAAGATCGGATATACCGCCGCCAACACGTCCATTTGCCGGATTCCATCGGAGGTTTCCCACTGGATATTCTGCCCCTCCTTCCCTTCCACCCGGCCCTGAAAGTCCCACACCAGAAAAACATGGAGCAACACGCTGGCATGCCGATAATCGTGGCGGTGGCGCAGAAGCAGGGAAAGACCGGACACGGCAATACCGAGTTCTTCACGAAGTTCACGAATCAACGCTTTTTCCGCTGATTCGCCGAATTCGATTTTCCCGCCCGGAAATTCCCACTGTCCGGCACATGGCCGGCCGGGCAAACGCTGCTGAATCAGGAGTTCCCCGGCGGCATTTTGCAGAACGCCAACAGAGACATGGATTCGATCAGGATCGGTAGTCGGCATTAATCGTGATATAGCCATGGGTCAGATCGCAGGTCCAGACCACAGATTCGCCTTCTCCGACGCCGACATCTACATCAATCCGGATAGTCTGTCCTTCCAGGCGCTCGGTAACCCGGTCTTCGTCATAACCCTCAACCACCTGGCCATTGCGGGCGATGGCAATACCTCCTATACCGATACCGAGCCTGTTCCGGTCCACCTCCATTCCCGATTTGCCTGCCGCCATCACAATTCGCCCCCAGTTCGCATCTTCACCGGCAATTGCCGTTTTGACCAGTGGTGAGTTTGCGATTGATTTTCCGATTACCCTGGCGGCAGAGTCATTCTCGGCTCCCGTTACCCGGATCTCGATCAGTTTGGTTGCGCCTTCCCCGTCTCGCACAACCTGCTTGGCCAGGTCCAGCATCAATGCCTGTAAATCCCGCCTGAAATGATCCAGTGAGGCGTCTGCAATACCGGATGGCGGAGTATTACCCGCTTTCCCGGTTGCGAACAATAAACAGGTGTCGCTGGTTGAAGTATCACTATCTACGGTAATGGCGTTGAAGGACCGGTCATTCGCGTCTTCCAACAGCGCTTGCAGAAGGTGGGCCGGAATTTGTGCATCGGTAAAAACAAAAGCCAGCATGGTCGCCATATTCGGCTCGATCATACCGGAGCCTTTGGCAATTCCGTTGATTCGCACCCGGGTATCACCTATATTGCTGGTGACACCCGCCCCTTTCGCAAACGTATCGGTGGTCATTATCGCGCGCGCCGCATCCTCGAGGCGGGCATGCGAATTGCGGCACAATCCGCCAAGGGATTCCTCAATCCTGTGCATCGGCAGCGGCTCTCCAATCACACCTGTGGAGGCGACAAAAATTTCCTGAAGCCTGCAGCCCAGTGAACCCGCTACCGCCTCACAAATCATCTGACAATGACGCTCGCCCAGTCGACCGGTAAACGTGTTGGCATTACCCGAATTCACAATCAAGCCGCCGGCCCGCCCCCCTTTCAAATGATCACGGCATACTAATACGGGGGCGCTGGCGGTTTTTGATCGGGTCAGAACCCCGGCCACAGTCGTACCGGATTCAAACCGCGCCAGCATGAGATCATCCCGGCCCGGGTACTTTATACCGGCTGCCGCGACCGAGAACCGGACCCCGGATATGTCTTCAAGATCAGGGAAACAGGGCGGCGCCAGAGGGGAAACGTTCATCCGTCAGCCGGTCAAATCCTGCCGTGGCATTGTTTGTACTTTTTGCCGGAACCACAGGGGCAAGGCTCATTTCTCCCTACTTTCCGGTTCACCCTGACATAGGGCCGTTCGGAACGGAGGTTCCGGGGTTGGCTTTGCGCCTCCGGGGATTGGACGCGATTTCGTTCCGGCAGACCGGCTTCTGCCTGCTCGTGAATATAGCGGACCGATTTTTCCTGATTCTGTTGCTGACGAAGCCGGTTCTCCATCTCAATCATTTCTTCTTCGGACGGTACCCGGACCTTTGCCAGGATACAGATCACGTCATGTTTGATCGACTCCAGCAACGCGTTAAACATCTGGAACGCTTCACGCTTGTATTCCTGTTTGGGGTTTTTCTGCGCATAGCCGCGAAGTCCGATACCCTGCCTGAGATAATCCATATTCGCCAGATGCTCTTTCCATTGCTCATCCAGCGCTTTCAACATCACCTGTTTCTCGAAGTGACGCATATTTTCACTGCCAACCCTGCTTTCCTTGGACCGGGCCACATCGACAATGGATTGAAGGATTCTTGCGCGCAGCGGTTCTTCGTGCAGGCTATCGTCCTCATTCAGCCATTTCTGCACCTCGAGTTCCAATCCGAACTCCGACAGAATATCCCTTTCCAGCGATTCAATATCCCACTGCTCCTCAAGGGTCTGTGGTGGAATACTGCGATTGACAACCTCGTTGACCACTTCCTCGCGGGAATAATTGATGTAATCTGAAATATCCCGGGTTTCCATCAGATCATTTCGTTGTTCGTAGATTATTTTGCGTTGTTCGTTAGCGACATCATCATACTCCAGCAACTGTTTGCGCATGTCGAAGTTATGGCCTTCGACCTTTTTCTGGGCATTTTCGATGGCGCGGGTCACCCACGGATGCTCAATTGCCTCGCCTTCATCCATTCCCAGTTTTTCCATCAGTCCGGCTATCTTCCCGGACCCGAAAATTCTCATCAGATTATCTTCCAGAGATAAAAAGAACCGGCTTGTACCCGGGTCACCCTGGCGCCCACATCGCCCCCGCAACTGGTTGTCCACTCGCCGGGACTCGTTGCGTTCAGTACCCAGTACATGCAACCCTCCCGCCTCAATAACCTGGTTGTGGCGCTCCTTCCATTGCGCGCGGGCCGTTTCTTTTTCAGAATCCGTATCCAGCCTGGCCAGTTCCATCTCCAGGTTTCCCCCCAGAACGATATCCGTACCACGACCCGCCATGTTGGTGGCGATGGTGATCGTGCCCGGCCGTCCGGCCTGGGCGATAATTTCCGCTTCCTTGCCATGATGCTTGGCATTCAGAACCCGATGCTCTATATCCTTCCTGGTCAGGATTTCCCCGAGACGCTCAGAAGATTCGATGGACGCCGTTCCAACCAGGACGGGTTGATTCCTGGCGCGGCATTGATCTATCTCCTGACAAATTGCGGCATATTTCTCTTCCGTGGTCCGATAAACCAGATCCGGAAAATCTTCCCTGCGCATCTTCTCATTGGTCGGAATGATCACGACTTCCAGGCCATATATCTGGAGAAACTCGGGCGCTTCGGTATCCGCGGTTCCAGTCATCCCGGACAATTTGTCGTACAGTCGGAAATAATTCTGGAAAGTGATCGAAGCCAGGGTCTGGTTTTCCTGTTGAACGGACACACCTTCTTTCGCTTCCACAGCTTGATGCAATCCCTCGGACCAGCGCCTGCCCGGCATCATCCGGCCAGTAAACTCATCTATGATCACAATCGCGTTGTCACGGACAATGTAATCGACATCCCTGGCGAACAGATTATGCGCTCGCAGCGCGGCGTGAAGATGATGCAACAGGCCGATATTGGCTGATTCATACAGGCTGCTGCCCTGTTCAAGCAATCCCGCTCTTATCAACAGGGATTCGGACCGCTCATGTCCTTCTTCAGTCAATGTGATCTGTCTGGATTTCTCATCGACACTGAAATCTCCGGGGCCTTCCGGGTCTTGCTGGCGAGTCAGAACGGGGATAATCGTGTCTATTTTCGAATATAACTCCGTACTCTCTTCCGCTGGCCCGGAAATGATCAGGGGGGTTCGCGCCTCATCAATCAGAATCGAATCCACCTCATCCACAATCGCAAAACCCAATCCTTTCTGGAAACGGTCTTCACTGGAGAACGCCATGTTGTCCCGCAGATAGTCAAATCCAAACTCATTGTTGGTGCCATAAACAATATGGCGCTGATAGGCTTCATTCTTCTCTTCCCGGCTCTGTCCAGAGTGGATTACGCCAACGGTAAGCCCCAGAAAAGAATAAATCTTTCCCATCCATTCGGCGTCACGTTGCGCCAGATAGCTGTTCACTGTAACCACATGCACCGGCGAACCGCAGACCGCGTTCAGATAAGCGGGAAGCGTGGCAACCAGGGTTTTACCTTCACCGGTTTTCATTTCTGCAATCTTGCCTTCGTGCAGGACCATGCCACCCAACAGTTGCACATCAAAATGGCGCAATCCGATGGTGCGCACTGAGACCTCGCGAACCACGGCAAAAGTCTCTGCCAGCAAGTCATCGGCGCTGGCGCCGTCAGCCGAGCGCTTGCGAAATTCCACGGTCCTGCCTGCAAGTTCACTATCGCTCAATTGCTTTAATGAGTCTTCCATGGCATTGATCTTCGTGACCGTTTTCCCCAGGCTTTTAAGCAGCCGCTGGTTACGGTCTCCAAAAACTTTTTTCAATACACTTTGCAACATATAAATAGTATTATTATTCGATTGCGGCTTGAATTATGCCAGATATATCCCGGATAAGACCATTTGAAAGTCAATGCAACAATTCAGGCGAATTTCACAGATAATACGTCGTGTTCTGCCAAAAGGCGTTGATTCACCGACAGATGAAACCAATCAACAATCCCTGCTCGAATTCTGGCAGGAACATGCGGGTATCGCAGCTCCTTATACCAGACTTCTGTGGTACCGGTCCGGGCGCCTGGTGGTTTTTTGCGACAGCCCGGTCTGGACGACTCAAATCAGGCACCAGACCCCTTCTTTGATTCGACAGTTAAATGAATCGGGTTTTAAAGTTTCAAGCCTGGAACCGAAAATGAAACCCGCAGGTCACATTTGTGGTCAAAACCTGATACCGGATCGATCAGCAAACCCGATCTCCGCTCAAAATGCCAAAGCAATGACAAGGGTTTCCAGAAAGCTGGTACACAAGGGATTGGGGGAGGCAATTTACCGGCTTGCCAACAAATCAATCAAGTGATATGTGATACGGGATACGGACAAAGCATCCGTCAAACAGCGACTGCGGGTTGGTCGAAAGGAACCGGAGTATCAATTTCATCTTCGAAGGTAACGATTTCCCATGCGGGTCCTGTCGCCATGAGCTTGCGCAACAGTTTATTGTTCAGGCTGTGCCCGGATTTATAGGCGCTGAACGCACCGATCAATGGCGCTCCCAGAAGATACAAGTCACCAATGCCATCCAGAATCTTGTGCTTGACGAACTCATCTTCGTAACGCAATCCATCATCATTGAGAATGTGGAACCCGTCCATTACGATGGCATTGTCATAACTTCCGCCCTGTACCAGCCCGGCCGCCCTCAACGACTCCAGTTCGTCAATGAATCCAAAAGTTCTGGCTCGACTGACCTCCTTTACAAAGGATGTCGTCGATAAATCAACGGTTGCCATTTGAACCGAGTTCTGCAGTATCGGATGGTTAAAATCAATAGCGAATGAGACCTTGAACCCGTTGAATGGTTCCAGCCGGGCCCACTTGTCACCCTCATTGACACACACCGGACTCTTGATTCGAATGAATCTCTTCGGCTTGTTCTGTTCCAGAATCCCGGCGGACTGCAACAGGAAAACAAAAGGACCTGCGCTGCCATCCATGATCGGGACTTCGGGGGCGCTCAACTCCACATGCGCGTTATCAATCCCCAATCCAGAAAGCGCGGACATTAAATGTTCTACCGTGGAAATCTTGACACCCTGTTTTTCCAGAGACGTGGACAGACGGGTATCGCTGACATTTTCCGGACAGGCCACGATACTGACGGCAGGATCAAGGTCAACCCGCCTGAATACGATCCCCGTGTCAACAGGAGCGGGCTCAAGGGTAAGGTAGACTTTCTCGCCGGTATGAAGACCGATGCCGGTAGCATGGATCACGTTTTTCAGGGTGCGCTGTCTGATCATATAACAGTTTCAGTCAATAAATTATTGTCGGAACAACGAAGTGTAATGCTACACCAAAACCTCTTGAAATTGAACCGGTTTTTTGCAATGAGACTAATTTACCTGATTTGTTCTCTAATGCGCGTTAAATATTGGATCGTTTTGACTAATCCGCTTGTTTCCGAAGAAATGGAGGAATGTCGTAATCCTCTATATCCAACTGTGCCTTCACCGCCGCTTTGGACTTGCCAAACCCTCTCGTCAGCATATCACGGGATTTTGGATGATTGATGGCTTTGGACTGAATTGACGGAACGACCTGAACCGGAGGCTCTTCCACTTCAGGAACCTCCCTGGCTCGACTGCCGGCAAGCCCGGTCGCCACCATGGTGACCCTCAAATTGCCCTGCATGTCGGCATCGAATGCCGTGCCAATAACCACATTCGCATCCAATGCCGCATACTCATGAATGACGTTGCCCACCGTTTCATACTCACCAATCGTCAAATCCGGTTCAGCGGTAATATTCACCAACAAGCCTTTCGCGCCTTTCAGGTCGATATCCTCAAGCAATGGACTCGAAATAGCTTTTCTGGCCGCTTCCGCAGCCCGGTTTTCACCAGACATCGTGGATGAACCCATCATCGCCATACCCATTTCCGCCATGACTGTTCTGACATCCGCAAAATCAACGTTAATCATACCCGGACGGGTAATCAGTTCGGATATTCCCTGGACTGCATTGAACAGGACCTCATTGGCATTTTTAAAGGCGTCAATCAGCGTAGTATTCTGTCCCATCACTGCCAGGACTTTCTCATTGGGAATGATAATCAGCGAGTCCACAAACTCCTGGAGTTCATCAATACCTCTATCTGCAATGCTTTTTCGCTTGTGTCCTTCAAAAGGGAAGGGGCGTGTCACTACAGCCACGGTCAGCGCTTTTTTCTCGCGAGCGATCTCCGCGATCACGGGCGCGGCGCCCGTTCCTGTCCCTCCGCCCATACCCGCGGTAATGAAAACCATGTCCGCCCCCTCAATGACCTCGCTGATACGCTCACGGTCCTCCAGAGCCGCCTGCCGACCCACATCCGGGTCGGCGCCGGCGCCAAGCCCCTTGGTCAGGTTTTCTCCGAGCCGAAGTACCGTATTGGCCTTTGACATCGCCAACACCTGTTCATCTGTATTGGCGCTGATGAACTCGACCTCCGCAAGCCTGGACTCAATCATATACTCGACAGCGTTACCACCACCGCCACCAACCCCGATGACCTTGATCACCGCCTGTCGATTCAATGTGTCTATCAATTCAAACATTTGCTTTTTCCTCGTGTATGAAAGAATTAAAGAGTCGTGCCGTTATGTACTCAACTCCGGGAATTGTCATCTGTGTATCTGATTGCTCTGCGTCTATCATCAAAAACTCTCTTTTGCCCATTTCTTCACTCTTTCGACCATGGATGCGACGGGATTGGTTTCCAGGGCTTTTTGTCCAATCCCGGGCTGATTCGAATAACCAAACTGAACCAGCCCCATTGCGGTGGAATAAACCGGGTTTCGAATCATTTCATGGTACTTGCCTTCATAGTTTGACAGCCCCTGACGAATCGGCAGATGAAAGATTTCCTCAGCCAGTTCAACCATGCCTTCCAGCCTTGAAGTCCCTCCGGTCATTACTATTCCCGAGCCGATCACGCTCTCGTACCCGCTTTTGCGAATTTCCGCCTGAACCAGAAGCAGGAGTTCTTCGATTCGTGGCTCGATGACATCGGCCAGGCTTCTTCTGGACAGAGTTCTCGACGGTCGCCCGCCCATACCTGGAATTTCGATGGCCTGACTCTCCTCCACCAGTTGCGCAAGGGTACAACCGTGTTTCATCTTGATTTCCTCGGCAGCCTGGGTCGAGGTGTGAAACGCGATCGCAATGTCGTTTGTCACCTGATCGCCGGCAATCGGAATAACGACGGTATGACTGATCGTGCCTTCGTGAAAAATCGCGATATCCGTCGTTCCGCCGCCAATATCGACCATGCAAACCCCTAACTCCTTCTCATCTTTGGTCAGAACCGTTTCACCGGACGCGACTGGCTCAAGAATAATGTTATCCACTTCCAGTCCACATCTTCGAACACACTTTGCGATATTCTGCACTGCGCTGATTGCGCCGGTAATGATGTGCACCTTGACTTCCATCCGGACTCCACACATTCCAACCGGCTTGCGAATGCCGTCCTGACCATCAATCACAAATTCCCGGGGCAGAACATGAAGAATCTGTTGACCGTTGGGAATGGCCATAGCCTTGGCGGCGTCTACAACCCTTTCTATATCCCCCTCTGTAACTTCATTGTCCTTTATGGCCACTACGCCATGGGAATTGATGCTGCCGATATGGGCGCCCGCAATTCCGGCATAGACAGAATATATCTGACAATTCGCCATTGCCGCCGCGTCTTTAACCGCTCCCTGGATCGAATGGACTGTAGATTCAATATCAGCGACGACACCTTTGCGCAATCCGGATGCGGGTTGATGGCCAATACCGATCACATTCATTTCACCTTCCTGATTGATCTCGGCCACGACCACCAGGACTTTCGAAGTTCCGATATCGAGTCCCACCACCAGACTGTTTGTTTTTCTCGTCATGCTATGTGCCTTCCGACTCAAAACCGGCCACGGACACAGCCCCGCGGTCGCGCCAACCGATCGTGAAACCATTCGGATAGCGCAAATCAACGGATTCCATTTCCGGGAACCGAACCAGCAATCGCGAGTCCAGCGTATCCAGGAATCTCTGAACTCGCGTCCAAGAGTTTTTCAACTCGACAATCAGGGTCACGCTTGAATCCGTGTCGGCAATCCGGCCATTCGGGTTATCCGATTCACCTTGTAATCCGGGAGCGGCGGCGCTGATCCGCAAATCCAGCAATCCGGTTGGACTCAAACTCAGCGCGTCAAGTGACAGTCCGACTGACGCAAACTTTCCTGACCATTGTTGAAACGCCTTCCAGACGACGTCAACCTGATCTTCGGGTCCATCCAGTCGCGCCAGAGCGCTGTGATCCCATTTTTCATTAACCGGCCTGACAATCAGGTCGCCCGCAAGACTCAGCCATTTGTCTGTACCCCAACGAGCGGCAAGCTCGGCTTCAACCACATTGATTACAATGGTTGACGGCCACTGGCGACGAAGCGAAGCGGAAAATACCCAGGGCAGTTGCTCTACCTCGCTTTCCAGCTTCTCAAGACTGATTGAGAAGAAATTTCCATCCAGGGCGTTCTGCGCCACTTTTTTCACCTGCTCATCACCCAGGTCCCCGGACTCGCCATATACCAGAATTTCTTCGATTTGAAATTTGTCAGGCTGAAGCAACCAGTCTGCAACGAACAAGATCAACAACAGGGTCAGCAACAACCGGCCCATCACAATTTCCCATCCTGAAACGTTCGATGAATCCCGATTCCGGTCGTCGAACGTCGCTTCATCCGGGATGGCGTTATCTTCAACAGTCCGGGCGAACATCATCTTTCCCTGCCCATGATGCGCACTTCGAGTTGCAGACCGACACCACAATTTTTCTTTACCCGGTCGCGCACATGACCAATAAGACGCTCAATCTCCGAGGAAGTCGCGCTGCCGTCATTAATAATAAAGTTCGCGTGGAGTTCAGAAATACGGGCCCCGCCAATTGCATAACCCTTCAATCCCGCCTGTTCTATCAGTTTTGCCGCAAAATCCCCATCGGGATTTCTGAAAACCGATCCCGCATTGGCGCTTTGAATCGGTTGCGACCGGGATCGAATGCGCAGCAGGTCACGTATGGCCGCCTGGCCGTCAAACCCGTCTTCCGCCTGTTGCAGATTCAAGATAGCGCTCAATAGCCAGTGATCATCCGGAAGCTCGACCTGACGATATCCATACCTGACCCCGGAGCGGTCCACAGACATCAGGTTGCCGCGCCGGTCAATACATTCGATCCGCTCAACCCATTCCCAGGTTTCTCCGCCGAAAGCGCCCGCGTTCATGACCAATGCGCCGCCAAAGGATCCCGGCACTCCGGCCAGGAATTCAACACCGCTCAATTTGTTTCGCGCCGTTGTTCTCGCCACCCTGGAGCAGGACACGCCCGATTCAACGTACACCCGGCCTGACGGCATCATCTCAATCCTGTTCAACCCTTTTGAAGTGCATATAACGATGCCTTCGACTCCTCCGTCTCGAACCAGCAGGTTGCTGCCGAGTCCAATCCAGTGGACCTGTGTTTTTTCAGGCAACCGCTTGATCAGGCTGACCAGATCCTGCTTGTCTGACGGATAATAGAAATAATCGGCGACGCCTCCCGTTCGCCAGCTGGTGTGTTTTGACATGGGCTCATTTACCCGCAATTGTCCTCTTGCATCCTGCAAATAACGGGGTATCCGCTCAAGTATCTCAACTGCCATCGACGACCTCCTTCTGACTTGTTTGCAGTTGTAACGCCAGGTTATGGGCGAACCGGCCAATATCTCCGGCTCCCAGTGTCAGGAGAATGTCGCTGGTTTGCACCAGGTCGGGTAAAATATCGTTCAGGGTTTCGAGCGATTCAGTGAAAACAGGTTCGCCACCCAGTTGCCTGATGGCTCGACACAGGGAACGGCTATCTCCCCCCGCAATCGGGCGCTCACCTGCAGGGTAGACTTCCGTGACAACCAGATTTTTAATTCCTGCCAGCAACTGCGCAAAATCGTCGAACAGATCCCGGGTCCGGGTAAATCGATGAGGCTGGAACACGACCAGGATTTTTCTTTTGGGGTAGCAGTCCTGGCACGCTTTCAGAGTCGCCGCTATTTCCGTCGGGTGATGGGCATAGTCATCCACCATCCTGACAAAACGCGACCCGAATCTGACAACACCCAACTGCTGAAAGCGGCGCCCGACTCCCTGGAACCCGGATAAGGCCCCTCTGATTGATTCCGTTGCCAGCCCGAGCTTGTACGCCAACGCTATCGCGGCCAGCGCATTTTGAACATTGTGGACTCCCGGCATCGCGACCCTGAATTTCCCGATCGGCTGTTTGTAACGCAATACGCTGAATGAACTGTACCGACCTTTCTGGGAAATTCCGACAGCCTGATAGTCCACGCCATCGGTCAGCCCATAGCTTTCAAAAGGTTTTCTCAACCGGCCTGCGATTTCCCGGACATCCGGGTCGTCAAAACACAATATCGCCAGACCGTAAAACGGCAGATTGTGGAGAAATTCCAGATAGGTCTGTTTCAGTTGGCTGAAATCACCCTGGTAAGTCTCCATGTGATCCCGGTCGATATTGGTCACAACCGCCACCTGAGGCTGCAAATGTAAAAATGAGGCATCGCTTTCATCCGCTTCGGCCACCATGTACTCTCCCTTGCCCAGTCTGGCATTACTATGCATACTGTTCACCACACCGCCGACGACCAGGGTCGGATCAATCCCGGCTCCCGCCAGAACGGCCCCGATCAGGCTGGTTGTGGTGGTCTTTCCGTGAGTGCCGGCAACCGCGACCCCCTTCCTGAATCGCATCAGCTCTCCCAGCATTTCGGCGCGCGGCACAAGTGGCACTTTTTTAAGCAACGCTGCCTGTATCTCGCTGTTCGTCTTCTCAAGAGCGCTTGAATACACCACTGCGTCAGCGCCCTCAATGTTAGACTCGTCGTGGCCGATGACGATGGTTGCGCCCACCTTTTCGAGTCGATCAATAATCGGGCTGGCGCAAATATCCGACCCTGAAACCCGGAATCCCAGGTCCAGCAAAACTTCGGCGATCCCGCTCATGCCAATTCCACCAATTCCGGCAAAATGAATGTGCCTCACGAATTCACGCATGCATCACCTCCAGGCATCTGTTGACCACAGCCTGTGTCGCTCCGGGTTTTGACAGTCTCCTCGCGGAATTTGCCATTGCCACCAACTTGCTCCGGTCACACTCCAGATCAAACAGAATTTCCAGCCATTCGCCCCCGGCAAACGACTCCTCCCGGACGACAAATGCGGCGTTATTCCTGACCAGATAGTCGGCGTTCACGGCCTGATGATCACTCACTGCATGGGGATAAGGCACAAAAATCGCCACCACGCCGGCACAACAGATCTCTGAGACCGTCATCGCCCCCGAGCGGCAGATTATGAGGTCGCACCATTCGTAAGCCTTTGCCATATCATCAATAAACGGATCAACCCGGCAGCGGATTCCCGCCTGCCGCCAGGCTTTGCCTGGCTCCCCGGTTGCCCGCTGCCCGCATTGGTGCCAGATATCGAGCTTGGGGACGCGGGCAGACTTCAGCAATCCCGGCAATTTCCGATTGAAGACAGACGCCCCCTGACTGCCGCCGGTCACCAGTATTCTCAAGGCTCCGGTTCTGTTGGCCAGTCGCAGCGACGGCTCCGGAATTTCGATAATATCCGGTCTCACCGGATTGCCGACCCATGTGAAATTCCGGATACCCCGCGCCTGGGGGAACCCGGTCAGCACACTTTCGCTAAAACGCGCCAGCCAGCGGTTGGTCAATCCGGCCACCATGTTCTGTTCATGAAGCAGTATCGGCAGCCTCAACGCCGCGGCAGTCAACCCGCCCGGACCCGATACGAATCCACCCATACCCAGTACGGCTTCGGGTTTGTACTTCCTGATTAATCTGAATGTCTGCGCCATCGCCTTGAGCGCCAACAAAAGCGTCCTTGTTTTTCGCAATAACCCGCCGCCGCGAAGTCCCCTGATGTCGATCGGATCAAACGTGATACCGGATTCGGGAACCACTCGCGCTTCCATGCCCCCGGAGGCGCCGACCCAGTTGATATCGACGCCTTTATCAATCAACGCTTTTGCAACCGCCAGCGCAGGCATGACATGCCCGCCCGTCCCCCCTGCCATGATCATCATCCTGGTCATCGCCTGCCCCCGGCTTGAAGACGGGTGTGTCGGCTGATGGCGAACAACAGGCCGATAGCCGCCATGCTGCTCAACATGCTGCTGCCGCCATAGCTCATCAGCGGCAGGGTCAGGCCCTTGGTAGGCAGCAACCCGGTATTCACGCCCGTATGCACCGCGGCCTGCAATGCAAGAATGACTCCTGTCCCCTGGGCCAGAAACCCGCAAAACCGTTGGCCCTGCGCCAATGCCCGCTGTCCGATAACGAGGGCAAGAAACAGGAGCGTTGCGAACAACGACAGCACGCAGAATATACCGATTGCCCCGAGTTCCTCACCGATGATTGCGATCAAAAAGTCATTGCCGGCATGCGGCAGGTAGGACAGTTTTTGTATACTGCTGCCCAAACCGGTCCCGAACCACTCCCCCCGGCCAATCGCGATCAATGACTGCACCAGTTGAAAGCCTGATCCAAACGGGTCTGCCCAGGGGTCCTGGTAGCTGAGCAACCGAACTACCCGATAAGGCTCCATCCACAGGATCAACGCCATCAGCCCGGTGGCGGCGCTGACGCCGACCACAAGGTGCAAAACCCGCACACCCGCCAGCGTCATCATGATGGCAATCGTAGCCAGGATCACAACCGTAGCGCCGAAATCAGGTTGCAGCAACAGCAATAACCCGATGGCGCCTGCCATCCATCCTATGTTGATGACCCCGACCTTGAACAGGTGCAGATCATCCTTTTTTCTGGCCAGATAGTCAGCGAGATAAATGACTGTCGCAATTTTTACAAACTCCGAAGGTTGCAGCCGTATTCCGCCCAGATCAATCCAGCGGGCGCTGCCATTGACTTCCACACCGAGACCGGTAAATACCAATGCCAGGAACAGGAACATTCCGAACAGCAGGTACACTTTGTTCATTCTCTCCAGCCAGTCTATTCGAATGGATGCCCCGGCCCATAAAACAATCGTACCCACCCCAAGGTGCATCAAATGCCGGGTCAAATGGTCGAAATTGATATCCCGGGCCTGGTTCCCCCCGGCAATGGTGGCTGAAAACACCATGACCGTACCGATTGATATCAGGGCAACCACAACCAATACCAGCCAGTGATCCTGGTTCCCGTTCAGAAATGTCTTTTCCATTGAAACGAGCCTGGCCTGCTGATTCATGATCGCCCTCCGCCGTCAACCAATTCCAGAACCCGTTGTCTGAACCGGTTGCCCCGATGCTCATAACTGTCAAACATGTCATAGCTCGCGCATGCCGGAGAAAACAAAACGGTATCCCCGGGCAAAGCCCGGCTGAACGACCGTTCTACGGCTTCATCGAGAGTACCCACACGGGTCACATTTGACGCGCTCTTGAAGCAGGCCAGAATCATTTCAGCATCCTCGCCGTAAATGAAGGAGTGAGTCACCTTGTCGGCAATCACATCGGCCATGGTTGAAAAGTCTGCGCCCTTCCCCTGGCCGCCGAGAATCAGGATGATGGGCTGGCGCAACCCCTTGATCGCCGCAATCGTGGCTCCCGGATTTGTCCCCTTGGAATCGTTGATCCATTTAACCTGATTGGCCTCGCTCACCATTTCGCAACGATGGGGCAAGCCTGGAAAGTCGAGCGCACCCCGGATCACGTCCGGCGTCAACCTCACCCCCGCTGATTCCACCAGGGCAAACGCCGCCAGCATATTGGCGATATTCTGTTCGCCCTGCAACGTCATTTGATCCACCCGTGCAAGCGCTTCCCCCCCACGCACCATCAGACGCTCCCCGCCGGGCCCGGCAACGCCGAAATCCTCGTCGCCATCCGGGGCGTTCAGGCCAAAGCTCCGGTCTGGCAACCCGACTGTCACCCTGCGCCCGGTTATCCGGTCATCGCGATTGATGATCCGGCGCCGGGCGCGGTGGAAAATCCGGAATTTGGCATCGGCGTAATCGTTCAGCCCCGGATACCGGTCCATGTGATCGGCGCTGATATTCAGAACCGTGGCGGCAACCGGTTTTAATGTTCGAGTATTTTCCAATTGAAAGCTGGATAACTCGAGAACATAAAAATCAGGACTCTCGCCCACCAGCAAATCCAGCGCCGGGATGCCGATATTTCCTCCGGTTTTGACGGCAAACCCTGCGGCCAACAGCATATTGGCAACCAGCATGGTCACCGTTGACTTGCCATTTGAACCGGTAATCGCGATCACGGGCGCGTCCGCGCTTCGGGCAAAAAGTTCTACGTCGCTGATCGGTGACTTTCCACTGCCGCTATCCGTGACCTGGATGCCCGGACTGGTGATAATCTGGTCAAACTCGACAAAACGTTCGTAGGGAATACCGCCCATCACCAGGTCCACATCGGGGAATCGCTGTTTGACCTGACTCAGATAAGGCGGAAGATCACGCGAATCGGCTACCGTAATCCGGCAATCGGTTTGCGCGAGATGCCGGATAATCGAAAAGCCGGTCATGCCAAGTCCAACCACCAGGGCGGATTCCCGAACAGGTTGTATGGATTCAATCACAATCAATGCCCATAACCTCAGCGAATCTTCAACGTCGCCAGCCCGATCAATACCAGAATCAGGCTGATTATCCAGAATCGAACGATCACCCTGGGTTCCGGCCAACCCTTCAGTTCGAAATGGTGATGCAGCGGAGCCATCCTGAAGATCCTCCTGCCAATCAGTTTGTAAGAGGCGACCTGCAATATGACCGAAACCGTTTCCACGACAAAAATCCCGCCCATGATGACCAACACGATTTCCTGGCGGACTATAACCGCAACGATTCCGACTGCCGCTCCCAGGGAAAGGGCGCCAATATCTCCCATGAAAACCTGGGCCGGGTAAGTATTGAACCAAAGAAACCCCAGACCGCCGCCCACCAGCGCCGAACAGAAAACCAGCGCCTCCCCTGCCCCCGGTATATAAGGAATACCCAGATAGGAAGAAAAATTCAGGTTGCCGGTCACATAAGCGAACACACCCAGCGCTCCGGCCACCATGACCGCCGGCATGATGGCCAGCCCGTCGAGACCATCGGTCAGGTTGACGGCATTGCTGGTGCCGACCACCACCAGCCAGGTCAATGCGATGAATCCCCAGCCCAGCGGGATTGCGACCTCCTTGAACAATGGGACCAGCAATTCAGTTTCCGCGGGCAGTTTCGCCGTATGGAACAGAAAAATCGCCACCACCAGCGCCGAGACGCTCTGGAAAAAGAACTTGTTTCTGGCGCCCATCCCCCTGGGATTCCGGTCAACCAGCTTGCGATAATCATCGACCCAGCCAATTACCCCGAAAGCAATCGTCGTAAACAGGATCGCCCAGATATATCGATTGGACAAATCCCCCCAAAGCAGGGTCGCCACTACCACGGCGATCAGAATCAGCCCCCCGCCCATGGTCGGTGTGCCGACCTTGCTGAAATGTGTGGGCGGCCCTTCCGCGCGCACAGTCTGCCCGATCTGGTAGTCACTGAGCTTCCGGATCATGGCCGGACCAAAGATAAAAAATATGCCGATCGCGGTCAGTATTGTGCATATCCCCCTGAACGTCAGATATCGGAACACATTGAAAAAGCTGTAATCCTGTGCAAGATTGTCAAACAGCCAGGTCAACATACGCAGCCTCCCGATCGGGAATTCAAGTCCGCTTCGGTCACTTGACGCACCAGGTTTTCCATGCGGGAAGACCGCGACCCCTTGATCAACATCACCACATCCGGAGCCAGGGTCTGCTTCGCCGTTTTCTGCAATTCTTCCATACTGTCGAAGATCCTGGCGCTGTCGCCAAAGCGCCCCGCATAAAAACGGGCGTGGTCGTTATGATCCCCCGAATAGCAATACAGGCGATCTATCCCCTGGATTTTCGCGTACTCCCCCACTTCCTCATGCAACTGCGGACTGGTTTCTCCCAATTCCGCCATGGCCCCAAGCACCAGGATTTTTTTGCCCCCGCATTGTTGCAAAACATGGATTGCGGCCTTCATGGACGCCGGGTTGGCGTTATAACTGTCGTCGATAATAGTGGAGCCGTTCAATCCCGGCCTGACATCAAGGCGGCCTGCCACACCGGACACCATTTCCAGCCCGGCCTTTATCCTGTCGAGGGAGACGCCCGCGGCAAAACAGATAGCGGACGCCGCCAGTGCGTTCATGATGTTATGGCGCCCCGGCAACGGCAGATTGACCGGAATGCCCTGACCCTCTACCTGCAGATCGAACTGACTTGTACGGGCTCCCGGCTCTGCGTTGCGGGCGCTCACATCCGCTTTGGCGTCCATCGCAAAGCTGACAATCGTTGTTTCGGGACGGGAAGCATGGACCCCGGCCACCCACTCGTCGTAGAACTCATCATCGGCATTGAGAACCGCGATGCCCGAATCCGGCAATCCCAGGAAGATTCCGGCTTTTTCCGAAGCGATTTGCCGGACATTTCCAAGTCCCTCAAGGTGGGCGGGGGCTACATTGTTGATCAGCGCTATGGTCGGTCTGGCCAGGCGGGCAAGATATTCAATTTCCCCCGGATGATTGGTTCCCATTTCTATCACCGCAAAGCGATGCCGGTCGGTCAACTTCAACAGGGTAAGCGGCACCCCCCACTCATTGTTGAAACTCTTCGAAGGAGCCAGGCACCGGCCGCACTGTTCAAATATCGAAGCCGTCATTGCGGTAACGGTGGTTTTCCCGTTACTGCCTGTAATTGCGGCCACGGGGATGTCGAATCGTGACCGCCAGTCTTTACCCAGTCGGCCCAAAGCAATCGTGGTATCCGGCGCTTCAATCAAGGTCAGCTTCGATCCGGCCTTCGATGCCGCGGCAGATGTCATGTCAGACACCACGGCGCCAACGGCGCCCATCGTACTGGCCTGGAACAGGAACGCATGACCGTCAAATCTTTCCCCGGGGATCGCCACGAACAATCCGCCCTGCCTGACTGCCCTGGAATCTATGCTCACCGAGGTGAATTCGGTATCGTTTCCCGACATCGTTCCCTGAACGATACGGGCCGCTTCGGACAAAGCCATCATGACGACTGCCCCAGCAATTCCCGGGCCAGTTCACGGTCGCACAAACGCCTGGCTTCATCGCCCGTAATCTGTCGCGCTTCATGGCCCTTCCCGGCCAGCAGAATCAAGTCTCCGGCAGTTGCGGATTGAATCGCCTGCCGGATGGCCATTTTCCGGTCATGAATGACCGCCGGCCTGCTTTTCATGCCCTGCAGAATCTGCTTGACGATCCCCTCCGGTGATTCAAAACGAGGGTTATCATCGGTGACAATGACGCGGTCGGCCAGGCGCTCGGCAATTGCCCCCATTTGCGGTCGTTTTTTCTGATCCCGGTCGCCGCCGCAGCCAAATACCACAATCAGTTCGCCATAACACAGTGATCTGAGGGAATGCAACGCCTGTTCCAGCGCATCCGGGGTATGGGCGTAATCCACCACGACACCCGGTTGCCGGGGGTGATTGGCAACCCATTCCATCCGTCCCGGCGGCGGCGACAATTCAGGCATGACTTCTGCAATTTCCCCGACCCGATAACCCAGACCGACCAGCGTTCCGACCGTCGCCAGGGCATTCAGTACATTGATTGCGCCTGTCAAGGCGACCTTTATCCGCCCTGAATCACCCTGATAACTCAACTCGAACTGAATTTCACAGTCACTGACCTCAAGATTGCAAGGTGTCAGATCCGCGTTCTCCAGGCCGTAGGTGAGACAGTACAGATCGGTCCTGTGTCGTTCAAGATAGCCGATCAGGTTTTGTCCAAAGGCGTCATCACTATTGACGACTGCGACCTTAAGTGACGGAAAGTCAAATAATTTCCGCTTTGCCCGACCGTATTCCTCCATGGAGCGGTGATAATCCAGATGATCCCGGGAAAGATTGGTGAGGACGGCAATATCAAACTCGACACCATTGACACGCCCCTGATCAAGACCATGAGAGGAAACTTCGAGACTCACCGCAGCCATTCGCATTGAGTAAAAATCAGCCAGTTGCCGATGCATCGAAATCACATCCATAGTGGTTAAATCAGACATCTGCAAACTTCCGATTTTTCCGGTTCCCAGCGTACCCGAGTAGCCGCAGGGAAGACCCAGCCGTTCCAGGGCCTGGCCGATCAGGTAAGTCGTCGTGGTTTTACCGTTGGTTCCGGTTACCCCGATCACCTTCAATGCGGAAGATGGATTGCAAAAATATACGGACGCGATCCGACCCAGTTTACCTTGAAGGCCATCAATTCCGATCAGTGAGGTATTTCCCCCGGTTTCTTTCCCGGACTCACCTTCATGAACCTCGTAGTCCTGACTCTCGTAAAGAACAGCCGCCGCCTGATGATTGATTGCTTCGGGGATGTAATCGCGCCCATCGACCAGGATCCCGGGCAGGGCAACGAATACATCGCCGCGCTCAACACGCCTGCTGTCGAGCTGTAACCGGCCAACCAGCCTGTCATCAGTCGGTTTCAATGCCGTAATCCCGGACAGTATCTCGCTCAACCGGATGTTGGGGATTGCACCCGCCTGGCCGATTGCCTGATGTTCGATCACAGATTCTGGTCCCATTGCCGATGCTCACACCCGGTTCTTGTCGACTTCGACCGAAACAATCCGGGACTGATCGATATCATCCGGCTTGACGTTGTACAGGCGCATCATGTCGGACATCAACCTCGAAAAAACCGGCGCCGCGACATCGCCGCCATAGTGAAACTTTCCTTTCGGATCATCAATCGAAACGACGGTTACAAATTTCGGATCAGAGACCGGGCCGAGTCCGGCAAACAACGATACATACCGATTGTTTTTATAATTACCGTCGATCAGCTTGTGAGTGGTTCCGGTTTTTCCGCCTATTCGATATCGGGCTATCCTCGCCTTTCGGGCCGTACCTCTTGGAGTGGCGGCCTGTTCGAGCATTTCCCTGATCCCGAATACGGTGTCAGGATTAAACACTCTTTTGCCTTTGGCGCGAAATCCGGGCTCCTTCCGCTCCAGAGTAACCGGCAACAACTCGCCATCCGTGGCAAAAACGGTATAGGCTCTCGCCAGTTGCAATGGAGTCGCCGAGAAACCATAACCATACGCCATGGTCGCGTGTTCTATTTCCCGGGAACGGCGTTTCAGAATACCCGGAGTCTCACCCGGTAAAAACCCTGCCATTGAACCAAATCCAACTTCCTGTAAAGTGGCGAAAAGATCACCAAACGGCAAGGCCAGCGCAATTTTTGCAGACCCGATATTGCTCGAACGAACGAGCACATCGAAAACCGACAGTTCACCATAGTCATGCACATCCCTGATGGCGCGCCCTCCGACCCGCCAGATGCCCGGAGAAGTATCGATCAGGGTATCCACTCCAACCGTTCCACTTTCCAGCGCCATGCCAATGGTGAACGGTTTTGTCGTGGACCCCGGCTCCAGGATATCGGTCACGGCGCGATTCCTGAATATCCCGCCTTTCAGGGAATCCCGATCATTGGGATTGAACTGGGGCGCGGTCACCATTGCCAGGATTTCCCCGCTGGGTATGGACAACACCACTACACTGCCGCCTGTGGCGTCATGTTCGATCAACGCTGATTCCAGATACTTGCTGGCAAGAGACTGAAGTCTCTGGTCAATGCTGATCATGACATCCCTGCCATGCTGGACCTGCCGAATGCTTTCCACTCTTTCGACATAACGTCCGCCCAGATTTTTGAGCACAAGCATCCTGCCTTCACTGCCTTTCAATTCTTCATTGAATTCCAGTTCCAACCCTTCCTGGCCATTGCCGTCAATATCGGTAAATCCGATCAGGTGGGCGCTGACCGGACCACTCGGGAAATATCGTCTGTATTCCCTGCGTACGGCAAGTCCGGGAATCGGAGCCTGCATCACTTGTTCGACCACAGCGGGCGGCAACTGCCGTTTGATATACATGAAATCGGCGCTGGCGAATCTTTCGCACTTGTCCTTCAGGTATTCTCTTGAAATACCCGTGGTTTCCAGAATTGTGCTCCAGGACGGTTCCGAATTGCAGAACAGCCCGGGGTCCGAAACCAGAGAATACACCGGAGTACTGACGGATAACGGCTGACCGTTACGGTCGAGAATCCGGCCCCGTTCCGGGAAAACGGCCACTTCCCGCAAGTAACGCATATCTCCCTGGGACTGGAGCTTTTCCCGCTCAAAGGTTTGCAGATAAACAACCCGCAGCGCAAGCACGGCAAACACAGCGATCATGCCTGCAAGCACCAGATACTGACGCCAGATCAACGAATCTCCGGGGGGCTGGTTTCTGACCATCCGCTTACCGCTGACCGGGACTTCCCGGACGAACGACTACAATTTTTTCGGGGGGAGGCGGGTGCATCCCCAATCGACTTCCCACACTGTCTGCGATGTTATGCCGGGTGTTCCAGGTTGTTTTCTCGATCAAGAGTCTGCCCCACTCGGTTTTGAGTTGGTCAAGGCTGTTGTCGAGGTCATGTAAATGGGCAAATGCCAGCCGATTCTCATGGCGAACCGTGACCACTGCCAAAGCGCTGAAGATCACCAGGAGCAACAGAATGATCGAAAGTTTGTTGACCGATTGAAATTGTCCCATTTAATAACCCGTCTTATCTGCGAACGTGACCGGGCGCTGTCTTTTGGGCGACACGCATCACCGCGCTTCTCGCTCTCGGGTTTCTTTCGAGCTCATCGGGTGTAGCCCTGACCGGCTTGCCGATCAGGCTCAGCCCCGGTTTCAGCATGTTGTTGGTGACAGGGAGGTCAGCAGGCCACGGATCACCCTTCGACTGATCACGCAGGAACCGTTTTACCATTCTGTCTTCCAGGGAATGGAAACTGATGATAACCAGTCGTCCGCCTGACGCCAGCGCGTCAAGAGCCTGTGGCAGAGCGTTTTCGAGTTCCTGCAACTCCTGATTGACCGCAATTCGGATCGCCTGAAATGTCCGGGTAGCCGGATGTCGGCGCTTCTTGGCGACCGGAACGGCGTCCGATACCAGTTTGCTGAGTTCGCCCGTGGTCTCTATATCCCCGTGCAAAAGCGCCTGCTTGATATTCCGCGCTATTCTCCGGGCAAATTTTTCTTCCCCGAAACGTTGCAGGATTTTCACCAGTTCGTCTTCCTTTACCTGTTTCATCCAGTCGGCGGCCGGGACTCCTTCGGACTGGTCCATCCTCATATCCAATGGCCCGTTCCGGCTGAAACTGAATCCTCTTTCAGGCTGATCAAGCTGGGGAGACGACACGCCCAGGTCAAATAATATCGCATCCACCTTCCCAAGCAGGTTTTTGTCTTTCAGGATGTCCTTCAATCTTGAGAAAGAGCTGTGGACCACTTCAATTCTCGGATCACCCTGTGAGAAACTCCTGGCATGAGTGATTGCAGCCGCGTCCCGGTCAATCACGACCAGCCTGGCGGACGCCGGCAGAACCTTCAACATTTCGCGGGCATGTCCACCTCTTCCCCAGGTCGCATCAACCACCGCTTCCCGCCCTTCAAGGTCAAGCGCCTGTACAACTTCCTCCAGCAAAACAGGGACGTGGGTTGATGGCCGCGCGTGATTCACAGTGAAAGCCGCTCCATCTCAACAGAAATTCCGTCTGAATCCGTATCTTCCCTGAGCCACTCGCTCCGGCGCGCATGCCACAGGCTTTCACTCCAGATTTCGAATTTATTACCCTGACCCACCAGATAGATCTCTTTCGTTATCATCGCGAATTCACGAAGCGGGGATGACAACAGAATTCGCCCGTTGCCATCCATATCGACATCAGAAGCGTAGCCCAGCAAAAAGCGTTTCAGTTTCTGGTGACCCGGATCAAAACTGGGCAGCGCGACCAGTTTTTCCTCAACCTTTTCCCATTCATCCAGCGGGTATAACCAAAGACAGTGTTCCCTGGTATTATTCACGGTCACAACCATCTTTCCATCACAACGAGTGACCAGATCGCCCCGATACCGTCTGGGGATGGCAAACCTGCCTTTGCTGTCCATATTGATTGAATTTGCGCCACGGAGCATGATTTTCTACCGTAATTTATCCACAATTCTCCACTTATTCCCACTATAAAAACGAAATGGTTTGATGTCAAGGGAAATGACCGCTTTTGACCCATCAAAATAATCAGGTTTTGTTTTCGTCCCGGTCCAATTAAATCCGGGAAATGATCTGTGATTTGTGATTTAATCCGGACTTGTCAAACCCATAATGAGAACACGGGAGAATCTGGAAATGAGCGCGAAAGAGATCATCCGTACTGAACGGGCGCCCGACGCCATAGGTACTTACTCGCAGGCGGTAAAAACAGGCAAGACCGTCTATATTTCGGGGCAGCTCCCCTTGAATCCGGATACTATGGAAGTGGTGAATACCTCTTTCGAAGCGGCGACCCATCAGGTTTTCAGGAATCTGGCAGCGGTGGCGGATGCGGCCGGGGGCAGTCTGGCCGATGCGGTAAAGCTCAACATCTCAATGACGAATCTGGAAAATTTCACATCGGTTAATGAAATCATGGCGCAATACGTCGACAAACCTTATCCGGCCCGGGCAGCCGTAGGCGTAGCCTCCCTGCCAAAGGGCGCTCCGATTGAAATCGAGGCTGTTCTGGTACTGTCGTAACGGATTCAGGTTCAATTACAGATCCGGTTTGAATTCTTCCAGCGCCGCTCCACCACCCAATCCTCTTCAATCACTTGCCGGTGTCGGTCCGCGAATCGTCGGCAAGCTGGAGAAAATGGGCATTTCCAGGCCACAGGATCTGCTCTTCCATTTGCCTTTGCGCTATCAGGACAAGACGCGCGTTACCCCGATAGCCCATCTTCAGGCCGGTTGTGAGTCGGTCATATTCGGTCAGATTGACGCGGTGGAGGTCAAGTTCGGCAGACGCCGAAGCCTGTTGGTCCGGGTGAACGACTCCTCCGCTTCAATTTTTCTCCGTTTTTTCCATTTCAGCCGTGGCCAGCAAAAGGGTTTTTGCAAGGATGCCTGGATTCAATGCTATGGTGAAGCGCGATGGGGTTTTCAGGGTGTGGAAATGGTCCACCCGGAATATAAAATCCTGAACCAGCCCGGTCAGCCAACACTGGAGGAGACATTAACGCCGGTCTATCCCACGACAGAAGGACTGGGGCAAAGAACGCTCCGAAAACTGGTATCCTCGAGTCTTGAAAATTACCGGCGGCAGCTCTCAGATATTATTCCGCCGGAGTTGCAAATCGAGTTCGGACTGATGTCACTGACAAAGGCGCTGCAAATCGTTCACAGTCCACCGGCGGATTGTGACGCCGATGCGCTGAAAGCTGGCATTCATCCGGCCTGTCAACGTCTGGCCCTGGAGGAACTGCTGGCTCACCAGCTCGCGTTCCATCGTCTTCGCCAGAAACGGCAGCGGGAAAACGGGCCACTGATTACAGATACCGGCAAATCATGGAATTTTCTCAAGGACCGGCTTGACTTCGAATTAACCCGTGCGCAAATTCGGGTAATTGAAGAGATTCAGGATGACCTGTCCAAAAAATATCCGGTAATGCGTCTGGTTCAAGGAGATGTAGGATCGGGCAAAACCATCGTTTCCGCCGCCGCCGCCCTCCAAACCATTGACAGTGGTTATCAGGTGGCGCTGATGGCTCCTACCGAACTACTCGCGGAACAGCACCGCAAAACGTTCCATCAATGGTTTGAACCGCTGAATATCGGTATAGAGTGGTTAACCGGGAAACTGACTGCGGCAAGCCGCAGAAAAGCATTGTCACAGATTGCCAGTGGTGAAGCGAGAATGATTATTGGCACCCACGCATTGTTTCAGGAATCCGTTGAATTTCACAAGCTCGGCCTGATGATTGTCGATGAGCAACACCGCTTCGGGGTTGATCAAAGACTGGCGCTGCGCGGCAAAGGCGCCGTCGGGGATGCCGTGCCCCACCAGATTGTGATGAGCGCAACTCCCATACCCCGGTCGCTGGCAATGATCCTGTATGCCGATCTGGACATATCGAGCATTGATGAATTGCCGGCAGGCAGGAAGCCGGTGACCACAGTGGCTCTGCCGGATACCCGGCGGCATGAAGTCGCAGACCGGATCAGGTCCAACTGCCGGAACGGGCTGCAGGCATACTGGGTCTGCCCGTTGATCGAAGAATCAGACAAACTGCAGATCCAGACTGCTACGGAGACCTGCGCAACCTTGCGGGCCTTGCTGCCTGAACTCAATATCGAACTGATCCACGGACGATTGAAGCCCAAAGAGAAAGAGTCCATAATGCGCCGATTCGACCAGGCTCTGATTAACCTGCTGGTGGCGACCACAGTAATCGAAGTGGGCGTGGACGTACCCAACGCCAATCTGATGATTATCGAAAATGCAGAAAGGCTGGGGCTGGCGCAACTCCACCAGTTACGCGGGCGGGTAGGACGAAGCGCAGACCAGGCCTCCTGTGTGTTGCTGTACCAGGCGCCGCTGGGAGCAATCGCAAGAGAGCGCCTGGGTATCCTGCGCAATACCAATGACGGATTCGAAATAGCCCGTAAGGACCTTGAACAAAGAGGTCCCGGGGAGTTGCTGGGGACACGGCAAACCGGGATTCAACAAATGCGAATTGCGAACATCACCCGGGACAAGGCGATGATTCCCGGGGTGATGCGGATTTCCCGGAAATTGCGTGAACAATATCCGCGCCGGGTGCCCGCCCTGATATCGAGATGGATTCGTAACAGTGAACAATATGCCGGCGTATAACCTGAAATGAAGCTGGAAACTTTTTCAGCCTGCATCCAGTTAGCGCGTCTTGACCGGCCGATTGGTACATTTTTGCTGCTCTGGCCCACACTATGGGCATTATGGCTTGCCGGTAAAGGTTCCCCTGACCCGGATATCGTCCTTGTCTTTATCCTCGGCACGGTGGTCATGCGGGCGGCGGGGTGCATTATCAACGATTATGCGGATCGCAATCTGGACCCCCATGTCGAAAGAACAAGGCATCGCCCCCTCGCCAGCGGCGCCCTGAGTATCCGGGTATCACTGGTTTTATTCGCGGCTCTGATACTGATCGCTTTTGGTCTCGTATTATTGCTCAACCCGCTGACTCGTTATTTATCCATTGTCGCGGTGGCCCTCGCCATACTGTATCCCTTTTCCAAACGGGTTACTCATTTCCCGCAATGCGTGCTGGGCCTGGCATTCTCGATGGGTATCCCGATGGCTTACGCGGCGCTGACCGGGGCTCTTCCCTTGCAGGCCTGGGCCCTGTTTCTCGCCAATTTCCTATGGATCGTCGCCTATGATACCCAGTATGCAATGGCAGACAGGGACGATGATCTGGTGATCGGTATCAAATCGACCGCCATAGTGTTCGGTAATTATGATAATCTGATTGTCGGTATACTGCATATTGCGGCTCTGACCATTGTTGGCCTGATCGGATGGGAAAGCCATCTGTCATGGTATTTTTACCTGTTCCTGGGGTTTGCGGCCGGGCTTGCCGTTTATCAGCAATATTTATGCAAGGATCGGGATTCGCAGAAGTCCCTGTCCGCATTTTTCAATAACAACTGGATAGGAGCCGCCATCTGGTGTGGTTTGGTTCTGGGCCTGACAAGACCCGTTTAACCATGTCCTCGATGGTTTCATCATGAGAAAGACCTGGCCAATCAATCACTGCACTTTCTGTGGTAATAAGGTGACCTTCGAGATTCCCGAAGGGGATAACCGCCCCCGGCATCTATGCAGACATTGCGGCCAGATCCAGTATCAGAATCCAAGAATCGTTACCGGTTGCATTCCTGTCTGGGAAGACCGGATTCTATTGTGCAAAAGAGCGATAAAGCCACGCCTGGGCTATTGGACGATCCCTGCCGGATTCATGGAAAATGGTGAAACGGTTGAACAGGGAGCCCTGCGGGAAACCCGGGAAGAAGCCTGCGCAAAAGTCGTCAACCCGTCCCTCTACCAGATTTACAACGTGACCTCAGTGAATCAGATCTATATGCTGTTCCGGGCAGAACTGGACGGACCGGATCAATTCGGTATTGGCCAGGAAAGCCTGGAAGTCGAACTGGTGGAAGAGTCCCGGATTCCCTGGGATGAAATCGCTTTCAGGGTGGTCCACAACACATTGGAACGGTTTTTGAAAGAACGCGGACAGGGCCGGTTTGAATTCCGGATTGACACTATTTAGTTGATCCTGACTTATATACACAAGCTACTTCATTCCTAAAAAAACATTATAAGTGATTGATTACAGAAACATTACACAACACTTTGTGAGTTCTCAGCGAAGTTATGCACAACGCCGGCCCTCATTTTCGGAACCTCCTTTTATATTCGCAACTTCCTGTAACTCATAATATTGTATTTGTAACATATTGTTTTAATTAGTGTATTTCAAGAGAAACAAAGACAGGGCGATTCCTGCCCATAAATCATGATCACTTTGCCGGACCCGGCTCCAGAAGTATTATCCACAAAGTTATCCACAGATTTTGTGAACAACCCGATCACTCATTCCCCCGCTTGTCAATCCACAGACGGGCATGGCTTCGACAATCATCCAGTGACCGGAAAAGACTCTCCCGACCAACAAACCCACCGGGTTCAAATCGCTGTTCCTGTGCCGTTAAGACAGGTATTCGACTACCTGAGCCCTGAGCCGGTAGCTCCAGGCAGCCGCGTCCTGGTTCCTTTCGGCAGGAAATCCGGCCGCTCCGTAGTCGGAGTGGCCCTGTCAGCCCGGTCAGACCCGGACAAAAACATCAAGCTCAAGATGATTGAACGCATACTGGATGACGCTCCTGTTTTCGCGGACAGCCTGGTCCGACTACTGCTTTGGGCAGCGGAGTATTACCATCATCCGGTGGGCGAGGTATTCCAGACCGCGACTCCGGTCAGGTTACGGTCGGCTGTCGCGGTTGAAAGCCCGCTCCGGGAAATCTGCTACCGCCGGACCCACCACCTGAGCACACCTGAGATTGATAAACTGTTGGCGAGGGCGCCGAAGCAACGGCAGTTGTTTCGACAGTTCAGTGATTCATCCGACTATTCCCTGGCGCAGTTGGCAGACGCTCTTGCCACGAAAACGTCCACCGGTATTCATCGGACCCTGAAGATATTGCTGGACAAGGGAATGATTGAGCAACGTGAAAGGCATGCCCTGCCAGGTGAATATCCGATCACCCGGTTTCGTAACAGATTAACGGATGAACAGCAGGCAGCGGTGGGCAGCGTGGTCGAGTCATTGGGACAATACTGTTCATTCGTCCTTCATGGCATCACCGGCAGTGGGAAAACCGAGGTGTATCTGCAAACCGCGCAACAATGCCTGAAAAGCGGTCATCAGGTCCTGGTCCTGATCCCCGAAATCGCCCTGACCCCCCAGTTGCTGGAAAGATTCAGGTCAAGACTTGGAGGCGGGGTCACCGTAATCCATTCAGGCTTGAGTCCGCAACAGCGATACGTAAGCTGGTGGCGGGCGCGTGAAGGCACGGCTACTGTGATCATCGGCACACGTTCTGCGATCTTCACGCCAATGAAGCGACCCGGATTGATCATCATTGACGAAGAACATGATCATTCCTACAAACAACAGGACGGATTCCGCTATCATGCCCGTGACCTGGCGATAAAACGGGCGAATATGGAAAACATACCGATTCTGCTGGGCTCTGCCACCCCCTCAATGGAATCGATCCACAATGTGGAAACAGGCAAACACCGCCTGCTCAAACTGAGCCAAAGAACAGGCAGAGCGAAGTTGCCCGAAATCGAGTGGGTTGATCTGCAAAAACATCGGCAAAACGGCGGCCTGACTCCGCAGTTGCTCAAAGCGGTCCGGACGGAGCTTGACAACGGACGCCAGATCATCCTGTATATCAATCGCCGCGGGTTTGCAGCCGTTGCCGGATGCACCCATTGCGACTGGAAGGCGAGATGTGACCGTTGCGATGCCTGGCTGACATTTCATAAAAAAACCAATACACTACGATGTCATCACTGCGGCCGGATTGCCCGCCCGAAATCCCGATGCCCGGATTGCAATCATCCACTGTTCTATCACGGCGCAGGCACCCAGAGACTGGAGGAAGTTCTGAGGCAACAATTTCCCGATGCCAGGATCGTTCGATTTGATAGTGACGAAATCACCACCCGTTCAAGACTGGAGCAAATTCTGTCAGGGATCAGGCAGGGAGAGATGGACATTATTATTGGCACTCAATTGATTTCCAAAGGCCACGATTTTCCGCGAGTCACCCTGGTGGGCATCGTGGCTCCTGACCAAGGGCTGTACAGCACAGATTTTCGGGCACCTGAATACCTGTTCCAGCAACTGGTCCAGGTCGCCGGACGCGCAGGGCGTAACCGGCTTTCCGGCAAGGTGATCATCCAGACCGCCCATCCGGGCAACCCTTACCTGCAACTGGCCCTGGGACATGATTATTCCGGTTTTTACCAACTCTGCTCACAGCAAAGAAAAGCGGCCGGATTCCCGCCTTTTGGATTTATGACACTGTGGCGGGCCGAATCCGCTCGCCCCGGAGCCGCAATTCAATTCTTGCAGTACCTTCGTCAAATCGGCCAGAATATCCAGGAAAACCGTGATTACCGAGAAGTGGAAATAATGGATCCGGTCAGTTCACCGATGGAAAAACTCGCAGGGCGATATCGCGCGCAATTGCTGGTAAAGAGCAATCGCCGCAAACCACTTCATGGTTTGCTCTCACTATGGATCCGTGAAATGGAAACTTCCACACAAGCCCGAAAAGTCAGGTGGTCTCTGGATGTAGACCCCATGGAAATGTACTGACGGAAGTAGTTTACAATCACGATCCTATATCAACCTCACCACGGCTTAAGGTTCATAATGCAGCTTCGTATTACCCGTCCGGATGATTGGCACGTTCATTTGCGCGATGGAGACATGCTAAAAAGAGCAGCTCCCTATACCGCTTCGCAATTCGGGCGGGCGCTGGTCATGCCGAATCTGACTCCGCCCGTTGCAACGGTAGAACAGGCTATGGATTATCGCAAAAGGATTCTGGAGTCATTACCGCAAAACAGAGGCTTTGACCCCATGATGAGTCTCTATCTGACCGATCACACGTCGGTGCAAGAGGTGCGAAAGGCCGCCCGTAATCCGCATATTGCCGGATTCAAACTGTATCCCGCCGGAGTGACAACCCATTCCGCTTCCGGGGTTACCAGGATCAGCCGCGTCATGAATGTTCTTGAGGCAATGGCGCAGAACCGCGTCATCCTCCAGGTCCACGGAGAAGTAACCGATAATCATGTTGATATTTATGACCGGGAAGCGGAATTTATTGATCAGATACTATCGAAGCTGCACTACGAACTGCCCGATCTCAAATTCGTACTTGAACATATCACGACCAGCCAGGGCGTCGGATTTGTCAAGGACAGCGGCGCCTGTGTCGCCGGCACCATCACTCCCCACCACCTGATGTTCAACCGTAACCGGATGTTTGAAGGCGGAATTCGACCCCACTTGTATTGCCTGCCTGTATTAAAACGGGAGCCCCATCGACAGGCGCTGCTTGACGCCGCGACCAGTGGAAACCCCTCGTTCTTTCTGGGTACGGACAGCGCCCCGCACAGCCGCGCCTCGAAGCAAAGCGACTGCGGCTGTGCCGGGATATTTTCGGCCAATGCGGCGATCGAACTTTACGCGGAGGTTTTTGACCAGGCGGGCCGTATCGACAGGCTTGAAGGATTTGCCAGCCATTTCGGCGCTGATTTTTACAATCTGCCCAGAAATTCCGGCAAAATCACCCTTACCAGGCAGGCGCATCCAATCCCTGAAAGAATCCCGGGCGACAGCCAGGAAAAATCCGATGATCTGGTACCGCTGCTTGGCGGCTCAGTGATTCACTGGAAACTGACAAAAACCACCGAAAGCTGATCAGCGGTTCTGCTGAGATTTTGCCCGGCTTCCAGCGCCAGAAACATCAAAGCCGGTCTTCGAAAATCTCTATTCTTGCGCTGTCACGCAACGACTTCTGAAAAGCGCTGAAGGCGCCCTGTCCGTCCCGGGTCAGCAAACGTTGCCGCAATGCGGCCTTTTCCGATTCATCGACATCTTCCGGGTTGCCCTGCCGCACGTCCTCCAGGACGTACAGGGTATAGTCCCCATTGTCGAGTACGACACCGCCAAAACCAACCCCGTTCCCGGCTGGCCTTGAATGGGAAAAAACCGCGTCACCCAGCAACCGTAATTCATCCGGGATATCTGACCGGCGTTCCGCCAGTTGTTGGCTTTCAAGGTTCCGGGAAGCCATTGTCTGTTCCCATATTTCCCGATTCCCGCCTCCCGATTCCAGTGTGGACAACAAATCCGAACCGAGCGTCAGCGCCTCTTCCCGGGATTCCTCGAGCCGAATCGCATCAATCACTTCCTGTCTTACCATTTCCAGAGGCCGCATGGAAGCTGGCCTGTAATCCGTTTTGTACACGGCAACCAGTTTGTCAAAACCAATTTCGATCGCAGGACTGAGCAGGCCGTCATTCAGCACGTCCTCAGAGAACGCGGCCCGTCGAACCGCGGCTTGTGAAGCAATGCCGGTACCACTGTCAGCGCTGAACCAGTCACTCGACATGACCTCAAGATCGAGATCGTCCGCTACAACCGCAATATCATCGGGGTTTTCGAACACCAGATTCTTGAATGATTCAGCGAGTTCGCCAAACAGATTCTCCGCCTGACTTGCCCTGACTTCCGTTTCCACCTCGTCACGGACATCGGCAAACGGTCTTTGCGCACTTTCCTGCAACCGATCCAGTTTGATGATATGGTATCCGAAACGGGTTTCAACCGGGCCTGCAATCTCACCCTCAACCATCTCATAGACCGCATCCTCAAACGGCTTGACCATTTGCCCCCGTGCAATCGTACCGAGATCTCCCCCATTTTGCGCGGATCCGGTGTCATCAGAATGTTCTGACGCCAGCTCGGAAAAATCTTCGCCTTGCCTGGCCCGCTCCAGTAGTTCGTTTGCCAGTCCGAGCTTCTGCTGTTTTTCTTCATCTGTTGAAGATTCATCCACACTGACCAGGATGTGGCTGGCTTGCCGGGTTTCCGGAGTAATATACCGGCCCTTGTTCTCTTCGTACCGGGCCTTGATCTCCTCATCAGATGGTTGCGCCTTCGCCGCCAGCGACTCCATACTCAGCTCTATGAAATCCACCTTGATCTCGGCTTCGGAACGGAACCGCTCCATGTTCCTGTCGTAGTAAGCCTGAATCTGGTCGTCACTTACCCTGATTTGATCGCGGTACCGCTCCGCCTCGATAATCGCATATCGGGCGCTGCGTGTTTGTCCCTGTAATTGTAATATCCGGTCCAGTTCCGGCTCGATGTAAAACGAGGATTGACTGATGCCATCTATCAGTTGGTTGATGGCGCTGTTGGTGCGCTGGTATTCCTCAAACTGCCGGGGGGTATAACGATTCGCGGCCAGTATCCGCTGGTAGAGTTCCGTATCAAACCGGCCTTCAGTATGAAAGGAAGGGATTTCCCGGATGGCCTCTTCCAGGCTCCTGTCATCAAAACCAAAATTATGATCAGAGGTATATTCGAGCAATAGCCGGTTGTCGATCAGATTGTCGATAACCTGTTGTTTGACGCCGAGGTCTTCCAGCAATTCCGGAGAAATACTCCTGTTGAACTGCGCGTTCAGTTGCTGACGCCGCTGATTCAGGTCCTGTTGATAGGCATAGACTGAAATTTCATCTCCATTCACCCTCGCCGCCGGAATTTCACTACCTCCCTCGAAATAGGAATTGATCCCCCATAGAGCGAAAGGGATGGTGATCAGACCGACGATCACCCATGCCAGCCAACCGGTGGCGCGCTCACGAATTGCCACTAGCATTGGAAAATCACCTTTTTCTCAAGTCTCAAGATTGACCCCGGTTCCAGCCCCCGGAAAATACGAAAATAAAGCCCGAAAATCAGGAACTCGAGTTTTTCGTAAAAAATGGCGGAGCGGACGGGACTCGAACCCGCGACCCCCGGCGTGACAGGCCGGTATTCTAACCAAACTGAACTACCGCTCCCAAAGACCTGGTGGGCGCTGCAGGGATCGAACCTGCGACCCTCGCCTTGTAAGGGCGATGCTCTCCCGGCTGAGCTAAGCGCCCGGGGAAGGATGCGCTAGTCTACGGCATCCCTGAGCGCTTTTCCAGCTTTGAATTTAACGACCCTTGCCGCCGCTATCTGTATGGTTTCTCCAGTCCGCGGGTTGCGGCCTGTTCGAGCGGCCCGGTCAGAAACGGAAAAAGCCCCGAAACCAATTAACGATACAGACTCTCCGTCCGCCAATGCAGATTCGATTGACTGGAAAACGGCGTCTACTGCGTCTCCCGCATCTGATTTGGATAAATTCGCACGCGCTGCTACTGCATCTGTTAATTCAGTTTTGTTCATGTTACCAGTACCCTCTCATATAAAAAGTTCAAGAATTTCCGCTTCTGCAACGGGGTTGAATACCCTGAAAACCCAATTGATTAACGTTAGTTTCTGATTGTTGCTATTTCAAAAGCCGCTCCAGGGCCGCACGCAAATGAAAATAGTGAGCGGCTTCTCGACTGCTCATGTTCGTATCACGATTTAATCACAAATATATTCGTCTGAAAAGCAATTAAAATAAAACTTTTCCCACAATCCCCGAAATCATTTTTCTCAACCACTGAAATCATCAATGAGCAGTGACACCCGATTGGGTTTCTTCTGACTTCAACCGTTTTTCCTTCGCGGTTTTCGGTTTGCCCTCAACTTTGTCATCGGGAAGCGCTTTCGGGACATACTCCAACGCGAGTTCAATCACTTCATCGATCCAGTTAACCGGTTTTATATCGAGATTCTGCCTGATTTTTATCGGAATTTCTTGCAAATCCCGAACATTTTCGTATGGAATAACCGCCACCCTGATACCGGCGCGATGAGCGGCCAGCAGTTTTTCCTTTAACCCGCCAATCGGCAATACTTCTCCGCGCAAGGTAATCTCGCCGGTCATCGCAACCGTGGACAACGCCGGAATACCGGTCAACGCAGACACAATGGAAGTACACATGCCCACCCCGGCGCTCGGACCATCCTTCGGTGTGGCGCCCTCAGGGACGTGTACATGAATATCCTTTTTTTCGTAAAACGATGAGTCGATACCCCACTGCCTGGAGCGGCTGCGTACAACACTGATTGCGGCCTTGATGGATTCCTGCATGACATCACCGAGTTTCCCGGTATACAAATGCTTGCCCCTGCCCGGCATGACGACCGCCTCGATAGTCAACAGTTCGCCCCCCACCTCGGTCCAGGCCAGTCCGGTGACCTGACCGACCTTGTTGTGGTTTTCGATTGCGTTCCTTCGGAATCGTTTCACGCCCAGATACTTTTCGAGGCTGCCGGGAGCGATATGCACCTTCCTTGTGGATTTTTTCAGTAAAAGTTCTTTCACGACCTTGCGGTAGATTTTGGATATCTCACGCTCCAGGTTTCGCACCCCCGCCTCACGAGTGTACGATTTTATGATCTCTTTCACCGAATTGGTTGAAATCAGCGCTTCGTTTTCCTTCAGCCCATTGTTCTTTCGCTGTTTCGGCAGAAGGTAGAGATTGGCGATTTCGAGTTTTTCCTCATCCGTGTAGCCGGAAATCCGAATGACTTCCATCCGGTCCAGCAGTGGGCTGGGGATATTCAGGGTGTTGGCCGTTGCGATGAACATAACGTCAGAAAGGTCATAATCGACCTCGAGATAATGGTCTCCGAACTTGTGATTTTGTTCAGGGTCAAGTACTTCGAGCAGCGCCGAAGACGGGTCTCCCCTGAAATCCATCGACATCTTGTCCACCTCATCCAGCATGAACAATGGATTCCTGGTTTTCACTTTAGACAGATTCTGGATGATCTTGCCCGGCATGGAGCCGATATAGGTTCTCCTGTGACCGCGAATTTCCGCCTCGTCGCGCACGCCGCCAAGAGACATCCGAATGAATTTCCGGTTGGTCGCTCTGGCAATCGACTCGCCGAGGGAGGTTTTCCCGACACCGGGCGGACCGACCAGACACAGGATTGCGGCCCTGGATTTTTTCACCCGTTTTTGTACTGCCAGATACTCAAGGATACGGTCTTTCACCTTCTCCAGCCCATAATGATCGTCATCCAGTACTTTTTGTGATTTCATCAGGTCTCTGGAAATCCTTGAATGCGCCTTCCAGGGTACAGCCAGCAACCAGTCTATATAGTTTCTGACTACGGTCGCTTCAGCCGACATCGGAGACATCATTCTCAGCTTTTTCAACTCTCCCTCGGCTTTCTCCATCGCCTCCCGGGGCATGCCTGACTGCTTGATTTTCGTCGCCAGTTCATCCCCTTCGCCGCCGCCGTTCTCATCTATATCACCGAGTTCCTTTTGAATGGCCTTGATCTGTTCATTCAAATAATATTCGCGCTGGCTTTTTTCCATCTGCTTCTTGACCCGGGTCCGGATTCGTTTCTCGATTTGCAGTAAATCAATCTCGGAATCCATCACGCCAAAGATATGTTCCAGGCGCTTCCAGGGATCGAACACCTCGAGAATTTCCTGTTTCTCCTCGTTCTTCAGATTCAGATGCGCCGCAATGGTATCAGCGACCCGGCCGAGATTATCAATGCCGCTCAACGAGGTCAGAATTTCGGGAGGGATCTTGGAATTCAGCTTGACGTATTTCTCGAACTCGGCCGTCACCGTTCGCAACAACACGTCCGATTCTCTGGTTGCGATCAGCTTGTCCTCAATCAGACGGGCTTCAGCCACAAAGCAATCATCGTCGGGGGATTCTCCACTGACATATCGAACAACCCGGGCGCGCCGCTCGCCTTCCACCAGAACCTTTACGGCCCCATCCGGCATTTTCAGCATCTGCAGTATCGACGCCACCGTGCCGGTATCATAAATATCCGCAATCATCGGGTTATCCTGGTCTGCGGATTTTTGCGCGACCAGCAGAATGTTCTTGCCGCTCTGCATTGCAATTTCCAGGGCCCTTATGGATTTCACCCGACCCACAAACAACGGTATCACCATGTGAGGGAAAACAACTACATCCCGCAGCGGCAACACAGGGAATTCAAGTTCGTCTTTGAAAGTCGGATCAGTCATTTCAGTTTTTCAGCTATTTTCGTAATTATTACTTAAAAATCAGGAGATTTTACTGGCCTTTCAGCCAATCAGGCTACAGATGCTCCGGGACTCATCAGACCGTCCCTTAAGATTCATAAGGATAACATATTATAATCGTGCGATGACCGCCTTTTGACCTGCCCGGCAATTTCGTCAGCGAAATCAATTCAACGAACTTCTACGCCAAACTGTTCGGCGACTTCGACAAATCCCTGCCAGAGAAACAATGCAAACCCTCGGGGAGCAAGCATTTCATAGCCCTGTGACGACCGCCACAGGGTCACTCCGACGTGATGTATTCCCGAAGAAGCTACAGAACCGACCGGGAACGCGGATTCACGCAGGTCAAGCGGCAGGAACCGATTGAGAAATTCCGCCGCATTCGGTCCTGCGATCCGAAGCCGGGTTCTGGAGTGTGAAATATCGAGAGTGGTTCCCTGTTCGGCATCCATATCCGGCGCCCGAACGCCGGATAACCACCACTTCAAAGGCTCGACACGCAGCGCGGCGCCTGTGGCTGACGATACGGACTGGCGCGGCGCCGGCGCCTGATCAACCCCGAGCGCCTCCGCGACCCGCTTCCCAACCAGTCTCACCGTATCCGGCCACGCCGCAACCTGGTGCAATATCAGATCAGGCGCTTCCTGAAGAATCACTCCCGGCTCGCTACCGTCGCCAAAAACGCCGAATTTCCCGACCTCATAATGCCCGGCCAACGCCGATATGCGCGGCGGTTCAACCGGCTTCATCTGTTCAGCCATACATTCTCTCCCCGTCCGGATCAACTATATGTGGCGAGATGATTTCCACCTCGACGTTCCCTTTGCGTACCGGGTCGGCGGCAATCACCGTTTTACCCTGCCAGGCCGCCACCCCCCCGGAAATGAATCCCAACCCGATCCAGTGCCCCATTGACGGTGAATGGGTAACGGCGGTAATCCAGCCTTCCCCCAATCCTGATACCTTGTCCGGCGCGCACAGTATGGCGCCGGCATTGAAGGTCTGACCGATGTCCCGAGGTTTGATACCGACCAGCTTCGGGCGGTCTTCACGCATCAGTTCGGGGCGGGTTCGCAGCGCGCTGCCGATAAAGGACTTGTTCGGCGACGCCATTCTACCCAGACCGGCATCGTCAATGGTGACCCGACCATCCAGCTCGACACCGGTGACATGGCCTTTTTCGATCCGCATCGCGCCCAGCGCTTCGGTTCCGTACAGACAGCCGCCGAGCGGCTCGGCGGCGCCCCACAGCAGAGCCATCAGCGCCAGGGCATAATCCGAAGGCACATAAACCTCGAACGCCATCTCACCGGAGAAACTGATGCGGGCAATCCGGCAGGGAATCCCTCCCGTCAGGGTTGTCTCGATCACCCCCATGAACGGTAAGCGATCATTGGACACGGTTTCATCCTGTACGACACAGCTTTCAAGGACATCGCGTGAGCGCGGGCCAGCCACCGCACAACCCGCCCATTGCTCGGAAACGGAAGTCACATGAACCCGCAGATCCTGCCAGCGGGTCTGCAACAACTCTTCCAGAAGAGCCATCACCTTTGCCGCATGCGCGGTCGTCGTGGTCATGAAATACTCCGTCTCGGCGAGGCGCCAGGTCGTTCCATCATCCATCACCAGCCCGTCATCCCTCAGCATGATGCCGTATCTCGCCTTGCCGACCGGCAGTTTGGCGAACGGATTGGTGTAGATACGATTGAGAAATTCGGTCGCGTCCGGGCCCTGCACGGCAATCTTGCCCAGAGAGGTCACATCGCACAGACCGACACAGTTGCGGGTGGTTTCAGTCTCCCGGATATAGGCTTCACTGATTCCTTCCCCGGCCCGCGCGAAGTACCAGGGACGATGCCACAACCCTGCCATGGTCATCGTCGCGCCCTGTTCGAGATTCCAGTCATGCATCGGTGTGCGGCGCAGCGGCCGGAAATGTTCTCCCACATTCCGGCCAGCCAGCGCCCCGATCGCAACCGGGGTATAAGGCGGCCTGAAAGTGGTCGTACCCACTTCCGGAATATCCTTTCCCAGAGCTTCCGCCATCAGCGCCAGACCGATGATATTGCCGACCTTGCCGCCATCGGTCGCCATTCCCAGCGTGGTATATCGTTTCAGGTGCTCAACCGAGACAAAACCCTCCTTGTGCGCGAGCCGCACGTCATCGGCGGTCACATCATGCTGCGGGTCAACCAGGCTTTTTTCCCTGCCCTTCGGGGGCCTGACCTCATACAACGGATGAATCGGGTTGATCCAGCCACCGGCGGGTGGCGGCGTTCTCCGACGGGTCGAACAACCGAGTTGTCGGGCTGCCCTGGCGCCTGCCGAATGACCGGAAACCAGACATGCGTCCGTATTCCACACCCCCGCCGCGGCGCCCGCCATCTGAATCGGTTCATCACATTCAGGCGCGATAAAACAAGCCTGCTCCTGATTCCATACCGGCTTCACGCCGCGATGTGACATCAGGTTGATCACCGGGGACCATCCACCGGATACCAGAGCCAGATCACAGGGTTCGGATCCCTTCATGATCCAGCCGGATTCAGCCACCGCCGCAATATCCAGCGACCGGATACAATTGAAACCACGCGCCTTCCCCGGAGCGCACCGCGTATCCAGGCCGACGCCGCTGTCACCCAACAGCGCCATCATTGACTCAGGGACCACAGTGCGCACATCATGCAGCGTCACGCTCGCGCCGGCCCTTGATAACGCCGCCGCGGATGGATAAGCAGAATCGTTGTTGGTGGCGACTACAATTCTCTGCCCCGGCAAAATGCCATAGCGGTTCAGCCAGGCAACGCCTGCGCTTACCGTCATTACGCCGGGCAGGTCATTATTGCCAAACGCGACCTGCCGCTCAATAGCGCCGGTCGCCAGAATGGTCTGGCGGGCGCGGATCGTCCAGAATCTCTGGCGGGGGCTGTGCGGGTCCGGTTTCGCAATATGGTCGGTCACCCTTTCCAGCAATCCCGCAACGCCAGAATCATACAGGCCGAAAACAGTTGTCCGGGTCATCACCCGCGCGCCGGCCTTCTCCAGTTTCGTGATCAGTCCGACCCGCTTCTTTTCGGATTCACTGTCGGATCGGTTCAGGAAATCCCCACCCGGCTCGCAGTCCTGTTCGACCAGCAGGACATCCAGCCCGGCTTTGGCGCAAACCAGCGCGGCAGACAGACCGGCCGGACCGGCCCCGACCACCAGAACATCACAAAAGCCGTGCGCATGGTCATAACTGTCCGGGTCGGGTAGTCTCGACGCCGTGCCCATACCGGCGGCCCTGCGGATAATTTTTTCACACAGCATCCAGAAACCGGTACCGCCTCCCCAACCTTTCGGCAAACCCCGGATTCGCGGCCCCATGAATGTCTTGTAATAGAATCCGGCGGACAAAAACCGGCTGAACAGATTGTTGACCGACCCGACATCATAACGCACATTGGGCCATGCGTTCTGGCCTGTCGCCACCAGGCCCGGATACAACTCCTGCATGGTCGCCTTCACATTCGGTTCCTGCCGGGCGCCCTCACCGACAGTCACGATGGCGCCGGATTCCTCGACGCCGGCGGACATGACGCCGCGGGGACGATGATATTTGAAGCTCCGGCCCAATACCCACCGGTTATTGGCCAGCAACGCGGAAGCCAGGGTATCGCCTTCGAAACCGGTCATGCTTTCCCCGTCCCAGGAGAACCGGATCGCTTTTTCGCGATTGACGCGCCCTCCTTCCGGCAGTCTTACAGCAGTCATTGGTCCGTTTCCCCAGATTCGCCGGACCGCTCCGCCAGTACCCGGGCGAATCCGTCATGGGCGGGACGTACAGACTGAATCCGGTGAGTCAGGGTATCGCGCTCCACGATCAGCCACATACGGCAACCGTTGACATGGCGCCAGGTTTCAGACTGCATACCCCGAATATTGTCGCGCAGAAACACCGCCTCATGCCACTCGTCCGCCCCGGCGTCGAGCTCAGGCCAGACCACCGAAGCATCGCCTCCATAGCTGAATTCACAGTGGTCGCGCTCTCCACAAAACGGACAATTGATTCTGATCATAAGCGCAATCTCAACCGTGAAGTTTCGGATCCGGGCCGGCGCCGCGCTCGTCAATAACGACGCCCCGCCTGAACCGATCGAGAGTGAAATGTTCAATCGCCGGAGCGGGTCTGTCGTTGGCGATCAGGTCGGCAAAATACCAGCCGGAAGCGGGACTGGCCTTGAATCCGCCATAGTTCCAGCCGGCATTGAGATAAAGGTTGCTGAGCGGGGTTTTGCAGATGAAAGGCGAACCATCCATCGACATATCCATCACCCCCGCCCAGTGTCTGAGCAGGCGAATCCGGCCAAGACATGGCAGAATTGAAGTGGCGCACTCCGCCACATCCTGGACAATCGGCAGGTTGCCCCGCTGGGCATAAGATTTGTACCAGTCGAGATCGCCGCCGAATACCATACCGCCCTTGTCCGATTGCGATATGTAAAAATGCGCTCCGCCCACCCCGAATACCACCACATGATCCAGCAGGGGCTTGATCGGTTCCGATACGAAGGCCTGCAGCAAGTGGGTTTCGACAGGCAGTTTGCCAAGCCCGGCCATCTGCCAGAGTCGGGAAGTATTCCCGGCCACCGCGAATCCCACCTTTTTCGCCGCTATTGAGCCTCTGGATGTTTCCAGCGCAGTGACCTGCCCATCCACCCGGGTCACCCCGGTGACTTCGCAGTTCTGGATAATATCGACCCCCTGCATATCCGCCGCGCGGGCGTAGCCCCAGGCCACCGCGTCATGGCGGGCGTTGCCGGCGCGTTTTTGCACTGCGGCGCCGACAATCGGGAAACGGGCATTCTCATAATTCAGATGAGGAATTTCGGATTGAAGTTTCGCCAGATCCCAAAGCTCGCCGTCCGAGCCGGTCAACCGCATCGTATTGTATCGTCTCGCGGCGCCGTCTCGGGCAGCGGGGGTATGCAGGAGGGAAACATGATGTCTCTGGGAGAACATCACGTTGTAGTTCAATTCATGACTCAGATTTTCCCACAATTCGAGCGAATGCTCGTAAAACGCCCGGTTGCCCGGCATCATGTAGTTGGAGCGGACAATCGTCGTATTTCGCCCCGCGTTGCCGCCTCCGAGCCATCCCTTGTCCAGCACCGCGACATTGCGGATGCCATGATTCCTGGCCAGATAACAGGCCGTCGCAAGACCATGCAGCCCGGCGCCCACGATCACTACGTCATAATCTTTCCCCGGTTCCGGGTCACGCCATTGACGGCTCCATCCCTTCTGGCCGTTCAATCCGTTTTTAAACACCGCCCATGCGGAATAACGGGTCATGCTTTATTCTCTTTCACTGGATTGGGTTTGATGCCCTTTTGATCGCTTCGGCAAAGGCGGCTGTATAATAACCCAGCCTTTGACAGATATACAGTCTTGATTCCATACGGTCCTGTTTTGGTGCAACCAATCCACCCCGAAAGGGTATGCGGCGTATCTATCTGTGGTAGCATCGCTTTAACCGGACAACCCCGCGCAATCGGGACTATCTTTCGTGCCTTCCTTACGCAAACAGCTGGATACCCTGATCCGACCCGTTCTTTCGAAGGATACCTGGAAGACGCTGGCGGATTATACCGGGCTGGGCGGTGGCCGCAGCGCCCAACCGATCACAAACCCTGAAGCGCTGGCGGCGTTTCTCAAATCCAGGGCCAGTCATGTGGCGCAGACTTCATTGTACGGTTATCTCAAGACCCGGGCCGGAACCCGGTTCCCGGAAATGTTCGAAAATCCGAATCTGCTGCTCTCGATGAACCGGGCCAAATGGCAGATCTGGCTGGCCTGCCTGTCTGACCTGACCGTCTATGTGGGCGGGTTGATTCAGCAAAGGACAGAACTGAACAATGAACAGATCAGCCGGCTGCTCGGCATGGTGATCCATTCGATCCTGGACGAAACCGGACTGCCCGCGGACGCGCCGGAAGAATTTCCGGATACGGTCGAGAAACTGAAAACAAGAGTGGCCAATACCGACTATTCCTCCGTTTCCGATGACGAATTCGCCTTTTCCCAAAGCCCGGATGCTTTGTTCTTATGGGCGCCGATCGCCGATGAACTGAAAAAACGGGATCGGGTCATTGTCAAAAACTCCGTTCGTTTTCGCTGGCAGGAGATTCGCAGGAGCGCCCGCAAGCTGCTTGAGGCTGAAAAACTGGCCGCTTTTGCCGATTCCCGCAACCTTTGATCAGCCATCAGGCCGGGGATTGATTTGAGTTCAGATAACAATATCCCCGAATTGCCGGGTATGACCGCCAGCCAGATAGTGAGACTGTTGAAAGCGGGCGAAGTCTCCACGCTGGAACTGCTGGACGAGCTCGAATCCAGGATTCAGGTCGTCGATCCAGCCATCAACGCATTGCCGACGCTGTGTTTCGACCGCGCCCGCGACCAGGCCGGACAACTGCAAAAAACCGGGCGATCAAACAGCCTCCTGGCCGGGTTGCCGGTAGCGATCAAGGACCTGAACGAAGTGAGCGGGGTCAGAACCACGTTCGGGTCACTGGTCTATAAAGACCATATCCCGACCTGTTCCGACCTGCTGGTTGAGCATATCGAGAAGGCGGGCGGACTGGTTTACGCCAAATCCAACACGCCCGAATTCGGGACCGGCGGCAACACCTTTAACCGGGTATTCGGCGCTACCCGGAATCCCTGGAATACCGGGATGAGCGTAGCCGGTTCTTCCGGCGGCGCGGGCGCGGCCCTGGCAACCGGCATGGCCTGGTTGGTCCAGGGTTCGGATATGGGCGGATCATTACGTAATCCGGCCAGTTTTTGCGGGGTTGTCGGATTGCGGCCCAGTATCGGCAGGATCGCGTCCACGCCTTCTGCCGACATGATCGACACGCTCTCCACCAATGGGCCGATGGCTCGCAATGTGTCGGACCTGGCCCTGATGCTGGACGCGATGGGCGGACATGAAGACCGGGACCCGCTTTCCCTGCCCGCCCCCACCGTCCCCTTCGTACAAGCGGCGAAATCACCCCGCCTGCCGGCAACCATCGCCTGGTCGGTTGACCTGGGTATCACACCCGTTGACGCCGAGGTCAGACGGGTTTTCGAGAATGCGGTCCGGCAGATTGAGGACAGTGGAATACGCGCTGTTCCGGCAGCGCCGGATTTCTCCGGATTGAATGAAATTTTTGACGTTTTGAGAGCGCAAAGCTACGCCACCAGTCTGGGGTATCTCCTGGAGGCGCACGGCGATGACCTCAATCCGAACGTGGTCTGGAATATCGAACAGGGCTTGAGACTTTCGATAGCGGATATCAACCGGGCGCAAGAGAACCGGCTGGCGTTGGTCAATCGGGTGCAACGGTTTTTGATTGAATACCCGATTCTGTTGACACCGGCCACCATCGTCCCCCCGTATCCGGTCACTATGGACCATGTGTCGGAATGTGACGGACACCGCTTTGAAAATTACTATCAATGGCTGTCGATCGCCTACGCTTTCACGACAGCGCTTTGCCCCGCCCTGTCCATGCCGTGCGGGGTTACCCGGCAAGGGCTCCCGGTCGGCCTTCAGGTTATAGCAAAATGCCAGGCCGAAGCGCTGGTCCTGTCCGCCGCGGCACAAATCGAACGGGTTCTGGACTATAATTGCGCAACCCCGATCAATCCGAACATCACACACAAGCCAGCCTGACCGAGAACAAAAATGACTTACCACACGATTACGACCGAAACAGATGACAACGTCGGTATCATCACCTTTAACCGGCCAAAAGTCCTGAACGCGCTTTCGACCCTGGTGCGCGATGAGTTGGCCCGGGCCTTTACTGAAATGTCTCTCGACGAGCGGGTCGGAGCCATCATTCTGACCGGCAACGAAAAGGCGTTTGCAGCGGGGGCGGATATCAAGGAAATGCAGGACAAGACCTTCACGGACATGTATCTGCATGACAATGCGGAACGGCTGCAGAATATCATCAATCAGTGTAAAAAACCGATTATCGCCGCGGTGAGCGGCTACGCCCTGGGCGGCGGTTGTGAACTGGCGATGATGTGTGACTTCATTCTCGCTGCCGAATCGGCGAAATTCGGTCAGCCGGAAATCATGATCGGCGCCATACCCGGCTGGGGAGGAAGCCAGCGGCTGACCCGGCTGGTCGGCAAATCAAAGGCCATGGAGCTATGCCTGACCGGGCGGATAATGGATGCGGACGAAGCCGAACGCGCCGGTCTGGTTGCGCGGGTATTCCCCGAAGACAGCTTCATGCAGGAAGTTCAGGAAACCGCCAGACAGATTGCATCCCGCTCCCGGCCCATGGCAATGATGATCAAGGAATGTGTCAACCAGGCGCTTGAGACCCATCTGCAAGCGGGACTGCAATATGAACGCCGACAATTCCAGGCCGCATTCGCGACCGAAGATCAGAAAGAAGGAATGGCCGCATTTACAGAGAAACGCCCGGCCAACTGGAAACACAGATAAGCGTCCAGCCCCCGACCCTTGATGACGTCAACATGAAAAACTGGCGCGCGCCTCTGGTTGTGTTGATTGCCGGATGCCTGATTTCGATGACCGGTTTCGGCATCCGTTCCGGCTTTGGTTTATTCCTCGAACCCATGACCAGCGCCAACGGCTGGTCCAGGGAGACTTTTGGCCTGGCCATGGCGTTGCAGAACCTGCTGTGGGGAATCGGACTGCCTTTCGCTGGCGCGCTGGTCGATAAAAATGGCGCGGTCAAGGTCATCATCGCCGGAACGGCCCTGTATTGCGCCGGTATACTGGGGATGGCTCACTCGGAATCGGGATTCGCCCTTCAACTGACCGGCGGCATACTGACCGGACTGGGAATTGCGTTTACCTCGTTCACCCTGGCCCTGGCCGCCATGGTACGTGTGACAGGTCCGGAAAAACGTTCTTTTGTCCTCGGCATCGGGACAGCGGCGGGGTCTTTCGGAATGGTCATTTTCTCTCCGATCAGTCAGGGCTTCATATCCGCTTACGGTTGGTACACGGCGTTGCTGTTGCTGGCCTGTATCACATTGATTATGATTCCAATGGCGTACTGTCTGCCGGATTCCGCCGGTGAAGCAGATGGTGACGAACCGTCCGCAGATATGACCCAAACCCTGAAAGGCGCGGTGATTGAAGCGTGTCAACATCGCGGATATCTGCTGCTGACCACCGGATTCTTCGTCTGCGGGTTCCATGTCGCCTTCATTACCGTACATTTCCCCGCATACATAAAAGACCTCGGCCTGGACCCTGCGATTGGCGCTTACTCGATTGCCCTGATCGGATTGATGAATATTTTCGGCTCCTTCTCCGCCGGGATAGCGGGTCAACGATGGAGCAAGAAACTCGGATTGAGCTTTATTTATTTTTCGCGCGCCATCGTCATACTGATTCTGTTGCTGCTGCCGAAAACGCCGTTTGTAGTGCTTTCCTTTGCCGCGGCGATGGGCATACTCTGGTTATCCACCGTACCCCTGACCACGGGTATCGTCGCCCAGGTTTTCGGGATCAAATATATGGGGACGCTGTTCGGCATCGTATTCTTAAGCCATCAGCTCGGCAGTTTCACCGGAGTATGGCTGGGAGGACTGATTTATGATCGAACAGGATCATACAACGGAATGTGGTGGGCGGGGATCGTTCTCGGCGTACTGGCCGCGCTGATTCACCTGCCAATCAATGAGCGGCCCGTAACCCGGCTGACCTACCCGACCCCTCTGGTCAGGGAAACCTGAATCCACCAACCGATAACGATTCGGCGGGCAGGCGCCGGGCGGGTGCGCAGGATTGACGGAATCAGTTTGCAACCCCTACCGTAGGGGCGGGCACACAGACCCGCCCCTACAGTCAGCCGGGGGCAGGACTACACCCCGGTATTTTCGGCGGCGGCTTCTTTGGCTGAACGCAGCGCGACAGGAAGTGTAAAACGCACATTCTCCCGAATACCGTCCATCGTCGAGATTTCCAGTTCAGCGTACTCCCGCAGCTTACCAATCAGGTCCTGTACCAGTTCCTCCGGGGTCGAGGCGCCGGCGGTAATACCAACGGCGTCACATCCATCCAGCCACTTCGGATTAATTTTCGACGGTTCTTCAACCAGATAGCTCGGCGCGCCACTGTTGTTGCCGACCTCGCACAAGCGATTGGAATTGGAACTGTTCTGGGCGCCTACCACCAGTATCAGGTCCACCTGGGCGGCCAGCGTACGTACAGCGGCTTGACGGTTCTGGGTCGCATAACAGATGTCCCGTGTGTCCGGCCCGGCAATTTTGGGGAAACGGCGACGCAATTCATCAATCACTTCCCGCGTATCATCAACCGAGAGCGTGGTCTGGGTAATGTAGGCGACTTTTTCAGGATCGTATATCTCCAGCGCTTCCACATCCCTGACATCACTGACCAGAAAAACCGGCCCCTCGATCTGGCCCAGTGTGCCTTCGACCTCAGGATGGTTCTCATGGCCAATCAGGACGATTTCATATCCTTTGGCGGCATACCGCTGGCCTTCCCGATGTACTTTGGAGACCAGCGGACAGGTCGCGTCTATCGGTTGCAGATCCCGTGTCGATGCCTCCGCCTCAACCTGCTTCGAAACGCCGTGGGCGCTGAAAACGGCGATAGCCCCATCCGGAATCTGTTCAATCTGCTCCACAAAATGTACGCCTTTCGCCTCGAGATTTTCAACCACTCTCCGGTTATGAACGATTTCGTGCCGCACATAGACCGGCGGATTATAAAAGGTCAATGCCTCCTCAACGATTTTAATGGCCCGGTCCACTCCGGCGCAAAATCCGCGCGGCTGGGCCAAAATAACTCGTATTGTTCTCTTTTTCATCGGATGATCGCCCCGGTTTCGTCAACGCTGACACCCATACTATCACATTTCCATTTGCTCGTGACATAGCCAGCCGGCACACCGGCCCATCCCCCACAAAATCCGCCGACACACCGCCTCGAAAGTAATCACTCCCCCCTCGAGTGGGAGTCGAAGAAGCCACAGTCTGGCTGATTCGGCAGGGGGGCTGGCGGTTGCAGATTCCCGCTTGCGCGCGGAAGGCGGCGAGTCAGCGCCTTGAAGAGCAGTTCCAACGCCAGATTGGAGCGCGCCAGGGCCCGGGTAACCAGGACCACGGCCCGCACGCTGCGCCGCGATATCTTCACTTCCCGCCCATTCCTGAACATCGGTTTTGCATGAATGCGGCGCAAGGTCAGTACGGCCATCCCCAATGCCCACAGACAGTGCAAACGGATGCCGATTTCACCCGGCGGAATGATCATGATGTAACGTAACGCATTGTCCAGATGGTGGCGGGCAATGGCAACCAGCTGGGACAATCCCCTGGCGAAGCCGGGATTGTCCTGTCCGGCCGGCAGGTCGCTCACATTGATGTCAGCCGCAAGAAAAATGTCCCGTGGCAGCCAGCATGCGCCACGCCGCCGATCATCCCACATATCCTTGAGAATATTGGTCATCTGCAATCCCTGGGCAAAGGAGACCGACAACGCCAGCAAGTCCTCGCGCCGCTCGCCGATTTCAGCGGAGTAGTCGCAGAACAGTTCGGTCAGCATCTCACCGACCACGCCGGCGACATAGTAGCAATATCGATCCAGATGGGCCAGATCACTCAGACCGTCGAGTGTCGCGCTTTGCTGGAACTCCGTCATGCCGCGCGACATGACAGTCACACAACGTTCCAGGGCGCCACGCTGAACCGCGTTGAATGTTCTGGTGATACGGATGACCCGGTTTGTATTGGCAATCAGGTCATGTTCGCTCGCGGTCGTCGAGGTTGACAACAGAGCGCCGAGTTCGCGGGCGAATGGCCCGGCCGCGCCGCGCCCGGCGACAATTTCGATAAAACGTTCCGAAAATTCCTGTTTCTGCTCCACGGACAGGACCGGTTCATCTTCAATTGTGTCAGTAATCCGGCACAGCAGATAGGCATTGCCCACCACGTCACACAACTCCTCTGGAAGCCGTGGGATGGTAAGCGCGAAAGTGCGGGAAACCCCTTGCAGGATTTCCGCCTGGTAGGCCAGATCACTGTCTATCGGACTGTTGTCAGGCATGAACCAGGCAGGAGATGCGTATCGTTATTGTGCGTTGGCACATGGAATTTGACTTGAAAATTTTGAGTCTCTACAATCTCGTTCAGTTGGTAAATACGATAGTTCCGTCGTATGATTATGACATAGAAATAATGATCTGCGGATACCCTGTATTTGTTGATCCCCTGAATTGACCGGAGAAAATCATGACCCTGTTCCATGCTTGTACCCACCGGACAGCAGTCCGATTCCTCGCGGCTGGCCTGACTGCTCTGGCCTGTCTGGGGACGCCGCTCATGGCCCATTCGGCCACTGCGGAAGAAATCGGTCTGGAAATCGCGCGCAAGGCTCGCGCAATGGAAAAGGGCTTCGGGAATTTCAAAGCCCGCCAGACCCTGGTACTGCGCAACCGGCAGGGCCAGGAGAGCCAGCGGCAACTGCGGTTCAGAGTGATAGAGATGGGAGAGGACGGCGACCGAAGTATGTTTGTGTTTGATGAGCCGCGCGATGTCCAGGGAACCGCGCTGCTGATTCACTCCCATGCGAAGGAAGACGACGACCAATGGCTGTATCTGCCCGCGCTGAAACGGGTCAAGCGCATCAGTTCGTCAAACCGCTCCGGCTCATTCATGGGCAGTGAATTCGCTTACGAGGACATGGGCAACCAGGAGGTGGAGAAATTCACCTGGAGATACCTGCGTGACGAACCTTGCAAAGAGCTGACCTGCACCGTCTCCGAGCGCATTCCGACAGACAAGAAATCAGGCTACAGCCGCCAACTGATCTGGCGTGATAAAGACATTCTTCGCGCCCGCAAAATCGAGTATTACGACCGCAAGGACGAGCTCCTGAAGACGTTGACTATGGAAAACTACCAGCAGTTCCTGGAACGTTACTGGTACGCCGGCGAGATGACGATGGTGAATCATCAGACCGGCAAAAGCAGCGTTTTGATGTGGTCGGATTATGAGTTCAGAACCGGCCTCGAGCCCCGCGATTTCCTGAAAACCGGGCTAAAACGGATACGCTGATGCCGCGCCGCGCCGCCCTGCGCCGCGCCCTGTACGGCGGCGCCTGGATTCTGACCACGACCTGCGCTGCCGAAACAAGCGCTGTTGAGCTTGACCTTTCCGGGCACATCAACATCGAGAGTCGATGGTACCCCGAAAGTGCCGCTTATGCAGGCCAGTCCGGTCACGCCGGTGGAATCGTGCTGGAACCCGAACTGTATTTCCAGAGCGAAACCGACTGGAGCTTCAATCTGACGCCTTTTTTGCGCTATGACGCCGCCGACTCCAACCGCAGTCACATTGATCTTCGTGAAGCGTATTTCCTGATGTTCGGCGATGCCGGTGATGGTGAATGGGAACTTCGCCTCGGTGTCGACCGGGTGTTCTGGGGGGTGGTCGAATCGAACCACCTGGTCGATATCATCAATCAGACAGACCTGGTTGACCACCCGAATGAGGAAGTTGAACTGGGCCAACTGATGGCCCATGCCACCTGGTCGGGTGAATGGGGCGCCGCGGAGCTTTTCGTTCTACCCCATCACCGCAAGCGCACCTTTCCGGGACACGGAGGCCGCCTGCGCTCATCCATTATCATTGACCAGGACAATCCCTCCTATGAAAGCCCGGCAAAAGAGTGGCATACGGACCTGGCAGCCCGCTACAGCCGAAGTTTCGGGATCTTCGACGTTGGCGTGAGTCTGTTCGACGGCACCAGCAGGGAGCCTGTCTATCGTCCGAAGCTGGACCCGCGGGACGGCAGCCTGTCCCTGACCCCCCACTACGGGCAAATCCGTCAGTTGGGACTGGATGCACAGGCGACTTATCAGGCCTGGCTATGGAAGCTTGAAGCGATTCATCGCACCGGCGCCCGCAACCTGCTCTACCAGAAAGAGGACTACGCCGGTTTCGTCATTGGCGCCGAATATGCGTTTTATTCCATTTTCGATTCGAATATTGATCTGAGCGTGCTGGGTGAATGGAATTACGACCAGCGAGGCGAACGGGCAACCAATACTTTCGAGGACGATTTATTCCTTGCGACGCGCCTTGCATTCAATGATGTTCAGGATACCGCAGTGACCGCCAGTGTTCTGAAAGACAGGAACCACTCTACGGGCGCCCTGGTGGTCGAATTTAACCGGCGAATCTCCAACCAGTGGTCCACCAGCGTGGAAATGTTTGTCCTGTTCGATGTCGATAAAGAGGATGTCCAGTTCTATCCCGTGCGGCGCGACAGCTTCATTGAATGGGTCCTGAGCTACAGTTTTTAAGACCCGCCTCAACCGTCATCACAAAGCCGGGCTTGTTTGAGGAGCGCCGGCCTGCCACACCCCCCGTCATTCCCGCACTCTCCCCCGTCATTCCCGCGAATGCGGGAATCCACAGTACAATCATCACCTGACCCGCCCACCCATTATTGCCATTTGCAGGCCGGCAATCTAAAATTCAGGAGTCGTTCCACCACCTCCGACAAACCATCCATTTGCTGGTCTGGAGTGGTGGAATGTTGTTTTCCCAAATAAACGCCGGAGAAAAATCATGACCAAACGCGTTGCCATCATCGGAGCGGGCCCAAGTGGGCTGGCGGGACTCAGAGCTTTTACATCAGCCCGTTCGATCGGGGCCGAAATTCCGGAAATTGTCTGCTTCGAGAAACAATCCGACTGGGGAGGCTTGTGGAACTATACCTGGCGTACCGGGCTGGATGAGAACGGAGAACCCGTGCATGGCAGTATGTACCGCTACTTATGGTCGAATGGACCCAAGGAAGGTCTGGAATTTGCTGATTATTCTTTTGAGGAACATTTCGGCAAACCCATCGCTTCATATCCGCCGCGCGCTGTTTTATTCGACTACATCGCGGGTCGTGTCAAAAAGGCCGGGGTTCGCGACCTGATTCGATTCAAATCGACAGTCCGGCGCGTCACTTATGATGACGCGAGCGGGATGTTTGCCATCACCGTGCAGGATCATGCGAAAGATCACGAATACCGCGAAGAATTCGACTATGTAATCGTCGCCACCGGCCATTTCTCAACTCCCAATGTACCTCACTTCGATGGCTTTGATTCCTTTCCCGGCCGCATCCTGCATGCGCATGATTTCCGGGATGCCCTGGAATTCAAGGATCAGGATATCCTGATTATCGGCGCCTCCTATTCGGCGGAGGATATCGGCTCGCAGTGCTGGAAGTATGGCGCGAAATCCATCACGGTATCTCATCGCACCGCGCCGATGGGGTATGGCTGGCCGGACAACTGGCAGGAAGTTCCCCTGCTGCAAAAGGTGAAAGGCAATACGGCCACTTTCAAGGATGGCTGCTCCCGCGATGTGGATTCCATCATTCTGTGCACCGGCTACCTGCACCACTTCCCGTTCATGGCGGAGGAATTGCGGCTGAAAACCAACAACCGCCTGTATCCGGTGAACCTGTACAACGGCGTGGTCTGGGAATACAACCCGAAACTGATGTATCTGGGGATGCAGGATCAATGGTATACCTTCAACATGTTTGACGCCCAGGCCTGGTATGCGCGGGACCTGATCCTGGGGCGGCTTACCGTCCCGTCACAACCCGAAATGCATGCGGATATTGATAAATGGCGCGAAGCCGAGGACAACATTGCCGATGATTACGGCGCGATTAAATACCAGGGGGACTATACGCTGCATTTGATGGCCATGACCGATTACCCGCACTTCGATACGGCAGACTCGGATCAGGCCTTTTATGAATGGAAGAAAAACAAAAAGAAAAATATCATGACGTTCCGTAATTACGGACACCGGTCCCCGTTGACCGGAACCATGGCCCCGCCTCACCATACTCCGTGGAAAGACGCGCTCGACGATTCCCTGGAGAGTTATCTGGAAACTTGAGTCGGATCTGCTTCAGGGCAATTCCCGGTTCAGTCGTCCAGGTCGGCGCCAATGGCCTCAACTACCATCTTCTGGAAATGGTGGACGGCATGTTCTGACAACTCGGTCAGTCCCCGGTCCACCATGAACCGGCCCTGGTTATAGCCTTTTGATCTCAAGCCACGCTGGACACTTTCGCACAAAGCAATATCTTCGGGCTGGAGAACTTCCTTCAGGTACGTCATTGCGTCCTGTTGCTGCCTGCTCGGGGTGGATGAAGGCAAAAACCAGTCCAGATATTCAACAGACTGTTCCGGCCCGGCCCCATTGATTTGCATGACCGCCAGATTGGGTTCTCCCGGATAGATAGAAATTGTGAAATTGGGCCACACAAACCAGCCGGCAAAACCCATATCCACTTCACCCTTTTCAAATTTGAAAGCGCTGTTATCCATTGACCGGGGGGATGACGAAATCTGGCTGGACCAGATACCACGAGTCGTCGTTCGGTAGCTGTCCATATCGACCATATCGACAAAATCCCGATGCGCCGGGTCGCAGTGATAACACTCGAGGTAGTTGTCTACCAGCGCTTTCCAGTTACTGGCGACGGTCCAGGTGTCGCGCCGGGCCAGGGTCAGGGTATCTATCTTCGGGCAGTATTTACGTATTTCATCTTCGAGACTGCCGGTTTGTTCCTTCAACGAAACAGCCCCGGAATCCAGATTTATGAACACCATCGTACAGAAAACCTCGACCCGGACCGGTTTCAGCGCAAACTCGCACTTGTTGAAGCCGGTGACATTCTCTGAATTTCTCGCCTTTTTCAATGAACCATCCAGATCATAAGCCCAAGCGTGATAAGGGCAAACGATCAGGTTGGTTTTGCCCTGCCCGGTGAGAAGTTCGTGCCCGCGATGCTGGCAGACATTATAAAAAGCCCTCAATTCCCCCGAACTGTCGCGGATAATGATCACGTCCTGTTCGTGAATCCGGGTGGTAATGTATTGCCCGGCCTCCCGCACTTGACTCAAGTGCCCCGCATAATGCCAGGTATTATAAAAAATGGCCTCCTTTTCCATCTCATAAACCCCGGCGTCCCGGTAAAACCGGGCCGGCATCGTGAAAGATCGTCCGGGGTCCCCGCAAAAACTCTGGTCCCCGGACTGTTTGGCGACAACGGCCATTTTTTCGTCAATTGGTTTATTCATTTATTGCAACCTCCATAATTTCCCCGCACCCGTTCTTTCTTCGGATCAAAATGAGGGAATGAAACGACTGTTGCCGGAATCCGTTTCTGATGTCCGTCCAGCTTGCCGACTTCCACCTCGGTTCCGGTTCCGGTATGGATGATTTTCATCCTGCAAAGAGCAATGTTTTTCCTCAAGACAGGGGAAATCATACCACTGGTAATAGCGCCAACCTGCTCGCGACCGATAAACACCGGATCGCCATTGACAGCGGCTTCTTGGCCGTTCAGGTCCAGTCCGACCAGTTTTTGTCGGGGATTCTGCTTGCGTGTCAGAAGCTGTTCGCGACCGATAAAATCATCCTGTTTGGATTTCAATGGAACCGTAAAGCCAATGCCCGCTTCAAACGGATCGGTCTGGTCGCAGAACTCATAACCGGCGAAAATCAGACCCGCCTCAATCCGCAGCAGGTCCAGCGCTTCCAGGCCGAGCGGCGCGATTTTGAATTCCTGCCCAGCCTCCCGGATCGCGTCCCAAACGGCCTCCGCATCGCGGGGATGGCAGAATATCTCGTATCCCCGCTCACCGGTATAGCCGGTTCGTGAACAGATAATCGGCGCTCCATTGGCGCCACCGATTCTGGCAATCGAGAACCGGAACCAGTCGAGTTCTTCGACGCTGGCCTGATCAGGACGGGTCCAGACGCATTTCTTCAGCGTTTCCAGGCTTTTCGGTCCCTGCACCTGCAGGTTGTGAAGCTCGGAGGTTGAATCCTTGACCCAGGCCCGCAGTTTCAGTTTCGTCGCCTGCTCACGAATCCACAGGCCCGAAGTATCATTGCCCCCCACCCAACGGAAGTTATGGTTGCGGAGCTTGAACACCGTACCGTCATCTATCATGCCGCCTGACGGGTAGCACATCGCGGTATAGATCACATGCCCGTCCGCCATTTTCCGGACATCCCGGGTCACACAGGTCTGCATCAGCGCTTCGGCGTCCGGCCCGGTCACCTCGTATTTTCTCAATGGCGACAGATCGGTCATGATGACCCTTTCCCGACAGGCCCAGTACTCCGCAACCGCGCCGAGATTGGTGAAGTTATCGGCCAGCCAGTAGCCATTGTATTCCGAGAAATTGCGGGTCAGTTGGGAGGTTCTGTTATGAAAGCTGGTTTCTTGTGTCATTTCGGGTTCCGCGTCGGTGGTTTTTCTGAATGCGATGGCGCGTTTGAACAGGTTTTCACCGGTATAGGTTCGCACATGAATATCTGTCGGTATCCACCCGTTGGCCGGGTCAATGTCACAGGGACAGGCGGACGAAACGCAGACCAGGTCCGTCAACGCCTGCATCAATACATAATCCCCCGGTCGCGACCAGGGATCGTCGAACATATACAGGTATGAATCATCAAAAAACGTATTGAAGAACAGATTCATCGCCTGCCATCCCGCCCGCGGCTCAATCGGCCAGGGAGCCAGCGCCCGATTGAAGTTTTCCGAACAGTTGACATGTCCGGGATAACCAGCTTCATCGTAGTATTTGCTGGTGCAGGCTACCCCGAAACTATCGTGGCGGCCGCAGGTATCCTGCACAACTTCCACCAGCGGTTTGAAATCAATATCATAAAACTTCGAATACAGCCCCGGGCCGGGATAGGCGCTGCCCATCAGCGAACGGGTCGTGGTGGCGCTCAGGTTCCGGGTCTTGCCCTGATCCAGCGCCGCCTTGTCGAAGCACTGAAAATCAGAACACTGGCGGCCATCGACATCAATAATCTGAATGTACTCCCCCGCCCTGACCTCGTAACTTTGCGCGGTCGAGGCATCAATACGAAAACTCTGCAACTCGTCACCGAGCGGGTCCGGCAGATCATTTTCGATCCGGGAACCGGGGTTTGAACGGGTAATATAGCCGACCAGATCGGTCGGTGGGTCACCCGCGCCGTCCACGGCCATCGCCTCGCCCACAGCGCAGACCAGACAGACCAGTTCGCGCTCCGCGGTCAGTTTCACGCTGGCGCCGGGCGGGGTTTCCCCGGACAATAATTCGGCAGCCCGGCAATCTGTCAGATCAACAGAAAAGGATTGCAGCTTGCGGCGGATTTTCGCGGCGCCCGGATTGACGGTATCCAGCATCCGGGCGATAGACACCGCGCTGGTATTGGGCCTGACCCCGAGAGAGGCCGTCACATTGTCGCCGGAATCGTCAAACGCGAAAACAAGCGCTGGCTGACGACCTTCCGGGTCAACGATCTCCAGATCATCACCCGGCGTCATCGGTACCGCGATTATGGCGCCGCCGCGAACCAGGTAACGTTCCCGGCCTGACCATTGTTCACCCAGCCCGGGCTCTCTCAGTCGTATTATGGAATTAATGTCTATCGTCATTTACGGTTGAGCGGTTCTAACTGCCTGTCGTCTGTAACAGGCGATTATATCCGATAAATCCAGATGCGGGATAGACTGACTGGCTGCTGACTTCGACGGTCAACCAAAGCCAATAGAATCGCCCCATCCCTACTGCTACACTATTGCCACCTTTGTGAAGCCAAGGTTGCTTGTAGCAGATTACGCACCTTATGAATTATATCCAATAACTGAGATTCAGACCGACTAACACAGAAATGAAAGGAAGAAATATATTTTCCCTGGATGACGCGAATGCCATTCGCGAAATTTTGCGAGAGCTTCGAAAAACAGATCGCAGAGAACAGAAGAAACTGCGTAACACACTTCGCGAAAAGTTCTGCTTCTATATCAGGGACTTTGACCACAGCAATAAGGGGTTCACCGAAGACGACTTCAACGAACTGATCGGGAACGGCATAGTACACATTGAACACATCGAGGTTTTTGGGCACATCATGGCACAGTGCGTCTGGTTGCGAACGTGTTACAACATTTTCAACACGTTATATGATTCTGGTGATGATGAGACCAACGAACTCTTGCGGCGCACATCCCATAAATTTTTCGACAACCTGAACAGGATTCTTCACCAATACACTTGGGTGTTAATTTGCAGATTAACGGACAAAGAAAAGGGAGGTAATAATGAAAACGTGACGATACAGAGTCTGGATTCCGGTCTTTGTAAAATTGGACTTATGACCGAGGAAATCAAAAACCTGTCGAACAAATTACACTGCTATAGAGAACTCATTGTTCCCGCAAGAAACAAGATTATTGCTCATTCGGACAAGCAGGTGGCGCTGGAGAATTGTTCATTAGGTCAGCATACAGAAGAAGAGATGCGTCGGTTTTTTTCTAATCTTCAGAAATATATGGATATTGTCGGATCTTCCATTGGTGTCGGCCCATGTGATTTTAGTGTGCCGGACCCGGATGGCGATGCGACCGACCTGATTCTTGCATTACGCAATACCAACTGCAGTTATTCACAGTGTCCAGTCATTTAATCATGCTACAATTTTTGAGGGAAGTTGATACCATACTTCCATACTGACTGGAATGAGAACTATATAATGCAAATCGCTGTTAAAACTGACTGGACTGTGGGCGACCTTATTGATTATCAACAGGAAGGATCGCTCAGAGTCAATCATGAGTACCAACGCGGTTTACGTTGGACGGCCTCCCAAAATCAGATGTTTATTGATTCAATTTTCAGAGGGTACTCAATACCTGCGTTCTATTTTCACAAGACCACAGCTACCCGCTCCAAAAACATATTCTTTGACATTGTAGATGGACAACAACGAATAAACGCAATAAATAGCTTTAGCGAAGGTGCTTTCGTGTTACCCAATCCCACTGATGAGGCAGGATTTAAATTTCCGGCTTTCATGAAAAACGCCCCTTGTCCATGGGGTGGAAAAAGATTTCCTGAACTTCCTGAGCCCCTCCAGGAAAACTTGAAAAATCATAATATTGTCGTTTATGAAATCACCACCGACAGCGAAAATTCGATAAGGGATCTTTTCATTCGACTACAAGGTGGTACGCCGCTTACCCCTCAGGACAAACGCGATTCGTGGCCTGGATATTTCACTGAATTTGTTTTGACAACCGGCGGGAAAAGCGGTGTAGAACGATGGTATGGTCATCCATTGTTTACCGAAGTTGCAAAAGTGAGTAGCGAGAGCAGGCGCCGTCAGTTGGTTGCACAAATATTCATGCTTTATTGGACAGTGCAGAAAGAAAATAAATTTTGTGACATAAAATCATCAAATATCGATGAATTTTATCACTCGCAAGTGGATTTTGATGATCGTACAAGTGAAGCTGAAAATTTTTTGTCTGTTTGTCAAAAACTGTATGAAGCATTTCATGGCAAACCGAAACTGGTTGGACACTACCTGATACATTTGTTCCTGCTAGTGAATCACTTATCGAAGGAATATACCCGTGATTGGGAGCATCATTTGGCAGGGAAATGGCATGAATTCGAATCTCGGCGTCAGCAAGCCGCCGAAAATGTGAAAAACAACAGAGAGAGTGGACTTAATCGGTACTATTACCGATATGGTCATCTTACCCAAACACAAGCAGACATCGCGAGCAGCATCAGGCAGAGACATGCATTTTTCGTCGAAGAAATGTTGGAACTACTTTCTCCAAGAAAGTTGGATACGAAACGATCATTTACAGATATTGAACGCCAAACAGTCTTTTTTCGAGACATGGAAATTTGTCAGTGGTGCCGGATGAAGGGAAGCAGCAGGCGAGTATCTTGGGATGAATGCGATATTCATCACGTTGTACCATACGCGCAGGGAGGGCTGACGGAAATATATAATGCTGTATTGGTTCATCGTGAGTGTCATCCCAAGAGCCCAGCAGATACGAAAGAGTTTCTCGATTGGCGAACTCAGGCAGGAGCAACCTCTGCTGACCTGGATGTTAGAAGACCACGCCGGGGCTCCAAGCGTATTCAACCACCAGACGGAACGAAAGTAAGGTTCTCGTTTGGTGAGAAAGTGTGTTTTGGGGAGTTTCTGGACGGGAAGGTAGCCTTAAGCGTAAATGGTGAAGAAAAGCACTGTAATTCGTTATCGGACGCATCGCGGGAAATAACTGGAACTTCACGAAATGGATGGAGAGATTGGTATTTTTGTCTCCCGGGAAACGACCTGTGGATTCTTGCCGACGATTGGCGAAAGGAACAGCAAGGGATATCTAATCCAACAAAGGCCTCAAGAATAACATCGCCACAAGCCGACCCGGCACGGATATCAAGCCTCGGTCAACCTCTGGAGGCCATTATGTCTAGCCACTGTGCATAGACTGTTCCCCCCTGTCCGCGCTGGCTGTTACACTACTATTCTGGTTCAGCGTTGATACGCGGATAGGCGACCTTCCCCCAGGTCTCTGAATCTGGATTGTTGCGGATGTCTTGTCGCATGATGTCGATGATCGCCGGTACGAGGGACGCCATAATCCGGCTACCATCCCGAATCTGAGCGTGCCCAAAGCCGCTTGGGTGAGTTGCGCCACCATGGAATATCTGGTTACGCAAAGTGTAAAGGCGATGAAACACAATCGACAAGACAGTGCAGACATCCCGTTCCGACAAGGCTCGGTTCGCTTTAACCACACTTCCCCGGAAGCTCCGTTGCCAATCGCTACTATTCCCGGAGATACAGACGGATTTCCAGAAAGGTTGGAACACGTAGTGATTATTCAACAGAATCCGGATCGGGCCAGTAAATTCTTTCCATACTATTTCTTCCAGAACATCCTGTCCGTCTTGCTTCACGATATTCCCTATAAATGTCTCGAAGCGATGAGATTCGCTCTCCTTTTCATACCTCTCAACAAAATCATGCAACGCCGTTTCATTACCATAGGCCGCATTGAAAGCGATCCAGAGAAACATGAAGCGTTCGATGTCCTCCGTACCTTCCTGCTCGCTACGTTCGACCCAGGCATCGGCACGTCGCATCCGGTCTTCGTTGTGCTGCCGCCAGGAGGCAGGTTCGTCAATATGATCAGTCACTCATCCTACTCTTGCGATACCCGAATCCCCAGCAGATTCCGTTCCACCCTCCCGAAAGTGATCGCCATATTGTGAATCGGTTTGCCCTGATTCCGATACTTCTCACCATATCCCTTCTCCCGTATCTGCAACAGCGCCTGATCCAGAGCCGCTTCTGCGCCGGATTCGTCCTCCACTACCTTGAACTCCATCACGAATACCTGACCCACATGAATCAGAACCAGGTCCGAACGACCCCGGCTGGTGGCCTCCTCCACCCGAACATCCATCTCCAACGCCCTGAAGCTCATGTACAAAAGACTCGCATACCAGGACTCGTAACGGCTGAGGTCGCCATGGTCATGCCACGGGTACGGAATCCCCGCAAGATACGCCCGCAGTTCTTCACCAAAGCCGTCAAAATCTTGCCCGGCCAATAATTCAAGCAGGCGCTCTCCCTGTTCATCGGCATAGTCGTCCTTCGTCACATACCGTAGCAAACCGTGGTTCAGACTCAGCTCCACCTCATGGTTCGGATAGTCCAGCCGGTATCGGGTGCGGGAACCGTGCCGTTCTTCTCCAGCAATGGTCAGATAGCCGGTCTGGAACAGCAGGGCGTCAATATGGTAACTCTCTATATCGAATGTGGAAACCAGTTCCTTGTTCGCTGTGCGATGCCCCAATTCCATCAGGCTGATTTTCTTGGCAATCAGTTCCCGGTACAGGAAGGTCGGCGTGCCGGTGCGAAACCAGTAAGGCTCAAATTTCCGACTATCAAACAGCAGCAATACATCATACGGGTTGTAAACCCTCTCCTCCCCAAGCCAGCTGTAACCATTGTACCAACGCCGAATCTCGTCCCGGTCCAGACCCGGCAATTCCGGGCCGAATACTGTATCCAGGTCCCGGTCAGTATAACCACAAATCGTAGAATACCTGGAGTCCAGACTGATGTTCTTCAGGTTGTTAAGACCCGAGAACAGATTCACATTCGAGAACATACTGATGCCGGTGATAAAGACGAACCGGATATGCCGGGCACTACCCTTGATGATGCCGTAGAATCCCCGCAAATAATCCCGATTCAATCGCGCCAGCTCCGGGTTTTCCAATACATCCAGTATCGGCTTGTCGTATTCATCAATCAGAATCACTACTTCCTGGCCGGTCTGATCATGAAGACGACCCAGCAAATCCATGAAACGATCCGCTCCGGAATTTTCCGCCGAACCTTGTTCCAGACCAAAATGCCGTTCGGTAATGGACAACTGCGTATGAACATTCTTGTCCAATGCTTGCGGACTGTTGTATAGCCCGTCAAAACTTATCCGCACTACCGGATGCTTTTGCTCTGCACTCCAGTCCCAGTGATCGTGAATATCAAGCCCCCGGAACAACTCCTCGCTACCCTCGAACAGTTCATGCAGGGTATCGAGCAGCAGACTCTTGCCAAAGCGCCGGGGGCGGGACAGGAAGTAGTAATCCCCCTGATCAATCATCTGTCGAATCAGGGGAGTCTTATCGACATAATAGCAGTTCCGTTCCCGGAGGCGCCGGAAAGTCTGATATCCGACCGGAAGTCGGCGGCGGGATATGTTTTTGTTCTCGATCATCACCCGAACATCATAACACGGGAAATATCCAAAGAACCGTCTCAAGCCGACCCGGCGCAGACCTCGAGATAGCGCGGTATGACGTTTTCGATACCCTGGAAGAGGCACTCGACAGTCAGTGCATGACCGATTGAAACTTCCAGAATACCCGGTATCTCCAGGAATCGTGGCAGATTGTTCAGGTCAAGGTCATGACCGGCGTTGATTCCAACTCCCGATTCGGCCGCTTTTACAGCCGATTCCAGATATTGATCAAACACTGATTGCTCGTCCGGTCGGCTGAATGCGTTGGCCCAGGCTTCGGTATACAGCTCGATTCGGTCCGCTCCGACCCTGGCCGCGGCTGCAACCTGGGCCGGGTCCGGATCCACGAACAGGGAACTGCGGATTCCGGCGTCAGACAGACGTTCCAGCACAGGGGTCAACGTTGCGGTTGAACCGTCAATATCCCAGCCATGATCCGAGGTCAACTGGTTTACGTCGTCTGGAACCAGGGTGCATTGATCGGGCTTGATCGCCTCGACCATCGCCATGAAATCCTGCGTGGGATAGCCTTCGATATTGAATTCGACCTGCGGATACTGTTCGCACAATAGCCCGAGGTCGCAAGCATCCTGTTTCCGGGTATGGCGTTCATCCGGGCGCGGATGTACGGTGATGCCATCCACCCCGAGAGCGATGCATTTGCGCGCATACTCAACCACGTTCGGATAATCCCGACCGCGGGAGTTTCGCAAAAGCGCGATCTTGTTCAGATTGACACTGAGTTTCGTCATACTGTCAGCCATACGGATGTTCTGACCTCTCCGGCATGGCCGGGTTGAGCGCTGGATCAGAATTTCCGGTAGGCGTTCATCAGATCAACCATCGGGTGGGATTTCGACATCTGGAATTTAACCAGAAGCTCGCGCGCGATCATGTCCCGATCCTGCTGGTTATCCGGCAATTCCATGGTCTCGGGGATTTGCACCCAACCGTTGATATTGCGGTCAAATACGGCCGGTTTGCCTTCTTCGTACCCCATGTGTACGTCTTCCAGCCAGTTCAGATCCCGCCAGCCCATGATTTTCATATAGGCTTTCAGGAATTCAGTGCAGCGGTCCATGTCCGGAACCAGATTGACATCATAGCGGTAACCGATATGCTGTCCGATGTCCTTTTCGCGGTCAGAATCCAGGCCGTCGGATTCGATAAACTTGTCTACATCATTATTCATGTTTTCATCTCCTGATCTGCCGGATCGTCAAAAACGGGTCATGTCGGGACGACCGACCGTGTATTGAGTGCCTGCAAGGGGAACCTGGGCCAGTGCGGAGGCTTCCATGGTGAGCGCCGCCAGATCTTCGGGTTCGAGGGAATGGATATTGGTTTTACCACAGGCGCGCGCCAGAAGCTGCGCCTCGATGGTCAACGTATGCAGGAAGTTGTATACCCGCTCCGCAGCCGCGTCCGGGTCCAGGCGTTTCCGCAGAACCGGGTCCTGAGTGGCCACGCCGACCGGGCAACGACCGGTGTGGCAATGATAGCAATGGCCCGCTTCGACTCCCATTTCCTTTTCAAAATCCGCTTCCGGAATGGCCTTGTTGCAGTTCAGGGCCATCAACGCGGCATGACCGATCGCGACCGCGTCGGCGCCCAGCGCCAGCGCTTTCGCGACATCGCCGCCATTGCGGATTCCACCGGCATAAACCAGAGAAATTTCACCGGATTTACCGACATCTTCCAGAGCGCGGCGCGCCTGACGGATCGCGGCAATACCCGGCACGCCGGTTTCCTCGGTCGCCAGATGGGGGCCGGCGCCAGTGCCGCCTTCCATACCGTCCATGTAAATCGAGTCGGGGCCGGTTTTGGCTGCCATACGAACGTCGTCATATACCCGCGCCGCGCCCAGTTTCAGTTGGATCGGAATTTCGCCGTTGGTGGCTTCACGCACCTCGTTGATCTTCAATGCGAGATCGTCCGGCCCCAGCCAGTCCGGGTGACGGGCCGGCGAACGCTGGTCAATTCCGGCCGGCAGGGAGCGCATTTCGGCCACCTGATCGGTGACTTTCTGGCCCATCAGGTGCCCCCCCAGTCCCACCTTGCAGCCCTGGCCAATGAAAAACTCGACACAGTCCGCCAGCCGCAGATGATTCGGGTTGAAACCGTAGCGCGACTGGATACATTGATACATCCATTTTTCCGAATATCGGCGCTCATCCGGGATCATGCCGCCTTCGCCGGAACAAGTGGCCGTTCCCGCCATGGTAGCGCCCCGCGCCAGCGCGGTTTTCGCTTCATAGGACAATGCGCCAAAGCTCATGCCGGTGATATAGACGGGAATGTCGAGTTCCAGCGGGCGTTTGGCTTTCGGCCCAATCACGGTTTTGGTCAGGCATTTCTCGCGGTATCCTTCAATCACGAACCGGGTCAACGTACCGGGCATGAATGTCAGGTCGTCCCAGGTCGGAATTCTCTTGAACAGGGAAAAGCCGCGCATACGGTATCGTCCGAGCTCCGACTTGATATGGATATCATCCATCACCTCTGGCGGGAACATGAAACTCTGCCCCAGATGACTGGGATCTCTTTTCGGTTTTGACATTTTTATGGTCACCAGGATTTAAGTGTATTGGGATTTCAGAGGATCAGCTTTTTCTCGGTGGGCTCCAGGTTATCGTAATTCCACAGGCTTTTACCGGAGACGAATTTCTTCATGTTTTCCACTCCGCATGCCGGCGAGATGTCATACATTGCCAGCTTCTGGGTGAGCCACTTCAACTCTGTTTCGTTCAGTTCGCCCGGAACGCAATCGACACCGAGGTCTTCCACTTCCCCGCCGACATATATGACGCCGTCGTACATCGAATCACCCAGGTTCTTGCCAGCGTCACCACAAATCACCATGCGTCCGCGCTGCATCATGAATCCGGAAAAAGCGCCGGTTCTTCCGCCTACGATGATGGTGCCTCCCTTCTGGTCGATACCGGTCCGGGAGCCGACATCGCCCTTGCAAACCAGGTCTCCGCCTCGTATGGCCGCTCCGAATGTCGAACCTGCGTTGCCTTCAATGACGACCGTCCCGGCCATCATGTTCTCGGCGCAGGACCAGCCAACGCGGCCGCTGATCCGGATGTTCGGACCGTCAATCAAACCACAGCCGAAATAGCCGAGAGAGCCTTCGAAGCTGATGTTGACACGATTCAATATGCCCACTCCGACACCATGACGCGCGCGCGGATTACTGATCGTAATAGCGCCATACCCCTGCTGCATCAATTCCCTGATTTTCAGGTTGATATCGGTTGACTCCATTGCCAGCGCGTCAAACCCGACCGAGCGGTCGGGATCAACCTCAAACGCCCACGGATAAGTATAATTCTCCTCTTCGGTGGCGCTGAAAAACCGCTGCTGGGTACGCCCTTTCAGTTGCTCCGCATGCAGACCCATATCATGGGACTTGTGATCTACGCCTGCCATACCCGAACCTCCCCTTCATAAGGATCAAATGTGTGAATTTCATCCGGAAAGATACTGCGGATTGAAACTTCTTCAGAAGCCAGCCCGACAAAGTCTTCGCTCTCGTACAACACCATCGGCTTGGCGGCCATGACATCCTTTGCCATGCCGAGTTGATCACTGGTCGCAACCAGATAAGTGAATACGCCGTCCAGTTCTTCCACCGAGCGTGTCATCGCTGTTTCCAGGTCATCCCCTTCACCCATGCGATCCGCAATATATACCGCGATCAGTTCGGAGTCGCAGTTCGACATGAATCGATGTCCGCGCCGTTCCATTTCCCGGCGGAAACCCCAGTAGTTGGTCAACTGCCCATTGTGTACGACCGACACATCGTTGAACGGATAGGCCCAGTAGGGATGCGCCGACCGAATGTCCACATCGGACTCGGTCGCCATCCGGGTATGACCGATCGCGTGAGTGCCTTCAAACCCCGACAGGTCGTACTGCCGCGATACCCTTTCGGCGTCACCCAGATCCTTGATCAGTTCCAGGCCCTCGCCGATCGACAGGATTTCCACCCCCTCGATGTCTTCGACGTAATCAGCCAACCGGCGCATGTCACCGTCAAAAGAAAAGGTATAACGGTGAGAATAGGCAGTGGCCTGATCACGGCTGATGACGGAGGCGTCCAGTTTTTCCAGACGCGCGTCCACCTCCTCCTGACGGTCAACGACCTGTTGATGTATATCGAATCCGCTTTTCATGTCTTCCTGTTCGGCGACCTTGAAGCGCATCACATACTGGTCCTTCATAGTGTTGCCATAGAGCGCGAACCCGGTGGAGTCAGGGCCCCGATGCTTCAGCGATTGAAGCATCGAGGTCATTTCTGATCCGACATCAGAGCTTTTACCTCTATGGATAAGTCCTGCGATACCGCACATTACGCAATTCCTCCTGACTGATTGAATCTGGTTTTGATTTTGATCCCGGGGGCAGCAGCCTCAAGGCAGACAATCAAGATAGTTCGCAAGGTCCCAATCGGATACCGAATGATTGAACCGCTCCCATTCGTCATTTTTGTAGTGATGATAGACCCGGTACATTTCATCCGGCATGGACGAGCGTATCACGTCATCGTTTTCCAGTTCCTTGAGAGCGTCTCCCAGGGTCATCGGCAGCTTTTTGACTTGCTTGCCGGCGTCCATCGCTTCATAAATGTTACGCTCTTCGGGTTCTCCCGGATCCAGGTTACGGGTGATCCCGTCATCGAACGCCTTCAGCAACGCGCCGCCCATGAGGTATGGATTGACCATCGAGTCAACCGAACGGTATTCAAACCGGCCCGGCGCCGATACCCGCAGCGCACAGGTTCTGTTCTGGAAACCCCAATCCGCAAAAACCGGAGCCCAGAAGCCGGTATCCCACAATCTTCTGTAGGAGTTGACCGTGGACGACCCGATTGAAGTCAGAGCGCCAAGATGCTCGATCACGCCGCCGATTGACTTCAATCCGACTGGACCGGGCTTGACTTCGTCAATCGCAGGATCCGGCATGAAATGATTGGCGCCGCCTTCCAGATAAGTGAATACGTCGTCCAGGCCCGGAAGCGTTTCGTTGTGCAACGGATTGACGGCCCCTTCACCGCCGGACCACAATGAAACATTATGGTGACAGCCGGACGCGGATACATTCATGAACGGCTTGGACATGAAACAGGCATGCAACCCTTTTTCACGGGCGACCTGGGCGCAGATCTGCCGATAGGTAGTCAGTCGGTCCGAATTCCTGACTACGTCATCAAACATCCAGTTCAATTCCAGTTGTCCCGGCGCGTCTTCGTGATCACCCTGGATCATGTCAAAGCCCATTTTCTGGCCGTATTCGATCACCTGCATAAAGGCCGGGCGCAATTCTTCGAACTGATCGATATGGTAACAGTTGGGTTTGGTCACGCCGCCCTTGAGTTGGCGGTTTTCATCCAGTTTGAGCCACATCATCTCCGGTTCAGTACCGGCGCGCATGTGCATATTATGCTTCTCCTCGAACTCCTGATGGATGATTTTCAGGTTTCCGCGACAGTCAGAAGTCAGATGGGCGCCTGGATTGACGCGCTCCTCGCGGTTACGGTAACAGGTACAAAATACACGGCCAATACGTTTGTCCCAGGGCAACTGGACAAAAGTTTCCGGGTCAGGAATACCGACCAATTCCGATGATTCGGGGCCATAACCGATGTAACTCCCATGACGGTCGACAAACAGGTTTGCGGTTGAACCGTAAACCAGTTGAAATCCCCTCTCCGACACTCTCTCCCAGTGGTCGGCGGGAATCCCCTTCCCGACAATTCGGCCGGTGACCGAAACGAACTGGAAGTAGACGTAAGTGACACCGGTTTCCCGGATTTTCTCACTGACCTGTTTGACAAGGTCCGCCCGTCCCGGCGCATTGACACAGCGTTCCAGGTCGGTAGAAGTCTGGGCCCGGCTGGTTGAACGTGTGGATGTCGTACTTTGCTCGGCAGGTTTGTTATCTTTAACCATTTTATCCTCCAATGGGCATTAAAATATTGATACGCGGCGCTCTCAACTCCACGGAAATGGACTGTTTGAGACAGGATGAAGCTTGCCCTCATGATATCTTGAGAAGCGGAAAGGTTCCAGCAACGCGCTCTGCGACCCGACAAGTTCCTGCGCAACCAGCTTGCCGACACCAATCATCTTGTATCCATGATTGGAATCGGCGATAAAGTAACAGTTGTCGCGGAAACGATCGAAAACAGGAAAACTGTCCGGGGTAAATGAGCCGATTCCGCCAGAAGGCTCATTATTGTATTTCGGCGATTGGCCTTCAAATCGCTTTTGGCAATGGGCAAGCGCGGAAGTCCACATGTGCGCAAATTCCGCTCCGACCACAAAATCCGGGGAATCAACGCCATACGGGTCGACTGCGACCTGATCAAGGTCGGTCTCAACTGGAAACGGCGCGGCCCCGCCCTGTATCCCGTTGAAATGAAAATCGGGTTTGTAATAAATCCCCCACATCTCATCCGTGATCAACGATCCATCCACATCGGAATAAAGGGGAGAGTCGGAATCGACGTGAATCACCGGAGGCATGCCGCCGTCGTTGGTCTTTTGCATTTCGGGGTCTACACCCAGTGTTCCCTCCTGCAAGGACCAGTAGACCCACATCGGAATATCGGTATGAATTTCACCATTTCCGGATTTGATATCCACCGTCTCCGGCAGTTCAAGCATATTCCACAGAAGCCTGGCCCAGGGCCCGGGCGCCATAATCAATTGGTCACAGGCGATACTGCCACGGTCAGTAACGACTTCCCGGATCGCGCGACTGGAGTGATCCGCATTGAATCCGGTAACCGTCACGCCGGTCATGATCTGGACACCCTCCGCTTCCGCCTTGCCCGCAAGACCATACAGTGATCGTGTATTGTTGGCATAGCCTCCTCTCTTTTCATGCAGAACCGAGGTGATTCCCCGGGCCTGCCAATCATCGAACAGGCCTTTCATATAATTCATCGACGCTTTTTCACCTTCGATGAAAACCGATTCGTAACCAATATCCTTTTGCTGTTCGGCAATGGACGCCACATCCTCGAACATCGAATCCGGGCTGATTTGCAGATAGCCCACCGGATGATAGCTGTAGGCGCCGGCGTCGCTTTCCCATACGTCGACGCATTGCGCCATCAACTCACGCATGGCGGGCTGGAAGTAGTTGTTGCGCACCACACCGCAGGCGATGCCTGAGGCGCCGGCGCCGATTGCAGTCTTGTCGACAACCAGTATATCGCCGCCATCACCCCTGCCCCTGGCTTTCAACTCCAAAGCCAGGTGATATGCCGTACTCAGGCCGTGAATCCCTGCGCCAACAATGACATAGTCACTTTGTCCGGGGAAAGCCATAATTCATCTCCTGTTGTCATTCAGTAACTTAAATGGTATAAATAAGGTACAGATTATTTTAATAATTACCGGAACACATACATTATCAGAATACGTTGATACCATTTCGATAATATATGTATTATCGGGTATTAAACATGATGGGGAGAGAGTTTGCAACACAGTCCAACCCGTACAGACGATAATTTTCTATACCATTACCAGACCATTTTCAGATAACCACACCGGATTGACTGACCACAATGGCGGAGCGGCACTTACAGGTAACTACCGGGGCGTCCGGAATCTTTAATCGTATCCGGGGCGCGATCATAAATGGCGATTATCCATACAATACACGACTGCCTTCCGAACGTGTCCTTGCGGAACAGTTTTGTGTTGCGCGAGGCACAATCAGGTCAGCGCTGGAACAACTGGAAAAGGCCAATCTGGTCAGGAAGAAATTCTGCAGCGGCGCGTATGTGACCTACAACATCAAATTCGAACAGAATGACATCGCCGAAGAGACCAGCCCACTGGAATTGATCGAAACCCGCCTGGCGATAGAACCCCATATCGTCAAACTTGTCGTATCGAACGCCAATAACCGGGAACTGGGAAATCTTGAACTGGCGTTGGACAATGTCTTGCGTTCAACACGCAATCCCAACAATTTCTCTTCGGCGGATGAGGCATTCCACCTCATGCTGGCGCAATGCTCACACAACCCGCTGCTGGTCTGGCTCTATCAGAGAATCAATGATATTCGCAGCCATGCCCAATGGAGTCACCGGAAGATGAACATTCTGACTCCAGGCAAAATCAGACAATACAACGAACACCACTCGGCATTGGTCAAAAGCATCAAACGGAGAAATGTGGAAGAAGCCTCGAACCTGATGATCCATCACCTGACTCAGGCAAAGAGGGATTTGCTCGGTATGAAAGATGGATTGGTGAAAGATCAGGGGACCACGACCATCCGGACCGGGGCGCTTTCATAACCTGTGTGTTCAACGGTAAATACAGCCGAATCCGGTGTCAATGCCTTATCGAAGTCATCCATCAGTATCCTGTCGCCGCGAAACTCAATGTATTTTGATACCGAGCCTTCATTAAAGAAAATCAGTACCGACAACAATCCCGAAGTAATCAAGTCCTGACGCCGCTCACTCGACCAGTCCCATCCAAACGGGCAACCGCGGGTCTGGTATCGCGGTTTGAATTCCGCAAACCCCTTGACCTGCTGCCATGAGAAATTCGTAATATCCGACAGTTTCAGCGCTGAACCCGAATTCGCCGCTTCGCTTGCGTGTTGCAGGAATGCCTGCCGTTGGCTGGCCCGGCCGACACATTCACTTTTGAGACTGGAGTAATAAAAAGCCATTACCAGAACGATGATCAGCGGCGCGATGTATAGAACCGGTTTGGCCGGTATGGAGTTGAGCGCCCTGTGAATCACAGATACAAAAACCCTTCCACGGCATACACCGTGGAAGGGTCCGATTCCCTGAAGGTCACTCGTCGGAATGTTTGTCGAGATACGCCCCGATCCCGCCACTATCAGCGATCTTCCTTACATCGCTCCCCAACTCACCGGACTCCTCTTTCATTTGTACAACATGCCAGCCTATCCAGAATACGAGTCCAAGCACAACCAACAGAGGCTCCGCTCCTACGAAAGGGTATATCGGGCCTGCCACATCGACATTGACCCAGTTGTCTACCATACCAGTTGCCATAATAATCTCCGGGTATCAGTTAAATTAGTGTTGATTGACTCAAATCCTCAAGTCTACGCTTCGTTTCTGATGGCGTCACGAACAGCGCGGGCATCTTCTTCATTTTCCACTATGGAATTAATATCCAGACCGGCCATCTCGATTTCTCTCGGAATCCGCAAAAGACCTCTTGCCTGAAGAATTTTGGACAGAATCCAGGCCGGAACAAATCCAAGCACGAAGAACATGATGATGGCGCCGAGGAACTGGCCCCAGGGCGAAATGGTCGCGTATCCCTCAAATGGAGAAGAAGGGTAGCCCCACAACATGAAGCCCGCAATGACCACACCCAGGAATCCGGCGTAACCGTGTACCGCTACGGCGCCAACCGCATCATCAATCTTGAATCGACGTTCGACCCAGAAATGCAGTTTGTAGATGATGCAAACCACGACAGCCGCAATCAACATGGCCTGGATCGGATGATACAGGTCATTTCCCGCAGAAGCGCCGATGACGCCGGCAAGGCCCCCGGAATAGGTCCAGAAAGCATCTCCTTTTGAAACAATGTATCCGGCCATCAAGCCACCGGACAATGACATCAGGAAGTTCAGCGTTATCGCCGACAACGTGGTCGGTTGCAGATAGATATTGGTGGCGCTGAAGTACGTTTTATCGGCAACGTCCAGCATGGCGGCCCCGTACACATCTATAATCGGGATGTTGCAGGCGACGTAGAATCCCCAGAATCCGGTATAGATCAGGAACAATCCGATAGTTACCAGCCATGGATTATGAGGGTTGATGTTCCTCGGAGTGCCGTCAGCCGCGAATTTCCCGATACGCGGCCCAAGAACAACCAGGACGCCGAGAGCGAATCCGCCCGCTACAGCATGAATTACACCGGAGGCGTAAGCGTCATGATAACCCAGAATCTGAACCATCCAGCCGTTCCAGGACCATCCCCAGGCAGCGTCGATGATCCAGGTAACCGAACCGATCAGGATAGCCAGCAACCAGAACGCGCTGGGACGAATCCGCTCAATGACGGCACCGGAAACAATAGATGCGGCAGTCCACGAAAAGAGCAGGAAGGCGGCCCAGAACACGCCATTGATACGGGCCCAGTACGCGGTATCGTCAGCAGTCAGGGAATCCTGTACCGCCGAACCGCCCATGTGAGCGCCCATCAATTCACTCCACGGGGTTGCCCAGGGCGCGGATACCAGCCCGCCTGTAATCCCGGGGCCATTGACGAACGCAAAATAAATCCACCACCCGAAAAAGAAAAACGTCACCGTCACCAATGGAATCAGCATGGTGTTTTTCATTAAAGTGTGCATGTGGTTGCGGTATCGTGAAGCGCCAACCTCGTACATACAGAACCCGACGTGAATCAGAAACATCAGGACAACTGTCAACCAATAGTAAAACTCGGTAAATATTATGACCAGCGATGAAAGTTCATTATCCATATCCAATCCTCTGCATAAATATAAGATATTCGACCTGCGACCAAGCCGGAGTACCCTTGATTATAAAGACTTACAATTAACTTGCAAGAGCCTGTATAATCCGGCGGTCACGAAACCGGCGTGTCAGTCACAATGCCGGTTTCAGGCGATGGGAAATTCAGTGAAATACTCCCGATTCGATTAGAATCTGATATTGGCGGCCTTTAATAAAAAAACCAGTTCCTTGATGAAATATGAAAATTTTGAGCATCACCACCTTGTCCGGTTTCGCCCTGTTATTTTCTCTGGAAGCGGTTGCAAACCATAATTCCATGGAATCCCTGAAAGCCCGGGTCTCTGCGACAGGCACATTGAATGTGGACGAAAACAGTACCGCTACTGCATCCGGCCAACAGGAAGCCGGCCCTGCGGACGGTGAATCCGTCTATCAGGCGACCTGTGTAGCCTGCCATAGCTCCGGAATCGCAGGCTCACCGATAGTTGGAGATGTCGATGACTGGACAGTCCGGCTTGAGCAGGGCTTTGAAACACTGGTCACACACGCGATCGAAGGTTATACCGGGTCAACCGGGCTGATGCCGGCGAAGGGAGGTAATCCGGCGCTCAGCGATGAAGCCGTCACAGCCGCTGTCCAGTTCATGGTGGACCAGTCCAGGTAGTCGGGACGGGCAGGATCAACCCTGATCAATGAGTATCGCGTGGAACTCCCAAATGGCTGAAAACAGGGATTTGATCGTCGAAGCAGATCAATCGGTCGCAACCATAACCCTGAATCGCCCGCATCAATACAACGCCCTGTCCGCAGAGTTGCTCGAGTCGATTTGTGACACACTGGACAACATTGCCGGGGATGATACCGTGCGCGCAGTCATTCTCGCGGCCAACGGCAAAGCCTTTTGCGCCGGACATGATCTCAAGCAGATGCGTAAAAGCGCGGACCGGGCGGAACATCACAAGCTGTTCAGCAAATGCAGCGAAATGATGCAGAAAATAGTCAGCCTGCCGCAGCCGGTTATCGCCCGGGTCCAGGGAATGGCCACCGCCGCCGGTTGCCAACTGGTCGCGACCTGCGACATGGCGGTAGCCTGCGAAACCGCGCAATTCGCCGTATCGGGAATCCGGGCCGGGCTGTTCTGTTCGACTCCCGCTGTCGCGTTGAGCCGCAACATATCCCGCAAACGCGCCCTGGAAATGCTGATGACCGGAGACTTCATCAATGCCGCCGCGGCGCTCGAATATGGCCTGGTCAATAAGGTGGTCGAGCCACAGATGCTGAATCGGGCAACCGATGAACTGGCCGGAAAAATCATCCGCCACCCCCAACGAGTGGTGAGCCTGGGGAAAAAAATGTTCTATCAGCAACTCAATCAGGATCTGGCCACAGCCTACCAGGGCGCGACTGAGACCATTTCCGGCAACATGATGCTCGAAGAAACCATTGAGGGTATTGACGCCTTTATCGAAAAACGCCCGCCCAGCTGGGCTGATTGACCGAAAATCAGGTACGGATCCGTGAACACATATAATATTGCCCTGATGCCCGGAGACGGCATCGGCCCGGAAATCATGAAGCAGGGAGTCAAGGTACTCCGGGTGATCGAACAACGAAACGAGGTAACCTTCAATCTGATACCGGCGGCTTTCGGGGCATCCGCCTGGCAGACAACCGGCAGCAGTTTCCCCCCGGAGTCAGTGGAAATCTGTGATCAGGCGGACGCGATTCTGAAAGGCACAATCGGTCTTGGTCACGAGGAGTCGAAAAAAATCCCGATTGATGAACAACCCGAGCGCGGCGCCCTGCTGCCGATGCGCCGCCGCTATGATACCTTCGCCAATTTCAGGCCGGTGTACCTGCCCCCTTCGCTCGGTCATTTCTCTCCACTTAAACCCCGGATCGTGGGTGACGGCATTGACATCATGATCATCCGCGAACTGGTTGGCGGGATTTATTTCGGGGAAAAGGAAACCGGTGTCAATGAACAGGGATTGCGTTACGTCCGGGAAGCGCTCGAATACGATGAAAGGCTGATCCAGCGAATCGTTGATGTCGCCTTCTCCACGGCCATGAAGCGCAGAAAGAAACTGCACAACATTCACAAGAGCAACGTCCTGAAATCCAGCATACTGTGGACAGACATAATTGAGGAGACCGCCCCGGATTTCCCCGAAGTTGAAGTCGTCCACATGCTGGTTGACGCCGCCGCAACCCATTTGTGCCTGAATCCGGGCCAGTTCGACGTCATGTTGATGGAGAACATGTTTGGCGATATTCTGAGCGATCAGGCTGGCGGCCTGCTCGGCTCACTGGGACTGATGCCTTCCGCCTGTATGGGGCCGGACAAATCCTATTACGAACCTTCGCATGGCTCCGCGCCGGATATTGCCGGCAGGAACATCGCCAACCCGTATTCGATGATCGGCTCCGTAGCCATGATGCTCGATATGAGCTTCAACATGGCCGATGAAGCCAGAAATGTGTGGGCGGCGATGGAGTCTGTATTCGCCGCCGGTTATTCGACCGCCGACCTGTCCGGACCATCCGGACCCGGCGCCAGCGTGACCCTGGTCAACACCGATGAATTCGGCGACCGGGTGGCGGATGCGCTGTAGCTGATAGCTGTTTGAAGACGGTCAGGAGGAACGCGCCGTCTCCTTTTCGGCTATGACGCGGCGACGCTCATTGATCTGCCGGTCTCCTTCCCCGGTGCCGTCATGAAAGCTGCCGAACTTCCGGTCCCAGGGTGTTTCCGGCGTCCCGTAATTGCATTCAATAAATCGGTGATGGAGTTGATGATAGAAGTCTCCCCACTGAAAACTGAATCCGCGAAACAGTCTGATCCTGTGGTAACCACAATGGGAAACCGGCCCGCCGATTGTATGTAGCATGGCATTGAAAATGACATGCACCGGATGGGAGGCGATCAGAAAATAGATCAACAGGTCAGAGTATAACCCGATATGCTCAACCGGGTGCATGGCATGACCCGACCACGGCCCGATATTGACATTCTTGTGATGCCAGGAATGTATGTGTTTATACAAGGGACCGACGTGAAGCAGACGATGATACCAGTAAAAATGAGCTCCGCTCCACAGCGGGACAAGCAGCATCAGCCCGACAAACCAGCCTGGATTTTCAGTAAAGGTGATCAGGGCAATATGACCGTTGGCATATCCCCAAAGCATCAGACATTCAAACCCGGTCCCAACCGGCACAGAAGAACACAATGTCCAGAACATATTGTCCCGGACCTGGTTTTGAAAATGAAATATCCTGGAATTCCTGGCGAAAGGTCGGGCGATATATCGAGCCTCATCATCCTGACTGCGAAAAACATACAGTAACCAGTGCAGCCCGCCCGCGACTACCAGCACGACAACCAGATTCCGAAGCAGGATTTCCAGCATCCAGTCCGCCTGAAAAACAACCGCGCGTTCAATAGCTGGCGTGAACCATGTCCATATCACAATGGACGCAACGAGAATAGCAAATCGCAGGCCAAGGGGCCTCCACTCCTCAAGCAGGTATTTCAGGATAGAGGTCGCCCGGAACGGACGCTCAAGAAATGCCGCATGTTTGAGTGGAAGGTCAGGAGTAAAGTACCATGTTTTTCGCCGGGCTGATACACCGGGAGAACCCGCAGAAGATTGGCTCATCACTTTATATTTCCTGTAAATGCCGACCAAAGCCGAAACAAGAATTCACCAATGTCATGCTGTCGAATCACTGAAAACCCGCATAGCGACACAACTGTATCCGAAAAGCCCGGCAACGAGTGCAGGAGTGTATTTCCGTTGGCGGAATTGAATCAGCATACGCTCCTTATTGTCAACATTTTTCTCCGCTTTGTTGCTCCGTTATATCACCATCAGTTCGCGGCCGGCGCGGCGGGTCAACCACTCAGCCCCGCTTTCGGTAATCACGATATTCTCTTCATGAACCATTTGCCTGCCGGGAGCAAAGGTCATCCCGGGTTCCAGGGTAATAATCATTCCTGCTTTCAACACGGTATTATCCGTCGCTGTGTTCGACGGCCTCTCTGTCAATTCGATGCCCAGCCCATGACCCAGTCGCCCGACCTGATTACCCAGAGACCCTCCGGCAAGCATGACCTGATTCATTGCATTGTAAATTCCGGTCGTGGTTGAGCCTGGTTGCGCGGCGTTGAAGCCCGCCTCGGTTGCGTCCCACACAACCTCGTGCGCGCGTCTGGTTGCATCATCCGCATAACCGAAAGACCAGTTTCGATCAAAGTCACAGAAATAGCCGTCGAATGTGGAGCCGGTGTCGATAATCAGCAAATCGCCCTCGGCCATGCTCCTGTCAGTGGGACCCATGATGATACTGTCATACCCGCCCGGCCCCGAACCGGCCACCATGTAGGAAACCGAATCGGCGCCTCGTTGCAGAATATCGATCTTCAGCCTGCTCACAATCTGTGCTTCAGTCATGCCCGTCCGGGCATAATCCGGCAATGACTGGAACGCTGCTGACACGACCTGGCATATATAACGGGTCTTTTCAATTTCCAGCGCCGACTTGACCATCCTCAAACGATGCATTTGTCCGGCGATATCGACGAACTGATATTCAGGTAATTCCCGCCTCAACCAGTCAAAATTGTGGATCGGCATGCGGATCACGCTTTCAGCGCCCAGGGTCATACCGATACGGCCATGTTTTCGCGACAGATTTTTAAACAGGTCAATCAGCAATGATATTCCATCGTCCTGTGGGCGCGGGGAGGCCCAACTCCGGATATCCTCGACCCAGGTCTGCGCCATGCCTTGTACGCCGATTTCAGGAATCACGGCAACCGGCTTTCCCTGTGCGGGCAGAACCAGGAACCAGGGGCGCGTCGGACTTTGCCAGAACTGGGTCAGAAAACCGGAGAAATAGCGTACGTTCGGCTCAGTGGTCAGCAGAACCGCGTCCACCTTCCGGTCATGCATGATTTCCTGCATGGCCGCGGCACGGGTTTCAAACTCGGATTCAGGGAATCCCCTTGCCGGGGTCTGCATATCAAGTACCTGTATGCATCAGGCTATCGGACAGCGCCTGCTTTAATATTCCAAGGCGACCAAGGCGCCGCTCTACATATTGCGCTCTGCTGACCGGGCCCATCAATAATCTTTTTGGCGGCATGAAAGGCTGATACATATCCGGACTCTCTATGGAATTGGAGCACGATCATACAGGGAGCGCGAATGGAATCCAATCCCATCAGAAAGGTTGACATTATCTGATCGCCCCGACACAAAAACTTGCGCAAGATCAGGGCAACTTTGATATTATCGAAACCTTTTGAAACAGTAACCGGAACAGACTTCGGTTCAATATCCCGGCTATCGCATTTTATCTGCCTTGAAGCCATTTTCGCGGCCAGCCGGGCGAACATGAAAACACCCCGAAAACACCCAACCCAGGCGCCTGACATGAAAATTCTTATTGCTGACAGTTTCCCGGAATCCCATATCGACGAATTAACCCGCCTGGGTCATGAAGTGAACTCGAATCCGGCGCTTGACGCCACTGCCCTGGTACAGGCGATAGCGGATCATTGTGTGCTGATCGTCCGCAGTACTGCGGTCACAGCCGACACCCTGGCATCGGGCCAATCATTGAAACTGGTGATTCGGGCGGGCGCCGGAACCAATACCATTGACAAGGCCGGCGCCGCGGACCGGGGTATCCGGGTATGCAATGTGCCGGGCGCCAACTCCATTGCCGTCGCTGAACTGGTGATGGGGCTGATCATCGCGATTGACCGGAATATCGCAGCCGGAGCGGCAGACCTTAAAAACAGGATATGGAACAAAAAGAAATATTCCGCGGGCCGGGGGCTGTATGGCCAGAAAATCGGGATACTGGGCCTCGGGGCAATCGGCTTCGCGGTAGCCGAACGGGCGCGAGCCTTCGGGATGGGGGTCTACGCAATCGCCAAACCCGGCCGGTCGGACGAGGCTTCAACCAGGATTTCAGACGCTGGAATCATACAGCTTGATTCGCAGGATGAAGTACTGGAAACCTGCGATATCATCACCCTGCACATGCCCTCCACCGACAACACCAGAAACATGGTCAATTCATCATTTCTGAATAAAATGAAGGACGGCGCCACACTGATCAACACTTCGCGTGGTGACCTGGTCGATGAGGCGGCACTGATTGAAGCCATGGAAACGAAAGGCATCCGCGCCGGACTGGATGTTTACAGGAATGAACCGGATTCCGGCAGCGCCGGCTTCGAATCGGCTCTGGCCAATCACGAATCGGTATGCGGCGCCCATCACATCGGCGCCTCGACCGCTCAGGCACAGACTGCCGTCGCCAATGGCGTTATTGACGTGATCCATTCTTTCACAACCGGAAAATTGATAAACTGCGTCAACTGAACAAAAGACCCCAAAAAACGGAAACTTCACCCATGACTGACCGAAAACACAATTTCAGCGCAGGCCCATGCACTTTGCCCCTGGAAGTACTGGAAGATGCCCAAAATGAATTCATCGACTACCAGGGAGCCGGAATGTCCCTGATAGAAATGAGCCATCGGGGCAAACACTTTGTTGAAGTCGCCGAAACCGCCGCCAGCCTGGCGATGGAAGCATTCGAAGTGCCCGACGATTTCAGTGTCCTGTTCCTGCAGGGTGGCGCCATGCTGCAGTTTTCAATGGTTCCGATGAATCTGTTGAATCCAGGCCAGAAAGGAGCTTACGTCCATTCGGGCAGTTGGGCCAAGGGAGCAATCGCGGACGCCAGGGAATATGGCGACATCTATATTCCCTGGGACGGCTCTGACCACAATTTCACCCGTATGCCGTTATCGGACGAACTCGGAGCCCTTAAGGACGACACCCGCTATCTTCATATAACGACCAATGAAACCATTGGCGGAATACGTTTTTCCGAATGGCCGGATGTGGAAGTCCCACTGGTCGGCGACGTATCATCGGAATACATGGCTCGCCCGTTGCCCTGGGAAAAGTTCGATCTGGTCTACGGCGGGGCGCAAAAAAACCTCGGGCCTGCCGGAATGGCCGTCGTCTTTATCCGCAACTCGATTCTCGAATCCTGTAACAGGAACATGGGGCGCTATCTTCGATACGACATCCAGCAGTCGAAGGGCTCCATGTTCAATACCCCGCCGATGTTCCCGATCTACCTGTTCGGCAAGGTCCTGAAATGGATGATACAACAAGGGGGGCTGGCGGCCATGGAAGCGGCTGCTTCGATAAAAGCAGGCATTCTGTACGACACGATTGACGACAGCGGCGGATACTACAATTGTCCGGTCGAGACGGCAAGCCGGTCGCACATGAACGTCGTGTTCCGGCTCGCAAACGAAGACCTTGAACGGAAATTCCTGCAACAGGCTGAACAAGCCGACCTGATGAACCTCAAGGGGCATCGCAGCGTAGGCGGCTGCCGGGCCAGCATCTATAACGCCATGCCCAAATCCAGCGTGGAAGCGCTGGCCGGGTTCATGAGTGAATTCGAGCGAAACAACGGCTGACAGGGCCCTTCCATGCCAGAAATAAAACCGTTCGATGGTTTTCTGGTCAACGCCGACCATGCCCGGGAAGTCGTCTCTCCGGCCTATGATTCGGTTTCACCGCAACAACGCCGCATATTCGCACAAAACAACCCGCGTAATTTTCTCAATACCATGCGGTTACTTGAGGACTTGCCGGAAGGAAACCGCCTGAGCGCCGAACAACTCCTGTCATCGAACAGGGAAAACCTTGACAAATTGTTGTCGGACGGGTCGTTCGACGTACTGGAGAAACCCTGTCTGTTCATCTACCAGCTCGATACCGGCGAGCATGTACAGACCGGTGTGGTTTGTGAGGTTTCAGTCAGCGAATATGAACGCGGCGCCATGCGCAAACATGAAAACACCCGCAGCGACAGGGAGGATCTGCTGGCGCAATACCAGGCCGTAGTGGGCGCTTCGTCAAGCCCGATCTGTCTGACCTACAGTCAGGACCCGGATATCGACCGGTGTATCCGGCAAATAATCGAAAACCGGCCGGATCTGGAATTTTCCGGCACAGATGATGTCCGCCAGAGAATCTGGTGTATCGCAGACCGCAGGCTTCAGGCACGGTTGATCGAGCTGTTCAGCCCTGTCAAAACCACCTATCTGACCGATGGTCATCACCGCGCCGCCTCCGGCTACCGTTATGCCAGAATCATGCGCGACAAATACGGCAACGCGGGGAATGAACCCTGGAATCAGTTGCTGGTAGCCCTGTTTCCGGATAACCAGCTCAAATTATTGCCATTTCACCGTTGTGTCAAAGATTCAAACGGCTTGACTGAAGCAGCCATTGTCGAAGCGCTGAAAACCTGCTTCGATGTCCGGAAACTCTCCGGCCAAACCGGTTTCGAGCCCACCCGGCATGGTGAATTCGGCATGCATCTGAACAACGGCTGGTATCGGCTGGGCGTCAAACCCGAATATGTCAAACGGGATAACCCGGTCGAGTCCCTGGATGTCACGATTTTGCAGGATCTGATTCTCGACCCGATTCTCGGGATCGCGGATATGCGCAGCAATCCGCGTCTCGACTACATTGCCGGTGTCAATACAGACGAAGACATAAAACAAAAATGCGCGGAGGGATGGGACATTGTATTTGTCTGCCACGCGACCTCAATGAGCCAATTGATGGATGTGGCCGACTCCGGCGCATTGATGCCGCCCAAATCCACTTATTTCGACCCCAAATGCCGTTCCGGAATTTTTGTCCGGTTAAAGCGGGATTTATAAAACTCCGGCCAGGGATGCAAGGCGCCGGCTTAACTCCCACCCTTTCCCCAACACCAATCGCAGGGGCGGATCTCCGTACCCATCCGCTAGCCGGTGTAGGGGCGGGTCTCCGTGCCCGCCCGCCGTCTGACCCCGGTCAGTGTAGTTCAGAGTCAATTCGCTCGCGCATCGGCAAACCAAGCAGGTAGCGCCTCAAACAATCCAGCGTCAGCTCCACAGCCCCCAACCGGACCCATTCGGGACTGCCCGGCAAACGGGATATCCGACAGGCGCCGACTTTGCCGTCCGATACTGCCACCACAATGTCTGCCGCGTATTGACCCCCGTCCTGATTGTCCAACGGCTTCACCAGCGCCACGAGGGCATGCGACGAGTCGGAACGCGCCACAATCGCGTCAGCCAGGCAAATCGCCAATTGCTCACCCGGCGTCCGTGATACCGGCTCCACAATACCCGCATACTTCAGCAATCGTTCGACATCGACCGATACCATTCCGCTTTTTACACATTCAGCGCTGCCCACCGTACCCACGAGACGGGCGGTCACCCTGCCCGCAGTGTGCATTTCCACGATGCTGACGCTACCCCCGATCTGTTGTAATGCGCGAATGATTTCCTCTTCCACCGACTGGTCATCTTCACAGAGAATGAAGTTTCCCAACCGCTTCCTGACTTCATTCTCCACCGGAGTGATTTTCTGATCAAGTTCTGCCTGTGAGGACCCATGAAGCGTCAACTTGATTTCAAGTTGCGGGTAGTGCGACTGAAACCCGAGTTTGACCGAGCCGTCATCGACCAGCGCCTCGACTCCATCCAGCATGCAGTCCGCCCGCGCCTCCCCGATACCGAACACATGGAAACGCTTTACCCGGATAAAGACCGGTTCGCCGCGCATCGCATGCAACCGGGGAAGAATCTGCTCTTCGAGCATGCGCTTTAATTCCACCGGCACTCCCGGAGTAAAGAAAAATCGGGCGCCGCCAATATCCATCGCAAACCCGCAGGCGGTGCCGACCGGGTTGTCTATCCATTGCGAACCAGCCGGCAGCATGGCCTGCTTGACATTGCTGGAAGGCATCTTCCGGCCTCTTGCAATATACCAGGCTTCAATTCTATCCAGCCACTGCCGGACCAGTTCGAGTTCGACCCCGGCCGCCTGCGCCGCCGCCTGTTGGGACAGGTCATCGACTGTCGGCCCCAGACCGCCATTGACGATCACGACATCCGCCCTTTGCCCGGCCAGGTGGAACGACCTGACCAGGCTGGCCAGATCATCACCCACCACGGTTCCCCACATTGCGTTGAATCCGTTTTCAATCAGCCGCCTGGCGATATGGCTGTAATTGGTATTGACCGTCTTGCCGGTCAGAATTTCATCTCCAGTACACAGAATTTCGATTTTCATGGGCCCCGTCCGACTCCTGTAAATGGATAGTATCAAAGATCATTGACTGTCGAACAACCCACTTGAAATAAAAATCATTCACTGTCACGATAGCGTAAAAACATGCGGGAAGAAAATTCATGAGTAAAGGTCAATGCCTGTGCGGCAGCGTATCCTGGGAAATTTCCGGGCAACCCGAAGGCTCCTACCACTGCCACTGCCAGATGTGCAGAAAGGCGCACGGCGCGGCGTATGGCACCTATTATTTCATGGCTGAGGAAAACTTCCGCTGGACCAGCGGCCAAGACACCATCCGAGACTACCGCTCCTCTCCCGCATTGACCCGCTCCTTCTGCCGGACCTGCGGTTCGGTGACGCCCAACGCGGATGATACCGGCCGGTTCATGTTCGTTCCGGCCGGATCGCACGACGACGGCCCCGCAGTTGCCGAACACATCTTCGTGGCCTCCAGGGCCCCCTGGCTCGACATTACCGACAATCTGCCGAAACATGACGACCATCCACCAGCCGTCCCGGGGACCGTATATGATAATCCGCCTCTGTCTGAGCCCGCTCCGGGGATAGTCCGGGGAAGCTGCCTGTGCGGTGAAGTCCGGTTCGAGATGACCCTGCCATTCAAGGCGGTGCATAACTGTTACTGTTCCCGATGCAGACAGGAGCGTTCCGCCGCGTTTACCACCAACGGGTTCACAGCGCAGGACGCAGTCAATTTTACGCAGGGAAGCGACTGCCTGATCAGCTACAAGCTACCTCGCGCCAAGTATTTCACCCATGTGTTTTGCGAAAAATGCGGGTCGGGGCTACCGAGAGTCGATACCGACAGAAACATCGCCGTCATCCCGTTGGGCGCGCTCGATGACGACCCGGGATGCAAGGCCGACGACAATATTTTTGTCGCCGACAAGGCCCGCTGGAGCGAAGTGGATCCCAACCTGCCCGGCTACGACCGCTATCCGCCCCGCAAATAGCCCGACATTTCTATTTGCTCCTGACATCCTGTGCATCATCCTCACACCCCAACCGGCTCCAGTCCCGGCTCTTCCCGGCCCAGCGCCTCCTTGCGTTTGGCGACATAATCTTCCAGTTCTTCCTTCACGGCCGGATCCATCGGCGGTGGTTCGTACTCATCCAGGATGCGCTGCCACATTTCAGTTGCTCGCATGGTTGCGTCCTTCGCTCCGGCTTCCTGCCAGCTCTGGCTGTTTTGCCAATCACTCAGGAAGGGTTCGTAGAATGCGTTTTTGTACCGCGCCATGGTATGGCCACATCCGAAAAAGTGCCCGCCCGGACCCACTTCATCCATCGCTTCCAATGCCAGCGTCTGGTCATCCACTTCTACAGGCCGCAACAATGCCGCGATATGCTGGAGCATCTCGCAGTCGATCATGACCTTCTCAAACGATGCGACCAACCCCCCTTCCAGCCATCCCGCAGCGTGGTAAATAAAATTGCCGTGCCCCATCACGGCGCCCCACAACGCCATAAAGGTTTCCCAGGTGGACTGGCAATCCACGGCATTCGACGCGTTACAGGCGCTGGTGCGATAGGGTAGATTATATCTTCTTGCCAGTTGTCCTCCGGCCAGATTGGCGAGCGCGTTCTCCGGAGTGCCGAACGCGGGAGAACCCGAACGCATATCGACATTGGATGTAAAGCCGCCATAGCCCACCGGGCAGCCCGGCCGGGTCAGTTGCAGCAAACTGAGACCCAGTAGCGCTTCGGCATTTTGCTGCGCCAGAGCGCCCGCCATGGTCACCGGAGTCATTGCTCCCATCAGGGTAAACGGCGTCACCACAACCGGCTGTCCCAGCATGGCAAGCTGCATCGCTCCATAAGCCATGGAATCGTCCAGTTTTCTCGGTGAGTTGATGTTGATATTGGTCATCACCGATGGATGATCCGTCATATCCTCCAACTTCAAACCCTTCGCAATGGCGCACATCCTGATCGCGTCCAATCCCCGTTCGGCGCCAATCCCGAGGGTAAAGAAAGGCTTGTCGCTCAGTGTCAGACTGGTCAATATCGCGTCCAGGTGGCGCGTATTGGCGGGCAGGTCCACAGGAGCCACAGCCTGATTCCCGAAGAAGGAAATCACATTGAAGAATTGCCCCAGGCTGATCAGCTTCCGGTAATCCGAAAGATTACCCGGACGACGGCCATTGATCTGGTCATGCACGTTGGGAGGGCCCGACACCATCCCGAAATTGATCGCGTTGCCGCCGCACCGAATGGTATTTTCCGGGTTTCGGGGAACCACATCAAACTCTGCGGGAGCAGTGGAAATTGCCGCCATCACCAGCCCCCGGTCCATGCGTACCATGCCATCGTCATCCACCCTTGCCCCGGCCTTCCTGAAAACATCCAGGGCCTGTTCACCGAGCACCTCGACTCCCTGCCGCTCAAGAATATCCATCGAAGCGTTATGAATACGCTCAATCTGTTCCTCATCCAGCGCCCGGATCGGGGCAAATCGATTCATCAACTGATTACGGGGTAATTGCGGAATCCCCTTTTCGGTCTGCCCAGTATCCTGATTTTTACCCCGGCGGCCACGACGCCCTGAAGTTCGTACCATGATTATTTTCCTGATGATGAATTACGGCTTATGTTACGGCTTATATCACGGCTTATATCACGGACAGCGGAATCAGGCTATAATGACGACGGATCAACGACCTGTCATCAGGTGTCATCATGGCTCCGGGCACAGCAACGACCGGAATCGATAACCCTGTAAACAACCAGCCAGCACAGACATTTCGGTAATGAATATCCCCTTGTTTGACGATGACCACAACTGATCTGGCAAAACGTGTACACGACCACACCTTCAAACTGGACCCGATTGTCAGGAGCCTGCTGGATACGGATATCTACAAGCTGTTGATGCTGCAAACAATCTGGAAGGAGTTTTCCGGCATCCCGGTCACTTTTTCACTGATCAACCGTTCCCGGCAGGTCAGGCTGGCACAGGAAATCGGCAGGACTGAGCTGGCGGAACAACTGGACCACGCGCGCACAATCAGTCTTTCCAAGAAGGAAAAAATCTGGCTGGCGGGCAACACATTTTACGGCAAGGAACGATTGTTCAGTCCTGAATTCATCGACTGGCTGGAGGCGTTTCGTTTGCCGGAGTATGACCTTCAGGTTAAAAACGACCAGTACCGGATTGATTTTCGGGGCAGTTGGGCTGATGTAACACTGTGGGAACTACCCGTGCTGACCATCATCAGCGAACTGAGATCAAGATCGGCGTTGAAGGATACCGGGCGATTTGAACTGGATGTCACTTATGCCCGGGCCAAGACCAGATTGTGGGAAAAGGTAATGCGCCTGAACCGGCTGCCCAATCTGCGGCTGGCGGATTTCGGCACTCGCAGGAGACATGGCTTTTTATGGCATAACTGGTGTGTCGAGGCGTTGAAGGAAGGACTTGGCGATAAATTCATTGGCACAAGCAATGTGCTTTTGGCGATGAATCACGACCTCGAAGCGATTGGCACCAACGCCCATGAACTGCCGATGGTCATAGCCGCGACCGCAAGGAATGACGACGAGCTGTTGCATGCGCCCTATCAAGTGCTTGAAAGCTGGCAGCGAACTTACGACGGGAATTTGTTGATTGCCCTGCCCGACACTTTCGGCACTACTGCTTTTTTGAGAAACGCGCCGCAATGGATCGCGCAATGGAGTGGATTCCGGATTGACTCCAAGCAACCTGTCGCCGGGGGTGAGGAATTGATCCGGTGGTGGAACTCGATGGAGCAGAACCCGAAGGAGAAACTGCTGATTTTTTCAGACGGCCTCGATATCGATGAAATCGAAACCGTGTATCATCACTTCGATGGCAGGGTACGGGTCGGCTTTGGCTGGGGCACAAATCTGACCAACGATTTCCGGGACTGCCCGCCAACCCCCAACCATCAACTCGATCCGTTTTCCGTGGTTTGCAAAGTCACCCGGGCCAACGGGCGCCCGACGGTCAAAATATCGGATAATCTGGAGAAAGCGTCGGGACCTCAAAGTGAAATCGAGCGTTACCTCAAGATTTTTGGCCGGGACCAGATCGACCGTTATGAGGTCGCGGTCTAAAAGGACATGGTTCAGGTGGAACCGGTTGACTTCGTGATCATAGGCGCCGGTTCCGCAGGATCAGTCCTTGCCAGGCGCCTTGCAGACAACGGACATCATACCGTCCTGGCGCTAGAAGCCGGCGGCAGTGACAAAAAGTTCTGGATCCAGACGCCGATAGGCTACGGCAAAACCTTTTACGACCCGGCCGTCAACTGGCGCTATACCACCCTGGCGCAACCCCGCCTGAACGGCAGAAAAAGCTACTGGCCGCGAGGCAAGGTCATGGGCGGCTCCAGTTCAATCAATGCCATGGTCTACATTCGCGGTCAGCGCGAAGACTATAACGACTGGCGGGACATGGGAAACCCTGAATGGGGCTGGGACAACGTACTGCCGTATTTCATGAAATCCGAAACCAATTCCCGAGGGGGCGACACCTTTCGCGGCGATAGCGGACCCTTGTACGTCAATGACCCGAGCGCATCGTATCACCCCACCTGTCACACCTTTATCGAGGCGGCCAGGGAATATGGACTGAAACCGAATCCTGATTTCAACGGCGCAACCCAGGAAGGGGTGGGAATGTACCAGATCACCACCAAAAACGGTTTCCGTATGTCCGCGTCAAAAGCGTACCTTCGCCCGGCGCTGGCAAAAGAAAACTGCAATATCGAACTGAACGCACAAGTCACCCGTGTTCTTTTTGATGATAAAAAAGCGATCGGGGCAGAGTATCTGCAAAACGGGGAAATCAGGCAGGTCCGCGCCAACCGGGAAGTCATCGTCTGCGCCGGCGCCGTCAACTCACCCCAACTGTTGCAACTGTCCGGCATCGGACCGGGGGAACTCCTGCGCCAGCATGAAATCGAGGTGGTTTTGCATAGTCCGCAAGTCGGCCGGAACCTTCAGGATCATCTGGCATTGACCCATTTTTATCGTTCGAGAGTACCCACACTGAACAGTCAACTCTATCCCTGGTGGGGGAAACTCTACGCCGGGTTACAGTATGTCCTGTTCAGAAAAGGCCCATTGTCCCTCAGCGTCAATCAGGCGGGCGGCTTCATAAAAAGCCATCCCGGACGAGCGCGCCCGAACCTGCAACTGTATTTTTCGGCGCTGACTTACATTACATCACCCAAAGGCGAGAGGCCCTTGATGCATCCTGACCCCTGGCCCGCCATTCAGAACGGAATCTGCCAATGCCGACCGACCAGCCGCGGCACAATCCGCATTGCATCGAACGACCCGCTCAAGTACCCGGACATTGATCCCGGCTATTTATCGACCGACCATGACATCCAGGAAATGATCGAAGGATTCCGGCTCCTGAGGGGGATGGCAAAAACGCCTGCGTTCCAGAAAATCATTGAAAACGAAATATCCCCCGGCGAGTCCATTCAATCCGAATCACAGATTGTCGAGGATATCAGAGAGCGCAGTGAGACCGTTTTCCATCCAACCAGTACCTGTATGATGGGGCCTGACCCGCGGTCATCGGTTGTGGATCAGGATTTACGAGTCCACCGGATCCGGAACCTGAGAGTAGTGGACGCATCGGTTTTCCCCACCGCCATTTCCGGCAATACCAATGGCCCTGTGATCATGGTTGCCGAAAAAGCCGCTGACGCCATCCTTCGGGACGTCGGCTGAAAACACCGTGCCCACCCGCAAAACAGATGGGAAGTAGGGGCGGGTCACCGTGCCCGCCCGCAAAACCGATGTCAGTCGTCGCCGCTGAAAATTCCCAGAATGTGGAGCAGACTGATGAATATATTGAAGATTGAGACATAGAGGGTAACCGTAGCCGTGATATAGTTGGTTTCCCCGCCATGGATAATCTCACTGGTCTGGAATAGAATCAAACCCGACATCAGCAGGATAAACATTGCCGAGATCGCCAGGCTCAGCGCCGGCATCGGGAAAATCAGGGTTACCAGCATCGCCAGAAACGCGACCAGAATACCCGCCATCAGCATGCCGCCAATGAAACTGAAATCCTTTTGGGTTACCAGAACATAGCCGGACAGCCCGATGAAAATAACCCCTGTGCCGCCCAGCGCCGTCATCACAATTTCACTGCCGCCCGGAAGAGCCTGGATATAGTAACTCAGGATCGGCCCGAGAGTCAGTCCCATGAATCCGGTCAACGCGAAGACAAACACCAGTCCGAGGATGGAATTCCTGAATTTGCTGGTCAGGAACAGCAGACCGAAATAGCCGACCAGGGTGATGATGGGTCCCAGCGGCGGGAAATTCATTGCCATCGACAAGCCCGCCGTCAAAGCGCTGAACAGCAACGTCATGGACAGCAATATATAGGTGTTTTTCAGGACACGGTTAATTTCGATGCCGCGTACAGCCGGACGCGCAACCGCAGTTTCGTATCTTGCCATTTTAATTTCTCACCTCAGTTATGGATCAGGAAAATTTGATTCGATCAAAGCACAAGGATGTGCGTCTCATTTACCGCTAATAGTATAGTAGAATGCGGTCAGGCGCGCAAATTTCAAGTGCAGACTGATCATTATCAACCATCATAATACGAAAGGACAACCACTTTGGCGGATCGACGACTCCAGGTATTCGGCGCGGTAGCGAAACTGCTCAGTTTTACGAAAGCGGCCGAGAAGTTACACATGACCCAGCCGGCGGTAACATTCCAGATTCGTCAACTGGAAGAATATTTCAATACACGTCTGTTCGACCGGACACACAATCGAATCACCCTGACCGAAACCGGCGAGGTCGTAAAGGAATACGCAGACAGGATTATCGCCCTGTACCAGGAAATGGATATCCAGGTAAGAACCCTGACCGGAGACGTGCAGGGCCCGCTGATCGTCGGCGCCAGCACCACGATCGGGGAATATTTCATCCCTGGCGTAGTGGGCGCTTATCAATCGAAATTCCAGAATGTCAGGGTCCGCCTGAACGTGGCCAATACCAACTCCGTTATCCACATGGTGGAGAACAATCAGATTGATGTCGGCATTGTTGAAGGGCCCGTCAACAACAAGACCCTGATAACCGACGTAATCTGGGATGACGAACTGGTCGTTATATGTGCCCCCGACCACCCCCTCCATCAATACAGACAGATTGGCGCTGACCTGATCGGGTCATTCCCGTTTATCGGGCGCGAAGAAGGGTCGGGCACTCGCGAAGTAATAGAAAACTGGTTGACCGGGCAGGGTCTCGATATTGAAGAACTGGATATCATCATGGAATTCGGCAGCCCGGAATCGATCAAGAACGCGGTAGCGGCGGGACTGGGTATTTCGATTGTTTCCGTCGCGACCATAGAAAAGGAACTGATCCTGAAGTCATTGCGCGCCATCCCGTTGACCAACCCCATCCGCCGCCCGTTCTCGATTGTCTACCAACGGCAGAAATTCCGCTTGAGGGCGATGGATGAATTTCTCGAATTCGCGCGGGCGCTGTGCGCCACCAAACGAAAACTGATCAACTGATTCGTAAAATCGTATTCACTACTACTATACTCATGAGAAAAGCAGACTGGATAATACGGCGCTCATGCAGAACAGCCCGCTGGCGAAACTGTAAGACTGAGGCTTGCTGAAATCCTGAAATCACGGGGCCGTACTTGCCTTATGCGAGAGCGCAAAGAGTTTCCCTGCCGGATCAGTTATAATTCCGCCTGAACACCCCTCAATCCAGAGTAACCACAAATCTTGAATACCGGAACCCAAACGATTTGTCTGACCATCGTACTGCGTTCCGGAGCGGAAATCACCCGTAAATGCCTGGAAAGCGCCGCCCCTTTTATCGACAGTTGGGTAATCCTCGTCTGCCAATCGGAGCGCCGGTGGGGGACATCACTCCCCCTCGAGGAGGAGTCCCCATATATCGGCGATGAATTGAAAGAGCCGGACATCACTCCCCCCTTGAGGGGGAGTCACACTCCGCAAAGCGGATGTGGTGGGGGGTACGGTGGTGGGTACGGTGGTGGGGCACTACCGCCGGAAGCCGACGAACGGATCACGGAAATCCTCGGCCACCTGCCCGGCAAAACAATACAGCGCGACTTTACCGATTTTGCCGACGCCTGGAGCCATGCTTGGCAATCCGCCCGCGAAATGGCCGACATGGTACTGATGCTGGAAGCCGACGAACGGATACAGTGCTTCGATTCCTCCGGTATTTCCCTGCCCCACGGAGCGGAAATAGGCCTTGTAGAAATCCGGACTCCACGTTTCTCCCTGCGCCAGCCGCGGCTGCTGCGAAGCGATGTTACGGTCGAATATCTGGACAGCGCGACCGGGCAGGCCGGTCAACTTCTGTTCGACGACCACTACGTCTGTGACGCGGCGCCCCATGTCCACATATGCCCCCGCCTGCGTAATGACGGAATCCGGTTCAGGAAGACCCCCACCCTGAAGGACGACATCGCACAGCTCCATTCCCGGCTTGATGTCGATCCCGCGCCAGCCGACTCCCCGGCCAGACTGAATATCCTGCTATCAACCGGACGCGCCTGCCTGCAATCGGGCAAAACCGGAAAGGCCATGAAATACTTTGAGACCGTAGCGAACCAGGTCACCGAGGCAGATCTGGAGGATGGCAATATGGCCGAGCTTTACTGGCAGGCCCGGTACTTTCTGGGCGTGATCCACACCTCGAAAAACCGCATCCCACCCGCGCTGGACCTGCTCAGCGCCTGTATAGAACAGGATCTGGAGAGACTGGAACCGTTTATGCGTCTGGCCGAGATTTTTGAAGCCAACAACGAAGCGGAGCGGGCGCTGACCCTGATTGAATTGGCGGTTGACGTATCTCAGCCAGCGCTTGCGCGATATTTCGAGCCTTCTGTCTATCACTATGGCGCGCGAATGATGGCGGCGAACTTAAGCGCCGGACTCGGTCGGACGGATGCCGCAATCGACCATGCCGGGAAGCTCGGCCTGCGCCAGAACCTGCCGAAGGAAATAGAGAAGCGGCAACAAGAACTGCTGGCAGAACAGCGCCATATAAAACGGACGCGCCTCAACCCCAGTATTACTCCCCTCCCCGATCAAGCCGGGGACAGGCTCTTGAGGGGGAGTCAGCGCACCGCGCTGGTGGGGGGTACAGTGGGGGGAAACCAACCATCGGAACCCGATCCACCGCCCCCGGCGCCCCGACTTACGATCGGAATGGCAACCTACGATGATTTTGATGGAGTCTATTTCACCATCATGTCGATCATGCTGTACCATCGCGCGGAGCTGCCGGATATTGAATTGTTGGTGATTGACAACAACCCGGACTCCAGCCACGGCCAGGCTGTCGCCAAATTTTGCAGTCAGACCGACCAGGTTCGTTACATCTCCGCCCCGGAATACAAAAGTACTGCGATCAGGGACCGGATATTTGCCGAGGCGCGGGGTGAGTTCGTACTGTGCGTGGACTGCCATGTTTTCCTGCACGACGGCTCGTTAAGCCGTCTGCTGGAATACTGCGCCAGACATCCCGACAGTATCGACCTGCTGCACGGGCCGCTGTGCTACGACAATTTTCAACACATCAGCACACACATGGAAAAACGCTGGAACGCAGGCTTTTTCGGCGTTTGGGGAACCGATCCACGCGCCGGAGACGGCGATGCAGAACCCTTTGAAATTCCACTTCAGGGTATGGGCCTGTTCGCCTGCCGCAAAGCCGCCTGGCCCGGTTTCAACCGGAAATTTCGCGGTTTCGGTGGAGAAGAGGGTTATATCCACGAAAAAGTCCGCCAGAACGGCGGCCGGGTCCTGTGCCTGCCATTTCTGCATTGGTCCCATCGTTTTGGACGCCCGAACGGCGTCCAGTACGTCAACAGTTGGGAAGACCGCATCCGCAACTACCTGATCGGCTGGGACGAACTGGGAATGCCCACCACGGAACTGCTGGATCACTTCTCCGACCACATCAACCATAAAGCCGCCAGTAAAGCAAACGCATGGTTCATACAGGAGAAGCGCGGGCCGCTCTGGGCGTTCGACACCATATTCTGGTTGTCGGGTTCCGACGATGCCTGGCAACGTGACCTTAAAGCGCTGGGAAACCTTTCCATAGACCGCGTCACGCAAAGGATAGAATGGCCGGACACCCCGGATACGCAGACCCACGCCTTTATCCAGGCCCAACAACGCATCCTTGACTTGAGTCTCCGGCAGAACCTGGACGATATCGTCATGATCAACGGCAATCATGGATTTATCAAAAACCCGAGGAAAAAACTCCTTGGCAACCAATCGAAACTCGAAGACCAAAAGACCGACATCCTGGCGACAAACGAATTTCGTGATCACTCCGGCCCGGATTCCGACTCTTCGGCTGCCGCCATGGATCATTTGCTGATCATTCGCAATAACGCATTTCAGGCGGCGCGCGCAATCATAACCGCAGGCCAGCCCCTGACCCTGCCGAACCTCGAAGCATACCAGCCCAACCTGTCAATCCAGCGGCTTTAGCGACTGTTTATTGTCTACCGCAGGTCTTCTCTACGCGCGAACCACACCCGCGCCTGCCAGGTTGTATTTTGTGGCTCGGGCCCTGCCCGAAACCTCAAGCCGCCCCTCATCAACCAACCGCTTCAAGACGCGCCAGATCGTCGGAGGACTGACCTCCGGCGCAACATGACATCGAATATCTTCCCTCCCGGCGCCGGACAACCATGCGGGCGACACCGGGACATGGGATGAGGTCGTATCTGCGGGAATTACTGAATTACAGCATTCTCTTACATTCTCCAGTCATAAGGTGGTATGATCACAACAGGAAAATTTTAATCAGAGGGAGATATAATGGAAACACCAACAAGGACACGCCAAGAAATGTTTGCCGCGAGGGCGATTGATTCAGAAGCGGAGACGGCGGGAGTGGAGGGAAGCGCAACGGTTCATGAAGCCGGGGAGGCGCAACGGTTGCCCACGGAGATGGAGGTACAAAAGATGCATCGCCGCCAGTTGGATGCGCGCAAAGTACAGGATGGAGAGTCGGCGTTGTCGGAAGCGGATCTCAGTCAATCGCTTGGTGTTCTCGAGAAACATGAACTGGTTTCCATGCAGGAGTCCGAAAAGCTCGAGTCACTGATAGCGGAAATTTTCAAGTTCGAAATACTGGAAACCCTGTTTGGCGAGGTCCATCGGATTTACAACGACGCGGTCGGGGGACTTGATGCGGTGGCGCGCACGATCGCCGCAATCCTGATGGAAAGCGTAGCCTATGCAAACGACTACCTGCAGGGAACCGATTACAATACCGTTTCACTTGTAGTGATGCACGATGTGAGGGGTGCAATTGATGGCGCTGTGACCGGCGCAGAAATTGCTGGAATTGATAGCAGCTTGAACGAACGAGTGAGACTTGCGGTGGTTGGCGCGATCGCAAGTGGCGCGTCCGGTTCGATCATCGGCTACTTCAACGATTAGAAACGGTTCGTCAATTCCCGCGGACAGGCGCAGTGGCTTGACCATGCGCGGCGCATCGAGGCAGGGGAAATCCTCCGTGGTTGTCCAGGGCATCACCAGACCACAATCGTAGGGGCGAGTCCCTGTGCCCACCCGCGAAAACGTAGGGGCGAGTCCCTGTGCCCGCCCGTGAAAACCCATAGCCTGTCCGGTAGGCCATAGAACCATTATTTGCTGGATTCGACAGTGACCTGGTTCCCGCTTTTATTTGCTCTCGGCGCTTGTCTGGGGAGCTTCGTCAATCTCGTGTCATTGCGGTTGCCGGCCTTATTGGACGGCCAGCCCGCCAATGGTGGCCGCGCTGATGCCCCAGGTCTGATGCGGCCCGGTTCCCGCTGTACTGCCTGCCTTACTCCGTTGCGTTTCCACCAGAATATCCCGATAGCCAGCTATATCTTTTTGTCCGGCAGGTGTGGATTCTGTACCGCTCGTATTTCGCCGCGTTATCCGGTCGTCGAGGTGATTGCTGCGGTGACGGCCGTCACGCTCGGCGTTGTCCACGAGCCTGACTGGCAACTTGCGGCCTTGATTCTTTTTGTCTGCACCTTGCTCATATTGAGCCTGATCGATATGGATCATCAGGTCTTGCCGGACCTGATTGTCCTGCCGCTGCTGTGGACCGGATTGCTGTTCAATTCCCTGTCTCTTTTCGCTGACCTGCATTTAGCGGTATGGGGCGCGGTTGCCGGGTATCTGGCGCTGTGGCTGTCCTGCCAGGCGCATCATATCCTGACGGGCAGGGCGGGCATGGGTCATGGGGATTTCAAATTGTTCGCCGCGATTGGCGCCTGGCTCGGTGTACAGATGCTGCCGGTCGTGCTTGCACTGGCCTGTATCTCCTGTTTGTTATTCCTCGTGTACCGCAAGTATTTTCAGGGTCAGGCCATGCGGAGCCCTGTCTGTTTCGGTCCCTTCCTGTCATTGGCTGCGCTTGCAACGATACTGATGTAGTCGTGGTTGTCTGGTTCTTTCCCAATGGCAACGCCTTCAACCAATCACTACCGTAGAGCCTGCGACTTGATTGAGAATCCGGTTACGATTTTGGTATCTTCAACCGAAATAACTCTTCACAGAAATTTGACCAAGGCGACGATCAGCCCTCCCTGAGCGATGAGCGCTCCGAACATCCATTTCAGTAAATCAGCCTTGAGTAACGAAATATCGGATTGGGTTGCCAGTCGCAGGGCTTCGATGTCGGCTTTGGTTGCCAGTCGCAGGGCTTCGATGTCGGCTTTGGTTGCCAGTCGCAGGGCTTCGATGTCGGCTTTGACCGTTTCGATGTCGGCTTTGGTTGCCAGATTGGTGTTGAGCAGGGCGACCTGCTCCTCGGCCAGGGTCTCGGCCTGTTTCTCTGTGAATCCACTCTCCGTCAGATGCTTGACAAAGCGGTGGGTATCGAATGCGATGGCTTGGGGCATGTTCCGATTATAGGTATCCCTTCGGTGCAGTACAAGGATTTATAAAGATGCGGCGAGATGACGGGTTGTGGGTTCTCGCTTGTGCGGGAAAAACAGGAACCGGACAGGCGCAGGTTGAAGCTCCGGTCCGTGTTCAGGAGAAAACCTGGGGCTTGAAATCTTCCCGATTGACAATGCTGGCGCTGCTGCCGGTCGCCCGGATAACGAACAATCCCTGTTTTTCAGCATAAGTATCGGATTCTGCGTCTGCCCTCAACCAGGCTACCGCTCCGTAGATCGTTTTGCCTTTATGATAGGGCATGCGGGTCGTGAACTGTTCTAAACTCACCAGAAAGTCTTTCACATCCTGAACCCTTAACGTGGTCTTGACTTCAACGACTACGACCTCCTCACCGTTTACCGCGATAATGTCATATTCATAATCATCGCCACGGCCTCTTTGTTTGGTATTGGTGGAGATGTGGGCAATCTGTATGCCCTGTTGATTCAGGATAGCAATCAAGTCTCCTTCTACCAGACTCTCCATCAATCGCCCCCACTGGGTGTTAAACAGGGCTTCGGTCTTTTTCAGTTGTCTGTCGGTTTCCTTCTGGCTGAGACGCAGTTCTTCCATTTTCTGGCTGGCTTCCTGGCTCGCTTCTTTCTGGCTGAGACGAAGCTCTTCAATCCCCCGAATTGTCTCTTTCAGGATTTTCCAGATTTCATCGGAAGTGGGTACGGCGGTGGTTGTCATGGTGATATTCCTTTATGTTGGATTTCGGGGATTGTAGCAGAAAAGGGCAGGTGCGGGGATGATGGATAGTTGGGGCGATAGATGACGGTTGTGCCCCCCACCAAATCCGCTTTGCGGATTTGACTTGTATCCATCAAAGCCTGTCCTCGACCTGATCGGGGATGGGGAGTGATGGCAATAAAAAAGCCACCTTGCGGTGGCTTTTTTGGGGTTTCAGGAAAATACCTTTGGCTGGAAATTCTCCTGATTGACAATGCTGGCGCTGCTGCCGGTCGCCCGGATGATGAACAATCCCTGCCTCTCCGCATATATATCCGCTTCCGCGTCCGACCTCAACCACGCAACCGCTCCGTAAATCGTCTTGTCTTTATGATAGGGCATACGAGTCGTCACCTTGCCTAAATCGACCACAAACTTCTTCACATCCCCTACCCGCAACGTGGTCTTCACTTCAACCACTACCACTTCCTCACCGTTTACCACAATAATGTCGTATTCATAATTATCTTCCCGACTCCTCTTCTTGACACGGGTGGAGGTGTTTTCAACCGCAATGCCCCATCGATTCAGAATCGGAACCAGGTCTCCCTCTACCAGACTCTCCATCAACCGACCCCATCGAGAGTCAAACCGGGCCTCGCTCTTCTTCAGTTGTCTGTCGGTTTCCTTCTGGCTGGCGCGAATCTCTTCTATTTCCCGGCTCGCCTTCCGGCTGGATTCTTCCTGACTGATACGGAATCTTTCCAGGCGTTTATCGGTTTCTTTACCGATGGCGGAAGTCTCTTTCTGGTTGGCAGCGGTCTCTTTCTGGCTGGCAGCGGTCTCTTCCAGGTTGGCGGAAACTTCTCTCAGGATTTGCCAGATTTCGTCTGGCGTGGGTACGGCGTTGGTGGTCATATCCATACTCCTTTATGTTGAGGTCGTGGTCATTGTAGCAGAAAAAGGGCAGGTGCGGGAATGTTGGTTGGCGCGATGTAGAGAGCAAATGAATTGTCCGGTTGAGTAGCACATAAACTGTCCGGTTTTACACAGTACTGAAAGGGGGTGCTGGATGAACCGGGTGGAGTGGTTACAGGAGACCAGGCTAATGAGATTTGAAGAAGCGTATGAAGGATGGAACAAGAGCCGATTGACGCAGGAAGAAGCGGCGAATTTGTTGGGGGTGTGCAGTCGCACATTCCGTCGTTATGTAGATCGTTACGAGGAAGAAGGACTGGACGGATTGTGTGATCGTCGTTTGAGTGAAGTGTCGCATCGTCGGGCGCCGGTAGACGAAGTGATGGATGTGGTGGAGCGTTATCGAGATCATCACCGGGGTTGGAACGTGAAGCACTTTCATTCCTGGTATCGTCGGGATGGAGGTCAGAGGAGTTATACGTGGGTGAAGAGTCAGTTGCAGGGAGCGGGTGTGGTGAAGCGGTACGCGAAGCGCGGGGCGCACCGCAAGAGACGGGAGTCGTCGCCGTGGCCGGGGATGATGTTGCATCAGGACGGCAGTACCCACGAGTGGGTGGAGGGTCAGCGCTGGGATTTGATTGTGACGATGGACGATGCGACCAATGAGCATTACTCGATGTTTTTCTGTGAACAGGAAGGCACTCGCAGCAGTTTCCGGGGGGTGCGCGAAGTGATTGAATCGAAAGGACTGTTCTGTTCGCTGTACACGGATCGAGGCAGTCATTACTGGCATACGCCCCAGGCTGGAGGCAAAGTGGACAAGAACAATCCCACACAGTTCGGACGCGCCATGAAGCAACTGAGCATCGAGATGATTCCAGCCTACTCACCGCAGGCGCGCGGGCGCTGTGAGCGGGTCTTTCGAACCCACCAGGACCGTCTGGTCAAGGAACTGGCCAGCGCTGGCATCACCGATATGGACACGGCCAACCGCTATCTCCAAAACGAGTATCTGCCCGCCTACCATGCCGAGTTCAAGAAACCGGCTCGTGAACCCGGCAGCGCCTTTGTGGCCTGTCGCGATCCATCGGTACTGGATGACATTCTGTGTGAGCGCCATGAGCGAATGGTGGGTGCAGACAACTGTGTGCGCTATCGGCGCAAAGTGCTACAGATTCCGGCAGATCGGCATCGTTGCCATTACGTAAAAGCCCGCGTCCAGGTACTGGATTACCCGGATCAGGGTCTGGCGGTTCATCACGGCCCCAGAGAACTGGCCCGATACGATGCCAAGGGGCAATTACTATGAACTCGCATCCGAACGACCGCGTCCGGTCCGCCGCGCACGTTCGGTTTGATTCATCCTCCGGGTTAACCCGGAGGATGAATCAAGGTATCATCATAGCGGACAATTCATTTGCTATAAAACCGGACAAGTCTATTTGCTCTTAACAATGTTGGTTGGCGCGAGCGGGTGCGGAGGTCCGCTCCCTGGTCAGGCCGAGAGCAGGCTCCTGCGATTGTTGAGGCGGGGGGATTTCGGTAGTGGATTCTCGCGAAAGCGGGACTCAGCCCCCACCAAATCCGCTTTGCGGATTTGACTCCCTCTCAAAGCCTGTCTCCGGCTTGATCGGGGAGGGGGAGTATCTGTCTATAGGGAGTGATGCGTCTGACGGGGATTCAGGAAAATACCTGGGGCTTGAAATCTTCCCGATTGACAATGCTGGCGCTGCTGCCGGTCGCCCGGATGACGAACAATCCCTGTTTTTCAGCATAGGTATCGGATTTCTGATCAGCCCTCAACCAGGCTACCGCTCCGTAGATCGTTTTGCCTTTATGATAGGGCATGCGGGTCGTGAACTGTTCTAAACTCACCAGAAAGTCTTTCACATCCTGAACCCTTAACGTGGTCTTGACTTCAACGACTACGACCTCCTGACCGTTTACCGCGATAATGTCATATTCATAATCATCGCCTCGGCCTCTTTGTTTGGTATTGGTGGAGATGTGGGCAATCTGTATGCCCTGTTGATTCAGGATAGCAATCAAGTCTCCTTCTACCAGACTCTCCATCAATCGCCCCCACTGGGTGTTAAACAGGGCTTCGGTCTTTTTCAGCTGCTTATCGGTTTCTTTCAGTTGTCTGTCGGTTTCTTTCTGGCTGAGACGCAGTTCTTCCATTTTCTGGCTGGCTTCCTGGCTCGCTTCTTTCTGGCTGAGGCGAAGCTCTTCCATTCCCCGACTGGTTCTTTCCTGAATGGCGTGGATTTCCGCGATTTCCCGGCTGGCTTTCTGACTGTCTTCCTCCTGACTGCGGCGAAACTCTTCCAGCCGTTTATCGGTTTCTTTGCCGATGGCGGCGGTTTCTTTCTGGCTGACGGCGGTTTCTCTCAGGATTTGCCAGATTTCGTCTGGCGTGGGTACGGCGCTGGTTGTCATATTCATACTCCTTTATGTTGAGGTCGTGGTCATTGTAGCAGAGAATGGACGGGCATGCTGGAAAGCGCCCCAGGTTCAGGGTAAATAATCCAGCGCCGACAAGTGTCTTCATGGCGCTTGTACTTTTTACTGCGAATCAGGATTCAATTTTATGCGGGCAAGGCACTTCAGACCCGCATGCGGGCGGGCACAAGAGGCCCGCTCCCCGATCAGAGCCTGCCCCCGACCTGATCGGGAGCCGGGGACAGGCTCCTGCGATTGTTGATGCGAGGGGATTTCGGTAGTGGATTCCCGCGTTTGCGGGAATGACGGGGGGTTGGGCGCGGGGGACGACGATATCAGGGTGTGGGGGCGTGATGTGGGAATGATTCCCAACCGTTATCGTAGGGACAGACCACTTGCCTGTCCGGGACAACCACGGGGGATGTCGGGTGTTAAGAGCAAATAGACTTGTCCGGTTTTATAGCAAATGAATTGTCCGCTATGATGATACCTTGATTCATCCTCCGAGTTAACCCGGAGGATGAATCAAACCGAACGTGCGCGGCGGACCGGACGCGGTCGTTCGGATGCGAGTTCATAGTAATTGCCCCTTGGCATCGTATCGGGCCAGTTCTCTGGGGCCGTGATGAACCGCCAGACCCTGATCCGGGTAATCCAGTACCTGGACGCGGGCTTTTACGTAATGGCAACGATGCCGATCTGCCGGAATCTGTAGCACTTTGCGCCGATAGCGCACACAGTTGTCTGCACCCACCATTCGCTCATGGCGCTCACACAGAATGTCATCCAGTACCGATGGATCGCGACAGGCCACAAAGGCGCTGCCGGGTTCACGAGCCGGTTTCTTGAACTCGGCATGGTAGGCGGGCAGATACTCGTTTTGGAGATAGCGGTTGGCCGTGTCCATATCGGTGATGCCAGCGCTGGCCAGTTCCTTGACCAGACGGTCCTGGTGGGTTCGAAAGACCCGCTCACAGCGCCCGCGCGCCTGCGGTGAGTAGGCTGGAATCATCTCGATGCCCAGTTGCTTCATGGCGCGTCCGAACTGTGTGGGATTGTTCTTGTCCACTTTGCCTCCAGCCTGGGGCGTATGCCAGTAATGACTGCCTCGATCCGTGTACAGCGAACAGAACAGTCCTTTCGATTCAATCACTTCGCGCACCCCCCGGAAACTGCTGCGAGTGCCTTCCTGTTCACAGAAAAACATCGAGTAATGCTCATTGGTCGCATCGTCCATCGTCACAATCAAATCCCAGCGCTGACCCTCCACCCACTCGTGGGTACTGCCGTCCTGATGCAACATCATCCCCGGCCACGGCGACGACTCCCGTCTCTTGCGGTGCGCCCCGCGCTTCGCGTACCGCTTCACCACACCCGCTCCCTGCAACTGACTCTTCACCCACGTATAACTCCTCTGACCTCCATCCCGACGATACCAGGAATGAAAGTGCTTCACGTTCCAACCCCGGTGATGATCTCGATAACGCTCCACCACATCCATCACTTCGTCTACCGGCGCCCGACGATGCGACACTTCACTCAAACGACGATCACACAATCCGTCCAGTCCTTCTTCCTCGTAACGATCTACATAACGACGGAATGTGCGACTGCACACCCCCAACAAATTCGCCGCTTCTTCCTGCGTCAATCGGCTCTTGTTCCATCCTTCATACGCTTCTTCAAATCTCATTAGCCTGGTCTCCTGTAACCACTCCACCCGGTTCATCCAGCACCCCCTTTCAGTACTGTGTAAAACCGGACAGTTTATGTGCTACTCAACCGGACAATTCATTTGCTCTCTACACCACGGGGGATGTCGGGTTGCGGGCGGGTACGGAGGCCCGCCCCTACGATGCGGTTTGTTTGCGGGATGTCGGGTTGTGGATTCCCGCGAAGGCGGGAATACCCCCCACCAAATCCGCTTTGCGGATTTGACTTCCTCTCAAAGCCTGTCTCCGGCTTGATCGGGGAGGGGAGTATCTGTCTATAGGGAGTGATGCGTCTGACGGGGATTCAGGAAAATACCTTTGGCTGGAAATCTTCCTGATTGACAATGCTGGCGCTGCTGCCCGTCGCCCGGATGATGAATAATCCCTGCCTCTCCGCATAGATATCCGCTTCCGCGTCCGCCCTCAACCACGCAACCGCTCCATAAATCGTCTTGTCTTTATGATAGGGCATGCGGGTCGTGAACTGATCTAAATTCACCAGAAAGTCTTTTACATCCTGCACCCTTAACGTGGTCTTGACTTCAACGACTACAACCTCCTCACCGTTTACCGCGATAATGTCATATTCATAATCATCGCCATGGCCTCTTTGTTTGGTATTGGTGGAGATGTGGGCAATCTGTATGCCCTGTTGATTCAGAATAGCAATCAAGTCTCCTTCTACCAGACTCTCCATCAATCGCCCCCACTGGGTGTTAAACAGGGCTTCGGTCTTTTTCAGCTGCTTATCGGTCTTTTTCAGTTGTCTGTCGGTTTCTTTCTGGCTGAGACGAAGCTCTTGAATCCCCCGAATGGTTTCTTTGAGCTCTCCAGCCGTTTCTTCCTGGATGGCGTGAATTTTGGCGATTTCCCGATCAGCTTTGCGGCTGGATTCTTCCTGACTGAGGCGAAATTCTTTCTGGCTGGCGGCGGTTTCTCGCAGGATTTGCCAGATTTCATCGGAAGTGGGTACGGCGGTGGTTGTCATGGTGATATTCCTTTATGTTGGATTTCAGTGATTGTAGCAGAAAAGGGCAGGTGCGGGGATGATGGATAGTTGGGGCGATAGATGTCGGGTTGTGGATTCCCGCTTGCGCGGGAATGACGGGGGTTGGGGCGGGGGGATGATGGATGGTTGGGGCGATAGATGACGGTTGTGCCCCCCACCAAATCCGCTTTGCGGATTTGACTTGTATCCATCAAAGCCTGTCCTCGACCTGATCGGGGATGGGGAGTGATGGCAATAAAAAAGCCACCTTGCGGTGGCTTTTTTTGAGGATTCAGGAAAATACCTTTGGCTGGAAATTCTCCTGATTGACAATGCTGGCGCTGCTGCCGGTCGCACGGATGATGAATAATCCCTGCCTCTCCGCATATATATCCGCTTCCGCGTCCGCCCTCAACCACGCTACCGCTCCGTAAATCGTCTTGTCTTTATGATAGGGCATACGAGTCGTCACCTTGCCTAAATCGACCACAAACTTCTTCACATCCCCTACCCGCAACGTGGTCTTCACTTCAACCACTACCACTTCCTCACCGTTTACCGCAATAATGTCGTATTCATAATTATCTTCCTGACTCCTCTTCTTGACACGAGTGGAAGTGTTTTCAACCGCAATGCCCCATCGATTCAGAATCGGAACCAGGTCTCCCTCTACCAGACTCTCCATCAACCGACCCCATCGAGAGTCAAACCGGGCCTCGCTCTTCTTCATTTGCCGGTCGGTTTCTTTCTGGCTGAGACGCAGTTCGGTGATTTCCCGGCTGTTTCTTTCCTGAATGGCGGAAGTTCTCTCCAGGATTTTCCAGATTTCGTCGGAAGTGGGTACGGCGGTGGTCGGCATGGGGATATTCCTTTATGTTGGATTTCGGGGATTGTAGCAGAAAAGGGCAGGTGCGGGGATGTTGATTGTGGGCGGGGCAGGCTCTACGCATCGGTAATCACGGTATCCGTGTCATTGTGGATTCCCGCGAAGGCGGGAATGCCCCCCACCAAATCCGCTTTGCGGATTTGACTCCCCGATCTGCGGGGGAGTATTGTTCCTTGCGGCTTTCAAAATAAACTAATGCTTCCTCCAAGCTGATGCCTTCCCGATTCGCCTTGCGTCGGGCCATTTTATGATTATTATTTTTCGGCTGGGTGCGTTTGAAAATCGTATAAGACTGATTTTTTTCAGGAACATCACGAGTAGCGCTTACGTGTACGTAATCACCCCAATCCCCTGATACCTCTCACCTTTCAATCACTCAAAACTTCCCTTATCAGGGGATTGGGGCATATTTGATAGGTATATTATTTGGATTATACTCTTCGTTTGAGTTTCTTATCCTTCTTATTCTTATCCGCTCGAATACGCTGTTGTGAATGAGCGCACCTTCCGGGATCTTTCGTTTACAGGTACCACGAATCTTCCAAAGCCCGGTAAAGGACTGATGCATTTGACCATCAGGGTCCGGCTTTCGAGTCGAAAGTGCAGATTGGTTGATCTTGAGACCACATGCAACGGATTTCTCCAGTATCCAATGCAAAGCAATATTTGACAGACCTCGTTCATCGTACCATCCGCCTACATCCGAATGGACACCCGCAAACCAGACCTGTTGAATAACCTGTCCCTTGTGGGTATTGGTTTCATCCCATAAGGCTGGTTGAAAGTCACATCTCTCTTCGTCGATAGACAGTGCATGATAACCATAGCTTACATCTGGATTCAGAGAAGCATCATGCCATTTTTTGCCCGCATTAAGAGCCAGCGATTCGACTGTGTCCCATACGCCGATAAATTGGATCGGGCATCGTTGGCAGAAGGTGTCTCGGAATCCCTTCGCAATATCGTCATTACCATGGGTATTGTAGATCTTCGATGCATACTCGATGAGATTCTCGTGTCCAGCAGTCAGTAGGCCGCACTTGTAAAGCATCCCGGCAAGAGAGCGAACGGTAAAGGCTCCACGGCTGAACCCGAATAAGTAGATCTGGTCGCCACTCTCGTAACATCCCATCAGATAACGATAGGCATCTTCCACATTCCTCTGGAGACCGACCCCTGTGGCCTTGTCACTGATCGCACGCAGATTTCCAGTTACTTCGTTGTACTCCCACCCACCAGTGCCAACGCCGGGGTCGTAGTACGCATATTGGCTCTCATTTTTCTCGACCAATGCGTAAGTCTCGACAACATTCGTGTTATTTTGACCATATTCATTGCCGGTGCCATCGCAACATATGACGATTCTTTTCATCGTGATACTCCTATTTCACTCAAAACTATGTCTACAATTTATTATATACAAGTGATGGCAATAAAAAAGCTGCCACCTTGCGGTGGCTTTTTTACTTCTTTTCAAGAAGATTAGCCCGGATATTGCACGAGTAGGGTGAGATTGGGTTATTTTTGGGATTCGGGGTGGACACTCGGCGCCTGCGCCTGTTTTTCGGTTCGGATCGTCTGTTTTGGAACTGTTTGGCGGATTTTGGACGCACCTTCCCCTACCCCCGTTGTTGGTCAACGTGCCGGGGCAGCACTCACAGAGAGTCAGGAAGAGTCCAGACGCCAGGCCACGGTACGAAATAAATCCTGGTGTGGGCAGGCGCTGGAAAGCAGCAGCCGGATGCGGCGGGTATTGCGCAGTACCACCGCTCCGACCCGCAACAGGGTCAGGCGGATGCGGTTCGGGCTGGCCACGGCCAACGCCGTATTCTTCAGCGCCAGACGGCGCAATCCCTCGATCAGGGTATAGGCCAATGCCGACAGCAACTGCCGGAACTGGTTGGGCCAGAAGCGATGACAAGAGGCCCGTCCGGCAAACAGGTCCATCTGTTGATCCTTGATGCGGTTCTCCATATCGCCACGGGCGCAGTACATCCGGTCATACAGGTAGCGGTCGGTCTGTTTGAGGTTGGTCACCACGAAGCGTGGGTTGGCCCCGCGAGCGCTCTGCTCGGCCTTCACGATCACCCGGCGCACCCGATCCCAGGTACGCGCCCCGTACCCCACCGAACCGAACAACCGCTGTTTCCGGCCCGTGGCTCCGTACTCCCGCTCGGCCCATTCCAGCAACCCTTGCGCCTTCTTCTGCAAGCGCCGGTTGCGGGCCATCCCCACGATATAACCCACACCCTGGGCTTCGCACCAGCGCAGCATCTTCCAACGACAAAAACCACTGTCGCCCCGGAAGATGATCTCCACCTTCGGCCAATGCCGACGCAGCGCCTGGACCAGCAACGCCAGAATCCCCCAGGCATGGCGCGCCGCATCCACCCCGCTCGGACGAAGGTAGCTCACCAACAGGTGACGACCGCAGAATACGTATAATGGTAAATAACAGTACCCGTCATAATAGGCGTGAAAGAACCGATCCTCCTGATCTCCATGCAGGGGCGTGTCCGTCGCATCAAAATCCAGAATCAGCCGACGCGGCGGCTTCGGGTGCGCCGACACGAACTGCTCGAATAACACCTTGTGAATCGCCACCGCCGTCTCCCGATTCGCCCGTCGCTCCAATCGGCACAGCGTGGACGGACTAGCCAACGGTTCCATCCGCCCGGCTGCCGTCTGCAACGCCAGATCGTGACGCAACTCGTCATGATCGTTCAAATCCTCATACCCCAGAGCCAGCGCGTAGATGCGCTGCTGGAGCAAATCCTCCAGACGATGACCGCAACTGGCCTGACGACGGCTATCCGTCAGCGAACGCGCCACAGACCGGCTCAGCCCCAGGCGCCGGTCCACTTCGGACAGCAACCCGATACCGCCGTTCCCGCTGATGTCGCCGCCGCTGAAATCCACCTCCACTTTACGGCGTTTGACGGATGAAAATCGGATTGATTCAGGGTAACATTCTGTCACGGCAGGGCCTCCTTCGATATCGGCTTAAGGAACTGAATTATATCGAATTACAGGGGCCTTGCCGTCTTTTTAGTGAAATATCCGGGTTGATATGGCCTACCCTGTCAAACCAGGGCACAGATTCCTCCCGCGAAGCCTATCGCGTTGTTGAATTTCAACGGTGGTCGGATCAGTGCCGTCCAGACAACCCGATGCACGAGGCCAGTATACTGCGACGATGGATCATGCTGATATTCGCGTGTTGGTTAACGCCTGTCATATTTCGGTCGCGGAGCTGCCTCTGTCTAGTGTCGGGGATCATCCCTTGCGGGCGCCCACATAACCCGGTCGAGGATTCTCCTCACCGGGCCCCGCACATCGGATTGTCCACACGACACGGACCCGGTTCCGGTCAACCCGGCACTTCAACCTGTCGGGCGATCGACCACACGAAACCGGTCAGTTCCCGGGCCACCGCCACGCAGATCTTGTTATGCACAACCTGCCGGGCCTTGAGCGCCCGGTAGCGTCGACTCAATCGTACCTGGGCCTGCCAGGCAATCTCGCGTACTGCCTGCGGCTGGCCTTCCTGGCGAACCTGGATCGCCCGACTGATGCGAGCCGGGAAACGGTAGCTCCAGGCAGCCTCCACCAGCATCCGACGGGCATACCCGTTGCCGGTGCGGGTAATCGCTCCATTGCGACGTGAATCGCCCGAACTGTGTTCGGATGGCACCAGCCCGACAAACCCCATCAGTTCACGCGCATGGGCAAACCTGCGCAGATCCCCCAACTCCGCCACCAGCGTAGCGGCCGACACCCGGTCGATGCCCCGCAAGGTCATCAATGCCTTGACCACCCCACCCCATCGCCATTGCTCAACCTGATCGTGCAACGACTCGGTCAGGCGTTCCACCCTTCGATGGGCCTCACTCACCGCTTGACGGTATTCCTCCCACGCCAGCCTCTGTGCCGGCCAGGCAAACGTGTGTTGCGAAAGATAACGCTCATGCGCCGCCGTCCACTGCGTCTTGCCCGAATAACGGTGACCCGTCCGCAGCAGCATCGCCTGCAAGCGTTGACGCGACTTGTGCCGGGATCGGACCGCATCCTCGCGGGCGCGCGACAGATCGCGTATCGCTTCATCCGACTCGTCCAAGACCCATACTGCGGTCAGGGCTCCTGCACGGGACTGCTCCGCCAGATGCAGCGCATCGCGCCGATCCGTCTTCACCCGGTCTCCCGATCGGCGCGCAACCTTCGACGGCGCGATCACTTCGCACCAGTAACCACCACAGCGCAATCGACGATACAGATCGTATCCACACGGTCCCGCCTCGTACACAACCGACATCTCCTGCGCATCGCCCAGCTTCCCCAGCACTTTCAGCAGGGCACGCGGATTCGAATCAATCGTACCGATGAAACGGGCCCGGCCAGGGCCTTGCGATACCGCTACCGCCGTCGTCTTCTTATGTACATCCAATCCAACGTGTATTGTTGTATGATTCATCTTGGGTCTGCCTCCACAGGGTTCATTGCAATCCAATGTGGGAGCGCTTTGAAACCAGCGCCGCACATCAACCGTAAATCCCACGTTAACCGAGGCAGACCTGCTTTGCCAACTGCTTCGATACTGCCTCGGTCAACCTCTGGAGGCCATTATGTCTAGAGAGGTATACCTTATCCTACCACTTCGGACGTTGTTGCACCGTCTGTAGCGGCTGTGAATGTTGTGGTATCACCAATTACAAAAACAGCAACCACCATGCACGAATATTGAACCCCTGCGGGCACATTCATAAAGGTATAGCTTGTTCCAGAGTCCACATTTATAGCGTAAGGGAGGCTCGACGAATTATTCGCAGTATTCGCTGTGACTGCAGTTGGGGCACTCGCTCCCTCCGCTAATTGCACAATGTATCTTGCAGGCATGGTGCTTGTATCCGGCGCATCCCACTCTACCGTCACCGTACCGGTCCCAGCCGTAGCTTTCAAATTCGTAGGAGGAGTCGGGTCGTCATTGACAATAGTAAACATCACTTCTTGAGATACATCTGCGTAGTCGTCGCTACCAGACGCTTCGAACTTGATAGTGACTGCAGGATCCTCAGGAGCAGAATCAACAGTCGTAATGATCACGGTTTGTTCTATGTTATAATTTGCTCTCGTAAAGGTAAGACCGTCATCGGGAATGGCAATACCCGCTGCGCCATTAATAGAAACCTGAAGAGTCTGAGCCGAGGCCTCAGGGTCTGCCGACACTGTCACTTTTACGTTATTCAGTGGCTTTGTGGTTAACTTGACATGATAGCTTACCGTAGAACCATCACCCACTTCAGTACTGAGCTCCGCCCTCTCACAGAACTGGGTCAAACCCGTAGTCAATTCCGTCGTACTTCCGGCTCATGCCCAAACGAGCCCTGGTACTGGTACTCCGACTACTACTATGGCTCCGACTACTACTATGACTCAACCCGGGATCCTGATCTCGACAGATAGTGACGGTACGATAGGGGATGGTGGTACTGGGGATGCTGGTAGTGTGACCTATCAGGTCAGATTGGCTACATTACCAACAAACACGGTGACAGTAGAGGTAACAGTTGACCCTGCAACAGCAGCAACAGCAGCAACGGATCCAACTACGGACCCGGTTGCACTTTCGTTTGACCTGAACCAATGGGACCAGTGGAAACCTGTGGTTGTGACTGCTGCTGCTACAGATGTTACTGAAAGGACAGATGTCACTGTCACGTTTGAAGCTTCCGGTGGCGGTTACAACGAATTAATGGCAGAACGAACGTTTACTATTATCAATGACGACCCGGAGCCAGTGACAGAAGTGGAAGCAGTAGCAAGTAATTACAGTTTCACTGATGATAATGGAGATGTAACAGTAACGTGGACGGCTCCGGCTACTGATGCAGAAATTCTGGGTTATGTAGTGTCTTCGGACCAAGTGGAAACCGACGGCAGTCACAGTCAGAGGCTGGGCCCTGATGTAACCACGGCTGTATTCATCGGTATTCCAGCGGGTGATCATGTTTTCACTGTAACAGTTAACTTTAAAGAAGGGACCAACCCTGCAGGCGTACCTGCCGCCTCTGTCACAGTAGGACCATGATGATAAGGAGCGTAATCCTGAAACCCCAAAAAAGCCACCGCAAGGTGGCTTTTTTATTGCCATCACTCCCCATCCCCGATCAGGTCGAGGACAGGCTCCTACGATGTTGGTTGGTTGTGTGGGATGACGGTCGTGCCTCCACCCACTATCGCCTGACGGCTCTGCGAGTTGGGGAGGGCGACCGCCTTGTTCAAGCTACAGCGTTGAATACTGCCCTGCCGGGTTGCCTGTCAATTCGTTGCGGATATATTCGTAAACCTGCTGAGTTCGTTTGTAGGCACCATGTGACTTTACGACCGTTTTGCAATTGATGACCTTTGTCTTGGGACTGATGGCACCTGGGTTTTCAGGGCCGCTATGCCCCAATGCTCTGTCCCACTCAGCAATTCTGTACCCTACCGATAAAGTATCATCATTTTTCGAGTGAAATGCGTACGTGTTGTCAGCATACGAGGCAGCCTTATAGTATCTTTCATCCTTTTCCACCGATTCATTGTCGACAGCCGCCGCCATTAAAAACTGACAGAACTTTGTACGCTTATCCACTTTATCTTCGATAAGGTCTTCGCAGGCGAGAAGCGAAACCCTACACCCCATACTGTGGGACATTACCGCCAATTCGGAACAATTTGACATAGTGGTTTTTAGCAAATCAGCAAATCTTCGGGCTACCGCCGATGCACGTTTCTTTGCGGCATGGTACTCAAGGAAGTTATCGCCTGCCGGCCATGTATAGCCGACGATAGTGTCGAAATGTTTCGTATATTTGCATTCGTTGTTAACAATCGTTTTGTACGCACGTAGAACGTCGTCAAGCTCATTATTGTATCCATGACACAAGATGAGCACCTTGTTGTTTTCAACAAAGTTCTGATAGTCCTGCCTGGTCTTTTTTGTAGATACGTTTGTCACAAGATTGATGTCTCGAAACTTGCCCTCCGGCTTTTTAGAAATCTGATCTCTATCCCAAAAACTTTTCCCCGAACTGACAAAATACATGGTAATACCTCTTTGGTTTTTAGTTGTGGATTCCCGCGAAGGCGGGAATACCCCCCACCAAATCCGCTTTGCGGATACTCCCCCTCAAGGGGGGAGTGATGGCAATAAAAAAGCCACCTTGCGGTGGCTTTTTTGGGGTTTCAGGAAAATACCTTTGGCTGGAAATTCTCCTGATTGACAATGCTGGCGCTGCTGCCGGTCGCCCGGATGATGAATAATCCCTGCCTCTCCGCATATATATCCGCTTCCGCGTCCGCCCTCAACCACGCAACCGCTCCGTAAATCGTCTTGTCTTTATGATAGGGCATACGAGTCGTCACCTTGCCTAAATCGACCACAAACTTCTTCACATCCCCTACCCGCAACGTGGTCTTCACTTCAACCACTACCACTTCCTCACCGTTTACCGCAATAATGTCGTATTCATAATTATCTTCCCGACTCCTCTTCTTGACACGGGTGGAGGTGTTTTCAACCGCAATGCCCCATCGATTCAGAATCGGAACCAGGTCTCCCTCTACCAGACTCTCCATCAACCGACCCCATCGAGAGTCAAACCGGGCCTCGCTCTTCTTCAGTTGTCTGTCGGTTTCCTTCTGGCTGGCGCGAATCTCTTCTATTTCCCGGCTCGCCTTCCGGCTGGATTCTTCCTGACTGATACGGAATCTTTCCAGGCGTTTATCGGTTTCTTTACCGATGGCGGAAGTCTCTTTCTGGTTGGCAGCGGTCTCTTTCTGGCTGGCAGCGGTCTCTTCCAGGTTGGCGGAAACTTCTCTCAGGATTTGCCAGATTTCGTCTGGCGTGGGTACGGCGTTGGTGGTCATATCCATACTCCTTTATGTTGAGGTCGTGGTCATTGTAGCAGAAAAAGGGCAGGTGCGGGAATGTTGGTTGGCGCGAGCGGGTGCGGAGGTCCGCTCCCTGGTCAGGCCGAGAGCAGGCTCCTGCGATTGTTGAGGCGGGGGGATTTCGGTAGTGGATTCCCGCGTTTGCGGGAATGCCCCATCACATCCGCTTTGCGGGTAGAGCCTGCGTTGATTATAAGGGTTCGGTTACGATTTTGATATCTTCAACCGCAATAACTCTTCAAAGGAGTTTGACCAAGGCGACGATCAGCCCTCCCTGAGCGATGAGCGCTCCGAATATCCATTTCAGTAAATCAGCCTTGAGTAACGAAATATCGGATTGGGTTGTCAGTCGCAGGGCTTCGATATCGGCTTTGGTTGCCAGTCGCAGAGCTTCGATGTCGGCCTTGACCGTTTCGATATCGGCTTTGGTTGCCAGTCGCAGAGCTTCGATATCGGCTTTGACCGTTTCGATGTCGGCTTTGGTTGCCAGATTGGTGTTGAGCAGGGCAACCTGCTCCTCGGCCAGGGTCTCGGCCTGTTTCTCTGTGAATCCACTCTCCGTCAGATGCTTGACAAAGCGGTGGGTATCGAATGCGATGGCTTGGGGCATGTTCCGATTATAGGTATCCCTTCGGTGCAGTACAAGGATTTATAAAGATGCGGCGAGATGACGGGTTGTGGATTCTCGCTTGTGCGGGAAAAACAGGAACCGGACAGGCGCAGGTTGAAGCTCCGGTCCGTGTTCAGGAGAAAATCTGGGGCTTGAAATCTTCCCGATTGACAATGCTGGCGCTGCTGCCGGTCGCCCGGATAACGAACAATCCCTGTTTTTCAGCATAAGTATCGGATTCTGCGTCTGCCCTCAACCAGGCTACCGCTCCGTAGATCGTTTTGCCTTTATGATAGGGCATGCGGGTCGTGAACTGTTCTAAACTCACCAGAAAGTCTTTCACATCCTGAACCCTTAACGTGGTCTTGACTTCAACGACTACGACCTCCTCACCGTTTACCGCGATAATGTCATATTCATAATCATCGCCACGGCCTCTTTGTTTGGCATTGGTGGAAATGTGGGCAATCTGTATGCCCTGTTGATTCAGGATAGCAATCAAGTCTCCTTCTACCAGACTCTCCATCAATCGCCCCCACTGGGTGTTAAACAGGGCTTCGGTCTTTTTCAGCTGCTTATCGGTTTCTTTCAGTTGTCTGTCGGTTTCTTTCTGGCTGGCGCGAATCTCTTCTATTTCCCGGCTCGCCTTCCGGCTGGATTCTTCCTGACTGATACGGAATCTTTCCAGGCGTTTATCGGTTTCTTTACCGATGGCGGAAGTCTCTTTCTGGTTGGCAGCGGTCTCTTTCTGGCTGGCAGCGGTCTCTTCCAGGTTGGCGGAAACTTCTCTCAGGATTTGCCAGATTTCGTCTGGCGTGGGTACGGCGTTGGTGGTCATATTCATACTCCTTTATGTTGAGATCGTGGTGATTGTAGCAGAAAAAGGGCAGGTGCGGGGATGTTGGTTGTGCGCGAGCGGGTGCGGAGGTCCGCTCCCTGGTCAGGCCGAGGGCAGGCTCCTGCGATTGTTGAGGCGGGGGGATTTCGGTAGTGGATTCCCGCTTTCTCGGGAATGCCCCATCACATCCGCTTTGCGGGTAGAGCCTGCGTTGATTATAAGGGTTCGGTTACGATTTTGATATCTTCAACCGCAATAACTCTTCAAAGGAGTTTGACCAAGGCGACGATCAGCCCTCCCTGAGCGATGAGCGCTCCGAATATCCATTTCAGTAAATCAGCCTTGAGTAACGCAGTATCGGCTTTGGTTTCCAGTCGCATAGCTTCGATATCGGCCTTGACCGCTTCGATATCGGCTTTGGTTGCCAGTCGCAGGGCTTCAATATCGGCTTTGGTTTCCTGTCGCAGGGCTTCGATGTCGGCTTTGGTTGCCAGTCGCAGGGCTTCGATGTCGGCCTTGACCGTTTCGATGTCGGCTTTGGTACTGGCTTCGAGTCGTGCAATGTCAGCCTTGGTCGCAAGGCGCAGAGCTTCGATGTCAGCCTTGGTCGCAAGGCGCAGAGCTTCGATATCGGCTTTGGTTGCCAGATTGGTGTTGAGCAGGGCAACCTGCTCCTCGGCCAGGGTCTCGGCCTGTTTCTCTGTGAACCCACTCTCCGTCAGATGCTTGACAAAGCGGTGGGTATCGAATGCGATGGCTTGGGGCATGTTCCGATTATAGGTATCCCTTCGGTGCAGTACAAGAGTTTATAAAGATGCGGGGGATGTCGGGTTGCGGGCGGGCACACAGACCCGCCCCTACGATGATGTTTGTTTGCGGGATGACGGGTTGTGGATTCCCACGAAGGCGGGAAAAACGGGAACCGGGCAGGCGCAGGTTGGCTCCGGTCCGTGTTCAGGAAAATACCTGGGGCTTGAAACCTTCCCGATTGACAATGCTGGCGCTGCTGCCGGTCGCCCGGATGATGAACAATCCCTGCCTCTCCGCATATATATCCGCTTCCGCGTCCGACCTCAACCACGCAACCGCTCCATAAATCGTCTTGTCTTTATGATAGGGCATACGAGTCGTGAATTTGTCTAAATCTATCACAAACTTCTTCACATCCCCTACCCGCAACGTGGTCTTCACTTCAACCACTACCACTTCCTCACCGTTTACCGCAATAATGTCGTATTCATAATTATCTTCCCGACTCCTCTTCTTGACACGGGTGGAGGTGTTTTCAACCGCAATGCCCCATTGGTTCAGGATCGGAACCAGGTCTCCCTCTACCAGACTCTCCATCAACCGACCCCATCGAGAGTCAAACCGGGCCTCGCTCTTCTTCAGTTGTCTGTCGGTTTCCTTCTGGCTGGCGCGAATCTCTTCTATTTCCCGGCTCGCCTTCCGGCTGGATTCTTCCTGACTGATACGGAATCTTTCCAGGCGTTTATCGGTTTCTTTACCGATGGCGGAAGTCTCTTTCTGGTTGGCAGCGGTCTCTTTCTGGCTGGCAGCGGTCTCTTCCAGGTTGGCGGAAACTTCTCTCAGGATTTGCCAGATTTCGTCTGGCGTGGGTACGGCGTTGGTGGTCATATTCATACTCCTTTATGTTGAGGTCGTGGTCATTGTAGCAGAAAAAGGGCAGGTGCGGGAATGTTGGTTGGCCTGACCAGGGTGCGGAGGTCCGCTCCCTGGTCAGGCCGAGGGCAGGCTCCTGCGATTGTTGAGGCGGGGGGATTTCGGTAGTGGATTCCCGCTTGCGCGGGATTGACGGGAGGGGCGCTGTCCGTCACGGGCGGGCACGGAGACCCGCCCCTACGATTGTTGAGGCGATGGCAACGCTCAACCAATCACTACCGTAGAGCCTGCGACTTGATTGAGGATCCGGTTATGATTTTGATATCTTCACCGAAATAACTCTTTACAGAAGTTTGACCAAGGCGACGATCAGCCCTCCCTGAGCGATGAGCGCTCCGAACATCCATTTCAGTAAATCAGCCTTGAATAACGCAATATCGGCCCGGGTTCCATGTCGCAGGGCTTCGATATCGGCTTTGGTTTCCTGTCGCAAGGCTTCGGTACTGGCTTCGAGTCGTGCAATATCGGCTTTGGTTGCCAGTCGCAGGGCTTCGATGTCGGCCTTGACCGTTTCGATGTCGGCTTTGGTTGCCAGTCGCAGAGCTTCGATGTCGGCTTTGGTTGCCAGTCGCAGAGCTTCGATGTCGGCTTTGGTTGCCAGTCGCAGAGCTTCGATGTCGGCTTTGGTTGCCAGATTGGTGTTGAGCAGGGCAACCTGCTCCTCGGCCAGGGTCTCGGCCTGTTTCTCTGTGAACCCACTCTCCGTCAGATGCTTGACAAAGCGGTGGGTATCGAATGCGATGGCTTGGGGCATGTTCCGATTATAGGTATCCCTTCGGTGCAGTACAAGAGTTTATAAAGATGCGGGGGATGTCGGGTTGCGGGCGGGCACACAGACCCGCCCCTACGATGATGTTTGTTTGCGGGATGACGGGTTGTGGATTCCCACGAAGGCGGGAAAAACGGGAACCGGGCAGGCGCAGGTTGGCTCCGGTCCGTGTTCAGGAAAATACCTGGGGCTTGAAACCTTCCCGATTGACAATGCTGGCGCTGCTGCCGGTCGCCCGGATGATGAATAATCCCTGCCTCTCCGCATATATATCCGCTTCCGCGTCCGCCCTCAACCACGCAACCGCTCCATAAATCGTCTTGTCTTTATGATAGGGCATGCGGGTCGTGAACTGATCTAAATTCACCAGAAAGTCTTTTACATCCTGCACCCTTAACGTGGTCTTGACTTCAACGACTACAACCTCCTCACCGTTTACCGCGATAATGTCATATTCATAATCATCGCCACGACCTCTTTGTTTGACATGGGTGGTAGTATGGGCAATCGGGATGCCCTGTTGATTCAGGATAGCAATCAAGTCTCCTTCTACCAGACTCTCCATCAATCGCCCCCACTGGGTGTTAAACAGGGCTTCGGTCTTTTTCAGCTGCTTATCGGTCTTTTTCAGTTGTCTGTCGGTTTCTTTCTGGCTGAGACGAAGCTCTTGAATCCCCCGAATGGTTTCTTTGAGCTCTCCAGCCGTTTCTTCCTGGATGGCGTGAATTTTGGCGATTTCCCGATCAGCTTTGCGGCTGGATTCTTCCTGACTGAGGCGAAATTCTTTCTGGCTGACGGCGGTTTCTCGCAGGATTTGCCAGATTTCGTCGGAAGTGGGTACGGCGGTGGTTGTCATTTTGGTATTCCTTGTATGTCGGGTTTTTCAGGTGATTATATCAGATACTTTGGTTTACAGGCACGGTGACCCGCCCCCTGATCGGGGCCGGGGGCAAGCTCTACGATTGAATCGATGGCGCCAGGGATTTCGGTTGTGGATTCCCGATCCCCGTTCGGAGCCGGGGACAGGCTCCTACAATGTTGGTTGGTTGCGTGGGATGACGGTTGTGCGGCGCCCCGGTTTATTGGTCACCGGTTCAGGTCCAATTTCATGGAAATCGGGCAATGGTCGGATAACAGGTCTCCTGTATAAAGGTGCTCTTCGAAACTATCGGGAACGACCCAGGGCGATACAAGACGGTCATAAACCATGTGATCAATGAACCACTGGTATTTTGGGTTACACTGCGCGTTCATCCCTGCGTTCGCACGAGTCAGCTTCAGTTGTGCTGGCTCACCATCATCAATCTCAGGCCAGAAATCGTCCCCTGGTACATCGAACCGGCGATTGAAGTCGCCCAATACGAGGAACGGTATTCCTTCTCGTGCCCGGTCGTCAATCCACTGCTCCAGTACCGGAATCTGTCTGGCCAGTTTCTTGCAGTCCTTCTTGACAGGCGTAACAACCGAACCCTTGAAACAGAAAGATTTCAGGTGCACTGAGAGTAGCCGAATCTTCCGCCCGCCTGTCTCAATCTCAATATCTACTCCATGGCGCAATCCACCGCTTGTATTGAGGCCCTGCAAATCCGGATGGCGCTTCACCCGGAGCGACTGGTGAACCGCAAAGCCGGTGCGTTGGGCATGCGGCCTGTTGGAAACGAGGAGCCTGTATTGAGCCGGATCAAACACCCGGCCCAGCGCAGCCGTATTTTCGACTTCCTGCACCGCGACCACATCGGCAGCGAGTCCTTGCGCGTGTTCCCGCAAGAGGTGGTAATCGTTTTCCGTTCTCGGGCGCTTACCTTCGCCGTTTGTATCCCGGAGATGCTCCATGTTCCAGCTGGCAACCCGGATGATGTCCGCAGAAACCGGCGCGGCCAGGGAAAGTACTATCAAAAGACCAAGCGGTATCCTGGCTTTGTGGAAAAGGTTCATGTTCTTTTATCGGACTGCTACGGCATTTTAATTAGGTTTAATTAGTTCCTGTAACAGTTTCAGTTCCGTACTGAAATACCGTAATCCCACCTCATTCTCAATACTGGCGCCGTTCGGCAGTTTTATCTTGCTGTTATTCCTCCATTCACGGCGAAGAAATGCAGTGCCCGCTTCTGTCGGCACGGCAGTCGACAGTACACGGATATAGTACGCTGCATCGCTGGCTGATAGCTTGCCGTATGCGACTTTGCTGGTCACCGTTTGTATTGCGGACGCAAACGCTTCCACCGTGCGAACACGCGCATCCCGAAAGTCGGCTTGCGCCGCAAACAGATTCTCACAGTGTTCCATAAACTTACCACCCTTCAATTCGGTCGCAAGACCGGCGCTATCGAAAGCATTGTTGACATCGTTTCTGAATTGTCCCAGATTGTTGTGAAATCGCAAGGTCTCGAAGCAGACCTGAGATTCGTAATCCTGATTGATCGCATTCAGTGTGATGGCGCGGACGGCATTGATGACAGCGGACTGGCACTCTGCTGTGCCAACGGAATCCTCGCCCGGTTTGGCCGTGTCCGATTCTTGTATCGCCTGTGCGGCTTGGAGGAAGGACTTCTCCAATACGTTGTTCATGTGTTCTCTTCGCTCAATTTGCTCTGCGAGCATCTCTTTGAGATTATCGTCCGTGCTTTCCTTATTGTTTGTTTTATTCTTCAAGTTATGTAATGTTCGCTCCGAATCTTCGAGCGTTTTTGCAATGTGGGACATCTCCGTGGGTCCACTCCCCCGCTGTGCCGGTACAGCTTGAGTCAATTGTTCAACCGCCAGCAGTGCAACGATCTGGCTTTGGAACCGGCGTTGCAACACATCGTAAGCGATGGAGTCTATACCGTCGTTGAGGAAGGCTTCGCAAAGCCGGAAATACCCGTCCCGCAGAAGCTGAATGGTTTGGGTACGCAGTCCGATGTGCTCGGTTTTAGTCGAAAACAGGGCTTTCAAGGCTTCTTCGGATGAGCTATCTTCTGAACTCAGCTCCAGTGCTGCCGCAAACAGTGCGTCCGGGCTCGGCTCGGCGCACACGGCCAAGCTGGTGACCCGTTCGCCATCCTCGCCCAATACCGGCTGCCCGTGAGAGCCGATCACTTCCCGCTTCGCCGAGATGACCGCACGATGCTCCGCCTTGATCAATCGGCTTTGCCCATCGGAAGTATTGAACGTTTTGATGCAACCACTCATCAATACCGCAATGCCGAGCAGAACAATCACTCTCATGGCAGGCACACTTAACAGGTAACCGAACATCTATCGGTTCCTGTCAAAAGAGTAGACCGGACCCAAGCCCTTTGAATACTTTTTTGTATGGATTTCTTGTCCTTTTCGTCGGATATCTTATCGGAAACCCATATTGCACATTGAAACTCATCACGGCGAACCAGCTTGCGAACAACCGCCGCATACACCGCATCATCGGGTTGACCCAGTGCCATATCTATGGCGCCACATAGCGTTTTACATGGAGATTTACATTGGCAACATTTTAGTTCCGTCTGACTCAAATCCTCAATTTCCTGCTTCAATCCGGCCATCGAGATTTCCCCGATGCTTTGCCCCGATACCAATTTGACCGCAAGGTCGGTACGGGGATGGTAGTCTATGATCTCATCCAACTTGTTCAAGGCATTCTTTAATAAAGCCTGTCGCTGGTCTTTTTTCTTTTCCGCTTCGTGGGCCAGTTTCGCTGCTTCGACAAAGAGTTGATTGACGATGCCATCATTGGAGGCAACGCTATTTGCACAAGAGTCAGCCTCGGCATTAGTCGCCATCAGGATAAACAGCAAGCAAACCACGAGTGAGTTCAGCCGTTCTATCATCCGGTTCTCTCTCATGATTGCTGAATAAGGTGATGGCGGGCAATAAAAAAAGCCACCTTGCGGTGGCTTTTTTACTTCTTTTCAAGAAGATTAGAGAGGTATACCTTATCCTACCACTTCGGACGTTGTTGCACCGTCTGTAGTGGCTGTGAATGTTGTGGTATCACCAATTACAAAAACAGCAACCACCATGCACGAATATTGAACCCCTGCGGGCACATTCATAAAGGTATAGCTTGTTCCAGAGTCCACATTTATAGCGTAAGGGAGGCTCGACGAATTATTCGCAGTATTCGCTGTGGCTGCAGCTGGGGCACTCGCTCCCTCCGCTAATTGCACAATGTATCTTGCAGGCATGGTGCTTGTATCCGGCGCATCCCACTCTACCGTCACCGTACCGGTCCCAGCCGTAGCTTTCAAATTCGTAGGAGGAGTCGGGTCGTCATTGACAATAGTAAACATCACTTCTTGAGATACATCTGCGTAGTCGTCGCTACCAGACGCTTCGAACTTGATAGTGACTGCAGGATCCTCAGGAGCAGAATCAACAGTCGTTGTTAAGAATCAACAGTCGTAATGATCACGGTTTGTTCTATGTTATAATTTGCTCTCGTAAAGGTAAGACCGTCATCGGGAATGGCAATACCCGCTGCGCCATTAATAGAAACCTGAAGAGTCTGAGCCGAGGCCTCAGAGTCTGCCGACACTGTCACTTTTACGTTATTCAGTGGCTTTGTGGTTAACCTGACATGATAGCTTACCGTAGAACCATCACCCACTTCAGTACTGAGCTCCGCCCTCTCACAGAACTGGGTCAAACCCGTCGTCAATTCCGTCGTACTGCCGGCTCATGCCCAAACGAGCCCTGGTACTGGTACTCCGACTACTGCTATGGCTCCGACTACTACTATGACTCAACCCGGGATCCTGATCTCGACAGATAGTGACGGTACGATAGGGGATGGTGGTACTGGGGATGCTGGTAGTGTGACCTATCAGGTCAGATTGGCTACATTACCAACAAACACGGTGACAGTAGAGGTAACAGTTGACCCTGAAACAGCAGCAACAGCAGCAACAGATCCAACTACGGACCCGACTGCACTTTCGTTTAACCTGAACCAATGGGACCAGTGGAAACCTGTGGTTGTGACTGCTGCTGCTACAGATGTTACTGAAAGGACAGATGTCACTGTCACGTTTGAAGCTTCCGGTGGCGGTTACAACGAATTAATGGCAGAACGAACGTTTACTATTATCAATGACGACCCGGAGCCAGTGACAGAAGTGGAAGCAGTAGCAAGTAATTACAGTTTCACTGATGATAATGGAGATGTAACAGTAACGTGGACGGCTCCGGCTACTGATGCAGAAATTCTGGGTTATGTAGTGTCTTCGGACCAAGTGGAAACCGACGGCAGTCACAGTCAGAGGCTGGGCCCTGATGTAACCACGGCTGTATTCATCGGTATTCCAGCGGGTGATCATGTTTTCACTGTAACAGTTAACTTTAAAGAAGGGACCAACCCTGCAGGCGTACCTGCCGCCTCTGTCACAGTAGGACCATGATGATAAGGAGCGTAATCCTGAAACCCCAAAAAAGCCACCGCAAGGTGGCTTTTTTATTGCCATCACTCCCCATCCCCGATCAGGTCGAGGACAGGCTCCTACGATGTTGGTTGGTTGTGTGGGATGACGGTCGTGCCTCCACCCACTATCGCCTGACGGCTCTGCGAGTTGGGGAGGGCGACCGCCTTGTTCAAGCTACAGCGTTGAATACTGCCCTGCCGGGTTGCCTGTCAATTCGTTGCGGATATATTCGTAAACCTGCTGAGTTCGTTTGTAGGCACCATGTGACTTTACGACCGTTTTGCAATTGATGACCTTTGTCTTGGGACTGATGGCACCTGGGTTTTCAGGGCCGCTATGCCCCAATGCTCTGTCCCACTCAGCAATTCTGTACCCTACCGATAAAGTATCATCATTTTTCGAGTGAAATGCGTACGTGTTGTCAGCATACGAGGCAGCCTTATAGTATCTTTCATCCTTTTCCACCGATTCATTGTCGACAGCCGCCGCCATTAAAAACTGACAGAACTTTGTACGCTTATCCACTTTATCTTCGATAAGGTCTTCGCAGGCGAGAAGCGAAACCCTACACCCCATACTGTGGGACATTACCGCCAATTCGGAACAATTTGACATAGTGGTTTTTAGCAAATCAGCAAATCTTCGGGCTACCGCCGATGCACGTTTCTTTGCGGCATGGTACTCAAGGAAGTTATCGCCTGCCGGCCATGTATAGCCGACGATAGTGTCGAAATGTTTCGTATATTTGCATTCGTTGTTAACAATCGTTTTGTACGCACGTAGAACGTCGTCAAGCTCATTATTGTATCCATGACACAAGATGAGCACCTTGTTGTTTTCAACAAAGTTCTGATAGTCCTGCCTGGTCTTTTTTGTAGATACGTTTGTCACAAGATTGATGTCTCGAAACTTGCCCTCCGGCTTTTTAGAAATCTGATCTCTATCCCAAAAACTTTTCCCCGAACTGACAAAATACATGGTAATACCTCTTTGGTTTTTAGTTGTGGATTCCCGCGAAGGCGGGAATACCCCCCATCAAGGGGGGAGTGATGGCAATAAAAAAGCCACCTTGCGGTGGCTTTTTTTGTGGATTCAGGAAAATACCTTTGGCTGGAAATTCTCCTGATTGACAATGCTGGCGCTGCTGCCGGTCGCACGGATGATGAATAATCCCTGCCTCTCCGCATATACATCCGCTTCCGCGTCCGACCTCAACCACGCAACCGCTCCGTAAATCGTCTTGTCTTTATGATAGGGCATACGAGTCGTGAACTTGTCTAAATCTATCACAAACTTCTTCACATCCCCTACCCGCAACGTGGTCTTCACTTCAACCACTACCACTTCCTCACCGTTTACCGCAATAATGTCGTATTCATAATTATCTTCCTGACTCCTCTTCTTGACACGAGTGGAAGTGTTTTCAACCGCAATGCCCCATCGATTCAAAATCGGAACCAGGTCTCCCTCTACCAGACTCTCCATCAACCGACCCCATCGAGAGTCAAACCGGGCCTCGCTCTTCTTCATTTGCCGGTCGGTTTCTTTTATTCTACGGTCAGTTTCCTTCATTTCTTCAGCCGTTTCCCTCTGAATGGCGCGAATTTCTGCGATTTCCTGGCTGGTTTTATCCAACCGCTTATCGGTTTCTTTGCCGATGGCAGCGGTTTCTCTCAGGATTTGCCAGATTTCGTCTGGCGTGGGTACGGCGTTGGTGGTCATATTCATACTCCTTTATGTTGAGGTCGTGGTCATTGTAGCAGAAAAAGGGCAGGTGCGGGAATGTTGGTTGGCGCGAGCGGGTGCGGAGGTCCGCTCCCTGGTCAGGCCGAGGGCAGGCTCCTGCGATTGTTGAGGCGGGGGGATTTCGGTAGTGGATTCCCGCGAAGGCGGGAATGCCCCCCACCAAATCCGCTTTGCGGATTTGTGGATTTGACTCCCTCTCAAAGCCTGTCTCCGGCTTGATCGGGGAGGGGGAGTATCTGTCTATAGGGAGTGATGCGTCTGACGGGGATTCAGGAAAATACCTGGGGCTTGAAATCTTCCCGATTGACAATGCTGGCGCTGCTGCCGGTCGCCCGGATTACAAACAATCCCTGTTTTTCAGCATAGGTATCGGATTCTGCGTCCGCCCTCAACCACGCAACCGCTCCATAAATCGTCTTGTCTTTATGATAGGGCATGCGGGTCGTGAACTGATCTAAATTCACCAGAAAGTCTTTCACATCCTGCACCCTTAACGTGGTCTTGACTTCAACGACTACGACCTCCTCACCGTTTACCGCGATAATGTCATATTCATAATCATCGCCACGGCCTCTTTGTTTGGCATTGGTGGAAATGTGGGCAATCTGTATGCCCTGTTGATTCAGGATAGCAATCAAGTCTCCTTCTACCAGACTCTCCATCAATCGCCCCCACTGGGTGTTAAACAGGGCTTCGGTCTTTTTCAGCTGTCTGTCGGTTTCTTTCTGGCTGAGACGCAGTTCTTCCATTTTCTGGCTGGCTTCCTGGCCGGCTTCTTTCTGGCTGAGACGAAGCTCTTCAATCCCCCGAATTGTCTCTTTCAGGATTTTCCAGATTTCATCGGAAGTGGGTACGGCGGTGGTTGTCATGGTGATATTCCTTTATGTTGGATTTCAGGGATTGTAGCAGAAAAGGGCAGGTGCGGGGATGATGGATAGTTGGGGCGATAGATGACGGTTGTGCCCCCCACCAAATCCGCTTTGCGGATTTGACTTGCCCATCAAAGCCTGTCCTCGACCTGATCGGGGATGGGGAGTGATGGCAATAAAAAAGCCACCTTGCGGTGGCTTTTTTGGGGTTTCAGGATTACGCTCCTTATCATCATGGTCCTACTGTGACAGAGGCGGCAGGTACGCCTGCAGGGTTGGTCCCTTCTTTAAAGTTAACTGTTACAGTGAAAACATGATCACCCGCTGGAATACCGATGAATACAGCCGTGGTTACATCAGGGCCCAGCCTCTGACTGTGACTGCCGTCGGTTTCCACTTGGTCCGAAGACACTACATAACCCAGAATTTCTGCATCAGTAGCCGGAGCCGTCCACGTTACTGTTACATCTCCATTATCATCAGTGAAACTGTAATTACTTGCTACTGCTTCCACTTCTGTCACTGGCTCCGGGTCGTCATTGATAATAGTAAACGTTCGTTCTGCCATTAATTCGTTGTAACCGCCACCGGAAGCTTCAAACGTGACAGTGACATCTGTCCTTTCAGTAACATCTGTAGCAGCAGCAGTCACAACCACAGGTTTCCACTGGTCCCATTGGTTCAGGTCAAACGAAAGTGCAACCGGGTCCGTAGTTGGATCCGTTGCTGCTGTTGCTGCTGTTGCAGGGTCAACTGTTACCTCTACTGTCACCGTGTTTGTTGGTAATGTAGCCAATCTGACCTGATAGGTCACACTACCAGCATCCCCAGTACCACCATCCCCTATCGTACCGTCACTATCTGTCGAGATCAGGATCCCGGGTTGAGTCATAGTAGTAGTCGGAGCCATAGTAGTAGTCGGAGTACCAGTACCAGGGCTCGTTTGGGCATGAGCCGGAAGTACGACGGAATTGACTACGGGTTTGACCCAGTTCTGTGAGAGGGCGGACGCGCCGATTACCCCGGAGGTAATTCCGAGAGAGGTGAGGACTTTTCGTTTGGATTGAGAAGTGATTTCCTGATCGTTAGAGGAGTCATTCATCTCAGTATGTTTGGTATTTTTCATCGATGGTTCCCAAATGTGTAAAGTTTAAATAGTCTATCAAATATCTTTGGTTAAATGCTACTCCCGGCGGTCAAAATTTGCAACTCCGGCAAAGTCAGCCCTGTACTTTATGTACTCAATCTAGTTTACTCTTATCAATAAATGCGAACATTAAATTAAATTTATGTAACAGTCAACACTTTTTTTGCATATTCTAGCATAAATAACCCTGAATTGTATCCGAAAGTTTAGCGACTGAAAGTTCAGCGAAAGTTCAGCAAAGAAATTCCTGACCGGTTAGCCGGGACTGCGGCTCAATCAATACCGACAGAATTTCTTTTGTACAGCATCAGCGAGGCATGTTGAGCACTCTCGCATCCGGGAAGTTATTGTCCTCTTCAAAGTCGGTGCGGGGTATACGCCACGCTTCACAAATGACCATGCCGATTCGGCTTTGTTGCAGGTTTTTTTATACGCGCAAATTTTGAGGGCGATAAGAGCAGCAATATAAGCAAGCAGGAAGCACAATAACAACACTACCTGGATGCAGAATTCCGTATTCTGGGACCATGCGACCACATTCTGTTCGGAAATGAAACAAGAAAGGATGAACAGAAAAAACCTGTACAACGGTTCCAGAATGCAGGCGAGGGCTGTACTGTGTCCGAAAATTTCCCATATCAGGAGTATGGAAACGGCGACGGGCAGCAGCGTCGTCATCACAAAGATCCTGTAGAGCCAGTGTCTCCAATAGACGACATCCAACGCATGGTTCATAGCGGAAATTCGCGCTTTCTTGGCGCTCAGATTCTCATATCCAAGAATCGCAGGAAGTGGCGGAAATGGCGGAATGCTTCCCCTGGTAACCACTATATCGTAATTCTCAGGTAGTCCTGTCGGTGAGTAGGGCACGACCGTGCCCCGAATCCGTTCAAATACACTGCGATGGATTTTGGGTAACGTTCGCGCCGTTCCGCCCTGACGGCATATCCTTTCAATGTCTCTGGGCTTATAACGATATAGCGCTCTATAGCCCGATCGGGAATCATGCTGCATACCGTTCCAGTCGCAACATCGCTGGTATTTCTTGCGAACGTTGTGACGAAACACAAGGCCATTATTGCCCTTGCCGATCTTCGACTTTTTCGCTACCTTGGAGATCATCCAGTCCAGTGATACCAAGGCAAGTTCGCGGCGCGCATATCCACCGCCGACATCACTGTGAACTCCGGGAAACCAGACCTGTTCAATTCGATAAGGATTACACTCAGCCGTCTCGTCCCACATTACAGGGCTAAAAGTGCGCCGCTCGTCATCAATAGAAAGGGCGTGGCAGGCCTTGACAACAATCTTGCTCAGTTGTCGGCCCTTGAACTGTATAGGCAAAATGAGACGATCAAACAGACAAGCTAATTCGTCGATCGGAAAGCCATAAGCGTCGACCGTATCCCACACTCCGATGAACTGGATTTCTGGGGACGTCACGCCGGAACAGGAAACTTGTTTCTTGCCCCTTATACAGTTCCATATACCAGCCAATAATCCGAAAAGCGTATAGCGACTGTATTTGCGGTAGTCGGCGTAATTTGCGCGCGCAATCTTATCCAAATCCTGTTCCGACCGGAATCCCGTGCAAACTCCGCACTTGGCGATCAGACCTGTCAGCAGCCGAACAGTGAATGCTCCCCGGCTAAATCCAAAGAGATAGATCCGGTCTCCGTCTTCATAGTTGCGGCAAAGGAATTTGTAGAGCTGGAGCACATTTGTCTTGAGTCCCCAACCGAACATTCCACCGACCAGTTTGAAAGGAAGGAACTGACTCGTACCTACCCCGGCGTCGTACATGGCGATCTGGTCTTTGCGGTGCAGGTCCAGAGCATTGTAGAGCCGCCAGACATTGGTTTTGTGCCGTTTTGCGGCGCTATTTCCGGTTCCGTCGGACAGCAGTATGATGTTCTTTGATGTGTTCATTACATGAAAGTTCAGCGATAATCATAAAACCCGATTCCGGTTTTCCTGCCCAGTTTATTCGCGTCAACCATCCTGGTCAACAGGGGACAGGGCCTGAATTTGGGGTCTCCCATGCCTTCCTGCAACACTCTCAAGACCGATAATACCACATCCAGCCCGACCAGGTCAGCCAGCGCCAGCGGGCCGATCGGATGCCTGGTTCCGAGCTTCATGATTTCATCTATCGCCTCGGCAGTGGCAATCCCTTCGTACAGCGTGAAAATCGCCTCGTTGATCATCGGGACGAGGATTCGATTGGCGACGAAGCCGGGGCTGTCATTGGCCAGTATCGGGGTTTTCCTTAAGGACAGCGCCAACCGGCGGGTGATGTCGCAGGTCTGGTCATCGGTTTGCAGCGCCCGGATGACTTCAATCAACTCCATCACCGGTACGGGATTCATGAAGTGCATGCCGATGACCCGTTCCGGCCTGCCGGTCTGCGCGGCCAGCCGGGTCAGCGAAATGGATGACGTGTTCGACGCCAACGGGGTTTGCGGGGGGCAGACAGAATCCAGCTGTTTCAGGATGGCCGACTTGATCCCGAAATCCTCCGGCACGGCTTCGACCACGAATTGCGCCGCCGACAGGCTGTCCAGCGAAGTCGCTGTGGTGATCCGCGACAGGGTGTCTGTCTTGTCCCGCTCCGGGATCAACTCCTTCCTGATCATTCTGTCGAGACTGCCGCCGATCGCGGCCATGCCACGGTCCACGGCTTGACGGTCGATATCGACCATGGTAACGGTAAAGCCTGCGGCGGCGAAAATCTGGGCAATGCCGTTACCCATCGTTCCGGCGCCGACTACGCCGATGTTTTTTATGTTCAATTTTACCTCGCGTTGGGGGACAGCGAGCATTTTCGTATGTATGACATCAAACTCGGAATACCAGGTTCGTAATCAACTCCTTTGACCCGCCAGACATAGCCGAGTTGAAAAAGCTGATCCAGTTTCTCCAGGATGCGGCCATCTGTGACGGGTTCATCAGCGCCTGCCATTCCTTTTGCAATCGCTTCTTCCAATGTGCGTTCATGCAGAGTCGAGGCGCCGCTCTGGATGAAGACGTTCGCAAGACTCTCGGCGGCGGGCAACAATCCCATTCTTTTTATCTCGTCGAAGCGATCCTGGTACATATCGTCGCGTTTGCCGGTCACCGTTGCGTCTACTTCCTGGACTGTATCTATAGTGATTTCTGTCTCCCCGGTCTGAGTCAGTCTCCGCGCCAGACAATCTCCCCAGAGTTGTAGAAAAAAGGGATAGCAATGAGCGCGTTCAACGACTTCTCCGGCAATACCGGGCGCAAAGGATATGCCCGCCTTTGCCAACGGTATCGTGAGCGCCTGTCTGGCTTCATCCGGTGACAGGCGCCCCAGGCGCAGTTTTTCACTGCGCTCCCAGAAGGAGGCGTTGGCCCTGGCCAGGGTTGCCCTCAAGTTCGGTGTGCCCGCCAGAACCAGCAGGAATGGATTGCCTTCTGAACGAACGGTCTGGCTGGCGTTCAGCAGGGCATTTCCAACCTCGGGCTTCAGCGTATGCGCTTCGTCTATGATCAGGATAAAGGGCTTCTTTTTGCACTTCTTCCTGATCTGGTCTTCTGCGGCCCTTGCTGAACCGGATAAATCCAGTTCAATGCCCGCTGATACAGATTGATATCCGACAGAAGCAATCAGCTTCTTGAATTTATCCCGGAATCTTTTCACGCCCGCCAGCGTGTTGTCAAATTCTGCCGGAGTCTCCATTCTACCGGGAGTAACCCACTGAATATCCAGCTTCGATCCTTCCTTTTGGAGGGTCTCTTTCTGCAGGTGACGGAGCAGGGCGGTCTTGCCGTTGCCGCGTGGACCGTAGACGATCATGTTCTGGGCGGGGGCATCATTGCTCATCAGGTATTGAACGCAATTCCGGAAATACTCCTGTTCGCGCTGGCGGCCAGCCAGGTAAGGAGGCAAACCGCCATCCCCCGGCCTGAACAGTTTTAACAAATCCTGATTGCTCATTTTCTATACCTCACAGTTACCATCCTGCACCAATTCAATGGTATTGTCAAAAATCAGGGTAGATTATGCCATCGGGACGGGCGGGCACGGTGGCCCGCCCCTACGATGCCGGTCGGGACTCATTCCGTCAATCCCGCGCCCTCTCGTCATTCCCTTGATAAGCGGGAATCCACAATGATATGAATGCCGGGATACGATGGCGTAGGGGCGACCCTCTGTGGTCGCCCGCTCATCAATTACTACATGTTTCTGCGGTACTGTCCGCCGACTTCGTACAGGGCTTCGGATATCTCCCCGAGCGAGCAGGAGCGGACGGCCTGCATCAATTGTTCAAAGATATTCCGGTTGTCGATGGCGGCCTGCCTGACCGCTTGCAGGGCAGCGGTCGAGGCGTCGCGGTGGGTCTCCCTGAATTGCCGCAGTCGTTTTATCTGGCTGCGTTTTTCCTGTTCGGTTGATCTGGACAATGCGATAGCCGCGCCCTGTGGTTTCGGGTCGGGATTGATAAATGTATTAACGCCGATGACCGGCAGCGAGCCTTCGTGCTTGCCGCGCTCGTATTCCATCGACTGATCCTGGATGCAGCTTCTCTGGTATCCGGTTTCCATGGCGCCGAGCGCGCCGCCCCGCTCTGAAATTCTCTCGAACTCGCACAATACGGCTTCTTCCACAAGGTCGGTCAACTCCTCGATGATGAAACTGCCCTGGTTGGGGTTTTCATTCATCGCCAGCCCCCATTCCCGGTTGATGATCAACTGGATCGCCAGCGCGCGGCGGACCGATTCATCGGTGGGTGTGGTGATCGCTTCATCAAAGGCGTTGGTGTGCAGGCTGTTGCAGTTGTCGTAAATGGCGATCAGCGCCTGCAAGGTGGTGCGGATGTCGTTGAAATCAATCTCCTGGGCATGCAGGGAGCGTCCCGAGGTCTGGATATGGTATTTCAGCTTCTGCGAGCGTTCACTGGCCCCGTAACGATCCCGCATCGCCACCGCCCACAAGCGCCGGGCGACCCGCCCCATCACGGTATATTCGGGACACATTCCGTTGCTGAAAAAGAAAGAGAGATTGGGCGCGAAATCATCAATGTCCATGCCCCGGGCCAGCCAGGCTTCGACATAGGTAAACCCGTTGGCCAGGGTAAACGCCAGTTGGGTGACCGGATTGGCGCCGGCTTCCGCAATATGGTAGCCGGAAATCGAGACCGAGTAGAAATTGCGGATCTGATGCCGGGTGAAGTACTGCTGCACGTCGCCCATCAGCTTCAAGGCGAATTCGGTGGAAAAGATGCAGGTATTCTGTCCCTGGTCTTCCTTCAGGATATCGGCCTGTACGGTGCCGCGCACACTGGCCAGCGCTTCGGCCCTCACCCGCTCCGCTTCCGCCGCGTCCGGGGGCCTGCCTTCACGCTCGGTGAACGCCTGTTGCCGCTGGTCAATGGCAACGTTCAGGAACATCGCCAGAATGATCGGCGCGGGGCCGTTGATGGTCATGGAAACCGAGGTGGCCGGGTCGCACAGGTCGAATCCGTCATACAGCGTCTTCATGTCTTCCAGGGTAGCGATCGAAACCCCGGAATTGCCGACCTTGCCGTAAATGTCCGGGCGCTCGTCCGGGTCACACCCGTACAGGGTCACGGAATCGAAGGCGGTAGACAATCTTTTGGCGCGGGAATGCTCCGACAGATTGCGGAACCGGCGGTTGGTCTTGAATGCGTCCCCTTCTCCGGCGAACATCCGGGTCGGGTCTTCGCCGTCGCGCTTGAACGGGAAAACCCCCGCGGTAAACGGGAACCGGCCGGGCAGGTTATCCAGCATCATCCACCGGGTAAGCTCACCCTGGTCTTCGAATTTCGGCAGGGCCACCCTGGGGACGGCCGTGCCCGACAGGGTTTTCCTTTTTAACGGATTGCGCATCCGGCGGTCCCGGACCGTGACCACGTACTCATCCCCGGAAAAGTCCCGCCGGTCCTGCGGCCATTGTTCCAACGCCGATTTCAGTTGCGGGTCGAGCCGGGCGTTGCGGTCTTTGATCAACCGTTCCAGCGCCGCAGTTTCCACCTCCGCCCCATCACCGCCCTGGGTCTGCAACATCGACCGAGCCGATTCAAGCTGTTGAATCTGCCGCGCCACGGCGGCCTGTCCGGCTACCCGCCGCCGGTAGTCGCGAACAGTACCGGCAATGCCGGCGAGATAGCGTTCCCGGCTTTCCGGGATGATCCGGTTCTGGTCGGTCGAGGCGCGTATATCGACCCGGGGCAGGCGGCTGCCTTCGCATTTCAATCCATGGTCCTTGAGCCGGGCCAGGATTTCCTGATACAGCGCCGTGACGCCGTCGTCGTTGAACCGGGAGGCGATGGCGCCGAATACCGGCATGTCTTCGAGGCGGTCGGTAAATGCTTCGCGGTTACGCTGCACCTGTTTGGCGACATCGCGCCAGGCGTCTTCGGCGCCCCTGCGGTCGAACTTGTTGACCGCGACGATGTCGGCGAAGTCGAGCATGTCTATTTTTTCCAGTTGCGACTGCGCCCCGAACTCCGGGGTCATCACGTACAGCGCACAGTCAACCAGGGCCGAGATACCGGTATCGCCCTGTCCGATGCCCGGCGTCTCGATGATGATCAGGTCGAACCCGGCGGCCTTGCACAGTACGGTCATGGCCCCGATGCAATCAGGGATTTCGGTTACGCTGTCGCGGGTCGCGATGGAGCGCATGAAAATGTTCGGATGATGGACCGCATTCATGCGGATGCGGTCACCGAGCAGGGCGCCGCCGGTCTTGCGGCGGGTCGGGTCTACCGCCAGGATCGCGATTTTCAGGGAGTCCGCCAGATCCAGGCGGAAACGCAGGATCAGTTCATCGGTCAACGAGGATTTGCCGGAACCGCCGGTGCCGGTAATGCCGAGAACCGGTATTTTCCGGTCCGGTTCCCGCCAGCGTTTGATCGCGTCCTGCAGGCGTGTGGCCGGAGCCTGTCCCCGATCCCCGATCAGCGCCTGCCCTCGGCTTGATCGGGGGCCGAGAGCAGGCATTGATCGGGGAGCGCCGTCCTGGATTGCCGACAAGGCGCGGGACAACGCCCGGACGCCGCCCTTTGCCAGAGATTCCAGGTCCATCGGGGCGCCAGAGTCAGGCGGGTCGAGCCGAAGTTGGGCGGCGGTGGTCTCGATCATGTCTTCGATCATCCCGCCGAGGCCCATCTGCTGGCCGTCTTCGGGGGTGTAGATGCGGGTCACGCCACAGTTTTCCAGAAGGGCTTTCTCCGCGGGGATGATGACGCCACCGCCGCCAGCGAACACCCGGATTTTCTCACCGCCGTTTTTCCTCAGCAGGTCCAGCATGTATTTCAGGTATTCGACATGACCGCCCTGATACGAGCTGATCGCGATGCCGTGCGCGTCTTCCTGCAACGCGACGTTGACGACTTCGGCCACCGACCGATTGTGCCCCAGGTGAATGACCTCAACCCCCCTGGACTGGAGAATCCGGCGCATGATGTTGATGGCCGCGTCGTGACCATCGAACAGGCTGGCGGCAGTCACGAATCGCAAGGGGCTGCCGGATTCTATGCCCGCTTCCGCCAGGTCGAATGAGGCCGTGGTCAACCGATCAACTCTGCCCAAAATAATCCTCAAGTATTAAGGTATGGAATTTGACTGGGTTATACGGTACATTACGTTTACGTAAACGTCAACTGCCAATGTCCTTAATGCCAATGTCCTTAAAAACAACCTACAGCATCTCGGATTTAGCCGGGCATTTCGATATTACGACCCGGACCATCCGTTTTTATGAAGCCGAGAAGTTGTTGTCGCCCCGTCGGGAAAACAACAAGCGGGTTTACGGCGAGCGGGACCGGGTTCGGCTGAAACTGATCCTGAGAGGCAAGAGGCTCGGATTTTCCCTGGCGGAAATCAAGACGACGATGGAGTTATACGACACCCATCCGAACGAGTCGGCGCAGCTGGAATTCGTCCTCTCCACCATCCAGGCGCACAAGCGGGAACTGAAACAAAAACAGGTCGATATCGCCAATACGCTGGATGAAATGGATTCGGTGGCCCGGCAGGTGCACAGGAAACTGAAAGAACTTCAACCCATGGAACAACGTTATGAGTCAATATAAAGCCCCGGTGCGCGACCTCCTGTTCGCACTTGAGCATCTGTCCGACCTGGAAGGCGTAAACGCCCTGCCGGGTTACGGGGACGCGACGCCGGACGCGGTCAACGCCATTGTAGTCGAAGCCGGAAAACTGGCCGAGGAAGCGCTGGACCCGCTCAACCGGGTCGGCGACCAGCAGGGGGTCAGGCTGGAAAACGGCGAGGTGCGCACGCCGGACGGCTGGGTGGAAGCGTATCAGCAGTTCATCGAAGGCGGCTGGAACGGGCTGGCGTTCGACCCCGAGCGCGGCGGCATGGGCCTGCCCTGGCTGGTGGCCACCGCGGTCCAGGAAATCTGGCACTCGTCGAACATGGCGTTTTCACTCTGTACGCTGCTGACCCAGGGCGCCATCGAAGCCATCAACCTGCACGGTTCAAGTCAACAGAAGGACATTTTTCTTGAGAACCTGATCCACGGCAACTGGTCCGGCACGATGAACCTGACCGAACCGCAGGCCGGCTCCGACCTGGCGCTGGTCAAGACCACGGCGACCCCGGACCCGGACGGCGACCATTACCTGCTCAGCGGCCAGAAGATATTCATTACCTACGGCGACCATGACCTGACCGACAATATCATCCATCTGGTCCTGGCGCGCACGCCCGGAGCGCCGCCCGGCGTGAAGGGGATTTCGCTGTTCATCGTGCCCAAGTACCTGCCGGACGAGAACGGCAACTGGACCGTGCGGAATGATGTCGAAACCATTTCCTTGGAGCATAAACTCGGCATTCATGGCAGCCCGACCGCGGTCCTGGGCTACGGAACCGGCCTGTACCGCGACCCCGCGGGCGCGGTCGGTTATCTGGTCGGAGAGGAGAATCAGGGCATGGTTTATATGTTCACGATGATGAATATTGCCCGGCTGGCGGTCGGTCTGGAGGGCAACGGCGTGGCCGAGCGAGCCTATCAGCAGGCGGTCTGGTTCGCCGGTGAACGGGTGCAGGGTACCGCCATCGAGAATCCCGGCGGCGGGCGGGTGAAGATCATCCAGCATCCCGATGTCAAGCGTATGCTGATGCTGCAGAAATGCCGAATCGAGGGATTGCGCTCCCTGGGCCTGGTGCTGGGCGGCTCATTCGACAAGGTACTCCGCTCCGCCGATCCGCAGGCGAGGGAATTCGCCCAGGCCATGGTCGATATACTGACTCCGATAGTCAAGGGCTATATGACGGAAATGGGCCTCGAGAACGTGTCGCTGGCATTGCAGGTACACGGCGGCATGGGGTTCATCGAGGAGACCGGCGCGGCGCAGTATTACCGCGACCAGCGCATCACCCCGATTTATGAAGGCACCAACGGCATCCAGGCGCTGGACCTGATCGGCCGCAAGCTGATACGCGACAACGGCCAGACCGCGCACAGAGTGATTGACCATATCCGCGGCGATATGTCGAATGTGCGCCAACCCGAATTGAAGAACCTGCATGACCGAACCCTGTCCGCTCTGGACGATCTGGAGGCGGTCATGGAAACCGTGCTGTCGATGGCGGCGGACGACATGCGCCAGCCCGGCTCCATCGCCGACCCGTATCTGCGGCTGTGGGGCGTTGTGTGCTGCGGCTGGCAACTGGCGCGGGCGGCTTGTGTAGCGATGACGCTGGACTCAGGAGATGACCCCTTCTACGCAGCCAAGATCGAGACCGCCCGTTTCTATTTCGCTTACGAGATGCCGAAAGCGGCCTGTTACCGGGACATTATTACAGACGCGGCGGGGCTTGTCGCGCGGATGGACAGCGGGCTGTTCGAGACAATACAGTAAGCGGGGCGGCTGACGATGCGAAAATTCCCCGAGGCAGTCGGGTTCGAGGCGCCGATCATCCAGGCGCCGATGGCGGGGTCGAACGGCTCCGCGCTGGCGGTCGCGGTCTGCCGGGCCGGGGGGCTGGGTTCATTGCCGTGCGCCCTGCTGGACGCCGAACAGATCCTGGAGGAAGTCGCCGCTATCCGCTCGCATACAGACCAACCCTTCAACCTGAACTTCTTCTGTCACCGGCAACCACCGGTTGACCATCATCGTATCCGGGCCTGGCATCAGACCCTCGCCCGCTTTTACCGGGAAAGAGGATTACAGCCGCCGGAAATACCCGACGCCGGAGCGCCTCCGGGCCGCCGTCCTTTCGACCGGGAAATGTGCGATGTGGTTGAACAGGTACTGCCGGAAGTAGTCAGTTTCCACTTCGGCCTGCCACAAGACGAGTTGTACGACCGGGTGCGGGCATTGGGGCGCCGGATACTGTGCTCGGCAACCACGGTCGAGGAAGCGGTCTTTCTTGAGTCAAAAGGAGTGGACGCGATCATCGCCCAGGGAGTCGAAGCAGGCGGGCATCGCGGCATGTTTCTGGAGAAGGACATCCGCAACCAGCCCGGCGCCATGGCGCTGATCCCCCAGATTGTCGACGCCGTTTCCATCCCCGTTATCGCAGCCGGCGGCATCGGCGACAGCCGGGGAATCGCGGCCAGCCTTGCGCTGGGGGCCAGTTGTGTCCAGATCGGATCGCTGTTCCTGTTTTGCAGGGAGGCATTGACCGCAGGACTTCACCTCGAAGCATTGCGCGGGGCCACCGACCACAATACCGTGCTGACCAATCTCTTCACCGGCAGACCGGCCCGGGGCATTGTCAACTATCTGATCCGGGAAATCGGCCCGATCAACGATGCGGCGCCGCCCTTCCCTCTGGCAGGCGCGGCGCTCGCCGCCTTAAGGACGGACGCAGAAGCCGGGGCGAGCAGCGACTTTACTCCGTTGTGGGCAGGTCAGGCCGCGGCGATGGGGAAGCCGTATCTGGGGCTGTCGGCGACCGAGGTGGTCAAAAACCTGATCGAACCGCTATCTTGAGATAAAGAACCGGAACCCGCCGCCGGTCAACCGCCGATCAGCTTCGAAATCAGGCTCGCCAGACCACGGGCGAACTCGCTTTCCAGCGGGAAGGAAAGCATCCCCAATACCGAATAACCCAGCAGCCAGGGCATCAGGTAGAACCGGATCATATAGAAAAACCAGGCTACGTACAGAGGTACCAGCGCATCAATCAGGAAGCCGGGAGTGATCGGGGAGAACAGTTTCAGGATCGGGTTGGTATATTTGACGAATACGCGCATGAAAAAGAACGAACTGTCTTCGCGCAGGAAAATACCCATCCCGAACCGGCCGATCAGGGTCCACATGATCATGCCCATGATGTAATCAAAGGTCAGTACCCAGGCCGGAAATTCACTGTACATGTTCAGTCGGTTTCAAGTCAGCTTCGGTCAGCGCCGTCACCTGAGGGCGCAAAAAAATGCCGGGGCTTTGCCCCGGCACAATCAAGACTGAAAACAATTTCAGCCAGACTTTTGTCAGTGGGAAGAACCCAGTATCGTCTTGCCCGCAGGCACACGGATTTCATCCACCATGGCCTGGGTTTCGGCGTCGGGTTCCTCCGTCATCAGAGAAACCACAATCATCGCAATCAGGCTCACCGGCATGCCGATAATTCCGAATCGCAGATGGTCAATACCGATCCACGGGTCCATCCCGGCGAACCGGACCATGTACAGATACCAGGTTCCCGCGAGGAAACCGAATACCATGCCGGCAATGGCGCCGGCCCGGTTGGCCCGTTTCCACCAGATGCCGAGAACGATCGGGAAGAACAGCCCGGAACAGGCAAAGTCGAATGCCCATGCCACCGCCCCGAGGATACTGGTGAGTTTCAGACTCGCTACAAAGGCGCCCGCGGCTCCGATCACCAGCAACAAAACCCGCGCCACTAACAGGCGCTTTTTGGTTTCCGCAGCCGGATCAATGATTTTGTAGTACAGGTCATGGGACAGGGCGTTTGCGATCGCCAGCAGCAAGCCATCTGCCGTTGACATCGCTGCCGCCATACCGCCCGCAGCGACCAGGCCGGAGATTACATACGGCAGTCCGGCAATTTCCGGAGTGGCCAACACGACAATGTCGCCGCGCATGAAGAACTCGTTGAGTTGCAGTATGCCGTCTCCGTTACCGTCGATAACCTGCAGGAAGCCAACACTGCTCCACTTCTGCACCCATTCCAGCGCATTCACTTCGGTGATCGCCTTGCCGATGATCCCGGTTGCCAGATCAGGGTTCAGCAACTGCAGCTTGGTAAACGTCGCCAGCGCCGGAGCCGTGAAATACAACAGGAAAATGAAGAACAGTGACCATGCAACCGACTGTCTGGCCGACCGGACGGAAGGAGTTGTGAAGTAGCGCATCAGGATATGCGGCAATGACGCCGTACCGGCCATCATGCACAGTACCAGGGTGACGAACTTCCAGCTGTCGCCGGCGGCGGCAAAAGGAACGCTCAACGCCTTCAAACCGGCTTTCGCGCCGGCTACCGCTTCCAGGGTACCCAGGCCGTGCATCGCTTCGAGTTCGGTGATTTTCATCACTGCGTCGCCATAAACCAGTTGCGGAATCACGCCGAAACCCTGCTTGTTGGACATCCAGAATACCGGCACCAGATAGGCGATGATCAATACGATGTATTGCGCCACCTGGGTCCAGGTTACCGCGCGCATGCCGCCGAGCATCGAACACAGCAGGATACCCAGCAATCCGAACCAGACTCCTACCTCGAATGGAATCTGAAGCGCGCGCGAGGCGATGGTTCCGGTGGCGTTGATCTGCGCGGTCACATAAGTGAAAGACGCGACCACCAGCACTACCACGGCACAGAAACGGGCAAGATTGCCGCCATAGCGCGTACCGATGAAATCCGGCACCGTGTAACAGCCGAACTTGCGCAGGTAAGGCGCCATCAATGAAGCGACCAGTACATAACCGCCGGTCCAGCCGACCACGAACGCCAGATAGCCATGCCCGCCGAAGTAGATGCCTCCGGCCATGGCGACGAACGAAGCGCCCGACATCCAGTCTGCGGCGGTAGCCATACCATTGAAGACGGTAGGCACCTGACGACCGGCGACATAGTATGCGTCGACCTGCATGGTTCGGGACAACCAGCCGATAGCGGCATAGATAAAGACGGTAAAGGCCACGAACAGTATGCCAATGGTATCCGCCGCCATGCCCATTTGTTCGAACACGGCCATAAGCAGAATGAATACCAGGAAGCCCCCGGTATACATCCCGTAAATTTTCGGTAAATTCTCAATAAAATTGCCTTTCATCTTCTATTCCTCCGCAAAGCCGGTTTCCCGGTCGATTTTATGCTGTGCCCACGCGAACCAGAAAATCAGTACTACGAAGATGACTTCTGAGCCCTGCGCGGCCATGTAGAAGCCCAATGGGAAGCCCATGAACGAAGCCGCGTTCAAGGCATCAGCAAACCAGTGTACGGCGAAAGAAAAGACAAACCATAACAACAAAGTGATAATCATCAGGCGCTTGGTGCGCGTCCAATGCTCCACTCTTTGGCTGGTATCAGTCATATAACCCCCCAGATATGTTAATTAAAATTGTTAGAGTTCATAAGTATGGTGCAGGGAGTCTGTATCGGACTGAACCGTAGATTTCCCTTCGTACGATATTAGATGGAGTGAAGAAAAATTGCAACAGGGCGGACGACGCCCCTCAGGCGCAAGCTCAGGCCTCCGTGCCTGTCCGATAATCCTGAAGCAACGCCCCAACCCTTCGGCGAAGAATGGTTTTCAGGTGATCTTCCGTTGATTCAAATATTGGCTCAATTCCATTCTTACTTTTCATCAGTGGTATTACTTTTGTACGTACTCCCATACCTCTTGCATCGACATATCCATAGTCTCTTAATACTTCCACAATGAGGATATTCCGGGGCGACCTCTGGCCAGCCACCATCTTGTCTACGGTCATTGAGTTTTGCATGGCGCCGGGGCTGATAACTTCGAGCCGGTCCGAATAGCATGTAATCTCGACATCCACAAATCGTGTCCAATCACGATGAGCGAGCGCATTTACGAATATTTCTCTCACTGCCTCCAATGGGTAATGCCATTTCCTCTCTCGACGCATAGCCTCATCAATCTCTTCACTCTCTTCCGAAATAAATGGTTTCAGCATCTGCACAACACTCTCAATAATGCCATCCACAGTTAACTTACGTTCACCGCTATTGTCTTTCGTCCAGAGGCTAACCATTGGAAAATCAAGCGCCTCATCCAGCTTTGATCGATAATCTTTTTCTACGCCGTCAAATACCATTAATCTGATACCCGCATGCTTGAGATACCTTCTTGGTTGGCGTCCGAACAAAAGCAACCCGGCTATGGTACATACAGGCGGAGCAACAACATCCCCGGTAAGAAATCCCAACCCAAGGAGGCGGTGCACCCATTCTTCGCCAGAACCTGGAATATCCGGGTCCAGAATAACATTTTGTAAATAATCCTTGAGCCTTTCTAAATCCAGAGATTCGAGAGATGTACCTGAAACCGGAAGCAATTCAGAATGGAGCATTCCCCCCGCTTCAAACAATCGTGCTATCTGCTCCCGCGTAGCTAATCTTGAAACGCTTCCAATTCGAATGAAAATTTCTTCCCGGTCATTGTGCCGGCACACATATGGTTTGGATACCCCTTGCGTAAAAGATAAAACGGCAACTCGAATACCATCATCAACCTGTATTTCTTCATAAAACAGGAAAATCATAGGATGGATTTTTCGCGCAACCACGGTATCCATAATCCATTCTTCCAGGTTTTCTCTTTGAATACCGCTTATTCCCCCATCGTCTTCCACGCCTAGCAGTATAGTCCCACCGCAGAAGTTCACCATTGCGACTATTTCTTTAGCTAATTGCTCGGGCCGACAATCATCACGCTTGAACTCTACACCGGAGTTCTCACCATTTGCGATAATTTCATATAGCTCTGTCTTTAGCATCTATATAACACCCTGGCGGTTAAAAACCATACTTTTCTTTACGCTGGACAAATGCCGCTCTACCACCCTCAAGGATGTCTGCCGCACTTACCCGGATTGTTGGAACATCAATCGAACCCTGGGCTTCTGGTGACATACTTGCTTTAGAGTCCATTACGCTTAAAATGCCGATCCATTCTGCATCGCCAAATACGGGTATATTGGCGTTGTGGGTAGCAAACAGGAATTGTCTTTTAAGTTTTGCATCCCGTAGCTCGACCACAATACGGTCTGCAATAAATGCATTGTCCAGATTATCTTCCGGTTGGTCCAGTATCAAAGGATCCCGGTTATCCAGAAGCAATAAATGTAAAATTGCAGTACATTGCTGGCCAGTAGATAATCGGTCAAGAGATCGGTAATTCTTCTTACCCTCATGTGATATATTCAGTTCAATATTAACTTTATCTCTTAGCTCTAATGTTTGCAGATCGTACAATTTCGCCGGAGTAAAACGCATCAACGCATCAGCAACTGATGGTGTAATATCCCATCCTGCCCCCAGCAATGCATCTCTTCCCTCTTGAATCGCACGCGCTAGGGATATCGGGCTGAGGTCCGCAGCCTTATCGACCCATGCCAACCGCTTTTCTCCGACACCTTCAAGTTGAAGCAGGAACGTTTTCAAATCCAGTCGCTCTCCTTCCGGGGACACCGATATCTTCAATTTCCCGGCAAGGCGTTTATTCAAATTCTCAAGAACTGTTTGTACCTCTCTCGTTTTCTTTGCACGGGTATCTGATAACGCAGCCAGAAAATTAGCGCGTTGTTGAAGAAGCTCTCGCTGCAGGTTCTGTTGCCCCTTCAGCCTGGATTTTGATGGTCTGATTGCTTCGATCTCTTTCAGCAAATGCTGATATGCCGACCCTATTTCACGGCCACTCTTCCCTTCTGTTTCAGGTAATTCCTTGAAGGCCTCTTCAAGCTCCTGTTCTTTTTGTTTAATTGCAGTAATGAGCTTTTCATTCGATTCTTTAATTCCCTTTGTAGCTTTTTCAAGGTCCTTGTCTGATGATTTCAACAAAACCTCGATATCCCGCTTCAATGTATCCAGAAAACCTCTTAACTCCTTGAGAATACCCTCATCAGGGAGCCCATCCAGAACTGTATCACTTAAGAATACCAAGTCTGGCAAGTTTTCACGTAATTCCCGGAGTGAGGAATCAACACGGTTCAGTTCATCCAGGATCCGAAGCCCAAGACTCTTCTCACGTTCCAGTAAAGGTACGACCTTTAGTTTCTCTTCCAAACCCAGCTCTTTAAACTGTTTTGCCTGCTCCTCAAGACGGGGAAGCTGTGCAACTTGCACTTCAATATCTCCTCGAACGCTCTGCACCTTCAATAATTTGTCCTTATTATCCTGTAGCTTTTTATGAATTTCTTCCAGCTTTCCCTGTCCTTCCAAGCTATCAGCCGGTAAAAATCTCTCTAATAACCGCAACTGACTTCCAGGGTCCTGCGCTATTTCATAGATCTCGTTCTGACCATAGATCTCGATATCAGGAAGCAGGTCCAATGGCCGGAAACTGGATACATTGTTGTTGGCATCGCGAACAATTGCGCCTTCACCATAGCGGCGCGAAATAACGTAGCGCTTCCCATGAAATGCTGAAGACCGAATCACAATTTCCACACGCCCTTTTTCTTTTCCCAAATTCTCCTTCAGGATCTCCTCATGTTGTTTTTTTGCGTTCCCTCCTTCAGGCGGAATTTCCAATGCATAACGTATGCACTCTATCAATGTGGATTTCCCTGTTCCTCGTCCGCCAATTACTGCATTCAGATGCTCAGAAAATGAAATATCAATACCATCAAGATATCCTCCATCAAACCGGATACGTTCAATTTTTGAAAAGTATTCATTCAGTACATCCGCATGGAGCCGGACTCGGGAATCCGGGTCAAGAAAAGCCATCTTAAACGACTCAAAACAAGGACGAGTCATTTTTATAAGGCATGATGCCCCAGGCTTGATCACATCTTCTGGCTTCACCACATCCAGCGCATTAATTACTGCGATCGGGCATTCACGCTTGTAATTCGGGTCTTTGTTTTCCACAATTTTCTTATAATTGTCTGACAATCCGTTCACAGAACCCGGTATTTGCACAGCCTTTAGTTCTGGTGAAGACCAGACATGATGAAGACGCTTTTTCAGTACTCCGCTGTTATGTGTACTGTGTGCCGCATAGCATAAGCCACCCAATTCATTGGCGCGTTTCAATAACTCTTTTGCCCCTAAGCCAGATGGCCGCACTCCATCTTGAGGATCAGTCAAATCCAGTTTCCCAAGATAGCGATTCAGTTCAGTTGTGGTTACATTTTCTGGAAACAGGCATACAAAGTGAGCTTTCTCTGCTGATGGGATTTCGAACCCTGGGAAAACAACGATACCGCTTTGATTAAACAGGTTGCGAATGCCGTCTACACCATCCACATTGCCATGATTTGCCAAGCCTATGACCTTGATATTTTCCTGCAGGCAAGCATCTAACAATTGTTGGTTATAGTCTTCCTCTGACATATCATGAACCTGCCCACGATAAGCTATATATTCGGCAGGATTTACCTGTAGAGCGCATTTCCAGAACCGTGCAAAAGTATAAGTTTCTGTCATATCATTAAACGACTGATCGTGTTCAATTTTATTACCTGAATCAGCCCAACTGCCCAGGCGACAATGTTTCTATATCGGGATAGTGAGGGAGAGTCAAGTGGTATTTCCGGCGCTCCGGAATCCGTCACCAGTAGCTCAAACCGGATCCGGAGCCAGCTTCAGATTCAGCATTCTCAGTGTCGCCTCGATTCCGGCGAACACCTGGTTGGCATCAATGCCGCGGGTCCTGATCCTTCTTTCCCCGTCCTGCCAAGTGATGAAACATTCGACCAGCGCGCTGGTCTTGCCGCCTTTCGGTATTCGCACCTGATAATCGACCAGCTCGGGAAATTCGAATCCGGTTCCAGACAGGACTTTCCTGGCGGCCACGATAAAGGCGTCGAATCCGCCGTTGCCCGTGCCGGTGGATTTCAGCGTTTTGTCGAACAGGCGCACACTGATACTGACCACGGAATCAAGCCCCAGCACGCTGGTAATCGAACAATTCAACAATTCGATCACTTTCTCGTCCCGGGTCTCCAGGACGTCGGCTATGATCAGGGGCAGGTCTTCCGGAGTAATGCTTTCCTTCGAGTCGCCCAGTTCAACCACGCGCTTGAGCACCTTCGACTGGTTATCTGGAGAAAGGCTGATGCCCAGTGTTTCGAGATTTTTCTGCAGGGACGCCTTGCCGCTCATTTTTCCCAACGCATAAGACCGGGTCCGGTTGAAGCGGTCCGGGCTGAGGCAGGTCTGGTACAGGTCCCCCTTCTGGTCGCCATCGGCATGTATGCCGGCGGTCTGGGTAAACACGTCAGTACCGATAACCGGAGCATTCCCGGCTACCATTTTCCCGGAGAAATTTTCGACCATCCGACTGATATTATAGATTTCGTGCTCCTCGACCCGCAATCGCGCTCCCAACTTATCGTTCAGCACCAGACAGACTTCCGCCAAAGAAGCGTTGCCGGCGCGCTCGCCCAGGCAATTGACCGTACAATGAATCGAGGCCGCGCCCGCCCGCACAGCCGCCATGCAGTTCGCCGTTCCAAGACCGTAGTCGTTGTGGGGGTGAAAGTCGAACCGGCAGTCGGGGAACCGGTCGATCATGTCGGCGAAACTGTCATATACCTCACCCGGAGACATCACGCCGAGCGTATCGGGCAACATGAAATACCCGATCGGCAGGGATTGCAACTGCTTCATCATGTCGAAAACATACTGCGGGCTGTCGACATAGCCATTCGACCAGTCCTCGAGATAGAGATTAACCGCCAATCCCTGATCGGAAGCATATTCGACGGTACGGGATATACCGTCAAGATGTTCCGACAGGCTCTTTCCCAACTGTTCCCGGCAGTGCTTTTCACTGCCCTTGGTGAGCAGGTTCATCACTTTTCCGCCAACCGAGGAAATCCAGTCCACGCTGCGCCTGTGATCGACAAATCCGAGGACTTCGACCTGCCCCAGATACCCCTTTTCATTCGCCCATTTATTAATGTTCCGCACCGCTTCGCGCTCACCGGACGATATACCGGCGGAAGCGACTTCAATGCGGTCTACCTTGACCGAGCCCAGGAGTGACCGGGCGATACTCTCTTTCTCGGAACGGGAGAACGAGACACCCTGAGTCTGTTCCCCGTCGCGCAGGGTTACATCGACAATTTTGACGACGGGATTGGATGTTTGCATGGTTCGGATCAATGAAATTTCAGACAAATCGGGTATTTTAACCGTATCCGTTGACATCATCATTATGTACGGTACCCTAATTCCGCGATAGAGAAGTTATAAAGAGTGTAAAGACCTTTGTATACTGTTATCTGTCAAAAACAACACGCACCCGCTGGGTGAACAGCAAGGCCGATGAAGAGTATACCTTATAAAGTGTCCTGTACGGATGATCCATTGACAAAAACCCGGTTTTGGGTTGCGCAACCCGCAACCTTTGTATAATATCAATAATGATCAAAAATTTTAAACACAAAGGTCTGAAGAAGTTTTTTGAAAGTGGCAGTACTGCAGGCATTCAGGCGACGCACGGTACCAGAATTCGAGATCGGCTCACTTTTCTGCATACGGCCGCCTGCATTGAAGATATGAACCTCCCCGGTTATCGCCTTCATGAGTTGAAGGGGAAGTTAGCTGGTCACTGGGCAATTGATATCAGTGGTAACTGGAGAATATCATTCAAGTTTGAACGAGGTGACGCTTACGATGTCAATTACGAGGACTATCACTGATGACTATTCAACAATTCGACCCTCCGCACCCGGGCGGATTGATCAAGCGGACTTACATTGAGCCATTTCCAGATGTTACTGCTGCAAGTATTGCGCGCGAACTCGGTGTTTCCAAAAGTACTTTTAGTCGTTTGCTCGCCGGGAAGTCTGACATTTCTCCAGAGATGGCGGTGAGGCTGTCGGCGGTATTAGGCCGATCTGCTGAAAGCTGGCTGGCGCTACAAGACAACCATGATTTGTGGAGAACCCGGCAGTCAGTGAATACCGATGGGCTACAACGAATCCAGTTCAAACAACCTGAAAGAGCAAGGCTGCGCCACGAGGAAAAGGCGGCCAGCGTGTGAGGATCGCTCACCGGACGTCCGGACAGGCACACTGGCCTGTCCCTACGAACTGCACCGGGCGTAGGGGCGACCCCCTGTGGTCGCCCGCATCATCCCCGCCACTCTCATTCCTCCCCGCCGGACCAGGCTCCGAATTTCGCTTTACCCTGATTGCCGAACAACCGGTCGCACAATTCCGACATCCCTTCCATTGCCATTAATTCCTCGTGCCGGTAAAGCAGCGCCAGCCTGGAGCGCCGCCGCAGGAGGTCGGCCAGCGTCACGATCATTTCACGATCCCGCAAATGATCAATCTCGCACAGGCGCAGCCCGCTTCCGGTAATGGCCGGAGCCGCCAGGGACGGATTTGTCACGATGGCATCCAGCATCGCTCCGGCTTCCTTGCCGTAACGTCTCCATAACCGTTCAGCCAGAGGTTCTCCGGTGTCCGGCGCCCGGTCACCGTCAATGCCCGCTTCCGTGGCCCGCGCCAGGAATGCCGCCCGCGCTTCCGCGCCCGGCTCACCGTACCAGCGCGGCAACCTTCGCGTCAGCGTGACCCCAAGCCTGGAAACCTGTCGGCATACATCTTCCCCGACGTTGATGCAGTCCGTCAACTTCCCCCCGAAGATGCTGATCTGTCGCCTTGCCCGGTCTGTCTCCACCACGTGCCTGCGTGAGAGTTGGAGAAAATCCATGGCGGCATCGGCCCCTCCCGGAACCACCAGGGGGCGGACTCCACATCGCTCCGATATAATGTCCGATCTTATCAGCGGTCGCGGCAGATTCAATCTGGCATTGATATTGGACAGAATATAATCCCGGTCCCGGTCGGTGACGGTGGTATCGGGTGTATCCACCCAGGTATCGGTGGTCCCGATACAGGTTCGGTGAGCCATGGGTATGGCGAAGAACAACCGGCCGTCATCGGCGAAAAAAGTCAAAACCTTTCCACTATCCCCGATCCGGGGAACAATCAGGTGTATGCCTTTTGACAGGGTATGCCGGTGGTTCGTCCTGATGTCCGCGGCTGCGTTCAATGTATCGACATAAGCTCCGGCCGCATTGATCAGCGCCTTGCAGCGGATCTCGAAATTCCGTCCGGAAACACCATCCTTCGCCCTGACCCGCCACCCTTCGCCCTCATCCTGCAACTCCACCGCTTCCACGTAATTAGCGGCAAGACAGCCGTGGTCCAGCGCACGACGGATGAACCCGAAAACGAAGCGCGCATCGTTATCGAACAGGTAAGCGTCCGAGTACTCCAACCCTCCAGCGCTGTGGTTCGTATCAATGACCGGCTCCACGGCCTCAATGGCGCCGGGGCGCAAATAGCGGGGCCGGCGGGTATATCCCTGCCCTATCAACCAATACAACCAGGCTCCGGCCCACAAGACAGAAGGGCGGTGACGGAATTCGCGGGAAATCGTGGTCAGGAAACGGATTTCCCGGACGGCGCTGGGAAATCGCCGCATCAGATCATTGCGCGACTTGCACAACTGTGCCACAAGGCCGAGTTCACAGCTTTCCATGTACTTGACTCCACCCCAGATCAGGTTGGATGAATGCCCACTGGTAAATCCGGCGAAGTCCCTGGCATCAATCAGGCCGGTCTTGACGCCCCGCGCCGCCAGCGCCGCGGCGCACACGGCGCCGTTGATGCCGCCACCGACAATCAGGACATCCAGAGGATTGCGGGACAACGCATCCATATTTTGTTCACGCAACATCACCGTAGAAGTTGAATCTTTCAGTCGGCAGCCGATCAAACCCGCCTGAACACGAACAGGAACCAGGCCACGGAAATGCCCAGGGGAATCCACAGGGGAGTGCCCACAAGTCCCAGCCACAGCAAGTGAATGAACCCCGTCCCGAGCCATGAAATGAACAAGCGGTCGCCACGGGTGGTGTCAATCCTGAATACTCCCCGCCGGGGATTGCCGCCGGGGCTGAACGCCTCCCAGATCCCCATGGCAACCACAGAAAGCGCCACCACCAGGAAAAACACGCCTGTGGGCCAGGTCCACGCCATCCAGGTCAAGTCGAATACGCCGCTCACGAACTGATCCCCTAGACCCGGCCCAGCGCGAAGCCCCGGGCAATATAATTGCGGACGAAATAAATCACGAACCCGCCCGGGACGATGGTCAGGGTCCCGGCGGCGGCCAGCAGGCCCAGTTCATAACCGGATGTACTGGCGGTCCGGGTCATGGTCGCCGCGATGGGCTTGGCCTCTACCGCGGTCAGGGTCTTGGCGAGCAACAATTCCACCCATGAGTACATGAAACAGAAAAACATCGCCACCCCGATGCCCGCCGCAATAGTCGGGATGAATATGCGAATAAAAAACCGCCAGAATGAATATCCGTCCAGCCAGGCGGTTTCATCCAGTTCCTTGGGCACTGCGGACATGAAACCTTCCAGTATCCAGACCGCGAGCGGGATATTGAACAGGCAGTGGGCCAACGCTACGCCGATATGGGTATCGAACAGGTCAATGGCGGAGTAGAGCTGGTAGAACGGTAACGCAAACACCGCTGGCGGCGCCATCCGATTGGTCAGCAGCCAGAAAAACAGGTGCTTGTCACCCAGAAACCGATAGCGGGAAAACGCATAAGCCGCCGGCAACGCCACCGCCACGGAGATCAGCGTATTCATCACTACATAGCTGATGGAGTTGAGATAACCCGTGTACCAGGTAGGATCGGTGAATATCTTGCGGTAGTTTTCCAGGGTGAACTCTCTGGGCCAGAGGGAGAAGACGCCCAGGATCTCATTGGTGGTCTTGAACGACATGCTGACCAACCAGTAGATGGGCAACATCAAAAAGACGATGTATATCGTCATGACGAGGGCCTTGCCGGTACGGTTTTGCATGAATTACCGCTCCTCGTTGCGCATCATCAGGGTATAGAACACCCAGCACACCAGCAACACCACCAGGAAATAAATCAGTGACATGGCTGCCGCCGGCCCGAGGTCGAACTGGCCGAGAGCAATCTTCACGAGGTCGATGGACAGGAACGTGGTGGTATTTCCGGGGCCGCCGCCGGTCAGCACGAACGGCTCGGTGTAGATCATGAAACTGTCCATGAATCGCAACAGTATGGCGATGGTCAGGACCCGTTTCAGCCTGGGCAGTTGAATAAACCGGAAGACCGCCCAGCCACTGGCGCCGTCAATACGCGCAGCCTGATAGTAGGCGTCCGGAATGGAACACAATCCGGCATAGGACAACAGTACCACCAGGGAAGTCCAGTGCCAGACATCCATCACCACGGTAGTTACCCATGCGGATACCGGCTGTTGGGTGAAGTTGTAGTCAATCCCAAGGCTGTTGATGGTTTTGCCCAGCAGACCAATGTCCGGCAAGGCGAAAATATTCCACATGGCTCCCACTACGTTCCAGGGAATCAGAAGCGGCAGCGCCATGAGTACCAGGCACACCGAAACCCGGATCCCCTTGCGCGGCATGCACAGAGCCACGGCGACGCCCAGCGGAATCTCGATCAGCAGGATGGTGAACGTGAACGCCAGTTGCCGCATCAGCGAGGCATGAAATCGTTCCGAGGTCAGTACCTCCTGGAACCATCCCACGCCGTGCCAGAAAAACAGGTTGTTGCCAAAGGTTTCCTGGACTGAATAATTGACCACGGTCATCAACGGGATCAGGGCGTTGAACGCCACCAGCGCTACGACCGGCAGTACCAGCCACCAGGCTTTCCGGTTGCTGAGCCGGTTCATGTCCGCGCCTCCGGCCGGTCAATCATCCAGCCGTCCAGATAACAATGGGTATGTCCCGGGTCGAAACGGATCGCAGGCTGTTGGTCCGGGATCTCGCCGCCTTCGGGGACGATGATTTTCAGCCGTCCGCCTCCGGCCTCCACATCCGCAATCCTGTATCTGCCGAGATCATCCACCTTGTTGATCCGGACCGGAATGCCACTGTCATCGAATCGCACGAATTCGGGGCGCACGCCCAGCTCCAGCGTTCCGCCTTGAGCCGAGGCGCCCGACAAAGGCCCGAAATCATGATCCAGACACCGCAGCCGGCCTTCCTCGCAGGCGGCCGGCAACAGGTTCATGCCGGGAGAGCCAATGAAGTGCCCCACGAATGTGTGCCGCGGCCGCTCAAACAATTCTTCCGGTGTCCCGACCTGCACCACCTTGCCCTGGAACATCACGACGACCCGATCGGCAAAAGTCAGCGCTTCGGTCTGATCGTGGGTGACATAGATCATGGTAACGCCGACCTCCTTATGAAGCTGCTTCAGCTTGGAGCGCAATTGCCATTTCAAGTGCGGGTCGATGACGGTCAGAGGCTCATCGAACATGATCGCATTGACATCCGGGCGCACCAGCCCGCGGCCGAGGGAAATTTTCTGCTTGCCATCCGCGGTGAGGCCGGATGCCCGCCTCTGCAGGGTATCGGACAGATCCAGCATCGCCGCGATCTCTTCTACACGAGGCCTGATTTCCGCTACAGGAACACCGCGGTTGCGCAGGGGAAACGCCAGATTGTCGTACACCGTCATGGTGTCGTATACCACCGGAAACTGGAATACCTGGGCAATGTGCCGCGCCGATGTATTTACGCCGGTAACTTCCTGATCGTCAAACAACACCTTGCCCTGGGTAGGACTGAGAAGGCCGGAGATGATATTGAGCAGCGTAGTCTTGCCGCACCCGGACGGCCCCAGTAAAGCATACGCGCCACCATCCTCCCAGACTTGATTCAACTCCTCCAAAGCCCACACCTGCGCCTCACCCCTGGGCGCCGGATAGCTGTGGCGGATACCCTTGAGCTCAATACGCGCCATGTTCAGTACCGGATCAGACGGTCGTTTCCGTCAAAGTAGAGCGCCTTGTCCGGATGCAGGTACAACGTCGCCCGGTCACCCTTGTGAAAAGGGTGAATACCATGGGATTCCGACACCCAGTCATTTTGCTCCACCGAAACCCGGATCACGCTTTCCGATCCACTGAGTTCGGCAACCTGTACCTGTCCGTTGATGACCACCGCGTTGTCCGCCATAGCGCGCAGGGTCAGGTGGTGGGGGCGGATCCCCATGGTGTAGACCTGGTCCTCCAGGGACCGCAGGGCAGCGGGAACCAGCCAGAAAATATTCTCGCCGAGGTAAAACCGGTCCCCTTTTTTGCGAACTGCGGACAGGTTGATGGGGGGGTCGGAAAAAACCCGGGCGCTGGCAAGATTCGCCGGCGTCCGGTAACCTGCCGCGGTTGGGCCGAACCAGGCCACGCTGCCTTCAAAAAGGGTGGCGGTACAGCCGCCGAGCATCAGCGCTTCCATCGGCTCGGTGGTACTGTAAACTACGGTCGCGCCACTGTCGGCGAACAGCTTCGGCAACTCATCGCGCAATTCCTCCCGCAGCTTGTAGTCCAGATTGGCCAGAGGCTCGTCCAGCAACACCAGACGCGAATTCCTGGCCAGGGCGCGGGCGATAGCCACCCGCTGTTGCTGACCGCCGGACAACTCCGAAGGATAGCGGGTGAGATAATTCTCGAGCTTCAGCAGGTCGGCGAACCTCGTAACCTGCCGCCGGATACGGGAGCGGGCGACCCCCGCCACCCTGAGCGGCGACGCGATGTTGTCGAATACAGTGAAGTTCGGATAATTGATGAACTGCTGGTATACCATGGCCACGCTCCGCTTCTGTACGGGCATGCCGGTGACATTTTGCCCTTCGAACCAGATTTCCCCACTGGAGGGCGTTTCCAGTCCGGCCATCAGGCGCATCAGCGTAGTCTTTCCGCTCAGCGTGGTTCCCAGTAACACATTAAACTCACCTTCCCGCAGACGCAGGCTGGTGGGAAATATGTGGGTTTCGCCACCGACTTTGCGGGTAACCTCACGAAGTTCGACAGCCATGAGACAAGCCGGCTCAGTCGGTGTCGGGAGCGCCGCTGACCACCCGTACACCGTTAACCAGGCAGTATTCCAGAACGGCTTGCGGGGGTGGCCGGTCGCTGACGAAGTAGTCGACCTGGTCCAGGCTGCCCAGCCTCACCGGCGCCTTGCGCTGAAACTTTGTACTGTCGGCCACCAGAATCACGGAACGGGCGTTGCGTATGATGGATTGCGCGACCCGAACCTCGCGCACGTCGAATTCCAGAATGGCGCCGTCCTCATCCAGCGCGGAACACCCGATCACGGCGTAGTCCACCTTGAATCGACTCATGAATTCTTCGGTGGCGTCACCCACGATGCCTCCGTCTTCGTGTCTGACCAGCCCCCCTGCGGTCATCACCCGGATCACCTTCGACCGACGCAGCGTGTTGGCGATATTGATATTGTTGGTAATTACCAGCAGACCGCCATGCCCGGTGAGATGGGAAGCCACCCGTTCGGTGGTGGTTCCGATGTTGATGAACATGGAGGCGTCATCGGGGATGATCGGCGCCGTCAATCGCCCGATGTGGTCTTTGCCCTTCGGATTGACGAGCAGGCGCGTCGCATAGTCCAGATTCGCCAGTTCCCGGCCACGCGGTGTAGCGCCGTCAGTGGCCACCGCTCCGCCATGCACCCTTTGCAGCAGTTTCCGGTTGCCCAGGATGTTCAGGTCCCGCCGGATTGTCTGCGGCGTGACCTGGAACTGATCCGCCAATGATTCCACCCGGCCACTGCCGTGACTGCGGATATGGGCCAGTAGCGCGCGTTGCCTTTCGCTGATGGACGCTTCGGTTGACATGCCGGTCATTGTCGAACCCGCCACACAGCCCACACCTCAATCCAGCGAATTATTGCCAGTTCTTGATCAGATCCTCGTAGGCAATGGTTTCTCCCTGCGGTTTTTCGTCGACCCTGGGCTTGGGTGAGCCAGGTTGATCCAGCCAGTACTGTGGATCCTTCTCTTCATTGAGCCTGGGGCCGCAACCGCCGTACACGTTGGCGGCCTCATCCGCAGCCTGCATCCGGGACATGACCTGATCCATTTCAGCAGCCAGCCGGTTCATAGCCTCCTGGGGCGTGAAAGCGCCGGAATTCACGTCTCCGATCTGTTGCCACCAGATCTGGGCCAGCTTCGGGTAGTCCGGCACATTGACGCCGGTCGGCGACCAGCGGACACGGTCCGGGGAGCGATAGAACTCCACCAGACCGCCCAGCTTCGGCGCTCGCTCGGTGAAAGATTCGTGATTGATGGAGCTTTCTCTTATAAAGGTGAGGCCCACATGACTCTTTTTCACGTCCACTGTCTTTGAGACCACGAACTGGGCGTACAACCAGGCCGCCTTGCGGCGATCCACCGGAGTGGACTTGAACAGGGTCCAGGAACCAGCGTCCTGATAGCCCAGTTTCTGCCCTTTCTCCCAGTACGGACCATGCGGGGACGGCGCCATACGCCAGAGTGGGGTACCCTCGTCATCCACGGTATTGTTGCCGTCGCTCCTGGGAGCCACCATGGACGCGGTGAACGCGGTGTACCAGAAGATCTGCTGCGCCACGTTGCCCTGGGAAAGCGCCGGCAGGGATTGGTAGAAATCGTAGCTCGCCGCGCCCGGAGGGGCATACTGGCGCAACCACTCGTCCCACTTGCGGATGGCGTATACCGCTGCCGGACCATTGGCCGCCCCGCCCCGGGAGACGCTGGCGCCGACCGGGTTGCAGGAGCCCTCCTCCATACGGATACCCCACTCATCCACCGGAATACCGTTCGGCAGGCCCTTGCTGCCAGCGCCCGCCATGGAGAGCCAGGCATCGGTCATACGCCAGCCGAGATCCGGCGCCCGCTTGCCGTAGTCCATGTGGCCATATACCCGGACACCGTCGATCTCTTTCACATGATCCGTGAAAAATTCCGCGATGTCCTCGTAAGCGGACCAGTTCACCGGCACACCCAGATCGTATCCGTACATCTCCTTGAACCTCGCCTGCAGGTCTTCACGATCAAACCAGTCCTTGCGGAACCAGTAGAGGTTGGCGAACTGCTGGTCAGGAAGCTGGTAGAGCTTGCCGTCCGGACCGGTAGTGAAGGATTTGCCGACAAAGTCGTCGACATCCAGGCCGGGATTGGTGACATCGGCGCCCTCGCCAGCCATCCAGTCGGACAGATTGACCGCCAGTTGCAGACGGGAGTGGGTGCCGATCAGGTCGGAGTCGTTGATGTAGGCGTCATACAGATTGCGGCCAGTCTGCATCTGGGTCTGCACCGCCTGCACGACTTCCCCCTCGCCCAGCAACTGGTGATTGACCTTGATGCCGGTAATCTCCTCGAAAGCCCTGGTCAGCACCCTGGATTCATACTCGTGGGTCGGGATGGTCTCGGAGAGCACATTGATTTCCATGCCCTGGAAAGGCTCGGCGGCCTTGACGAACCATTCCATCTCCGATTTCTGCTCTTCCCTGGAGAGCGTCGACGGCTGGAATTCGTCATTGATCCAAGCTTCCGCTTCAGCCGAACCGGCGAACGCGGGGCTGTGGACCATGCATGTCGCCACAGCAGCGGCGACCACGGTTTTTATTTTCATGGTAGATTCCTCGTTGGTGAAAATGGCGTACCGACCCGCGGGAACCTGCGGAACCTGAAGGACGGTGATTTGTTGATACTCAACGCACCCATCTTAACATGCCAAAAACCGAAAAATGAACTAAAATTTGTTTTCAAGTGAAAGTATATTTCTCGTAAATACTTTCGTAATCAATGATCATCTACAAAAACGATCAACCATCCGGGTGACTACAACATGAAACGAAACATCCTCGCCATTGATCAAGGCACTACCAGTTCCCGCGCTATCGTGTTCGCGCCGGACGGCGCCCTTGTGGATTCATCCCAATACGGATTTTCGCAGATCTATCCCGACGATGGCTGGGTCGAGCATGATCCCGCAGATATATGGGAGACCACACTGCGGGCGGTTCGCGATGTGCTATCCAGGAGCGGGGATGATCTGGCGGTTGTTGGCATCACCAACCAGCGCGAAACCACTGTGCTGTGGGACCGCGTCAGCGGCGAGCCGTTGTATAACGCCATCGTGTGGCAGGACCGGCGCACGGCGGAACAATGCGCTCGCCTCCGTGAGCTTGGGAATGACCGGGAGATATCCGAGCGCACCGGCCTGCTGCTGGACGCTTATTTTTCAGCCACCAAGATTGCCTGGATTCTGGATCATGTTGCCGGCGCCCGGTCCAGGGCACAACGAGGCGAGTTGATGTTCGGCACCGTAGACTGTTTTCTGGTCTGGAAACTCACTGGTGGCCGGGTGCACGCCACCGATGCCACCAATGCCAGCCGTACCCTGCTGTTCAACATTCACACCCAGGCCTGGGACGATGATCTGCTCGCGCTGTTCGACATTCCGAAGTCTCTGTTGCCCGAGGTGCGTGACAGCGCGGATGACTACGGCGTTACGGATTCGGCGGCGCTGGGCGTGGAACTGCCCATCGGCGCTGTGGTGGGCGACCAGCAGGGCGCCTTGTTCGGACAAGCCTGCTTTCATCCGGGGATGGTGAAAAGCACGTATGGCACGGGCTGCTTCATGATCATGAATACCGGCCATACTGCGGTGGTCTCGCGTAATCGCCTGTTGACCACCGTGGGTTACCGGCTCAACGGGGAAGTGACCTATGCCCTGGAGGGGTCGATTTTTAACGCCGGCACCGCGATTCAATGGCTGCGGGACAGCCTGAAAATGATTGAGAGCGTTGACAGTATTGATGAGTGGATGCGAGCGACCACCGGCAATGATGGCGTATATATGGTGCCAGCCTTTACCGGCCTCGGTGCGCCGCACTGGGATCCGCATGCTCGTGGCGCGGTATTCGGAATTACCCGCGATACCGGCATCGCGCATTTTGTTCGCGCCGCTCTGGAAGCCGTGTGCTACCAGACTCGTGAGCTGGTGGAGGCGATGGCAGCGGATAGCGGACAGCCACTGGAAGGGCTGCGGGTGGATGGCGGCATGGCGGCCAATGACTGGATGTTGCAGTTGCTGGCGGACCTGCTCGATACCGTAGTAGAGAAACCGGCGGTTATCGAGACCACTGCATTGGGCGCGGCCTGGCTGGCCGGACTGCAACAGGGTATGTTCGCGTCCACCGCCGAGGTCGCGTCCCACTGGCACGAAAGCCGCCGATTCAAGGCGAGTATGCAACCCGCAAAGCGCAAGGCGCTGATCGCTGGCTGGAACGATGCCATTGATCGAGTCAAATCACGCTGATTAGTCGGTTCACGGGCATTCGCGCTAAATGGGGAGACCTTAGTGCATCTGCCTCTTGGTATTCTGTCCGGCTTTTCAGCCTGCCACGCGCTGGACGGGTAGAATGGGATTCCCGGCTGGCCGGGTTGGTAGGCTTGTGGATGGACTGGCCGGAATTTTATCCAGTCCGGGACAACCGCACTATCAGCCGCCCACCGCCAAACTGGATACATCGCGCCAGATAGCGAACAAAAAGCCCAACATAACCAGCGTAAAAGCAAAATGTAATCCGAACATCCAGCGCAATCCGGCAATATCGCCCTTTAATGATTTCTCCAGGCCAGCCATTTCCCGCCGTAATCCGGTAATATCACCCTTTGTCGCCAGTTCGCCGGACTGGTTCGCCATAACTTCGGCCACTGCTTCGGCCTGCTCGGTCTTGAATCCGGCCTTTTCCAGTTTCCGCATTGCGGCCAGTGTGTCTGTCGCTACGGTTGTCATGGTTCGTTGCCTGTCTGTTCTTTCTTGGTGTTCCTATTCTGGCCGGGTTGCGCCGCAAGGTCAATCCAGCTCTGATTGATTTTTCCAGGTTCGCCTTGTGACCGCGCTGGTTGCGTTATTGTTGCCCCTGTAGTTCACCGTTTACATACTGGCCTTTTTTAACCGTTCCGTCCGGGTATGTAACTGTCCATTGCCCGTATCGCTTGAAGGTTCCCGGCTGTTCGATACTCAGGCATGGCCGAAAGTGTGCCCGTTTGCCCGTCCAGTCCATTCAGTCCGTGCGATAGTCTGTTTATGACAAAAGAGCGGCGGCGGCTTGCGGGTTGGACGGGAAGTAGTGGTGCAGCCAGGTCAATGTCAGTTTCCCCGATTGCCAGAAGGCTTCGCCCCGCCCTCCATCCTGCCTCTGCCCGAAGCCATCGGCGGCGCGGCGCGGGTCAGTCGGCGCAATGACCGAGTGATGGAACGAGTGCCCCCGTAACTCACCGTGGCCATAGTCGATTTTCTGCAATCCGATACCCTGCAATCCGCCGGTCAGCGCGCAGGTCGCGGCAAACAGACCGAACCCTGACCCGGTTTCCCCGCCCTGGCCGGTGATGGCCTGACACGCGGCCATCATGCCGCCGCACTCTGCGAGTATCGGCTTGCCGTTGCGGTGATGTTCCTGCAGATGGCTTTTTGTCCGCTGCGCCGCCGACAGCTTTTCAAGATGCAGTTCAGGGTATCCCCCAGGCAGCCAGACCGCGTCGCACCGGGGCAATGACTCATTATTCAACGGGGAAAAACGAACGATGCAAGCGCCAAGGGATTCGAGCAGGCGGATGTTTTCGGGGTAAATGAAACTGAAACCGGCATCGCTGGCCACCGCGATGGTCCTGCCTTCGAGCAGTCGGGGGGGTTGAATCGGATGATCTGCCCTGAACCGGACCTGCTGCAACGGAACGTCAATGCCGAATTCATCCAGCGCCTGGGCAGCCCGGTCAAGTTGCCGGTCCAGCCCCGCGATGTCCGCAGCCTGGATCAACCCGAGATGCCTGAGCGGCAGCGCCATTCTCTCGTCCCGCCGGATACTGCCCGCATAGTCCTCACCAACCGACTCCCGCAACAGACGGTGATGGTTGTCACTGCCGACGCAATTACCGATCACCGATGTGATCTTCGCCTGGTTATGATTTTCTTCCTGATTTTCTTCCGCCCGCCCTTGCGCCTGTTCTGTCTGGTAATTTTTCAGCCCCTCGACGATGGCGGCGGCAGTCTGGGCATATTTGGCGGCATTCATCACCAGCGTGACCGGCAATCCGAACCGTCTTGCCAACTGCATATTATCGGGCACGTTGTCATACAGTCCCATCAGGCTCTCCACCAGCACAACGTCGCTTGTAAAAGCCGCTCCAACCAGCAGGTTGCGGCAATGCGATTCCCCCATCATCCATAAATCGAGGTTGCAAACGCTCTGCCGGGAGGCCAGCTCCAGTATGGTCGGATCGAGATAATCCGGGCCGATCTTGATAACCCGGACTGATTTACCCTGGTTGACGAAGCGGCGCGCCATAGCGGCAGTCAGGATGGTCTTGCCCTGCCCGGAGCCGGGCGCCGCAATCATCGTGGCGAGGCAGTTGTGGGAGACTTCCAAAGGACTGTCAGGGAAACTCCGGGACAGACCCGGCGGCGAACCTTGTGAGCAACATAACGTGACCTGAAACCTGTGGCGTGATTCTCTTTACAGACGTAGAATACATTGATCCGGAAAAACATGGAATGCTGATCGAACCTGCCCCTTATCTTATCCTGTCCTGACCCCATCCATGGAACACGCCTCAATCTATAGTCTGCTGACACTGGGTTTCAGCCTGGGGCTGGTGCATGCCCTGGACGCCGATCATATTATGGCTGTCTCTTCGCTGGCTTCTGCCAATAACGGTGATGACCGCCGCCGCCTGGTTCGCCGGATGCCGGGATATTGCTGCCGCTGGGCATTCGGTCATGGCGCCATTATCCTGTCGCTGGGATTATTGTTCATTCTTACCCGGATTCAGTTGCCCGCCTCGGCCACCCTGCTCGCGGAAAAGCTGGTCAGCGTGATTCTGATCACACTCGGCGTCTGGATATGCTGGCAAGTCTGTCGCAACCGCCTGACCCTGAAAGCGCATCGCCATGGCGATGTCACCCACATTCATTTATCCACACCTGGCGGGCACGGGCAACATCATCATCGACCCATCCTGATCGGGGCGACCCACGGCCTGGCAGGCAGCGCCCCTGTGCTGGCGCTGATTCCGGTTGCCGGCGCCGCGCCGGTTGGAACCGGTATATTAGCCGGGGTAATGTATATCGTCCTGTTCTGCCTGGGTGTCCTGGTTTCGATGCTGGTTTTCGGATTGTTCTTCGGACGGTTGCAGAACTGGGTCGCGGGCTTTGGACAGAAGCTGTTCCATGCCAGCCGATTGCTGATCGCCTCTGCTTCAATCGGGGTCGGCGCATACTGGTTGCTCCATTAGCCCCGGGTTTTGATGACCGTTAGCGATGCGTGACGAAACCCCGGAGAAAAAAACCCGGCTGCGCAGTGGATTTACCACGGGCGCATGCGCGACGGCGACCTCGCTGGCTGCCGCCGACCTGTTGCTGAATGGCCGCGCAACCGAAACCGCGACCATCACGCTGCCGAAAGGCCGGCAGGTCAGTTTCCGGCTGGAAGAATGCAGGTTGCTGAACGACTGCCGCGCCCGCGCCAGTACGATCAAGGACGCGGGCGATGATCCGGATGACACTCATGGCGCCACGATATTTGCCGAAGTCGAGTTGTCGGACGAACCGGGGATACGGTTTCACGCGGGCCCCGGCGTCGGCACGGTCACCCGGTCCGGGCTGTCGCTTGACATCGGTGAGGCGGCCATCAACCCGGCGCCGAGGAAAATGATGACCGGGCATCTTGAAACCCTGGCCTGCGACGCCGGTTACGGCGGCGGTTTCGAGGTCATGATCGGTGTTGTCGATGGAGAACGGATTGCGTTGAAAACGATGAATGGCCGTTTGGGTATTCTCGGCGGACTCTCGATTCTTGGAACCACCGGCATCGTCCGCCCCTATTCCTGTTCCGCATTCATCGCCTCGATCCATCAGTCAATTGATGTGGCCCATGCCAATGGCATCCGGCATATCGCCGCGGCGACCGGTTCGACCAGCGAAGACTACATTCAATCCGCCCTGGCTCTTACCGATATGGCGGTGGTGGAAATGGGGGATTTTGCCGGAGCCGTGCTCAAGCGCCTGCGCCGGGTGCCGATGGAGAAACTGAGTATCTGCGGCGGCTTCGGCAAGATCAGCAAACTGGCGGCGGGTCACCAATCGCTGCACAGCAAGGATTCATCCATTGATTTCGGGTTTCTGGCGGAACAGGCGGTGAAAGTGGGCGGCGACCGGGTTTTGAGAGAGCGGATCATGGGCGCCAACACCAGTCTTGAAGCCCTGGCCCGGTGCCAGGACGCGAACCTCCCCCTTGCCGACAAAATCTGTTCGCTGGCCAGGGAGACGGCTCTCAAGGCGACCCGAAGCGCTTGCGAAATTGATGTATACACACTCGACAGGGACGGCGTACTGGTCGGCTCTGCGTCAGGGCATTGATGAAGATCCTGGTCCTGGGGGGTATCGCGGAATCCAGGGCGCTGGCGCTGGCGCTGGTCGAATCGGGTCATGATGTGATTTACAGCATCGCCGGCCTGGTGCGACAACCCGACCTTCCCTGTACCATTCACAGCGGCGGGTTCAGTACCGGCCACAGTGACGGCGCGCAGGGGCTGGCCGGGTATTGCCGGGCAAACCGGATTGACCTGCTGATCGATTCGACCCATCCTTATGCAGTCAACATATCTGTAAACGCAGTGACTGCGGCAGCCGATGCCGCCATTTTGTGCTGGCGATTCAATCGGCCGGGATGGAACCGCGACGATCATCCGCGCTGGCACGACTATCGGCAGTGGCATGACCTGTTGCCGCAGATCGGTCATTTCCGGCGGCCGTTTTTCTCGATCGGGGCCAGCGCCCTCCAGTTTGCCGACCAGCGGCCATCCCGCCAGCAATGGTTGGTGCGCAGCGCCCGCCCCTTCGATCCGGTCGAGGGAATCATCCAGATCAATGCGATCGGACCTTTTGACCTGGCCGGGGAACTGGACCTGATGCGCAGATACCGGGTGGACGCGCTGATCAGCAAGAACAGTGGTTGTAGCCGGGTGGCGGCCAAACTCGACGCCGCAACCGCGCTCGACCTCCCTGTCTATGTGCAGGAGCGACCCGAACTTCCCCCGGCTGCACGCTGTTTCGACAGGATTGCATCGCTGATTGCGGCGGTTGACGGCGGGATGACGAAATAAGGGGTTGCGGGCTGTTTATTCTCGACGATTGCCGTTAAAATACACGGGTGGTCAGGGAATACGGTAAATGCCTCATATCAAGCCGTAGCTGCCCCCGCAACTGTATGCAAGGTGTCACCCACATCTTCGCCACTGGGGAATCATGTTTCCCCGGGAAGGCCTGGAGTGACCATACCTGCAAGCCAGGAGACCTGAACACGGCGATTTTCGCTGACAACAGGCCGGGTGGGGCCTTATTTGGGAAAAACCGATGAACCGATTCAAACTCCTTCTCCCCGGACAGGCTGGCGGCGCCGGACACGGTCTGCCGCGTGGATGATTACCTGAAAGACCCTGCCCGAATCGAGGACAAGTCCTTCGCCATGATTCGCGAAGCAACCGACCTGTCCGGATTTTCCGGGCAGGAGCGCCAGGTGGTGATGCGGCTGGTGCATACCTGCAGCTATCCACAAGTCGCGCGGCAGGTTCGATTCAGCCAGGATGCGGTAGCGGCCGGGATTGCCGCGTTGAACGCCGGCTGTAATATCCTGTGCGACACGGAAATGGTCAGGCACGGGCTGAGCAAACGGTTCCTCGACAGCCCGCCGCATTGCTTCCTGAATGACCCGGCGGTGGCCGGCCTGGCCCGGCAAAACAACCAGTCACGGGCAATGACCGCGGTACAGTTCTGGTTGCCGTATCTCGAGGGCAGCATTGCGATTGTCGGCAATGCTCCTACTGCGCTGTTCCGCCTGATGGAATTACTGGAAGAAAGCGCGGCAAAACCGGCGCTGGTGATTGGTGTCCCGGTGGGTTTTGTCGGCGCTGCCGAGTCCAAGCAATATCTGGTTGATCATCAGGCCGGACTGGGCGTTGAGTACATCACGATTCTTGGCCGCAGCGGCGGCAGCGCATTGGCGGCGGCGGTATTCAACTCGCTGGCGCGGCTTAAGAGGGGCAGCCGATGTTAACGTCGGCGACTGCGCCGGGGGAGGTTTTGCCGGCGCCGATCCAGTGGCGCGGACCACCGGTCAGCGTGGTCAGCCTGGGCTGTGGCGAAAAGGCCCTGCTGTCAAAGGACGCTCTCGAGGACCTGGGCAGAGCGGAACTGATCTACGGCTCAAAACGCCACTTCAGCCAGATTTCGGGGGTCAAAAGCGATGCCCGCAAGGTGATTTTCCCTTCTCCGCTTTCAGGGTTGCGCGAAATGCTCGCTGCCAACCAGTCCGCCAGAATCGTGGCGCTGGGTTCGGGCGATGCACTGTTTTACGGGATCGGCGACTGGCTGGGGCGATTGATTGCCAGGGACAAACTGCGGTTTCATCCCAACATTTCGAGCATTCAATCCTGTTTTCATGCGCTGGGTCTGTCGTGGCGGCAGGCGGAGGTCGTCAGCCTGCATGGACGGTCTCTGGATACACTGCGCCGGCATATCAGACACCGTCACCGGATCGCGGTCTTTACCGACAGGGACTCCGGCCCGGTGGCTATTGCCAGGGAACTGGCGCGACAGGGCTATGGTCCATCCATCATCCGGGTGTGCGAAGCCATGGGCAGCGCAGAGCAGCGGATACGGCAATTTTCAGCGAGCGAGCTTGCCGGATCCGGATCGGAGCAGGCAGACAAGGAGTTTCATACACTGAACGTCTGCATCATTGATCAGCGGCGCGACCCCTGCCTGGAGTTGCCGGAGCTGCCTGCTTTTCCGGGTATTTCCGATCACCTTTTCTCGACCGGGGCAAAACCCGGCTACGGCATGATCAGCAAACGCGAAACACGCTTGACGATCCTTTCCCTGATGTCTCCGGAAAAGGGGGAAATCGCCTGGGATATCGGCGCCGGTTGCGGCAGCGTCAGTGTCGAGTGGGCCAGGTGGAACCATTGTGGCCGGATTTACGCGATTGAACAATCCGCGGCCCGTGTCGGGCATATCATCACCAATAGCGAACGGTTCGGGACCAGCCTGAACCTGATCCCGGTACACGGTCTGGCGCCGGCAAGCTGCGCGGCTCTGCCTGACCCGGACTGTATCTTTATCGGTGGCAGCGGCGGCCCCGGCAAACTGCCTGAATTACTGGACTACGCCTGGAAGCGGTTGAAGCCGGCCGGGAAGCTGGTCGCCAGCGCCGTGACCGGGCAAAGCGCGGCTGCGCTGACTTCGTTTTTCGACGGCAAGCCGGGGCGCGAGCGAATCACCCTCGAGGTCCGGAAAACCCTGCCCGGAGGCACGGCGCCGAGGGCGTTGAAACCGGTCACCGTCGCTAAATGCGTCAGACCCGGCCCGCCCCGGGAATCGGCTGACAGCCTGTGGACATGGCCATGACCGCATCCGACCCGGATTCATCAGGACGGTTTTATGGTATCGGGGTCGGGCCCGGCGACCCGGAACTGCTGACCCTGAAGGCCTGGCGCCTGATCCGGAAATGCGACGTGATCACCTGGCTGTCCAGCGACCGGGGTTATTCGATGGCGCGGGAGATTGCAGCCGAGGCGCTCGACAATCCGACCCATCCAAAGCAGCGGCAACGGGCTTTCGTGATGCCGATGTGTGAAAACCGGGAGGCCGCCGACCGGGTTTACGATCAGGCCGCGCAAATCATCGCGCGCCATCTGGGTAAAGGCCGGGATGTTGGCTTCCTGTGCCAGGGAGACCCGTTGCTGTTTGGTTCGTTTTCCTGTCTGTATGACCGCCTGAACGGGCAATACCCGACCTTTGTGGTGCCGGGAATCAACTCGATCAATGCCTGTGCCGCCCTGACCGGAACGACAATGACGCGACTGACCGAAAATCTGGCCGTAATATCCGGGCGCAGGGACGATAGCGACATCCTCGACACGCTGATCCGGTTCGACAATATCGCGATCATGAAGCCCGGCCGTCGCCGCGCCAGAATCCTCGAACTGATCAACCGGTCGAACCGCTCCAAAGACGCCTGTTACGTTGAATATGCCGGACATTCCAGACAGAAAATCGTACGGGACGTGACCACACTTGACGACGGTACAGGACCGTATTTCTCATTATTCCTGATCCATTGTTCGAGAAACCTGACCCAATGACCCGCAAGCGGCCCGCCATCATATACAGCCTGACCGAGCCAGGACGCGCGCTTGGGATAAGGCTGCTGGACGTGGTCCCCGCCAGCATTCACAAACACCGGGCAACCCCGTTCATCGAAACCGTGCAGAACGACTTCACACAAGGCCATGACTGTATTTTCATCTGCTCCATCGGGATTGTGATTCGTGCCCTGGCGCCGACGCTGCAAGACAAATACCGGGATCCCGCGGTGGTGGCGCTGGATGAATCCGGCGATCATGTCATCCCGCTTCTATCCGGGCATCAGGGCGGGGCGGACGCGCTGGCCCGGCGCATCGCGGAGCGTATCGGCGCCCGTTGCGTGACCACTTCCTCCGGTGACTACGGACAACCGGTTTATACGCTCGGCATCGGCTGTGACCGCAACTGTCCGGTGGAGATGATCAACGAACTGCTGGACAAAGCCTCCGCCATACCGGGCGTCAGTGAATCGCTCTGTGCATTGGCCAGCATTGACCTGAAAGCCGATGAACCCTGTCTGGTCGCCACTGCCGCAGACCTTGCGCTGCCTTTTCGGACCTGGCCGGCACAGCATTTGAGAAGCGTCGAGGATCAATTGACTGAAAAATCGGAGACTGTTTTCCGGGAGGTGGGATGTTATGGCGTGGCCGAGGCGGCTGCTCTGGTTGCGGCGGCACAAATCACAGGCAGTTGGGCCGAACTGGTACTGCCCAAGCAAAAAAATGCGAGGGCCACCATCGCGGTAGCTCGCAGCTATCTGCCGCGCAGGTAAAGTTTGATGACCCGTCTGTATCTGGTCAGTACCGGCCCCGGTGATCAGGCATTGATCCCGACCCGGGCGATGGACGCAATCAGGGCGGCTACCGATGTGGTCGCATACCGCCTTTATATTGACTTGCTGGGGCAGCAAATTGATGGATTGTGGGCCGGGAAACAGTGTCATCAGCACGAACTGGGGGCAGAAGCCGAGCGTGCCGAACTTGCGCTTGATCTGGCCGCGGGCGGCAAGACCACCGCCCTGCTGTCCAGCGGGGACATCGGTATCTACGCGATGGCGGCGCTGGTCCTGGAGTTGATTGACGGCCAGTTGAACGGCGCGCAGAACCATCCTGAATGGTTGCAGGTGGAGATTGAAATCATCCCCGGAATCAGCGCCATGCAAGCCAATTCGAGTTGCGCCGGAGCGCTGCTTGGGCATGATTTCTGCAGTATTTCGCTGTCTGATCTACTGACCCCCTGGCCGGTCATCGAAAACAGGATTCATGCGGCTGGAGCCGGTGATTTCGTGGTTTCCTTTTATAATCCGGTATCGAAACGGAGAGACTGGCAACTGGGCCGCGCGCGGGACATATTGCTTGAATACCGGGCGGCGTCAACGCCGGTAGTAGCGGGCCGCAACCTGACACGGAGCGGTCACCAGACCGACATTACCACCCTGGGCAGCCTGGACGCCGGCAATATCGACATGTTTACCTGCGTATCCGTTGGCAACAGCGAGTCCAGGCAGTTCATCAACCCCCTTTTGAACCGCGAATGGGTCTACACCCCGCGCGGATACTCAAAAAAGCCCGGCGAATCCGGATGACCGTGTATTTCATTGGCGCCGGGCCGGGAGACCCGGAACTGATCACCGTAAAGGGATTGAACCTGATCCGGCGTTGTCCGGTCATTCTTTACGCCGGATCACTGGTTCCCGAAGAAGTCCTTGAGGACGCGGGGACACAGGCGGAAGGCGAAGTGATCATCGAAGATACGGCGCCGCTGAATCTCGATGAAATCATCGACCGCGTCCGCGCGGCCCATGCCGGAGGCCGGGACGTCGCCAGGGTACATTCCGGAGACCCGTCGATTTATGGAGCGATCGGTGAACAGATGCGCCGGCTGGACCGGCTCGACATTCCCTTCCAGGTGGTTCCGGGGGTGACCGCGACCAGCGCGTCAGCGGCCTGGCTGAAAAAAGAACTGACCCTGTCCGGGGTCACACAGACGGTCATCCACACCCGTTACGGCGCAAAAACCCCGATGCCGGAAAACGAGAATCTGGACAGTCTGGCCCGGCATGGCGCGACCCTGGCGATTCATCTCGGCGTCAGTCATATCCATAAAATCGTCCGCGAACTGATTCCGCATTACGGTGAATCCTGCCCGGTCGCAGTGTGTTACCGTACAGGCTGGCCGGAACAGGACTTTGTCTGCGGCATTCTGTCCGACATCGTCGCCAGGGTTCGGGAGAGAAAATTCACCCGGACCAGCCTGATTCTGGTGGGGCATGTGCTGGACCCGGATCAGTTCAGCGATTCATTCCTGTATGACCGCAACCAGGCCCATGTCTATCGACCGAAAAGAAAACCCGACCATCCGAGGAAGGTGAAAAGAGCATGAAACTCGATAAAATCCCGGCCACCGTCGTCACCGGCTTCCTCGGCAGTGGTAAAACCACACTGCTGTCGAATGTGATCCGGCAGGCGAACGGCAAACGCATTGCCGTCATTGTCAATGAATTCGGTGAACTGGATATTGACGCGGACTTGTTGAGAAGCTGTGCCCTGGGATGTGACGACCCGGACAGCGGGCAGGATACGGCCCGGCTCCCTGCCGCGGACACCGCTGCGGACGGAATCTATGAACTGGCGAATGGCTGTATCTGCTGCACGGTGGAGGAGGAATTTCTGCCCGTAATGAAACATCTGGTCCAACGCCGGGGGGATATCGATCATGTCCTGATTGAAACCTCCGGGCTGGCATTGCCGAAGCCATTGGTGCAGGCTTTCAACTGGCCTGAAATCAGGCAGTTCTTTACCGTTGATTGCGTGATTACCGTTGTCGATGGCCCGGCCATAGCAGACGGCAGGCTGGCCGATGACCCGGAGCGGGTGCGCGTGCAACGGCAGCGGGACCCCGGCCTCGACCATGATCCTTCCCTGCGTGAATTGCTGGAAGATCAACTGGTGTCCGCGGATATGGTCATCATCAGTAAAGCGGACAAGGTATCTGACCGGCAAATCCGACAGGTTCGCGACAGGCTTGAACCATACCTCCCGGATGGGGTCAGGATTGTCGAAGTGGCAAACGGAACAGTCGATCAAAAACTGATTATGGGACTTCAGCTCGCGGCGGAAGAAAACATCGAGAACGTGCATACCCATCACGATGATCAACACCAGCATGGCCGCGAGCATGACCACGCCCACGACCATTTCGACTCGGTGTGCATCCAATTCGGGGAAGTCGATGGCGAATTTATCACCCGCGCCGTCAGACAACTGATACAAGACAACACAATCTACCGGGTAAAGGGGTTTCTGGCCCTGCCGGGCAAGCCGATGCGCCAGGTATTTCAGGGAGTTGGCGACCGCATCGACTGTTATTTCGACCGGCTCTGGCATCATAACGAAGAACGCGGGAGTAAACTGGTGTTCATCGGCAAGGGACTCAACGCGAAGGATATTGAATCGGCATTGCAAAACCGTTCTGGCGGCTGACTGACCGGGTATGCACTTACTGGCAGCCAGACCTGGCGGTTTTAACGATGAAGAAGGCATCATCGACCTGCAACAGAGTCCGGCTGAAATCATCATCCTGTCCTCCCAGGATACCTCGCTCGGCCTGCTGGCTGAAGGCGCCGACATGCCTGGCGGGCATACTCCGGCCGTGCGGCTGGCCAATCTGGTCAATCTGGCAAAACCGGCCGCTTATGACCTGTACGAACATTCAGTCCTGCGACACGCCAGTCTGATCCTGGTTTCCCTGCTCGGCGGCAGCGCTTACTGGCAGTACGGTATCGACCGGCTGACCGTGCTGGCGGCGCAACGCAAAATCAATCTGGTCGTGGTTCCCGGCGATGATCATCCCGACCCGCAGTTGGTCAGGATATCCAATTGCCACCCCGCACAGCATTATGCGATATGGCGTTATCTGCGCGAGGGCGGGAAACAAAACACATCCAGCCTGTTTGCGTTTCTGGTTGAACAGTTTTTCGATCAGGGGGGAGCGGCGCAACCAGGCCAGTCGGCTGTTCCGCCTCCCGTGAGGCTGCCCTTTTCGCTGATTTATGACCCGTTGCGACAGTCAATCTCACTGGACCAATGGCTGGAGTCGAGAGATGAGGCCAAACCCTCCGCCTTGCTGTTGTTCTATCGCAGCCATGTCCAGTCAGGCAATACCGACGCCTTTGACCGCTTCATCGAAATCCTGGAGACGGAATTCAACACCCTTGCGGTGGCCGTCCTTTCCCTGAAAAACCCGGATTGCATGAGGGCTGTCAACCATCTGATCGAACAGTCCGGCTGCCATATCGTGATCAATACGACCAGTTTTTCCCAGCATGTCGAAGGCAATGCGTCCCTGTCCGGTGAGCCTCAGGTTCCAACCCGGCTTTTTGAGAGGAATATCCCGGTCATTCAGGCCATCCTGGCCGCCAACAGCGAACAGGACTGGGCCCAGTCGGCCCAGGGGTTGCACAGTCGGGATATCGCGATGAACGTTGCGCTGCCGGAATACGACGGCAGGATTATCGGACCTGCGGTCAGCTTCAAGACTCTGTTTCGGCACAGCGAGCAAACCCAGATGGATGTCATCCGTTACCGGCTGAACCCGGAGCGGGGCCGGTTCGTCGCCACGCTGGCCGCGAAGTGGGCGGCCTTGTCGACCCGGCCGAACAGTGACAAGCGCGTCGCGCTGATACTGGCTAATTACCCCACCCGCAACGGCAGAATCGGGAATGGCGTCGGTCTCGACACTCCGGCATCGGTCATCAATATCCTGCGCGCGTTGCAACAAGCGGGTTTCCCGGTTGATGACATTCCTGAAAACGGGGATACGATGATGTCGCTGTTGCAGTCAGCAGTCACCAATGACGCGGACACGAATCCGATCAAAGCCTGCAATCAGAGCCTGGCGCTGGATGATTACCTGGAATGGTTCGAACCACTGCCGCGAGATAATCAGGACCAGATCATGCAGCGCTGGGGAACCCCGCAAAGTGACCCGATGTTCAGAAACGGGCGAATCATGGTATCCGGTATACGAATCGGTGATACCTTTGTCGGCATACAACCGGCCCGTGGATACAATCTGGATGTGGCTGCCTGCTATCATGACCCGGACCTGGTTCCACCGCACGGATATATCGCTTTTTACTTCTGGCTGCGGCACGTCTGGCGGGCGGACGCTGTGGTTCATGTCGGCAAGCATGGCAATCTCGAATGGCTGCCGGGTAAAAGTGTCGCGCTTTGTGGGCAGTGCTGGCCGGATATTATTCTGGGGCCGATGCCGCACCTGTACCCCTTTATCGTCAACGACCCCGGCGAAGGGGCGCAGGCGAAACGCCGCGCGGGAGCCGTCGTTCTCGACCATCTGACACCGCCGATGGCGCGGGCGGAAATCTATGGCGACCTGCTCGAACTGGAAAACTGGATGGACGAATATTATCAGGCCGCCGGTCTCGACAGCCGGCGTGAAGCCTGGCTCAAGGACAGGATTCTGCAGAAACTGGAAGAGTCCAACCTGCATCAGGAAATCGGCGTGGACATTGAAAATGACCAGGACATACTGCTTGGCCGGCTGGATGCCTGGCTGTGTGAACTGAAAGAATCCTCGATTCGCTATGGCCTGCATCGTTTCGGAGGGCTTCCCGAACCCCACAAACTGGCTGAAACACTGGTGGCGCTGACCCGCCTTCCCCGCGGGGAACGGTTGGAGGACAGCGGATTGCTCTATTGCCTGAGCCATGATCTGGGCCTGGTCAACGGTGATCAGCCATTCGACCCCCTGAAATTCGACCCGGCCGCCCCCTGGCATGGAACGCGCCCGCAAATCCTGGCGACGCTGTGCGCTTCGAGCTGGCGCACCGAGGCGGATACGCGGGAGCGGCTGGAACAACTCGCCGAACAATGTGTACAGGAAGCGTTGTGCGGCAAACCGATTGACCCGGCGCTTGTGACTACAAAACCGTTGCTGCGATACATCGTCCAGGTGGTGGCGGGCGCGGTCCGGGACTCGGCAAGAGATGAAATCGCCAATCTGGTCGGAGCGCTGGAGGGACGGTTCGTGCCCGCCGGACCGTCAGGCGCCCCGACCCGCGGACGGCTCGACGTGTTGCCGACCGGACGCAACTTCTACTCACTGGACTCGCGTTCGATTCCGACCCGGAGCGCCTGGGAACTGGGACAGCGGTCTGCCGACGAGTTGCTCGCCAGACACTTGCAGGAACAGGGCGAATACCCCCGCCAACTGGGACTGTCGGTATGGGGCACCTCGACCATGCGCACCGGAGGGGATGACATCGCCCAGGCTTTCGCGCTGATCGGAGTGCGTCCGGTCTGGGCGGAAGGCTCTGGCCGGGTGGTGGATATCGAGGTTATTCCCGGTTTTCAGCTGGGTCGGCCACGGGTTGATGTGACACTCCGGATTTCAGGGTTTTTCCGGGACGCATTCCCGAATGTTGCCCGGCTGTTCGATACCGCGGTACAGACGCTGGCGGAATATGAAGAACCCGGAGACAGCAATGTAATCCGGGAGAATATGGAAATCGACAGAAAACGCCTGATTGCCGATGGCATGGACGGCGGACAGGCCGCAGTTCACGCGCGGTTTCGGGTTTTCGGATCCAAACCCGGCGGTTACGGCGCCGGATTGCAGGGACTGATTGACCAGGGGACCTGGAAGGATGGCCGCGACCTGGCCCAGGCTTATGTCAACTGGGGAGGTTACAGTTACAGCCAGTCGCATTTCGGCGAGGCGGCCTTCGCTTCATTCGAATCGCGTCTGGGCCAGTTGGAGGCAGTGGTACAAAATCAGGACAACCGGGAACACGATTTGCTGGATTCCGATGATTATTACCAGTTTCAGGGGGGCATGAGCAATGCGGTTGAAGTCCTGCGCGGGCAACAACCGGTTATCTGGCACGGTGATCACTCGAACCCGGCCAACCCCAAGGTAAGGACGCTGAAAGAAGAGATCAACCGGGTCATTCGCAGCCGGGTAATCAACCCCAAATGGATCACCGCCATGCGTGAGCATGGTTACAAGGGCGCGTTTGAAATGGCGGCGTCAGTGGACTATCTGTTCGCCTACGACGCCACCACCGGCCTGATTGATGATTATCAATATGAAGCGGTCACCGATGCGCTGGTGGTTGATCCTGAAAACCGGGCTTTCATGGAACAGTCGAACCCGCAGGCCCTGAAGGAGATGGCCGAACGGTTGCTGGAAGCGCAACAAAGAGGGCTGTGGCAGGCTCCCGGAGACTATCGCCAACTGCTGACCGGGGCCATCCTGCAAATCGACCGCACGCTGGAAGTGTTGCCGGGGAGCAGTCAGAGCGGTCAGGCCGCCCACCCCAATATACCGGCATAGCCCGCCAGCCACATTATAGCGCTCCTTTCGATCAGCCGGACCGCGCGAGCAATGTCCGCAGGAGTAGCGACCTCCCCGGCGCCGAGTACGATCTTGTCTTCCCGCAAGCCGCGATAAACCGCCGGGCCGCCAATGGTGATATTGAGAGCGCCGGCGCCGGCTGCCATCACCAGACCGCCATTCGGACTTTTGTGTTTACCCGCCTGGTTGCGCGCGGCCCGGATGGCGTGACGAAATGCCCCCGACAAGGCGTAACAGAGCGCAGTGAGTCGGGCCGGAATCCAACCCAGCAGGTCATCCAGCCGGGCCGCAACGCAGCCGAAATCGACAAACCGCTCCGTTTTATAGCCCCACATCGCATCCAGAGTATTCGACAAGCGGTGCGCCACCGCGCCGGCCGGGCCCAATACGGCATACCAGAACAACGAGGCGAACAGGCAATCATTGCCATTCTCCAGCAGCGATTCGATGACCGGTCCGGGGATTTCATCCGCCTTCATGTCCCCGGTTTCGCGGCTGACGATGCGGGACAGCTTTTCCCGCGCCTGTGCAAGATTACCGGCATCAAGTGCGCCGGCAACGTCACCGGCATGTTCCTTCATACTGCGCCAGCCAATCACGATAGTGAGGACCAGGATATCGAACAATGCGCCCGGAACCAATCCGGGAATACGGCTTTGCACCCAATACACACACAGTCCCGGAACCGCGACCAGCAGGGCCACCGCGAATCCGCCGAGCCGCCTTTTCCGGGATTTTCGCGAATCCTGGTTGAGTCTGCGTTCGAGCCGGTTTGCAAGTTGACCGAAAGCCGCCAGAGGATGGTGGCGGGGTTCACCGAACGCGCGATCACACAACAGCGCCGCCGCACAAACGATGACCGGAGTCAACACGGTCCATACGGCTGACAGGGTCAGCACGGGAGGCGCAATCCGATGATGTCGGCAAGGCCTGGCAAGTCGAGTTGCCGCTCCAGCATTTCGGCAACCCGGTCAATCTGCTGCAGCCGGAATTGTTGGTAGTCGAATGGATGGTCGCCCGCGGTCTTGAGTCCGGCCCATTCAAGCAGGGCCTGCCGGGCGCTGTCCTGGTCGAAAATCCCGTGAAGATAAGTGCACAGGATTTGGTTGTCCGGGGAAATCACGCCCTCTTTTTCTCCGGCGAGGTCTATGGCCGGGCGCTCCTCGGCCGCTCGCGAAGTACGGCCCGCATGGATTTCGTAGCCGGTCACTTTCGCATGGCTGCCGATCAGCGTCCCGCTCACCCTTTTCAGTTTTTTAATCGGTTGCAAAGTGGTCTCGAAGTCCATCAAGCCAAGACCATCCATCGAGCCAGAGTCGCCTTCGATGCCGTGCGGATCATGAATCCGCGAGCCGATCATCTGGTAGCCTCCGCAGATACCGATCAGTTTGCCGCCGTACCTGAGATGTCTCCGAATCCAGACAGGCCAATCATTCGAGATCAACCACTTCAGGTCGTTCATCGTGTTTTTGCTGCCCGGCAAAATCACCAGATCACAGGCGCTCTTGCGTTCGCCCTGCCCGACAAACTCAAGTTCCACCGCCGGGTGAAGCCGGAGCGCGTCGAAATCGGTGTGATTGCTGATGCGGGGAATCCTGGGCACGACCACTTTCAATTTTTGCGATGCTGATCGCGGGGGCAATCTTTCCCCGGATCCTGACCGCGAGGACAATCCCCCCGTGGTTGCCCCACCCGCCTCCGGATTTCCCGATGCCCTTTCGGAAGTCGCGTAGAAATTCCGGTGATCAACCGCGTCCTCCGCCTCAATATGCAATCCCGGCAGGAAGGGCAGCACACCCAGGGTCGGAATCGAGGTTTTGCGGGTCAACCAGTCAATACCTGAATCCAGCAGGGAACGGTCGCCGCGGAAACGGTTGATCAAGAACCCTCTGACCAGAGTCTGTTCGCGCCGTTCAAGACAGTCGATAGTGCCGGTCAAATGCGCGAACACACCGCCACGGTCTATATCCGCCACCAGCGCCACCGGGCAATCAACCGCCGTGGCGAATCCCATGTTGGCAATATCATTTTCCCGCAGGTTGATCTCCGCCGGACTGCCCGCTCCTTCGATGACAACCACGTCGTATTGTGCGTCCAGACGATGCCATGCCGCCAGGGCGTAATCAATCGCGGTCTTTTTGAAGGCGTGATATTCGACTGCGCCCATGTTACCGATTGACTGCCCGTTGATGATGACCTGCGCCCCCTTGTCACTGTTCGGCTTCAGCAAAATCGGGTTCATGTCGGTATGCGGCGGGATGCCACAGGCCAGAGCCTGCACCGCCTGGGAACGCCCCACCTCACCGCCGTCCACGGTGACCGCGCTGTTCAGCGCCATATTCTGCGGTTTGAATGGTGAGACGCGAAACCCTTTTTTCGCAAGCAGCCGACATAATCCGGCGGCAATGACACTCTTGCCAGCGTTCGAGGTGGCGCCCTGGAGCATGATTGCCCGTGCCATCAGTTTTCCTGAAAAAAAACGCTATAAGGTTACGGCATATCGCTGATCAGGACAAGGGAAAGAGTTATATCAGGGAAAGAGTTATCTGACAGGGGATTATCTGACACCCCCACCAAATGCGCTTGATACGGATTTCAGGAAAATACCTTTGGCTGGAAATCTTCCCGATTCACAATGCTGACGCTCTTGATATTCGAGGGTGTCCACATTTTGATTGATTTTCCAGAGCGTTTTATAGCGCTGCAAGGGTATAATCACTATCTCCCGCTTGGCCCGACCGGCCACACCCCTGAAATCAGTTCCAAGGATCCGACCTGACCCCATTGCGCATGATCGGGAAGAAAGAATTTGTCGCCTTGATGGCGCTCAACATGTCGCTCGTCGCGCTGGCCATTGACGCCATGCTGCCGGCCCTCGCCGAGATCAGTTCCGACCTTGATCTGGCGCATGACAATGACCGGCAACAGGTTCTGACCATCCTGTTTCTTGGGCTGGCGCTGGGCCAGTTGTTCTATGGCCCGGTATCCGATTTTCTGGGTCGAAGGAGTCCGATTTTCTTTGGCTACGGACTATTTATCATCGGCAGTATCATCGCCGTGGTTGCCCCGACTTTCGAGTGGCTCCTGTTTGGCCGATTTCTGCAGGGCCTCGGGGCGGCGGCTCCCCGCATCCTGACGGTTGCCATCATTCGGGACGGGACCGCAGGCCGGGAAATGGCCCGCCTGATGTCACTGGTAATGATGGTATTCATTCTCGTACCCGCAATCGCCCCGGCGCTCGGACAAACCATCCTGCTATTCGCTTCCTGGCGGGGCATTTTCGTTGCCCTGTTGATATTGTCCAGCATGACCCTGGTCTGGTTTTATCTCCGACAACCCGAAACCCTGCCGCCCGAAAGACGGCAACCGCTGACACTGACAGCGCTCCGAAGATCGCTGGTCGGGATACTGAAAACCCGGGTGACCGTGGTCTACACCCTGGCGGGTGGGATGATTTTCGGAGCGTTCGTGGGCTTTCTGAACTCTGCCCAGCAGATTTTTCAGGAGTTGTACGATCTCGGGACACAGTTCCCCGCCTATTTCGCGGCGCTGGCCCTGATCATTGGCGGAGCTTCCATCGTAAACTCCAAGCTGGTAATGCGCCTGGGCATGCGCTTCCTGTGCCGCCTCGGTCTCACGGTAACCATTGTGACGTCTCTCGCCTTCTTGCTTTACTGCCAGTTCCAGCAGCCTGATCTCTGGCTGCTCATGGTGTATCTGGGAGTGACCTTTTTCTGTACCGGCATGCTGTTCGGCAATGTCAACGCCCTGGCCATGGAACCACAGGGTCATGTGGCCGGGCTGGCGTCTTCCGTAATCGGCTCCGCAACTACCTTTATTTCCCTGATTCTGGGGCATTTCATCGGGTATGCCTACGACAGTTCAGTGATTCCACTGGTCACGGGATTCGGTTTGCTCGGCTTTTTCTCTCTTGGACTCATGCTCCTGTCCAGAGACTGACCCAGTATAATTCGGACGCTCCGGGCCGGAACAATTGAAATTCAGAGGAATATCTGTCACGCACGTAACAGGGTCAGGAATTTTACTCCGTCCGTATGGCACATCATTGATCAGACCGACGGTCTCTTTCCGCGTCAAGTAGCGCTCTTTTACGTTCCAGACCCCAGCGATATCCTCCAAGACCTCCGTCTCCCCTCAAGACACGGTGGCAGGGGATCAGTACTCCGATACGGTTTCTGGCACAAGCCGAAGCAACGGCCCGAACCGCCCTGGGCTGATCAATATTTGCAGCGAGCTCGCTGTAACCAAGAGTTTCTCCTTCCCGGACGCTCAACAAAAATTGCCACACTTTCATTTGAAATGCCGTACCCCGTATGTCGAGCGGCAAATCAGGCCTGGGCGCTCCTTCGCTGATATGCCGGTCCAGCGCTTCCACCCAGACATCCAGTTCCGGTGCAGATTCTGCAGGCGAAGCGCTCAGCTGTGCATTAGGAAACTCCCCTTTCAGGCTGGCAAGCAGAGACTCTTCAGAGTCACCGAATTGCACGAAACAAACTCCCTTGTCTGTCGCAGCCATGATCATTAAACCGAGCGCCGTGGTACGGCATGCGTAGGCGATTATCTCACCAGGGCCTCCCGCTCGATAGGCTTTGGGTGACATCCCTATATTGCGGGCTGCTTCACCGTAGACACGACTGATGGAACCAAATCCGGCTGAGAAAATCGCGTCAGTGATGCCGTCACCATCTTTCAGAGATTGTTTAAAGCATCGCATTCGAACAGCGTCTTGCCAGGCTTTGGGTGAAATGCCAAAAGCCTCTTTGAATACTCGCTGTAATCTGGAGGGCGAGAGTCCGGCGATATCGGACAAGTGCAACAGCGTCAATGGCTGGTCAGCATGCTTTTCAATATAGCGAGCGATTTCTACAAGACGCTCTGTTCGGGAATCTCCCGCTACCGCTTTTCGCATATTCTGTTCAGATGGCATGGACATCATAATTACCTGGTTCAAGGTGGGTTGTTATGATTTAACCTGACTTCCATGCGCGTTTCCATCCGTTTCTTGCTGAGTAATTTACAGAGAAGAAATATTTACGTTATTGAGCCACCCAGTTGTCAACACACAAGCCCGGCGCTCTGGAAAATTCCTTTGTGTTATTGGTTATGACAATCAATCCATTTGCTCTGGCATGACCTGCAATCATGGCATCATACGGGCCAATCGGTTTCCCCTGCGCAGCGAGCTCTGCCCGAATCTCACCCGTATGAACAGCGGCGGCCTCATCGAAATGCCGCACCTCCAGTCGGGATACCATGCTTTCAATGGCCGACATCAATGTCCTGGTCTGAGGGTGTCTTTCAGCGCCAAAGATCAATTCCATCAAAGTCACGGATGAAATGCACATTTGCCCGTGATGTGCCGTAAATGCCTCTCGTATTTCTATCGGTTTGTTTCTGATCGTATAGCTTACGATATTAGTATCCAGCATGTATTTGATCATTCAAACAAGTCACGCTCCTGCTCTGTCGGCTGCTCGCGGTCTGCCATAAAGTCGGGGACTGCTTCCAGCTGTTCAAACCAATGATCCCAACTGTCTTTTGACGGCACGATCAAGCGGGCCCTTCCTACAGCGATCACGTCAACGGTTTTAGTACCCTCTGGAAAAGCCAGGGATTTCGGGAGCCGGATGGCTTGACTGGTATTGTTCTTGAATACACTGGCCTTCTGCATTTGATCCACCTTGTATATGTTATCAGCATATACTTTAATATAATGTTCTACCTGGTATATGTCAACTGTATTTTAATCACTCGTGTAAGAGGTTTCCCAATTTTTCATTGCGGCTATCACGCTGCCGGGTTGCCCGTTATCAATACCGAAAACGATAATTTGCCCGGATACTCTTTGCGGTTTCCCCCGTGTCTCCCTGATGGAATGCGACAATATCCATAAACAGATGTTTCTCCTTGTTGATGGTTACCCCGATTTCCCGATTCCATCCGCTTGCTTGAAGTGGCAGGCTATCCGCCGTTCCGCCTGTGAATTTGTCCATCCGCAACCGGGTCGCAAGACTGGCAACCGGTGTTTGGATAAAATGCCGCAAAGTCAACCCTATGGCCGCGCCTTCTACTTCGGATATAACGCCATTGCCCTTGTGCCTTCCTTCCTGTGCGGTATACCGTACAAACAGATTTCTATGCCCGGCGGACAGGTTCAGGCTGGCCACATCGTAGTGATCCAGTCCCATGAACCTCACGCCATGCGGGGTATAGGATGAGGCCAGGAAAGGCCGGGTGTCTCTTCCGGCTCTATGCCAGCGCTATAGTCAAAGTATCCCTCGATCTGTCGCACTAATGGCACGCCTTGAACATCCAGCGTAAAGGCAGTATCCCCCGGCAATAGTGTATTGCCGAATGCCTGGAGCATGGATACCCCTCGCGCCTGGACCGTCTGCCCGGTTTCTTCGGCCCAGCTACCTTGTGGCAAATGGAAACTGTCGCTGTTGTTCATGCAAGCCAGCGAAAATCTGCCGTGTCCATTATGAGTGGGTCTGAAAGACAGAATGGCCCGGAATCAGTGAGCGGGGGCGGGGAAATACAAGCATTCTCTCCCTCTTTTCATTTTGAGAATACCGAACTGATGTTCCACCTTCGACCGTATCCGGGACTGGGTTCGATTCTTCGAGCGCTCCTTCTCCGTCAATTTGCGGTAGCGCGTCCCCTTCGAATGAGTGAAATCCTTCGCACTCATGCTCCTGTCTGGAGACTGATGGGCAAAAAAGCAGGGGTTACTCCATCCGTATAGCGCATCATTAACCCGCCCGACGCGCATCAGAATCCGCATCCAATTCAACTGTTAATCGCGGCGGATGCAAGCCGGTCCGTACTGCCGACCATGTAAAGAGGGAGTGAAAGCAACCTGTAACTCAAGGTTCGGCCAGTGGAGAGTGTTTTCGAATCATTCAGCAAACTCGGCAAGTCGGCATTGAATCTCATGGCAAACGTCCGGTTCTTTTCCGTAAGGAACTGGTGCAGCGATTTAAGCGTGCCGGTAGTACCTGCCTTTATTTCGATGGGCACAATTTCCTGCCCTTGTGTCATTAGATAGTCAATTTCTGCGGCTGAGCCTTTCGCTTCTCTTACCCAGTAATAAAGTTGAGGGTACTGAAAGGCAGGAGTTATATGTAACAGATGCTGGCCGACAAACTGCTCCGCCAGCGACCCCTTGTTCACCATGGAAAGTTCACTCCTCGCCAGGTCAAGCACGTTAAGTTTCAGCGCCGCGCACATCAAGCCAATGTCCATATACAGAGCCTTGAAGTAATTTTGGCGAGCCTCCGCGCCAAGCGGCACGCCATTGGCAGAAGTATGCAGTACAGGGCTGGCTACTCCCGCCATACAAAGTTGCCGGAATGCAGTCGCCACCTGCGCCGCACGGTGATTGTGGCCGATATGGGCATATTTGAATTTACGCCCGACGGCAAGAGGTAAATGATCGAATACCTGCTGTACCAGGATTTTGGTCGTGCCCGAGCTGTATTTGCTGAAATCATCCCGATATGTAGCCACGATTCCTTGTTGAACGCGAGTTACCTCAAAATAATCCTGCGTAGCCGCATAAGTCGCCACCGCTTCGGGCAATCCACCCACGACCCAATACTGGCGCAACAGATTGAGACATTTCTCATGAATCGCCCGAACCATGTTTTGATTACGAATATCATCCAGCGACAAATCGTTCAGGTAATCGGCTAAAGAAGCCTCACCCATGGCGATCAAAAAGTCGTCAAACTGCATTGCGCCGATATGAAAGTACTCCACCCGCCCGACTGGCATTCCAAACTGTGCGTTTGACAGCGCGAATTCCAACAACGAGCCTGCGGCAACAAGGCGCAACTGTGGCAACTCTTCATAGAAATAACGCAGAGCCGCCAATGCCTCCGGGGCTTCCTGAACCTCATCCAGAAACAAAAGGGTTTTATCGGTATTCACCTGTTGTCCAAGCAACAAATCCAATGCGCGGGTGATTTGCAGCGGGTCTTTGGTGGCAAAAGCATCGCGATACTCCGGGTTGCGCTCGAAATTGATTTCCAACAGCGCAAGCCCCGATGCATTGGCAAGCTGCCTGACCAGCGTGGATTTCCCCACCTGCCGCGCCCCCCGAATAACAAGCGGCTTGCGATTTGGACGATCAAGCCACTCAAGCAGGTATGAAAGTTCCTTGCGAACCAGAAGATTGAGCATGACACCCTGAACAGATTAGTAGACAACAAGGCCAAGATTAACGGAAAAAGTGATATTTAACAACCCTGTTTTATCACTATATATGACATTTGTAGACCCTGTTACATCACTTATTGCGATATTTATAGGCCATGTTTAGTCGTATCTTGTATTGATTGTGCCAGGGCATGCCCGGCCGCCGTGCGCCGATAACGCTGGTTTCGACTGGTTGGCTTGTCGGGAAGCGTCATTTCGATCAGCCCGGCTTCGAGGGTGGGCCGTAAGTAGGCGGCGACAAGGTGGGCCGGGGAAGCTGAGGATTACCAGTTCTTCCGGAGTGATACGCACCTCCACTGGCTCCCGCTCCTCGTAGGAGCGGTGATAGATGGCGTTGACTAACGTTTCCTCGATAGCTTCAATCGGAAAATTCCAGAATCGTTCCGCTTCAGGTTTGTGTGGCCGGGTTTCACCGCCCGGCGCCCAAAGTATCAGGATTGTCCGCCCTTCAATGTTGTAGATCCCGGAAATCGGATGATAATAAGGTTGTATAGCGGAATATCCGAGTTTCAGCAATTCCTGTTGTATTGAATCGATCTGCTCCGGGTCTAATCCTTTCGGGGGCAACAAAGGATGTCCATTGCGTTCCTCGACACCCAAAACGATAACCGCCGCCGAGATTGTGAAAGTCATTAGCGAACGCGCAGATAGTATGCAACACGCTCACCGGGTTCCAGCCAGCCTTGTACTCCATACGCTCGCCTTCAATGGTTCGCTGCCTCAGTAGGTCGTCGATGTTGATGGGGAGTTTTCCTGTCATGCTTTCGCGGTCGCGCGTCGGCGCTCGTTCAGGGAACTGGTTGGTGTTCGGCATCAATCTACCCGCCTAATGTAAAGTGGTATCTCTCATAGTGCGAGTGTAAGCCAATGGAGGACGGTTTATAGAGTGGAGTGTGTGGAGTGTGCAGGCGGTGCATTTCCTTTGCGTATTTCGCTGGACATGAACGCTGATTCTGGTCGAATTTTTATGTGCAGGTCTCTGGAATGAAAGCGGGAACAGGCCAAATCTCTTTGGCGAGTTCTGAAATATGTTTGCTTCGCATCTCGATTTTTTGCTCGCCCCAATCAGTTTCTTTTGCAATATCCTTATTCAACATTAAGATAGACTGTTCCGTATACTCAGCTCTCTTTATTGAAAACCCCTTATTGCTCAATTTGCTGTTAAAAGAAGGGGTGACTAGCGACAAGTTCCCTATGCTGTGTATTAAACGGTTTCGGCGCACGATCTGACCAACGGCGCTTTCATCTTCCTCAAGCAAATAGCCAATTATTGCTCGCAGAAAGTCATCTTCAGTAGGCTCTACTCCATTTGCCAATGGCCAATACTCTCGCCATGACTGAGGCATTATATGTTCGACACTAAGTCCGCCAAGTAAGATTTTTGATTCTTGCAGTTTGCCGCGCATGCGTCTCTCCACCTCAACCAGAAACGCATTGGTGCGCGCTGGTCCTAGCCGCTTGTATATCGGACTTTGCAATAGTTCCTGGGCAAACTCTTCGCCTTTTGGAAATCTTCGACTTTCTACTGTTTGCTTTAATAAATACTTGTTTAGCTGGTCAAGTGACCAGCCATGTTTATCAAGGTGTTCAATAACAGAGAGAAAAAACTTGTTGTAGTTTTTTACCGTCAGATTGCAGACCGCTCGTCGCACAATGAACGACAACAGAGTTTCAACGGCGCTTTCTTTGTCGCTCATACCAAGTTCTTCAGTCTCCCATAGACGTAAAATCAGTGGGTAAAAAGTTGTTACATCCCACGGTCTCAATCGACGTGAAAACTTGGCCAATGCAGTATCCGATTCGCGCTCGACTAGTTCACGGTATATTGTCCCATAATGCGCCAAGTCCTTGATTTCAGCTTCTACGGTTGGATATCTGGAATTCAACTCTCCTCGCTTAGGGCGAAGGAATGCCTTGTATTCCGAGAACAGTTTTGACAGCGTCACCTCCCCAGCGATTTTTCCGGAAATGAAGTGTGCCAGGAAAAATTCAATGCGTTGTTTTTTATAGCGGCCTTGCTTGTCCAAGGTACCCCAAAAGTTATCTTCAAATGGTTTCCAGTGATTAGAAAATAGAATTTCAGCATTTTCCCGGGCCGCGTCAGCACGCTGAAAGATATTGTTTCGAACAAGGTCCGCAGCCAGCAATGGCTCGCCCCGTTCGTTCAGGGTTTCAAAGATGACCTGGGCATCATCGCCTTCATCCAGGACAATTTCAACAATCTTGAACTCCTCAAGAAGCGATTGCCAAATTGCATCCAGTTTCAGTTTCAGTTCCCGTTCCCGTGGAATACTACTCTCAGCATCAGAGGAGCCTTCAGTCCCAACTTCAGGCGCTTCCTCAAGGTCATCAAACAAGTCATCGGTTTCAACGGAATGTTTTATGTGGTCGTAAAAATAGCCATAAGCGCCCAACAGTTTTGGTATGTAACTATATGTATAAATTCGATCACGTGTTTTATACCAGTAGCAGTGGTATTTCTTGTGCAGTTCGCCTCTGTTTTCCGACAAAACAATGTTTTTAAACATTTCTCTGCTAGCTTCGGTGGGCCAGACTTTAAATTGTTCTATGTCCGGGTCTTCCATAAGGTGCGGGTCGCTGTTGATGATATAGCGTTGGATATTTTCCGATGCGCTTGAATGACCAATCGCAATGGAATAGTGGCGTGCCGCCGTCAAGAAAAGTTGAAATAGGGAATTGGCAGATGGTAAATCGCTGTTGGTCTTCGAGCATGAAGGTTTGGACACGCCTGTTGTTCTGGACAGTGAATCAGCAGGCACGCGTCACCTGGTACATACATTTCCGCAACTCAACTTTGCTATCAAAACCGGTCATTTGGTGATAATGGATGCTCTGGACTCCGATTTCCACTCGGAACTTTCAGCAGAAATTCTGGATTGGTTCCGAAATGAGCAAACCAACCGGAACAATGCACAATTGATCTGCTCGCTCCACAATCTGTCCGTACTGGACGGTCTGGAGAAAGAAGAGGTTTTTGTAGTAGAGAAGGATCAGGATGGTGTCACTCGTGTCCATGGAGCGCGCGATGTCACGGGTCTTCGGCGTGACGGCAACCTCCAGAAACAATACCGAAGCGGCGTTATCGGTGAACTGCCGACTTTCGGTTAACGAGTGGCGCAACGTCGATCTGTCTAAGAAGGCAATGTGACGAGGAAGGGGCCTGCTTGCTTTCCTGTGCGTAGCGATTATTACTCACTAAAGTCTCCCCATTTTTTATTTGAGGGTTATATAAGCGGTTGAAAAGGTTGTAGAAAAGGGGGATATTGGATGGGATCAGAGTTCTGCTTCTGGTACAATGGTTTTACCATAAACTACTGAACCCAAAAGAGAACTCTGATGATGAATGATAGCCGGGAACGCACCAAATGGAAAGTCCGAATTACGGATTGTGTGAATCAATCGAGTGAAGTCATCAGCCAGCCGGTAGCCAAGCTGATGGCGGAGGTCATGGTGGGCATATTAAGCAGTGGGAGTTTGCAGTTATCCAGGATTGGCCGGAGTTTGAAAGAGCAGACTCGTCTGCATCACACGGTGAAGCGGTTATCGCGGATGTTGGGGAAACATGGCGAGATTGCATGGGAAGCGGAAGGTCGTTTACTGGAGAAGATGTCAGGACATGTGACGGGAGATATGGTGGTCGCGATTGATCCGGGAGATTTGAATCGGGAAGGCAGTAGCGCCAGCGAAGGGTTATGTCGGGTACGGGATGGAGATAAAGGGGATATTGTGAAGGGTTATCCGTTATTGAGTGTGGTGGCACGATGTTTGGATAGTGGCCAGACATTTCCGTTGCTGACTCGTTTGCTGTCGTCAGTTCGAGGTTCCTACAAGAGTGAGAATCGGGACATGATGAATGTCATGGAGCGGGTACAGGGGAGTTTGGAGAGTCGTCCGTTATGGGTAATAGACCGGGGCGGAGACCGGGGGGTGTTATGGGATTTCTGGATTCAGGGGGATTGGAAGATTCTGGCGCCGGCGGCCAATCAGCGTCACTGGTTGTGGAGAGGGTCGAAGAGGACGGCGCAACAGATTGCGCGTCGGTTACCCCTTAAACACCGGGGTCAGTTGAAGAAGGAACACCGGGAATCGGTACGTTTTGGCATCACTACGGTATTCTTGAAAGATCATCCGGATACGCCGTTGTCGATGGTTGTGGTGCGTCATGGCAAACAGCAACCGATGGTATTGGTCAGTACCGAGCGGATACGGGGTCGGTTGCAAGGAGAGCGTCTGATTCAATCGTACATGGGTCGTTGGGCCTGTGAGGAAGGGTATCGGTTCAGCAAGCAGGGATTCGGATTGGAGCGGGTACAGGCGAGGAAATTGACGACCTTGCAGAATCTGGTTGCGCTGGCGACGTTAGCCTGGGGATTGCTGGCCTGTCATCAGAATCAGGGGAGTCGGTTGATCGACAAGGCCCAGCGGCAAAAGAGTCACAAACCCCTGGTTTTCCCGTTCTACACGCTGTTATCCGGTTGGCAGGCGTTGTTTGCCGACGCCAAAACCCTTTTTTATGACTGGTGGAGAAAGCCCAAACGCCCGCCGCCCATACAAGCCGACCTGTTCATCCACAACGGGCGGCTTACGCCAATTCTCTCATGAAAAAATGGGGAGACCCTAGTATTACTCCGCCTTCATATCAATTTACCAGTCGTGTTAAATTAATCCGAACAACTTTCAAATAAAATCAATCATGACAGTACAGACCGAAATAGCGGAGAAATTTTCCAGAGAATGGGTTGAAGCCTGGAACTCCCACGACATAGATAAAATATTGTCACACTATACCGAAGATTTTGAAATGTCCTCCCCTCTTATCGTGTCCAGAATGGGGATTGCGTCAGGAACGCTAAAAGGTAAGGAGGCCGTCCGGGAGTACTGGTGTCTGGGACTACAGAAACAACCCGATCTCCACTTTGAAACTATCAATGTGTGTCTTGGCGCAAACAGTATAACTATAAACTACAAGGGCCCAACGGATTGTCAGCAGAAGTGTTCTTCTTAAATCACGAAGGGAAAGCTTACCGTGCATACGCTCACTATAAATAATATCCCCTGTTTCATAACCGATTAAAAACCACGGAGAGCTCCCATGTACGAACGTCCGTTTACCAGGAAAATCATTCGCCATGATCAGCAGGAGACCATCTTTACCACTCAAAACGGCAACTCAATTCCGGGCCTGACCGAGGCGAACAGATCCCGGAATTCCTGTTGTATCACTGCAAGCCGGTCTTGATTTCCGGCTTCGAATCGCATGGTGATGGCCGGGGTCGTGTTCGAGGTTCTGAGCAGCCCGAAGCCGTCATCGAAATCAACACGAAGGCCGTCCATCGTATTGACTGTTGCATCATCGAAGTGTGCGGCCTTGACCAGTTCTTCAACCAGTCGACGAGGTTCGCCTTCGTCCATCTCCAGACGCAACTCAGGTGTATTGATGGTATTCGGGATCGAATCGAATATTTCATCGGGATGGTTTCCGCGCCGGGTCAACAGTTCACATAACCGTACCCCTGCGTAAATTCCATCATCGAAACCGCCCCAGCGATCATTGAAAAAGATATGGCCACTCATTTCCCCGGCCAGAATCGCTCCGGTTTCCCGGAGCTTACTCTTTATCAGCGAATGGCCGCATTTCCATATCGTGGCCTTGCCTCCATTGCGTTCGATGACTTCCGGCAATATGCGGGAACACTTGACATCGAAAATGATTTCCGCGCCCCGGTGAAGTTGCAGCAGTTCCTGTGCGAACAACGCCATTAGCCGATCAGGCCAGATCACCTCTCCGGTTGATGAGACGACCCCAAGCCGGTCACCATCGCCATCAAAGGCGATGCCAAGATCGGCATCGTGTTCTTTCACCGTCTCGATCAGATCCTGCAGGTTTTCAGGCTGCCCCGGATCAGGATGATGGTTCGGAAAGGTTCCATCCACCTCACAGAACAGTTCAATCACTTCACAACCGAGCGCGCGAAATATTGCGGGAGCGCCGTCACCGGCCACGCCGTTGCCACAATCCAGAACCAGTTTAAGCGAACGCGACAGGGAAACATCCTGGATGATTGCATCGCAGTATCGCGGCAATATTGGCTGGTGAGTCAACTCCCCCTGACCGGTTCTCAAATCATTGTTCAGGATTCGCCGCCTGATATGTTGAATCGCTTCCCCGGCCAGAGTGACGCCATCAATCATCATTTTCAGGCCGTTGTATTCGGGCGGATTGTGGCTGCCGGTGACCTGCACCCCGGTTCCGCCTGTCAATCCAGCGGCAGCGAAATACAGCGCCGGGGTCGGCGCCTGTCCGATTTCAATCACATTGCAGCCGGTCGACAAAATGCCCCGATTCAGGGCCTCCACCAGTTCCGGCCCGGTCAATCGGCCATCCCGACCTGTCACCGAAACGCTAACGCCCTGGTCAAGCATCTGGCTGCCGAGCGCCTTGCCAATCCATTCGACTGCATCCGCAGTCAGTGAAGTGGCAACCACACCGCGAATGTCGTAGGCCTTGAAAATCTCTTTCGGCGGGGTTATTACCGGCGGACTACGCATCGAACTGCACGATTAAGGGATAGCTGATTCCTCCCCATTCCCCCCACCCGCTCTCCAGCGGGCTACGCCCTTGGATCGCGGACTCCCCCTCAAGGGGGGAGTGATTGAATGGTCGGATCCCCGGTCGACGGGAAGAATGATTGAGGCGGCAGCAATCAACGCGCTTTATGGATCGCGCGCCGGTCTACCGCCAGCGCCGCTTCGTGAACCGATTCGGACAATGTGGGGTGGGCGTGAATGGTTCTCGCCAGATCCTCCGAACTGGCCTGATACTCCATGGCCAGCACACACTCATTGATCAACTCGGATACATGCGGGCCGATCATGTGCACACCCAGCAATCGGTCTGTATCCTTGTCGGCAACCATTTTGACAAAGCCGACAGGTTCTTCCATCGCCCGTGCACGGCCATTGGCGGCAAACGGAAACTGGCCGGTTCTGACTTCGATTCCCTGCTCCTTCAACTGCTTCTCCGTCTGACCTGCCCAGGCTATTTCAGGAGCGGTATAGATCACCCACGGTACGCAATTGAAATCGACGTGACCGACTCCGCCGGCAATGCGCTCGGCTACAGCGACGCCTTCTTCCGAACTCTTGTGGGCCAGCATCGGGCCGCGTACCGCGTCGCCGACAGCCCATATATGGGGCACGCTGGTTCTGCATTGATCGTCCACTTCGATAAACCCCCGGCTGTCGGTCGCAACGCCACAGTCCGGCGCGATCAGGCCGTCGGTTGCAGGCTTGCGTCCAATCGCGACAATCAGTCGATCCACTGCAATCTGAAATGCCTGACCCTGCTGGCGGTAGCTCACCTGCAGGCCGTCCGTTCCCGCATTCGTCCCGTCAACCGATTCAACCATGGCTCCCAGGCGGATATCCAGACCTTGCCGGGTCAGTTGTTTTTTCGCTTCACGAGCGACCTGATGATCCGCCACCGGAAGAAAGTCTTCCAACGCTTCCATGATAATGACCTGCGACCCGAGGCGATTCCACACACTGCCGAGTTCAAGTCCGATTACGCCGGCGCCGATAATCCCCAGTCGGGCGGGCACATGATCAAAGCCCAGCGCCCCCGTCGAGTCCACCACAACCTCATGATCGAAAGGGATGTTCGGCAATTCGATCGGGACAGAGCCCGGGGCGAGGATAATTTCACGGGCAGCCAGAGTATCGGTCACAACGCCATCATGGTCGAGAACATGAACCCTGCCGTTGGCCGCCACCTGCCCGAATCCATGAATTGACATCACCTTGTTGGCTTTGAATAATTGCGTGATGCCCCCCGTCAGTTGTTTGACGATGTTCCGTTTTCGAGCCTGCATTGCGGCAATATCGAGAGACACGTTTTCGACCGTAATGCCATGGGCGGGAAACTGATGCGTAATTTTGTGGTACTGTTCGGACGAATCAAGCAGCGCCTTGGAAGGGATGCAGCCCACATTCAAACAGGCGCCTCCCAGACTCGCTCCACCTGCGGAATTGATTTCGGAGTTGACCTGGTTATCAATACAAGCCGTATTCAGCCCAAGCTGGGCACACCGGATAGCGGCGACATAACCCCCCGGCCCGGCGCCGATCACAATTACATCCAATTCATCCGACATAGTTTCGCCCCCCGGACAGATCAATCGAGTTTAACAATCCAGCAGCAATCTGGCAGGATCTTCCAGCATGTCCTTTATGGTAACCAGAAACTGAACCGCCTCCTTGCCATCAATAATCCGGTGATCATAAGAGAGCGCCAGATACATCATGGGCCGGATCACCACTTCACCCTCTTCCGCCATCGGCCGTTGTTGTATCTTGTGCATACCCAATATGGCGCTTTGCGGTGGATTGACAATCGGAGTGGAGAGCAAAGAGCCAAACACACCGCCATTGGTAATGGTAAAGGTCCCGCCGGTCAGTTCATCCATGGCAATCTTCCCCTGTTTCGCGCGGGCGCCGAATTCCTGTATCTGTTGCTCAACCCGGGCATAACTCATGGATTCGCAACTTCGCAGCGCTGGAACGACAAGCCCTCTCGGAGATGCCACGGCAATACCAATGTCACAATAGTTATGCTGAACAATGTCAGTCCCGTCTATATAGGAATTGACCAGAGGAAATTTTTGTAGTCCGACCACACTGGCCTTGACGAAAAAGGACATGAAACCGAGGCGGGCGCCATGTTTTTTCTCGAAGGCTTCCTTGTATCTGGAGCGCAGCTCCATCACCGGCTGCATGTTCACTTCGTTGAAGGTAGTCAGCAGGGCCGCATTGCGCTGGGAATGCAGCAACCGGTCAGCAATGGTCTGTCGCAAACGGCTCATCGGCGCCCGGTTCTGTCGCCGCAGTCCATCAGCAGAATCCGGGACAGTAGATTCAGTCCCGGCGGGCGCGGCAACAGATTGTGGAGACAGATCCTGACCGGCTTTGCCAGCCGCCGCCGTGGCGCTTCCCTTGTCAGACTCTGATCGGCCGGCAGTGGCCATGTGACTGAGCACGTCTTCCCTGGTTATCAGTCCATCACGGCCTGAACCGCTGATTTGCGCCGGATCCAGTCCGTTTTCATCCATCAACCTGCGTGCGGCCGGGCCGAATTTCCTGCCGCCGCCCCCGGAAGCAATACCCCCGCTTTCCTGAACGCCCCGGGCTGGACTGTCAGTACCTGAGGAACCGGCTTTTACGGAGTCAATATCAGTCAGGGCCTGCTCGGCCATTTCCGTTAAAGCTGTGAGATCATCCGTGCCGGCGCCCGGTTCGATATGAGCGAGCGCCTGCCCGGACAAAACGGTGGCGCCCGTTTGTTCGACGATTTCGAGCAAAGTACCGTCCGCGGGCGCCGGTACTTCAAGCACCACTTTATCGGTTTCCACCTCAACCAGTATTTCATCCCTGTGAACACGGTCACCCGGCTGCTTGCTCCATTCGAGCAGCAACGCATCCGCCACGGACTCAGGGAGTTCCGGCACTTTTATTTCAATGGTCATGATTGATATCTATCCGAAAATTGTTGCCAGATTCATATACTAAACATTTACAGCGAGCGCATCCTGAACAACTTTCTGCTGCTGTTTCTGATGGAGCTTGAAGAACCCGACCGCAGGAGATGGAGATCCTTCCCGTCCCACATAACTCAATTTCTGGTTCCGATTCAGTAATTTTCTCAGGTAGTAGAAAATCTGATACCAGCAGCCCTGATTCTTTGGTTCTTCCTGACACCAGACAACGTCTTTGGCGTCAGGATATTTTTCCATTTCTGCCTGCAATTCGACGTCCGGGAATGGATGAATCTGCTCCAGACGAATGATCGCAACATCCTGCTGGTCCCTGTCCCGGCGGGCTGAAAGTATATCGTAGTAGACCTTCCCGCAGCAGATAATGACCTTTTTCACCGCCTCCGTGGGCAATGGATCAACCTCCGGCAAAACCGGATGAAACCGACCCCGGGCGAGATCATCCGGTCCGCAAACGGCGAGCTTGTGTCGCAGCAGACTCTTTGGGGTCATCACGATCAATGGCCGCCGAAACGACCGCATCATCTGACGGCGCAGCATGTGGAACATCTGCGCGGGTGTCGTCGGTACGCAGACCTGCATATTGTGTTCCGCGCAGAGTTGCAGAAACCGTTCCAGCCGCGCTGAAGAATGTTCCGGACCCTGCCCTTCCATGCCATGAGGCAGAAACAGAACCAGACTGCAAACCCTGGACCATTTTGCCTGCCCACTGCTGATGAACTGGTCAATCACAACCTGTGCGCCATTCACAAAATCACCAAACTGGGCCTCCCAGATAACCAGTGTTCCGGGTTCCGTCGTTGAATAGCCAAACTCGAAGCCGAGCACGGCTTCTTCGGAAAGCAGCGAGTTTATGACCAGAAAATCGCTGTGGCTCGCTCCCACATATTGCAATGGAATATGGGTACGGGGCCGGGCCTGATCATGCAACGTGGCATGTCGATGGGAAAAGGTTCCCCGCCCCGCGTCCTGGCCGGATAACCGGACCCGGTATTCCTGATCAACCAGCGTGGCATAGGCCAATAATTCGGCGCAACCCCAATCCATTGGGATCGAACCCCTGGACATCGCGACCCGTTCATCAAGGATTCCCTGAACTCGTTTGTGTACGATGAAATCATCCGGTGATCGGGCCAGGATTTGTGCAAGTGCAACCAGGCGTTCAGGATCGACACCGGTATCCACGTCCTCCCGCCAGTCCTCTCCCATATAGGGTGTCCAGTCCAGCGTCATCAATGCCTTGTTCGGATCAATTACCTGGCCTGCAACCACATGACCTTCATCCAGCCTGTCCCGGTATTGCCGCACCATAAGATCAGCTGTCGATGATTCTATGACACCCTCATCCGCCAGTTTCTCCGCGTACAGTTGTCGCGTGGTTTTGTGGCGTTTTATTTTTCCGTACATGATCGGCTGGGTCACTGTCGGTTCATCGGCTTCATTGTGACCGTGCCGGCGGTAACAAACCACGTCCAGTACGAAATCACCGCCAAATTTCATGCGGTATTCCATCGCAACCCGGGCCGCGAAAATGATCGCGTCAGGATCGTCGCCGTTGACATGAAGTATCGGCGCCTGGACCAGTTTTGCAATTTCCGTGCAATAGACCGTAGAACGGGCATCCAGTGTATTGGTGGTGAAACCAATTTGATTATTGACAATGATATGAATGGTGCCGCCAGTGGAGAATCCCCGCGTGGCAGCCATGTTCAGCGTTTCCATCACCACACCCTGTCCGGCAAATGCGGCATCCCCATGAATCAGAATGGGAATCACCTGCTTGCGCGCGGAATCCCTGCGTCGCTCCTGACGGGCCCGGACTGAGCCCTCTACGACCGGGCTGATGATCTCCAGGTGGGATGGATTAAAGGATAGCGCCACATGTACATTGCCGCCGGCTGTCAGGATATCCGAAGATACCCCCTGATGATATTTCACATCGCCGGTCCGGGTATCGGCGCAATCGGTTTCATACTCACCCTCGAATTCACTGAACAGTTCGCTGGGAGCCTTGCCCAGAATATTGACCAGGACGTTCAATCGCCCACGATGAGCCATTCCAATCACCACTTCCTTTACGCCGTTGGCGCCGAACTGCTGGATCAAATCCGACATCATTGGAATCAGCGACTCACCCCCTTCGAGCGAGAAGCGTTTCTGACCCACGTATCGGGTATGCAGATACTTTTCCAGGCCTTCCGCCGCAGTCAGGCGTTCCAGTATCTCGATGCGAAGATCATCCGGAAAAGGCGAACCCCGGGATTCAATCTCCGCCTGTCGCTGTAGCCACGTCCGCTTTTCCAAGGAATGCAGATACCTGATTTCGTAGCCGATGGAACCACAATAGACCTCCTGCAGAAAATCAAGAATCCCACGCAGGGTCATTCGTCCGCCCCCGGCCAAATCCCCGGTATCGAACTCCGTATCCAGGTCCTGGGCGCTGAGATCATAGCGTTCGAGTTGAATTTCTTCGGTACTGCCTCGGGGCATCACGCCAATCGGGTCAACGTCAGCCCGCAAATGACCCAGTGAACGCCAGGCCATGATCAGCTTGGAAACCTGAGCCTGTTTATGTTCAAGACTCTCGAACCAGGTCTGATACCCGGTTTCTTCAGCAGGGTCGAAGCTGATAGTCATTCCCGGTAACGATGAAAACACGGTCTGCCACTGCTTCTGCTGGTCCGACAATGAACTGGATGCGTCCCGCTCCGCCATTTCCTGATACAGGGATTCCAGATAACCGGCGTTGGAGCCGCTCAGGAAACTCAAGTCCACATTGTTCGCGCTATTATTATCGCCAGAGGATTTCATTACGGACTGATTATTGTCGAATTATCGGTGGTATGATCATGAGTATACCAAAGCAATTGCGCTTGACCACTCAAGATTTTGCAAATATCGCATTTTTTGACCGGTTCCCAACCGCTATGACCCACCCGGATTTGAAACAGCGCTACAGCAGACAGACCCGCCTCCCACAGGTCGGCGAAGCGGGGCAGGACAAATTGATCCAGGCTACCGTGTTGATTGTCGGCATGGGCGGTCTTGGTTCACCCGTCGCATTGTATCTGGCTGCGGCAGGAACAGGACGTCTCAAGATCGCGGATTTTGATGTGGTGGATGAATCCAACCTGCAACGGCAGATTATCCATCAGCATACTGATATAGACCAACTGAAAACTGAATCCGCAGCCGCTTCACTGCGGGCAATCAATCCGTCCATCCATATCGAAACCCTGGATTACTCGCTCGGCTATGAGGATTTTATTGAGCACTGCGGTAACGTTGATCTGATCATGGATTGTACCGACAACTTCCCGACCCGGTTTATTCTCAATGAAGTCTCTCTTGAAACCACAATACCTCTGGTCTGTGGCGCGGCGATTCGATGGGAAGGCCAGGTCACGACTTTCGACCCGCGTAACGAACACAGCCCGTGTTACCGATGTCTGTATCCGGATACCGGAATTGAGAGCGCCACCTGTGCCATGGAAGGTGTGATCGCGCCGGTTACCGGGGTGATTGGCACGATGCAGGCGATGGAAGCGGTCAATGTCCTGCTTGGGCACGGACAGCTTCACGGGGTGGTCTGGCTGTTCGACGCTTACCGGATGGAATGGCAGAAAATGCAACTGCCCAAAAATCCGGACTGCCCGGCTTGTGGACGCCCCCGGACAGATCACATGCTAACCAACCGCGAATAACACCAACCGCGAATAAGGTTGACTACTTATTTTTTCTTCACGCCATTTTGAATAGTTGGTTGTGTGGCCTCAAACGCGCTTTCTCCGAACATCCATACATCTTGGTGCATGGCGCGAAGAGTATCGCTTTGAGATACACGGTCAGAGTCTTGCTGATATGATTCCCGAATTTTGGTTTGTTGCCGTTCTGATATTTGGGCGTATTTTTCCGCAGTCAATCGGGCGCGTTCAGAGATCAGGTCCCAGACAGTAGACGGCAATTCAATATCTTGTTGTCCGAATCGTCCATGCTGCACATGCAATTTGGTTCCTTTCCAATGACATGGGTTTTTCATTGTGATAAAGCCGAACAGGATGAATTTCCCCATTTTCGCGTAGCACATCGCCGATTCCTGGTCGTGAACCACATAGACCTCAATCTCTCGGGAGAGATATCGGTTGATATTGCATGGTATATTGGAAATGGAAGCGCTCTCGATTATATCCATCAAAAGTATATGTTGTTCGTGACGGCCCGGATTCGGCTTTTTGTCCATAAGAAAGTCTGCCCATTCTTGTAGGGTATCATTGATCTGGTTCACAATATGTGCAGGGAACTCGGAACAGTAGCCATTGGCGACGAACACTTGTAGCACCCTCCATGATACGGAAGTCGCAAATTTCAGCATCCATGGTCCGTAGGTAACATTCTTGACATTCCCACTATTGAACGGGACAAAATGAGTCGTACTGAGAAAGGTGGACACTTTAGAATGGGGATAAGATCCTCAGGAGTGTCCAATGAAGAAAAGAAATATTTATAGTAAGGAGTTCAAATTAGAAGTACTCCGTCAATGGAAGCAAGAAGGCCAGTCTGCTACGGTTTTGGCGAGGAATTTGGGTTTGAGGCCGAACATGCTGTACAAATGGGAGGAGCAGTTCATTCGTCATGGTGATCAGGCGTTTCGGGGTTCCGGCAAACATTCAGTGGTTTCAGCGGATGAATTGTCCCGACTCAAGAAGGAGTTGTCGGATGTCAAAATGGAGCGGGATATTCTAAAAAAGGCGGCGGCGTACTTTGCTCGGGAGTTGAAGTGAAGTACGCTTTTATTGAACGGCATCGTCGATACTTTCCGGTGAGTCGCCTGTGTCGTGTGATTCGAGTGAGTCGGTCGGGTTATTATACTTGGCGGAGTCGGGGTCCGAGCGCGGGTCGTGTATTTCGGGGCAAACTTTTACGCGAGATTCGGCGGGTACACCAGCAGTTTCAAGGTCGTTATGGGGCGGTCAAGTGCTGGCGTCATTTGCGTCGGGAAGGGATTGTTTGCGGCCGGGATCAGGTCGTCAAGTTACGGCATCTGCATGGGATATTCAGTCAGCGCCGCCATCGTTTTGTGGTTACTACCCGTTCCAGGCCGGGGCATCGGGCGGTTGCGAATCAACTCAATCGGGTATTTTGTGCGAGTGCTCCGAATCGGGTCTGGGTAGGGGATGTGACGTTTGTTGCGACTCGCCAGGGTTGGTTATATCTGGCTGTATTACTGGATCTCTATTCCCGAAAGGTCGTAGGTTGGTCCATGGCCAACCGCAATGATACGTCTCTGGTCAAAGCCTGCCTGGACATGGCAGTTTCCCATCGCCAGCCTGCGCCTGGACTCATTCATCATACAGATCGCGGAGCGACTTACACTTCTCAATCGTATCGTTATGCGCTGAACCAGAAAGGAATCATCGCCAGCATGAGCCGAAAGGGAGATTGTTGGGATAATGCCGTATCGGAAAGTTTCTTCGGTCAACTGAAAAACGAATGGGCCTGGCAACAGGGCTGCCCGAATCGGGAGCAGGCCAGAGCCAGTCTGTTTGAATATATCGAATTGTTTTACAATCGACAAAGACTCCACCAGACTTTAGGCTATGTCTCACCCGTGGAGTATGAAAATAATCAATGTGTCTCTTAATTAACTGTCCACTAAACTCAGTACACCTCAAAACACTCCTCGGAGAATTTCTTTTCCCAAGTGGAAAATAATTGTTCGCACCCCCCACACAGCATTCGAGGTTTCCAGCCGTCCTGGACTCGCTGGTTTGGGGATTGCGAAAATCGGATGTGACCAGTTGCGGAAGTTTCCCGAAGCCAATCAAAGACAAACCCTGGAATGATATGGCTCTTTTTCAGGTCAGAGGAGCAGGCGCATAAAGCACATTGCTTAAACACCAGTTGCGAGATGTTCGATACGGACATTACATTCGGGAGTCAGAGTCCTGGTATACGAATCTGGCCTGCAAAAGAAGGGAAACGAGTTTGGTTTTGATGCGGTTGTTTCCGTTCCATCCGTTTTTGTAATGTTTTTGCAACATGTTTCGCCAAATTTACCGGAACTGCATTTCCAATGATTTGTTCCAAGTCAGTTTTGCAACCGACCAACCTGAATTCATCAGGATATGTCTGAATTAAACTTCGTTCCTTGGTTGTCAGGGGGCGGAGGTTTTTGGTTACTTGAACGGGGTCACCTGCATGACCAGGGTATCCTTTAGGTACAGGCCGGTTTACGCCCCTGACAGTCGGACTAGGCTCGTCAATGCTGAATACTCCTCTCCTTTTATAACTTCGGGGGTGCCTGTAGTAGTGTGTGATTCCGAAACGGTTTCCAACATAATCCCTTACAGTCATGGTTTTTTCAGCTTTGCCTTCATCCAGAAATTCTGACAGGAATTGATCTTCTGCGCCAAGTTCACCTACTATGAACAACCTTTTCCGGTTCTGGGGTACGCCATAGTGGCTGGCATTCAACACTTTGATGGTTAAACCATATCCGTTTTTTTTCAAACAGGTCCAAGCGTTGCGCATGGCGTTACTGTGCAGTGACCTGTCTACGTTTTCCATCACAAAGTAATGCGGTTTCAATGCGCTGACAATCTCAGCGAAAGATACTGTCAAGTCAGACCGACCCAGAGATTCGTCTCTTTTCCCCGCCGAAGAGAAATCCTGGCAGGGCGGTCCTCCAATTATGATATCTGGTTCGTATTCAGCGATTTTATCGACAGCCTCTTTTTTTGATAAATCCATATTGATAACAGGATGTTTAAAATTTGCTTCATACAATTTTATCGCTGGCTCCCAGTTTTCAAATGCAGCCACAACATTGAAACCGGACAAGGTAAACCCTAATGATAATCCGCCTCCGCCAGCAAATAAATCAACGACGTTCATTGATCTGAGCGTCAAAATAAATCCTCCGAAAAATACAAAATCGCATCAAATCTTCGTTCAGGGGATAAATGCTTTTGTCCACCACCAAGTATGATGTTCTTTATCTCATCCTTGGAAACTTTTGGTTTTTTCAGTCTGTCACAAGCCATGTACTGCCTTGTTTTTGCCCCGGATACAGCAAATTCCTTGTCTGTTTGGTGACCAAGTGACATGCCATCATATATGGGTTCCTGGTATACACTTGAGGTGCCAGAGACTTCAAACAAAAATCTCGCCAATCGTAATGCGGCGCGTTGATGCCTGCTGATATTCTGGCCCCTGCTTTCCATAGCGCTATCCATGAATAACTTTGTTAGTGAAAAATCGCTCCAGACAAAAATATCCAGACAATGCTCGGCTAATGAGGGAGATTTACCGATGGTTTTCCAGATTGGCTGGACCAGTAATGGCTTTTGGTATTTGTAATAGGTGGTATAAAACTGGTTCAGACAATCCAGAATGTCGGAGAGCCTTTCTTTTAGTTCGGCCCGATTGTCCCAGTTTTGAATGGTCATGCATGAGGGGGTGAATATTTCCCTCACATCGCTAAATTCACTGCTCAGGGATTCGGCCATACTGAGCGCAAGATATCTCATTGTCGCAGAACGAACCACAATCTCGCAGCCGTACTCATTTTCCTCTTTGAGGCAGGTAGTTTGATCCGGTAATGTTGTGAGCTTGATTTCCAAAGGTCTGAGGTGCTTCTTTCCATGCATGACTACGCAGTCTATGGTTTCGAGTTCATCATGAACAAATTGTTTGAAAGGCAGGTAACGGGATTCGAATTGAAAGCTGAGTTGGTTGTTCGGAATATCCGTATTGAATAAACGATCCACCGATATTTCCGAAATTTGGGTGGTGAGTTCCCGGGTGTGCTGGATATATACGACTGACATATCCTTGTCCCTCATATAGCAGGCCAATGCTATAGGGAATGACGAATTAAATTGATTTTTCCCCCAGTAATCGGGATCTGAAAAGTTTCTGTTTGAGTGAGTTAAGCCGTATAAGGAGGGTTTTATGCTGTCCACTGTTTCATCAAGTCCTTAATGGCGTAAAACATTTGTTTTGGGGTATGTACAATGTGGAGTATAAAGCATTTTCTCACCTGACCCAAAATTCATTTGTATGATTATATTGACTGTGACCCGCTCCCCCGATCAACGCCTGCCCTCAACCCCCCGATCAAGCCGAGGGCAGATCACTGTGCCTGTCCGCCGGTTGTGGATTCCCGCTTCTGCGGGAATGACGGGGGGAACACGGGTATGATTGCCCTTGATTCCAGTAACTTCATGATCATTTCAACGCACTGGCGGATGTCATTTTCCGCGGTATTGATCACCAGATCGGCATTTTCCGGCTCTTCGTAGGGAGACGAGATACCGGTGAAGTCCGCGATTTCCCCTTTGCGCGCCCTTTGATACAGGCCCTTCACATCCCTGTTTTCACACACTTCCAGGGGGCATTGGCAGTAGATTTCGATAAAATCTTCGGTGTGACCAACCATCATTCTGACCCGCTGGCGATCCGTCTGGAAAGGCGAAATAAACGCGGTCAACGCAATCACCCCCGCCTCGATAAACAGCTTCGCCATCTGACCGACCCGGCGAATATTCTCGGCTCGGTCTTCATCGGAAAAAGCGAGATCGCCGCACAGTCCATGGCGTACATTGTCACCGTCAAAAACGAAAGTTCGGCACCCTCTTTGGAAAAGCAATTCCTCAACCGCGTGCGCGAGAGTGGACTTGCCGCTGCCTGACAATCCGGTAAACCAGATGATCGCGCTGTGATGACCGTTGAGTTGCTGTCGCCGGCTTCGGCTCACGGTCGGCTGATGCCACACGGCATTGGGCGATGCGGATTTCGGCATGGCGGTCAGGTTGAACCGATGCCGACCATACCCGTACCGGCTCGCGCCTTCGCCAGAACACACAGAATTTCAAACATCATGGTGGCGCCGACCAGCGCGGTGTTTCCGCTTAAGTCAAATGGCGGAGCCACTTCAACGACATCGCCACCGACCAGATTCAATCCGTCCAGCCCCCGAATCATCATCAACGCCTCCGCAGTCGAGTAGCCGCCGACTTCCGGGGTGCCGGTACCCGGCGCGAATACCGGATCAAGAGCATCCACATCGAAGCTGATATAGGTCGGGCCATCACCCACCACTTTCCTCGCTTCTTCAATCACGGCCTTGCAGCCCATCTCGATATACTCTTCCATATAAATCACCCGCATGCCGGAATCATGGCTGAACTTCCAGACATCGGGATCGTTCAATGAACCGCGAATACCGATCTGTATGGTCCGTTTCGGGTCAAGCAGTCCCTCATCGACGGCAATCTTGAACGGCGCGCCGTGGTGGAACTTCGATCCGAGATAATCGTCTCCGGTATCACAGTGGGCGTCGAAATGCACCATGCCGACCGGCCGCACCGCTGCCAGCGCCCGGAAAATCGGCAGGGTAATGGAGTGGTCTCCTCCAGCGGAAAGCGGAATGACGCCAGCCCTGGCCACGCGTTGATAAAACGCCTCAATCTCGTTGTGACTGCCTTCCAGGGTCCAGGGCTTTTGCACCCAGGCATCGCCAATATCGCATACCCTGCAAATCTCATGCGGGCTGACACCGGTCGCCTGATTCATCTTGCGAATCAGGCTGGACTGGTTACGCATTTCCCTGGGGCCGTGACGGGCTCCCGGACGATTGGTCACGCCGCCATCGAAAGGAACCCCGATCACACCGATATCGACCTGCTCCAGATCTTCACTGTACGGACAGCGAAAAAATGTCGGGATGCCGGTATAACGCGGTCGGGTAATGGGGTCTGCATATTCCGGGTAGTCACTCATTCACCACACCCCGCCATATCCATCACCGCATGCAGCAGGACGTTGCAGCCCGCTTCCAGATCTTCTGGCGTCGCTGATTCTTCTTCATTGTGACTCAATCCACCCGCACAAGGTACGAAAATCATGGAAGTCGGTACGCTCTGGCATACCTGGCAGGCGTCATGGCCTGCGCCCGAAGGGATTTTCTGATGATTGTAACCCAGCATTTCCACGGCTTTTGACACTGCTTCGATACAGCCCGAATCAAACCGGACGGGAGGTTTATACCAGATTTCCTCGCTTTTGATTTCAAGATCATGCTCTCCGGCAATCTCTTCAATCCGGCTCTCCAGGGACGCCGCCATCTGTTTCAGAACATCATCATCCGGGTTCCGGAAATCGACTGTCAGCGTAACTTCGCCGGCAATGGTATTGCGCGAATTGGGCAAAACCGAGATTTCCCCCACCGTACCCACCGCCTCCGGCGCATGTTCGAGCGCGATGCTCTGGACAGCCTGGATCAGGACGGCTGCCCCGACCAACGCATCCCTTCGTCCAACCATCGGTGTCGGCCCCGCGTGAGCGTCCTGGCCGTAGAGGGTAATGTCGAACCAGCGCTGGCCCTGTCCTCCGGTAACCACACCCACCTGATCACCATCGCGCTCCAGTATCGGACCCTGTTCGATATGCGCTTCGAACAGCGCAGCCATCGGATGGTTGCCGCATTCTTCCGGCCCCATATAGCCGATTCGTTCCAGTTCCTGTTTGATCGTCCTGCCGTTGGAGTCTTCTCGCGACCAGGCATATTCCTTGTCGAACAAACCCGCGAACACCCCGGAAGCCACCATCGCCGGAGCGAATCTGGAGCCTTCTTCATTAGTCCACATTACGATTTCCACCGGCGACCGGGTCGCGATATTGTTCCGATTCAGGGTGCGTACCACTTCGAGAGCGGCCAGAACCCCGTAAACCCCGTCGAATTTGCCGCCATGCGGTTGAGTATCGAGATGACTGCCGGCGCAAACAGGCGGCAATTCGTTGTCCATCCCCGCGCGCCGGGCAAATATATTGCCCATGTCATCTATCGTAAGCTCCAGGTTTTCCGCCTCACACCATTTTATGAACAGATCCCGGCCCTGCCTGTCTTCATCGGTCAGCGCGAGTCGACAGGAGCCACCTTTCTCTCCCGGTCCGACCTGCGCCATGGCCATAATGCTGTCCCACAGGCGCTGCCCGTCAACCCGCAGGTTTTGTATGGAAGTCATTTTCGTATCCTTACGATCAGACGGGTTCGCGGCGCAACGCCTGACACAGGCAGTGCACTCCACCGCCGCCGAGGGTGAACATCGACATGTCGGGAGCGAATACCTCAAACCCAAGCGCCCGCAATTTCTCATTCAGCCCGACACTGCTCGACATCGACAGTACCTTTTTATTACCGAGAGCAACCAGATTAACTCCCAGGTCTTTGGCTTCCCTGAAACCCACATCGACAAAATCAAAGCCTTTCTTTTTCATCCAGTCAATCACCCATCCTTCCAGCGCATCCAGACAGGTCACCACCAGTTTCTCGTCCAGTGGAACCACCAGGCCATCCATGTGAACAAAAAGCGCAGGAATCGGCGCCACCTCACAATCCCAGCCCTCGGCGCGAACAAATCCGGCAACCTGCTCGGCGCCCGCCTGTTCCGAACGCTCTCCGCCATAGCCGATCAGGACTGTGCCGGGTTCGAGGATCACGAAATCTCCGCCTTCAAAATGCCCGGCCGTGGCATAATTCCAGATCGGGATCTGGTTCTGCTGATAAAACCGGATCGCGGTGACGTAATCGGCGCGCCGGCATTTCAATTGCATGTGACAGATCAACGCGCCCCACGGGGTCATGGCGCTGGAATCCCGGGCGAAAAAATTCCGGTGCAAAACCGGATCCGCATCCAGATAGTGACAGGCAACGCCCGCTTCTTCCTCATAGATCCGCACCATTTCCCGATGCTGTTCGAGAGCCAGGTCCAAATCAAACTGGACCCCGGTTTTATGCATATTCCTGAGCGTGCGCCCGATCAGCGGCCCGGCTTCGACCCACCTGAAATAATCGGGCTTGCCCAGCAACACATCGGTCAGAACGCCATAGTCATTGTCGATACCCCAATAATCCGGAGAATGCTGTCTGTCTGTCACTTTCTTCTAATCCTGTATTTTCTGGTTGAATAGGTATGAGACTCATTATCTCACGCGGGAACGACGATCGTAAGGGTCAGTGTCCCTGGGTAGAGCGGCGGTAGTGCCCCTGGATGATGCGGTCAATCACCATGGCGACAAACAGGATCGCCAGACCCGCCAGCATGCCCTGTCCCTTGGCCGCGTATTGCAACGCCACCAGCACATCCTGACCGAGACCCTTGGCGCCGATCAATGACGCGATCACCACCATTGACAGGCACATCAATATGGTCTGGTTGATTCCGGTCATGATGGACGGCATCGCCAAGGGGATTTCAATGTCTCTCATCAATTCCCACTTGGTGGCGCCGAATGCGATGGCGGCTTCCTTGGTATTTTCCGGCACGCCGCGCATTCCAAGAGCGGTCAGCCTGACTACCGGCGGCATGCCAAAAATCAGGGTGGCCAGCACTCCGGGCGGTTTTCCAGTGCCAAAGAAAGCGATAATCGGAATCAGATACACGAATGCCGGCATGGTCTGCATGAAATCGAGAACCGGAAGAGCGGCGTTGTAGGCGCGCTGGCTCTTGCCGAACCAGATGCCGAGAGGAATGCCGACCACCAGGCATAAACAGGCGGCTGCCCCCAGGAGCGCCACCGTGATCATGCTGGTCTCCCACAAACCGCACAGCCCGAGATAAGCCAGCGAGGCCGCAGAGAATATGGCAACCCGTGGACCAGCCAGACGCCATGCGGTAACCAGTATGACAGTCATTACAACGGGCCAGGGAGTATCGACAAATACCGTTTCAAGGCCATCCAGCACGGCTCTTATAGACACGACCACGCCGTCGAAAACGTCCCCGAATTGAACGGAAATATTGTCGAATCCATCATCCATCCAGGTGGAGATCGGTGAAAAGTATTGTTTTTTCTCAACCGGAAACAACCCCACCCAGGGGGTCAGGGCGGGAGCTATTTTACCGACCGTAAACTTGTACAGGGTCAGCGGAACAATCGCCAGCCAAAGCAATCCACCAAACCCTGCCCAGAGCCAGTGAAACCCGGACTGGGTAGTTTGCGGCTCTGCCCGCCAGACCAGATATTGCTGCTCGTATCTGATATTCGCATAAAAACCCTGAACCACCCGAAAAACAATAAACAGCGCGATGCCAGCCAGCAGATAGCCCAACGCTCCCGCCGTGGCGGCCGCGGCTTCTTCCCCCAGACGATCAATTACTTTTTTCAGGTTCTCAGCGCGCGTATAAATGGCGTCCGCCCCGGCTTCTCCCGCCGCCTTCGCGACATCCGCCTGGGCCAGTGTTTCGGTATATTTTGCGGTCAGTTTCTCAGCCCGGGCCAGTTTGTCTGCCCCAAGCTGGCCCCACAACCCTTTACCGATCTGCACAAGCGCGAGGATTTCGAGTACCATGAAGGTCCAGAAATACCCCCACAGCCCTCTCGACGCGCCCCAGAAAGGGCCGACCACAGCAGCCATCGTATTCCAGCTCCACGGAAATTTCGTGGCGGACTGAATCTTGTCAAACTCCTTTTCATAATAGGATTCACTGGTTCCGACAAAGTCCCGTACCGAGCTCCCCAGTGTATTTGCCTCAGGCACAATTCCGGTTTCTTTCATCAGTTGTCTCCCCCTTTTATGCCTTTTAGAAGTGTTGTTTTGTTGACCACTCCAACGTCCCTGCCATCATCCGTAATCACAATCGGCTGGTCGGTAGTCGCGGACAAATCTATCAATCCGGACAGGTCGGTGTCGTGGGGCGTTCTCGGTGACTTCGACAAATCATCTCCCCGCTCGAATTGATACTCATCCATTTTCACCATGATGGTGTGGGCAAAAATCAATTTCAGAGTGGAAATACCCTCGACAAAATCGGTTACATAATCATCAATCGGATTGGTCACTATCTCTTCTGGAGTTCCGATCTGGACAATCACGCCATCTTTCATGATCGCGATCCGGTTGCCGATTCGGATGGCTTCATCCAGATCATGAGTGATAAACACCGTTGTTTTGCCGAGTTCGGCCGATAACGCCATGAACTGTTCCTGCAACTGGCGCCGAATCAGCGGGTCCAGCGCCGAAAATGGCTCGTCCATCAACAAAACTTCCGGATCAGAAGCCAGCGCCCGGGCCAGGCCAACGCGCTGTTGCATACCTCCTGACAGTTCCCTCGGATAGCGGTCTTCATATCCATCCAGGTTGACCATGCTGAGACAACGCTGGGATTCTTCCCAGCGCCTTGACTTCGGCTCTCCCTGCACTTGCAGCGGAAACGCTACGTTATCGCGCACTGTACGGTGCGGAAACAACGCCATGTGCTGAAACACCATACCGATATGCGCCGCCCTCATTTTACGCAACTCGGTTTCATTCAGTGACATCATGTCCTTGCCAAGCACATTGATCTGGCCGGAGGTCGGTTCGAGCAGCCGGTTAAGATGTCTGACCATGGTTGATTTGCCGGACCCCGACAGTCCCATTACACAGAAAATCTCACCGTAACTGACCTCGAACGTACACTTTGCGACACCGATCACACAGCCGTACCTCTCCAGCACTTCGGGTTTTGACAGCCCTTCATCCTTCACGGCCTGCATGGCCTCATCGGCGCGGTCCCCGAATATCTTCCATACATCATCCAGACGTATGACCTGCTTGTTCACGTTATTCATGTTTTCCATGATGTCTCCTCACCGTATTGGACCGTATTGGGGCCTGCTGTCCTGAAACAAAAACGGGCGACACATCCGCCAATGTGTCGCCCGTCTGTTCAAAATAACCGGTTGCGGTTGATTACAACCATGAATTCACAAGGTCGGCGTTATCCATCACCCATTGTTTCGCATACTCGGCGTTGTCCACCTTGTCGACAATAATCGCGTAAGCCCAGTCGGATAACGCATCTCCATTCAGCGCCACACTATGCAGCAATGACGCCACCTCAGGATGAGAGTCCTGCAGGCTGGCCGCATAGTGAATATGCAGCTGGGCCACTGGCCAGGCTGTGGGGGCGCTGGATTTTTCCAGCCAGTCCGGGTCATCGGTTGGCTGAATGAGCGTCCATTTCGATTCGTCGGCCTCAGGTTCCTCCAGAATCACCAGATCATACAGTGTAAACATGTGATGCGGCTTATAGCAGAAAAATACGATATTCTCGTCTTTTGCGATCGCGGCATCCACTTCAGCCAGAGCCAGGGTTTCGTCCATTTCCCGAAGGTCCATGGTGGCATCGTAGCCATAGCTTTTTGCCCGGATTTTCTCAATATTGGTTGAAGCCCAACCGGGAGCGCCAATCCAGATATCGCCCATGCCGTTGTCGTCCCGGTCGAAATTAGCGGCCATCTCCGGGTCAGCCAGTTCAGACAGCGCCTTGATACCGGTTTTCTTCGCTGTTGCAGCGGTCACACACATCGACTGAGGACCACCCACATAATTCGGATTCATGATTACCGTGCCTTTCTCCTTGACGAAGGTATTGTTCAGATTGACCTGATTGGGCATCCAGACTTCCGGATGCACATGCATGGCTCCACTGTCCATCGCCTCGAATATGATCGGGTTGGTGCCGTTCTGCAATTCCACTTCGAGCCCGAAGTTGTCCTCAATGACTACCTTCAGGACATCCGCAGTCATGGCCACGGTAGGCCAGTTCGGCACGCCGATCACGATATCAGCCGCCTGGGCCGTACCGCTTACTCCCATCGCACTGGCAATCAGCGCTCCGACGAGTTTCTTGTTTGCTTTTTTCATTTCTCTACTCCAGCTTGTGATATTCGGGTAAATAATTATGATTTCAAAAAATCCAGGCCGGTAATGGAAATACCGGATACCTGTCCGGTTAACCCACTACTTTAACCGATACCCGGAGTTTACAAGCAATCAGTACAGATCGGCAAATCATTTTATCGTGTTTTATCGAAATGAATCCGGGACTCCAAAATAGCGGCTACACAGCTAAAATCAGGAAAATCACAAAAAGCGCCACCAGTCCGATCGGTATCAGCGCCCCGGCCCAGTCTTTGGGCGCGTCCCGATCCTGTTCCAGCCGGGGCTTTATCCCGGGCAGGAACCAGAGCAGAAACACGACCATGAAAATGCCGATAATCACTTTTTCCCAAGTATCCACTTTCCACTTATACTCTGATGATTATTTCATCCAGCAATTCTACCACCGACACCCTTATCTTTCATGATTCCAAAAGCGCAGATTCGACATTGCGACTCTGATAATTGGTGATTTCCCGGTTAAGTAGTATGATAGGATGATTCGAAGATCAAATGAAAATATTGAGGATAGGGTTTTGCGAGCATTGGCAGATATTTGTATTATTCCGGTCGGAGCCGGCGTATCGGTTTCCCGTCATGTTGTGGCCTGTCAGGAGATTTTTGACGAAGCCGGCCTGGATACCCGCTTGCACGCTTATGGAACCAATGTTGAAGGTGAGTGGGATGATGTGATGGCCGCATTGAGACGTTGCCATGAAAAAGTTCACCAGATGGGCGCTCCCCGGATCAGTACGACCATACGCCTGGGCACCCGGGTTGACCGCGAGCAGTCGATGCAGGACAAGATTGATAGTGTAATAAACAAGATGAAATAATGGGTGAAATGAAGAAACACGTAATTGCAATAGCAAGCTGGGCCATGGCAATCTGGATGTGCAAGGTGTTCCTGTTCTCGATTCCCTACAAATTTACCGGCCACCCCGACACCCGGCATATATTCGACACCATAGGCGACTGGATATCAGGCATTCTGGGACAGGGTTTGGGCACCTTGTTTGCTGGTATCGGCCCTTATGCCGTGGGCAGTTTCGAGATGTTGACATCGCTTGTGCTGCTACTCCCCGGATTGATCTGGCTGCTTGCAAAAATCGGCATCGGTAACGAGGGAGGCCTGATCAGGGCAAAATTTCACCGCATTGGCGGCGCCATGGCCGCGCTGGTCATGGCGGGCGCGGTATTCTTTCATCTGGCCACGCCGCTTGGCATTGTGGTTCTGCATGAAGGCAAACCCGATGGCGGGTCTCTGTTCTATGCGGCGCTTTCCATCCTGGTCCTGGGTATTGTGATGTTCTTCATAAACGGGAAACCGGCCAGATAATACCCGCGGAAACCGGATTCTTATTTTCAGGTATTGACGTCGGTACTCAATTGTGAAGATTACCGCCGTCATGGTGGCAACCTACATGATTGACTGCTGCCTGATCGGGACGAAACCCTGCAAGTATTTCCAGCTGAACTCTCCCTGGTTTAACGAGCGCAAGGGCGTGTTTTCAAAAATGGATCTGGACAAACTGATTCCTGACCGCTGGCGGCTTATGCAGAATTATGACGATGGCGTATCGATCCCCGATTCATTCCCTGTTTTCCTGAAACCTGAATGGAGTGAAAACGCGAAAGGAATCCATCGGGCGGATAACCGGGAAGAACTGCGGCTGATTCGACAAGAAATCGCCTCGTCGAAGGCGCCCTATCTGCTGCAGGAGGGAGCGAGTTACAAACGGGAATTCGAGATATTCTGTTTGCGCGATTACCGGGACAGGAACCGGTTTTCGGTATTTTCGATTACCGAAACAATCAATCGCAGGGAACCAAACCCGATAAACAGTATCCATAACCGGGATACACACTATCAGGATTTGACCGATCAGTTCTGTGAAGAACAAAAAGAGACCATATACGGATACTTGAACCGGATTGGCTCGTTTGCAATATCCCGCTTAAGCGTTCGCGCCCAATCGCCGGAACAGCTGGTGGCCGGAAACTTCCAGGTGATTGAGTTGAATCTGTTTACCCCGATGCCGATTCACATGCTGGACCATAAGTACAAACTCCGGGATTTATGGAAAATGATTCGCCAAACCATGATGTCTCTTGCGCGGTTGACCCGGGTTCGGGACAAAAGCCTGGTGGAAAAACCGGTCTATACCCGAATCATGCTCTACAACCGCAAGGGCATTTTCACCATTTTCAAAAAGAGGGAAATATGAGGAAGTTGAAAGCGTTGATCTATGCATGGATCAGCGAGAGGTACATGCATGGTTGCAGCAATTTCAATACGCTGGCGGTGCGAAAAGGCTGTCGATCAAAAGCGCAGGGGCGGGCGGTTTTCAAGAAGAACAATATCCCGCACGCGCGCGGCCAGGTGTTTTTCTGGCCTTCGACAGCACATCAGTTCGCCCGGCGGCATGGCTTCCCTCTGGTGATCAAACCGAATGTGAGCGGCTATTCACGCGGCAGTTATTTCCCGATACAAAATTACCGCGAACTCTGGCTGGCCTTTCTTCGGGCGAAGGTCTGGTGGCCAACCACGATGATAGAGCAATACCTGAAGGGAGCCAACTACCGGGTTCTGGCCGAAGGCCAGGGACTGATTTCCGTAATTCGTCGATATCCGCCATTTGTCACGGGCAATGGGAAGGACACCATAGAAGCGCTGATCGACAAGGAGAACGCGATTCGCAGGGAAATGAACCTGCACCCGACCATTTTCCCGATCGCCAAAAACCACAATGCGATCCGGCATCTGCAAAAACAGAATCTCGACCTGTCATCCATTCCCCGGGACGGGCAGCATGTTGAAATATTTCATCGGGTTGCACTGGCCCCCGGTGGTGTGGTCGAAACCATCAATCAGGATACTATGCCTGAGGAAAACAAGGTCCTGTTCATGGAAGTTGTCAAAATGTTCGGCGCCAATATACTCGGCATTGACGTAATTTTTGAAAAAGGGATCGAAATTCCGTATACAGAACAAAATTGCATTTTTATCGAGGTCAACTCCCGGCCTTATATCAAGATGCATCACTATCCAAGATACGGCCCGGTCGAAGACTTTCGTGACGCTCTGGCGGAACTGGAAAAACTGGACATTACCGACCGGGATATTTTTTGAAAACGCCGCCCGACAGCCGTACCTTCAATCGGTATCTGGGGCTGCATTCCCTGCTGATCGGAATTTTCCCTTTTTACATCCCGGTTTATCTGTGGAACCAGAAGTTTGGTCTGGGGGATATTTCGATGTTCATCTCACTGGCTGGAATCGGTTTTTGCTGCGGCTTGTGGTTGTGGGACCGGCTCCGGCTGATGATCGGGCTGGGTCAACTGGTGGCGCTGTCATTGATTCTGGAAATCGCCCTGATTTTCAATGTGCACCTGTTGGAAATGAGCCGGCCAACATTGCTGGCGCTGGGCGTCACGTATGGAATCTACAACTGTTTTTACTGGACCACCTTGCGCGCGTTGTTTTTTGATCTGATTGATGTTGAATCCTCCGGTCGCAAATATGGAAACCTGCAAATTCTGGTTGGCTTTTCGCTGCAAATCGGCATTCTGATTGGAGGGTTTCTGCTGGAAAAAACCGGTCTCATCTGGTTGCTGACCGTATCCGCAGTGGTGGCGGTGATCGGATACTTCGTGGTCACCTGGAATCGACCGGACTACCCGGCCATTTTGTCCCGGCATGACTGTTTGAGTCTGAAACAGGTAGTCGGATTCCGGGACCATGAAAACTCACGGCTGATATTCCTGCTGGACGGCTTTTTCCTGTTTGCGGAGAGTTTCTTCTGGGTAATTACCCTGTTTTTGCTGGTTCACGAAAGCTTCTCCCGCCTCGGCGTCATGGTGCTTTCACTGGCCATTATTTTCGGTATTATCTTCTATTTGCTGAAAAATACGATTGACCGGCTCGGGCGCAATCGAATCTATCGGATCGCGGTCATTTTATATGCGTTGTCCTGGGTGTTCCGGGCGCTGACCGAAGACACACTCAGCCTGGAAGTACTCTACCTGTTCCTGGTAGTCATCACTTTCTGTACCGCCTTTTTCAGGCTGGCGATGAACAAGCGCTTCTATGACCTGGCAAAACTGACCTGTTCGCACGACTATCTTGTCTTGAAGAGCTATTATTCCCAGGCGGCGATTGTCGTCGTTTTTGGCCTGATGGGTTACTGGTTATACCGAATCGAACCCGGCGCCTGGGTCTTGACCCCGATTTACTGGGTATCCGCCGCCTTTGCATTGATTTACCTGGTTTACGGAATACGACGCTACAGCCAGTAGACCGACCAGGCGTTCCGGGATCAAAATCTGCCGTGAACCGCATTGGCGGCCACTGTGCTGTATGTTTTTGCATCGAAGGCGATGGGGTTGGTGCCAGCCGAAGGGTCAGCGACCGCCATTTCACCGATTTCCTCCATTCGATCATCGCCAATATTGATTTCCTGCAATGTGTTCGGGATACCGATACCGGCGCGTAGTTCCATCACCCATTCGAGAAAGGGATCAAACCCCGGTTTGAGTCCGAGATAACGGGAAAGCCTCTCAATCGGTTCTGTAATGGCGGATTTATTGGCTATCAGCACATAAGGCATCAGGATGGCGTTCAGCGTTCCATGATGCGCGTCGTAAATTGCGCCCAATGGATGGGCCAGCGCGTGCATGGCGCCGAGGCCGCGCTGAAACGCGGTCGCTCCCATTGAGGAAGCCACCAGCATTCGGGTTCTCGCCTCAATATCGCCGCCGTCGACAACCGCGGACGGCAGGCTTTCCCGGATCATCCGGATTCCTTCCAGCGCAATCCCCTCCGCCATTGGATGAAACAGTGGGGAACAAAAAGCCTCAAGATTGTGGGACAGTGCATCCATGCCAGTCGCCGCGGTCAGCATCGGCGGCAAACCGACGGTCAGTTCGGGGTCCAATATCACACAATCCGGGCACATGTCGGGATGAAATACGATGACTTTGCGATGCTCGTCCTGCTTGACAAGAACTGCGGCGCGACCAACTTCCGAGCCGGTGCCGGCGGTAGTGGGAATGGCCACGACCGGAGCAATCCTGTCAGCATCCGCCCGCATCCAGTTATCCCCTTCGTCCTCCAGGTCCCATAAACTGCATTTTTGCTCGGCAATGACGGCAACCGCCTTGCCGGCGTCCAGACCGCTGCCGCCTCCCAGGGCGATCACGCCGTCATGATTCCCGGCCTTGTACGCGGCTACGCCATCCGCGACATTCTCCCCGCAAGGGTTGGGTTTGACATCACTGAAAACCTGAATTCCCAATCCGGCGCAACGGCAGATATCGACGATTTCCCGGGTCATCGGCAATTCGGCGATACCCGGGTCGGTGACCAGCAGCGGGGCGGTCATATCGTACGCTTTACAGACTTCGGCGATTTCATGGACCCGTCCGACGCCGACTCGCATGGCAGTAGGGTAGTTCCAGTTCATATTCATGTTATTTCCAAAGTCATCGAAAGCGGGCAATGGTCCGACCCCATCTGGTCATTCAGATACTCGATCTGCTTCACCCGTTTCATGTCAGATTGATCCATCAGAAAATAATCAATGCGCCAACCGACGTTGCGCATCCGCCCGCGGGAAATCGCATGCCACCAGGAATAGACATCAGTGACACCGGGATTTCTCTCCCTCCAGACATCCACCCAGCCATCTTCGACCAGACCATTCATCCAGGCGCGTTCTTTCGGGTGAAAGCCGATTTTGCCATCGTTCTCCTTTGGGCGCGCGAGATCAATTTCCTGGTGGGCCACATTCATATCCCCACCGATCAGCGCCACCCGGCCCTGCTGGCGTAATTCGGACATCCAGGCATGAACGCAGTCATAAAACACCAGTTTTTCCCGCCAGGCCTGCTCGCTCTTGCCACCGTTCGGGAAATAGATCGAAAAAAGATCCCAATGCTCTCCACGCAAGGTAAAGGAAAAGTGACAGATCCGGCCCTCGTCCGCATTCGGCGCATTCGGTATCGCAGTTGCAAACTCCACGCCTTCAAGTTTTTCGAGCAGAGGTTTCTTCACCCATAACGAGGTGCCCGCATAACCCTTTTTCCGGGCGCTGCTGTAGTACTGGTGATAGTCGTCGTGGGCAGTCAACCAGGGGCTGAATTGATCGACAGACCCCTTGATCTCCTGGATCATAAATACATCAGGATCATGGCTTATGATAAAATTCTGGATTTCCCCCTTGCGCTCGACCGCGCGGATGCCATTCACATTCCAGGTAATAATTTTCAAATATCCCACCCAAGCTGTTGCGAAACACAGATTGTACACAGCGAATGCGTCAACGGATATACCTTATATACATACAATCTTCAAACATGTTGTTAAAACTCGATAGCAAGTTACCCGACGCCGGCACAACCATTTTTACAATTATGTCAAAAATGGCGCAGGATTATGGAGCCATCAACCTGTCCCAGGGGTTTCCGGATTTTGAACCCGATGAAGGTCTGATTGACCGTGTCGACTATTACCTTCGTAACGGCAGGAATCAGTATCCGCCGATGATTGGCATACCCGAACTACGCGCTGCCATTTCCCGCAAACTGAAAATCAACAGTCAGATTGATATCGACAGTGAATCGGAAATCACCATAACCAGCGGCGCCACCGAAGCCCTGTTTTGTGCGATCCATTGTGTCGTGCGGCCCGGCGATGAAGTCATCGTATTCGACCCGGCTTACGACTCATACCAGCCAGCGATTTCCCTGGCCGGAGGCAAAACCATTCACATACCGCTCCACCTGCCAGACTACAGTATTGACTGGCAGGCCGTGCAACAAAAGCTCAACAGCAACACGCGCCTGATTATCATCAACTCGCCGCATAACCCGAGCGCCAGCGTATTACAACGGGAAGATCTCGATAGTCTGGCCACGGCAATACGCCCGTCGAATTGTTTTGTGCTCAGCGATGAAGTGTATGAACACATAATCTTCGATGGCCGGGAGCATGCCAGCGTACTGACCCATGATGAACTCCGCAAGAGGTCAATGGCGGTCTTTTCCTTCGGCAAAACCTATCACGTGACCGGCTGGAAGATCGGGTATTGTATCGCCCCTGCCGGACTGACCGCAGAGTTTCGCAAGATTCATCAATTCAATGTGTTCACCACGCCAACCCCGATGCAATGGGCGATCGCGGATTTTCTCGAATCCAATCCACAGAACTATCAGCAACTCGGGGCGTTTTACCAACAAAAAAGGGATCTGTTCTGCCGGATGATCGCAAGCTCGAGATTCAAGCTGCCGCCGTCGGCCGGAACCTACTTCCAACTGGCCGACTACAGCCGGATTTCGGATAAGACAGATATCGAATTCGCCAACTGGATGACACAGGAAAAAGGAGTGGCGGTGATTCCATTGTCCCCGTTCTACAAGGAACCGCCCGACAGTAAAATGATTCGATTCTGTTTTGCCAAGCAGGACGAGACCCTGAAACAGGCCGCAGACATCATTAATAACCTGTAGGATTGTGGCTTGGCGCCAATCAAACCATTCAACCCATATACCATATATTTGGAGACTCCTTATGTTAGAAATCCTGGGCAGGAAAAATTCCAGTAACGTCATCCCGGTCTTATGGACTGCCGGAGAGCTGAAACTTGAACACGTCCGACACAACATCGGCGGCACATTCGGCGGGCTGGATTCGAGCGAGTACGGCGCCATCAATCCCAATCGTCTGGTTCCCGCCATGAACGATAACGGCTTTATCCTGTGGGAATCCAATTCCATTATTCGATATCTGTGCAGGCAATACGGCAACGGCTCCCTGTACCCTTCGGACCCGCAACAGTGCGCGTTGGCAGACCAATGGATGGAGTGGTTCAAATCGACTGTAATGCCGAGCCTTTATCCCGCGTTCTGGGGGTTGGTGCGAACACCGGAAGAGGAACAGAACCATGAGCAGATCCGCGCAAGCGCCCGACTCACCGGAGAGAAACTGAAAATCCTGGACCACCACCTTGAAAACAGGCAATTCGTCCTGGGCGATGATTTCACCATGGCGGACATCCCGCTTGGAGCCATCCTGTATCGCTATTACCACCTGAATATCGAGCGCCCGTCCTTACCCAATATCGAAGCCTGGTACAACCAACTGCAACAGCGGGACTCCTACCGGACCCACGTCATGATTCCATTCGGAAGTTCCCTGAAAGAGTGGCTTGAGCTGGAAAAGGCCGGAGCCTGAGGGTTCAAATCCACACCCCCGCGCACGTCTCTTCCTTTTTAAGAAGCGTTCGCGGCGGGCCAGTCAGGTGAAATCGCGCGGAATCACTTTCTCCCAGTCTCGTCGGTTGAATTGGGCATCGCCTGTATAAGCGGTCACCGTTGCCCGCAGATAATAGTTTTTGGCATCGCACCGGTAACTGCTTTCGCAAACCGTCCGAATCTTCCAGTCATCCCTTTGCATATAACAGGTGAAGACGCTGGTTGCCTTTGCGGTCAGTGGGTCGTCCAGACAAATACTCCAGATATCCTCGTGAGTATATCGTGTCCGCATGCCATGGCCTGCCACCTGATAATCGCCGGAATCATCGTAAACCCGGTACCGGGTCCGGTTCCGCTGCAAATCCTTTTCCACTGAGCGCGCATAATCGGGCTGACGGTGACACAGGTAATCCGGTCTTGGGTTCGCATCCGGCGCGGCTGGCTCGATGCGGTCGTTTCCCCGCCGAACCGGCAGTTCCAGGAAAGAATCCCGACCCGGTTGGATACTCGCGGTAACCACCGCAGGCGGTGGCATCACCATCGGCCAGTATGCAGTCGAGATCGAGATTCGCAGTTTGTGATTCGCAAGGAAACGATAACCGCATTCGTTGAGAAGCAGTTCCACGTCTTCATATTCTCCGGGGCGCATGGCGACCGGATTTTCATTTCCCGAGCGATGCGCAAGGTTGAGCACACCCCAGCTTACCCGGTGGCTGAGTCCATCCGGGTGCACGTCATTCAGCCTGACCGCGATATTGCCAATCGGTTTATCAATCGACAGCCTCAGAAATATCCTCGGGCGGCCCAGGATATCGAGGGATTGATCCAGTATCCCGGTTTCAAAAACAAGGGACCCCGCATCGTCGATACGCTGGTCTCCCGACAGTTCTGAATCGGGCTTGAGCGGGAACGCCTCGCCACAGGAAACCCCGCAATCCTGGGGAGAGCATATCGACATCACTTGCGCATCTTGCGGCTGGTTTTTCAGGGCATGATCGGCTGTCAGGTAAAGCGTGGATGTTGAAATGTTTGCGGACGGCCAGTTGTCTTCGGCCACCCAGCGGCCCGGTTCGAAATCACGATATCCTCCGGGGCGCACGCCTTCCGAAATCCAGGCGGTATAGGCCGGATTCTGCATGGCCTGACTGTCCTGCCCCCGTAACCACTGGTCCCACCAGCAAATGGCTTGCGCAAGGAAATCCATTCCCGGCTTTGGCCATGCAATATGCGGATATTTATGGATCCACGGGCCATTGATCGCCCGTGACAACCGGTTGTTCGCCGCCATCGCGGGAGGAGCGTTGATATACAGGTCCGCCCACCCACTGATGACCAGAGAAGGAATCCTGATGTCCCCGTAATTTTCCCCCACCGAACCGTGTTTCCAGTATTCATCCCGGCGCTGGTGAGCCAGCCAGATTTCCATCGGATAGGGCTGGGTATCGAGCCGATGCTTCCACATTTCCTTCCATCGGTCGCCCACCAGCAAAGGATCCGGCGGACGGGAGGTATAACACAACATCGTGCTGGACCATGTGAAATTGGAATAGAGATGACACCCGTTTTTGTAATGAATATCATCATTATAGCGGTCTACAGTCGTACCCACTGCGATCACCGCCTTCAAGGGCGCCGGTTGCAGCGCGGCAACCTGGAGGCTGTTGAATCCACCCCAGGAAATACCCATCATGCCGAGATTGCCGTCGCACCAGGGTTGACTTGCGATCCAGTCAATGACCTCAAGCGCATCGGCAAGTTCGCGGGGCGAATATTCATCATCAAAATCGCCATCGGATTCACCCGTCCCGGAAATATCGACCCTCACACCGGCGTATCCAGCCTCTGCAAATACCGGATAATTGCCTTCATCCCGGTACGCGGTTCCATCGCGCTTGCGGTAAGGCAGATATTCGAGAATCGCCGGAACCGGGGAACCTGAGGCATCATCGGGAAGCCAGATGCGGGCAGACAGGTGACGCCCGTCGCCAAGCGGGATAAAAACATTTTCGAGTTCGGTTACAGGCATGGTCTTCGATTCGGGCTGGTCGGATGAGTGTTGGGAGATAAGTATACCGGAATCGCAGGGATAATCCCTGTGGTTGTCCGATTGTCGAATCCGGGTCAATGGGAGATGGCCGCCGGCGGACTGACCAGAACCTGTCCTTCCGGGCGCCGGGGTTTTTGCGCGTACCCGTAAATGATTTCAAACGTGATCATCACCCGCTCCCCGTTTTCCGTCCGCTTTGGCAGATGACTTTCAAATTGTCTGAATCGTTGCGGGCCAGTGAGTGATTTTCTACGCTCGGCATGCAGATTGATAAACCCTTCACTTCGCAAATCCGAGATCACGGTCATACAGTCCGCATACTCGACCTGCACCCAGTCCGTATCTACGATGGGTTTTTCAAAACCGGATTTCAACAGGGTATCCCCCAGGTGGTGCATGTCGATAAACGGATGAACATGGGGGCAGTCATCCACCTTTTTCCAGGCGTGATAAATTTCGGCCAGTGTATCGGGGCCAAATGCGGAAAAACAAAAAATCCCTCCCGGTTTCAAGACCTGTTTCACTTGCCGGATGAATGGGTCGAACTCAAACCAGGTCCCCTGCAAATTACTCACCACGCAATCGAACAAGGCCCCGGTACGGGGTAGTGTGATAATCGGGGAGACTGACTGGAGGTTGCCCGGACCGGGATCAAACAGACTGGAGTATTCAACCTGCCCGGCTTCCGGAAATTCAAGACAGCCATGCTCGAAATCAAGTACCAGAATGGCCCCCGGCGATGGCCGCGCCAGACTTGCTCGCTCCGCAAGTTCCCTGCGGATGGGTTCCATCAACCAGGCCATGCCTGCCTGGTCCCTGGAAAATCTCCTCCTCGCAATGGTGAATTTGTCCAGATCAAGTTTCATATTGTGTTCGAACGCTCCGCGGCAACCATGCGACAATTCAGCCATAAATTAACACAGGAATAAACTGTGAAAGTCGTCCTTTTAACAAACATAGCGTCTCATCATCAAATGGATTTTGCGCGGGCCATGGCAAAGTTGTTGGGGGTCGACAATTTCCGCGCTGTATTCCTTAAAACCGTACCCGAAGAACGCCTTGTGATGAGGTGGTCTGATGACGACGATTTCAACGAACCATTCATCATCCGGTTCTGGGAATCGGATAAAACAAAAATGGAAGCGCTGCGCTGGATTGATCAGGCCGATGTGGTGATACAGGGAGCCTTTCCAATCCGGTATGTACGTGAGCGCATCAAACAGGGTAAATTGACCTTTGCCAAACAGGAACGGTTTTGGAAAAAACCTCCAACCATAAGACGCCGGATAACACGGCTCCCGCGTCTGTATAAAAACTACTACTCGGTCGCCAACCGGGAAAACTATCACTTCCTGGCGATTGGCGCCCGGGCGGCACAGGATTTGAATGGGCTGGGCATTTTTCAAGGCCGAAGCTGGAAGTTTGGATACTTCATGGATACACCTGAATACCGGGTAAAACAACATCGGGGCGATTCGGTTTCATTGCTTTGGTGCGCGAGTTTTATCCCGCTCAAGCAACCGCGCCAGGCGCTGACAATCGCTTGTGGACTGCGCCAGCGGGGCATGGAGGTTCTTATGACGATGATCGGCGATGGCGAGTTGCGCCCGTCGATTGAACAGCTCATCCGTCAATCGGGAATGGACAGTTACGTCACCCTGACGGGGTGGCAAAATCAGGATGAAGTCAGGCGGCGCATGCTGGACTCGGACCTGTTTCTGATGACCTCGAACCGCGGTGAAGGCTGGGGTATGGTGGTAAATGAAGCTCTGGGTTGCGGTTGCTGTGTGATGGCCAACCGTGAATCAGGAGCCGCGCCGTGGCTGGTGGAGCATGGAAAAAGCGGATTTTTATACGATGATGAAACCCTGAATGGAGCGCTGGATGAGATTGTGACAACCGACCGCGACCGGCTGCTGGATATGGGGCGGCTGGGTCATCAGCGAATGATGAATGAATGGTCTGCTCAGGTTGCGGCCGGGCGGGTGATTGATTTGTCCGCGAAGTTGCTGGATGGAGACACGGAGTCTGCGAGGCGTTTGTTCAGGGACGGTCCCTGTTCGGTGGCGTAGGGGTAGCCCCTGCAATGAAGGGATATGGTATCATTATCGAATGACCCTCAGGTCATTTATTAACACCCGTTACCAAATTGTCCAATCAAGATCAAAACCCGTTCATCGAGCTTTGGCCCGCCACTATTCTCAAGAGCAGGCTGGAGAACTACCCGAAGATCAATGCTGAGCTGAAAAGACTCTTCCACCAGTACAGACAGGAAAATTCGCAAGAAAATTCGACGGCCCCGGACTCCGGTTTCATCAGCCCGGATAATTTCGCAAACAATATTGATAACCAGGCGCTGAATGTTCTCAAGTCATTCATTACCGACGGGGTTTATCAAATTTCCAGAAACCTCAACGAAAAGTACTGGAAACGGTTCGCGCTGAAAACGTTGAGGGTTGATGTGACGGGCATGTGGTTCCAGATCAGCAATGGATTCACCTTCCATGAAACCCATGTCCATGGCAATTGTTCATGGTCCGGCGTGTATTATGTCCAGGCCGGTTCAGCCAGCCAATCGAACGACGACCGGATGCCAAATGGAATGTTGAACGGCGTAACCCGGTTTTACGGACAACATCTGGAAGAAAGCGCCGCAGGGCACGGCGATTGGGGCAACTACTATCTTCAGGACAACACCTGGACCAGCTACCCTGAGGACGGCAACCTGATTATATTTCCTTCATACCTCAAACACATGGCATTTCCCTACAATGGTAAAGAGGATCGGATTATCGTGTCATTCCACGCCCAGGTGAATTCGGATTCCGAAGTAAAATACAAATACGGTTTTAATTGAAAGAATGACGGAAAGACCGGGATGCGCGCTTGCGGCAAGACCGGACAGGACCAAAGACAGGGGTTACCGACCAGGCAGTTCCACGAACAGTTGAATGAGCGTCCAATATCGCCGTTGGCAATACGCCTGCAATTGGTATAGGATGGACAGGTGAACCGGAATAATGGATCATCTGGTTCGGTAATCAATAATCACTGACTTTGGAGAAAAACACAATGAATTTCAAGTTTAATCAGGCCGCGTTGACAGCGGGTATGGTACTGAGCCTGTCGGTTCCGATGACAATTACCGCGAGCGCGGATGAAGTGACCGTCGCTTCATGGGGGGGCTCCTATCAGGACGCCCAGAGCAAGGCGCTGTTCATGCCCGTAGCCGAAGCGATGGGTATTACCATTAACGAAGAATCCTACAAGGGCATCGGCCAGGTGCGGACCAAGGTTGCGGCAGGCGCTGTCCCCTGGGATATCATTGATACGGGTTCAGGCGGAGGCGCGCGGGGGTGCGAGGAAGGAATTCTGATACCACTGGACTACGACATGATAGATGTTTCCAATTTCGTGGCGGATACCACCTTGTCCTGTTGTGTGGGAACCATCGTATTCGCCACTGTGGCGGCCTGGAATACCGACACCTACGGCATGGACGGACCAAAAAGCTGGGCGGATTTCTGGGATGTCGAGAAATTCCCGGGCACCCGCGCAGTGCGCGGCAAAATGCACGGTATGCTGGAGCCGGCGCTGATGGCGGACGGGGTACCGATGGATGAGGTTTATTCTGTTCTGGACAGCGAAGAGGGAATCAAGCGGGCGCTGGATAAAATTCGTGAATTGAAGCCCCATATCGCAGTATGGTGGGGGTCGGGCGCCCAACACGCGCAGTTGATGAAAGACGGTGAAGTGGACATGACCACCGGCTGGAATGGTCGATTTGACGTGGCCATCGCCGATGGCGCGAAAGCGGCGTACAGCTATAACCAGGCCCTGCAGGATTATGATTGCTTCGGTATTCCCAAAGGAGCGCCCAACCAGGATCTGGCCATGAAGGTAATCGCCAAAATGAGCGAAGCGGAATATCAGGCGAACATTCCGCAATACATTACTTACGGACCCACCAACTCCAAAGCGTATGAAACCGGCAAGATAGATGATGCGCTGGCCCGTATGCTGCCTTCCCACCCGGACAACGCCTCCAACTTGCTCCCGATCAATCAGGAATGGTATGCGAAATGGGAGAAAATCGGCTCCGAGATGTATGTCGATATGATGACTGAATAAGACGGCAAGGCGGATGATTGACACCGGGTCCGCCAGGGCGCTGCCTATCCATATACGCTCCGTAACCAAAACCTACGGCAGCGTTTTTGCCCTGGACAATGTCGATCTTGATGTCCGAAGCGGTGAATTCCTGACCCTGCTGGGCCCTTCAGGGTCAGGTAAAACTACGTTATTGATGGTCCTGGCCGGCTTCACCCGTCCGGATTACGGCAGCCTGAAGTTCGGTGATCGGGAAATCATCCGGATGCCGCCCCATCTCCGTGAGGTGGGCATGGTTTTCCAGAACTATGCATTGTTTCCCCACATGAACGTGGCCGACAACATCGGATTTCCATTAAAGTTGCGCGGTGTTGCAAAAGACCAGATCGCGCAACGGGTGGAGGATGCGTTGGCCACCGTGCAACTGGACGGTTACGGAGACCGTCAAATCACCCAACTGTCCGGAGGACAGAAACAACGCGTGGCGCTGGCCCGGGCGATCGTGTTCGAGCCGCAGATTTTGTTGATGGACGAACCGCTTTCAGCGCTCGACAAGAAATTGCGTGAGCACATGCAGATCGAACTGAGACATCTGCATGAAAAGCTCGGTATGACGACTGTTTACGTGACCCATGATCAACGTGAGGCATTGACCATGTCAGATCGGGTAGCGGTGATCAATTACGGGAAGCTGATTCAACTCGATGAACCGCGAAGAATTTATGATCAGCCGGCCAACTCATTCGTCGCCAATTTTATCGGCGAATCCACTCTTGTTCCGGTTGAGCGCAGGGATGGGAAGGCCTGTTACAACGGAACGCCATTGGAAATCACCGATCCTGAAATGGCAAAAGGCGATCTGCTGATGCTCAGGCCCGAACGATTGATCATATTGAACCCAAAGACCAGCTCCGGCAGCGCCAGCTATAATTGTTTCAAAGGCAGGGTGGACGAAATAGTCTATCAGGGTGAAAGCTTCATAACCTGGGTAACGCTGAACGACGGCACAAAAATAACGGTACGCAGTATCAGTCAACAGCAGACCCTGTCGGCGGCGCCCGACCCGGGTTGTGAAATTACGCTGGGACTGCACCCGGATGAAACCGTATTGATTGCCAGCGACGGGGACAACGCGCAAAATTCGTAACTCAAGGTCTTCGAACGAGGAACCAACCGATCAAATGAACAGTCGGAACCCGATCACAGCGGGCATTAACGCGGAAGGACTGCGGCGCGACAGGATTCGTGAAAAGCTGACGCTGTTCGGTCTGTCCGTTCCGGCCCTGATACTGGTCTTGATTATTATCGTTGTCCCGGTGGGCTGGCTGTTCTGGCTTTCGCTGTTCAATGATGAAGGAGCCTTGTCCTTGAGCAATTATACCCGAATGCTCGACAGCAAATCGTATACGCGAATTTTTCGCACCACGTTCGAGGTCAGTTTTTTCACCACCCTGATCTGTGTGCTGATTGGTTATCCACTGGCTTATTTCCTGGTGCAGTTGCCAAAACGCTGGGCAGCGCTGGGCATGGTAACAGTGTTACTGCCATTCTGGACTTCGCTGCTGGTACGGACATACGCATGGCTGGTTGTACTTCAACGAAAGGGGCTGGTCAATCAGTGGGGGATGGATCTGGGCTGGTGGGATGAACCGCTCAGGCTGGTGCATAACCTGAACGGCACGTTGATCGGCATGGCGCACATCATGCTGCCATTTCTGGTACTGCCGTTGTTCGGCTCGATGAAGGCAATTGACTATGACTACATGAAAGCCGCTTCCAATCTTGGCGCCAATCCGGTCAAGGCGTTCTGGCATGTCTTTTTCCCGTTATCCCTGCCCGGTCTGTTCGCAGGGATGATTGTCGTATTCGTCCTGTGTCTGGGATTTTTCATTACTCCGGCGGTGCTGGGCGGCGGTAAGGTCATCATGGTCTCCATGAAGATCGAAACATTGATTGACCTGTTCTTCAACTTCGGCACCGCCAGCGCTCTCGGCGTTGTATTGCTTATCCTCACCCTGGTCGTACTGTTTCTGGCTCACAAGCTGCTGCAACTGGATCGGGCGCTGGGCACAGGACAGAACACATGAACTGGCTAAGCCGTCCGGCCTCCGATACCCAGATTACCCATGGCAGGCGATTGTGGTTATATATTGTCGCCGGGGTGATTATGGCCTTTTTAATTATTCCCACGCTGATCGTCATTCCAATGTCGTTCTCCGACTCGCAGTATCTGGAATTTCCACCACGCAACTGGTCAACCCGGTGGTATGAAAATTATTTCGGCTCCAGCTCCTGGATGACGGCGACATGGGTCTCTTTCAGGGCTGCATTCCTGACAGTAGCCGTAATCACTCCGATTGCCACCATGGCGGCTTACGGGCTGTATGTTTCCAACCTCAAGGCGGCAAGATTCATCTTTGTGCTGCTGATCACACCGATGATGGTGCCGGTTATCCTGATTGCGATTGGCGTTTTTTTCGCCTATACCAAGCTGAAGCTCAACAACACCATGCTCGGCCTGGTACTCGCCCATTCGGTACTGGCCTTGCCAATGGCGCTGATCGTAGTCAGCGCCGGACTCAAAAGTTACGACATGAATCAGGAGCGCGTGGCGCGCAGTCTGGGCGCATCCAGGTTCAGGGCGTTTCTGCTGGTGACCCTGCCGCAAATCCGGTTTTCCGTAGTCACCGCCGCATTGCTGGCATTTATCGTATCTTTCGATGAGGTCATCGTGGCCTTGTTTATCTCGGGCGGAAACATGTCAACCATGACACGAAGCATGTTTCTTGCATTACGGGACCAGATTGACCCGACCATTGCTTCCATATCCACAATCATGATTCTGGTCACGACGGCCGCCATGGTCATCGCCCAGGTATTCGGCAAATCCGATCAGGAGAAAAGTCCCTGATACCGCGAATCCCGAATCAGGCATCGCCGGATTCGCGGCTGAAACAGATCTCATCACCCGTAAGGGCAACCGAAACATGGTCGCCAGGCATGACTTTGCCGACCAATATCTCCTGCGCCAGTTGATTCTCGATCCGGGTTTGTATCGCCCGCCTCAACGGCCGTGCCCCATAAACCGGATCGAAACCGGCTTCAACCAGTTTGTCCAGCGCCTGATCAGAGATTTCCAGCGTCATGCCCCGCTCGGCGAGGCGGCTTTCAAGATACTGAATCTGGATTCGCGCTATTTCCCGGAGTTGACCTTGCTGCAGTGGATGAAAGACCACCATATCATCAACCCGGTTGATAAATTCCGGGCGAAAGTGCGCTCCGACCACACCCATCACAGCCTCTTTCATCCGGGCATAATGATTCTTTGAGGGGCTGTCATGACTGATTTCCTGCAATCTTGAGGATCCCAGGTTTGAGGTCATCACGATTACTGTATTCTTGAAATCAACCGTTCGCCCCTGCCCATCGGTCAACCGGCCATCATCCAGTACCTGGAGAAGAACATTGAACACGTCCCGATGCGCCTTCTCGATCTCGTCCAGCAGGATCACCGAGTATGGACGGCGGCGAACCGCCTCGGTCAGATATCCGCCTTCTTCATACCCCACATATCCAGGCGGCGCTCCAATCAGCCGCGCCACGGAATGCCTTTCCATGAACTCCGACATGTCAACCCGCACCATGGCCTCTTCACTGTCGAACATGAATTCAGCCAATGCCTTGGTCAGTTCAGTTTTCCCCACCCCGGTCGGACCCAGAAACAGAAATGAGCCATACGGCCTGCCCGGATCGGACAGCCCTGCCCTGGAACGGCGTATCGTATTGGATACCGCGGCAATGGCTTCCTCCTGACCGACCACACGCTCATGCAGCTTGCTTTCCATCTGCAACAGTTTCTCACGCTCCCCTTCCAGCATCCTTGCAACCGGAATACCGGTCCAGTTGGCTACCACTTCCGCAATCTCATCCTCACTGACATGGCTGCGCAGCAGAGTCGTTTCCGGCTGGTTGGTCAAATCCGCGGCCTGGATCTGTTTTTCCAGTTCGGGAATGCGTCCGTACTGCAATTCGGACATTCGAGTCAGGTCTCCGGCCCGGCGGGCGGCCTCCAGTTCAATACGAGCGCGGTCGAGTTCCTCCTTGACGTGCTGACTGCCCTGAACGGCCGATTTCTCGGCATTCCAGATTTCCTCAAGATCGGCAAATTCCCGAGTCTGTCTGCTGATTTCGGTTTCAAGAGTATCGAGCCGCTTCAGGGAAGCCTCATCGCTCTCCTTCTTCAACGCTTCGCGCTCGATTTTCAATTGAATCAGCCTGCGCTCCAGCTTGTCCATGGCTTCCGGCTTGGAATCAATTTCCATACGAATCCGGCTCGCCGCCTCATCGACCAGATCAATCGCCTTGTCCGGCAAATTCCGGTCTGTGACATAGCGGTGAGAGAGCGTTGCCGCCGCCACAATAGCCGGGTCCGTAATATCCACGCCATGATGTACCTCGTAGCGCTCTTTCAAGCCCCGCAGAATGGCGATCGTGTCTTCGACACCCGGTTCGTCTACCAGTACTTTCTGGAATCGACGCTCCAGCGCCGCGTCTTTCTCGATATATTGTCGATATTCATTCAGGGTGGTTGCTCCGACACAGTGCAACTCCCCGCGCGCCAGCGCAGGCTTCAACATATTGCCCGCGTCCATGGCGCCCTCCGCCTTGCCGGCGCCCACCATGGTATGCAGTTCATCAATGAACAGGATGATCTGCCCCTCCTGTTTCGACAAATCATTCAGAACCGCTTTCAGGCGTTCTTCAAACTCACCCCGATATTTAGCGCCCGCAAGGAGTGAGCCGAAATCAAGCGCAAGCACCCGTTTGTTCTTGACACCATCCGGCGCCTCTCCATCCACAATCCTCTGCGCCAACCCTTCGATAATGGCCGTCTTGCCTACACCCGGCTCGCCGATCAACACCGGATTGTTCTTGGTCCTTCTCTGGAGAACCTGAATCGCCCGGCGAATCTCGTCATCACGGCCAATCACCGGGTCCAGTTTACCCTGCTCGGCGCGCTCGGTCACATCGACTGTATATTTTTCCAGCGCCTGACGGTTGTCCTCCGAACTCTCGCTGTCAACAGACTGACCTCCGCGCATCGTGTCGATTGCCTTTTCCAAAGGGGTTGCAGAAGCCCCTGCATCGCGCATCAGTTTCCCGAGGGCGCCCTTGTCATCCACCGCCGCGAGAATAAAGAGTTCACTGGTAATAAACTGATCCTTGCGCTTCTGGGCCAGCCCGTCGCAGACATTGAGCAATTTTGCGAGGCTGCCGGATAAATGAACCTCCCCCTGGTTGCCTTCGACCCGAGCCAGTTTATCCAGCGCATTACCGAGTGAAGACCTCAACTGGCTGACATTGACATTGCTGCGGGCGAGCAGGTGCCTTGCATTGCCGCCATCCTGATCCAGCAGCGCCAGCATCAAATGCAGAGGCTCTACAAATTGATGGCTGCGCCCAATCGCCAGACTTTCGGCCTCGCTTAGGGCCAGCCTGAATTTTGTTGTCAGCTTGTCAAACCGCATCACTGAACCTCATGTATCACCCGGTGGTCTCATCTTGGCGCGGGCTGTCAAAAAATCGTGTGCCCATTGCCACCTGACTGTCGTCAGACAATATTCTTGTGATTCTTAAATGGGGATAGCAGGAGGATTTTCAACCGCGTTGGCGAACAGACACTTCAGACCCGCCCCTGCATTGACGGCGAGTACAGGGACCGTCATTTATCGGGAAAGTTGTCCGCCTGATTTTCGTCCGGGCGCTCCTTCCTTCTTTGCAGGCGCCGCTGTTTCGCGCCCGGCTGCATCTTGATGCTCATTTCTCCGTACAACACCTGCTTCAGGAAACGGCATGAAAACTGGAAAAGCTTGTCCTCATCCTCTACCAGATCCTGCTTCTCCCGTTCATCTATTTCAAATACCTCTGAAAATCCGGGACTTTCCAGAAATGCGCGGAAGTTATCGATATCGTAACTGCACATATCGAACAACTGCATTGAACGGGGCGTTGGCTTACCCACAGTGGGTCCTGAAGAACGCTTTTTAAGAACAATATCCCGCCACTCCCGGTTTTTCTCATCAAACTCCACAAGCCCCTGTTCTGCAAGATAGTCCCTCACAGTCAGGGTGCGGGGTTCCTCGTGTCCCTTGCAGTGAGACTCCCTGACCACGAAGTAAATATCCTCAACTTCGGCCGAATCCTGTTTCCGGACCCCCATTGAACCGAGGGCATAATAGCGGCAGGCCGTCGGTCGATCCTCATAGACACTGCAACCCTCCTGCGTCAGGAACACACAGGCGGTAGACCCGGGCCGGGTGGCCAGCTTCAAGCCAGGCATATCATGGGCATCCATTGGAAAGGGCATGGTATATTTCGCAACCCACTCAGAAGACGAGATGTTTTCCCTGCGTTTCAAGCGCTGGATATCATAAGGCATCAAAGTAATGTCAATGTTCTTGCAACATTCATTAAAACAGGAAATGTTTTTATGGCAATGAAATTGAATTTCGCTGTCCAGAGTCAATTCAACCGGATTGACAGGGCTTTCATGGGGAATTTCTTCCTTGATTTTTTCAAGATCTTCCAGCGACATTTATTGGGCAACTCCGTAGAAACAGATGTAAAATCAACATCAACAACCCCCGATAATAACGCCTGCACCGTGTTCAGACAATTCAAATCGGATAACCCGCGCTGATATACCCTCAATATGCCACTTGAAATCATTATTCTCGCTGCCGGGCAAGGCACAAGAATGCACTCTGATTTACCAAAGGCGCTTCATCGGGTAGGCGGTAAGCCGATGCTGCAACATCTGCTCGAAACGGTAACCGGGCTTGCGCCTGCGCGAATCCATGTTGTCGTAGGGCATAGCAAGGCACAAGTCATACCGGTAATCGAACAGCGCTGCCCCTCCCTGGTCACGGGTGGCAAGCTGAAATGGGTTGAGCAAGCCAGACAGCGCGGAACCGGTCATGCCGTCATGCAGGCGCTGCCGGACATCGCGGAAAATTCATCGGTACTGGTCCTCAACGGTGATGTCCCGTTAATTTCCCTGGAAACACTCAAACGGGTCGTTGCACACGGAGAAAACCTGAACCTGCTCACCGTATCCCTCGATAATCCATACGCAATGGGCCGGATTATCCGAAATGACGAAGACGAGATCATCGGCATCGTGGAAGAGCGGGATACCTCCGAGGCCCAAAAAAGGATCCGGGAAACCAATACCAATTGTCTGTGCGCCAGGGCACATCAGTTGAACCGATGGCTGACTCCTGTCAGCTCCGCAAACGCGCAAAATGAATTCTATCTGACCGACGCAATCGCAAACGCGGCCAGGGACGGGGTCAGGATACAAAGCGTTTCTCCTGACTCAGTGACCGAAACCCTGGGCGTGAACAGCAAGGCCGACCTCGGTCGGCTGGAAAGAATCTACCAGATGCAACTGGCCGGGGAATTGATGAATCAGGGCATCACACTGTTGGATCATTCCCGTTTTGACCTGCGCGGAACCTGTGATTTTGGCAGGGATTGCGTGGTTGACGTCAATGTGGTGCTGGAAGGACGGGTCAAACTTGGCGATGATGTGATGATCGGGCCGAATACGTTCATACGCGACTCGACTATCGGCGGAAACTGCGTGATCGAGGCCAACAGCCTGGTTGATGGCGCCATGGTCGGGAGAAATTGCCGAATCGGGCCATTCGCGCGAATTCGCCCGGGGACTGTGCTTGAGGACGGAGTACGGATTGGAAATTTCGTCGAAGTAAAGAACAGCCGGATAAAGAATCAGAGCAAAGCCAATCATCTTTCATACATCGGAGACAGCGAGGTCGGCAAACACGTCAATCTGGGCGCTGGAACCATTATCTGCAATTACGACGGAGCGAACAAGCACAAAACGGTGATTGGCGATAACGTGCATGTCGGATCAGCCAGCCAACTGGTGGCGCCGATCACGATTGGCGACGGAGCGACCATTGGCGCAGGCTCGACCATCACCCACGATGTAGCCCGCGATACGCTTACAGTCGCCCGCGCGCGGCAGCGCTCGGTCAGGCACTGGAAACGGCCTGAAAAGAAATAGACGCCAGCCGATAAATGTTATTGACAGGAAACAGGACGTATAACGTAGGGGCCGGTCACCGTGCCGGCCCGAACATCCTGTTGTCACTCGGAAACAGGTTATGTGCGGGATAGTCGGCGCTGTCGCAAAGACTGATGTTCTCCCGGTCCTGCTGGACGGACTGAAACGTCTGGAATACCGTGGATACGATTCTGCCGGTATTGCGGTGATCGGCCCGGACAGGAATATTTCACGTACCCGCACCGTCGGTAAAATCATCGAACTGGAAAAGGCGCTTTCCGGTTCCGACATCCTGCATGGCACAACCGGCATCGCCCATACCCGCTGGGCAACCCATGGCCCTCCCACAAAAATCAACGCCCATCCCCATATCAGCGGCGGTCGAATCGCGCTGGTCTGCAATGGCATTATCGAGAACCACGAGAGCATAAGACAAACGCAAATCGCAAACGGAATGGAATTTCACTCCGACACCGACACCGAGGTCATCGTCAACGAAATACATCGACATATCCAGGACGGCCTGGATCTTCTGGAATCGGTCAAGAAAACGCTCGCGGTACTGGAAGGCGCGTTTGCCATTGGCGTGATCAGCGCAGATGAACCGGATCGCCTGATCGGGGCGCGACGAGGGTCGCCGCTGGTGGTAGGGATCGGCCAGGGTGAATCATTCATTGCTTCGGACACGTCGGCGCTGATCCCGGTTACGCGGGAGTTCTTCATTCTCGAAAACGGTGACATCGTCGATATCAAAGGCGGCAATATCACGATCACCGATCAATCAGGACAGGTCCGGCGCCGGGAAATCAAGGTCAGCGCAATGTCGGCAGACGCCACCGAACTCGGGGATTATCGTCACTTCATGGCAAAGGAAATTCACGAACAGGGGGTTGCGATTGCCAATACGCTGGAAGGGCGGCTGACCGGAACCCGCGTCCTCGAAGCCTGTTTCGGCAACGACGCCGGCGCCGTCTTCGATCGTACCCGATCCGTTCAGATTATCGCCTGTGGAACCAGTTACCATGCAGGCATGGTAGCCCTTCACTGGTTTGAGGAGATCGGCGTGCCCTGCCAGGTCGAGATCGCCAGTGAGTTCCATTCCCGCAGTCATGCCGTGCCGGACGATTGCCTGGTAGTCGCCCTGTCCCAGTCCGGTGAGACCATCGATACGCTGACTGCCTTAGGACTGGCTAAGGCGGAAGGCTATAAACATTCCCTGGCAATTTGCAATGTCGCGGAAAGCGCCCTGGTCCGGGAAACCGACCTGGTACTGATGACCCATGCGGGGCCGGAAATCGGAGTCGCCTCAACCAAGGCATTCACGACTCAACTGACCGCTCTGCGCCTGCTGACCATCGCGATCGGCCGCAGATTCAATCTGACCCCAGAGGACGAGGCCGGACTGGTCAGGGAACTGCGGGAATTGCCGGGCAAGGTAGAAAATTCGCTGGAACTCGAACCCGTTATCCGGGGCATTGCGGAACAGTTCGCAGACAAACATCATGCCCTGTTCCTGGGACGCGGCGTACACTATCCGATTGCTCTGGAAGGAGCGTTGAAACTAAAGGAAATTTCATATATCCATGCAGAAGCCTATCCCGCCGGAGAACTAAAGCATGGCCCGTTGGCGCTGGTGGACAACGAAATGCCGGTCATATCCGTCGCCCCCAATGATCGACTGCTGAACAAGCTCAAGGGCAACATCGAAGAAGTGCGCGCCCGCGGCGGCAAACTGATCGTCTTCGCCGACTCCAACGCCAGAATGACCAATCAGGAAAACCTCCAGGTCACCAACGTAGCCCCGGTCGACAGCTCCATCGCCCCCATCATCTACACCATCCCCCTCCAGCTTCTCGCCTACCACGTAGCCCTGATCAAAGGCACCGACGTGGACAAACCCAGAAACCTCGCCAAGTCGGTTACGGTGGAATGATCAGGGTATAAAGCCATTCCGGTATGTGTACGGATATTTTCTGTACACTCCATCCGTTCATAATATATTGATCGAGAATCAGCGAATTAATTCATCTTGAGGCATATTTTATGGCGACCACACGTATCGATATGAGGGTTGACGCAACCCTGAAAGCAGCGGCAGAAAAAGCGGCAGCCCTGAAAGGGATTCCCAGTTTGACCGAGTATACTGCGCAGACCTCGCAGACCCGTACCATACCCCCATCTCCCAGTTCAGCGAGGGCGATACCCGTTTTCTTCGGTTCCGTTGCACAATCGACGCCAATAAGATACATAAGATTTTCTCATTCAAGTTCATGTGCAGTGACCGCAAGCGGATGTCCAATCAGACCCCTGTCTACGGTAAGCAGCCAGAGACCTTCCTCCTGAGCCTGGACAAGCAGCAATTCATCAAACGGGTCCTTGTGGCCAAGTGGCGTCTTGAGCGCCCGCGCAGCATGGAGTATGGTCATCGGCAGAAACGTTATGTTCTGGTCTTCCAGCGCTTCGAGCACATCCTCCGGGGAGAAGCGGCTCTTTTGTATGCCCGACCGGTAGCGAGCATTATGCTTAAGCCGCATTTCCCAGATCGACACCGCGCTGACATATAGCTCAGTTTCGGATGCCGACAGAATCCGGCGCTCAGAGTCTGGAAATTTCCCGGGCCTGTCCATGAAGTCAAACAAGTAGGACGTATCGAGAAGAACGCGCATCATTCCCGGCTATCCGTCGTCGAGACCCAGCACACGGCGACTGAAAGCGGGGTCGTTCCAAGCTTCCGGCCAGCCTTCCCCTTCACCCGTAATGCCAAGACGTCGGCGCGCCGCTTCCAATTTCTCAAAATCAATCCCGCCACGCTGGTCGCAGCGCACCAGTTCGACGGCCGGCTGACCATGCTTTGTAATAACAACACGCTCTCCGTTACGGACGGCGACAACCAATTCGGAGAGGCGCGCTTTCGCCTCGCGTATGGCAAGTTCCATAGTAGATCGCTCCTGATTCTGGTTAAGTTGCCATTAGTATGTCGTAATGGATTTGATTGTTCAAGACTACTATGTGACTACAGTTAAAACTCCCATATTCGGTCACAATATGCCCGTACTTTAGTCACTCCAAGAATTTACCCGTTACGCGGGCTGCGAGATTCTCTATAATCCAACAACCATTACCCCGGGAATCATCTTCATCTAATCAGGATCGGACATCAGTCACTGCGCCTTGTATCACCGACTGACGAGGTGTCACGCGCTTCACGACCTCCGGCCCTGCCTCGATCTCCGCCTGACGCAACTCCCAGGTCTTCTGCAAGTTCAGCCAGAGTTGTGGCGTCGTCCTGAAATACCGAGCCAACCGCAATGCTGTGTCCGCACTCACTCCCCGCTGACCATTCAGAATCATCGTCACCCGGTTCACCGGCACACCCAACGCCCTCGACAGTGCGCTGGCCGACAACCCGAGCTCTTCAAGTTCATCTCGCAAAATTTCGCCCGGATGCACCGGTCGCAACCCATTTTTTATACTCATAAGCCCTGACCTCAATCAATGATAGTCAACGATCTCCACATCGTGTGGCCCATCGTCTTTCCAGAAAAAACAAATTCGCCATTGCTGATTGATCCGAATACTATATTGCCCTGCCCGGCTGCCGGATAGACGAAATGGGCTAGAATCAGAGACCATCTGGTATAATCATCTGCACAAGGTAACGACAACTCTGCCAATAGGATGTCATCTCTTCTCTCATCGAACTCTCAAATGTTTGCAGCTTGGGCAACCATAATTGCAGCTTACATCGCGGTTTTTGGATTATTCGTTAATTCTCGTATTCAACGTTCGGCGAAGCGTGCGGAAATCAAGTCCCATCGCAAGAATCTTCGCAGTGCATTGCATGCCTACATCAACACCATACACGAATCCTACGATGTGGACTTGGCTACGGGTGAGAAACGTGACATCAATGCTGAAATCACTGAGGAGGTCGAGAAGATCAAGAAGACAAATGGAAGACATACTCCCCTGTTAGTTGTTGATCAGACAACCGGAATCAGCATTCAATATTTACTGCAGGAATACGCCTTTCTCGAAAGCTGATGTCATGACTGCTGTTTCGGATCTGATAAATATCCAAAACCTGATCATAGCTTTCTCTAATGAATTGAACACAGGCTATGTCAGAAACCTTCCTGCACAGAGGAAAGAAAATATAGTCCGGCACTTGGGCCTTCTTATGGAGAAGGCCAAAAAAGAGGCAAAAACAGCAGCTGATCTTACGCTCAGGGAAAAATAACTTCCTTAACTTTCTTACAGAAAAGGTAGACTGCCCGGTCCAATAGAATACATAGTTTCATCTCTTATAAATTATGATGTACTTTGGAATTGTACTCTTACCAATCTGAGATAGCAAACGCTACGCTAGACAACACCTGACAATCATGCCGTCTCGCTCCATTTCTGCCCGCAACTGTTCCAGGCTCTTACCCTGTCCCTGTCCGGTCGATGGTCGATTGCCGGACGGCGCCGGTTGCTCGATCTCGCCGGGGTTGATGGTGGCCGGGTCGATACTCTGCCCCTGGGTCTCTTGCCAGGCTGTTTGAATCAAGGCTTCCATCATCCGTGATCGGGTAACCTAGACATAATGGCCTCCAGAGGTTGACCGAGGCAGTATCGAAGCAGTTGGCAAAGCAGGTCTGCCTCGGTTAACGTGGGATTTACGGTTGATGTGCGGCGCTGGTTTCAAAGCGCTCCCACATTGGATTGCAATGAACCCTGTGGAGGCAGACCCAAGATGAATCATACAACAATACACGTTGGATTGGATGTACATAAGAAGACGACGGCGGTAGCGGTATCGCAAGGCCCTGGCCGGGCCCGTTTCATCGGTACGATTGATTCGAATCCGCGTGCCCTGCTGAAAGTGCTGGGGAAGCTGGGCGATGCGCAGGAGATGTCGGTTGTGTACGAGGCGGGACCGTGTGGATACGATCTGTATCGTCGATTGCGCTGTGGTGGTTACTGGTGCGAAGTGATCGCGCCGTCGAAGGTTGCGCGCCGATCGGGAGACCGGGTGAAGACGGATCGGCGCGATGCGCTGCATCTGGCGGAGCAGTCCCGTGCAGGAGCCCTGACCGCAGTATGGGTCTTGGACGAGTCGGATGAAGCGATACGCGATCTGTCGCGCGCCCGCGAGGATGCGGTCCGATCCCGGCACAAGTCGCGTCAACGCTTGCAGGCGATGCTGCTGCGGACGGGTCACCGTTATTCGGGCAAGACGCAGTGGACGGCGGCGCATGAGCGTTATCTTTCGCAACACACGTTTGCCTGGCCGGCACAGAGGCTGGCGTGGGAGGAATACCGTCAAGCGGTGAGTGAGGCCCATCGAAGGGTGGAACGCCTGACCGAGTCGTTGCACGATCAGGTTGAGCAATGGCGATGGGGTGGGGTGGTCAAGGCATTGATGACCTTGCGGGGCATCGACCGGGTGTCGGCCGCTACGCTGGTGGCGGAGTTGGGGGATCTGCGCAGGTTTGCCCATGCGCGTGAACTGATGGGGTTTGTCGGGCTGGTGCCATCCGAACACAGTTCGGGCGATTCACGTCGCAATGGAGCGATTACCCGCACCGGCAACGGGTATGCCCGTCGGATGCTGGTGGAGGCTGCCTGGAGCTACCGTTTCCCGGCTCGCATCAGTCGGGCGATCCAGGTTCGCCAGGAAGGCCAGCCGCAGGCAGTACGCGAGATTGCCTGGCAGGCCCAGGTACGATTGAGTCGACGCTACCGGGCGCTCAAGGCCCGGCAGGTTGTGCATAACAAGATCTGCGTGGCGGTGGCCCGGGAACTGACCGGTTTCGTGTGGTCGATCGCCCGACAGGTTGAAGTGCCGGGTTGACCGGAACCGGGTCCGTGTCGTGTGGACAATCCGATGTGCGGGGCCCGGTGAGGAGAATCCTCGACCGGGTTATGTGGGCGCCCGCAAGGGATGATCCCCGACACTAGACAGAGGCAGCTCCGCGACCGAAATATGACAGGCGTTAACCAACACGCGAATATCAGCATGATCCATCGTCGCAGTATACTGGCCTCGTGCATCGGGTTGTCTGGACGGCACTGATCCGACCACCGTTGAAATTCAACAACGCGATAGGCTTCGCGGGAGGAATCTGTGCCCTGGTTTGACAGGGTAGGCCATATCAGCCCGGATATTTCACTAAAAAGACGGCAAGGCCCCTGTAATTCGATATAATTCAGTTCCTTAAGCCGATATCGAAGGAGGCCCTGCCGTGACAGAATGTTACCCTGAATCAATCCGATTTTCATCCGTCAAACGCCGTAAAGTGGAGGTGGATTTCAGCGGCGGCGACATCAGCGGGAACGGCGGTATCGGGTTGCTGTCCGAAGTGGACCGGCGCCTGGGGCTAAGCCGGTCTGTGGCGCGTTCGCTGACGGATAGCCGTCGTCAGGCCAGTTGCGGTCATCGTCTGGAGGATTTGATCCAGCAGCGCATCTACGCGCTGGCTCTGGGGTATGAGGATTTGAACGATCATGGAGAGTTACGCCACGATCTGGCGTTGCAGACGGCAGCCGGGCGGATGGAACCGTTGGCCAGTCCGTCCACGCTGTGCCGATTGGAGCGACGGGCGAATCGGGAGACGGCGGTGGCGATTCACAAGGTGTTATTCGAGTAGTTTGTGGCGGCGCACCCGAAGCCGCCGCGTCGGCTGATTCTGGATTTTGATGCGACGGACACGCCCCTGCATGGAGATCAGGAGGATCGGTTCTTTCACGCCTATTATGACGGCTACTGTTATTTACCATTATACGTATTCTGCGGTCGTCACCTGTTGGTGAGCTATCTTCGTCCGAGCGGGATCGATGCGGCGCGCCATGCCTGGGGGATTCTGGCGTTGCTGGTCCAGGCGCTGCGCCGGCATTGGCCGAAGGTGGAGATCATCTTCCGGGGCGACAGTGGTTTTTGTCGTTGGCGGATGCTGCGCTGGTGCGAAGCCCAGGGTGTGGGTTATATCGTGGGGATGGCCCGCAACCGGCGCTTGCAGAAGAAGGCGCAAGGGTTGCTGGAATGGGCCGAGCGGGAGTACGGGGCCACGGGCCGGAAACAGCGGTTGTTCGGTTCGGTGGGGTACGGGGCGCGTACCTGGGATCGGGCGCGCCGGGTGATCGTGAAGGCCGAGCAGAGCGCTCGCGGGGCCAACCCACGCTTCGTGGTGACCCACCTCAAACAGACCGACCGCTACCTGTATGACCGGATGTACTGCGCCCGTGGCGATATGGAGAACCGTATCAAGGATCAGCAGATGGACCTGTTTGCCGGACGGGCCTCTTGTCATCGCTTCTGGCCCAACCAGTTCCGGCAGTTGCTGTCGGCATTGGCCTATACCCTGATCGAGGGATTGCGCCGTCTGGCGCTGAAGAATACGGCGCTGGCCGTGGCCAGCCCGAACCGCATCCGCCTGACCCTGTTGCGGATCGGGGCGGTGGTACTGCGCAATACCCGCCGCATCCGGCTGCTGCTTTCCAGCGCCTGCCCACACCAGGATTTATTTCGTACCGTGGCCTGGTGTCTGGACTCTTCCTGACTCTCTGTGAGTGCTGCCCCGGCACGTTGACCAACAACGGGGGTAGGGGAAGGTGCGTCCAAAATCCGCCAAACAGTTCCAAAACAGACGATCCGAGCCAAAAAACAGGCGCGGCGCCGAGTGTCCACCCGGAATCCCAAAAATAACCCAATCTCACCCTACTCGTGCAATATCCGGGTTAGTGGAAACCGATACCCTGCACGGCAACCTGTCCGGCCCGGCCACCCGGAAACTGTGCGAACGGGCTTTTTCGGTATTCGGCGATACCCGATACCGGCGACTGGCCGCCATCTCCAATGGACACTTGTACAACCTGCGACACTCGGATTCCTACCAGCGCCAGAGACGACACTTCCAAAAGACCCGCTATACGCCCGTGCGAATCGGGGAGCGACGCAAACCCAGACCCGATGGCCGTCCCGGCTTCTTGCGCGTCGATACCGTCCATCAGGGCGACCAGGACGGCATCAAGGGGCTGTATCACATCAATGCCGTCGATGAAGTCACCCAGATGCAGGCCGTGGTCTGTGTACAGAGAATCTCCGAAAGCTATCTCATCCCGGCCCCGCAGGAACTTCTCCAGGCCTTCCCCTTCACGCTCCAGGGGTTCCATTCCGATAACGGTTCAGAGTATATCAATCGACAAGTCGCTAAACTCCTGCAAAAACTCCAGATCGAACAAACCAAATCCCGTCCCCGACAGAGTAATGACAACGCCCTAGTCGAAGGCAAGAACGGTTCTGTCATCCGCAAGCATCTGGGATACGAACACATCTCACAGCGCTTCGCCCAACCCGTCAATCACTTCCTCACAAACTATCTCAATCCCTACCTGAACTATCACCGACCCTGCCTGTTCGCAAAGGAAGAAATCAACAATCAGGGAAAACGCATCCGCAAATACCCGGACTCACTGATCCAGACTCCGTACCAGAAACTCCGTTCCCTGCCCCATGCACAGCAATATCTCAAATCCGGAATCACGCTCAAAATACTCGATGACTTCGCTCACAAATACAGTGATAATGAAGCCGCGAGGAGACTCAACAAAGCCCGCGACAAACTGTTTCTATCTTTTAACAAATCCCAAAGTCACGCCGCCTGACAACTACCCTCAATGAACATCAATAGACTCATAAAATACTGCCCCCTCAGGCTCATCTCTGGATTGGAAAACGCTGCCGGATTCCGGGATTTGTGATCACAACCGGGAATTGTCCAGATTTCAGCGTTTCCGATCAGAAACCGGATTTTTGACCATCGCCGGGAAATTTGCGGCTCCTGTAAGCCCCGTCACGCGATTTTCTCGGTGTACCCGCTATAACTGCCCTTCCCGAAAACCGGACTTTTCAGCCTGTCACGCGCTGGACGCGCTGGATGGGATTTGCGGCTGTCGCGTCTGGCCGGGTTGCGGATACGGCCGTATCGGTCAAATTGCCGGGGTTGATCAGGCAAACGCGCCCATTGTCCGGGAATGACTGGCCGGGTTGGTGTCCCGGACAGGTTCGCAATCCGCTATCAATCGCAACCGGTCGCGGCCACCGGGTCGGCCACTGTCTGATAGTATTCCCCGCGCCAGGCTGTCGCCGCGGTCAATCAAAACGCTATCGGTCAGGCTCTTGGCCTTCCCCGATCTGCCCCACCTTCAGACAATCCGCGCTATTATTCCCGCGCCTGGCCGGGATTTTATCCAGTCCGGGATAACGGCGTATCAGCCGCCCGCCCCCGCCCCGATCACATCGAACACGCGGGCAAGGATTAGCAAGGTAAGGGCAAACTGTATACCGAACATCCAGCGCAACCCGGCAATTTCCCGCCGGACTCCGGCAATGTCCGCCTTTGTCGCCAGTTCGCTGGACTGGCTCGCCATAACTTCGGCCACTGCTTCGGCCTGTTCGGTGTCCATCCCGGCGCCTTTCAGTTTCCGCGCCGCTTCCAGTGTGTTAATGGTGTATGCGGTCATGATTGGGTTCCCCGTCTATCAACTCTCGCGCTCACTCGCGCCCGCTACCGGCCTTCCCCGCAAGCCTTCCAGCAACCCGGACAAGTGCCCTACCTGTTGGGCAATCTGTGTGATCTGTTGGCCTTGCTGGTTTACCTGTTGCCGCAGCCCATTGATTGCCGGGATAATCGCGCCAGCCAGCGCCAAGCCTACGCCGATTATGGTTAATACCTCTGGTGTCATGGTCACGGCTTGCGGTAGATAATATCCGCGCCGTTTACCCGATGGGCATGACCGGCCAGGATACCCGCGTCCAGTGTAAAAGTCGCCCCTCCAATCTGAATACTTGGCAAGGTAACATCGTTCAGGCGGATACTTTCCAGCTTGTTGAATTGACCGGCGATATTGTCGGTTTTATCAGCCAGGATAATATCGCGGTCTTTCCCCCGATTGTCGCGGATGTTGTAGGTATCCGCGCCGCCGCCGCCACTCATGAAGTCGGAACCGGCATTCCCTCGCAGGTCATCATTGCCCGCGCCTCCAAGTATCCAATCATTGCCTTTGCCACCTCGCAGGAAGTCATCACCATCGCCGCCGTTCAGGTAGTCATTGCCCGCGCCACCGAACAGGCGATCATCGCCGAAACCTCCGTTCAGGAAGTCATCACCATTATCGCCGTACAGCTTGTCATTGCCCGCGCCGCCGTACAGCGTATCATTGCCATTGAATCCTTGCAGGAAGTCCGCCGCGCCGCCGCCGGACAGCCAATCATCGCCCCAACCGCCATATAGCCAGTCATCACCATCGTTGCCGTGCAGTTCGTCATCGCCCGTTTCTCCGAACAGCCAATCCCCGCCAGCGCCGCCTTGCAGGATGTCATTGCCTTCGTTGCCGTACAGGATGTCAATACCGGCGCCGCCTTCCAGGGTGTCATTGCCTTCGTTGCCGTACAGTTCGTCATTGCCCGGGCCGCCGAACAGCCTGTCATTGCCAGCGCCACCGAACAGGGTGTCAGTGCCAGTGCCCCAGCTGCTGTCGCCGTGCAGGATGTCATCGCCTTCGTTGCCGTACAGGGTGTCATCGCCATCGAAGCCGTACAGTTCGTCATTGCCATCGAAGCCGTACAGGTAGTCCCGGCCATAGCCGCCGTGCAGGTAGTCATTGCCATAGCCGCCGTCCAGGATGTCATTGCCCGCGCCGCCGTTCAGGTAGTCATTGCCTTCGTTGCCGTACAGTTCGTCATGGCCATCGCCGCCGTACAGGAAGTCACCGCCATCGTTGCCGTACAGACTGTCATCGCCATCGTCTCCGTACAGCCTGTCCCGGCCATCACCGCCATATAGCCTATCGTTGCCATTGTCGCCGTCAAGGAAGTCATTGCCATAGCCGCCGTCCAGGATGTCATCGCCTTCGCCGCCCCACAGCTTGTCATTGCCCGAACCGCCTTCCAGCCTGTCATCGCCCGCTCGTCCGTACAGCTTGTCATAGCCATCGCCGCCGTACAGCCTGTCATCACCTTCGCCGCCATACAGCTTGTCAGCGCCTTCGCCGCCTTCCAGGTAGTCATTGCCCGCGCCGCCTTCCAGGGTGTCATTGCCATCGAAGCCGTACAGGTAGTCCCGGCCATAGCCGCCGTCCAGGGTGTCATTGCCTTCGTTGCCGTACATAAGGTCATCGCCTTCTTGCCCGTACAGGGTGTCATTGCCAGCGCCGCCGTACAGGTTGTCATCGCCTTCGTTGCCGTTCAGGTAGTCATTGCCTTCGTTGCCGTACAGGGAGTCATCGCCATCGTTGCCGTACAGCTTGTCATCGCCCGTGCCGCCGTCCAGCCAGTCATCGCCTTCGCCGCCTTTCAGGGTGTCATAGCCATCGTTGCTTTCCAAGTAGTCATTGCCATCGTTGCCTTCCAGGTAGTCATTGCCCTCGTTGCCTTGCAGGGTGTCATCGCCAGCGCCTCCGATCAGGCGGTCATCGCCAGCGTTGCCGTACAGACTGTCATCGCCCTCGTTGCCGTACAGCTTGTCATCGCCACCGTAGCCCCACAGCTTGTCATCGCCTTCGTTGCCGTACATAAGGTCATCGCCATCCATGCCGTACAGCTTGTCATCGCCAGCGCCGCCGTACAGGTAGTCATTGCCAGCGCCGCCTTTCAGGGTGTCATGGCCAGCGTCTCCGTACAGGATGTCGAAGCCCGCGCCGCCTTGCAGGGTGTCATCGCCATTGCCTCCGAACAGATTGTTGAAGCCCGCGCCGCCGTACAGGATGTCATCGCCTTCGCCGCCGTATAGCCAGTCATTGCCCTCGTTGCCTTGCAGGGTGTCATCGCCCGCTTGTCCGTCCAGGATGTCGTTACCCAAGCCTCCGACCAGCCAGTCATCGCCTTCGCCGCCTTTCAGGGAGTCATTGCCCCAATTGCCGTACAGCTTGTCATTGCCAGCGTTGCCGTACAGGTAGTCATTGCCAGCGCCGCCTTTCAGGGAGTCATTGCCAGCGCCGCCGTACAGCTTGTCATTGCCAACGCCGCCGTCCAGGATGTCGTTACCCAAGCCTCCGACCAGGAAGTCATCGCCATCGCCGCCGTACAGGGAGTCATTGCCATCGCCGCCTTCCAGCCTGTCATCGCCACCGGCGCCGTACAGCCAGTCATTGCCATCGCCGCCTTCCAGCCAGTCACTGCCACCTATATGCGGCCGGATGGTAGGGTGTTCTCCGTGCAGCTGGTCATCGCCATCGCCGCCGTACAGCTTGTCATGGCCACCGGCGCCGTACAGCTTGTCATCGCCATCGTAGCCGTACAGGGTGTCATTGCCCAAGCCGCCTTGCAGGGTGTCATCGAAAGCGGTGCCGTATTGGTTACCCGCATGGACGGCGAACACCACAGGCAACAGGAACATTACGGCGATTAGCCTGGTCAGGGTTTTTGTGGTCATGGTCATGTTCCGGGTTGTTGTCAGTGGTTACCCGGCGAAGTATACCGGAAAGGGTTGATTACTCAAATGCCCTTTTCCCGCTCGCGCCATCTGTATATACACAAACGGCCATTTCACCAGTAAACCGGCCTTTTCACCGTTTCCGATCTAAAACCCGGAAATGCCGCGCTCTGTAATCGCTTCTACGGCGTTTTCAGGCTTCCCCCTTGTCAGGGCATTCCCAATATGCGCCCTGTCAGCCTGTCACGCGCTGGCCGGGGTTAATGTGCCGTGCCTTTCTCGTCCGTCATGTTGTCAATGTGCGCTTGCCATTCTGCTTGTTCCTTCTGGTATTCCGCCGCCGTCAATGTCCGGGGTCTTGATCGTGCATACGGCCAGCTATGCGCCGGTTCGGTGTTGGCTTTTCCATGCTTCAATAAGGATTCCCGATGTAACCAGGTTGAAAAACGCACCCGCCAACTCCTGTACTCTTCATCGCAATCCTGATAACCGGCCAATGTCTCCAACTCGATATATCTGATCATGTTCTGATAGTGCTCTTTACAGAGTACTTGCAGATTCAACAAATGATTATTCCCGCCTGCCTCCGGGGTTCGGATATGACAGACTACCAGGTTATCCGGTGCACTACATCCACAACGCCAACGGTCGTATGTCTTCACTGGGTCATTGTCTCTTGCGTCCAGTCTTGCAATATCCGCGTCAGCCTGTTCCGTCCCGCGATCATCTATAAAGCTATATCCCATCAATTCACATTGACCGCCCGCCCGCTTGAGCGCCGCCAGCCGGTCGGCTTCGGCTATCTCGTTATCTTGCTTTTCGTTCATACCTGTATTCCTCTTTCAGTTTGTCCCGGAATGCTTCCATTGCCGCCCGTTCAGGGGTCAATCCGCGTTCCAGTCTGGTTTTCAAAATGTGGCGCTTCCGACAAAGTACCTGGAGATTATCCGGCTTGTTGGCGCCGCCCTTGTGTAGTGGTTTCTTGTGATCTACTTCCAGCCCTGCCCGATGATGACATAGCCGCCGCCGCGCCACCGGGTCGGGCGCCGGCAGGAATGACGAGAATAACGAAACCAGGATTTTCGTGTGCGCCACACTCTGCTGGTTTGCTAAAATCCGGGATACCAGAGACCTTTCTGATATAGTTCAGCCATGGAAATCAAACAACTGACCCCGGCCATTGGTGCCCGGGTCACCGGCGTGAATCTGGCTGATCTATCAGACGAAGCCCAACTGGAAGCGATCTATGATGCCCTGATTGAACACAAGGTTATTTTCTTCCCGGGGCAGGATTTGAGCGCCAGATCACACCTGCGGTTTGCTGAATCCTTCGGCGAAATCGACAAACCCCACAAGATTTATCCCCATGTAGATGGTTTCAGGGAAGTGACCCTGCTCGAAAACGATGCAGACCGCCCACCCGATACCAACGTGTGGCATACCGACCTGACTTTCTACCCAGAGCCTCCTTTCGCGTCCATTCTGCATGCACGGATTCTGCCGGAAATCGGGGGAGACACTCTCTGGGCCAGTATGTATGCGGCTTGGGATGCACTGTCGGGGTCGATAAAACCCGAACTGGAGAATCTGGAAGCCATCCATGATCCCGGCACTTTTCGCAACCAGTTCCTCGGCCAGGACAAAAACCTGCAAAATCTGAACGAGTCGATGAAAAACGTCGGCTCGGCATTGCATCCGGTAATCAGGGTACATCCGGTCACCGGACGCAAATTTCTTTATGTCAATCAGGCGTTCACGAACCAGATTTACGGCTACTCGACAACCGACAGTGATCGTTTGCTACAGTATCTCTACAGCCATATCAACCAGCCGCAATTCCAGGTAAGGCATCGCTGGGCTGTAGGTGATGTGGCGATGTGGGACAACCGCGTCACCCAACATTATGCGGTGGCGGATTACACCCCCCACTATCGCCGAATGCACCGGGTCACGGTAATCAGGGATCAACGCGCTGTAGCCTGAATAGGTTAACCGAATGAAATACGGGGCCATCACGGTTGAAAATTTCGCTGAAACCGGACAGTCTATGTACTATTCAACCGGACAACTCATTTGCTTGTAACAAAGTCGAATAGTGAAGTTCAGGCGAAGCACGGGGTTTGATAGAATCCGCTGCATGAATCCCCTCTCGGCCAGACAGAAAGAATTCCTGTACAGCAAGCTGGTATACGGCAAACTTCGTATCCTCGCCAAACCGTGCTATGACCTGATACTCGGTGCGATATTGGTATTCGAGCGGATTGCCGATTTTTTCGCGCCGAAAGATGATTCCAGCATCAGTGATCTGACCATCGTAATCAAAACCTTTGAGCGGCCCTATGCGGTCAAGAGGCTGGTCAGAAGCATCCAGCGCCGTTACGACCAAGCCAATATCCTGGTCGTTAATGACAGTAAAAACCCTGCAAGACTGGACGGGGTGGAAAATCTCATCATGCCTTACGACACCGGCATCTCGGCTGGCAGGAATGCAGCGCTGGATCGAATCCAGACCCGGTATCTCTTGCTGCTGGATGATGATTTTGTATTCAGCCGTCGCCAGAAACTTGGATACCTGATTTCCCAGATGAAAGAACATGATAGCATCGACATACTCGGCGGCAGGTGTATTGATCTTCCCTTTTATATCCTACACGGCTTTCAGGACATCCCGGTTCCCTCCCCCGCAGAACCCAAAACCCCGCTCAACCGGATGCTCGGCAAAAATCGTGTGGTTGACAAGGTTCAGAATTACTTTATTGCCCGTACCGAAGCCTTGTCCCGGGTGCGCTGGAATAATGACTTGAAAATTATGGAACACACCGAATTTTTTACCCGCGCGCGCGGGCGGATTACCGATCAACCCACGGAGCGATTGATGCTATCGGCATTTTTTACCCGCGCGCGCGGGCGGATTACCACGGCCTACAGAGACGATATGCTCATTCTCCATGCCAAAACGCCCTTTGACATTGCCTATCATCGCCACCGCTTTCGCACCCGGACGGCCGGTTGAACCGTTTCGGAACAAGACCATTCCAATGACCCTGTACAATAAAATCTATAAAGTAGTGAAAAGAATCCCGGCAGGCAATGTGACCAGCTATGGGAAAATCGCCAGGATGGTGGGGTGTTCCGCCCGCCAGGTCGGTTATGCCATGGCGGCCACCCCGGCAGAGGAAGACATCCCCTGGCACCGGGTCATCAACAGCAAGGGAGAAATCAGCGAGCGCAGGGAAGGAGGCGGCGCCCACCAACAAAGAACCATGCTGATGGATGAAGGAATTGGATTCGACAAAAATGATCGAATTGATTTCGAGCGGTTCGGCTGGATTGAAGCGGAATTTCCGTGACCTCTTCCACCATGTCCGATCGACAAATTGTAATCAGCAGCGGCGAACCGGCGGGTATCGGCCCGGATATCGTCATCCAGGCGCTGCAGCGCCCGATGTCCGGTCGTCTTGCCGTCACCGGCGACCCGGACCTGATGCGGCGGCGGTCAACCCGACTGGGTATCGAACTGGAAATATCGCTGGTTGATGACCCGACATCAATCGCCCCCCATGAACCCGGCCGTATGCAGATGATACCGGTCGCATTATCGGCTCCGGTGACAGCCGGAGAACTGAATCCGGATAACAGCCGGTATGTGATTGATTGCATCGACCGGGCGACAGACCTGTGTCAGTCTGGTTATTTTCAGGGGATGGTGACCGCTCCGGTGCATAAAGGCGTGATCAATGATGGCGGAATCCGGTTTTCCGGACATACGGAATGGATTGCGGAACGAACCCGGCGCCCCCAGCCGGTCATGATGCTGGCCAGCGACTCGCTGCGGGTCTGCCTGGCTACAACGCATCTGCCGCTGCGCGAGGTCCCGGCAAACATCACCCGGCACGGCATCGAAACGATTATTGAAGTCATGCACTCCGGAATTTCAACGTTGTATGGCATTCCCGCTCCGGTGATTGGCGTGTGCGGACTCAATCCCCACGCAGGGGAAGGCGGCTACCTTGGAACAGAAGAAACCACCATTATCGAGCCAGCCCTGAATCATTTACGGCGTAAAGGGCTGAACCTGGTCGGCCCCCTGCCCGCGGATACGATTTTCACCCGGCAGGTTGCAAGCGCCCTCGACGCAGTGCTGGCGATGTATCATGACCAGGGGCTGCCGGTGATCAAGCACAGCGGGTTCGGAACAGTGGTCAATGTAACTCTGGGCCTGCCGATTATCCGGACATCGGTGGACCATGGTACCGCCCTTGACCTTGCAGGGACCGGAGAGGCCAGTGAAACCAGTTTGCTGTCGGCGATCAACCTTGCGCTGAAATTCGCCGGGCAGGCACAGGCGAGAGAGCAGGTGACGCCTTGAACAAACCGGTTCCGCGAAAACGATTCGGGCAACATTTCCTGACCGATCCGCAGGTTCTGGACAGAATGATCCGGGCGTTTTCGCCGCAAAGCGATCAGATGATTCTGGAAATCGGCCCCGGCACGGGCGTGTTGACTGAAAGGCTGCTGGAACATGTCGATCATCTCATAGCGGTCGAACTGGACCGCGATCTGGCCGAGTTGCTCAATCGGAAATTCGACTCACGAAAATTGACCGTGATCCAGCAGGATGTGCTGACGCTGGACATCGAATCGCTGTTTACCGGCAACGCGAACCCGCGAAAAATCAGGATTATAGGCAATCTTCCCTACAACATATCAACCCCGCTGTTATTCCACCTGATCAATAACGCGGGATTCATTCAGGACATGATGTTGATGTTGCAAAAAGAAGTGGCCTTGAGATTATCCGCCGGTCCGGACAGTAAGCGCTACGGCCGCCTGTCGGTCATGGCCGGTCTGTCGTTGCAATGCGAATGCCTGTTCGATGTCGGCCCGGAATCCTTTGCCCCCCCTCCCCAGGTCAATTCAACGGTTGCGAGGCTTTATCCGAAGCCGATACGCAAGCGCGTCAACGACAGCCGCAGGCTGAACCAGATTGTCAGACAGGCATTTTCCCAACGGCGCAAAACCCTGAAAAACTCATTGAAAAACCTGGTTTCGGAATCCCAGTTTCTAAACGCGAACATTGATTCCTCGCTGAGAGCCGAAAAACTCAGCGTCGAGCAGTTCATCACCCTGTCAAACGCCTGACTGAACGGGGCCTTGGCCGTCGGTTGCGGGCGGGCACAGAAACCCGCCCCTACGATGATGGTCGGCGCCTCGTTTCCCCTATCAGTTCCTTCTGCCTCGATATAACCCATTCTTCCACCTCCCGATTGATCTGGCGCGCGCGTCTGCCGTGACTCTCGATCACCGGACCAATCACGACATCAATCGTCCCCGGATATTTCAGGAGGCTTCTTTTGGGCCAGAACAGTCCTGAATTGTGGGCGACCGGCACCACCGGATAACCCGATTTTGCCGCAATCATAGCGCCCCCGACCTGAAATTTCGCCATCTTCCCCGGCTCCCGGCGCGTCCCTTCGGGGAAGATAACCAGCCAGCGGCCCTCCTCCAGCCGGATCACGCCCTCCTTCACCAGAGTGTCAAGCGCCCGGACTCTTTTTGACCGGTTAATCGCAATCGGCCGGTTCAACGCCAGACCCCATCCGAAAAACGGGATCCACAGCAGTTCCCGTTTCAACAAATAGGACTGTGCCGGGAAAATCAACTGAAAAGCCAGCGTTTCCCATGCGGACTGATGGTTCGATATGATAATGGCGGGGCCGGAGGGAATGTTTTCCACCCCGGATACACGATAGCGAACACCGCACAGCCATCCAAGTGTCCAGATATTGAACCGGGCCCAAAGTCCGATCACCCGGGCGCGAGTCAACGGGGGCAGTGCGAAACACAGCAATGCGAGCAAACAAACGACGACCGTACTCACCATCTGGCCGACATAGTAGAGCAGGGATCTGCAGAACAGCAAGCCTGTTTTCATTTTCTCACCGATACTTGAAGCGCATGCGTTGAATCGGATAACTCAGGCCGGAGCCAGTATGTGATCCACGAAAGACGCCAGATCGCTGAATCGTGGCGTCCGACCGAATTTTTCGCGAGCCTTGCCGGATTCCAGTTTCCTGACTGTATCGAGACCCTTTCCGGTCTCGACCAGAACCGGTCTGGCCCCCGCCGATTGCGCCGCCTGTATGTCACGCAATGAATCTCCTACGACGTAAACGTCATTCAGATTACATTTCAGACGTTGCGCCAGCTCCAGCAGCATGCCCGGCTTTGGTTTCCTGCATTCGCAACGATGCTCATCACGATGCGGACAGAAAAACAAGGCGCTGATCTCTCCGCCAAAATAACTCAACTCATCCAGCATTTTCTGATGGACCCGGTTCAGGGTATTGACAGAATAATATCCTCGCGAGATTCCTGACTGATTGGTTACAATCACGACCTGATAATCCTGCCTGCATAACCGGGCAATCGCTTCGAGGCTTCCGGGAATCGCAACCCACTGTTCCGGTGAGCGGATGTGGGCATCTGAATCCTGGTTAATCACGCCATCCCGGTCCAGCACGATCAGTTTTCGGTTATCCACGTCTTTCAACCCTCCTTAACTCTTTCAATCCGGTATCTCCGGCGCATCATCACCACCAACCTGTGAAAAATCCGACACCCGAATCCGGCCATCAATCATTTTGCCGGATCGCAGATTGACTCGCTGCATTTTCTGCCAGAATGCCTGATTCAGGTCAAAATCCGCGGCAACCGCATTGCCCAGCAACAGTATCAAAAGGTCTGCACATTCCTCGGCCAGCTCGACCGCAGGTTTTCCCTTGCTGACGCAAGCGGAAATCTCTCCGAGTTCCTCGGCCATAAGCGCGACCCGATATATCATATCTTCGCCGCCTTTTTCGTGAAAGCGGTGTTTTCGATGGAATCCGCGTACCTCATCCATCATGTCGTTAAAGGAGTCCGGGTTCATGATTTGATCCTGATTTTCGAAATATCCGCGACCCCCAGGAACAACTGACGAATCCTGGCCAGCAGCGCTAATCGGTTGTTGCGAATGGCTTTATCTTGATGCATGACCATCACGCTGTCAAAAAACCGATCCACCGGGTCTTTCAATCCGGCCAGCTGGACCAGCCCCCCTGCATAGTCGTTCGACTGGAACCGAGAGCGCACCTGGTCACCGATCCGGTCGAGCATGGCTGCCAGGTCTTTCTCGACCGGGTCACAAGCCATGCTTGAGTCGAAATCCTTCGCGTCAACGATCACATCTCCCTTCGACAGCATATTGCCGATCCGCTTGTTGGCTGCAGCCAGGGATTGGGCAGCGCTTGTGTCATCATTGAAAAAGTGATGGACCGCCCCGATACGCCGTGCGAAATCCGTCGGTCTGGTCGGCGCTGGCCGGGCGCCGGACACGGCCGCGTATTCATCGGCGCTGTAGCGCTGGTTTTCAAAATAACCTTTGGAACGCTCCATCGTGAAATCATAAACCCGGTTGACCAGATCCCTGTGGCGCTCTTCGTCCCCGGACTTGACAGTACGCGGAGGCGGGGTATCCGGCCCGCATAAATAGAGTTTCGATGTTTCGTCATAGAGTACCTGCAAATCAAGATCAAGCTGATTTTCCACTATGATCCTGAACACCCCGAGCGCCGCCCTGCGCAACGCAAACGGATCCTTGTCCCCGCTCGGGGCTTCACCACAACTGAACAGCCCAACCAGACTGTCGACCCGGTCAGCCAGGGCGACGCATATCGCTACCGGATCAGACGGCGCCGTGTCTGCGGCGGTTCGCGGTTCATAATGCGCCTCGATCGCATCGGCAATGGATTTCCCGTAACCTTCGTTGTCGGCATAGTATCTGCCGACCGTGCCCTGTAATTTCGGGAATTCCCCGACCAGGTCGGTAACCAGGTCCGCCTTGCAAAGCTCGGCAACCGTGTCCACGGCTTTTGGATCAACCTCGAGTTGCCCGGCAATAAACCCGCTGATCACCCGGATGCGCCTGACCTTGTCATGGACCGAGCCGAGCCGGTCATGAAACAACACTCCTTTTAAATCCTCGACCCGGTTTCGCAACGGGGTTTTCTGGTCTGTCCGCCAGAAAAACCCGGCGTCGGACAATCTGGCGCGCAATACCCGTTCGTTACCCTGTTGTATCCGTTTGGGGGATTTGCTTTTTATATTGCTGACCGTAACGAACACAGGCGCCAGCCTGTCACGGTCATCGACAACGTGAAAATATTTCTGGTGATCCGCCATGGTGGCGATCAGCGCTTCCCCCGGCAATTCCAGGAACCGCCTGTCAAACTCACCGGCCAACGCAACCGGCCATTCCACCAGTCCGGTCACTTCATCCATCAGGTCCTGCCGGATCACGACCTTCCCTCCGACCTTGTTTGCGAGCCGTTTCGCCTGCCTTTTGATGATGGCTTGACGTTCATCGTAGTCTGCAATGACCCGGCCTTCGGTTTTCAGCAAATCGAGGTATTGATCGGCAGAGGGTATCTCAAGACAGCCGGCGCTGTGAAAGCGATGCCCTCTTGTCGTCCTGCCGGATTCAAGTCCCAGCGCTTCAATTTTCACCAGGTCGTTGCCATGCAGTGCAAGCAGCCAGTGAACAGGCCGGACAAATTCCGCTTCATGATCCCCCCATCTCATTCTTTTTGGGATGGGCAGGGATTTGATGCTCTGGTCCAGGCACTGCGTCACAATCTCATCCAGCCCGCTTCCTGGCCGCCTCTTTTCAAAAACCAGCCAGGCGCCCTTTTCGGTCTGTCGGGCCTTCAGTGCAGACAGCGGCGCCCCACAGGACCTGGCGAACCCCTGTGCAGCGCGAGTCGCGGCGCCATGCTCATCATAAGCGACCTGCAACGCGGGACCTCGAATCGTATCTACCCGGTCGGGTTGCCTCTCCAGCACATTCCGGACCGCGACTGCCAGACGCCGGGGGGTCGCATACCACTTCATGTCCGCCGGGTTGTCTTCAGCCAGACCCGCCGCAACCAGTCCCTGATAAAAGGTCGCAGAAAACGCCTGGGCCAGACCTTTCAGCGCTTTCGGCGGCAACTCTTCGGTCCCAAGCTCAACCAGCAGCGACTTTCTTGCAACAGGAGAATTTTTCCCACTCGACACCATTAAATCTCCGGGTTAATTCCTGGTCTCGAACCGACCGACCCGGCTTTCCCCCTCGGAAACCCGAGTTTTTCCCGGCTGTCGTAGTATTTGTCGGCCACGCCCCTGGCCAGATTTCGCACTCGACCGATGTATCTGGCTCTTTCAGTAACACCGATTGCACGGCGGGCATCCAGTAAATTGAACGTGTGGGAAGCTCTCAAAACCTGTTCATAAGCCGGCAGGGACAGATTTTTTTCCAGTAGCTGTCTGGCGGTGGTTTCGGCGCTGTCGAACTGTTCCTTCAAAATCCTGACGTTGGCATGATCGAAATTGTAGGCGGACTGCTCCTGTTCATTTTGCAGGTACAAATCACCGTACTTGTATTGTCCCGCGGCATCGGATTTTCTGGCCTGGTTCCAGACCAGATCGAATACGGAATCCACCTCTTGCAGATACATCGCGATACGCTCCAGACCATAAGTGATTTCTCCACTTACAGGTCTGCAATCGCGACCTCCAACCTGTTGAAAATAAGTGAACTGTGAGACTTCCATACCGTTCAGCCAGATTTCCCAGCCCAGCCCCCAGGCCCCAAGCGTAGGCGACTCCCAATCATCTTCAACAAAACGAACATCATCTTTGCGCATATCCAGCCCCAGGCGGGTCAATGAACCCAGATACAAGTCCTGGAAATTGTCCGGTGAAGGTTTCAGGATGACCTGAAACTGGAAATAATGCTGCAATCTGTTGGGGTTGTCACCATAGCGGCCGTCCGCAGGACGCCGGGACGGCTGGACATAAGCTGCGCGAATCGGCTCCGGACCGACTGCCGCCAGAAAGGTCGCCGGATGAAACGTCCCCGCTCCCATCTCCATGTCACAGGGTTGTATGAGCACACAACCCTGTTCAGCCCAGTATTGCTGGAGGGTTATGATCAACTGCTGAAATGTGAGCATACTGTTGCCAATCGAAGAAACTTTAAGTGAACCAATCAGTCTGCGCAGGTCAAATCGTCGACTTCAAGTCGGCAATTTCTGCCAGCCCCTGACTCAGACAGTCCAGGGCTTCGAGTCTATCGCCTTTTAGTTCGATACGCATTATCGGGCGCGCCTTGTTTTCAAGAACCAGATAGTCACCATCAGCCTGGGCGCGATGAAGATCATCAAAGCCATAAGCGCGACCCGGCACCGGCAAGGGTTCAGGCCCGGAGTCAGTAATCTGGATAAAGCACCCGCTCGCGGGGCCGCCCTTGTGTAATTGCCCTGTAGAATGCAGGTAGCGCGGACCAAACCCCAGGGTTGTGGGTAAATCAAGCCGGCGGGACAACTGCGCCCTGATTTGCTTCAAACTCTCCTCTATCGGGTCAAATGCCGGCAGCCAGGCCATAATGCCAAGATATTCAGCCGCCGATACGCTGGATTGAAACCGGTCGAATACATCCACAAGCCGGCTGCAGCATGACCCGGCCACGATGGAGTCACTGGCATAAAAAACACAAAAATCGTTTTCCATCAACCCCCTGAACTTGACCGGCCGGACCGACTCGACAAATATCCGGGTCTGTTTTTTCGCCTGCTCCACGTCCGGCTGGTTAAAGGGATTGATGTCCATCATCACCGAAGCCAGGACCGTCGCCATTTGCCAGCGAAAAAACTCTCTGGCGATATCATAAGGCTCTCTTAACGACCAACTCAAATCAGCATCCGGGGCAGTCTGGCACTCTGTACCGAAACCGGCTCCAATATTTATTGTGAAGCTGCGTCCTGATGGTTTCCGTTCGCGCACCGCCCCTGTTTCACCATAAACCGGAATCAGTCCGGCGCCATTTTTTCCGGTACTTTCGGCGATCAGTTGTTCAATCCAGCCTGCCAGAACCTGAATCGGTTTTGCGATATTCAGCCGCATCTGATTCTTCCCCGCCAACGCATTTCCGCCCAGCAATCGGGCCAGCTCAACGACCGTCGTGTCATCACCCGATTTCACCTGGTCACAGAACTCCTCAAGGTTTTCAAACAATAAATTCAGATCTGCGCCAATCAGCGCCGCCGGAACCAGACCAAAGAAGCTCAAGCCGGAATAACGTCCGCCTATATCCGCGGGGTTCAGGAATATACGGCAAAAACCCGACATCAAAGCCTCCCGGGCAAGTGGAGACCCCGCGTCTGTAATCGCGACAAAGCGGTCACCCGGACGCTCATCCTTCGAACCTGCCTGACTGTAAAACCAGGCAAACAAATCCAGGGTCTCCAGCGTAGCGCCGGATTTGCTGGAAACGATGAACAAGGCTCTTTCGATGTCGAAATCGAACGCGCTGATTTGCGCGGGGGAAGTGGTATCCACTACGATCAGTTGCAAAAAACCGGCCCGACTGGCAAATACCCCTCCGATTACCCCGGCAGCCAGACTCGACCCGCCCATACCCAGCAAAACGACATGATCGTACCTGCCGGATTTGCAGACCTCATCCGCCCAGGCAGACAGTGAATCGATATGCCCGCGCATCCACTCAACCGCATCCAGCCATCCCATCCATTTTCCCGGATCATCACCATCCGCAAATGCGGTTTTCCACAGAGTCGGGTCCTTTCTCCACAATCTGTCAATCAGTTCTTCGGAATTCATCACCTACACCCTGATATGCGCAAGTTCCCGCTCAAGATGACGGTACAACGGCGGTCGATCATTCCAGTTTTTGAGGAACCGCGCCTTGTCACGCCGCAACGCAATCCGATGAAAAAGTTTCCAGCGGTGTTGTTTGGCGCTGTCAAGATCAATCACAACCAGATCATCGTCATGCACCAGCAGGTTGGTCGCCTTCATATCGCCGTGGGACAAATCATGATTCTCGAAAACCTCGAATAATGCCGGAATTTTTCCCTGAATGGATCGAAGCGGCGCTGCCCAGTCTTCAATACCGAGATAATCCGACAGCAGGACGCTGTCGACGAATCGGCTGACATACCAGGAACGTCCGGCAAAGGGGCCGATCCGGCTTTCAATCATCGCAACCGGCTGCGCCACCCTGATACCCGCCCCGCTGTATTTTTCCGCCATCTCAAGACAGTTCCTGGCACGGCTGACCTGGAAGTTCCGCCGCAGCAGATGCCACAAATTTTTCGTGTTGTATCGTTTGACCATCAAGTCTCCCATTTTCGATGGCACCCGATGCAGCGTCGTAGTCTGATCATCCTTGAACAGGATTGCGCCTGTCGGCATGTCACTTTTCTGGCAACCACCCTCCAGTCCCATCAAGAGTTTTCCCAGATCAACGCCAGCCATCCGGGCTTCGGCGCTTTGAAACCGGATTTTCAGTTTCATCGGCACAACCGGCGCTACTGCCAACGCTTGCTCAGGATGTCAGCGCCTGCTCCACCTCTGCGTATTTCTGTGCTGTCCTGGTTATGATCTCTTCCGGCAGTTGCGGGGCCGGAGGAGTTTTATTCCAATCCAGAGTTTCCAGGTAATCCCTGACAAACTGTTTATCAAAGCTTGGTGGGCTTGTCCCGGGTTGATACTGGTCCATCGGCCAGAATCGGGATGAATCCGGAGTCAGGACTTCATCCATCAGATGCAGTGTATTGTTTTTGTCAAGGCCAAACTCAAATTTGGTATCGGCAATGATGATGCCGCGAGTTGCCGCATATTCCGCCGCGCGGGTATAAATCTCCAGACTCAAATCCCGAACCCGCTCAGCCAGGCCTTCGCCAAGCAGCTCAACTGTTTGCCGATAACTGATATTCTCATCGTGGTCTCCCGCTTCCGCCTTGGTGGAAGGGGTATAAATCGCTTGCGGCAATCGGTCTGCCTGCCCCAGATTCCCGGGCAGGGCAATTCCGCATACCGCCCCGGTTTTTTGATAATCTTTCCAGCCCGACCCGATCAGATATCCTCTGACAATGGCCTCAATCGGCAACGGCTTCAATTTCTTCACGACTATGCTGCGCCCTGCAAGCGCCAGCCTGTCCCTGGCGCGGGACACAACCTGATCCAGCGTCTTGTCACTTAAATGATTCGGGGTCAGATGCGAGGTTCGCTCAAACCAGAAGTTCGCAACCCGCGTCAGTATCTCGCCCTTGCCCGGAATCGGTTGGGGAAGAACGACATCAAAGGCGGAAAGACGGTCACTGGTAACGATCAACAAATGATCATCATCTATATCATAAATATCCCTTACTTTTCCCCGATGCAGTAACTCCAGGTCAACAAGGTCGGATTTAAACAGGGTTTGGCTCATATTCATTATCTCTACAGGATCTTGATCAGGTAATTCCCGGAGGAATTGTTGGATTTTACAGGAACATCATTTCGGAACGGGTGCAATCGACTGGACTCGGCGAAACCCTTTTGGCAGGAATTTTCCTCTTTTCGCCCGACTGTCGACATAGTGGTCAAAATCGGCGGGTTTCATCTTCAGGTAACGTTTCCCGCTATCGATACGCAGGTTATGGTCCTCCTGAAAAACGGCGACATCAACCACGAACTCTTCGCCCGATTTGAGCTTCGCCGCAGGAATATTGATCAATCGTATGCCCTTGCCCCGGTTCAACCGGACCAGCTCACCTACGGTAAAAATCAGCAACCTGCCAACGCTGGTAACCACTGCGATCCAGTCATCTTCAAAATCGGCGATCGGCCGGGGCATCAGTACATCGGCCCCGTCGGGCACTCGTAAAATCGACTTGCCCGCCTTGATTCGGGTACTGAGGTTCGAAAGTGTCGCGACAAACCCGTATCCGGCATTGGTGGCGAGCAGGTATTCCGATTTTTCGTGACCCATCATCAAGCCCTGGAAGGTCGCCCCGGGCCGTGGAATACAACTGCTGCTCAACGGTTCGCCAAAGCTGCGGGCGGAAGGCAGGTCATGAGCGGCTATCGAATAAGTCCTGCCGTCAGAATCAATCGCCACCAGGCTATCGCTGGTTTTTCCCTCGACCGAACACAGGTGCCGGTCTCCGGTTCTGAAGTTCAGTTTGTCGATTTCGACATCATGACTGGTTGCGGCCCGAATCCAGCCTTTAGCGGACAACATCACGGTCACGGCCTTTGCCGGCGCTAACTCGCTATGTTCCAATGCTTTTGCCGCGGCGCGTTGGACAATCGGGGATCTTCTGCGGTCACCATACTCCCCGGCGTCCGCCAGCAATTCATTGCGGACAACGGCTTTGAGTCGAGTCCTTGATTCAAGCAGACCGCGCAGGTCGTTCGCTTCCTTCTCCAGTTCGTTCTGCTGCGAACGAATTTTCATTTCTTCGAGTCTTGCCAGATGGCGCAGCCGAGTGTCCAGAATCGCATCCGCCTGTAAGTCGCTTAAGGAAAACCGCTCGATCAGCCTGTCCTTAGGATTTTCTTCATATCGAATAATTTTGATGACTTCATCCAGATTCAGAAAGGCAATCAGCAATCCCTGCAGCACATGAAGCCGGGCAAGCACCGTATCATATCGAAACTGCAAACGCCGCTTGACCGTAGCAATACGAAATTCGAGCCACTCCAGGAGCAGCGCTTTGAGATCAAACACCCTTGGACGGCCATCCAGGCCGATCATGTTCAGGTTGACGCGATAGCTTCTTTCAAGATCGGTAATGGCGAACAGGTGCTGCATCAAAGCCTCCTGGTCCACTCGATTCGAGCGTAACTCAATAACCAGTCTGGTCGGGAATTCATGATCGGACTCATCTCTCAGATCCATCACCATCGGCAATTTTTTCGCCAGCATTTGCGCGGCTATCTGTTCCTGAATCTTCGACCCGGAAACGTGATAAGGCAAAGCGGTGACAACAATGTTGCCGTCCTCGTCCTGCCAGGCTGCCCGCTGTTTGATTCCGCCGTAACCGGACTTGTAAATATCGAGTATTTCCTTGCGGCTGGAAATGATTTCAGCTTCGGTAGGGAAATCGGGGCCTTTTATGTGCTGGCAAATCCGGGCCAGTGTGGTTGCCGGATCATCAATCAGTTGCACACAGGCAGCCACCACTTCGCGCATATTGTGGGGAGGAATGTCGGTTGCCATACCGACGGCAATGCCTGAACCGCCATTCAACAACACATTCGGCAACCGTGCCGGAAGCTGCCGGGGTTCATCCAGGGTGCCATCGAAATTGGGTACCCAGTCGGTGGTGCCCTGACCCACTTCTTCCAGCAGCAACTGGGCATACCGGGTCAAACGGGATTCGGTATACCGCATTGCGGCAAACGATTTGGGATCATCCTGGCTGCCCCAGTTTCCCTGGCCATCAATCAGCGGATAGCGATAACTGAACGGTTGCGCCATCAAAACCATGGCTTCATAGCAGGAGGTGTCGCCGTGAGGATGGAATTTTCCCAACACATCACCCACGGTGCGGGCGGACTTCTTGAATTTGGCGGTAGCATGAAGTCCGAGGTCGGACATGGCGTAGACAATGCGGCGCTGGACTGGCTTCAACCCATCTGCGATACTGGGCAAGGCCCGGTCGAGAATCACATACATCGAATAGTGCAAATACGCTTTCTCGGCGAATTCGGCCATCGGCACGATTCCGATTCTGGCAGGCGCTTCGGTTTCCAGCAGGTTTGATGAAGGCTTTCTCGCCATACTCAGGGTTTCTTCGTTTCCAGGAGCCTCGGCATCATTTCAACCAGGTTGCAAGGGCGGGTGCGGTAATCCAGTTGGTGGCAAATCAGTTTTTCCCAGGCCAGCCTGACCGCTCCGGTTGAACCCGGAAGAACAAAAACATAAGTCCCGTTTGCGACTCCGGCCAGGGTGCGCGATTGCAGTGTCGAGGTTGCGATGTCATCGTAGGACAGAACCCGGAACATCTCTCCGAATCCATCCAGCGTCTTGTCGAGCAGGGGCGCGATGGCTTCCGGAGAGCCGTCCCTGCCGCTTACACCGGTTCCTCCGGTCGTGATCACAACCTGCACCGCCGGATGCGCGATCCATCCCGAAACCGCCGCCCGGATTTGATAAATATCATCCGCGACGATTTGCTTCTCATGCAATTGGTGGCCAGCGCCGGTCAACCGGCTGACCAGTGTATCTCCCGATTTGTCATTACTGATCGTTCGACTGTCGGATATCGTCAGTACCGAAATCGTGGTCGCAACAAACTCACGTTTTGCTGTGTTTGACATGGATTATCCCTGCAACAACCTGATTAAATGCTATAGTATGCGGTAATTTCACGCCGGATAATTTTACCTCAAATATGGTTGTTACAGTAAGAACCTTTGCCAGTTTGCGTGAAAAGCTCGGTATCGACAGAAAATCAATAGACCTGCCGAAACCGGTCACAGTGGCGGGGGTGTGGGCGCTGATCAGTGAGTCCGACGCTCCGGAAAATCTGCTTTGCGCGGTCAATCAGGAATACGCGATGTTTGATCGGATGGTCGCTGATGGTGATGAGGTTGCTTTCTTCCCGCCGGTCAACGGAGGCTGAAGTGCAGGTTGAAATTCGACCATCCCGATTCGACCCCTGGCAGGAGTTGGCCCGTTATCAGAACGAGAGCGGCCTGTTGCCGGGTAGTTACGGCGCCTGCAGCGCCTTCGTCGGCGCCATGCGGGACTTCAATCAGGGTGAAGATGTCAGCGAGATGGTTCTCGAGCATTATGCCGGCATGACGGAGAAACTGCTGATCGACCATGCCGGGGCGCTGGTGTCGCGCCATGACTTGCTGGAACTTCTGGTTTTGCACCGCGTCGGCAGGATTCTGCCGAATGATTCTATCGTTCTGGTGGCCGCGTGGTCTGTACATCGAGGGGCCGCGTTCGACGCCTGCCGCGAGATGATGGAGCACCTGAAATCCCGGGCCACATTCTGGAAAAAGGAAACCCTGATTGATTCAGCCGATTCTGTCAGGCAACGCTGGGTGGATAACATTTCCGGTTAGCGCAGGATTTCCCGGATACGACCACGCATTACAAAAACGGCTCCACCATGCTGGCCAGTTCCGGGTAGTCAAGTTTGCCGAGCCGGGTACTCACGAGTTGACCATCGCGATCAAAAATCGCCGTAAACGGGAGCGCGCCCGCAGTGTCGTTGCCGTGGGAAGCCAGTAATTCATTGCTGTCGACAATCGAAACCAGAGACGGGTAATTGATGCCGATCCCATCCCCGAAGGCGCGAGCCGAATCAAGTAAATCATGGGCAACCCCGACAACCTGTACACCCTTCTCAGACATTGCAGCATTGAATTCAATCAGCATCGGGATTTCCTCCAGGCAGGGCGGACACCAGGTTGCCCAATGATTGACGACCACAACCTGCCCGAGCCACTCCTCACCTGTGCGGAGTTTCTTGCGGACATCCGATAATTCCAGTTGCTGCAATACAGCCGTCGGCGCATTGTTGTCCAGGGAAAATTGTTTAACGCCGAGCCAACCACCCGCCAGCATAAAAATCAGGGCGAAAATCCCGACCAGCCAGTTTTTTTTCAAAGCGCCATCCCCAATCAATTGCAGCTACAGTTCCGAAAGCAAAGCCAGGAATGCCTCACTGTCCATATAACCGTAAAACCCCTTGTCTTCCAGTACCTGCCCGTTCTCATCCAGGAAGATAGTCGCGGGCGGCCCGAAAACCCCGAATTTTTGCTTCAACTGTTTCTTGCGGGAGTCTTTCGGGTCGGTCACGTCAATTTGCAGCGCGACAAACCCGGCTTTTAGTTTCTCCCTGACCCGCGGGTCGGCAAAAGTGGTTTCCTCCATCCTGACACAATCGACACACCAGTCTGCATAATAATCGATCAGTACTTTCCTGTTGTCCGATTTCGCGGTCTCCAGTTGCCGCTGCAATTCCGCCGGATCGGATATCCGGATAAACACCGGATCATCAATCCGGGCCGACTCGGGAATACCGGTAAAGCCCCCGGTTTCTTCAAAATTGTTGAACAGTGAGGGCGGTAAAGGTCTGAAAATATCCCTTTGACCGGCAAGGCCGCCGACAACCGCTACGATGCCCCATACCAGCAAGATGATTCCCGCCCCCTTTTCGAGCCGCTGCCAGTTTGAAACCAGGCCGTCACTTCTCCGGGATGCGCCGGCAAAAACGCTGAGCATGATGAAGAAGCCCCCCCATAGCAACAGAACCGGGACTTGCGGGAGTGTTCCCAGAAACCAGATCGCCAGCGCGATCAGCATGATCCCGAAACCCTGCCTGATTTTTTCCATCCACGGGCCGGCGCGTGGGACAAGATATCCCGCTCCCACACCCAGCGCAATCAATGGCAGACCCATTCCGATTGCCATGGTAAACATCAGTCCGGCCCCCAGCAATGCATTGGCGCTGGTTATTGCAATTCCCAGCACGGAAATCAGTACAGGGGATACACAGGCGCCGATAATCAGCGCCGAAAACAGGCCCAGCAGGAAAACCAGCGGAACGGACCCGACCAGGGTCCGGGTTCGGCGCTGGATCCTTTCCTGGACGGCGCCCGGAATCTGGAATGAAAAAACGCCGAACATCGCCATAGCCATGACGATGAGCAATACGCTCAACAGGCCAATCGCCCAGACATTCTGAAAGTATGCCTGAAGCTGGTCGCCTGTGGCGCCCGCAAGGGCGCCCATGGCGGCCCAGGTCACCGAGGTCCCGAGAACGTAGGACAAGGCAATCAACCCGCCTTTTGTCCGGGTCAGGGACTGTCCCTGCCCCGCCAGAATGCTGGACAGGACAGGAATCATCGGCAACACACAAGGGGTAAAGGTGAGCAAAAGCCCCGCAACAAAAGCCGCCAGAATCAGAGCCGGCATGGACCGGTTCCAGGTTTTGTCGTTATTGGCGGCGATCCGGGAGGGCAGATTGACCGGCAGAGCATCCGCCAGGTTTGAAAGGTCAAACGTCTGAGTGACGGGGGGGTAGCAAATGCCGTCATTGGCGCATCCCTGATAGCTGGCATGCAGTGTCAGCCCGGCAATGTCCTGCGAAAATCCGACCGGCGCCGTGAAATCTGCGTCATATATCTCCACCTCGCCAAAATACGGATCCTGCTTTGTTTTGCCCAAAGGCAATGCAATGGATTCGATTGAATCTCCGGGTTGCGTGGTGAATTGAATTTTATCCCGGTAAAGATAATAGCCCCCGGCAACCTGGAAGTCCGCATTCACACTGCTTTGCGATACGGCCTGTATCGTCAGCCTGAAGGCTTCATCAACGGGCAGAAATTCCGGTTGCGCAAAGCTGGACCCCAGCAATGAACGCACGTCCTTTGCCGGGCTCAGACCCGAAAGGTCATCCTTAAGATTTTGCGCATGGGATGCGGAACCACCCCAGAACTGCAAAATCAGGACGAGCGGGATCACGAATCCTGAGGTTCCGGGTAATCCGGCAATCAGTGGTTTTTTTATCATGCCTGCTTCAATTCACAATCCCGACATCGGGATTGACTGGCCAATCAAAGTCGTCACAGCAATTATGTGCATCCGACCTGCCCGATATCAATCCGGGTACTGTAAAATATACCAGATGAAAGCGCTATTTTTGATTTTCCTCGTTGTTCCGTTGGTCGAAATCTACCTGCTCATCGAAATTGGCGCCGTGATTGGCGCCGGGACAACGATCTTTCTGGTGGTGTTCACCGCGCTGCTCGGCGCATTTCTGGTCAGGGTGCAAGGATTTTCGACCCTCGGCAGGGTACAGATGCAATTGCTGAAGGGGCAAATACCCGCCCTTGCGGTGATTGAAGGGCTATTCCTGTTTATTGCAGGAGCGTTGTTGCTGACACCCGGGTTTTTCACCGATACTCTCGGTTTCATCTTCCTCACCCCGCCCCTGCGCCGATGGATCATCAGAACCATACTGAAAAGAGGAATACTGCGTGGCGTTGACCCTGTAACCAGGCGTGCCCGGTCTGGCGCCGAACCGACGGATTCCCCGCAATCAACCCGGGTGATAGAAGGCGAATACAAGGATCTGGACTGATCAGTCCCGGCCATTCAGGCTCAGAACATGCGGTGTCAATAATTTGTCTGCGTTTCAATCCTTAAGCTACCAGGAACTGCGGGAAAGCGCCATTGAAGTGCTTCGATCAGCAAAAAGCACGCGCGCGGATGTACTGCTGGTCGAGTCCTGTGGTGAACAGGCGATTCTTAAGGATTACTCCGGTTCGAACAAGGGTTTCAGGTTTTTTGTGGCGCCCTTTCTGGTCTACCGTGAGATCCGGGCGCTGCGCATTCTCGATGAGGTGCAGGGGGTGCCCGGATTCATCCGGAAACTGTCCGGTCGGACCTTTCTGATCGAGTTTATTCCCGCGCGGCGAACCAGTATCGCAATAGAGGGGATCGACTGGACGCAATTCATTCAAAGAGTCGAGGCGCTGATCAACGAACTCCATGATAAAGGAGTGGTTCATGGCGACCTGCGCAATACGACCAACATTCTGATGACGCCGCAACAGCGCCCGGTATTTGTCGATTTTGTTTCGGCCGTCCATTGCGGTCATCGTTTCAATGTCTTCTCCCTGATTCTGTTCAAACTGTGTCTGCCAATTGACCACGGCGCGGTGTTCAAACTGAAGGAGAAATACGCCCCGCAACTGATTACGCCCGCAGAACGCCTCCGACATGCAAACCCGGGCAGAATCGAGGCGGTGGCCCGATGGCTCTCTGTGCGTATCCGTAATCTGGTGCAGATAATTTTTCCCTGAAGTTGGCTCCTTAAGCCCCGGATGGCTCAAAAAAATTTTGTTTCGACTCTTGACTTTTAAATCTTCATCACTATATTAGCACTCGCTTGAAGTGAGTGCTAACAAAAACAGATTGTCATCGTTTGCCGCTCACTGAATCCAACTTGATTTTTTAACAAACAACAGGAGATATGAACGTATGAAAATCCGTCCGCTTCATGATCGTGTCGTTATTCGACGAGTCGAAGACGAACGAACCAGCCCAGGTGGAATTGTCATCCCTGATTCTGCTACCGAAAAACCGATGCAAGGCGAAGTTCTGGCAGTAGGAAATGGCAAAGTACTTGACAATGGTGACCAACGGGGTCTCGATGTCAAAGTTGGCGACAAAGTGCTTTTCGGGAAGTATTCCGGCACCGAAGTCAAAGTTGATGGCGAAGACCTGCTCGTGATGCGTGAAGACGACATCATGGGAATTATCGAAGGTTAATTCATTTATCGTAACTGAAAGAACAAATTTTTGAGGAATTGTAGAAATGGCCACTAAAGAAGTCGTATTTGGCGAGAACGCGCGCGCTCGCATGCTCAAGGGGATAAACACCCTGTCGGACGCTGTAAAGGTTACCCTTGGGCCCAAGGGCAGAAATGTCGTGCTGGACAAATCATTCGGGGCGCCTACCGTAACCAAAGACGGTGTTTCAGTCGCGAAAGAAATTGAGTTGAAAGACAAGCTCGAAAACATGGGCGCACAAATGCTCAAGGAAGTTGCATCCAAAACTTCCGATGTTGCGGGTGACGGTACAACCACGGCAACCGTGTTGGCCCAGTGTATCGTTCGTGAAGGCATGAAAGCCGTTGCCGCCGGTATGAACCCGATGGATATCAAGCGCGGAATCGACAAGGCGGTTATCGCAGGCGTTGAAGATCTGCAGCAGCTTTCCAGACCCTGTACTGATCACAAGGAAATTGCCCAGGTTGGAACCGTATCAGCAAACGCCGACAGCAATGTAGGCGATATCATCGCTGAAGCAATGGAGAAAGTGGGCAAGGAAGGCGTGATTACCGTAGAAGAAGGAAACGCACTGGAAAACGATCTGGAAGTCGTGGAAGGTATGCAGTTTGATCGCGGTTACCTGTCTCCCTACTTCATCAACAATCAGGATAACATGTCGGTTGATCTCGAAAACCCCTATATCCTGATTCACGACAAGAAAATCTCCAATATCCGTGACCTGCTTCCCACCCTTGAAGGCGTTGCCAAATCCAGCCGCCCGCTGCTGGTGATTGCGGAAGACGTTGACGGAGAGGCGCTAGCCACACTGGTTGTCAACAATATTCGTGGTATTGTCAAGGTCTGCGCGGTCAAGGCTCCGGGCTTTGGCGACCGTCGTAAAGCCATGCTGCAGGATATCGCGGTACTGACCGGTGGTCAGGTGATCAGTGAAGAAGTCGGTATGAGTCTGGATGCAGTCTCTCTGGATGATCTCGGCCAGGCCAAGCGTATCCAGGTTACCAAGGAAAACACCACGGTAATTGACGGCGCCGGCAGTTCCGATGAGATAGAAGGTCGTGTCAATCAGATCAGGGCCCAGATCGAGGAGGCAACCTCCGACTATGATCGCGAAAAAATGCAAGAGCGCGTGGCCAAGCTGGCCGGCGGTGTTGCCGTGATCAAAGTGGGCGCCGCCACTGAAATTGAGATGAAGGAAAAGAAAGCCAGAGTCGAAGACGCGCTGCACGCGACCCGCGCCGCAGTTGAAGAAGGCGTGGTTCCCGGCGGTGGCACGGCGCTGGTTCGCTGTGTCGATGCCGTCTCCGGCGTCAAGGGCGAGAACCAGGATCAGGATCTCGGTATCAAGATTGTGCTGCGTTCGCTGGAAGAACCGCTGCGTCAAATCGTCAGCAACTCGGGCGGTGATGCCTCTGTCGTACTCAATGAAGTGGCCAAAAACAGTGGCAATCATGGGTACAACGCCAGCACGGGCGATTATGGCGACATGATCGAAATGGGTATCCTGGACCCAACCAAGGTAACCCGCACGGCGCTGCAAAACGCCGCTTCCATCGCCGGATTGTTGATCACAACCGAGGCGATGATCGCGGAAGTGCCTGAAGACAAGCCTGCTCCCGCCATGCCTGACATGGGCGGTGGTATGGGTGGTATGGGCGGAATGATGTAAATCCCCCTTGTGTCACAGGACCGAAAAAGGCGCCTTAACGGCGCCTTTTTTATTGCGACTTCTGGTACGCTTGCGGGACGACATCAGCCAGTCTTTCCCGCGCAAGCGGGAATCCACGAAAGATGCGTAAGGACAGAGCCTGTCCCCGGCCCCCGATCAGGTTGAGGACAAGCATTGGTCGGGAAGTGCTGTGCCTGTCCGCTTGCAAGTAACGCAGATGAACGATTATTTTGATTTAGGCAGACACAGCCGCCCGGTCTCGACATCGTCCCCTCTGGCGCAAACATGGTTTGACCGGGGTCTCAACTGGTGCTACGGATTTAATCCCGAGGAAGGGGTAAAGTGTTTTTACAAGGCGCTGGAGCATGACGCCCGCTGCGCGATGGCATACTGGGGGATCGCGTATGGGACGGGACCTTTCTACAATCTGCCGTGGCGCGACTTGAGCCGACAGGAAAAAGACCGCTGCACCCGGATCTGTTACGACAGCATCCGGACCGCCCGCTCACTGTGCGCTGGAATATCTGATGTGGAAATTGATCTGATCAATGCGTTGTCCACAAGATTTCAGTCAAACCACTGCGGTTCACCGGAACAATTCGAGGCATGGGATGACGACTATGCTGACGCCATGCGGGCGGTTTATCACAAGTACCCTGAGGACCTGGATGTCGCGGCGTTGTTCGTTGATGCCATGATGACACGAACGCCGTGGAAGCTGTGGAATATAAACACCGGACAACCGGCCGATGGCGCAGATACGGTCGAGTGTCTGTCAGTACTTGACCGGACTCTCTCCCGGATACGCGAATCAGGCGCCGCGCCGCATCCGGCAATTTTGCATCTGCATATTCACTGTCTCGAAATGTCGCCCACGCCGGAAAAAGCGCTGACCTCGGCAGATGCTTTGGAAAACCTGTGCCCGGATGCCGGCCATCTGGTACACATGCCAAGTCATATCTACGTCCTGTGCGGGCTTTATGACCGCGCCAGAATCGTCAGCGAAAAGGCAATCAGAGTGGATCGCGAATATCTGGATTATGCCGGGCCATACAACTTTTACACATCAGCGCGTTGTCATGACCTGCACATGATGATGCTCTCCTGCATGCTGATGGGCCGGTTTCAACCCGCTTTCCAGGCGGCGGAAGAATTATGCGAAAACCTGCCACAGGATGTGTTGGAAATAGAAGATCAGCCATTTCTTGCCATGCTTCTGGAAGGATATTATTCGACCAGAACGCATGTTTTGATCCGATTCGGGAAGTGGCGGGAAATCCTGGAACTGCCAATGCCGCATAATCCCGCGCTTTACTGTGTTTCAACCGCCATGCAGCATTACGCCAGGGGCATCAGTCTGGCTGCGCTCGGACAAATCGGGCAGGCCAGATCAGAGCGGCGCCGATTCTACCAGTCGCTGGAGAGGATTCCCGAAGACCGCAAATTCTTCAACAATCCGGCGCTCGACATTCTGACTGTCGCCGAAAACATGTTGAACGGCGAACTGGAGTATCACAGCGGAAACCACCACCAGGGTTTCGAATTTCTGCGAAAGAGCGTACAACTGAATGACAATCTCGCCTACGCCGAACCCTGGCCCTGGATGCACCCGCCAAGACATGCGCTTGGCGCGTTGCTGATCGGGCAGGGACACTATGCAGAGGCTGAAGAAGTTTACAGAACCGACCTCGGGCTGAACGACAAACTGAATCGTTGTAATCATCACCCCGACAATGTGTGGGCATTGCACGGATTGGCAGAATGCCTGCGCCACAGGAATGAAACGGACGAATTGCCCGGAATTACAGCCAAACTCAATGCGGCCATGGCAAATTCCGATTTCGAGATCACCTCATCATGCTGCTGCCGAATACACCGATAACCGTCGTACCCGTGGCACCATCCCCTCTGGAGAGGGAGTCGGCGCACCACGCCGGTGAGGGCCTCACTCCCCCCTTGAGGGGGAGTCGAAGAAGCCGGATTCAAAATCTGGTTGGGGTAACTCAGTGTCGGTTGCCTCACTCCCCCCTTGAGGGGGAGTCGAAGAAGCCGAGCATCGGCTGATTCGGTGGGGGGTTGGGGGTCTGCCGGACTGTTGCTATAATCGGGTTTTGCATAGACCACTCCCGCAAATTGCCCGCATGATGGAACTGGATCGTACTTCCGGAAAAACCGTTGCCCGGTAGAATCCTGGTCACCGGGGGCGCCGGTTACATTGGTTCCCACACTGTCCTGCAATTACTGGCGGCCGGAAATTCGGTTGTGGTTGTGGACAATCTCTACTCAGGCCATGAATGGGCCGTGGCCCGGCAGGCCGTCTTTTACCAGGGAGACATCCACGACAGGAAGCTGATCAGGAATATTCTGAAACAGCACGAGATCGAAACGGTAATGCACTTTGCAGCCCACACTGTGGTCTCCGAGTCGGTTCAAAATCCCTCAAAATATTATCACAACAATGTACTCGGTTCGCTCAACCTGATCGAAACCTGCATTGAACAGGGGGTAGCCCAATTCATATTTTCCTCAAGTGCAGCGGTTTACGGCGCTGCCGGGAAAAGGACAGTCCATGAAATCGACAGAACCAGCCCGATCAATCCTTATGGCACAACCAAATTGATCACCGAATGGATGCTGCACGACTTCGCGCAGGCGACAGGGGAGGATTTCAACTACATCGCGTTGAGATATTTCAATGTCGCGGGAGCGGATATGGGCGGAAAACTGGGGCAGGCGACGCCCGAAGCGACTCACCTGATCAAGGTGGCCTGCCAGACCGCCTGTGGCATTCGTCCCGGGATGTCCATATTCGGCGATGACTACGACACCCCCGACGGCACCTGTATCCGGGATTATATCCATGTCGATGACCTCGCGTCCGCTCATCTTGATGCCTGGCGTTACCTGAAGGACGGGGGCAAAACTCGGATCCTGAATTGCGGGTATGGTAAAGGATTCAGTGTCCGGGAAGTCATCGAATGCGTCAAATCGGTCAGCAATACGGACTTCGCAGTGGATATCCAGCAGCGACGACCCGGCGACCCGCCGCAACTGGTTGCAAACAGCGATAAAATCAGACGGGTGCTCAACTGGCAGCCGCAATACAACGACCTCGAAACGATCTGCCGCTCGGCCTGGGAATGGGAAAAGCGACAAGAGCCGGCATCGGTCAGCGCACAACATGACTGACCGGAATAAATCAACCGCATGAAGCTGGCATTCTGTCTGTTCAAGTATTTTCCCTGGTCCGGATTGGCGCGGGATTTCCTGCGGATCGCACAGGAATGCCACAGGCGCGGTCATGAACCACACGTTTATACCCGTGAATGGCAGGGAGACCGGCCGGCCGGAATCCCGATCAACGCGCTACCAGTTTCGGCCCTTGCCAACCATGGCAAGGACAAATCATTTTACAGGCAGTTCCAGGAAATAGCCGCCCGTCAGCATTTTGACGCGATTATTGGATTTAACAAGATGCCCGGACTGGACCTGTATTATTGTGCAGACGTTTGCTATGCCAGTCGGGCCAGGCGCCATGGCTGGCTGTATCAGTGGATAAGCCCACGTTTCCGTCATTTCCAGTCTTATGAGCGAGCCGTCTTTGATGTCCAGGCATCCACCACCATCCTGTCGCTTTCAGACCGCGCCAAGAGCGTGTATCAACAATGCTACGGCACCCCGGAAAGTCGATTTCAGCCAACACCGCCGAATCTTGATTACGAGCGCAAACCATATCATCGACCGGAAGCCGTGCGCCGGAAAAAGCGCGAAGAGCTTTTGATAAAGGATAACGAATCTCTGCTTTTGTTTATTGGCTCCGGTTTCAAGATAAAAGGTCTTGATCGCGCCATCAAGTCAATGGCCGCGTTGCCAGAAGCGCTTCGTCACAATACTACGATGCTGGTAATCGGACAGGATAAGGCAGCCGGTTACCGGCGTCTGGCAACCAACTCCGGTCTGGCCGAAAAAGTTCGCTTCCTCGGCGGCAGGGATGACCTTGTGGAACTGATGGCTGCAGGTGACCTGTTGATCCATCCAGCCTACGAGGAAACCACAGGCACAGTGCTGATTGAGGCCGTGGTATCCGGGCTGCCGGTTCTGGTTACGGATGTATGCGGCTACGCACACCATATTGCCGACGCAGAAGCGGGTGTCGTTTTAGAGTCGCCATTTGTACAGCAGAAACTCAATCAAAAATTGCAATTCGCCCTGACCTCCGACCACCGCGCCAACTGGCGCCAAAACGGCATCGAATACGGCAAAAACCCCGACCTCTACCGAATGCCCGAAACAGTCACCGATTTTATTGAGGAAAAAATCCTCCGCATACAACCGACATCGTAGGGGCCGGTCTCCGTGCCGGCCCGCCAATCGGCGGGAACCGGCAATACCAAATCGACTAATCCTCTCAAGATTATTACTCTCCGATAAACCCGGGGCGGTTCAAATGACAGGGTGCCTGTCTGATATGACCCAAGACCATTTACACAGAAATCTTTATACCCTCGGATATAGCCTCGATTTGAGGTACAGATCGTGCAAAACTTCATCAACCACACTCCACCCGAATCCCCAACAAATTACGTTCCGCCTGCCCGAAAGCAAGCGCAATATGATGAATCGGTTTGCCCTGATTTCGGTATTTCTCGCTGTAGCCCTTGTCCTTGATCTGTGCCATCGCCTGATTCAATGCCACCTCTTTACCCGATTCATCTCCTGCTACCTTCAACTCCATGATAAATACCTGACCGGCATGAATCAGTACCATGTCCGAACGACCCCGGCTGCTGGACTCCTCTACCCGCAAGTCCACGCCAATAGCCCGGAAATTCATATACAACAGACTCGCATACCACGACTCATAATGACTCAGGTTGGCGCTGTCATGCCCGGGATGTGGTATCCCGGACAGATAGATACGAAACTCTTCGGCAAATCCATCAAAGTCTTGATCAGACAGTAACTCAAGCAGTCGGTCTCCCTGCTTATCCGCATAATCATCCTGTGTCATATAACGTAGCACTCCATGATTCAGACTCAACTCTACCTCATGGTTCGGATAGTCCAGAAGGTAGTGTGTACGGGAGCCGTGTCGCTCTTTCCCGGTAATGGTCAGATACCCGGTCTGAAACAACAGGGCATCTATGTTATAGCTCTCTACATCAAAAGTAGAAACCAGTTCCCGGTCTGCAGTGCGATGCTCCAGTTCCATCGGACTGATTTTATTCTTGACTAACTCCCGATACAGAAAGGTCGGTGTGCCTGTACGGAACCAGTACGGTTCAAATTCCCGCCCATCGAACAATAGCAGTACATCATACGGGTTGTAGACTTTTTCCTCACCCGACCAACTATAGCCGTTGTACCATCTTTTAATCTCGTCTCGATCAAGCCCGGGTAATTCTGGAGCAAATACGGTATCGAGGTCATTATCCGTATACCCGCAAATCGTGGAGTACACGGGATTCAGACTGATGTTCTTCAGATTGTTAAGACCGGAGAACAGGTTGACATTGGAGAACATACTGACGCCGGTAATGAAGACGAACCGGATATGTTCGGCGCTGCCTTTGATGATGCCGTAGAACCCCCTCAAGTAGTCCCGGTTGGCTCTGGCCATTTCCGGGTTTTCCAGCACATCCAGGATGGGCTTGTCGTATTCGTCAATCAGTACTACGACTTCACGCCCGCTCTGTTCATGCAGACGATCCAGCAGGTTCCGCAGGCGGCGGGGACCCGTATGCGACGCAGTGGCGTGAGCCAGACCGTAATGCCGTTCTACACTTTCCAGTTGTTCGATAATATCGCCATCCAGATCACCCGGCTCCGTGTGCTTACCATCGAAGCTTAACCGTACCACTGGATGCTTTTGTTCCGGGTTCCAATCCCAGTGGTTGTGAATATCCAGCCCCCGGAATAATTCTTCGTTGCCAGAGAACAGTTCGCGCAGGGTATCGAGCAGCAGACTCTTGCCAAAACGGCGCGGACGTGACAGGAAGTAGTAGGAACCCTGATCCACCATCTGCCGGATCAGAGGGGTCTTGTCTACATAGTAGCAGTTGCGCTCCCGGATATGCCGGAAGGTCTGGATACCGATCGGAAGTCGGCGGCGGGTCTTGTCCTGATCCTCATTCATTATCTGAACATCATAACATGAGAACAGTAGTCAATATATTCAGGCGGAGAAATCATGAACACCACATGACTGACTCTGATCTGTTGCCTGACATTCATCCCTGAACAATGATAGTATTTATAAAATATTCTTAATTCTATTATTAGATTATAACATCTTTTTTGTTTCTTATTTTTACAGATACACGATTTATATATTTTTTATCAATAATTGAAAAGATCAGGCCAGCCCACATTTTTCGATAGCTTTTCGATAGTATTGGTATATTATCTGCAACTGCACGAATCTCACGAGCTAATGGACTCGCCTTTATCTTGACTCAATCTACCCCCGCATCTCTACCAGGAATCGGTACGTTCTGGTATGGCCCCGAACTTGGTAAACTGGAACGTGCCTGCTTGCGTTCGATGATGGAGCAAGGGCATGAGGTCACGCTTTTTGTTCACAGCGAGGTGAAAGGGATACCGGAAGGTGTCCAGGTTCGTGATGCCAAAGAGATTACAGGAGACCGGCCTGATCTGGGCGGATCTGGATATGTTTCTGTTGAAGCCATTGCAACCGGACAACGGTTACCTGTGCGCCAGAGGAAACAAGGAGCTTATTTACAATGGCATCCTTTCGTTTCCTGAAAATTCCCCAACCCTTGCAGACTTGATCGAATTTTGTGAGGACTATTATTCTATTCCACTACTCGAACATAGAAAAAGAGTCATCATTAAGGAATCTCTGATTAATCAGTTTCTATTGTATAATTTTTGTACTTCATACTGACTGGAGATATTTCCGATGCGCCAGAGTACTTTTTCCGAAGCTGGATTTGACAAATACAAGAAACAGACGCGCAAGGAGCGTTTTCTGGATGAGATGGAGCAAATCATTCCGTGGGTGGAGTTGAATGCAGTCATCGAGCCTTTTTATCCCAAACCGCAAGGGGCAGGCCGCAGGCCGATTGGAATAGACCGGATGTTGCGGATTCACTTTCTGCAACACTGGTTCAGTCTTTCGGACCCGGCTGCCGAGGAAGCGTTGTACGATTCGTTGTCGATGCGCCGGTTTGTGGGCATAGACCTGGGTCGGGAGCCGGCTCCCGACGAGACCACGATCTGCAAGTTTCGTCATCTGATGGAGAAGCATAACCTGGGGGAACGATTGTTCGGACTGGTCAATGAATATTTGGGTGAGAACGGACTGAAGGTGAATCGGGGTACGATCGTGGATGCCAGCATCATCTGCGCACCGAGTTCGACCAAGAACCGGGAGAAGAAACGAGACCCCCAGATGCACTCGACGCGCAAGGGGCAGCAATGGTACTTTGGTATGAAGGCGCATATCGGTGTGGACAGTCGCAGCAAGCTGATTCATTCGGTGGTGGCTACGCCGGCGAATGTTCATGATTCACAGGTTCTGCCGGAACTTCTGCACGGGAAAGAGACCCGTGTATGGGGAGACTCGGCCTATACGGGTCAGAAGGCGGTGATTTCACAGGTAGCGCCGGAGGCGAAGGATTTCACTCATTCGAAGGGGACGCGCTACCGCAAATTGACGGAGAAGGAGCGCTTGAAGAATCGAACCAAGTCCCGGATACGGTCGAAGGTGGAACATCAGTTCGGTATTCTCAAGCGGCAGTTCGGTTTTACCCGGGTTCGTTACCGGGGGCTGGAGAAGAACACGCATCGACTGGTTGTGGCCTGTGCCTTAAGCAATCTGGTGATGGCGAAGAAAGTACTGTTGAGACAAAGGCGGTTGAAACTGCAGGCTACGTACGCCTGAAAAATGAAAAGAGGGGGAGAATGCTTGTATTTCCCCGCTCCCGCTCACTGATTCCGGGCCATTCTGTCTTTCAGACCCACTCATATCCCGGATTTACAAAAATGACTACCCAAAATCCCCAAAACTCGTATTGTTCAGACTTTCCTTAACCTTACCTTAAGGAAAATAATCGGGTTTCCCGTTCATGTATCCCGACAGCGCTGGGGTGTATGGGGGCCACAAGCCTTAACTTGGTTTTTGCGCAAAAACAGAGAAGACCGCTATGCGCTCTCCGTTGAAAGCTTCCACCCATTTGGATATAAGGATATGTCCCCACTCCTCCTGCCTGACCACGAAACTTATGACCGATACCTTCAGGACTCTTTAGCCGTTCACCTGTGGGGAACCTGGCTTCGGGACCAAATTCACGAACTGGACGACATCCCGGACGGCAGTTTTTTGTCCCATAAGCTGGACCTCGGTTCATAGGAAGCATCCGGAAACCCGATGCCATTCACAATATCCGTTATACCCTCTTCGAGACTAATGATGCTTGAAAATATAATTTTGATTCTCGTGTTTTTGAATCATTTTGTAGTTCAAGCTGCTCATTAATGCAGTAACCTTTTTTAAGTCTCCACCCAGCTCTGGGATTATTTCTACCCATATCAAGGGGTTAAAGTTATTAATCGTATCGACACTGCCTTTCAAGACCAGATATTCCATCCCCTCAACATCGATTTTAATTAAATCCAGTTTATTGATTTTATTGATGTTGGCTTGCGTGTATTGATCAATGGTAGTCAATTTTATGTTGCCATCAACGTGTTCAGGCATCCGTGATTCATGATCCTGTTTTTCTACAGGATCAAGTTGTGTGCCACCAAAATTAGCCGCATCAAAGGCTTTTACCTTTGCCGTACCTGTTTTATCAGAACAGCCGATGTTATTGGCAATAATGAAGTCGTCTGCATTATTAATCTCGATATTTTTGATCAGGATATTGTAATTTATCGTAAGTGGCTCAAAGCAGTGAATGACCGCTTTCCTGTAGTGAAACCAGTATAAGCTGTGATTACCAATCATGGCTCCCACATCATAAATTACTGCATTTTCAGGAATATGATCACTTACATCATCCAGGATTTGTCTTTCATAATAATTGAGGGTATCTACGATGTGATATTGCACACCGTCTCTGTAACCATAAGGAACGTACAATTTCACTCCATCATATAACTCAATTATGAAGTTATTTTTGCTTAAATGCTGATAGTACGTAATCCTTTTAATATCCTCATCTAAAATTCTAAAGCATTTCATCCTCTTGATTACAGAATCAAGTGGTTTCGCTAGCAATGTCTTGATTATGCGATGTGAAAGTTTCTCCATCTTCACTGGCGCCTTGATGTGATTATCCTGTCTGAAAAATTGGTGAGCGGGTATCCGCGACGGCGCTACTGTTGCTCCTGCAACACAGGATCAGGACATTTATTCTTCGACAGAAGCAGATTTCCTAAAACGGCTCATAAGCCTGGAAACCCAGCCTGTTTTCGCTTTCCCGTTATCCGCCTTTATGTCGGCATACTGTTCGAGGTATTCGCTGTCCGGGAAATTGTGTTCAAGCACTCTGCGGGCATCATCCGAGAGATCACTCATGCCCATCTTCCGGTAACTCGACATCATCAGGGCAAGCGCTTCTTCGACGGAAGGAGTTGAAGCATAATCCTGGACGACCCCGCTGGCCCGGTTGACCACGGCCACATGAGCATCCTTCGAGTAATAGTATTTCGCGACCACAATTTCATTTCTCGCCATCGAATCAAGCAGGCGCTGGGCTCTGACCCGGGCATCCGGGGCATACCGGCTGTCCGGGAAACGGGTATACACTTCCTGGAAGGCAATCAACGCATCATACATCGGCGCCGCATCCCGGTCACTCAGGTCATCATGCCCAAGCAACCTGCCCAGCATCGACGGATCTTCCTCGAAGCTGGACAAACCCTTCAGGTAGTAAATGTAGTCCACCGAGGCATGAGTCGGGTGCAGTTTGATGAATCGGTCTGCGGCTGCCTGAGCCAACCCGGTCTGATCACTTCGATAATAGATATAGACCGTGTCGATCTGGGCCTGAATCGCGTACTTGCCGTAGGGGTATCTCGCCTCCAGCGTTCGCAACCGCTCAAGAGCCGTTTCCCAGTTTCCCTTGTCCATACTTTCCCTGGCCTCGCTGTAAAACTCCTCCGCGGTTTTATCTTCCTCCTCTTCCTTGTTAGTGGCGCACCCGGTCACCAGCAGGCCGGATAAAATGAGGATGAAAAGGCGAACAATCAGTTGACTGACGCGGCCAGCTTCGCTGGAAAACCAGCTTCGCACAGGGGCAGAGCCTGCCCCCGCCCCCGGCCTGATCGGGGGGCGCTGTACCTGTCCGGTTCGGATTATCATTGACACGGGATTTTCACTGTGGGATAGAATTGGATTTACTGGACCAGAACCGCAATTATAATAATTCAAGTACCCATTGTGCCATAACTGAATCGACATGTCGGAATCCGAATCGCATCTTTTTCTCAAGGCAACGAAGCAAATGGAGGGAGAGCGTATAGACAAGGCGCTTTCGAAATTGCTGCCTGAATATACCAGAAATGCAATTCAACAGTGGATCCAGCAGGGTCTGGCGCTGGTAGACGGAGAACCCGTAAAACAGAAATTCAGGCTGTCGGGGGGAGAAGCGCTGGAAATCCGGATTCCATACTCTCCCGACCGCGACTGTCTTCCCGAACAGATTGACCTGGAAATCCTGGACCAGGACGATCAGATCATGATTATCAACAAACCCTCTGGTCTCGTCGTTCATCCGGGCGCCGGTAACCTGAACAACACGTTGCAAAATGGCCTGCTCCATTATAATCCTGAACTGGCAAAGCTGCCCAGGGCGGGAATTGTTCATCGGCTCGACAAGGACACGACCGGATTAATGGTAGTGGCAAAAACAGAACAGGCCAGGCAGCATCTGATCGCCCAGCTCGACAGGCGGGAAATGAGCCGCCAGTATCTCGCCATCGTCAACGGCGTCATGATTTCGGGGGAAACCATCAATCGGCCAATCGGCAGGTGCCGTCAGGACCGGTTACGCATGTCGGTAACCCCGCAGGGCAAGACTGCGATCACCCATTTCCGTGTCAAAAGAAAATACCGTCACCACTGCCTGGTGCGGGCCAGTCTGGAATCCGGGCGTACCCACCAGATCCGCGTACATTTGAGCTGGAGAGGCTTCCCGATTGTCGGTGACAGGCTATACGGACAGCGAAACCGATTGCCGCCGGGAGCATCCGAACCATTCCAGCGCTGTCTACAGACGTTTCCACGACAGGCGCTGCATGCCGAAAAACTCACCCTGATCCATCCACGAAACCATGTCGAGGCAAGCTGGCGAAGCGAATTGCCCGAAGATATGAAAACCCTGATGGTCCAGCTTGAAAACGACAATGCCCGACAATGACCCCGAACTCCCGGTACAGGCCGGGCAATACTGTCTAAAAGACGCTGTCAGGCATTTTGCCTGGATCGGCAGCGCACGGGGGGTTTTGAGGGCGCTACCCACATTTGCTTTCGCCGCAACTCAGGCAGGTCATGCAGCCATCCATGAATACCATGGCTTTGGTGTTGCATTTGTTACACAGAATGGCTCCATCGGGAAACGCGCCGTCCTGTATCTCTGACAAGGAGTGAGCATGACTTTGCTCATATTCCCTGCGCTTCTGGTCGACCAGCGCCTGCTGATGCTCATCCAGCCCCGGCTCGACAATCAGGCCGATCATTTTCAGGTGGGATTCGATAACATCGCCTATTTCAGCGACCAGCGAAGGCATATATCTACCGCCCCGTTTGAAGTAACCTCCCTTGGGGTCGAATACGCTGCGCAACTCGTTGGCCAGAAAGATAACATCGCCTCCTTTTCTGAAAACCGCAGAGATAATCAGTGTCAGCCCTGATATCCATTGATAGTGATCCATGTTTTTCGAGTTGATAAAAATCTCGAAAGGCCGACGCTTTTCGTAAGGAGTGCCCGGATTTAACAGGATGTCGTTAATGGTGATGTAAAACGCATGTTCAGAGACCGGAGTCTTGATCTTGTAGGTATTGCCAACCAGCATTTCAGGTCGAACGACCTTTTCATGCATCTGGACAACGCTGTCCTGTGCCGGATCAAAAGCAGCCGGCGACCCGGGGGGCGATTCTGTCGGACCGGCGCTCCCGGCGCCTTGAGCCGATGGTTTGATCACGTTGTAGCCAACGATTCTCTGGCCTATTTTTATACTCATCAAAATCTCGACAGGGGTTGTTGTTTGGCTGGCAGTGATTGTTGCCTACGATAGTGGGGCGTCGATGTAATGCGGCCAATCTGCAAGCTGAACTGAACTCTCCGGCTTTTTGCCTGATACCGGACCTGGGGCTTTTTGCCTGGACTTTTCAATCTGTCACTTTAGCCACTGAATAGATTATCGGATAAAAGTCGCTAGAATCGTCCGTAATATCCTTCCTTCAAGGCATCAAACAAATTCGCCGCAGTGTGGTTTTCACCATCGTACTCGATTTCTTCATCACCCTGAACCTCGACCATATCGCCATTTTCGAGGGTAAACTGGTATTTCGTGTTCTTCAGATCCTCTTCCTTCACCAGCACCCCCTGGAACACTTCAGGATTGAATCTGAACGTGGTACAGCCTTTCAGTCCCTTTTCCCAGGCATACCGATAAATGTCCTGGAATTCCTCGAACGGAAAATCCGTCGGCACATTGGCGGTTTTTGAGATTGAGGAATCAATCCATTTCTGCGCCGCCGATTGTATGTCAACGTGCTGTTTCGGCGTTACCTCCTCACTGGTGATGAAATAATCGGGCAGCCCTTCATTTTCATTTTCCCCGGAAGGTACTGCGGCCGGGTTCACCAGCTGGCGGTAGGCCAGCAACTCGTAGGACCAGACATCTACTTTTTCCTTGGTTTTCTTACCTTCCCGGATGACGTTTCTGCTGTATTTGTGGGCGAAACTCGGTTCGATTCCGTTGCTGGCATTGTTCGCCAGGGACAGGCTGATCGTACCGGTGGGCGCGATTGAGGTATGGTGGGTATAACGACAGCCATTGACTGCAATCTCATTCCGCGTTTCCTCGGGAAACTGCTGCATGTAACGACTGTATCGGGCCATCAATACCGAACCTTTGACGAGGTCGCCTTCACGAAAACCATCCTCCACCATTTCCGGGCGCCTGCCCAGCATCTCCCTGGTCACCGTATATTCCCGCTCAAGTACGGGGGCAATTCCCTTTTCCTTTGCCAGAGCGACACCCACTTCCCAGCCGACCACGGCCATCTCGTAGGCAACCCGCTCGGTGAAGGCCAGTGATTGTTGATCGCCGTATCTCATCTTCATCATGGTCAGAGTGGAGCCCAGCCCGAGAAAACCCATGCCGTGGCGGCGCTTGGACATCAACTCGTCGACTTGTTTATCGAGCGGCAAACCATTGATTTCAACCACATTGTCCAGCATGCGTGAAAAGACGGCGACCACTTCCCTGTACTCATCCCAGTCAAACCGGGCTTCATCGGTAAACGGGTCGCGCACAAACCGGGTCAGATTTACCGACCCGAGCAAACAGGCGCCATAAGGCGGAAGCGGCTGTTCTCCGCAGGGATTGGTGGCGCGAATATTTTCACAAAACCAGTTGTTGTTCGTCTCATTGATGCGATCCACCAGGATAAATCCGGGCTCGGCATAGTCATAAGTGGAACTCATAATCGTATCCCACAGTTTTTTCGCGCGAATAGTACGGTAAACACGACAGGCGACCTCGCCTACTTCGTTGGTCACGTAATTCTCTGTGTGTGGCCACTGTCTCCAGATAATCCGGTATTCCCCGCACTCGACTTCGTGCCGGGTTGCCGGGAAAGACAAAGGCCACTGTACGTCGTCCTGAACCGCCTGCATGAATTCATCGGTAATCAGGCAAGACAGATTGAATTGACGGAGCCGCGCGTTTTCGCGCTTGGCGCGAATAAACTCCAGAATATCAGGATGAGAAATGTCGAAGGTACCCATTTGCGCGCCGCGGCGTCCACCGGCAGACGATACCGTGAAACACATCGAATCGAATATGTCCATAAAAGAAAGCGGGCCGGAGGTATAAGCTCCGGCGCCGCTAACAAAGGCGCCCTTGGGGCGCAAGGTGGAGAATTCATATCCAATCCCGCATCCGGCCTTCAGGGTTAACCCTGCTTCATGAACGCAAGCCAGCACCCCATCCATCGAATCCGGAATGATGCCTGAAACGGTGCAGTTGATCGTGCTGGTCGCGGACTTGTGTTCCAGAGCGCCGGCATTGGATGTAATCCGGCCGGCCGGGATAGCGCCGCGCTGCAACGCCCAGAGGAATTTTTCGTGCCATTCCTTTTGTTTCTCGCGAGTCTGTTCAACCTCCGCCAGGGTCCTGGCCACCCGGTCACAGGTCGCCATGACATCCTGATCCACCGGCTCGCCCTGCATGGTTTTCAGTCGATACTTTTTATCCCAGATGTCAAGCGCGGCGGGTTGAAGGACAATTTCCTCCAGCGAAACCGCTCCGGTATCATGGCTTTTTTTATTGACTGCGCTAAGCATTCGGGAGATATTCCAATTCTATAAAAATCCTGCATATAGTGGAATCAAATGACAGAAAACACTATATGTAGGGTTTATTAATGTTCAACCACCCTATAATAGACTTTATCCCGGAAGTGAGTCAACAGCTTTACACAACTTTGTTACAAGCAAATGAATGGTCCGGTTGACCCATCCGCATCAGCCGCCAAGCGCCGACAACAAAAACGGCGTCACACGATCCCGGATCAGGGGTTGAGCCGCGTCGTTGGGATGGATCCTGTCGGGCTGCATATACTCTGGATCCAGCGCCAGTTCACCGATAAAGAACGGCAACAGCGGAACCCCGGTATCCGCAGATACGTTCTCGTAGACCCGCTCGAATCGCGCAGTGTAGTCTGCGCCGTAGTTGGGCGGAATACGCATGCCGAGCAGCATCACGCGAACACCGCGGGATACCGCGACCTCCACCATTTGGCGGAGATTGTCCTCAATCACGCGAGGGTCGATACCACGCAACCCATCGTTGCCACCGAGTTCGATCAGCGCCCAATCCGGGGCGGTGCGCAAAATGCCATCAGCGATCCGGGCCAGCCCCCCGGCCGTAGTGTCGCCGGAGATACTGTCATTGACGATGTGAATGTCGTGCCCCTGGCGAGCGAATTGCCGATTGGCCAACTCCACCCAGCCGGGGCCTTCCAATCCATAACCAGCGCTCAGACTGTCGCCGATCAGGAGAATTTTCGTAGTCATTGCCGATGCCGGCAAGGCTACCAGGAACAGACTCAGCCATGCGAGAAATAACCAGCCCGCTATCGCGGTACGGGAAGACACATCCGGTTTCATCATGATAGCGCTTGCCGAAGGAGGAACTCCCCGGCCTATGGTGGAAAGCCTGTTGTTCCTGTTTGACCGCATCCGATATTTAAATTCAGTATTTAAAACCAGGGATTATATATAATTCCCTTGAAACGCAATAATAGAACTGCATTTTAATGAAACAACCTGACTTGCCAATTCGCGCGGAAAAGGTCGGCAAGACCGTACCAATGGCATCCGGCGCCCTCAATATACTGCAGGATATCAATCTCGAGGTGGCTGCGGCACAAACCCTGGCCATCGTGGGCGCCTCCGGATCGGGAAAATCCACTCTGCTCGGCCTGCTCGCAGGGCTGGACCGGCCCAGTGAAGGACGCATCACACTGGCTGGTAATGATATCACCACTCTGGACGAAGACAGCCGGGCAGCCATTCGCGCAGATCATGTGGGTTTCGTATTCCAGTCCTTCCAGTTACTGCCCAATCTGACAGCGCTGGAAAATGTGAGCCTGCCCCTGGAAATCACCGGCGCGAACGATGCCATCCCCCAGGCAACAGAAATCCTGCAACGGGTAGGGCTCGGCACCCGAACCACCCATTATCCACGCCAACTTTCCGGCGGCGAGCGGCAGAGAGTCGCGATAGCGCGGGCATTCGTGACCCGGCCCACCATTCTGTTCGCCGACGAACCCACCGGCAACCTCGACACCGAAAACGGGCGTCGTGTGGCGGATCTGATGTTCGCCCTCAACGCCGAGCATGGCGCCACCCTGGTTCTCGTTACTCATGCAGCCGAGCTGGCCGAGCGATGCAGCCGCCGCGTCAGCATGGAATCCGGACGGCTTCATTGCACATCCCCATGAGGCGGCGCCACGCATACAGCATGGCGGCCCGACTATCGTACCCCGCACCATTGAAGCGCAAGCGCTGATGAAACCATCCCGGATTCTGACATTTTCACTCCGCCTGATGCTGAGGGAGTGGCGCAGCGGAGAATTGACCATACTGCTGCTTGCGCTGTTGGTAGCCATCGTCAGCCACACCACTATCGGTCATTTCACAGACCGGGTCAGCCGGAGCATGTCGATCAATGCCCAACATGCCATTGGAGGCGATCTGGCGCTGTCCGGAAGCAGGCCGTTCGATCCGAAGGTACGGGCCGAAGCAGATCGGCGGAATCTTGAAGTCGCCGGCACGCAGCGCTTTGTCACGATCGCAGGCAACGATGACATTCTTCTGGTTGCGGTCAAGTCTGTGGACGACAACTATCCCCTGAAGGGCCGCCTGCGGGTGACTCGCGAGCTCTACGGCGTCGAAGAAGCAGTGGCCACTGGCCCGGCGCCCGGTGAAGCCTGGGTAGAGGCCCGGGTCCTGCACGCCCTGGGAGTTGAACCGGGGGAGAAGATCACGATCGGCGAAGCCGCCTTTACAATAACCCGGATCGTGACCTATGAACCCGACCGCGGAAACAGTTTCTACAGTTTCAACCCGCGGGTGATGATTCACCAGAACGACCTTGAGGATACCGGAGTCATCCAGCCCGGAAGCCGGATACGGTATCGGGATATGTTCGCGGGAGACGCGGACCAGGTGAGCGGCTTCCGCGCATGGCTGGAACCGAGGCTGAGGCCGGGAGAACATATCCACAATCTCGCCGAAGACCGGCCGGCGCTGGATGAAGCCTTGAACAAGGCGAAGCAATACACCGGCCTGGCCAGTCTGGTGGCGTTGCTTCTGGCCGCAGTGGCCATCGCTAACAGTGGGCGGCATTACAGTGAACGCCATTATGACACCAGCGCATTGCTGCGCTGCCTCGGATGCAGCCAGAACGATATTCTCGGTATTTATGTGTCGCAACTGCTGCTACTGGCGCTTGTCGGCGGGGTTCTGGGCAATCTGGCCGGATGGGCGGCCCAGGCCGGCCTGATTGTGGCGTTGGGGACACTGTTGCCTGAAAACGTCCCCGGTGTCGGCGTCATGCCGGTATTGTCAGGCCTGTTTCTCGGCTTCACGGCGCTGCTCGGCTTCACCCTGCCATCGGTATTACGGCTGCGTTCGGTCCCACCGCAACGGGTACTGCGGAAGGACCTGACTCCACTGCCTCTGTCCGCGAGGCTGGTATACGGCGCGGCGCTGGTCCTGATTGTGGTTCTGATGTGGGTCTATACCGGCAATATCGTCCTTACTCTGGGAATGGTTGCGGGCAGCGCTGTGGTGATCGCCGTTGCCATGCTGGTGATTGGTGGGATATTCCGCCTGCTGGGGCGGTTGCTTTTTCTGATTCCCGTCAGCATCCGCGCCGGTATCCGGAATTTTCTCCGCCGACAACGGGGAACCGTGATCCAGACAATAGTTTTCGGACTGACCATCATGACCATGCTGGTGGTACTGATGTTGCGGACAGAGCTGATTGCCACCTGGCAGGAGACCGTGCCGGAAAACGCCCCCAACCATTTCGTGCTCAACATTCAGCATCATGAAACCGATGCCTGGACCGACTTCACCGCCCGGCGCGGGATTGCCGCTGACCGCTTGTACCCGGTGGTTCGAGGTCGGCTGATCCGCATCAACGATGTACCGGCGCTGGATCACGCCAGCAAGGAGGAGCAGGACGATGACGGCATCCATCGGGAACTGAACCTCACCTGGTCAAAAGACCTGCCGCCGGACAACACGCTGACCGCCGGGAAATGGTGGCAACCCGATGATCGCGGCCACATCCGCGTTTCGGTGGAAAGCGAATTGGCGGAGCGTCTCAATATCGTCATCGGAGACGAACTCATGTTTTTCACCGGCGACCGCAACTGGACAGCAGAGGTCGTCAGCCTGCGCAGTGTGAAATGGGACAATTTCAAGCCCAATTTCTACATGATTTTCAACCCGGGGGCGCTGGATGCCCTGCCCACTACCTGGATCGGCAGCTTCTTCCTCGAAAGCGAACGCAAGAAACTGCTGGTAGATATGGTGCGCTCCTTTCCTTCCATCACGCTGCTTGAAGTGGATGCCATCTTAAGGCAGGTCAAATCAATTATCAGCCAGGTTACGCTGGCGGTAGAGTCCATTCTTCTTTTCGTTCTGGCGGCGGGATTCATGGTCACCCTTTCGGCGGTTCAGGCCAGCATGAACGAGCGGCTTCAGGAAGGCGCCCTGATCCGAACCCTGGGGGGAAGCCGCAGACTTCTGCGCATCAATCAGTGGAGTGAATTTGCCAGCATGGGATTCCTCGCCGGCCTGATTGGCATACTGGGAGCGGAACTCGTGATCGCACTGCTGTACTGGCGGATATTTGACCTGGACTATACGCTAACAGGGTGGGCATGGGCTCTTGTGCCGCCCGCGTCCGCCATACTGATCGGGCTTGCCGGTGTCTGGAGTAGCCAGCGCATTCTGTCCCGTCCCCCTGTCACGATTCTGAGGGAGGCTGACGCATGATTCCCCTGGCGCCGGGCAAGCATTCCCCGCGCCTGCCCGCATCTGATTACAACCGTGATGGAATCTGAAAAAACCCTGGAAATTCGCGTTTGCGCCTCTATTGATGAGGTCCCCGACCAACAATGGAACCGGCTCGTCAGGGGGAATTACCCTTTTCTGAATCATGGGTTTTTATCCGCAGTGGAGCGCTTTGACTGTATCGGTGAGCAAGTCGGATGGATTCCCCGACACCTGATTTGCCAACAAAACCGGACCCTGGTCGCCGCGATGCCGGTTTATGAGAAGCATAATTCTTGGGGCGAGTTCGTATTTGACCATGCCTGGGCTGATGCCTTCCACAGATACGGAGTCAAATACTATCCGAAACTGATCAACGCAGTACCGTTCACACCGGCTTGTGGTCAACGTATCCTGATCAATGGGGCACATCGGGAAGAATGGGCGCAGGCGCTGGTCAGAGGCGCAAAAACTTATGCGCGGGAACATGGATACAGCGGGGTCCATTGTCTGTTTCCAGAACCCGGTGACTACCATTTGCTCAATCAGCTACAGGCCGTCTCGCGTTATGACTGCCAGTTCCACTGGTATAACCGGGGCTATACCTGCTTCGAGGATTTTCTGAAAGCGCTTAAATCCAGAAAGCGAAAAACCATCCTCCGGGAAAGGAGGAAAACGGTCGATGCAAGCGTGCAGATCGAGTGGCTTGACGGGAATGAAGCAACCGAAGCGGACTGGCGCGCATTCACCCGGCTATATCAGAAAATCTATGACCGGAAATATGGCATGCCCGCATTCAATCTGGCTTTCTTCACCGCAGTCAGCCAAGCCATGCCCGATCAGGTTCATCTGGTGTCTGCGAAAGTGGATGGAGAAAGCATCGCGGCGGCGCTGATGTACAGTGACGATACCACTTTATATGGCCGTCATTGGGGATGCGACCGCTATGTCGATTGTCTCCACTTCGAGGTCTGTTATTATCAGGGCATTGAATATTGCATCCGGCGCGGGCTGGAACGATTCGACCCCGGCGCCCAGGGCGAACATAAAATCGCGCGTGGCTTTGAGCCGACCCGGACCCACTCCCTGCACTGGATGTCAGACAGCCCGTTCAATTCGGCCATCCAGCAGTTCGTCCAACACGAACAGGTCGGGGTGCAACACTATATGAAGGCGGTAACCGCACACTCCCCATATAACGCCGCTCGCAAGGAACCATGAGCGCCTGGCCGGTCACGCCAACCCACATCCGGGGCTTGATGTGATTGCTTTATGCCGTCATGGGCGGTAATATCCAGCCCCCGAAAAATCTTCGCATCCAGGTCGAGTTCTGACCGAGAACAAGTAAACAGTGCGTACAACCCTGATCGCTGGAAACTGGAAAATGAATGGCGACAAGGCCATGGCCAGGACTGTATGCGAAAAAATTGTCGCAGGCGCCCGGGACACAAGCAATCCCGATATTCTGATCTGCCCTCCCTTTACACTGCTATCGACGGTTGATTCGATCATTCGGGACAGTATCTGCCAACTGGGCGCCCAGGATATGGGATCGAATGCATCTGGCGCTTTTACCGGCCAGATTTCTTCGACCATGCTGCTGGATTGCGGATGCAGCCATGTCATCCTCGGGCATTCCGAGCGTCGCACCCTGTGCGGTGAATCGGACCAGGCGGTGGCAGACAAGGCAGGACGGGCGGTTGCCGATGGGCTGATCGCGATATTATGCGTCGGTGAAACCCGGACAGAACGGGAATCGGGCGCAACCGAACAAGTGGTACAACGACAGGTGCAGACAGTGATTGATACCGTGGGCATCGAATCATTCAGGAATATCGTGATTGCTTACGAGCCGGTCTGGGCGATCGGCGCCGGCCTTTCTGCTACGCCGGAGCAGGCCGGACTGATCCATCAGTTGATTCGCCGCCAGTTGGCCCGGCATGATGCCGCTATCGCTGAAGGCTGTCAGATCCTGTATGGCGGCAGCATGAAACCGGATAACGCAGGCGAGTTGCTTGCCAAACCGGATATTGACGGCGGCCTGATTGGCGGCGGCGCATTGAAAGCGGAAGACTTCCTGGGCATTTGTAGGGCAGCCTGACCAAAACGAAAAATCAAACACAATATATACAATCATGATTTCCAATCTCCTGCTGGTGGTTCATTTGATTATCGCGGTTACCATCGTCGTGCTGGTACTGCTGCAACAGGGTAAAGGCTCGGAAATGGGCGCGGCGTTCGGGGGTGGTTCTTCGCAATCACTGTTTGGCGCGAGAGGCTCGGCCAACTTCCTGAGTCGTATTACTTCTGCTCTGGTGACCATATTTTTCATCACCAGTCTGGTGCTGGCATACCTGTACACGCGACAGGGTGAAGACACCAGCATACTGACCGAATCCGTTATCAACCAGGCTGACGAAGTTGAGGAGGCGATGACGACAACCAACCCGGAAGAGGAAGCGACAACCGAAGACACGCAAACGCAAACCGGGGAGTCTGACATTCCCGCAATACCGGAACAATAAAACGCAAACAGCCGAAGTGGTGGAATTGGTAGACACGCAGTCTTGAGGGGGCTGTGCTTCACGGCGTGAGGGTTCGAGTCCCTCCTTCGGCACCAGTTATGGTCATTATTCCTTTATCCCGACAGCTTTGCGCTGACACGAGGTCAAGGAGGCATTGACTCAACAGGGATGGATGTTGTACCAGATTAACCTCCAGACATATACTACAATAGTATCTAACCGGGATTAACTGTATGAAAAGGGTAAGAGTGACCGAAGCCAATCAACAGTTCTCGAAACTGATTCGGGAGGTGGAGCGCGATGGCGCCACCATTTGTATTTTACGCAGGGATCAACCGATTGCTGTACTGATGCCCGAAGGAAAAAACACCCAGTGGCACAAGGCGCGGGCGACCGCAATCGTGCGCATGAGACAACTTCTTGACAAGGGGTTGAGGCTGGGCGCCGAAGACTTTGACAGGGACACACTGCATGATCGTTCCTGAGCGTTTTACACTGGATACCAATATCCTGATTTATGCAGTCAACATTGATACGCCGGAAAAACATCAAATAGCGGCAGGTCTGATGGAAACTGCTGCCCGGAAGGATTGTCTGTTGACTCTGCAAGCCATTGGTGAGTTTTTTTATGCCTGCCATCGTAAAGGACTGGCCTCCATGGATGAAGTCATTGCTATTACCCGGGTCTGGCAACAGATTTTTACCGTTGCCCCTGCCGATCAGGAGACATTCAATGAAGCCGTGGAATATGTCCGTGACCACAAGATTTCATTTTGGGACGCCATGTTATGGGTAACGGCAAAACAGGCAGGCTGCGCCTATGTGCTGTCCGAAGACATGCAACATGGCCGAAGGCTGGGAGGTGTCGAGATAATCAACCCCTTTGCGAAAGACGCAAAACCGGTGCTTGAGTTGTTACTGGGATAGACTATTCGGGTGCGAAACGACGGCCAACCCGCGAAAGCGAGAATCCATGATGGTATGATGGTTGTAACTTATGATGCGTAGGGGCGACCCTCTGTGGTCGCTCGCCGTGAGTTATATCGAGGGTGTAAAGGTTCCTGAACTTATACAACGCTACGCTCGCTCGTGATCTTCTCAATGGTGTCCTCGTCCATGATGCGTTGCGCCAGGGCATGCCCGGCCGCCGTGCGCCGATAACGCTGGTTTCGACTGGTTGGCTTGTCGGGGAGCGTCATTTCGATCAGCCCGGCTTCGAGGGCGGGTCGTAGATAGGCGGCGATGAAATGGGGCCGGTGATCCAGACTCAAGGCGGCCTGTAATTCGGCGCGGCTCAACTTTCCAGTAAGGGCAACAACCAGTTGCTGGACATGACGGGTATCTTGTTCGGTATCTTGTTCGGTATCTTGTTCGGTATCTTGCCCGGATGGCTCCGGGCACACCCGCTCATGTGTCGGGAGCCGAACCAGAAACCAGGTACGATCTTCATCACTTTCAAATACCGGATCCGGAGAACCGTTCTTTCGCATGGCCCGAAGGATCTTCGGTACGCCCGTTGATCGCCCTTCGGCCAGGTCCAGTTCCTTGAGAAAGTCACCAATCCGACGGTTACGATAGCGGCGGCTAACCGCCTGTCCTTTGTAGAAATCTTCCATCCGGATGGAACGGTCGGGGCCGGGGAAGCTGAGGATTACCAGTTCTTCCAGAGTGATACGTACCTCCACTGGCTCCCGCTCCTCGTAGGAGCGGTGATAGATGGCGTTGACTAACGCTTCCTCGATGGCTTCAATCGGGAAATTCCAGAATCGTTCCGCTTCCGGCTTGTGTGAATGCTTGACAACTGTTTCCTTCAGATAGTTTCGTTCAATGAAACTGATTGCATCGCGCAGGATAATCCACAACGGCCCACGGAACTCCTTCTCTTCAAATTGATCGCCACCCGGCCCATCGGGGAACCACACGACATCAATCTGGGTGACCGGAAAGAAATCATGCGGTCGGTCGTTGAAGAACAGCAATCCGATATTCTTGGGGAAAGGCGCTTCCGAAGGTCCGCCAACCAGATTCATACGCCGGCCCAAATCTTCCACGGGAAGAGAGGTCTCTGCCGCGAGGTCACTACCCACCTCACGAGAAACGGTTGCCTCTCTCAATATCTTCCTCTATCGATATTTTCAAGCAAACTTGTTGCCTGCTGTCGAATCTCCGCAGTATTGCCGGAGTTCTGAGCAATCCCATTGAGCCGGTGTTTGACACTTTGCTCACCAGAGAAAAACGTCTCAAGCGTCTCATGTCTTAACGTATATTCGACACCTATAGCGGAGTTGTTACCCCAGCTTTTCATCTTGGAAAGCAAATCCATAAATCCAGAATCGGTCGACGACTGACTTTTAACCCACGCTTTCTGTATCTGGCTGGCGAGGAGCCAGTTCATCAATAGAATTGCCTAAAACCACCATCAGCTTTTCGACTTGTTTACCCGAAAGGTGCCTCCCCGGTTCGATAAGACGCTCAAGAAGCACCTCACCCATCTTGCCGCCTTGTGGCCGATTGGTATTGGAAAATTGGCGAAATTGTTCGGTGGCTTCCTGTTTATCGCGTACACATAGATCAAGAAATGCCGTAACTTCGCTATCGCTCAACACACCGTCAGGCACAGAAAACGAAAAGTACAGCCGGGAGTGATGCGGGCTCGCTAACCGACGCTCTACAGCATACTGTTGTAATTCTGTGCTTGAACCCAGAGAATAAACCCTGAAGTTTGCCTCCTCATTTGAACATCCCCAGTTTCACGATCAAATTCCCAAAGCTCTACATCAGATGGAATCATGTGGAAGTGAGTACGCAAGAAATAAGACAGCAAGGTTTCGCCAGTAGTTTTTCTTTTGCTTCTCTCAACAAGGAATATCTTACGGTAAATATTGGGTGCCATATAAAAGTAATACATGGCCTCAGCCCAGTTTTTCATCTTGGCACTTGGAACCTTATCTCCCGCAGTCCAAGTTTGTGCTTTGCACTCTACAAGGACATACGGCTTTTCTGATCCCAAATCGAATTTGTGCTCCTTTTTTTGTTGCGCGATTCCTACTTCGACTTTGTAATCGAAATCAAGATGATTAAGACCTTGTCTTGCTAATGCTTCCTTGGCACGCTCCTCAAATTCGCGTCCGACATGTGCATTACTGGTTGATCCTTTTCGCTGGAAATTGGTCATAATTTCTGCCTTTGTTTTCTATTTTCGGTAGCATGAATCCGAGCAAGGAGCACAGATGCGGGTTTGAACCCCTTTGTGAAAGATGCAAAACCGGTGCTTGAGTTGCTACCGGGATAGACTATTCGGGTGAATCCTCTCCCTGCTGACGCTGCCCGCCACCTCCTCTGCCAAAGATAAATGCTGAAACGAGTCCAACAACGCCACCACCACCAATTACTGATGCCGCCCATTGCGCGCCTGTAAAGGATATGATTACGCTTGCAATAATTGCTATCGTCCCAATTGCTAATGCACAGACTTGTCCCCGTTTTGCTTCCCGGAACTCTCTGGAAATAATCTTCAGTTCCACATTACGCCGATGGTCTATTTCCTGTTCCGCCATCGCAATAATACGTTCCGCAGAACCGGGAACTATCTGGTCATATTGCTCAAGTACACCTGGGGGCGGAACAGGGCCACTGAATTGTTCTGTGATCTGGTGGACGATCTGTTGAGAGTTTTGTTGGTGCGCGGCGGCTGACTGTTTTTTAACAGGCGACGACTTGCGTTGAGACTTACTCCGCGCCCTGCTCATGCTCGTACTTCCCTGTAGTAATTGCTATATCATTTCCTATACGTTGCCAGTCACGATAAAGCACTTCCGCAACCGGACGACACAGAAACATCTCCCTCATTCTTGAAGATGTGTCAGGCCTCATCTGGAGCGCAGAAGCGATACCCCGTAACCAATATTTTGTTTTCTCTTTCACAGTAAAAATACCAAGCTCCCAAGAGCGGAGTCTAGCTTGTACACCTTGTGCAGTCAAACGCTACGCTCGCTCGTGGTCTTCTTGTCGTATTTCGTCTGCTCGCGGGCAGGCAAAGTGCTCCCCGATCAAGCAGGGGCAGGTCTACGATACTCCGACCTATCTTTTCGCGGGCGGTGGTGGCGGTGGTGGTGGCGGTTTCCTCGCAGTCGGAGGTTTAGGTGATACACCGTCACGCTGTCCCCACTTTTTCACTACCGGCCTTGTTGGTTTTGGCGCTTGTTGATTTGTCATCTGTTGTTTAGCCATAAGAGTGCCATTATACATGGGCACAGTCGATCATTTCGCCTTAATCCGTTCGAGCAACACAGAAGCAGGCTCGTCGTTCGGGTCTTGTGCGACCAGTTGCCCGGAAAAGGCTTGTTTCAAGATTGATTGACGGAGTGATTTTGTTTTAATCAGTTGAGCATCCGTCTCTTTCAATAGTCTGGTGATTTGCGAGAGGCTTTTTTCAATCCTGGTAACAATGAGGTGTTGCTCAGGTAGCGGGGGCAGAGGTACGTGCTCATTAGCCAGCCAAGTAGCTGGAACACGGCGTTGCCCAACAGCCCCTGTCATGTTGTGTTCAGCATTCCTGCGGAATTTTTCCGAAGATACAAAATAAAAAATGTAGTGCTCACTTGCCTGATTGCTCGTCCTCAGCACATGAAATTCGGTCGAACCAAAGCCGAGCTTGTTCCTCAAAGGCGGGACAACTGCCATTTTCCCGTTTTCCATACAGGGCGTGATCTTCGCAAAAAGGACATCATTTTCCTGGAAATGCGTATAACCTTTCTTCACTTTGTGAAGGGGGCGGATCTGGCTTACGTCCATGACACCCGTGCCTGCTTCAACTGCGGGCATAGGGACAAAGGATACTGTTAAGTCATCAGCATATACTGATTTATCCAGACGTGGATTAATTTCCGCAATCTCATGCAGTTTTACAAATTGCCACTCGGCATTTTCCAACCCGGACTTGTCCTGATTTTCTTCCCGCCACTTGGCTGTGAGCTTGCCTTCGAATGCGTGTTTGAGGACGGCCTGACGGTATACTTTTAGCTGTTCCCGCGCTTTTTCCAGACTTTCAACGCCCTTGTCCAATTCAGAAAACAGCTCCTCGATTTTGGAAACGATTCGTTGTTGTTCTTTGACAGGTGGCATGCATATTGACCAACTCTTCAGAATACTCTGCGAGATGTTAGGCTGGGCTCCACCTTTTCCAACTTCTACAAGCCGATATCTCTCTGATAACAAAAAGTAGTACAGAAACTCACTCACCAACATCTCTGTGTACGGCTGTGCTACAGCGCAAGCTTGGTTTGTAGATGCGTCGATTCCCCATATCGATAACTTCCCGATGGTTGCACCATACATTGCTATACCGACTGAGCCTTTAGGGAATACTTTTGCGTTTGATTTAAGAATGGCCTCATCCGTAATATATTCTTCTGAGTTTCTGATATATTTTGAATCTAGCTCACCCGTTTTGATCCATGGAACCGAACCAGTATAAAAGTGTGGCACTCTGCGGGACGGTGTCCCTCCAGACCCCCATTTAGCAATTTGACTTAAAGTAGTTACTGCCCATCCTGCCGGCAATTTACGGTTGCGTTGCTGGACTTCTACTTCGGTCGGACTCACGCCGCCAACGCCTCATTCAATTCTTCAATCACGCTGTCCATCTGATCGCCGAAGAGTTTGTACATCTGGCCCATCCCGCCCTTGCTATCGAACGGAGCCAATTCAAGGTCCTCTCTCTCCAGATGAAAGGAGTTGATGATGTGTTCACGAATCATCCGCAACCACTCCATCTGCTCTTCGTTGAATTTCTCCCCACTGCCGCTGTGGTATTTCATGATCCAGTTCTGGAAATTGCGCCGCGCGGTATCCCGATAAGATGACAGCCTGGCGTCCACGCCGCAGACGCGCCGAACCAGAGATACCAGCGAGATCAATTCTTTTTCCGGTTGACCGCCCTTATAGTTATCCAGCAGGGCATAAGCCCGCCAGACTTTGAAAGGGGACAGGTTGGGCCGATCTTTCCTGAGCCTGTCGCGCAACTCCCGGATCATGGCGTAAGTCAATTCCCGGCGCCGGTATGGTTGGTCGTAGAAAATCGTCAAAGCCTCAATCTCGTCTCGATGAGTCTCCAGATATTGCCGGAAATCCTGCGCCACGGCTTCCGCGTTTTCATGAGAATCGCCGGCCCATTCGGCGCGGTACAGAGTATCCAGGCTATCATGGTCAACGGTCTGTTCCTTGTTGCGGCGGATGGAGTCGATTAACTCAATCAGTTCGCCATTGAAGACACGGGCGGCCTCGGTGACCAACTGCTCTTGCGCCATCTTGCAGGTTTCCGGCTTCGGTTCCCGATCATCAGGCAGGGTCTCAATCTGCCGCGCTTTTTCATCAATGCGGTCCGGGTCAATCGCTGTCAGCAGGCCGCTTACGATTTGAGTGAGTTCAACATTACCCGCTTGCTCCTTGATTTGTTCCCGTTCGGCAGGGTCCAGTTGTTGGTTGAGGCGGGCAAGGCGACCAGCCAGCGAACTTACGGTGTCTTCATCGCATACCCCCATCATTACGCCCATCGCCAAATCCTTGAGCGGCGCCGTGGGTTGGGTGATGAGTGGCTGGCTGGCGGTCTTGAGTGACCGGGTGACGCCGACCGCATCCACGATTACATAATGCGTCTTGCCACTGGTCGCGGAGGGCGAGACTTTCTTCAGGTCATCGTGATCAAAGGTACGAGTGCCCCGCCCCTTCATTTGCTCGAAATAATTGCGGCTCCGCACGTCCCGCATGAAAAGCAGACATTCAATGGGTTTGACATCCGTGCCCGTCGCAATCATGTCCACAGTCACGGCGATACGTGGGTGGTAGTCATTGCGGAACTGGGCAAGGACGGATTTCGGGTCTTCTGTGGTTCTGTAGGTGACCTTCTTGCAGAATTCATTGCCTTCGCCAAATTCCTCCCGCACAGTCTGGATAATATCGTCCACATGGCTGTCGGTTTTGGCAAAAACCAGTGTCTTGGGCGCTTCTCGACGACCCGGAAAAATCTCCGGCAGCTTGTCGCGGAAGGTCTTGATCACGGTACGAATCTGGTCCGGATTGACGACATCGCGGTCCAGTTGCCGGGGAGAGTAATCTTCGTCCTCGTCCTGCGTTTCCCAACGTTTCTTGCGTGTCTGGCGTTCGCGTTTCTCGATCATCTGACCTTCTGCAATTTCGCCGCCCTGACTGGTGATCTCCGTATCAATCCGATAAATCTCGTTGCCGACATTGACCCCATCAGCAACGGCTTGGTCATGACCGTATTCGCTGACGATGTTTTTCCTGAAGAACCCATAAGTGCGATTGTCCGGCGTCGCGGTCAAGCCAATGAGAAAAGCATCGAAATACTCCAGAACCTGCCGCCAGATGTTGTATATCGAGCGATGACATTCGTCGATAATAATGAAATCAAAAAACTCAGGCGCAATCCGTTCGTTATAGGTAACCGGCATCGGCTCTTTGGGCTGAACCCGTTCGGCTGGATTGATTTGCTCGGCGGCTTCATCCATTTCCCGGTCTTTCAGGAGCGAATACATACGCTGGATGGTGCTGATGCAGACTTGACTGTCCCGGGCGACGAAGGATGATTGCAGGCGTTGTACGTTGTAGAGCTCAGTGAACTTGCGGTTGTCGTCATTGGGTACGTAAGCCATGAACTCCTGCTCGGCCTGTTCGCCCAGATTCCGGGTATCGACCAGAAAGAGAACCCGCCTGGCATCCACGTGTTTGAGCAATCGGTAGATCGAAGTGATGGCCGTGTAAGTCTTGCCGGAACCGGTTGCCATCTGGATGAGGGCGCGAGGGTGGTTATCCTTGAAGGATGCTTCCAGCTTCTCGATGGCGTCAATCTGGCAATCTCTCAGCCCCTGGGTATCCAGGTCCGGCAATTCCTGGAACCGTGAGCGGAGAGAGACAGGCTGGGCCAGCCAGTCCCGCATCGTCTCCGGTCGGGGGAAGTTGAATATCTCCCGGGAGCGGGGCTTGGGGTCGCGACCGTCTGTGAAGCGGGTCAACACGGCGGTACTCTCGTAAATGAATGGCAAGGGTTCGTTGTTGTTCACCCACTTCAGTCTGGCGCCGGCATAGGCGCCGGACTGACTCTCGACGGTTGTGATCTTCTGGGCCCAATGCTCCGGCTTGGCTTCAATCACGCCGACGGGTTTCTTGTCGATAAAAAGAACATAGTCGGCAGGACCGACATCCGTCTGATACTCACGAACGGCAATCCCGGCAGAGGCAGTAAAATCAATCCGATCATTGTCCTGAACGGCCCAGCCTGCCTGCGACAGTTTCGCGTCAATAACATCCCGCGCTGCCTGTTCCGGGGTCTGGTTGGCGTTTGGCATCAGTTCACCCGCCTATGCAAATCCGTATTTTTCATACCCACTAGTGTAAGCCAATGGAGGGCTGTTTGCTTCCAACATAAATTTGTAAAAGCGGAACAAACCATCAATATCAACTTGGCATCATAATAGTCATTACTATTTTTTCCGTTAGAGTGCGCCTGATACCTCAATCCCCTGATAAGTGCCTTGTGAGTGATTTTTGCATGGGTGGTTGTGTTATGGGTGAGCCGGGCAGGGTCTCCAGCCGTCAGACGGGTCGAATCAACGTGCAAAATCTTCTTTGAACCGTACTGTCGCCCTCTTGGAAACGCCGGATTTTCTGGTGCAGGCGAGTGAACCCCCACCGTCAGGCGGAGTTCGTCGATCCAGGGTGGATTCAGGCCGCGAAGCCCGACTTTAAGGAGGAGAGCGGGAACGGGAAGCGGAAAGGTCTGTGGCTTCCAGCGTGACCATGGACTGGTATAACCAGTCCAGTTGGAAGTGGTTCTTGGCAAAGCGCACACACAGTTGGCGAGCCTTGCGAACCAGATACGCCGCCGTGTGCATCACATAGCGGATGATCGGTCGGATGCCATGACGGCGTGCCTTCTTCGGAAGCGCCGTGTACTGTATCGCCCGCAGCAGAACCTGTGCAATCTGACCCAGAGCGTAGAAGGCTTGGTTGGCGCGGTAGCTCCGGCACGGCGGATGATGCAGGTCCATGTCCCGCAACGGACCCTTGAAGGCGTTCTCCTGACCCTGCTTGCCCCGGTGACGAAGCACCAACTCCTTCAGGGGCAGATCGTTCCGAGACACCAGAATGACCGTATGACGCGGCGCCAAAAGAGTCTGGCCGTTCTGACTCCGGCATCGAACCACTACGTAATCCTGTGTCCGTTCCCAACCGCCCGGACGGTACGTTGCAAGAATGGCTTCCTCCTCCATACCCATATCCGTCCACACCGAATCGGCAAGACCTTCCAGTTGTTCCAGTATCGGCCTTCTCCATCGGTCATTCGTCAGGCTGATCGAATAGTCCCAACCCCGATTCGCGCATTCACGAACCAGAGCGCCCTGATAATAAGCATTGTCCGCCCGAAACCAGACCGGCGCGTCCTTTGGAAGCATCCCCGCAGTCCAATGCAGCAGCTTGCGCCAGTTCAGCGTCACCCGTCCACCCCCCGGTTGCAACTGACCCGCCGACCACAAACCGCCCACAAACGTCCCGTGCAACCAGTAACCCCGGTTGCCGTTGTAGTCCTTCCCCGTCCGCTCAAACAAGTGTCCGGCTACCTCAATCCCCGTAGCGTCCATAAACAACGGAACATACCCCTTCGTTTCTACCTCATGGGCAATGATGGACGGCGCTACCCGACCCGCGAATGCCACCGCAGCATTCCACAGCCCCTTGATGTCTGTAACATCCAACCGGGATAACCATTCCCCCGCACGGCGCGACTCAGGAACCCAACGCAAGCCCAGAAGAAGACGCGCCGCCCGGTCTGACCGCAATCCATCCAAGTCCGATAACGAACCATGACCACGCGCCAAACAAGCAATGATGGACCACAGGGTTTCCAGGTCCGAAGCGCCCCGGTTCCTGACCTTTACCGAAACCGCTCCGTCCAAAAGATCAAACAAACCAAACTGGTGGGCAGTCCGAGCCAGTATGGAGGAACCACCAAAGGCCGTCAAATCCAAATCCGTGAACTCAAAGGTTACCTTCGGAGGACGAACCTTGCGAATCTTCCTTGCGCGACCCTGCCCGCTCTTCCCCGCTTTTCGATGCTTTTTCATATTCACTCAACAGGTGAGTTTTCAGAAACCCTATTTTCTCATATAATCCCTTGATACCTCTCACCTTTCAATCACTCAAAACTTCCCTTATCAGGGGATTGGGGGCCTGATACCAAGCGTTTTCATCCGATGGGGTCTAATATACGATTGCGGAATGGTTTGTGTTTTTTTAGTTTTCCAAGATACGCCATAAAAAGCCTGACATCAGCAGAGAGTATTCCGTCCAACTACGATTCTGGGTAGATTATGTCAGGTCAGCCGCCCGAATTGACAGAGTTGTATCGTACCTTGTTGTGAAGACAACCAATCGAGCAGGCTCAAGGAATATGTATAATTATGTCACGATAAATTGGAAACCGTAATTTGACTACTGAAACGGTCTGACTAAAAGGCCACAGAATCATCATTGGGAGGTAAACCAGTGACAATCGACTCCGCTAAAACCTGTTTTGATAGACTCTGCCTGGAATGGAACACCACACTAGAAAGGATCGAAACCGAGCAGGATGCTCGCTTTCAAGTGATCGACAGAATACTGACCGAAATTATGGGTTGGCAACATGCAGATGTGCACAATGAATCCCATGGTTCGTCTGGATATGCCGACTATCTTTTATCTAGAAATGATCAAAATTGTTTAGTCATTGAGGCGAAAAGGCGGGGGAAAATTCTGATTGACACACAGAATCCCAATCTAGCCCATTACAAGTTGGGAGGCCCTGCTCTGAAGAGTGCGAACAATGGTATAGACCAAGCACGGCGGTATTGTATGGATCAAGGGGTATCCTATGCCGCACTTACTACACTAGGGTCTCCCCATTTTTTCATGAGAGAATTGGCGTAAGCCGCCCGTTGTGGATGAACAGGTCGGCTTGTATGGGCGGCGGGCGTTTGGGTTTTCTCCACCAATCATAAAAAAGGGTTTTGGCGTCGGCAAACAACGCCTGCCAGCCGCATAACAGCGTGTAGAACGGGAAAACCAGGGGTTTGTGACTCTTTTGCCGCTGGGCCTTGTCGATCAACCGACTCCCCTGATTCTGATGACAGGCCAGCAATCCCCAGGCTAACGTCGCCAGCGCAACCAGATTCTGCAAGGTCGTCAATTTCCTCGCCTGTACCCGCTCCAATCCGAATCCCTGCTTGCTGAACCGATACCCTTCCTCACAGGCCCAACGACCCATGTACGATTGAATCAGACGCTCTCCTTGCAACCGACCCCGTATCCGCTCGGTACTGACCAATACCATCGGTTGCTGTTTGCCATGACGCACCACAACCATCGACAACGGCGTATCCGGATGATCTTTCAAGAATACCGTAGTGATGCCAAAACGTACCGATTCCCGGTGTTCCTTCTTCAACTGACCCCGGTGTTTAAGGGGTAACCGACGCGCAATCTGTTGCGCCGTCCTCTTCGACCCTCTCCACAACCAGTGACGCTGATTGGCCGCCGGCGCCAGAATCTTCCAATCCCCCTGAATCCAGAAATCCCATAACACCCCCCGGTCTCCGCCCCGGTCTATTACCCATAACGGACGACTCTCCAAACTCCCCTGTACCCGCTCCATGACATTCATCATGTCCCGATTCTCACTCTTGTAGGAACCTCGAACTGACGACAGCAAACGAGTCAGCAACGGAAATGTCTGGCCACTATCCAAACATCGTGCCACCACACTCAATAACGGATAACCCTTCACAATATCCCCTTTATCTCCATCCCGTACCCGACATAACCCTTCGCTGGCGCTACTGCCTTCCCGATTCAAATCTCCCGGATCAATCGCGACCACCATATCTCCCGTCACATGTCCTGACATCTTCTCCAGTAAACGACCTTCCGCTTCCCATGCAATCTCGCCATGTTTCCCCAACATCCGCGATAACCGCTTCACCGTGTGATGCAGACGAGTCTGCTCTTTCAAACTCCGGCCAATCCTGGATAACTGCAAACTCCCACTGCTTAATATGCCCACCATGACCTCCGCCATCAGCTTGGCTACCGGCTGGCTGATGACTTCACTCGATTGATTCACACAATCCGTAATTCGGACTTTCCATTTGGTGCGTTCCCGGCTATCATTCATCATCAGAGTTCTCTTTTGGGTTCAGTAGTTTATGGTAAAACCATTGTACCAGAAGCAGAACTCTGATCCCATCCAATATCCCCCTTTTCTACAACCTTTTCAACCGCTTATATAACTCTCAAATAAAAAATGGGGAGACTTTAGTTACTACAGGCTTTGAGTGGATTTTTTTCGTCGCTGCAAGAACAGATGGAATTCCTCCTTTGAATGGAACCGCAATTGTATTTCCTAATCTGGATACCATAAGCAAGAACTTTGCAATTTTTCATGATCTACTTTCCAAGTCTGGGTTCGGTCAAGAATTGATGAGAGTGCGTCTTCAGGAGGCTGAGGGGCTGGAGGTTCAACATTCAGATGAACTGTGCTCAATCATAGACCCAAACCAAATACGCCTGCGGGGAAAGTCGGATATGGCCACAGATCTCGACCAAGTGTTTAATGAGTTTTTTAGCACAATGTCCGGCGAAAATGACCCTGAAATGTTAACAAAGTGCTTTGTTGAGACAAGAGAAAGTCGAAAAGCAGATGCAACTTTGGACAAAATCACGCGAACCTTAACCAATCGCATAAAAGTAGTGGATGGAAGTCAGGGAGTTGCGCTAGCACGTCGTATTGAAGTTGCTGTTGAGTCTGGTCGAGGCGAGTTTGTTCTCGTTATTGGCAACAAGGGTGCCGGAAAAACTACATTTGTTGACCGGTTTTTTCGGATGGTGCTTGATCGCCAACTGCGAGAACAGTGCCTGGTTGCACGAATAGATCTTGCCGATTCAACGGGTGAGCCCGATGGCCTGAAAAATTGGCTTGTAGAGCATTTGAAAATTGCCCTTGAGCGAGAAATGTTTAACAACAGCATCCCTACATACGAAGAACTTCAAGGGGTTTTTTGGAGCGAATACAACCGTTGGCGTAATGGCGAACATAAATTTCTATATGAAAAGGATCGCCAACAATTTAAGGAAAGTCTGAACAATACGAGTTTTGGGGATTTTGGGTAGTCATTTTTGTAAATCCGGGATATGAGTGGGTCTGAAAGACAGAATGGCCCGGAATCAGTGAGCGGGAGCGGGGAAATACAAGCATTCTCCCCCTCTTTTCATTTTTCAGGCGTACGTAGCCTGCAGTTTCAACCGCCTTTGTCTCAACAGTACTTTCTTCGCCATCACCAGATTGCTTAAGGCACAGGCCACAACCAGTCGATGCGTGTTCTTCTCCAGCCCCCGGTAACGAACCCGGGTAAAACCGAACTGCCGCTTGAGAATACCGAACTGATGTTCCACCTTCGACCGTATCCGGGACTTGGTTCGATTCTTCAAGCGCTCCTTCTCCGTCAATTTGCGGTAGCGCGTCCCCTTCGAATGAGTGAAATCCTTCGCCTCCGGCGCTACCTGTGAAATCACCGCCTTCTGACCCGTATAGGCCGAGTCTCCCCATACACGGGTCTCTTTCCCGTGCAGAAGTTCCGGCAGAACCTGTGAATCATGAACATTCGCCGGCGTAGCCACCACCGAATGAATCAGCTTGCTGCGACTGTCCACACCGATATGCGCCTTCATACCAAAGTACCATTGCTGCCCCTTGCGCGTCGAGTGCATCTGGGGGTCTCGTTTCTTCTCCCGGTTCTTGGTCGAACTCGGTGCGCAGATGATGCTGGCATCCACGATCGTACCCCGATTCACCTTCAGTCCGTTCTCACCCAAATATTCATTGACCAGTCCGAACAATCGTTCCCCCAGGTTATGCTTCTCCATCAGATGACGAAACTTGCAGATCGTGGTCTCGTCGGGAGCCGGCTCCCGACCCAGGTCTATGCCCACAAACCGGCGCATCGACAACGAATCGTACAACGCTTCCTCGGCAGCCGGGTCCGAAAGACTGAACCAGTGTTGCAGAAAGTGAATCCGCAACATCCGGTCTATTCCAATCGGCCTGCGGCCTGCCCCTTGCGGTTTGGGATAAAAAGGCTCGATGACTGCATTCAACTCCACCCACGGAATGATTTGCTCCATCTCATCCAGAAAACGCTCCTTGCGCGTCTGTTTCTTGTATTTGTCAAATCCAGCTTCGGAAAAAGTACTCTGGCGCATCGGAAATATCTCCAGTCAGTATGAAGTACAAAAATTATACAATAGAAACTGATTAATCAGAGATTCCTTAAAATCAAGTTTGGAAAACATATACATAAGCTTGTAGAGCAACACTCTGATCAATACGTAACTGCACTACTAATCAATGCCGTCAGAGCAAGAAAACTGCTTCCTTGTCTCGTATTTGACAATACAGATCACTTTCCTCAGCAGTACCAAGAACAAGTTTTCCAGATTGCCCAGTCTTTTTTTCGCAAAGTGCTGTCGTTCGTAATCTGCCCAATCACCGACCGGACAATTTGGCAGCTATCGAAGCAGGGTCCGCTACAAAGCTATGTGACAACCCAGTTTTATCTCCCCGTTCCTTCAACAAAAGATGTATTAAGTAAACGAATCGACTTCATTAAAGAAAAGCTCAATGAGGATCAAATACAAGGCGGTGAATATTTTTCTCGTAAAGGAATTCGTCTGAACTTTTCAAATATCCAAGCATTCGCATTTTGCATCGAAGAAGTTTTTATCAAAACCGAATATCTAGGCAGAATTGTGGGTTGGCTGTCTAATCATGACATTCGCAGAGGACTGCAAATCGCACAACGCATCATTACATCACCGACTCTCAGCATAGAAGACTTAGTAAGACTCTACATCACAGGAAGCAAGACATCAATAAGCAAGAAAAGTCCGGCAGGCGTTAATTCTTGGGAACTACAGCGGATTTGTCCAGAATGACAGTAATTTCGTATTGAATCTTTTCCAAGTCTCGAGCACTTCAATTACTACGCCATTAGCGAAACTATCAATACTACGTGTGCTCATGGACCGTGAGGCCCAAGCCACTTCCCCTGAGGAGTCGTACATGACTATTGAGGATATTGTAAATTATTGTGAACCAATTGGAATTGCTCGAATAGCCACTATAAAGCACTGTCGAGAATTCCTCAACTATCGGCTTATCGAACTGTAGAGAGCAAATGAATTGTCCGGTTGAGTAGCACATAAACTGTCCGGTTTTACACAGTACTGAAAGGGGGTGCTGGATGAACCGGGTGGAGTGGTTACAGGAGACCAGGCTAATGAGATTTGAAGAAGCGTATGAAGGATGGAACAAGAGCCGATTGACGCAGGAAGAAGCGGCGAATTTGTTGGGGGTGTGCAGTCGCACATTCCGTCGTTATGTAGATCGTTACGAGGAAGAAGGACTGGACGGATTGTGTGATCGTCGTTTGAGTGAAGTGTCGCATCGTCGGGCGCCGGTAGACGAAGTGATGGATGTGGTGGAGCGTTATCGAGATCATCACCGGGGTTGGAACGTGAAGCACTTTCATTCCTGGTATCGTCGGGATGGAGGTCAGAGGAGTTATACGTGGGTGAAGAGTCAGTTGCAGGGAGCGGGTGTGGTGAAGCGGTACGCGAAGCGCGGGGCGCACCGCAAGAGACGGGAGTCGTCGCCGTGGCCGGGGATGATGTTGCATCAGGACGGCAGTACCCACGAGTGGGTGGAGGGTCAGCGCTGGGATTTGATTGTGACGATGGACGATGCGACCAATGAGCATTACTCGATGTTTTTCTGTGAACAGGAAGGCACTCGCAGCAGTTTCCGGGGGGTGCGCGAAGTGATTGAATCGAAAGGACTGTTCTGTTCGCTGTACACGGATCGAGGCAGTCATTACTGGCATACGCCCCAGGCTGGAGGCAAAGTGGACAAGAACAATCCCACACAGTTCGGACGCGCCATGAAGCAACTGGGCATCGAGATGATTCCAGCCTACTCACCGCAGGCGCGCGGGCGCTGTGAGCGGGTCTTTCGAACCCACCAGGACCGTCTGGTCAAGGAACTGGCCAGCGCTGGCATCACCGATATGGACACGGCCAACCGCTATCTCCAAAACGAGTATCTGCCCGCCTACCATGCCGAGTTCAAGAAACCGGCTCGTGAACCCGGCAGCGCCTTTGTGGCCTGTCGCGATCCATCGGTACTGGATGACATTCTGTGTGAGCGCCATGAGCGAATGGTGGGTGCAGACAACTGTGTGCGCTATCGGCGCAAAGTGCTACAGATTCCGGCAGATCGGCATCGTTGCCATTACGTAAAAGCCCGCGTCCAGGTACTGGATTACCCGGATCAGGGTCTGGCGGTTCATCACGGCCCCAGAGAACTGGCCCGATACGATGCCAAGGGGCAATTACTATGAACTCGCATCCGAACGACCGCGTCCGGTCCGCCGCGCACGTTCGGTTTGATTCATCCTCCGGGTTAACCCGGAGGATGAATCAAGGTATCATCATAGCGGACAATTCATTTGCTATAAAACCGGACAAGTCTATTTGCTCTTAACACTATCGGCTTATCGAACCGTATGACCCTACAGACTCAGATGTGTACATGACACAACGCACGCGAGTAACACATGCTGGCCGCATCCATTTAGAGTTTGCATTAGAGGATGAAACATATGTTATACAGATGGCTCTTGCCACTCCGATAAGAAAGCTGGATGTTGTGACAAAAGGTCGCGAAATTTTCTGCAGTAGCCACAAAATGACTCGGGCTGATTGGGTTAGCCTTATAAGACTTTTCCGAGACTACTGCCAAGAAGAGGATGAAAGATTTGTGAAAATACCTGAATCTGATTCGTACGCCGGTCAGAGGAACCTTCGTGATTTGTTTGCCCATATTGGTGCGTCAAATAAAGGTTGTCGCGGTTCTCCCTAATTCTGGAGACCGCCTTCGGAGTTACGTTATCCTTGCCAAGATACCAAAGGGTAGAAAAAGCAAGATGAATTATACTTTCTGATCTCTTTAAGGGATACATAGTGTCAAAGAACTTGAAAATACCAACCCTTGAAAACAAACGTTCCCGCCAGGGTTATGGGAAGCGGAGCGGTAGTTTGATAGAGATTATTGGGCACGGAAAGCTTAGAATCAGGCAAACGCTTAAATAGATAACTTGTTATTTTTGTTGACAATTTATAACTTTTCTTGAACTACCAAAGGGTATCTCTTAAATAAATTCAGGCCCAGAACGGTAGATAACGAGCAAACCGGCGAGAATTGCCGACTCGCTCGTCCAGTTTAATCAGGTCGGTCTCTATGGTGGCAGCAATCACCTGCGAGATGATAGCGCTTTTGCTTTCCGAAATCCCAAAACGCTTGCGTAAAGATTGGTTGGTCATGCGCTCCGACATGACCCATTTCAATGCACAATGCTGATAGCATGCCCTGATCCGATCGCCACGGTCCATTTGTTCAAAGTCCCTGGGACCATAGATCGTAACCACAGTACGCCGCAGTCTTTCATGAAAATCTGGCGCGGGCAATTGATAGGCTTCCGCACTGTGTACAACCTTGTCAATCCCGCTACTCTTTTCCTCACAGATACCCAGTCGTCGCATTATTTCGGCCAGGCCTTCATTTCGAGACTCGTACCCATCAATAAAACGTTCTACTGGCACAGTTGGTTTTCCTGGATTTGATATTTCCACCCGATCTGTATAAATTTCAACCATCATCGACATACCGCTAATCGTGAAATCCTGATGGATGAGCGCGTTCGCCACTAGTTCACGAATCGCGATTTCAGAGATCATCTTCACTTCCTTTCTGATTGCCGCCTCAACAATTTCATTCTGGGGCAGCTGCGACATCACAAAATTGACCAAACCCTGAAATCCGACTGCATAGCCCTTGGTCCCGGTCTGGTCAAGCCGGGTCTCCAATTTTGATCTCCCCGTATATACCACCACTCTCGATGCTTTCTGACCCAAATCAGGAAAATCCTCCAACCGCTTAGCCAATAACAATGCACCCAGCCGCCGGATCGAATAACTTGAATTTGAATTCTGATGGTCAATCAATTGGTCATTCAGCAACTTCTCAATGACACCGGCCTGCTCCGTTGGATATGGCAACTTGAGTAATTCAAAGTATGTCTGTGTATCCAGAAGATCCACAACATCCTGGCCATTCAACTCAATCTTTGAGGGTTCTTCCAACCAGTTGGGGCCTCCTTCCGAAAAAATCTGGCGTAACCGATCTTCGCTCATAGGGTTTAGCGCCTGCCCTATACGCATCAGATAAACGCCACCAAGATGATAAGCCGTTCCACGAGGACGAGATGGGATATGAAAGACCAACACACGGCCATCCGGGTGCAGAACTTCTTCAATATCAACACGAAAACCGATGGTTTGAAAGAGTTTCTCTGCCATCGCTACCGGATCGCGAAAGGCTCTTGTACCGACTACTGGTCTGGGTAGCTGGTCTGCAACACCCAGCACAAGTTTTCCACCACCTTCATTTGCAATTGCCACACAGTATTTGTACAACTTCTCATTATCAAACTGTGTCTTTGCTTCCTTGAATTCGAGTGTCTGATACTCGGAAAAACTTTGACGCCAGAGATCTATTTGTTCCGATTCTGTCACCATAACTTGGCCATCCGCACTACAGCCATATCTGGATTATAGTTGCAAGTCACACTTGTACTCCGTCCATTACCCATTCCATCAACACCTTCTGATCTCTGCCTCAAGCACCATTATACACAGACATTTGATCACTCCACCCGCCGTAACCGGGCCAGTACATCACGGAAGCTGCCCAGGCCTGCCTCCAGATTCTCGATAATCTCTTCGGCAAGAACATCGGGTTCCGGCAGGTTATCCAGATCGGTCAGGCTCTTATCCTTGAGCCAGAAGATATCGAGACTGGTTTTGTCGCGGGCTTTTATCTCCTCAATGCTGTAGCTGCGCCAGCGCCCTTGTGGCGAATCTGCCTCGTGCCAGGTAGCCTTGCGCTGATGCCGATTCAGTGGATTGTAGCAGTCGATGAAATCCGACAAGTCTTCATGTCGCATTGGTTTCTTCTTCAACGTATGGCTGATATTGGTGCGGTAGTCGTAGTACCAGACCTGTTTTGTCCAGGGGTTTGGGCTGGCTTCGCGGTTATCGAAGAAGATTACATTGGCTTTGACCCCTTGCGCGTAGAATACGCCGGTTGGCAGGCGCAGGATGGTATGCAGGTCGGTGTTGTCCAGCAGCTTTTTCCGGATCGTCTCACCGGCGCCACCCTCGAACAACACATTGTCCGGTACGACCACGGCGGCGCGACCGGTGGTTTTCAGCATCGTGCGAATATGTTGCACGAAATTGAGTTGTTTGTTGGATGTGGTGGCCCAGAAATCCTGCCGATTGTAGGTCAGGTCATCCTTTTTCTGCTCGCCTGCCTCGTTGGTGAAACTCATGGAGCTTTTCTTGCCGAAAGGCGGGTTCGCGAGCACATAGTCGAAACGCTTGCCGGAGTCAGCCACCAGCGAATCATTCGGTGATATGGGCGCCCCTCCCTCGATTTCACCGATATTGTGCAGAAACATATTCATCAGGCACAGGCGGCGTGTGTTGGCGACAATCTCGTTGCCGTGAAATGCCTCGTGTTTCAAAAACGCTTTCTGTTCTTTATCGAGACTGAAATTGTCCGGGTCGGTCATGAAGTCGTAGGCGGCCAGAAAGAAACCACCTGTACCGCAGGCCGGATCAGCGATCAGCTTGCCCGGTTCAGGCCGTACACATTCGACTATGGCGCGAATCAGAGCGCGTGGCGTGAAATACTGCCCGGCGCCGGATTTCGTGTCTTCGGCATTTTTCTCCAGCAATCTCTCATAGATATCGCCCTTGATGTCGGCGCCCATCGTGACCCATTCGGTTTCGTTGGTCATATCAATGAGGCGATACAGCTTGGCCGGGTCCTGGACCTTGTTTTGGGCTTTGGTGAAAATTTGTCCCAACATACCCGGTCGGGTTCCGAGTTCATGAAGCAGAGCGATATAATGACTCTCGAGTTCCGCGCCCTTTTTTGAACGCAGACTCTGCCAGTTGTATTCTTCCGGGATACCGACATCCCGGTTGTACGGTGGCCTGGAATACTCATCCGCCATCTTGAGAAAGATCAGCCAGGTGATTTGTTCCAGATAATCACCGTAACCGATTCCGTCATCTCTCAGGATGTCACAAAAACTCAATACTTTGTCAACGATGGAGGCGGTGTTCATGTGACAGTGTCCTCGTCTATGATTCGTTGTGTCAGGGCGCTCTCTGGATTTATTCTCATGCGATAATCCAAATAGCGCCGGTCTCAAACAGGGTCGGGTTTTACCACTCTTGTCAGGACTCTCTGTTACGCTTGCCATTCATTACGCCGATTCCCGCGAAAGTGGGAGTCTACGACGAATGATTGTAGAAATTCATACTTAATCTGATAATGAACATATTTTATCTCAGTGAGAATATACAGGAATGTGCAGAGTTTCATGAGGAATTCCAGAATGGTTGAAATAAACAGGCGCCGGTCGCTATTCGCCGGGCAGGCAGACATCAACCGGCGTCTGATCATCTGGCTGGTCCTCTTTCACATCGTAATCATCGCGCTGTCGAACTACCTGGTTCAGTTTACCGGCGCATTCATGGGATACACATTCACCTGGGGCATGTTTGTTTTTCCCGCAGTCATACTGGCTACCGACCTCACGGTTCGATTATCCAGTCAGCGCAATGCCCGGATTGTGGTTGGCCTGGCCTATATTCCGGCCATCCTGATCAGCGCCTGGATGGCGGACTGGCGGATTGGAATGGCGAGCGGCACGGCCTATCTGGTCGGGCAATTACTGGATATTGCGGTGTTCCAGAGAATACGTGAAGGAACAAAGGCATGGTGGCCGGCGCCCCTGATCTCGACACTGGTCGCCAATATCATTGACACTTATACTTTTTTCGGGGTCGCGTTCCATAGCTCCGCCGATGAATTCATGGCAGCCAACTGGTTTGAAGTCGCTACGGTGGATTTGTGTTTCAAGATTGTCGTGTCGATTGTATTGTTTCTGCCCGCTTACGGCGCTTTACTCAACTACCTTCAAATCCGGCTTGGCCGGGACGTGAGGCCGGGGAACAAGCCAGCGGGAGCCTGATTTAACCGCCCTGTTAATTGTCTCGCCGATACCGGGTTTTTTCCGGCCAAATGATTTAGAATAACGGTTTTGCACCGGATCAGGTCCAGGCAGGCCAGTGAACTGACCTTAAGTTTGTTTTGTTAACCGACTATTTACCCATCCTGTTATTTATCATCGTCGGCATGGCCATCGGTGTAATCGCCATTTCGGCGGGGAAAGTATTGGCCCCGAACAAACCGGACGAACAAAAGAATTCGCCCTACGAGTGCGGATTCGAGGCATTCGAAGATTCCAGGATGAAGTTTGACATCCGCTATTATCTGGTTGCCATCCTGTTTATTATTTTTGATCTTGAAATTGCGTTTCTGTTTCCGTGGGCGATTGTGCTCGATGAAATCGGCGTTTTCGGGTTCTGGGCGATGATGTTATTTCTCGGGATCCTGGTAGTCGGGTTCATCTACGAATGGAAAAAAGGCGCTCTGGAATGGGAGTAAATTAAATGGCGCTCGAAGGTACCTTGCAGGAAGGGTTTGCTACAGCCAGACTGGACGATTTGATTAACTGGGCACGAACCGGCTCACTGTGGCCGATGACTTTCGGCCTCGCCTGTTGCGCGGTCGAAATGATGCAGGCGGGGGCGGCCCGCTACGATCTCGACCGTTTCGGCATTATCTTCAGACCGAGCCCGCGACAATCTGACGTAATGATCGTGGCCGGCACTCTGACCAACAAGATGGCTCCCGCCCTGCGTAAGGTATACGATCAGATGGCCGAGCCACGGTGGGTCATCTCGATGGGGTCTTGCGCCAATGGCGGCGGCTATTACCATTATTCCTATTCCGTGGTTCGAGGCTGCGACCGCATCGTGCCGGTGGATGTGTATGTCCCCGGTTGTCCACCTACCGCCGAAGCATTGATTTACGGTATCCTGCAGTTACAGAAAAAGATCAGTAAAACCAGCACTATTGCACGACCGGCAGCGGCGCCAGTGACCTGATTATCGCTGGAAGCAACTCTTTGCCAATGAATCAGATTGCCTTCAAGCCGTCGCCGGGAATCATTTCAGTATGATGACTCTGTCCGCCTTGTCCGGATACCTGGCCGAATTGCTGGGTGAAGATCTGGTCGCCAGCAAAATCCGGCTGAACGAGCTGACCTGCGAAATCCGGCATCAGGCGATCACCGATGTCTGCAGCCGCTTGAAAGACGATCCGAAAACCCGGTTCGACCAGTTAATTGACCTTTGTGGTATGGATTACTCCGACTGGGGCAAGGAGGGCGGCAACCCCTGGCCGGGAAGCCGTTATGCGGTGGTCTATCATTTGATGTCGCTTGACAATAACCAGCGTATTCGACTGCGCTGTAATCTGGATGACCGGCAACCGGTCATTGACTCGGTGATTGGTGTCTGGAGTTCGGCAGACTGGTTTGAGCGCGAAGCCTTTGACCTGTATGGAATTATTTTCAAGGGACACCCCGACCTGCGCCGTCTGTTGACTGATTACGGCTTTATCGGCCATCCGTTCCGCAAGGATTTCCCGCTATCGGGCCAGGTGGAAATGCGTTTCGATGAAGAACAGGGACGGGTTATCTACCAGCCCGTCACTATCGAGGACCGTATCCTGGTTCCGCGGACTATCCGCAAGGATTCGTTCGCTGGTTCTGATCCAGTCGAGGCGGACTGATGGCTGAGATCCGCAACTATACGATGAATTTCGGGCCGCAGCATCCTGCGGCGCATGGCGTGCTCAGGATCATCATGGAAATGGATGGTGAAGTGATCGAGCGCTGTGACCCGCATATCGGCTTGCTGCACCGGGGTACGGAGAAACTGGCGGAGACCAAACCTTACAACCAGAGTATCGGTTACATGGATCGTCTCGATTATGTCTCCATGATGTGCAACGAGCATGCCTATGTCATGGCGATCGAGAAAATGATCGGCATCGAAATCCCGCTTCGCGCCCAATATATCCGGGTGCTGTTCGATGAGATCACCCGCATCCTGAATCACTGCCTGTGGCTGGGCGCCCACGCGCTGGATGTCGGCGCCATGACCGTGTTCCTGTACTGTTTCCGTGAAAGGGAAGACCTGATGGATTGTTACGAGGCGGTGTCCGGCGCGCGGATGCATGCCACTTATTATCGGCCTGGCGGAGTTTATCGGGATTTGCCCGACCAGATGCCGAAATACGCTCCCACCGAACGGCATTCTGAAGCCGAGACCCGGACACGCAACGAAACCCGCGAAGGCTCACTGCTTGATTTCATTGAGGCCTTCACCCGCAGGTTTCCCGCCTGTGTGGATGAATATGAAACCCTGTTGAGCGATAACCGTATCTGGAAGCAAAGAACCGTGGACATCGGAATTGTGGACCCTGAACGGGCAAAAGAGCTGGGCTTTAGCGGCGCCATGCTGAGAGGTTCGGGGGTGGAATGGGACTTGCGCAAGAAACAGCCCTATGAAGTTTATGACCGGATGGATTTTGATATTCCGGTTGGCGCCAATGGCGACTGCTATGATCGCTACCTGGTGCGGGTCGAGGAAATGCGTCAGTCCAACCGCATCATCAGACAATGCATTGACTGGTTGCGTAATCATCCGGGACCGGTCATTCTCGATGATCACAAGCTGACCCCGCCCTCGCGGGAAAACATGAAGGGCGACATGGAGTCCCTGATTCATCATTTCAAGTTGTTCACCGAAGGTTATTGCGTACCGGCCGGAGAAGCTTATGCGGCCATCGAACATCCGAAGGGGGAATTCGGTATTTATCTGGTTTCGGATGGCGCCAACAAACCCTACCGGGTCAAAATCCGGGCGCCCGGTTTCGCCCACCTTGCCGCCTTGCACGAAATGTCCAATGGCCACATGCTGGCCGACATGGTCGCGATCATTGGCACCCAGGATATCGTGTTTGGCGAGATAGACAGATAGATCATGGCGCCAGATTGTACGAACCACCCCCGGCTGTGCGATGCGTCCATGCAACAGATCAACCGTGAACTGGGTAAATATCCGGCAGACCGCCGCCAGTCCGCGCTGATGGCTGCCCTTCGGATCGCCCAGGACGAGCATGGCTGGCTGAGCTTCGATCTGATCGAACACGTTGCCGGTATAATCGGGGTGCCGCCGATCAAGGCTTATGAGGTCGCGACTTTTTATTCAATGTATGACCTGAGCCCGACAGGCAGACATAAAGTGTGTCTGTGCACCAATATTTCCTGCATGTTGCGCGGCTCGGACGAAATCGTCGCTCACCTGCAGAAAAAGCTCGGCATCGGATTCGGCGAAACCACTGCCGACGGCCGGTTTACCCTGAAGGAGGTGGAATGCCTGGCCGCCTGCGCTGGAGCGCCGATGATGCAGATCGGTCATGATTACTACGAAGATCTGACCCCCGACAAGGTGGACCGGATTCTTGAGGCGTTGACATGAGCCTGCCATTGGTTGCCGACCGATTCAGTTCCTTGCGAAAGGCATGCAATGTAAGCCTGCCTGACCCTTCCATCGAAAAGCCCTGGACACTGCAAAGCTACCGCGCGAACGGCGGCTACCAGGCGTTGGAGAAAGTATTGACCGGCCAGATACCGCATACCGAAATCATAGATACCATCAAGCAATCGAATATCCGGGGGCGGGGCGGGGCTGGATTTCCAGTGGGGGTGAAATGGAGTTTCATGCCGCGCGAATCAAAGGCGCAGAAATATGTGGTCTGTAATTCCGACGAAGGCGAACCCGGCACCTGCAAGGACCGGGATATCATGCGGCTGAATCCGCATGCCCTGATTGAGGGAATGACCATTGGCGGTTATGTGATGGGCGCCACGGTGGGTTACAACTATATACGCGGCGAATTCCAGGAACCCTACGAGGTCATGGAGGAAGCGGTAAAGGAGGCTTATCAGGCCGGCTTGCTGGGCCGCAACCTGTTTGGCTCGGGCTTCGATTTCGATCTGTACAACCATCTTGGCGCAGGCGCCTATATCTGCGGCGAGGAAACCGCGTTACTCAATTCGCTGGAAGGCAGGAAAGGCGAACCACGCTTCAAGCCCCCCTTCCCGGCCGCTTATGGTTTGTATGGCAAGCCGACCACAATCAACAATACCGAATCCTTCGCCTCTGTGCCGGCAATCCTGAGAGCGAACGGCAACTGGATGGATGGGACATGGTTCAAGCATCTGGGCGTTGAAAATGCCGGAGGGGTAAAGGTGTTTTCGGTGACCGGCCATGTGGAGCGCCCCGGAAATTACGAGATCAGGATGGGCACGCCCTTTCGTGAATTGCTGGAAATGGCGGGTGGAGTATGGAAAGGCCGCAAGTTGAAAGCCGTGATCCCCGGCGGGTCGTCGGTGCCGGTCATGCCCGCAGAAAATATCATGAAGGCGAACATGGATTATGATTCGCTGCAAAAACACGGCTCCGCGGTCGGCGCCGGCTCTGTAATTATCATGGATGAAACCACCGACATGGTGAAAATCCTGAAGCGCATCGCGTATTTTTACTACGAAGAGTCCTGCGGCCAGTGCACGCCTTGCCGGGAAGGCACCGGCTGGCTGTACCGCATTTTGAAACGAATCGATTCAGGGCATGGCAGAATGGAAGATCTGGATACCCTGCTTGATGTCGCCAACCGGATAGAAGGGCGCACCATTTGCGCATTGGGCGACGCGGCGGCCTGGCCTGTGCAAAGTTTCCTTGCGCATTTCCGGCATGAGTTCGAAGCGAAGATCAGGTAACGGCAGCGATGAGTACGATAAAAATAGAAGTGGACGGCAGGGAGCTCGAAGCCGAGGCGGGGGAAATGCTGATTCGTGTCACCGACCGCAACGATATTTATATCCCCCGATTCTGCTACCACGAAAAACTGTCGGTCGCGGCAAATTGCCGGATGTGTCTGGTGGAAGTGGAGCGGGCGCCCAAACCGATGCCGGCCTGCGCCACTCCGGTTAACGCCGGCATGAAGGTCCTTACCCGATCAAAACTGGCTCGCGAAGCCCAGAAAGGCACTATGGAGTTCCTGTTGATCAATCATCCGCTGGATTGTCCGGTTTGCGATCAGGGCGGAGAGTGTCCCCTGCAGGATCAGGCGCTTGCGTATGGCAAGGGCGATTCGCGTTTCATGGAAGCCAAACGGGTAGTCCCGAATTACGATATCGGCCCCCTGGTCGCCACCGAAATGACACGTTGCATTCATTGCACGCGCTGTGTGCGTTTCGGAGAGGAAGTCGCCGGGGTGGTTGAAATGGGCATGCCGGGTCGCGGTGAGCATGCCAGAATCACCACCTTCCTCAGCCGTCCGGTGAATTCTGAAGTTTCGGGCAATATTATTGATCTGTGTCCGGTTGGCGCCCTCACGTCCAGACCGTATCGTTTTGCCGCGCGTTCATGGGAGTTGGAAAACCATTCGGCTATCAGTCCGCACGATTGCCTCGGAACCAATATCAACATCCAGACGCTCCGGGGCCGGGTTGAACGGGTTTTACCGATCGAAAATCCCGAAATCAACGAATGCTGGCTGGCGGACCGGGACCGCTTTTCCTATGAAGCGGTCAACAGCGAGCAACGCCTGCTCGAACCGATGATCCGGGAAAACGGCCGCTGGCGGACAACTGACTGGGAAACCGCCCTGACCTTTGCCGCCGAGGGACTGCGGACCATTATCAATGCCGGGTCGGCCGATGACATCGGCGGAATTGCAGGTTCCGCATCAACGCTGGAGGAGTTCTACCTGTTGCAGAAGCTGCTGAGGGGATTGGGCAGTGAGAATGTGGACCACCGTTTGCAACAGTGTGATTTCAGGGACGATGACATTGCCCCGGCTTTCCCCGCATCGGAAGTGGCCGTCAGTGACTATGACAAACAACGGGCCATATTGCTGGTAGGCTCCAATATCCGTAAGGAACAGCCGTTGCTCGCCTTGAAAATCCGGCGGGGAGTTGAATCCGGCCTGACCCGGGTCGGCGCCATCAATCCGATGGATTATGATTTGAATTTTGGTTTGGTCGAATCCGCTTTCGGTGTCGGCCGGGCGATGGTATCCCGGCTCGCAGGGTTCGCAATGAATATCGCCACAATCAAATCGGTTGATCTGCCCGAAGACATCCGGGCGCTTGTTGCGGAAAATCCCGGCATGCGGCAATCAGCGCAGAATCTGGTTGACGCGGGCGGCGGCGGATTGATCATTCTGGGAGCGCTGGCCCAGCAACATCCGGATGCCAGTACGATCAAGGCCATCGCAAACTGGATTGCCGACACGGCAGACTGCAACCTGGCCATCCTGGCGCAGGGGAACAGTGTGGCCGGGCATATTGCGAATTGCCGGCCGCGCGCCGGGGGCAAAAACCTCCATGACATGCTGGCCGGGGAATTGCAGGGCTTTGTATTGCTTGGCTGTGAACCCGAGCTCGACTGTATCGACGGAAAAGCGGCGGCAACAGCGATGAACAATGCGCGCTTTGTGGTCCAAATGAGCGCTTTCCAAAGTGAGTCGGTCAAACAATACGCAGACGCGCTGTTGCCGGTCGCCGCTTTTACCGAGTCTGCCGGCGCCTTTATCAACTGTGAAGGTCGGGTGCAAACGGCCGAAGTCGCCGCCAGCCCCGCGGGTCAGGCCCGGCCCGCCTGGAAGGTACTGCGTGTGCTTGGGAATTTCATGCACTGCGATGGCTTCGAATTCATCACGCTCGACGATGTCATGGCAGAAATCAGATCGACGGTCGGGCTTGACAATATACAACCGGACACACGTTCAACCCGGCGCCGGATCAGTCCGTTGTTGTCTGCGCCCGATACCGGTGGACTGCTGCGAATTACGGATATGCCGATGTATCGCGGTGAAGTCACACTGCGTAATACGGACGCGCTCCAGCGCACCGCGGACAATCCCGCGCCGGCGGCGTCAATCAATCCCGCCACAGCGAAAAAACTGGATCTGGACGAAGGTGACGAAGTAGTCGTACAGGCATCCGTGGACAACGGATCCGGCCAGGCCCGGTTGCCGCTCAGATTGAATCATCGCCTGGTGGAAGACTGTGTCCATGTTCCCGCCGGGTTCCATGAAACGGCTGGCCTGGGAGGCCAGACACCAGTCAACATCCTGAAAGCGCATCAGGACGGTAAAGCCTGATGGTTGATTTCTGGTTCTCGATGACAGGGTGGCTGCCGGACAGTCTGCAGTATTTCGTCTGGACCATGCTGAAGATCACCCTCATCATACTGCCGTTGATGGCATGCGTGGCCTGGTTTACTTTTGCGGAACGCAAGTTGATCGGTTATATGCAGACCCGGGTCGGACCCAATCGGGTCGGGGTCAAGGGTTGGGGGCAACCGATTGCGGATGTCGTCAAATTGATGTTCAAGGAGATTATCATACCCCGCAAATCGAACCGATACCTGTTTCTGATCGCGCCTGTTCTTTCCCTGGCGCCGGCGCTTGCGGCCTGGGCCGTGATCCCGTTCACCGACTCGCTGGTGCTGGCCGACATTGATGCCAGCCTGTTGTATGTGCTCGCCCTGACTTCGATGGGAGTTTATGGCGTGATTGTGGCTGGCTGGGCATCGAACTCCAAATATGCTTTTCTTGGCGCGATGCGCTCTGCCGCACAGATCGTTGCCTACGAAATCGCCATGGGGTTTGCCCTGGTGGGGGTACTGATGGTTGCCGGCAGCCTGAACCTGAGAGAAATTGTGGTGCATCAATCCGGCGGTTTCTGGCAGTGGTACTGGCTGCCCCTGCTGCCGCTGTTCGTGGTGTATTTCATTTCCGGGGTGGCGGAGACCAATCGCGCGCCGTTTGACGTAGCGGAAGGCGAGTCGGAAATTGTCGCCGGATTCCATGTGGAATATTCCGGTATGGCTTTTGCGGTGTTTTTCCTGGCGGAATATGCCAATATGGTTCTGATTGCCGCTCTCACCGTATTGATGTTTCTGGGAGGGTGGCTGCCGCCGATTGAAGTGGCGCCCCTCACCTGGATTCCCGGCCTGTTCTGGTTCGGGTTGAAAACCGCCGCAGTGGCATTCCTGTTCCTGTGGTTTCGCGCAACCTTTCCCCGCTATCGATACGACCAGATCATGCGTCTTGGCTGGAAAGTCCTGATACCGGTCACCCTGGTATGGATTGTCGTGATTGGTCTGGGAAAGTTTTATACGCCGCTCAGGTTTGTTTTTGAATAACGGTACGAAAATATAATTACAGGTATCCTCATGGGTCTGGACCTCAAACAACTCTATAAAACATTTTCCCTGCAAGAACTGAGAAAAGGATTGGGTGTAACCGGTCGTCAGTTGTTCAACAAGAAAACGACGATTATGTATCCGGAGGAAAAAACGCCGAAGTCTCCACGCTTTCGCGGCCTGCACGCACTGCGGCGCTACCCCAATGGTGAGGAACGCTGCATCGCATGCAAACTGTGTGAAGCGGTATGCCCGGCGCTGGCCATCACCATTGATTCTGAAGAACGCGAAGACGGTACCCGCCGCACCACTCGTTATGATATTGACTTGTTCAAGTGCGTTTACTGCGGGTTTTGTGAAGAAGCCTGCCCGGTGGATTCGATCGTGATGACCGATATTCATGAATTCCACATGGAAGAGAACGCGGAGCGCGTGATCGACAAACAGGGGCTGCTGGAAATAGGTGACCGCTACGAAGCCGAGATCGCCGCCGCGCGTAAACAGGATTCAGTCTACCGATAAACCGGACGATGACCTTTCTGCAAACAGCTTTTTATGTATTTGGCGCGATTCTGGTCTTTGCGGCCATGATGGTGGTGACAATCCGCAATCCGGTCAAATCCGCGTTGTTTCTGGTACTGGCGTTTTTCAGCGCGGCCTGTATCTGGATTACATTGCAGGCCGAATTCCTGGCCATTGTCCTGGTACTGGTCTATGTCGGGGCCGTGATGGTATTGTTTTTGTTCGTCGTGATGATGCTGGATATCGACCTCGCCAGACTGCGCGCGGGCTTCACTCGTTATTTGCCGATCGGTTCACTGATCGCGGCGCTGCTTGTGGTTGAAATGGCTCTGGTATTGTATGGCTCCTTTGGCGCAGGTGATTACAGCCCGCCAGCCGACCCCGGCGCCGGTTACAGCAACTCGAAGGAACTGGGTGGACAGTTGTATACCCATTATGTTTTCGCGTTCGAAATCGCCGCGCTGATTCTGCTGGTCGCGATCATTGCGGCAATTGCCCTGACCATGAGAAGACGTCCGGAAACAAAATATATCAACCCCGGAGAGCAGGTTCTGGTGAAACGTGAAGACCGGCTGCGAATCGTGAAAATGAAACCGGAGATCCCCTCCTCCACTGACCGGGACGGGCCATGATTCCACTCTCCCATTACCTCATTTTAGGAGCGATCCTGTTTGCCATCAGCGTCGTCGGAATATTTCTGAATCGCAAGAACGTCGTGATCCTGTTGATGGCGATCGAACTGTTGCTGCTTGCGGTCAATCTGAATTTCGTGGCCTTCTCATACTATCTGAATGATATTGCGGGTCAGGTGTTCGTGTTCTTCATCCTGACCGTGGCCGCGGCCGAGGCCGCAATCGGGCTTGCAATCCTGATCGTATTGTTCAGGAGCAGACAAACCATCAATGTTGAAGAACTGGACACGTTAAAGGGATGAAGAATATCTACCTTGCCATTCCCCTGATCTGTCTGGCCGCCTCGATCGTGACCGGGCTGTTTGGCAAATCCATCGGGCGTCGAGGCTCACATTCCATCACCATTGCCGGGGTAGCCATCGCCTTTGCATTGTCGGTGTGGGTCTATGCCGACGTTCGAAGCGGCGCTATCACCAACCAGACAGTGTATATCTGGGCAATCAGTGGCGGCATTCCTTTTGAGATCGGGTTCCTGATTGATCAGTTGAGTTCGACGATGATGGTGATTGTCACCTTTGTTTCGCTGATGGTTCATATTTATACCATTGGTTATATGGCAGGGGACCCGGGCTATCAGCGATTTTTCTGTTACATCTCGCTGTTTACCTTCTCCATGCTGATGCTGGTCATGTCGAACAACTTTCTGCAGTTGTTTTTCGGCTGGGAGGCGGTCGGTCTGATGTCTTATCTGTTGATCGGTTTCTGGTTTGATCGGGACACCGCGATCTTCGCCAATATGAAGGCGTTTCTGGTGAATCGCGTCGGTGACTTCGGGTTTTTATTGGGAATCGCCGCGATTCTGGCTGTTTTTGGCTCGCTGGATTATGCCACCGTATTCGGCAGCGCCGAAGCGTTCGGGGACGCCATCGTGACCTCGCCCTTTGGTGACTGGAAGTGGATCACAGTGATTTGTATCCTGTTGTTTGTCGGCGCCATGGGCAAATCCGCGCAGGTGCCCCTGCATGTCTGGCTACCGGATTCCATGGAAGGTCCGACCCCGATCTCGGCATTGATTCACGCGGCGACCATGGTAACGGCGGGGATTTTCATGGTGGCCCGCATGTCACCCTTGTTCGAACTGAGCGAGACCGCATTGTCGGTGGTATTGATCGTCGGCGCCACCACCGCAATCCTCATGGCCCTGGTCGGTCTGGTCCAGAATGACATCAAAAGAGTGGTCGCATATTCGACCCTGTCGCAACTCGGTTATATGACGGTGGCGCTGGGAGTGTCGGCTTACGAGATCGCAATCTTTCATCTGGGTACTCATGCGTTCTTCAAGGCGCTGCTGTTTCTCGCCGCCGGCTCGGTCATTATCGCCATGCACCACGAGCAGGACATGAGAAAAATGGGAGGATTGAAGGCAATCATGCCGATCACTTATCTGACCTGTCTGATCGGCTCGCTGGCGCTGGCCGGAATCCCTCCGTTCGCCGGTTTTTTCTCCAAGGACGCGATCATCGAAGCGGTGCGCCACAGCCACACCGCGGGGGCGCAATTTGCCTATATCGCAGTGCTGGCCGGTGTATTCATCACTGCGTTTTATTCTTTCAGATTATTGTTCATGACTTTTCATGGCAGAAACCGCTCAGACGAACATACCCGATTGAATCTGCATGAATCACCTTCAGTGGTGACGCTGCCCCTGGTTGCGCTGGCCATTCCTTCGATCCTGGCCGGCCTGGTTTTCTTCGGCCCGGTGATCAGCGGGGAACACTTTGGCGACTCCCTGTTCATCCTCGCCAACCATGACGTCACGCGGGAAATTGCCAGCGCCTATACCGACAAAACCGGGAGCGCTCTGATATTCAGCGCTGTTTTGCATGGTATGCTGACTCCTCCTTTCTGGCTGGCAGTCGGTGGAATTGCCGGCGCCTGGTATTGTTATTGCCGTAATCCCGCAATGCCCGCGATTCTCGCAAAAGCCGCGGGGCCGGTCTACCGTATATTGCAGAACAAGTACGGCTTTGACGAGCTCTATCAGACCCTGTTCGCAAGGGGTTCGGTGTGGTCAGGAAAACTGCTGTACAAAAATGTCGATGCGGGATTGATTGACGGGGCGCTGGTGAATGGAACCGCCCACACTATAGCTGCCATTTCAGTCGTCTTGAGAAAAATCCAGACCGGTTATACCTATCACTATGCCTTCGTGATGATTATCGGATTATTCAGCCTGATCACGCTGTTTATCTGGTTTTGACAATGACAAAAAGGCTTATGACACCGGATAGCAGGGTCCCGAATGGAAAATAATCTGCTCAGCGTACTGATCTGGCTTCCCGTCCTTGCCGGCGCACTGGTGCTGGCGACCGGGGATGACCGGCGCGCCGAGACCGCGCGCAAGCTCGCCCTCGGATTTTCGATTGTGATATTTCTGCTCAGCATTCCCCTGTATACCGGGTTCGACCCGACCACTGCCCGGATGCAGTTCGTCGAGCATTACCGGTGGATAGAACCATTCAACATTTTCTACTCAATCGGGATAGATGGCATTTCGATGCCGCTGATCCTGTTGACTACACTGTTGACCGTGGTGGTCGTGATCGCGGGCTGGCGGGTCATTCAACAGCGGGTCGCGCAATACATGGCTGCATTCCTGATTATGGAAGGCGTCATGATCGGCGTGTTTTCTGCGCTGGACGCGGTTTTATTCTATGTCTTCTGGGAGACCATGCTGATTCCGATGTTTCTGATAATCGGAATCTGGGGCGGACCCAACCGAATCTATGCGACGATCAAATTTTTCCTGTATACCCTGCTGGGTTCACTGCTGATGCTGGTGGCCCTGCTCTGGTTGTACAATGCCAGCGGCGGAAGTTTCAGCATTCTCGATTTCCACCGTTTGCCATTGTCACTGGATGCCCAGATATTGATCTTCCTGGCTTTTTTCGCCGCCTTTGCCGTCAAGGTCCCGATGTTTCCGGTTCATACCTGGTTACCCGATGCCCATGTCGAGGCGCCCACCGGAGGTTCCGTCATCCTGGCCGCGATCATGTTGAAGATGGGCGGCTATGGATTTATTCGCTTCAGTATGCCGATTGCCCCCGACGCCAGCCATCAACTGTCATGGCTGATGATCGGACTCTCTCTGATCGCGGTGGTTTATATCGCACTGGTCGCGCTGGTGCAGCAGGATATGAAAAAACTGATCGCTTATTCGTCGATCTCCCACATGGGTTTCGTTACTCTGGGGTTTTTCGTCTTCAACTCGCAGGGAGTGGAAGGCGCAATGATGCAAATGATTTCCCATGGATTCATTTCCGGCGCCCTGTTCCTGTGCGTTGGCGTACTTTATGACCGGTTGCACTCACGCAGAATTGACAGTTATCGGGGCATTGCGACCCCAATGCCTGTTTTTGCCGCATTCATGGTATTGTTTGCGATGGCCAATGCCGGTCTGCCCGGCACCTCCGGATTCGTCGGCGAATTCCTGGTCATCCTCGGCTCTTTCAAGGTCAATCCCTGGTTCGCCATATTTGCTGCACTGACCCTGGTGTTTGGCGCCGCCTATACCCTGTGGATGGTAAAACGGGTGGTATACGGAAAAGTGCTGAACGATGAGGTCGCTGCGCTGAATGACATTGACCGTCGGGAAATTCTGATGCTCGGCATTCTTGCGCTGATGGCGCTGGCAGTGGGCGTCTGGCCGAATCCCGTTCTCGATGTGATGCATGTATCCATCGACAATCTGCTACAACACATCGAGGTCTCGAAATGCCTGACAGAGTGTCGTTAATCTGGCGCCGGGGCGCCTGTTGCCAAATCCCTGGCCTGCCATTATGAATCTTCAAACACTAAACCCGGCGCTGGCGCTGCCTGAGATGTTAATCGCATCCATGGCCTCGGTTATTCTGATGCTGGGCCTGTTTATCAAACCAGCCAGGGGACAGGAAATCTGTTTCCGTTTGAGTATCGCTTCCTTGTTACTGGCCGCTGCCCTGATCATCGGAGATTTCTCAACCCGGTCAGCCACTGCATTCAACGGACTGTTTGTCGATGACCCGATGTCGGATCTGCTCAAGGTCGCAATCTGTATCCTGTCTGCCGCTATTTTTGTTTACAGTCGGCAATATAACCGGCATCGCGGTATTTTCCAGAATGAATATTACGTGCTTGGACTTTTTTCAGTTTGCGGGATGATGGTAATGGCTTCGGCGAATCACTTGCTGACGCTGTATCTTGGCCTGGAACTGATGTCGCTGTGTCTTTACTCGATGATTGCCTTTTATCGGGATGACGCTCTGGCCGTTGAATCGGCCATGAAATACTTCGTGCTGGGTGCGTTGGCATCCAGTATCCTGCTGTATGGCATGTCTTTGCTATATGGCTTGACCGGCGCCCTGGGTTTGCCTGAATTGAACGCCGCAGTGACCGACGTGCAACCGAATAATCTGGCGCTGATCCTTGCCACCGTATTCATAGTGGTTGCTCTTGGCTTCAAACTTGGAGCCGTACCCTTTCATATGTGGGTTCCGGATGTCTATCATGGTTCTCCGACTTCAACCACCGCATTCATTGGCGCGGCCCCCAAGATTGCCGCCTTTGCAATCACAGTGAGATTGCTGGTGGGAGGGCTGGAAGATCTTCAGGGAATGTGGCAACAGATGCTGATCATCCTGGCTTTACTGTCCATCATGATCGGTAACATTATCGCGATCGCCCAGGACAATCTGAAAAGAATGCTGGCTTATTCCACGATCTCGCACATGGGTTTTTTCCTGTTGGGCATCCTGAGTGGGACAGACGCGGGATATGGGGCATCCCTGTTTTACGTTCTTGTTTACGCCACCATGAGCTGTGCGGCTTTTGGACTGATTCTGGTTCTGTCGGACAAAGACTTCGAATCTGACCAGTTGAATGACCTGAAAGGGTTGAGCAAGAGAAGCCCGGCGCTGGCGCTGTTCATTCTGATCCTGATGTTTTCAATGGCCGGCGTGCCGCCTGCTGCCGGTTTCTTCGCAAAACTGTCGGTCATACAGGCATTGGTCAATGCCGACCTGGTCTGGGTCGCCATCGTTGCGGTGGTACTGGCCGTGATTGGAGCCTGGTATTATCTGAGAATTATCAAACTGGTTTATTTTGACCCGCCGCAGTCTGACCGGGTAATACCCCGGATAAAGGACAGTCAGGCAGTATTGGCATTCAATGTCATCATCATCGTCGCCATATTGCCCTGGATTGGATCACTCATTTCACTGTGTAATCAGGTTGTCCTTCAATTCATCCACTGATGAAGGAAAAAATTAACCTCGGCATCCTGTTCGGCGGGCAATCCTGTGAACACGAAGTCTCGGTCACGTCTGCGAGATCAATCCAGCAAGCTGTCAACCGGGACAAATATCATGTCCACCTGATCGGTATTGACAAATCCGGCTACTGGCATCTGGGCAATGATGTCGAGACCCTGACTTCGTCGGGGTCTGTCACTCGACTGCGGCAGGGTCAGAACCATCCCGACACCGCAGTATCACTGGAACTGCACAATAGCGGTAATCTGGTCGCGCAAACCGGTTCGATAATGCAGTCCCATGCTACCGCCCGTCCGCCCGTGCTGGATGTGGTTTTCCCGGTTCTGCACGGCCCTTTTGGTGAAGACGGGATCATGCAGGGCGTGCTGGAAACGGCCGGGCTGCCTTATGTGGGGTGCGGCGTCGCCGCTTCCGCTCTGGCCATGGACAAGATCCTGGCGAAAATGGTATTCGCCGCCAGCGGCATTCCCCAGGCGCCGTACAGGATTGCGGAGGCGGTTGAATGGCAGCGGGACCAAAACCGGATTATTGTTTCAAGCGAGCAAAAACTGGAATATCCGATGTTTGTGAAACCAGCCAACATGGGCTCAAGCGTAGGAATCAGCAAGGCCGGTGATCGTCAGGGATTGATAGATGCCGCCAATCTGGCATTTCAATTCGACAACAAGATCGTGATCGAGAAATCCATGGAGAACTGCCGGGAAATCGAATGCGCCGTGCTTGGCAACGAAAACCCGCATACATCCATTTTGGGTGAGATCATTCCGGGGGCGGAGTTCTATGATTATCATACCAAGTATATCGACGACAAAAGCCGACTGGTTATTCCGGCGCCATTGGATGATGAAACAACCCGCAGGGTTCAATCGCTTTCGATCCAGGCTTTCAGGGCAATTGATGGACGCGGACTGGCGCGGGTGGATTTCCTGGTCGACAAGAACTCGAATGCGATTATACTGAACGAAATCAACACCATGCCGGGATTCACCCCAATCAGTATGTATCCGAAGTTATGGGCCGCCTCCGGCATCGCTTATGAAGATTTGATTGACCAGCTGATCGAACTCGCCATCGCGCATTTCGAGTCAAAACGATCATTAAAACGCACATTGACCTGAAAACCGGATCTGATCATTTTCAGACTTGATCACCGGGGGTTCCTGTTCGCAGGTCAGCGATCAGGGGAAAGCGAACATTGCCCGCGGTCCGGATTCGGCTCGATTTCGGGCAGGTTCAGAATTTGTTTCAATTCACTGGCGCCTCCTGTGTACCGGCCGTCAATCCATATTTGCGGCACGGTAACCGGAGTTTTGGGGCCGATGATCGGTTTCACCCTCGCCAGCATTTCATACAGTGAGCGGGGGTCCTTGACGACATCGTGGTACTCATATTCAAGCTGCGCCTGTTCCAGGTATTCCTTGGCGCGAACACAATGAGGGCAGGTGGCCTTGCCGAAGATATGATTGCCCTGCATCTTCGTCCCGGCGGCGGCTTTTTCGATCACAGCCTGGGTCAACACTCCCCGGTTGAGCGCCGCGCCCTGGGAAACCAGCTTGCCATCAACCAGTACAATCGGGGCATGCCAGCCGCCTTTGGGCAGGGGTTTCCACCATTCACTGAGCCAGTCGCGCATTTCAAGCGCGACATTGATCTCGCTCAAATCGGAATCAATACAGTCCTGAATAATGTCCTTGGTCAGCGAACATTCCCCGCAGGGAATATTGACCTTGAATGGCCCCCAAGCGCCCGCCCAGCGGAACACGGTTATATTGACCGGTTTGTTCATGGATGAAACTCCGATTGTTTGCAGGATATACAATATGAGTATACCTGATTCACACCATAAATCACTGCATCAGGCAGTTCGGGCGCCCGGACGCGATGGCTGTGATCCGGGCGCTGACGAACAGTTCGCCGTCAATGTCATGCCGGATATGATTCGCGTCCTGCCGGATTCTGGTTTCGACCGAGGTCGCCCCGGCTGCTATGGCCATTGAGGATGCTTCCTGTCTGGCGATTCTGGTGGCTTCCTCGATAGCCGGTTCGAGATTCTCGAACCGGACTGGCTGCCCCTTGTGGAACAGGTAAAACACACCAAATTGAGGCTGGGCCACGGTCACATGAGCCACCTGCACGACAGCGCCGAGCACTGCGCCAATGGCATTCGCCGTCTCGGCATTTTCGGGTAAATTCAGGGAAACCTTGAGTTTTTTCGCCACATCCGGGAAATAATCCGCTGCCGGCCCGCCCACGGCGACAATCGGATAATCATCTGAAAATTCAAGTTTGAACAATGGATTCACTTCTTTGGAGCGGCCCTGCCCAAGTACGATATCGGCCAGCAGCCGGGTCAGATTTTGCGATTGCGAATCCGCCAGTTTGCCATGCTGGTTGAGACCCGCCTCAATCAGCTTCTGGCTAATTTTGCGGGTCACCAGATGGAACACTTCCTGACAGGGCGATACCGCGTCACCATCGGGCCAGTTGCCATATCCATACAGGTGGCGCATCTGTCTGGCCCATATTCTGGCCCCAAGCCGGGCTGCCTGACTATTCCAGTGATCGCTCATGCCAAGCACATGGGTTGCGTCTGACGGGGTAAATCCACTGTAAATCACCAGCCCCAACCGTTCCATTCTGGCAATCGCCCGGAGCATTCCCCGATTACTGTCGGCCAGCATTTCGAGTTCTATCGGCCCTTGCTGCAACCTCTCCCAGGTTTGCCGCTCGATTTCATTCAACTGTCGCAGCAGCGCTTCGTTTTTTTGCAGCGGCAGAGCGAATTTATTGTTTCTCGGGCTCGGTGAACCATTTGCCTGCCGTTCAATGGCTGACATTACATTCGGGAACTGGTACGCCAGCAAACTCATCGGGACCACCCTCCGTTCAGAGATATTCAGTCCGGATTTGAACCCGAGTTCGCTATCTCCGCCCAGGCCAATCGAAAACACCCGGATCGCCTCAACCATCGGCTGCCAGGCGCCGATCCTGGCGCCATCTTCACACAGCTCCGGTTGGCCATCGGTGACAATGGCTATATCGGTAGTGGTTCCACCCATATCGACAACGATGGCATTTTTCTGCCCACTCAGGGCACAGGCTCCGATCACACTGGCCGCAGGCCCGGAAAGGACAGTGGCAACCGGCTGCAAGCGGGCGGTACGCGCGTTGACCAGCGAGCCATCCCCTTTCACGATCATCAACGGCGCTTCGATTCCTTTTTCGTTCAGTATGGTTTCCACTGAATCAATCAACAATTGAATGTACAGGATCATCCGGGCATTGAGGGCAGCAGTCAGCGCACGCCTCGGGGCGCCCAGATTTGAAGCCAGTTCATGTCCGCAGGCAGCGGGTTTGTCGGTCAGTTCATGAACCAGGTCACGAAGCTGTTTTTCATGAGTGGGGTTGCGAGTCCCGAACATACCGGATATCGCGAACGCGGAAACCCGGTCATTTTGTCCCACAATCCTGTTCCTGGCGAAGTCGATATCCAGCGGTTTCAACTCCTCACCGATCGCGTCATGACCGCCGTCAATCAGGGAAATCAGATCCCGGTCGACTATCTCTGTCAGCCCGCTTTTATCCACCTGGGCCTGATTATAGCCCGGCAACAAAACTCCAACCGGCGCCCCCCGCCCCTCAACGACTGAGTTCGTGGATAAAGTGGTGGAAAGCGCAACGAGATTGACCTCCGCAATAGACGATGGAGGCAAATTTGAAATCGCATTGCCAATACCGATGGTCAGATCAAAACTGGTCGTCAGGCTTTTGTTTCTTGCCAGTACAGCCTGATTCTCATCCACGATCACCGCATCCGTATAGGTGCCTCCGGTATCAATCCCGAGTTGATAGGCCATAACAGTTACAATGAGTAAATCAAGCCTGACAATGTCCCTGTCAAATCAGCCATACCCGGAATCCGCCGCTTCGATGCAGCAACCCGGGTCACGACCACCCTTACGGTCCGGGCGCGGCGCCGGTGACCGCGCCCGATTTTATACCGGATCAGCCGAACATGTCAGCAGAAATACTCTCATACCAGCCAAGGGACTCCTCATAAGTCGCCTTGCGCAACTCAGCGGTTTCACCCACCTGTGAGATAAACCCGTCCACTTTCGCGATTTTCTCATCCGTCGCTTTATAGGTGGCGCCAACCTTGACACCGTCATCGGTCTCGATCAGCGACCAGCAGGTATTGGCGAACCGGGCCGGGAAGATGTCCGATCCACTCAGGGCGCCCCGTATCGCCATGGCGCAAACCTTGGCCTGACTGTTGGCCGAAAAGCCGGATTTCGGCATATCACCCTGCTGCGAAGCGTCACCCAGCACATGAATATTCTCATCCATCCGACTCTGCATCGTGTGCGGAACAACGGGTGCCCAGCCGGCATCGTTGGCAACCCCCGCAACTTCGGCGATACGCCCCGCCTTTTGGGCCGGAATCACATTGCACACGTCCACTTTGGTGGCCTCACCGTCAATCACCACTTCCATTGATTCGGGCCGCACCTCAATCTTCTGGTCGCCGAATTCCGGCCAGATTCGCTCAACCATGCCTGGATAATGGCGTTTCCATCCGTCCTCGAAAAGAGCCTGCTTGGAAAATTTCTGCTTCGGATCCACGATCAGGATTTTCGCCGTTGGATTCTTTTGCTTCAGCACATGGGCCACCATCGAGATCCGTTCATAGGGTCCCGGCGGACAACGATACGGGTTCGGCGGCGCTACCATGCAGTAGATACCACCCTCTGGCATCGCCTCGACCTGCGCTTTCAGGAGTTGTGTCTGCGACCCGGCCTTGTAGGCATGCGGCATCCGATTCTGCCGCGATAGATCCCAACCCGGCACGGACCCGGATTTGAAATCTATCCCCGGAGACAGTACCAGGCGGTCGTAGGGAAGGCTGCCGCCGCCAGCAAGCGCAACGGTGCGGGCGCCTGCGTCGACACCCACAGCCCAGTCATGGACGACGTTAATTCCATGAGCGCTCGCCAGGGCGCCATAGCTGTGCCCGATCGAATCAAAGTCACGGAAGCCCCCGATATAGAGATTCGAGAAAAAACAGGAATAATAGGCTTTGGAGGAATCGACCAGGGTCACGTCAATCGCACCCCCGGAATCCCTGGCGATATAGCGCGCCGCCGTGGCGCCGCCAGCGCCGCCGCCGACTACGACCACACGCGGTCGACCCTGGCCCAGTACCGCCGGCGCCGATAACGCTGCCGAAACGGTGACGGCCGAAGCAAGAAGCTGTCTTCTGTTTAATTTCATGTTTCCCTCCTTCGGATTTACGGTTGATTATTCAAATTCCGGAAATACGCGGCCAATGAAGCAATCTCTTCGTCAGACAGCCGGGTAGCGATCATCTGCATGGTCGGATGGACACGTTTCCCGTTCTTATACGCCTGCAAGGTTATCACGAAATCATCCACCGGCCAACTTGTGATGGAAGGGATGTAGAGAGCAAATGAATTGTCCGGTTGAGTAGCACATAAACTGTCCGGTTTTACACAGTACTGAAAGGGGGTGCTGGATGAACCGGGTGGAGTGGTTACAGGAGACCAGGCTAATGAGATTTGAAGAAGCGTATGAAGGATGGAACAAGAGCCGATTGACGCAGGAAGAAGCGGCGAATTTGTTGGGGGTGTGCAGTCGCACATTCCGTCGTTATGTAGATCGTTACGAGGAAGAAGGACTGGACGGATTGTGTGATCGTCGTTTGAGTGAAGTGTCGCATCGTCGGGCGCCGGTAGACGAAGTGATGGATGTGGTGGAGCGTTATCGAGATCATCACCGGGGTTGGAACGTGAAGCACTTTCATTCCTGGTATCGTCGGGATGGAGGTCAGAGGAGTTATACGTGGGTGAAGAGTCAGTTGCAGGGAGCGGGTGTGGTGAAGCGGTACGCGAAGCGCGGGGCGCACCGCAAGAGACGGGAGTCGTCGCCGTGGCCGGGGATGATGTTGCATCAGGACGGCAGTACCCACGAGTGGGTGGAGGGTCAGCGCTGGGATTTGATTGTGACGATGGACGATGCGACCAATGAGCATTACTCGATGTTTTTCTGTGAACAGGAAGGCACTCGCAGCAGTTTCCGGGGGGTGCGCGAAGTGATTGAATCGAAAGGACTGTTCTGTTCGCTGTACACGGATCGAGGCAGTCATTACTGGCATACGCCCCAGGCTGGAGGCAAAGTGGACAAGAACAATCCCACACAGTTCGGACGCGCCATGAAGCAACTGGGCATCGAGATGATTCCAGCCTACTCACCGCAGGCGCGCGGGCGCTGTGAGCGGGTCTTTCGAACCCACCAGGACCGTCTGGTCAAGGAACTGGCCAGCGCTGGCATCACCGATATGGACACGGCCAACCGCTATCTCCAAAACGAGTATCTGCCCGCCTACCATGCCGAGTTCAAGAAACCGGCTCGTGAACCCGGCAGCGCCTTTGTGGCCTGTCGCGATCCATCGGTACTGGATGACATTCTGTGTGAGCGCCATGAGCGAATGGTGGGTGCAGACAACTGTGTGCGCTATCGGCGCAAAGTGCTACAGATTCCGGCAGATCGGCATCGTTGCCATTACGTAAAAGCCCGCGTCCAGGTACTGGATTACCCGGATCAGGGTCTGGCGGTTCATCACGGCCCCAGAGAACTGGCCCGATACGATGCCAAGGGGCAATTACTATGAACTCGCATCCGAACGACCGCGTCCGGTCCGCCGCGCACGTTCGGTTTGATTCATCCTCCGGGTTAACCCGGAGGATGAATCAAGGTATCATCATAGCGGACAATTCATTTGCTATAAAACCGGACAAGTCTATTTGCTCTTAACACTTGTGATGGAAGGGATCCCTGCATCCACTCCGTCGCTCCGGTGGCAGGTTGTGCATTCGCTCGCCAGGTAAGCGCCATATTGTGGATTTCCCTGGACCAGCAGGATTTCCGGGTCGAGGCCGTATTGCGCCGGTGTCGTGGTTGGTTGCGCCGCGGGAACATCGTCCAGGGAACCAGAGAAGGTACGCAGCCAGGCCAGCAGATCCGACCGGTCATCGGCTGCCGGCATACCCCCGAAACTCATCCGTGTCCGCGGCGCCACGGTTGCCGGGCTTGCCAGAAAAGCATCCAGTGTCTGCTCGGTCCAGACCAGGCCGTTTGCCCCCGCGTCCCTGAGCGCGCGGGAATAGCCAAAATCCTTGACCGAACCGGCCCGGCGGCCGAAGATTCCGTTCAAATGCGGTCCGATCCGGTGCCCGGCGCCTTGACCCGCCTGATGGCAACGTTTGCATTGCTGGTAGAGTTCAGCCCCGCGCTTCGCGTCCGCCCCCCATGCACCCACTACCGTAAACGCGGTCAGCGCCACCAGCAGGACACCGCAGCGTATCCTGTCTGGATGCCTGATCTTCTGTCTGCTTGTGGCTTCGCCCCGATTCTGTTTCATGAATCTGTCCAATCCTGCAATCAGCCGCCAAACCTGACCCCAATACTGGAATAAAAAGCCGTTATATGAAATCTGGCATGATCCGGCTGATACCTGAATCGCAATCCTTCCGGGCAGGCCAGTCTGGCTGCGCAACCCTGGTTCAAACACGACTTTCCCGGATCATCCCTGAGGTGGCCGTAACATCGTTCGATGTCATAATGCTGCCCGGTAAAGGCATCAACCGGACAACTGCTTAAACACGGCTGATCCGGACACCTTGCGCATATATCCTGATCCGCCCCCGTCTCAACCCCGGTCAGTCCGTCCGGCACGGTCGGGAAAGCGACCGCGAACCGATAGGCATGCCAAAGACCGTATTGCGGATGAATCAGCATTCCAAGTCTTGAAGAATACAGTGATTCCGATCTCGAAGCCCATTGCAGAAACGGCTGGTACGGCGGTTCACCAAACGGAAACAATGCCAGGCCGCCGAACAAATCTGCGATTCGATTACCGATTCTCTCGCTCCAGCGATTCAACGGTTCCGGGTTTCCGTCAAGGTACTCGTCAGAAGCGCAGAAACATTCCCACAAAGAGGATCCCGCATTGCCAAACAAAATCAGCGATTGTGCGGCATCGGCCCCGATGTCAGGTACATTATCCTGATCAGTAACGGCAAAACCGCCACGCGCAACCAGCCCGTATTGGTTGGCGTAATCCAGTATGTCATTGAGCATCATGGCAGGTTTGATGTTAGTATAAAACCGCTTTTTGGGAAAACCGTCATTGTCCGCACATTATCAGAAAATCGGCCGAAAAATCACCCGGAGTTTTGAACAAGACATGTCCTGCGCCAGACAACAGGCAAGACAACAGGCGGGCGCCTCGAAATCCGGCCTCCCGATATTGAACCTGCTTGATCAGGGGCGCGTCCTTGAAGTCTGTCGTCCGGACGGTTGCAGTCGTTTTCACGCGATCTGGCTGCGGGACAATGGACAGAGCGCCAACACACGAGACCCGTCCAACCACCAGAAGCTGATTACCCTGCAGGATATTCCTGAAAATACCGCGCTGGAATCTGCCTCAATCAATCCGGACAACCAGTTGGAGTTGCAGTTTCACCCGGATCAATGGCGCACGGTCATCGATATTGACTGGCTGTGGGAAAATCGCTATGACCGTCAACCCAATCATGATTCGAGAGGTTCCGATCGTCTTTTGCCGCCGGATATCTCGACCTGGGACGCAGCTTTCTCCACCCGCATTCCCACCGTATCCTGGATGGATGCCAGATCCAGCCCCGAAGCGCTGCTTGACTGGTTATCCGCAGTGGATCGTTACGGCGTCGCCATCATGAATGATCTCCCCGGGAAAAATGCCGCGGTACTGGATGTGATCGGATTATTCGGCTATGTACGCGAGACCAATTACGGGACTTTCTTCGAAATACGGTCCGAGATTGACCCGGTCAATCTGGCCTATACCCGCAAGGGTCTGGAAGCCCATACCGACAACCCTTATCGGAATCCAACGCCTGGCCTGCAATTTTTCGGATGTCTTGAAAACAATGCCGATGGCGGTGAGTCCGTGGTTGTTGACGGATTCAAAATCGCCGAAATTCTAAGGCGGGAGAACCCGGTCTGGTTTGAGTCGCTTTGCAAATACAATGCCCGATTCGAATACCGGGGCAGCGATGACGTGCACCTGCTTGCGGACCGGCCGATGATTGGAACCGACATCAATGGTCAACTCTGTGCCATTCACTTCAACAATCGATCCTGTGACGCCTTGACCGACATCCCATTTGCTTCGATGGAAACTTATTACCAGGCCTACCGGCGATTCAGCGAGTTGGCAGGCGCATCCGGTCTTCAGGTCAAGTTCAAACTCACCCCCGGCCAATTGTTTGTCACCGACAACACCCGCGTATTACACGGCAGAACCGGATTTTCCGGGGCGGGGAACCGATGGATGCAAGGCGCGTATGCCGACAGGGACAGCCTGCAAAGCAAGATTCGCGTACTTCAAGCCCAACTGAAAACCAGCGACAAGTCACCATTATGCGACAAGACCAGCTAAACCGTGGAAACATTGTAGCGTTTCTGACCGATATTTTTGACCGCAAAGGCGCCGATTCCTATCTGGGAGAAGAAGTCACAATGTCCGAACACATGCTCCAGGCCGCCCAAAACGCGGAACGCGCCGGTGAAACAAACGCCATCATCGCCGCGGCCCTGCTCCATGATATCGGACATTACACCGGAGAATTTCCGGAAAATTACATCGACCTCGGCCTCAATAATCGACATGAGTCAATGGGGGCGGCCATCCTGGAGAATTTTTTCCCCGAAGAAGTCACACAACCGGTCAGATGGCACGTTGAAGCGAAAAGGTATCTGTGCGCAGTGGAACCCGATTATTTTTCCGGGTTATCCGAAGCTTCCGTGAAAACTCTCGAACTCCAGGGTGGGCCCATGAATCCGTTCGATGTCAGGGAATTTGAGAAAAACCCGCATTTGCAGGCTATCATCCGGGTCAGACGTTATGACGACGGCGGCAAGGTTCCCGGGACGACCACGCCCGCCCTCAGTCATTACATGAATATCGTCCAGCAAGTATTGGACGATAGCGGGTAACCGGCGGTATTACGGACACCCACCGCCACCGCTCAGGTTTTCGCCAGCGTAACCCCGGTCTGACCCTGATATTTTCCTCCCCGGTCTGCGTAAGACGTTTCACAGACTTCATCGGATTCGAAGAATAAAACCTGGGCGATGCCTTCGTTGGCATAAATCCTGGCTGGCAGGGGAGTAGTGTTCGAGCACTCCAGCGTCACATAACCTTCCCATTCCGGCTCGAACGGGGTCACATTGACGATAATTCCACAGCGCGCGTAAGTGCTCTTGCCGAGGCAAACAGTCAGAACGTTCCTGGGAATGCGGAAGTATTCCACCGTTCTGGCGAGCGCGAATGAATTGGGAGGGATAATGCAGACATCCCCGGTGAAGTCAACGAAGCTGTTTTCGTCAAACCGCTTCGGGTCGACAATTGCAGAATTGATATTGGTGAATATCTTGAACTCGTCAGAACACCGGATATCGTAGCCATAACTGGACGTGCCATAGGATATTCGCCGGTCGCCGTTTGATTCGCGTACCTGTTCCGGCTCAAATGGTTCGATCATTCGATGGCTCCGGGCCATACGCCGAATCCATTTATCCGATTTAATGGACACGGCTAGTTCTGCTGAATAACGATATTCGGAAATTTTGAACTGAAATCCTTTTTGCGCATCGCCAGCTTTGCGGCGGCATTGCGCGCGATCTTCTTGTAGTTCCGGGCGATCACGCCATCCGGGTCTGCCACCACAGTGGGCTTGCCTCCATCCGCGTTTTCCCGGATCCCCCGGTCCAGCGGTACATCGCCCAGATAATCCGTCCCGTATTGCTCTGCCATACTTTTACCGCCGCCGCTTCCGAATATATGTTCTTCGTACCCGCAGTTGGAACAGATATGCGTGCTCATATTTTCTATCACGCCCAAAACCGGGATATCCACTTTCTCGAACATTTTGTAGGCCTTGCGAGCGTCCAGTAACGCGATATCCTGGGGGGTGGTGACAATGACTGAACCGGATACCGGCACTTTCTGTGCCAGGGTAAGTTGTGTATCACCCGTTCCAGGCGGCATATCGACAATCAGATAATCAAGATCGTCCCATTGAGTATCGTTCAGCAATTGTTCCAGCGCCTGGGTAACCATCGGTCCCCGCCAGATCATTGGTGATTCCTCATCAACCAGAAAACCAATCGACATGGCCTGCAAATGATAGCTGTTCATGGGCTCCAGAGTCTTGCCGTCCTTTGAGGTCGGCTGCCCGCTCACACCCAGCATTCTGGGCTGGCTCGGGCCATAAATATCCGCATCCAGAATACCCACCCTGGCCCCTTCCGCAGACAACGCCAGAGCAAGATTGACGGACAGGGTGGATTTCCCGACCCCCCCCTTGCCGGAAGCCACCGCAATGATATTTTTCACGTTCCTTAATGGCTTGACCCCTTCCTGCACTTCGTGGGAAACCATGTTCGAACCGACTGTCACGGTCGCTCCAGGCACCACTTCCTCAATGCGTTTTTGCAGTTCCGGCTCCCAGCTTTTGGCCGGATATCCTAAAACGATGTGAATTTCCGGAGAGCCCCCGTTTACTTCGATTCGATTGACCGACTTGCCGGAAACCAGACCCTGTCCGGTATGAGGGTCAATCACCCCTTCTAGAAGTGTTTCAATCGACTCCTTACTCATTGCTGTCATAGCGCTGTAACCTGTTTGGGGGAAAAGATGGTGTTTAAATCCAACCGTTCAAGGGTAACATCAAATATAATATATTGTATCTCAATACGATCATCGCCTGACGCAATTTTTCTGATCCTTAAAGGTTCCCCATGACATCGCAAGAGAATCACCGCACAAGAAAGATCATGCTCACCTGTGCATTACCGTATGCCAACGGGCAGCTCCATCTGGGTCATCTTCTGGAACATATTCAGGCGGATATCCAGGCCCGATTCCAGCGCATGCGCGGCCATTGCTGCTACTTTATTTGCGCAGATGACGCCCATGGCACACCGATCATGTTGAAAGCGGAAGAAGAAGGGATCTCTCCGATGCAACTGATTGACCGCGTCTGGGTCGAACACAAGCGTGATTTCGATGATTTTTTGATTTCATTTGATAACTACTACACCACTCACTCTCCAGAAAACCGGTATTACGCTGAATTGATTTACAGCCGGTTGAATGAAAACGGACATATCAATCGAAGAACCATCCAGCAGCTTTATGACCCGGAAAGGCAAATGTTCCTGCCCGACCGATTCGTCAAGGGAACCTGCCCTGTATGCCGTGCGGAAGACCAATATGGTGATAATTGCGAAGCATGCGGCAGTACCTATTCCTCCTCGGAGTTGATTGATCCAGTCTCTGCCGTGTCCGGCGCCACACCACAGATGCGGGAATCCGAGCAATTGTTTTTCAAACTGGGTGATTTCAAGGACTTCATGATCGAATGGTTTGGACAGGGGCATACTCAAAAAGAGATCGCCAATAAACAAATGGAATTATTCACGCAGGAATTGCTCGAATGGGATATTTCGCGCAACGCCCCGTATTGGGGGTTCGAAATACCGGGCGAGAAAGACAAGTATTTCTATGTCTGGCTGGATGCGCCTATCGGCTATCTGGCGAGTTTCAGGAACCTGTGTGATCGGGAAAACCTGGATTTTGACGAGTTCTTCCGCAAAGACAGTGAATGTGAACTGGTTCATTACGTTGGCAAGGATGTTGCGCGCTTTCATGCCCTGTTCTGGCCGGCCGAGCTCCATGGCGCCGGGTTTCGCACCCCCAGCGGAGTATGGGTGCATGGCTTTTTGACCGTCAATGGCCAGAAGATGTCGAAGTCCAGGGGAACGTTCATCATGGCTGAGACCTATATCAACCACCTGAACCCCGAATATCTCCGGTACTACTTTGCCGGCAAGCTGGATAATACGATTGATGACATTGATCTCAATCTGACCGATTTCCAGACGCGGGTGAACTCGGACCTGGTCGGCAAGCTGGTCAATATCGCCAGCCGTTGCGCTGGCTTCATCACAAAGACGTTCGACGGCAGGCTGAGCGATGTCCTTGCCGATGTGACCCTGTTTGAAGAATTTGCCGAAGCCGGAGGAAAAATCGCGGCATCTTATGAAAGCCGCCGTTACAGCCGTGCAATACGCGATGTCATGACCCTGGCTGATCGGGCCAACCAGTACATTGACGCCGCAAAACCCTGGGTACTGGTGAAAAATGACGATACCCGCGACCAGGTACGGTTAATCTGCACACAGGGTCTGAATCTTTTCAGATTATTGATGATTTATCTGAAGCCCGTATTGCCGAAAACCGCCGGTAATGTAGAGTCGTTCCTGAATATTCCACCATTGAAATGGGAAGATGCCGGGCAGCCGCTGTTGAACCATCGAATTAACCGATTCAAACCCTTGTTGACCCGAATCGAAGACAAGCAGATCGAAGCCATGGTCGAAGAAACCAGGGCAGAGCCAAAGCCTTCCGGGCCACTCGCTGACATGCCGGTAGCCGATCCAATCAGCATGGACGATTTCTCCAGAGTAGATCTGCGGGTCGCGAGAATTGTGGACGCGAGCCATGTCGAGGGGGCGGACAAACTGCTCCGGCTGACGCTTGACCTCGGCTTCGATGAGCGGAATATCTTCGCAGGGATCAAGTCCGCCTACCGGCCCGAAGATATCAAGGGAAGATTAACCGTGGTGGTAGCCAATCTGGCCCCGAGAAAAATGAAATTCGGGACATCGGAAGGCATGGCGTTGTGCGCTGGCCCCGGCGGTAAAGACCTGTTCCTGCTCAGTCCCGACGAAGGCGCCATACCCGGAATGCGGATAACCTGATTCCGTGTGAGGGGGAGTCGGGCTCTGTGCCTGCCTTCGCCCCCTACCGAATCCGCATAGACCGGCCAAATTTCCGATTGACAGACACCGGCCTGGCAATCAAAATACGGCGTTTTTCAGGACAAACCCGGTTATAATCGCATCCACCGGAAATGGTTCCGCTTTCTCAAATCTGTAATGTTCAACGATTAACTGAAATTGGGGTGTAGCCAAGTGGCCCAAGGCACCAGGTTTTGATCCTGGCATTCGGAGGTTCGAATCCTCCCACCCCAGCCAGAACAGTAAAAATCCTGAAAACAAACATGGTATCACCTGAAAATCTGACGCTCTTCGCTGGCAATGCCAATCCCGCCCTTGCGACCGAGATTGCCCGGACCCTCGGCGTACCCCTCGGCAGGGCTTTGGTCGGACGATTCAGCGATGGAGAAATCAATGTCGAGGTGATGGAGAATGTCCGTGGTCGGGATGTGTTTATCGTTCAACCGACCTGTGCGCCGAGCAATGACAATCTGATGGAATTACTGGTGATGATGGATGCGATCAAGCGTTCTTCCGCCGGCAGAATTACCGCGGTAATCCCCTATTTTGGCTATGCCCGGCAGGACCGCAGGCCACGCACTGCCCGGGTCGCCATTTCCGCCAAGCTGGTGGCTGAAATGATTGGTGTCGCAGGAGCGGACCGGGTACTGACCATGGACCTGCATGCGGACCAGATTCAGGGGTATTTCGACATTCCCACGGACAATATTTATGGTTCTCCGGTTCTGATGAGTGAACTGTGGCGCAAACGATTGCCCAATCCGGTTATTGTTTCTCCGGATGTCGGAGGCGTCGTACGCGCCCGGGCAATGGCCAAGCAACTTGAAACCGGGCTCGCCATTATCGACAAACGGCGACCCAAGGCCAACGAAGCCAAGGTCATGCATATTATCGGCGATGTATCGGACCATTCCTGTATTTTGATAGATGATATGGTCGATACTGCGAATACCCTTTGTGAAGCGGCCCGGGCATTGAAGGAACATGGCGCCACCAAGGTGCTCGCGAGTTGTACCCATCCGGTATTGTCAGGTGACGCGATTGATCGAATCGTGGATTCTGAAATTAACGAACTGTTGGTGACCAATTCGATACCGCTGGGCAAGCAGGCGCGGGAATGCGCAAAAATCACTCAACTGAGTGTGGCCGAACTACTGGCCGAGTCGATTCGTCGCATTGCCACGGGTGACTCGATCAGCAACCTGTTTATCGATTAATCCACTAAATCAAGAGTAGAAAAATGGCAGATCAATTTGAACTGAACGCAAGACTTCGGGCGCGCTCAGGCACAAACCTGGTGCGGCGGCTGCGTCGCGAAGGTGATGTTCCGGCAGTACTTTATGGCGGCGGGAAACCCAACCTCAGCATCGCGGTCAACCACGATGTACTGTACCACAGCCTGGAAAAGGAAGAGTTTCACTCTGCCGTTATCATCATCAATACGGATGGCCAGAAGGAACAGGTGATCCTTCGCGACGTGCAACGCCATCCTCACAAGATCAATGTCCTGCATGCGGATTTCCAGCGCGTTGACGAAAACAAGGCGCTGACCATGTCACTGCCCATTCACTTTATCGGTGAAGAAGAGTGTGCGGGCGTCAAAACCGGCGGCGTAATCAGTCACCTGATGAACGACGTTGAAGTTACCTGTCTGCCAAAGGATTTACCCGGAAGCATTGAACTCGACCTGACCCACCTGGGTCTGAACGAATCGCTGCACCTTTCGGATATCGAACTGCCGGAAGGGGTCCATATTACGACCCTGATGCACGACGAAAACCACGAGCACGACCATGCGGTGGTTTCCGTGGTAACGAGACGGGTTGGAATCGAATCGACCGAAGAGGACACGGCTGTTGAAGCCACGGCAGATGACGCGGAAAGCGCCGATTGAGCCGGGAACGGGCAGCCCGGTAACCCGGTCCGGTTCCGGGTCAATGTGAAACCCACTGGAATAGCTCTGGTAGCAGGGCTGGGAAACCCGGGGAACCAGTATGCCGCAACCCGGCATAATGCCGGGCTCTGGTTCATGGAGCGTCTGCAATCCCGATATCAGATCACCTTCTCGACAGAGAAGAAATTCAAGGCGGAAACCGGTCAGTTCAGACATCGAAATAAAGTGGTTCGCGCGGTCACGCCCTGCACGTTCATGAACCTGAGTGGTGAGTCAATCGCGCCCATGGCGTCATTTTATCGAATCGTACCGGAACAGATTCTGGTCATCCACGATGAAGTCGATTTTGACCCGGGCGTGGCGCGATTCAAGACAGGGGGTGGTCATGGCGGTCACAACGGCCTGCGCAATATCATAGCCAGGCTCGGTGGCGGCAACTTCCCGAGAATTCGTATTGGCGTCGGCCATCCGGGCAGTCATCGGGACGTATCGAATTTTGTACTGGGCAGGCCCCCGCCGGATGAAGTCCGTGAAATTGAAGACGCCATCGACAGGGCGATTGCAGTCATGCCGGACATTCTTTGTGGAAATTACCAGCAGGCAATGAATACGCTCCACCAGAATCCAGCCGGACCCGGATCATAACATGGGCATCCAGTGCGGCATTGTGGGATTGCCGAATGTCGGTAAATCGACATTGTTCAATGCGCTGACCGGGTCCAGCCAGGCCCGGACCGAAAATTACGCCTTTTGCACGATTGACCCCAATGTCGGCGTCGTTGAAGTACCCGATACCAGACTGGATAAACTGGCGGCAATCATTCGGCCCCTCAAGGTCATCCCGACCACCGTGGAATTTGTCGATATCGCCGGACTGGTGGCCGGCGCCTCACAGGGAGAAGGACTGGGCAACCGCTTTCTGGCCCATATTCGGGAAGTAGACGCGATCGTTCATGTCGTCCGCGCCTTTGATGACGACAATATCACGCACGTATCGAATCGGGTTGATCCACAATCCGATATCGAGACGATCAATACAGAGCTGATACTGGCTGACATCCAGACCGCCGACAAGGCCATCGGGCGCGCAGAAAAAGCCGGAAAATCAGGTGACAAGGAACAAATCGCGCTGGCCGGATTGCTGAACACAGTCAGGACGCATCTGGATGATGGCTCCAGAATCAGCGCAATGAACCTGCCTCCTGCAACGCGACAAACCCTGAAACCGTGCTGTTTCCTGACGGACAAGCCCGTCCTTTACATAGCCAATGTCGAGGACATCGGTTACGACTGCAATCCTCATCTGCCCGCCATCCGGCGGTTAGCGGAAAATGAATCGGCGCAAGTGGTCGCGATATCCGCTTCGCTGGAACAGGAACTGACCGAATTGGCCGAGGAGGATATCGCGCCGTTTCTTACAGAAATGGGGCTGCGGGAACCCGGACTGAACCGCGTCATTCGCTCCGCGTACTCCCTGCTGGGCTTGCAGACTTTCTTTACCGTCGGCCCGAAAGAAGTGCGGGCCTGGACCATCGCGACAGGCGCCACGGCCGCGCAGTCGGCGGGGACCATACACAGTGACTTCGAACGGGGCTTTATTTGCGCCGAAACGGTCGCCTGGGATGACTATATCCGATACGATGGCGCACAAGGGGCGGCGGGCGCGGGCCGGCTCAGACTGGAGGGGAGAAATTATATCGTGCGCGATGGCGATGTCATGAATTTTCGTTTTAACGTATGAGTCGGCTGGGCTACGAAAAACTCGAAGCCCTGCTGGATGATTATCTTGACCCGGTCCTTTCATCCCGCCGAACCTCGGAAGAACTGGCGCGGGGCTTGCTCCCGCTTCCCCGGCATCATCAGGATTTCGTGCTGCACTGGACCGATGTAATCCGCAAATCCAATGCCGAAATGGCCTGGCAGTTCGTACAAAGGGTCCCGATGGCGCTGAAATTGATGGATACAGAAGGAACTCGCCAATGGCTCCTGCATGCCATGGATGTCTATGACAAGGAAGGTCTGTATCCCGGCAGCGCGGCATTCGAGAAAGTGGAATCCTTCGCCCGGGAGTTTCGGCTAAGTCATGTCACCGTCACCCTGGAACAGGTGCGGGGAGTTCTTGAGACCATTGTACGCGGCCTGTCTGGACGAACACTCAAAATCGAGTCCGGCAACAGCGTTTTTACCGACACCGGGACACTCTGGCTGCCGGCGGCCATCAACCGATTCAGCCATCGTGAAGAAAATTACCGGTTGTATAAAATCATGACGGTTCACCTGTGGGCGCAAACCTGGTTCGGCACGTTCAGGCGCCCTGCCCCGGACTCACCCCATCTCGGCAAGATACTGAGTGAGTTTCCTGACAGCGGGCGCGCCCTGAAACTGTTCAACTTGCTCGAATCCTGGCGACTCAACGCCTGTATAGAACGGGAACTGCCGGGACTCGCCAGGGAAATGGGTCAACTACACCCCGTAACCGTTCCTGAGGATGCCACATGGCAAAAAATCGTGAACGGGCTGTCGCAACCCGGCGCCACCGTATATCAGACCCTGGAAGCCACCTCAGCGCTTTATGGCCTGCAACTGCCCTGGCCGGAACCGTTCATATATCAGGGCGAGCTGAACCCCGATGCCGCCGAAATAACCATCGAACAACGCATGCAGGCGGACAGGACCGAATTGCAATGGAGCCTGAATGAACTGCTGGAATCCATTCTCAATGAACAAACCCCCGATTCAGACCCGTTGCAGGTCGAAGGCGCGCAGTTCGATGCTGAAATTGATGAGCAGGGCAATCCTCAGGTTACCCTGGATGGAAAACCGCTCGACGCGCCGCCGGATCTCGAGAACCTGCTGGCCTCCATGTTCCAGGATTTTGATGATATTCCGGATGACTGGCTGGTTCCGGCCGGGGACGGTGACTATGACGACAGAAACAAACCGGATAACGTAACTGAAGACGTCTGGAAAGGCGCCTGGCACAAGGAGGGGGCATTCCTGTACGACGAGTGGGATTTTCGTCGGCAGACCTACCGCAAAAACTGGTGTGTGCTGCGCGAATTGGAAACCCACCCGCACTACGATGATTTTGCAGAAAGGACCCTGGAGCGCCACATTCATCTGGTTGCGGACATCCGAAAACATTTTGAAGCCCTGCGTGGTGAAGACCGGATTCTCAAGGCGCAATCCGCTGGAGATGATATCGACCTGGATGCTCTGGTCACCGCACACTCGGACAGGCTCACGGGCGTTGAAATGACGGATCGGGTCTATGTCCAGATGAGAAAACAGGAAAGAGACCTGGCCGTCATATTCATGGTCGATGTCAGCGGATCAACCAAGGGATGGATCAACGACGCGGAAAGAGAAAGTCTGATCCTGCTCTGCCAGGCGCTCGAGATTCTGGGAGACCAGTACGCTATTTATGGATTCTCCGGGATGACCCGCAATCGCTGTGAAGTCTATGAAATCAAGACCTTCGAGCAGGACTATGACCGGGAAGTACGTGCCCGGATCAGTGGCTTGAGGCCCCAGGACTACACCAGAATGGGAGTCGTGATTCGCCATCTCACCCGAATCCTCAATAATGTGGAAGCGCGTACCCGGATTCTGATCACATTGTCAGATGGCAAGCCGGATGATTATGACGGATATCGGGGCGACTATGGAATCGAGGACACCCGCCAGGCGCTGCTCGAAGCGCGTCATGCCGGCATTCATCCATTCTGCATTACCATTGATACGGAAGCCAGCGATTACCTGCCCCACATGTATGGACACGCCAGCTTCACAGTGATTGATGAAGTCCGTAAACTCCCCCTCAAGGTGGCGGATATTTACCGGAAACTGACCACCTGATTTCCCCCGGGATTTATCCACCGGGATTTATCTGGACATGGAACAGGCCGGATGTTATACACTTTATTTGCAAGACTCCCCGCACAACTCGACAAGTGATGAAAACAACCAACAAACTGACTCTGGAAGATGCCCGCCTTATTATCGAAGCGTGCCATCAAAAAGCGCTGGAAATCGGCGTGGACATGGATATAGCCGTCACCGACGATGGCGGTCACCTGATCGCGTTTGAGCGGATGGACAATGCCCGGATCACCAGCATCGAAATCTCGATCAGCAAGGCATTCACCGCGGCCGCGGCCCGTAAATCGACGCGGGATTATGGCAATGTCAGCGGTCCGGGGCAACCCGCCTTCGGCATCAACACCAGCCACCAGGGACGTTTCATGATCGTCGCAGGTGGTCTGCCGATCTTCGCGGGAGACGACATCGTGGGCGGAGTCGGATGCAGCTCGGGCGCCCCCGACCAGGATGAAATCGTAGCCCAGGCCGGTATCGACCGATTCTGCGAATCAATCCGGTAGATCCAATGGTGGAAGACCAAGGCCCGGCGGCGCCACGAATCGAGCGCATAAAGGTGCAGAATTTTCGGGCGCTACGAAATATCGAGTTAACGAATCTGACACCCCTGACCGTACTTTTAGGCCCGAACGGCAGTGGCAAATCCACTTTGTTTGATGTCTTCGCCTTTCTGTCCGAATGCTTCGAGAATGGATTGCGCCGGGCGTGGGAGAAACGCGGCAAGGCTCGTGAGCTCAAATCGCGTGGCGAGGAAGGGCCTGTTTTGATCGAAATCGCGTATCGCGAACGACCACGCGCCCCGCTGATCCGTTATCACCTAGAAGTAGACGAAAGAAACGGTAAGCCCGTTGTAATGAGGGAATGGCTCCGCTGGAAGCGCAGGCAATATGGCGCACCCTTCAGGTTTCTTGACTACACCGAAGGCGTCGGCGAGGTTGTCTCGGGCGAACTACCGGATGCACAGGACAGGCGGATATCGATCCCACTGAGTTCCCCGGATACGCTGGCTGTCAATGCGCTGGGTCAACTGGCGGAGAACCCGCGCGTAGTTGCTATACGGAATTTCATCATAGGATGGCATGTATCTTACCTTTCGTCAGAGGACGCCCGGGGACAACCGGAAGCAGGAGCACAGGAGCGTCTGAACAAGACCGGCGACAACCTGGCTAATGTCATCCAATACTTGTCGGAAGAACATCCGGATCGCTTGGAGTATATTTTTAACAAGCTCCGGGAAAGAGTACCTAAAATCCAGGCAGTGACGGCGGATCAGATGCCGGACGGGAGGTTGTTGTTAAAAATCAAGGATGCGCCTTTTTCTCAGCCAGTGATGGCTCGATTTACATCGGACGGCACACTGAAGATGCTTGCCTACCTGATCTTGCTGAACGATCCGGACCCGCCCCCGTTCATCGGCATTGAGGAACCCGAAAATTTCCTGCATCCTCGCCTGCTCTATGGGCTGGCAGAAGAATGTCGAGAGGCAGCTGAATCAACGCAGACCCTCGTAACCACGCACTCACCATTCTTCCTGGACGCGCTGCGCCCCCATGAAGTACGAGTGTTGTGGCGTGACGAACATGGCTACACGAGATGTCACCCATTGAATGAGAACGACAAAGTCAAGGCATTTATGGATGCTGGCGCACAGTTGGGCGACCTGTGGATGGAGGGCTATTTCGGAGTCGGGGATCCTCTGACCAGAGGCGGGATGCCAACTCAGAACGAAGATACAAGCTGATATGCGCGTCCGGCATTTGGAGTTCCTCGTGGAAGAACGTTCCATGGAAGCGTTTCTGAGTGCCTGGCTGCATCAGATTCTTCCTGAAGAATGTACACTCGCGATACATACGTCTCAGGGCAAGCACGCATTGTTACGAAAGCTCGAAAGACGACTCAGAGGTTATTCGGTCTGGTTGCCAAACGACTCTCGAATTATATTGATCATGGACCGGGATAACGAGGATTGCCATCAACTCAAATCCAGACTGGAAACAATCTGCGAAAATGCCGGTCTTCTCTCACGACAAGCCGCCAAAGACACTGACTGGCAAATCGTCACAAGGATTGCGATCGAAGAACTTGAAGCATGGTATTTCGGCGATTGGCAAGCAGTATGTCAGGCTTATCCGAACGTATCGCCCAACATTCCAGGCATGGCCCGCTACCGGGACTCTGACGCGGTCCGGGGCGGCACATGGGAGGAATTCGAACGTATCATGATGAAGTCTGGCTACTTCAGGCAAGGTTTGGCAAAAGTACAAGCAGCTACCGCTATCGGCAGGCACATCAATGTGCAACATAACCGGTCGCACAGCTTTGCTATATTTCGTGATGCCATCACCGAAATTACCACGTGAAAGATATATCAAGAGTTCTGACATTGGAGGAAGTCAGAGTAAAAGTTTTGGAAAGTGTTCAAAAGCAAGAATTGCATGCTCTCTTGCGTGCAAATTCCCAGATTACGCCCTGGACTTTACAACTATCAGCAAGTCTGAATTACAGGAAAGCAACTTCTTGATGAAAGTACGTCACTGGAAGATAAGGGATTAAGACGGAATGACCGTCCTCAACGAAGCCGATGTTGAAGCACCTGTTTTCTCTTGTCTGACCGGTCTTGACTAGCAAGCACCCGACATCGCGCCCAATTATTGAGCTATCCTCTAAAGAAGCTCGGAAATTTCTTCTTAAGACTGAAAGTTACTGCAGAATAGACCTGCCTCCCTATTTTCAATTCAATGACTTGCTCAAAGATATTTCTGCCAAACTCAAAAGAAAAAACATACCCAATTTTTGTAGAGACCGTAAATTATTGCGCTCTACCGAGGATATAAGGAATCTCTGATTAATCAGTTTCTATTGTATAATTTTTGTACTTCATACTGACTGGAGATATTTCCGATGCGCCAGAGTACTTTTTCCGAAGCTGGATTTGACAAATACAAGAAACAGACGCGCAAGGAGCGTTTTCTGGATGAGATGGAGCAAATCATTCCGTGGGTGGAGTTGAATGCAGTCATCGAGCCTTTTTATCCCAAACCGCAAGGGGCAGGCCGCAGGCCGATTGGAATAGACCGGATGTTGCGGATTCACTTTCTGCAACACTGGTTCAGTCTTTCGGACCCGGCTGCCGAGGAAGCGTTGTACGATTCGTTGTCGATGCGCCGGTTTGTGGGCATAGACCTGGGTCGGGAGCCGGCTCCCGACGAGACCACGATCTGCAAGTTTCGTCATCTGATGGAGAAGCATAACCTGGGGGAACGATTGTTCGGACTGGTCAATGAATATTTGGGTGAGAACGGACTGAAGGTGAATCGGGGTACGATCGTGGATGCCAGCATCATCTGCGCACCGAGTTCGACCAAGAACCGGGAGAAGAAACGAGACCCCCAGATGCACTCGACGCGCAAGGGGCAGCAATGGTACTTTGGTATGAAGGCGCATATCGGTGTGGACAGTCGCAGCAAGCTGATTCATTCGGTGGTGGCTACGCCGGCGAATGTTCATGATTCACAGGTTCTGCCGGAACTTCTGCACGGGAAAGAGACCCGTGTATGGGGAGACTCGGCCTATACGGGTCAGAAGGCGGTGATTTCACAGGTAGCGCCGGAGGCGAAGGATTTCACTCATTCGAAGGGGACGCGCTACCGCAAATTGACGGAGAAGGAGCGCTTGAAGAATCGAACCAAGTCCCGGATACGGTCGAAGGTGGAACATCAGTTCGGTATTCTCAAGCGGCAGTTCGGTTTTACCCGGGTTCGTTACCGGGGGCTGGAGAAGAACACGCATCGACTGGTTGTGGCCTGTGCCTTAAGCAATCTGGTGATGGCGAAGAAAGTACTGTTGAGACAAAGGCGGTTGAAACTGCAGGCTACGTACGCCTGAAAAATGAAAAGAGGGGGAGAATGCTTGTATTTCCCCGCTCCCGCTCACTGATTCCGGGCCATTCTGTCTTTCAGACCCACTCATATCCCGGATTTACAAAAATGACTACCCAAAATCCCCAAAACTCGTATTGTTCAGACTTTCCATAAATTACCGTGTTTTACACAACAAGGATGGAAGGTATGCGTGGCGTCCTTTGGAACTTATTCATCCGGTATTATACGTTTCACTTGTTCATCGTATTACTGAGGAATGTCACTGGAATCTGCTCTGCAAACGCTTCAAGACTTTCGAAAAAAACGAATGTATCAGGTGCCTGAGCTTGCCCGTTGAGTCATTGACGAAAGAAAGAGACAAAGCAAAAGAAGTAGTTCAATGGTGGGGAAACGTTGAACAAAAATCCATTGAGCTGGCATTGGACTATGAACTCCTCATCCACACAGATATTGTGGATTGTTACGCCGCCATTTACACCCATTCAATCGCATGGGCACTCCATACCAAGAGCGTTGCAAAGCAAGAACGAAATAACAACAAACTGATTGGAAACATAATTGATCACCACATACAGAACATGCGACAAGGGCAAACCAATGGTATTCCTCAGGGTTCGGTGCTGATGGATTTTATCGCAGAGATGGTGCTCGGTTATGCGGACATTGAGCTTGCGAAAAAACTGACAGAAAACGGAATCGATAAGAATAAATATCAAATTCTTCGCTACAGAGATGACTATCGAATCTTTATAAACAGTCGACAAGATGGAGAAAAAATCCTCAAATGTCTTACTGAAGTGATGATTGATTTAGGCCTCAAGCTAAACCATCAAAAAACCAAAACCAGTGATCAGGTGATAAGATCGTCAATAAAAGAAGACAAGCTGGACTGGCTTCTTCGAAAACAGCATGAGAGGAGCTTGCAGAAGCACCTTTTGATTATTCATGACCACAGCATGAAACATCCAAATGCCGGGAGTTTATTGGACTCTTTGAATAAATATTACAAACGCCTTCGTAAAAGGGAAAGATATCGCTCGCCATTACCGCTGATCAGTATTGTGGGTGATATTGCGTTTCATAACCCAAGAAGTTATCCCATCTGTTTCGCAATTTTAAGCAAACTTATCAGCTTCCTTGATGATGAGCAGTCAAAGAAAAAAACCATTGAAAAGATACAAAAGAAGTTTTCGACGCTTCCGAATACTGAACATATGCAAATCTGGCTTCAGAGAATCAGCTTGAGATTTCCACCTGAAAAAGATTTTGGCGCGCCACTTTGCAAGTTGGTAAACAAAAAAACCAAAGCACCTTGGAACAGTGAATGGTTACGGGAGGACTTGCAAAAAATAATTGACGAGAGTCAAGTTATTGACCAAGGTAGACTTGAGGAACTTTCTCCAATTATTCCAATGGAAGAAGTTGAATTGTTTCCTGAGGGCTACTATCCATAATACAGACTACCAACTCGGAACTTGTAGGGCAGACCGCTCCAGTACCGCTTACTTATGCCGGGGGACTGTTGGATAAAGTTGCAATCAGCCGATACCCAACCCGGAACTCTATCCTCGACTCGCCGTGTACCGACTTTTCGACGGGCGGGCACAGTGACCCGCCCCTACGATAACATTAAACGAGGGAATTGTCGTTTGATGTATGGGTGCATGGGTGCCGCAATTTCAATGATGTCGTAAAGCCTGCCCCTACCTGCAAGAGAATTGTGTCCGCCGGTGAGTTGGTAGATGGACATTATCCTTATGCCTCGGAATCAGGGCACCGACCCAAGAACATGCCCGATCACTTGTTGCGGCCAGTCGGGTTCGTTCAGGAAATAAACACCCTGATTTTCCCATTCCTTCCAGGTACGTAACTCGTCACCGATCTTGTCAGGCGGCGTGACGGAAAGCACATAAGCGTGTAGAAACAGATCCGGTTCGTCTTCTCTCACCCGGCTCTCGATCTCCTTGATGTCACTGTGCAGCCTCACTTTCTTGCGTTCTTCAGGGCCGAACCGGCTCAGTCCCTTGGGATCAAGAAAGACGATATGCTGGCTCTGGCCCTCCGTCAACCAGACAATGAAATCGGGGTAATAGGCGAAATCGTCAAAGAATGAGACTCCCCGGCCACGGGTCAGGTTGCGAATCAGGAACAATTCCCGTCCGCGCAGGCAAAGGTCACCGGATGTCGCCAAACCGGCCAGACCTTCGACCACCCGCTTTTCATCGCCGTTCAAGGGAACCGGCTGAACCTTGACCTCGCTGTTGCCAGTAGCGTACAGAAGCGGCTTGTAGGCATGGGCGTCGGTCATGATGACATCAAGTTTCAGGGGGTAAACGGGACCTTTTTCGAGATAGCGCTTGAAGGCGTGAATATCGTCAACCAACTGCGTTTTCGTTGCATCCACCGACAGCCGGTATTCACCGATATTGTTCGGGTCTGTCTCATCCAGCTTCGTCACCTCGATATTCCTGTACTCCCATTTCCGGCGCTGGCTCCGCCAGAATCGGTCAGCGTATCCAGTGATCAGTTCGACGACAACATCCTCCAGTTTCCGGGCATCCGCGTAACTCTTTGCCTTCAACCGTTCCGGTGGGATATAAAGCTCATACCAGTCGTCATAATCCAGCAACCTGTCAACCGCCGCGCGGTCAATAGTCAGATTGTGCCAGCCCATCCGCCGCTTGCGCGCCAGCAACTTGTCGTAGATTCGCGTGCGATTGAACAGGGCGATATGACGCGCTTCGAGCTTGACCGGAGTCCTCGTAGTCTCCTCATCGGTTGCCCGACCATCGGACTCAACGGCCTGCAATCGGGAATACAGGTCCATCTCCACTTTTGGACTGTCTGGATTACCGGGGGGCGGCAGGACAGGTCGCTGATCGGAGCGATCATATTTCTGCCCTTTTTTGAGACGAATGATTTTCAGATCTTTTTTCGCGAAATTCCAGGTGACGGGCAACACGACAGTTTCCCGTTCGGTCTGCATACCCTCCCTCGCCAGCAATTCCTTGAAGGTTTGCATATAGTTGGAGCGCAATCCGAAAATACGCAGGGTTTCCAGTTCCGCCAGCCGGTCGCTGTCGGCCGGCGCCGGAGCTTCACTCATCCGGTGACGCTTCAGACTCATATTCCAACCCTTCAACCGCACGCCGCGCCCGAACATCTGGATAATTTCCGGCCCCTCGCCGACTCCGACATGCATCAACCCCATCGTACTTACCCGCCAGGAATTCCAGCCAGCGATGAATTTCCGCGCTCCAATCACGATATTGACGGTCGAGTCCGACCGATCCACATCAGCGAACAGCCGCCGGGTAAATCCGGCCTCCCGTTCAACATCGAAATCAGGATTCGCGTTTTCGGTCAGTATTTTATAAAGCGCCGCCGAGTCACCGACATTGACCACGCCGAAAGCCGCATTGTCGGCGGTACGCAGGTGCATCTCGCCCTCACCGGCGGTCAGATAGACGACATGCAGCCGACCCGCTCCGTGGAACAGGGTATTGCAAATATCATCATAGATCGCGTTGGAACCGTCACTCGCGAGGTCATCGAACCGACCGGAAAAATAATCGCCGCCAGACTCATCGGTCAGCCCGGATGCGCCATCCAGGAGACGACTGATCATGGACCGAACCCGGTCACCCTGCGCCAATACTTGACCGAGGAAGTCGAGAATACGCACAACATCCGATTGGGTCTGCCGGTCTGCCTGGGAATTGCCGGTTACGGTCTTTCCGAGAAACACCCAGAGTGGCCGGGTCACATTGAACTCCGTCCAGCCAGCACGTCCCTCGCGCCAGATGCGGGTTTGCCGGTAGAAACTCAGCAGGCAACCCAACAGATACAATTCGCTGTTCTCATCCTCCGCCCCTTGAGGCAGATTGGAGATGGAGTAATCCTTGCCATAGCCATCCGCATGAAATGCGCGGTAGGGGTAGTCGAACAGCAGGCACTTGCCATACACATCGCGCAAGCCGTCGTCCTTGCCGACGATCTGATTGAAAGTGGCGGAATATTCGAAGGTGAAACCGCCACGCGCCAGTTCCATCCGCCGCTCGCGCCAGACCTTGCCCGACGCGCCCAAATGCCCTTCATCCACCAGCACCAGATTGTTTTCCCCGAAGTCGCTCACCGCGACACGCTTCACGCCCTTCTTCTCGGCCAGCTTGTTCAGATCTATGATCTCCACGGATGAAAACAGATCCGCGCTGGCCTCGCTCGAAAACAATCGGGCGGAGAGATTACTCGATATGAGGTCACGTTCGTGCTGCGCGGACATTTGCTCGTTCGGCGTCACCAGGATGACGTTGTTGATCGGTTCACCTGCCGCACGCGCCAAGCGCCGGTATTGCAGGATGTGGGCATGCATGACCAGGGTCTTGCCAGAACCAGTGGCGCTCTGTACGGCGACGGTGCGTAATTCTTCCGCCTTATAGTCCGGCATGCGCCGGGTCAACGGATCCTGCCGCTTCTCATAGTTTAATTCTTCGCACAGCTTCTCCGGGTCTTCGAAATAGCGGCGCAGGTAATGTTCGGTGAACAGCAAGGCAAGATACTGGTGCGGCTTCCATCCCCTTCCATGCTCGCCCGTCATACGCAACCGGGTACTGATTGCCATAATCTCCGCATCGTAGTCGGCGAACGATGAGGAACTGATCCCGGCTTTAACCGGGTTCAGATAAAGAGCGCGGGCATACTCGCTCTCCCCACTGGCGGCAAGACCGACGGGAACATCGCGCAACCGCTCCAGCATGGCAGCCAGATCATGACCGAACTCCCGGCACAGAAAACGGTGCAGGACAAGACGGTTTTCGAGAGGTGTCATGACTTTACTCCTGACTCGAATCGTCTTTCGTTTCCCATTCGGTAATATCTGAAATATGTCCGAGTATATCTCGTACATTTTCTGATTCCGCCAAAGGAAAAGTCTCGGCTGGTTCGCCACAATAGACGGGGCTCATCAAACACTTGACGGATCGTCTGGGATACATTCTTATCCAGGACTCATCAAAACTATATATCAGCTTGAGATGTTTGGTTGGGGTAAAGCCTTTCCACCGTTCGTAAAGATCAGATTTTGATGCTGTATCTATGATCTCGATATGTTCAATTTTTCTCTCACTCCTTCCGAACCATGCCGATTTAAGCAATTCCACAGCATCCACATCGGAAGTCGGAGCGCCGTACCCGAAGATGGTCAGAACAAACGCTTCGCTGAAAAAATGTTTTGCTTCTTCCCAGCTTCCTTTGATGTATGGGTGAGTGGAATAATCTTTCTTTTCGACCGGGTAGAGTAATGGCACGTCGGTGAGTTGCTCTGAACAAATAGAGCACTTCTGTTGCCTTTCATCCCATTTTTCGGGATGGTTTGAACACATTCCAATCCGAACATTGCCGTGTAAAAAAAATATCTTGGGAAGTGACGGCACAACATACCTATACCTGTATCGCTTATAGGCATCGAACAAAAACGGATCCCAGTTGAATGTAAATATCGCGTCCTTATCTCTGAGAGATAGAAGAAGATAATCGTATATTGTTGTTGATGCTGGCATACGGAGAGAAGAAAAGTAGTCGTTGATCTTGTTTTCGATCTCTTTTGCCAAGTTGCTGAATTTCGGATCAGATGCAATTCGGGAATAAGTCTGCTCGAAATTTTCAGTGGTATTAGAAATCTCATCGGCTTTCTCTACCAGTGATTCCAGGCCGACGACCTCCACAAGATTGTTCATCAACGGAAGCGGGCACCCCGACTTATCTCCATTCGGGAATGCGGCCTGGCTGGCCCCCGCCCCCAGTAGAACAACATGAGGGAGAACGTCCGATGGTGATTGGATCAATTCTTCCTTCTTCATGATGCTCTCGTATTAGGCTTCAAACATCAATTCACGGAAAAGCGGTTCAATGGTTTTGGCGGCCCAGGTCTCGCCCGGTTGGCGGATTGCATTCAGTGTATGGTCGCCATTGACATAAACCAGATCAAATGATTGGGGAAGCTGTCTCCGGTTGTTCGTGAACCAGCTTCCCAATGTCATATTGTCCATCGTCTCCAGATTGCGCCAGAGAATCAGACAGCGCTGGCCTTGCGAATTCCTGCCAGTGATGGCGAGTACGCCGTCAATGCGCCGGTATGACTCCACGCGCAGGCCGAGCAGGTAGTTGAAGGTCTCCGGCAGGTCAACCGGGGTCTCCCGGCGCACGCCGTCCCGCACGACAGAGAGAGTGTAGCAATAAGGGTCTGTGAAGTGGCGGCCCAACAGGCAAGGGCTGGTTGCGGTCTCCTCGCCCAGCGCGTAGCGCAGCCGGTAATCTTCGACCATCGCCGGCTCGTTATCAGCCAGCAGGTCGCCGTCCGGCGGAGTGAGAACCAGGCTGTCCAGTGTATCCTCGTAGGATTCCAGGCGGTGATACTGGATGAGTTGGGTCATGCCCTTGTGGCGAGTGACCGGCTTGCCGTGTTTCCATTGTGGCGCATAGACGACCTTCTTCAGGCGCGGCAACATCACGGTGTCGAAATGGTCACCCATCTCGACCAGGATATACTTGCGTTCACCACCATCCTCGCGGTTCAGATTGATGACAGCATGGCCAGTAGTGCCGGAACCAGCGAAGTAGTCGAGAAGGTAATCTCTCGCATCTGTCAATAAAATGGCACAACGTTCAACTAATTCAGTTGGCTTCGGTTTCAGTTGATTGATGAGATGTTGGGAAAGACCTGAGCCGAACAATGCCATTATCACCTTTGTTGCATCTGTCGTCGTTTTCACATCATCCCAAAGAGTTGTTGGAGTCCTCCCCCTTTCGTTCGCCTCACTCCAGTACCGTTTGTACATTGGCTTGGCATCGCCGCTTCGACCGAAGATAATGCGCCCCTCTGAAAGCAGAGTCTGTGTCTGACTCTCCTCAAATCTCCAGCACCGTCCTGATGGAGGCAAAAACTTTCGCCCCGTCGATGGGTTGACTATCGGGTAAGTCAAATTCTCCCTCACATTGGGTGCATCCATTGGATCCAACTTCCACGGCCCCTTCGGGTCCGAGTCGGGATTGGAGAATCCATTGTTATCCTGGAGAAGTCTAAATTTGGACTTGCGGTTCTCCATCTCAACCCTGTTTGCGGCAAAAAAAGTCGTGTGGTTGGTCCCACCAGAAATGAGCGCATCGTTAGACACAGATTTCCGGCTGTTCCAAATCACATCTGCTACGAAATTTTCGGCACCATACGCGGAATCAAGCAGTAGCTTCAGATTGGCATACTCCCCGTCATCGGTACTGATCAAAACCCCGGCAGATTGCATCATCAGACTTCGCCCTAATCGAAGCCGATCAATCATCATTGATATCCATGAACTGTGACGAAATTGGTCCTTGTAAGCAAAATCGTCATCCGACCCGGTATTGTACGGAGGATCAATATAAACGCACTGCACCTGCCCACCATACCGCGCCTGCAACAGATTCAGCGCCTGAAAATTCTCACTGTGAACCAGCAGTCCGTCCATCTGCTCGTCCAGTGGTCCGGCGTCTGATAAAGCGGTTAGCAGGCGAGCCTTGAAATCCGCGTCAAAATGGCGCGTATCCAGCATCAGCCAGGGGTTGGATTTCAGGAACACCTTTTCTAATGGTTCGCTGTACCCAATGCCACCATTGCAAACATCGCCGGTAATCTCATCAATCGCGAACAACTCCACCCATTCCTTACGCTGCGCCTCGTTGGCGGCGATTTCCGGGTAGAGTGCCTCCGGCACACGATCCAGTGTCACGCACCATTGGGTTTCCAGTACGAATTTCTTTTTCAGCCAGAGGCTTTTCTGGAAGTTCTCCAACTGCGCGAGGAAGGCGATGATCTTCCCCGCCATATAGCGAACGGCTCGCATCCGCGCCAATGTCCGGCGCAATCGTTCTGTATCACCTAACGCCAGATCGTCCAGGTTCAGGACTTCGGTCTTCAGATACAGGTCCAATTCCTGGTGCAGGAAGCCACTCAGGTCTTTATGGATAAAGTAGTCGAAGCTGTTTTTCGCTGTATAACGTTCGATATGCTTGACCAGCGCCGACCGCTCCGGGTTGGCTTCCGTTGGTGCAGGCGTAACCAGCAAATTCCGCAAATCCGACCCTGATTTCTCCAGGATGCCAAAAATCCGCTCCGCCGATACTTCGTTGATTCGGCTCTGCTGTCTGGCTCCATTGCCTGTCCATATCTTCTTCTCCCCTTCCGTCAATGGCCGATGTTCGAAACGAATGACCAGATCATCCGCCTCATGAACGACCGCCCCCTCTCCTGATCCGAGCACGAAACGACGCTGTTTGCCCTCAGCTTCCTTGACGTTGTCTCTTTCATTGTCGGCTGTATCAATCTCGAATCGGACACGGCGTTCAGCTTCCCCTTCACCAACGGTAAAAGCGTAAGAAGCGTAGTTCTCGGTCGTTTTGATGTAATACTGGTCGGCGTTGGCCCAGTGGAGTTTGACTTCCTCACCGTTGTACGGGATCAGATAGGTCGTCCGTCCACCACCGGAATAGCGTCGCAGCGACATGAAATCGCCTTGCGTGTAGTAGCGGGCAAAAAAGTTGGCAAGATGACTGTATGCGTCCGCCTCGGCATCGGCGTCCGCCTTTGCCTTCGCCAGTCGCTCGCGCAGGTCAAGCACTTTTTCGTTGTCTTCCACCGGCGCTTTCAGCGCCTTTAACTGCCTGATGGTACGATCAAGCAGGGTTTCGATTTCCTCTCGCTCCTCGTCTGCGACTCCCGCCAGAACTGTTTTCACCTGCGGCAGCAGGTCACGGTCCAGGAATGCCTCAATCTCACCCGCCTTCATGTTCATGATACGGTAGAGACCGAAATCAAGGTCGCCGCGGTCCAGCTGGAACATCTCTCGCAGCAGGGTCTTCAGTCGGTCAAACTTCTCCCCGGCTTCCTGGGCCGGATACGTGCCCACCCGATCAGTAACGGAATTGCTCATCGGCAAACCCCTGAACTGTGTGGATGAGGGAGGCAAATCGGAGGTTCATCTGGTGGTCCTGGACATGGTTCATTCCTTACCAGAGTGTATCATAGCGAGCGAAAGTTGATAGCTACTGGTAAAACGGGATTCCCCGACCTTCAAGCACCAAATTCGTTTCCTCCACCGATCTTTTGCGGACAGGCACAGTGACCTGTCCCTACGACGATAATTTACAATCAGCCGAACGTTAAACTTGCAATCAGCCGCGCATCAAACTTACAATCAGCCGATGTCTAACCCGGCACTCTATCCTCGCTCCATCGCCCCCCGGCTTATCGAAGCTCTTGATGACTCACCGGTCGTGTTGATTCACGGCCCGCGTCAGTGTGGCAAGACAACACTTGCCAAGATCACTTGTGCGCCAGACACATTGACCTGGCTTGGCGAGCCAGTCACCAAGCCGGTCCCCTGGAGTGGTAACCCGCTTGTCCGGGGATACCCCCCGCAAAATCGCGACTACAGCTATTTCAGCTTTGACGATTCAGTCACGAGAGACAGCGCCCGAACCGACCCGATGGGTTTCGTCGCCGCACTGCCCGAACGCATTATACTGGACGAGGTCCAACGTGTCCCGGAATTGTTTGAAACCATCAAGATAGCCGTGGACCGGGATCGCACGCCGGGGCGCTTTCTGCTGACAGGGTCCACGAACGTACTTCTTGTTCCCCAACTGTCGGAGTCATTGGCGGGACGTCTGCAAATGGTACCACTGCATCCTCTGACACAGTATGAGCTCACCAGTCCGACTGTCCCATCTCCCCCGGATACAGGCTTTATAAGCGCTCTGTTCGGGGACGGTTTTCCAGTGTTCCAGTGTGAACGACTCGGACAGCAGCTTGCCCGGAAGATTGTTTCCGGTGGTTATCCCGCGGCGCTGGCGCGTCCGACCGAGAGGCGTCAGGCGAATTGGTATCGTGATTATATTGCGGCTCTTGTCCAGCGCGATGTGCGCGACATCAGTCAGGTTCGTTCGCTGGATGTCTTGCCGAGGCTGTTGCGCGCCGCCGCCGCGCAAACAGCCCAACTCTTCAACCTCAGCGCTCTGGCCGCGCCCTTTGAACTCAGCCGGACTTCCATAGAGAACTACGTCACACTTCTTGAGAGGCTTTTCCTGCTGGAGCGCGTCCCCTCCTGGCACAGCAACCGCCTGACACGATTGATCAAGAGTCCGAAGCTGCATCTTACCGATACCGGACTCGCCGCTGCCATGATCGGCGCCAATACCGGGACGCTGACAGCGAACAGAAGTTTGCTGGGACATCTTCTGGAAACATTTGTATTCCAGGAATTGCGGAGACAGGCAGGCTGGCAGGATATGCAAACGGAATTCTTCCATTTTCGGGACAAGGATGGCGCCGAGGTGGATATCGTCATTGAGCAACCGTCCGACTTGATCGCTGGCGTAGAAATCAAGGCATCGGCAACGGTGAAGCCGACTGACTTTCGTGGACTGCGCAAGCTCAAAAAAGCAGCCGGAGACCGCTTCGCCCGCGGCATCGTGCTCTATGATGGAGAAACCAGCGCGCCCTTCGGCGAGCGCCTTCACGCTGTGCCGATTTCCCGGTTATGGAGAAAGCTGTAACCTGCCCACCGGGTAAGGAACCCGCCCCGCCGTATGTGACTATAGCTGTGGATTTCCACTTATCAAGGGAATGGCGGAATGAGCCTGGAACCGTTATCGTAGAGTCTGCCCTAACACGATGTCGTAGGGGCGACCCTCTGTGGTCGCCCGCTGCCACAAATAACCTGGGATGCCCTTCTCCTGGAGCGCCAAATTTCGTTTCCTCCACCGATTTTCTGCGGGCGGGCACAGCGACCCGCCCTACGATGATAATTTACAATCAGCTGAACGTTAAACTTGCAATCAGCCGCATACAAAGGTTGCAATCAGACGTGCATCAACCGGGGTCATTACGGATCTTCCGGCCAGAAATAGCGCATCGGCGCAAGCTGCTGCATTGGACTGCGGGGATGCTTCCGAAGGACGCGCCGGTCTGGTTTCGGGCGGACAATGCGTATTATAAGGGCACTCTGGTTGGTGAATGCGCGAAGCGGGGCTGGGACTATTCGATCAGCCTGACGAATGACCGATGGAGAAGGCCTGTACTGGAACAATTTGGAAGGTCTTCCTGATTCGGAGTGGACGGATATGGGTATGGAGGAGGAAGCCATTCTTGCAACGTACTGTCCGGGTGGTTGGGAGCGGACGCAGGATTACGTAGTGGTTCGATGCCGGAGTCAGAACGGCCAGACTCTTTTGGCGCCGCGTCATACGGTCATTCTGGTGTCTCGGAACGATCTGCCCTTAAAGTCGGGCTTCGCGGCCTAAAAATCCACCCTGGATCGACGAGCGCCGCCTGGCGGCGGGGGTGCACACGCCCGCATCATGGAATCCGGCGTTGCCAACCGGCAATAGGCACGGTTCAGGAAGGACTTTGTACCGCGCCCCAGCCGTCTGACAACCAGAATACCCGTCCATCCATCTACAGCCCGTTCAATCCAGCAGAAATCTCCCTCCAGAACACTTATCAGGGGATTGAGGGTGCGATCACCTGATCCCGTTCAATGGTGGACTGGTGTACACTTGCAATGCGAGCCAACCGAACCCGGAAGTCTCAAATATTATGAATCGGCACACATTCCGCCCGATACAGACCTGTTACCTCTGTGGGTTAAGCATTGTGGGGCTACAACGTAGTAGCGACCATGTCGTTCCACGTACCTTGCTGGATCACAAGAATCCAAAGATTCCTGGATTCGATTATGCTGGCAAGCTGGATACGCATGCTGAGTGTAACAATCGATTTGGGGATGAGATGTACGTGCGGAAAGCTATTGACTTAATAGGCGCCCTTGATGATCGTGATACAACGCTAAAAGTGAGAGGTGGGATTAACGACGGAAAACCCTTTCGGTTCTTCGCACTTAACTCAAGCAAACTACCGGATTTTACAGAGAAAGATCTCCATTTTTTTGGCATCCATGATGCGAGACTTGATGATGTAGCCAATTTCTCGCAGCGAGAGTATTTCGAAAGAACCCGACCCTTCAATCCTCTACGACCGCTCTTCACTGCACTATCGGTGCTTGGAAAAAGTGCGGCAGCGATCTGACCGTCGGCTTGGGAGATTGGGCGCCCACTCGCGCGTCGTACCGCAACGATCTCCGCATAGACGCAGGCCGCAGCGCTATCAAACGGCAGAATCCGGCCAGCGAACAAATCGCTGAAAGTGTGTCCGGCGGCCTCTGCAAGACCCCTGCGACGCACGCCTTCGGGAAGAAACGCAATTCCGGCGCGAATTTCCGCCTCGGTCACCGATGTCACAAAAAGCTCTTGTGTCGGTTGGTTGTCAATCCAGATTAAAACCTTCTCATCTGGTTCTCTATGCATCAACTCGGAAACAACATTAGTATCCAGTACGACCATGCCCTCGCCTCAGTCGAAGCGAGGTGGTTCGCGCATCGGTTCACGCGGTGGTAGTTCCAGGTCCACTCCTCCAAAAGGCTTGAACAGTTTGTGGACCGCGGTTTCCAAGCCTTTGGAAGGCACAGCCTCCCGGCTGATCGCCTCAGTCAGAATCAACTGTACTTCTTCTTCCATCGACCGGCCACGCTCTGTTGCGCGTTTACGAAGTCGAGCCCTTATTTCGTCGTCGAGGTTGCGTATTGTAATGCCCGCCATAATTATGCTCCCGGTTTGTTTGGGAACCCATGCTACACAACGATTATGATGTAATCAAGTAACAGTAACGCGCCCCCGAATGTGTAAGCAAATGAATTGTCTGGATGAACGGGAATCCACAAATCGTAATCGCAGGAGCGTGAGCCGTAAAACTCCTGATTGTCAATCATCTTATCATAGCGCCAACTCAATCCATTTATCAGCCAGTTCATATTTGCGGCTTTTAGGCGCTGCGCCAAGCTGAATCATAAAACCTTCATCACACCATCTATTGCACAGATTTAACGCGGTTCGTATATGAACACCCAGCAAGTCGGCAATTTCTCTTGTGGTTATGTACTTGCTTTTTTCAAACAAGGAAAGCGCTTGTTTTTGCCTTTGATCCAGCTCACGCAAAAGAGCGCTGTGACCCGTGGGCATTCCTCTGGACACCTCTGTAGCTTTTAGTCGTATATTGGCAAAGGAGTCAGCCATGCCCTCACAGAAATACATGACCCATGTGGTAGTATCAGCCTCGGCGCGGCCAAAGTGGTAATTATGCGATTCACCAATGTTCAACGCCCCGTAATAGGCTCGCAGGTTTCTGGCATAATATTCTTCCAGGGAATAGATCCCTTTCAAGCCATAACCTGATTTGTGCAAAACAAGATTCGTAAGCAGGCGGGCGGTACGTCCGTTACCATCATAGTAAGGGTGGACCGTTGCAAACTGGTAATGTGCGATGGCTGCAATCAGCGGTATGGGTAACTCCGCTTTACTGGCTTGCTCATTAATCCAGGCTACCAATTCACACATAAGTCCAGGCACGTCTTTAACTTCTGGTGGCATATATACGATGGCGCCGCTACCGCTATCCTTGATCACATTCTGACCATCTCGATAAGGCGTGGCCTTCCTTTTTCCATCCATCACCAGGCCATGTAGAGTTTGTATATCTTTTTCTGCGATCGGAGATACTTTTCTTTTTATCAACGCATCCAGAAAATCCAGCGCTTGATAATAGTTTTTGACCTCTCGTTCATCTCTCTCACGATTGGGGAATGTGCCGCCATGAATTACATTTTCCACTTGCTCTTGTGTAAGGCGATTACCCTCAATCTGCGTCGAATAATGTGTGGAAACCAGACGCGCTGATTCCCGCAAAGAGGTCAAAACAGGCACAGTAACCGGCAGGCTTGAAACCGCCTGACGACTCGCTTCAATATCCATCAACACTTTGGTCAGCGCCGGTGTAATCTGGAAATCGGGAGTAAATATGAGCCTGACCTTTCAGTATTAATACCAGAAACATACTAGCATAATTCCAGTAAAGTTCCAGTAAATTTCGATGGTGGCGCTAAGAGCATCCCTGTGATTTTTTTTGACAACGCCACTGAATTGATGCAGGATGGTAAACGTGAGGTGTAGAGAATGAGCAATATAGATTTGATAAAACTGTTCAAGCCCGGCACGGGGGTTGTGCCGCCTTATCTGGCTGGCCGACAGCGTGAACAGGAATATTTCCGGGAATGTGTACATATCTTGAAAGATCGGGAACCACTCAGCCAGGATCTGATTCTCTACGGCCCTCGCGGCAACGGCAAGACTGCCCTGCTCCGCCACCTGCAAAAAGAGACACTCAAAAAGGAAAAACTGGACATTCTGTGGGTTAAACCATACGAACTGGAAACCCGGGCCGGACTGGAGAACCTCGCCATCGGTAAACTACGGGACAAAGTCAAGAATGTCGAGGTTTCCGCCAACATAGGAGTAGCCGGGGCCAGTGTTGGACTGGATTACTCCGAACCCGCCGCGACGCTGGCGAACCTGTTACGCTCCAGGAGCCAAGCCAGGCCGGTAATCCTGATGATTGACGAGGCGCATACGCTGAAACCCGAGGTCGGGCAAGTTCTGCTCAATGTCAGCCAGGATTTGCGTTCAGAGGGCAACCCATTCCTGCTGGTTCTGGCCGGCACTCCGAACTTGCAGGCGACGCTGGAAAGCGCCAATGCCTCTTTCTGGGGGCGTAGCAAGATATTCCCATTGGGGCGACTGTCACCGGAAGAAGCCCAACAGGCAATCACTGTGCCGTTGGAAAAGGCGGGTGTATCCCTTGCGCCCGGTGTCGCCGAAGAAGCCGCCAAACGCGCTCATTGCTATCCTTATTTCGTACAAATCCAGGGCGATTGCCTGGCTCGGAAACTGTCTCAAACCGGCGAGACAGGAATCACCCTGGATATGATCCGGGGAGTGGAGGCAGAGACACACAGAGAACGTGATCTCATGTACCAGACCCGCTTCGATGAGATAGAGAGAAAGGAATTGCTGTCTGTGGCCAGGAACGTTGCGGATGCCTTTATCCAGACTGGCAAACCGCACAAGCCGCATCTGCATGGCAACATACTCAAAGAAGCGATCAGGAAAGGACTATCCGGCGATGACGAACCGGTCACCAACAAACGCATTCTGGAGAATCTGGATCAGCTATATCAACTCGGCTATGTCTGGCGAGTCGAAGGGGCGAATTACGAACCCGGCATCCCGAGCCTGATGACCTACATACAAGAACACTCGTTGTCCCCAACCCATGAGAAAACGACCAGGACAATGGAAGACCAAACCGAAGAGTGGCGCAAAGACCGATCCAGAGACCGGGACATCGGCATCGAGATATAAATACTGCCGGTGTTGTTTGACTAACTCATACTCGTGAATCATGAATTTCCACTTGGCAATGTAGTTTCGATACAGGGTCTTGTCCTGGCTATTGTTTCGCATGTCTTCGCTTCCACAGTCGGGTTTCTAAATACCTCGATTCTGTCAGCGAATTACTGAACATTTACAATTCCCGCGGAAGCGGGAATCCACTTTCGGCGGGCGGGCACAAAGACCCGCCCCTACGATGACCAGCCGTGCGGATGGTGGCGCACTCCAAACAACTTCTCGAGCGCGCCGAAAACCCGGTTGTCGAGTGTCCCGTCCAGGTCAAGTGTGATGGATTCCCTGAGAAACTCGTCCAGACCCAGGGCGGCGCTGATCGCCTTCAATTCAATCTGACCGGCGCGCTCAATCCGGCTTGCCACCTGTTTCAGGTGCCGCTCCAGATAGAACGGGTCGTTATGATTGCTGGTCGCGCTTTCCATGGGGGCGCCATCAGAGATCATGACCAGACACTTTCTGCCTTCAACCCGATTGAGCAGGCGATGCTCTGCCCATTGCAACGCCTCACCGTCCAGCCCCTCCTTGAAGTGGACCGGATTCATCAGCGATGAGATCGAATACCGGGAACGCCGCCAACTGGTCCCGGCATCCTTGTAAACAATATGCAAGCGGTCATTCAGACGGCCCGGATATTCAGGAGACCCCGATTTGCGCCATACCTTGATCGACTCGCCTCCGGCCCAGCCTGTGGTGGTGAATCCGAGTATCTCGACAGACACTCCGGCTAATTCCAGCGCCCGGCAGTAGACATCCACCAGAATGGCGACTGCCTGGAATCGCTGTCGTTTCATTGACCCGGAGTTGTCAATCAGGAAACTGACTACGGTATCGCAATACGGCGCCTGTTTTTCCTGCTTGAAAACCCGGTAATAACCGGGCCTGGATACCAGTTGGCTGATTCTGCGGCCATCCAGATAGCCTTCCTCTTCACCATCCCGCCATCCCGACCGGCGCCGCGCCGCAAACAGACGCTGCAACCGCAGGGCCAGCCGCGATATATTGACCGTCTGGGCCTTGATCATTCGATCCAGTTCGACGCGCAGCTTTCGCCTCTGTTCGAGACGATAGAGATCCTTCGCAACCAACAGTTTGTCAAAATCCGTACAAAAAACATGGTATTGATCCTCCTGGTCCGCTCCCTCCTCCATTCGACCGCCGACACCGATTTCAGATTCCACATAGCGGTCATCCGCTTCATCAACCGGCGGCAACAGGGTCCTGTCCCTGAGCGCCGCCAGATGCCTGCCAATCAGGTCGCCGCCAACAGACCGCGCGATTTCATGGACCGCCTGTGCGATACTCAATGCGTGGCGCGCATATTTCTGCTGGTCATCAATCCAGGCTCGAAGCATCGCCAGATCATCGCCAATGACCGGCGCGAGCCGGAATCGTACCGACTCGATCAATCCTTCAACCTCTCCATCCTGAATCCGGTTGGTCAGTCGGCAGCGGACGATCCAGGCCAGGCTGTAAATCAGCAGCCCCAGTTCGTTCTCAACCAGCCCGTTCCCGCGGCTTTGGCGGCACCATTGATCGAACGCTTCATCCACATTACGACGAATGCCCGCCAGGTTTACCCCCGGCAACGCCTCGCATCTCAACTGCTCCAGAATATCGAATGCGAGTCTGGCGACCGGCTCCGGGGGAGACAATGAGCGGTGCAGGGAAAGGTCGCTGTGAATCAATCGAAGCGCAATGCAATCAGCTACCCCGCGATTGCGGGAGAAGGAGTCGTTGAGCGCATCGGCCAGCAGATGAGGCGCCTGAAACGAACAGGCGCGGCCTTGCAGGAAAAGGGTCTGTCTCTTGTATTGCGCCTCAGGGGTTGCCGATAACGCGCGGATGGCGGCGGCGCAATGACGCTCAATCAATCGACGCCGTACTTCTTCTGCCATGACGCGGTTTTACATGCCCGGCGCTATGCGGGAACATTCCCTTGCGGGATCGCGTATTCCAGGTCTTCACCGAAAGCGCGCTGGTAGTATTCCGCGATAATCGAATACTCAGCCTGGTCGCACTTGTTCAGGAATGACAGCAGAAACGCCTTGCCAATGTCGTCGAATATTTCGATGTTTTCTGCCCAGGTAATCACCGTTCTCGGAGACATTACAGTGGAAATATCTCCGGCGGAGAAGCCGTTGCGGGTCAGGCCCGCCAATCCGACCATCGCCCTCACGGTCTCAATACGATCAGAAAAAGCGGGAATCTGAGCCAGAACAATGTCCACTTCCTCATCCACGGAAAGATAATTCAGGGTGGTCACGATATTCCATCGGTCTATCTGCGCCTGATTCAATACCTGGGTACCGTGATACAGCCCGTTCAGATTGCCGAGGCCGACCGTGTTGGAGGTGGCGAATAATCTGAACCCCGGATGCGGGCGGATCACCCGGTTCTGATCCAGCAACGTGAATTTCCCGTCCCGCTCCAGAATGCGGTGAATCACGAACATCACGTCCGGGCGGCCCGCGTCAAACTCATCGAAAACCAGGGCCACCGGGCGTTGCAGGGACCAGGGGACAATCCCCTCCTGGAACTCGGTAATCTGTTTGCCCTGTCTGATCACAATTGCGTCCCGCCCGACCAGGTCCAGGCGACTGATGTGTCCGTCCAGATTCACCCGGACACAGGGCCAGTTCAGCCGGGCGGCAACCTGTTCGATGTGGGTGGACTTGCCGGTTCCGTGGTAACCTTGCACCAGTACCCGACGATTTTTCGCGAATCCGGCCAACAACGCCAGCGTAACGTCATGATTGAAACAATAGCCGGGGTCGATTTCAGGCACATGTTCATCGCGCTGACTGAAACCGGGCATTTCAAGGTCTGTATCCAGTCCGAACGCGGATCTTGCAGAAATCATGCAATCCGGGGTTTGCTCAGGTTCTCTTTGCTCAAGGGTTTTCGGTTCTGACATGAAAGCCGGGTTCTCCTGATGGTATTTTTAAGAAATTTTTCGGGTTTGAAGATTCTAACGACTTTTATACCGCTCATGCAGATTAAATGCGCGTTACAATTCACCAACCGCAATTTTATGACGATCCATTCCGGTTTTCCTGACTGACTATCCATGCCTGCCCAACATCCGATAACCGGCGTTTTGATCAACAACCTCGGCACGCCGGCATCCCCCCGGACAGACGATGTACGGGCATTCCTGAAACAATTCCTGAGTGACCCCAGGGTGATCCGGGTTCCCCGGCCGATCTGGTGGTTCATACTCAATGTCATTATATTGAATACCCGCCCAAAGCGCTCTGCCGAAGCCTATCAGGAAATCTGGACCGATCGGGGCTCGCCACTGCTTACGATCAGCCAAAGCCAGGTCAAACGGCTTCAATCCCGGGTACAATCCCGATCGCCATTGCTCCCGGACATCAGGATAGAACCCGGAATGCGTTACGGCTCCCCGTCGATTGAACAGGGCCTGAACAGGCTGCGTCAGGCCGGCGCTACCCGATATCTGATCCTGCCGATGTATCCACAATATTCCACAACCACGACCGCCTCAACCAAAGACGAGACCTTAAGGGTATTTGAATCCTGGCCATCCATTCCAGAGTTCCGGTTTGTCTGTCACTATTTTGATGAACCGCAATACATTGAAGCATTGAGCCAGTCCGTCGAGGAGCGCTGGCGAAAGCATGGGCGAGCGGACAGGCTGCTGATGTCCTTTCATGGCATACCGGAACAGTATTCACAACAGGGCGACCCGTATCGGGGACAATGTGAATCAACCGCAAAATTGCTGGCGGGAAAACTGCAACTCAAACCGGATCAGTGGCAACTTTCCTTCCAATCCAGGCTGGGGCCGAAAAAATGGCTGGAACCCTATACCGATCACACTTTGCGGGAATTGGCCGGACAGGGTATAGAATCAGTCGATGTGATTTGCCCCGGATTCAGTGTCGATTGTCTGGAAACACTGGAGGAAATCGCGATCAGGAATAAACAACTGTTTCTCGATTCAGGCGGCAGAGCCTATCATTATATCCCGTGCCTGAATGACCGGCCACAGCATATTGAAATGATGGACCACCTGATTAAAAATCATAGTCAATGAACGCATTGTTAATCATCGCCCATGGCAGCAGAAACACCGAATCAATCCGGGAAATCCAGGATTTGACCGACCGGTTGAAGAATGCGACCGATGATTTCGACCGGGTTGAATGCGCCTTCCTGGAAATGGCGGAACCGGATATTTCCGCCGGTTTGTGCAACCTGATCGAAAATGGTTCAACGGAAATTGTGGTACTCCCCTACTTCCTGGCCAGGGGCAATCACGTTATCCGGGATGTGCCGGATGAAATTTCAAGCGTGCAACGCCGCCATCCCGATATTGAGATCCGGATGCTTCCCCACATCGGGAAATCGGCTGGTATGGAAAATCTGATCATGGACCACGTCAAAAACAGGTGATCGTTCCTGTTCGATGCGCCGATACGCCGGTCAACGCAAATCCAGTGTGCCGGTTGTCTTGCGTTGGAGAAAACACTCCACTATAGTTCCCGTGCCGCAACTCCCGAAGTCTCATCAGAACCCATGAAATTTCAGCTTGCATACAACCTGGAACGCAACGACGACACGCTGTCGGTCAGCGAGGTAATGCGCCATACACTGGAAATCGTACAAATGGCGGACCGCGGCGGTTTTCACATTGTCTGGGCGGCAGAGCACCACGCCATTGAGATGAACATGGCGCCCAATCCGTTCCAGATACTGACCTGGTGGGCGAACCATACCCATAATATCCGGCTCGGCACCGCGGTCGCGGTGGCGGCATACTGGAATCCGGTCCGTCTGGCCGGCGAGGCCGCTTTTCTGGATGTGCTCAGCGGCGGCCGGCTTGAGTTCGGAATCGGTTCCGGCGCGTATCAGCGGGAATTCGACCGCATGCACCCCGGCCTGAAGCAACAGGACGCCTGGCGTTATATGCAGGAAATGCTTCCCGCAGTCAAGGCGCTGTGGCAGGGCGATTATGCTCACGATGGAGAATTCTGGTCATTTCCAGCCACCACTTCCGTACCGAAACCCCTGCAGAAACCGCATCCGCCCATCTGGGTCGCCGCCCGCTCACCGATCACGTTTGACTATGCGGTAAAAAACAACTGCAACATCCTGTGCTGGCCGATGGCCCGCTCTTTCGACGAAGCCCGGCTTTATAAAGACCGGATGGAAGAATCAATCGCCAAAAATCCGGGATGCAGGCGTCCTGTTTTTGCGATGATGCGCCATGCCGCATTATATGAAAACGATACGGAACGTGATTCAGCAATCCAGTCACTGCAAACCAATATGGGGCTGTTTGAGAACCTGTACCGGAACCTGGGCGATGTCGTCAATGGATTCCCCCGGCAAATCCCCCTGGAAGACCTGGTTGAGCGCGAACAGTATTACCCGGACAAGCTGGAAGAGAATCTGATGTTCGGGTCTCCAGACCAGGTAATCGGAAAACTGAAACAACTGGAAGAACTGGGGGTAGATGAATTCGTCTATTACGCGAGCATGGGCCAGAGCCACGCGGAACAGAAGAAATCACTGCAACTGTTCTGCGATGAAGTCATACCCGCGTTCAGCTGACCGGCGCTGGAAAATGAAGAAATTATCAGGCGGTCAGGCCGCGGTGGAATCATTGCGGGCAGAAAAGACAAAACATGTTTTTGGCCTGATCGGCTCGGCGACAATGGAAATGTTCGACGCGCTTTACGATGCCGGGGATATTGATTTCATTGGAGTACACGACGAGCGGACAGGAACCCATATAGCCGATGGCTATGCCCGGGCTTCGGCACAACCCGGAGTGATTCTGGCCGGGCAAAATGGTCCGGGAGCAACCAATCTGGTGACCGGGCTGGCTCAGGCAAAAGCCGCTTTCTCTCCGGTCGTTTCCATCGCCGGCTCACTCTCCCTGGAGCATGTTTATCGGGACGCCTTCCAGGAAGTGGATCAACAATCGTTGTTGACTCCGGTCACGAAAAAAACCTGGACCGTCACTCAGGCCAAACGGATTCCGGAAATGTTCCGTGAAGCGTTTCGGGTGGCGTTGACGCCGCGATGCGGTCCGGTACAACTCAACCTGCCAAGGGATGTGCTGGCCGATGTCGCCGAATTTCCTCCATTTCAGTCGCCCCGGGATTATCGAACACACAGTGTCCCGGGTGGGTCGGATGATGAAATCAAGCGGGCGGTGAAAATACTCGCCGCCGCAAAAAACCCGGTGATCGTCACCGGCGGCGGCATCAAGAATACAAACGGATTCGAAGATGTCCTGGCCCTGGCGGAAACACTGAACGCGCCGGTCACGACCTCCCCCGGCCACGGTGACGCGATTCCGTTCGGCCACCCATTGAACGCGGGGCAAATGGGACCACGCGGGAATCCGGTTGCATCCCGTTTGATGCGCGAAGCGGATGTCATCCTGGCGCTGGGAACCCGATTGGGATTCAATTCGACTTTCTACTCGTATGACAACATCAACGAGCGGGCCAGTATCATCCAGGTTGAACTGGAACCGACCGCGATTGGTCGTTATTTTCCCGTGGCGCTCGGAATCTGGGCTGACGCCCGCTCTGTTGCAAGGCAACTGTGTACGGAACTGGCCAATCAGAAAACGCTGTCCGGGGCGGCTCAATGGACGGAGAACTTCAAACGCGCCCGTACCGCCTGGCTTGAAAAGCGCGAGAGGGACTCAGCTATTGACCGTGACCCGATTCAGCCCCCGGCATTGTACAAAGCGCTGCGCGGCGTACTGCCAAAAGACGCGGCAGTGACCATGGATGCAGGCACCTTGTGTCTACAGGCGACGGACGCGCTGAATTACTGGACACCGAGATCCCTGTTCACGCCACTGGATTTCGGCCTTGTCGGTTTTTCATTTGCCTGCGGGCTGGGCGTAAAACTCGCGCAGCCCGAACGCCCGGTGGTCAGCCTGATGGGGGATGGCGGCTTTGGCATGACTTTATCGGAATTAAGCACCGCCGTGGACAACCGGATCAATACCACCACCATCGTCATGAACAATCAGTGCTGGGGCGCCGAAAAAGCCTACCAGAGAGATTTTTTCGGGAAGAGGTATATTGGCGCTGATGTCAGCAGTCCGCCATTCGACAAGATCGCGGAATTGTACGGCGCGGCCGGCTATCGTGCAGACCGGGTTTCGCAGATTGCCGGGGCCGTCGAAGCGGCGTTCGCCTGCGGCAAGCCGGCGGTGGTGGATGTCGCGGTTGATCCGGAGGCGCTATACAGCTTTCGCCGGGATTCGTTCCGGCATCGTGGAGGTTAGGGGGAATTGGCGCTTTCTGTTTTGTGATTGAAAACAAATCCGGATTGCGCGATGATCGCCCCCTGTTTCTTTAGTATTTTAACTTTTATTTCTGATAACAAACATGACAAGAGTGGAACAAATCAAGGCCGTCGAAAATGACTGGGCGACCAACCCGCGATGGGAAAATATAACCAGGAGCTATAGCGCGGAAGACGTGGTTCGTCTGCGCGGCTCCGTTCAGCCTGAACTGACTTATGCCCGAAGAGGCGCCGAAAGACTCTGGGACCTGATTCACGGAGGCGCGAACAAGGGCTATGTGAATTGCCTCGGAGCGCTGACGGCGGGCCAGGCCGTACAACAGGCCAAGGCGGGGGTTGAAGCTATTTATCTGTCTGGCTGGCAGGTGGCGGCGGACAACAACAGTTCTGAAACCATGTACCCGGATCAATCGCTCTATGCCTACGATTCGGTGCCTGCCGTGATCCGCAGAATCAACAATTCTTTCGCCCGGGCAGACCAGATTCAATGGTCTCGCGGGGTGGATGAATCCAGCGATGAATATATTGATTACTTCCTGCCCGTTGTCGCGGATGCTGAAGCCGGGTTCGGCGGTGTCCTGAATGCGTTCGAGTTGGCCAAGAACATGATTATCAATGGCGCCGCCGGGGTGCATTTCGAAGACCAGCTCGCCGCGGTCAAAAAATGCGGGCACATGGGTGGAAAAGTGCTGGTCCCGACCGAGGAGGCCATCCAGAAACTGATCGCCTCCCGGCTCGCTTCAGATGTGCTTGGCGTTCCGACCCTGATCCTCGCCCGCACCGACGCCGAAGCGGCGAACCTGCTCACTTCCGACTTTGATGACAGGGACAGGCCTTTTCTCACCGGCGAACGCACTTCCGAAGGCTTCTATCGCGTAAGGAACGGATTGGAACAAGCCATTTCCAGGGGGATTGCCTACGCTCCCTGGTCGGATTTGATCTGGTGCGAGACAGCCACCCCCGACCTGGGGTTCGCGCGGGAATATGCTGACGCGATACACGAGAAATACCCGGACCAGCTTCTGGCCTACAACTGTTCACCCTCTTTCAACTGGAAGAAGAACCTGAATGACCGGGATATCGCCGGGTTCCAGGATGAAATTGCCGCCATGGGTTACAAATACCAGTTCATCACGCTGGCGGGCATCCATAACATGTGGTACCACATGTACGATCTGGCCTATGATTATGCCAGGGGGGAGGGTATGCGACATTATGTCGAGAAAGTACAGGAGCCGGAATTTTCCGCCGCATCCAGAGGGTACACGTTTGTCGCCCACCAACAGGAAGTCGGAGCCGGTTACTTTGATGACGTGACCACCACCATCCAGGGCGGCTCATCCTCGGTGACTTCATTAACCGGTTCCACCGAAGAAGATCAATTCTGAGCGCCCGCGCCCCGAATGACCGTAGGGACAGAGCCTGTCCTCGACTCCGGTCGGGGAGTGCTGCGCCTGTCCGTGCGCCCCCCGAAACCCTGACTCGCCATGCCTCCTGAACAGACCGGATCAGACCTTGCCAGACAGGTTGCAAAAACCATTTTGCATGGCTTCGACCGGCATTTCATCCGATTCCGGGAAATCACTGTCGCAGCGAAGCGCCGTTTTGAAACGGCGGACTGGGAAGGCGAGGTTCAGGCCCGAAAGGACAGAATCTGGTTCTATGACAGACGGGTGGATGAAACTGTTGACTATATCAACCACAATCTGGACCTTGACCTCGCGCATCTGGACAAACTGCTATGGCAGGATATCAAGCGCCGGTATTTATGGCTGCTTTACGAACACAAACAACCCGAGCTTGCCGAAAGTTTCTACAATTCGGTTTTCTGTCGCCTCTTTGACCGCAGTTATTTCAACAATCGGCACATATTTGTAAAACCCGGCAGCGCTACTGATTTTCTCGACATGGATGATCCGGTCTATACCAGTTACTACCCGGATGAGTCGGGTCTGAAATCCGCGTTCGATCAGATTCTCAACAGCTTCGAGCTTGAAAACAGTTGGCAGGATATAAAAAGAGACCTGGGCTTACTGGTCGAGAACTTCAAGCCCTGCCTGCAATCCACAATCAAATCCCTGCCCCACCGACAACTACAGGTAATATCTTCCCTGTTTTATCGAAACAAGGCCGCCTACATTGTGGGCCGGGCGCTGATCGGACATGACCGCCAATCCTTTGTAATACCGCTGCTGTTATCGCAAGACCTGGAGCTGTATGTGGACACGATCATCACCGACCCGGATGACATTGCGCTCATATTCAGTTTTACCCGCGCCTACTTCATGGTCAATACTTCAGTACCGGCTGCCCTGGTTGGATTTCTGCACAAGATTCTGCCCACACGGAGCAGGGCGGATATCTACACTTCCATCGGCTTCCAGAAACAGGGTAAAACACTTTTCTACAGACAGTTTCTCCATCACCTGCAACACTCGAGCGACAAACTGATCATTGCTCCGGGGATAAAAGGAATGGTAATGAGCGTATTCACATTACCCTCCTATCCATTCGTGTTCAAAGTCATCAAGGATCATTTCGTCCCGCCCAAAAACATCGACCGTTCTACCGTCAAAAAGAAATATCAACTGGTAAAAATGCATGACCGGGTTGGCCGAATGGCAGATACACTCGAATTCTCCCATGTCGCGTTTCCGGTCGAACGCTTTTCCGATGAGCTTCTGGAAGAATTGAAAACAGCCATCCCGAATAGTATGAGCATGGAAAATGACTTCATCATTATCCGGCACCTGTACATCGAAAGAAGAATGGCGCCGCTCAACATCTACCTGGATACCGAAGACAACGAAATGATAGAAAATGGAGTCAAAAGCTACGGTGACGCGATCAAGGAAATGGTCGCGGCCAATATATTTCCCGGCGACATGCTGCTGAAGAACTTCGGCGTTACCCGCCATAACCGGGTCATATTCTATGACTATGATGAAATCTGCCATATAACGGAGATCAACATACGATCAGCGCCCAAAGCCCGGTCTGAAGAAGAAGAGTTTTCATCCGAAACCTGGTTTCATGTGGCGGATCATGATTTCTTCCCCGAACAATTTGAACATTTCGTAGTCAATCACCCCAAAGTGCGGGAACGGTTCCTGGCTCACCATCCCGAACTCCTGGACCCGTCCTGGTGGAAGGCCATTCAAAATGATATTGTCGCGAAGAAGCGCCATGATGTATATCCATATCACCAGAAAAAGCGATTTTGTGTCCGATATCCGGATCGCTATCCCCCGCTACCGGCAAATTGACATTCTATCCGATACTTGAATCATGAAAACAGCAGACCTGGCAGATGAATATCCGGATGTGCGGGTCTGTGACCCCATATTCCGGTCTTTCGGGGGAAACCGGCAATTTCATGGTGAGATTCGCACCGTAAAATGCTTTGAAGACAATACCTGTGTGCGCCGGAGCCTTTCAGAAAAAGTCGAGGGCGCCGTTCTGGTAGTCGACGCCGGCGGGTCACGAAGATGCGCCATGCTGGGCGACATACTGGCCCGAATGGGCGCCGACAACGGCTGGGCCGGCGGGATATTCTATGGCTCAATCCGGGACAGCGCAGAAATAGACAGGATGCCGTTCGGGGTACAGGCGCTTGGCGTCATCCCCGTCCGAAGTATCAAGGAAGGATTGGGCAAGCGGGACGTGCCGGTGAAATTTGCCGGGGTTACCTTTACTCCGGGTGAGTATGTCTATGCGGACGAGGATGGAATCATTGTCAGCGCAGCGCCATTACGATTGCCCGCCTGAATGCTCGTTCATGCGGGCGGCGGGCACGGTGATCCGCCCGGCTCGGTACATAGTCGTAGGGGCGGGTCACCGTGCCCGCCCGGTTCAGTATATCGGTATCGTTACCGATTGACTGCTACGAAAGCTGTTTTTCGCGAATCTCGTCCAGCGTCTTGCAGTCAATGCACAAGCTGGCGGTAGGTCGCGCTTCCAGTCTCTTCAGACCAATTTCTTCCCCGCAGTTTTCACAATATCCGAAGTCCCCGCCAGACAGACAGGAGATTGAGTTTTCAATCTTCTTGATCAGTTTCCGGTCCCGGTCCCGGCCTCTTAATTCGAGAGCCATGTCGGTCTCCTGGCTGGCGCGATCCGTAGGGTCGGGGTGATTCTCGGTTTCATCCTGGATATTGTGCACGGTACGGGACGTTTCATCGGTCAGTTCAGCCCGCCATGCCCGCAGGATCGCCTCGAAATGCGCGAGTTGCCGCGGCCCCATATATTTTTCAGATCTCCCCGGTTTATAGGGTTTGATACCGTGAATCAGCAAGTCCGGTTTTCTTTTCGCAGCCATGGATAAATTGATTATAAATCAATACATTAAAACGAATTAAGGTATTTTTGACCTGATCGCAAAAATCAGGGACGGGTTTATACCAAATGCCGCGAGACATTGCAATTGAAAAATCAGGGCTTGTCAGCGCAAACCCCGAACCTCCGGCCGCCGGGCCGGGTTCCTTAAAATCGGTATCTCATATTGAATTTCAGCGTGTGTTCGGGGGCATTGGACGCATCGGCGTCCTCCGCGCGCTCACCCACGACCTCCATCCCGAAGTCCGTCGCGCTCGAATCAAAGCGCGTCCCGACCTGATAAACGCGCCGGTCTTCGCCAGACAGAACCGCCCCGGTAAATGGCGTCAGCACTCCGCCCGCATCCGGCAGCGTCATTCCATAGCCCAGACGGGCATCTACAGAATGGTCTGTGCCCGCATCCCGTTCAATCCGCGGCGCTTCTTCATCCCATAACGCGAAAGAATCCGTCCCGGCGCCCCAGCGCGGTTGCAGCGCGAACCACAGTCCACGTCCGCCCGCTCCGGCTCCGCCGCGAACCGTCACGCTGGCGCCGCTTTCTCTGGCGCCTTTTTCCTGGTGCGCCGCCAGCCAGCGACCACGCGCCTCCATCGACAGTCCCGGACGACCGTAACGCAGTCCGCCGGTCAGTTCAATGCCACCGCCTTCCAGGCCGTCTCCCCGGTCCCGCCGCACCGACGCTTCCAGGAAAGGTTCCAGTTCTGTCCCGTTTGCGCGTATAAAGCGCTTCGACGCTTCCATTCCCGCCCGAAGGCGCCAACTGTCGGCAACCAGACCGTCAATCGGGTTTCGCCCGGCCGCAGTCCGCAAGCGGGCGCGGCTCGCTTCCAGACGCAGCGCCAGATCAATACCATCGGCCGGCGCCAGCGGGCGGCGCACGCCTACAGAACCCATCCACATCGACAGGTCGCTAGTCATCGCTTTGCCGCCTTGCGGTTGATGCCGCGCTTCGCCTTCGCCAGCGCCCAGTACGGCGCGTAACTCGAGTCCATTGTTCAATGTCCAGCGGCCATACGGGTATACTCCGTTCAGGGTGGTCTCCAGTCGGCCTTCGTCTGTTTCCATCACGTAGTCGGTTTCTCCCTGGCTGCGGGAGAAGGCCAGTCCCATCACCCGGTGGTCGACGCGAGCGTCCAGTCCCAGCCAGCCCGATTGCAGCTCGCCTTCATGGCGGGTCTGTGGCTCTGTGTCATTCCCGGTGAAGCTGCCCCAGTCGCCCCGTCCCCAGATGGACCAACGCGCCGCGCCCGACGCCGGGTCGGAGGCGTCCAGTGATAAGGAGAAATCACTGGCATGAAGCAGTTCCGCTGAACTCCATCCTCTGCTGTGGAAACGACAGTCCGTTGAGGATGTGGTCGCTTGATCGGTCATTACCGGCGAACAGGGGCGGGCGCCGGACGGGAGGCCGGTCGCACTCATCGGAACCGCGTACCCGGCCAGGGTCAGATCGTCCGCCCCGAAATCTCCAAAACGCGAGCCGATATTCTCCAGGGCGCTCGACAGGGAGAGGCTTGCCATCGCCGCTAATGCGGGGCGGATAACCTGGTCCTGCATCTGATCCTGCATCCGAGCAATATTCTCCGTCACGGCAATGGTGAACTCGAGTGTGGTCGTGTCGCCGTCTTCATCGGTCGCGGTCCAGACGTATCTCGTGGCTGCCTGCGCCTGTTCGGGGATGCCGCTCAAGCTGTGGGCGCTGGTATCCAGGGTCATGCCCGCCGGTGGAGCCGGGGACAGGCTGTAGGTCAGCGTCCCGTCGCCGCCGGTCGCAACCGGAAGCGATAATGGCGCAATCGCCTCGCCCTGTGTCCAGTTCTGATTCTCTACTGCGCTCGCGCCGAAGGATGGCATGAGATCCGTCACCGGACGGCTCGGCGCCCGGCATACTACCGTATCATCGTCCTCAATCGTGACGGTGTGCACCGCCGCGTCTCCCGTCGCTACGAAGTAGTTATTGTTCACTCTGGTATTTCTTTCGACCAGCTGAATCTGGATCGTCTCGGGCCCCTCGGCGCACTCGTCATTGTGAATCGTCAGCCTCAGTGCGCCCCCGTTGGTCCCATGAGAAAAACTGGCCCCGTAATTCCCGGTGGCGGCATCCCTGCGGGCGTTGAAATCCGCGCCGACGCGCGCCGTGCCGCTGAGCCTGACGACCACGTCAGCGTTGCCCCACTTCTCCGGGCTGAAACTCATAGCCACATCAAGCGTCCCTTCCGATTCGCTAACCGTCGATGTCTGCGAGTCAAACGACAGCTCCGTCGCATCGCGAATGGTCACATCGACCGACTCGTGGCGGTTGTTGGAATTGATGATGCCCGACACCAGGCCGGCCGGCGTTGCGTTGGCCCAATCCAGCGTCACCGTGAATGTCTCGTCGCCCTCAACCAGCCTGTCAAAGATTTCGTTCGCAATCAAGACACGGGCGAATTTTTCCCCCTTGGGTATCGTGACCGAATCCACCTCGCTATAGTCAGTCCCGGATACTGCCGTGCCATCCGTATAGGTCAGCGGGATCACGATGTCCTGCGGATAGGCCGTATTGACCCAAACCCCCGTCGTTCCGTCTTGAGTGGCATACCTTTCTCCCATATCTTCCGTATTCAAAGAAAAACCCACTTCCACCGAACTCGGCGGCTCGTTGATCATCCAGGTTTCGGTATCAGAGATCATCCCGACCTGAGTCAGGATCAGCGTTTCACCACTGGCTTCGCTGACGCTGTCGGTCAGCGCCTCGATAACCGCTATATTCGTGAGAAACCTGCCCACGTCGGCTTTCCTGATAGTGAACGTCGGGTTGCCGCTGGCAAGGCCGCTGCACGTGACCCCTGGGATCGTGCCGCATTTCAGATGGTAGTCTGTCCCGCGGATGGCCGTGCCGCTCACCGTGTAGGCTACGACTATCGTGTCGGGATGGGCGGTCAGGGGATCGCTCAGAGTAATGCCGAATCTGACCGAGGTTCCCTCAGCCACATCGGTGCCATCCAGAAATAATGGGTTCAAGATCGCCGTCTGCGCCTGAGCGCCGGACGACAGGAAACCGGTCCCCGCGAGCAGCAGGCATGCGGCGAACCAGAACCGCAGACGAAACCCCCTGCGGATGCCAGAAGCCCTCATGGCTGGCTGGCTGGCTGGCTGGCTGGCTGGCTGGCTGGCTGGCTGGCTGGCTGGCTGGCTGGCTGGCTGGCTGGCTGGCTGGCTGGCTGGCTGGCTGGCTGGCTGGCTGGCTGGCTGGCTGGCAATCATTGTAACAGGTTCTCCCGGTACTCTTGTCAAGTACCCGGACAAGGATTCAGACATTTTTTCTCCTCACGATAATCGAAAAAACAGCGCTTCACGTTCTTTGTAAATAGATTCATCCAACATCGGACGATGTGCAAATCTATCATAGATTCAATCATTTTTGTCAAGCGCTTTGGCCGGGGCTGCCGGATTTCCCCACTCTGGCCGCCGCGCGTAGACGTCTGGCTTCAGTCGGGGTCAATGCGAGCGGGCGATAAATTTCGACGCGGTCATGGTCTTCCAGCCGATAGTCGTAATCCCTCCTGAACCCGTAAACACCTGTTTCGACCTGGTCAAAATCCAGCTCCGCAATGATTGAACAGATACCCGACATCTCTATGGCCTGCCCGATTGTCGTTCCTTCCGGGCAGGACAGAACCACCTTTTCCTGATGATCAGGCAGGGCGTATACCACGGCAACGGAGATCTCTTTCATGCCTTGTCAGACGTATATATTTCATCGGCGCGCCGGACGAATGAATCAACCATCGAATCCGCGATCCTCCTGAATACCGGACCCACGACAGCTCCCAGCAAGCGATTGGAAAAATCGAATTGCAGATCCAGTTTGACCTTTGAAGCGTTTTCTTCTAACTGGATGAATTCCCAGGTTCCATGGAGTTCGCTGAATGGCCCATCCACCAGTGTCAGTATGATTTTCCGGGTTCCTTCCGGTTTATTGCGGGTGGTAAATGACTTTTCGATTCCCTTGTAGGCAATTTTAATCGAAGCGACCACCTCCCCGTTGGCGCGGCTGATTTCCTCTGACCCGCCGCACCAGGGCAGGAATTCGTGATACCGGCCAACATCGTTCACCAGTGTGAACATCTGCCAAACGCTGTGCGTAACCAGCGCTGACCTCTTTACCGTGTACATCTCACTGATGTGCTGACTCCAGACAAATTGCGAACGGTAGATTATACTGCACGAAGCCCGGATCACCCTGTTTCACATACTTTCAACTCATCGCAAATGGCCAAGCCCAAAAAGAAAACGCAATCCAATACCATTGCCACCAACAGAAAGGCAAGGCACGATTACACGATTGGCGAACAGTTTGAAGCGGGTATCGCCCTCGAAGGATGGGAGGTAAAAAGCCTCCGGGCCGGACGCGCCCAGCTCAAGGAAAGCTATGTGTCCATCCATCGGGGTGAGGTTTTCCTGACCGGCGCGCACTTTTCACCGCTGACCAGTACGTCAACCCATGTCACAGCGAATCCGGCGCGCCACAGGAAACTGCTGCTGCACAGCCGGGAAATCAGTAAACTGATTGGCGCCACGGAACGTGCAGGCTATACCATAGCGCCACTGAATCTGTACTGGGTACGCGGAAAAGTGAAACTCAAAATCGCGCTGGCAAAAGGGAAAAAACAATTCGACAAACGTCAGGCCATCAAACAGCGGGACTGGGACAGACAGAAGCAGCGTCTTTTCAAGACCTCTGGCTAAAACTCCCTGTGCTTCTTGATACGTTCGTAGGCCTGACGGATTTCCCGGGTTCTTTGGGTAGCGACCTTCATCATCTCCTCCGGCAGGCCCTTCGCTACCAGCTTGTCCGGGTGGTGCTGACCCATCAACCGCCGGTAGGATTTTTTTACCTCGGTGTCGCTGGCATTTTCATCGACATTCAGCACCGAATAAGCGTCGTCCAATGAAATCCGGCCGCCAGGTTGCTGACGATGATGCAACTCGGCGGAAACGGACGCCATAATGGCTTCCATTTCATGCGGAGGAAACCCGATTTCGCCGCAAACCCGCCGCAGCGTCCGATCTTCCTCAGGATGCCGAACTCCATCGGCATAAACGGCAAAACAAAGTATCTCAATGAACACCCGTTGCAGGGTTGAACGCCGGCCGGTTTCCTGCCGGAACTGCGCGAGGACGGCGGACAGGTCGAAGTCGTCCGACTTGCCTTCATTAAACAGGCTCCTGGCCGCTTCACGCTGGTCGGGCGAAAGATTCATATCCGCCATAACGCGACTGGCCAGCCGGATTTCATCATCCGTGACCCTGCCGTCCGCCTTGCTGATATGCCCCATTACGGAGAAGGTCGCGGTAAAAAAGGCCGCCTGCACGCGGAACTGATGCCCCCGCGGGAGACTGCCTGCCCGCCCCAGATTCTTTTTCAGTCCCTGGTCAAATTTACGGCCGACCGCCGCGCCCAATACCGCGCCGAGCGGACCGGCCACCATAAAACCGAATGCGCCGCCGGCGAGAGTTCCCCACCATGACATTATCTGTTCACCTTTTCATATTGAGTCAGCGATTCAATATTATACAGGGTGCATGAATTTACAATGTGGGAGAATTTGTTCGTTTTGAACAAATAAACAAATAAATAAATTATTCTGCCGCGTATCTGCGCCTGTGATATAATCCTGAAGCTATGGGGGTGACTGGTTTCGACGTCGGTCACGAAGCCATCGGAGCATGTCGAGGTGTAGAGTTCCTCGTAAATCCAGCTACACAACAATAGTTGCCAACGACGACAACTACGCACTAGCCGCCTGAGTCGGCTAGTCCTTTCACTCACGCTCGCCTTCAGGCTGAGGTTGGAAAGGTCAAATCATGGAGGCTCGCCAGACAGTTCAGTCCGTTAGCTGTCGGTTAAAACCAATCGGACTCGCTGACTTGCAAGTACGTCTGCCTCCTGGCCGGTCAGTAAAATCGAAGCGCAGACTAAACATGTAGTAGCCGGTGAGTGTAGGGTCTGCGGACGCGGGTTCAATTCCCGCCACCTCCACCAATCATTTGACCTAAGGAGAGGCTAAATCCACATAGCTTCAACCGGCACAGCCCACATCCTGTCTCCAAACGGGATGATTTTATTGTTACGGTAAAGCACGATACCACAAACAAAGTCGTTTCCCACCTGTTGCCGCAGCGTCTCCAACCCTTTGAAATCGGACGCGGTCACCGCATCGCGGCCTTTTGCCTCGATTCCGACAATCCGGCCATCGGGCCGTTCCAGTACAAAGTCCACTTCTTTATGGTCGCTGGTTCTGAAGTGATGGAGTTGGACCATACCGCTTGATGACGACAGTTGTTTCAATAGCTCGGAAGCGATGAAATTCTCAAACAGACGTCCAAAAACATGAGGCTCCCTGATTGCTGCCCTGGCCATATCAACTTGCAGCAGATGGCAAAGCAGGGACGTATCCATGACATAGCCCTTTGGCGCCTTGACCAGGCGTTTGCCGATGTTTCTGTACCACGGTTTGACATCAAATGTCAGGAACAACATCTGCAGAAGAATGCGATAATTTTTTGCCGAAACAGCATTTTGCCCGGTTGACCTCGCAATATCAGCCTCATTGATCAACCCACCGACCCGACTTGCCAACACTTTGAGCAAATGCGGCAACACGCCCAATCTGGCTATATCAGCAATCTGCCTGACATCCCGTTGCAGGATGGTGGTGATATAGGCTTCAAACCATTGCCGGCGCCTGTTTTCATCCTGACCGGTTATTTCCGGAAAGGTTGCCTGCCTCATAATCTCGATAACAGTCCACTTTCCCTTGATTATTCCGGGCTTGAAATCGTTATCCATTAACCGGGGCAGAAAATCGCCTTTGCCCCCCGATATTTCCAGTGCGGATAACGGATAGAGTGTAAGCACACCCATTCTACCCACCAGGGCATCCGAAAGTTCGGGCAATGCCATGATACTGGCCGAACCGGTCAGCAGGTAACGCCCATTGGCATTTGCCCTGTTTGCCTGCCTTGCTGCATCAACCAGCGCCTTGAGCGCCCGAAAAAGACCCGGCGCCATCTGCACTTCATCCAGAATGAGGTTGGCTTCCCAAGCGCGCAAAAAGCTTTCGGGATTGGCCTCTGCCGCCCCAAGCATGGTAGCTTCATCAAAGGTAACATAATCGGCAGGCCATGCTTTTGCCGCGAGGCTCTGGACAAGGGTACTTTTCCCAGCCTGTCGGGGACCCGTCACATACACTATGGGGAATCCCTGCAATGCATCCAGAATCACGGGAGCCAGTCTTCGTTTTATCATTACATCAATATGACATTACCCGGTTACCCAGATTATAAATATAGCATATATATTATCTAAAGGTGAGTTTTATATTTACAAATAAATTCACTCTCAAACAGACATCCTTTGCCGTAACAGTATCAGTTTGCGCGGCCGGTCCCGCGCTTATGGATTGGCGGGAATACATTCATGCGAATTTACCGACCCGTTGCCGGGCCAGGCCTGTCAGCCTGTGATGTAGTGCTCAAGCTGGTCAATCGTGAACTGCTGTTCCTTGATCACCACCTTGACCAGATCCCCGATCGAGATCATGCCGACCACTTCGTCACCCTCAACAACCGGCAGATGCCGGAAATCATTATCGGTCATGATCGACATGCATTCGGAGACGTTGCTTTCGGGTGAGACGGTAAATACGTCACGGGTCATGATTTCGCCGATCAGGGTATTTTTCGACGAGCGGTCCTCCAGAATCACTTTTCGCGCATAGTCCCGCTCGCTCAGGACCCCGACCAGGCGGCTGTCATCCATGACCAGCAATGCGCCGATTCCTTTTTCAGCCATGAGTCTGATTGCTTCCAGTACCGGCTGATCAGAACGCACACTCCAGATTTCCTTGCTCCTTTGATCCAGAATCTCAGAAATTTTACTCATATCCGCCCTCTTGCGTTGTACATGTCGGACCTATCATATCAAAACAGCCCGATGTTGACACTGAACACAGGAAACGTATCCGTTTCTTTTTTCCGGGAAAGCAACTGATTGATTGCTACTCTACGAGACTTCGCAACCAGGGGTTTACTGATCACTCCTCGTCGCCTGTCAGGATTTGCAGGTATTCCTGATAGGCATACACACGATTGCGCCGCCCGCCGGTAATCTCGCCAAGTACGCCGATACTTTCCAGTAGTTCAATCGCCTTGCGGGTCGGCGGCGCGGTCATGCCAAGCAGTGCCGATGCCCTGGAGACGGTGACAACCGGGTTGGACGGCAAGTGGTCCAGCAACTGGACAGCGGCAAGGGTGGCTCGGTCGTGCGCGGTGATGCGGCCGCGGTCGCGCCCTACAACAGTATGGAGCGCCTGCGCCACACGAGCGCCATCGGCGGCGGCCTCGCAAACGCACTCCAGGAAAAACCGGGTCCAGCCCTCCCAATCACCGTCAGTGCGCACGGCCGCCAACCGCGTGTAATACTCCTGCTGATGACGCTTGAACGCCAGACTCAGGTACAGCAACGGATGCTCAAGCAGTCCCCAATGCCCGGTCAGCAGCGTAATCAGCAACCGACCGATGCGGCCATTACCATCCAGGAACGGATGAATTGTCTCGAATTGCACATGCGCGAGTCCAACCCGGACCAGCGGCGGGAAACCGTTATCAAGATGCAACCACTTCTCCAGCGCTCCGAGAGTGTCGGCAATATCCTCAGGAGGAGGCGGGACGAAACGGGCGCTACCGGGCCGACTGCCGCCAATCCAGTTCTGTGACCGGCGGATCTCACCAGGCATCCTGTTCATACCGCGAACGCCGTCCATCAGGATGCGATGCGCGTTGCACAGCAGGCGGATACTCAGGGGCAGACCCTTCGGGTGGGCAAGTTGTTCCTGTGCGTACAGGAGAGCGCCGACATAATTGCAGACCTCCTCGACATCATCCGGGTGGTCACTTTTATCCGTGGCCTCGAAAGTAAGAACATCCCGCAACGTAGCCTGGGTTCCTTCGATCTGAGATGTGATCACCGCCTCCTTGCGAACGAAGCCGAAGAGAAACCAGTCCAGGCTCGGCACAATCGAACCCGCCACGGCAAGACGGGCCAGTTCGGTCTGTGCGTTCACCAGCAGTTCCATGGTTGGACCATCCAGCATCAATGGCGGACCGGATGGAGGCAACGGATAGGGAACAAAGGCGCGAACCTCCTCCCCGGAGACACTGGTAATGCGGTATTGACCGGTCTGGCGAATCATGGCTGGGAAGCGCTCGTTTCCTGAACGGGAAGTTTAAGAAACGACTGTTTCCTTGTCAATATCTTATGAAACGAATGTTTCTTTTTATCATAATAACGGACAATTCATTTGCTACGAAACCGGACATTTCTATTTGCCCTTAACAAAACTTGATATTATGCATTACAAATGCATAATATACACTTATGGAACTGGCCACTCACCCACAGTACGTAACCCGCTCACTGGAACCCGTCCTCATGAAGGCGGCCTCCGAATTCCCGGCCGTGGTTCTGACCGGCCCCCGTCAATCCGGTAAGACGACCCTGCTACAACATTTGTTCGGGAAGCGTTGCCAGTATGTTTCCCTGGAACTACCGGATGTTCAGAATGCCGCTATGAAAGACCCACGCGGTTTCCTGGAACTGTACGCCTCACCGGTGATCTTCGACGAGGTGCAATGCGCTCCTGACTTGCTCCCCTACATTAAAGAGAAGATTGACTCGAATCGCCAGGAGAATGGCCAATACCTGTTGACCGGCTCACAAAATCTGTTACTCGCCGAAAAGGTGACTGAGTCACTGGCGGGCCGTGCAGCCATGCTTCACCTGTTGCCACTTTCCCGGCGTGAAGCGGAGGGGCTGCCTCAACTGGCGCTTGCCTGGGAGCGCAAGCGCTTGTCGACTCCGGGGTTGTCGCCTGGTTTCAATGAACTGTGGAAGAGCTTCATACGTGGCGGGTACCCGGAACTTGCCACGCAGCCCAACCGGGATACTTCTCTTTGGCATGCCAGTTATGTCCAGACTTATCTTGAACGGGATGTCCGTACACTCCGTCAGGTCGGAGATCTGACCCAATATCAGAATTTCCTCCGGGTTCTGGCGGCCAGAAGCGCCCAGCTCCTGAATCTGACTGATGTCGCCCGGGATCTCGGGGTTGCGGTTAATACAATAAAATCCTGGCTTTCTGTACTCGAAGCCACATTTCAGGTGATTGTGCTGCGCCCCTACTTCGCCAACGTCGGGAAACGGCTCGTCAAAACCCCGAAAGTGTATTTCACAGATGTTGGCACTCTCTGCTATCTGGCTGGCCTCAAGGATCCTGAACACGCTGCCTCAGGCCCCATGGGTGGCGCCATCATGGAGACAGCGGTGTTGTCCGAGATCATCAGGACGTTAACGCATCGGGGGGTAACCCCACAGGTTTACTTTTGGCGGACCCGGACTGGAGCGGAGGTGGACTTCGTAGTCGAGACTGCCGGACGACTCATTCCCATTGAGGTCAAGTTATCCGCGACGCCCCGGCCAACCATGGCCGCCGCCATCCAAACATTCCAGAAAGACATGCAAGGCACGGAAGCGCCCGGGTACGTAGTACATCCAGGAAACATACACCTGCCCCTTGGCTCCAGAGTAACGGCGCTGCCTTTCGTCAGCCTGTAGCGTCACTCTTTCGTGTTGAAATCCCGACTTATCCTGATCTCAATAACCTCCAGAGCAAATGAATTGTCCGATTGCGGGACGGCACGGTGACCGTCCCCCCGTTCGGAGCCGGGGGCAGGCTCTACGATAAGGGATGCGAGGCATGATGCGTAGGGGCGACCCTCTGTGGTCGCCCGTTTCATTTTCGTATGTAGATATCGGCTGTGGATTCCCGTATCCACGGGAATGACAGAGGGAACGCAGGTGCCATCAGCACCTGTATGTAGCGACAACCCAACCGGTCGCTGCTACCTTCGCGGTTTCAACTCAATGATAGATCGTGCTTTTATGATAGTTCTATATGCTATTCAAGAGAAAGTAATTAAATAAACACTATCTAATTTTTCCTTCAGGAAAACGCACTATCAGTCACTCTATCAACTGCCCGTGTCTATACCGTACCTCCTGAACCGTACCGAACGAAAATGTGACTGTCCATTGCCCGTGTTGCTCATCGTTCACATACGGGCCTTCCTCAACCCGCCCGTTCGGGTATGTGGTTGTCCATTGCCCGTGTCTCTCGCCGTTCACATACGGGCCTTCCGTAACCCGCCAGCCCGGGGATGTGATTGTCCATTGCCCGTGTCTTTCATTGTTCACATACAGGCCTTCCGTAACCTCCCCGTCCGGGTATGTGGTTGTCCATTGCCCGTGTTTCTCATCGTCTACATAGTCGATTGTCGTAACCGTACCGTCCGGGAATTGCCACACCTCTTGCCCGTGTCGCTTGCCGTTCACATACGGGGTTGTCGAAACCGTACCGTCCGGGGTTGTCTGTGTCCATTGCCCGTATCGCTCGCCGTATACCATCATGCCTTTATCAACCCTGCCGTCCGGGAACCAGAGTACTGTTTTCCCGTGAAATACCTTATAGCCGTCTGGGGTCTTTATAGCTCGGCCTTCTATAACCGTACCGTCCGCTTGTTTGATTACTTCCGCGATCCCGGCCAGTGGCATGATCAGCAATGTCAGAACCGCCAGTATTTTCAATTTCATTGTTGAATCCCGGTTATTGGTCGAACCGGGAATATACCCGGCTTGGTGCTACTGGACAATCAACCCGTCCCGCTCCATTTCTGCCTTTACCTGTTCCATGATCTTATCCTTCCCGGTCACCCCTCGTCTCCTACCAGAATTTTATGAACCGAGTGTTTCTTTTTGTGGTGAAGGTTTTACCACCAGACACGGTTGCTCGAGCACATCTGTGCCCTTTGCCCAGCCAGTACGCATCATCATAGCCCCGAGAATGTTGAAACTTTCATCCTCATCCACATCACCCACCGCCACATCCGACTTGATTGGATTCCCGGTTTTAAGTCTCTTGTTCAACTCTTGGGCTGCTGACTTGGCGGCATCAATATGCGGCTGTCTCCCACTGACAAACGCTTCAAAGAGTAGTAATTGGCGCGACATGGTTCCGTCATGCGGCCAGCCCTGCCACTTCATGGTAGCGACCGCATCCGGGACGGCTTTTCGTAGACCACGGAGCACATAAGGCACCACTACTGTGGATGTGACAAGGACTGTCGCGCCAGCCCCAGCTGAAAACGCTTTGTTGCCTTCTCCATTTCGCCCTTTTGTCAGGCACACTGCCTTATCTCGCATGGGCACAAACATGGGTGCCTCGAACCCGAGTGCCAGAGGGGCATCCTTAAGAGCGTCTGCGAATACCCGTATACCTTCATCCAGATCATTCCCGGTTTTTGTCATAGTTCCGTCGACCGCCCACCCGATGTTGCCTTTTTTCGGGCTCCCTATATCGATTACTCCGACATTCATATCCGATAATCTTTTTCGACGGTAATCTCAAACAGTTAAGGACCTGAACATGGTTGAATTATACCCCTTTCATCCATCGGTGTAGTGTGCAATCATACTTGCATTCGTATCTTGGGAATCGTACCCACGGTTCCCTATGATCGGTTTACGAAGAAAAAACTGACAATCAATAATGGCAAAACGTATAAGCATCATCAACTTCAAAGGCGGGGTTGGCAAGACTACCCTTGCTTTTAACCTTGGTACGGGACTCGCCTGCTTCCACAATGCACGAGTATTATTGATGGACATGGATCATCAAAGTAGTCTGTCCATAGTTTGTCTGAAACCGGATAAATGGAAAAAAGCCGTTGAAAATAAGCAAATTGTCGACGACGATTTTTCGACCTTTCATTGGACAATCCAAACCACCAAGTGATGAAATTATCATCAAGGCCCCTGTAGAGAACATTCACGGGCATTGGGTGGAGAAATGGCGGGATGGTGGAGTGATTCAGGAAGGCCCGTATGTAGACGGCCGGAAGAACGGGCATTGGGTGTTGAAATTCCCGGATGGTGAGGTTCAGGAAGTGCGTTATAGATACGGGCACCTGATAAAGTGAAAGGAAGCCGGGGCTTGTGCCATGAACCAGAAAAACCTGTTGAAACGACTTGTTGAAAACGCCATGGATTTCTTATCCCAATCCATCAGTGAATTCGATAAACACCCCAAATACTCCGTCATCCACTTTCATGCTGCTATCGAACTTTTTCTCAAGGCTCGTCTCTTGGCTGAACATTGGTCACTGGTTGTATCAAAACGCAAAGACGCTGATTGGAACAAATTTGTAGCTGGGGATTTCATATCTGTATCCCTTGATGAGGCTGCCGACAAGCTCGACAAGGTCGTCCGCAGTGGCTTAAACGGGCATGAGCTAGCAGTTTTTCGAGAACTTACCAGTCATCGCAACAAGATGATGCATTTTTTTCATGAAGCCGTGTCTGCCGAGAAAAACAAAAAGTTGAGCGAAGCCATTGCAAAGGAGCAGCTTACTGCATGGTATTTGTTACACAAGATACTGATTGGTCGATGGTCTGATATATTTTCCCCTTGGTCTGGAAAGCTCCGAGAGATTGATGAAAAGCTACGTAAGCACCAAGAATTTCTTCAAGTTGTATTCGATCAACTGGGACCTGAAATAGCAAAACGAGAAGATAACGGGGCTATATTTCGGGGCTGTCCCTCTTGCAATTTTCCTTCCCAAGAACACATTGGTGATAGCGGCATGCCCTATAAGGCAAAATGTCTTGTCTGTGGCTTCATTGACACATGCCTGACAATTGAATGCCCTGACTGTACCACTTCGGTGTTGTTTGTAAACGTGGGATTTGGCGAATGTAGTGGCTGCGGATGTAAATTTGAGCCCGAAGATGTGGCGAAGGAACTCATCGACACAGAAGCCGCCTATATTGCTGAGACGGATGGTGATGATTCATGGGGGTTTGGCAATTGCAGTGACTGCGATGGTTATCACACGGTTGTCCGCCTTGATCAATATAACTGCGATTACCTCTGTGCAGTCTGCTTCGGTGTGTTCGACTCCATGCAAAACTGTGGCTGGTGTAATGATCTTAACACTGGTGACATGGAGTATAGCTATTGGGCAGGTTGCAATTTTTGTGACGGACAACTCAAATGGGATGATGACTGAACCGCTGTAGAACATTGACCAGATACATCTACAGACCAATCCTTGGTAATTGACAAGTCACTAGCGGATTCTTCACGGCCGCCCGGCACTGATTTCTGCTCAGTAAAATGCTGGTTCCGTAGGCCTCCCTGTCAAGTGGGTAATCTACGTGGACCGGGAAGAGCTTTTCCAGCGTTGACACCCATTTCTGGGTCTTCATTTTTTTGTACGATATACCTGCTTTCGGTGGGAGATTCGGACAACCAGAATGAGCAAGTCGTTGTCGCGGATGTCACAGATCAGACGATAATCCCCTACACGGAAGCGCCAGAGCGTTGCGAAGCGACCCTTTAGCGGTTTCGCCATTCCCCTGGGGTCAGAAGCTGGTTCAACCTGTCGCCGCAAGTAATCCCGGATGCGCTTTGCGCTGATGCGATCAAGTTTGCCGAGTTGCTTTTTGGACTCACGGGTGAGTTCAATCTTCCAGACCAAGTTCCTGTTCTACTTCGGAAAGGGTGTAGGTGGTTTCCACGCCGCTTCGGACGCGCTCAAGAGTATGCTCGGCCAAATAGACATCTTCCATATCGGCAATATGGCATTCTATGGCTTCACGTATGTAGTAGGAAGCGGGTCGCGCTGTGCGTTTTGCGAGCGTCATCAGTCGCTCGTTGAGTTCATCCGGCAGTCTTGCCGCAGTGAATTTGCTCATTATGGTTTCTCAACATCTAATACTGTTTAATATGTTAAACGATCTTTATACCACTGACAATCTCCATCTCCACATCTGTAGCGAGCAAATGAGTTGTCCGGTTGCGGGACGGCACTGTGACCCTCCCCTACGATGAAGGGTGCGAGTCATGATGCGTAGGGGCGACCCTCTGTGGTCGCCCGTTTCATTTTCGTATGCGGATGTCGGTTGTGGATTCCTGTTTTTACGGGAATGACAGAGGGAACGCAAGTGCCTGTATGGGTCCACCACCTTTGGCACATGAACACAAATCCATGAAACCAGATCATTCCAACTCTTCGGAAACGGCTAAACAGGAGTTAATCGGCAACCATAGGTAAAGGCCATTGGCAGATTTATTCACGACCTCAAAACCATACTGCTCATAGAAAGATCTGACAGCATCATTCTTGGCATCTACGAACAAACCAATCACTGGAGCCGCCACATCATACGCAATTGCAGTTCGACGTATTGTGTCCAGTAATAATTGCTCTCCCAGACGCTTCCCCTGATGGCGCTTGTCTACAGCCATTCGAACCAGTGTCAATACAGGCAACCGCCTCCGGGAAAAAGAATAAAGCCTGCTCTTTTCTGGAATATGCGAAGTCTCACCGTATACAAGTGTATGATACCCGAGGATTCGGGACGGGATGCTGGTGTCCACCAATACCATCGTGCGAGAAAGTTCTCACCGTGCGGACTGGGCAGCCTGGATCTGAAGAAATTGATTTAATTCCGGTTGCCCGCAATCGAACCCTTTTCGGTCGTGGATATTTTTATCCAGTCGAACCAGAACTATCGGCATCATAAAATCCCTTTTGTTCCTTGATTCTTCTGGCCGCCACCAGAAGTTTCCTGTTCGGCGCTGAAGGATTGTCCAGCGCCTCAAAAACCCGGTCAGCCCCGTCAACAGTCAATCGTATGGTTCTTGCCTGCTCAATCACCATTGTTGCCTTCGCTGTAACAGCCTCAACAACAAACTGAGACAAGGTAGAACCGGAAATCTGTGCAGCGTTCTTGACCAACTCCTGTACATCCCGGGATACACGGGCAACCAGACGTACCTCTTTCGACGCTGCCAGGGACATTGCTCTTGCCTCATAAATTTAAAAACCAATCACACGCAAAATGTATGCCATAACAGCACACAAATCAAGCAATCTTTTCCCAATACACTGTAGCGAGCAAATGAATTGTCCGATCGCGGGACGGCACAGTGACCGTCCCCTACGATGACGGTTGCGAGTCATGATGCGTAGGAGCCTGCCCCCGGCCCCCGATCAGGTCGAGGGCAGGCATTGATCGGGGGGAGCGACCCTCTGTGGTCGCCCGCTTTATTTTCGTATGCGGATGAGAGGCTGTGTATTCCCGTTCCCCTGACGGTTTGTGGATTCCCGCCTGCGCGGGAATGACAGGGTACTGCCAGACGATCATCGTGGCGCACCTGGGTTGTTCTGGTCTGTCGCCGGAGTCCTTTGCGAAAGATTTTCTACCTTGATCCGGTTTGCTGCCTTCATCGCCTGCGCCAAATCGTAAGTAGCTTGAAGCCGGTACCAGGTATTAGCGCCACCACCGAACGCCTTGTCGAGACGAATAGCCATCTCGGGCGAAATTCCGGATCGGCAATTCACAATGTCCGAAAGCTGTTTGCGGCTGATACCCAGTTTGCGCGCCGCTTCCGTCACGCTTAGATTCAATGGCTCCAGACAATCGTGTCGGACGGACAGGCCCGGATGGGGTGGGTTTATCATCGGCATTTATCAGTTCCTCTAATGGTAGTCAATCAAATTCACATCTCAGGCATTTCGCCCTTTGAAGCGGAAGATGATGCGCCAGTTGCCGGATACTTTGATAGACCAATAACCTGCCAAGTCACCTTTCAACAGGTGTAGTCGAAAACCCGGCAAATCCATATCTTCGGGTCTGGACGCTTCGTCAAGACGAGCAAGAACACGCTCAATTTTAGTGACCAACTCGGGAGATATCCGCTTACGATCATCTTTTTTGAACAGGCGTTCAAGACCTCTGTGGCGAAAGCCGAGAATCATACGGTTAATTGTAACGTATCACCACACAGTTTACAAAATTTTCGTATGCGGATGTCAGTTGTGGATTCCCGTTTTCACGGGAATGACAGAGGGAACGCAAGCGCTATCAGAACCTGCAGGTAGTGACAACCCAATCGGCTGTTTTGATGTACTCGCAGTTTATCAACGTAGATTTCTATTTTACGATAGTATTTATAACTCTATTGGTCAATCAAGCAATTAAAAACACTATCTTGGACTGCATTCAGGAAACCTGGTCCGCCGCGCCTTCAGGAAACCTGGTCCGCCGCGCCTTCAGGAAAACCCGCTATCGGTCACTCTATCAAGTACCCGTATCTATACCGTACTTCCTTAACCTGGCCGTCCGGTACTCTGTCCGTTGGGGTATCTTTGCTAACAATAGTGCGGTCGCCAATAATAGAGAAGCCGCAGCCCGCCATCAGTCCCGGCTGATATCGAATTCGAGTTGGTCGTTTTTGCAGGTGACGGTTACCTGGCCGCCTTTCTTTAATTTCCCGAACAGCAACTCTTCGGCCAGCGGCTGTTTTATCTGCTGTTGAATGACCCGGGCCATTGGTCTGGCGCCCATGGTGGCATCGTAGCCTTTGTTGGCAAGCCACTTTATGGCGGATTCGCGGACTTCGAGACTGACCTGCTTTTCCGCCAGTTGCTGTTCCAGTTCCATGATGAATTTCTTCACGACATGGATAATCGTCTTACCGTCCAGACCGTCGAAGCGAATGATATTATCCAGCCGGTTGCGGAACTCCGGGGTGAAGATTTTCTTGATGGCCGCCATGTCGTCTGTGCTGTTGTCCTGCCGCACAAAGCCCATGGATTCGCGCAGTGATTGTTCCGACCCGGCGTTGGTGGTCATGACAATGATCACATTCCTGAAATCGGATTTCCGGCCGTTGTTGTCGGTCAGGCTGCCGTAGTCCATCACCTGCAGCAGAATGTTGAAGATATCCGGGTGGGCCTTCTCAATTTCATCCAATAACAGGACCGAATGCGGGTGCTTGTTGATCGCATCGGTCAGCAATCCCCCCTGATCAAACCCGACATAACCCGGCGGCGCGCCGATCAGCCGCGACACGGTATGCCGCTCCATATATTCGGACATGTCGAAGCGGATAAATTCGATGCCCATTGTGCTGGCAAGCTGTTTGGTGACTTCGGTCTTGCCGACGCCGGTCGGGCCGCAGAACAGAAAGGATGCGATCGGCTTCTCGGTATTGCCCATTCCGGCTCGCGCCATCTTGACCGAAGAGGCCAGCGCGGTAATCGCGGCATCCTGCCCGAAAACCATCATTTTCAAATCGCGCTCCAGGGTTTTCAGCGACTTCAGATCCGAACTCGATACGTGTTTCGGAGGGATTCGGGCAATGTCGGCAATCATGTTCTCAATTTCCTTGACCCCTATGGTTCTCCGGCGAGCCCTGCCTTCAGCCAGGCGGGTTTTGGCGCCGGCTTCATCAATCACGTCAATCGCGGTATCGGGAAGTTTACGGTCAGACAAATATCTGGCTGAAAGCTCTACCGCAGACCGTAGCGCCGGGTTGGTATACTTGACATCATGGTGCTTCTCAAAACGGGTTTTCAATCCCCGTAATATATCCACCGCCTCATCCACGCTGGGCTCGACGATGTCGATTTTCTGGAATCGCCTGGATAATGCCCGGTCTTTTTCAAAAATGCTCCGGTATTCCTTGTAGGTCGTTGAACCAATACATTTCAGGTCTCCGGACGCCAATACGGGCTTGAGCAGGTTGGATGCGTCCATGACTCCGCCGGAGACAGCGCCGGCGCCAATTATGGTGTGAATTTCATCAATAAACAGGATGGCTCCCGGTTCATTGTCCAGCGCTTTCAGGACCGCCTTCAATCTCTGTTCAAAGTCACCCCGATACTTCGCGCCCGCCAGTAAAGCGCCCATATCGAGACTGTATATTGTGCTTTCCCCGAGTACCGGGGGAGCTTCATTCAATACTATTTTTCTGGCCAGGCCCTCAGCGATGGCAGTCTTGCCAACACCGGCTTCACCGACGAACAGGGGGTTGTTTTTTCTTCGCCTGCAAAGAATCTGAACGGTACGGTCGAGTTCTTTTTGCCGTCCGATCAACGGATCAATTTTCCCATCCATGGCCAGTTGGTTGAAATTGACCGTATAGGCGTCCAACGGACCTTCCGGCTCGTCTTCCGGTTCTTCAACAGGATACTCATCACCCTGTTCAGGAGAAGGAAGGCGACCCGGCTCAGAAATTTTCGTGATCCCGTGGGAAATGAAGTTGACCACATCATACCGGGTTATTTCCTGCTGACTCAGGAAGTAAACAGCAAAGGACTCTTTCTCGCCGAATACGGCAACCAGCACGTTATTGCCTTTTACTTCCTTGTTTCCTGAACTCTGCACATGCATGATAGCCCGCTGAAGCACTCTTTGGAATCCCATACCGGGTTGAGGCTCGGAATCTCCGGAAACAACAGAAACTTCGGTTTTCAGATATCTGGCCAGGGATTTGCGAAGCTGCTCAATATTACCCCCACAGGCTACCAGGGTATGCCTGGTTTCCTGGTCATCCAGCAAGGAAAGCAGGAGATGTTCGACCGTGATTACTTCATGGCGCTCTTTTCGAGCCAGGGATACGGCATGACCTAATGTGATTTCAAGTTGCTCTGAAAGCATCGGATATTCTCATTCACGCCCGTTCCAGGGTGCACTGTAACGGGTGCTGGTTCTCAGTGGCGAAATTCATGACCAGACGCACCTTGGTTTCGGCGATCTCCCGTGGAAAGACACCGCAGACTCCGATGCCCTTTGTATGCACTTGCAACATGACCCGTTCCGCCTGCTCCTGATTCATTGAAAAATAGCGCATCAACAAGTAGACCACAAACTCCATCGGAGTGTAATCATCATTGAGCAGTAAAACCTTGTACAGTGGGGGCTTTTCAGGCTTGGCTGCTGATTTTTCTACAACCAGCCCGGTTCCGGAAGACGGGTCCTGGTTAGAAGGCGCCGCCACCACATCCCCCGCAGGCGCCGCTGCCGCCAACGGCTTGAAAGACATTATTGAAAACAAAGGTCGCATTGACACCATCATCCACATAATCCACTTCGGCGCCTCCAAGAAAGCTCAACGCGAAAGGATCCACCACCAGTTTGAAGCCATTGTCATCGTTCATCATGCTATCCCTGGATTCTGCGTTTTCGGTGAAGGTCATACCATAATTCATCCCTGAACAGCCGCCCCCGGACACATAAATCCTGACCGCGGAGGCGTCACCATTGGTATCGTTGATCAGGCTGGAAATTTTATCTTTTGCCGCGTCCGTAACAACCAAATCTGACTCCGTTAGAATCTGACTATATTCACTCATGTTAAAATCCTCTATTGAATCAGGCGGTATTACCTATATAGTGATATTGTATACAATATCAAGCAATCGACAACCCTGAAATCTGTCAGGGACCACTCTATCACAATATTTTGCGGACTCCATCCATACCGGACCTACCATGACTCATACTGTTCACTGCGTATTTTTCAACAAACAGGCTGAAGGCCTTGATAAACCGCCCTATCCGGGGGAGCTCGGCCAACGGATTTATCACAATATATCCCGCGACGCCTGGCAACAGTGGCTGGAGAGATCGGTGATGATCATCAATGAATATCAACTGAATTCTTCCGACCCTTCGAATCAGGATCTGATTGAAAAACATCTGGTCGGATTTCTGTTTAATGAAGGCGAACACGGATTGTCAGCGCCGGAGGGCTTCAACCCGGCCTGACGATATTTCTGCCGGAAAATGCGGGAATAATGCTGGTGTGTGGATTCGTGGATTCCCGCTTCCGCGGGAATGACGGAAGGGGCGGGAATTGACGGAACGGAGACCGGAATGATCAGCGACTGGCGTGGGGGAAAAGCCTGAAGAAATTGTCCGTAGTCGACTCGGCCAGCGCCGAAAGCGGCACGGACAAAAAGTCAGACAGAAACTCTGCGGTATGACGAACGAAACCCGGCTCATTGACCTTTCCGCGATGGGGTACGGGCGCCAGATACGGACTGTCGGTTTCAATCAACATTCGATCCATCGGTGTTTTTCTGGCAACCTCGCGGAGCGATTGTGCATTCCTGAACGTCACAATACCGGAAAATGAAATATAAAAGCCGATCTCCAGCGCTCTTCTGGCTGTCGCCCAGTCTTCAGCGAAACAGTGCATCACACCGCCACAGTCCCTGGCTTCCAGGGTTTCCAGCATATCCATGGTATCGTTGGCGGCTGAACGAGTGTGGATGATCAGCGGTTTCCCGGATTCCCTTCCAGCATGGATATGGTTTTCAAACCGCCTTTTCTGCCAGGGCGCGTCTCCCTGGTTCCTGAAATAATCCAGGCCTGTCTCTCCAATCGCAATCACATCGGGATTCCGGGCCAGGTCAACCAGTTCGGCACACTCCGGTTCCAGACAATCCGTATAGTTGGGATGCACCCCCACCGATGAAAAAACATTCTCGTATTCCGCAGCCAGCTTCTCGATTTGCGGGTAATCTTCCAGGTTGACCGATACGCACAACATATAATCGACCTGATTTTGCTTCGCCCGGGACATCAGACTCTCGATATCCTGACAAAGAGGATCAAAGTTGATATGGCAGTGGGAATCTACGAGTTGCATGAGAATCGGATCAAGGTGTCGTTTTTTGCAAGGTCAGCAATAAGTCTTCAATCACAAGCTGCTGGTTCAGCGGATCACGTGAAATGCGACGGTAATGACTGATTCTATCATAAAGCCGGTACAGTCTCTCGATGGAAGCGGTCATAAAGCGTTTCTCGAATCCAGTGATCCAGTCCGGCTTCAATTCAGCTTGCCGCCATTTCACCAGGTCAATGACAAACTGCTGTAACCAGATCAGTATCCGGTCAAAATCCGTTTTTGCGAATTGACTCGCCAGTTCCAGGGCAGGAACACGCCCTGACAACAAACCGGTTAATCCTTCCAGGAAACTCTTGTGGATTTCAAGCAACCCTCCCTCCGCCAGAATTTTGGCGTCCACCGGACCGCCTGAAGCCAGTTTCAGAGCAATCAGGCTTGACTCTCTGGTCAGGTCCCGCTCAAGCCAGTTCATCGCTGTTTGCTGTTCCGGTGTCATCATGGCGTGACCCATGCAACGACTCCGTATGGTCGCAGGCAGCCTCTCGGGCTCGGCGGTGACCAGAACAAACACGGCGCCGGAAGGGGGTTCTTCGAGCAATTTCAACAATGCGTTGGCGGCGTTTATATTCATCGCATCCGCAGGCAGGATCAGCGCGACCCGAATCTCGGAAATATGCGGATGGGTTACGACCCGATGAATCAGGAGGCGTATCTGATCTATTGAAATAATTTGCCCGGGTTTCGCTTTCCGGTCCCCGCTATCCTGATATCGGGCGCTATATCGGGAAATCAGCATTGACCGGCCATTTGCAACTTCGGTTTGCGTCGTCAGGACATGAAAATCAGGATGCGTTCCGGCTATAAAAAGACGGCAATTCCGACAGTGGCCACACGGTTCTCCCGGACCCGGCGAAGATCGGTCACAAAGCAGGTACTGGCAGTACTTCAACGCGAACTCGCGCTTGCCGATGCCGGACCGGCCGGTTAGCAATATCCCATGATGGGATTGTTCGGGGTTGCGGGCTACTCGACTCCAGTCTGTTCCCTGCCATGGATAAATCATGCTCAAAATCCGGCTGTCGAGCCGGGGGAACGGGATTCGAGGATTGACTCGACATACTGAATCAAAACCTCCTGGGTCTCTTCAATACTGTGGCTGGAATCAACCAGTTTTATACGGTCAGGATGTCGTTGCGCACGATCATGATAGGCTCGTCGAACCTCCTCCTTGAATGCGGGTTTCTCTTGTTCAAACCGGTCAGATTGATCTCCCCGATCCCGGGTTCTGCTCAAACCCACCTCCACTGACACATCAAAAACCAGCGTCAGGTCGGGTTGATATCCGTTTTGCACCCACTCTTCAAGCGTTGCTATCCGATTCTCATCAACCCCCCGGCCACCCCCCTGGTAGGCGTAGGTGGCATCGGTAAACCGATCACACAAAACGCATTTTCCTGATTGCACTGCCGGCAGAATAACTTGTTCGAGATGCTCGATCCTGGCAGCGAACATCAGCAGCAGCTCAGTGTCACCACAAATCGTGTTATCCGGCTGATGCAATAAAATCTCTCTCAACGCCTCCCCAAGCCGGGTTCCGCCGGGTTCCCGCGTGACGATGACTTCCAGCCCGGCCTCACTCAAAAACCGTTCAAGGAAAGGGATATGGGTGGTTTTACCGGCGCCGTCCGACCCTTCTACCGTGATGAATAACCCTTTATACATGTCTTATTTTTTAAGAATATACTTTCTCACTGCCGCATTGTGCTCTTTCAAGGTATCCGAGAAATGATGCCTTCCCCCGCCGGAAGCCACAAAGTAGAGTGATTTGGACTTCGCGGGATTGACCGCGGCCATCAGGGCGCCTTGTCCGGGCAGACTGATCGGAGTCGGTGTCAAGCCGAATCGGGTATAGGTATTGTACGGCGTATCGGCCTTCAAGTGTTTGCGCCTGATACGGCCCTTGTACTTATCCCCCATTCCATAAATGACCGTGGGGTCTGCCTGAAGACGCATGCGCAAGCGCAACCGATTATTGAATACAGCCGAAATCAGCGGTTGTTCATCCGGTATCTGGCTTTCTTTTTCAATAATCGAGGCGAGAATCAGGGCTTCGTAACGATTATTGATCTGAATATCATCGTTACGCTGTTGCCAGGCATGCTCGAGTTTATCGCGCATCAGCATGAAAGATTTTTTATAAATCGACAGATCAACGTCACCATGCCGATATTCATAGGTATCCGGATAAAACTGCCCCTCGGGATGTAATCCGGGATAACCCAACTCTTCCATGATTTGATCATCGCTCCAGTCAGTTGTTATTTTTTTCAGCTTTGGCGTGTTGTTGATGGCCTCGCGCATCTGCCTGAACGTCCACCCTTCTATCAGGGTGATCCGGACCGCGATCTGACCTTGTCCCGTAACCAGCCTGTCTACAAGTTCGGAGAGCCGGATGCCATCAGGAAATTTGTATTCTCCAGCCTGGATCAAGTGTCCGACTTTATTGAGCCGGACATACAGTTTCAATGACCAGGGTTCAGAGAAAATGCCTTTATCGACCAGATTCTGCGCGATTTGCGATACCGATTTCCCCCGTTCAATCAGGTACACATCGTCACCGAAATGGAGCGGCTTCGAGATGGAATACGAATAAAACCATACCACCGCTACCCCGGCCACCAGAATAGCGCCCAGGGTTATCCGGCACATCCTCTTTGTCCCGTGTCCCGTCATCGGCCTGTTCATTCCCCCGCCAGCCTGTGAATCGTGTTTCTGCAGCCGCCGGAAATATCAGATCCTGTTAAAAACCAGTGTTCCGTTGGTTCCACCAAATCCGAAGGAATTACTGAGGGCAACCTCTATATTCTCTTGTCTGGCTTCATTCGGCACATAATCAAGATCACATTCCGGATCCTGGTCATGCAGGTTAATAGTAGGCGGGATGGCTCCTTCGTAAATCGACATGACGGTCATTGCAGCCTCCACTCCACCAGCCGCGCCGAGCAAATGACCAATCATCGACTTGTTGGAGCTGATCATCAAATTTCCGGCATGATCCCCAAAAGTGGTTTTGACAGCCAGGGTTTCAGCAATATCGCCCTGGGGAGTGGATGTTCCATGAGCATTCAAATACTGTACCTGATCCGGATTCTTGCCGGAATTTTTCAACGCGCCAGCCATGCAGCGCGCCGCGCCCTCTCCCCCGGGAGACGGGCTGGTTATATGCCAGGCGTCTCCACTCATCCCGAACCCGGACAGCTCCGCGTAAATCCGGGCGCCTCTTTGTTTTGCGTGGCGGTATTCTTCGAGCACAAGCGCTCCGGCCCCTTCGCCCATTACAAATCCGTCACGACCGGTATCCCAGGGACGACTTGCGGTAGCGGGGTCGTCGTTTCTGCGGCTCAAGGCCCTGGCCGAACAAAAGCCGGCGAGAGAAGTCGGAGAGAGGGGCGCTTCGGCGCCGCCGGCCACCATTACATCCGCATCACCATATTCAATCAGACGGCTCGCTTCACCAATCGCATGGGTCCCGGTACTGCACGCAGTGACCATGGACAGATTGGGGCCTCTCAGGCCAAGCCTGATTGAAAGATTCCCGGAAATCATGTTGGTAATGGTCATCGGGATATAAAAAGGCGAAACCCGACGAACGCCCTTGGCCTGATAAAGGTCAGTAGTCGCTTCAATCGTATTGATCCCCCCTATCCCTGAACCGATATAAACCCCGATACGATCCGCATCGGTTTCACCGACTTCGATGCCGGAATCGGCGAACGCCTCCAGGCCACAGGCCATACCGAGCTGCATGAACCGATCCATCCTTCTGGCGTCCTTTCCCGGAACAAGCTCTGCGGGATCGAAACCCTTGACCTCGCCGGCAAAACTGCATGGCCAGGATGAGGCGTCGAAATGCGTAATACGTGAAATCCCGTTTTCGCCGTTCAGCATGGCCTGCCAGGAAGCCTTTAATCCCGTTCCAACAGGAGTAATTGCTCCCATACCGGTAACGACGACACGCCTATTGTCCATGCACCCTTAGAATCAGGTCTCGGAAGTAGTGGCTTCGATATAATCTACGGCGTCTTTAACCCGGACAATACTTTCAGCCTTGTCATCCGGAATCTCAGCGTCAAATTCTTCTTCCAGCGCCATTACGAGTTCAACAGTGTCCAATGAGTCGGCGCCAAGATCATCAACGAATGATGCCTCCATCGTGACCTGATCTTCACTGACACCAAGCTGGTCAACAACAACTTTCTTTACACGTTCTTCAATTGTGCTCATTCGAGTTTCAGCCTCCAAATAAATAAGTAATGGGTTACAACCTGACATCACAGACATACCTGACCCGGACCTTCAAGGAATCCGATGTATGAAAAAATCAGGAATTTGATCTTTTTGGACAGATGCGATAGTAAACAATCGACCGAAACAAGTCCAATAATTATTGACTCATCAATCCATATACATTCCACCATTGACGTGAAGGGTTTCTCCGGTGATATATCCCCCCATGTCCGAGGCCAGGAAAACGGCGGCGGAAGCGATATCTTCGGGCGACCCCAATCTGGCTAACGGTATATTCTGTATGATTGAATTGCGTTGGTCATCCGTCAATCCTTCCGTCATATCGGTTTCGATGAATCCGGGCGCAAGGCAATTCACCGTAATGTTCCGGGAAGCGACCTCCCGGGCAAGAGATTTTGAAAAGCCGATCAGCCCCGCCTTGGCCGCCGCATAATTCGATTGGCCCGCGTTCCCGATCAATCCGATTACCGAGGTAATATTGATTATCCTTCCGCGGCGAGCCTTGACCATGCCTCGCACACAGGCTTTGCACAAGGTATAAACCGATCTCAGATTGACGTCCATAATGTCATCCCATTCCGATTCCTTCATTCTCAATAACAGATTGTCACGAGTGATACCGGCATTGTTGACCAGTATGTCGGGGCTGCCTGATTTCTGTGTGATCATAGCTACCAGTTCATTAACCTGTTCATCATTCCTGACATCGAGTTTGCAGCCCTGACCACCCGCCCCCCGCTGGTCGAAGTATTCGCAAATCGATTCGGCGCCCTGTTCGGTCGTCGCAGTCCCGTAAACAATAGCGCCCTGCTCGAAGAATGAACCGGCAATCGCCCTGCCGATTCCCCGGGTGGCGCCTGTCACCAGACAAACCTTACCTTTTAACAGATTTTCCATTGGACTCGTCTGCTGTTTTCAATCGCTATTCACTCGTAATTCGCCTCTCGGGACCGGCGGCTAAATTCTGATCATGGCCGAACCCCAGGTGAAGCCTCCGCCGAATCCCTCGATCAAAACATGATGTCCTGGCCGGATCCTCCCGTCCCGTACCGCCTCATCCAGCGCCAGGGGAATCGATGCGGCAGAGGTGTTGCCGTGCCGCTCGATCGTCACCACCACCTTCTCGGACGGAATGCGGGCACGCTTTCCAACTGCGTTAATGATTCTGATGTTAGCCTGGTGGGGAACCAGCCAATCCAGTTGTTCGACCTCCATGTTGTTGGCCGTCAGTGTTTCCTGAACAATATCACTCAATGCCTTCACCGCCCAGCGAAATACCTCACTCCCTTCCATGGTCGTAAATGCATTGCCGGACCAGACCGTCTGGTAATTCCTGGACACACCCGCCGGAACACACAGCAGATCCTTGTACTTGCCGTCACTATGCAGGTGGGTGGATAAAATTCCGGGCTGGTTATCCCTGCGCAATACCACGGCGCCGGCGCCGTCTCCAAACAACACACAGGTTCTTCGGTCTGTCCAGTCGATAATCCGGGAAAAAGTCTCGGCCCCTGTTACCAATGCGGTTTTAGCGCTCCCTGTGCGAATAAACTTGTCTGCGATATCGACCGCGAACATGAATCCGGCACATACCGCCTGTACGTCAAATGCAGGCGGGCCTTCAATTCCGAGCCGATGCTGCAACAGGCAGGCCGTGCTTGGGAAGACCTGATCCGCAGTGGTCGTAGCGACCACAATCAGGTCGATTTCCTGGTTTGATATGCCTGCGGATTCAATCGCGGCCAACGCCGCCCGCTCGGCCAGATCACAGGTGAATTCATTTTCCGCCGCAATTCTTCGCTCCCGGATGCCGGTCCTCGATTGAATCCAGGTATCATTGGTTTCAACCATTTTCTCAAGCCCGGAATTGGTCAATACCTTTTCCGGCAGATAGCTGCCCGTACCGATGATTCGAGAGTAATTCATCTGTCCGTGAGTGCGATCACTAATGGCCGGTAAACTGCATCAATGCAAGGTTTCCGCCAACGCGAATTGAATTTGTTCTACCAGATTATTTTCGACTGCTTCGATAGCGACCTCGATCGCATGACGAAAACCGAACCGGTCGGTTCCGCCGTGGGATTTAACCACTGTACCCCGCAACCCTAAAAAACTGGCGCCGTTGAATCGGCGATGATCCAGGCGCGCTTTAACCGCTTTCAATCCGGGGGTAGCCAGCAATCCCGCTCCTCTGGTCACGATATTGCGGGTAAACTCCTCCTTGATCACACTCATGATCATTTGCGCGACCCCTTCAGAGGCCTTCAACGCGACATTTCCGAGAACGCCGTCGCATACTACCAGGTCGGTTTTCCCCAGATAAATCTCATCCGCCTCGACAAAGCCCGAATAGTTCAGTTGGCTTTTTTTGAATAGCTCCGCGGTAGACTTGATCATGTCGGAGCCTTTCATTTCCTCCACCCCGATATTCAACAATCCCACACTCGGATTCGCATTTCCATTCAGGCAGCGCACCAACTGCGCTCCCATTATGCCGAACTGCAGCAGGATTTCCGGAGTAGTATCCACATTCGCTCCCAGATCAAGCATCCATGTCTGGCCGTCACGACGGGGCAACGGCGCACAGATTGCAGGACGATTGATTCCCGGAATGGTTCTCAACACGAACCGCGCGACGGCCAGCAACGCGCCGGTATTGCCAGAGCTTATACATCCATCCGATACGCCCTCCTTGACCAGATTGATGGCCACCCGCATCGAAGAATCCTTTTTCCTGCGAACGGCGGAAGTCGGATGCTCATCCATGGTCACCACTTCTGTAGCATGCTGGATCGTGATCCGGTCGTCGATGCAGTTACGACGATCACGATGGTTGTTGATCTCTGTGGCAATCCGGTCCCGGTTCCCGACCAGAATCAACTCAACATCCTGATGCGCCTTCAGAATATCGAACGCCGCGGGGACTGTGACATCCAGGCCATTATCGCCTCCCATGGCATCAATGGAGAGAGTGGTCATCTACCGGAAGCTGTAAATGCCGGAGTTACGACACAAGCCACCCTGGCAAGGTGTTCCGCGTACAAAATGGAATGTCAACTTCCAGCTCTGATCTCGACCACTTTCTTCCCGCGATAATAGCCATCGGCAGTAATATGATGACGCCTGTGCTCTTCTCCGGTAACCGGATCAATCGACACGGTTGGTTTTTTGAGACCATCGTGAGAGCGGCGCATACCACGCTTTGATGGTGTTTTACGATTTTTTTGTACAGCCATAATGTCCTCGTCACTGAGAATATAAAATTATCTGAAAGTCAGGGCATGTGCGCGTCATAAGGCCGCCACATGGTGGAAAGCTCCCGGATTATAGTCTTTTCCGGGGATTCCGTCAAAAACCAGAGTGTTGTCCAAACGCTTAGTAACTAACTCCTGCCCGAACGATGCAGGGCGGGTCTCCGCGCCTGCCCGATAACTGTGGATTCCGGCTTGTGCGGGACTTGTCTCATTCAGGGATAATGTTTTGGCGGTTCTCTTGCTCATCATGTTATCATCTGACTGACTGTAGTATAGACATTGCCAAAAAATCAGGTTTTGTCAATCAATGTTTCGGTTAACAGATCGCGCCATTGACAATTCACTCAGATTGAACAGATTAAGGAGATAAGATGAGAATTACTCAACAGGATTCAGGTTCCCTTTCAATAATACTCGAAATTATCGGGAATCCTTTAGCCTGGGTAATTGTCGGCGGAGCGATTTTACTATGGCGCGTATCAAAATGGCATTCCGGGATAGAGCACAGGATAGAGAAGACAGAAACCCGATTGGGTGGGCTGGAAACTCTTACAACAGGTCTATCCAATAAATTGGATAGAATCAGTGAGGATATAAAAGAGATATTCAAACGACTACCCGGAGAGCCACTTGAAAGAGTCACCAGTCCGATATCCTTGACTGATTATGGAAAAAATCTATCTCAAAAAATCAGCGCTTCAGAGATAGCAGAAATGCAAATAGACAGAGCAACTCACGCTGTCAAAGAGCTTAATGCGTACCAGATACAAGAATACTGTTTTTCATTATCCAGAGAAGAACTGCTACAGGAATTAAAGGAGAATCATATTGATCTGTATAACAAAATACACGAAGTGGCGTATGATGAGGGCATAGATGTGGAAAAACTTACGCGAGTCATAGCTCTGGAATTGAGGGACAAGGTATTATCCTCCTTGAACAAACTTCATACAGAGATTGATCAACATTCCCCGGATTAGAGATAGTGGCGCAAGACCTCTATCCTCCTACCCATCGCCATATTGATTATACCCCAGTCCGCGAACATGCGGCTCTCTGTGTAGTAATTGACGCAACCTTGCCAGTTCATCAGCGTCCCAACCCAGAGCTTCGGCTACCGCCTCATCCCAAATCCTCCGTACATCACATTCTCCGTCTCGAAATTGTGGGACAACCATCCCTGATGTGCGCTCCCAACAGTTGAGAAGAATGCGAAGAATATTCTTTTCACGGAGATCTGGCACTCTGATTTCTTTCGTCTCCGCAGCGCTGTATACAGGGAATTCCAGTGTCTTACCCGGCTTTCTCATGATTTGCAGTCGCCCCACTGTCGAATTCAGAAAAATTGCGATAGCCTTCGCTTCCTGCGGGTCTGGCCCGGTAACCGGCATCCAGCCATTACCCACATATTTTTCATCATTCGCGACAGCAGTCAATCGAGCCGAACTGTTACGTTGACCAGCGGTGATCAGCAGATAACCGGCCTTTTGCAGAATTCTGTCTACCTTCGGGCATCCATCATCCTTGGCTGTGAACCCGAATTCGGACTTTTTCTTCGGAATCCAGTATTCGTCCGGTGTGCTCTGAATTTTTACTTGCGCGTCCGCCGATTTGGATTTAAGTATGGGGAAACTACCGAGCGAATCAGATGTCGATGGCTCGAAGGCGCCTCGCAACTGTTGGCCTGTGGCCGCGGGTGTCATCCCCAGGTCGCGCAACCTGATTAACCGGTCATGATTCGCGAATGTGGTCGCTGATTCGGCAAGAGTAGGGGAGCGCCAGATTGCAGCACTCCAATCGCCTGCCTCAATCCGTTCTATCGGCCATTCGGATACTTCTCCCCAACCATTTGGAATAAGTCCGGTAGAGCAATCCATAAGACCTTGATGCAGGTCTTCAACTTCTGCTTCGTTTTTCGGGAATCTGTCAAGATTTATGAACTTTGTGGGCACTCTTTGACCATTGGGCCGCCGTGCAATTACTATGCTCTCATTGATTGAGGTATTCTGACTCAGATTGATCTGCCCCGGCAGATGGCAGGAAATTACAGTGTGTATGTGGAAACGTTGCGCGAGAATTACACGTTCATGCTGTCCAGATGTGCTGACCAAAGCTATAGTTGGATTCACCATTGCCAAAATTCCGCTTGAGGAGTTTACACACCGGTCAGCGAGAGCCACGAATAGAGGACCAATTGAATTCTTGTCCATAAAATTTACCATTTCCATGTCGTTGTCGATCAGAAGCTGTTCCAGACGGTCCGTTTTTTCCCGCATTTTCTTCTGGATGCCTTTGGCGAACTTCTCCCCCATCTTCGATCTATTGGTGAAAGGTGGATTCATAATGACGATACTTGCATCCTTGACCGCTTCCACGGCATCTTCAAAAACAGAATCGTTTGGTTGATCCCACACAATGTTTGATTCAGCCACCCGATCTTCCCGGAATAGATCGTTACCTTTGGGCACAATAGATCGTTGCCCAATAAGCTCAAGGGTTCCCACAGGCACTTTCCAGGGACTGCTGGCATCATGCCCATAAGGCATCAGGTGTAACCCCATGCGGCGATAGCGTATTTCGTGATTGCCCGCCGTTAGCTGGGAAGCCGCCAATTGCATCGATACCGGATTGATATCCAACCCCTTGATAGTTTCTTCAACAGCAATCTTCTGGAGCTGAGCAAGGGATGCTTCGTCAGCGCCTTGTTCTTTAGCACGACGTTTCATGTCAGTCATGGTGGCAGCCAGCAAAGTACCGCTACCGCAAGCAAGGTCCACGATCTTGTGGTTTTTCCAGCTATCCGGGTTGCTCCACTTCGTATCGCCGAGCATATCGAGTGTGATGCGAGCAGCGATTGCGGCCGCGACTGGCCGAGTAAAAAAAGCGCCGTCAGAATCCTGATTTCCCATGACCTTGTTGAATAACAGTCCAGCATGGTCGGCGCCCATATCCGCATAAGTCTCAGCGATACGCTCCGCCTCGGTAGTAATGTGATGCAACGCGCGTTCAAGTCCAGCCAATTTTCCGGTGTCCTCAATTTTCTCAATCACTTCAATCGCCGGCTTCAGAATGGGAAGAAAGTCATGTATCGAAATCATGTGCCATTGCCGCAATATCTGCTTGGCGATATTTGCTTTATTCTTGATTTCAGCCATGCCTGTTATTCCGGGCAACCATTTCCCGGTTGCAATACGTTGGTGAAGCATGGCGGCGTTCATCATGATGAGGGCGCCTATCGTACACCCATCGGCCTGTATCGCTCGTCCAACCGCCTGGATTACATCAATCGGGCTCTTTCTTGATTCAAGAAAGGCTACGGCACTGAGTGATGGGGCATCTGTTCCCTCCCCGAAGATGCCCACATTAAGGACAGCATGAGGACTCTCTGAATTGGCGGCGGCCAGTCGGCTTTTTGCATTTTCCCGGGCAGTAACATTGCTGGATGCATCAAGATGCTCAAGTTGGTAATGGGCTGTCTCCTGATCAGCGCGATTGTCTTTCATCCACTTTTGCACCCAATTTCGTACTGTTTCTGCTTGCAGCTTTTTTGCCATTTCTTTCGATTTGTCGACGGTATTCATAAACCCGATGCATGACTCGATTATGGCGCCATCTGAGCGTGTGGCGCCACCGAGAGAGTCCCCTCCGCACGGGATATCCGGCTGTCAGGTCTGACATTCCGGGCAGTAAAATATACCAAAACACTTCTATCGCGGAATTGGGGCTTACCTTCCTCGAAGTAAGTCCGTTACTTGTCTCATAACAGATACTGGCGGTATCAGTTAATTATTTACCAAATCATTTAGTTCTGGTTCTTTAACAAGTCGAGAGCTCAGTAATGCAGTAACAATTTGCGGTTTAGTTTTGTTGGTGTTATTTGTTTTTTGCTAGCTGTAGAAGTGTTTTTAACACTATAAATTCACCCATGTAATTTCTCTCGAATCGTTAATCAATATATTCATGACTATGGGTATTGTTCACATTTAATCCGACATGATCTTACAAATTCACGAAAAATTCATTTTGCCAATCACATAGCTTCGGAACCATTTATGGAATCTGGCCCTTTAACTGTAGCTGTTGTTGGCGGTGGTAACAGTGCACATGTCCTAGTTAATTTATTGACGCGAAGCAAGATTAATACGATATTAATTACACGCCGTCCGAATGAATGGACCGATTACGGAGTAGATATGTGCTATACACCCACTGACAAGTGTTTTAATGGAGAATTTTTTAAAGTAACAAATGATTACAAACATGTGAAATCTGCGAATGTTGTTTTTATATGTAGCCCGGTACATGTTCAAATCGAGATATTATCGAATTTGGCACCCTTTATTTCAAAAAATACTCTGGTTGGCACCATATTTGGTCAAGCAAGATTTGACAAAATGGTGGATTTTACAATTGGTTATGGATATCCATGTTTTGCATTTGTCCAAATTCCATGAGTGTGTCGTATAGTGAAATATGGCGAGCGGGTTAACAATACAGGAGATCAGAGCTGTGACTTGGCTATACGCAAAAACTCTAATATTTATGATGATCACTTAGAGTGGATTCGAAGCATACATACTGACAAATCCAAAAATATTAGACTTATAGCATTTTCGACTGAAAGCTTCTTTCCGTCTAACAGCTTGTTGCATCCTGGGATTTGCTATGGTCGATATTTAGTACACTCATCAAGCCCTTACTTTTATGGAAACGTAGCGTACATGTCAGGTGCGGCTGTCGAGGAATTGGACAATGAAAGAATAAAAGTTGTTGACGCATTAAATGAATTAGATAACAGGTTAAATATAAACAACTCTTCGATCCTCTCTGAATGGAACAATCGATGGGGCATAAGCGGTAGCAACATGCATCAATGTATTGCCAATTCGGAGTCGTTACAAAATATAACAGTTGATAGAAACATTCATTCAGACGCAAACCATCGTTACTTCAAGGATGACATTCCATTTGGGTTGTGTTTTATTAAATATGTTGCAGTCTTGTTAGGGGTTGATACCCCATTTATTGATCGTGTTATCAGGTGGGCTCAAACAACAATGGATAAAAAGTATTTAGATCGAAATAATAGACTAATAGTTGAAAGTTTACCGAAGTATTACTCCAACCTATCCATCAAAGATTTGTTTCATCGGTAGTCCGAGTAGACGGGGCCGTTGCCGAGGGTGTAAACAAAACTGTGTAAATGGTCATCCATTATACTTCCCATAGGGGAAAAGATGACCAAGCTGACTGAAAAACAAGAATTCCTACTCGACGAGCTTCTCGAAGATTTCAAGGGCAATACCGAAGCGGTTATGGGTCTGGACGGCCTGATGAATCAACTTCGAAAATGCGTGGTTGAAGGGACTGCCGGAAACCATTGAGACCGTGTATCCGCATACCCAGGTTCAGTTGTGTATCGTGCATCAGGTCCGCAACAGCTTGAGGTGCGTCACTTGGAAAGATCGCAAGCGGGTAGCCGCTGACCTGCGGGCGGTCTACACGGCACCGACGGTGGAGGCCGTCAGAGTTGCCCTGGGTGCGTTTGCCGGACACTGGGGTGAGCACTATTCGGCGACCACGTCGGGCTGGGAGCGGAACTGGGAGCGTCTGAGGAAGATCATCCAGGGGCGAGGAGCCTTTCCCCATGATGACACCATCCGGAAATTACTGTACCTGGGATTGAAAAACGCATCGAAAAAATGGACCATGCCGATCCGGGACTGGAAGGCTGCACTCAATCAGTTTATTATCCTGTACGGTGACAGGGTGCCTGTCTGACATGATCCACGACCATTTACACAGAAATCTTTATACTCTCCCGTTGTCGCGCCCCGTCCCTCATAGAACCGTGCGATTTTCTCACGAGTACCTCCTGCGGTTATTCTACCGGGAGTCTCTACTAGGGCGTGTTAACACTATCGTAATAAATCAATGATGAGCACGAAAACGATGAATCCGAGGAAGATGACATCGAGTTTGTCGAAGCGTGAGAAGATCCTGCGGAAGCCTTTGAGCCGCCGGAACAACCGCTCTACCTCGTTTCGCCGCTTGTAGAGTTCCCGGTCGTACTGCCAGGGAGCGACCCGGTTGCTCTTTGGTGGAACCACAGGAATGAATCCGCAGTTGAGTACCCACTGGCGAGTGGCATCGTCTTCGTATGCCCGATCCATGATCAGCGCCGGGCTGTTCGATGGTTTCTCCAGTCGGCTCAGGAGCTTTCGTCCCTCCGGGGCATCATGGGCGTTACCGGGGGAGAGCGTGAAGGCAGTCGCTGTTCGAGCATCCGCGGCAACCATATGAAGCTTGGTGTTCCAGCCGCCACGGGACTTGCCGATGGATTGCGCTCCGTTTTTTTTCGGGCGCCCGTGCCGTCCGGGTGTACCTTGATGCTGGCGCTGTCGAGACCAAACGCCTCGACTTTGATTCGAACGATCTGGTCTCGCTGCAGTTGTTCGAACACCCGGTCCAGAACGCCGTTCTTCGACCATCGGTTCATTCGTGTGTAGATCGTGTGCCAATTGCCGAACCGCTCCGGCAGACCACGCCACTTGCAGCCGTGCTCTGCCACATACAGAATGCCGTTGAGCACTTGCAGATTCGAAAAACTGACATTGCCTCGCTGCTTCGGGAGTAGCGAGGCAATACGGTTGTATTGAGTTTCGGGGAAGCTTACAAAAGTTTACGTACGAGATGTCAACCAAATTCCAAAGCGTTCTAAAAATACTTCAATTACTTCTGGGTGTGTAGCAAAGTTCACTCGTACTTGGTTGGGTTCACCACCAGCAAAATATGTAGATGGATAGACTTTAATTTTAGCTTGTTCAGCTAACGCCTCGCATACCGGTTTTGAATTTTTGTAATCAATTGTGATCCAAATAAACATTCCTGCATCAGGCGATATAAAATTTATTCTTGGAAGATTAGAAAGGCCTCGTACTATTTTATCTCTAGATATTTTTAATTTATTAACAAATTCTGGAATCCATTCTGAAAATTCGGCACAGCCTTGTGTAATTAGTTGAGCAATGATCGAAGTCATGAAAATCGGACCACCATAATAATTTTCGATAGCCTTTATTAAATGTGGATTGGCAACTAAAAATGCTGCACCTGCGCCTGTAACATTAAAACACTTAGAAAGGCTACTGATCACTATGCCATTCTTTAGAAAATAATCATGACTCTTGTATAAAGGCGTATGTTGCCCTTCCATAACAAAATGTTCATATACTTCATCTGATATTACGACTATATTATTTTTTTCACATATTGACGCAACTTTTCGCAGATCTTCTAAACTATACGTTTCTCCAGTCGGGCTATGTGGGTTTGTAATAAATATTATTTTTGTATTAGTTCTAATTGAACCTTCCAAGTTTCCGATATCCACATCCCCGCTTTTTGTAAACGGCACAATAGTTGTATCAGCCCCCAGGGAGAGCACTGGATTAATTAGGGCATAATAGATTGGGGATCCTAGGAATATAGCATGATCATTCGGTGCTAGTAACGCCCCAGAACAAAGAGCCAACGCTACTGTGGCCGATGGGCAAAATGTGAAACACTCTGGAGATAACAGATAATCATGCTGATGTGATTGTAATTTGGTCGTACAAGATATTGCTTCTTCTAGTCCTGTTAAAGGACCATATGACATCTGATTGCGATCAAGAGCTTCCAACAAGTACTTTTTTACCTGATCGGCAGGTCTATAATCATGCTCTCCACTATCCATAGGCAAATATCCATCCTTGACGGTTTTCCACTTTAGATATTGAGAGACTTGACACCAACTAAGTTCTGCACATATATCTGTCTCATCAAGTTGCCTCATATACTGTTACCGATTACTCTAACAAAAAATCTATGCGACAACATTTACACAGAAGTGGGCCGTCGTGTTTAGTAGTCTATACGAAATCACTAGACAAACGAAAATAACCAGGTCACTTAGTTAGTATAACAACTACCATTTCGTAAAGATCTTTTCTAAATTTCACTCGTAGATCCAATAATTTTCCTATCTCAATTATTTCTTCTTTGCATATTGCTCTCATTAGTGTTTTTCCTTGAGATTCTGCGCGTATAAACCACTCTGCATGGTAACGTAGATTATCCACCCATTCCCATTCCTGATAATAAATATCTGCCTCTTTTCTATCTGCTGGTGTTCCGGTTATTCTTTCTTTAATTATTACGTCGTAGTCTCTGACACTTAACAGGATCTTCCCATCTTTTTTAAGTACTCTAGACATATTGCTAACTGCCTCAACGAGCGACTTATTATCTGGACAATGGGCCAATGAATTCGCAAAACAAACTACCAAATCAAAAGATTCCCTCGAGAAAATATTTGCCAAATTCGACCATTCACATTTTTTTGTGACGACATCTAGATTCTTGTTTCGGGCCTCGTTCTCTAATTTAACCAAGGATTTCTCCGAGATATCGGTTGCTGTAACCTCATATCCCATACTAGAGTAAATTAACGACTGTGTACCTATGCCTGCCGCACAGTCGAGTATGGTTCTTACGTTTGGGCAGTATTCTCTGAGCAAAACTTCCTGTATTGTCTGGGTTTGTCTTACCCATTCATTCCAATCCTCATCAGTTGACTTATATATCTCGCTTAGTTTGTTATAGAGCTGTTCTGCGCTAAGATAACTGTTTCGCATTTTCTTCTCCTCAAAATTATTCCTAGTTAAGCAGCATCCTTGCCAAAGTTTTTCCTATTACCGGACCTTGGTACTGGAGAGTGTCCAAGTATTTCTTTATATGTACGACGTCCCCAAGGGAATCGTTCCCATCCTGCACCCACTTTAGTTGGACAAATTACCGTAGTTGGGTTGCTATACTTCCTCTCCAAATCTACATTATGTCTTCTTAGCCAGTGATAGTTGAAAATAGTGTCTGCATATCTCACACCATGGTCCGGGAATACCGTAAATACTCGCTTTCCTGGATTTGTTTTTGCATACCAATCCGCAGCCACATGAGCCGCACCACCCGTAGGCCCAACTAATACTCCATATTTCCTGTGAATATAATGAACAGCTTCCACCATTTTTGAAACAGGGATCCAATGTACTTCATCGCACTGTGTATGGTCTAAGTTTTGAGACACTATATCTGCTCCCATTCCGAGTAGGCTGTTATAACTCTCCCTACAAAGCTCTGAGACACTATCTGACGTCGGTCCAAATAATACGCTCAGATTATGATCAACGGCTATTACATGGAGATTTGGGTTTTGAACTCTTAAGGAATCTCTGATTAATCAGTTTCTATTGTATAATTTTTGTACTTCATACTGACTGGAGATATTTCCGATGCGCCAGAGTACTTTTTCCGAAGCTGGATTTGACAAATACAAGAAACAGACGCGCAAGGAGCGTTTTCTGGATGAGATGGAGCAAATCATTCCGTGGGTGGAGTTGAATGCAGTCATCGAGCCTTTTTATCCCAAACCGCAAGGGGCAGGCCGCAGGCCGATTGGAATAGACCGGATGTTGCGGATTCACTTTCTGCAACACTGGTTCAGTCTTTCGGACCCGGCTGCCGAGGAAGCGTTGTACGATTCGTTGTCGATGCGCCGGTTTGTGGGCATAGACCTGGGTCGGGAGCCGGCTCCCGACGAGACCACGATCTGCAAGTTTCGTCATCTGATGGAGAAGCATAACCTGGGGGAACGATTGTTCGGACTGGTCAATGAATATTTGGGTGAGAACGGACTGAAGGTGAATCGGGGTACGATCGTGGATGCCAGCATCATCTGCGCACCGAGTTCGACCAAGAACCGGGAGAAGAAACGAGACCCCCAGATGCACTCGACGCGCAAGGGGCAGCAATGGTACTTTGGTATGAAGGCGCATATCGGTGTGGACAGTCGCAGCAAGCTGATTCATTCGGTGGTGGCTACGCCGGCGAATGTTCATGATTCACAGGTTCTGCCGGAACTTCTGCACGGGAAAGAGACCCGTGTATGGGGAGACTCGGCCTATACGGGTCAGAAGGCGGTGATTTCACAGGTAGCGCCGGAGGCGAAGGATTTCACTCATTCGAAGGGGACGCGCTACCGCAAATTGACGGAGAAGGAGCGCTTGAAGAATCGAACCAAGTCCCGGATACGGTCGAAGGTGGAACATCAGTTCGGTATTCTCAAGCGGCAGTTCGGTTTTACCCGGGTTCGTTACCGGGGGCTGGAGAAGAACACGCATCGACTGGTTGTGGCCTGTGCCTTAAGCAATCTGGTGATGGCGAAGAAAGTACTGTTGAGACAAAGGCGGTTGAAACTGCAGGCTACGTACGCCTGAAAAATGAAAAGAGGGGGAGAATGCTTGTATTTCCCCGCTCCCGCTCACTGATTCCGGGCCATTCTGTCTTTCAGACCCACTCATATCCCGGATTTACAAAAATGACTACCCAAAATCCCCAAAACTCGTATTGTTCAGACTTTCCTCATCATGATTAAGGAATCTCTGATTAATCAGTTTCTATTGTATAATTTTTGTACTTCATACTGACTGGAGATATTTCCGATGCGCCAGAGTACTTTTTCCGAAGCTGGATTTGACAAATACAAGAAACAGACGCGCAAGGAGCGTTTTCTGGATGAGATGGAGCAAATCATTCCGTGGGTGGAGTTGAATGCAGTCATCGAACCTTTTTATCCCAAACCGCAAGGGGCAGGCCGCAGGCCGATTGGAATAGACCGGATGCTTCGGATTCACTTTCTGCAACACTGGTTCAGTCTTTCGGACCCGGCTGCCGAGGAAGCGTTGTACGATTCGTTGTCGATGCGCCGGTTTGTGGGCATAGACCTGGGTCGGGAGCCGGCTCCCGACGAGACCACGATCTGCAAGTTTCGTCATCTGATGGAGAAGCATAACCTGGGGGAACGATTGTTCGGACTGGTCAATGAATATTTGGGTGAGAACGGACTGAAGGTGAATCGGGGTACGATCGTGGATGCCAGCATCATCTGCGCACCGAGTTCGACCAAGAACCGGGAGAAGAAACGAGACCCCCAGATGCACTCGACGCGCAAGGGGCAGCAATGGTACTTTGGTATGAAGGCGCATATCGGTGTGGACAGTCGCAGCAAGCTGATTCATTCGGTGGTGGCTACGCCGGCGAATGTTCATGATTCACAGGTTCTGCCGGAACTTCTGCACGGGAAAGAGACCCGTGTATGGGGAGACTCGGCCTATACGGGTCAGAAGGCGGTGATTTCACAGGTAGCGCCGGAGGCGAAGGATTTCACTCATTCGAAGGGGACGCGCTACCGCAAATTGACGGAGAAGGAGCGCTTGAAGAATCGAACCAAGTCCCGGATACGGTCGAAGGTGGAACATCAGTTCGGTATTCTCAAGCGGCAGTTCGGTTTTACCCGGGTTCGTTACCGGGGGCTGGAGAAGAACACGCATCGACTGGTTGTGGCCTGTGCCTTAAGCAATCTGGTGATGGCGAAGAAAGTACTGTTGAGACAAAGGCGGTTGAAACTGCAGGCTACGTACGCCTGAAAAATGAAAAGAGGGGGAGAATGCTTGTATTTCCCCGCTCCCGCTCACTGATTCCGGGCCATTCTGTCTTTCAGACCCACTCATATCCCGGATTTACAAAAATGACTACCCAAAATCCCCAAAACTCGTATTGTTCAGACTTTCCTTAAGCACTAGATATTTGTCCCAGCTTTCCTGATCCAAGTAGTTGACTGGGAAACCACCTCCAATATCAATCATAAATGGACTAAGTCCTTGCTCTTTGGAGTAGTCCATGTAGCTTAATAGTTTTTCAATACTGGACACTCTCTCTTTTATAGAATATCCGAATATATGGAAGTGGAATCCTCTGAGTATTACTTTTTTAGAACTATTCGCCCTAATTGACCTAATTGCTTGAAGTATCTCCTTTTCATTCATCCCAAATCGACTCGCATTGGAGGAAGTGCCCTCCCATCTCAACAAAACATAGATCTCATTTTCACAAGACCGAGAATCCGCAACCGAATATATGATCTCGAGTTCTTCTAGCGAATCTATTGATATTGTTGAGTTGACGTTAATACCAAGATTCAAAAACGGTTTATCTTTAATTGGTCCAGACATACAGGTATTTTTTCCTTTTACTCCGATGCTGAGGGCGGCTCTTAACTCGTTTTCGCTTGCAACATCAAGACCTATTTTCGTTTTAAATGATTCTTTAACGAACACATTTGAGCGATTCACTTTCGCCGCAAAATAAACCAAGCCATTTACATTGTTTTTTGCAAATACATTCTTAAAAGAAAGGATGTTATTACAAAAGTTTTGTGGGAACAGGATATGGATGGGAGAACCAAATGCATTTGATAGCTCAAATATCTTACTTACATCTTTGGTCAATAGTTTTAGAATAGTTGAATCAATGACAGGCAATAGTTTCATTTAACTCTCTCCTTTAGTTCATCTGCCATTCTATGTAACCCCCTAAAAAATATATGGGTTATTTTTCTAAGTATTGTTAATAGCACTTAGTCTTTACTTCTTGCAAAATTCTACTGAATTACTGATTGCAGTATTTTCGAAGCAACCGACGGATAATTGTGCTACTAGTTACTCCCTTTGTTGCTGCATGGATTTTTAGTGCTTTATGTTCTTTTTCTGTAAGATCTACCGTAATACGTACTTTACTGCGCCTATCGAGTTTGCCGTTTTCAATTGTAGGCTTTTTGCTACTTTTTTTAAGTGTTTCCATAGCTATTCCCTCAGGTTAAAAATTTTTGTTTGTGCTATCTCTAGCACACTTAGTACTTTTTAATTTGTTTTCACTTTGAATTAATGCCATCGCCTGAATTCTCTTGGTCAAGCACCCACCTATTTTCATGTTTTTACGGGTCGCAGATCACTTTGCGACCAACCCATAATCTGGAACGGTTTCGTCTATTCTGAGAATTTATTCAAAGAATGAAATAAAGAACCCGATCAGGGCATAACTTAAAATCTCTCTCCGATCAGTTCCCAGACATCAAAAAGAAGCATAAATATGATACCGAGCATTGGGAAAAAGAATAATAAGAGTAATTATTATATAAAATATAACGTGCATAAAAATTTATAATAGTATTATATTACTGACAATTATCATACAAGGAGAGTTGTCCAATGGAAGATGAGCCTGAAGGATAAGCTGTATTTCCAACGGGAGATGAGTTTGAAGGGGCTGATTTTGGGATCATCGGAGGATGATCGTGAAATTACACAGCCAGCGTTTACAGACGGTGGAGGAGATTCGTTCGTTTTTGAACGGAGCCACTACTTTTGATTTTGAACCCCAGTCCCGCGAGGAGTCCTATCCGTGGATTTGTGACAGCCTGCGGCAGTTGCGTTATGGCGCATTGAGCAAGGCCGACCGGGGTGTGGTGAAAGCCTACCTGGAGAAGGTCAGTGGCTTATCCCGCGCCCAGATCACCCGGCTGATCCGCCAATACCGCGATAGTGGCCGCATTCGGGATCGCCGGGGGCGACCCGCCAATGCCTTCTGTCGACGTTATACCCCGGAAGATGTGGCTTTACTGGTGGAAACCGATACCCTGCACGGCAACCTGTCCGGCCCGGCCACCCGGAAACTGTGTGAACGGGCTTTTTCGGTATTCGGCGATACCCGATACCGGCGACTGGCCGCCATCTCCAATGGACACTTGTACAACCTGCGCCACTCGGATTCCTACCAGCGCCAGAGACGACACTTCCAAAAGACCCGCTATACGCCCGTGCGAATCGGGGAGCGACGCAAACCCAGACCCGATGGCCGTCCCGGCTTCTTGCGCGTCGATACCGTCCATCAGGGCGATCAGGACGGCATCAAGGGACTGTATCACATCAATGCTGTCGATGAAGTCACCCAGATGCAGGCCGTGGTCTGTGTACAGAGAATCTCCGAAAGCTATCTCATCCCGGCTCTGCATCAACTCCTGGATGCCTTCCCCTTCACGCTCCAGGGGTTCCATTCCGATAACGGTTCAGAGTATATCAATCGACAAGTCGCTAAACTCCTGCAAAAACTCCAGATCGAACAAACCAAATCCCGTCCCCGACAGAGCAATGACAACGCCCTGGTCGAAGGCAAGAACGGCTCCGTCATCCGCAAGCATCTGGGATACGAACACATCTCACAGCGCTTCGCTCAACCCGTCAACCACTTCCTCACAAACGACCTCAATCCCTACCTGAACTATCACCGACCCTGCTTGTTCGCAAAGGAAGAAATCAACAATCAGGGAAAACGCATCCGCAAATACCCGGACTCACTGATCCAGACTCCGTACCAGAAACTCCGTTCCCTGCCCCATGCACAGCAATATCTCAAATCCGGAATCACACTCAAAATACTCGATGACTTCGCTCACAAATACAGTGATAATGAAGCCGCGCGAAGACTCAACAAAGCCCGCAACAAACTGTTTCTATCTTTTAACAAATCCCAAAGTCACGCCGCCTGACAACCACTCTCAATGTCGATCAATAGACTCACAAAATACTGCCCCCTCAGGCTCATCTCTGGATTGGAAAACGCTCAAGGCGCTCAATAATGAACAACGGAGTAACTGCAATAATCTGGGGTCTGCTCGGCACCCTGTTGTTTACTCTGGTCTATGCTTCAGCAAAGTTGACTGGTGGGGAAATATCAGCATTTCAAATCATGTTTATCCGTTTTGTCAGTGGATTTTTCACGGTCGCAATTGTTGTGCTGGTAAAGCGATCCAATTCAAAAGATTCAGGTCTGAAAAAGTACTCCAGCAAGCGTCCACACTATCATTTTCTCCGATCTCTTTGCGGCTCAATGGGCGGGGTATGCATCATACATGCCGGGGTCATATCACCAATTGCAGATGTCACCGCCCTGGGATTAACGGATGGATTAATAACCATGCTGCTATCCATATTGTTTCTGGGAGAGAAGGTAAGAAAAATACAATGGGCAGGAGCTTTTTTCTGCGGCATGGGAGCCTGTATTGTGGTCTACGGGTCCACCGAAGGAGTTTTGTTCGAAAACCTGGGCATAGGCCTGTGGTTAGCTTTGTTTGCCGCGTTTTTGCTATCTGTGGAAAGCCTTTTGATTAAAGTTTTTACATTTACTGAAAGACCGCTGACTATTCTTTTGTATGTAAACTTTTTCTCGATATTTATCATGGCTGTTCCGGCATTTTATAATTGGCACACCCCCGGTATCGGGGAACTGGTTTTCATGATTTTACTCGGGCCGATTGCAATTTCTGCCCAGTATTGTTGGGTAATAGCCTATAAGTTGGCAGACGTTGCCCTGGTTACACCGATCAATTACACATGGATAGTTTTTGCCGCGTTACTCGGATATTTCCTGTTCGGAGAAGAATTGGGGATGCCGGTTATTATTGGGTCGGTATGTATCACTTTGGGGGGAATTATATTGTCCAGGTTGCCAGACCCCGAAAAACTGTAACCTTGATGGTGGACATCCTGATGTAAATCGGACAACCACAAAGGGTTGTTTCTACGATATGACCGGTCAGTGCGCATCGGTTGTAGATTCCCGCCTCCGCGGGAATGACATGCGTTGGGGAGAAATAATCAAATCGGCCGGGCCCGGCTGTCAGGTCTGGCACTTCGGGCAGTAAAATGTGGACCTTTGGGCGATCACCCGCCTTTTGATTGTGGCTGGACATTTCAGGCATTTTTCACCCTCCCGCCCATAGACGGACAAGGATTGCGTGAAGTATCCCGGCTCCCCGTCCGCTCCGACAAAATCCTGCAAGGTCGTCCCTCCCTGCCTGAGCGCTCTCATCAGGACGGTCCGGATGGCCTCTGCCAATAACCGGTAACGACTCAGGGATATTTTCCCGCATTGCCGAACCGGGCTGACTCCAGCCAGGAACAACGCCTCACTGACATAGATATTACCCACTCCAACGACGATCCGACCGTCCATCAGGAATGACTTGATCGGGGCAGTCCGTTTTCTGGACAATCGGTACAAACCCTGTCCGGTGAAATCGTCACTGAGCGGCTCGACACCGAGGTTGACCAATCTCGGATGTTGCAACGGATCGTCCGGTGTGTAGAGCAGGCAACCGAATCTCCTGGGGTCGCGGTATCGAATGATCTGTCCATGCTGGTTAATAATATCGAAATGGTCATGTCGGCCCGGTGACTCGTCATTCAATAATACCCTCATGGAACCCGACATCCCGAGGTGAACAATCAATCCGCCCCGCTCCAGGTGGATCAGGATGTATTTTCCCCTTCGTTGCAACCAGACGACCCCGGAATCGCTCACCTCGCTTTCCAGGTTTCCGGCAATCGGCCACCTCAAATTTCGTTGTCGGACATCAAGCCGGGTAATCTTCAACCCCTGCAAAAAGGGGCGAATTCCATTCAGGGTTGTTTCGACTTCAGGAAGCTCTGGCATATTATTGACAACCTGCTGTTTACTCTATATATAAGGCTACCGTTATTCTCAGGCCATTCTCGACATGCCTTTTTCTGTTACCAACGAACGGAATAATACAGCTTTTGTTGTCAATGACAATGAAACCATCCTCGACGCTGCGCTGAGAGACAACCGGGTCTACCCTTACGGGTGTCGCAGCGGCGTCTGCGGCGCCTGCAAATGCACTCTGGTCAGCGGCCAGGTCGATTACGGCGACTATGAGGGTTTTGCGCTGCCGGATGAGGAAAAGGAACAGGGAAAAGTCCTGATCTGCCAGGCGAAACCACTCGGGGACGTGGTCCTTGATGTAGAGGAGGTCATGACCGGGACCAGTGTCCAGATCAAGGTATTGCCCTGCCGGGTTCGGGAAATCGACAAACTGGCGGAGGATGTGATCCGGCTTTTCCTGGCTCTTCCCAAAACCCAGGAATTCAATTTCCTTCCGGGACAATATATCGACATCCTGTTGAAGGATGGTCAAAGACGAAGTTTTTCCCTGGCCAATCTGCCGCAGCATGCGCTGGAGCACGGCCTGGAGTTGCATATCCGCAACGTACCGGATGGGCATTTTACGCCCCGCGTATTCGATTCGATGAAGGAACGCGACCTGCTGCGGTTTGAAGGCCCGTTCGGCGCCTATATTCTTCAATCTGAAACGGATACACCGATCATCATGATTGCCGGAGGCACCGGGTTTTCTCCCATCAAGGGACTCATTGAAAATGCAATGGAACGCAATCCCAACCAGAATATTCACCTGTTCTGGGGCGCTCGCGATGAGCAGGATCTCTACATGGATAGTCTGGTAAGGCAGTGGTTGGGTTCGTATCCGAATCTGAAATACACCCCTGTGCTATCAGAAAGCAAGTCTGAATCATGGAACGGCGAGAAAGGCTTTGTTCATGACGCCGTCTGCAGAACTTATGACCGGTTCGAGCGATTTGATATCTACGCCAGCGGCCCGCCCGTCATGATTGATTGCGTGCGCAGCAGTCTGCTGGAGAAGGGTATGGACCCGGCCCGCTTCCATTTTGACTCCTTCGAGTTTGCCAGCCAGCCATAGATAACCCTCTGGTTCAGTCTGGTCCGGGTTGCTTACGACCCGCTCCACCGGGTCAGCGCACGACCGGCATTACACCGGGTTTTGACTCATGGCTGACCACATCCCTGACCACACTGGAATGGTCGCCGGTCAGTACAATTTCACTCTTTGCCGCCGTCCTGGTCCGGATGTCAGGGTCGCTCAACAGACCGACAGTCCCCTCCTTGAAAAAGAATAACGCCTCATCGGTTTCCCCCATTTGCTCCAGAAGCGATGCCAGATCAATGCAGGCTTCACCCTGTGCCCCGGCTCTGATTGATTTTTTATACAAATCTTTTGCTTTTGCATAATTCTTCTCATAACGATACAACCGTGCCAGAGCGAGCAACAAATCAGGGTCGTTATCGTGCTGTTTGATGAACGATTCGACCAGTTCAATCTGATAACTGACAAAAGGACTCCTGACCTTGCCATACAGATGGATCAGTTTTTTATCCAGCCCCCTGTTCAGCGCTGTCCGGAGCTCTTTTTCCGCCTCTTTCAATTTGTCGGCTTTTATCAACTGGTTGACGTAACTGACAATCATATCCGGGTCTTTTCTCTTTTTCGCGGGTAACGATTTCCAGGTTTTGGCCGACCGCTCCGATTCCCCCTGCAGCAGCGCCGGAGACGAAATCAATTGCTCGAAGGCATGCTGTTCCCGGATTTTCGTCTCCTCCTCGGGAAATGCTTCGAGCTTCCTCAACGAGGCAACCAGTCCGGTTAATGAATCCCAGTCTTCCAACTCCTTGTAAACATCCGCCAGCAGCCTTGCCACGGCCACATTCCTGGAAGAAACGGTTCGCAATTTCTCAAGATAATCCCTGGATTCAGTTAACGATCCGGCATGATACAGAAGCCTGGCGCGAGTAAGATTGATCGCCAGTTCATTTGAAGGATGTCTGGCTAGCGCTTCATCCAGATAGCGGTCCCTTCGGTCCATCAAGCCCTGTTGTTGCGCCGAGTAGGCTGCGCCCAGATAATTCATCAATGGTGTTTTGTTGAATTCGAGTTTGTTCAGCAGCGTCGATTCAGCCTTCGGCCAGTTTCCTTCTATCAGGTACGCATAACCCTGCATGGTGTGCTGCTGAGCGCTGTTTTCCTGGTTCCGGGTTCTCCATTTACGATACATCGCAGGCGCCCGAAACAGGCTTGCGATAAAGTTGAGCAACAGATACAACAATACGAAGGTCAGGAAAAGGATGCCAATAAACAACAGCAAGGGCAGCCGTACCACCCAGGGATCCCGGGTCAGGACAACATATCCCGGGTCGTCGACGGCCAGCGCCCCCAGCCCGACTGAAACAATCAATGCGATAATGATGGTGATGAACAGTTTCATGACAAAACGTCCGTTATCATTGCCTAAAGAGCGGACTCACTCCCGCCAAGAGCGCGAATAGCGGATAACGTCGCTGAAATATCGGGAATCCCGGTTTCCCGATACGATGACCCCGCCCGGTTGAGTCGTTCGATCCAGTTCAGGGTCCCGGCGGCGTCACGATTGAAATGATGCTTGACCCACTCACTGGCGGCATTGATTCTATGGCTGTACACCCCAGGGTTTCCACGAACCAGCGCGACCTGGGCCGATTCCAGAATCAGCCTGATTCTTGTGTATGTCATTTCGCGTATTTGCGCAGAAATCACCGGTTTGACAGGGCTGGCGTTTTTCTCTACCTGGACAAGGTCTCCCAAATTCGTCAGCAGCGCGGCGCCGGCGTCTATCACCGGCTTCAGGTAACGGTCAAGCGTCGCGGTTTCGTTGACGTCACCTTGCGAATCAGTCCCCTCTGTCCCGATTCCCTGTGCCTCGGTCCCCCGCAACTCATCCTCCTTTTCCCGGCCTGCGTCTGAATCGACATCCGCATCCATTACGATGTCTCCTGCAAGCGGTAACGTATCGACCTGCGCAGACAGCGCCGACAATTCATTCAACAGGCCAGGCACGTCAATCGACGGCACACTGTCGAGCGCGGCAATATCTGAAGACAACAGTTGACGAACCTCATCCACGCCGGAACCGGAAAGTTGTTTCAGGCGTTGATCGGCAAGTTGCAAAGCCTGTTTTGCCAGACCGGTCTCGCCTGTGAACCGCAGGCGTTGATGAGCGATGACAATGAGTTGTTCCGTTTCTTCAAGAACCCATCCATCGAGGTCGCTGTCAAGTTGCGTACGCAGCGCCGCAATCTGGCCCGAGAGCGCATCCACTTCCTTGTCAATCCGCTCGCCAACCACATCATCCTGATTCTCCATTTCGTCCCGGATGCCCTGTATCTGTGCATGGATATCCGTATCGGACTGATGAAGAGCATCATACCGCCGACCGAGATCCTGGAGATGTTCATCGTTACGGGCCAACGAATCTCCCAGTTCACGAACCCCGGTACTGATCTCGGTTTCCAGCCCGGTTTGCGTTTGCAGAACCTCGTCGATACGCCGCTCAATCAGATTCAATCTGGTTTCCTGTTGCCCGGCATTCAGTTTCGAGTCCACTGCGCCCTGATACCAGGCATATCCTCCCACGCCTGTCGCGACAACGCCGAGAACCAATGCAAACCATGAAACCATAGCCTGTCCGCCCGAACCGGCGGGGCGAGTGACGGGGGTTGCCGGAGCGGGGTTGTTTCCGGTGTTCTGGTCAACCGATGCCGGTTCAGGCGCCGGGCGTTTTTTTGCCCTTGTGGTTTTTTTCTTCGATGGGACCCGGGTTCCCGAAGGTTCATTGATTTCGTCTTCTGCCATTTTCCTGTTTACCCGCTGAATCTTTTCAGCCACCTTTATCTTTATACTTCTGCCTGTGCGTCAATCCTACCGCAACCCACCACGCTTGTCATTTTGTGTCCGCAACATCAATTGCCACCTCTGACAGGGCATCAATCAAACAATCATTCGAAACTCCCCCGGCAACCCGGACACGGGCGATGCCGCGCCGGATGCACTGATCCCGGATACGTTCACTGATCGTGACCACCGGTGACTCATGTAATAATGCCACATTTTGCGGGCCCAGCAATTCGATCAGCCCGTCCAGTATTGAAACGCTGGTAATCAATACCGTGTCAATTTTCCCGGCGGACCAGATATCGACAATCGGCTGTATCGGCCGACTTGTGATCCTCCTCGTATAACAGGGAACCAGAACGACCTCGGCGCCGCGTTTCTCCAGTTCAATTTTCAACAGATCCCGGCCGGACTGCCCTCTCAATATGGCAATCCGGGTATTTTTCAGCTCCATACCCCTCTCCCTGTCCAGCAATGAAACCAGCAGTCCCTCACTGCCCGGACCCGGTTCGGGGACGAAATCAATATTCAGTCCCTTGTCCCGACCCAGTCTGGCGGTTTTTGGTCCCATTGCGGCGATTTTAAGGGCCTCGGGAAGCATAACATTCTGCTGTTCCAGTCTGGACACAAATCCCTCTACCGCGGCGGCACTGACAAAAACCAGCAGATCAAAGCCCGCAATGCCGCGCAGCAGTGCATCCAGGGCAACAAAGCTGTCCGGCGCTGAAATTTCGATGACCGGGAACTTTGCCGCTATCCCGCCGTGTTCCTCAATTGCCTCAGCAATGTCATTACCCAAAGGATCGGGCCTGGTGATCAGAACCCGGAGTCCGTTCAGGGATTCAGTCCGCATCGTCCTGCGTCATCACGCATCATTCATATAAACACGGTCGAGGATGTCCTTCGCCCCCTGGTCAACCAGATCCTCCGCCACTGCAATACCCAACTGCACAGGATCTGAAACGGAACCCCGCTTTTCAGACCGCAACACCCTGGAACCATCCGGCTCCCCGACCAGACCGCGCAGGGTCAGCCGCTGGTCTGATCGCTCACAATGAAAAGCGACGGGCACATGACAACCTCCTCCAATTTTCTCATTCGCGGTACGCTCCGCCCGTGTTTCGGTCGCTGATTGCGGATCATTCAACGGCAGAATCAATGGATGAATATCCGTATCATCTACACGGCATTCAATCCCGACTACGCCCTGACCGACCGCGGGGAGGCAGATTGACGTTGGAATGACCTGAGCGATCCGGTCTTCCATTCCCAGCCGCTTCAAACCCGCCACGGCCAGAACAATGGCATCGTACAGGCCGGAATCGAGTTTCTGCAAACGGGTATTGACGTTTCCTCTCAGGTTTTTCAATTGTAAATGAGGGTAGTTCGCTTTTATCTGGCACTGTCTCCGCAAACTGCAGGTTCCGACAATTGCACCTTCCGGCAACTCATCCAGGCCGCTGAATTTGTTCGAGACCAGGGCATCCCTGGAATCCTCTCTGGAACAATAAACCGGGATGTGCAGCCCTTCGGGAAGTTCGACTGTGACATCCTTCATCGAATGAACGGCCAGATCAATCTCCCGGTCCAGCAAAGCGCTTTCCAACTCCTTCAGAAACAAGCCCTTGCCGCCCACCCGGGATAACGGAACATCCAGGGTTTTGTCACCCGCAGAGATGATTTCAACCAACTCGACCCGCAACCCCTGGCGGGTGGACAACAACGCCTCCCGGACATGGTTGGCCTGCCAGAGCGCGAGTTGGCTTGTACGTGTACCTATGCGAATGACGGCCATGATCTCACCGGTATAACCCTCACCCGCCCCCGGATATCTTGAGTCTTAACGATTCAATGCCAAAAGAAGCCAGACTCTTGTCGGCGTCCACCATCTCGTCATAGCTGAAATAAGGGCCAAGCCGCACACGATAAAAATCACCCCGACCCTGGATTGTGACTTTTTGTATCTGCGACGCGTGCCCCCAGAGCGCTAATTTGGCTTTCAATTGATCGGCGTCGTTTTTTTTCCGGTAAGAGCCTGCCTGCAACATGTATGCGCTTTTCTTCGATACCGTCTGAATGGCTGCGGGAGGATCTGGTTTTTCATCCGTGGCCTCAGGCGATGGAGGCTCGCTACCCGGCACCACCATCTCAATCTCGGGCAATACCGTAAAAAAATCGAAACGGGTCTGTTGCTCTACCGGCTTGTCTGTCTGGTTGATCTTTTGACCAGAGGTTTCCTGATCTTCCTCTCTGGATTGCTGCAGGGATTGTTCGACCACCTTGCGGATACCGCTTCCTGTTCCACTATCTCCAATCCGCATCCCCTGCCAGAGAATGGTTGCCAGTGAACCGGTTATCATGCCGACAATCAGCATTCCGAAACCATGAGATAACCTACGCCTGGGTGGCGCTGAGCGCTTGCGGGCCGTTCGTTTTGCCTGGGGCATGATCCTGTATTCCGATGAGCGCCGACTTACATCCTGTCCGGCGCGGTTACGCCCAGCATTGCCAGACCATTCGCAATCACGACCCGCGCGGCGTCAATCAACCCCAAACGCGCCCACCTCAGTTCGTCTGTGCTGGAAAGAAACGGATGGGCGTTATAATAGGTATGGAACGCATGAGCGAGGTCACGCAGATAATATGCCAGTTGATGAGGCTCATAGCTGTCAGCCGCAAGTTCGACCACTTCCGGGAAACGCGACACGGCGACCAGAAGATCCATTTCCCGGGATTCGGTCAGCAGGCTGTAGTCAGCGCCTGCATCACCCGGGTCCGGCATGGCTTTTTCATCGAGTTGCCGAAATACGCTGCAAATTCTCGCATGCGCATACTGAATGTAATAAACCGGATTGTCCGATGACCGGGATTTCGCAAGTTCAAGATCAAACTCCATGTGCTGGTCGGGCTTTCGCAACACATAAAAAAATCGGGCCGCATCATTTCCAACTTCCTTCCTCAATTCCCGCAGTGTCACAAACTGGCCGTCACGCGTAGACATTGAAACTTTCTGGTTACCGCGATACAGCGCCGCAAACTGCACCAATAAAAATTTCAGGCGCTCAGGGTCATTGCCCAACGCTTCGAAAGAAGCTTCAATCCTCTTTATGTAACCATGGTGATCCGAGCCAAAGATATTGATAATACGGTCAAAGCCGCGTTCCGCCTTGTTGTAATGATAGGCAATATCAGAAGCAAAATAGGTATGAGCGCCGTTGGCCCTGACCACGACACGGTCCTTTTCGTCACCGAAGTCGGTTGCCCTGAACCATAAGGCGCCTTCTTTCTCGAAAATATGGCCATTTTTCTCAAGTGTCGCAATAGCCTGACGGATGTCATCCCTGTCCAGCAGGCTTCGTTCCGAAAACCACTCCTGGAATACCACGCCGAATTCTTCCAGATCCTGACGAATGTCTTCCACCATGGCGTCACAGGCAAGATCAAACACCACTTCGTAGTCTGTTGGCCCCAGAGCCTGCTTGCAACGTCTGATCAGCCTGTCGATTGACTGCTCGACATCTTCCGGCAGATCACAAAAAAGCTCCCCGGTGTCCGCACAACAGGCATCGCCTTTCATCTGTCTTAATCTTCCGGCAATATCCTTTACATATTCACCCTGGTAGGCATTGGCCGGAAAAACGATTTCGCGGCCACACAACTCAAGATAGCGCATCCACACACTCACTGCCAGAATGTCCATCTGCCGGCCGGCGTCATTGATGTAGTATTCGCTATGCGTATCATAACCCGCCGCCCTTAAAACACGAACCAGCGCATCACCAAAGGCGGCGCCGCGGCCATGACCGACATGTAACGGGCCTGTAGGGTTGGTGGAAACGAACTCCACCATGATACGCTGACCATGACCGGAATCACTCTTACCATAGTCATTGGCGTGAGCCTGTATATGGCTGATCAGCTTGTAATACGCCTCTCGCCTGAAATAAAAATTGATAAAACCAGGCCCGGCAATTTCGACCTTCCTGATCTGTCCCGAATCCAGTTGTGAGGCCGGCATGGCCGCAACAATTTCTTCTGCCAGAACACGGGGATTCTGTTTAAGCGGTTTGGCGAGTTTCAATGCAAGATTGCAGGCAAAATCCCCATGGCTGGAATCCCGTGTACGCTCGACACGGATCAGATCAATGACTGATTCACCCGTCACAGCCGGAATTTTCAATACGCTGACTGCCTGACAGAGGAGTCGTATGACCGTGTTTTTCATGTTTTTCGAGGTAATCGGGTATCAGGGTGAAGCTTCGGGATGAAGCGCGATTGTACCTTTTGACCCGGGCGCAAGGAAGTAAAAGCTGGAATGTAAAAATAAATGCGAATGATGTTGATAATTATTTGCATTTAGAATATTATTCGCACCCCATCCTGACATTCACCTTGAAATTGTCATGAAATCAAAATATCTTGTTATCGCATCCGCGCTCTTTATCGGGCTTGTGGAAACGGGTTACACCTCGGAAGAGGTCAATGTATATTCCTACCGGAACCCGGAATTGATTCAACCCATGTTTGATCGGTTTACCGCGGATACGGGTATCGCAGTCAATGTTGTCTTCGCCAAAAAGGGGATGCTGGAGAAGTTGAAAAGCGAAGGCAGAAACAGCCCGGCTGACCTGGTGTTCACGGTAGACATCGGCCGCCTGTCTGACATCAAGAACGCGAACCTGACCCAGGCCGTGACGGATCAAACCCTGTTGGACAATATCCCGGAAAACTTGAGAGACGCTGGTAATCACTGGTACGGCCTCACCTCCAGAGCCAGGGTTATCGTCACCTCCAGGGACCGGGTCGCCGATGGCGCTGTCTCGACTTATGAAGACCTCGCCAAGCCCGAATTCAAGGGCCTGGTCTGCACCCGGTCCGGGAAACACTCCTATATGGTGGCATTGATCGCTTCGATGATTGTGCATCATGGAGTGGAAGGGGCGCAGGAATGGCTGCAAAATGTAAAATCCAACCGGGCGCGCAAACCGGAAGGCAATGACCGGGCGCAGGTCAAGGCGATCAAGGAAGGCGTATGCGATATCGCCGTAATCAACCATTATTACATGTACAAAATGATCTCGAATCCGGATCAAAAAGCGTGGGCAGACGCGGTCAATGTCGTGTTTCCCAATCAGGACGGCCGCGGCGCGCACATGAACGTAAGCGGAATGGCGATGACCCGACATGCGCCGAACAGGGACAACGCGCTGAAACTGATGAGATTTCTGGCAAGCGGCACAGCGCAGGAGATGTACGCGCAGCTCAACGGAGAATATGCCGTAAAGCCCGGTATCGAGTTGGCGGATGCAGTCAGGGCCTGGGGCGCGTTCAAACAGGACAGCGTAAGTCTGACGGCGGTGGCGGCCAATCGCGCTGAAGCCTCGAAAATCGCGGATCGTGTCGGCTACGACAATTGAGCGTTCTGTCGGCTCCCCCGCCGACGTAAACCCTGGCCATTCAGGGTCCGGCCCTGGGGGCAGCTTCTGGGGGACGGGCGCCGTTTGCGTGGCGCTGGTCGCCCTGTTGCCGCTGATGGCCATCATTTGGGTGGCGTTTTCACCAACAGAAAATATATGGCCCCATCTGGTAAGCACCTCCCTGCCGCGCTATCTGTCGAATACCTTTATATTGATGGCGGGTGTCGGGATATCGGTTTTTTTGACAGGGGTCACCACCGCCTGGCTGATCAGCGCCTGGTCATTTCCCGGTAGCCGGATTTTCGAATGGATGCTATTACTGCCATTGGCCGTGCCTGCTTATGTGATCGCCTATCTTTATACTGACCTGCTCGAATTTGCCGGGCCGGTTCAAGGCTTCTTGAGAGAAATCTTCGGCTGGGAACTCGCCAGGGATTACTGGTTCCCGAACGTGCGCAGCATGGGCGGCGCCATCATGCTGATGGGTCTGACGCTATACCCTTACGTTTATCTGATGGCGCGTTCTTCATTTCTCGAACAATCTCCTCATTTACTCGACGCATGCCGCCTGATGGGGCGATCCCGCTTCAATACGTTTCTGTTTGTTTCCCTGCCTATCGCCAGGCCGGGTATCGCCATCGGCACCGCCCTGGCGCTGATGGAAACACTCAACGACTTCGGCACGGTGGATTATTTCGCCGTACATGCCCTGACCGCAGGCTTGTTCGATGTCTGGTTGAACATGAATAATCTGGGCGGGGCGGCCCAGATAGCGCTGGTCATGCTGACTTTCGTGCTGATCCTGCTGGCTCTGGAACAGGCCGGACGAAGCAAAATCCGTTTTTACCAGAGCGCCGGCAGATTCACCCGCCGGGAAAAGACCCCGTTACACGGCATCGCCAAATGGATTGCCTTTACCCTCTGCTTTCTGCCGGTCCTGGCCGGATTCCTGATCCCCTTTGCCATGCTGGTCCATTATGGCATACGGTATTTCGATCAGTCCTGGACTACGGAGTTTCGTGAATACGCATTCAACAGCCTGACCGTTTCCGGCATCGCCGCGGTCAGTTGCGCCGCCATTTCCATTGTGATTGTCTATTCCCGGAGAATCATCACCCCGTCCTGGTTCACTTCCCTGTCGAAAATCTCATCACTCGGATATGCGGTTCCCGGTTCGGTTCTGGCAGTGGGAATCGTCATTTCCCTGACCACGTTCGAGAACTGGGTCGATGGCCTTTCCAGGCTGCATTTCGGCTTCTCGACCGGACTGATACTGACCGGCACCATCTTCGCGCTGATCCTCACCTATATTATCCGGTTTCTCGCGATTTCCACGGGCAGCATCGAATCCAGCTTCTCCAAGGTTCCGGGGTCTATCGACATGGCTGCCCGCACCCTGGGCCACCCCCCATTGCGAACCCTTCGCCTGTTTCATATCCCACTGATCAAAAGCGGCATCTTTACCGCCATGCTGATCGTATTCGTCGATTGCATGAAGGAACTGCCAGCCACCCTGCTGCTGAGGCCCTTCAACTTTGAAACGCTTGCCACCCATGTGTACCTGTTCGCTTCGGACGAAATGATAGAACACAGCGCCCTGTCCGCGTTGATGATCGTCCTGACGGGGCTGGTTCCGGTTATTGTCTTGAGCAAAACAATTTCGTATTCTCAGTTGCTGAAACAAAAAGCCGACTGATTCCTGTTCCCGATCAACTTGTCATCTTGACGCTGCATCCAGGCCCATGTCCTCTATCCTGAAAGTAGATAACATCAGCTGTCGATACGAAAGTGAGAGCGCCGTCGATCAGACTTCCTTCGACCTGGAAGAGGGCGCGCTGGCCTGTCTTCTCGGCCCGAGTGGTTGCGGGAAAACTACTGTATTACGGGCAATTGCAGGTTTTCAGAAACTGGCTGGCGGCTCAATCACTCTCCACGAAATTTGTATTTCCAGCGCCCGCGTCAATATTCCCCCTGAAAAAAGAAATATCAGCATGGTGTTCCAGGACTACGCCCTCTTTCCCCATCTCACCGTACAAAAAAATGTCGAGGCGGGGCTGTATGGAAAAGAACCGTCATCCAGGAAAGCGGCCGTTAAAGAGATACTGGAATACGTCCGCCTCTCCGACTACAGCAAGCGTTATCCCCATGAACTGTCAGGAGGCCAGCAACAGCGGGTAGCGCTGGCGCGGGCGCTGGCGCCAAAACCGGGACTGCTGCTGATGGATGAACCTTTTTCCAATCTGGATTTCGAACTGCGCGAGAGTCTGGGACAGGAAGTGCGGGATTTGTTGAAGGAAATCGGTACAACCTGCATTCTGGTTACCCATGACCAACAGGACGCATTCACCTTTGGCGATATGGTCGGGGTGATGAACCAGGGCCGGATAGAACAATGGGGAACCCCATACAATATCTACCATCAGCCTGAAACCCGGTTTGTCGCGAACTTCGTCGGTGACGGCGTGTTTCTGAATGGTACTTTAGTATCTGATGGCAAAATTCAATGTGAACTTTCACAGTACGGTGAACGGGACCTGATCGGTGACGTATCCGATGACCGGATTCAACAGGACCTGCGGAAAATCAAACCCGGCTCCGGGAAGAAGGTCCAGGTATTGATCCGGCCCGATGACATCATTCACGATGACGACAGCCCGACGACGGCCCGGATCATAAAGAAAGCGTTTCGCGGGGAAAGTTATCTGTACACACTGGCATTACCAAGCGGCACCCGGGTACTCACTCTCGTTCCATCCCACCACGACCACGGTGTCGGAGAAAGCCTGGGGATCAAGCTGGACATCAATCACCTGATTTATTTCGATCGTTAGGCGGTGTCCTTTATAATGATCACTACATCTGATCAAGGATCAATCGTGAACACATCAACTATATTTTCCAAACTTAAGGTGAGGGAAGCATCAGTGACTGATAATCAGGGCCAGATAAAGACAAGCACGTAATGGCAGTTAACAGGGACAAGCCGGACCGGTGGAAACAGGACATTGCACAGTCAGTGGACATGTACAATGACTGGTTCATGCGCTTTGCGCCGGAGGCTTACCGAACGACGCGGATTCAGACCACAAAGGATGTCGAGGCGACGCTGAAAGCGACGAAGAACCTGACGAATGTGGGCATGGAACTGCTGAAGGCGAAGCCCTCGGTGTTGCCGTCACTGCGAATGTCCACTTGTCCACCATTGGCCATGGACCGACTGATCGGCCTTGCTGGCGTTTCCAGCAACCTGATCAAGACAATGGAGAAAAACAACAGAGTCCCGCCGCGAATGCCGCTTCGGGAGTTGGACAGGGATCTTAAGAAGATCGGGGAGATTATCGAGAAAATGGCGGACCCGGATGTCTTTGTCTGGTTGGGGCGCGAAGATAATCCGCCCAAACAGGATCTGTATCGAGCCGCGACAGTCGTGGCTGATCGCCTATGCGGGGCCGTTGCCAATCCAATCATCCGCAACGCACAGGAAAAACGTCAACTCGCGATGATCAGCGAATGGTTGACGGCCTTGGGATACAAGAGTCTGACGGCAGACGGGGGAACGAAGTATCACGAGATGCAGCCGGGGACATATTCATTTCGGCTTAACGTACCCGTCGCTCAGGAAAGTACTGCCAAACCGGTTAATATCTCTGTGGATGTCGTAGTTATGCCGAAGGATGCGAAGGCAGGAGAACTACCGTTGCTGATCGAAGCGAAATCAGCAGGAGATTTCGCGAACGTCAACAAACGACGCAAGGAGGAAGCCACTAAAATGAGTCAACTGCGCCGAACCTACGGTCACAATGTGCGCTACACCTTGTTCTTGTGCGGATATTTCGACAGTGGCTATCTCGGTTATGAGGCGGCAGAAGGCATCGACTGGGTCTGGGAGCACCGTATCAACGATCTCGGGAAATTCGGGCTATAGATGATGAAAAAAGCCTTTGAAAAACTAGAGGCACAGCGGCTGGCCCTGCAACACGAATTGGATGCGGGAAGGGACACTGCTTTGCGGAACCGGATGGGACAGTTTGCGACGCCGCTTAGCCTGGCTTTAGATATTCAGCGCTATGCGAATGCACATCTCGATAAAAACGAAAAAGTGCGGTTCATTGATCCGGCAATCGGGACAGGCTCTTTCTATTCGGCGTTTCTGAACGTGTTCCCGCAAACCCGTATCCATGCAGCAGTGGGGTATGAAATTGATCCTCATTACGGTAGACCGGCATCGAAACTATGGGGTGAAACGGGGTTGGATATCCGCTTGAAGGACTTCACTCAGGCAAAAGCGCCGGAGGCTGCCGAAAAGTTTAACCTGCTGATCAGTAATCCGCCTTATGTACGGCATCACCATATCATCAACGGCGAAAAACAGCGACTGAAGATGCACACAAAGGATGCCTGTGGCGTGAAGATCAACGGACTGGCCGGGCTCTATTGCTATTTCCTGGGCCTGAGTCACGCATGGATGACCGATGGCGGCCTGGCGGGGTGGTTGATTCCGAGCGAGTTCATGGATGTGAATTATGGCGTCTCGATAAAACAATACTTACTCAGCAAGGTGACACTTCTGCACATTCATCGCTTCGACCCGACCGATGTACAGTTCGGCGACGCACTTGTGTCATCGGCCGTTGTGTGGTTCCGTAACGAACTTCCTCGAACAGGACATGAAGTGCGCTTCACCTATGGAGGAACACTGGAACGACCGAAGCTGGAACGGCTGGTGCCGGTCCAGACGTTGCACCATGATCCAAAATGGACACGCTATCCGGTGAAGGAAAGTCATGAAACGACCGAGGGACCGGTGCTGAGCGATTTCTTCAAAATCAAGCGGGGTCTGGCGACAGGCAACAACAACTATTTCATCCTGTCGGCACAGGAGATTGAGCGACGCGGGCTACCGATGGGAGCATTCAAGCCGATTCTGCCAAGTCCGCGCTATGTGCCGGACAACGAGATTGAGGGTGATCATGAGGGTAACCCCATGCTGGAACGGCGTTTGTTTCTGCTTGACCCTCCGTGGACGGAAAACGAGATCAGGGAGCGCTATCCAAAGCTGTGGACCTATCTTGAAGAGGGCAAGGCGGAAGGCATTGCTGATCGCTATCTCTGCCGACACCGGAAGCTGTGGTACACGCAGGAATGCCGGCCGCCAGCACCGTTCATCTGCACCTATCTCGGCCGAAGCGACAAAAAGAATGGTAGGCCGTTTCGCTTCTTACTGAATAATTCGAAAGCGACGGCCGCGAATGTATACTTGATGTTGTACCCGAAAGAGCCTGTTAAACTCGTCTTGCAGGACAGGCCGGAATTAAAACGACAGGTATGGGAATTCCTGAACGAGATTTGCCCGAAGACAATGCTTGGAGAAGGTCGCGTCTACGGTGGCGGGTTGCACAAGCTGGAGCCGAAAGAACTGGGAAATGTCCCGGCGAAAGCAATCGACGGGTTGTTACCCGAATCGGTGAGACCGCGGCGGGAAAAGCAAATTGAGTTGTTGGAGGGGTCAATCGCGTAGGCTGTGAACCCAGCCTTGTGCACCAGGTACTGCGTAAAGCGTGAATCTCTTACACCACGGCCCAGAACACAACGAGGATATTGATCAATGCAAGATATCAAGGGCTACGACCGCTCAATTCAAGAACTACTCTCTGGTGGGAGCTATGGTATTGATTACTACCAGCGGGAATATAAATGGGGTCGGAAACAACTTCAGGAACTTGTTGACGATCTGACAGGCCGCTTCCTCAACAGCTACCAGCCAGGGGATGCACCGCCGAAGGTCGCCAGCTATGGCCACTACTTCCTCGGCTCCATCGTGGTCAGCCAGAATGGTGACATCCGATACATTGTTGACGGCCAGCAGCGTCTAACCTCACTGTCAATCCTGCTCATCTACCTGAACAACCTCCAGAAGGAGCGTGAACAGCAGGTCTCAATCCAATCGCTCGTCTACGCAGACGACTTTGGAGAGAAGAAATTCAAGTTGAGCGTCCCCGAGCGAAACGACTGCATGGAGGCCTTGTTCAACGACACGATCTTCAACACGGACGATGCCTCGGAATCAGTTCGCAATCTCGCTACCCGATACCAGGAGCTCGGCGAACTCTTCCCCGAAGAGCTTGCCGGGAATGCCCTGCCGCTCTTCATCTACTGGTTGATGCGCAAAGTGAAACTCATCGAGATCATCGCCTACGCAGACGATGACGCCTACACAATCTTCGAGACGATGAATGACCGGGGGTTGTCACTAACTCCTACGGACATGCTCAAAGGCTACCTTCTGGCTAACATAGATAACCAAGCCAAGCGGCTGGAAGCTGACAAGCTGATCAAGAAGTACTTGAGCCTTTTCGCGGAGCATAGCAAGGAGACGGATGCTGACTTTTTCAAGGCGTGGCTACGGTCGCAGTATTCCACCAAGATTAGAGAACGGAAGAAGGACGCCAAGCCCGAGGATTTCGATCTGATCGGTACCGAGTACCACCGCTGGCTTCGCAACCACGCCCACGAGATCGGTCTCAACACCTCTGCCGATTTCCATCAGTTTGTTATGCGGGATTTCCGCTACTTCGCGACCCTGTACCTGCGGCTGATGGATGCTGCCAACACACGCACCGAAGGGATTGAAAGCGTCCGCTACAACGCCGACGCAGGCTTCACGCTACAACATCATGTTACTCTCGCTGCCATCACAGCAGATGACGACATGGAGACAGCAACAGCCAAGGTGGGTGTCGTTGCCAACTTTCTCGATAGCTGGCTGAACCTCCGCCTCTGGAACTACAAATCCAACAGCTACTCTTCAATGCAATACGCCATCTTCCTGGTGATCGGTAGCATCAGGGGCAAGTCACTGGCCGAGGTTCGAACCATCCTGCACAAGCGGCTGCTCAATGAGATGGAAGAAATCGACTTTTCCGAACCGGTCGGTCTCAACCAGTTCACCTCAAAGGCTATCCATCGCCAGCTTGCCCGCTTCACTGACTGGTTGGAGCAGCAAATGGGAGAGCCCGGCAAGTACGAAGACTACATAGTCCGATCCGGCAAGTACGCCTACGAAGTCGAGCACATTTGGGCCAACCACTACGACCGGTTCACGGAGGAGTTCGGCCAGCAGAACGACTTCGACATCCATCGCAACCGCATCGGCGGGTTGTTGCTCTTGCCCAAAAAGATCAACGCCAGCTTGAATGACATGACCTATGCGGAGAAATTGCCACATTTCCTCAAGACCAATGCCCTGGCACAGTCGCTGCATGAAACGTTCTACCAGAACAATCCGGGTTTTCAGCAAACCATCGAAAAATATCGCTTGCCGTTCCGGGCCCATGAACAATTCGCCAAGGCCGATCTGGAAGAGCGTTCCATACTCTACTGCCAACTGGCAGCCCTGATCTGGTCACCGGATCAGCTGCTGTGTGAGGAAGCGGAGTGATGCTGACAACGATCAAACCCGGCGCCGGGAAGAAAGTCCAAGTATTGATCCGGCCCGATGACATCATTCACGATGACGACAGCCCGACGACGGCCAGGATCATCAAGAAAGCGTTTCGCGGAGAAAGTTATCTGTACACACTGGCATTGCCAAGCGGCACCCGGGTACTCACTCTCGTTCCATCCCACCACGACCACGGTGTCGGAGAAAGCCTGGGAATCAAGCTGGACATCAACCACCTGATTTATTTTGATCGTTAACCAGTATTCCGACAACTCAGACGCGCCGTGCCCGATAGGTGTAGTAATTGCATGAAGCGAAAAATTGTTGGCTGGCAATCAGTTCAGCCTGCCCATTGACCCAATGCTCCACCTCACCGACACCCATCCTGTCACCACTCGCCACCATGGGCGCGTAGGTGTCGGCAAAGGATTTGAAGTAGCTGGCCTCCCCGATTTCCGAAACGATTTCGGCATGGGTATCTTCGATCTCAAAACCATTTTCGGGCAACAGCCTGATCAGGTCCCGCATGATCAGCGGATTCTGGAAGGTGGTTTCAGCAAGCGCCCGATCCATTCGCCGTCCCAGTTCCGGATCATCGGGAAATCCGTAGGTCAGAGACGAGTAATCCCCATCGAAAACAACCAGCAATCCCCCCGGACGCAAAACCCGGGCGCACTCGTTGACCACCGATTGCGGATCGACAACATGACTGATCACAGTGTGGGCGATGACCCGGTCGAATTCTCCGTCTGCATTGTCAAGATTATGCGCGTCGCCGACACGAAATTCGACCCGGCCCGCGATACCTGCATCATCGGCGAAGCCGGATGCCGCATCAATGAAAGCCAGGCTCTGATCGACACCGACAATGCGGCCTCGGAAATTCGGTTTTTTCACCAGCGAGCGAATCATGGCTCCGGTGCCGCACCCCACCTCCAGCGTCAGTGAATCGTCGGAAAATTCCAGGGTATCGGCATAGCGGTCGAACAACCGGGTGAACACGTCATCCTGCGCCCGGCTTTCCAGCCGGCTGATCAGGCGCCCGGCGGTTTCGTCATCCAGAGAATGGGAACGGCAATGAGGGTCTGCAATGGTCATCAAAGTAAGCTCAATAAACCGGGTCGTACATTAATGACTGGATGTGTTCGGTCAGATTTTCCGGGGGCGCTTCGGGCGCAATGCCGTGTTGCCAGGCATAACCGGCAATGGCGCTGGCAATCGTGAGGGAAACCCTGCGGATTTGGTTGATTTCAGGATAAATCGAACCAGCCTTGAGATCTTCGTCAGTCACTGCGCCAGCCAGGGCTTTTGCAGATTCCAGGAAGATTGAGTCCGGTATCGTCCTGGCCCCGCAGGCAATCATCCCCAACCCGACACCCGGAAATATATACGAATTGTTGCCCTGTCCAGGCCGAAATGTCCTGCCATTATAGACGACCTCGTCAAATGGACTGCCACTTGCGAATATGCCCCTCCCTTCCGTCCATTGATAAACCTGTTCGGCGGTGCATTCCGAGCGGCTGGTCGGATTGGATAACGCAAATATGCCGGGGCGGGATTTGATGCTGGCCAGTTTGCGGATGATTGGTTCCGAAAATATGCCGGGCCGTCCGGTGGCGCCGATCAGTATATCGGGTTGGTGAACATCCAGCGCTTCGATAAATGGATAATCGGGCAGGTCATGGGCGAAGCATCGGATGTGATTCGCCAGATTTTCCCTGGATCGGGTGATCAGTCCTTTGCTGTTGAAATACCAAAGACGCCGATGGGCTTCGTTCTGGCTGAGACCTTCCGCCATCAGCGCCTTCGCAATCATCGATCCTATTCCGGATGCCGCGGAACCGGCGCCCAGAAAAGTGAATTTCAAATCCCGAAATGGCACACCCGAAATCCGGGTAGAGGCGTAAACCCCGGCCAGAACGACTGCCGCCGTACCCTGTATATCATCATTAAAACACAGTGTGTCGTCACGGTATCTATCCAGCAATGCAAACGCGTTTTGCGCGGCAAAATCCTCGAACTGAATCAGCGCGCCGGGCCAGGCGTCCCTGGCAGCGTCAATAAACTCGTCCATCAAATGATAATAGTCTTCACCCCGGCATCTTTTCTGCCTCATGCCCAGATAAACGGGGTCATTGAGCAACTCCTCGTTATCGGTTCCGATGTCGAACATGACCGGCAGTGTCTGTTCGGGCTGAATCCCTGCGCAGGCGCAATACAGGCTCAGTTTCCCGATCGGGATACCCATGCCGTTGGCTCCCAAGTCCCCCAGACCGAGGATTCTTTCTCCGTCCGTGATCACAATAATCCGTATATCCCGGTGCGGCCAGTTATCCAGGATTTCACGAATCCTCCCGCGATCCCTGGCGGTAATATAAAAACCCTTTTCCCTTCTGAAAATATTCGCAAACTCCTTGCAGGCCTGACCCACCGTCGGGGTATAAATAAGCGGCAGAATCTCCTCGACATTCTCGATAATCACCTGATAAAACAACCGTTCGTTGCGATCCTGCAGGGCAGACAGAAAAATATATTTCTCCAGGGCGTTGTCCTTGCGACGTAAATTCGCCAATACCCGCTCAACCTGGGTTTTCATCGAACCAATCGCAGCCGGCAGCAAGCCCCGCAATTTCAGCCGATCCCGTTCTTCTTCAGTAAATGCCGTCGATTTATTGTGGGCGGGACTCAGCAGCAAGTCCACACCGGTCAAGCCGGGATCAGGTTTCATGCAATACAGTACTTTTTTAAATGTGTTTGATTGAGCGGCATTATATACTTGATATTGACTGCCTACATTTACTTCAGTCAATATAATCATACAATACGCTTTGCCGCGAACTACCGATTTCAATGAGAACCCGCCACTCACCTGCAATGACTGCCGCATCGAACCTGCCACTGGTAGATCAGATTGATCGGTGTTTGCCGCAAACGCAATGCACATTGTGCAGCTATCCCCGCTGCAGGGAATACGCCGGAGCCATAGAGCGCGGCGAAGCAAAAATCAATCAATGCCCACCCGGAGGGAAAATCACAATCGCCGCTCTGGCGAAACTGCTCGACAAACCGGTTGTCGAATTGAATCCTGATCACGGAGAACACGAGCCAAAGGTGATTGCATGGATCAGGGAAGATGAATGTATCGGCTGCAAATTATGCATCAAGGCCTGTCCGGTGGATTGCATTGTCGGGGCGGGGAAACGGATGCACACCGTGATTGCCGATGAATGCACGGGCTGTAAACTGTGTGTCCCGGTCTGCCCGACTGACTGCATTGACCTGATTCGACCCGGGGTTATGGAAAATGACAATATGGACGACACACCCAGCCCCTGGCCCGGCTTTTCCGTCCGGCAGATTGATCAGGCCAGGTTCCAGACCGGCCAGAAATTGATCAGAATTGAAAAATTCGATAATGCCCGCAAGCATCGCAAACAAACCCTGGCGCGCGAGCAGATGCAGCGGGAAATTTCAGCCGCCGTGAAAAGGAAATCCATGCAGCGCCGGTCATCCACAACGCAGCTCTCTACGTCAACGTGAACCCGCAGCAAATAACCACCGCCTTCACCCGGCTGAAAAACGTCAACCCCGCGCCGACCACGGAATTGCGCTGGGACAGTGAGTTCGAGTTACTGATCTCGGTCATACTGTCCGCCCAGGCTACTGATGTGTCGGTCAATCGGGCCACCGAAAAACTCTACAGGGTAGCCAACACCCCTGCCACCATTCATGAGCTCGGCGTAACCGGATTGAAGGAATATATCCGGACGATCGGACTGTTTAATACCAAGGCGCAAAATATCATCAAGACCTGCAAGCAACTGATTGACCGGCATGATGGCCAGGTGCCCCGTACCCGGTTCGAGCTCGAAGCGCTGCCGGGGGTGGGCAGAAAAACCGCTAATGTGATGTTGAATACGGCTTTCGGACAGCCCGCCATTGCCGTGGATACCCACATATTCCGGGTATCCAACCGTACTGGCATCGCGCCGGGCAAGACTACGCTGGCGGTGGAAAAAGCATTGCTGGAAAGAGTGCCTGAACAATTCATGCTGAACGCCCATCACTGGTTGATTCTGCATGGTCGATATACCTGTATTGCACGAAAGCCGAAATGTGGCGAGTGTCTGATTCATGATTTATGCGATTCCGCTTTTGAATTTAAGGGAATTTGAAGGCGACACAACACACTAATATCGGGTAAACTGCCAATATTCTGAAATTCGCCTCCGGCAGTATCCCGACAACAATACCCGACCCTGGAATAATTCCATGGATATGGCAGTACAACATAACTTCAATGACACCCTGAAAGCCAATGGCTGCTTTCCCCTGAGGCGCGCGGCGGCGCTGTCCGAATTACAATTGAATATCGGTTACCTGTGTAATCAGGCGTGTGAGCATTGCCATGTTCAAGCGGGACCGAAACGCACCGAAATGATGACCCGGGAAACCATGGGAAAAGTGCTTGACTGGACAAAACGCAACCCCGTTCGTTCTGTCGATATTACCGGCGGGGCGCCGGAAATGATCCCTGGCTTCAGGGACCTGTGTGATGGATTGATCGAAAACGGCGTCCGGATCACGTCGCGATGCAATATCACTGTACAGTTTGAAGCCGGTCAGGAAGACCTGGCGGCATGGTACGCCGAACGCAAAATCCGCCTGGTCTGCTCCCTTCCCTGCTATACCCCGGAAAATGTCGATCAACAAAGAGGCAAAGGGGTTTTCGGTAAAAGCATTGCCGGCTTGCAGGTGTTCAACCGGTTCGGTTATGGCCGGGATCAGGATCTTGTGATTGATCTGGTCTACAACCCGGTTGGACCGAAATTGCCGCCGGGTCAGGCAGAATTACAATCGAATTACAAAACTCGTCTGAAACAGGACTTCGACATTGATTTCAATAATCTGCTGACAATTACCAATCTGCCGATCAACCGGTTCAGGCGCTTTCTGGAAAGAACCGGGCAACTCGAAAGCTACGAGCAACTTCTGTCAGATAATTTCAATCCTGATACGGTATCGTCGTTGATGTGTCGTAATCTGATCAGTGTGGACTGGCAAGGCTATGTTTATGATTGCGATTTCAACCAGATGCTCAGTCTGCCGCTGTTGGCAACGGGTAGAAAGTTGCTATGGGATATCGATATTCGACAATTAGAGAATCAATTGATTGCTGTTGGTAGCCATTGTTATGGCTGTACCGCCGGGGCCGGGAGCAGTTGCGGCGGGGCGCTCACCTGAACAACCCCCGCAGGGGCGGGTCTGTGTGCCCGCCCGTCCCCCCGCCTCCGCAACCGGACAGCGCAGAGATCAGCGGCAGGCTGAATACGCGCCCGCCGATTCGGGTGGGTGAACACTTCGCTTTCATCGGATTCTCTCCTTCCATCAGAACCGGTGAATCAGAATACATGGCGCAGGGTCAGTTTCCAGGTTTGCCCGTCTTTCTCCATCTCCCGTTCGCTGAACAGTTCCAGACCCAGGCCGGTGGCCGACTGAAACCGGGTTCCCAACCGAATCGAGCGTTCCTGACCCCGAATCCATCCCGCTCCGGTATACGGCGTCAGCAGTCCTTGTGAAACCGGCAGTCCATAACCGATGCGCGCATCCAGGGCGCGATTCGATCTGCTTTCAATCTGTGGCAGGGTATCCTGCCATAACGCGCCGGTTCCGGTGTGCGCTCCCCAGTTCGGTTGCAGTTCAAACCACAGTCCGCGTCCCTGCGCTCCTGCGCCGCCGCGCACGGTGACACTCAATCCCGATTCTTTCGCGCCTTTCTCACTGTGCGCCGCCAGAACCCGTCCGCGCATCTCTACAGAGAGTCCGGGTCTTTGATAACGCGCCCCACCCGCCAGTTCAATCCCTTCTCCGCGCAATCCGTCTCCGCCGTCCTTGCGCATCGATATTTCCAGAAACGGAGAAAGTTCCCGGTTGTCGGATAACGCCAGGGAACGGGTCGCTTCGATTCCCGCCCGAATCCGCCAACTGTCCGCCGTCAGTCCGTGAAGGAACCCGACTCCGTCTTGCGTCTTGAGCGTGGAGTGACTCGCGTCTATCCGTAATGCCAGTTCCATCCTGCCACCCGGCGCCAGGGAGTGGCGCAATCCCAGGGAACCCAGACGCATCGACAGAGCGCTGTCTGACGGACTCTCCCCTTGTGGCGTATGACGCAGTTGTCCGTCTCCGGTTCCCAATAGCGCCCGAATCTCCAGTCGATCCGATACGCTCCACCGTCCATACGGGTAGACGCTGTTGATTGTAGTCTCCAGGTCGCCTTCGTCTTCCGGTGTATGATAGCTCGCTTCGCCTTCACTGCGCGAGACAGCCAGGCCCGCTACCCAGGCGCCCTGACGCGCGTCAATTCCCAGCCAGCCGGTGCGTGTCTTGCCGTCATAGCGGTTGGACTCGCCACCGGCAAAACTGCCGCGGTCGCCCCGTCCCCACAGCGACCAACGCGGGGCATCCGCGGATGATGGGGTGGACGCGCCCGGCATGAGCGAGAAATCGCTGGAGCCGAGCAACTCGGCAGAGCGCCATCCGCGGCTGTGTATCGAACAGTGCGTCGGGGCCTTGGCTCCGGCCAAATACGAAAGACCCGGTTCATACGCCGGACACGGATGCCATTCTGCGGGCGTTGCGCTTCCCCCCAATGGCATCGCATATCCGGCCAGGGTCAGGCCGGAACCGTTCAGATCCGCAAAACGCGCGTTGATGTTGGTGATCGCGCTCGACAGGGAACGCCGCACCAGCGCCGACAAGGCGCTTCTGACCGCGTCCTGGATGCGCAGTTGCGCGACATCGGTGATGGTAATGGCAAAGGGCAGGGTGGCGGTGGCTCCGTTTTCATCGGTCGCTACCCAGGCGTATTGGGTCCGCGTCTGCGCCTGCGCCGGTATCCCGCTCAATCGGTATGCGCCGGCGTCATACAGGATGCCCGATGGCGGCGCCGGGGTCAGGGTATAGGTCAGGGCTCCGGCGCCGCCGGTCGCTTGTGGAAATGGCAATGGAGCAATCTCTTGTCCCCGCGCCCAGGTCTGGTCGGCGATGGAACCGGCGCCGAAGGCCGGGCGGGGAGTGGTCGCAGTCCGTGTGCCACAGTTGCCGCCGTCATTCACCATTACCATGGCTGTGGCGGGATTGACGACCGTGTATTCACCGGAGCGCGGGCGCAATTTCACCGTAATGTTCCCGCTCGGCTCGGTCGTCGTGTCGCATACGGTCGGAATCTCGAAACGGCGCGCGGTTGCGCCACTGTCGCTTGCAATAAACGAAAATACCCAGACTCCGTCATCGCTCACATTCGCATTCGTCTCATCCAGAAAGTCCGACGCCGCTTCGGGAGTATCCGCAATACTCCGGTGGATGACCAGGCTCTCACCGGGCGGCAGCGCCCGGTTTGAGGTCACCGTAAATAACGCCGACTCCCCTTCGGTAATGACGGGGGTGGCGGTGGCGATGGTCAACACCGGCAACGGCGGCGGCTCGGTGACCGGACCCACCGATGCGGTCTGTACCGTGGTGGCGAGACCATTGCCGTCCACATAACTGACTTCGGCGCGCAGGTGATGATGCAACAGACCAGCGCCCACCACCAGGTTATTCCCGGTCTCTCCGGCAACAGGGGTCCAGACCGGGTCGGTCAGGGCAGCCTTCGATGCCCACGAGTAACTGCGATCCGGGTCGCCGCCATCGCCTTCCGGGTCGGATTGGTCGCGCTGGATGGTCAGGGTCGCGCCGGTATGAGGTTCTCCCTGAATCGAGTAGCTGGCCTCTCCGGTATTCTGGTAAATGGTCACAGTGGTGGCCGCAGGGTTCCCCAGTCCGTATCCGGAACCACTCGCCAGGGTCAGGATGATGGTTTCTCCGTTGTCCGCTATATGGTCGTTGACCATTCTGATCGGGATGGGGACTCCTTCGCCCGCCGCCGCGCCGGACGGCAGCGTGATCGTGCCGGTTCCGGTTCCGTCGTTGTCGCAGGTCGCGCCGGCGATGGTGTAATCCGTACCACAGGTCGCTGTGCCGCCGAGCGTGTAGGAGACAGTCAGGGCCGTCTCCAGCGCGCGGGTCGCGGCAATCGTCAGTTCGGCGCCGGCTTCGGTCGCTCCGGAGTCTTCGGCGCGGCTGCGAGTCGCCGCGTTCAACGATACATCGGACGTATCATCGTCTTCTACCTCAATGGATGCGCTCGACGGGTCGCCCACGGTGTAGGTCGCCGGGGTGGCGTCATCGGCCGCTACGGTCACGGTCACGGAGCCATCGGCCTCGTAGACGCGGTCGCCCGTCGTGGTGACTGTATAGGTCGCTGTGCCAGCGGTCGGGATCATGACGGTCTTGGCGCCTTCATGGGCGGCGGCGATAAAGTCGCTGTCGGCGTCATCCGCTACCATCAGGTTCACTGTCACCGCCGAAACCGGCGCCGGGGTGGCGGTCAGGGTATAACTGGCCGCCGCGCCTTCGGTGACCGGGGTGTTGGCCGTGGTCGGGGCGATGGTGATGACCGGAATCGTCGGGGTAGCGTCGTCGTTGGTGATGGTGAAGGTGACGCGGTTGTTGGCAGAATCAATCTCGACATCCGGGGGCGTGGCGTTTTTGCCACTGGCGCGCTCGCTCACGGTCAGGATGACGGTCTCGCTGGTTTCAACGTCTGCATCGCCCTTCACAAAAATGTGAAAAGCGGGAGATGCATCCACGGACTCCACCAGGGGCAGGGATACTCCGCCGCTGACGCAGCCGTTGGTATCCAGACTGAAGCGGTGGTCGGATGAATCCCGGAGTTCATAGTCGGTGATCCAGGTGGCGGAGCCACTGACGCAGACATGGACGTGGAAGCCGCCGCTTCGGGCCGGAGTGACGGGGAGACCAATGCCGTAAGTGGCGGTGGCGCCAGCCGCGCCTTCATTGGCCGATGTCGTGTCCATGCCGATTGATACGCTGTGGTCTGCCGCTTCGTGGACCTGAACCGTAAAGGTATTGGAGGCGCCCGGGTCGGCGCCGCCGCCGACATTGGTATCCAGGGTCGTGACATCAAAGCCGTTGGTTGCGGTGCCGTCCGGACCCAGGGCAATGATATAGCTCTCGCCGGTCGGTTCGTCTACTGTGTCGTCTGCGGTATATAATCGCAGGGTGGATAATCGGGCGCCGGCGCCGGAGAATCTCAGCTTCGGGGTCGCCGTGGTCCGGTTCAGCAACTTCACGCCCGTGTTGAGGGAGGGGCCGGTTCGAGCGGTCTTCAGGTCCAGAGTCCAGTCGGCGGTGGTGACGCCCGCGCCACGGATGGATAACGGCACGTCAATGGTTTCTCCAGCGATCAGGGTACGCAACAGTCTTACGGTGAATTCAATCACTCCGCCTTCCGATACCTCGCCACTGCCGACGCGCGACAGCCAGACAACGGTCGGGTCGTCATCAACGATGGTGATGGTCACTTCATCGTGGGTACCCGCTATCGTACCGGTCGGGAGACGGGTATTGACGAGTTCCACCACGACCGTCTCCGGCGCCTCGTCTACAGTATCTGCCGTAGCCGTGAAGGTGGTCGTGCCGGTGGTAGCGTTATCGGCAATGCTGATAGAGGTGGCCAGGGCGGTGTAGTCTGCGGACTGCGCGGTGGTTCCGGATGTCTTGACTGCAATCGGGATGGTCAGCGCTTTACCGGAGGTGTTGGCTATGCTGCGCGTGGCGGTGATGGTGACTGTGCCGCCGGCTTCCGCGACATGGCCGGAAGACACCGACAGCGAAACCAGCGCGCGCCGCGGGGCCCGGGTGAAGGGTTTCATGTCGTCAGCGGACAGCAGCGCGTCAAAATAGGCGATCCGGTTCGGGATCGTCTGCCAGATTGTCGTCTCCCAGGTCCGGCTGATCCGGGACGGCACATATCGGGCGGACAGATACGCCAGGAAGGACTCCGCCACGTCCTCCCGCTGGGGATGGTTCCGCGCATGGTCAGAGAGATACTTTCCGTCGGCCTTCTGCGCCGCCAGCCACTTGGGGTCAGATCTGACCCGATTGTCCAGCGACACATGCGCCGCCTCGTGAACCATAGCTTCCTCGTTATACTTGTCCTGCGCGAGTTCCGTATAGACACCAATCTTCCCGCTCCTCCGGCCCGCAAACCAACTATGACTTCCCTTGTGTATGGGGAGTATAAGAATCCCGGTTGCCGTCCCGATCCCGGATCGAAGCGCCTTCGGCAGGTGGCCGACGGCCTTGCCGTATTTTTGGGCGGCGCTCGCCGCGTCCGCCTCCGTAAAGTCCTCATGAACCTGGATCTCGAAGCTGTTCGCCCCGCCGTCGCAACTGGCGTCGAAAAGCCAGGCATTATCGACGCCAGTTGCGAAGGTGAAGGGGCCCTTCTCGTGCATGCTCCGGCTCCCCCGGGCCGGGCTGGCTGCCGAGACCGTGCAGGCGGAGGGGTCGGAAGGCGTGATGACATCCGGGCTAACCCACGCCGTACTCACCACGCTTGACGCTGCAATCGCCGCCAGCGGGAGGGCCAGGCATACCGCGGCCAATGCCGCAAGAAGGACTACGCGACCCGCCATCCTCAAACGGGGCGAAGACCGCGCCGCACATACAAAGGCGGCGCGACGAGAGCGCCGTTGCGCGAGCGGCGGAAAACAAAAACTCAAGCGGGCAGAACGGACCAGAGCCTTCGAACCCGCCGCCAGATACCGCACAGAATCATACTGGCTGGCTGGCTGGCTGGCTGGCTGGCTGGCTGGCTGGCTGGCTGGCTGGCTGGCTGGCTGGCTGGCTGGCTGGCTGGCTGGCTGGCTGGCTGGCAATCATTGTAACAAGTTCTCTCGGAACCCTTGTCAAGGATTCAGATATCATTATCTCTTACAGGATTATATGACAGTTTACAGTCAAATCCATCCTCACCAGCTGTTTCTCAATTCGCGCAGCTTGAGAAATACCGTTTGCGGATCCGGGGAGTCGCCGATTTCAGGAAATTCCAGTTGCAGCCGTTCGACCACTTGCGGATTCTGCAATCGGAAGAACGTATTGATTTCCCTTTCCTGCCCGAGACTGGTCACCAGCGCCTTTTCCGGGTCCTGATCAGCGGTTTCATCCAGCAGTGAACGCGCGGCCTGATTGTCCGGCTCCCGATCCAGGGTAAATTCGAGATTATTGTGGAGGTAGTCATGCCCCGGATAGATCATCGTGTCATCGGATAATCTCATTAACTGTTGCGCGAAGGTTTCATAAAGCTCTTTCGGGTGACCGCCGTCATGACAGTTTCCGGCGCCTGCGTTGAACAGCGTATCCCCGCTGAACAGCGCCGGGGTTTCGGTATGACTCAGCAGGCAGACATGGCTCATCGTATGTCCGGGGGTATCCAGCGCTTCCAGTTCCACGGTTTTTCCGACATGAATGACATCCCCGGCCGCAAGACCATCGGACATTTCAGGAATCGCCGTTCGCGCGTGATGATGGGCCAGAACCCGCGCCTTCGTGGCGGCCACCATTTTCCGGTTTCCTCCGGTGTGGTCACCGTGTTCGTGGGTATTGACGATATGGGTAATATCCCATCCCTGGTCTTTCGCATACCGCAGGCACTTCTTGTGATCCAGCGGATCAATAGCCAGCGCTTCGCCGGTTTCCGGGCAGGCGATCAGATAATTGAAATTCCGGTACGCATTGCCGGTCCAGATTTGCTTGATAATCATTTTGGTTGCTCGTGTAGGAAAAAATTATGGATCCATTTCATGACGGTGGCTGAATCGGTGTCGTGTCGCGCAAGGGAACGCAGTGTGCGCTGGTAAACCTCCTGTCCGATCATCTCCTTTCTGAATTCCGCCCGAAAAGCGCAGAATTCCTTATCGAATTCCGGGTGCCCCTGGATGCCCAGCATTTTATTGTCAGCGACAATCATGCTGTTGGGACAAAAATCATTTTCCGCGATGATTTCAAATTCCGGCGGAACTTCCACCACCTGATCCTGATGGATGACGACCAGATTGTAGCGGTCGCTGTCCAACGGCTGCGTGGACCGGCTCCGGTCGAATGAAAGGCCGGGGTCGTCCATCCATGGTTTTCTGTCCGTGATTTTCGCGCTCTGGATACCGAAACCCCACCCGGATTGAGCCTTTTCGGCCCTGCCTCCGAGGGCATGGGCGATCAGTTGATGACCAAAGCAAATCCCCACCACACGGACATTCCGCTCCCAGCAATCAACCACAAACCGTTGCAGGGATTTGATCCAGGGCCGGTCTTCATACACACTGTAACGCGACCCGGAAATCACATAACCGTCAAACTCCCCCGGCTCCGGGAGCGCTTCGCCTTCAAAACAGCGAATCGCGGTCAGGCGGATTTCATCAGCGCCTGGATCCAGGGCATTCTGAAACATCGCGGTGTACGTACCATATTGATCCCGGTCCGCTTCGTCAATATCATCACACAGTAGCAGCCCGATATGGAGGGTGGATTGTTTCAATCGGGTCATCATGGTTTTAATGGAGCGTTGCATTCCAGCAATTCCGCGATTTTCTCGATAATCCGGACGGCCAGCCGATACTTGTCGGTTCGGGCCAGGACGGCTTTTTCCACTTTCCCCCGCCCCCGGTTCTCCTCATCCCGGAAATACAGTAGCGTAACAGCATTCTCCTCGCTGTCGAACACCGGATTCCCGGCGCCGGCGACATCATTGGCCGCGATCATATCGACATTCTTCATCTCCAGTTTGGTCGTTGCGTTATCCAGCAGATTCCCGGTTTCGGCGGCGAATCCTGCCGTGAAGGGCCTGTTTTCCAATGCCGCCACTTCCGCCAGTATATCGGGGTTCCGGGTCAGGGTCAGGGTGGTCCGCTCGCCGCTCTTTTTGATTTTCCGCTCCGCCGTCTGCGCCGGACGATAATCCGCCACCGCCGCCACCGCGATGAAAATGTCCGCCTCACCAACCTGCCGCATGACCTGATCACGCATCTGCCGCGCCGAGGTCACATTGATTCGCCGGACCGAGGGCGGCGTTTCCAGATTGGCCGGCCCGCAAACCAGAGTCACATCGGCGCCGAAGTCGACGGCTGCCCGGGCGACGGCAAACCCCATTTTCCCGGAACTTCGATTGGTGATTCCCCGAACCGGATCAATCGCTTCCCAGGTCGGACCGGCCGTTATCAGAACTGATTTCCCGACCAGCAGTCGCGGGATGCCGTCACCGAGTATCTGCCGGGCGATCTGTTCCGGTTCAGTCATCCTGCCCGGGCCGGTTTCCCCGCAAGCCTGATTGCCCTGAGCCGGCCCGATCACACAAATTCCCCGCGCCTCCAGTCTTTCAATATTCTCCCGGGTCGCCCGGTTCTGCCACATCTGCTGATTCATGGCCGGGGCCATGATCAATTCCGCTTCAGAAGCCAGAATCAGGGTGGATAACAGGTCACCAGCCTCTCCGTGCGCCGCCTTCGAGATAAAGTTCGCGGTCGCCGGAGCGACGACAATGATTTCCGCCCATCGCGCCAGCTCGATATGCCCCATGCCCGATTCGGCATCCGCATCCAGCAAGTGCCGGGAAACAGGATGCCCGCTGACCGCCTGCAGAGTGAGTGGAGTAATGAACGCCTGCGCCGCCTCAGTCATCACGACCCGTACCTCCGCGCCACGCTCTCTGAGCCTTCTGACCAGGTCCGGCGATTTGTACGCCGCAACCCCGCCAGTCACGCCGACCAGAATTCTTTTGGATCGATGTATTGTCGAAGCAGGGTTCATAATGTAGAGTCCGGCATGAAGCAGTTTGCGTGGCGCCGGTCTATAAGCGCCAGTGTGGAGTTTAACGTATTTGTATGGAAATTAATCATGACAATAAAGGAGTGGCCAGAATTGGAGAGGCCGAGGGAGAAACTGTTGCATCAGGGTGTCGGTACGCTCAGTGATGCCGAATTGCTCGCCATATTTCTGCGTACCGGCGTGCGCGGTAAATCGGCAGTGGATATCAGCCGGGACCTGATTAGCCAGTTCGGTGACCTGAGAGGAGTGCTGAACGCGAGCCAGGATCTGATTTGCCGGATTCCGGGGCTGGGGCCGGTAAAATTTTCATACCTGCAGGCGGCTCTGGAACTGGGGAAACGCTTCCTGGGGCAGAAAATTGAACGCCAGGACGTGATGACCAATCCTGAATCAGTCAACGATTTCTTAAGCTTCCACCTGCGCGACCGGAGCCGGGAGATATTCGCGGTTCTGTTTCTCGATAACCGCCATCAGGTCATCAAATACGAAGAAATGTTTCACGGCACACTGGGCTCAGCTTCGGTCCACCCGCGCGAGGTCATCAAACAGGTTCTGCACTACAACGCGGCGGCGATCATCATTGCCCACAACCACCCGTCCGGTATCGCCGAACCCAGTCAGTCAGATGCCGACATCACCGTCAAGATTCAAAAGGCATTACAACTGATTGATGTCAGACTGCTGGATCACATTATTGTCGGAGATGGGGAATTTGTATCTCTGAGTAACCGGGGTATCATTCAGGGGGGATAATCCAGCACAATCATGAAATCAAGAGAGCGCCGAGACGGTGTCACACTGGTCCATACCGGCAGCGGAAAAGGAAAGTCCTCCAGCGCTTTTGGCGTCGTATTCCGGGCCGCCGGCTGGGGACTGAAAGTCTGCGTAATTCAATTTATCAAGGGCAAATGGAAAACCGGCGAACAGCTTGCTGCGGAAAAATTTGATAATATTGAATGGCATGTGATGGGCGATGGATTTACCTGGGACACCAATAACCCGGAACAGGATATTAGAACCAGCCGGGAAATCTGGGAATTCAGCAAGGAGAAAATCACCTCCGGGGAATTTGATCTTGTCGTACTGGATGAAATTAATTATTGTTGCGGCTTTGGCTGGATCACCGGCGAAGAAATTGCGGATTTTATCACCAACTGCAAACCGTCCTGGCTCTACCTGGTCCTTACCGGCCGGGATGCCGCGCCGCAGGTAATCGAAGCGGCGGATACCGTAACTGAAATGACCAAGATCAAACACGCTTTCGACCTGGGCATCCTGGCCGCCCAGGGTGTCGAGTTCTAGGCGGCGACATGACAATCCGGAGCGCTCAATTCCAGGCGATGACATGGCAACCTGAAGTGTCCGGTTCCAGGCGATGAACCGTTACTCCATATTCAGCCTGATCCGTAATGCGATCAGCTATCATCAGGACTGGCAACAGTCATGGCGCAGCCCGATCCCGAAAAAGGCTTATGACATCGTGATCGTCGGTGGCGGCGGTCATGGCCTGGCGACTGCGTATTATCTGGCCGCTGAATGTGGAATCAGCAATGTTGCCGTGATCGAAAAAGGATGGCTCGGAGGCGGCAATACCGGCCGCAATACAACCATCGTGCGCTCCAATTATCTTTATGATGAATCGGCGGCCATCTACGAACACGCCATGAAGCTGTGGGAAGGCTTGAGCCGGACCCTGAACTACAACGTGATGTTTTCCCAGCGCGGGTTGCTTCATCTGGCGCATAACGTCCATGACATGCAGGAAATCGGGCGCCGCGGCCACGCCATTTACCTGAACGGAATCGACTCGGAGTTTCTGACCCCCGCCCAGGTCAAACAGATGGTTCCTTTCATCAATCTGGACTGCCGCTACCCGGTGATGGGCGCCCTGCTGCAAAAACGCGGGGGGACAGCCCGGCATGACGCGGTAGCCTGGGGCTATGCCAGAGCGGCGGACGCGGCTGGCGTCGATATTATCCAGAACTGTGAAGTCACCGGATTCCGGCAGCGGGACAACGTCATTGCGGGAGTGGAAACCAGCCAGGGATTCATTGCCGCCGGAAAAGTCGGTTGTGTAGTGGCGGGACATTGCAGTGTACTTGCCGAAATGGCCGGTTTCCGGTTGCCGGTCGAATCCTTCCCGCTCCAGGCGCTGGTATCGGAACCGGTCAAGCCGATTCTCGATTGCGTGGTCATGTCCGGCAGTATCCACGCCTACATCAGCCAGTCCGACAAGGGGGAACTGGTGATCGGTGCCGGCTCGGACGCCTACAACTCCTACTCCCAACGCGGTGGATTCGATGTCATCGAGGAAACGGTCGGCCCTGTGATCGAGCTTTATCCCATTTTCTCAAGAATGAAAATGCTGCGCCAGTGGGGGGGGATCGTCGATGTGACGGTTGACCGCTCACCGTTGATCTCCAAAACTCCGGTGGAAAACCTGTTTTTCAATTGCGGCTGGGGGACCGGCGGATTCAAGGCGACACCGGGGTCAGGACATGTATTCGCCCATTCGATTGCCCGCGGTGAAATGCATCCGATTGCGGCACCATTCTCGATCAACCGATTCAATAGCGGCGCCCTGATTGACGAAGGCGCGGCGGCGGCGGTGGCGCACTGATGTTCCTCATTGACTGCCCCTGGTGCGGCCAGCGCGACCAAAGCGAATTTACCGCGCACGGAGAAGCGTATATTACGCGGCCCGAACAACCGGAACAATTGTCTGACGAAGAATGGGGAGACTATGTCTTTTTCCGCAAAAACACCAAGGGCATTCACTACGAAAGGTGGGTACATAGCCACGGATGCAGACGCTGGTTCAATGTCGTCCGGGACACCGTCACCGACCGGATACACGCGACCTGCAAGCCCGGCGAACCGCGCCCTGAGGTGAAAGGATGACTGCCCCCGTCGCGAACAGCGCCGGGAAAAACCGGTTGGCTTCCGGCGGTCGCATTGACCGCGGCAGGACCATCGAATTCCATTATGACGGCAAACGCTTGTTCGGACATCCCGGTGACACCCTGGCCTCGGCCCTGTTGGCGAATGGCGTTCATCTGGTTGGCCGCAGCTTCAAATATCATCGGCCACGGGGAATCTACAGCGCCGGCTCCGAAGAACCAAACGCGCTGGCGCAACTCGAGTCGGGGGCACATACCACCCCCAACATGCGCGCTACCGAGGTGGAACTGTACGAAGGTCTGTGCGCCACCTCCCAGAATTGCTGGCCCTCGGTAAAATTCGATCTGGGCGCGATCAACTCACGGCTGTCCCGGCTGCTGCCCGCCGGTTTCTACTACAAGACCTTCATGTGGCCGGCATCGCTATGGATGACTTACGAAAAATACATTCGCAAGGCTGCCGGACTGGGCCGGTCTCCGCTTGAAATCGACCCTGATTTTTATGACAAGACTTATGCCCATTGCGATGTGCTGGTAATCGGAGGTGGGCCGGCCGGCCTGACCGCAGCCCTGGCGGCGGCACAGTCAGGCGCGCGAGTCATTCTGCTGGATTCGATGCGTGAGTTCGGCGGCTCGCTGTTAAACGACCGGTCTTCGACCATCGGCGGGGTCGGGGCAATCGAATGGGTTGCCGATACCATAGCCCGGCTCGAAGCAATGGACAGCGTCACCCTGCTGACACGAACGACGCTGACCGGTTACTACGACTACAATTTCCTGGTAGCCAATCAGAAGCCTGACCAACATATTGGCCCGAACAGCGCCGGCCAGACCCCCAGAGAAAGACTGTGGAAAATCCGCGCCGGACAGGTCGTGATTGCCGCCGGCGCCATTGAGCGGCCCCTGGTATTCGCCGATAACGACCGGCCCGGAGTCATGCTTTCCGGCGCCATTCGCAGTTACATCAACCGGTTTGCCGTGTTGCCGGGAAGAAACATCGCATTGCTGACCAACAACGACAGCGTCTGGCAGACCGCTCTGGACATACAGGAAGCCGGCGCGGCGGTATACGTAATTGACATTCGGGAAAACGATGCCTCCGCGGCCCAGGCGCGGGCAAAAAACCAGGGGATCACTATCCATCCGGGTAAAACCATTGTTGGGGTAAACTATTCCAGGGGTAAAATCAGAGGAGTCGAAATCATGGCGCTCAGCGAGGATGGAGGCTCCGTGACCGGTCCCAAACAACGTCTGTCCTGTGATTTGATCGGAGTTGCGGGAGGATGGACACCGACCATCCATTTATACAGTCAGGCGAAAGGAAAACTCAAATATCTGGACGATCTGCACTGCTTCATCGCGGATCAAATGCCCGCCAGTAACAAAAGCATTATGGCCGGCGCCTGCAATGCAGAATATCGCCTGGATGACTGCCTCAGCCAGGGGTTCAAGGCAGGGCGCCAAGCGGCCGGCAAAGCGGGATTCAAAACCGGGTCGGCGCAGCCCCCGGCGACCGGAGTCAACCTCCTGGAGACGAATCTGTCTGAATCATCCGGGGGATTGCGGCCATTGTGGATACTGCCGACCGATCATCCCATCGGACAGGGCCGGAAAAAGCATTTTCATGAACTGCACAACGACGCGACCGTGGCCGACATTCATCTGGCCGCCCGCGAAGGTTACCAGTCAGTGGAACACCTGAAACGCTATACCACAACCGGCATGGGAACCGACCAGGGCAAGACATCGAATCTGAATGCCCTGGCCGTAATGTCTGAAATCCGCGGTATCCCGGTTCCCGAAGTCGGCACCACCACATTTCGACCGCCATTCACCCCACTGACTTTTGGCAGCATCGTGGGACATGATCGACGGCAGTTGTTCCTGCAGACGAGAAAAACCCCGATACATGACTGGCACCACCGCCACGGCGCGGTTTTTGAAGATGTCGGAGACTGGAAGCGCCCCCGCTACTTCCCGAAGGAAGGAGAAACCATGCATGACGCCGTTCAGCGTGAATGTATCGCAGTGCGAAAAAGCTGCGGAATACTGGACGCTTCCACGCTCGGCAAGATTGATTTGAAAGGCCGGGACTGCATCCGGTTGCTGAACATGCTCTATACCAACGACTGGAGCAAACTGGCCCCCGGACGGTGCCGCTATGGTCTGATGCTGGATGAACACGGCATGGTGTTCGATGATGGCGTAACCAGCTGCCTCGGCGACCACCATTATCATATCACCACGACAACAGGCGGCGCGGCGCGGGTCATGAACTGGATCGAGGAATGGCTGCAAACCGAATGGCCTGCGTGGCAAGTCCATGCCACCAGCGTGACCGAACAATCGGCGGTGGTCGCGTTGAATGGCCCGGCTTGCGTACACGTGCTGGGCGAACTGGTTGACCTGCCTCTGGACGATCAATCCTTCCCGTTCATGTCGGTGAAGGAAACCACAATCGCCGGTATTCCCGCCCGGATATTTCGCATCAGCTTTACCGGGGAGTTGTCATTCGAGATCAACGTCCCGGCCCGATACGGCCTGGCCCTGTGGACAGCGCTGATGGATGCCGGGGGAAAACACGGAATCTACCCCTACGGCACCGAAGCGATGCATGTTCTGCGCGCCGAAAAAGGATTCATTATCGTGGGACAGGACACCGATGGCACTGTTACGCCGATGGACCTCGGCATGGACTGGATCGTATCGAAGACCAAGGCAGACTTCCTCGGCAAGCGGTCGTTTGGCCGTTCGGACACCGCCCGACCAGGCCGCAAACAACTGGTCGGGCTGTTGACCGAAGACCCCGGACGGGTACTGCCGGAAGGCGCCCATGTGGTTGAGGAATTAAAGAGTGCGCCGCCGATGGACATGCTCGGCCATATCAGTTCCAGCTATATGAGTCCGAATGTGGGCCGGTCCATTGCCCTGGCCCTGATCAGGGACGGTTTTGCCCGCAAGGGGCAGGTACTCCATGTGCCATTGCTGGACGGCAGCGCCCACAAGGTGACCGTGACCGACCCCGTATTCCTGCCCGCGCCTGTACCTGCGCCCACACCGCCCGCCGCCGGTGGTCCGGCGGATGGTTCCGCATCCGCCGCGTCAATCGACAAACCCGGACTAACCGGATGGCAGGCCACCTCACCCGCCTGTAACCTGGATCCGATTGAAGGCAGAAACCGCCTCAGGGAACAACCCTGGCGCGGCAAGATCAATCTGCGCGGCGACCCCGAAAACCGGAAATTTCTGGCAAACGCGGAATCCGTACTCGATATTCGACTCCCCCTGCAACCCAACACACAACGCGCGTCAGCAGATCGGACCTGCTACTGGACCGGCCCCGATGAGTGGTTGCTGCATTGCCCGCTGGCTGCGACCGGCCCGATGGTCAGAGCCCTGCAGGCGAAACTCCGAGACACTCACCATGCCGTGACAGAGGTCACCGATTACTACACAGTCCTGCATCTTACCGGACCCGACACCATTGCGTTGCTCTCGAGGGCCTGCCCACTGGATTTGCATCTGGCGAAATTCACCGTCGGCGACTGCACACAGACCCGATTCGGCCATGCCAGCATTCTCCTGCACAAGACCGGCGACACCCCCGCGTTCGACATTCAGGTGCGATGGAGCTATACCGAATACGTCTGGGATTACCTGGCCAGCGCCATGCGGGCCGTATAAATTGGCCAGCGAGCAATCACCGGGTATGATTGGTTTCCCGGACGGCAGTCAATCACTCCTCCTCGAAGGAGTCAAATCCGAATCAACCGCATCACTTGTATGATTGAAATTCCCTGATATTGAGGCCAAAGTATCGGGGGGGCGTGAGGGGTGCTTCGTGTCATCACAGGTGAAGAACGTGTTTTGTTTTTGCACCGTGGGGGAGTAGGAAACCCCTCACGCCGATTCTCTGCTCCGAACAGATACCTGGGAAAACCAGTCCCGAATACAAGTGGGGAGCAGGATTTGATTGTAGCGTACAGGGGGTTTGAAATGAAACAATCTATTCAAAGAGTAGCGGGTATAGATGTAGGCAAGAGTCGTTTGGACGTATTCCGGTCACCCGGTTCGGTTCAGGTCTTTGAGAATACTCTGTTGGGGGTGAACCAGGTATTGGCCTGGGTCGAAGAACAGGAGATCGAACAGGTGGTACTGGAAGCCAGTGGAGGATATGAGCGGGGATTGCTGGATGGGTTGCTGGGAGCGGGTATACAGACGGTTCGGGTGCACCCGTCGCGGGTACGCGCCTTTGCCCATGCGCTGGGTCTGCAAGCGAAGACGGATGCGTTGGATGCGCGTTTGCTGTGTTGGTATGGAGAGAGGCTGGAGTTATCCGGGAGTCAAGCTGTATCGCGTTCTGTGCGTTGTTTACGCGATCATCTGGATCGTCGCAGGCAGTTGGTGGAGCAACGGGTTGGAGAGAAGAATCGGTTGGAGAAGAATCCGCCCGATTGGATGAGGGAGTCGTGTGTTCGTCATATTGTCTGGCTGGATCGGGAGATTGAGTGTTTGGACCGGCTGATCCGCAAAATGCTCCAGCAAGGCGATCTGGCCGGGCGAGCGGAGTTGCTGCGAAGCGTCAAAGGAGTGGGGGAAGTTACGGCAGGTGTATTGTTAGCTTATTTGCCGGAATTGGGGAGCGGTTGTGGCAAGTCCTTGAGCGCCCTGGTGGGCGTGGCGCCGTGGGCACGGGACAGTGGTCAGCATCAGGGCAAGCGGAGTATTCGCGGAGGCCGTCAGGCGGTGCGCCGCGCACTGTATATGTCGGCGCTGTCGGCGGTTCGTCATGATCCGGACTTGCGACGCTTTTACCGGGGCTTGCGAGATCGCGGCAAGCCGGGCAAGGTCGCCCTGGTGGCCGTCATGCGTAAGATGTTATTGCTCTTGCATGCGATTGTTCGACGAGGAACACCGTGGGTGGAAACTCCGAACCCGATCCAATAAAAAAACTGGACTTAAAACACAGATACTCCCCCCTCGAGGGGGAGTCAAATCCGCAAAGCGGATTTGGTGGGGGGACAGATAATGACAGCAACCGGATTGCTGTCTGGTAAAACCGCCCTGGTTACCGGCGGTGCAAGAGGAATCGGGCGGGCGATTGTGGATCGATTCGCAATGGAAGGCGCGACAGTGATGACCTGCGGAAGGGGAAAGCGTCCGGCAGACCTTCCTGATTCGGTATTCTGGATGACCGCCGATGTATCCCGAACCGATCAAGTGATCGCCCTGAATCAGCGCTTCAGGGAAATGCTCGGACCGATGTGTGTGCTGGTCAACAACGCCGGTATACAGATTGAAAAAAACATACTCGAGACAACAGACGAAGATTGGGAGTCCTTGATGGGCGTCAACGCAAAGGGGACATTTTTAACCTGCCGGGAAATGATCCCGGACATGAAAGCGGGCGGCTCGATTATCAATATCGGGTCCATCTCCGCAAATCTGGCGGACCCCGGTCTGGCCCTCTACAATGCGTCGAAAGGCTTTGTTCACAGCCTGACCCGGTCCATCGCCGTGGATCATGGACCCGCCATCCGCTGCAACGCGATCTCCCCCGGCTGGATTCTGACCGAAATGGCGGATGCCGCATTCGACGTTGCAGACAACCCCTCCAACGCCAGGAAGGATGCCTTGCGGCGTCATCCAGCCGGACGAATGGGCCAACCAACCGATGTCGCCAATCTGGCCGTATGGCTGGCTTGTGACGAATCCCGATTCGTCACCGGACAATGTTATATAGTAGACGGAGGATTGACCGCCGCTTCTCCATTAAATCCGGCGTTGTTCTGACCGAGAAGCCCTATCAGGTAAAAACAGTAAGTCCCGGCCGTTAATGATCCGATTTTTGTTCACAGGCTAAATAACCCGTCTGATGGTTCTTCCCGTAACGAGCACCTGTTCCCATCCGGGTCCATGAAATCACCCACTGTCCCCCATATCTCCCGCCTGATTTTTACCTCCACGCCTTTTTCGAGAAGTTCCTGTGCCGCGTCGTCTACACTTCTCACATTGAATCTCAACCATACCGGATTTTGTGTCGCATTTTTGCCGGACGAAATCGCTTTTCCGCCGGGTTCGATCATGAGATAGGTATTTACACCCAGACCCAACACCGTAAGTTTTGAATGTTCATCGTCAAGAGAACCGGATATCGGAAGGTTCAACACATCTGAATAAAATGCCACACATTCATCATACTTCTCTGTACAGAGTATCAAGCCGGTTCTTTCATACTTCATGATCTTCCTCATGCGCTTTCTTGTTCATATCTGTTTACAAATCCGTATCCATACTGGATCAATGGTCGCTCTATTCACACACCACCCACATATTCCCCGCGAGCGGGATAGTTGTTTTTGATCGCAAAATCGAGCGCCCCGATCAGCTCGGAAAAATGGGGGCGGACGAACGGCATGGTCTGTATTGATCCGTAGTACAGGGTTTGCTCGGGCGTGACCAGAAAGAGTCCCGGCTCGGAAAAAAGGGCAGGCTCTTCGATACCGATGGATGTCTTGCCCCGTGAAGTAGAGATATAAAGCCCCCACTCTTTGGCTTTCGCCAAATCCAGACCATAACCAAAGCGAAGCCTGCCGGCCTTGATTTTATCTGCCATGGCCTGTGCGCGGTCCTGCTCATCCGAACTCACAGCAATCACATGGACACCGCGCTCGGCAAACTCATCCACCCTCTTTTCCAGTTCGGTCAGGTAATTGGCGCAAATCGGGCAGTGTAGTCCTCGATAAAAGCAGACCAGAGTACCGCGTTCTGAGGATTCGCTTGAGAGATCAAAAGTATCGCCATTGAGCATCCGGACACGCAGGTCCGGGGTTTTCGTTCGGGGAATTAAGGAATCTCTGATTAATCAGTTTCTATTGTATAATTTTTGTACTTCATACTGACTGGAGATATTTCCGATGCGCCAGAGTACTTTTTCCGAAGCTGGATTTGACAAATACAAGAAACAGACGCGCAAGGAGCGTTTTCTGGATGAGATGGAGCAAATCATTCCGTGGGTGGAGTTGAATGCAGTCATCGAGCCTTTTTATCCCAAACCGCAAGGGGCAGGCCGCAGGCCGATTGGAATAGACCGGATGTTGCGGATTCACTTTCTGCAACACTGGTTCAGTCTTTCGGACCCGGCTGCCGAGGAAGCGTTGTACGATTCGTTGTCGATGCGCCGGTTTGTGGGCATAGACCTGGGTCGGGAGCCGGCTCCCGACGAGACCACGATCTGCAAGTTTCGTCATCTGATGGAGAAGCATAACCTGGGGGAACGATTGTTCGGACTGGTCAATGAATATTTGGGTGAGAACGGACTGAAGGTGAATCGGGGTACGATCGTGGATGCCAGCATCATCTGCGCACCGAGTTCGACCAAGAACCGGGAGAAGAAACGAGACCCCCAGATGCACTCGACGCGCAAGGGGCAGCAATGGTACTTTGGTATGAAGGCGCATATCGGTGTGGACAGTCGCAGCAAGCTGATTCATTCGGTGGTGGCTACGCCGGCGAATGTTCATGATTCACAGGTTCTGCCGGAACTTCTGCACGGGAAAGAGACCCGTGTATGGGGAGACTCGGCCTATACGGGTCAGAAGGCGGTGATTTCACAGGTAGCGCCGGAGGCGAAGGATTTCACTCATTCGAAGGGGACGCGCTACCGCAAATTGACGGAGAAGGAGCGCTTGAAGAATCGAACCAAGTCCCGGATACGGTCGAAGGTGGAACATCAGTTCGGTATTCTCAAGCGGCAGTTCGGTTTTACCCGGGTTCGTTACCGGGGGCTGGAGAAGAACACGCATCGACTGGTTGTGGCCTGTGCCTTAAGCAATCTGGTGATGGCGAAGAAAGTACTGTTGAGACAAAGGCGGTTGAAACTGCAGGCTACGTACGCCTGAAAAATGAAAAGAGGGGGAGAATGCTTGTATTTCCCCGCTCCCGCTCACTGATTCCGGGCCATTCTGTCTTTCAGACCCACTCATATCCCGGATTTACAAAAATGACTACCCAAAATCCCCAAAACTCGTATTGTTCAGACTTTCCTTAACATTGTCATAATCCGGGTGAGTAATGATTGGATGGGGATAAAGCCATCGGGAGTGTCCAATAAAGATCGTTTATCGACGCCTGAGCATCGTAAATTCTATCATGTGTGGTATGGTTGTACCCAATGACTGCCTTCGCACCAACAAATCGAATCGCTTTCCAGGGCGAATATGGCGCTAACTCTGACATGGCTTGCAGGAATATGTATCCGGAAATGGATCCCTGTCCATGTCGCACGTTCGAGGACGCCTTCAATTCGGTAACGGATGGTGAGACAGATTTCGCCATGATTCCTATCGAGAATACGATTGCCGGCAGGGTGGCGGATATCCATCATATCCTCCCGGAATCCAATCTATATATTGTTGGAGAGTATTTCATGCCGATCCATTTCCAGTTAATGGTGAAGCCCGGGGTCAGCGCTTCCGACATCCGGTCTGTTTATAGTCACATTCATGCGCTCGGCCAGTGCCGACGTGTGATACGTGATCGGGGATGGCATTCCAGGGTTGCGAGCGACACCGCAGGCGCAGCCAGGGAGGTGGCAGAACAGGATGATCCTTCCATAGCCGCGATCTCCCCGGCGCTCGCAGCGAAGCTGTACGGACTGAATATCGTCGAGAGGAACATAGAGGATACAGAGAACAATGTCACGCGATTCATCGTCCTGGCACGTGAGCCCGCCCGTATCTCCCATTCGGAGTCCGACTCGCCTGTAATCACGACTTTCGTGTTCAACGTGCGAAACCTGCCAGCAGCGCTGTACAAGGCCATGGGTGGATTCGCTACCAACAATGTAAACATGACAAAGCTGGAAAGTTATCAACTGGAAGGACGGTTTACCGCCACCCGGTTTTACGCGGACATTGAGGGTCATCCGGACGATCCTTCCGTTGCCAGAGCGCTGGAGGAATTGCAGTTCTTCTCGACTGAAGTCCGGATTCTTGGCGCCTATCCATCTCATCCATTTCGCAATGAACTCACGAAAAATTGATCAATACGAAGTACTGACTTTCGATTGTTATGGAACCCTGATTGACTGGGAAACGGGTATCTGGGATGCCCTTCAGCCGCTCCTGATGGACAATGGCGTCGGGCGCATTGATCGCCGCGCCGGACTTGGAGCCTTTGCTGAAATTGAGAATGCGCTTGAGCGGGAGGCGCCGGACAGGCGCTATTGCGATATGTTGAGAATCACTCACCGGCGGATTGCGGAGCGGTTTGGCCTGCGGTCAACGGATGTACTGGATCAGGCATTCGCAGACGCGATTGCCCATTGGCCGGCCTTCGATGACAGCGCGGACGCATTGCGCCGGCTCAAGCGGCGCTACCGGCTGGTGATTTTGTCCAACGTGGACCGGGTTGGATTCGCCGCATCCAACCGCAAGCTCGGAGTCGAATTCGATGCCGTCTATACCGCCCAGGATGTTGGCAGCTATAAACCGGACCCGCGTAATTTTGAATATATGCTGAGTCGGCTTCATGCTGACTTCGGCATCCGCAGGGAGGGCGTTCTGCACACGGCCCAAAGCCTGTTTCACGACCACCGGCAGGCGCGGGCTTTCGGACTCGCCAACGCCTGGATCGACCGGCAGCGCTTGAAAGAAAAAGGGGATTGGGGAGCCACGGCCCGGATGGAAACCTGGCCGGATTACGATTTTTATTTCAATACACTGGCTGAGATGGCGGACGATGTGGAACAGGAATAGGCAGAAGCGCCCAAATGGTACGGGGCCGGACTTGAATAGAAACCATAACTATTTGTTTAATAGACCTTTTACTAAATTAAATTTAACTTCATACCGTCATAAATACCGACACAATCTAATCTACCTCCTTTTTTTGAGCGAACAAGGCTGAATAATCTATCGAATTGACTTTTGCCCCTTGGTTGCCTACCAAATCAGGTATTTTCGGGTATAATCAGGTAATAAAATCGGGTATGGCGCCTTACAGACAGGGGTGGCCTGAGGCTGAAATGAAAGAACCGAAAATAGCCATTAACCAGGAATTCTTGCAGCTTATAGCAGAGCTGGATGAGTTCAAGGGGAAGTGGGAATTGCTTAAAACAATGTCCCCCGAGCGGCTTCAGCAGCTGCACAAGGTCGCAACTATAGAAAGCATTGGTTCATCCACACGGATTGAAGGTGCAAAGCTGACCGATATCCAAATAGAGACGCTGCTATCCAATCTTACTTCCACCTCATTTAAAACCCGCGATGAACAGGAAGTGGCTGGTTATGCCGAAGCTATGGATATGGTATTCCAGGCTTATGAAGATTTGCACATCACTGAAAATCATATCCGGCAATTACACCAGGTATTGCTAAGGCACAGTACCAAAGACGAACGCCATCGGGGTGCTTACAAAACTCTTTCCAATCAGGTTGTCGCCACGGATGAACAGGGTGTAGAAATCGGTATTGTTTTCGAAACCACTACTCCCTTTGATACCCCGAGGGAAATGGAAGAACTGGTTAGGTGGACAAGCAAAGCCATTGACGAAGCATCAATGCACCCTTTGTTAATTATCGCTGTATTTAACGTGGTTTTTCTTGCTATTCACCCTTTCCAGGATGGTAACGGGAGGCTGTCTCGTATCCTGATAACACTCATGCTATTGCGTGCCGGTTATGACTATGTGCCCTATGCGTCGCTAGAAAGCATTGTTGAAGAACACAAAGACCTTTATTACAAAGCCTTAAGGCGCACGCAGACAACTCTAAAAACCGAAGTGGCAGACTGGCAACCCTGGCTTGGTTTTTTCCTGCGTTGTTTGAAAAAACAAAAGAGCAATCTTTCCAGAAAATTAGAAAAAGAGCAGTTGGATAGAGAGCTGTTGGAAAACGAGAAACCACAAACAAATGACGATGCTGACTTACCCACCTTATCTATTCAGGTGCTGGAGTTGTTTAGCAAAAATGACCGGCTCACCATTGCTGAAATGGTTGAGCTGACCGGAGCAAACCAGAATACACTTAAAGTTAGATTGCGGGAGTTGGTGAATGTTGGACGTATTCAAAGGCACGGAAAAGGAAGAGCGACATGGTACCGCGTCTGATATGCCAGCTTGGTACTAATTAGCACAGAAATGCGATGGCATCAATTGAGAATATTCAGAATGAATTGGCGATACGAGCATACCTCATTTTGATGCTACGGATACGCCGTTGCACGGAGAGCAGGAGGATCGGTTCTTTCACGCCTATTATGACGGCTCCTGTTATTTCCCGTTATACGTATTCTGCGGTCGTCACCTGTTGGTGAGCTACCTTCGTCCGAGCGGGGTGGATGCGGCGCGCCATGCCTGGGGGATTCTGGCGTTGCTGGTCCAGGCGCTGCGTCGGCATTGGCCGAAGGTGGAGATCATCTTCCGGGGCGACAGTGGTTTTTGTCGTTGGAAGATGCTGCGCTGGTGCGAAGCCCAGGGTGTGGGTTATATCGTGGGGATGGCCCGCAACCGGCGCTTGCAGAAGAAGGCGCAAGGGTTGCTGGAATGGGCCGAGCGGGAGTACGGAGCCACGGGCCGGAAACAGCGGTTGTTCGGTTCGGTGGGGTACGGGGCGCGTACCTGGGATCGGGTGCGCCGGGTGATCGTGAAGGCCGAGCAGAGCGCTCGCGGGGCCAACCCACGCTTCGTGGTGACCAACCTCAAACAGACCGACCGCTACCTGTATGACCGGATGTACTGCGCCCGTGGCGATATGGAGAACCGCATCAAGGATCAACAGATGGACCTGTTTGCCGGACGGGCCTCTTGTCATCGCTTCTGGCCCAACCAGTTCCGGCAGTTGCTGTCGGCATTGGCCTATACCCTGATCGAGGGATTGCGCCGTCTGGCGCTGAAGAATACGGCGTTGGCCGTGGCCAGCCCGAACCGCATCCGCCTGACCCTGTTGCGGGTCGGAGCGGTGGTACTGCGCAATACCCGCCGCATCCGGCTGCTGCTTTCCAGCGCCTGCCCACACCAGGATTTATTTCGTACCGTGGCCTGGCGTCTGGACTCTTCCTGACTCTCTGTGAGTGCTGCCCCGGCACGTTGACCAACAACGGGGGTAGGGGAAGGTGCGTCCAAAATCCGCCAAACAGTTCCAAAACAGACGATCCGAGCCAAAAAACAGGCGCGGCGCCGAGTGTCCACCCCGAATCGCAAAAATAACCCAATCTCACCCTACTCGTGCAATATCCGGGCTGATATGGCCTACCCTGTCAAACCAGGGCACAGATTCCTCCCGCGAAGCCTATCGCGTTGTTGAATTTCAACGGTGGTCGGATCAGTGCCGTCCAGACAACCCGATGCACGAGGCCAGTATACTGCGACGATGGATCATGCTGATATTCGCGTGTTGGTTAACGCCTGTCATATTTCGGTCGCGGAGCTGCCTCTGTCTAGTGTCGGGGATCATCCCTTGCGGGCGCCCACATAACCCGGTCGAGGATTCTCCTCACCGGGCCCCGCACATCGGATTGTCCACACGACACGGACCCGGTTCCGGTCAACCCGGCACTTCAACCTGTCGGGCGATCGACCACACGAAACCGGTCAGTTCCCGGGCCACCGCCACGCAGATCTTGTTATGCACAACCTGCCGGGCCTTGAGCGCCCGGTAGCGTCGACTCAATCGTACCTGGGCCTGCCAGGCAATCTCGCGTACTGCCTGCGGCTGGCCTTCCTGGCGAACCTGGATCGCCCGACTGATGCGAGCCGGGAAACGGTAGCTCCAGGCAGCCTCCACCAGCATCCGACGGGCATACCCGTTGCCGGTGCGGGTAATCGCTCCATTGCGACGTGAATCGCCCGAACTGTGTTCGGATGGCACCAGCCCGACAAACCCCATCAGTTCACGCGCATGGGCAAACCTGCGCAGATCCCCCAACTCCGCCACCAGCGTAGCGGCCGACACCCGGTCGATGCCCCGCAAGGTCATCAATGCCTTGACCACCCCACCCCATCGCCATTGCTCAACCTGATCGTGCAACGACTCGGTCAGGCGTTCCACCCTTCGATGGGCCTCACTCACCGCTTGACGGTATTCCTCCCACGCCAGCCTCTGTGCCGGCCAGGCAAACGTGTGTTGCGAAAGATAACGCTCATGCGCCGCCGTCCACTGCGTCTTGCCCGAATAACGGTGACCCGTCCGCAGCAGCATCGCCTGCAAGCGTTGACGCGACTTGTGCCGGGATCGGACCGCATCCTCGCGGGCGCGCGACAGATCGCGTATCGCTTCATCCGACTCGTCCAAGACCCATACTGCGGTCAGGGCTCCTGCACGGGACTGCTCCGCCAGATGCAGCGCATCGCGCCGATCCGTCTTCACCCGGTCTCCCGATCGGCGCGCAACCTTCGACGGCGCGATCACTTCGCACCAGTAACCACCACAGCGCAATCGACGATACAGATCGTATCCACACGGTCCCGCCTCGTACACAACCGACATCTCCTGCGCATCGCCCAGCTTCCCCAGCACTTTCAGCAGGGCACGCGGATTCGAATCAATCGTACCGATGAAACGGGCCCGGCCAGGGCCTTGCGATACCGCTACCGCCGTCGTCTTCTTATGTACATCCAATCCAACGTGTATTGTTGTATGATTCATCTTGGGTCTGCCTCCACAGGGTTCATTGCAATCCAATGTGGGAGCGCTTTGAAACCAGCGCCGCACATCAACCGTAAATCCCACGTTAACCGAGGCAGACCTGCTTTGCCAACTGCTTCGATACTGCCTCGGTCAACCTCTGGAGGCCATTATGTCTAAGTGAACTGCGATACCGTCAAAAATACCGCCAAATTTCTCGGTTTTCAATGGAGGTGACTGGAAGTAAAGAAACAATAATAGATCTATAAAATGCTGTTTATATTGAACTTTATAGACTTTATTGGATTTCTTCGGACGTTGCCGGAAGCGCCCAAATGGTACCCGGGGCCGGACTTGAACCGGCACGATGTCGCCATCGAGGGATTTTAAGTCCCTTGCGTCTACCAATTCCGCCACCCGGGCAAACAGTACCGAAATCATAAGCTGGAGGCTGAGCCCGGAATCGAACCGAGGTCAACGGCTTTGCAGGCCGCTGCATAACCACTCTGCCACTCAGCCCCACGATCTTGTCCATGGCCTCTGGTGTAGTGTGCCATATCGCTGTCCCAAAAAACCAGGAACCCTGGCGCTGACAATACACGCAGGGGCACGAAATACTGGAGCGGGAAACGAGACTCGAACTCGCGACCCCAACCTTGGCAAGGTTGTGCTCTACCAACTGAGCTATTCCCGCTTCTATCGAATTTCGGGGGATGTTGATTCTAGCCGAGCGCCGGATAGTGTCAATAGCAATTAAGCCCGGCAAGCCTGATTTCAGTCAATTTGGATTGATTATCCGTCAACTATCGGGTTTTTCCAACAAATAAGGCATCGCCGCCTTCAGGTAGGACCACACCGACCAGAGGGTCAGAATCGCCGCGACGTAAAAAGCGAGTTCGCCAACCCGGAACGAGGGAATTTCCAGTATCGGTTCGGAATACAGCAGCAGGGAAATGGAAACCATCTGGAATCCTGTTTTTACCTTCCCCTGAATACCGACCGAAACCACGCCGCGTTCGCCCAGTTCCGCCATCCATTCCCGCAGCGCGGAAATGGCGATTTCGCGGCCAATGATGATGCACACCGAGATGGAAAATAACAGCGGATGTATCACACGGTCCAACACATCCAGGTCCGAAACCAGAAGCACCAGCGCACTGGAAACGATCAACTTGTCCGCTACCGGGTCGAGAAAAGCGCCCAGCGCCGATGTTGCATTCATCTTCCTGGCGAGAAACCCGTCCAGCCAGTCGGTTATGGCTGCGGTGACAAAAACTCCGGTTACCAGTATGGATCGAATTTCCAGCTCCCAGAAGTACAACACCACCAGCACCGGGATCAGGGCTATTCGGAACAGCGTAAGTATATTCGGAATGTTTAGCATGGCAATAAATCGCTCACCGATTAAACTCGTTGAAAATCCGTCGCGCCAGATTCCGACTGATTCCCGGGACTTTTGCGATTTCCTCGACTCCGGCGCACTTTACTTCCCGAATCCCCCCAAAGTACCGTAACAGATTGCGCCGGCGTTTGTCTCCCACCCCCGCTATCTGCTCCAGGACGGATTGATTCCTCGCTTTTGCTCTGCGCAGGCGATGTCCGGTTATTGCGAATCGGTGCGCTTCATCACGAATCCGTTGCACCAGATGGGAGACCGGAGAAGTTCCCGCGGGTTGCAATGGAGACGCTGCGCCGGCCAGATGAAACTGTTCTTCCCCCGCCTTGCGTTCCGGTCCTTTGGATACCCCCATCAGCACGACCGAATCCAGCATCTGTAATTCCTCAAAGACTTTTCCCGCCACACCCAATTGCCCTTTGCCACCATCAATAATCACCAGGTCAGGAACCCGGCCATCGTTTTCGAGTACCTTTTTATAACGCCGGGTCAGGATCTGCTCCATCGCGGCATAGTCATCGCCGGGTTCGATACCGGATATATTGTAACGCCGATAGTCGGATTTTACGGCGCCGTTCTGGTCAAATACCACGCAGGCGCCCACGGTTCTTTCTCCCATGGTATGGCTGATATCAAAACATTCGATACGTGCGGGGGGTTCGTCCAGCGACAGGAAGTCACCCAGCTCGGTGAACTGACTGCTGATCTGGCTTCGCTGGTTCAGATAACGGCTCAGATGGTCCGCCGCATTCAACCGGGCCGACTCGATCCATCTTGCCCGGTAAGAACGACAATGCTGCCTGATTTCGACTTTCTTTTTGTTTTCAATGGACAATATCTGCTGCAGGGAACTTCGACTGTCAATCGCTTCGCTCAGCAGAATCTCCTTAGGAATCGCCGAACCGAAATAATGTTGCGCCAGAAAGACCTCCAGCAATTCGGACGGGGTTTTATCGAGCGCGTTGGGTTGCAGGTGAAACCGGATGCCCAGATTTCGCCCCCGACGAATAGAGGTGACGCCAAAACAGACCATGCCGGATTCGGCTGCCACGGCGACCACATCCGCATCCCGGGCATCCGATGAGATATATTGCTTCTCCCGGATCCTTTGCAACAAGGCGATACGATCACGATAAACCGCCGCGTTCTCATAATCGAGATTGTCGGACGCCCGTTCCATCATCGTAGCCAGTTCATCCACCAGGCGGGTGTCTTCGCCGGCCAGCATGGCCCTGGCCTGACGGATGTCTTCCCTGTAATCGTCCGGGCTGATCCGGCCGGTACACGGTGCGCTGCATCGCTTGATCTGATATTGCAGGCAAGGTCTCGACCGATTCTTGAAGAAAGTATCATCACATTGACGCAAACGGAAGATTTTCTGCAACTGCGCCAGCATTTCCCGGACTGCGGCGGAATTGGGGTAAGGCCCATAATACCGGCCCGGCAATGTCCGGGGGCCGCGATAGAACGTAAATCTCGGGAAGGTGTCGTTCTCGGTCAACCGGATGTAGGGAAAACTTTTGCCGTCCCGCAAGGTGATATTGTAATAGGGACGCTTGTCCTTGATGAGATTGTATTCAAGCAACAGCGCTTCACTCTCCGTGCGGGTCTGCTGGGTTTCGGCATGGGCGATTTTTGAAACCATCAGGCGCGTCTTCGGCGAAAGGGAGGCCGGGCGGAAGTAACTTTGCAGGCGCTTTTTCAGGTTTTTGGCTTTCCCGACATAGAGCGTGTCGCCCTGTTCATCCGTAAAGATATAGACTCCGGGCCGATCTGAAACGCCCGCAAGAAACTGGCGCGCGTCAAAACAGGGCTTGTCAGCGCTCACGATTGTCGAATCCGGGGCATGGGTATATTGATGCTGTCTGCCATAGTGGATACAATCCCGAACCGTTCACCCCAATATCAGGAAACTCATTCCAGTGAAAATCTCAGCCTTCGAAACCCGCATCGGCAATCTGATGGAATATCAGGGTAAACTGTGGCGAATACTGAAGAAAAACCATGTCAAGCCGGGCAAGGGCGGCGCATTTGTACAACTTGAGATGAAGTGTATATCAGATGGCACCAAACTCAATGAACGATTTCGCTCGGAAGATAAAATGGAAAAGGCTTATGTCGAACCCCGGAAAATGCAGTATCTTTATCTCGATGGCGAAGATTATGTCTTCATGGATAACGATAATTACGAGCAGATCACGCTAAGCGCTGAAGAACTCGAAACCCGGATACCGTTTTTATTGCAGGGCACCGACGTCCAGATCAATTTTCATAATGAAACTCCGATCGGAATTGAATTGGCCGGGTCCGTCGTACTGGAAGTGATCGATACCGAGGGCGTGGTAAAGGGGCAGACGGCTTCTGGCAGCGGCAAGCCCGCGGTTCTGGAAACCGGGCACAAGATCACGGTCCCGACTTTTGTCACCGTCGGTGAAAAAGTGAAAGTGAATACCGACACCGGCGAATACATGGAACGGGCCTGACTGCGCCACCGCTCCTGTCTTGCGCGGCCCGACCTCAAGAATCAATCAGTCATTGTCATCCAGCCCGGCTCCCGCCCCCGACAATCGGGAGCTTTCAGTGGATTCGACATAGGTCAACCAGGCCCGCTTCTCGAGCTTTTCCCAGGCCTGCGCCTTCACTAACGTATCACCGACTTGCGGATACCGGGCGCCCCGGCGTTCATGGTCAAAAAGGGCTTTTTCACAGGTCAGCCGACCCACTCTGTCCGCGTACAGATCATCTTTGTCACCGCTGATGGTGAGGCGGACACGATCAATTGACAAGCTGATTGACAACCAGCCTACGGTCACCGATTGCTCCCGGTTCAATATGGTTTGGCCGACATACCCTGCGACCAGTATCGGACAGGCGATTTCGCGTGTCTCGATGCTGCGCTCCTGCATCAGCCCCATGCAATCACTCAAGGCCAGTCCGGTCATGATCGGACTCAACACATTGTACGGCCCCTGCCAGACCCCTGCCAGCGATTGCGGCGCATAGTCACCAGGGCGCTGATGGTTGAACCTTTCCAGTAATGCAACCAGACTCGAAACGCCGTCGAGTTGAAACGCATGCAGCCAGCGGATGGCCCGGCCTGTATCATCGGCAACCCCCCAGGGTAATCCGCTCCCTCTGGCCGCTTTTCGGCAGGTCTGCTCGATTTCATTCAGCGAGCGTTTCATCGATCAGGCAGTGGCGGGTAAATCCAGCCATCCCCTTCGTACTGCCCAATCTCGTCCGGGAACGGGGCGTGTTGATACATGTTGATTCGTATCCAGCGATCGGACTTCGGGTCGAACTTGTTGGCCCCGAAAAACGAAAGTTTGCATCGGAGCAGGTCAATCGGCGCCAGGTCAGCGGATATCAGGTTATCCCGTATTTCGGCATAATCCAACCGGTCCGCGATCTGAATTCTGCGCACACTGTGTCGATGCTGCGGGTGGTTGAGCAGAAACCCGGCCAGTTTTTCCTCGCTCTGATTCTGCGCGGAGGTTTTTTTCAGATCTTCATACAAGGCCCGAACATCCCGCCCATAAGCAAGCGGGTGTTCCTTTTCGGCTCCCGGCTCTGTGTAGCGTTGCCCGAGTCTGGGTTCGAGCTTCTCCTCGGAATAATACCAGAACCGGGCAGTCTGCTCCTGGCTCGAATAATCGACTGCCAGTGCCCAGGCATATTTCTGCTTGATCACGTCAATGGCTTCAGCAACGGTCTGACTGCCGTCAATCGGGAAATACTGTGCCTCGTCAACGGCCATGGTAGAACCAAGATCATCAACCCGTTCACCATGGGGTTCAATCACCAGGGTGACGATGAGCTCCTGCCCCTCCAGAGACAATGCCTGCCCCGACCAGGTCACCAGGGCATCCCAGGGATACGGCATGGACAGACCCGGAGATTTCACATACCGCGTCAATTTCACCAGATCCTCCCCAAGCGTCTGGACCCGGTTCTGCTGTCGCAAATCCCCGGTATTCCAGTCTTCGAGTCCAAGCGTCATTCTCGAAATCAGTTGACCGAATTCCTGCCGGGTCTGCGGGGTACTGTGCGGCAGGCTTCTGACTCTGGCCAGAGCGGATTCCCGGGCCAGCATCCAGCTATGGATCAGCGCCGGATGAAGAACCAGAAACGGGGCCATTCCAAGCCCGGTTGAGTTGCCGACGCCCAGCCTGCGCCTTAAGTCTGGATGCATCGTCACGGCATCATCCCCCCCCCTGACACGGGCAAGATGCTCGGCAATATCCACTGTAAATCCGCGAATCAACCAGACCGCCAGTAACTCGGTATGGAAGGCGGAGGAAAATTCCGGGCGGTCGGATATCCGCTCACGATCACTGATTCCGAATTTGCCGTTGCCATACACTGCGGTGGTTCGCATCAGATAGCCTACCCTATCAATCATTTCCTGATCGGGTTGGCGACCTTGCGAAAGCGAATCAACGACATGCTCGAACAATCTTACGCTGCGATTGGCGCGCGCCAGAACCAGTTCGGTTTGCGAACAATGCCCCGCCTCCTGTTTCGGGACGGCGGCTTTCAATCTTTCAATATCAGCCTGCTCCGGAATCCCGTCGAAAAGCGTAAACGTGGCATCCCAATCGGTGGCGATAACCCGGTCCGACCTCTTTGAAGGAGGCAGGTCGTTCGCATAACAGATCAGCGAATAGACGCGCTCCGGCCCTTCGATCTGGTAGACCGCAGTCCCGATCCCTTTATGGTCGATATCCCAGCAGGTTCGCCGGAAACGCCACCGCTGGCTGCCGATTGAACGAAGCAGAGTACGCATGAAACTCAACCGGGTCTGATGAAAACAGCCCATGCGGTCAAGGCGCATTACCTGGTCAGGGTCTCGTAACGGGACCGTGTTATCTCTTGCCAATGGTTGTTCCTTAGAAAGCCTGTCCCCGGTCAAAAAACAATGTGGGGAAGTTATTCCACGTTGAACCGGACATTCGGGGTTGAGTGAGTCACAAGGCGGTCGACATTCCTGATGTTTGAGAAGGTGGCATCAAGGCTGCCGGCTCCCATATCGTACTCCAGTAACGCATCACCCTGGAGCCGATCTCCCTTGCCTCTCCCGGTAGCAGACATCCCGGCCATGACACCCTGCCACGTTGCACTACCGCCTGGCATGGTTCCCGTCAAATCACCACCAGCATATCCGATTCTGGCAGTCAAAACCACGTCCACGGCGCCATTACAAACATTCTCAGGTTGTTGAAACACCATGCCCTGTGATTCCCGTTCTAACAGCGCAACGCCCGGACATGGCCTTCGGAGGCGTATGCCAGAATCCGGTGGTCACGGGTAACAATAGAGAGATTCATTGCGCGGGCGGTGGCGATAATGATCCGGTCAGCCGGGTCGGCTGGCGATGTGCCCGGCAAGAATGACGATTCCACAAGAATTCGCGGGGAAATCCCGGCCAGCGTAATCCGGCCTTTGGTCACATAGTCCTCGAGCCAGGTCGCTACCGGACGCTCCAGTCTCAGCCGTGCGCGGGAGACCAGCAAGCCCAGCTCCCAGGCCGAGAACGGAGACACCCAGATTCGACGGCCTTCGCGGTGGCTTGCGTCCAGTTGAGCTATTGCATCTACGTCAATCGGGTCGCCGTTTCCCGTCCAGATAACCGCGCAAGTATCAAGAAGCAGATCGTTCATGTCTGCATTTTCGCATCCTGCGCCATGTCCACCCACTCCGGCATGGCCGGAGCCGTCAGGTCCAGGTCAATAGTTACTGTTACCGTACCTTTCATGCAGCCCAGGAGCGGATGCCCGCCCGAATCATTCTCAGCGACCGGGGAAGACGTTTGCCGGGAGTCCAGCGTGTCGTCTCGGACAAAAACCAGACGCTCGCCTTCCATATCCACCCGGGCTGTCCTGTATCCTGCGGCGAGCCAGGATTTGGTTATGACACTGTTTGAAGGATTATTGCTCCACCAGGGCCGGTGCTTCCGGGCTGAAGAAGGAAGGTTACCCTCAATGATCGTTTCGATTTCCTCAAAGGTGATCAGTATTTCCTTCAAACCACGGGTTTTCAGATAGTTCTCCAGAGGTTGATATTTAGTAGCGCTCATGTGAAAGTTACTCAAAGTTAATTCTAATGCTCTAACTATACAGGAATACTCTTTATTGTCAACTTCTTTTCCGATTGCGCGTAGACAATCCCTTTGTCGGTTCGCCGGGTCTGTCTGTTATACTGTTTATCCATGTCCCTATACGGGCCGACACGGTGGTCGGCCTCTACGATTTGGTAATTACAACATCCGTATTATTGTGGATTGACGGCGAGCAAGTGTAGACTTCTTATATACAATCCTTTTCCTTCTTCAGATCAAGAGCAAGCCGGTACAGCCGGTTTTTGCTGATCCCGAACGTGTCGCTGACGATTTTCGCCACGGTCTTCGCGGGCATATACTCAACCATTGCCGCTACCAGCGTCGATGCTTTTTGCCAATCAGGGTCGTCCGGCAACTGCCAGGACAATACGATGACGAATTCTCCCTTTTGATGCGGGTCGCCCTGTTCGATCTGGCGGCGGACGGTTTCGATGTCTCCATGGTAGAATGACTCGAATTTCTTGGTCATCTCCCGGGCCACGGTGACTTTTACATTCGCCGGCAGGCAGGACTGGATATCCGCAAGCGCCGCGACAATACGGTGGCTCGACTCAAACAATACCAGCGTTCTGGTCCCGGTCGATAATTCCGTCAGTTTTTGTAGCCGCTGTGCTCGCCTGGCCGGCAGAAATCCCTCGAAGCAGAACCGCTCAGCCGGTAATCCGGAAGCCGAAAGCGCCGCGATAACGGCGCTCGGCCCGGGAACCGGAATGACCGGTAATTGATTGTTTCGCGCCGCCTGAACCAGTCGATAGCCCGGATCACTGATCAACGGCGTGCCGGCATCGCTGATCAACGCAATATCCGACCCCTGCCGTAATAACCGGATGATCCCGGGGGTCTGTTCGTTTTCGTTGTGTTCGTGAAACGATCGGGTTCTGTTTTTGATCTGGTAGTGATTCAGCAACTTTGCCGCATGCCGGGTATCTTCCGCCAGTATCAGACTGACCTGCGCCAATACGGCTTTCGCGCGCAACCCGATATCTCCCAGGTTGCCGATTGGAGTGGCCACAATATACAGCGCTCCTGTTTTGCCGTTCATTACCGAATCTCTTATACTGTAGGTGTATTCATCCGCTACTGCAATTCAAGAAACTTCCATGACCCCGTTTTACCAAAACCTGCCGAAATGGTTCCCGAAATTCAGTTTGACGCCTGGGAAATCGGGGCTGTCAGCCCCAAACCTGGCTCTCGGCCTGATCTGTGTGCTCCTCGCCAACTGTACACCATTATCGGAGACATTGCCGCAGACACCGACCACCCCGGAGGCTACGCAACAGACGGATACTGAAGAAGAAACGGGTATAGAAGAAGGAACCGGCATAACAGAGGAAGAGGAATCCATAGCGGAGCCGGAGCCGACTGTGATCAGTCATGGTCTTGAAGAGGAAGAGACGATTGTCATTGTCGACGATGACGACACCGGAGAGTGGGGGGAAGGTCTGCCGGGGATGCGGGAAAAATCCGAACGACAGATTCTTCTGGCAAAAACGCAACTGGGCCTGGGCTACCCGGCGGCGGCGGTAGAGACGCTTCTGAAACTGGATTCCGAGGTCACGGGGGAGGCCCGGCTGGAAACCCGGAAAACCCTGCTGCAAATACTGGAATCACTTGACTCGCTGCATCGTTCACTACTGCGGGAAGACATCACCGACCCCAACCTGGCTGGCTGGCTGGCTTTGCTTGAGGCGCTTGCCGCCGAGCAATCCGAAGCACAATTGCAGGAGTGGCGGCTGGCCTGGCCGAACCACCCCGCCAACGCCACGCTCATTGATTCATACACTGTGAACCGCCCGCAGACCAGGCGGAAAATCGCATTGCTTTTGCCGCTTGCCTCACCTGACGGCAGGGCCGCCCAGGCTTTTTACGATGGCTTCTTTGATGCGCATAATCGGGATAGTTTCCACTCGAAACCGGATCTGGCGCTATATGACATCGGCGCTGATTCCTCGATGGCTTCTTTTTACTATCAGGGCGCCGAAGCGGACGGCGCTGATTTCATTGTTGGCCCGCTGGGAAGGAAAACGGTAGAAAGTCTGCTCGCCAGCCGGAACCCGGAAACCGATACGTTGCTGCTTGCGAATATTCCACCCGCAAAGGCATCGGATAATCTGTATGGCATCAGCCTTTCCCCGGAAAATGAAGCGCGTCAGGTAGCGGACAAGGCTTACGCTACAGGCCACAGGAATGCCACCGTGCTTCGAAGCGAGGGAGAGTGGGGCGAGCGGGTCGCCAATGCGTTCGCCGCCCACTGGGAAAATCTGGGCGGTCAACTTCTGAAAAACAGCTCCTTTCCGAAAGACGTCTCAAATCACGCCAGAGTGGTTCGGAAATTTCTGGGAATAGACAAGAGTATTATCCGCCATCGTCTGATAGAAGCGCAAACCGGGTTGAACCTGAAATTTTCGCCCAGACGCAATGAAGACATGGATTTCATTTTTTTAGCGGCCACCACAACCCAGGCCAGGCTGATCGTGCCTCAACTCCGGTTTTTCCAGGCCCATGATGTCCCTCTCTATGCGACCTCATACATTTACTCGGGCAAACCGGATCCGGCGATGGATGCGGACCTGGATGGGCTGATTTTCGGAGAAATGCGGTGGATTCTGGACGGCGTTGCGCTGTACAAACAGCAAAAGGCGGACGATACGGCACGGGAAGCGGCAGAGGCGGAGACTGATAACAGCCCGGACGATAATGAAAACCCACTCCCGCCAGACCCGGACAACCCTGAAGAGACTTCTGACAACGACGCGGTCCTTTCAGATTTGCCCGTGGAGAATAACGGACAACCACGGGGGATTATCCCTACGGATATGGATACCGGGCCCCAACGCCCTTACGCCCGGACTGCCCTGGACCGTCTGTACGCTCTCGGAGTACAGAGTTATCAGGTCATTCCCCGATTACGGGTATTAAGGCAGAACTCATGGATGAAATTCCCCGGCAGGGCCATGACAATTCGTGTTGACCCGAACGGGAATGCCGTTCACCTTCCTGTCTGGGCAAGATTCGAATCCGGTCTGGCGGAACCCTTGCCCGCGACGAACGCGAGCAGTGATTTCCCGCATTCCGAGAACCCGGAGAAACAACTTTGAAAGCGCCGCATTTGCAACGCGGTGAAGACGCGGAATCCATCGCATTATCCTGGTTGGAAACACATGGGCTTACGCTGGTTATGCGCAACTACTCGAGGAAATGCGGTGAAATCGACCTGATCATGCAACAGGGTCATGATCTGGTATTTGTCGAGGTGCGCTACAGGAAAAACCGGGCCTTTGGCGGAGCGCAGGAAAGTATCACCCGCAGAAAACAAAGTAAAATCCGTAAAACCGCCGAATCCTTTTTACAGCAATACCGCAACAGCAAGTATGACCAGTGCCGATTCGATGTCATTGCGATCACCGGACGACAAGGCCAGCTTGATATTGACTGGATCAAACACGCATTTTGAATGGCCGGCAACCTCAAATATCAGGGTGGGTTCAGTAAACTGATGTATAATCCACCCGTCCCGGAGTTCCTGACAAGTTGCCTTCCTGTTCCGTGACCAACTTAACCTCTGTTCAAGAAAACCAACATGACTCCGACAAACGACCATCCGGGTTTCTTCCTGAAAACATGGAAAAACCTTTTTTGCGGCCTGATCATTCTTGTGACCGTACAGTCCATCACTGCCTGCGCTCCTCTTTTGATTGGCGCCACAATCGTCACCTCCATTGATCTGCATACTGAAAGACGGACCATAGGACGTAATATCGATGACAATCTGCTGGAGTTGGAGTTAAGAGGCGCTTACAGGGCTGACGAAAACCTTGGCTCGCCGGTCAATATCAGTGTGACGGCGATCAATGGAATTGTACTGCTCACCGGAGAAGTCCATACCGATGAACAACGCCAGTATGCAGAGTCCCTGGCCAGGGAATATGAACGGACCCGGAATGTGGTCAATGAGCTTGATCTGGCCGGGCGAAGCAATCTCAACAGCCGCGTAAACGATACCTGGATCACCGGCAAGGTGAAATCCGGCTTGCTGAAAGCGGACGATGTGCCATCATCCAACATCAAGGTGGTTACGGAACGCGGCAAAGTCTATCTGATGGGTCTGGTCACACAGGCTGAAGCGCAGGCCGCAGTCGAGTTGGCGCAAAGTGTCGTTGGCGTGACCCATATCGTCAAGGTTTTCGAGTACATCAAAACCGAATGACTGGTCCAGGGGTTCTGCAACAAAAGATATACTCACCCGGCCTGCGGGCCGGTTTTGATGAATGGATTTCGGGGTTTGACCGTCCGGTGGTTTTCACCAATGGCGTATTTGACATTCTTCATCGTGGACATATCGCCTGTCTGCAAAGCGCAGCCGCTCTGGGAGCCTCGCTGGTGGTCGGCGTCAATTCGGACGCCTCGGTGAAACGGCTCGGCAAGGGGACGGGCCGCCCCTTCAATACCCTGGAGGACCGGGCCGTTGTGCTGGCTGCCCTTGAGTACGTTGATGGAGTCGTATCGTTTGATCAGGATACCCCGCTGGAATTGATCCTGAAGATCAAACCGGAGGTACTGGTAAAGGGAGGCGACTGGAAGGTGGAAGACATCGTGGGCGGCCGGGAAGTACAGAGCCGGGGCGGGTCGGTTCATTCGATCCGGTTCGAGCGCCCGGTTTCAACCACGTCATTGGTCGAAAAAATAAGAAATTCCGCATCCAACCCATCATCGTAGGGGCGGGTCCCTGTGCCCGCCCGCGAACCGTCAGGTTGTGGATTCCCGCTTCCGCGGGAATGACGAGGGGTTGGTTCGGATTCCGGCGGTTGCGGGCGACCACAGTGGGTCGCCCCCCCCTAATCAGGTCGAGGGCAGGCTTTGATCGGGGAGGCGGCCCCCGTGCCCGCCCGCGAAACATCGGTAATCACAATACTCGAATCCCCAGCAGGTTTCGTTTTTCCCGACCGAAGACAAGCGCGATATGGTAAATCGGTTGACCCTGATTGCTGTACTTCTCACTATAGCCCTTCTCTTGTATCTGTACCATCGCCCGCTCCAACGCGGTTTCTTTATCGGATTCGTCTTCCACCACCTTGAACTCCATGACAAATACTTGCCCTGCATGAATCAGTACCAGGTCTGAACGACCTCGGCTGGTCACTTCTTCTACCCGCAAGTCTACCCCGATTGACCGGAAATTCATGTACAGCAGACTCGCATACCACGACTCATAATGACTCAAACCGGCATGGTCATGCCACGGATGCGGTATCCCTGCAAGATAGGCCTGGAATGTCTTGGCAAATCCATCAAAATCCTGAGCCGCCAGAAACTGAACCAGTTGTTCTCCCTGCTTCGTGATGCGGTCGATACCGGTCATATACCGTAACAGTCCCTGGTTCAGGCTTAACTTGACTTCATGATTCGGATAGTCCAGTCGGTATTCGGTCAGATATTCCGATTGCTCTTTCCCGGTAATGGTCAGATAACCCGTCTGAAACAGCAGGGCATCTATGTTATAGCTCTGTATATCAAAGGTAGAGACCAGTTCCCGGTCTGCTGTGCGGTTCTCTAATTCTATCGGGCTGATTTTATTCCTGACCAGTTCCTTGTACAAAAATGTCGGGGTGCCGGTGCGAAACCAGTACGGCTCAAATTCCCGACCATCGAACAATAGCAGTACATCATAAGGGTTGTAGACTTTCTCTTCCCCCAGCCAACTGTAGCCGTTGTACCAGCGTTTGATCTCATCGCGGTCAAGACCGGGTAATTCCGGGGCGAACACGGTGTCGAGATCGTTATCCGTATACCCGCAAATCGTAGAGTATCTCGAATCCAGGCTGATGTTCTTCAGGTTATTCAGACCAGAAAACAGGTTGACATTCGAGAACATACTGATGCCGGTAATAAAGACGAACCGGATATGTTCGGCGCTGCCCTTGATGATGCCGTAGAAGCCTCTCAAATAATCCCGGTTGGCCTTCGCCATTTCCGGGTCTTCCAGAACATCCAGGATGGGTTTGTCATATTCATCAACCAGTACTACCACCTGTTGGCCGGTGGCATGGTGGAGGTTATGCAGAAGTAACCGCAGGCGTTCCGGGCCGTTCGCAAGCTCCCGGGATGATGTCAAGCCAGCATTGCGTTCTATGATGTGCAACTGATTGAGGACGCTACTCTCCAGATCGCCCGGTTCTGTGTGTTTCCCATCAAAACTTACCCGCGCTACCGGATGTTTTTTCTCTGGATTCCAGTCCCAGTGGTCGTGAATATCCAACCCTCGAAACAGTTCTTCGTTGCCTTCAAACAATTCACGCAAGGTATCGAGTAACAGACTCTTGCCGAAGCGCCGGGGGCGCGACAGGAAGTAGTAATCTCCCTGATCAATCATCTGCCGGAGCAGGGGGGTTTTGTCGACATAGTAACAGTTGCGTTCCCGAAGGCGCCGGAAAGCCTGGTATCCGATCGGAAGCTGGCGGCGGGGCATGTCCTGATTCTCAACCATCACCCGAACATCATAACACGGGAAACATCCGGGGGATTAAGAAATTCCTGACCGTGTTTTTTTCTATGACCCGGATTCAAGAGAATAAAACACTTATCGGCGCTCGTGTCAGCGCAACCAGAAATCCCGGAATACACCCCGGTCTATCACCATGCCCCTGCGAACTGAACTGGGTGCAGAACCCCGGTGGTTGTCCGCGGGATTCAGGTCGCGACTCTCCGGGACGGAGAAACAAGGGCGACTCCAGCCATAATGATCAGGACCGACATCCAGACCCAGACGGTGTGCTTCTCGGAGAAGATGACGATTCCCCATAGCACTCCCGACACGGTCACAATATAGGCGCACTGGCTCGCGAATACCGGGCCCGCCGTCTTGATGGTGTAAAAGAACATTGAATAGGCGACCACACTGACCACCGCTATGCCGGTGATAGCCCAGCCCGAGCGGGTCAAAACCCAGGGGAACAGATTCCCTGTTCCGAGTGAGAAGGTAGCCGGGACCAGGAAAACCAGCGACACGACAGTCGCCCCGCACAGCAGTTCAAAAATACTGGTTTCGTAACTGACGCCTTCAGAGATATAAACATTTTCAGCGGCATAAAGCAGTGCGCACAAGACCACCAGCAAGATCCAGAAATTCACGTCATCACCACTCAATCCCTGGTCCGGTATCACCAGCAACAGAATGGCCAGCATCCCGCACAACAACCCCACAGCGCGTTTGATCACAATGCGTTCAAATCTCATCGCCCACATAATGGCATAAGTGAACAACGGCACGGTAGACACCGTAATCGACAGAATTCCGGCAGATAAATGCGGCGCCGCGGTGTAATAAAGTATATTGGGGGCGATATGGCCCACTACCCCGACAAACAAATACTTGCCAAGATTCGCACGGCGGAACGCAGGAACTTTAAGCGCTCGACATACGACAATGAAGATGACCACGCTCACCAGCGCCTGCCAGGTGGCCAGAACCAGTGGATGGGACCCGTCGGAGGTCGCAATTAACGCCAGTGAAAAAGTGCCGCCCCACAAAACGCCTGCGACGAAAATCAGCAGATACGGCAGAACACGGCTGCTTTTCATCAAGGCAAATAATCCGGCACGAGCGACCTGAAACCGGGGCCTCCGTTCAGATCACGTTGAGATTATGAACTGCTCCGCCTGATCCGTGACGAGTCCCGAACCATCTTCATATCCCGCCTCGTAGGCATCGGTGGTTCTTTGTTCTTCACGCCTGGGATTGCCCAGAAAGCCATTTGCCCAACCTTGGATATATTCAGAATTGACGCCCGTTTTTTCGAGTTTCTGTATGGTTTCGTAGTACATCTCTTTCATTTTAAGGTTGCTCCCGACCGGCTATTGTTGATCTTTTGTAACCGCGGTTGAATACTCTCCATGGGGTATCCATAAAGTGATAGACTCGCGGGCTGTCGCTCCGGGTTATAATTATATCGAGATGACTGTACTTCGACAAATAAAACAGGTCAGAAGGCTGCTGGTAGCCAACCGAAGCGAGATTGCGATCCGTGTGTTTCGCAGCGCCCGCGAACTTGGCATCACGCCGGTTGCGATTTACAGCTACGAAGACCGATATTCCCTGCACCGGTTTCAGGCCGACGAGGCTTATCAGGTGGGCGGCGTCGGAGAACCGATCAGGAATTATCTGAACATCGAGGAAATTGTCAGCCTCGCCAAAGAGCAGAACATCGACGCCATCCACCCGGGTTATGGCTTCCTTTCCGAAAACCCCGAGTTCGCCAGACGTTGCCGGGAGGAAGGGATTCTGTTTATCGGCCCCTCTATCGAAACCCTGACATCCCTTGGCAACAAGACTTCAGCAAGGCTGATCGCGGGAGCCGCCGGGGTAGCCATACTCGGAGGGGTCAACAGAGCGATAAAAGACGTGGCCGACGGCCTTGAGACCGCAGCCAAAACGGGCTATCCGGTTATGCTCAAGGCCGCTCATGGCGGCGGTGGCCGCGGTATGCGCGTGGTTCACAACGAAGCAGAATTCGGGCCGGCGTTTGAAGCGGCACAGCGAGAGTCCCATACCGCTTTTGGCAGCAGGGATATTTTCATGGAAAAACTGATTTCCCGGGCACGCCATATCGAAGTACAGATTCTCGGCGACGAACATGGCAACCGGGTACATTTGTTCGAACGCGACTGCTCGATTCAGCGTCGCTATCAGAAAGTAGTGGAAATCGCTCCCGCCCCGAACCTGGATGCCGGTCTCAGGGAAGAAATCTGCAATGCCGCCTGCACGATAGCAGAGGCTGTTTCGTACCAGAATGCCGGCACCGTGGAATTTCTGGTTGATGATCAGACTGGTGAATTCTATTTCATAGAAGTCAACCCGAGAATCCAGGTCGAACACACCGTCACCGAAGAAGTCACCGGCATTGATATTGTGCGCGCGCAGATCCTGATTGCCCAGGGTTATTCGCTGAACAGCCTGGAGGTGGACCTGCCGTCCCAGGAGGCGATCAAGACCCATGGTTTTGCCATGCAGTGCAGGGTCACGACCGAAGATCCGACCAACCATTTCATGCCGGACTATGGCCGGTTGACAGAATATCGGTCTTCCAGCGGGATCGGAATTCGCCTGGATGCCGGAAGCGCGTTTTCCGGCGCCATTGTAATCCCGTATTTTGATTCGATGCTGGTCAAGGTAAGCGCCCGGGCGAGAATGTTCGATGGCGCCATTGGCCGTATGAAAAGGGCCTTGAACGAGTTTCGCGTCAGAGGGGTAAAAACCAATATTCCGTTCCTGTTGCGCCTGCTGGATCACCCGACGTTCGAGCAGGGACAGTGTACCACCCGGTTCATTGACGAAACCCCGCAACTTACGGATTTCAAAATCCACCCCAGCCGTACCTCAAAAATCCTGTCCTATATTTCCGATACCATTATTAATGGCAATGACGAGGTCAAGGACCGGCCGGTCGCTGAACGACGCGACCCGGCGCCGCTTCCCGATTTACCTGACTCGACACCCTGCAAGGGGAGTCGTGAAATCTGGTTGCAGGAAGGGATTTCAGGGCTGCAAAACTGGATAAAGGGACAGGAGAAACTGTTACTGACGGACACCACATTTCGTGATGCCCACCAATCCCTGTTTGCCACCCGGATGCGTACTGTGGACATGCTGAATATCGCGGAACATTACGGGACTCTCGCGCCCGGATTGTTTTCTCTTGAGATGTGGGGCGGCGCCACTTTCGATACGTCCATGCGGTTTCTCAGGGAAGACCCGTGGCAGCGTTTGGCTGAAATGCGTGAGAAAGTTCCGAATATCCTGTTTCAAATGCTGCTGCGCTCCTCCAGTGTAGTCGGCTATATCAATTACCCGGATAACGTGGTGCGTGAATTTATCCGCCAATCGGTTGATTCGGGGATGGATATTTTCCGGGTCTTCGATGCACTCAACTGGATCCCGAATATGGCGGTCGCCATGGACAGCGTACAGAAATACGGCGGTATATGCGAAGCCACGATTTGTTACAGTGGCGATATTCTCGACCCGGCCAGGACCAAGTACACCCTCGACTACTATCTTGAAATGGCGCACAAACTTGAAGACATGGGAGCTCATATCCTGTGTGTCAAGGACATGGCGGGACTGCTGAAACCTGACGCGGCTACGCTTTTGATCCGGTCGCTGAAACAGGAGACCGGCATACCGATTCATTTCCACACCCACGACACATCCGGGATTCAGGCCGCCTCCATACTGAATGGCGCGGCAGTGGGACTGGATATCGCCGATGCGGCGTTTGCGCCGATGTCAGGAGGTACTTCCCAGCCTAATTTGAATACCCTCGCCGCGGCGTTGCAATCCAATCGGCGCGCAACCCTGCTGAACACGGACCACCTTGACCTGCTCGCCGATTACTGGCGTTCGACCCGGGAATTTTACAAACCCTTCGAGTGTGAAACACTGCCTGCCTCGGCAAACCTGTACAAACACGAAATGCCGGGTGGCCAGTACACCAACCTGTATGAACAGGCGCGCTCGCTTGGCCTGTCGGACCGCTGGGCAGAAATATGCGAAACCTACGCCTCGGTCAACCAGATGTTCGGCGACATCATCAAGGTAACCCCCACCTCAAAGGTAGTCGGTGATATGGCCTTGTTCATGGTCTCCAATGATCTGACCTGCGCGGATATCGAGAACGGAGAGAGAGAGCTCGCCTACCCGCAGTCCGTTATCGACCTGATGAGCGGGCGCATGGGCAAACCGTACAAAGGCTTCCCGAAAAAGATCAGGAACCGGATATTAAAAGGCGAGAAGCCAATGAGCGGCCGGCCGGGGCGCAACCTTCCGGCGGCGGATTTCGAAAAAACCCGAAATCTGCTGAAAACCAAAGGACTGGACCAGCCGACCATGCAAGATATACTGTCCTGGACGCTTTATCCCGGCGTATTCGAGCAACTGATTGAGCACCACCGCAAATATGACGATACCAGTCATTTACCCACACCGGTTTATTTCTACGGACTCAGGCCGAGGGAAGAAATTGTCATTGACGATGAATTCGGCAAAGCGCTGATTATTAAATATCAGACAGTCGGCGACCCTCATCAGGATGGTACACGGACCACCTTTTTTGAGGTAAACGGTCAACCAAGAGAAGTCGTGGTGAATGACCACAGTCTGGTCTCCAGCATCATTTCCCATCGCAAGGCGGACCCGGATGACGATAAACAGATCGCCGCCCCGATGCCGGGGATGGTGGTCAGCGTTGCCGTATCGGTCAACGACATGGTTGAAAGGGGCCAGTCGGCGGTCACCCTTGAAGCGATGAAGATGGAAACCCATCTGACTTTCGAGCAATCCGGCAGAATTTCAGAGGTGCTGGTAAGCGCGGGCTCCCGGGTCGAATCGGGTGACCTGCTTGTTGTGCTGGAATGATCGGGAATGACAAGTGAGCGCAAATACGATTTTATCGTCATTGGCGCGGGGTCGGCTGGCTGTGTCCTGGCCCACCGACTCAGCGCGGACCCCAATCACCGTGTTTTGTTGCTGGAGGCAGGAACCCGGGACAGCAGCCCCTGGATTCACATACCGGTCGGCTATTTCAAGACGATGCACAACCCCAGGATGGACTGGTGTTATGTCACAGCCCCGGATCCGGGGTTGAATGGAAGACAATTGAAATGGCCGCGCGGGAAAGTGCTGGGTGGTTCTAGTTCACTCAACGGTTTATTGTATGTACGCGGGCAACCGGAAGATTTTGACGGATGGGCAAGCCAGGGCAACCCGGGCTGGTCTTATGATGATGTATTGCCTTACTTTATCAAGTCGGAAGATCAAGAGCGCGGCGAGATTCCTTACCATGGCGCCGGCGGCCCCCAGAAAGTTTCGGACATCCGGTTCCGAAGACCGGTCACGGACGCTTTTATCGAAGCCGCCATTCAGTCCGGCATCCCGGCGAATAACGATATAAACGGTAAATCCCAGGAAGGAGTGGGTTATTTTCAGTTAACCACCCATAAGGGCAGACGATGGAGTACGGCCAAAGGCTATTTGAAACCGGCCATGTCAAGAAGCAACCTGACTGTCATTACCCGGGCCCATGTGACCCGGTTGCTGGTTGATGGCCGAAAAATTGTCGGAGTGGAATTTCACAAGGACAATCAGATTCAGCGGGTTCACAGTGAAAAGGAAACGATCTTGAGCGCCGGCGCCATTGGCTCACCGCAGATTCTGCAACTTTCCGGGATTGGTCCCGGAGCCTTGTCGCAGGAACTGGGTATCCCGGCGGCGCTGCATCTTCCGGGAGTGGGGCAAAACCTGCAGGATCATCTACAGATACGCGCTGTTTACAAAACCGCCCAGCCGACGCTGAATGACGAGGTCAACAACCCCTTGCGCAAGCTACTCATCGGACTTCAGTACCTGCTTTTCCGAACCGGTCCGTTGACGCTGGCGGCCAGTCAGGTGGTCATCTTCACACGAACCTCGGACCGGGTTTCAAGACCCGATATCCAATTCCATTTTCAACCGCTCAGCTCCGATAATCCGGGCGAAGGAACCCACCCTTTTTCAGCATTCACCTCCTCTGTCTGCCAGTTACGCCCCAGGAGTACAGGATTCGTCAAAATCCGGGCCCCGGACGCTGACCGCCACCCCGACATACAGCCCAATTATCTGTCCGTCGAAGAAGATTGCCGGATTGCGGTGGAGGCCATGAAAGTCTCCCGAAAAATCGCTTCCATGCCAGCGCTGAAACACCATATTCTTGCCGAATATGACCCCGGAGAAAATATCCGTACTGACGAACAACTGCTCGAACATGCCAGAAATTCCGCGACTACCATTTACCATCCAGGCTGCACCTGCAAAATGGGGCGCGCCGATGACCCGATGGCGGTCGTCAATCACCAGTTGAAAGTACATGGCATGGATGGATTGAGGATTGCAGACGCTTCGATCATGCCGGATATCACCTCCGGCAACACCAATGCCCCCAGCATCATGATCGGCGAAAAGTGCGCAGACATGATTCTCCAAAGCTGGAAATGACGGCTGACAAACACTCCCCTGAGGACAAACTTGAACGGTATCTGGTTGGCGGCGCGGTCAGAGACCGGATCATGGGCCGACCCGTCACAGACCGTGACTGGGTGGTAGTGGGTTCGACCCCGAATCAAATGACGGGGCTCGGATTCAAACCGGTGGGGCGGGATTTCCCGGTATTCCTGCACCCCGATACCAACGAAGAATATGCGCTGGCGCGCACAGAGAGAAAAACAACGCGGGGATATCATGGCTTCGAATTCTTCAGCGACCCGGATATTACCCTGGAACAGGATTTGGGCAGACGCGACCTGACCATCAATGCGATGGCCATGGATAGCGGGGGCAACCTGATTGACCCTTATAACGGCCGGCGGGACGTAAGGCGCAGGGTCATCCGTCATGTCTCGGGGGCGTTCAGCGAGGACCCCGTCAGACTGCTGCGGGTCGCGCGATTTGCCGCCCGTTTCACGGACTTCCATGTCAGCCCGGATACGCGCGGATTAATGGCTGAAATGGTTGACAACGGAGAAGTCGATACGCTGGTGGCAGAGCGGATATGGCAGGAAATGCACCAGGCCATGCAGGAGGAAAGATTTTCCCGGTTTTTGACAGAACTGAAGGAGTGTGGCGCGCTGCAACGGATTCTGCCCGAAGTGGATGCCTTGTTCGGGGTTCCCCAGACCGAAATATACCATCCCGAAATTGACACCGGAATACATATCCTGATGTCGGCCGATGCGGCCAGTGCAATGACCCGGGACCCGATGGTGGTTTTTGCGGTCATGGTGCACGACCTGGGTAAAGCGCTCACGCCCCGCGCCGAATTACCCCGGCACAGAGGCCATGAAAAACGCGGTTTGAAACCCATTGAATCGCTGTGCGATCGCCTCGGTGTCCCAACCCGTTTTCGTGAGTTTGCCCTGAAGGTATGTGAATATCACTTGCACTGTCACCGGATGCGGCAATTAAAACCGGGCACGGTTCTGAAGGTACTCGAAGCCTTTGATGGATTCCGCAGACCGGAACTGGTTGAGAAATTCGCGTTATGTTGTGATGCGGACCGGAGGGGGCGAACCGGGCATGAAAACGACGGGCGCGAGGAAACCGCCCTGATGCTGAAGATGCACGACGCGGCGCTCCAGGTTGAACAAAAGCAGATTGCAAGACAGGTTCTGGATGAATCCGGTGACGGGCGCCGGGCAGGCTTGCGTATCAAAAAAGCGATCCGGGATCAGCGCATTGCCGCCATCAATGCAATCAGGGAATCCATCTCCGGTGATGGCGCAGGGTCGATACCGGACAAAAGACCACCCGCATAGATTGATTTGGGGTACTATTGCGTGTTGACCCCCCTTGAATGACCGTAAATAGCCTTTGCCGTATCCATGAAGAAATTCGACCCGACCGATGCCGAAGAAACCGGGCAGGCGCTGGAAGGCTTTGGCGTGAATCTGCTGGTGTCCGATGTTGAAAACACGGTTTTGTTTCTGACCACTGTTCTGGGCTTTTCCGTGGTCACTTCATCGCGGGATTATGCCCTGCTCAGCGCCAACAACCAGTGGTTCATGCTGCACGGCGACCACACCTACTGGAACAACCCGTTACCCTCGCTGCTTCCCGAATTCGGCGCCCGCGGCGGCGGGCTGGAGTTGAGATTGTACGAGCTTGACCCCGACCAGGCACAAGACAAGGCCCGTGAGAACAACTACACCGTGTTGATGGAGACTGCGGATAAACCCCATGGTCTGCGTGAATGCTTTTTACTCGACCCGGACGGTTATTGCTGGGTGCCCTCGGTCAGAAAATCAAGCCAGGATCGGTCCGTTGATTAAAGGCATCCTGTTCGACAAGGACGGCACTCTGCTTGATTTCAACGCCACCTGGCTGGACGCCTATATTCAGGCGGCGAACCATATCGCCCGGTCGGTCGGACAGCCGAAACTCGCCGAATCGCTGTTGCGAAGCGGAGGGTACGATACGGCAACCGGCCAGTGGGGCGCTGATTCGTTGCTGGCTTCCGGCGGCAACCAGCAGATCCTGGATTTCTGGTCAGAGCAACTCGGGCAACCCCTGAACGGCCCTCGATTATCCGCCATCCAGGACATATTCTCGCATGCCGCGGGCAACCCGGTACCGGCGATAGAGAACTTGCGGGAATTTCTGCTTGAACTGAAGGACCGCGGCCTGAAAACCGGGCTGGCGACCATGGACGATGAGCGCAATGCGGTTTTGATGATTGAAAAACTTGCTCTGGTGAACTGTTTTGATTTTGTTTGCGGAGCCGACAGTGGCTATGGCGAAAAGCCGGACCCCGGCATGATCGAGGCCTTTTGCCGTTATTGCGACCTGGTCCCCGCACAGGTTATCATGGTGGGCGACAGTCCGAAAGACATCCACATGGGCATCCGTGCCGGGGCAGCCCTTTGTGTCGGGGTATTGACCGGCTCGCACAATCGCCACGAACTCGGGAAACATACCAACACAGTGCTCGATAATATCGCAGAACTGGGAGATTTACTGACGCAATGACTGACCCGAATCCATCGCCTGATCCCGGACTCTATTGCAAGCCGGATCCGGAAACCCTGCGTGAACGCCTCAGCGATATTCAGTACAGGGTAACCCAGCAAGACGCGACTGAAAGGCCGTTCAGCAACGAATACAATGACGAAAAGCGCGAGGGCATCTATGTCGATATCGTCAGTGGCGAACCGCTTTTTTCATCCACCGATAAATTTGATTCCGGAACCGGCTGGCCAAGTTTTACCCGACCGATTCATCCGGATTGCGTGGTTGAAAAAACAGACTACAAGCTGTTCATGAAAAGGACCGAAGTCAGAAGCCGCCATGCCGACTCCCACCTGGGCCATGTGTTCCCGGACGGGCCGGCGCCGACAGGACTGCGCTATTGCATGAATTCAGCGGCCCTTCAGTTTATTCCGAAAGAATCCATGGAAGCCGAAAACCATGGACAATATCTTTCACTGTTTGAGCAATGAGGAATTTCAAGTGAATTATCTGAAAGCCATCGGGCTGTCGATTTTAATCGGAGTTGTCCCTGCCGCGACCTCTGCGTACGCAGATGCCCCGCGTATCAACATTTCCAGCGCGGAAACGATCACTCCTGTGGTCGAGTTATATACCTCGGAAGGGTGCAGCAGTTGCCCCAGGGCCGATAATTTCCTGACCCTGTTGGGGGAGAATATTGATCAGGAGTTTCATGCGGTGCCGCTCGCCTTTCACGTCGATTACTGGAACAGGCTGGGTTGGGAAGACCCCTATTCCCAGGCAAAATTTACGGACCGCCAGCGCTGGATCGCACAACTGAACCGGCAAAGATCCATTTACACGCCCGAGATTGTGGTCTCGGGGCTGGAAACGCGGGGCGGCGGCATGGTTTTCGACCAGATCAACATGCACAACCGAAAAACTGCAGACGTCCGCATAACCATGGAGGTATCGGCTCCAGAAAAAGGAGAAGTCGTTGCTGATCTGGCCATACGCAATGAAACCGACACCAGGCTGCCGGAAATGTTTGTCGCCGTGTATGAAAACAATATTGTCCGGGAAATAAAAGGCGGAGAGAACAGGGGCAAAACCATCACTTATAACTTTGTTGTTCACCACCTCAGTGAACCGGTATCCGTTGCCCGGGGTGACAGCGCCCGCATGGTATCGATGGATATCGATGAAACATGGAATACGGACAATCTCGGCCTCGCCGTGTTCGTGATTGACGCGGACAACGGCCAGACCCTGCAGGCATTGAGAACCCCGCTTGCGGCCCTGAGTTCGGGCTGAAATCCTGCGACGCATTGGATGGTGGCGGGCGCCCCGGCGGGAATAACACAAAATACCGTTCAGGCCACCCGATCCAGAAACATCCGCACAAAGCGCCAGGTCAGCCCCCACAACACCCGTTGCCCGTCGAGACGGATAGCCGGCCAGGTCTCGTCTGAATATCCCGGCGGCCGGTAGTCAATCCGGTTCTGGTCATCCAGCAAATGTGAGACCGGCGCCCAGAAACTGTCCTCCACTTCGCTGTTGTTGACTGTCTGCTGTTCACCCTCCATATTGAACACAAAGCAACTGATCACCAGTGGCAGTTTCCGGTTTTTGTTTCTGCCCTGCTGATCATTGAGCCTGCCTAACAGATTCCGGAGCGACAACTCAATCCCCACTTCCTCTTCGGTTTCCCTGCATGCAGTCATAAACGGGCTTGAGTCTCCCGCTTCCCGATTCCCTCCCGGAAACGCGACCTGGCCGGACCAGGGATCATTTTCATGTTTGGCTCTCTCGATAAAAAACATTTTCGGGTCCGAGGCGAGATCGCGCAGGAGCAAGGCGACCGTAGCCTGTTTTTTTCCCTCGACAGGAATGAGTTCAGCCTGACAAGCCCGGATGCGTTGTTGAATATCAGGAAACATTTGGGATCGTATTTTAGTATAATTTGCTGTACGAACAGTGGTGATGACGGACTGATATCGGTTGTTGCAGGGCGTACACAAGTATTGATGATGAATCAAACATTTTCCCCCGATCTTTCCAAACTGCCGCCGCCGCAAGTACGACTATGGACTGAACTCAAGAACATGCCCGACAATTTCGTTTTGTATGGTGGGACGGCGATCTCTCTGCACCTCGGACATCGAATGTCTGTGGATTTTGGTTTTTTCAGTAATGAGCCTTTCGACCCTGATCAATTGATTGCTGATCTACCCTATCTGGATAACGCGGAAGTGCTGGAGAGTAAATCCAATAATCTGACTTGCCTGGTCGATCGGGGTGGCAGCAGACCAGTGCAAATACAACTGTTTGGCGGACTGGATTTGAACCGTGTCTGTGACCCATTACGCGCCAAAGATAATAATTTGCAGATTGCCTCGCTTGCAGACCTGGCTGGAATGAAAATCGCGGTAGTACAAAAACGAGCGCAATGGAAAGATTTCGTTGACGTGGGAGCAATTTTGGAAAGCGGATTGTCCCTTGGCTGTATGGTCGCGGCAGCACAAGCCATTTATGGCAGGCAGTTCAATTCCATGATCGCGCTCAAGGCTCTGTCTTACCATAACGACATTGATTTATCGGACGCTTCGCCTGGAGATGTTGATCAGTTGAACACATCACTCAGGCTGATCAATCGAAGTATAGCCAGTCTTGACCTTAACCATTTGCCGAGGGCTGCGGCAAAACCCGGTTTTCGGCGTCAGTGGGACAAACAGAATGAAATCGGCCGATAATGTTGAGTTACGCAAGATAGCCGGCCGCATGGTGTGGTCGAGCGAACCTGCCTTTGCATTGCGCAATTCCCGGTTATTTCTGGCACATGTAATGCAGTATGGCGCCTTGTCCGATTTACAGGTTGTAACCCGGTATTTCAGCAATGCTGATTTTGGGGAGGTATTGGATAACCCGCCCACCGGGGTATTTTCCGAAGAAAGCTGGCATTTCTGGCATGTGCGTCTTAATCGGTCTATTGTGCCGCCTTTACCCCGGCGCAATCTGGATTAACCCCCAGGAACCAATTAACCATGAAAGGCGTAATTCTCGACAAAAGCTCATTCGATAAAAACGATATTGTCCTGACCGGGCTCGAAATTCCCGAGGTGGACTGGACCCATTATCCGGCCACCCGCGCCGGGCAGACCCTGGAGCGGGTAAGTCCTCATCAAATCGTGATTACCAACAAGGTTGCGCTGGACCGTGATCTGCTCCGCCGCTGCCCGAATCTGAAACTGATCCTGATTGCGGCAACCGGTACCGACAATGTCGCTCTCGATGCCTGCCATCAACAGGGCATCGTGGTCTGCAACGTCCGCCACTACGCGACTCCGGCTGTCGCACAACATACCATCGCGTTAATCCTGAACCTGCTCACCAGCCAGACCCGGTATCTCCATGACGTGCAACAGGGAAACTGGAGTGACAGCGATGTGTTCTGCCTGCTGGACCATCCGATTGTCGAAACCAGCGACAAAACACTGGGCATCATCGGTTACGGTACGCTGGGCAGGAGGGTGGCGGCCATCGCCGAAGCGATGGATATGCGGGTATTACTGTGCCACAGACCCGGAGCGAAAGGCGCCCCTGAACCGGGCCGTGTCCGCTTCGATGAATTGCTCGAACGCTCGGACATCATATCGCTCCACTGCCCCCTGAACGCCGACACGCATCATCTGTTCGACGACCAGGCGTTCAGAAAAATGAAGAAATCCGCGATCCTTGTGAATACCGCGAGGGGCGCCATCATAGATTCCGTCGCGCTGGTCAATGCGCTCGAACGCGGTGAAATAGCGGGAGCCGGCATCGACGTACTGGACCTTGAGCCGCCGCCACCCGACCATCCGCTGTTGCAAAGCCGACGGCCGAATCTATTGATTACCCCTCACAATGCCTGGGGGTCAAGGGAAACCAGACAACGACTGGTTGATGCCTTGTCGGAAAACCTGGTCGGGTGGCTGAACGGCCGCCCGGTCAATGTGGTCCGTTAAACCGGACTCCTGATGGATACGGATGAAGGCGCCATCCCGCTCTCCCTTTACATTCATTTTCCCTGGTGTGCTAAAAAGTGCCCCTATTGCGATTTCAACTCGCATACATTTTCAGGAGATTTCCCGGAACAGCGCTACATTGACAGCCTGAAAACGGATTTCGATACCGATGTTCGCCAGTTGAATCCGGGGCGCAGACTCAGCTCGATTTTTCTGGGAGGCGGCACCCCCAGTCTGTTTCGGGGAAAATCGATTGCGGCCCTGCTTGGATTCATCCAGCAAAAAATCGAATTCGTCCCGGATATGGAAATAACCCTGGAAGCCAATCCGGGAACACTGGAATATGACCGGTTTGAAACTTATCTCGAAGCCGGGGTGAATCGTCTATCTATTGGCGTGCAGAGTTTCAACAATCGCCATCTGGATGTTCTGGGTAGAATTCACAACGCCGAAGCGGCTGACCATGCAATCACCCATGCCAGGCGGGCGGGCTTCAACAACCTCAACCTCGACATCATGTTCGGCCTGCCCGGACAGACACAGGCCATGGCGCTGGACGATTGTGTCCGGGCCATGGCCCACTCACCGGAGCATTTGTCGCTTTATCAACTGACCCTGGAACCGAATACCTGGTTCCATCGCTATCCACCCGACCTGCCGGACGAGGACATGCGGGCGGACATGCAGGATGCAATCGCAAACCAACTGGATCAAAGTGGTTATACGCGCTATGAAGTATCCGCTTACGCCAGGCCGGGCAGGCAATGTGTCCATAACCTGAATTACTGGCAATTTGGCGATTATCTGGGAATCGGCGCCGGCGCTCACTCCAAAGTGACGGATAGCGATGGCATCACCCGATCATGGAAACAGAAAAGACCCGAAACCTGGATGACCTCCGTCAGCGCCGGGAAACCATATTGTTATCCAAAGAGGGTAGCGCAGGACGACATTCTGTTTGAATGTCTTTTAAATGCGCTGAGAATCAAAAACGGGATTGATGTTAATATGTTCGAGCGTCGAACCGGGTTGCGCATGAAAGCGGCCACACGTTCGCTGGCCGGACCGATTGCACAGGATCTGTTGCAAATATCCGGCAACCGGATTCGATGCACAGAAAAAGGGTATCGATTTATCGACGAAATTCTGCAACAACTGCTGGCTTGACACAACAGAAACGTCCTGACCGTGTTATCTTTGCGTCTTGCCATTAAAGTCAAGAGGCGTTCCGTACTTGCCTGTTCGTAATTTATTACTGTTTTTATTTCTGGCCGTCCCGTCTGTGGCCGTCGCAGACGGGGAGGAGTGGGACATATCCCGGCTGATGCATCAGTTTTCCAAAACCGTTCATGCAAAACTGGTTTTCAGGGAAACCAGAAATTCGGCTTTCCTGGTGACAGACTTGGTTACAGAAGGGAATATAGAGTATCGCCGACCGGATTATATCGAGAAAAATACCGTGTCACCGATTGTCGAAAAAATCGTGATTGACGGTAATTACCTGTCGATCGAAAAAGCCGCTCACAGCAAAAAGGGCGATGATGTGGTACAAGTCCGGAAATACCCGGTACAATCCCATCCGGTTTTAGCAACCGCGGTTGCCAGTTTCCGGGCAATTCTGGGTGGGGATCTGGTTCGGATCCAGGAAGACTTTGAAATCGAACTGGATGGCAGTAGCGCCAACTGGCAGCTCCATCTCACTCCGACCAACCCGGAAATCCTGAAATATTTTGACCGGATAGCGCTGTATGGCAGCGATGCCCGGATACAAAAAGTGGTGTCGATTCTGGCCGATGGAGACCAATCCATGCTTGAGTTGACCTACCGGTTTCTGCAACCAACCAACCCATGAACGGCTGTGGATGCTGCGCGTAACAAAGCGATTATTATCCTGTGCGTTCTTGTCATCGCGCTGTTCACGATCTTCACTCGATTCAGCGTATCGACTGACGTTGGAATCTTTCTCCCGGAACCTGAAACCCGATTTGAAAAACTGTTGCATCACCAACTGGACAACGGGGCGTCAACCAGTATTATTCTATTGGCGCTGGAAGGTCTGCCTTCAACAAAGCTTGCCGAATTCAGTCATGCTTTCGTTGAGAAACTGAATGCTTCCGAGACATTTGACAAAGTCATCAATGGAGCGTCGGAATCAAGCGATGAAGTTCTCTCCTTCCTGGAAAAATACCGCTATCTGCTGACTCACAATAACCTGGCGGAACAGTTTTCGATACCCGGTTTGAAGTCGGCGCTCAAGGCCAGACTGGAAGGGCTGTACTCCTCCACCGCCGCTCTTGAAAAACGTTTCCTGCGCAAGGACCCGACCGGCGAAATTCCCGGATTGCTGGAGAACTGGCAAGGCCGGGTAAGCCGCCATAAAAAACCGGAGGAATTGCACGGAGTCTGGTTTTCCGAAAATCATCAGCGCTCGCTGGTCCTGATTGAGGTCGGGTCTGACATTACCCAGATTGAAAATCAGGAGGCCGTGGTAGAGGAAATCCGGTCCGTCCTCAATACCATGAAACCGCCCGGATTGAACGTGATCATGGCAGGCCCGACGGTGTTCTCCGTCGAATCTGCGCAGAACATCCGGGAAGATATAAAAAACCTGTCCACGATGGCGGTGTTGCTGGTGGTTTTGTTTATCTGGGCAGCCTATCGGTCCATCCGCATGGTTGTGCTGACGATACTGCCATTGGCGACTGGCATGATCGTGGCGACCGCATCTATCTTATTGCTTTACGGACAAATTCACGACATTACGCTGGTATTCGGAATCACCCTGGCGGGAGTCGCCGTGGATTATCCGATTCATCTGATAACCAGCGGCTTGAGTCGGGACAAAGAGACCGAGAAAAACAAATTGCAAAAAGTATGGCGGACCCTGCGGCTGGGCGTTTTTTCCACGGTCATTGCTTACGCCGCGTTCCTGTTGTCCGGATTTGGCGGATTACAGCAATTGGGAACATTCACCATTGTGGGACTGGTGACTGCGGCGCTGTTTTCACGGTGGGCGCTGCCATTTATTGCCGACCACCGGGGGCCGCCCTCGGGATTGTCCGGGGTCCATGGCAAATTGAAATCACTGGGACGGTCAGCCATCCGATTTCGCCTGGTGGTGGTAACGATGCTTATGGTTTCAGCGTCGGTGTTGTTGTTTCATGAAAATCCGGTGTTGCACCTGAATGTGGATTCGCTCAGCCCGATCAAGGATCAAAGGAGGGCGGAAGGAAAAATGTTGCGTGAAGATATCGGATTCTGGTATGGCGGCAGTATGCTGATGATGACCGCAATGGATAAGGAGGGCGTGCTGCGACTGAGCGAATATCTGGAACCCGGTCTTGATGACCTGATAGAAGCCGACATTCTCGAAGGCTTCGATATGGCTTCGCACTTTCTGCCGAGCCGACAACAACAGTCATTGCGAAAGGCGCAACTGAAAGAGGTGGATTCAATCGTTGCAAATCTGGCTGAAGCGCTCACGGATTTCCCTTTCCAAGCCAATGTGTTTGACCCGGCAATCGAGGATATCCGTGCCCTGGATCAACTTGAAACACTGGATATAGACAGTCTGCAAAGCACTCCTGTCGGCAAAAAACTGGAGCCGTTGGTGTTTGATTTTGAAAACGGGGCGGCGGGGGTAATTCTCCTGCATGGCGTCCGTGATGAAGCGGAGGTAAAACGTTTTGCCGACGACTACGAAGAAGTTCATTACATGCACCTGAGGTCTGCGTCAACAGCCCTGGTTGCCAAAAGCGTAAACCGGGTGGCTCTGGCCATGATTGCCTGTATCACAATTATCTATATCACGCTGGCTCTGGGATTCAAAAGCCTGACACGACCATTGAAAATCATGGTGCCGACCTTTTCGGCGGCGTTGACTTTAGCCGCCATCCTGGTTCTCAGTGGTCATCCGCTCAGCATTTTCCACTTGATTTCATTGTTGCTTGTGGTCGGTCTGGGTTTGGATTATGCTTTGTTTTTCAACCGGCTTCCAGAGAATGACGATGAGTGGGACACGACGTTCAAATCCATCTGGGTATGCGGGATTACCACCATGCTGGTATTCGGCGTCCTTTCCTTTTCCTGGACGCCGCCGCTCGAAGCGATTGGATTGACCGTGGCTATCGGCACTTTCATCAGCATTGTATTCGCGGCGATGTGGGCCGCTGTCCCCGAAAAGTGACAGGAACCTTTAGCCGGGATCATTCATGAAATCATATCCGAACCAACCCAATATTCTTGTGGTCATGGCGGACCAATTGAGCGCGAAGGCGTTGGGATGCTATGGAAATGATGAGGTTTACAGCCCCAATATCGACACTCTGGCAAGTCAGGGAGTATTGTTCCAAAACGCCTATTCCAGCAGCCCGTTGTGTACACCGGCGCGATATGCCTTCATGACCGGGCAGAATATCTCTCGCTGCGGAGGGTATGACAACGCCGCCTACCTGCCGTCGACGATGCCGACTTTCGCCCATTATCTGCGGCTGATGGGGTATCGCACCTGTCTTTCAGGGAAGATGCACTTTGTCGGCGCCGACCAGCTTCATGGATTTGAGGAACGGGTCACGACCGACATCTATCCCGCCGATTTCGGCTGGGCGCCGGACTGGACAGACCCGGACCGGCGTATCGACCTGTGGTATCACAACATGTCAAGTGTAACCCAGGCCGGGGTCGCGTATATCACCAACCAACTGGCCTATGATGACGAGGTTGGCGCCCGGGCAATGCGTGTAATCTACGATCACGTGCGCTCCGAAGACTCCCGTCCATTGTGTCTGGTAGCCAGTTTCATCCACCCGCACGATCCTTATGCAGCCCGGCAAAAATACTGGGGCCTGTACGACGATGTGGATATTTCGCTGCCCTCGGTTACCCGACCGTCTGTCCAGCCCGACCCCCACAATCAGCGCCTGGAAAACATGATTGCGATTGATTCGGTTGAACTCGACGATCAACAGATCGTCAACGCCCGGCGCGCCTATTACGCCAATGTCTCCTACGTGGATGAGTGGCTGGGACGATTGCGGGACACGCTCGACGAATGCGGGCTGAGTGAGAATACCACCATCATTGTGACCGCAGACCACGGCGACATGCTCGGTGAATATGGACTCTGGTACAAAATGTCATTCCGGGAGTGGGCCTGCCGAATCCCGATGATTATCAACCAGCCGACAAAATCGTCATCGCCGCGGAAAGTCAGCCAGCCGGTTTCCCTGGTTGATGTGCTGCCGACCTTGCTGGATATTGCATCGGCCGGTGTCAATATCGACAAACCGGAGGCCATCGACCCTCTGGACGGGCGCAGCCTGTATCCGTTGTGTCAAGGAGACGAGTCCGGCGACCCGAACAGGACAGTCAGTGAATACCTGGCTGAAGGAACCGCCGCGCCGATGCTGATGATCCGCTTTTCCCGCTACAAGTACATTACCTGCCCAACCGACCCGGATCAGCTTTTTGATCTGGAAAATGACCCGGACGAAACCACCAACCTGGCTGGCGACCCGGCCCTCGAAGAGCTGGTTCTGGACTTTAAAAGGCAGGCCGAAGAACACTGGGACGCCGAACAACTGCGGCAAACCGTGATCAACGACCAGAGCCGGCGCAGAGAAGTCCATAAAGCGCTCACCATCGGCAAGCGCCAAAGCTGGGACTACAACCCGACCCGCAATGCCGCTGAGGAATACACCCGAAGCCACCACGATCTGACCCGCCTTGACAGCGCCTCCCGATTCCCGAGACCCGCCCCGTTCAACCCGAAATACCGGTAATCCGGGACACGCGCCTCACAGCCCTTCGTCAGCCACCGACTGTGACCATGGGAACCTCATGTAGCAAATGACATTGAAACCAAGTCATCCAGGTTGACGCGCTGACTGGCGATATGTAAATCATAATTGTCCTGCATCATCATCCAGCTTTCCGGAGAGCGGCCAATTACTCTGGAGAGCTTCAACGCCATTTCAGGCGAAACATCGCTTTTGCCATTCAGCAATCGGCTCAATGTGGAGGGACTGACTTTCAGACTTCGCGCCAACTCATTGGTGCCGATGTTGAATGGTTCCAGATACACCCGTTTTATGAATTTCCCCGGGTGCATCGGAGAATATTGTTGAATCGCCATTAGTGATAATCCTCATAGTTGACAATATACGCATGATCATCAACAAACTTGAAGACCAGCCGCCAGTTCTTATTCACATGAATCGCCCACAAGCCTTTTCTATCGCCCGCAAGAGGATGAAGTTGCCAACCGGGTATATCCATGTCATCAATGGAGAAAGCAGTATGTAATGCTTGCAACTGTTCTTCTAATCTTTTGGCATGCTGTGCACGTATGCCAGACTTTGATCCAGTAGAAAAAAACCTTTCAAGGCCCTTATGCCTGAAACTTTTTATCATCCGCAAATAATAGATCATTGTTGCTCACTATGCAACGCTCAGAATGAGCGAGCGGTGTCAGCCTGGCTTGCGCTGGACGGCTTCCCGGTGATTTCCGGGAAACCCGCCCCGCCATTAGTTCTGTTTTACGCCGTTGACATACTGGACTTCGGAAACCCGCCCGTCCGGGAATGTGATTGTCCATTGCCCGTGTGCCTTGTCGTTGACAAACGGGCCTTCGATAACCTTACCGTCCGGGAATGTGGTTGTCCATTGTCCGTGTTTCTCACCGTTGACAAACGGGCCTTCGGAAACCTTACCGTCCGGGAATGTGGTTGTCCATTGCCCGTGTTGCTCGCCGTTGACATACGGGCCTTCGAGAACCGTCCCGTCCGGCAGTGTGATTGTCCATTGTCCGTGTGCCTTGCCGTTGACATACGGGCCTTCGGAAACCTTACCGTCCGGGAATGTGATTGTCCATTGCCCGTGTTTCTCACCGTTGACATACGGGCCTTCGAGAACCTTACCGTCCGGGAATGTGGTTGTCCATTGCCCGTGTTTCTCACCGTTGACATACGGGCCTTCGGAAACCTTACCGTCCGGGAATGTGGTTGTCCATTGCCCGTGTTGCTCGCCGTTGACATACGGGCCTTCGAGAACCGTCCCGCCCGGGCCTGTGATTGTCCATTGCCCGTGCATCTCACCGTTGACATACGGGCCTTCGGCAACCGCCCCGTCCGGGCCTGTGATTGTCCATTGCCCGTGTTTCTCACCGTTGACATACGGGCCTTCGAGAACCCGCCCGTCCGGCAGTGTGATTGTCCTTTCCGGGTTTCCGCAACCCAGTGGCATGATTAACAGTAAGCCCGCTATTACCAGGCTCTTGATTCGTTTCTGTGGGTTCATGGTTGATTCTCGGTTACTTGGTTGAATCGGAATATACCAATACTTTGACCGCCGGCCAGGCTGGTGGCCGCGCCCGATCTGTCCGGCGCCTGATTTTCCCGGATAGCGTTCCGGATCACGGGTCGGCCTCGATCGGGATGGTTCTGGTCATGTGTCATATCACATCGAAAAGCCGGGCAAGGATGATCAGAACATCCAGCGCAACCCGGCCACTTCTTGCCGGAGTCCGGCAATATCTCCCTTTGTCGCCAACTGGTCGCCCTGATGCTTTACCAACTTCGTCATGGCTTTGGCTTGCTCGGCGCTGAATCCGGCCTGTTGCAATTCCTCTGTGGCTTCCAGTGTGTCGATGGTGTATGCGGTCATGGTCACGGCTTCCGGTAGATAATATCCGCGCCGTTTACCCGATGGGCATGACCGGCCAGGATGCTCGCGTCCAGTGTAAAAGTCGCCCCTCCAATCTGAATACTTGGCAAGGTAACATCGTTCAGGCGGATACTTTCCAGCTTGTTGAATTGACCGGCGATATTGTCGGTTTTATCAGCAAGGATAATATCGCGGTCTTTCCCCCGATTGTCGCGTATGTTGTAGGTATCCGCGCCGCCGCCGCCACTCATGAAGTCGGAACCGGCATTCCCTCGCAGGTCATCATTGCCCGCGCCTCCAAGTATCCAGTCATCGCCGCCACCACCTCGCAGGAAGTCATCACCTTCGCCGCCGTTCAGGTAGTCATTGCCCGCGCCACCGAACAGGCGATCATCGCCGAAACCTCCGTTCAGGAAGTCATCACCATTATCGCCGTACAGCTTGTCATTGCCCGCGCCACCGTACAGCGTATCATTGCCATTGAATCCTTGCAGGAAGTCCGCCGCGCCGCCGCCGGACAGCCAATCATCGCCCCAACCGCCATATAGCCAGTCATCACCATCGTTGCCGTGCAGTTCGTCATCGCCCGTTTCTCCGAACAGCCAATCCCCGCCAGTACCGCCTTGCAGGATGTCATTGCCTTCGCCTCCGTTCAGGTAGTCAATACCGCCTTCGCCGTACAGCCTGTCATTGCCTTCGCCGCCGGACAGGATGTCATTGCCAGCGTGGTTGGCCAGGTAGACCAGCCTGTCACCATACAGGGTGTCATCGCCAGAGCCGCCTTGCAGGGTGTCATCGCCTTCGTTGCCGGTCAGGCTGTCATTGCCTTCGCCGCCGTACAGTTCATCATCGCCTTCGCCGCCATACAGCTTGTCATTGCCTTCGCCGCCTTCCAGCCAGTCATCGCCCCTGCCGCCGTACAGCCTGTCATTGCCTTCGCTGCCGTACAGGTAGTCAATACCGGGGTCGCCGAACAGGGTGTCAACACCGCCGCCGCCGCTCAGGGTGTCATCGCCAGAGCCGCCGGACAGGAGGTCATCGCCTTCGCCGCCGTACAGCCTGTCAATACCGCCGTCGCCTTCCAGCCAGTCATCGCCCCTGCCGCCGTACAGCCAATCATCGCCCCTGCCGCCTTCCAGCCTGTCATCGCCTTCGCCGCCGTACAGCCTGTCATTGCCTTCGCGGCTGTACAGCCTGTCATCGCCTTCGTCGCCTTGCAGGATGTCATCGCCTTCGTCGCCTTCCAGCCTGTCATCGCCTTCGCCGCCGTACAGCCTGTCATTGCCAGCGTAGCTGTACAGTTCATCATCGCCTTCGCCGCCATACAGCTTGTCATTGCCCAAGCCGCCGGCCAGTCTGTCATTGCCTTCGCTGCCGTACAGGGAGTCATCGCCAGCGCCGCCATACAGCTTGTCATTGCCATCGTCGCCGAACAGGATGTCATTGCCTTCGCCGCCTTGCAGGGTGTCATCGCCATCGTGGCCGGCCAGGGCGTCATTGCCTTCGCCGCCTTCCAGCCAGTCATCGCCATCGTTGCCGGACAGGTGGTCATTGCCTTCGCCGCCGTACAGGTAGTCACGGCCTTCGTTGCCGTTCAGTGAGTCATCGCCATCGTCGCCGTACAGGAAGTCAACACCGCCGCCGCCGTGCAGTTCGTCATTGCCTTCGCCGCCGGCCAGGCTGTCATTGCCTTCGCCGCCGTACAGACGGTCATTGCCAGCGTCACCGCACAGACTGTCACGGCCATCGCCGCCGCTCAGGGTGTCATCGCTCGATGTTCCCCGTTGTGGTTGAGAGAAGAAGTCACAGTTCGTCGCTTGGACAGTGAATACCGGCGCCAGAAGTGCGATTACCGCCGCCAGTGTGATTATTCGTTTCATGGTCATTTTCTCGGTTGTTGTTGGTTGTTGTCAGTGGTTCGGTTCGGTTGGTCTGATCCCCCATCCGCCGTTGTCCGTCCGCTTGATCAGAATGCTGTCTTCGTCTTCAAGGTCGCGCCGGATGCAGGTGGCAAACCTGATCAGTCGTTCAATGGTGGCCGCCTTCGATATGCCTTTGTGCTCGGCCAGTTCGTCCAAGTCGTCCAGCCGGTCAGGATGCAACCTGTATGTACGGGTAAGCCGCTTCGGTTCGCCGCGCCGCACTGGTGCGGATTGCTTCGGACGGGAATCAGTCATGGCGGGAAGTGTAATTACTTCTGATTATTCTGTCCAGCGCTGAACACACCAATGATGTAGCAACAAAACAACCATCACCGGAGTGTCACCATCTCTTCCGCCGCAGTGGGATGAATGGCGACTGTGTTGTCGAAATCCTTTTTGGTTGCGCCCATTTTGATTGCGACCGCGAATCCCTGGATCATTTCATCGGCGCCTCGTCCGACCACATGACAACCGACCACTCTCTCGTTTTCACCCTGCACGATCAGTTTCATCAATGTTCGCGGTTTGTGTTCGGTGACCGCGAAATACATGTCAACGAACCCGGTTTTGTAGATCCGGATGGTATCGGCGCCGTACTTTTCCACGGCCCGGGCTTCTGACAGGCCGACCGTGCCGACCGGGGGATGCGAAAAAATGACCGTGGGAATATTGCTGTAGTCGAGCCTCGCCTCCGCTTGATCGTCAAACAGCCGGTCGGACAACCTGCGCCCCGCCGCGATCGCCACTGGCGTCAGTTGCGCCCTCGGGGTCACATCGCCAACGGCATAAATGCCGCTCGCCGTGGTGTTCTGGTATTCATCGGTTTCAATATAACCGCGCGAGTCCATACGGACCCCGGCCACATCGAGACCCAGCCCCTCCACCCTGGGGTGGCGGCCAACCGCCCAGATAATGCAGTCGTAACCGTCCTGGCCGGAGCCGTCGAGGTCGCGGTATCCGAGGCTGCCGGAATTTTTGACCAGGGAACCGATTGCGACATTGGGAAGAATTTCAATACCCGCCGCGACCATCTCCCGCATCACCACCTGGTGTATATCGTGGTCGAATGTTCGCAATAATTTGTCCTTGCGCAGCAGGATCGACACGCGGCTGCCCAGCCCGTGCATCAATCCGGCCAGCTCGGTCGCGATATAGCCCGCGCCAATCACCAGTATCCTCCGGGGCTGGTGATCCAGCTCGAAAAACCCGTCGCTGGTAATGCCGTACCCGGCGCCCGGAATATCCGGAACAGTGGGGCTGCCGCCAGTGGCGATCAGGATGTGACGGGCCGAATAGTCCTCCCCATCCACGGTAACGGCGCTATCGCCTGTAAACCTGGCGACTCCCTCCACGACCTCCACACCGGATTGATCCAGATTGTGCCGGTAGATGCCATTCAGCCGCTGGATATAGCGATCCCTGGAGGACTTGATGACCGACCAGTCAAAGTCGCTCTTGTTGATGTCAAACCCGTAACTCCCGGACATTTCCAGGGTTTCCCGGATCTGCGATGTAATCCACATGACTTTTTTGGGTACACATCCGACGTTGACACAGGTGCCTCCCAGCCGACCGGATTCGATCAACAAAACCCGCGCTCCGTATTGCGCGGCCCGTCGAGCTGAAGCGATGCCGCCGCTGCCGCCGCCAATCACGATAAAATCGTACTGTTTACTCATCAATATTTACTCCTCAAATGGGCAATCAAACCGGAATCATGATGGTAACCAAATAGCGGCGCCGATTGAAGCGAAGATTTGACACTCCCGTGGAACCTGGATTCCCGCTTCCGCGGGAATGACGGGATGGAGGCGGGAATAACGGGGGAGGGCGAACGCAAGTCGGCTTGAATGTTGCAGACGGGTTTTTATAAAATAACCTGAATTTCTTTCCCGGATAGAAAAGATGAAAACAAGAGCGGCGGTAGCTTACGAGGCGGGCAAGCCCCTGGAAATAGAAACGGTCGAGCTGGATGGCCCGAAAGCGGGCGAAGTACTGGTCGAAATCAAGGCGACCGGGATTTGCCATACCGATGAGTTTACCCGTTCGGGCGCCGATCCTGAGGGGCTTTTTCCGGCGATCCTGGGGCATGAAGGAGCGGGAGTAGTCGTTGCGGTGGGCGAAGGCGTGACCAGCCTGAGCGAAGGGGACCACGTTATTCCCCTGTACACACCGGAATGCCGGGAATGCGAATATTGCACCAGCGGCAAAACCAACCTGTGCCAGGCGATTCGTGTCACCCAGGGACAGGGCGTCATGCCCGATGGCGCCAGCCGGTTTTCGATCGGTCATCAGAAGCTGTTTCACTATATGGGAACGTCGACCTTTTCCAACCACACCGTTTTGCCTGAAATAGCGCTGGCGAAAATTCGCTCCGACGCGCCCTTTGACAAGGTTTGCTACATCGGATGCGGTGTCACCACGGGGATTGGCGCGGTGATCAATACCGCCAAAGTGCGGCCGGGCGATAATGTCGTTGTTTTTGGTCTGGGCGGAATCGGTCTGAACGTGGTCCAGGGCGCGCGACTGGCCGGGGCTGACAAAATTGTCGGTGTGGACATCAACCCCAAACGGCAGGCCCTGGCTGAAAAATTCGGCATGACGCACTTTGTCAATCCGACCGAGGTCGAGGGTGATCTGGCGCCTTATATCGTTGATCTTACCGGTGGCGGCGCTGACTACAGTTTCGAATGCGTCGGCAATACCGGTTTGATGCGCCAGGCGCTGGAATGCTGCCACAAAGGCTGGGGTGAAAGCATTATTATCGGGGTCGCGGGAGCAGGCCAGGAAATCAGTACCCGGCCCTTTCAGCTTGTCACCGGGCGGGTCTGGCGCGGTACCGCGTTCGGCGGCGCGCGCGGCAGAACCGATGTGCCAAAAATTGTCGATTGGTACATGGAGGGTAAAATAAACATCGACGACCTGATTACCCATAAAATGCCGCTGGACAAGATCAACGACGCGTTTGATCTGATGCATACAGGAGAGTCGATTCGAAGCGTGGTGGAGTTTTGATTTTTTCTGCCGGTTAGCGGCGGATCAGGAATCTTCCAGATATCGGGGATATGCTGGCGCGGCTTTGTTTTGCCGGGCGCCACAAACAGGCGGATGACCTGAAAATACAGCGACGAGTACCGCTGTCAAAAGAATCAGCGCCCCGGCCTGGTGGGCCACACCCAGCGCAACGGGGACTTTTAGCAGCAATGCGGCAATGCCAAGCACAACCTGGGCCACTCCGGCCAGAAAGACGGCGATGGCGCAACCCCTGAGCATAGAATGCCTGTGTCTGGCCAGTATACCGGCATACAAAACGATCAGGATCAATAGCGCCGCCGCCAGGCAGCGATGAATAAACTGAATCGTAACCGGGTTCTCGAAGACGTTTTTCCAGCCCGGTGACAGCGCCAGAAGCTGATCGGGAATCCACTGCTCACCCATCATTGGGAAGGTATTGTAAATAAACCCCGCGTGGGCGCCTGCGACAAAACCGCCGCTGCAGATCATCAGCGCAATCATCCCCAGCAAAACCGGCCCGAGCCGGGCCGCGGATTTTGAACAGGACAGGTGTTTCGAATGCAATCCGACAATAAGACGAACCATGTAAGCATAAATGATCACGGCAATGATCAGGTGCGCGGTCAGCCGATATTGGCTGACCGCGGGAATATCAACCAGGCCGCTCTTCACCATATACCAACCCATTACTCCCTGCGCGGCTCCCACCAGAAAAAGCAGCCAGAGCTTCCGGGTCAATCCGGCCGGTAATTTTCTTAAGAAAAGGAATATCAGGAAAGGCGCTAAAAAAATCAGGCCAATCATTCTTCCGGACAGGCGATGGGCGAACTCCATCCAATAAATGAACCTGAACTCTGCCAGCGTGATCGACTGGTTGATCAGCTTGTATTCGGGAAACTGGCGGTACTCTTCGAACGCCCGGTTCCATGCCTGTTCATTCAACGGCGGAATACTGCCCATAATGGGCTTCCAGTCCACCATAGACAGTCCAGACCCGGTCAACCTGACCGCGCCACCCAGCAATACCATCGCGAACACCAGGACAGCGCACACGATCAACCAGCAGGTTACCTGTTTTCGGTCACGATGCGTCATGGCGCCACTGCCTTGCCCGCCGGTCGCACAGACGACCCACCCTCGTCTACCGCCAGTTCTGAAAGACCAGCGAACAATTTGTGCCGCCGAACCCAAAGCTGTTGGTCATCGCGACATCAAGCTCCATACCGGTTCTGGTCTCGACCATGATCGGGAATCCGATTGCGTTCGGGTCCAGATTCCGGATATTGGCGGAAGCGGCGATAAAACCATGCTCCATCATCAGCAGGGTATAAATCGATTCGTTTACTCCGGCGGCGCCCAACGCATGACCACTCAGCGACTTGGTGGCGCTGATGGGTGGACAATCGTCGCCGAACACCTCGGCAATCGCCTCCAATTCCTTGATGTCCCCGACAGGGGTACTGGTACCATGGGCATTGATGTATTGTACCGGCTGGTCCAGTGTCTTCATCGCCTGTTTCATGCATCGGGCCGCGCCTTCACCCGAAGGCTGCACCATATCGTAGCCATCGGAAGTCGCTCCGTAACCCACCAGTTCGGCACAAATATGCGCTCCTCTTCTTTTAGCGTGTTCGAGTTCTTCGAGCACGACCACGCCGGCCCCTCCTGAAATGACAAATCCATCCCTGTCCCTGTCGTAGGGTCTTGACGCCTCTTGCGGGGTCCCATTGTAATTCGAGGATAAGGCGCCCATACCATCAAACAGTACCGATAACGACCAGTGGACTTCTTCACCCCCTCCAGCGAACACGACATCCTGCTTCCCCAATTGAATCAGTTCAGCGCCATGACCGATGCAATGGGCGCTGGTAGAGCAGGCCGAACTGATTGAATAGGAAACCCCCTTTATCCTGAATGCAGTACCGACACAGGCGGGAATCGTGCTCGCCATGGTTTTGGTCACCATGTAAGGGCCGACACGTTTGACGCCTCGCTGACGCAATGCATCGGCGGCCTTGACAATATTTTCAGGCGAAGCGCCACCGGTTCCAAGCAGCAACCCGGTTCGTTCACTGCTGACCATTTCATCTTTCAGTCCCGAATGAGCGATCGCCTCGCGCATGGCAATGTAACCATAGGCGGCGGCATCTCCCATAAAACGGTAAAGCTTCCGGTCTATTATCGCCTTTGCGTCGATGTTGACGGCGCCATGGATCTGGCTGCGCATACCGAGTTCGGCATATTCATCACAATACGCGATGCCGGACTGTCCCGACATCAGCGCTTTTTTTACTTCATCTTTATTGTTTCCCAGGCTGCAAACAATACCGAAGCCGGTTATTACTACCCTTTTCATCTAAAACTCACCGCACTTTAACTATTCAAAACGAGTCCACATTTTGAAACAGCCCCACTCGCAGACCCTTGCAGACATAGACCTGCTTGCCATCCACCAAAACCGCCCCATCTGCAATCCCCATCACCAGACTGCGCATAATCACCCGTTTGAAATCAATTCTATAGGTCACCTGTTTGTTGGCAGGGGTTATCTGGCCGCTGAACCTGGTTTCACCGGAACCGAGCGCCCGGCCATGGCCCTTGCCTCCTCTCCAACCCAGAGAAAAGCCGACCAGTTGCCACAACGCATCCAGACCCAGACACCCCGGCATTACCGGATCTCCGTCAAAATGACAGTTGAAAAACCACAAGTCCGGGACAATATCCAGTTCGGCAATAACACATCCCTTGCCAAATGCGCCGCCGTCTTCATCAATATGGGTTATACGGTCAAACATCAACATATTCGGCAGGGGCAACTGTGCGTTACCGAAACCAAACAACTCGCCACGACCACAGGCCAGCAGTTCTTCCTTGCTGTACTGGCTTTTATTAAGGCTCAAGTTCATATCCGGGTTTGCAAATCAACCAGCGAAATATCCAGTTTTAAATCTTACCCTGTTCACAGTCTGTTTCCTATCCATCATTGGTTCGCTGACTCAACATCATATAATGGTTCGATATGGCTGCGGCCTCCTGTTTCTAAAGGGAAGATATTTTTTCCAGTTGCTGTTTGATAACCCGGCATTTCGACTCAAGAGCAATCAACTTTTGTCGTTCTTTTTCGACCACCTTCTCCGGCGCCTTATCGATAAACCGTCTGTTCTTCAATTTTTCCCGGACCCGGACAAGCTCATTGTCAATCTGTTGCGCCTGTTTGCCCAGACGCATCGTCTCCGCCTGCTTGTCAATCAACCCGGCGATGGGGATCAATATCTTCATCTCGCCGACAATAGCCACTGCCGACTCGGGCTCATCATCCGACTCCCGGAGCACGACAATGCTTTCGATTTTTCCGCCCGCATCAAGAACCATCCGATTCCTCTCCAGCATTTCCAGATCCCGGGGCGTGGCTCCGGCTAATAAAACCGGCACGTATCGACCCGGTGAAACATCCATCTCGCCCTTGATTTTCCGGATACCGAGGATGAATTGCATGACCCAGGCCATTTCGCGCTCCGCATCGCGGTCGATTCGGGATTCATCGCACCTGGGGTAAGGCTGGGTCATGATCGTTTCGCCCGTCTTGCCCGCCAAAGGCGAAATCTGCTGCCAGATTTCCTCGGTGATAAACGGCATGATCGGGTGAAGCAGGCGCAAAACCGCCTCCAGCGCGCGGACCAGTGTTCGCCGGCTGCCGGCCTGTAGCGCCGCCGCACCATCGCGAACACCGTTGTCCGGGTTATTCAGTACCGGCTTGCTGAACTCCAGATACCAGCCGCAGTATTTGTTCCAGATCAGATCGTGGATTTCCTGGGCAGCCAGGTCAAAACGATAGTTCTCCATGAATTCCTGCACTTTCTTCTCGCTGCGCTGCAACTGCGATATCATCCACTTGTCGACCATCGACAGCATCACATCGCCACCGTTCCGGCCACAGTCTTTTCCTTGCGTATTGATCAATACGAAACGGGCCGCATTCCAGATTTTGTTACAGAAATTGCGATAACCTTCAATCCTGCCGAGATCAAAATTAATGTCACGGCCATTCGATGCCAGCGCCATGAACGTGAAGCGCAGGGCATCCGTACCAAAACCCGGGATCCCGTCCGGAAAATCCTGGCGTGTCTGGCGCTCAATCGCATCCCGCAGGTGAGGCTGCATCATGCCCTGTATTCGCTTCTGGACCAACGCTTCCAACTCGATACCATCAATCAGGTCAATCGGGTCCAGCACATTGCCCTTGGACTTCGACATTTTCTGTCCGTGCGAATCTCGAATCAGACCATGAATGTAGACTTGATGAAACGGCGCTTCGTCCATGAACCGTATGCCAAACATGATCATCCGGGCCACCCAGAAAAAGATGATGTCAAACCCCGTAACCAATACGCTGGTTGGATAAAATGTATTCAGCCGATCTGTGGTCGAAGGCCATCCCAGCGTGGAGAATGGCCATAACGCCGAACTGAACCAGGTATCGAGTACATCTTCGTCCTGCCGCAATTCAATCTCATCGGCAATCTGGTATTTTGCCCTGACAGCCGATTCATCCACACCTGCGAAAATATTCCCGTTTTCGTCATACCATGCCGGGATTCTGTGCCCCCACCATATTTGACGTGAAATACACCAGTCTTCGATGTTCTCCATCCATTGAAACCAGGTCTTGCTCCAGTTTGACGGCACAAATTCAATGGCTCCGCTTTTCACCGCGTTGATTGCCGGGGCGACGATCCGTGCCTTCCCCCCCGGTCGACCATCCTCCAGGGTTTCCCGGGTAAGGTCTACATACCACTGGTCGGTCAGGAACGGTTCGACCACCGACCCTGAACGGTCCCCTCTCGGAACCATCAGCTTGTGATCGTCTATCCTGTCCAGCAGCCCCTGTTGCCGGAGGTCAGCCACAATCGCGTCTCTGGCCGCAAACCGGTCCAGACCAACATAGTTCGGTGGAATCAATTCGCCTTCGCTTAAGGTCTGATCGTTGATGTTTTCCCGTATACTCGCATCCGCCGTGAATACATTGATCAACCCCTGGTGGATCTGCTCGCGGATGGCCCGGTCATTCCGATGCCGGGTCCAGACCTGATAGTCATTGAAATCGTGAGCCGGGGTGATCTTCACACAACCTGAACCGAAACCGGGGTCCACATAATGATCGGCGATGACCGGTATCCGGCGTCCGGTCAACGGAAGCTCGACCCATTTGCCGATCAGCGCCCTGTATTTCTCATCATCCGGGTGCACCGCGACCGCGCTGTCGCCGAGCATGGTTTCCGGGCGCGTGGTGGCGACCGTGAGCCAGCCCTCACCATCCGCGACCGGATAGCGTAAATGCCACAGGCTGCCGTCTTCCTCCCCGGACAGGACTTCAAGGTCGGACAACGCCGTATGCAGGACCGGATCCCAGTTTACCAGCCGTTTGCCGCGATAAATAATACCTTCGTCATAAAGCTGCACGAATACTTCACTAACCGCGCGGCTTAATCCGGAGTCCATGGTGAACCGCTCATGTTCCCAGTCAGCCGAGGCTCCCATCCGCCGCAGTTGATGGGTAATCATGCCTCCGGACTCATTCTTCCACTGCCAGACCCTTTCTATGAACTTCTCCCGCCCGTAGTCATGGCGTGTCTGGCCTTCCGCGTTTATCAATCGTTCGACCACCATCTGGGTCGCGATACCGGCATGGTCCATACCCGGCTGCCAAAGCGTATTGTCACCCCGCATGCGGTGGTAACGAATCAGGGCATCCATGATCGTGTCCTGGAACGCATGGCCCATGTGCAGGCTGCCGGTGACGTTGGGCGGGGGAATGACGATGCAATACGGGTCGGCGGCGGCCTGGCCTGAAGGCGCAAAGTGACCGGCTTCTTCCCAGTGGTTGTACCACCTGGTTTCGACCTGATGGGGATTGTAGGACTTGTCGATGATCACGTGGTTCAGGAAATCCGACGGGTGTTCGGCTCGATACCCTGGCTTCGATAGCTCCGGAAACGGTCGCGCGCCGCCTGCTTGTCCATCGGGTCCGAACAAACCACCTCGTCAATACGGGCATATTGATCCTGTCGCGGGCATGGTTGCTGACGCAAGTTGATGAGCGCGTCCGCGGTTTCGTCCGCCTGTGGACTTTCGTCGATGTTTTCGCTTAACTGCACCGGGTAATCCTCCCAGTCAGGCCGCTTCGGACCGGCTATGGCGTGGGGGATAAAACTGCTCTGGGAAAATGTCCACAACATGGCGTCGAGCTGACTGCTCTGGTCGGGGTTCGAGGTATGGATACTCACTTTCATGCCCTGGCTGTATGCTTCGCGCGCAAGACGGCAGGCATAGCGCAGCTTTCCGTTATGATCCTCATTTTCCAGGATATGGAAATTCACCTGCTGCATGATGTCAGTATGTCAACATGGATCGGCTGTGTCGACCTGGTTCTGCCTGGCGCAAGACATCAAAAACTCGACCAGCAAGGGCACCGGCCGGCCTGTGGCGCCTTTGGGATCACCCGATTTCCAGGCCGTTCCCGCGATATCCAGATGAGCCCAGTCATATTCCCTGGCAAAGTGTTTCAAGAAGCAGGCCGCAGTCACGGAACCTGCGCTGCGGCCACCGATATTGGCCAAATCCGCAAAATTGCTTTTCAACTGCTTCGAGTAGTCCTCCCAGAGCGGTAGCCGCCAGGCCCTGTCGCCGGCGTCTTCGCCCGCAGCCAGCAACTGTTCGGCCAACTTGTCACTGTTACTGAACAATCCGCTCGCATGATGGCCCAGAGCGATAATACAGGCCCCGGTCAGGGTTGCAATATCCACTACGGCCACCGGTTTATAGCGTTGCGCATAAGTCAGGGCGTCACACAAAATCAGGCGGCCTTCGGCATCGGTATTGAGTATTTCGATGGTAGTACCGGACATGCTCGTGACAATATCGCCCGGTTTGTTGGCAGCGCCGTCGGGCAGGTTTTCACTACTCGGGATTATTCCGACCACATTGATTGGCAACGCCATCTCCGATACTGCAATCAGCGCTCCGAATACACTGGCGCCGCCACACATGTCGTATTTCATTTCATCCATGGCGGCGGCAGGCTTGATTGATATTCCGCCGGCATCGAAGGTCAGCCCCTTGCCAATCAGAACCACCGGGTTATCTGTCGGGTCTCCCTCCCGATACTCCATCACAATCAATTTCGCCGGTTCGCGGCTGCCTCTGGACACCGACAGCAACGACCCCATTTTCAACCGTTTCATTTGTGCCTCGTCAAGCACGGTGGTTTTGATTTTATGGGTTTTCTGCAACGCTTGCGCCTGACGGGCAAGATACCCGGGGGTACATATATTGCCCGGCAGGTCCGAAATCGTCCGGCAATAACGGACGCCATGGGCAATCGCGGCGCCTTCGACAACGCCCTGTTTCGCTGCCGCCAGCGTGGCCGGGTCGGCAATGATATTGACTTTCTTCAGCGTGCGCGCTTTTTCCTTGCCGCTTTTTGTTTCATCATAGCGGTAGAGCGCCGCATCAATCGCTTCAACCATGTTCCTGGTCTGGCGGGTCACGTCCAGATCATCACTGAACGTGTCGAGCAGCGCCAGGTCTGCGGATTTGATATTGCCCTTGTCGAGTTGCCGGATAGCCGCAATCGCGGCCTCGCGCATGACCTGACTCGTCAACCCGTCCTTCTTGCCAAGACCGAGCAACAATATTCTGTTGGCCTTGACTTTCGGCGGATCATATACCATCAGCGTGGAACCGGGTTTTCCCGACAGGTCGCCCTGGGCAAGCAGTTTGCTGATCTGCTTCCCTGTCGCCTTGTCGAGAATCCTGGCAGAAGATGACAATACGGGCTTGCCCGCCTCAAAAACACCGGCAACAATGCATTGTGACGGCCGCTTGATCAGATTCAATGTCTTCGCAGAGAAATCCATATTAACGTCTCGGTTGATATTTACGTAGAATAGGGCGTTCTATCGGTCAGCATGATTCTATCATTATAAAACCCGCATGATTATCCATCGGGCCTTCATCCGTGAGGTTTTGCAAACCTGCGCCGGAGTTGCCACTATCCTGATTTCGATATTTTTCGTGATCCGTCTCGTTGGTTTCCTGGATCAGGCCGCTGAGGGGATTATTGCTGTGGACAGGGTATTTGTTTTGTTGTTGCTCAAATTGATGACCTATCTTGACCTGATTGTACCATTGGTGATTTATATTTCCACTTTGCTGGTCATGGGCAGATGGATTCGCGATAACGAACTGACTGTCATCAATGCCTGCGGTATCGGCATGACCACGTTCATACGTCCTGTCATTGCGCTGTTTGCAATAGCTGGTTCCGTGGTGGGCGTGTTATCACTCTACCTTTCGCCTCTGGCGGCCGAAACCGTGCTCGTTCTGGAGTTCAATCATAAAAACCGCTCTGATATCGCTGGCGTTATCCCCGGGGTATTTACCGAAACCAACCGTGGCAACGGCATTTATTTCGTGGAAAGCCATGACCCGGAAACCGGCACATTCAAAAACATCTTCGTTTATACCACCGGCGAAAATCAGGATGACATCGTCATTGCCACATCCGGGCATAAAACCACAGACGAGCAAACCAATGCCGACTTTCTGGTGCTTGTTGATGGCTCACGATACAGTGGCGCTGCCGGAGATGACCAGTATACGTCGCTTGATTTTGAATCGTATGCCCTCCGACTGAAACCACAACCGAACGCCAGCAACATTGGCTTGCCCGTCAAGGCGCGTCCTGTGGGCGCCCTGCTTGAGCAATCGGGACATCAACGAGCGGCCGCGGGTGAACTCCATTGGAGAATCTCGAAAATCGTCATGTTACCGATTTTGTTGATTTTTGCGCTTTGCTTTTCGAGCCAGGCCTACAGGAAAAAGCGATTCCCCGGAATGATTCCGGCATTACTGGTGTATTTTGCGTACTTTAACGCGATGGGGGTGGGAATTGCCCTGATACGGCGCGGGATATTTCACCCGCATCTTTCTCTGTGGGTTATTCATCTGCTGTTCTTGACGGTTGCCGTTTACTTCTTCGCAAGGCGTAGCCGCAACTTGAGACTGCTGCCAGGATTGAGAGCCTGATGCCGATTCTCAACCGATATCTCGGGGCGATCATTTTACAATATGCCCTGATTTCCCTGCTGGCGTTACTTGGGCTATTCACGCTTGTCAATTTTCTGGACGAGCTTTCCAATCTGGGAAAAGGAAATTACAATCTGGCAGCGGCTCTCACATACATCGCTTTGACAATCCCGCGCATGATTTACGAGCTGTTCCCGATGGCGGCATTGCTCGGCACAATCATCGGACTATCGATACTGGCCAATGGTTCAGAGTTGACCGTGATGCGCTCCAGCGGGATCTCAATTTTCCAGATCACCATTGCAACCCTGAAAACCGGCGCGTTTTTCGTGATTGCGGCCATTCTCATCGGCGAGCTGGTTTCTCCCTGGACTGAAACCCGGGCACAACGGGGCCGGGCGGAAACCCTGCAACTGGACATCAAACAACATATCTCCTCCGGCCTGTGGATGCGCGACTCGCAAACCTATGTGAACGTCAATGAAGTACTGCCGGATCTGACGCTGCTGAAAATCAAATTATTCAACTTCGATGAAAACAGAAAACTGAAATCGCTGGTTGAAGCCGCAAAAGGTGTCTTCGTCGAGGGTCATTGGGTACTGGACAACGTTAAAACCACCCTGATTGACCCGGACTCGGGGAGGATAGAGACTTACACCGCCGATTCCGCCAAATGGGAATCCCGGGTTACACCACAAATTCTGTCCGTGTTTTTGATCAAGCCGGGAGAGCTCTCTTTTATCCAGTTGAGCCGGTATATCCAGCACCTGGATGACAACCAGCAAAAAACCGACCTTTACGAGCTCGCGTTCTGGAACAAGATCATGTTGCCGCTTTCCACGGCAATGATGGTCATTCTGGCCGTTCCCTTCGTTTTTGTGAATGTACGCTCTGGCGGCCTGGAAAAAAACCTGTTTATCGGAATCATGCTCGGTATCGGCTTTTACGCCGCCAACAAAGGCTTCGGCTACTTTGTTCTTGCCAGCAGTTTGCCCCCTTTGCTCGGCGCCACCGTTCCCCTGGCGGTGTTCCTGCTCGGGGCGCTTGCGCTGATGCGAAGGGTTTGACGAGGCGGTTCCGGATTCCCGGATCCAATCCTGTTTCGATTGTTTCCTGCCGCTAATTGGGGTATGGTCACTGCCCTCCTGTATTGAAATATATGATTGACATGAACAGTATTAAAATCTCTTTTATTGGCCTTGGCGTTATGGGGTATCCAATGGCCAGACATCTGGCAACCGCAGGTCATTCGGTTCGCGTTTACAATCGGACGACCGCAAAAGCCGAAAAATGGGTTGCTGAATATGGCGGCGCCCATGTGTTGACCCCTGCCGAAGCCGCGTCAGACGCTGATTTCGTGTTTTGCTGCGTTGGCAATGATGATGATCTGCGCAGTGTGACCATCGGTGTTGATGGCGCATTCAATTCAATCCGGCCCGGCGCGATTTTTATTGATCACACAACCGCTTCCGCCGATGTCGCGCGGGAACTGTACGATCATGCCGGGAAAAATGACTTCGGTTTTCTGGATGCCCCGGTTTCCGGCGGGCAGGCGGGCGCCGAAAACGGGATATTGACGGTGATGGTCGGCGGCGACCAGGAGGTGTTTGATCGCGCCAAACCGTTGATTGACTGCTTCGCGCGGTCAGCGCTGCTAATGGGTGGGGCCGGGTCGGGCCAGCTCACCAAAATGGTGAACCAGATCTGTATTGCCGGACTGGTTCAGGGATTATCCGAGGGGCTGGCCTTCGGGGTCAATGCGGGGCTGGACGGCATGAAGGTTTTCGATGTCATCTCGAAGGGCGCGGCCGGGTCATGGCAAATGATCAATCGACACGAAACCATGCTAAATAACGAATTCGAGTTCGGATTCGCGGTAGACTGGATGAGAAAGGACCTGGGTCTGTGTATGGAAGAGGCCGAACGGAACCACTCGGAACTGCCCATCACCCGGATTATTGATGGATACTACGCCGAAATCCAGGCCGCGGGCGGAAACCGCTACGACACCTCAAGCCTGGTCACCCGATTGCCGAGGAAGGACTTGAGTTGACTGGAAAGAGCAGTCCGGCTTCTTCAATCAGTCCACGGTAGAGTGCATGGACATTCGTAACCGGTCAGTCTGAGGCGTTCTTGACCAGTTCCAGGTCACTTTTCATCGGGTTGGCAGTGCCGGGGTTGAACCGTCAGTCGATACACTGGTAGTTCCGAGTGACCTGCTCCCGTGAGCAACCGCAGCTACTATAGTAGGTACTTGAGTAGCAGGACGTTTCCAGACACTCAATTGTTATCCCGGAAAACGCATCGACCCCGGAATATCCCCACTGACGGCACCGATGGAGCGCGTCCCGTTCTGCGGCCTCCCAATCAACAATCATCGTTTCCGCGCTATCAAATGTCCCCACGGGGGCAGCAATTCCCGCCAGCTACAGATGATGAGGGCTATCAAGGGATTTGAGGGAGTTTAAAGAAAGTTTATCGTAAACTTTTGTCCTGAAGGGATGTATTCTACGGTTCCAATTTCAAGAAACAGAGGAGAGGTCATGAACCATCCAGTCAGTCGCAAGGATTTATCCGCTCACGGGTTATACCAGGTTGTTCGCACGTCTTTTGAGTCATTTCCCGATTCCAGGCAGGTTCGCAAGCTGTCTTTGCCGGATGTTCTGATGTCCGGTCTGGCGATGTTCAGTCTGAAGTATCCTTCCTTGTTGCAGTTTGACCGTTGTCGTCATGCACAGGCGGTTCGTCATAACTTGCGGACTTTGTTCGGGATTCGACAGGCGCCGTGCGACACGTATATGCGGGAGCGTTTGGATGAAGTGGAGCCGCATGCGTTTGAGCCGGTTTACAAGCGGTTGTTTGCGCGGTTGCAGAGGGGCAAGGGACTGGAAGGTTTTGCGGGGCCGGGCGGTCATTATGTGTTGTCGGTAGACGGGACCGGGGTCTTTTCTTCCCGGCAGGTTCGCTGTCGCTGCTGTTGTGAGAAACGCCACCGGAACGGCGAGGTTACGTATTACCATCAGTTATTGGCTGCGGTATTGGTGCACCCGGATTGTCGGGAAGTGATTCCGTTGATGCCCGAGGCCATTGGAAAGCGGGACGGTGCGACGAAGAATGACTGTGAACGGGCTGCATCGAAGCGGTTGCTGAGACGGGTTCGTCGCAATCATCCACACTTGAGGCTGCTGGTGGTGGAAGATGCTTTGGCCGCGAACGGGCCGCATATCCGGCTGCTGGAGTCGCTGGACATGCGCTTTATGCTCGGAGTGAAGCCGGGGTCTCATGCGGAGTTATTCCGTTGGGTGGAGGCCACGACAACCACGGGCGCCCTCGAAGTGTCGGGAGAGGACGGTGTCCGTTTCCGTTTCCGGTTTCTCCATGCAGTCCCGTTAAATGACGCGCACTTTGATCTGGAAGTGAACTTCCTGTCCTGTCAGGAGATTCGCCCCGATGGCCGGGAACGACGCTTCTGTTGGGTTACGGACCTGCCGATTGACGAATCCAACGTCTATGAACTGATGCGGGTCGGTCGCGCCCGTTGGCGCATCGAGAACGAAACCTTCAATACGCTGAAGAACCAGGGCTACGGCCTGGAACACAACTTTGGTCACGGCAATCAATACCTGTCTACTGTACTGACGCATTTGATGATGCTGGCCTTTCTGATTGACCAGATACAACTGCGTTGCTGTGCGGTGTTCAACCGGGCGCTGATGAGCCGCCACAGTCGCAGCGCCTTGTGGCGGAAGATGCGAGCCCTGTTTGATGAGTATCTGATCAGCAGTTGGGAAAGCCTGTTTCATGGAATCGCTTTCGGATACTCTCCCCCGTCCCTCCCCGACCCCCCTTGAGCTCTTCCGTGACCCGGTGTGTTCCGGGGGGATTTTCAGCGTACACAAAGCCCGTCCTTTTTGTTGCGGCAACCCGGCAGCCCGGCTCTGCTCGCCCTGAAGAAACAGCCCGCAGAAAAATCCAACTCTCAACCGTCATCCCTCTATCCATTATTCCCTGGCGGGAATTGCTGCCACGGGGGCGACCATCTTGACAATGCCATCGGAGCGGCTTCCATCGGTATCGAATGGAACAACCGGGACCGTCGAGCATCCGGGAATGCCCAAGGTTACGACGACGGCAATAATCATGTTTGAGTAACGCTTCATTCGGGATTCTCGGAGTGTCTGAATTGACCGGCAGACGATTATAAAAAGGAACTTATATTCAACCGTGGCTTGTGCGCCAATCTCGTTAATGTCTAGATCTGGTAGGGGGTATGACTGAGGTCTTTCCTGCTTGGTATCAAGCCATCAACATGAACCTTTAGTTCGCGCTTTACGCCATGCTCAAGGTGGTTCAAGTATACCTGAATACCCTCTCTGCGAGCAAATTTGAACGCTGGCACCAAATCACTGTCCCCTGTTACCACTACAATAGCTTCCACGATGCCCTTCAGTGACAGGCGTGCAATGTCAAGCCCAATTCGGAGATCAACCCCTTTTTGATTAATGTTTGGAACTAAATCCCTTGCCTCAAGTTTTTTGTTACCTACGTGCTTAACAGCCTGTTGCCCCAATTTCCACCCTTGCACCGACGTTTCTCCCAGGCGAACTGCCATTCCTCCCGACATTTCCAACTCTTGAATCAGCTTTGTATTACTGCGGCAAACATTTGTTGCACCCAGATCAGTGGCTTGATCATCTATAGGGTTTTTTACTTTGCTTTTAGCTGGACTTGCATGATAAAAATACGTGCGCAACAAATTTAGCCTGACAACCAAAGAGTCTGAGCATATAGAACGAACAAGTTCCAGAATATCAGAAGAATCCGGGTCCTTCTTGAGCGTTCTCTTCAGTTTATGGAGAGCAAACGCACCGTCAATGAGTATTACAAACTTGTTCATGTAGATGGGAAGGTAGAGAGGGAGGAGCATACACTGTCGCGGTTAGTCGGATATTTCTGTCCAACCAACGCTTGGATCAGAGACGACAGTGCTGCTGTTTTCTATCAGCCTCAACACTACACCACATGGCAGCCTGAAGTCAACGCTCAGAGTTGTCCAATGGAAGATGAGCCTGAAGGGTGAGGTGTATTTCCAACGGGAGATGAGCTTGAAGGATAAGCTGTATTTCCAACGGGAGATGAGTTTGAAGGGGTTGATTTTGGGATCATCGGAGGATGATCGTGAAATTACACAGCCAGCGTTTACAGACGGTGGAGGAGATTCGTTCGTTTTTGAACGGAGCCACTACTTTTGATTTTGAACCCCAGTCCCGCGAGGAGTCCTATCCGTGGATTTGTGACAGCCTGCGGCAGTTGCGTTATGGCGCATTGAGCAAGGCCGACCGGGGTGTGGTGAAAGCCTACCTGGAGAAGGTCAGTGGCTTATCCCGCGCCCAGATCACCCGGCTGATCCGCCAATACCGCGATAGTGGCCGCATTCGGGATCGCCGGGGGCGACCCGCCAATGCCTTCTGTCGACGTTATACCCCGGAAGATGTGGCTTTACTGGTGGAAACCGATACCCTGCACGGCAACCTGTCCGGCCCGGCCACCCGGAAACTGTGTGAACGGGCTTTTTCGGTATTCGGCGATACCCGATACCGGCGACTGGCCGCCATCTCCAATGGACACTTGTACAACCTGCGCCACTCGGATTCCTACCAGCGCCAGAGACGACACTTCCAAAAGACCCGCTATACGCCCGTGCGAATCGGGGAGCGACGCAAACCCAGACCCGATGGCCGTCCCGGCTTCTTGCGCGTCGATACCGTCCATCAGGGCGATCAGGACGGCATCAAGGGACTGTATCACATCAATGCTGTCGATGAAGTCACCCAGATGCAGGCCGTGGTCTGTGTACAGAGAATCTCCGAAAGCTATCTCATCCCGGCTCTGCATCAACTCCTGGATGCCTTCCCCTTCACGCTCCAGGGGTTCCATTCCGATAACGGTTCAGAGTATATCAATCGACAAGTCGCTAAACTCCTGCAAAAACTCCAGATCGAACAAACCAAATCCCGTCCCCGACAGAGCAATGACAACGCCCTGGTCGAAGGCAAGAACGGCTCCGTCATCCGCAAGCATCTGGGATACGAACACATCTCACAGCGCTTCGCTCAACCCGTCAACCACTTCCTCACAAACGACCTCAATCCCTACCTGAACTATCACCGACCCTGCTTGTTCGCAAAGGAAGAAATCAACAATCAGGGAAAACAAATCCGCAAATACCCGGACTCACTGATCCAGACTCCGTATGAGAAACTCCGTTCCCTGCCCCATGCACAGCAATATCTCAAATCCGGAATCACGTTCAAAATACTGGATGACTTCGCTTTGCAATACAGTGATAATGAAGCAGCGAGAAGACTCAACAAAGCCCGCAACAAACTGTTTCTATCTTTTAACAAAACCCAAAATTACGCCGCCTGACAACCACTCTCAATGTCGATCAATAGACTCACAAAATACTGCCCCCTCAGGCTCATCTCTGGATTGGAAAACGCTCGCTCGCTCGCTCATGCTGCTCTGAGCCAGCTTCTATGAAACACAGGCTGTGACGATGACGGGGCGCCTGTAGACAGGCAGCAAGGCAGACCGTCAGTCCCGGAGTTTCTTCAGTTTGTCTATGGCTCGGATCTGGGCCGCGTAAGCCGCCAGTTCCGCTTTCATATCCGCATAATCCTGATCATCCATAGATGTCTCCTTCAGTTTTTCTTCTGCCTTTTTCATCGCTTCCTGGGCGGCAGACTCATCCAGGTCGTCCGCCCGCATTGCGGTATCGGACAATACCGTAACCAGATACGGCTGGACTTCCAGAAGTCCGCCTGTAATAAAGAAAAACAGTTGTTCACCGCTTTCCTGCTCAACCCGGACATCGCCGGCCTTGAGCCGGGTAATCAACGGGGCGTGCTGCGGTGCAATACCCAGTTCACCCTGGATTCCCGGAGCAAACACCATCGTGCCCTGACCACCCCAGATCGGTTGTTCGGCGCTGACGATTTCAACTTGTATGGTAGACATTGACTTATACCGGGCTCTAGCTTAACTCTTTGGCCTTTTTGATCGCCTCATCAATCCCGCCGACCATATAGAAGGCCTGCTCCGGCAGATGATCGTACTCGCCGTTGGCAATGCCCTGGAAAGCCTTGATGGTGTCTTTCAGCGTCACATATTTTCCCGGTGTCCCTGTAAACGTCTGCGCCACGGTAAATGGCTGGGACAGGAAACGCTGCATACGCCGCGCGCGGCCTACCGCCTGCTTGTCTTCTTCTGACAATTCATCCATCCCCAGGATCGCAATGATATCCTGCAGCTCCTTGTAGCGTTGCAGCGTACCCTGTACAGCGCGGGCCGCGGCGTAATGTTCATTGCCGATGACCAGGGGGTCCAGTAACCGGGAAGTCGAATCCAATGGGTCCACTGCCGGATAAATACCCAGCTCCGCGACCTGTCGGGAAAGTACCAGGGTTGCGTCAAGGTGCGCGAACGTGGTTGCGGGCGATGGGTCAGTCAGGTCGTCCGCAGGCACATAGACCGCCTGGAACGAGGTAATCGAACCGTCCCTGGTGGAAGTAATGCGCTCTTGCAGCGCCCCCATTTCATCCGCCAGGGTTGGTTGATAACCGACCGCGGAAGGCATTCGCCCAAGCAGCGCCGAAACTTCAGTCCCGGCCAGGGTATAACGATAGATATTGTCGATAAACATCAGAACATCCCGGCCTTCGTCGCGGAAATGTTCCGCCATGGTCAACCCGGATAACGCCACCCGCAGCCGGTTGCCCGGAGGCTCATTCATCTGACCATATACCATGGCCACTTTCGACTGTTCGGGGCGCTCGACATTGACCACGCCCGCCTCCTGCATCTCGTGGTAGAAATCATTACCTTCCCGGGTCCGTTCCCCTACCCCGGCGAATACCGACAAACCACTGTGGGCCGTTGCAATATTGTTGATCAATTCCAGCAGGGTAACGGTTTTACCCACACCCGCCCCACCGAACAGCCCGATCTTGCCGCCTTTGGCAATCGGCATGATCAGATCAACCACCTTGATCCCGGTTTCCAGCAACTCAACGCTGGCTGCCTGTTCTTCGTAGGTGGGAGCGGGACGGTGGATCGGCATGCGCTTGTCTGACTGGATCTCACCACGCTCATCAACCGGTTCACCCAGCACGTCCATGATTCGTCCCAGGGTACCTTCTCCAACCGGGACCGATATGGGTACGCCGGTGTTGTTGACTTCAACACCGCGTTTCAGGCCATCGGAAGATCCCATGGCGATACATCGCACCACGCCGTCTCCCATTTGCTGCTGAACTTCCAGGGTCAAACCTGCTTCATCTATTTTCAGCGCATGATACACTTTGGGTACTGTGTCACGGGGGAACTGGACATCTACCACCGCGCCGATGATTTCTACGATATTTCCTGAACTCATGGTTCGAAAAGCCCTCTATTAATAGTTCAATTTCTTGTGCTTGCGTGTCTTCAATCATCCGGCCGCGGTCAAACCGCTGCGGCGCCACCCACAATTTCCGACAGCTCCTGCGTGATCGCAGCCTGTCTGGCCTTGTTATAGACCAACTGCAAATCATCAATCAGGTTACCTGCGTTATCCGTGGCTGCTTTCATCGCCACCATTCTGGCCGCCTGTTCACAAGCGGAATTTTCTGCCACAGACTGATAAACGAGCGACTCGACATAACGCGACATCAGAAAATCAATCACTTCTTTTGAGTCCGGTTCGTAAATATAGTCCCAGTAATGTTTGAGCTCCCGCTCTTCACTCGGCACAATCGGTATCAACTGCTCGACATGAGGAGACTGGGTCATGGTATTTACAAATTCATTGCTGACCACAAATACCCGGTCTACCTGGCCGTCCAGATAACCATCCATCAGTACCTTGGTGGCGCCAATCAGTGTGTTCAACTCGGGCGCGTCGCCAAGGTCCGTGACTTCGCTGATCACTTCGGCATTATACCGCTTGAAAAAGGCGCTGGCTTTTTTCCCGATAACGCAGACCCTGACCGACACCCCGTCATCATGCCATTGTGCCATTGCGCTCGCCGCCTTGCGGAAAACATTGACGTTCAGGCCACCGCATAAACCCCGATCACTGGAGATGATAATGAAGCCGACCGCCTTGACTTCTTCGCGAGTAAATACGTAAGGATGCATATATTCAGGATGCGCGTTTGCCAGGTGGGAGACGACAACGCGCATTTTATCCGCATACGGCCGCGCCGCATTCATGCGATTCTGGGCACGGCGCATTTTGCTGGCGGCGACCATTTCCATCGCCTTGGTAATCTTGCGGGTACTGCCGATACTCTTGATCTGGTTCCGTATTTCTTTAGTGCTTGGCATTACAAACTCCCGTCAATGCTGCTGTCCAGATTACGAGACTACCAGCTGCCATTTTTCTTGAAATCCTCAATCGCGGCGCTCAGCCTGTCCGCAATTTCATCAGAATACGCCTTGTCCCGATTGATTTCCTCAATCAGGTCGCCGTGATTCGATTTGACGTAAGCCTGCATGGCGCCTTCGAAGGCAACCACATCACCAACGGCAACATCATCGAGATAGCCCTGGTTGACAGCAAACAATGAAAGCGCCATTTCCGCAACCGACATCGGCATATACTGGGGCTGTTTCATCATTTCCATAACGCGCTCGCCCCTCTCCAGCTGCTTTCGCGTAGCCTCATCGAGGTCCGATGCAAATTGGGAGAAGGCTTCGAGCTCACGATACTGCGCCAGCGCCAGACGAATCCCCCCACCGAGCTTCTTGATGATACCGGTCTGGGCGGCGCCCCCTACCCGTGATACCGACAAGCCGGCGTTGATGGCCGGACGCATGCCGGCGTTGAACAGGCCGGTTTCCAGAAATATCTGTCCGTCGGTGATGGAGATTACATTGGTCGGCACAAAGGCGGAAACGTCGCCGGCCTGGGTTTCGATAATCGGTATCGCCGTCAGCGAGCCGGTTTTCCCCTTGACCGCTCCGCCGGTCAGCTTTTCCACTTCCTGAGCGTTGATTCGCGCTCCCCGTTCCAGCAACCGCGAGTGCAGATAAAATACATCACCCGGATAAGCTTCCCGTCCCGGCGGACGTCTCAGCAATAGCGAAATCTGCCGGTAAGCCCAAGCCTGTTTGGTCAGATCATCATAAATGATCAGGGCGTCCTCGCCCTTGTCACGGAAATATTCGCCCATCGCACAACCGGCATAAGGCGCGATGAACTGCTCCGCGGCCGAATTGGACGCCGATGCGGCAACCACAATCGTGTGCTCCATTGCGCCATGCTCTTCGAGCTTGCGTACGACACCGGCAATACTGGATGCCTTCTGACCGATCGCGACATAGATACACTTCACGTCGGTATCTTTCTGGTTGATGATGGCGTCAATAGTCACCGCCGTTTTGCCGGTCTGTCGATCACCAATGATCAGTTCGCGCTGCCCCCGGCCAATCGGCACCATCGAATCAATCGACTTCAGACCAATCTGTACCGGCTGGTCCACCGACTGCCGGGCGATAACCCCGGGTGCGATCTTTTCAATCGGCGACGATACTGTGTTTTCAATCGGTCCCTTGCCGTCAATCGGATGTCCCAGTGAATCAACCACCCGCCCGAGCAATGACTCCCCGGTCGGAACTTCAAGAATCCGGCCGGTGCATTTGACCGTATCCCCTTCACAAAGGTGCTTGTAATCACCGAGCACCACCGCACCCACCGAATCCTGTTCAAGGTTCAGGGCAAGACCAAAGGTATTTCCGGGAAATTCAAGCATCTCACCCTGCATCGCCTCGCTCAGACCATGGATACGGGCAATGCCGTCAGTCAACATGACAATCGTGCCTTCTGTACGGGCTTGCGCTACCGATTCGAAGTTTTTGATTCGATCTTTAATCAGTTCGCTGATTTCAGACGGATTCAATTGGATGGACATTTTAAATTTTCCTCATGTATTAAGGCGCTGTGGACCCGACTCGTAACGAATCAAGCGCCCAGAGCCATGCCAAGTTGCTCAAGTTGTGCCTTGATCGAGCCGTCTATTACCCGGTCTCCGGCCCTGATTACGGCGCCGCCGATGAGCTCTTCATCGACTTCAAATTCAAGATCGACACTTCGCCCCAGTTTTGACTGCAAGGCTTCGGCAAATTGTTTCTGCCGACCCTTATCGAGCGGGGCCACGGTCGTCATTTGCGCTACGATCACCTTTTCGGCATCCGCCTTGCGTTCCGCATACGCCTGCGCAATATCACGAATCGCGTTGACCCGATTATTCCTGACCAGCAGCCTGACCAGATTTCCTCCTTCCTGATTCAATTTGTCGCCACATACGTCGATGATCAAGGCAGACAGCAGCGTAGATGATATATGGGGATCATGAGTCAGGTCAGCCATGACAGGGTCGTCCGCTACCGCTGCCAGCAGCTTTATCTGATCATCCCAGTCAGACAAGGCATCGTGCTCCAGAGCAAGCTCGAACAGGGCCTGGGCATAAGGTCTGGCAACATTACTTTGAGCAGGCATGATCTGTTTTCGTCCGGGTATCAGAGCTTCGCGACCAGATCATCCAGTATGTCTGCATGGGCTTCCCCATCCACTTCCCTGCCGAGAATTTTTTGCGCCCCGGTCACTGCAAGCTGACTTACCTGACCACGCAGGACGTCTTTGGCCTTATTCAACTCGGTGTCAATCTCGGCCCTGGCGGCGCTCATGATACGTTCGCTTTCCTGTTTGGCCACGCCCCTGGCTTCATCAACCAGTTCAGAGCCGCGCTTTTCCGCTTTACCAATGATGTCGTTAGCCTGATTTTTGGCTTCCAGTATCACTTTTTCAGCCTCCTTGTGTCCTTCGGCTTCCGCCATAAGGCCTTTTTCAGCAGCGGCCAGACCATCGGCAATCCGGGTTTTCCGTTCATTGAGCGCACCCATGATCGGGGTCCAGACAAACTTCTTGCTAAACCAGACAAAACCAATAAAAAACAGCACCTGGAAAGCCAGTGTGAGATTAAGATTCATCTCTTTTCAAGCCTCTGTTATCGCGTTAATAATCGTATTGCGTCAAGAACAAACACGATGCCCAAGGTCATGCAACCGCAAAAAGAACGTACATCGCAATACCCACCGCAATCATCGGCACCGCGTCAACCAGACCCATGACAATGAAGAACTGGGTACGCAGCATTGGAATCAACTCCGGTTGACGGGCAGCGCCCTCCAGGAAGCGCCCCCCCAGAATACCGATACCGACGGCGGCGCCGAGCGCCCCCAGACCCATCATGATCCCGCCTGCGATGTAAAGAAGTGCTTGTTCCATCTCAATCTCCGAAAATAAAAGTTGGATTAAAGTAAAGTCAAAGAGTACCGGTCTTTAGTGATGTTGATGGGCCATGTCCATATACACGATGGTCAATACCATGAAAATAAAGGCTTGCAGGGTGATAACCAGTATGTGAAAAACCGCCCAGATGAACTGTAGAACGCCACCGAACAAGGTCAGGATGACCCCCGTGCCGAACATCAATGAAATCAGAATGAAGATCATCTCGCCAGCATACATGTTGCCGAACAGACGCAGCGAGTGAGAAATTGGTTTGGAAATCATACTGACGAACTCCAGGAAAAAATTCACTGGTATGAACAACAGTTTCAAAATCGGGTTTTTTGCTTCGAACGGATGCATGGTCAGTTCCGCCGCGAATCCAACCGGGCCCTTGACCCTGATACTGTAGTAAATCATCATCGCAAAGATGCTCAATGCGAGGCCAAAGGTAATGTTGGGATCGGTGGTTGGCACCACTTTCTGGAAGTGAACGCCAAACAACTCCAGAAATCTCGGGATCACCTCCACCGGAACCAGATCCATCAGATTCATCAGAAATATCCAGCAAAACAGGGTGAGCGCCATCGGCGCGACCAGATCATTTTTCGCGGTGAACGAACCGCGCACGTTTTCATCTATAAATTCAACAATCCATTCGCAAAAATTCTGCAACATTCCCGGCTCACCGGCCGTTACCCGGATTGCCACCCTGCGGAAAATCGCCAAAAACAGCGCTCCCAGCGCAAATGACCAGAAAAGGCTGTCCACATGGACGGCCATGACTCCCATTTCGGCGGCTTCCGTACCCGTATAAGCCATGCCCCACGAACCGTCGGCATGACGCCCAAAGGTCAGATTGGTCAAATGGTGCCGAATAAATTCAGTCGAGGTAACTGTTCCTGACGATGCCATCTAAATCCAAGTTTCTGTTCGTTAAACCGTTTACAATTACCCGGAATCGGGCCGGGTTCTTCGCTGGACCATTGCCCCGGCGCCCGCTATTTGTACCACTATATAACCCGTCACCACCCAGACCGGCTGAAACTCCAGGTAAACCAGCCCGAAAGCAATTCCACCACCGATTATCACCAGCTTGTTCAGCAACCCGACATAAATCGAGCCCATTGCAGACCAGCCTGTCTGATCGGTGTCCTGACCGAAACCGCGCATTACGCTCCTGGCGCTCAGGATGGTGCCGGCCAAAGCCAGCAATGCCCCATAAAGCGTACTCCCGAACCTGCCCCAGGCAATAGAAAACCAGGCTACCTCTCCAACCCTGACCGCCAATGCCAGCCATACTGCAACCACCAGCAAAAGCAGAACCGTGGTAATACATTGTAATACCAGCGCCTGTTTGAGCCCTTGCCGCAGGGTCTGTACTTCGCCCTTCACTATAGCGCCTCTGCGCGTCAATTCAGCGTCGCTCCCTCAATACAGAAATCGGGGCAGAATGAGAGGCGGCAAGCTGCGGATTATAAGAGTATTCTCCCCACAGGGTCAACTTAACCGAAAAATAAAAAAGTACGACCACCTATCAGAGCTAATAAGTAAGTATCAATTTACCGGCATCTATTCTTGAGTATACGATTCCAGGCTGGGGCTGGGACGCTACACTGAATCAGTTTATTATTCCATTCGGAGACAAAGCGCCTGTCTAACGTGACCCACGATCATTTATACAAAATTCTTTATACCCTTCCACCTCTTGGCAGAAATTATACTATGGACTTCGCTGATATTCTTTCCCGGAAGGTAAAGCCGGAGCTTAACCACATCTATACAGAGCCACCTCAACCAGGAGATTGTGGATGGTATTGCCGCGAGCACGCCTTACATTTATACGGTGTCGCTGTGTTGATGCAAAAAACTGCGGAGATTTGTTTGGGAGATTATATTTTGCAAAACCCCGATGGAAATTCCTATTATTCCGTTGGAGAAAAATTCGATCACGCTTGGTGTCGTAAGGACCTGAATGTCACTTTTATGGTCAGGAGAAAAACAAAAAACAGGACCGGCATTCCGAGAATTGAAGGAATCCCTTACCATGACGCATGGATATCCTACACTTGCATAAACTGTGGGATAAGAAATTACGAGAATATAGGAAAAGAGCTTTTATGCCCCGACCACGCTTATAAAGACTGTCGGTGGATTTGCTCATTTTGCAAATTCACCCATTCACGGAATGCTGATCTGCCTTTTTCTACATGGCCCGAACAAGCAACAGACAAAGAAGGTACGCCTGCTCGACGATTTTGGAAAGCATTTTTCAGATCAGCCACAGAAAAACCAGAATCATATTGGAAACAGTGCAATGTATGTAGTCGTATCCTCCCAAATAATGATTTTTCCAGACATGTTGATTGGGGGCCGCTCGAAAAGCAAATTGAGTGTAGAGCTTGTAAAGCAGTGATTAATGCTGAACTTAATCCGAAAAGAACAAGCGAACAGTTACGTGAGGCCGCCAGCAAGAGAAGAATAGCGGAACTGCTGATCGCTGACAGCAACGAAAAACTGAATGTCAAAGATTTATTTGACCGTTTTCAGAGTCGTTGTTTCAAAACTAAAATTCCATTGGATATAGCAAAAACAGCCACTTGGCAAATAGATCATACGCTGCCTTCCCGTTATTTTTATCCGCTCAGCATCGAAAATGCTACACTGTTGTCCGCAGAGGCAAACCAAAATAAGTCGGATATGTGGCCGAGCGAATTCTATACAAATACTGAACTGACAGAATTAGCCCGGATCACGGGGGCTTCTTTGGAGCTTCTGTCAAGCTCCGAACCTGTATTCAATCCCAATATCGATGTGAATGCATGCGTTGAGCGATATCTGAATGTGCGAGACCAATCGAATCTATTGAAAAGAGTCAAGGAATTAAAAGCACTCTTGGAAAAACACAACTTAACCGTACATTTAAGGAATCTCTGATTAATCAGTTTCTATTGTATAATTTTTGTACTTCATACTGACTGGAGATATTTCCGATGCGCCAGAGTACTTTTTCCGAAGCTGGATTTGACAAATACAAGAAACAGACGCGCAAGGAGCGTTTTCTGGATGAGATGGAGCAAATCATTCCGTGGGTGGAGTTGAATGCAGTCATCGAGCCTTTTTATCCCAAACCGCAAGGGGCAGGCCGCAGGCCGATTGGAATAGACCGGATGTTGCGGATTCACTTTCTGCAACACTGGTTCAGTCTTTCGGACCCGGCTGCCGAGGAAGCGTTGTACGATTCGTTGTCGATGCGCCGGTTTGTGGGCATAGACCTGGGTCGGGAGCCGGCTCCCGACGAGACCACGATCTGCAAGTTTCGTCATCTGATGGAGAAGCATAACCTGGGGGAACGATTGTTCGGACTGGTCAATGAATATTTGGGTGAGAACGGACTGAAGGTGAATCGGGGTACGATCGTGGATGCCAGCATCATCTGCGCACCGAGTTCGACCAAGAACCGGGAGAAGAAACGAGACCCCCAGATGCACTCGACGCGCAAGGGGCAGCAATGGTACTTTGGTATGAAGGCGCATATCGGTGTGGACAGTCGCAGCAAGCTGATTCATTCGGTGGTGGCTACGCCGGCGAATGTTCATGATTCACAGGTTCTGCCGGAACTTCTGCACGGGAAAGAGACCCGTGTATGGGGAGACTCGGCCTATACGGGTCAGAAGGCGGTGATTTCACAGGTAGCGCCGGAGGCGAAGGATTTCACTCATTCGAAGGGGACGCGCTACCGCAAATTGACGGAGAAGGAGCGCTTGAAGAATCGAACCAAGTCCCGGATACGGTCGAAGGTGGAACATCAGTTCGGTATTCTCAAGCGGCAGTTCGGTTTTACCCGGGTTCGTTACCGGGGGCTGGAGAAGAACACGCATCGACTGGTTGTGGCCTGTGCCTTAAGCAATCTGGTGATGGCGAAGAAAGTACTGTTGAGACAAAGGCGGTTGAAACTGCAGGCTACGTACGCCTGAAAAATGAAAAGAGGGGGAGAATGCTTGTATTTCCCCGCTCCCGCTCACTGATTCCGGGCCATTCTGTCTTTCAGACCCACTCATATCCCGGATTTACAAAAATGACTACCCAAAATCCCCAAAACTCGTATTGTTCAGACTTTCCTTAAGCGACGAAACTGCCCGATTACTAGGCTTAAAAAGAGGGCATTAGTACAAGAGCAAGTATTGATGCTCGGTCACCCCTCCTTTATCCCGGATGCCATGTGATTCACAGTGCGAAACCGATTCGCCAAAAATCTCATGATTGGAAAACCAATATCTTGACTTGTTGAGTAAGTGTTCGGCCATGTCGCACTTTTTGCTCTTCCCCAAGTGGAGAACCAGAATGCCATCAGACTTTAATCTTTCTTTGGATGACCGGACAATGCTATCATAGCAATCGAATGTGGCTTTCTGTCTCTCGTCAATGAAGCGATTTGGTTGGTGGTTGAAGTCAGTCTCATTCCAACCTGCAAACCATAACCGTATCCAATTTGCTAAATAGAACCGGGTTGAATTATAGAAAGGCGGCGAGGTAATGATTGCATCAAGATTTTCTACTTCTAGTGGCCATGTTTCTGTGGCATCTTGAAAGAATGCCTTTCCTTCCAAAAAATTGCACGGATAGGGTACTGATATTGCCTTGTCCACTTTTTGCTTCAACTTTTCAATCAATGATTTATCTTCATAGTCTCCAGATGGAGAAAAAGGAGTGATTGGGTGCGACCTACGGCTCAAGGCGTAAGGTCGATTGCCGTGAAGCACATGCATACAACAAGCCAAAAGGAGTGACTCGGTTGAATTCCAGGGCTTCGCTATATGGAACCAATCTCTTGCACATAAAATTTCCTTTAGCGTTTCGCTGTGATAGTACTCAGACAACCTTTTGTTAAAGTCAGGAGTCCAGCAATTGATCTTGATGTTCTTTTTGTTTTCCTTGATGTATGCGTCTAATTTAGTCAGTGACTGAGCTACGAGGTCTTCTTGAGGGATACTTAATTTGGCTTTGCTAATGGATACTGCCGCCGGACTAATATCAAATCCGAATGCTGATTTTCCTTGTAAGGCTGCTTCAAAAGGTATCGTTCCTACACCAGAAAACGGATCCAGCATTGAACCGCCCTCTGGCACAAAAGCGTCTGTCAGGAATTTTGCTATAGCCGGCTTAAGCTTTCCCTGATAACTGCAAAGTGAGTGATTTGCATGCCCCCAGTTTCTCTTGGAAAAGGGAAATTTTTTGTGTGGGAGCTCAGATTTGAAAGAAGACCATAGAACATTACTATAGGGATTCCTTTTTTTTCTGGTTTGCCACACAGGTTTTTTTTTCGCGACAAGACATACTTGCTTAACTTCTGCACCCAACCGCGAGGTTCGTTTCCGTACAACCAGATTATCTATCAGTTGGCATCCATTTTTAGCTAATATCTCTTCTACCAATGCATCTGTTGGCACCAAAACACCGCAGTAAATAGAATCCCCGATATCTACAGCAATAACTCCATTTGGTATCAGGTGCTTTATAGAACCACTTAATGCCAAGTTGAGATCGTGACCATACCATTTGATCATTTGGGGAATCCTCCGGTCGTATGCACACTTATCCAGTTGGTGAAGGGCGCTTTTTAGTGCAGCGAAGCTTTCACTTGGTGGCGCTTGTCTGGATCTGATCCCCCGCACATCGTTGATCCCTGCCGTAATGGCTTTGTCACGCAATTTACCTATATCATCTTTCCCCTGAATTACTCTAATGAACCAAAGCTCTATTTTCGTATTTCTGAAATAATTCGTTCCGTTCAGGTAGGGTGGCGAAGTAATGATAACGTCAGCATTGACTGTAGGGATATTGTTGAGAGTTCTGGAATCTTCCGTTAGCAAGCGAGGCGAGGCGCCCCACGTATCAAACGACAATAGACCTTGCTCAAAGCTGGCAAGCTTGGTCGCAACATGATCGCACAGATTCGATGACACTCTTTGCCTTTCTGACACTCTCTTTTTTCTTAAGTCGCCAGCCCTTTGCATCTCTGAAGCTGTTACGAGTGATGCCAAAACGCTGAGTTCAAGACAAACAGCTAGAATCTTGTCTTGATTATACAGTTGATCAATCCAGGTTCGAAACCTGAGAGTTTGATCCAAAGTGAAATCAGAGAAAAAATTGGAACCCTTGAACGCAGTTTTGTAGTTCGCCTGTAGACCAACATCTATCTGATGGTTGCTCAAAAGGTCTTCTATATTGTTTATCAACTCCCTTATTCGTGGACAAGCATCCTCACGGTCTTTTTGTGTCGTTTCGCGCAGGTTGCACTTGAGCTTTGCAATGTGTTGCATGAGCGGGTTAATTTCGCAGTAATATGCTTGCTTATGATTACCAGCAAACGCAAACGGGGCTGTACCCAGTCCACCAAAGGGATCTAGCAATACCGTCGCATCTGGCGCATATTCATTGCAGAGCGTAGTAACGAAATTCGGCGAAAAAGCTTCAAGATAGGGAAAAAGATGATGAAAAAAGTCATCCGTTTTCCCTCGATATGTACCCTCAGCCTCTTCAATGAGGTTATTTGGGTTTTCTTTAAGACAACCTTCAATCTTTTGTAAAGCGTAGGCATTCAAGCTTAGTTGTTCGGTTTTTGCGTTTGTTTTCAGCTCTTCAAAGTTTTTGACTTCCAGCATTTTCCGTAAACTGCCACTGCAAGTATTTTTAATACTACTTTCGATTTGATCATGCTTTTTCCCGAGCTGTAGCCGCAAAACCCGGCGTCGGTTACCGGACTCGAATTCTGCCGGAAAATTTATTGAAAAACCCATTACACACCCTAAAGAACAATGTAGTTATTTTATACTACATTGTTCTTTATTTCCAATAAAAATGACGCTCTGGACTTGCACAATCCGGGATTTTGCGTCGGGCGGGCAGGACAGGGACGGTCGCGCTTGTTCATGGAAACCTTCCTTAATTTTAGAATCGGCACCGCAGGTTCAGTTTCAGCGCAGAGCCGGGGTCCGGGTCTGTATCTTCGATATGCTCTGTGACCAGTTCCACGCTCAAACCTGCCGAAGACTCGAAGCGGCTTCCGAGCCGAACGGTTCGTTGTTCGCCCAGACCCGCCGACACGAACGGCGTCAGGATGCCGTTCGACCGACTCAGCCCGTATCCGATGCGGGCGTCCAGGGCGATGTTGGATGAATCCTGTATCTGCGGCATGGCATCGTCCCATAACGCTCCGGCGGTAGCGCTGGCGCCCCAATGCGGTTGCAGCGCAAACCACAGCCCGCGCCCGCCCGCTCCTTCGCCACCGCGTACAGTGACGCTGAATCCCGATTCTCTTGTCTGCGATTCACTGTGCGCCGCCAGATAACGTCCTTTCGCTTCAACCGACAGACCCGGCCTGTGATACCGCACTCCACCCGACAGTTCAATCCCTTCTCCTCGCAGTCCGTCTCCACCGTCCTTGCGCGCCGCCACTTCCAGGAACGGCTGCCATTCAATCTGGTCGGGTAATACCAGCTTGCGCGATATTTCCAATCCGGCGCGAACACGCCAACTGTCCGCCGTCAATCCGTGCAGGAGCTCGGTCCCCTCTTGCGTCTTGAGCGATGCGTGACTCGCGTCCAGTCGAAACGCTCGTTGTATCTTGCCCCTCGGCTCCAGTTCCTTGCGCAGTCCCAGTGAACCCAGGCGCATGGACAGGTCCGAGGTCTGTAACGCGCCGTCTTCGGGAGTATGCCGCGCTTCGCCGTCTCCGCTTCCCAGTACCGCTCTGATTTCAAGGCCGTTGTCCAGGGTCCAGCGGCCATACGGGTAGATTCCGTTCAGGGTGGTTTCCAGTCCTCCCCGGTCTGCTTCTGTATGATAGTTCGCTTCGCCTTCACTGCGCGAGAAGGCCAGTCCCGCAACCCAGGCGCCGGCGCGCGCGTCCAGGCCGAGCCAGCCGCCGCGCATCTGTCCGTCATAGCGGCCCTGTGGTTCGCCTCCGGCAAAACTGCCGCGGTCTCCCCGTCCCCACAGCGACCAGCGCGGGGTCTGCGGGGATTGTGTGTCGGACGCGCCCAGCATGAAGGAGAAGTCGCTGGAAGTCAGCAGTTCGGCGGATCGTAATCCCTGGCTGGTATAGACACAGTCCGGGCGGGACGCTGTGGGTCGGTTCCATCCGCTCTGGCTTTGCTGCAACCGACACGCTTCTTCGGTTGCCAGCCTTTCCCTGGGCGTTGCATTCAACGGCATCGCATGACCGGCCAGGGTCAGGCCGGAACCACTGAGGTCGGCAAAGCGGGCGCTGATGTTGGTGATCGCGCTCGACAGGGAACGCCGCGCCAGCGCCGATAAGGCGCTTCTGACCGCGTCCTGGATGCGCAGTTCGGCTACATCGGTGATGGTAATGGTAAAGGGCAGGGTGGCGGTGGCTCCGTTTCCATCGGTGACAATCCAGGCGTATCGGGTCTGCTCCAGCGCCTGGGCCGGGGTTCCGCTCAGTCGGTACGCGCCAGCGTCATATAATATACCGGACGGCGGCGCCGGGTTCAGGGTGTAGGTCCGGGTTCCGGTTCCGCCGCTCGCTTGCGGGAATTGCAATGCGGCAATCTCTTGTCCACGGGTCCAGTTCTGGTCGGGGATCGTTTGTGCGCCGAAGGTCGGCCCGGACAAGGAGGGCGGGGCAATGGTTCGACAACGATCCTGGTCGTTGACCTGTACGGTAGCGGAGGGCGGCGGGTCGCTTAAGGAATACGAACTGGCGGCTCTCAAGGTCACTGTAATCGGGTCTTCTGATCGCCTGGCGGCATCGCATACGGTCGGCACCGTAAAGACCGCGCTGGTTCGCCCGGCCGCCAGCGTCCAGACGCCGTTGCTGTTCGAGGCGAGCCGGGTACGGTCGAGAAACACGCTGGCTTTCAGATCGCGGCTAATCACCAGTCCGCCCGCCGGCGCCGGAAGGCTCGATGTTACCGTGAATCGCGCCGCTTCGCCTTCGTTGATCGGGCTTCCGCCGGTCAGGGTCAGAACCGGCAACGGCGGCGGTTCGATGATCGGGCCGAACGGGGCGGTACTGACTGTTTCCGGGTAGCCGTCGCCATCAGAATAACGGACATCGGCCAGCAGGTAATCCCCCAACCACTCGTTCGTCACCACCAGGGCGGTTGTGGTCTGCCCTGAAATGACCTCCCAATCCGTGTTCTCATCGTCCGGGTCGGCCTTCCAGCTCCAGCTGTACGAATCGGGGGCGCTATCACCGTCCGGGTCTGATTGAGTACGCTGGATGGTCACGGTTTCACCTACATGGGGATTGCCGTCGATCACAAAGGTAGCGTCTCCGATATCATCGTAGATCGTGGCGGTGTATACCCTGTCCGCGCCCAATGCGTAGTCCGTACCCGCCGTCAGGGTCACAATGATGGTTTCGCCGTTGTCGTCCACCGAGTCGGCCATCAGTCTGACCGGAAGCTCAATCTCAGTAAACGCTTCCGTTCCCGCCGGTAGCGTGAGGGTCCCGGTTGCGGCGGCGCAGTCGGCGCCAGCCAGGGTGTAGTCCGTACCGCAGGTCGCGGAGCCACTTAAGCCATAGGAAACAATCAAGGCCGATGACAGGTCCCGATTGGTTCTGATTGTCGCTTCTGTCAGGGCTCCGTTTTCCGGAACGGATTCGGCGCTGACTCTCATAGATACCATGGGGCTGTCATTGTCCTCTACCATAATTGAGGCCGCCGCCGGGGAGCCCACGGTGTAGGTCACCGGGTTGGCGTCATCGTCCTCTACCGTCACCGTGACATCGCCGCCCGCTTCGTATACGCGACTATCGTTGACGGTGGCAACTGTATACGTGGTTGTTCCGGTGGTCGGGATGGTGACGGTTTTCGCGCCTTCGTCTGTGGCGTCGATAAAGTCGCTGCCGGCGACATCCGCCACATTCAGATTGACCGTCAGCGCGGCGCTCGGCGGCGGGGTGGCGGTCAGAGTGTAACTGGCGGCCGTGCCTTCGGTGATCGGAGTATTCGCCGTGGTCGGGGCGATTGTCACGACCGGAATCACCGGGATACTGCCGTCGTCGTCGTTGGTCAGAGTGAAGGTTACACTGCTGTTGGCAGAATCAATCAAAACATCGGCGGGCGTAATTTTGCTTCTTGTACCACTGGTACGCCTGCTCACAGTCAGAATGATCGTCTCGTCCGACTCTATTGCGTGGTCTCCGATCGGAAAGATGTGGAAATGACTGGGCGGCCCCCCCCTGGGTAGAGACAGTTTCACTCCGCCGCGGACGCAGCCGTTCGAATCCAGATCCAGGCGGCTGGGGGTCGAATCTCGCAGTTGATAGTCTGTGTCGTACGTGGCTGTGCCACTGACGCAGACATTGGCGTAAAATTTTATGCGGTCAGGCGCCAAGGGGAAACTAACCGGGTAGGTGGCGGTAGCTCCGGACGCGCCTTCATTGGCCGAAGTGGTGAACATGGCGATCGACAAGGTGTGAGTACGCTCTTCGTTGACGTGGACGGTGATGGTATTGGCGGTGGCGCTCGGGTCGGCGCCGCCGCCGACATTGGTGGCGCGGGCGGTGGCGTCAAAGCCGTTCGTGGTCGCGTCATCCGGACCCAGCGCGAGGACGTAAGTCTCGCCGCCCGGTTCATCGGTGTCGTCTGGAACAGGAAACAATCCCAGGGTCGCGGTCTGCGCTCCGGGACCTGTGAATTTGACCTTCGGGGTGGCGGTGTCTTTGCGCTCAGTGGTGACACCGTGGTTGCGCCAGACTGAACGGGTGCTGGCTCGTTGCGCCAGCTTCCAGTCGGCAGGGGTTACGCCCATGCCATGGATCGATAACGGTACTTCAATCACTTCTCCCGCTATCAGGGGGCGCGACAGATTTACAGTGAATTCAATCACGGCGCCTTCGGATACCGCGCCACTGCCCTCTCGGCCACTGCCCGTGCGCGGCAGGCCGACGCGGACCAGGGAGACTTCGGTCGGGTCGTCATCCACAATCTCGATCGTGATTTCATCGGCAGAACCCTTTCGGGTGCCGGCCGGGGGTGTGCCAAGTTCAATGACGACCGTCTCTTGCGGTTCGTCGACGCTGTCGTCCGTAACCGTAAATGTCGTTGTTCCGGAGCTTTCGTTATTGGCGATGGAGATGGAGTTGGCCACCGTGTAATCGGCCGCCTGCGCACTGGCGCCGGAAGTCTTGACCGTAATCGGAATCGACAGCGTCGCGCCTGAGGTATTGGCCTCGCTGCGCGTGGCGGTAATCGTCACAGCGCTGGCGCCTTCTGTGACTGTTGCGCTTGAAACCGACAGATTGACCTGCGGCTGGGTCTGGGCCTGCGCTTCGGGGGTCAGACCGGGCAACAACGGAAAGAAGAACAAAAAAGCCGCTGCCAGACACCTCACAGGCTCAATACTGGCTGGCTGGCTGGCTGGCTGGCTGGCTGGCTGGCTGGCTGGCTGGCTGGCTGGCTGGCTGGCTGGCTGGCTGGCTGGCTGGCTGGCTGGCTGGCGATCATTGTAATCGATCCTCCCGGAATTCTTGTCAAGTGTTCAGGCATTATTACCCCTGAATTGTAGAACAGATTCTCCTGAATGTTCGGGAAAATTCCTGTTTTTTGCCTTGTTCGCGCCATTTGCCCTGCCGATCCTTCGGTTCCTGCACGGGCGGGCACAGTGACCCGCCCCTACGATTGAATTGATGGCGCCAGGGATGTCGGTTGTGGATTCCTGCCCGCTATTTTATCTTTTCCAGAATACCATCCAGTTCGTCCAGAGAATGGTAATGAATAATCAGTTTGCCCTTTTTCGCGCTGTGTCGTATATCGACTTTCGCGCCCAGTTTTTTCGACAGATCCTCTTCAAGAAGTCTGATGTCGGCGGTGGCTTGCCTGCTTTTGGGATCCTCGTGAACCACCGGCCGGTTGATTAATTTCACCAACTGCTCGGTTTGGCGAACCGAAAGTTTTTTGCTCGCCACGGTTTGTGCGGCCCGGGGTTGGTCCGCTTCCGCCAACCCCAGCAGGGCGCGGGCGTGCCCCATGTCCAGCAGCCCTTCTTCCAGCATCTTTTGCACATCCGGGTGCAGTGATAATAACCGCAGCAAATTGGTAATCGCGGCGCGCGAGCATCCGACCGCGTCGGAGGCTTCCTGATGAGTCAATCCAAACTCCTCAAGCAGTCGATGGTAACCTCTGGCCTGCTCAACCGCGTTCAGATTTTCCCGCTGTATGTTTTCGATCAACCCCACCGCCATCGCGGTTCTGTCTTCGACCTCACGAATGACAGCGGGCACAGTCTGCAATCCGGCCAACTGGGCCCCGCGCCAGCGGCGCTCCCCGGCAATTATTTCATAACGGTCTTTTCCCTTCGGTCTGACCAGCAGCGGCTGCAGCACGCCCTGCGACCGGATGGAGTTGCCCAATTCCACCAGGGCTTCCTGGTCCATCCGAACCCGAGGCTGGTATTCGCCTCGTTGTAATTGTTCTATCGGGATTTCGCGAAACCCGACCCGGTTCGCGCCACTATCGCCAGTTGCGGCGGCGAGCTGTAGATCCACCGCCGATTGCGCATCCCCGAGCAACGCCCCAAGACCCCGCCCCAATCTGGTTTTTTTCTTCATCGCGTCACCCCACCGGGGCCGACGGCGCCCCGCGCCTTAACAACTCACACGCCAGCGCCATGTAGGCCCGCGCCCCGGCGCAGTTCCGGTCATATTCCAGCGCCGGTTTGCCATGACTCGGGGCTTCCGCCAGGCGCACATTCCGGGGAATAATCGTGCGGAACAGTTTCTCGGGAAAATGCTCCGCCAGTTGCTCCGAGACTTCTAATCCCAGGTTGTTGCGGCCATCATACATGGTGCGAAACAGGCCCAGGATTTCCAGCCCGGGATTCAGTCTGTGCTTGACCAGCGCAATGGTCTCGACCAGACTGGTCAACCCTTCCAGCGCATAATATTCACATTGTACCGGAATCAGCGCCTCGCCGGCTGCGGTCAATGAATTGACGGTCAGGACATTCAGCGCCGGCGCGCAATCAATCAGCACCATATCAAAATCCCGGATGACGCCGGCGAGGACATTTTTCAACCGATGATCGCGTTGTTCCTGTCGCATCAGTTCGACCTGGACACCTGACAGGTCAGGATGGGATGGCAGGATACTGAACCCGTAATCGGTAACGACCAGCGCCTCATCAATATCACAATCACCGGTCAGGACATCGTAAACACTGTTTCCCGTTTCCCGCATGGCAACCCCGCATCCTACTGTGGCATTACCCTGCGGGTCCATGTCAACCAGCAGTACACGACTCTGCGCAGAACTGAGTGAAGACGCCAGATTGATTGCAGTCGTGGTTTTACCCACCCCTCCTTTCTGGTTTGTGATGGCGATAATTCGGGGCAATTTAAAATTCCAATAGGACAATATGCCTCTGGGCGTTCAACCAGGGTATATCGATTTTTTCAATGGTAACGCGCATTCTGGCTTCTGCGGATAATTCTGCAATCTCACCTTCCGGGTATTTCCCCTTGAACGCAAGCAGACGAGCGCCTCGAGACCGGCATCGCCCGGTCAGTTCCACAAGTCTGGCCAGCGGCGAGAACGCGCGCGCTACAAGCGTATCAAATTTTTGTTGCGGCTGATAATCTTCCACCCGGATTTTTTGCAATGATATGTTATCCAGTTCCAGCTTGTGGCAGGCATGGCGAAGGAATTCGATTCGTTTCCCCCGACTGTCCAGCAGGGTAACCTCGATGTCCGGGTCAACAATGGCCAGTGGAATACCGGGGAATCCTGCGCCAGAACCGATATCGAGTATCCTGTTCCCTTTTATCCAGGGCATGACGCCCAGAGAATCCAGAACATGATGGACGACCATGTCGCCGCCATCCGTGATCGCAGTCAGATTCAGCCGTCTGTTCCATTTTGCGACCAGCTCAATGTGGGCCAGTAACTGTTGCCGCTGGGCCTTGCTGATTCGGATGTTCATTTGCCGACATCCTTCATCCAGTTTTTCATGCCGTCCTTCCGGCGCGGCTTTTATAGGGTGTGTTCCGGGCATGGAAAAACACTATCGCTCCGGCTTTACCGCACCCGCTCTTGGCTTTTCGATGTCCGGAGCCGCCAGTCGCTCAACCGCCATTTGGTGAAAAAGACGATCATGCGCATCTCTGGATGGCATCCGGAGCGCGCGCTTGAGCAGTTCGCGCGCATGGCCGCGGTTCGCAGTTTCGTTCAACAGCAACAAACCGAAGGCATATTGGACGTAGATCACTTTCTCCCCGGGCGCAAGCCGGATTGCTTCCTTGTAGTGTGCCAGCGCGTCCTTTTTGGAGGCGCCGTACAGCGCTCTGGCCATAAAACCTCCTGTGTTGACCGCTTCCGCATGCCAGGTGGCCAGACTCAAATGAGCGTCTGCACTTTCCGGGTTCAACCGAAGCGCCTTCTCAAGCGCTTCACGCACCCTCTTCGGATACCCTGTACCAGCCGCTTCAAGCATTCCGATTGTCTGAGCGTACCGGCCCATTGCATGCGCCAGTTGGACCCAGGCATCCGGATTGGTTGCATCCAGCCGGGTCGCATCTTTCGCCAGCAGCACGGCACGATCGAACAGGACCAGCTTGCTGTCGTCTTCGGCAACATGGTAGCCGAATATCGCCAGGGATTTGGCCGCCAAGGCAAGCCCTTCGGAGGTTTTGAGGGCTTCAGCGAGTTCGGCTGCCTCGGCAAAGCGGCCTTCAGCGTATGCCGCGCGGGCCGCTTCGATTGACGGGTCACCCGGGACGCTGGTCGAGATTGTCAGACAGACCAGGAATGTGATTCTTCTGCAGCGGCCCGCCAGCCAGGATTGATTCGGGCCGCTTTCGCCTTTCATTTTATCCCGCCAGCGCCGGGCCTGCCGCCGCCAGGGCTTTCCCTTCATCGGTGTCTTCGTATTTTTTGAAGTTTTCGATAAACAAGGCGGCCAGTGACATTGCCTTTCGATCCCACTCGGACGGGTCGGCATACGTGTTCCTGGGGTCCAGAATGTCGCCGTCAACCCCTTCCAGAACAATCGGAATCGATAAATTAAAAAACGGAATCGTCGTGAAGGCGACCTTCTCCATACCGCCATTCAATATCGCGTTAATGATCGCCCGGGTGGCCTGTATTGAAATTCGTTTGCCGCTCCCGTTCCATCCTGTATTGACCAGATACGCCCGCGCATTTGTCGCCTCCATTTTTCTGGCCAGCTCCCTGGCATACCGGGTTGGATGCAGGCTTAAAAACGCCGCGCCAAAACAGGCGGAGAAAGTCGGTGTCGGTTCGTCCACGCCTCTTTCCGTACCGGCCAGCTTGGCCGTAAAACCGGACAGGAAATGATATTTCGTCTGCTGGGCGGTTAATCTCGATACCGGCGGCAGCACGCCGAAAGCGTCCGCGGAAAGGAAGATGATCCTGTTTGCGTGTCCTCCCTTCGAGACCGGTTTGACAATATTGTCTATATGGTAAATCGGATAGGAAACCCGGGTATTCTGGGTCTTTGAATCATCCTCATAATCAATCGTACCGTCCGGCAGAACCGTCACGTTTTCAAGCAACGCATCCCGGCGCACGGCACGGTAGATATCGGGTTCGGATTCTTCTTTCAGCCCGATGGTCTTGGCATAGCAGCCCCCTTCGAAATTAAAAACGCCGTCATCATCCCAGCCATGTTCATCATCACCAATCAATTTACGCCGGGGGTCGGTAGACAAGGTGGTTTTTCCCGTCCCCGACAAGCCGAAGAAGACGGCTGTTTCGCCTTCATCGGAGACATTGGCGGAGCAATGCATCGACGCCATACCGCGCAGGGGGAGCAGGTAGTTCATGATCGAAAACAGTCCCTTTTTCATTTCGCCGCCATACCAGGTGCCGCCAATAATCTGCATCTTTTCAGTCAGATTGAACGCGACAAAATTTTCCGAATTCAATCCCATTTCCCGCCAGCGCGGATTGGTTGCCCTGGCGCCGTTCAGCACAACGAAATCAGGTTTAAAGTTCTCGAGCTCGGCCGGTTGCGGGCGGATAAACATGTTTTTTACAAAATGCGCCTGCCAGGCCACCTCCATCACAAACCGGACCGCAAGGCGGCTGCCCGGATTCGCCCCGCAAAAAGCGTCCACAACGAACAGCCGTTTGCCGGATAACTGTCTGGCAACCCTGTTTTTGAGAATTTCCCAGTTTTCCTGTGACAAGGGTTTATTGTCATTTTCCCCCTGGTCAGCCCACCAGAAAGTATCCCGCGTCACATCATCGCGCACAATATATTTGTCATTGGGTGATCGTCCTGTAAAAATTCCGGTATCAACGGATACGGCACCACTTTCGGTGAGTTTGCCTCTTTCATAGCCTGTTAAATCTGTCCTGGTTTCCTCTTCGAAGAGCATCTGGTAGTCCGGATTGCAGATGATTTCCGTGGCGTTGTTGATGCCGTATTTCGATAAATCTGATGGTATTGTCATTATGGTCGGGGGAGGAACGGGTGCAAACCGGGGATTCTAATGGTTTTTTTCAACGAATTCTAATAACCCGGCCTGATGGTTCCCCGACAGCGGTGACACGGGCAGTTGTCAATTTCTGATTCTCCGGTAAAATGCCCCTTCGTTAGTAATAGCGCTACTGGCTGGTTCCAGGTTATTACTTCTTATTATTGTTTCCTGGGAAATTATGAATGAGCGAATGCCCTGTATGCGGTGGTGAAATTACCCTGGCGGGCGATACCGTCACGGGTGAGTTGCTTGAATGCGATGATTGCGGGTCGGAACTCGAGGTCACCTCACTGGACCCGGTAGAGCTTGATGAGGCTCCCGAGGCGGAGGAAGATTGGGGTCAATAACCGTCGGCTTCCTGCATTCACTGATCAGAAAAGAGGAAAAACTTCTGATCGGGGAATTCAACAAGCGCCGGAATGTCAATCTGGTCATGCTGGATGATCGTCAGCTTTGTTTCGATTTGAACCATCGGCCCGAAGTCGACGTGATCGTCGAACGGAGCATCAATCACTCGAGAGCGCTTCATGCGCTCAGACTTTATCAGAGTCTCGGCATTCCCTGCGTAAACAGCTATGACGTTTCCCTGACCTGCGGTGACAAGATACTCACTGCGGTGGCATTGCAGGACCGGGGCGTTGCGCAGCCTGATTTGAGAATCGCCTTCACAGTCGAGTCTGCTCTCAAGGCCATTGAGGAGCTCGGCTATCCGGTGGTGCTGAAACCCGCTGTCGGTTCCTGGGGAAGACTGTTGTCCAGAGTAAACGACCGGGATGCCGCGGAAACCATCCTCGAACACAAAGCCGTTCTCGGCAGCTACCATCATTCCATCTTTTTTATACAAAAATATGTCGCCAAAAAGGGCCGGGATATTCGCGCGTTTGTAGTGGGAGACGATTGTATCGCCGCGATTTACCGCAGCTCCGCGCACTGGATCACGAATACCGCCCGTGGAGCGACTGCCAGTGGTTGCCCGGTCACCCCGCAACTGGGTGAACTCTGCCTGAATGCAGCGAAAGCGGTCGGTGGCGGCGCATTGGCTATCGACCTGTTCGAATCCAATGACGGTTATCTGGTCAATGAAGTAAACTACACCATGGAATTTCGAAACAGCATTGACACCACTGGCATCAATATTCCGGGCAAGGTGGTTGATCATGTCCTGTCCCGCGCGAACGGTTGACCCCGCAAGCCATGCCGGATAACGCCTCCCCCGTTCGGGTTTCGATTGCAGGCGGCAGTGGTTACGCCGGTGGAGAATTGGTCAGATTATTGCTGGACCATCCCGGCGCCAGCCTGCATCAGGTCACTTCGGAACGGTTTGCGGGAAAGCGGGTGGGCCGGGTGCACCCGAACCTGCGTAAAATAACGACTCTCCCGTTTTGTTCACTCGCCGATCTGGAGCCATGCGATCTGCTGTTTCTGAGTCTGCCTCATGGTCATGCGATGCAGAAAATCGGGTATTTCAAATCCCTGGCGCCGAAAATAATTGATCTTTCCGGGGATTTCCGGTTACAGGACGCAACGGTGTACCGCGCCTGGTACGGGCGCGACCACTGTTGCCCGGAGCGCCTGGGCCAATTCGTTTACGGCATCCCGGAAATAAACCGGAATGCCATCCAGAGCGCTACACTGGTTACCGGCGCCGGATGCAACGCCACCGCGGCCTTGCTCGGACTGCGCCCCGTTTTCAAGCGCGGCCTCGCAACCGGAGCCGTGATCGAGGTAAAGGTGGGTTCCAGCGAAGGGGGCAACCGCATATCCGGCGCCAGTCACCACCCGGAACGATCCGGCGCAGTGAGATCATACAAACCAACCGGGCATCGCCACATCCCGGAAATACTTCAGGAACTGGGCCAGGATACAAACCTTTCCCTGTCCGCTACCGCCATTGAAATGGTGCGTGGCATACTGGCTACATGCCATGTTTTTCTGAAGCGCTCCATGACGGAGAAAGAAATATGGAAAATCTATCGGCAGGATTATTCAGACGAGCCTTTTGTCCGGATCATCAAGGAAGCGACGGGTATTTATCGCTATCCCGAACCCAAATTATTGAGCGGAACCAACTATTGCGACATCGGTTTTGAAATGGACCCGCACAGTAATCGTCTGGTCGTCATCAGCGCTATCGACAATCTGATGAAAGGCGCCTCCGGTCAGGCAGTCCAGGCATTTAACCTGATGTGTGGTTTTCCCGAACAGACAGCGCTGGGATTCGCCGGGCTGCACCCGGCCTGAACCCTCAAGATCTCGCCGTGTGCCGGTTATTACTGTTAGAGCGCCGGGCCGGAGTGGAGCCTGGGCCTTATCTTGACGCCTTCAGGGCCTTATCGAAAAACAGCCCTGAATACCAGGGGCATGGCTGGGGATGCGCCTGGCTGAACCCGGATCGTTCCTGGTCCTTGCACCATAACATCAAGCCGGTATGGGAAGATATCCGCTCATTTCCTGAAACCACGTTGTTTCTGGCTCATGCAAGAAGCGCTTTTCGCAACGAGGGGATCACGATTCGAAACAACATGCCATTTTATGACGGCAGCCAGGTCTTCCTGTTCAATGGCGAACTGCGCGGCGTCAGAATAAAGGCCGAGGGCAGGATTGGCGCTGAAAAGATATTTAATACGATCAAAAAATTCGACTCGGGCGATATGCTGGAAGCCACCCGACGGGGTGTGAAGGTCATTAACAAACGAACCCGTTATGTCCGGGCGATGAACTTTTTCCTGGCTGATTCCAGGGCAGTCCGGATTTACAGCCAGTTTTGTGAAAACCCCGACTATTTCCAGTTGCGCAGGACGACCTGCAACGAAGTCCGGGTTGTCTGCTCACAAACCTGGGATTCAGGCGATAATCACTGGCACAGAATACCCAACAACCACCTTTACACCATTGACCTGGTTTGAAAGATTCAATGATTATCATAAAAATCGGCGGCGGGGAGGCGATTGACCTGCCCGGAATCGTCCAGGATCTGGCGGCGATCAACCAGCCGTATCTCGTGGTTCACGGCGCAAACGCCTTGCGCGACCATATTGTGGAGAAAATGGGTTTCACCAAAAACACAGTGACTTCCCTCTCCGGCTATAGCAGTGTTTTATCGGATGACAACGCCATTGACGCTATTTTGATGGCGTACAGCGGATTGCGAAACAAGCGCCTGGTTGAATTGTTCCAGCGCCACGGCGTCAACGCGGTGGGGCTGACCGGGCTGGATGGACGACTTGTGCAGGGAGCCCGCAATAAAGGCATCCGGGTGATGGAAAACGGTAAAAAAATGTTGAAAAGAGACTGCTCCGGCAAGCCGAAAAGTATCAATACCCGCCTGATCAACCTGTTGATGGAAAACGGTTATGTTCCTGTACTGACCATTCCCATTTGCGACGAAAACGGCCACGCAATCAATTCGGAGAATGACGACATAGTGGTTCGGCTTCAGATTGCCCTCGGGGCAGATACGATCATCCAATTGATAGAGGCTGCCGGCTTGATGGAAGACATCGGCAATCCGGACTCACTGATCCCGAAAGTGAGCCGGTCAGAACTCGACACACGCGAACAACTGGCGCAGGGCAGAATGAGACGGAAGCTGCATGCCCTGAGCGGGATAGCCCGCGCCGGGAATGCCAGAATCATCGTTTGCGACGGGCGAATCGAACGTCCGATTACGGCAGCCCTGGCTGGTGGCGGCACCTGGATTGAGTAAAACTTGCGATGCTGCTCGAGCAAAAATATGGTTTTGAGGTCTACCCGAAACGCAACGTAACCCTGGTTCGTGGCCAGGGGGCGCTGGTCTGGGATGATCAGGGTAATCAGTATATCGACTGCGCCGCCGGAGTTGGCGTCGCCAGTATCGGTCATGCCAATCCGGTTGTCGCGCGGGCGCTAAAGCATCAGGCGGAAAGATTAGTTTCGTGTCCGGGCATCTTCTACAACGATATACGAGGCAGGCTGATGGAAAAACTGGTGTCTATCAGCCCGTCCGGACTGAATCGTGTTTTCCTCTGCAATTCCGGTACGGAGGCAGTCGAGGCCGCCTTGAAATTCGCCCGCATTACCACCGGGAAAAACGGATTTATCAGCGCCATGCGCGGGTTTCACGGGCGAACGATGGGTGCCCTGAGCGCCACGTTCAAGTACCGGGACGAATTTGAGCCGCTGCTACCCGGTCACCGCTTCGTGCCCTTTAACAACCTGGAAAAGCTGGCCCGGGCAATTGACGACGAAACCGCCGCCATTATTCTCGAAATCGTCCAGGGTGAGGGCGGTGTGCGGCTTATCGACAATCAGTATCTCCGGTCCGTGCGAGGAATTTGCGATGCCCATGGGGTCTTGCTGATCATCGACGAGGTGCAGACCGGATTCGCCCGCACCGGAAAAATGTTTGCCTGCGAGCATTCCGGCGTACAGCCGGACATCCTGACACTGGCAAAGGCCATCGCCGGCGGATTCCCGATGGGCGCCGTGTTATGCAATGACCGTATCTCTCCGGCGCTGGCGAAACACGGTTCTACTTTTGGCGGCAACCCGCTCGCTTGCGCCGCGGCGCTGGCGACCATCGGGTTTATCGAAGAGCAGGCGCTCCCGAAGCAGGCAGAACGGAAAGGCCGCTATCTGGCGGATCAGCTTGAAGCCGGTGACCTGACAGGAGCGCGGGAAATTCGTAATCTCGGATTGATGGTCGGGATTGAGCTTAAATCCAGAGCCCGGCCGGTGATCGAGAGCCTGTTGCAACACCATGTCCTGGCGTTGCCGGCCGGCCCCACTGTGGTCCGCCTGTTGCCTCCTCTCGTCATAACCGAAGAACAACTGTCTGAAGTCGCCGCCCGGATTCACCAGGCGCTGGCCGAGACCGCCCGGCAGTAAATACCGACCGCTCCGTCCGTGTCAGGGCTGCTTTTTTCTGAAATCAAATATCTCCACCCGGTCACCCTTGTGGTCTTCGAAAGTCATGGCGGGAGTCTCGCCGATACTGGAAAGTATGCGTTCATAATACCCGTCATGGTCACTCCTGCCGGCGCGGATTGCGATTAAATCCACCCTGTCTTTCAGGGTTTTCGGATTGGATATCGGGCCAAGATAATGCCAGTGGGACAAAAACACATCCTGCCCCGCGTAATAGTCGAGGATTCGGTTGTTGCTGTAGATGCGGAAGCGGTGATAATCGTCTCCGGCCTGTTGCCTGATCCAGGTTCCGGCTTCCTTGAGATGACGTTTTGAAGTAAATCGGTCCAACCCTTCCAGGGAATTGATCAGCAGCACAAAACCGGTTGCGGCACAGACGATCTTCGTTTTTCGGTTTATTTTACCTGCGGACGGACGGCAAAGCGCGGTGACCGCGAACGGGACCAGCAACATGGTCATCACCGACAAGGTCAGTGGGTAACGGTCGTTGTACAGAAATCTGAGCGCCGCGTAAGCAAGCAGTATCAGGACGTTGATCACCACAATGACTTTCCAGCACTGCCAGGTCTGCACGAAACCGGGGGTCTGTCCGTCCAGCCACGGGCGGGCAAACCACCCGGCCACCAGGATCAGGAAATAACCTGCTGTCAGGATTTCAAGAAAATTGAAAATTGCTTTGGCAAAGGGCAGCATGACCACTGCCGGAGAAAACCCGGCCGTAAGGGCGGAGCGCCAGACTCCGGGGGCGAGGCGGTCAATGTAGCCCTGTAACTCGGTTTCAGGCGGAATCCAGATCTTCGAAATCCACTCCAGAGCGACGGATATCCTGCCACCATAATGCCAGTACAAGGTGATATAAGTGAATAAGGCCAGCAAAGCCAGTGCGCTGACGACTGCCAGCTTCCGGGTCAGCCACGGCGGGGTGTATCGGCCGGAAATCAGCATCAGGAACAGAATAATGCCGAGGTAAAACATTCCCTCGACCCGAAACATCGTGGCCAGCAATCCGGTGACGACAAGCGCGACCAGATCCCGGTTGTTCGGACGCTGCCAGACTTGCACGAAAAATACCACCATCCACAGAAAACAGGCGATATAGGGTATGTCCCGCATAATCATGGACTGTATTTCATTCAGTCCCGGGTAAAACAGGTAGACAAACCCGGCCAGCCAGATCTGGATTTTGTTGGCTCCCAGTTTTTCGCTGAGCCGGATAAACGCGATTCCGCCCACTGCACGCATTATCGCGCCAAATATCAACGCTGAAGACTCGGCGGACAACGGTGTGATTTTGCTGATGACAGCGAGTATCAGCGGATAAAAAGGCCACTTGTACCAGGCAAGCCCATCCTGAAAATTTCCGGCGGCAAAGGCGTTTGCCGTCAGCACATACCGGACTCCGTCCTCATTGATGACCGGATCGATGTAATAACTCCACAGGGCGACAATCAGGCAGCCGACAACCACGCAACCGTAAACCGGAACCCGGTTTTCTGACTCAACCCTGTATTGCATCGAACGACAGAATTACAACCCGGCAGCCACGCATCAGGGGGTGTGCCGATGATGGTGTCAGGTATACCTGCAAAAGGGCCCAACCTGCATGATCAGGATCTCAATTTCAGATTTTGCGGGTCGTAAGGTGATTCTTCAATCACCGTGGCCCGATGCAGATTGCCAAGAATTTCTATTTCCAATTCGGCTCCGACTGCAGCGAATTGCGGTGCAACCAGCCCCAGCGCCAGGGACTTTTCGATCCTGAAACCATAACCGCCGGATGTCGCCCGCCCGACCAGTTTCCCCTTGTGGTAAATGGCTTCGGAACCGCGGGCGTCAGCATCGGTAATGTCATGCACCTCCAATGTTACAAAGGCATTACTGAAACCGCGTTGCCGCCATTCGATCAGCGCCTGTTTCCCGATGAAGTCGCTTTCCTTGTCCAATTGGATGAAACGGTCCAACCCCGATTCAAACGCGCAATATTCAATCGACATTTCCCTCGGAATCAGGCGATAGGATTTTTCCAGCCGCATGCTGTCCATGGCGCGAATACCAAATGGCTTTATATCAAATTCTTCTCCTGCCGCCATGACCGCATCAAATATATAGTTTTGCATCTCGATCGGGTGGTGCAATTCAAATCCCGGTTCACCGACAAAATTGATCCGCAGAGCCTGTGCCTGCGCCGCGCCCACGTTGATGGGCTTCCCGCTCAGCCATTTGAATTTCTCATCCGACAAATCCGTATCTGTCAATTTCTGCAGCAGCGCCCGTGATTTGGGTCCCGCGATCACCAATACTCCATACTGGGTGGTGATATTGCGTAATTCAACACTCCCGTCTGATGGCTTGTTTTTAGCCAGATAGTCCCAATCGTGGCGCTCCATGGCGCCGGCTGATACGATGTAGTATCTGTTATGGCCGGTTTTATAAATGGTGAACTCAGCGCGCACACCGCCGCTCAGTGACAGCATGTGGCACAGGCCGATTCGACCGATTCCCTTCGGTATCCGATTGCAAACCAGTGTTTCCAGCCAGTCCGCCGCTGCCGGGCCGCTCACTGCGAACTTTGAAAAAGCCGACATATCCAGCAACCCCACCTTTTCATGGACGTGCCGGCATTCCTGACCTACAAAGGGAAAGTAATTCGATCGGCGGAATGAGTACCGCTCCACCACACGCCCGTCTTCCAGCGCGGGAGATGTGTTATGCCTCAACAAAACGTCACCGCTGCCGATTTGGTCAGCGGGCAACTCATAGTCGTCCGGTACAAACCAGTTCGGCCTTTCCCAGCCATAGATATGTCCAAAAACGGCGCCCAGTGACTTCATACGGCCATAACATGGCGAGGTTTTCAACGGTGTTGCCGCCGCCCGTTCTTCATCCGGGAAATGGTTTGTAAACACATTGCGGTAGGCTTCCTCGTTTTTCTCCAGCAAATAACCGCGAGCGGCATAAGGTCCGTACCTTCTGGGATCCACCCCCATCATGTCGACAGTAGGCTCGCCATCGACGATCCACTCCGCCAGTTGCCAGCCCGCGCCGCCGGCCGCGGTAATACCAAAGCTGTGTCCCTCATTAAGCCAGAAATTTTCAAGCCCCCAGGCTGGCCCGACAATCGGGTTTCCGTCCGGGGTATACGCGATGGCGCCATTATAAATCTGCTTGATTCCCACTTCCCCAAACGCGGGGACACGATGGATGCACGCTTCGATATGGGGGATCAATCGATCGAGGTCTTCCTGAAACAATTCATTTTCACAATCCGGAGAAGGACCATCCACATAACAGCACGGAGCGCCTGTTTCATAGGGTCCGAGCAATAATCCGCCCGCCTCCTCTCTCAGGTAATAACCCGCGTCCGATTCCCTGAGCACACCCATTTCGGGCAAACCCTGCTCTTTGCGCGCCAGAATTTCAGGATGGGCTTCCGTGACGATATACTGATGCTGTACCGGAATCACTGGAATGTCCAGCCCCACCATTTCCCCGGTTTTTCTGGCAAAGTTGCCGGTGCATGAAATCACATGTTCACAGCGAATATCTCCCTTGTCGGTGATAACCAGCCATCCCTTACCGTCCCGTTCAATTGCGTTCACACAGGTATGCCGATAAATTTCAGCGCCCCGGGCGCGGGCGCCTTTGGCGAAAGCTGTAGTCAGGTCGTTGGGTTGAATATAGCCATCCTGCGGATGTTGTATGGCGCCGACCAACCCCTCGGTATTACACATTGGCCATGCCTGCTTGATTTCATCGGGGGTGAGAAACCGGATATCCACCCCTACGGTTTTGCCCACTCCGGCATAGTACCGATATTCATCCATTCTGTCTTGTGTACAGGCCAGCCGAATGTTGCTCACCTGCCTGAATCCTGTAGATAATCCGGTTTCCTTTCCCAGTTCCTGGTAAAAATCAACCGAGTATTGATGCAGCTTCCCCACCGAATAGCTCATATTGAATAAGGGCAACAATCCCGCCGCATGCCAGGTCGAACCTGAAGTGAGCTCCTTTCGTTCGATCAGCACGGAATCTGTCCACCCCTTTTTCGCCAGATGATAAAGTGTACTGGCGCCGACAACGCCGCCGCCTATGACTACGGCTTTTGCCCGGGGTTTCATGATTGCTGATGCCTCTGGAACGTTTGATTAACAGGTTGACTAACGGACTGCAACTCTACCCGCCGGTGTATATCATTGCAACATCTTGATATCGGAGACCAACACCGAATACAAGGGCCGCCAGCCTGATTTTTATTGTATATTATTTCTCTTTGATGTGGATAAGTTCAGCTTTTGCGATTAGACTAAAGCGATCCGGTCAATCCGACCGTCTTCAAAAAAAGAAAGTGAAAACCGGGATAGTAATCAGTGACCACCCCCCCATTCTGGAATCCCTGTCTGCAAAAACTGAGAGAAGTCCTGTCCGAAGAAGATGTGGAAACCTGGTTGGCCCCTCTACATGTATTCTATGACAGAAATACGCTGAAATTACTGGCGCCAAATCGCTACGTCCTGAATCATGTAAAACTCAACCTTTTCCCGGAGGTCGAGAAAGTGGTTATGGATATGGATGCGGGAGTCCATAATATTCGACTGGAAATCGGGAGCTACGGGTTGGAAAGCCCTGTCGATTCAAACAGTGTTGACGGCCAGGACTATAACTCTGCCCGTCGGCGTCTTGATTCCGACACCCCGTATTCCAGCGGGACATTGAACCCCGGCTTTGTATTTTCCACACATATTGAAGGCAAGTCCAACCAGTTGGCCAGAGCGGCGGCGCTTCAAGTGAGCCTGAATCCCGGCCTCGCCTATAACCCCCTGTTTATCTACGGCGGCGTAGGCTTGGGTAAAACCCATCTGATGCAGGCCGCCGGGAACCTGATCCTCGAAAAAAAACCCGACGCAAAAGTGATTTATGTGCATTCAGAGTTGTTCGTAAACGACATGGTCAAGGCGTTGAAGGACAATACAATGGCCAGGTTCAAGGATTACTACCGTTCACTGGATGCATTGTTGATTGATGACATCCAGTTTTTTGCCGGAAAACAACAGTCACAGGAACAGTTTTTCCATACGTTCAATTCCTTGCTCGGAGGCCAGCGGCAGATCATTATTACCAGTGACAGCATCCCCAATGCGATTGATGGTATCGAAGCCCGCCTGATATCCCGATTCAGCAGCGGCCTGACCATGGCTATTGAGCCTCCGGAGCTGGAAACCCGGGTCGCGATTCTGGAAAAGAAAGCGCTGCTGAAGGGAATATCCCTTCCCAACGATGTCGCCTTTTTTATAGCCCATAATGTTCACTCCAATGTCCGTGACCTGGAAGGCGCATTGAACCGGGTCATCGCCAGCGCGAGCTTTACCGGCCACCCTATTGATCTGGAGATAGCCAGACAGGCACTCTCGGATATCCTGATTTACCGCAAAAACAAAATCAATATCGAGAACATCCAGCAAGTGGTCGCCGCTCATTACAAGATACGGGTTTCGGACATGCTCTCAAAAAAACGGCACCAGTCGGTATCGAGACCCCGTCAGTTAGCGATGGTCCTGACTCGGGAACTGACAAACATGAGTCTGCCGGAAATTGGTGATCGTTTTGGCGGCAGAGACCACACAACCGTACTCCACGCCTGCCGAAAAATAAGAGAGTTGAGGGAAACCGATAACAAGGTCAGAGAAGATTATCAGAATCTCCTGCGTTTACTGGAACCTTGACCTTGTCCGTACAGTCAGGATGGTTCTTTAGACGGTTTTGTGTACAAATATGTGATAATTTTGTTGATATCTTCCATTTTTCTGTGGATAAAATTGTGGAAAAGACTTACCCACAGTTTGTTAATTCGTTTTACAATACGCTTTCAACAGTTACTCACACAAAAACATGGAAGCAAGTAATTGAACCGCAACCGGTTTTCAATGATACCCACATGTCCACAGCACTTAATTATTAATATTATTAGATATGAACTTTAGCATTCACAAGAACAGATTATTGCCGGTCCTTAGTCGGGTGAGCAGCGTTGTTGAAAGAAGGCAGACATTGCCCATATTGGGAAATCTATATTTGGGTTTGGCGAGTGGGAAACTGACTCTGGTGGGAACAGATATAGAAATGGAAATCTCGGAAACGATTGATAATGTCCAGGGGAGCGATTGTGAAGTTACATTATCTTCCCGTAAAATCTCCGATATTGTACGTATCTTGCCTGAAGATGCAGTTATCTTGTTCGAGATTGAAGAAGAGCGGGTAGCTGTTTCATCTGGACGGATCCGGTATACGTTGAACACTCTGGATGCTGAATTTTTCCCCAGAATAACAGGAGAGAAGTGGGAAGAGCGTTTCAGAATCAGTCAACAAACATTAAAAACGATAGTGGATAAAACGGCATTTTCCATGGGTGTTCAGGATGTCCGGTATTATCTGAATGGCTTATCAATGGAGCTTAAGGAAAATAATGTAAAAGCGCTTGCCGCGGATGGCCATCGGCTGGCTCAAACCAGTGCAGACGTTACGCTGGCTTCCAATGAGGAAAGACAGATAATTGTTCCCAGGAAAGCAGTGAAGGAAATGGTCCGTTTTCTGGATGGTGAGGATGAAAGTGAACTGACCGTGGAGATCAACAGTAATCATCTTAAAATAACCTGGGGAGAGTCCGCCGAACCTGATAATACCGGGCATCCGGCGCCCGTTCTCATCACCAAATTGATAGAGGGGAAAGTTCCAGAATACAAAAGCGTACTTGAAACCGAACTGAATATCGTCATTCGGGTAAACAGGTCAGGGTTCCTGGAAGCCTTGACCCGCGCTTCTGTATTGACCACGGACCACGAAAAAGGAGTCAAAATCACCATGGAACAGAATAACATGCGGATAGTTACCCGAAATAACGAAAACGAGGAATCAGTGGAAGAGCTCGGAATTGAATATGATGGCGCGATGTTTGAAGCGGGCTATAACATCAGTTATCTGATAGACCCGGCCAGAGTGGTTACCACAGAAGAAATTGAGTTGCATTTTCAGGGGAACGAAGGGATTTGCGTTATGAAGCAGCCTGGAGATGACCGGTCTATCTGGCTGGTGATGCCACGGCGGCTTTAATGGTTGGAAATGTTTCACGTGAAACATCCTGTAACCACTTGATTTGAGGATGTCCAGTAACAAGCGCTGCTTGTATCGGATATTTTTTCCTGCAAGTAGCGGTTTTTCCCGCCGTCCCCCTGTTATCTTCGATTGCTCAACCGACCCTTGACTTTCAAGGGGATCGTCCGGTTTGCCGTCATAGCTTGTCCTTCTGACATTCGCAAGGACAATTCCCCGTCTTTATCCCAGCATTCCGCACCCTGTCGTCAATTCCCGTCTCCCCGTCATTCCCGCAGAAGCGGGAATCCATATTTCAGGTTATCCGGGGGGTTCGCAAGGCGCTTACATTGCAGACAAAGTGACCTTTCCGTCTGTTACGGGAGCAATGTTTCACGTGAAACATCTGATCGTGATTAGCTCGATTCGGAAAAGTTCAAGCCTCGTCTGTGGTAAGATCAGGGTTTTATTTGAGGGTGCTTTTTATGTCGAGTGACTACGATTCCAGTAGTATCAAGGTGCTGAAAGGCCTGGATGCCGTCCGTAAACGCCCGGGTATGTATATCGGTGATACGGATGATGGTACAGGACTTCATCACATGGTATTTGAAGTTGTGGACAACGCCATAGACGAAGCGCTGGCAGGGTATTGCAGCCGTATCGGAGTCGTGATTCATGCCGATGATTCCATTACCGTCAGTGACGATGGCCGAGGAGTTCCTACCGGCATACTGGAAGAAGAAGGAGGCAAAAGCGCCGCGGAAGTAATCATGACGGTGCTTCATGCAGGCGGTAAATTCGATCAGGACGCCTACAAGGTATCGGGAGGCCTGCATGGTGTCGGTGTGTCCGTTGTCAACGCACTGTCGGAAAGGCTGGTTCTGCGGATATGTCGCGGCGGAAAAATTCATACCCAGGTGTATGAAAACGGTGAACCTCTGGCGCCGCTGGAGATTACCGGAGAAACTCAGGAAACAGGGACAACGATTACTTTTTCAGCCAGTACCGAGACATTTTCGAACGTTGAGTACCACTATGAAATTTTGAGGAAAAGACTTCGTGAACTGTCGTTTCTTAATTCCGGAGTGCATATAGAGCTCATTGATGAACGTACCGACGCCAGGGATATGTTCAAATACGAAGGGGGAATCGCCGCTTTCGTACAGCACCTGAACAAAAATAAAACGGCCTTGCACCCTACGGTTTTCACCTCTACCGGTGAAAAAGACGGGGTTCTGGTTGATCTCGCAACGCAATGGAATGACTCCTACCAGGAAAACATCTTTTGCTATACCAATAATATACCACAAGCAGACGGTGGTACACATTTGGCGGGACTTCGGAGCGCCATGACCCGCACTTTGAACGGTTATGTCACCGAACTGGGCCTGGCCAGGAAAGAAAAAGTAAATTTAAGCGGCGATGATTGCCGCGAAGGCTTGACCGCTGTTTTGTCGATCAAGGTTGCCGACCCGAAGTTTTCTTCCCAGACAAAAGATAAACTGGTGTCTTCCGAGGTGAAAGGCTCGGTGGAATCAGTTGTAACCGAAGCGTTGGGCAACTTTCTTCTTGAAAATCCCAAGGAAGCGAAAATCATTGCCAACCGCATTGTCAATTCTGCGCGGGCCCGGGAGGCCGCGAGAAAAGCCAGAGAAATGACCCGGCGCAAAAACGCTCTGGACCTAGGCAGCTTGCCCGGAAAACTGTCAGATTGCCAGGAACGGGATCCGGCATTGTGTGAGCTTTATCTGGTTGAGGGGGATTCTGCGGGAGGAAGCGCGAAACAGGCCAGAGACCGGAAGTTTCAGGCGATTTTGCCACTCAAAGGGAAGATCCTGAATGTAGAAAAAGCGCGCTTTGACAAGATGCTTTCCTCGGAGGAAGTGACCACCCTGATTACGGCCCTTGGAACCGGAATAGGCAAGACTGATTTCGATGTCTCCAGATTACGTTACCATCGAATCATTGTCATGACCGACGCGGACGTTGACGGCTCGCACATACGGACCTTGTTACTCACCTTTTTTTTCCGGCAAATGCCGGAATTGATCGAAAGAGGATATATCTATATCGCCCAGCCGCCGCTATATAAGCTGGAGATGAAGAAAAAGGAGATTTACATAAAGGATGATGCTGAAATGGCGAACCACATGATGGGTATTGTCGCGGATAACGCAAGATTGCGCGCCGCGGATAAAACCATAACCGGGGCTGAATTGAAGAGGCTGGTCACTCAGAATAATTCTGTTGCCCAGACCGTAGACCGGCTGTCCAAACGCTATAATCGGGAAATACTGGAAGCGTTGTTATTGATTGAGCCGATCGTGGAACAGGAGTTGGGTGACCGGGAAAGCGTAACCCGCATAGCAACCACTCTGGAAGCGGCGCTGAACGCGGGTGACAGCGACACCGTTCGCTATACTGTCGGCGGTAATTCCATCAAATCAGCCCTGACCGTGTCGATACAGCGGTATGGGCTGGAAGAAACCATTGATTTACCTGCGAGCTTTTTCAATAGCGCCGAATACCGGTCGCTGATTGCCCATGTTGCCCGGTTAAAAAATATCAGCGAAAGGTTTGTTGTTGAATGGGGCAACAGCACAGAAGAATTTGACCGCTTCTCCAAATCGGTGGAGTGGATGATGGGAAAGGCGAAGAAGGGGCTGTCGATTCAACGCTACAAGGGACTCGGAGAAATGAACCCCGAACAACTGTGGGAAACCACCATGGATCCGGCAGTGCGACGTCTGCTCCAGGTCACCATTGAGGACGCTGTGGGTGCAGACGAAACCTTTACCACGCTGATGGGAGACCACGTTGAACCGCGCCGGGAATTCATTGAGAAAAACGCATTTGCGGTTTCAAATCTGGATATTTGATGATCGCCGCGTCTTCAGGTCCCGGACTGTGGTCGTCATGCCCGGAGATGCTGAATTTTATCGATCAGGGATTGTGGAACAGTAACACCCCGGGTTGCCGATATTTTGCGGTTTCTCACGCGGCGGTCGCCCGGTAACCGGGTTCCGCGCTGCTCAAGCAGCGCTTCAAAAAGCCGGTCAGCGTGGATAAAGGGGTCTTCAGCATTGCCAAACCTGGAAGGGTCCAGCGCGATCAACAGTTCGCCGCCACGAGGCGGGCCGCCATCCTTATTGTCCGCCGCCGCCGCTTCGAAGCTGCAACGCTCACCGATCAAGGGTCCCACCAGCAGTTCAATCATCAACGCGATGGATGCCCCCTTGTATCCGCCAAACGGTAACAAGGAGCCTGCAAGTACCTGATTCGGATCGGTGGTCGGGTTGCCGTCCTTGTCGATACCGACACCCGGGGGCAGTTCATGTCCTTCGCGGGCGGCGATCATCACTTCGCCTCGCGCCTGGGTTGCCGTAGCCTGATCCCAGATCATCGGTGGTCCGCCTGGTCGCGGCCAGCCAAATGCCATCGGATTGGTCCCATAAAATGGCTTTATTCCTCCGGCTGGCGCCACCGAAGGAGTGTAGGCGGTGAAGGCCATTGCCGCCAGACCTTTTTCGGTCAAGGACTCGATTTCTATCCAAAGCGCGGCAAAGTGATGAATCTTGACCAGAGACATCGCGGCGATGCCGTTCTGTCTGGCGCACTCCGCCAGCGGCCCGCGCGCGGTTTTCAGCGCCAGCGGCGCATAGCCGTCATCCCCGTCGATACGCAGTACACTGGCCGCCAGCTTTTCCACTTTCGGCAGCGCATGACCATTCACTTTGCCGCTTTTAAGCGATGCAACGTATCCGGGAAGGCGGAACAACCCATGGGCATGACAAAAATCCTGTTCCGCAGCGGTGATGGTATCTGCCACGGCTTGCGCGTTTTCATCGTTGCAGTCATTTTCCCTGAGCGTATCAAAGGCGAGTTGATGAACCTGTTCGAGAGAAAGTGTTATTGTGTTCATTTTACGGTTCCATTTGTTGTTGCCGGTGGTATTTTGCGGTGCGCGGAGCGTAGAATCAACGGCTGTCGAGGTTGTAATTCCGGATATTCGCGTTATCATCAGAGCAAGTTCAATAATGTGGGCAACAGGTATCTTATGGCACAGGGAGAAACACGGAATTACATTAACGGCCGGTGGGTCGATGGGGTTGACAGAATACCGGATGTGAATCCGTCAGATACCCGGGACATGGTCGGTGAGTTTGCCCAGGCCAGTACGGCGCAGGTTGCGGAGGCTGTCGATGCCGCTCGCGCGGCGCAAGCCATCTGGGCCGGAAGCGGGCTGGAGCAGCGTTACAATGTGTTAATGGCGATAGGCCAGGCCCTGATGGATGGCTCCGCGAAACTGGGAGAATTGCTGTGCCGGGAAGAGGGCAAGACCATGCCCGAAGGGAAAGGAGAGGTCTACCGCGCCGGGCAGTTTTTCACATACTACGCTGCGCAAGTGTTGCGCCAGATGGGGGATATCTGTGACTCTGTCCGACCCGGAGTGGAAGTTCTGGTGACCCGGGAGCCGGTTGGCGTGGTGGGTGTGATTACACCATGGAATTTTCCGACCGCGCTGCCTTGCTGGAAAATCGCGCCGGCCATTGCCTATGGTAATAGCGTAGTCTGGAAGCCGGCTAATCTGACGCCGGCCAGCGCTGTTGCGCTCATGGGGATTATTGCGGATCAAAACCTGCCCGACGGGCTGGTGAACATGACGCTTGGCAGTGGCCGGTCGGTCGGCGAAGCGCTGATCACTTCCAGTGGCATTGATGCCATCACTTTTACCGGGTCACTCGCGACAGGTCGAAGGATTGCGGCGGCGGCGGCAGAAAACCTGACCAGGGTGCAAATGGAAATGGGCAGCAAAAACCCTCTGGTTGTGCTGGATGACGCGGATATGGATACAGCGGTAGCGTGTGCGGTAAATGGGGCGTTCGGGAGTACAGGACAAAAATGCACAGCTTCATCACGGATTATTGTCACTGCAGGCATTCATGATCAATTCGTCGAAGCCCTGCAAAAAGCCATGGGCGGCCTGGTCATCGGTCACGCACTGGACCATAGGACGAATATTGGTCCAGTCGTGGATCAGGCGCAATTAGACCAAAACCAGCAATATCTGGCGATTGGTCAGCAAGAGGGCGCGGACCTGGTGTGCGGAGGGGAACGTATTGAGCTGTCCACCCCGGGATATTATATGAAGCCGGCGCTGTTCATGAATGGGAACAACGCGATGCAAATCAACAAGGATGAAGTGTTTGGGCCGATCACCTGTGTTATCAAGGCGAATGATTATGACCATGCGCTGGGTCTGGCCAATGATACCCGGTTCGGATTGACTTCCAGTATCATTACCCGGTCTCTCTCCCATGCCAGTCATTTCAGGAAACATTCAACAACCGGTTGCGTCATGGTCAACCTGCCGACTTCGGGAACCGATTATCATGTGCCTTTCGGTGGCAGGAAAAACTCCAGCTTCGGGTCTCGCGAGCAGGGACAGTATGCCGCCGAGTTTTATACGCAGGTGAAAACCACCTACCTGAAAGCGTAAGGCCATGTTGATTATTGATGGATTGCAGTATTCCAACTGGAGTCGGAAAATCTTCGAACAGATGCGAGAAGGCGGTCTGGACTGTGTCCATGTCACGATCGCGTACCATGAGACCTGCGTTGAAACCCTGAGAAATATCGGCGAATGGAACAGGCTGTTCGAGCGGCATGGCGACTTGATCGTCAAGGCGGGTTGTGCGGAAGCGGTTCTGGATGCGAAAAAAAGCAACCGGACAGCGGTTGTGTTCGGTTTCCAGAATTGCTCACCAGTCGAGGATGACTATCAACTGGTGGAAATTTTTCACGCGCTCGGGGTGCGTTTCATGCAACTCAGCTATAATAACCAGAGCTTGCTTGCGACCGGCTGCTATGAACAGAACGACTCGGGGATTACCCGTTTTGGCAGGCAGGTAATCCGGGAAATGAATCGTGTCGGCATGGTTATCGACATGTCACACAGCGCCGAGCGGTCCACCCTTGAAGCCATTGAAGTTTCTGATCGCCCGATCGCCATTACCCATGCCAATCCGTCCTCCTTTGAGCCGGCCCTGCGTAACAAATCGGACACCGTGCTCAAGGCGCTCGGGCAGAGCGGGGGTATGCTTGGTTTCAGCTTGTATCCGTTTCATTTGAAGAGAGGGTCGGATTGCACCTTGCAGGAGTTTTGTAACATGGTTGCCGACACCGCTTCGTTAATCGGTATTGACCACATCGGCATTGGTTCGGATTTATGTCAGGAGCAGCCGGATTCAGTCGTGACCTGGATGCGAAATGGCCGCTGGAGCAAGGCCACCGATTATGGCGAGGGAACGGCATCCAATGCCGGTTGGCCCGCGCAACCGGAATGGTTTCGCAACGCCACTCATTTTTCCAGTATTATCAAAGGGTTGGAGCAAACCGGGTTTGCCTCGGAGGATATCGAAAAAGTAATGGGGCTGAACTGGTTGCGCTTTTTTCGCAAGTCATTTACCGCCGCCTGAAAAGAACGAACCGGATTACACAGAAGTCATGCGTACCTCACAACTATTACTGGCAACCCTCAAGGAAACACCTGCTGACGCAGAAGTCATATCCCACAGGCTCATGCTGCGGGCGGGACTGATTCGCAAGGCGGCGGCGGGTGTTTACAGCTGGCTGCCTTTGGGGATGCGGGTATTGCGCAAGGTAGAGGCTATCGTGCGCGAAGAAATGGACCGTTCGGGCGCTCAGCAGGTGTTGTTACCGGGCATTCAGCCCGCGGAGCTCTGGAACGTGTCTGGCCGGTGGCAGGAATATGGCCCTGAATTATTGCGATTGAAGGACCGCCATGGCCGGGATTTTTGTCTTGGGCCAACTCATGAGGAAATTATTACCTCGCTGGTCAGGAACGAGATCCGGAGCTATCGACAATTACCGATGAACTTCTATCAGATACAGACCAAGTTCAGAGACGAAATCCGGCCCCGGTTCGGAGTCATGCGCGGGCGTGAATTTATTATGAAGGATGCCTATTCCTTTCATACAGACCAGGCCTCACTCCAGCAAACCTACGATGTCATGTATCAGACATATTGTGCGATATTTGATCGTCTGGGGTTGCGTTATCGTGTTGTGGCCGCAGACTCAGGGAGTATTGGCGGCGACACTTCTCATGAGTTCCATGTATTGGCGGAGTCGGGTGAAGACGCGATCGCCTTTTCCAGTGATGGCCGGTACGCCGCAAATGTCGACCTGGCCGAAGCCGTGGCTCCTGAGGGCGCGCGCGGCCCTGCCAAAGAAGAAATGGAACTGGTCGAAACACCCGATGTGAAAACAATAGCCGACCTGGTTGAAAGATTCAATTTGCCGATTGAGAAAACCATCAAGACACTGGTGGTTGAAGCATCAGACGAGTGCGAATCCCCGCTGGTCGCATTGCTGGTTCGGGGAGACCATGAGCTCAATCCCGTCAAGGCTGAAAAGCTCTGGCAGGTTGCCTCGCCTTTGAGGATGGCCGATAAAGGAGTGATACGGGATGTGATCGGAGCAGGCCCCGGCTCGCTGGGGCCGGTCAATCTGCCCATCCCGTTTATTGTTGACCGGAGCGTTGCCGGAATGTCTGACTTTGGCGCCGGAGCCAATATCGACGACAAGCACTATTTCAATATCAACTGGGACCGGGATGTCAAACCGGGTGAGGTGGCTGATATTCGAAATGTGGTGGAAGGCGATCCGAGTCCGGATGGTATTGGCACAATCACCATCGCCCGAGGGGTTGAAGTAGGGCATATTTTTCAACTGGGCACAAAATACAGCAAGGCGATGGGCGCCACGGTACTGGATGAAGCCGGCAGGGCGGTTGAAATGACAATGGGGTGCTATGGCATTGGCGTTACCCGCGTTATCGCTGCCGCGATAGAACAAAATCACGATGACAAGGGCATTATCTGGCCCGAAGCGATTGCGCCCTTTCAAGTCGCTATTGTACCGGTCGGCATCAAAAAATCGGAGCGCGTACGTAGCGCAGTCGATATGCTTTACCATGAATTGCAACAGGCTGGTTTTGAAGTATTGCTGGATGATCGCCCAGACCGGCCCGGTGTGATGTTTGCTGATATGGAGTTACTGGGCATCCCGCATCGTGTCACAGTGGGCCAGCGCGGTCTCGAGCGCGGGATCGTTGAATATCATCATCGTGCATCCGGCCGGGATGAAAATGTCCCCGTCGAATCGCTGGTCAACACCCTGACCGGACAGAATTGACAATCAACTGTCCCCGGGTTTGCTTTAAATTTGATGAATCGGGATGTCAAAAAAACTTATTGCATTGTTTGTAAAGGTGCTACACTTCCGCCCGAATACGGTGATGCGATCGTTTAGATGTCTTTCCGTGTTGTTCGAAGGCAGCTTTATCGTTTATCGGAAAGCTGGCTTTTTCAGCCGCCAAGCGGCTCATTCATAGAAGTAAGAGGTTAGTATGTCAGGTAATCTGGTAACCGGAACCGTAAAATGGTTTAACGATGCCAAAGGTTTTGGCTTCATCGAGAGAGAAGGAGAGACAGATGTTTTCGTTCACTATCGCGCAATCAATGGCGAAGGCAGGAAAACGTTATACGATGGCCAACAGGTAACGTTTGAAATAACCAATGGGGAAAAAGGACCCCAGGCGGATAACGTTACCCCCGTTTAGTCTCATGTGGCCTGGTTTAACCAGGCCACAGACAAACTCTGCAGTGAACTGACCAGAATGTTCGCCGCAAGAAGATCACCGGAAGGAAGGCCTGTTTTCAGCCCGAACCGGATGGCGGAAGGGTTCGGTGTGCTTGCCAATTTCATGGAGCGTTATCTTGCCGGGAAAGTAAATACCGCCGCATGGCGCTGATCTCAAGCGGAGTGAGCGGTGACATCATTAAAGGCAATTATGTGGTTAATTTACAGGGTCTCGTAGTGAGTCCATAGCCTGAGTACTTTAACAGTTTCCTGTTCCTCCAATACCTGATATACCAGTCTGTGCTGTATATTTATTCTTCTCGAATAACTTCCTGACAGGTCCCCCAGCAATTTCTCGTATGGAGGCGGATTCTGGTAGGGATTTTCTTTGACTATTTCAATTAGTTCCTGTGCTTTTGATTTTAGTCCCGATCTGGCCAGTTTTCTGGCATCTTTCTGCGCCTGTTTTGTATATACAATCTTCCATCTCACCACGTCAGTTCCTCGGAACATTCTTCAATTGACTCGCCCATCCCTTGTTTGATTGACTCCCGCATACCCGGAACGGATAGCAGGTGGAGGGTCTCCTTTACTGAATTCCAGTCATCTTCCGACAGCAATACCGCATTTGAGCGCTTTCCTGTAATCAAGATTGGCACATGTGTTTTTGTCGTCTCATCAATAAGAGTGTATAACTTTGATCTTGCTTCTGTTGCATTTAAAGTGGTCATTACTGATTACCTCTTCGTATAGCGTACGCATTAAAGTACGGCATGTCAATTTTTCATTTGAAACTACTTTTCTCCCGGACGCGCAAGTTCTAAAAACCGGTTGCGTGATCCAACTCCCGGCTGTATCGTCCGGGATGACAGATTGACTCCTTGTCTTCACATGAACGAGCCCACTGCCCGAATCAAGATCAACAAGCTGCTTGAGCAATCCGGCTGGCGTTTCTTCGATGAGGAAGGCAGACCCGGCAATATTCTCCTTGAACACGGCGCCACGATCAAGGAATCTGATCTGGGCGCTTTGGGTAATGACTTCGAAAACACCGGCAAGGGTCGGATTGATTTCCTGCTGCTTGACGACAAAGACTTTCCACTGATCGTGCTGGAAGCCAAGGCCGAAGACAAAAACCCCCTGGTCGGCAAAGAACAGGCCCGCAGGTACGCCCGTTCCCAAGCGGACAGCCGACCTTTCGCTGCTCATTGCTGGATGGCGTCAGGGACGGATTCCTGATCAATCCGACCGTGATTGATGCCCGTACCGCTGTGACAACCCGGCTTCTCTCCGAGCGTGGTTTCGTCGTCTCCATCACAGACGATACGGGTGACGACCGGGAGGAAACCTATAAACAGCGTCAGTTCGAGCAACGATTTTACTCCGAGGCCACCAACCAGCTTTTTTGCAAGACCTTCCTTGAACAGTCCGAATTACGGATTGTGTGAATCAATCGAGTGAAGTCATCAGCCAGCCGGTAGCCAAGCTGATGGCGGAGGTCATGGTGGGCATATTAAGCAGTGGGAAAAAAGCAGTTATCCAGGATTAGCCGGAGTCTGAAAGAGCAGACTCGTCTGCACCATACGGTCAAGCGATTATCGCGGATGTTGGGAAAGCATGGCGAGATTGTATGGGAAGCGGAAGATCGTTTGCTGGAGAAGATGTCGGGTCGGGTGACGGACGAGATGGTGGTCGCGATGGATGCGGGAGATTTGAACCGGGAGGGGAGCAGCGCCAGCGAAGGGTTGTGCCGGGTGCGGGATGGAGATAAAGGGGATATTGTGAAGGGTTATCCGTTATTGAGTGTGGTGGCACGATGTTTGGATAGTGGCCAGACATTTCCGTTGCTGACTCGTTTGCTGTCGTCAGTTCGAGGTTCCTACAAGAGTGAGAATCGGGACATGATGAATGTCATGGAGCGGGTACAGGGGAGTTTGGAGAGTCGTCCGTTATGGGTAATAGACCGGGGCGGAGACCGGGGGGTGTTATGGGATTTCTGGATTCAGGGGGATTGGAAGATTCTGGCGCCGGCGGCCAATCAGCGTCACTGGTTGTGGAGAGGGTCGAAGAGGACGGCGCAACAGATTGCGCGTCAGTTGCCGTTGAAGCATCGGGGTCGGTTGAAGAAGGCTCACCCGGAATCGGTACGTTTTGGCATCACTACGGTATTCTTGAAAGATCATCCAGATACGCCGTTGTCGATGGTTGTGGTGCGTCATGGCAAACAGCAACCGATGGTATTGGTCAGTACCGAGCGGATACGGGGTCGGTTGCAAGGAGAGCGTCTGATTCAATCGTACATGGGTCGTTGGGCCTGTGAGGAAGGGTATCGGTTCAGCAAGCAGGGATTCGGATTGGAGCGGGTACAGGCGAGGAAATTGACGACCTTGCAGAATCTGGTTGCGCTGGCGACGTTAGCCTGGGGATTGCTGGCCTGTCACCAGAATCAGGGGAGTCGGTTGATCGACAAGGCCCAGCGGCAAAAGAGTCACAAACCCCTGGTTTTCCCGTTCTACACGCTGTTATGCGGCTGGCAGGCGTTGTTTGCCGACGCCAAAACCCTTTTTTATGATTGGTGGAGAAAACCCAAACGCCCGCCGCCCATACAAGCCGACCTGTTCATCCACAACGGGCGGCTTACGCCAATTCTCTCATGAAGGGACAGCGTTTTCCAATCCAGAGATGAGCCTGAGGGGGCAGTATTTTGTGAGTCTATTGATCGACATTGAGAGTGGTTGTCAGGCGGCGTAATTTTGGGTTTTGTTAAAAGATAGAAACAGTTTGTTGCGGGCTTTGTTGAGTCTTCTCGCTGCTTCATTATCACTGTATTGCAAAGCGAAGTCATCCAGTATTTTGAACGTGATTCCGGATTTGAGATATTGCTGTGCATGGGGCAGGGAACGGAGTTTCTCATACGGAGTCTGGATCAGTGAGTCCGGGTATTTGCGGATTTGTTTTCCCTGATTGTTGATTTCTTCCTTTGCGAACAAGCAGGGTCGGTGATAGTTCAGGTAGGGATTGAGGTCGTTTGTGAGGAAGTGGTTGACGGGTTGAGCGAAGCGCTGTGAGATGTGTTCGTATCCCAGATGCTTGCGGATGACGGAGCCGTTCTTGCCTTCGACCAGGGCGTTGTCATTGCTCTGTCGGGGACGGGATTTGGTTTGTTCGATCTGGAGTTTTTGCAGGAGTTTAGCGACTTGTCGATTGATATACTCTGAACCGTTATCGGAATGGAACCCCTGGAGCGTGAAGGGGAAGGCATCCAGGAGTTGATGCAGAGCCGGGATGAGATAGCTTTCGGAGATTCTCTGTACACAGACCACGGCCTGCATCTGGGTGACTTCATCGACAGCATTGATGTGATACAGTCCCTTGATGCCGTCCTGATCGCCCTGATGGACGGTATCGACGCGCAAGAAGCCGGGACGGCCATCGGGTCTGGGTTTGCGTCGCTCCCCGATTCGCACGGGCGTATAGCGGGTCTTTTGGAAGTGTCGTCTCTGGCGCTGGTAGGAATCCGAGTGGCGCAGGTTGTACAAGTGTCCATTGGAGATGGCGGCCAGTCGCCGGTATCGGGTATCGCCGAATACCGAAAAAGCCCGTTCACACAGTTTCCGGGTGGCCGGGCCGGACAGGTTGCCGTGCAGGGTATCGGTTTCCACCAGTAAAGCCACATCTTCCGGGGTATAACGTCGACAGAAGGCATTGGCGGGTCGCCCCCGGCGATCCCGAATGCGGCCACTATCGCGGTATTGGCGGATCAGCCGGGTGATCTGGGCGCGGGATAAGCCACTGACCTTCTCCAGGTAGGCTTTCACCACACCCCGGTCGGCCTTGCTCAATGCGCCATAACGCAACTGCCGCAGGCTGTCACAAATCCACGGATAGGACTCCTCGCGGGACTGGGGTTCAAAATCAAAAGTAGTGGCTCCGTTCAAAAACGAACGAATCTCCTCCACCGTCTGTAAACGCTGGCTGTGTAATTTCACGATCATCCTCCGATGATCCCAAAATCAGCCCCTTCAAACTCATCTCCCGTTGGAAATACAGCTTATCCTTCAGGCTCATCTTCCATTGGACAACTCTGGGACTGGAAGGTTGCGCTGAATCAGTTTATTATCCTATTCGGAGACAGAGTGCCTGTCTGACATGACCCACGACCATTTACACAGAAATCTTTATACCCTCTGCATGACATTTTCTGGTTTAAATGCAACAAAGAATGAGGCTCACTTATGCAACCGGCCAAACTGGAACACGTACCGATTCATAATATTCATCTGGATACGAGGAATCCGCGAATCCGGCGATTTCTTGAGATGTATATCGGAGATGTAACAGACGATCAGATTTCCCTTGCCTTGGGCGTTACTGGCGATATGACCGAAACAGGGTTAAAGGACGCAACCACTCCTGCAAAACTCAAGGCTTCGATTATTGCAAACGGAGGGATTCGACAACCTATCATTGTCAATCGGGAACCGGGCGGAAACCTGGTATGCATCGAAGGCAATACGCGTCTTTGGATATATAGGAACCTCGACAGAAACCAGACTACGGGAAGCTGGAACACCATACCTGCTCTGGTTCACGACCAACTGGGAGACCATGATATTGACTCAATCCGGCTTCAGGCACACATTGTCGGGCCAAGGCCCTGGGACGCCTATTCCAAGGCAAAGTACCTGTGGGAGCTTCAGAACAGGGAGATGATGCCGCTTAACAGGATTATTGAATTGTGCGGTGGCAGCAAGCGGGATGTGCAAATCGCAATCAATGCCTATGCGGATATGGAGGCTTACTACCGCCCTCTTTGCGTCCGGGACGACTTCGATTCAGAAAGATACAGCGGTTTTGTTGAATACCAGAACAACAGGATTCAGCAGGCTGTTTTATCGGCGGGGTATAGCGGTAAGGATTTCGCCAAATGGATATACGAGCGAAAAATAAACAATTTACAGGAAGTGCGGCAACTCCCGCACATTCTGAAAAATTTGGCTGCAAGAACCGTTTTTCTGAAAGACGGCGTCAAAGCTGCAATGAAGATTGTGGACCGTCCCGATATGGACACAAATCTTGACAAGGCTTCGCTGGACCAGCTTGCCAAAGTTGTAGCTGCCAAGGCGAGGCTTGTGGAGATGGACGAACTGCGTAGACTGCAGGACGACCTGGACTCCCCCACATCACAATACATTGAAGATGCTATCGACGCGCTTTCCTATCTACTTTCCCAGATTAGGAATCAGGACTAGTGCCCGGAGAATCTCCACAACATGCTGCACTGGTCAATGACTTGATATCCCACATACGGGCATTACATGAGCCCCTTGGAGGATTCGTGTTGTATTCGGATACCGGTTCAAGGCATGAAGGCCTCCCGGAAAGAATCAGTGGATACATTCCTGACGTGTTTGCTTCAGATGTACCCACCACCTTCCGCATTATCGGTGAAGCGAAGACGCACAGGGACATGAATACCCTGCGCTCACAGCGTCAGGTTAAGGCGTTTCTGGATTTTTTATCGTTGTATCCTAACAGCGTATTCTACTTGGCGATTCCGGTTTTCTCCCATCCCGATGCAAACCGGTTCCTGAATGAAGTCTCTGCAAACGGTCATGAGCGTGTTGAGATCAAAATTCTGCCCCTTCATTCCGGAACAGACCTGTGCTGAAACCGGTTTCAGGTTTGAATCTTTCCGCGCGGTATAGTGGTTATGCCTTTCAGGTTGAAGCGGTAGAGACGGTCAAGTCGCTTGAGTACAGCGCCCTGTTTCATGAACAGGGGCTTGGAAAGACGAAAATCGGGCTGGACCTGGCACTGGAATGGATTCATCAGGAAACGGTGGATTGTGTCCTGGTCGTGACGAAACGTAGTCTGATAGAGAACTGGAGCGATGAGATTGAAAGCCACACGCATTTGAACGCGAAGGTACTGGGGCAAAATCGCAAGGCCAACTTCTTTGCCCTGAACAGTCCTGTGCGCCTGTTTCTGGCGCATTACGAGGTGGTACGCAGCGAAGTCGAGAGACTGAAGCTGTTTTTGAAGACGCGGAGAGTGGCGGTTATCCTCGATGAGGCTCAGAAGATCAAGAATCCGGATGCCTTGCTGACCAAAGCCTTTCATTCCCTTTCGGAATATTTCTCGCGGCGCGTTATCATGACCGGCACGCCGGTTGCAAATCGTCCGGAGGATATCTGGGCCCAGATTTTCTTTTTGGACAGGGGTGAGTCCCTGGGTGGTGATTTTGAGCAGTTTCAAAAAGTTCTCCAATTGGATAATGATCTTTACGCCGACCGCGACAGGCAATTCAGGCTGGCCAAGGGTCTTGCAAAAATCTTTGATCAAATCCGTCCGTTTACGGTGCGGGAAACAAAGGATACTGCGGGGATAGAGTTGCCGGAGAAAGTTGTGACCCCGGTGTATGTACACATGGAGTTTCGCCAAGGGCTTCTTTATAACAAGTTCCAGAGGGAACTCGGGGCTGAGGTCTCAAAAAACGGTTCTATCGTATTTGATGATGCAGAGGCGGTTCTCAAGCGTCTGTTGCGGCTTGTGCAGGTCGCTTCCAATCCGAAGCTGGTCGATGCGGGCTACCAGGGAGAACCGGGCAAGTGGCACGAGTTGTGTCGACTGATACAGGATGCCGAGCAGGAAGATTCGAAGGTCATCGTCTGGACCGCCTTCGTCGAGAATGCGGAATGGCTGTGCAAGAAGCTGAAAGCATACAAGGCCGTCCGGGTTCATGGCGAATTGGACATGGAGACCCGGGACCGGAACATCTCAAGATTCAAACGGGATGAAAGCGTGCGGATACTGGTAGCGACTCCGGGCGCTGCAAAGGAAGGGTTGACCTTGACGATGGCGAACCATGCCGTGTTTTATGACCGGTCCTTCAGTCTGGACGACTATCTTCAGGCCCAGGACAGGATTCACAGGATTTCCCAGACCAGGAAATGCCACGTATGGAACCTGATGTGCTGTGATACGATTGATCTTTGGGTGGATTCGCTGTTGTCGGCTAAAAGACTGGCCGCACAATTGATGCAGGCCGATATCAGCAGGGAGGAGTACGAAAACAGGGCAAACTACGAGTTCGGCAGCATCATTTCTGAAATACTGAACACAAAACATAAGAACAGCCATGACAGAACTACTGCAATCTAATTCGGACCCTTTGCTGACTAAGGGTGTAAGCATCCCAACCGAAACGCGGGACATCAACCATAAGCATTTGAAGTTCTGGTCGGATAACCCGCGCATCTATTCGATCATACATGCCAAGACGGATAACCCGACACAAGATGACATTTACGAACGGCTCAAGAAAATGGAGCACGTAAAGGAATTGATTGCGGACATCAAAGAAAATGGAGGGCTCATTGATCCAATCATTGTAAAAGGTAAAAGCATGGAGGTGCTGGAAGGGAACAGCCGTCTGGCTGCCTATCGTTTCCTGGCAGAAAAAGACCCGATAAAATGGAGTTCGATACGCTGCAGAGTGCTGCTGGGCGATACCGACCAGTCCCTGGTATTTGCATTGCTTGGTCAGTACCACGTGAAGGGCAAAAAGGACTGGGCCCCCTACGAGAAGGCAGGCTTCGTTTACCGGCGTCACAAGCAACAGAAAATTCCGATATCCGACATTGCCACTGAACTCGGCATGTCAGCGAAAGAGGCCAAGCATCTGACCGACGTATTCGGATTTATGCTTGATCACGAGGAAGCCAAAACCGAGCGGTGGAGTTTCTACGATGAGTATTTGAGGTCGCAGAAGATCGGCCACGCAAGAAAAGAATATCCGCACATGGACAAGCAGGTTGTTGAAGAAATCCGTTCCGGAAGCATACCCCGGGCTGTGGACCTTAGAGACCAGTTGCCCCTTATCTGTGAAAACAAGAAGATATTGAAAAAATATCTCTCCGAAAGAACAACTTTTGAAGACGCATCCGATAATGCAAAATTTCAGGGAGGAAACAGCAGTCAATTGAAACGCCTGAAAACTTTCAGGTACTGGATTGCACAAAGTCCCACCAATGAATTTACAAAGCACAATCGCGATGTCAGGCAAAAAATCGACTTTGAACTGAAGCAGCTTGAACCAATAATCAAAAAAATCAGAGTCGAGCTGGAAAAGCGTTCAAGCGAAATAGATTAATGAAAACCTCATTCAAGATACTGTTTCTGGAGTCCGGCTACCGCAACAAGTATCCGTCCCTCGGGTTGATGAAGCTGGCAGCCTATCACCGCGCTGCAGCACCAAGTCGGGCTCCGGGTCAACACCCGGTTTTGAACGTCGGACTAACTCTCGTCGACACATGCTAACCAAGGGTATCGGTGTCTATACCCTCATGACAATTGCTGTAGAGTATCTTCGCAGCGCACGGAATCAATCAAAATACAAGGTGACCTATGGCTAACAAACGTATCCTACTCATCGAGCCGGGGTACAAGAACAAATACCCACCTCTGGGTCTGATGAAAATTGCCCAATACCATGGGCCACGCGGCAAGATGGACCGTGTCCGGTTCATTAAGGGGCCTGACCGCTCTGTCCTTTCAGAGGCATGGGACCGAATCTACGTCACCACATTGTTCTCATTCGAGTATCGCAAAATCGGCCAAGCTATCGACTTTGCGCTCGAAGTTGCGAACGGCCAGTCGGATAAAGTATTCGTCGGGGGTATAGCTGCTTCGCTGATGCACGACCGTTTCTTGGAGGAACCACGCTGGCAGGGTATACGATTCATCAAGGGACTGCTGACCGGGCCGCCAGCGGTTTCTCTTCAATTGGATGATTTTGCAGAAGAACTCTATGCGGACGACATCGTTGGGACTCCAATTGAAGACCTTGTGCCGGACTACAGCATAATTGATCAGGTTGACTACAAGTATGCAGTTCATGACGCTTACTTCGCGTACACAACGCGCGGATGCATCCGTAAATGCCATTTTTGCGGAGTTCCTAAACTTGAAGGACTGCAACGCGACACCGAATCGCTCACTGCGGTGGTCCGCGCCATAGAGAGACTATACGGTCCGAAAAAAGACCTGATCCTTATGGACAATAACGTGGTCGCTTCAGCTCGTTTCAAGGAAATCATGGCTGAAATCCGTGACCTCGGCTTTGTTCCCGGTGCGAAACTCTTACGCGATGGCATGCGAACGCCGGTTCAACGTCGCGTTGACTTCAACCAGGGGGTCGATGCTCGAATACTGTGCAAGGATCCCATGTACCTTCGGGAGCTTGCAACAATCTGCCTGAAACCACTCCGGATCGCGTTTGATCACCTGGGTGTGAAGAAACCCTACGAGCGGGCGGTACGCTACGCGGCAGAGCATGGCCTGACCGAGTTGTCGAACTACATGTTATATAACTTTCATGATGATCCGGCAGACCTGTTCGAGCGTATGCGACTGAACGTAAAACTGAACGAGGAGCTTGGTGTCCGTGTTTGGTCTTTTCCGATGCGATATCAACCTACGGACCGGCCGGACAGAGGGCATATAGGTAGAAAGTGGTCACGCTATCAGTTGCGCTCGATGCAGATAATCCTCCAGGCAACACACGGGGTTGTCAGCGGGGCGCCGGCGTTCTTCAAACATGCTTTTGGTGACACGTACGAAGACTTTGAGCGTATTTTGTTATTACCTCACGATTTTATTTTCAATCGTGAATGGTTTGAGCAATTCGACCCCGACCAACGTCTGCCGACCTACCACGCCGAATTCGCCAAATTGAACGGTAATGAACGCGCTGAATTGATAGACTTGTTGTCTTCTTGCGGACCCAGCGAATTTTCGGGGTTGTCCGGTCGTGCGTCAACGGCAACCCTAAAGAGAATTCTAAAATTTTACGTGCCCCTTCCGATGGATGAGCTCAATTCAATCTGGATGAAAAACAAGAAACTTACTCGTGGAGATATTCGTGTTGATATGGGCCTGGCAGAGGACGAGCGTGTCGAAGATGCCGGTCTCGAACATGATGACGCACAGGGTATGGCTTCGCTCCAATTTTCAAATATGCAGCAGAGCGTGGCTGTATGAATCCAACCGGAGGTACCATGGCCAAGCGCTCCATGCCGTTGGCAAAGTCCAGACATGCCAACCGGCAAGAGATATCGGATGTCGTAATCGGAAAAGATATACTCGAATTGGTATCGAGTGCAATGTATGTCGATCCAATGGCAGTCTACCGGGAGTACATCCAAAACTCTGCGGACGCCGTTGATGCGGCACGCGCCACGGGCTTGCTCTCTGTTTCTGCCCCGGGGCGTGTAGACATTTCGACCGATGCCGGGACGCGTACCGTGACCATTCGTGATAATGGTTGCGGTCTCCCTGCCAAGGTCTTCGGGCGCACGCTGACGGCGTTGGGTGGAAGCGCGAAACGCGGTTCGTTGGCTCGTGGTTTTCGAGGCGTGGGCCGCCTTGCGGGACTCGCTTATGCACAGGAACTGGTTTTCCGTTCCCGCGCTGCCGGTGAGGCCAAAATCTCGGAACTCAGATGGGACTGTCGCCAGCTGAAGACTGTACTGCGCGATGCATCAGCTGACATGGAGGTGGCGGACCTCATCCGTGTAGTGACGACCCTGGCGTGTGTCAAAACCAATGATTCAGCAGAACATTTTTTTGAGGTGGAAATGCGTGGTGTCATCCGTTTGCAGAATGACCGGTTATTCAGCCCATTGGCGATCGCCGAATACCTCAGTCAGGTTGCTCCGGCGCCGTTTTCGCCAGAGTTCAGATTTGGCCCGCAGCTAAAATATGCATTGTCAGAGCATGTTGATCTTGGGGAACTGGAAATCCGAATAAACGATTCCGAGGAACCTATTTACAGACCACACCGAAACAGCATGAGACCGACCGAAACCTCAATTCTGAACTTTGATCATTTGAACTTGTTTAAAATCCCGAGCATTGATGACAACATCGCAGCGGTTGCCTGGGTTCTACACCATGACTATGAAGGGGCTCTTCCAGCGGGAACACTGGTAAGGGGTCTGCGCCTACGTATAGGGAACATGCAAGTAGGCGGGCATGCACTACTGGAAGACCTTTTTCCCGAACAGAGGTTCAACAGTTGGTCGGTTGGTGAGGTGCATGTTGTTGATCGTCGTATAGTTCCCAACGGGCGTCGTGATCAATTCGAACAAAACGCGCATTATTTTAATCTACTCAATCATCTAACCCCGACTGCTCGAGACATCGCCCACCGTTGTCGAACCAGCTCTGTTCGACGGCGTCTGGAAAGGGAGTTTGAACTGTGCACTGAGTGTGTGGGAGAAATTATTGATGTGCTTTCTCAGCGCGGTACCACTGAATCCAAACGGGGCGAACTGGCACTTTCTGCCGAACAGACTCTATTGCAAATGAGCCGAATCGCCAGTAAACCCGTTCTTGCTGAAATCGCCACTGATCTGCAAACTCAAATTGATACTCTCCGCCAACGGCTTAGCGAGTCAATGAATGATGAGATAGTAGTGGCGTCGCCTCTTATGCGGCTTCCTGAAGCACAGCGGGCCACATATCAACAGTTTTTCGACTTGATATATGAGTGTTCGGTCAATCGTACCGTAGCCAAAGCACTTATTGATCGCATATTGTTAAAGCTGGAGTGAACTTTTGCCCATCTGCGCGGCACCAAAGGTACAACTGCCGCTATACGGAATGACCCAAAAACTTTAGGTGCCCCCACCTTCATCAGGTAAAAATCTCGTCACTTTCTCGAAAACTTCGTTGACGTAGGTCACTTGATCGCTGGACAGTACACCTCGTTCCGGGTGTGCTGTGATTTGTCTTATATCGTTGATCTCTTTAATCCATTTTGTATTTTCCTTTTTATTTTGCTTGTTGGGTGCACCAAGGGAAATAACCTCTTGGAATAGGTCCCATTGATACATACATATGTCTTTGTAGTTAAGGAAAGTCTGAACAATACGAGTTTTGGGGATTTTGGGTAGTCATTTTTGTAAATCCGGGATATGAGTGGGTCTGAAAGACAGAATGGCCCGGAATCAGTGAGCGGGAGCGGGGAAATACAAGCATTCTCCCCCTCTTTTCATTTTTCAGGCGTACGTAGCCTGCAGTTTCAACCGCCTTTGTCTCAACAGTACTTTCTTCGCCATCACCAGATTGCTTAAGGCACAGGCCACAACCAGTCGATGCGTGTTCTTCTCCAGCCCCCGGTAACGAACCCGGGTAAAACCGAACTGCCGCTTGAGAATACCGAACTGATGTTCCACCTTCGACCGTATCCGGGACTTGGTTCGATTCTTCAAGCGCTCCTTCTCCGTCAATTTGCGGTAGCGCGTCCCCTTCGAATGAGTGAAATCCTTCGCCTCCGGCGCTACCTGTGAAATCACCGCCTTCTGACCCGTATAGGCCGAGTCTCCCCATACACGGGTCTCTTTCCCGTGCAGAAGTTCCGGCAGAACCTGTGAATCATGAACATTCGCCGGCGTAGCCACCACCGAATGAATCAGCTTGCTGCGACTGTCCACACCGATATGCGCCTTCATACCAAAGTACCATTGCTGCCCCTTGCGCGTCGAGTGCATCTGGGGGTCTCGTTTCTTCTCCCGGTTCTTGGTCGAACTCGGTGCGCAGATGATGCTGGCATCCACGATCGTACCCCGATTCACCTTCAGTCCGTTCTCACCCAAATATTCATTGACCAGTCCGAACAATCGTTCCCCCAGGTTATGCTTCTCCATCAGATGACGAAACTTGCAGATCGTGGTCTCGTCGGGAGCCGGCTCCCGACCCAGGTCTATGCCCACAAACCGGCGCATCGACAACGAATCGTACAACGCTTCCTCGGCAGCCGGGTCCGAAAGACTGAACCAGTGTTGCAGAAAGTGAATCCGCAACATCCGGTCTATTCCAATCGGCCTGCGGCCTGCCCCTTGCGGTTTGGGATAAAAAGGCTCGATGACTGCATTCAACTCCACCCACGGAATGATTTGCTCCATCTCATCCAGAAAACGCTCCTTGCGCGTCTGTTTCTTGTATTTGTCAAATCCAGCTTCGGAAAAAGTACTCTGGCGCATCGGAAATATCTCCAGTCAGTATGAAGTACAAAAATTATACAATAGAAACTGATTAATCAGAGATTCCTTAATTAGGTAAAGTTGGGCCTCTTCCTTCCCTTCACGATTATTCGCCTCCCATTTGTTTGTACATTCCTGCCGAATATTCAAAGGAATACCACTTGTCCACCAAGCCTTATTTTCGGTCCCGAATTGTTGTTTCAATGTGTCGAGGACATAACTAGAAAGTTTCGAGTGGATTTTCATAACCTTATCCGCTGCTTCTCTTGTTCCATCTTCGTCTCGAGAGTCAAGGTGCTTTTTTAGATCAGTTGGACAGAAATCAGGTTCTCTTTCGTTGATTTTTGCTTCCATCCAAAGGGATTGTTGTCTAACCGCTACCAAGGATGATCCGACATTTCTGAAGGCTTGAATTTCTGACGGTGTGGCTCCCTTGAAGTAGTCAATCAGTATTTCGAGGTATGGCGAAATTTTTGAAATCGTTGCATCAACTAAGAGGGAAAAAAGTGGGGTGCCGTCTTTCCTATGTATATGATCCGAAATGTCTTTGATTACATGGAATATTGCTCTGATACCGATATTTGTACATAGATACCCTCCTGGGCCGTCGCCAATATTCCAGTGACTTTTCAATTGGTCCGCAAACATATTCAGACACTCGGACAAAACTGATATGCTCTTCCTTAAATGTTCGTTATTGGCATCCGATTTCGCTGTTGATAGTGGCCCCGGCATGAATCCTTCCCTAGTCATAGTTCCGATTAGCTTTGCTTGTTTGATCCCGTCACGTATAGACGTTTGTGTCAGGCATCTATAGGATGTTTTTTTCTTCCCGCTGACGACCATCCTGTCATATAGTGGTGATGTCTTCTCGGAGTTCAAGCGGGAGGCTATGCGGGACAATAGTGCCTCAAACGCCTCCTCTGAATCCTCCGACCCCCAATGCAAGTCTGCATATAGTTCCACCAGCAAGCTAGTACGAACCTTCACCTGCTTGCTGTTGATATCGATAAATAGATTCATTTCATCTTTTGGGGGAAGATTCTCAAACGCTAGTACAGGGAGGACAGTCTTGTCATCACTAAACCCGTCGCCTTCGCGGGCGTAGGCGTATCCATAAAGACGGTGTTGACCATCAATGATCCAGGCTGAAGCGTAGTTCGTTGGCAGGTGAAGTTTGCCTAGTGCTTCATCGCCTACTTTTCTAATTTCATCGAATTTCAGCCCGCTCCTCCTGTTTGTTTTCAGGTTCAAAACGATGTTAGTAGGGAATTTTCCACCTTCATTGATATATTCAGCGATCTTCTTGAGTCGATGTGGTTGAAGCATCCGTTGATAGGTTTCAAGATTCTCGGTGTCCCGGCTGGCTTTATGCCCGACATAGGCTATTTTGAGCAGATCATCTGGACGGGTCATGAATGTGTAGAATGGGTTTCCACCCATTTTCCCCCGTGTTGCCATGACTTCATTAGTTAGGCCATCAATTTTCTGGCCTCCGAAAATATGGGCAAGAAACTGGTATCGTGCGGCCTTTTTCAGGTGTTTTACCAAGGAGGTATAGTAATCCAATTCGCCATCGGTAAGGACAGTGATCTTTGCGCTCTTACATTTGGAGAGATCCGCATCGTTCCAAGTAATGTTTCTTGTGGCGATGACAGGTCGGACTTTGAGCTTTACCTGAGGCCCGTAATGATTTCGGATCGACTTGATTATTGGTTCTCTAATGGCCCGGATTTTATCTATCAGGGGCGCCATATTTTTCTTTCCGGGATTTTTTTTATGCGTACATTCGCCGATGACCACTGTTTCGTCGTCTTTAGCGAAGACATCAATTTGTCGAGGTTCGAGTCTCGGACCCACCGAAATAGTGAACTGACGGCCATCACTCATTTCCTTGAAACCCATTTGAGCAAATATGCACCAGACATCATCCTCAAGCTGCTGGTCGGCAGGTTTGGCTATAGCCATTCGGGTTGATTTGGCATTCTTCCGCACAATTCGCCAGCCGTCAGCCTCCTCCACTTTAACTTTCGTAGCGATGAGTTTTTTGTTAGAAGCAGTAACATTCTTATAAATGTCCTTGCTCTTTCTGCGCCGTAGCTCAGACGTAATCTCTTTTCCAGAGACGATGGGTCCCAGCTGTTGTTTGGTCATAGCATCAATCACTCAGTTCGCAAAATCGATATTAGAGACCACCGAGGAGACCAAATGCAAGGTATTTGCAATAAAGACAATGTCGCATTCAGTTGACCTACTATGAGGTACACTGGTCCTCGCTTTCTTAATCTTTATCGGGATATGAACCTGCATCATTTGAAGCGGGACGGGGAGAAGGGCCGTATGTCCATGCAGGGTGGCTCGTCTGCGATCAGTTCTGCGATCAGCTTGCCGGTTATGCCGGCAAGGGTAAGACCCAGATGATGATGGCCGAAGGCGTACCAGACGCCGGGTGAGTCAGCCGAGGGGCCGACCACGGGGAGCGAGTCCGGCATGGTGGGTCGGAAGCCAAGCCAGTCGGAGGTCGGGTTTTGTGGTAAATCCAGTATTTGCCGGGATTTTCGGGTCATGTAGTCGAGAACTTTCCGGTTCTTTTTCTGTGATAATCCGGCGATCTCCACTGTGCCGGCACAGCGCAACCCTTCGTTCATCGGGACCACATAAAATCCGCTCTCGACCCAGGTCACAGGGCGGTTGATCATATCCTGTAATCCGGCATACTGGATGTGGTAGCCTCTTTCCGCATCCAGAGGGAGGTTTTCTGAGCCACAGCCTTTGATCTGTCTGGAAAATGCGCCACAACTGATCACGACCCGGTCCGCCAGCAAGGAATTTTTGCTGTGAAGATAAATGCGGATGCCGTTCGGGGTGTGGGTAATACCACGGGCATGGTCGGAAACGAAATTCCCCCCTGCTGCCATGAAGTGCTGGAAAAACCGGGTTACCAGGGTTTTCGGGTTGCGGGTCTGCCGCGTGTTCCTGAGAATAACGCCTTTTTCGAATCTGCGGTTCAGATTGGGTTCGAGATCAGCAATTTCATCCCGGTTGATTTCGCAATACTGGATCCCGAGGTCCGTCCAGACCTGACGGCGGGGCCGGTCTTTGTTAAACTCCCGGCCGTTTTGATAAACCTGCATGCAGCCGTTAGCGGTGATCAGGTCGCCGGTTCCGGTCAGCGAAATGAGCGGGTCCAGCCCGGCATGGGTCTCCTTTAGAATACTGCTCAGCGCTGAAACAGTTTTTCGGACTTCGCGCTCCCGACAGTGACTCAGGAAGGACAGCATCCACGGAAGGTGGGTCAGGGCGTACCAGGGAGCTATGTTTAACGGGCTGTCTCTGCGAAACATCAATGACGGCAGTTGCCGGAACAGGCCGGGGTTATTCACCGGGACACAGCCATAATCGGCGAAGGTACAGGCATTGCCGGAGGAGGTGATGGACCCCGGCTCATTGCCGTCGACCAGTGTGACATCGAATCCCTTTTCCCGGAGCCACAGCGCACAGCTTACCCCGACGACCCCTGCGCCGATGACCGCGACATGCTGTTTCTTCTTACTCATGCAGCCAGCGTGAATACCTGATGCCCGATACTTTGTCCCCGGCGATCATAATTGATTTCATGCGCCGTGATCGCCTGTACCGAATACAACAGGCAGGTTGTGGCGCGGGTGCCATAATCGTCACCACGGATAAAGATGGAGGAAAGGGTATCCGGTAGCTGGTCATCACTGGCTCTGGTCTGGTCGTGCATTATTTCGTTCAGTTCGTCTATCCCGAGCGGTGACTGCTTTTCAACGGTTTCGGTCAGTTTTCTCACGCCGGAAGACATCCTGGGCCACTCCTGATCCATGTAACCGTTGGAGATACTGTGATAACCATCGGACAGCGTTTTTAATGACCGGTCCTGGCTGCAAAAAACCCGGATGGCGGTCCGGTTGCCAAATATGAGATTGAACGGATTAAATCGGATAGAATCACGTTTCAGGTATTCCAGGAAATCATCCCCGGTCGAGCCGCCGGAATCATTGGCCAGAAACTCAAGGACCAGATTGCCCCGGCTTTGCCGGTCGGGAACAACAGGCGCCCCGGTGCGGAAGTTTGTGACCGCACAAAAACTGCCTTTATGACTGACTCCAAGCCAGCTTCCGCCCTTGTCCAGATCACGCCCGGCCAGTATTTCCGGGTAGTCGGGCCAATAGTGCATGGCCTGACTCGGACGGTCATGGTATTCATCCCGGTTGGCCGCGATAATCAACGGGTAGTCGGGATGTCGGTTAATGGCGAGAAACAAGACACACATAGGTGGCGAATTGTGCCAGATTGACAGCCGGGTTTCACGAAATGCCGGAATTGGCGTCCAGAACTGAAAGATGACAGACCAGCGCGTACAGTGGTTTCCGGGCCACATGAACAAGGCCAGCAAGGAGATCCGGGAGGTTTTCCCCAGGGTGGACGTGTTCATTGAACTACTCGATGGCCGCATTCCGTTCAGTAGCGCCAACCCGATGCTGGCGCGGTTGCGGGGAGACAAACCCTGTCTCAGGGTGATGACGAAACCGGACCTGTCTGATCCGGCGTTGAATGAGATCTGGCAGGCATTTTATGAGTCTGATTCGGGTGTCCGGGTTCTTCCGGCGAACTTGCGAAATCGCCACAGCGCTGGCCGGGTCCCCGGCCTGTGCCGACAGTTGTATGTTGACAATGGCGGCTCTCGCGCACGAATCACCGCCATGGTGATGGGGATTCCCAATGTCGGTAAGTCAACCCTGATCAATCGCCTGGCAGGCAGAACGGTAGCCAAAACCGGAAATCAGCCCGCGGTTACCCGGCAACAGCAATTCATCGAAATCCAGCCAGGATTCGTTTTGCTGGATACGCCGGGATTGATGTGGCCGAATGTCGAGAATCGATGCGCGGGATATCGCTTGGCGGTGACAGGAGCGATCCGGGATACCGCTATTTCCCATGTCGAAATCGCGCTTTTTGCGCTTCGTTACCTGAAGGAGAGCTATGCCTCAAATCTGATGGAGCGATACAGGCTGGAGGGAGTTGAAACGACGGAGCAGGAGATTTTGACGGAGGCGGGGCGGCGGCGGGGATGCCTGGTCGCAGGCGGAAAAGTGGACCTCGATCGGGCAGCCAAGGTGGTCATTGCTGATATCAGGGGCGGCAGGCTGGGCCGGATCACCTGGGAGGCACCGGCGATGATCGAGGCTGAAATGATTGAGGTGAAGCGGGAGCGTGAGGAAAAAGCGCGGAAAAAAGCTGAGCGCAAGGAAAAATGGAAGGGCGGTAGAGGGGCCTGAAAACCGGGGCAGCCGCAGGTTACCGGCTACAGCGAAGGCCGGTTTCCAGCATGGGTATACCACTGCCCCGCTTCGTTTTCGAATGCCATGGCGGCCTGGAACACGGTCTTGTCCTGGTAGGTCGGGCCGACCAGTTGAATGCCGGTCGGCACATTATCCCGGGTGCGGCCGGATGGCATGCTGATGACCGGGCAGCGGCTCATCATGTTGAAGGGCAGGGTCAGTACCCAGCCCAGAAGCGGGTCAACCGACTTGCCGTTTATGAAAACCGGGTCGCGGGATTGGTCGTGCTCGGCCGCGACCGCGGCCAGGGCATTGGTCGGGCAAACGAACAGGTTGTACTTTCGGAACAACGGTCCGAATGTCTGGTACATCCCGGCGGTGACTTCCAGGCTTCTGTAGAATTTTTCGGCGGTTGATTGGCTTCCCCGCACCGCAAACTGTTTTGCGTAGTCGGTCAGCAGATCACCGTGTTCCTGCCAGGCTTCGGCCATCGACACCCCGAAAATGTGATTGAGGTAATCCATCCCCGCCTGTAGAATCCCGTCGGTCCACCTCAGGTCCACTTCCTCCACACTGGCCCCGAGACTGCGGAAAACGTCCAGCGCGTGCAGGGTGTTTTTCTGTACTTCGGTATCGACTTCAAAAATTCCAAGGTCCATCGAAAAGGCGATTTTCCATCCCTTGATCGGTTTGCAGGTTGCGGGTAATACCAGTTTGGGCTTGAGTGAGGCGATATCTTCGTCGTGGGGTCCGCACATGACGTTTTGCAGGAGGATCGCGTCGGATACGTTGCGCGCCAGCGGTCCGGTGTGGCAATACTGGTCCAGGTTGAACGGCGGATCTTCGGGGTTACGCCCGTAGGGTGGTTTGTAACCGATCAGCCCGGTTGCCGATGCCGGGATACGAATCGAACCGCCGATGTCGGAGCCGGTGGCAATGCTGCTGGTTCCACTGGCCAGCGAGGCCGATGCGCCGCCGGACGATCCGCCTGAAGTGAAAGCCGGATTCCATGGGTTGCGTGTTACGCCCCAGAGCTTTGAGTGGGTGTAGCCGGCACAGGAGAATTCGGGGGTGGTGGTACGGGCATGCAGGATGCCGCCAGCGCGCATGATCCGCTGGTTGTTCACCGAGGTTCGATCCGCAATGTAATCCTTGCGGGTCAGGGAGCCGCTTGTGCAGGGCATGCCCTTGACCCCGGCTTCGTCCTTGATGCCAATCGGCAGTCCTTCCAGCGCCCGGATGCCTTTCCCGCGAGCGTATTTTTCCTGCGCGGTTTTTGCCTGAGCCATCGCCGTGTCAAAAAAGCGATGGCTGAGCGCATTCACCACCGGCTCCGTTGATTCAGCGCGGTCGATAATCGCCTGCATGACTTCAACGGGCGAAACCTTTCCGGCTTTGAATTGCCGGATCATCTCCGTTGCCGGCATATAACACAGTTCAAGATCACTCATGGCGGCTTTTCGATTTCACGCTCCGGTTTTTAAGTGGCGGACAATATCCGAATCCTTGCGGCAAGTCAAAACCGGCCAGACGGCGCTATAACCGTATCGGTACCCGGAGATTATTCGTGGCGTTTGTTGCGGATGCCGAGGTAGCCATGCACGATCAGGGCGCCTAATACGAGCGAGCCGCCCGCCAAGGTCAGGTTACCGGGGTGTTCGTTGAGCGCAAACCAGACCCAGAGCGGTCCGAAGACGGATTCGAGCAGCATCATCAGACTGACTTCGGGCGCGCTGATGTATTTGGGTCCGATAAACATCAAACTGGCCGCTACCGGCAGCATTACGAAGCCCATCAGGAACAGATATTTCAAATCACTGGCGGAAGTCTGTGTCGGGGACACGAAAGGGAACAGAATCAGAGCGGATAAGAGACCACCGAATACGAACGAAGGCAACAAACCCATGCTCCGGTTCTTTGAAACCACGGTGAAGCTGGTTGCCAGGGTGAGCGCGGCAAACAGCCCCGCGATATTGCCCAGCCAGGCATTCGGCATGATGCTTTTGCCGGAACAAATGACGGCGATTCCCGCCGCGGCGACAAATATCGCGAGCCATGTCCGGCGCATCACCTGTTCCTTGAAGATCAACCAGGATATCAGCGCCGCGAACAGAGGGGTTGTGCTGATAATAAACAGGGTATTGGCCACCGCTGTATGCGTTATCGAGTAAATGAAACTGAGGTTGCCAACGAAATACAGCGCCGCGAGCCAGACTCCCGGCCACCCGATGCCGAACAGCGCTGAGGTGATCCGGGTTCGATAGTGCACCGTCAACGCCAGCAGCATACCGGCACTGTAAAACAACCCCCTGAAGAATGTAATCGTCAGCGCATCGGCGGTAATCAGTCTGTTCAGCAATCCGTCAGGACTGATTGCAATCACCCCCAGCGCGGTGATGATGATGCCCTTGCTGTGTGTTGACAGAGAATGGAACACAGGGTGGCTTCAGTTCCGGATCATGGATTCGAGAGCGTTGTCGAGCACGCTTCGCAGTCCAGGGTCAGGCACTTTCTCCAAAGCCAGATTGTCGCACTGGTTGAACGTCATGAACCCGGTCAGCGCCCCGACAAAGCCCGCATGGAAAGCGTCAATCCGGTTGATACGGCGCTCCAGCGCGATATTCCTGATGATCAATGTGCGCGATGGTCGATCAGCCTTGCAGTCCATGCGCGCCACCAGATTCCCGTCCCACAGAACGGGAAGACAAAAATAGCCGTATTTCCGTTTTGCCTGCGGAACGTAACATTCGAGTTGATAGTCATAGTCGAACAGGGTGTTTATTCTCTTTCTCTGGATCACCAGATTGTCGAACGGGGACAAAATCCGTACCCGGGACCGGGCCAGCGGTTTGTTGAGAAGATCGGGATAATCCGGCAGGGCAAACAAGGCTGGGCCCGGTTTTTTGACCGGGAGCTGCACCGGTATGATTTCGCCATTCTCTGCCAGCGCCATTAATTCAGCCTGGATGGCCGGCTTCAGGCCGTCCCGGAGCCATGCTATTTCCGATGCGCTTCCATAGCCATGGGCTTTCAGATAACGCAGTATCAGGTGGCGCAGGAATTCACTGCTATCCGGCATCGAGGTGTCAACCCGGTCGGGCAACACCCGTTCCGCAAGATCGTATACTTTCTGGAATCCTTCCCGTCGAAGCACCATCAGCCGACCTTCCATGAACAGTTGCTCCAGCGCTATTTTGGCGGGTTTCCACTGCCACATCGACAGCCGTCTTTTACCGTGATCCTGAAAATCCCTTGACTGCAAGGGGCCTTCCTGAGTGATCCGGTCCAGCGCCTGGCGCTTGATTTTGGGGTCGCATTCATACCACCATCGTTTGCCATTGGCGAATTCGCGTTTCGCCGGCAAGGTAAACCGGTAATCGCTGATCGGCAAAAAAGCGGCTGCATGGGACCAGTATTCAAAGATTCTGCCTTGTTGCATCAATTGGTTGAGATGCTCCTGCCGATAGCGCGGATTGCGCACCCACAAGGTGTGGTGATGGGCCCGCTGTATGACCGAAATGGTGTCGATCTGGACATAACCCAGGTGATCTATTGTCTCGCAGGTGGCGTCAATCGCTTTGCCGCGCCGGTTGGCGGTCAACACCCTTTGCGAATGAAGCGCGAGCTTTCTGGCTTCCTGTATGGACAGGGGGCGGGTTATGCCTTCAAATTTCATGCTGATTCCCCGGCATCGTGAATGACCCGGACTTTTCATTGCGGTTGGCTGGCAGGCGATTATACCTGTTGCATTGCAGCAGTTGCACATCCGCGCCCGGTCACACGGCTGTGCTAGAATGAAACGAAGAGAAACGCGAGGGAAAAGAGTGACTGCAAGCGAGGGTCTGCGGGGATTGACGTTCCCCTGTTTTATCGACGTGAAGATCTTTTTGTCTGCCCGGGAGAATAATCTCGAGCTGGTGCGTGACGTATTGCTGCAATCCATTCTGCCGGATGAACTGGAGAGTATCCATCAAAAGCAAAGCAAACACGGCAAGTATCATTCCTTCAGTTGCCGGATCAGGGCTTCAGGCAGGCAGCAGATGGATCAGTTGTATCATTATCTTTCCTCCCACCCCGAGGTGTTGATGGTGATCTGAACCGGGCAGGCACAGTGGCCCCCGATCAATGCCTGCCCTCGCCATGTACCCTTATCCGATAATGTATCTGAAATGAATCCGGTCATTCGACATAAGGGGGTGTGCGATTACCACGAAGTCTGGCAGGAAATGATTGAATTCACCGGCGCCAGGGATGCCTCGACGAGGGATCAAATCTGGTTTCTGCAGCACCATTCGGTGTATACCCAGGGTGTCCGCTGCCACGACCTGCCCGAACCGGCTGGCCGCCATATTCCGGTTGTGCATACCGACCGGGGCGGATTGATGACCTGGCATGGTCCGGGGCAACTGATCGTCTATCTTTTACTGAACGTTCGGAAGAGGAATATGGGTCCGAAAGCGCTGGTCAGGGCTCTGGAGCGGGTGACTATTGATTTCCTGGATTCCTGGGGTGTGGAAGGCGCGCGCCGGGCTGGCGCTCCCGGCGTTTATATTGAAGGTAAAAAAATTGCGGCGCTGGGACTGCGGTTTTCACGAGGGTATTGTTATCATGGGCTCAGCCTCAATATTGATGTGGATCTGACCCCATACAGCTGGATCACCCCCTGTGGTATTGAAGATCTGTCTGTGACCCGGTTGAAGGATCATGTCGGCAATGCAGACTATACGGAAGCCGTTTCCCGGTTTGAGAGGCGGCTCCGGGCCTGGCTGGAAGCGGATACTGAAACCAGACCATCCACCGCACAGGCTCCCTCCTGATTGACGATGACCGGATTGATGTCGATTTCCGCTATGACTTCCCGCAAGGTGAAAGCCAGCTCGGACAAGCGGACAATCGCCTCGACCAGAGCGCGTCGGTCACCCGGAGGCTTGCCGCGCATGCCGTCGAGCAGCCTCGCTATTTTCAGGGACGCAATCATCTGTTGTGCCTTGACCGGAGTCACCGGCGCAAGCGCGACCTGAGAATCCGAGATCAACTCAACCAGGATTCCTCCGGCCGCAACCAGGATGAACGGACCAAACTGGGGATCGTTGACCATCCCTAAGCCGACCTCTGTTCCCGGCGCCACCATTTCGGACAACAATACCCGGTTGCCGAGACGTCGTGAAAGGGCCGCGTATGCCCGTTCCAACTCCTGTGCGTCGGTGATATGGGTGACCACGCCGTCCTGGTCGCTTTTATGGGTGATACCGCTTGCGGCCGTTTTAAGGACCAGTGGGAAGCCGAGTTCCGATGCCGCCCGGAGCGCTTCGTTCCGGCTTTGTGCGTTGCGGCATCGCGGCGTACTGATTCCGAAATCGGCAAACAGTTCCATCGCCTGGCGCTCACTCAGGACGGCGCCCGCATGATTGAGCAGGATTTTTTTCCATTTATTCGCTTTCCCGGTATCGGAAAGGTCGGCTGGTGGCGGCCCCGGGTTTTTTTGCCGGTTTCGGTAGGTCAGCAGGTGTCTGGCCGCCAGCAGCGATGACCGGGCGCCGTCCAGAAAGGGAATCCCCGCTTCGCCGGTTCTTCTACACAGATCCGGGTTGTCAATATCGGTGTGGCAGTTTGCCATCGCGACCGGCTTGTCGGTTTCCCCGGCAACCCGGACCATCAATCGGTAGAAAGCCTCGGACAGGTAGTAATTATCGCGAAAATTGGAGAAGAACAGACCGATACTGACGGCCGGGTCGCGCATCATGGCCGACATACACCGATAGAACCGGTTTTCGAAGTCATGGTTTGAGCCCCAGGCGTCCAATGGATTATCGGCGATCAGTCCGGGCTCCAGGTTTTCCCGGAGCGCCGCCCGGGTGTCCTCGCTGATCGAGGCAAATTTGATGCCAAGATCACAGGCGATATCCGCCACCAGTTCCATCAACCCGCCCGACTCCTGGATCGTAGCCAGATCGCCGGCGCCGGCCCGGCGGCCGGATTGAAACATCATCAGCGTGGTCCCCATTTCATTGAAGTCGCTGACCTCGATGACGTTGTAGCGATCAAATACGGCTTCATAAGCGGCATGGTTGCCGGCAATGGCGCCGGTATGTGTCTTCGCCATTCGGGCGCCAAGAGGAGACTTTCCGACCTTCATCACAATGACCGGTATATCCAGTTGCATGGCCCGTTCCAGCGCATCGGTAAACGCCTTCGGGTCGCGCACGGTCTCCAGAAACAGGGCAATCACCCGGGTGTCGGGGCGGGATAACGACCAATCCATGTAATCGGCCGCCGTGGTCACCATTTCGTTGCCGCAGGAAACACAAAGGTTGAATTTCAGGCGACAGCCATTGTGCGCCAACGCGGCGAAAGCGGACCCCGATTGAGCGATAAAACTGATGTTGCCGGGCAATTTGTGGTGTCGGTTTCTGTTCATCGGGAAGAGTCCCGCATACAGGGCGTCGGAGATGTTGTAAAAGCCCATGCCATTGCCTCCGCAAATGGCAATCCCCGCCTGTTTCGCGAGCTCTGAAATCCTTGTGCGCAACGGTGGTTCGGTATCCTTTTCCAGGATACAACTGGAATAAATCGTCGCCGCCCGAACCCCGTGCCGGATCGCGTCCAGCAAGGCCTGTTCCAGCTTTTCATTGGAGACGGCGAGCGCCACATGCTCCACTGTTTCGGGTAATGAGTCGAGGTCTGGATAGCAGCGGACACCGAATAACGATTCATAACCCGGATTGACCGGATAAACCGCTCCGCGCCAGGGTGAATTGATCACCATGTCCGCGAGTACCCGGCCGGGACTGTCCGCTCGGCCGGACGCGCCTACCAGCGCTATTGATCCCGGACTTAAAAGTGGATCAAGGCGGTGAGCCATTACGAATTCAGTCTCTTTTCTCTCCAGGCAAGCGCCGCTTTCAATCCTTCGCTGCACAGGATCCGGTTGAATTCCCGCCTCACTTCAGTTTCTGTTGTTTCTATTTTTATCGAAGTCTCCAGGCCCACCCGCAGGGCCAGATTCATCCCCATGATTTCGTAGCTGTGGTTTAGCGCCTGCTTGGTCAGCCTGACCGAATCCACGTCCATCATCGAGATTTCCCCGGCCAGCGCCAGACCGCGAGCCAGCGCTTCCCCGGAGTCGGTAATTTCGTTGACAATACCCAGTTGCAACGCCTCAGTCGATGTCATCCGGTCCTGTCCGGTCAGCAATACCTTTTTAGCCCGCTTCGGATTGGTATACCAGGGCAGCAGCAGCGCCACGATGCTACTGCCGAAGCGCAGCTCCGGCTCTCCGAAAATACTGTCCACATCGCAAACCGTGAGATCACAGGCCAGGGCCAACTCGAATCCGGCGGCCAGCGCATAACCATGCACCGCGGCGATGGTCGGTTTCGACAGACTCCAGAAGCGCATGATCACATCGAGATCATATTGCAGCGCCTCGCGCCATTGTTGTTCGCCCTGGCGGTTGGCCTCAATGCCCGCCTGTAAGTCAAAACCTGAACAAAAGGCCCTGCCGTTGCCATTCAGGATTACCGAATAAACCTTTTCATCCTGTTCAACCTGATCCAGCGCCGCATTCAATTCATCCAGCATGGTCTTGTTGATTGCGTTGAGCTTGTCCGGCCGGTTCAGCGTGATTACCGCAACCGGCCCCTGGCGGGCAACTTCAATGGTTTGAAATTTCATCCGGGCCCCATCAAATCTTCAACAGACACACGATCCCCGGTACGGATCATGCCTGTGGTTTCGGGAACCAGATTGATGCCGAAATAAACTTCTCCGTCCGCTCGAAGGCGGTAGCTCGACAGGGTATGGATCGGTTCCGGTCCTGACAATACGCCGCTCTGCTGGTTCACGGTCGGTACAGAACAGCGGGCACAGGCCTGTGTCACCCGCAAGCGAACATCCCCGACGGTGATCTTTTTCCAGTCGTCTTCCGCCAGCGGCTCGCATCCACTGACTACGATATTAGGGCGGAAGCGATCCATTGTGACCGGATTTTCCAACCGTGCGTTCAGGTCGTCCAGTGAACCCTGGGAGAGCAGTAACAGGGGAAATGCGTCCGCGAACCGGGTATGTTCTCCGGCGTTCGATACGGCCGGGTCGCATTGTCTGATTTCATCGTCGGGGAACGACACCAGCCTGCAATCAACGCCGAGCGCCTGACTCAGCCATTCACTGGTTTGCGCGTCGTGTTCCAATGCCTGTACCGGATCTCCCCATACCTGTGTGTTCATCCTTTTGCAGTTGTCTTTTTCAACCGGGGCGACAATATGCGGCTCCATACCGAATGAGGACAGCGTCAGCCTGTTGTTATCGACTCTGGTTTCAACCAGCGCCATTTGTGGATAATTGCGCTGGGTCATGAATGAGCCATCGGGCCTGGTCACCATCCACTGGCGGTCATACTCGAATCCGGCTTCATTTAGTTGCGCCGAATCGAGTGAAATTCCGGCCAGGGATTTGACCGGATAAACATAAATTTCGGATATGTGCATGATTGCGGGAACGTGAAGCTGCCTTATAATTTGCGGTGTGAATACCAGCGCCACTACAAGGGGACTATTGTCGCAGTTAATCGTCTCCGATACTACCGGAAATCCGCGCCAATGACGATCTGGCTTGGGCTGGGTTCCAATCTCGGCAATCGTCGGGATAATCTCGAAAAGGCAATTTGCCACCTGCAATCCCGTGGCTTCGAGTTGTCGCGAATCTCGGCGCTGGTGGAAACCCCGGCATGGTTGCCGGACCATGCTGAGCCGTCATGGAACAAGCCTTACCTGAACTGCGTCATCGCGGGCCGGGCCGGGTGGAGTCCCGCGCAGGGGTTGAGCCTGATTCAGGAGATTGAGCGTCAGCTTGGCCGGCAGCCTGCGAGGCGCTGGGCGCCACGCCCGATCGATATCGACATCCTGCTGTGGCGCGGCCTGACCCTGGAAACAGCGGAATTGACCATCCCTCATTACGGCCTGTCCGAACGCCCCTTCGTCTTGACCCCGCTGATGCATCTGCAACCGGATTTGATCATACCGGGTCAGCGCGAGACGGTTTTCGAGTTGTGCCGGAAGGTCCGGCCGGTTCCGTACTGGATGGGAATTCTGAACATCACCCCGGATTCATTTTCCGATGGCGGGAAATGGGCGGACGAGGGGGCGCTGGATCAGCGGATTGAAGACTTTATCGAACATCATGTCCAGATTATTGACATTGGCGCCGAGTCCACCCGACCCGGCGCGGTCCCGGTATCCGCGGACGAAGAATGGCGGCGGCTGGAACCGGTATTGACGGCGCTTGACCGGAGGTTGTGCGGTTCGCAGATTCGACCGGCCATTTCCGTCGACAGCCGACACTGGCAGACCCTGGAAAAGGCGATTGATCGCGGAGCGCGAATCATCAACGACGTGACCGGCCTGCAAAATCCGGATATTCTGGCGCTGGTCAAACAAAGCCAGTGTCAGGTGGTGGCGATGCACAGCGTCACCATTCCCGCCGACCCCGCGGCAATACTGCCCGCCGGCCAAAGCGCGGTCAGCCAGTTACAGGACTGGCTGGATCGTAGAATTGATCAGTGGCTGGACGCGGGGATTGATTTGAACCGGGTGATATTCGATCCGGGAATTGGCTTCGGCAAAAACGCCTTCCAGTCAATCGAGTTGTTGCAGGGCTGCATGAGTTTCAAGCAGACCGGGTTGCGCCTGCTGGTCGGTCATTCGCGCAAATCGTTTATCGGCGGTTTCTCCGAGTGCTCTTTCGCCAATCGTGACCCTGAAACCCTGGGCATCTCCCTGGCGCTCTGTCAAAAGGGGGTCGATATCATTCGTGTCCACGACCCCGTCCTGCATGTCCGCGCCTGGCGCGCCGGGTCGCATGTGTCGGCGTGATGGGCACTGACGGGCGGGAAAGTCTGTTTCGGGCAGCCACGCGGCCAGTTCCGGGGTGAAGATCGTGCCGCGTAATCCAGTGTATAATCATGACGATTATGCAGAAACAACGCAATGACCGTAGTAGGGGCGGATCACCGTGCCCGCCTGTCAACCGCTCCGAGAAGGGCGAACTCGAATTATATGATAAATCACAAAGAACAAAAAACGACATGAACAAAATCCAAATCTTGAAAATCAGCCGGGAAGAAATGCAGAAAGAATCCGGACACGAAATAGAGCAAACGATCGAAACACTGGAAAAATTGAGAGACGGACATTTCAAGACAATAATTACTGATCCGAATACAGGGAAAAAGATCACGCGAACAGAATCACTCATAGAATCCTGGGAATATGACGAAACCAGCGAAGAAATAACCATCAATTTAAATCTGTCTCTAATGGAAAGACTGGAATTATTGGACTCAGATGCATCGCCCGAACATATTTTTGAGATGTTCAAAGGCGAAACAAAACACTAACCTGGCGACCGACAGGTCGAAATGAATATTCAGGGATATGAAATGAACTACCGCATCGAAGATATCGAAAGTCGATTGAGATCGGGAGAGGACAGCGGCTGGGAATTCAAGCAGATCGAGTTTGTCGGGGATCGTCCGAAGCGACCGACCCGTAGCGACTGGGCCGACGAAATCGCGGCCTTCGCCAACGCCGCCGGGGGTGTGCTGCTCGCTGGCGTTGCAGACGACGGTAGCATCATCGGCATGTCGGACAAACAAATCGCGAACCTGGACGATCTTCTGGTGGAGGTCAGCGCCGATACGATCAAGCCGCCTGTTCGCATCCGCACCCATCACAGGGAACTGTCCGGCGGCAGGCTGGTGCTATTGGCAGAGGTGCCGGAGAGTGATACCGTGCATGAAAGCCCCGGCGGGAATTACATTCGGGTGGGCGCCTCGAAGCGGCTGATGGGTGGCGACGAACGGCTACGCCTGACGCAACGGCGGTCACAGGCCCGCTTTCTGTGGTTCGACAAACAGCCGGTGCCGGAGACCGGATTCAGGACATTGGCCGAAGCGTTCTGGAAACCGTTGCTGAGCGCCGAGGGCGCCGCCGAACCCGAGGCGGCGCTTGGCAAACTGGCGCTTCTGGAAGATGACGAGGCTGGCGTTCTCCGCGCCACCGTCGCCGGCGTGTTGTTGTGCACTCCCAATCCGGAACAATGGTTGCCCAACGCCTGCATCACGGCAACCCGATACCGGGGGACTGACCGTGCATCGGGCCAGATTGACGCTCAGGAAATTACCGGCCCACTGAACGAACAGATCGCTGGCGCCGTTGCGTTTGTCGCCAGAAACATGAGGGTTGCGGCTCGCAAGGATCCGGCCCGTTCGGACCTGCCTCAATATAGCGAGAAGGCCGTGTTCGAAGCATTGGTCAACGCTGTGGCCCATCGCGACTATTCCATAAGGTCCAGCAGGATTCGCTTGTCCATGTTCGATGATCGGCTGGAGATTCAGTCACCCGGTTCGTTGCCGAATAATCTGACAGTGGAGAGTATGGCCTTACGGCAATCGACCCGAAACGAGGCATTGACTTCCGTTTTGGCGCGGATGCCGGTTAGCGGGACTCGTGGTGGAGAAGACAGACAGTACTACATGGAACGCCGCGGCGATGGGGTCCCCATGATCCGGCGCGGAACCCGGGAGTTATGTGGTAAGTATCCTGAATACCGGGTCATTGACGATTCGGAAGTCCTTCTTGTCATTCCCGCAGCGATGCAGGAACGCAGTCCCGCCCGCGCCGTCATTTCCGTGCGGTCCGGCGGTCAGCCCCTGCCGGGCGTTGATCTCCTGCTGTTGTTTCCGAACAAGACCTGGAAGCGCGCAACCACAGATGAGCAGGGTGAAGCGGCGGTTGATCTGCACACGACACGACTGCCCATGACCGTATTCGCGTCCGCGCCCGGACATGCCGCGCATCCAGAGCGGGACTGGATACCAAGTGAGCGAGCGCTTGCGATCAATCTGGATGCCCTGCCGGAAGGTGGAGGCGTTATCTTCCCGGAGGCTACCGGCTATATTCCGGGGTTGAAGGGCCGATTGAATCCGATCCGCGATACTCATGACCGGACTTATTTGTACGCTTCGAATATTGCGGTCAACGAGGGCGAACAACAGCCGGTCCACTTCATCCCCGGCGAGGAATTGCAGTTGACCGATGCCGAAGGGACCGAACTGCGTGTGCGGATCGTCGAGATCACCGGCCGGTCGGCGTTGGTTGAGTATTTTGATGCCTGGCGAGAAAGTCGATGATTATGCACTCTTTCCTGAACGATCGCGGAAGTATTTGTACATCTGTGCTGGAACAATCAATTCGTATGGATGATTTGATTGGTTCGCGTCAGTTATCGATATTTGATTATAAAGCACAAGCGGGTTCGCAAGGAGGCATGTATCGCATGCGCCAGCGCTGATTCACAGGTGATGGACCGGGCGCCTGCGCCACACCACCCTGAGGCGCCATGTCGCCCGGCCTGATCGCGCTGGTCCTGTTCGCGGCGGTACTGCACGCGGGCTGGAACGCCCTGGCGAAATCCGGCGGCTCGCCGCTCTACAGTGTTGCGTCCTATACACTGGTTGCCGCTATCGCAAGTCTGTGTCTGGTCTGGTGGGCACCTTTGCCACAGCCTGCGGCCTGGCCGTACCTCGGTGCATCCATACTGATACACACGATCTATTATTTCACCCTGGCCCGGGCATACCGAAGTGGCGACCTGTCGCTGGTGTACCCGCTCTTCCGGGGCATGGCGCCGATGCTGGTGGCCGGCGGCGCCTGGTTCGCCGGAGAGACCCTGTCCCCGGGATCTCTGGGCGGTGTTCTTTTGATCAGTGTCGGTCTCATCGCTCTTTCGGTGTTCGGTGGTCATCATCTGCGAAGCTCACTTCCGGCCCTCGGCTGGGGTGTGGTCACTGCGGCGATGATCGCTGCCTATACCATTGCCGATGGTGTCGGGGTAAGAACGGTGGAGAACAGCTTGTCCTATATCCTCTGGCTATTCGTCTTCGAGGGGCTGCCGATTTGTCTGTGGCTTTTCATGACCCGGCGGCGCGAGTGGCTTGGGTATATCATTGCGAACCGCGCCGGAGTACTGGCGGGCGGGCTGGCCTCTGCTGTTGCCTACGGTCTCGTCATCCATGCAATGAGTATCGGAGCCATGGCGGTGGTGTCGTCATTGCGGGAAACCAGCGTGATCTTTGCCGCATTGATCGGGGCGCTGCTGTTGAAGGAGCCTTTCGGCCGCCGGCGTATCGCAGCGGCCTGCCTGGTGGCGCTCGGCATCATCGTTATCCGTTACCATGCCTGATTGATGAAAATTTTTGTAATCACCCTATATTTCTTCCAGCAGTTCCTTCCAGCGTCTCCGGTTAATCGGTTGTGTATTGTAGGTATCCAGTTGCTTCCCCACATTTTCCAGGAAATCTTTCCTCCCCTCCTCGCCGGTCAGCGAAAGCCCGACCCGGATGAGATCGAATATTGAATGACGATACAGATTTGTACCCGATGCCCACGTTTTGTTCATTAATTCGTTTATCTCCCGGTGGTCCGATGGGTCTATTCCGGGGGAGCTAAACAATAGTTCCTGTAACGAGGCTTTCCTGGCTTTTTCTACAGCGCTTCTGTAATCCATAAGCGTAAGATTCCTTTCCTTGACCTCAATGGCCAGTTTTAACTCGCCATCCGTCCCAATACATTCAATATCAGCCACTGACCCAGTGGCTTGATCAGAAGCGTTTATTGCGTGGCGATTCACCTTTTCGTAAATCCTGAAATATTTGCCGAAGGTCTGAAACAGGGCGGCTGCCACGGCAAGACCGCGGTCACCGCCACTGGCTTCTGACAGAAATGAACCAATGAGGTTTTCAGTTTGTTCAAGACTGATTCTTTTCGGCACAAAGTACTCAAAGGCAAGTTCAGAGAACTTCTTATAGATGCTTCTCAGGGTTTGAAGTACGCATAAGCGCGTGAACTCTTCCGATGCCCGCAATTCAACATTGTGCAAAAATTGATACAACAATCTCCATTCATCCTGTCCTTTTACATTTACAGGATTTTCTTCTATGCGGGGTTTCCTCAGTGGTTTGCTTACATACGGGTCGGTACTCGTGCCGAGCACATACTGGTTTTCGGCATTCCAGGGGGCAATGACCTTTTTCGCAAAACTCCTTGGGTCCCAATGAGAATCTGATTCACTCCCGCCCTTTTGCAAGCACAGGCAATCCAGGTGTGGGGCCGCGAGTTTTCCCAATAACTGGGTCAGCAAACAGAATCGAATGGATACAAAGCGACTGGTAATAAACTGATCAATCTCCTGATTGATTTCTCCGTTTGTTTCATGATGAACTGTCTGCCATAGTTCATCCAGTCGTGCGCGCGCTGACTCAAGCATCCGGGAAGATGCTCGTTTGAACCTCCGGTCTTTCAGGATTGAAGTTTATCCATAACGACTCCTGTCTGCTGCTTTTCGATGAATTACATAATTTAACCGGTGCATCAATCCGTTTCCACCCGTCAAACAATTTGTCATAAAGCGGTGTCCTGTAGCCGGAGATGACGGCTCTGCCTCGAATGGAGTGGAGTATATCAGCGAGTTCAATGTGTTCATCGTCGGTCATTTCGCGTCCATAAGCTCTGGTATCGTTGCGGCTATCGTGGACGTAGGGGGGGTCCAGATAAAACAGCGTGTTTTCAGTATCATATCGTTCAATAATTTCCAGGGCCGGGGCGTTTTCAATTTGCACTCTCTGTAGTCTTTGCACAATCTCCGGCAGACCATCAATACCGCCCAGCCAGCGAGAGACGGCGCCAGCCATGCCCGCGCGCGAAGTCAGGACGCAGTGCGCCCATCGTCCTTCAGTACTCGTTTGAGCCAGGCCGGTGCGTGTCTGTCTGGCTCTTACATAGAACCTTCTGGCCCTTTCCAGTTTGGTCAGGCCCACTTCAGGGCGACACGCTTTCATCAATTCTTCACGTGAAAACGGCGTAAGGCTGATCGCCTTGGTGAGTTTTGCCTCCTGGTTTCTCAGTGTCTCGAAAAAATTGACCAGTTCGGAATCAATATCGTTGTAGGTTTCAATCCGGCTCGGTTTTCTGTTCAGCAAAATCGCTGCCGATCCGCCAAACACATCACAGAAGTGAACGGGGTCTTCCGGCAGATTAGGCAATATAAAATCAAGATGAGAGTATTTTCCGCCATACCATCCGAAGGCGATCATTTTTTTACGCCGTTGTCGCGTGTTCTTGACGACCCTCCGGTTATTGATGGCTGTTTGCATGGAGGCAGGTGGATAATCCTCTCTGTTGGCCGTTAATGAAATACCACTTCCGCAGACAGTGTGAAAACCGGGATCATCGCGTCAAACAGATCGCCGTTTTCGTCCCGCATCCGGTAGCTGCCGGCCATGGTTCCGACCGGGGTTTTCAGGATGGCGCCGCTGGTATACTGATAGCTTTCACCGGGTTTCAGGTTTGGATGTTCACCCACGACCCCCGGTCCCCTGACTTCTTCGGTTTGTCCATCGGAATCTGTGATTATCCAGTGGCGGCTCAGTAGCTGGGCGCCAACTTGCCCGGTGTTTTCCATATTGACGGTATAGGCGAACACGTACTGGTCGTTTTCCGGCTGAGACTGGTCCCAGAGATATTGCGGAATAACGGTGATTTGAATTTGCTGGTTATCTGACATAAGCTTGTCTGGTAAGGCTGGTTGTCCGGGATTATACACAATCAGCCCTGGGAAACGCTTGTTTCATCCCATGCCCAATCATCACAAGCCCCGCTTCGGTTGCGAGAACATGGTTCTCTTATGATAGCCGTCACAATTTCCTTAACCAGTCAATCAAGCTGCCCATGAAAGACAAGGCTAGTCTGTCTGGTATGCTTCCAATACGAAATTGAATTCCACCGGAAAAGTCAGGAGGAAGGACATCTACAATTTTGAACTCACGGGTAAAAATATCCTTGCCGGTTGACAGGTCTCGAACCACCGCCGTGATCTTTATTGACGGATCCTGGAAGGCAAAACCTCTTGCTAAAGCCCCGGGGTTGTATACATCCGAAACCGTAAGAACAATGTGCACCAACTGATTTCCCTGAAGCGCTTTAGGCGCCCTCCGGTCCATTTCTTCACTCAGTTTCTGGCTGAAAGCATTTTTGAATTCATCAGAGTTTTTAAATTCTATTTTCTGCCAATGTAATTCAAACTCGGTATATTGCAACTCGGTATTGATGTGGCGGGAATTGTTGTCAGCCGCATCTATTACTAATCGCTGCATTTTATCCGTCATCCCACAAGAACTTAATGAAATGAGGGTCATCGACAAAAATGTGATCTTTATCAGGTTCCGAGTTCTCAAAGCGAGTATTCTTGACATTTTATTCTCCAGCCCATCCGGGCAAAGTCTATCCGATTTCATCTAAAACTGTCGTACAAACTGCAATTCAGCGCGGTTTCTTCTGTAGTCGTAAGCTTGGGCATTGGATTCCCGCGCTTCCTTGACGAGCGCGAGCTTGGGGCTGAAACCGAATACGGTAAATGCGCGGTTGAATAGAGAAGCGCGAAGAATCCGGGCGCCATCTTGCCGAGCGCTGCCATCCGGCGTAAACGGCGCCCAGTTGCCTTCGTAATCGGTCCAAAGCCATTCTCCACTCCCGCCTGCCGTGAAGCCCCGCGGCAACGCGAAGGAGGCGCCGAGCCGTAGCCATTTGCCGGAGTTTCTCCATACGGTTGATTGTGTCCGTTCCCTCGCATAGCCAACAGTGGCGTCAGCCTGCATCGTTGGCGTCGCCTGCCAACGGAGGCTCAGCGACAGGTCGGTACGGGAACCATCCAGATGCTGATCCCGGTCGTAGTCGCGCTGATGCCAGGATACTCGCCCATTGCCAACCACACGCCCGGAGAGACGATGTACTACATCCAGACGACCGCCCCGTTCGCGCGATTGGGGTTGGCCAGCCGCCCAGCGGCGACGGAGGCTGCCGAGCAGACTCATCTCCGTCTCCCGGTTGATCAGCCAGCGCGGCCCGGTATGTGCCGACAGCGAAGTCTGGTCGAAGTCTCGTCCGGCATATTCCCTGCGCGAGAGATCAACCCCCGCGCGAAGTCTCATCTGTCGGGTCAGTGGATGCTGATATTCCCCGCCGCCCCACAGCACGATACCCAGACCCGACCGCGCTCCGGTGTCCGCATCGCGGCGCAACGGGAGACCGTAGATATAGATGGTCCCGACATCGGAGGCTGCATTGATATTGCTGTCCGGAGCCAGGGTTGCGCCGAACCAGCCGCTCCAGCGTCGTCGCGCCCGCATCGCCGCGAGAAAACGCTGGATATTGGCGACCATGGCCGGTGGAGGTCCTCCCGCGAGTACACGCTCGAAATGCTCGCGTGACAAATCATCGTCTCCTTTGAGGAAGAACGCGCGCGCCAATTCCAGACGCACGCGCACCAGGCCGGGGCGGTCAATCAGAATCTCGTGAAGCGCCGCGATGGCTTCGTCGAGTAAATCAATTCGTTCCGATTTTGTGGTTCCCGGGAGTTGCGCCTCGCCGAGCGCGGCCAGGCCGGTGAGAAACAGGACATCGGTTTGATCCGGGTGGTTCGGGGCGAGCGGACGCAGGACCCGCAGCGCCTCGCCGAACTGCCCTTGCTCTATCAGCACTCTTGCATGGATGACCTGTGGGTCAGCCGACAGATGCGATGGTTGGTCGGAAGCGGCCAGGGAAGCGGTTGTGGATAAAACCAGAAAAGCCAGAGCGCAGACCAGCGTGACGGGGGGCATGAAGATTTAAAGAAGGGCGGAGTCAGGGCCGCCCTTCTTTACCGCGACTGGTTGGGAGGCTCTACGGCTGCTTGTAGGCGCCGAAGACGCCGACGAAACTTGCGGACCCGCGAGAATCACTCGCGGTTCCGCCGAGAGTGCCGCCGACCGACCCTGGTTTACCATCTGTCTCACTATTTCCGAAGAACTGTCCACCCCATCGGCCGCTGTAATCAATGTCACTGACGGTGCCTCTCAAACGGCCTTCAAAGAAGCCACTGTTGGAAGAGCCGATACTGGCTTCTTGCAATGTGAGCGAACCGGTTGTCCGCTCGTCATCTACATTAATTCCAGTTATCGAGCCGCCAATGGTTCCGAGCTCGCTTGTTCCTCCGAAGTTGGCGGTCAGGGTAGCAGTGGCATCCCAGTATCCAATTCCTTCTCCCTCAATGATGCCGGCCGCTGCGCCGGTGTAGCGCGCCGTGCCTTGCAAGGCCTCGAGATTGCTCTGACGGAACGGGTCATTGCCATCACCGAAAGCGCCGGATTCAAAATCGTCGGCGCTCGTCGCGCTGTCGGGTACGAATAGCCAGATACCGCCGGCAAGATAGTCGGTGTCGGGGGTTGACTCAGTACGTGTTGACCCTGACCCATGCGGAGTAAACATCCAATCCGTACCAACTGGGAAGATCCCAAGGAATGAGGGGCAATCTCCACCACCGGCCCTGTCGCAAGAAAAGGTTCCTGGAACCCCATTCAATGTTCCATCTCCCATTCGGGCGTTGATTTCGTCCAGCGTGAGCCCTGTGACTGTGTCGCCAACTTGAATCGCAACTGACGCTCCCGAGGTTCCCGGGACACTGACCTGTCGTGTTGTCGGCGCTTCGATATCGGAATACACATCGACATAAAGTGTGCCGCCATTGACGCGCCTGTACAGTTCCTGGCCATCAAAGCCCCGCGCGGATATATCGTCTGGATTGCCGTTGCTCGTGTTGATGGACCACGAAGACCCGTTGCGAATTGAGTAACTGTTTTGGCTGGCTCCATACTCGGCCGTTACCGATACGCGATCCTGCGTGACATTATTGATTGCATTGGATGACTGCGTAACGCTGCCCGCGCGGGGGCGGGAATCAGCGGCCCTGCTAATGGCAGTTTTTGCGTAACCGGCGTTGGTGGCATCCAGATTCGCAAATTCCGTTCGTGTTGCTGGAGTTGTCGTTGGCACCATGCCACCCACCTGAGAAGCAGGCCTGGATGGAGTGAACGTTATGTTTTCGGC
>CBDDOO010000001.1:790000-1323014 GCA_965231905.1 Arenicellales bacterium | reverse complement strand
GTGGGCGCTGCCAATGCCTGCTATTATGTTCCTATCGCCCCTTCATTGCAAATATTTTTTCGAGTTCTTTCCTGCGGTTCCTGCATGGGCGGGCACGGGGACCAGACCGGAGCAGACGGCGTCACCCCCTCAGGGTCGCCGGAAATCAATCAATACGGGGCTGTTCAGACCCCCGTTATCGAAACCGATGACCGCGCATGCGGCGGTGGTCATCAGCTTGCCGTTGGCGTCCGGTTCGATTCGCGGGCAAAACCGCGTCACCAGCAGTTCCATCCCCGGATTGTGACCCACCACCATCAAGGTGTCGCAGTCACTGAATCCGGTTGATATCCGGTCTGCAAGGAACGATTCCCCGGCATGGTACAGGTCGCTGGATAACTCGACCGGGATGTCTTCTTTCCACTCACTACCCTGAAGCGCCAGCCTCAATGTCTGCCGGGTTCGCTCGGCGCTGGAACACCATATCAGATCCGGTCGGTAGCCATTCTCTCTGAGCCATTTACCGACTCGCGGGGCATCCCGGCGACCGCGCCCATTCAATGGGCGGTCATGGTCGGTACGGGACCCGCTGTACCAGTCTGATTTGGCATGTCGCAGCAATACAAGTTGTTTGTTGGCCATGATTGATTCGTCACTTAAAATGGATATTCGATGGTATATTGTAACCGGTCACCCCCTGATTCCCGTATATCCGTTGGAAAATGCCGAAAGATTTCAAATCATCGAAAGGGTCGTCAAAAAGGTCTCCCGAAAAGCGCGCGATGGCCAGCGTCGCCGACCGCTACGAGTATTATGAAAAAGCGGTTCAATGCGCCGGGCCGGAGGTCACGTTTGTCGAACAGGGTTTTTTGGCGTTACGGGGCCGGAATGCCGGAATTCTGAGAGAGGATTTTTGTGGAACCGCCAAAGTCTGTTGTGAGTGGGTTCAAAGGAATCCGGACAATCGGGCAATCGGCCTCGATTGGAGCCAGGAGGCGCTGGATTGGGGAACCCGGCATAACCTGGCCCGCCTGAGCGGGCATCAGCGCAACCGGATTGAATTGGTCCATGCCGATGTGCTGGATTATCGTGGGCAGAAGGCGGATATGATTCTGGGGATGAATTTCAGCTATCAGGTATTCAGGACCCGCCAGGCTCTCGGACGATATTTCAAAAAGGCATGGCAAGGGCTGAACGAGGATGGCGTCCTGTTCATCGACGCCTACGGCGGTCATGAATCCTGGCGTGAAATCAAGGAAAAAACCAGCTTCGAGGGCTTCAAGTACTACTGGCATCAGGCGCGGTTCGATCCCGTTACCGGCCATGTGCTCTGTCACATACACTTCAAATTCGAGGATGGCTCGAAAATGAAAAAGGCGTTCACATACAACTGGAGAATGTGGACACTGCCCGAATTACAGGAATTGCTGATAGAGGCGGGTTTTGGCAGGGTAACGGTTTACTGGGAAGGAACCGATGAGACGACCGGTGAAGGAAACGGAGAATACACTCCCACCGGGCATGGCCAGGACGACCCGTGCTGGGTTGTTTATCTGGCGGCTGAGAAATAAATTTACAATTCGGATTGATCATGGTAAATCGCGGGACTGTTTTTCAAATTCACGACGAGGCAAACGGGTTATGAACAGAAAAGGCATGCAGACTATCGCGATTCATGGCGGCGAGGCGCCCGACCCGCAGACCGGGGCGTCGGCTCCCAACATTGTCATGTCCAGTACCTTCGTGGTCGAAGAGCCAATCAGCTTCTCGGTAAACAACATGGATGAGAACAGCCCGTTCGTCTATACGCGCTGGTCAAATCCCACTGTGCGTCAACTGGAAATCAAGCTGGCCCTGCTGGAAAACGCGGAACAGTGTATTGCCTTTGCTTCCGGGATGGCGGCGTCGTCCGGGGTTTTGTTCAGCCTGTTGAAAAGCGGGGATCATCTGATCATCAGCAATACGAATTATCCCGGTACCGCCGAAATCGCCAGAGACCTGTTGCCGACGAATGGCGTTGAAACGTCTCCGGTGGACACATCCGGACCGGACAATATTGCCGGGGCAATCCGGGATAACACCAGAATGATCTGGATCGAAACCCCTTCCAATCCCCTGCTTCGGATAACCGACATCAAAAGGGCGGCCCGAATTGCCCACGAAAACAACGCGATTCTGGTGGTTGACTCCACCTTTGCCGGCCCGATAGCGACGCGGCCGCTGGAGCTCGGCGCGGACCTGGTTGTACATTCCCTGACCAAATATATTTCAGGACACGGCGATACGCTGGGCGGCGCGGCCCTGGGCAGCGCCGCGCTGATTGCAAGAATGCGCGAATCCGGGGTCATGCACTACGGCGGCGTGATCAGCCCGTTCAACGCGTGGCTGACCATGCGCGGCGCCGCCACCCTGCCGTTACGGATGCGGGAGCATCAGAAAAACGCTCATGCGATTGCGGATTTTCTGCATCAGCATCCGGGGGTTAAACTCATGCTGTATCCGGGGCATGAGTCTCATCCCCAACATGAACTGGCGAAAAGGCAGATGGCCAATTTCTCGGGCATGATCGCTTTTCGGGTCGAACGCCCGGAAGCCGTTGCCCGGAAAATGATGAAGGAGCTCAAGACCATTCACTACGCGGTGTCTCTCGGTCATCATCGCAGCCTGATTTTCCTGATGGGCACCGAAGACCTGATCGAATCCTCCTTCCGGCTGACCGGCGTCGAACTGGAAAAATACCGGGACCTGGCCGGAGACGGATTGTTCCGATTATCCGTGGGTCTGGAAGACAGTCAGGATTTGATCGACGACCTGGCGCGGGTTCTTTGATCTGCCGATGAATCCGTTAGTAAATGTAGGGGTCAAGGCGGCGCGCAACGCCGGAAATATCATCATCCGGTATATGGACCAGGTAGACCGGCTGGCCGTGGAGAAGAAAGGCAGAAATGATTTCGTCTGCGAGGTAGATCAGGCGGCGGAGGATGAAATCATTGATGTGATCCAGCGGGCGTATCCGCATCATCGAATCATCGCGGAAGAAAGCGGCAGCGAACGCGCATCCGCCGAGGCCCGCGCCAACAAGGACGAAGTGGAGTGGATTATCGACCCGCTGGACGGCACCACCAATTTCCTGCATGGCCACCCGGATTACGCGGTGTCGATCGGGATTCGCTGCAAGGGCAGGATGGAACACGGCATCATATTCAATCCATTGCGTAACGAGTTGTTTACCGCTTCCCGCGGACAGGGCGCCCAGCTTGACAACCGGAGAATCCGGGTCAGCGGCCAGACTCAACTGGGAAACAGTCTGGTGACAGTGGGCTATCCAGCGCGGGATTTACCGCATTTCGATGTCTGGCTCAAATGCCTGGACGCGGTGGTCATGAAGTCAGCCGGTATCCGTCACACCGGCTCCGCCGCGCTTGATCTGGCCTATGTCGCCTGCGGGCGCACGGACGCTTTCTGGGAACCCGGGCTCAAAATCTGGGATGTAGCCGCCGGAAGCCTGATTGTACGCGAGGCGCGTGGCCTGGTCGCGGATTTTGACGGCAATCAGGACTTCCTGGAAAACGGCAACATAGTCTGCGCAAACCCGAAAATATTCAATAAGCTGCTGTTCCTGATCAAAACCACTCTGGGTGAACTTTCATAACCATGTCCGAACCGCCCCCGGCGCATACCCCGCTGATGCGTCAGTACCTGAAGATCAAGGCGGACTATCCGGATGCATTGCTGTTCTATCGGATGGGGGATTTCTATGAACTCTTTTATGACGACGCCGAAAAAGCGGCCAGACTGCTCGACATCACACTGACCGCCAGGGGGAAGTCGGACGGCGCCCCCATTCCGATGGCCGGGGTTCCGTGGCATAGCGCAGACCAGTACCTTGCCAGACTGTTAAAGCAACAGGTATCGGTGGCAATCTGTGAGCAGATCGGTGATCCAGCCACATCGAAAGGCCCGGTGGAGAGGAAGGTCGTCCGGGTGATTACTCCGGGAACCCTGACCGAAGAAACCCTGCTGACTGACCGGGCGGAGAACATTACCGCGGCGCTGTTCGAGAATAACGGCAGAACCGGGGTCGCTACGCTGGAAATTTCCAGCGGACGATTCAGGGGCTATGAAATCGAGTCCGGGGAGCGGTTGGACAGTGAATTGACGCGGTTCAACGCCGCGCAAATACTGGTTGGGGAGAATCAGACGAGCTTGTTCAATATCGACAATGAAACCGCGATACCGGACTGGTATTTCGATTCGGCCCGCGCCGAACACATTCTATGCGATCTTTTCTCGACCCGAACCCTGGAGTCTTTTGACTGTCACCGGCATCCGCTGGCAACCCGATCCGCAGGCGCCCTGATCCATTACGTCAGGGACCTTCACGAACAGGCAATCCCCCATATCCGGGGAATCGAATTTGAAAGCCCGAACAGCACGATTGTGATTGATACCGTCACCCGCAATAACCTTGAAATCGAGAAATCCCAAAGCGGGCAGAACGCCCTTTCTCTGGTTGGCCTGTTTGACCGATGCGCCACACCGATGGGCAGTCGGATGCTGCGACGCTGGTTCAATGGCCCAACGCGGGATGTCGATGAGCTCCGGAAACGGCATAACGGAGTTGAATGGCTGCTGGGCAATCAGCATTACACGGATCTGGAACCGATTCTGAAACAGGTTGGCGACATGGAGCGGATTCTGTCCCGGATCGCCATGAAGTCGGCGCGGCCCAGGGACCTGGTTCGTTTGAAGATGGCGTTGGGGGTATTGCCGGCGCTCAACAAACTGATCAGCGATACTCCATCGGTACTGATTGATTCTCTGAAGAAGGGGTTGAAAGCCAGACCGAAAATCTGCAAGTTGCTGGATAACGCGATAAAGGATGACTGCCCGGCGGTGATACGGGACGGCGGCGTATTGCGGGACGATTACGATTCGGAGTTGGGGCAATTACGCCACCTTCAGCGAGATTCGAGCGATTTCCTGATGGCTCTCGAGAGGCGGGAGAAAAAACGCGCCGGAATCGGCAATCTGAGAGTGCGTTACAACCGGGTGCATGGCTATTACATCGAAATTCCCCGTTCACAATCAGAACAGGTCCCCCGGGAATATATTCGCAGGCAGACCATTAAAAACGCGGAAAGATTTATCACCCCGGAACTGAAGGAGTTCGAAGACCGGATTTTAAGCGCCAGGAGCAAGGCGCTGGCCCGGGAAAAATGGCTGTATGACCAATTGCTTGAAACCCTGATTCCAGAAACGCAGGAATTACTGCAATGCGCCAATAATCTGGCCGTGATGGACTGCCTCGGTAATTTTGCGCAATGCGCCGCCACGTTGCAACTGACCCGCCCTGAACTGGTGGATTATTCTTCACTCTCGATCAGGGACGGACGGCACCCGGTCATTGAACAGGCGCTCGAGAGCCGGTTTATCGCCAATTCCATCAATCTGGATGATCAATCCCGAATGCGGATCATTACTGGCCCCAATATGGGCGGCAAGAGCACTTATATGCGTCAGGTGGCGATCATTGCCCTGCTGGCCCACACCGGCTGTTTCGTCCCCGCCGGGTCAGCCCGCATCGGACCGATTGACCGCATCTATACCCGGATCGGTTCGGCGGATGATCTGGCCGGAGGCCGTTCGACCTTCATGGTCGAAATGACCGAAATGGCTCATATTCTGAGAAACGCGACCAGGGACAGCCTGGTTCTGGTGGACGAAATAGGCCGCGGAACCAGTACCTATGACGGCCTGTCCCTGGCCTGGGCCTGCGCCCGTTATCTGGCGAACCGGATTCGTTCGTTCACCTTGTTTTCGACTCATTATTTCGAGTTGACGGCGTTGGCCGATCATCTGCCGGGAGTAGAAAACGTGCATCTGGACGCGGTTGAATACGGTCAGGATATTACTTTCCTGTACAGTGTCAAACAGGGACCGGCCAGCCAGAGTTACGGCCTGCAGGTCGCCAGGCTGGCTGGAGTCCCCGACGAGGTGATTGAGGAATCCCGGACCCGGATGCGCGCGCTCGAAGAACGTTACGCGGGTGGCGCGGAACCGGAAAATCCTGATTCCGTCCGACAAACCCGCCTACTCCAGGAAACCCGGCCCGTGGAACAGACGGTGATTACCCGGTTACGGGAGTTTTCAGCGGATCAGACATCTCCACTGGAGGCGCTGAATATGTTGTATGAATTGAACCGATTGCTGGAAAAAAAAGGCGGATAACCGGATTATATGGCTGTTATTCAGTTGCCGGAAAACTTACAATATCACCCGGAATCCATCTTTCCCGTTGCTTGTGGAGCCTGAACAAATGACCTATGTGGTAGTCGAATCCTGTATTCGTTGCAAACTGACAGACTGCGTTGAAGTGTGCCCTGTGGACTGTTTCCATGAAGGACCCAATTTCCTGGTGATTGACCCCGAAGAATGTATTGATTGCAGCCTGTGTGAACCGGAATGTCCGGTCAACGCGATTTATTCCGAAGATGAATTGCCGGATGACCAGAAGCATTTTCTGGATTTGAATACCGAGTTAAGTCAGGTCTGGCCGGTTATCACGGAAATGAAGCCGGCCCTCCCCGACTCGGATGAATGGCGGGATGTAAAGGACAAACTGAAATATCTCGAGAAATAGAGTCTCAACCAGTGTCAGAATCCGGACAATGCGGACAACCACAGAGGGGTATCCCTGCGCAAACCTGGCGAGCCGATTACCGCAAGCCCGATTATCTGATCACATCCTCCGACCTCGACATCCAGCTTGACTTTGAAGCCTGTCAGGTGGAAGCCGTACACAGGGTCAGGCGAAATTGCCCGAATGCCGGCGAACTGAAACTCGACTGTGAGTTCATGGATGTTCATTCAGTCTGCGTGGACGGGCGGACATTGGGAGACAGGCAGTATGAAATTTCCGGTTGTCATCTGACGGTTTTCAACGTACCGGACCAGTTCGAGATAAAAATCCGCAACACGATCAATCCTTCCGGGAACACCGCATTGATGGGGCTGTACAAGTCCGGGGATATGCTCTGCACCCAGTGTGAAGCCGAGGGTTACCGCAGGATTACTCCCGGGATTGACCGCCCGGATAATCTGGCCCGATACCGGGTCAGGCTGAGCGCGGACAAGGCCCTGTTTCCGGTTTTATTGTGTAACGGCAATCTGGTTGATCAGGGGGAGCTCGCGGGCGGCAGACACTTCACAGTCTGGGATGACCCTTTTTTGAAACCGACTTATCTGTTTGCCATCGTCGCCGGCCGGTTGAGTTGCCTTGAAGATCATTTCCTGACGATGGATGGCCGCGATGTCACCCTGCGGTTTTTCGCCAGGGGCAATGATATCGACAAGTGCGATCATGCGATGCAATCCCTGAAAAAGGCCATGAAATGGGACGAGCGGGTCTATGGACGGGTCTATGATCTGGACCTGTTCAATGTGGTCGCGGTGGACGATTTCAACATGGGCGCGATGGAGAACAAGAGTCTCAACATATTCAACACGAAATATGTACTGGCGGACATGAGAATGGCCACCGACGCTGATTACCAGAATGTCGAATCCGTGATCGGTCATGAGTATTTCCATAACTGGTCGGGCAACCGGGTCACTTGCCGGGACTGGTTCCAGTTGAGCCTCAAGGAAGGCTTCACGGTATTCCGGGACCAGGAGTTCAGCGCCGACATGGGCTCAAGAGCCGCCAAACGCATTGAAGATGTCAGTGTGCTGAGATCCCATCAGTTCAAGGAAGACGCCGGCCCGATGGCGCACCCCGTGCGGCCTGAATCCTATCAGACCATCAATAATTTCTATACCGCGACGGTCTATGAAAAGGGGGCTGAAGTCGTCAGGATGATACATACGTTGCTGGGGGCTGAATTATTCCGCAAGGGAACCGATTATTATTTCGATACCCTCGACGGACAGGCGGTGACCATCGAACAGTTTGTTTCATCCATGGAGACAGTCAGTGGCCGCGACCTGACGCAGTTCAAGCGCTGGTATGATCAGGCGGGCACGCCGGTTGTATCCGTAAAATCCCGCTACCATGCCGACCGCGGGGAATTTGAACTGACCCTCTCGCAAAGATGCCCGGACACGCCGGGGCAATCCGGTAAAAAGCCTTTCGTGATCCCGGTCCGGAGCGCGCTGTTCAGCGAGTCTGGAGAAAAACTCAATCTCGGCCACGGCGAGAAGGAGCGGGTACTGCATCTGGATAAGGTAGAACAGACCTGGCGATTCCCGAATATTGAAAGCCGGCCGGTTCCCTCGCTCCTGCGCGGATTCAGCGCCCCGGTTGAACTCGAACCGAACCTGTCCGACCAGGAACTGAGGGTATTGCTCGCCCATGATGACGACCCGTTCAATCGCTGGGATTCAGCCCAAAGGCTTTATCTCAAGGACCTGCTGACTCACATCGAAAGGTTCCAAACCGGCAAAGACCTGGAATTCAATCCGGTATTGAACGAATTGTTCGACGCGGCGCTGGCTGAGCGCGAGCCGGACCTCACGTTCACAGCCCTGCTGCTGACTCTGCCCACGATCTCCTACCTGAGTGAACAGGTTTCCCCGATAGATCCCCAGGCCATTCAGGAGGTTCATCGGGAAATGAAAATCTTCCTGGCCACCCATTCAGAAACTGCGTTGACCAGGGTTTATCATCAATGTCAGAACCTGAATCATGGCAACCCGCTGGCGAGTGAAATCGAGGCGCGTGATTTGCGAGACAGATGCCTGGACTACCTTGTTACGCTGGACACCGAACCGGCCCATGCCCTGTGCATGGAGCAACTGGACAACGCGAAGTGCATGACCGATTCAGCGCGGGCAATGACGCTCATTTGCCGGTCAACCTGTCCTGACAAGGAGCAGATGCTGGATGATTTTTACCAACAGTGGAAAGACGAACCACTGGTTGTAGACAACTGGTTGAGGGCGCAGGCCGGTGTGGTGGATCCGGGTACGCTGGAACGGGTCAGAATACTGACCCGGCATCCGGGGTTTGATTACAGGAATCCGAACAGGGTTTATTCTCTGCTGCTGGGTTTTACCCACGGCAATCCCGCCTGTTTCCATGCCGGGGACGGCAGTGGCTATGAATTTCTGCTGGAATGGGTTGGAATACTGGATCCCGTCAACCCGCAAGTGTGCGCCCGTCTGGCGTCGGCGTTGAACAACTGGAGGAAATACAAACCGGCTCTGCGCGACCCAATGCGCGAAACGCTGAACCGTATTCTGGAGATCGACGGGCTATCGACCGATGTCCGTGAGATCGTCACCCGCAGTCTGGGATAATCTCTCCAGCTTTTCGATGATCCGGTTTTTGATACCGGCGACTGACAATCCGATTTCGTCCAGTTGCTGCTGTTGGGAACCGTGATCAATATGTCGATCCGGGACACCCAGATTCAGCGTCTCTGTCTGTTTGCCATGTTCGATCAGGCATTCATTCACCGCCGAACCGGCTCCCCCCATCAGGACGTTTTCCTCAATCGTGACCAGCAAGGTATGACTTTCTGCCAAAGCCAGCGCCAATTCCTCATCAAGCGGCTTCACAAACCGCATGTTGACTACCGTGCAATCCAGTTCATTGCCCACTTCGACCGCCGGATAAACCATGGTTCCGAACGCCAGGATCACGACTTGGCTATTGTCGGATTCTCTCCTGATTTCAGCCTTGCCGATGGGCAGCGCCACCATTTCAGTCTGTTCGGTGGCGCCAGGGCCGCCGCCCCTGGGATAGCGCACCGACGCCGGGCCAATATGAGTGTGCCCGGTATATAGCATATTGCGACATTCCGCTTCATCAGCCGGCGCCATAATGACCATTCCGGGGATACATCTCAGGTAGGAATAATCATAAACCCCGGCATGAGTGGCGCCGTCCGCGCCGACCAGCCCCGCCCGGTCTATCGCAAACAGCACATCCAGATTCTGGATCGAAATGTCATGGATGAACTGATCATAGGCGCGTTGCAGGAATGTCGAATAAATTGCGACTACAGGCTTGAGTCCTTCACAGGCCAGACCAGCGGCAAATGTCAGGGAATGTTGTTCCGCAATCCCCACATCGAAATACCGGTCAGGATACTCTTTGGCAAAGCGAACCAGCCCCGAACCCTCACGCATTGCCGGAGTAATGCCGATCAGGGACTGATCTCTGGCTGCCATATCGCAGAGCCAGTCACCGAATACATGGGTGTAGGTCCTTACTTTCTTCCCGGTCTCGAATTTGCCGGTATCCCGATTAAACGGAGAAACCCCGTGATAGGTGGTCGGCGACGCTGACGCGGGCTCAAAACCGTGACCTTTTTGGGTAACCACGTGAAGGAGTCTTGGTCCTTTCATTTTCTTTATATTTCTCAATGTGGTGACCAGTGTGTCCACATTGTGTCCATCAATCGGCCCGATGTAGTAGAAGCCGAGTTCCTCAAAGAGCGTGCTCGGCATCACCATCCCTTTCATGTGTTCTTCCAGGCGCCGCGCATATTTCTTGATCCGGGGCGGCAGCGTAGTCAATACGGTTCTTCCCTCCCGGATCGTTGAATAGGCCCGACCCGACATCAATCTGGCCAGATAACTGGAGATCGCGCCCACGTTCGGAGAAATCGACATCTCATTGTCGTTCAGGATCACCAGCAGATCGACATCCAGATCACCGGCGTTGTTCAGGGCTTCAAACGCCATCCCGCCGGTCAGCCCCCCGTCTCCGATCACCGCGACTACCTCGCGTTCCATTTTCATGTGTTTTGACGCGACCGCCATACCGAGCGCCGCGCTGATCGAGGTGCTGGCATGTCCCGCGCCAAAGGTATCATATTCACTCTCAGCCCGTTTAAGAAATCCTGATAACCCTTTGTATTTACGAATAGTATTGAATCTGTCGCGGCGCCCGGTCAGAATCTTGTGCGGATAAGCCTGATGGCCAATATCCCAGACCAGCCGATCATCCGGAGTGTTCAGGACAGTATGCAACGCAATGGTCAGTTCCACCGTACCCAGGCCGGGAGCAAAATGCCCGCCTGTCCGGGACAGCGTTTCAATCAGATAATTTCGTAATTCATCGGCAAGCTGCTCAAGCTGCTGCTTCTCCAGTTTACGCAACCGGGCAGGATCATCTATTTTGGACAGCAAGGGATAACGGGCATCGGTTTCAGACATCAATAACTCCTGGTTACGACAAAATTTGCGAGTTGTTCAAGGAAAGCCCGGTTTTTCCCCGGCCCTCGAATCGCCTCAATGGCCTGTTCTGACAGTCTGGAGGCCTCGGCTCTGGCGGCCTCCAGTCCAAGTATCGACACATAGGTCGATTTATCCATCATCTGGTCGGCGCCACTGGTCTTGCCCAGAATCTGGCTATTCGAAGTGGCATCCAGTATATCATCCAGGATCTGGAACGCGAGACCAATGCAGGAACCATAAGTCCGTATGCCGGCGAGCAATTCGTCGCTGACGTTTTCCGCGGCCAGACAACCGATTATGGCCGATGATTCGATCAGACTGCCGGTTTTGAGGCTGTGAATCAGCGCCAGGTCGTCATAGTCAACGGCCCGGCCCGTGGCTTCCATATCAAGAGCCTGCCCTCCCGCCATACCAAGCGACCCGGAACCCCTGGCAAGTTGTTCGATCATCGCCACCCGGTTTTCGACTGCGATGTCGTTCCATTCGCCGGAGGCAAGAATTTCAAAAGCCCGGCTCTGTAGAGCGTCTCCGGCCAGAATCGCCAGCGCCTCGTCAAATGCGATGTGGCAGGTCGCCCTGCCCCGCCGCAGATCATCATCATCCATTGCCGGCAAATCATCATGGATCAGGGAATAGGCATGGAGCATTTCCACTGCGCAGGCCGGAGTATCGAGTCGCTCCATTGTCGCCCCGGCAACCTGTCCGCACGCATAGACCAGCATGGCCCGGAAACGCTTGCCGCCGCCGAGACAGCTATAGACCATTGCCTGATGTAATCTCCCGGGAACCACTGAGCCTCCGATCAATCTGGCTTCGAGAGCCTGCCCGGTGCGGCGGCTGTAGCGATTCCACGCAGATTCAAACCCGGTCAACTACCCGTCCTCGTCATCACGGGGTTGATGGTCCATATCGGTGGGCGAACCGGAAAAAATTTCCAACCTGTAGTCTCCATGTTTTTTGACCAGCATCTCCACCTTTTGCTGAGCTTCATCCAATCCTTTCCGGCACAGTTCAGACAGCGCCATTCCACGCTCGAAATCCTGGATCGTGTCGTCCAGTGATTGTTCTCCCTGCTCCATCCGTTTTACAATTTTTTCCAGTTCGCCCAGGGATTTTTCAAAATCCGCTATCGGTTTTTTCTTCGAGGCTGCCATAATACGCGATAATCGGGTTTGGTATCAGCCAAGTATAATAATTATGAGCAACCGTTACAACGCATCCGCCATTGAAGTTCTGACCGGACTTGAGCCGGTCCGCAAACGGCCGGGGATGTACACCGAAACAGACCGTCCCAACCATCTGGCCCATGAAGTCATTGACAACAGCGTGGACGAGGCGATTGCCGGATATGCGGACTTGATCGAGGTTCATCTGCATCAGGACGGATCACTCACCGTATCCGACAATGGACGGGGTATGCCGGTGGATGTCCATCGGGAAGAAGGCATCAGCGGTGTTGAGCTGATTCTTACCCGGTTGCATACGGGCGGGAAATTCTCGGGAGAACATTATCAGTATTCGGGTGGACTGCACGGGGTGGGGGTCGCGGTCGTCAATGCCCTGTCGGAAAAAATGGAAGTATGGATTCAGCGCAACGGTGAGCAATACCACATCCGCTTTGCCCACGGAGAGAAAAAAACGGATCTCGAGATCACGGGAAAATCCGGCAAAAAAGACACCGGAACAAAAATCCGTTTTCATCCTGATCCCGCCTACTTCGATTCTTCTGAATTTCATGTCGCCGGACTGAAAGGAATTCTGAAGGCAAAAGCGGTTTTATGTCCGGGGTTGCTGGTCCGTTTTTTTGACGACAAAACACCGGAGAATACGGAATCATGGCAGTACGACGATGGCCTGCTCGAATATCTTGCCGGAACCCTGGTCGATGCGGAACCGGTCCCGTCATCGCCTTATATCGGTAAATTCCGGAGCGAATCCGGGGAACTGGACTGGGCCGTCGCGTGGGTTACAGATGGCGGGGGGTTCCTGACCGAAAGCTATGTCAATCTGGTGCCTACCCCTAGAGGAGGCACCCATGTAAGCGGTTTTCGCAGTGGCCTGACCGAAGCGATCCGGGAGTTTTGCGAATTCCGGGATATGCTCCCTCGCGGCATCCGGCTTTCCGCCGAGGATGTCGCCGCAAATTGCGCCTGGATTCTGTCCGTGCGGGTCAGGGAACCCCAGTTCAGTGGTCAGACCAAGGATCGATTATCATCCCGGGAAACAGCCGCGTTTGTGCAGGGAGCGGTCAAGGATGCGTTCGGTTTCTGGTTGAATCACAACATCACCGATGCGGAAAATATTGCCCGAATCGCGATCGAAAACGCCCAACGCAGTTTACAGGCAGGCAAACGGGTACAGCGCAAGAAAATAAGCAACGGCCCGGCCCTGCCCGGCAAACTGGCCGACTGCATCAGCGATGATCTGGAAAGGACCGAGTTGTTCCTGGTGGAAGGGGATTCCGCCGGAGGGTCGGCGAAACAGGCCCGGCAACGCGATTTCCAGGCGGTGATGCCGCTTCGGGGGAAAATCCTGAATACCTGGGAAGTGGATTCCGCTGAAGTACTCGCATCCCGGGAAGTTCATGACATTGCGGTGGCGCTGGGCGTGGACCCGGGCTCCGATGACTTGTCCGGGCTGCGCTATGGCCGGGTTTGCGTGCTCGCGGACGCTGACTTCGACGGCGCACACATCGCGACCCTGCTGTGCGCCCTGTTTCTGCGTCACTTCCCGGCGCTGGTGGCTGAAGGCCGGGTCTGTATAGCCATGCCGCCGCTTTATCGGATTGACGTAGCCAAAAAGGTCTTCTACGCGCTGGACGAAGAAGATAAGGGCAATATACTGAAACGGCTGGAATCCGGGAAAATCAATCGCTCGATCAACATCCAGAGATTCAAGGGGCTGGGTGAAATGAATCCCCTGCAACTGCGGGAAACCACAATGGATCCGGCAACCCGGAGCCTGCAACAACTCGAAGTCGCTGATGGAGACGGAACACATTCATTGCTGGATATGCTGTTGGCTAAAAAACGGGCGCCCGACCGTAAATCATGGTTAGGTGACAAGGGCGACCAGGTGGAACTGATATAAGCCGGATATAAGCCGCTGGTATCAGGCTGTTCAGGCTTTGGCTGTTCACGACAGGCCTGGCTCAAAGGGGCCCTGTCATTCCAGGATGCCAGGCGTCTAAGGTGACAAGCGCATTATTTTCCACTGTCCCTGATCCAGGCGATAGACTATGCGGTCATGCAGGCGATGACTTCTGCCCTGCCAGAACTCGAAGCGCTCCGGTTTGATCCGGTAACCTCCCCAGAACGGGGGCAATGGAATGGTCCGATCCTGGAATTTCCTTTCCATATTCCGGAATTGTTCCTCCAGTTGTGAACGTGAAGCGATGGATTCGCTTTGATGGGAGGCCCAGGCGCCCACTTTGCTGGCGCGGGGGCGTGAACTGAAGTATTCGCGGGACTCGGCATCGCTGATCTTCGACGCTTCTCCCTCGATCTGGATCTGGCGATGCAGTTCGTACCACGGAAACAGCATCGAAACCCGATTGTTTTCTACCATCTGCCGTCCCTTTCTACTGCCATGGTTGGTATAGAAAACAAACCCGGAATCATCGTATGATTTCATCAGGACGGTGCGCTGGGCAGGCCGGCCCCTGGCGGAGACGGTACACAGGGAAAATCCATTCGGCTCGGCAATGCCTGAATCAACCGCTTGCGCGAACCATAACGCAAATTGGGCGATCGGGTCCGGGTCAACGCTATCCTTGTCGATCCCCGCATCCGAGTATTCCTGTTTAAGCCGCTTCAGGTCTTTCATTGGCTCAGGCCGCAACCGCAAGCGGTGTGTCGATCAGAACGGAATGTCGTCATCAAAATCGTCTGGCTCGGCGGGAGACGGGGGCGCGTCGCGCTTCGCAGCCGGTTTTGAAGCCGGCCGGGATTGATTATAGTCAGTCGGCGGCGGCGCTCCCCCACCCTGGTTGCGGCTACCCAGCATTTGCATATCATTGGCCACGATCTCTGTGGTATAACGGTCCTGTCCGCTTTGATCCTGCCATTTGCGGGTCTGCAACCGCCCCTCGATGTAAACCTGCGAGCCTTTCCTCAGATACTCACCGACAATTTCCGCAAGACGGTTGAAAAACACGACCCGGTGCCATTCTGTCCTTTCCTGTGGTTCCCCGGTCTGCTTGTCTTTCCATGAATCGGATGTGGCGACTGTGATATTGGCGATCGCCATGCCGCTCGGCGTATAACGGGTCTCAGGGTCTTGTCCCAGGTTTCCGACCAGAATAACTTTATTGATACCTCTCGACATATTGCTCTCCGCAGGATTGATTAGTTCGCGCCAGCCAGCCTGAATCTGAAAAAAACACAGCTGGTCAGTAGCCAGATTGTAATCATCCCGCCGCAAAAAATAAACACTCCCTGGCTGTCATACTGTCCATATATCCAGCCCCCCGCAACCCCTCCGGCAAAAACTCCGGCAAATTGGAACGTGTTATAAATGGCAAGCGCCGTTCCTTTGCTGTCAGGCGGCGCGGTCTGGGAAACCATCGACGGCAACAGGGATTCGAGTGCGTTGAAGGCGCTGAAAAACACCACAACTCCACCCAGCAACCAGATCATCGGGCGGGATTCGCTGATTACCAGTATCATAAAGGAAACCAGTAAAAGCAGGACAGCCGCCCGATAAGCATGGTGAATCATTCGCGCTTTGGAGCCGGCCATGACAAACGGCGCCATTCCAAATACCGATATTAATAATATCGGGATGTAGACTTTCCAATGGGTTGCCAAAGGATAATTGCCGCGGGAAATCAATAATGCCGGCAGAACCAGGAAAAGCGCTGTTAAAACCGCATGGGACAAAAAGATGCCCAGGTTTAATTGCATCAGTTGAAAATCCGCGAATGATCTTCTGATTTGAGCGCCGGCCGGCGCTATATCGGCATGACGGGGTCGGGATTCTGCATCCGGAACGACCCACAATACGGCAAATATGGCGATCACCGAGAAACCCGCTGTTAACCAGAACAATCCGGGAACCCCAATCCAGTTTTGTACCAGGGGGGCAATCATCAGCGCCAGCATAAATGAGGCGCCAATGCAGATACCGATTACGGCCATGGCCCGGGTACGCTGGCTGTTTCGCGTCAAGTCCGCAGTCAAGGCCAGCGTAGCCGCTGAAATAGCGCCGCATCCCTGTATACTTCTACCGATAATCAAACCATAGATCGAATCCGATAACCCGGCGATAACACTGCCAAAAGCAAATACGACGAGACCGAAGGCGATCACCTGTTTGCGATTGACTCGATCCGACGCCAATCCGAAAGGAATCTGAAACAGGGCCTGGGTCAAACCATAAGAACCAAGCGCCAATCCGACCAATAATGGCGTGGTATGTGTCAGATCATCGGCATAGACGGATAGAACCGGCAACAGCATGAACAACCCGAACATCCGCAACGAAAAAATACCCGCCAGGGAAATGACCGCTCGCCGTTCCGCCAGGGTCATCGCAGTATCCGACAGCGCCATATCTCAGGTGGTAACCGGGCGCTTTTGAACGATGCCGGACAGCGGGATTATTTTCACAACCAGGGTTGTTCGGGAGATAAAAGAGCGCGTATAGTAACCGATTTATTTTACGAAAATCACCTCATAACAGTGTCAGTACAAAACATCCGGATCCGCGGCGCGCGCGCGCATAATCTGAAATCCATTGACCTCGACCTGCCAAGAGACAAACTGATTGTCATTACCGGCTTGTCGGGCTCCGGGAAATCCTCTCTGGCCTTCGATACCATTTACGCCGAAGGACAACGACGCTATGTGGAGTCGCTATCGACCTATGCCCGACAGTTCCTGTCGCTGATGGAGAAACCCGATGTTGATCTGATCGAAGGACTCTCACCCGCCATCAGCATAGAGCAGAAATCATCTTCCCATAATCCCCGTTCGACGGTCGGCACGGTCACCGAAATCTATGATTATCTGAGACTCCTGTTTGCCAGAATCGGCGATCCGAAATGCCCGGATCATCAGGTTACGCTGGAGGCCCAGACGGTCAGTCAAATGGTTGACCTGGTAATGCGGCAACCTGAAGGCATCGCCGCCATGCTGCTTGCCCCTGTCGTCACAGACCGCAAGGGAGAGTTTCAACAATTGCTCGGTGAGCTTCATTCCCAGGGTTATATCCGCGCCATCATTGACGGCAACACGGTTGAACTTTCTGAGCCGCCAAAGCTGGACAAGCGTTACAAGCATCATATTGACGTCATTGTGGATCGCCTGATCATCCGGGAAGAGAACAGGCAACGTCTGGCGGAGTCTTTTGAAACCGCCCTGGGACTCACTGCCGGCACAGCGAAAGTGGCTGTTCTGGATAGTCAGAGAAACATCAGGGAGACGCAATTATTCTCCAATCGATTCGGCTGCCCCCACTGCGGATACAGCCTGGACGAACTGGAACCGAGGCTGTTCTCATTCAACAATCCAGCAGGCGCCTGCGAGGAATGCGATGGTCTGGGGATACGCCGGTTTTTCGATCCGGATCGTATTGTGCAGGACGCCGGATTAGCGTTGTCCGCCGGAGCTATTCCAGGCTGGGAACGGCGCAGCGGCTACTACTATGCCCAGCTCGCTTGTGTCGCCCGGCATTACCAGTTCGATATGGAGGCTCCGTTTGCAAACCTGTCAAAGGAAAATCAGGATATTGTGTTGTATGGCAGCGGTCGCGAGAAGATCAGTTTTGTCTATTCCAGGCCGGGTCGCAAGTATGAAAAACGGCATGTATTCGAAGGCGTCATCAACAATTACGAACGACGCTACCGGGAAACCGATTCCTCCCTTGCCCGGGAATATCTCAGCAGATACATGAGTTCACGGGTTTGCTCGAGTTGCAATGGCAGTCGCCTTCGCATTCAGGCGCGCCATGTTTTCATCCAGGGGCAAACCATCCATCAACTGACCGCGTTCCCGATTGGCGGGGCCCTCGCGTTTTTCGAGAATCTGAAATTGAAAGGGAGGCGCGCGGAAATTGCGGCGAAAATCATTCAGGAGATTCGCAACAGACTGGGTTTTTTAATCAATGTCGGATTGAATTATCTGACTCTTTCCCGCGCGGCGGAAACATTGTCCGGCGGCGAAGCCCAGCGTATACGGCTGGCCTCTCAAATAGGCTCCGGCCTGGTTGGCGTAATGTATGTTCTGGACGAACCGTCTATCGGGCTGCATCAACGGGATAATGAGCGGCTATTGAAAACCCTGGTTCACTTGCGGAACCTGGGCAACACGGTAATCGTCGTCGAACATGACCAGGAAGCGATCACAAGCGCTGATTACGTGGTCGATATCGGGCCGGGGGCGGGCAAGGACGGCGGGCAAGTCGTGGTGGAAGGCATTCCTGAGACAGTCAGAAACAACAGCCAGTCGATAACCGGCCGATATCTCAGTGGCGCCGAGAAAATAGAAATCCCGGAAAAAAGAACGCCGGTTGATCCGCGGCGGGTTCTGCGGATTCAGAACGCGACCGGAAATAATCTGAAAAATGCCTGCGTGGAAATACCGGTGGGCCTGTTCACCTGCGTCACCGGAGTATCCGGTTCGGGGAAATCAACCCTGGTCAACGGCACCCTGTATCCCGCCGTTGCCGGGAAACTGCATCTGATTCGAATCAAGCCCCAACCCTATCAATCAATTGACGGCCTTGACCACTTTGACAAAATCATCTCCATAGACCAGAGCCCGATTGGTCGGACGCCCCGGTCAAACCCGGCCACCTACACCGGATTGTTTACCTCCATACGCCAGATATTCACCGATATCCAGGAATCCCGGGCTCGGGGTTACAAACCCGGACGATTCTCGTTTAATGTGAAAGGCGGGCGCTGCGAAGCCTGCAAGGGTGACGGCCTGATTCGTGTGGAAATGCACTTTCTACCGGATATTTATGTGCCCTGCGATACCTGCAAGGGCAAACGATATAACCGGGAAACACTGGAAATTTATTTCAAGGGCAAAAATATTGCCGAGATACTGGCCATGACCGTTGAGGAAGCGGCAGAATTCTTCTACGCCATTCCATCCATCAAGCGCCAACTGGGTACATTGCTTGACGTTGGCCTGGGTTACATTACCCTCGGTCAGAGCGCCACCACCCTGTCCGGGGGCGAAGCCCAGAGAGTCAAACTGTCCCGTGAATTATCCAAAAGAGATACCGGCAGAACTCTTTACGTGCTGGATGAACCGACTACCGGACTGCATTTCCATGACATCAAGCAACTTCTTTCGGTCCTTCATCGGCTGCGCGATCAAGGCAATACGGTGATCGTCATTGAACACAACCTGGATGTGATCAAAACCGCGGACTGGATTGTCGATCTGGGACCTGAAGGCGGCGACGAAGGTGGAGAAGTGGTCGCGTCGGGCGTCCCGGAACAAGTTGTCAGGGAAGACCGCTCCTATACCGGCCGGTATCTGGAACCCCTGCTCGCAGAACAACGGCAATGCCGGTCAGCCTGAATTTTCCTCACGCCCCCAATCCACCTCAATCAGGCGCGCCCGCAACTCACCCTTGATTCTGGAGATATTGTTACAACCCTTCCTGTGTATCGTAACTCCCCGGCCTGAGGTAATAAACCCGATAATGTCATCTCCAGGCACGGGGGTGCAACATTTCGCGATATGGGTCAGCAGATTGTCCACCCCGGAAACGGTAAAGCCGCCTTTTGCCGGATCGTCCGAACCGGTTTTCGATTTGACCGGAATACGATCCGGGTCATCCTCTCCGTGTTTGCGGAACGGGTACAGTAATTTCGACACCCGCCCCTTCGGGACGTTCTGATCGTATTCGGTACGTTTATGCCACTGTCTGATCCGGTTTCTGGCGCGTCTGGTTCTGACATAACCCGACTCCGGTCTCAGCCAATCGCGGCTGGGGCCTCCGGTTTTGACCGTCTGGATACTGACCTGATCCCCGGTTTGCAGCAGATAATTCAGGGAAACCATTTTCCCGTTGACTCTGGCTCCGCGGGTTCGATTCCCTACCTCGCTATGAATCGCGTAGGCAAAATCAATCGGGGTCGCCCCTTCCGGGAGGACAATAATCATGCCTTTGGGCGTAAACACATAAACCTGCCGACTGTTTTGCCTCCGACCCGGAGCAGGGGTTCCGGTTTTGACCGCGTCTGCATCCACCGTGGAATCAATGGCCGGGGCGATACGCGCTGGCGAAGCCAGCGCTTCATTTTTCCATTCCAGCAATTGCCTTAACCAGATCAGCTTTTGATCGAAATTGCTGTCATACTTCTTCGTTTCCTTGTATCGCCAGTGAGCGGCAAAACCCAGTTCACTTTCCTCGTGCATGGCAAACGTGCGAATCTGCACTTCCACCGTCTTGTCACCGGGCCCGGATATGACAGTATGAATGGATTGATAGCCATTGGCTTTCGGCATGGTGATATAGTCGCTGAACTCATGCTTGTCGTGATGCCACTCTTCATGTATGACGCTGAGCGCCCGGTAGCAATCCTCAACGCTGTTGACCAATACCCGGACCGCCAGAATATCTTTCAATTGACTGAATTCCAGGCCCTTGCCCTGCATTTTCCTCCAGATACTGTAGATGTGCTTGGGGCGCCCCTGAATGCGTGATTCAATTTGCCGGGCGCCCAGCAAACCCACGATGCGGTCGGTCAAATCAACGATATATTGTTCCCGGATATGTCTTTTTTCTTCAAGCGTTCGAGCCAGCGCCTGGTACATTCGGGGGTTGAGATGACGGAAAGCGCAGTCCTCAAGCTCCCATTTCAGCGGTTCTATTCCCAGTCGATTGGCCAGTGGCGCGTAGATATCCAGAACCAGCCCCGCATGATATTCATGAAGCTGGCCGGGCCGGTCCTCCATACTTCTCAACCTCGATAACTGGCTCGCCAGGAATATCACGACGACCCGCGCGTCATCAACCATGATAATCAGCATCTTCCTCAGATTCTCTTCATTTCCTGTAACGGAATTTACGGGGTCGGGATAACCGGGCGCAAGCATATCCGACAGTTGCGCTATATGATTGACTGCGTTGCAAAGTTGAATGGCCTCTGCATCCAGGATGGATTCGACCCGGCTCAACTCATCCTCAGTCAGTGGCCCCAGTCCATGAATGTATCCCGCCGCCTGTCCCTGCTCATCAACGCCGATGCGCGACAGTATGTCCGCAATCCGTTCGGCATGAGCCTGGCTTTGCCCGTTTCCCGACACCCGGATTGACTGCATCCGATCCGGCAACGTGGCGCCGCTTGATTCCTTTTTGAAGCTTTGTTCAAAGGACACTGTAAATCCGCCTTATGATTTCAGGACCGGCCTCTGGGGTGATGCTGTCGATGAATATTTTTCAATCGTGTCGTGGTGACCAGGGTATAAATCTGGGTAGTGGATAAACTCGAATGCCCGAGGAACATTTGAACACTGCGCAGATCAGCGCCATTATCCAGCAAATGAGTGGCGAAAGCATGCCGCAATGTATGCGGAGAAATGGCATTTCCGAGGCCGCTTGACAAGGCGTAACGCTTTAGATTCTGCCAGAATCCCTGGCGGCTCATCGCCTTTCCCCGACTGCTCAGGAATAAGGCCGGATCTTGCCTGTCACCCAGAATGTCCGCCCTCGACTCATTCATGTATCTCGAAATCCAGTTATTCGCAGGGTCACCCAGGGGAACCAGCCGTTCCTTGTCGCCTTTCCCGACCACCCGGCAGACACCGACGGTGAAATCAACCTGGTCCACCAGCAATCCGGTCAACTCTGATACCCGTATCCCTGTGGCGTACAGGGTTTCGATCATGGCCCGGTCCCGCAAGCCAAAGCGGGTACTCACATCCGGCGCGTTGATCAAAAGCCCGACCGCTTCCTGGGAGATGGGTTTTGGCAATGATTTCATGATCGCCGGAGCAACCACATTCGCGCAAGGATCGTAGTCAATCAATGACTGACTAATCAAATAGTTGTAGAAACATTTTAAGGTTGATAAGGAGCGCACGGCGCTACGGTTCGAGGCTTGACCTGCCCGGAAATCAAGATAGTCGGCAATGCTTTCGACTCCCGGGTTTTCCGGTGACAGCCGCCTTGCCGCCAGCCATTCAAAAAACAACAAAAGATCCGTACGATAAGCGCTCAGCGTGTTGTCACTCAATCCTGACTCCATCCAGGTTGTGTCCAGGAATTGAGTCGCCAGGGTCTGCCAGGCGGGCTCCGGCTTTTCCCGGTCCGCGGGCGCTCGTGAATTTTTATGGCGTGATTTCAACGGCGTCAGGCCTCGATTCCTGTAGCCAGAGTTGCTGGAGCTTCTGTTTCAGTTGAGCCCGGCGCCGGTCATCGGAGGCGCGCGCCAGCAGGTCTTTGAACAACACTCTGGCGTCGGTAACCAGGTTTGCGGATTGTAATGATTCCGCGGCCCGATAGCGGGCCGCCGCTCCCCACTGGTCCCAGCCACCGTCTTTTTGCATTGCCGAGAACAGGTAATAATCCGCGGCGCGAACGAATTGCCGCATAGCCTGAAAGGATTCTGCCTTCCAATATGCGATTTCCCGGATATGTCTGCGACTCACTACCCGGTTGCTGATTTCATTCAGCAACTCCAGCGCCATCGTGTGCTGATTGACTTCCTGCAAGTCAAAAACAGGTTGCAGTACCTGGTCCGCCTGTTCCGCGGTCAAATGGTCGTGAGCGTGAACCCATTCCATCAATTCCTGCGCGCCCTGTTCATACTGGCCGGCGATAATTGAAATCCGCGCGACATGCAACAGCCATCGCAAACGGCCCATACCCTGGGGAATCACTGAAATGCTGTCGTTGATTTGCGCGGTCAATTCAATATTGCCCATTTCAAGAGCGCGGTTTGAAAGAACCAGCCCGACATTGCCGCTCAGGTCCAGCTTGCCGAAAGGCTTGTCGTCGCCATACAGATAAGGAATGACTTCCAGTTGATCCGATTCCATTAACGCAGTGACGAACAGGTCATTTAATTGCCGTTTCATCGCCGGTCCGTTTTTGCCTTGCAGCAGATAGCCGAAAATGGCTTTACGGACGGATTGCGCCTCCAGTGGCAGTTGCAGGCCATGAATCATAAGGCTGGTTGATTCACCCAGAAGCAAACCCAGACGATTGGTTTCGTTCAGCGCGACTCTGCGATAGGCATTCAACAGGTCTGTCACCCCGAACCCCGGATAAGAGCGATCAATCCTGGTCAGCGACTGCCCTGCCGCAACCAGATATCGCTCGAGATCAACCAGGGCTGATTGTGGAGTATCGCTGAGCAATCCGGCGTATGCCCTTACCGCCAGAATCTGCCAGGGCGGCAATGAGGTTTGTCCCGAGGCCTCCATGTTTTCATTCAGACTGTTGATTTTCGCAACCGCCTGGGCCGGAGTTATCGTATTGTTTTGCAGTCTGGCATAGATACGCAATAGCCTGGCAGAGGGTTGATCCAGGGGCGCCAGAATATTCACGGCGCTGTCCGGATCATTCAGTTGCAGGTGAACTCCGGCGCTCAACAACAGCCAGTCCTGTTCCCGGGACCGAAAATCGGATTGATAATAACGCATCGCAATGTGCGCGTCGTTCAGGGAATCATCGACCAGATAGCTTTTAATCAGTAATTCACGAAGCTTCCTGCTTTCCCGATCGTTGAGACTGGTTGACAACAGGTGTTCGCGCAACAGAACCCTGGCCTGCGCTCCCTGGCCCAGTTCAGTATACGCATGGATAGCCTGGATATCCGCCTGATAAAGAATTCGGTCCGGAAACGCGGCGGGTATCTGCTGAACCCTTTTCAGTAGCCGCTCCCAGCGCCCGGTCGCTCGATAGACGGCCCACAGTTGACGTTCCCAGTTGAACCAGGCCTGAGTCGGCAGAGTGGGCGGCCCTTCGGTTTCAAGTATGGAGCGGGCCAGTTCCAGCACATTTGCCCTGATCAGGGTATGCACCCTGTCCAGGTCTCCATCAGCGATTACGTTGCCAGCCTTTCCGTCTACCGGATTCGGCCGGGCCATGGCCGGCTCAACCGGGAACAGACTGACGCAACCGACCAATAAAGGAACAAATACTAAAGCCCGTTTTATCACGGCTTCCTGGTGTCGGAATCCGGGTCAATGCCTGACTTTTTCCTTGATTCGCGCTGACTTCCCTGAACGCTGACGAAGGTAGTAAAGTTTGGCGCGTCTCACGTCGCCGCGACGAACGACCTGGATATCCGCGATCAGCGGGCTATGGGTTTGAAAAACCCGTTCCACCCCTTCTCCACTCGCCACTTTACGCACGGTAAACGAAGAGTTCAGCCCCCGGTTTTTCTTCGCGATAACCACGCCCTCATAAGCCTGCAGGCGTTCCCGGTTGCCTTCCTTGACGCGGACCTGAACCCGGACCCGGTCACCGGCGCCAAAATGCGGAATCCCGTCCTTCAGTTGTTCGGCTTCGAGTTGATCAATAATATTAGTCATCTTCTTGTTCCAATTGGTAAGCATTCAATAATTCAACCTGCTCGTCATTCAGCCGGAGTTGATCCGGGATCAGATCCGCAATCAAATCCGGGCGACGTTCACCCGTTCTGACAAGCGCCTGAGTCAGGCGCCACTGCCGTATTTTCTCATGGTCACCGCTCAAAAGCACCGGCGGCACGCCCTGGCCTTCGAAGCGTTCAGGCCTTGTAAAGTGCGGACAATCAAGCAGACCGTTGGAAAACGAATCCTGTTTTGCAGACATCTGATTACCCAATACCCCTGGCAACAATCGGGCGATTGCCTCGACAATGACCATGGCCGCGAGTTCTCCTCCCGCCAGAACATAATCTCCGATTGAGATCTCACGTTCCACACGGCTTTCAACAATTCTTTCATCAATACCCTCATAACGACCGGCCAGTAAAATCAAGCCAGGCAATGTCGCCAGTTCATTCACCATGGGCTGGTTCAACAACTCGCCCTGGGGTGACAGATACACTACCGGCCCCGGCCTCGATGCCCTTGCCGCGTCTATACAGGCCGCCAATGGCGCCGGTTTCATCACCATACCCGGACCACCGCCATAAGGACGGTCATCGACCGACCTGTGCGGAACCCTGGCAAAAGCGCGGGGGTCCAGCGAATCGAATTTCAACGCGCCCGCCAAAGCCGCCTGGCGGATGATCCCGTAATTGGCAATCGAATTGCACATATCCGGGAATATGGTGATTACACTTATTTCCAATGTATCCGCAACCTGGTCTCAACAACTCTCGCGGTCTCAATAACTCTCGTCCCAGTCTACGGTGAGTATCCCGGCTTCAAGATCAACCTTGCTGATCACCCGGGGCTCCCAGGGCAGCAACCTTTCGGCGCAGTCACCGGAAGTCACCACCGCCACATCGTTGGCGCCGGTCTCCAGCATGCCGGTCAGCTTGCCCAGTTCGATATTCTGCCGGTTCACCACTTGCAGACCGATCAGGTCCATCCAGTAAAACTCACCGTTTCCCAAAACCTCAAGCCATGACCGGTCAACCGCAATTTGGCAACCAATGAGATCTTGCGCGGCTTCCCTGTCAGGATAACCATGCAGTTGAACAACCAGATACTTGCCGGTTTTCCTGAAAGCGCAAACTTCCACCGTTTCCCAGTCGGGGCCTCCCGACCTGCTGACCTTCCACACCGGATATTCAAAAATCTGTTCCACTGGCCGGGTATGGGAGCGGACTTTCAGTCCGCCCCTGACCCCATGGTGACCCCCGATTGCCCCCAGAACGACAACCAGGGAATCCGGTTTATTGCCGGTCATTCAGTCAGGGCGCTGTATCTGCCAGTCCACTTCAAACCGGATGGCCGGTCCCGGTGCGGGCGGTCCGACAAAACGAGCGGGCCACAGCCTTACGATTTGGCCTTCATGTACAGTTGTTTTACCCGGTCACTCATCTGGGCGCCTGTCCCCAACCAGTGTTCGAGCCTTTCTCTGTTGAGATTCAGTTTTTCCTCCTTGCCCTGCGCCACCGGGTTGAAGAAACCAATTCTTTCGATAAATCGTCCACGGGCAGACCGTCTCTGGTCCGCAACCAGAATCGAATAAAAGGGGCGTTTCTTCGAGCCGCCCCGTGATAAGCGAATTACTACCATGAAATATGCCTGTTCTGTGCTGGAATGATGCCGTTGTTAAACGGACTGCCATTAAAGGGGACGGATTCTACCACAAAACCCGTTGCATGAAGAAATACTTTTCCCGCGGGGAAAGCGCCTGTACTTCAAGATATGATACCCTTACCATCCATCTAATCCCTGACCTGACCAGAATTTTTCACAAAACATTGATGCCGGGCGCCCACCCCTTCACATTCGATAAAAAATTGCGTCGTAACCGGGTTATTGCCGCTTCGATCATTGGCTTTATCGCCTCTGTGATGATTGTTCGCAGTCTTTCGGAAGTATCGGCGTTGCCAATCGCCATCTCCGGCCCGTTCCAGTTCGCAGACTGGGTCAATCAAGCCGAAGACTGGCTGAGACAACACTTCCGATGGTTTACCCGCGCCATCGCAAATGGAGTTGGAGTATCACTGGATGTCGTGGAGGGCTTCCTGGTTGACGCTCCCTGGCTGTTCATACTGCTGCTGCTGGCCCTGCCGGCATTATATTTCGGCGGACTGCCGCTGGTTTTACTCACGATGGCCGGGGTCGTGTTCTGGGCCGGCGTCGGCATGTGGGAAGTTACGATGCAAACCCTGGCCCTGATGGGTATTTCAGTGATTCTTTCCGTGGTTGTCGGCGTGCTTCTGGGGATCCTGTGTTCGCAAAGTAACCGCTTCGAAAGCATTCTGAGACCGGTCCTGGACACGATGCAGACCATGCCGGCTTTCGTTTATCTGTTGCCGGCTGTTTTCTTCTTTGGCATCGGTGGTCCTCCCGCCATCATGGCGACCATGATTTATGCCCTGCCGCCGGTAATCCGCCTGACCAATCTCGGCATTCGCCAGATTTCTTCCGACACGCTGGAGGCGGCCCATTCGTTCGGCTCGACGCGCATGCAAACCCTGGTCAAGGTGCAGATACCGATGGCCATGCCGAGCATCATGCTGGGCGTCAACCAGACCATCATGATGGCCCTCGCGCTGGTTGTGCTCGCTACTTTCATAGGCGCGGAAGGTCTCGGCAGTGAGGTCTGGAGAGCCATTTATAAATTGCGCGTCGGCTGGTCTCTGGAAGGCGGACTGTGTATCGTGTTCATGGCCATTATTCTGGATCGTCTGAGCCTGGCATTGAGTCGTCCCCGCACCGCCCCTGTGGCCGCCAACACAATTCCTTTCCGGTTACTTCCCCAGACCTGGGATATCTATCCCGCGGCGATGGCGATTGAAAGAATCATTGCCGCGCCGTGGAATTTTGTTTCGCGGGGGATGCGCCTTGTCATAAACCGGATCGCGATTATACTGGGGGCGATCCTCGGTACGGTCAGCGCAAACCGGAATCACGGCGTCCGGATCCGGAAATTCATAACCGGCCATGTCTTTTTATTCGCCAGTATACTGATCCTGGCCGGCGTCCTGTTTTTTGACAGCCTGGGGTCCGGCTTCGGAAGCTATCCGGAATCGTGGAATTTTTCTTTCAGGAAACCGGTCGATGAAGCGATTGGCTGGCTGACGATTCATCCCGGCTTTATCGCGTTCACCAAGGGGTTGAGGGCCTTTGTCTACCTCTATCTGCTCCACCCGCTTGACATCTACCTTACCGAATTGCCCTGGTACGTCACGATGACCGGCATCGGTATGATCGGCTGGGTTTCGGCAGGCCGCAATTTTGCCATTGCCATCATTGCCTTGTTGCTGTTTATCGGCGCTTGTGACTTGTGGGCTGAGGCGATGCTCACACTGTCTTCGACCCTGGTCTCGGTTTTCATCTGTTTTGTGGTTGGCCTGCCTCTCGGTGTGGCATCCGCCTACAGCAGGAAATTCGACATGGCGCTGCGCCCTGTACTCGATACCATGCAAACACTGCCGAGCTTTGTATATCTGATACCGGTACTGATGTTTTTCGGCGGCAACATTGTATCCGCCGTGATCGCAACTGTAATTTATGCCTTACCCCCGGTCATTCGTCTGACCAGCCTGGGGCTATCCCGGATCCCGACAACCTATACCGAAGTGTCTTCCTCCTTCGGCGGAACCGGTTTGCAGACCCTGAAAAAAGTAAAATTTCCGATGGCCCTGCCCAGTGTCATGCTGGGGCTGAACCAGGCAGTCATGATGGCGCTCGCAATGCAGGTGGTCACGCCGCTGATTGGCGGCGGCGGACTTGGACGCGAGGTATTCCACGCGCTGAACATTGCCAACACCGGCAAGGGGCTCGCGGCCGGAATCGGTATCGTACTGCTTGCAATCATACTGGACAGGCTGAGCCAGGCCTGGACCCAGGCGCAAAGAAAGGCCCTTGGGGTTTAAATCCCGCGATTTTGTTCCGCGATTTTGTTGACAAAATCCCCGGTTGTTCCATAGAATCCATTGTTGGAGAACTTGCACGAGTTACTAAAATAACGCCGGGTAATACGAATGTGTCACCCAGCCTGTATGTTTTGTTGCATACCGATAAACCTGATAACGGGATTAAACCTATGAAAAAATTAAAATTAACCGAAAAACTGATAGCCGCCGGTTCGGTTGCGATACTGCTGACGGCCTCGGCGGTTACCGGCGCGGCAGACAAAAAGCTGACTGCGCCGATAGCCGACTGGACCGGTGGAGCCGTCACCTGCAAGGTTCTGGAAGTCATTCTCGAACAGGAAATGGGGTATGAGGTCAAACGTGTCATGATGCCCTCCGGAGCGCCTGTATATGAGGCCATGGCGGTCGGGGACCTTGATTTCGGGTGTGAAAGCTGGCCCTCCTATTCACCTTCCAGAAACCGGTTTATGGCCGAGTTCGGCGGGGATGGAACCGTGTCCTACCTCGGTGAGACCGGAATTGTCGGCACTTCCACCTACTATGTTCCGAGATATTTTGTGGACGAGACGGCGCCTGATCTTAAATCCTGGGAACAGTTGAACAAGTACAAATCTCATTTCGCAACCATTGAAACCGGTGACAAGGGACGACTGATCGCCTGTCCGACACCGGCTTGGGAGTGTTCCGACCAGGAGCGGCTTGATTTGCTCGGAGTGGATTTTGTCGCGGTTGAACTGGGCACGGAAACCGCTGCATGGGCAGAAGCCCAGGCGGCCTTTGCGAGGAAAGAACCCTTCCTGTTGTATGCCTGGACTCCGCACTGGATTCATGCGGCGCTGGACCTGGTTCCACTTGAACTGCCGCCGCACAGCACGGAAGAATGGCCAGCGACCGGCTGGGCGGAAGACGTTACCTACAACTATGGCAATCCCGCCTCCATGGCGGCCAATCCTGAAGCGGCGCAATTGATCGGGAACATGAACCTGAGCAACAACGAACAGGCAAAAATGATCCTGGCCATTGACGTTGACGGCAGAGACATTGATGAAGTCGTCCAGGAATGGGTTGCGCAAAACGAAGATATCTGGCGCAAGTGGATGCCTTGAGTTTCTCTCAAAGCGGTTCATAAACTGATAAAGAAGACCCCGCTTGTCCGGGGTCTTTTTTTATCGGTCTGTTTCTGATATTTTCTGTGAATGGATTGCCCGACAAAAATTGTCTGTAATCATGTCTGGAAAATATTCGGGCCCAACCCGGAAACGATTCTGAAGAATCTGGACCATTCCCTGACACGCGCCGAATTGCAGGCCAGGACCAATCATGTTATCGGGGTGCGGGATATGTCCTTCCGCGTTGAACAGGGCGAGACTTTTGTCGTAATGGGATTATCCGGCAGCGGAAAATCGACGCTGGTGAGGTGCTTGCACCGATTGATAGAGCCGACCGCCGGGGAAGTATTGATTGACGGCGAGGATGTGATGAAAATGAACGCCGGTCAACTGATCCAGCTACGCCGTAATAAAATGAGCATGGTGTTTCAGCATTTCGGCTTGTTTCCCCATCGCAGGATTATAGACAATATCGCATTCGGTCTCGAAATCCGGGGAGCGCCGGTACACGAAAGAACAGACAAGGCGATGGAGGTATTGGAGATGGTGGGCCTGGGCGGATGGGGAAATCATTACCCCCGCGAATTGTCAGGCGGCATGCAACAGCGGGTCGGGTTGGCGCGCGCCCTGGCGGTTGATCCCGAGATCATGATTTTTGATGAACCCTTCAGCGCCCTGGATCCGCTGATCCGCCGGGAGATGCAGGATGAGTTGCTGGATATTCAGGATAAGGTACAAAAAACGATGGTTTTCATTACTCATGATTTTCTCGAAGCAATCAAGATGGGTGACCACATTGCGATCATGAAAGATGGAGAAACTTCCCAGATTGGCACCCCGGAAGAACTGGTGGCCGCTCCCGCTGATGATTACGTTCGTGAGTTCACCGAGGATGTACCCCGATACAAGGTGCTGAGTGTCGGCAAAATCATGGACAAAGTCTCTACCGTGTCTCTGGATGGCTGCGCTCCGGTGGTCAATGCGAGCGCCAAACTCGACTCGTTGATTGATCTTGCGGCGGAGTCTGAATCCGCGCTGGCTGTAGTCAATGATGAAGGGCAGTTGGTCGGAGAATTGAATCAGTCTGTGATGTTAAAAGCGATGAACTGTAAATCCTGATTGAAATGACGGATATGACCGACCACGCAACCGATACCGGATCCGGGCCGGAATCCTGGCGCTCCGGCCCGGATGATAATGGGCATTTCGGAATTTTCGGCGGGCGCTTCGTCGCGGAAACATTGATGCCCCTGGTTCTGGAAGTCGAGTCCGCCTACAACCGGTATAAAACCGATCCTGATTTCATAGCGGAACTGGACTACTATGCGCGCGATTATGTGGGCAGACCCAGTCCGCTTTATTTCGCTGAACGCCTGACCGAAGAACTCGGCGGAGCGAAAATTTACTTCAAGCGCGATGAGTTGAACCATACCGGCGCCCATAAAATCAATAATACGCTGGGGCAGATATTACTGGCCAGACGAATGGGGAAGCGACGCATCATCGCGGAGACCGGAGCCGGTCAACACGGGGTTGCGACAGCGACCGTATGCGCATTGTTCGACCTGCCTTGTGTGGTCTATATGGGAGAGACCGATATTGAAAGGCAAGCGCCCAATGTTTTCCGGATGAAGTTGCTTGGGGCGGAAATCGTGCCGGTAACGAGCGGTACCGCCACATTGAAAGACGCCATGAACGATGCCTTGCGGGATTGGGTCGCTAATGTGGAAGATACCTTTTATATCATTGGTACAGCGGCGGGCCCCCATCCCTACCCGGAGATGGTCCGGGATTTCCAGTCGGTCATTGGCAGGGAAGCGCGTCAGCAGATACTGGCTGTGGAAGGTCGGCTGCCGGACACTATATTGGCCTGCATCGGGGGAGGCTCCAACGCAATCGGATTGTTTCATCCTTTTCTGGACGATGATCCGGTTTCGATTATTGGCGTCGAAGCGGCGGGACTTGGCATTGGGACCGGTAAGCATGCGGCCTCGCTAAGTGGTGGAAAACCCGGTGTACTGCATGGCAACCGCACTTATCTGTTGCAGAATGAAGATGGTCAGATTCATGACGCTCATTCCATTTCCGCGGGACTGGATTATCCCGGTATCGGCCCGGAGCACTCCTGGCTGCATGAAATGGGGCGTGTCGAATATGTATCCGTTACGGACCAGGAAGCGCTGGACGCTTTTCAGTTATGCTGCAGGACTGAAGGCATCATTCCAGCGCTCGAACCTGCCCATGCCCTGGCCCATGTGGCGAAAATCGCGCCTGACATGGCCGCGGACCAACTCCTGATCATGAATCTTTGCGGCCGGGGAGACAAGGATGTTTTCGCGGTGGCCCGGGCGCTCGGACACGGCGACATCGCATGAGAAAATTGACATGAGCAGTCCTGATCGAATCCGGAAAAGATTCGCCAAATTGAAGTCGGAAGGCCGGGCCGGGCTGGTGACGTTCACCACAGCCGGCGACCCGGACCCGGAAACATCCCGGAAAATCCTGAATGGTCTGCCTGACGCCGGAGCTGACCTCATTGAACTGGGGATGCCATTTTCAGACCCGATGGCGGATGGGCCGGCTATACAGCTTGCTAACCTGCGGGCATTGGAGAACGGCGTCACACTGGCAAAAACCCTGGGGATGGTGGCTGAGTTCCGTGAACAGAATAATGAGACTCCGCTGATACTGATGGGCTATTACAACCCGATTCATTGCTACGGTAATCAACGGTTCATTGACGATGCGATCAGCGCGGGGGTAGACGGCTTGATTGTCGTGGATCTGCCGCCCGAGGAAGACAATGAATTATGTCATCCCTGCATGACCGCCGGACTGAACTGGATCAGGCTGACCACCCCGACCAGTGACGCGACCCGATTAAGGACGATCCTGAAAAACAGTTCCGGATTTGTCTATCATGTTTCGATAGCCGGCATAACCGGCACTCGTTCGGCTGCCCTCGCCGATGTCAAATCCGCCTTGAGCAGGATCAGGGTCCAGACAACCCTGCCGGTAGCGGTCGGATTCGGCCTTAAAACCCGGGATCAAATCCGTGAAATCGCTTCGGTCGCTGATGCCTCGGTGGTCGGGTCGGCGTTGGTAGAGATCATCAGGAAAGGCCTGGAAAACGAGCGATCGAAAGACAGGATCGTCTCGGATATCCATCGCCTGGTCAGCGATCTGGCGTCGGGAACCGGATAAAAGCGAAATCGTAACGGATTCACCCGTTCCGGTATTTATCCTGTGGCCTGTTCAAACAACCAGGGCGCCTCGTCTTTACGGCGGGTTTCGTATTCCCGGATCAGGTCTGCCTTCTCAAGTGTCAGCGCAATGTCATCCAGGCCGTTGAGCAGGGCGTGTTTACGGTCAGATTCGATCTCAAATCCAAGTGTCGTCCCATCCGGCAACTCAACGAGTTGACACGGAAGATCGACCCGGATTGAAAATCCCGGCTGGCTTTCTACGAGAGCAAACAGATTCTCTATATATTCTTCTTTAAAAACAATCGGCAATATCCCGTTCTTAAAGCAATTATTGAAGAATATATCGGCAAAGCTCGGTGCGATAATACATCTGAATCCGTAGTCCAGCAGGGCCCAGGGAGCGTGTTCCCTGGATGAGCCACAGCCGAAATTTTCCCTTGCGAGCAGAATTTGCGCATTCGCATATCGAGGAAGATTCAGAATGAAATCCGGATTCAGTTTGCGCTTGCGGTTGTCCATACCCGGCTCGCCGTGATCCAGATAACGCCACTCATCGAACAGGTTGGGGCCGAATCCGGTTTTTTTGATGGATTTCAGAAATTGCTTCGGAATAATTGCGTCCGTATCCACGTTGGAGCGGTCCAGTGGCATGACGATTCCATTGAGGGTTGTGAATTTTTCCATTGTCATAATCTCTCCGGGTCGGTGAAATGACCTGTAACGGCCGCCGCCGCCGCCATTGCGGGAGAGACAAGATGGGTGCGCCCCCCCTGCCCCTGGCGCCCTTCGAAATTCCTGTTGGAGGTCGAAGCGCAGCGCTCGCCGGGCTTTAAGCGATCCGCGTTCATCGCCAGACACATCGAACAACCGGGATTCCTCCACTCGAATCCGGCATCTATAAAAATCTGGTGCAAGCCTTCCGATTCAGCCTGGGACTTGATCAAGCCGGAACCCGGTACGACCAGAGCCTGTTTGATATTATTTGCGACTTTCCGGCCGTTGACAACGGTAGCGGCCTCCCTCAAGTCTTCGATCCGGCTATTGGTGCAAGACCCGATGAACACCAGGTCCAGATCTATTTCCGCAATCGGAGTACCCGCGGACAATCCCATATAAGTGAGCGCGTTTTCCATTCCCTCCTTTTTCACCGGATCCGGTTCGTCCCGCGGGTCCGGGACCGAGTCATCAATACTCACCACCATCTCGGGGGAGGTGCCCCAGGTCACCTGGGGAGGAATCGCAGAAGCATCCATATAAACTTCAGTATCAAAATCGGCGCCCTCGTCACTGTGCAGATTCATCCAGCCGGCTGCGGCCTGCTCCCAGAGATCGCCGGTTGGCGCATAGGGGCGCCCTTTAAGATAATCAATGGTTGTCTGATCGACCGCGATCATTCCTGACCGCGCTCCCGCCTCAATCGCCATGTTGCATACCGTCATCCTGCCTTCCATACTCAGTCCGGTGATGGCAGTCCCCATAAACTCAATGGCATGCCCGGTTCCACCCGCGGTACCGATTTCACCGATAACGGCCAGCGCTATATCCTTGGCGGTAACCCCTTTCCGTAAATTCCCGTCCAGAACGACTTTCATATTCTTTGATTTTCTGGTGATCAGGCACTGGGTCGCCATCACATGCTCGACTTCCGACGTGCCGATGCCGAATGCCAGCGCGCCGAAAGCGCCATGCGTCGAGGTATGAGAATCACCGCAGACAATGGTCATGCCTGGCAATGTCGCCCCCTGTTCAGGGCCGATCACATGTACGATCCCCTGACGTGGATCCGACATGCCAAATTCGGTAATGCCGAAATGATGGCAGTTCTGGTCCAGTGTGGCAATCTGGATTCGGGAAACCGGATCATCCACCTCCTGACTATCGGTAGTCGTGGGCACATTGTGATCGGGTACCGCAATCATGGAACTGACGCGCCAGGGTTTGCGCCCTGCCAGATGCAGACCCTCGAATGCCTGTGGAGAAGTAACTTCGTGGACGAGATGACGATCAATATAGATTAATGCCGCGCCGCTGTCTTCGGTGTGAACCACATGTTGTTCCCACAGTTTGTCGTATAAAGTTCCAGGAGTCATTTTATGTATCCATTTATCGGTTGTTTACAAATTATCGAATATTCTGCGCCCGGTCCCGCAGTACATGATCCATCAGTACCAATGCCAGCATGGCTTCTGCAATCGGAACCGCGCGTATCCCGACACAGGGGTCATGACGCCCGGTGGTGACGACATCAACCGGTTGATTCTCCAGGTTGACGGTCTCTCCGGGCGCCTGAATGCTGGAAGTCGGCTTGAACGCGATCCGGACCCTGATATCCTGTCCGCTGGAAATGCCCCCAAGCACGCCTCCTGAGTGATTCGACCGGAAGCCTTCGGGCGTTATCGGATCACGATGTTCTGAACCGCGTTGACTGACCGCGTCAAAACCCGCCCCGATCTCCACCCCTTTTGCCGCGTTGATACTGATCATCGCCCTGGCAATGTCTGCATCCAGTCGATCAAAGACCGGCTCCCCCAGTCCAACCGGCATACCGGTCGCTTCAACATAAACCCCGGCGCCGACCGAGTCTCCGGCCTTCCGGGTCTGGTTGATCAATCTTTCGAGGTCCGGGATCCGGCTGGCGTCGCCAGCGAAGAAGGGATTGCTCTCTACTTCATCCCAGTTGTTGATCCCGATCCTGATATTTCCGACCTGATAGACGCATCCCCTGATCGCGATGTCGCAGGTTTCCGACAGATATTTCTTCGCAATCCCTCCGGCGGCGACCCGCATCGTGGTTTCCCGCGCTGAGGACCGCCCGCCACCGCGATAATCACGGAACCCGTATTTGCGGGTATAGGTGAAATCGGCATGACCGGGGCGGAAACGATCCTTGATTTTCTCATAATCCCGTGAGCGCTGATCCTGGTTATGGATCAAAAGACCAATCGGTGTGCCGGTGGTTTTTCCTTCAAACACCCCGGATAATATCTCGACCCGATCACTTTCCTTTCTCTGGGTTGTAAACTTCGATTTCCCCGGTTTTCTGCGATCCAGGTCCTTTTGCAAATCTTCCCCGGACAAGGCCATTCCGGGAGGGCAGCCATCGACGACAGCGCCGAGCGCAGGGCCGTGACTTTCACCAAACGTGGTCAGGGTAAATAATTTTCCGAAGCTGTTTCCAGACACTTCAACTGAGATACAAGGTTGATTATCAGCCGTATTGTAACTGATTCAGGCGCCGATGGATGGCTGAATGCGTCACCTCGTATACCAGGTTGGCAATATCGACCTGGTCCTGCGCATGGGTGATCAGATCCTGGCGAATCTCCAGTATGACGATACCGACACCCCGCTCTTTGGCATGAGTCTGTTGGGCATAACCGGGGGGATAGCCGTAGTGATAGGGCTGGTTGTCTCCGATGATCCGATCCGGCAATTTTGCAAAAGCGTCCAGAAACCATCCGGCAAGAGCATCGTCCTCGTCATGAAGCACTCCAAAATGCCAGGGTCGGCGGAAGCCATCCATGCAAGGCGTAAAACTGTGTACGGAGATAATGACCGGGTCTGGATGCTTCTCGATCATACGGCTGACCAGGGCGCTGTATTGGTTATGGTACGGGTGAAAAAACTGATCAATACGCCGCTGCCGGTCCGCGTCTCCAAGATTCCGGTTACCCGGAACGGGAACATGGTCCGATTCATCGACAATCAGGGTCGGGTCGTCAAGGCGCCGATTCAGGTCAACCACCAGCCTCGAATACCGGGACAGGATCAGCGGCGCGTCAAACAACCCGGACAACTGTATGGCCACTTGTCTTGCGCCGACATCCAGGGCAATATGCGTCTCCAGCCGGTCGTCTCGCAAACCCAGGTTTTCAAGGTATTCCGGGATCCGGTTCCCGGCATGATCGCAGGCGATCAATATCGGAGCGGCCCCCTGGGGATTCCTGACTTCAAACGGGGGCGGTTCACTTTCAGGGAGCATGACGGTGTAAAATGACAGGACTCATAGCCAAACAGACCATTAAAAAGAGTTTGAAATCCTGATCAGCCGGGTGAGCTTGTCCAGCCCTGCCCCGCTTGACAGAATCGCGCGCGCCTGATCCACCCCGTCGAGCATGGAGTCTGCCAGGTCTGCGGCATAAATCGTAGCCCCGGAGTTGAGCGCCACCATGTCGAAAGCCGGTCCTTTCTGCCCACTTAACGCCTGCCGAATCAGATTCAGGCTCTGCCCGGAATCTGCAACGGTGATGGCGTCAAGGCTGGATCTTTGAACGCCGAATTGCTCGGGGCTGATTTCGTACTCACTGAAAGAACCGTCCCTGAATTCGGCGACCCGGGTGCTGGCGGCAATCGAAATTTCATCCAGCCCATCATCCGAGCTGACCACCAACGTGTGAATGCTGCCCAGTTCCGCGTAAACTTCCGCCATCGGCCTGACCCAATCCTGGCTGAACACGCCCGCGAGCTGATAGCGGGCATTGGCTGGATTGGTAAGCGGCCCGAGCAAATTAAAAATGGTTCGAATCCCGATTTCCTTCCTCGGGCCGATGGCGAAACGCATGGCTGAATGATGGGACGGAGCAAACAGGAAACCGACCCCGCATTGATCAATACAGTGGCCGACCTGTTCGGGAGAAATAGTGATATTGACGCCGGCCGCCTCCAGCGCGTCGGCGCTGCCGGAATTGCCGGTGGCAGCCCGGTTTCCATGTTTCGCAACCGTAGCGCCGGCCGCACAGGCGACCAGAGCGCTCGCGGTAGAGACATTGAACAACCCGGCGCCGTCGCCCCCTGTACCTGCGCTATCCACTATTTTGTCGGACCGGACCGATACTTTTTCGGACAGGTCCCGCATGATGGTTGCGGCTCCCGTAATCTCATCGACGGTTTCGCCCTTTATCATCAGCGCTGTAAGGAAAGAGCCAATTTGCGCATCGGTGGCCTTGCCCGACATAATCAGGGTCATGACCGCGCGCATTTGATCACGGCCCAGATTCTGCCCGGCGGCCAGTTTACGATTTGCAGATGGCAAGTCCATGGAGATTGTGATTGTGTTCAGGTTACTTGAGATAGCTCATCGGGTTGACCGGTTGACCATTCTTGCGTAACTCGAAATGTAGCATGGTTGATTGTGCCCCGCTACTGCCCATCGTGGCGATTTGCTGATTCGTCTGAACAGTCTGCCCTTCGCGCACCAGAATTTGCTGATTGTGAGCATAGGCGCTGAGAAACTCGGGCGAATGTTTCAGGATAACCAGATTGCCGTATCCTCTTAAACCCTGGCCTGCATAGACGACCTCTCCGGCTGCGGTGGCTTTGACCGGACTGCCCTCGGCTCCCGCGATCTGGATACCTTTATTACCCTGATCAATAGAGTATTTCCCGATCAGCTGACCCTCCGCCGGCCAGTTCCATTCGGTTGGAGAATCGGTAAAGGAAACGGATGGCGGCGCTTCGGTCGGGGCGGCCGGTTGAGGCGCGGGTTTCTTTGCCGGCAGTTTCCTGGCAATAACCGGCCGGGGCTGTTCGTCATCGTCCAGAGCGATCACCCTGACCTCGCGTTTTTGCAGATAGACGATTTGATCGGGCTTTAGTTCGTAGGGCTTTTTCAGGTTACTGAATTTGGCGATGTCCAGGAAATCAACACCAAACGCCCACGCGATTTTATAAATCGAATCACCCGGTTTTACCTCGTATGCTTTCGGGATATTCCGATCCGGTGATTTGTTGATCACGGGAATCGGGACAGGCTCCATTGCGCATCCCGCAAGCAGCAACCCCAAGAAACCACAGATAAAATACGTTCTCATAATAATTCTGTAACCATAAAAACAACCGCCGCCAATACCAGCGCGCTCCAGCCGATCCACTCAATCCACTGATCAATTACGACGGTTATCCTCGCCCCGCCCCACCGGATCAACCCGCTGACCAGAAAAAACTGGGATGCCCGCCCAACCAGAGAAGCCAGTATAAACGGGACTAACGCAAGGCTTAATACCCCCGCCGTAATGGTGAACAGCTTATACGGGATCGGGGTGATTCCGGCAAGGAATACCAGCCAGACGCCATACTGATCGAACCAGTCCTTTATTTTTATAAACTCTTCATCAAGATGATAAAACTCAATAACAGGATTGCCGACCTGATCAAACAGGAAATAACCGATCAGATAACCGAATACGCCGCCGGCCACGGAAGTCATGGTGGAAATGAACGCCAGTCGCCAGGCCCGCTCCGGTCGAGCCAGGACCATCGGCGCCAGCATCAAGGAAGTCGGAACCGGGAAGAAGGAGGATTCGACAAAACTGACCCCGCACAGATATTTTTCCGCATGGCGGGACTTCGACCACTTCATTACCTTGTCATACAGTGGGGTAAAGATTTTCACTTACGTTTTCCTGCCTTTCAGCATCGGAACAAAGCGAACCGCTTCCCGCTGTTGCTCATCAAAACCGGATTCAGTACGGGTAATAATTCTGAGTCTCTGGCTTTCTTCACCCCCCACCGGAATCACCAGCCTGCCTCCGGGCGCGAGCTGGTCGAATAATGTCCGGGGAACGATTTGCGGCGCCGCAGTGACAATAATTCTATCAAATGGCCGGTTGCTTTCCCAACCCAGATAACCATCCCCGTTCAGATAACTGATATTGTGATAACCGAGTTCCATCAGTCGCTGTCTGGTTCCGGTTTGCAGGGACGCGATTCGCTCAATGGTGAATACCCAGTTCACCAACTGAGACAGGATAGCGGTCTGGTAACCGCATCCGGTACCGATCTCCAGCGCTTTTTTGACGGGCAACGGACCTTCCATGATCAACTCAGTCATCAACGCCACGATATAGGGTTGTGAGATCGTCTGCTTTTCCCCGATTGGCAATGCGGTGTCTTCATAAGCCCTGTGGGACAGCGCCTCATCCATGAAAAGATGGCGAGGCGTATTCATCATGGCCTCGAGCGCCCGCTCGTTTTTAATTCCCCGGGTACGGATACGATCTATCAATCGCTTTCTGGTACGCATCGAGGTCATCCCGATACCTTCACGTTTTCGATCATTCAGAAGTGGCATATTTGAACTGGATTGGACCGGCTCCCGAGTATATCGCAATCTGCCGGATACGGAGCCGGTTACCGTGCGGTTACCGTGCGAAACACGCATTCTTATGATAAAACGCCGTATTGATTCGACACTATGGAAACTTAAGGTTTGATTGATACATTATTCACCTGGTTCGAGAAATACAGAACCCCTTTCCCGGAGCGCGTCCCCGTCAAACCTCCGGGCACACTGTTCGGATTCCTCGGTCACTACGCGAAGCCCTTCTGGCAGCTTATTCTGGTCGGTTCGATCCTGTCTGCCCTGGTGGCGCTGATCGAGGTCTGGTTATTTTCATTTGTCGGCAATCTGGTTGATTGGCTGGCCGGGACCAGCCGCGACACTTTCTGGGAACTTCATAAATTCCAGATGATCACCATCAGCGTGATTATCCTCGTAATCATGCCGACGTTAAAACTGTTTTACGAGGTCATTATCCACCAGGGTCTGCTGGGGAATTTCGCGATGCGAACCCGATGGCAGACCCATCGCTATCTGCTCAAGCAGAGTGTCCGGTTTTTCCAGGATGATTTCGCCGGAAGAGTGGCCGCAAAGATGATGCAGACCTCTCTGGGGGTCAGGGATGTGATCATCCAGATCACCGAGGTTCTGGTCTATGTTTCGGTCTATTTTACCGGCGCGCTGATTCTGTTTGCGGCCAGCGACATACGATTGACTTTGCCGATGATCGGATGGCTGGCCGGGTATGTGGCGGTGTTGTGGTATTTCATACCGAAGCTGCGGCAGGCTTCGATGGATCAGGCCGAAGCGCGTTCGATGGTAACGGGCCGGGTGGTTGACAGCTATACCAATATCACGACCGTCAAAATGTTTGCTCATGCCAACTATGAGGACGAGTATGCCAGGGAGGGAATGCAGAAATTCCTGGTTCCAGTGTATGAAATGATGCGCTTGTCTACCCGTCTTTCCGTGTACCTGACGGCGCTGAATTCTCTTTTATTGTTCAGCGTCGGCGCCAATTCGATCTGGCTGTGGTATGACAACGCGGTTTCTCCGGGGGCGATCGCTTTCGCCATCGGGCTGGTACTTCGACTTCAGGGCATGTCGCAATGGATACTCTGGGAAATCTGGAACCTGTTCGAGAATATCGGCGTAGTGCAGGACGGAATTGAAACCATTTCAAACGAAATTGATATTGTCGATGACACGGGGGCGAAAGAACTCAGGGTTTCCGAAGGCAATATCGAATACCGGAACATTGCATTCAACTACGGTAAAAGCGACGGCGAAAGAGGGGTTATCGAAAATCTGTGTCTCAATGTCAAGGGCGGAGAGAAGATTGGCGTGGTCGGGCGCTCCGGCTCCGGCAAATCAACTCTGGTCAGTGTATTGCTTCGGTTCTATGAACTGCAAGAGGGCCAGATCATGATTGACGGACAGGATATCAACAGCGTGACGCAGGACAGCCTGCGGGCCAACATTGGCATGGTCACCCAGGACACTTCCCTGCTGCATCGCTCGGTATATGAAAACATCCGGTACGGAAACGGTTATGCAACCATGGATAGTGTGGTTGCAGCGGCCAGACAAGCCAAGGCCCATGAATTTATTCCGGATCTCGAAGATCAGGAAGGCCGCCGGGGCTATCAGGCGCATGTCGGTGAACGCGGCGTAAAACTCTCCGGCGGACAAAGGCAGAGAATATCCATTGCCCGCGTGATCCTGAAAAACGCGCCCATATTGATTCTGGACGAAGCGACCAGCGCCCTTGATTCCGAAGTCGAAGCGGCGATCCAGGGAAGCCTGTACCAACTGATGAAAGGTAAAACGGTAATTGCGATTGCCCACCGATTATCGACTATTGCGCAAATGGATCGGTTGATCATCATGGATGCCGGTAAAATAATCGAGCAAGGTAACCATGATCAACTGCTGGCGAACAAGGGTTTGTATGCAGAGCTATGGGCCAGACAATCCGGCGGCTTCCTGGCTCCCCCGCCCCACCCGTCACCGTAGGGGCGGGTCTCCGTGCCCGCCCGCAACCGACAGGATCGATCCCTTGAAACCAACAGATCAAATCATGGAATGCAAGGCGCTGATTTCGGTGATTTTATAATGCGTGAATTGCGGCCACTGGAATTGGCCGGATGAATCGAAATGAACGGTCTGGATACCGGCGTCAAACCCGGCCTGGATGTCATACAGAAAATCCCCGACTATGATCGTTTCCTCTCTCGGGGCATTCCAGTGATCAAGCAGCAAATGAACCCCGTCAGGATTGGGTTTTGGCGCACAGTCATCGCGGCTGATCACGCTGTCTTTTTCAAAGAAAGACAACAATCCGGCTTCGGCCAGGGTGGCATGGGCAATTTCCCGGCCGTTTCTGGTCAATATTCCGAGCTTTTTCCCGGCCTGACTCAAACGAGTCAGGATATCCTTCACTCCGGGCTGCGGTCTCGCCTCACGAGCCAGCCGCATTTCCAGCAAGTGCAGTTGTCGGGCAGCCTCGGCGGCGCGGGCGGCGGGCATTTCCTCAATCGCTTCAAGAATCGCGGATGTGGGCTGGATGCCAAGCCGGGATCGAATATCTTCAAAATCATGGATTGGCAGGGTCAGGGTCCCATCCATGTCGAAGATCCAGAAATTCAGATGACTGAGCGGCATTTCCGGTCGTCGCGGGCTATCGGTTACCAATAACTCAATGCGGCGCTGTAGATACTGTTCATATCAGACAGACTCGCGACACGGGGCGCGTTCAGTATTGCCCGCTTCTGACGGATAGACGAATCCGCGAGCCGCCCGACATCCTCCGCCCGGAAACCGACACCGCCCAGACCGTTGGGCATGCCGGTTTTTCTCATCAATTCAATCAACCTCTGCGCCAGCGCTTCGCCAACCTCGTTCGCGCCGACATCGGTATGACTGGCGCCCAGCCATCTGGCCGCGTCCAGGTGACGTTCCGGCGCCGCGTCACCGAGAAACCGGAATATCGCCGGGGCGCTGACGATTACGCTGATGCCGTGGGGGATGAATGGAGACGGTACATTGTACCCCGCGGTCGTGATGTCGTTCATCAGATGGGTGACGCCATAAGACATGGCATGCGCCAGATGGGTGCCGGAGTTGCCGAACGCCATCCCGGCCAGTGACGCTCCCCACATCAAGGCGTCCCGGGCTTCGTGATCGCTGTTATCCGCTACCCCCCGTTCCAGGTACTGACCGGCAATCCGGAGAGCGCCGCCCGCGGACATGTCGCTCCAGGGGTTGGCGCCCTGCAACATCGTTCTTGCCCGGGGGTCATCAATGCGGCCCCATTGGCTCCAGGCCCTGGCGGTATAACATTCGAGCGCGTGGCAAAGCAAATCAAATCCGGTCGATGCCACCGCGTTCGCGGGCAGCGTATCGCAAACCGCCGGATCAACCAGCGCTTCTTCGGGAAGCAGACGGGGACTCCCCATCACAAACTTTGTATTCAGGCTATTGATCCGGATGACCGCGACCGAGGTACATTCAGAGCCGGTTCCGGAAGTTGTCGGACAGGCCAGGTGGGGAAGAAGCGCCCCCGGAACCGGTTTTCCGGCGCCCACCGGCGGCCCGAAATAATCACTGAACGAGGCTGGATAAAGAGCGTATACCATGGCCGCTTTGGCCGTGTCGATAACCGAGCCGCCGCCAACCGAAACCACCCCATCGAATTTTCCCTGTGACAGGAATCCCGAGGCCCGCGTAACCGTATCATCGTCAGGCTCGATTCTGATGTCGGAGAAAATATCACATTGCAGCCCCTGGGCACGGATGGATTCACGAACTGTTGCAACGTATTCACTGTCTTCAAGATAAGAATCAGTGAATAACGCAATCCGCTTCATGTTCAGGCTCTCAGCGCGTATACCCGCTTCGACCAGACAACCCCGGCCAAAAGTATATTTAGGCATCGCAACCGTGAAGCTGTTCGCCCCTCCCTCTACTGGTTCATAGTACTGACAACTCATGTTGATTGGCTCCGATTCGGCGACAATGACTCCGCGTGTTTGGCAACCCGCATTATAACCATTCAGTCTACCGAATAATCCCCTGAAGGAGAGTCAAATCCGAATCAAGCGCATCACCCCCCCTGAAGGAGGGTCAAATCCGCATCAAACGCATCACTTGTATGATTGAAATTCCCTGATATTGAGGCCAAAGTATCGGGGGGGCGTGAGGGGTGCTTCGTGTCATCACAGGTGAAGAACGTGTTTTGTTTTTGCACCGTGGGGGAGTAGGAAACCCCTCACGCCGATTCTCTGCTCCGAACAGATACCTGGGAAAACCAGTCCCGAATACAAGTGGGGAGCAGGATTTGATTGTAGCGTACAGGGGGTTTGAAATGAAACAATCTATTCAAAGAGTAGCGGGTATAGATGTAGGCAAGAGTCGTTTGGACGTATTCCGGTCACCCGGTTCGGTTCAGGTCTTTGAGAATACTCTGTTGGGGGTGAACCAGGTATTGGCCTGGGTCGAAGAACAGGAGATCGAACAGGTGGTACTGGAAGCCAGTGGAGGATATGAGCGGGGATTGCTGGATGGGTTGCTGGGAGCGGGTATACAGACGGTTCGGGTGCACCCGTCGCGGGTACGCGCCTTTGCCCATGCGCTGGGTCTGCAAGCGAAGACGGATGCGTTGGATGCGCGTTTGCTGTGTTGGTATGGAGAGAGGCTGGAGTTATCCGGGAGTCAAGCTGTATCGCGTTCTGTGCGTTGTTTACGCGATCATCTGGATCGTCGCAGGCAGTTGGTGGAGCAACGGGTTGGAGAGAAGAATCGGTTGGAGAAGAATCCGCCCGATTGGATGAGGGAGTCGTGTGTTCGTCATATTGTCTGGCTGGATCGGGAGATTGAGTGTTTGGACCGGCTGATCCGCAAAATGCTCCAGCAAGGCGATCTGGCCGGGCGAGCGGAGTTGCTGCGAAGCGTCAAAGGAGTGGGGGAAGTTACGGCAGGTGTATTGTTAGCTTATTTGCCGGAATTGGGGAGCGGTTGTGGCAAGTCCTTGAGCGCCCTGGTGGGCGTGGCGCCGTGGGCACGGGACAGTGGTCAGCATCAGGGCAAGCGGAGTATTCGCGGAGGCCGTCAGGCGGTGCGCCGCGCACTGTATATGTCGGCGCTGTCGGCGGTTCGTCATGATCCGGACTTGCGACGCTTTTACCGGGGCTTGCGAGATCGCGGCAAGCCGGGCAAGGTCGCCCTGGTGGCCGTCATGCGTAAGATGTTATTGCTCTTGCATGCGATTGTTCGACGAGGAACACCGTGGGTGGAAACTCCGAACCCGATCCAATAAAAAAACTGGACTTAAAACACAGATACTCCCCCCTGGAGGGGGAGTCAAATCCGCATAGCGGATTTGGTGGGGGGGGGGCTGTTGCGCTCCGCGCTGCGCCAACGTCCTGACCGGATACTGATTGGCGAAGCGCTGATTGGCGAAGTGCGCGGGGGCGAGGCCCGGGAATTATGGTATCATCTGTCTCTGACGAGACTTGAGGAGCAAAAATGAGCAATCAGGACTTGATAAAACTGTTCAGGCCGGGAGATGGCGGAGTACCGCCTTACCTGGCTGGCCGCCAGCGCGAACAGGAGTATTTCCACAATTGTGTTCAATACCTGATGAGCAATGACGCTCCCGCCCAGAACATGATCCTCTACGGCCCTCGTGGAAATGGTAAAACTGCCCTGCTTGGATACCTGCAGAAAGAGACCCTCCGCAAAGAAGGATCGAAGCTGGATATCCAGTGGGCTACTCCCGGTAGAATGGAGACTCCGGCAGAATTTGACAACACGCTGGCGGGCGAGAAAAGATTCCGGGATACATTCAAAAAGCTGATTGCTTCTGTCGGATATCAATCTGTATCAGCGGGCATTGAACTGGATTTATCCGGTTCAGCAAGGGCCGCAGAAGACCAGATCAGGAAGAAGTGTAAAAAGAAGCCATTTATCCTGATCATAGACGAAGCGCATACGCTGAAGCCCGAGGTTGGAAATTCCCTGCTGAACGCCAGCCAGACAGTCCGCCGGGAAGGCAATCCATTCCTGCTGGTACTGGCCGGCACTCCGAATCTGATGGCGGCGTTGGGAAAGAGCAACGCCTCCTTCTGGGGGCGTAGCAAGATACTCCCGTTAGGTCGCCTGTCACCCGAAGAAGCCGGGCAGGCGGTCACCGTACCGTTGGAACAAGTCGGTATATCTTTCGCCCCCGGAGTGATTGATGAAATTGCAGGGCGTACCCATTGCTATCCATACTTCCTGCAAATCTGGGGAGACTGTATAGCCCGCAGGCTGGACCAAACCGGACAGACCGAGGTAACCCCAAAGACGCTCCGGGAAGTGGAGGCAGAAGCGCACAGAGAGCGCGATACCATGTACCAGACCCGCTTCGACGAGATAAAAAGAATGGGATTGTTGTCTGTGGCCGAGAGTGTTGCGAACACTTTCATTGAAGGCGCTTCGACTCTGCATGAACGCACATTGGAAGACGCGATTGCAAAAGGAATGACAGGCGCGGATGAACCCGTCACGGATGGCCGTGTCCTGGAGCGGCTGGAGCAGCTTTCCCACCTGGGGTATGTGTGGAAAACCGGAGGATATGATTACGAACCCGGTATCCCCAGCCTGATGACTTATGTACAGGGATATTCCCGGGTTCAGGGCGTTGCTCCCGACCCGTCTCCGCCATGAGAAAATGGGGAGCCCCTGGTAGATTGATTTGATTTGATAGCGTTTTCCAATCCAGAGATGAGCCTGAGGGGGCTGTAGTATTTTGTGAGTCTATTGATCGACATTGAGAGTGGTTGTCAGGCGGCGTAATTTTGGGTTTTGTTAAAAGATAGAAACAGTTTGTTGCGGGCTTTGTTGAGTCTTCTCGCGGCTTCATTATCGCTGTATTTGTGAGCGAAGTCATCCAGTATTTTGAATGTGATTCCGGATTTGAGATATTGCTGTGCATGGGGCAGGGAACGGAGTTTCTCATACGGAGTCATGATCAGCGAATCGGGGTATTTGCGGGTGCGTTTTCCCTTTTGGTTGACGGTTTCCTTTGCGAACAGGCAGGGTCGGTGATAGTTCAGGTAGGGATTGAGGTCGTTTGTGAGGAAGTGGTTGACGGGTTGAGCGAAGCGCTGTGAGATGTGTTCGTATCCCAGATGCTTGCGGATGACGGAGCCGTTCTTGCCTTCGACCAGGGCGTTGTCATTGCTCTGTCGGGGACGGGATTTGGTTTGTTCGATCTGGAGTTTTTGCAGGAGTTTAGCGACTTGTCGATTGATATACTCTGAACCGTTATCGGAATGGAACCCCTGGAGCGTGAAGGGGAAGGCATCCAGGAGTTGATGCAGAGCCGGGATGAGATAGCTTTCGGAGATTCTCTGTACACAGACTACGGCCTGCATCTGGGTGACTTCATCGACGGCATTGATGTGATACAGCCCCTTGATGCCGTCCTGGTCGCCCTGATGGACGGTATCGACGCGCAAGAAGCCGGGCCGACCATCGGGTCTGGGCTTGCGTCGCTCCCCGATTCTCACGGGCGTATAACGGGTTTTTTGGAAGTGTCGTCTCTGGCGCTGGTAGGAATCCGAGTGTCGCAGGTTGTACAAGTGTCCATTGGAGAGGGCGGCCAGTCGCTGATAACGGGCATCGCCGAATACCGAAAAAGCCCGTTCGCACAGTTTCCGGGTGGCCGGGCCGGACAGGTTGCCGTGCAGGGTATCGGTTTCCACCAGTAAAGCCACATCTTCCGGGGTATAACGTCGACAGAAGGCATTGGCGGGTCGCCCCCGGCGATCCCGAATGCGGCCACTATCGCGGTATTGGCGGATCAGCCGGGTGATCTGGGCGCGGGATAAGCCACTGACCTTCTCCAGGTAGGCTTTCACCACACCCCGGTCGGCCTTGCTCAATGCGCCATAACGCAACTGCCGCAGGCTGTCACAAATCCACGGATAGGACTCCTCGCGGGACTGGGGTTCAAAATCAAAAGTAGTGGCTCCGTTCAAAAACGAACGAATCTCCTCCACCGTCTGTAAACGCTGGCTGTGTAATTTCACGATCATCCTCCGATGATCCCAAAATCAGCCCCTTCAAACTCATCTCCCGTTGGAAATACAGCTTATCCTTCAGGCTCATCTTCCATTGGACAACTCTTTGATTTGACATAAACGGCGATTTGATTGTATACTATGCCGAATAACCTTATCCCAAGCAGGTATTTACTCCATGATCAAGCATAAAGCCTTGTTTTTTGTAGTTCCGTTATTCGTAAGCGCCTGTGGCGGAGGTGGTGGACTGGCGATCAATAGTACCCCCCCCTCGACTGACCCCGTAAGAACCACCCAATCCGACCCGTCAAACAACTACAACGCCGGCGGCAATACGGTCCTGTCCAGTATAGGCGGGCAGGGGGACAACGCGGGAGGGACCCAGCCTGCAGGAGGGACCGTCGAACCGACGGGACCGACCGTTGAGCCGGACCCAACCGTTGAACCGACTGTTGAGCCAACCGTTGAACCGACTGTAGAGCCAACTGTAGAGCCAATCGTTGAACCGAAGGTAACCAATGCATCCGGACGTTTCATGTCGTCTAGAGTGGAAGGATCTTCTGCCTACACGAGGAATTTTGTAAATTTCAACCAGGGAAATTCAAATACCTTTGGATTTAGTGGAACTCATTTGAGAATGAGACAGTACCCCGGCGCCGGTATTACGAATAATATTACGAATGCCTTCGCCCGAGACATCTGTGTACAGGGTATCTGTGTACAGGGTAATTATATCAATCGACTTCCGCTCTTAAGATACAAAAAACTTAGGGAGCATCAGATTCGGACATGCTCAGAGTGGAGGGGCAACACGTGCCTTCGATACCATCAAAGTGATAGCAACCGGAAGAGCCTGAATTTCATAAAATATGGTCCGTACGAATCAATCCGGACTCGCAATGAACAGGTCGAAATCGGAGGAGGGCCGTTCGATGGATGGACCGCATCGCGCTATGGCAAGAACGCCACCCAGGCGGTCGGCCTTCACTGGCGGGGCACCCGACAAAAGAGGGTACGCAATAATAATCGCCTTCTTCGTTCCCTTACCAACGAGGAGTATTACAACAACGCCGATAGCCGGGACTGGAGGGAGGATCCGTATGATGCGAAGTGGAAGGAGAATTCGGCGGACCCGAATGGGCAGTGGGTCGAAATTGACCGGGACTGGGCCCCCGTCCACCGTTGGCATATCCTGGCGAAACGGTTTGGCAATGGAGATTTCCGCACCTTTGGGTACTGGCTGAACTATGACATGGTAGAAGATACCGGCTCCACCCGCTGGGCCGCCAAACCGACGAATATCAACTATCTGGTGAACGCGGACAGTAAGACCACCCGGGTGGCTGTCACCAGCCTGACCGGCGAGGCGACCTATAGTGGTGAGAGTTTCGGGGTCATGCGGTGGCATGAAGACGGTTCCGGGCGAGTCAGCACGTTCGAGAACGCGCCGACTACCTTTATCGCCAATTTCGATACCAACAGTATCAATGGCGCGGTGATTCTGGATGACAGTATCATGGGCAACTTCTATCAGCCCGCCGATGGAATGCACCGTCTGGTCAGGGGACAGTATGTAACGGGGGGTCAAGCTACGCTCGAGAAATGGTTGAATATCGCGCCGGGTACAATCCGGTTCGAGAACGGTATGATTAACGATAACGGCACCTTCACTTTCGCCTCCAACGCCATACGCGGTGTTACGAAGAGCGCGGATGGCCATGTGCGCGTCTCCGGCAATCCGTCCCGCCACGCCACTCAGGGCGCCCTGGGATACCCGGTAGACCCCGACCAGGTAAACTCGGACTTAGAGGGTCGCTTCGTACGACCGGGCACAGGCAATATACCAGGCGCCGCCGAGGGCACTTTCCGGGTAGAGGCCAACACGAGTTCTACCAGTACCTCCTACTACAGGATAGATGGCGCATTCGGAACGCAAAAACAATAAGGGAAGACTTTTTTCGCGCCCCTGGAACAAACAGCCGTTAAAACAGATGGTTTAATACCTCGTCGTAACGGGAAACGAATTGAACCCGAACACTTCGGGTGATGTAATCGGGGACTTCTTCGAAATCACTTCGATTGGCTTGCGGCAGGATCAGATTCCGTATTTTCATCCTTCTGGCGGCAATCACTTTTTCCCGGATGCCGCCTACCGGCAGCACCTGTCCGGTCAACGATATTTCGCCCGTCATCGAAAGAGACCGTTTGATCTTTTTGTCGCAGGCCAGGGAAATCAATGCGGAAACCATCGTAATGCCGGCGCTCGGCCCATCCTTTGGCGTAGCGCCTGCCGGCACATGCAGGTGAATCATCGAATTTTCAAAAAAACCCTGACTTACGCCCAGTTGTTCCGCATTGCTCATCACATAACTGTACGCTATCTCAGCCGACTCTTTCATCACATCACCGAGTTGCCCGGTGAGCTTGAAGCCACGATTGAAGCTGTGGCTGCGGGTGGCCTCAATATCCAGCGTGGCGCCGCCCATCGCGGTCCAGGCCAGGCCGGTGGCGACACCCTTTCCGGTAATCCGGCTCTGGTCGTCGAAAGCCGGTTTGCCCAGATATTCTTCCAGATTTGCGGGGGTGATATGGATCGGTTGTTTTTCCTGTTTCAGGATATTCATGACCGCCTTTCTGGCAATCGTACCCAGCATTTTCTCCAGCTTTCGCACCCCGGCCTCGCGCGCGTATCCATCCACGATCTTCCGGATTGCAGACGTATCAATCCGAAGCTGGCCCCGCTTCTTCAATCCCGCCCTGGCGATTTGCCGGGGCAACAGATGTCTCCTGGCGATGGCCGTTTTCTCCGCGGCCAGATAACCCGACAACCGGATTTCCTCCATCCGGTCAAACAACGGCGCCGGAATGGTATCGCGCTGATTGGCGGTGCAGATAAACAGGACCCTGGATAAATCAATGCCGAGGTCCAGATAGTGATCCAGGAAATCCCGGTTCTGCTCCGGGTCCAGCGCTTCCAGCAGAGCCGATGCCGGGTCCCCACGAAAGGAGGCCCCGACCTTGTCAATCTCGTCCAGCATGATCACCGGATTCGCGGTCTTGCACTCTCTCAACGCCTGGGCGAATTTTCCCGGCATGGCGCCGATATAGGTTCGCCGGTGCCCCTTGATCTCCGCTTCGTCGCGCATACCCCCCAGGGAAAAACGAAAAAACTCTCTGCCCAGCGCGCTCGCCACGGACCTCCCCAGTGAGGTTTTGCCGACTCCCGGCGGCCCGATCAGCAGTATAATCGATCCTGCCACCTCTCCCCTCATTTTACCGACTCCGATAAATTCCAGTATGCGTTCCTTGACCTCTTCCAGACCTTCGTGGTCCCGTTCCAGAATGGCCGCGGCGTACTCCAGGTCCAGGGAGTCCTCGCTGAACCGGCCCCAGGGTATCCGGGTCAGCCATTCGAGATAATTGCGGGTTACGGTATATTCGGGAGAGCCTCTTTCCAGGGTTGCGATCTTGTCCAGCTCCTCGTCAATTCGCGCCTGCGCGTGTTCAGGTACGACACATTCTGTCAGCCGGGCGCGGAAAGTGTCTATCTCGGATTCCCGGTCATCTTTCGAGATGCCGAGTTCCTTCTGGATGAACTTGAGTTGTTCGCGCAGAAACATTTCCCGTTGGCGCTGGTTGATTTCTCCTTCGATATGCTCGCGAATATCAGTCTGGGCGCGCGCTATTTCGACTTCCTTGTGCAGCAATACCAGGGTTTTTTCCATTCTCGGCAACAATTCGATGGTCTCGAGAATTTCCTGGAGCTCTCCCGCGTCCGCAGTAGTCAGGCTTGCCCCGAAATCGGCCAGACGCGAAGGCTCTCCGGCGCCAAAATAGTTCAGAAACATCTTGAGTTCTTCACCATACATCGGATTGAGCGGCAGTAACTCCTTGATGGTATTGACAATGGCGGTGACATAGGCCTTGATCTGGACAGTTTCGCGAGGGCTCAATTCGGGGAAGTAACTCGCCTGTACCGTGAACGGGCGCTTCTTCGAGACCCATCGGACAATTTCAAAACGCTGCATTCCCGCAAGCACAACATGAAACAGGTTTTCATGCCGCTCGATCTGATGAACCTTGCAGACCGTCCCTACCGATCTGAAATCCCCTGACCGGGCCTTTTCGGCCTTTACCCCGTCCGAGAACACCACGCCGACATTCCCGTGCCCGGCCTCATGGATGGCATTGATGGTATCACCCCATCTTTCGGCGTCAAACACGACCGGTAATATCTGGCCCGGGAAGAACGGTTTTTTCTCCAGTGGCAGGACATGGAGAACTTCGGGTAATACGTCTTCTGGCCTGGCTATTTCGGTGATGACTTCCGCTTCGATATTTTCACTCACACTCATTATCCACAATTCCGGTATTTCAAAGTACCCGGTCAGGTTCCTGAATACCAATATGGGGGTGTGATTCAGTTTCCCAAGAGTCGCAGCTCCCGGTCTTTGATCACAAGAACCGTATCCATTTTTCGCGCCAGCGTCATATCGTGGGTTGCGATCACCAGACTGGTGCCGATTTCCTGGTTCATTTCCAACAGCATCCGGTGTACCGATTCGGCATTATCCGCGTCCAGATTACCGGTTGGTTCATCCGCCAGGATACATTGCGGCCGGGTGACCATGGCCCTGGCAATCGCGGTACGTTGACGTTCGCCGCCGGACAATTCCGCCGGCTTATGATCCAGGCGGCTGTCGAGGCCGACACGCTCCAGGGTCTGCCGGGCAGCCGCGAATGCCTCAGCCTCTCCGGACTTGCGGATCAGCAACGGCATCGCGACATTTTCAAGAGCGGTAAATTCCGGCAGCAAATGATGAAACTGATAGACGAATCCCAGAGTCCGGTTCCGCAACTCCCCACGCGCCTTGCGCGACAGGCCATTGATATCCTGTCCGCCGACTCGCACGCTCCCGGTTGTCGGGTCAGCCAGCCCGCCGAGGATATGCAGCAAGGTGCTTTTCCCGGAACCGGAAGCGCCGACAACCGCAATCTGTTGACCCGCCCCCACCTGCAAGTCAATTCCCCGCAATACCTCCACATCAAACGGGCCTTCATCGAAGACTTTCGACACCTGGCGGCACTCGATGACCCGGTTATTGCCCCGGTTATTCATGACGCAATGCCTCAGCGGGCTTGACCGCGGACGCGCGCCGGGCCGGATAAACCGTCGCCAGGAAACTCATCAGCAGGGACGCGCCGGTAATCCGTCCCACATCCGCCCAGCGCATCTGGGCCGGGAATTCACTGATGATATAGATATCGCCCGGGAACAATTCGGTATTAAAGAGGTTCTCGATGGCGGGAATCAGAGTTTCTATATTCAGAGCGGTCATCACGCCCAGAACCGCGCCGACCGCGGTGCCGGTAACCCCGAGCAACACTCCCTGGACCATGAATACCCGCATCACGCCGCCGGGACTCATTCCGAGTGTTCTCAATATCGCGACATCCGAGCGTTTGTCGGTCACTACCATGACCAGGGTGGAAACGATGTTGAACGCCGCCACTGCGATAATCAGCAAAAGCACGATGAAGACCACCCGCTTTTCGATTTCAAGCGCCCGAAAAAAGTTGACGTGTTCCTGGGTCCAGTCGCGTACACGGTATTGCCCACCCAAGGCGTCGGACAGTTCCTGACGAACCCTGCGAGCCTGTTCGACATCATTGAGCTTGAGGCGCAGCCCGCTGATCTCGCCTTTGGCGCTCAGCAGTCTGGCCGCGTCTTCGATATGAATCAGCGCGATGCCGCTATCGTATTCATACATATCTATCTCAAACAGTCCGACCACGGTGAAGCGTTTCAGGCGCGGGATCAGGCCAGCCGGGGTGACCTTGCCCCTGGGCACGATCAGGGTGACCTTTTCCCCGACACCGACACCCAGCGCGTGCGCCAGGTATTTACCCAGAATGATGCCAAAAGAGCCGGATTGAAGCGCGTCCGCGTCTCCTTCGATAATATGGCTCATGACTTCCGACACTCCGCCCTCCCGCTCCGGATCAATCCCCCGCACCAGAGAGCCGGACACATTCGGGCCTTTGGTCAACATCCCCTGCACCAGAACGAACGGAGCCTGCGCCTGCACATCCGGGTAACCGGCGAGTCCTTCCGACAGCGGCTGCCAGTCACTGAAACGCCCCCCGTGAGCGCTGATCGTGACGTGGGGCGTTACGAACAATATCCGGCTCTGCAAATCCTGGTGAAACCCGGTGATAATCGCCATCACCGTAATCAGCGCCCACACGCCGAGCGCAATTCCCAGCATGGAGGTCGTCGAAATAAACGAGATAAAGTGATTTCGCCGTTTGGCCCGGATATACCGCAGGCCGATCATCAGCTCAAGTGGCTTGATCACTGTGCGCCTACCGCCGGATTTCGGGGCATTCAGGTTTCATCCCGCATGTGCGGAAACAGCACCACGTCCCGAATCGAGGGGCTGTCAGTCAGAATCATAACCAGTCGGTCGATACCGATCCCCTCTCCCGCTGTCGGCGGCATGCCGTATTCCAGGGCGCGAATATAATCGGCGTCATAGTGCATCGCCTCCTGGTCCCCGGCCTCCATCTCCTCCACCTGCCGCCTGAAACGCTCCGCCTGATCTTCCGCGTCATTCAATTCGGAAAAACCATTCGCAATCTCCTTGCCGGCGACAAAGAACTCGAATCGGTCACTCAGCTCCGGTTGCTCGTCGCATCTCCTCGACAACGGTGATACTTCGACCGGGTAGCCCGTTATAAATGTGGGACTGATGAGTTTCTCCTCAACCCGTTTCTCGAATATTTCCATCTGTATCCGACCAATACCATAACCGGGTTTAATCTCGATGTTCATGCTTTTCGCCAACCGGGTGGCCGCGTCCATGTCAATCAACTGATCAGCGGATATATCCGGGTTGAAATGCGTGATGGATTCCAGCAGTGTAAATCTTTGAAACGGTTGGGAAAAATCCACCCGATTCCCCTGGTATTCAATGCCCGTTTCTCCGGTTACGGCTTGACAGACCCGGCGCATCAGGGCTTCCGTCATCCGGGCCAGGTCCTGGTAATCCGCATACGCCTGGTAAAGCTCCATCATCGTGAACTCGGGATTATGCTTTGTTGACATACCCTCGTTCCGGAAATTCCGATTGATTTCAAATACCCGCTCAAAACCACCGACCACCAGCCGCTTCAGATAAAGCTCCGGGGCGATGCGCAGGAAAAAGTCCTTGTCCAGCGCGTTGTGATGAGTCCTGAAAGGCCGCGCCACCGCTCCTCCGGGAATCGGATGCATCATCGGCGTTTCCACTTCCAGGAATGACCTCTCGACCATGAACTCCCGGATACACTGGATGATCGCCGCCCGGGTTCTGAAAACCGAACGGGTCCGCTGGTTCATGATCAGGTCCACATAGCGTTGCCGATAGCGAAGTTCGGCATCGGTCAGGCCATGGAATTTCTCCGGGAGCGGGCGCAGCGCCTTGGTCAATAATCGAATCCGGTCGACCCGGACAGTCAACTCGCCGGTCCGGGTATGGAACAGTTCTCCCTCCGCCGCCACAATGTCGCCGATGTCATATTTTTTAAATTCTTCGTTATAGACATTCTCCGGCAGGTTGTCCCGTTGCAGGAATAATTGCAGCCTGCCGCCAGCGTCCTCGATATGCGCGAAACCCGCCTTGCCCATCACGCGCCGCGACATCAGGCGTCCGGCCACTTTCACCCGAATCGTCCGGTTTTGCAAGCCCTGAACGTCATCCGCGTATTGGTCCAGCAACTCCCCGGCCAATGCGTCCCGGCGGAAATCGTTCGGGAAGGGGTTGCCCTCTTTTCTCAATGCGGCCAGCTTTTCCCTGCGTTGCTGGATTTGCCGGTTTTCTTCACTCATGATATGCTTTTACAGACCGGCTTTCAGGCTGGCTTCGATAAACGGGTTCAACGCCCCGTCCAGTACCGACTGGGTATTGCCGGTTTCGACATGGGTTCTCAAATCCTTGATCCGGGACTGGTCCAGAACGTAGGATCGAATCTGACTGCCCCAGCCAATGTCTGATTTATTGTCTTCTTCGGCTTGTTGCGCCTGGCGGCGTTCCTGCATCCGGGCTTCATACAGACGCGCTCTCAGCATTTTAAGCGCTTCCTCCTTGTTGCGATGCTGGGAGCGGTCATTCTGGCACTGTACCACGATTCCGCTCGGCAGATGAGTCAGACGAACCGCGGAATCTGTTTTGTTGACATGCTGCCCACCGGCGCCACTGGAACGGTAGGTATCGACCCGCAAGTCCGCCGGATTCACTTCAATTTCAAAACTGTCATCTATTTCCGGGTAGGCGTAAACGGAGGCGAATGAAGTGTGCCGCCGATTGCCGGAATCAAACGGGCTTTTCCGGACCAGCCGGTGGACCCCGGTCTCGGTCCGCAGACAGCCATAGGCGTACTCGCCGGTGAATTTGACGGTAGCGCTCTTGATTCCGGCCACATCCCCCGGAGACCGCTCCACCACTTCCAGCTTATACCCCCGGGTTTCTCCCCAGCGCAGGTACATCCTCAACAACATGGCCGCCCAGTCCTGGGCTTCAGTGCCGCCGGAACCGGCCTGGATGTCGATAAAGGCATTGTTCGGGTCAGCCTCACCGCTGAACATTCGCTGGAATTCCATTTTTTCGAGCCGGGATTCAATGTCATTCGCGTCCCGTTCGACCTCGTCCAGCGTTTGGGCATCTTCTTCAAGCGCGGCCAGTTCCAGTAATTCGAACGAATCGGAAATATCGGTTCGCAATTGTTCCAGACCGTGTACCAGTCGTTCCAGCCGGACTCTTTCCTGTCCCAGTTTTTGCACCTGCTCCGGTTGCTCCCAGACAGCGGGATTCTCCAGTATCAGGTCAACCTCTTCCAGCCGCTCCTTGTTGCCGGCATGGTCAAAGATACCTCCCCAGTGAGTCAGTACGCTCACTCGAACGGGTCAGGGACTCTCTGATTTCATTTATCGTGGCCATGTTTTCGCGCATCATTTTTCCGGGCGCCAAGTATATAGTTTCGAGAGACATTTCGCCATAAGATTCAGGGCATGTGATTCAGAGCATTTCCAGGCTGAGCCGGACGTGACTTGGGGGTTTGATTCAGATTGTTAGATTCAGATTTTTTGACAATGCCCTTGAATTGGTGCAGGATGGCAAACGGGAGGTGTAGAAAATGAGCAATCAGGATTTGACAAGGCTATTCAGACTAGGGGATGGCAGTTTGCCACCTTATCTGGCTGGCCGTAAACGCGAACAGGAGTATTTCCAGAGATGTGTCAGGGATATGAAAGACCGGCAACCGATCAGTCAAAATATGATCCTCTACGGCCCCCGTGGAAATGGTAAAACCGCCCTGCTCCGTCACTTGCAGAAAGAGACCCTCCGAAAGGAAGGATCAAAGCTGTATATCCAGTGGGTTACTCCCGGTAGAATGGAGACTCCGGCAGAATTTGACAACACACTGGCGGGCGAGAAAAGATTCCGGGATACATTCAAGAAGCTGATTGCTTCTGTCGGATATCAATCTGTATCAGCGGGCATTGAACTGGGTTTATCCGGTTCAGCAAGGATCGCAGAAGACCAGATCAGGAAGAAGTGCAAAAAGAAGCCATTTATCCTGATCATAGACGAAGCGCATACGCTGAAGCCCGAGATCGGAAATGCCCTGCTGAACGCCAGCCAGATCGTGCGCGGGGAAGGCCATCCATTCCTGCTGGTACTGGCCGGCACTCCGAATCTGATGGCGGCGTTGGGAAAGACCAACGCATCTTTCTGGGGGCGTAGCAAGATACTCCCGTTAGGTCGCCTGTCACCCGATGAAGCCGGGCAGGCGGTTACCGTGCCATTGGAACAGGCCGGTATATCTTTCGCCCCCGGAGTGGTGGATGAAATTGCAGGGCGTACACACGGCTATCCTTTTTTCCTGCAAATCTGGGGCGATTGTCTGGCCCGCAGTCTGGATCAAACCGGACAGACAGAGATCACTCTGGAGATGCTGCGGGAAGTAGAGGCAGAAGCGCACAGAGAGCGTGACGCCATGTACCAGACCCGGTTTAATGAGATATGGGAAATGAGGCTGCTACCCGTAGCCGAAAGCGTTGCCGACGCCTTTATTCAGAGTGGCGCGCCCACTCTGCATGGCTCCATATTAAAGGACGCGATTGCAAAAGGAATGGCCGTTGATGATGAACCGATCACAGACCGGCATATCCTGGATAAATTCGAGCAACTCTCCCATCTCGGTTATGTCTGGCAAGTGGAAGGGGCGAATTACGAACCCGGTATCCCCAGCCTGATGACTTATGTACAGGGAAATTCATTGGGGCAACAACCCAAAGTAGCGTAGCGAGCGAGCGTTTTCCAATCCAGAGATGAGCCTGAGGGGGCAGTATTTTGTGAGTCTATTGATCGACATTGAGAGTGGTTGTCAGGCGGCGTAATTTTGGGTTTTGTTAAAAGATAGAAACAGTTTGTTGCGGGCTTTGTTGAGTCTTCTCGCTGCTTCATTATCACTGTATTGCAAAGCGAAGTCATCCAGTATTTTGAACGTGATTCCGGATTTGAGATATTGCTGTGCATGGGGCAGGGAACGGAGTTTCTCATACGGAGTCTGGATCAGTGAGTCCGGGTATTTGCGGATTTGTTTTCCCTGATTGTTGATTTCTTCCTTTGCGAACAAGCAGGGTCGGTGATAGTTCAGGTAGGGATTGAGGTCGTTTGTGAGGAAGTGGTTGACGGGTTGAGCGAAGCGCTGTGAGATGTGTTCGTATCCCAGATGCTTGCGGATGACGGAGCCGTTCTTGCCTTCGACCAGGGCGTTGTCATTGCTCTGTCGGGGACGGGATTTGGTTTGTTCGATCTGGAGTTTTTGCAGGAGTTTAGCGACTTGTCGATTGATATACTCTGAACCGTTATCGGAATGGAACCCCTGGAGCGTGAAGGGGAAGGCATCCAGGAGTTGATGCAGAGCCGGGATGAGATAGCTTTCGGAGATTCTCTGTACACAGACCACGGCCTGCATCTGGGTGACTTCATCGACAGCATTGATGTGATACAGTCCCTTGATGCCGTCCTGATCGCCCTGATGGACGGTATCGACGCGCAAGAAGCCGGGACGGCCATCGGGTCTGGGTTTGCGTCGCTCCCCGATTCGCACGGGCGTATAGCGGGTCTTTTGGAAGTGTCGTCTCTGGCGCTGGTAGGAATCCGAGTGGCGCAGGTTGTACAAGTGTCCATTGGAGAGGGCGGCCAGTCGCTGATAACGGGCATCGCCGAATACCGAAAAAGCCCGTTCACACAGTTTCCGGGTGGCCGGGCCGGACAGGTTGCCGTGCAGGGTATCGGTTTCCACCAGTAAAGCCACATCTTCCGGGGTATAACGTCGACAGAAGGCATTGGCGGGTCGCCCCCGGCGATCCCGAATGCGGCCACTATCGCGGTATTGGCGGATCAGCCGGGTGATCTGGGCGCGGGATAAGCCACTGACCTTCTCCAGGTAGGCTTTCACCACACCCCGGTCGGCCTTGCTCAATGCGCCATAACGCAACTGCCGCAGGCTGTCACAAATCCACGGATAGGACTCCTCGCGGGACTGGGGTTCAAAATCAAAAGTAGTGGCTCCGTTCAAAAACGAACGAATCTCCTCCACCGTCTGTAAACGCTGGCTGTGTAATTTCACGATCATCCTCCGATGATCCCAAAATCAACCCCTTCAAACTCATCTCCCGTTGGAAATACAGCTTATCCTTCAAGCTCATCTCCCGTTGGAAATACACCTCACCCTTCAGGCTCATCTTCCATTGGACAACTCTGAGCGTTGACATCAACGTCGACAATCGGTACAGTCCGCCCTTGTTTTGCCGAGGTGGCGGAATTGGTAGACGCGCTAGCTTCAGGTGCTAGTGGGCATTAGCCCGTGAAGGTTCAAGTCCTTTCCTCGGCACCATTGACAGGCTCTGCGCGGGAATGACAGCAGCCCGCCAGGACCAGATCGCCAGGATCAAATGCGTCAGCATGGTGAACCCGTTATTTTCTCAATCTTCCTGACGCCACTTCTGGATTTTATGGATACAACCTTCCATATCATCCCGCACCTCATATACCCAGAAACGGATTACATCCCACCCGAGTTCAAACATGCGCTGATTCCTGATCTGGTCACGCCGGCACAACTCTCTGCTCCAGGTCCTGTGGTATCGCTCACCATCCACTTCAATATTCAACCTGCGCTCACCTTCAAAAACGGCAAAATCCAGAGTATATTTCTCTACCCTGTATTGAGGAAGCGTTTTTATTCCCGCTTTATAGAAGGCTCCGTAGAGCAGCTTTTCCCAATCGGACACTTGCTCCGGGTTTGATACGGTGGGGTAACTTTCTCCGAAGTCCTGCAAGCGCATCCCGTCGCTGGAAAAGCTGGCGTCAGCGTTTTGCAACTTGACTGCATATTTCGCGAAATTGGCCAGATAACCAATCCCACATCCCTCACATTCATTGATATCCCCTACTACTATCAACTGCGCCCTGGCTCTGGTAATCGCCACATTAAACAAATTGCCATTATTCTCTAAAAATCCAATAGCGCCCGGGGAGACGCCAGAAGAAACAACCGGCGAAAAAATAATGATATCCCGCTCATCCCCCTGGAAACTATGCACGGTATCCACCAGGAAGTCCCTGTCCCCAAGAGCGGAACATAGCTCCGGCTGTTGTTCTATCGCGACTCGAATTGCATTGGCTTGAGCGCGAAACGGTGAAACGACGCCAATACTTCCCTGATAATTTCTCTCCACTACAAGCTGACGGATAACCCTCGCAACCGCTTCCACCTCTTGAGAGTTCAAGGCGCCCCCGTTAGAGGGTCGCACGGTATGACCACTTACATGCTCCCACCTGACTCCAGGCGCATTTTCGTGGACGCGCTTCAAGGAATCATAATTCGTCGCCACCCGTAATCGCCCTTCATAGAACTGCTTGTTTGAAAATTCGATCACATCCGAATGAGACCTGTGATGATCCAGCAGGCTGATCATCTGATCACCACTGACAAGCCCAACTGCAAGATCATATAAAGAGTTAGTCGAGTAGCTCCAATGAGGATAATCGGAAACCAGGCCAAACCTGGAAAGCAACTGCTGGTCTTGCCCACGCTGTAAACCGCTAATGTGGGAAAGCTGCTTGGGGTCACCAATTACAACCACTTTTTTCGCTCTGAACAGGAGCGGCAATGCCGAAGCTATATCACATTGACTGGCTTCATCAAAAATAACAACATCAAAAAAGGCGTCATCCAGAGGAATCTTCCCCCTGGCTGATAAAGCAGTTACGCCCCAACATGGCAGAAGGTGAGACACTTTCGGAAACAGCGCCGAATACTGGCGATAAACGTCTCGGGCCAGCTTGTCTTCTGACCCGGCTTCCATGACCATTTTTAATAATGCCGTGTAACGACTGAGTAGCTGGCGGTCTTCACGGGAAAGCTGCTTTGGTTGTAATCTTAACCAATATTGCCATAGCCGCCCTGAATTGGCCGCCACCTCCTCCAGAACCCCCAGTTTCTGAAGGCTGATCTCCGGCAATTGTCTGCTTGTCTGTAATTCTCTCAAGCACATCCGGTATTCCTTGAACTTTTCAGATAATTCAAGTTTTCTATCCACAGCCCGTGAAAAACCATACCAATCCTCCAAATTCAAATCATCAGCAAAATCATACGGCGCTGACAGCCCCAACCATTGTCCCAATTCAATAATCCGGGGAAGCCTTTGATTTACGGCTGCAAAACAACCCTTCCTGACGATTCTCCAAACAAGCTTTTTAAGGAGCCCGTGGCGCTTCTTATCCGCCGCATATAACGCTCGCCTGAACGAATCCGACAGAGTTAAAAGCCGTGAAACATCCACTGTTTCAAGACGACCCGGCAGGTCATCCGGCAACTCATCCCTTGCGTCTTCAGATTGTTTTTCCAGCTGGTCAACCTTGTTCCGCAAACCAATCAGATTCGCCGTTTCTTCATCCAGTTGTTTCAGTGTTTTTTGTAATTGCTGATGTATATCTTTTGCTTCTTGGAAGTTCTCTTCGTCATATTGTGTAGAAGTTGCTGACAATAATGCCATCAAATATTCAGCTAACTTTGTCTGATAAGCCTGAGACCCCAGCCTGAGCAGGACTGGACGCGACCCTGAATTGTTCACACGCGCTTCTACTACATCAACCGCCTTATTGTTCTTGCTGGCAAATAAAATCTTTGTCCCGCGCCATGCGGCATTGATCAGTATATTGGTTACCACCTGGGATTTTCCGGTTCCAGGGGGTCCAGTGATAATCGTAAGAGGATTGCAAAGCGCGGATGAAACAGCCTGCCTTTGCTCCAGATTCATTGGCCACACTTCGATCAATTCATCATCCGGGTTCACTGCATTCGCCGCTGGAACAGAACCTGAGACCCAATGCCCGAGAGCAGTATCCAGGTACTTGTTTTCAGGCAGTTTTGCCAACTGTTTCAACTCGGTTTCCAGCCCCTGGGTGAATGGCGAACGCTCAGCCATGATCACCACGGCCCGATTAAAGATTCCCGCCTCCCGAATCTGGTCTAACGCGGGTTTCACCGCCAGGTCATCCGGATCCACTTTTTCTCGCCAGGGCCATTCAGGCCGGACCGATTGCAGCCTGAGCGCCAACGTACCCAACCCGACAATTTCACCAGCATCTCCAATACCCAGCTCCTCTTCAAGCTGTACCCGCTCTTCCATCAGAAATTCTCTGTCAGCTGAAGAGTATGACTGAAGCGCCTTCTGGTTGATTATCGGATAGCCAAGTTCAAGCTCAGGTTCTTTAGTAGCCGAATCAATCTCAATGGGAAAAAGAAGCGCCGGTTCAACCAGATAACCTTGCCAGTTCGACTTTTTCGACTTTACTGACTTGAGAGAGGTCGGGTAACCCAGGTAAAGCTCCCATCGCCCGCGCTCCCCGCGAACCTTGTTGAGGAGCCTGCTGGCGCCTTCCTGTGAAAAAAGAGCTTGAGCGCTTGCAGGTATAGCAGAAAGTAATTGGTAGTCAGGAGTACCGTCCTTACTGTAGGCAAACGCGGACACTCCAACCTCATCCTGCCCCATACAAGCCAGGTAATATCTGCAAAGTCTGGCAAGGTCCGTATTTTGGCGTTTCCGGGCTGCTGACTGATCCATATAACCAATTCCACTGCTTCAGGCCAGTGCCCTCCATGTCTGATGGATAGGGCATAATTTGCAGGCAAAGACGATCCTGGATAAGACTCCAGGGCGTTGGGATATGCCGTCTAGTGAATCGCTTGCTCGTGTTTCAGCAACCAGGTCTTCCGGTCAACACCTCCCGCGTAACCCCGCATCGCGCCATTCTTCCCGATCACCCGATGACACAAGTCAAACTGCATCATCCGATCTCGCTGTCGGCATAAAGCGGGAATCGACCGCAAAGCTCAATGACCTTGTTGCGGACTTCCCCTTCCACCGATTCGTCGCCCAGGTTGTCCAGCACGTCACAAATCCAGCCCGCGATCTGTTTGGCCTCGCCGACACCAAACCCGCGCGAGGTCATGGCCGGCGTACCGAGACGAAGGCCGCTGGTGACGAAAGGCGACTGCGGATCATTCGGCACCGTATTCTTGTTCACAGTGATATTAGCCCGCCCCAGCGCGGCGTCGGCGTCCTTTCCGGTTACGCCCTTGCCGATCAGGTTGAGCAGAAACAGGTGACTGTCGGTGCCGCCGGAAACGATATCGAACCCGCGTTCAAGAAATACCTCCACCATTGCTTTGGCATTGTCGAGAATCTGTTGCTGATACACTTTGAATGATGGATCCAGCGCTTCCTGGAACGCCATAGCCTTGCCCGCGATGGCGTGCAGCAGCGGTCCGCCCTGAGTGCCGGGGAACACCAGTGAACTGAGCTTTTTGATGATCTGGTCATTGGCCCGCGCCAGGATCATTCCGCCTCTGGCGCCGCGCAATGTCTTATGGGTTGTCGTGGTGGTAACGTCCGCGATACCGACCGGGTTGGGGTACAGACCGACCGCGACCAGTCCCGCGACATGCGCCATATCGACAAAAAGATACGCCCCTGCGCCATCGGCTATATCCCGGAATCGTTGCCAGTCCATGATCCGGGAATAAGCGGAGAAACCGGCCACGATCATCTTCGGCTTATGCTCTTTCGCCAGCGATTCCACCTCATCGTAATCGACCTCCCCGGTATCCTCGTTCAGGCCATACTGGACAGCGTTATAGAGTTTCCCGGAAAAGTTTACCGACGCCCCGTGGGTCAGGTGACCGCCATGGGCCAGACTCATACCGAGCACAGTATCACCGGCGTCGCACAATGCCATGTAGACCGCCGCATTGGCCGATGAACCGGAATGCGGCTGTACATTGACATAATCCGCGTTGAAAAGTTTTTTGGCCCGGTCAATCGCCAGCGATTCGACAATATCCACATGCTCGCACCCGCCATAATACCGCTTGCCGGGGTAACCTTCGGCGTATTTGTTGGTCAGCACGGAACCCTGTGCCTGGAGCACTCTGGGGCTGACGAAATTCTCCGAGGCGATCAACTCGATATGCTCTTCCTGCCGTTTTTCCTCCTGTTTAATCGCATTCCACAGTTCAGGGTCGTACTCGGCGATGGATTTACTCTTGTCAAACATTATTTACTCCACATAACAGTTCCAAAACAGCAATTTGCCAATGTCGGTTTTGGCGAATCCAGATAAGCCCGATTGTATAGAAGGTATGCCGGTAATTACACCAGAATTTCATCACCGCATCCATCCCGCCAGTTGCGGGCGGGCACAGTGACCCGCCCCTACAAGTTGATTTCCGTCTTTCCCGAGAAGCCTGCCCCGACTCCGAACGGGGAGCGGGTATCATTCCCCCCTTGAGGGGGAATCACATCGCGCGAAGCGGGTGTGATGGGGGGTACAACGGAGAGCGAGAATCCACAATCACACGGATTCTGCACGATCGGCGCGTAGGGGCGGCTCACTGTGCCCGCCCGTGTCGGTTTCTGTATCTATAGGATGACTGGAATCAGCCATCAAATGACTGATGAAACGGATCGAATTCATCGGCTTCAATGGCCTGCCGGATTCGGCTCATCAAGTTCTGGTAATAATGGATATTATGCAGCGAACACAGCCGGGCGCCGAGAATTTCATTTTGCCGTTGCAGATGTTGCAGATAAGACCTGGAATAATGCTGGCAGGTATAACAACTGCAGGACTCATCAACCGGACGGGTATCCATTTTGAACTGGCTGTTGCGGATTTTCACCACGCCGTTGCGGGTATACAACCAGCCGTTCCTCGCGTTGCGGGTCGGCAATACGCAATCAAACAGGTCTATCCCCATCGCGACACCGTTCACCAGGTCTGCGGGGGTGCCGACGCCCATCAGATAACGGGGCTTGTCCGGTGGCATCCGGTGAGCCAGGAAGCGGATGACGCGGTGCATGTCCTGTTTGGGTTCGCCGACCGACAATCCGCCGATGGCGTAACCATCGAACCCGGTAGCCATCAGCCGCTCCAGCGAGTCCAGCCGTAAATCTTCAAACATGCCGCCCTGTACAATCCCGAACAACGCCCCGCTTCCCGCATAACTGTCCTTGCACCGCACTGCCCACCGGCTCGACAGCAGCATGGATTCCTCCGTATCTTCCCGGCTGGAGGGCCAGTGAGTGCATTCGTCGAAAGCCATGACGATATCCGAGCCGAGAACCGTCTGAATGGACATGGATTGTTCCGGCCCCAGAAACACTTGACTGCCATCCACCGGGGAGCGGAAGGTGACGCCTTTTTCTTCGAGCTTTCTCAATCCTTGCAGACTCCAGACCTGGAAACCTCCCGAGTCGGTCAGAATCGGCCCATGCCAGTTCATGAAGTCATGCAATGTTCCATGCGCCTGGATGACTTCCATTCCGGGTCGCAACAATAAATGGAATGTGTTTCCGAGAATAATCTGCGCCCCGGTAGACGCCACTTCCTCTGGAGTCAGCGATTTGACAGTGCCACGGGTTCCCACCGGCATGAACGCGGGGGTGTCGATCATTCCTCTTTGGAATGTAATTTGCCCGCGCCGGGCCAGTGACCGGGTTGCGAGTACCGAGAATTTCACGCCGACCTCTGGACAAACATCGCGTCTCCGTAGCTGAAAAAGCGGTAACCGCGCTCAACCGCTTGCCGATAAGCGGCCATGATTTTCTCAGACCCACAGAACGCGCTGACCATCATCAGCAAGGTGGATCCGGGCAGGTGAAAATTGGTGATCAGGGCATCCACTATTTTGAATTCATATCCGGGCAGAATGAACAATCCGGTATCCGATGAAACCGGGCGCAAAACTCCCGACTGTCCAGCGCTTTCCAATGCCCGGACCACCGTAGTCCCGACCGCGATGACCCGCCCGCCCCGCGACCGGGCCCGCGTCACGGATTCGCACACGCTCTCCGATACCTCGATTCTCTCTTTGTGCATCTTGTGGTCGCGCGCGTCATGAACCCGTACAGGCTGGAAGGTTCCGGCTCCCACGTGGAGTGTGATCGAGGCCCATTCGATACCCTTGTCCGTGATTCGGTCTATCAGCGCCTGATCGAAATGCAGCCCGGCAGTAGGCGCCGCCACAGCGCCCGGATATCTGGCCCAGACCGTCTGATAGCGTTCACTATCCGATTCTTCCACCTCTCGCTTGATGTATGGAGGGAGTGGCGTCGATCCATAATTCTCAAATAACGCGGTCACAGTCAATTCACGAGGCAGCGCGATCCGGTGAAACGGGTCCTGCCGACCGATGATTTCCAGTTCGTAGCCATCAACCAGAATGGTCTGTCCGGTTCTGACCGGCTTGCCGGAGCCGATCATAACCAGCGCGGTATCTTCGGCAATCATCCTTTCCAGCATGATTTCCACCGCGCCTCCGGTCAGTTTTCTGCCACGAATCCGTGCCGGGACAACTCGTGTGTCATTCACGATCAGCAGATCGTCCGGCGCCAGGAAATCAATAATCCGGTCAAATCGGGTATGAATCAAATCACCCTGCTTCTGCCCGACCACCATCAACCGTGAAGCGGAACGGGGATACGCCGGAAATTGGGCAATCAGTGAGTCAGGCAGCGGGTAATTGAACGGATCGGGGTTCATGCAAAAGCTAAAAGAGCGCCAAAAGTTAAGGATTTTATGAAAATATCAACCGGATCGGGAAATAAATTGGCGGGAATCCACAACATATACGAAAACAACGCGGGCGACCACAGAGGGTCGCCCCTACGTATTGGCGGCAACTCTTTGGCAACTCTTTGGCTTGCTTCTCGTCAGAAAACCCGCTATCTTCCGGTTATGGGCCGGGGTGGCGAAATTGGTAGACGCGCCAGATTCAAAATCTGGTTGGGGTAACTCAGTGTCGGTTCGAATCCGACCCTCGGTACCAGATACTTTATGGAGAATCCCGACCAGAAATGGTAAAATATCGCCTCTGGACTGAAGATAGCGGCGTTAAGGACAACACGAAAGATAAACCGGAAAAGATAAATCACTATTGTCAAATGATTGAAGAACCGACTGATACGGACAGCGCCCCGGGCGCGGAGTCCAGCCCTGCCAATACCATTGGTGAATTCGTCACGATCATCGGCGAACTCAGTGGAAAAGAAGATGTCGTGATTGAAGGGCACATTGAAGGAAATTTAAGTTTCCCGAATTTCAGTGTTACTGTCGGCAAACATGGTCGCATCCATGCCAATATAGCGGCCAGGGAAATTTTGATTGAAGGTGAGGTAAAAGGTGATTTACAGGCCAGTGAGTTAATCAACATCAAGCCAAGCGGCAAGGTCAATGGCAACATTCGCGCCCTGCAGGTCGTGCTGAACCAGGGGTGCCAATTCAAGGGGTCTGTGGATATGGCCGAGACACACCCGCATACGAACCACCTGGAGAGCCGAAACCCGAAACCCAAGTTAATGGATAATAAAAGACATCCCTCAGGGTCTATCGGTACTACGAAAAATCCGGTGGGCGCTCAGCATAAAACTTTCCCGATCCGCCCGAAAAAAGAAGAAGCCTGATCGGCCCCGTACCCAGGCCCCGTACCCAACTGTTATCGACCGCTCCGATCATTGTGTGGATTCCCGCTTGCGCGGGAATGACGGGGGAGAGTGCGGGAATGACGAGGTGAGATCAGAGGTCGGGACCCATGTTTTTCATGCCTTCGGGTTCCTTCTCCCCTACTGCAATCAGAGGTTGCCATTTGACCTTCCTGAGATCCCATTTTCCGGTATCTCGGTCATAACGGGAATTCACAAAACACTTCCATTCTTCATCGTTGATGTCCTTGTAATCCGCCCGGTAATAATAACCGGGATAGCGGGTTTCCTTACGGAATTTTATGTGTTGCATGTGCGCTTCCGCCGCAATGATACGATGATAGTTTTCCCAGGCGCGAAGCAATTCATGCAGGTCCTTGGCCCGCATTTTCAGTGAATCTTCCTTCAGCATGGTCATCTTCTTCTCGGCTATTTCCAGCATCTGCTCATTGGTCTGATACCAGGTGGCAACCCCGGCCACATATTCATCCATGATCTTCTGCAGCCGGAATTGCAGCATTTTTGGCGTAATGTAGTGCGGGTTGACATCAATCGCCGTGGTGTAGTCCTTGTGTTCCAGGAAGGTTCTTACCGGACGGTAGATCTCTTCCACCAACTCTTCCGTAGTGCGGGAGGGCTCCGGTTTCATGTCCGGGTTATCCAGACAATACTGCACCATGCTCTTGGCGGCGATCCGGCCTTCGGTAAACGACCCGGACGAGAATTTGTGCCCTGAGGCGCCGACACCATCACCACCGGTGAACAAACCGTTGACCGTGGTCATTCGGTTGTATCCCCAGGAATAGTGATCGGGACTACCCGGCAGATCATCTGGCCCGGAGCACCACAGCCCGGCGCAACCCGCGTGGGAGCCGAGCAGATAGGGTTCGGTTGGCATCAACTCCGACATTTCCTTGTCCGGTTCAATGTTTTCACCCGCCCATACGCCGCACTGACCAATGGTCATGTCCAGGAAATCTTCCCAGGCTTCCGCCTCCAGGTGTTTGATTTCCCTCGGTGTCATGCTTTCCGCCAGTTTGGCCATGGCGGTCGGGGTATCCATCATGATCGGACCGCGACCTTCCCGCATTTCGATCATCATCAGGTGATTCCTGAGACAGGTCCCCATGGCAAAACCAACGGCATACTGGTCATAACCATTGTCCTTGAGCAAATGGTAGTTTTTCTCCTGATAATCTTCACCGAAGGCGTTCATCGCTTTCGCCTTGAACAGCAGGAACCAGGCGCCGACAGGACCATAACCATCCTTGAATCGCGCCGGTACGAAGCGGTTTTCCATCAGTGTCATTTCCGCGCCGCATTCTGCCGCCATGGCATAAGTGGAACCGGCGTTCCAGACCGGATACCAGGCGCGGCCGGTTCCTTCCCCCACGGAGCGTGGGCGGAATACATTGACGGCGCCACCGGCAACCAGCAGGCAGGTCTTGAATTTATAGATATAAATCCTGTTCTCACGAACCGAGAAGCCGGCAGCCCCGGCCACTCTGGTCGGGTCATTCCTGTCGGTCATCAATCGGACGATAAAGATACGCTCACGAATATTTTCCACGCCCAGCGCTTTCTTGGCGGCTTCGGCGACGATCCATTTGTAGGATTCGCCGTTAATCATGATCTGCCATCGACCGGACCGGACCGGCTTGCCGCCATCTCTCAGCTTCTTCCCTTCGTCTCCTTTTTGTTTCCAGATCGGAAGTCCCCAGTCCTCAAAATTGTGCACCGAATCATCGACATGTCTGCCAACATCATAAACCAGGTCCTCGCGGGTAATCCCCATCAGGTCGCCCCGCACATAGCGGACATACTCAGCCGGATCATTTTCACCCATATAGGTGTTGATCGCGGACAGTCCCTGGGCAACCGCGCCGGAACGATCCATGGCCGCCTTGTCCACCAGCTTGATATTGAGGCCGGTTCCCCCGGCCCATTTCATGATCTCGAATGCCGCCCCGCAAGCGGCCATTCCTCCGCCTATGATCAGGATATCGCACTCCTCCTCGACCACTTCCGGATTTGAAAACGAATAGTCTGACATCAGGGTCTCCTGTTGAAAAAGTGAATACAATATCCGGCAGCTATCTAGTTGGACAGGAACTGGCTCATGTCACAGCTATGGGTGGCGTCAGTAAACAAACGATTATGGTTCGTCAAATCGCCGCTGTCCGCTTCAGGTTTTCCGCCATAAGGGTCGGCGGAACCTTCCGGGGTCGTGCGAATAGGAAATTTGAATCGCTTCAGATTTCCGTTCCTGAATTTGATGGTCCACATGATTGAATCGGTCCCTCTGAGCGGCTGAACCTGCGCCCCCAGCGGTACAACGTCTGCGTAATGACGACATTCAATGGCCTGTTGCGGGCAAACTTTAACGCATGAGTAACATTCCCAGCATTGCTCGGGCTCTTGGTTCCAGGCTTTCATCGCGTGGCCGGTTTCGGAACCGTCCTTATCGAGTTTCATCAGGTCGTGGGGGCAAATATACATGCAGGCGGTTTTGTCCTGGCCCTTGCAACCATCGCATTTGTCGGTACGAACATAAGTAGGCATAACTTTTCTCCGGGTCGGGGTCAATCACAATAACGCAGGCAAACCAGCGCTCTATTCGCAAGGCTGGTAATTTAACCGTTTCAGGATCAAATAACTAATTAGTATTGCGATTCATTCCATAAGTCCCGTTTATGAGAACCGATGCCCCTGATCAGGCGCCAGCGCCAATCAAGGATCAGGAGAAGTATTTCATCGGGCGCGGAACAACAGGTAGACCCCCAGAACGACCATGGGCAGGCTGAGCAATTGCCCCATCGTGACCCAGTTCAACATGATGGTTCCGATATGACTGTCAGGCTCCCTGAAAAACTCTGCGATGATCCGGAATATCCCGTATCCGGCTAAAAACAATCCCGAGACTTGTCCCGGATTTCTGGCGCGGGAAGAAAACCACCACAGGATGATGAACAGCAACAGCCCTTCCAACAACGCTTCGTAAATCTGGGACGGGTGCCTGGCCGGACCGGGCGCGGTATGGAACACGACTCCCCAGGGAAGATCCGTCACCCTGCCCCACAACTCCTGGTTGATGAAGTTTCCGATACGCCCGAAAAACAAACCGGGCGGGACCAACGGCGCCAGAAAGTCCGAAACCCGTAACCAGTCACGCCGGGTTTTCCTCGCATAACAGCCAATCGCCGCCAGTACGCCGAGCAACCCTCCATGAAATGACATTCCACCATCCCATATAGCGAGCGCTTCGAGAGGATTTCCGACATAGTAGCCGGGGTTGTAAAAAACCACATAGCCGAGTCGTCCGCCGGCAATCACTCCCACCGCGATAAAAAAGATCAGATCCGGGATTTCATCCGGCTTCCAACCCGAATCCGGTCGGTACGCGCGATACCGCGCCAATACGAATCCAGCTCCGAAACCCAGTAAATACATGAATCCATACCAATGTATCGCGAGTGGGCCAATGGATATGGCGACCGGGTCAATGTCAGGGTGTATAATCAACGCAATCCACTGTTTATAGTCTCGGCTTCACGGTTTAACGGGCCGTGCAGACCCGCAGGCTCAAGTGACCGGATTCTATCTTATTACACTGATTCAATTCCATGCCCTCCCGATGCCCAACAAACTGATTGATGAAAGCAGCCCTTATCTGCTGCAACATGCCAATAATCCGGTTGACTGGCGCTCGTGGAACGCCCAGGCCCTGGAGTTGGCCAAAATCGAAAACAAACCCATCCTTCTCTCCATTGGCTATGCGGCCTGTCACTGGTGCCATGTAATGGAGAAGGAGAGCTTCGAGAACGAGGAAATAGCCACGATCATGAATACGTTTTTCGTATGCATCAAGGTGGACCGTGAAGAACGGCCTGATCTCGACAAGATTTATCAACTGGCCCACCAGATGCTGACCCAGCGCCCGGGAGGCTGGCCATTGACGATCGCCCTGACCCCGGATGGGCACGCTCCTTTTTTTGCCGGCACCTACTTCCCTCCGACCCGCAGGTTCAACATGCCGGGCTTTGGTGAATTACTGCAAAGGATTTCCAGACATTACCAGGAAAATCAACACAAGCTGAGCAACTATCATTTGTCCTTCAACAAGGCCCTCGAACAACTCAACCCCTCGGCGCCGGAGTCGGGAATGGTTGATCCGGCAGAGGTACTGGATCATGCCATCGGGGTTCTGGACAGCCAGTTCGATAGCGTCTTTGGCGGGTTTGGCGATGCGCCGAAATTTCCCCATCCCACCCAGCTTGAATTACTGATGGTCGCCGCCGCAAGGTCTATGACGCCTGTCCCGAAGGCGACTGAAATGGTCGACAAAACCCTGACCCGAATGGCCCGGGGCGGGCTATACGATCACCTTGCAGGGGGATTCTTCCGTTACTCGGTGGACCGGCAGTGGAAAATCCCGCATTTCGAGAAAATGCTGTATGACAATGCCCAGTTGCTGGCGCTTTACAGTTACGCCTGGCAGGTTTCCCCGAAACCACTGTACAGGAATACGGCGATATCTACGGCGCAATGGGTGATCGCTGAAATGCAACAGCCTGAAGGAGGTTACGCCTCAACTCTGGACGCCGACTCCGAAGGAGAAGAAGGAAAATACTATGTGTGGAGTGAAACCGACCTGCGCGCCGTGCTGACCGGGGATGAATACACCCATATCGAAAATACCTTTGGCTTGTTCGGAGAAGAGAATTTCGACGGCCGGTGGCACTTGAATCTGAATCCGGATGACGAACATCCGGATAATGAGCAGGGCTTGCCGGGGCAACCCCCTGGGACGGACCAGGCTATAAGGGATGCGAAATCGAGATTGCTTGAGATACGCTGGCAGCGGGTTCGTCCGGGCCTGGACGACAAGATACTGACTGGCTGGAACGGGTTGATGATTTCAGGAATGGCGCTCGCGGGAAGGATTTTCAACTGTGACCCCTTTATAATATCCGCACAAAAATCGGTTGATTTCATCCGGCATAATCTGTGGCGGGGCAACCGCTTGCTCGCCAGTTGCTCCGGGGGAAAATCACACCTGAACGGTTATCTGGATGATTATTCATTCATGCTCTGCGGGCTCTTGCAACTGCTGCAATCCCGGTGGCGTCAGGCCGACCTGGATTTTGCAATCAAGATAGCGGACGCGATGATTGACCGCTTTGAAGATTCTGAAGGGGGCGGTTTCTTCTTTACCTCCCATGACCATGAAAAACTGCTGTATCGACCCAAGACCGGCGCTGACGACGCGATTCCTTCCGGTAACGGTCTGGCTATTTCCGGATTGCTCGGACTTGGCGCCCTGCTGGCAGAAACCCGATACCTGCAAACCGCGGAAAAGGCGCTCACCCGGTTTTCCGATGAGCTTCGACGTCATCCGTCAGTCAATGCCTCCATGTCGACTGCCCTGCAAAAACTCGATAACTCCTTTTCTACCGTCATCATTCGCGGAAAAAGCGGCGATATGAAGCATTGGGCCGATTGCGTCAATCAGAAATACACTCCCGGGCTGCAATGCTTCGCGATCCCTGACGGTGTCGGGAAACTGCCTCCCTCGCTTGCGGTTTATAAAATGCGAGCCGGCACATGCGCTTACATTTGCAGGGGAAATCAATGCGGCCCCCCGATCACGAACCTTGCGCGGTTACGGGAAAACCTGTCCTGACCGGATCATCACAATATCCCACACGCCATGGCCCAGGCGTTTGCCGCGACGTTCAAATTTGGTCTCAGGACGACCGGCGGGTGGTGACGTATAGTGACCGGGGCCTGCCTGGTTCACCAAAGCCGGGTGACGCTCCAGCTTACACAGGGCTTCGACAGCATAGTCTTCCCAGTCTGTCGCGAAGTGGAATATCCCTCCGGGTTTTAGCCTTGCGATCACCTGCTCGATAAAACCGGCTTGTAATATTCGCCTTTTATGGTGCTTTTTTTTCGGCCAGGGGTCCGGGAAAAACAGGTTGATCCGATCCAATGATTGATCCGGGTACGCATTTTCCAGGCTATCCACCGCGTCACCCACCCACACCCGGACATTTTCGAGTTGATGTTTTTTTAATTGCAACAGCAAATGACCGATCCCTGGCCGGTGTACCTCTATTCCGATATGGTTTTTACCCGGATTCTCTCTGGCCAGCTGAACCAGGGCTTCACCATCGCCGAAACCGATCTCAAGAACAGTCTGCGCATGTCGGCCGAATACGGCGGGGATATCCACCTTGTCCGGATAATGGGCAGACCGGTTCAATCCATATACGGGAAGCAATTCCTCTATGGCCTGCCGCTGGGCCCGGGTGGCCCTGCTCCCGCGTACAACGAAGGTTCTGATTGACTTGCATTCCTGGTTGATCAAGCGTCCGGTTTCAGTATCTTCTGCAATTCACCGTTTTCATATAACTCGGTCATAATGTCACAGCCGCCGATGAACTCGCCCCGAACATATAACTGGGGAACCGTTGGCCAGTTGGAGAACCCCTTGATTCCTTCCCGAACCGCATGATCGGCCAGCACGTCTACCGAGGCAAACTTTACATCGCATGCCTGAAGAATCTGTGCCGTGCGCCCGGAAAACCCGCATTGAGGAAAATCCGGCGTGCCCTTCATGAAAAGAATAATCTCATTGTTGTCTACTACTTCTTTCAATTGCTCGTGAATTGACATCTATCAACCTCCTGATTAAATATAAAATGTGACTGAAGACTTAATCTGTCTGCAACTCGTCAGGGGTCATTGTTTTCATCGACAATGCGTGAATTTCAGACTTCATCCTGTCTCCCAGTACGCCATAGACCATCTGGTGTCGCTGAATCAATGACTTGCCCGCAAAATCCGCACAAACAATAACCGCCTCGAAATGACGGCCATCACCATCGACTTCGACTCGACTGCCGGCCAGACCTTCAGAAATCCAACCTTGTATATCCAGGGGAGTAACCATTGTTTTTGTCCGGATTAATCCAGTATCTTCTCCAGATTAGCCAACTGTGCAATTTCCTTCAGTTTGTCAGGAATATGGCTGAAATGCAGATTCGATGAGTTTCTGGCGGCGCGATCATACCAGAACACAAACAGGGCAAACGCCGCGCTGTCCACTTTCTCCACTCCCTGTAAATTGATCTGGTAATCGGGCCTGGTAAACGCGGGGGTATTCTGATAAACCGCATTGACCGTATTATGGGTCAATACCCCAACCAGGCTGATCACGTCGCCCTGCACACTGATTTGACCACGAGACCCGTTCAACGATTATAACTCTTGTCGTTATTGGCTTTCATCAGGGCAATCGTACCCTCAATGCCATCTTTCAGGATGGCGGACTGGACCACATTCCGATAATTCAATACCATATTCAGATCAGCCACGGTCAGATTATAGATTTTCCAGTTCTCACCGGGTTGTTGCACCAGAGAATATACCATATCGAATTTCCGGTTGTCCGCGCTCTGGAAATAACCGCGTACCGTAGCGAAATTGATCGACTTCCTCTGCCTGATACTGGTTTCATCAAACGAAATGGTCTCGTTTCCTGTGTACAGGAATAACGCTGTGGCATAAGTGGCAATCAACAATCTTTTTATCTCATACGCGAACTCCCCGCGCTGTTGCGCAGTGGCCGTCTTCCAGTTGATACCCAGTATCAGTTTGGCGATATAGTCAAAATCAAACAATGGGCTGGCAATCCGGTCGACCAGGTCAAACAGCTGTTTGCGGTCGTTTTCAAGTTGTTCCCGGTTGGCGGAAAGGGAGACGAGTATGGAATCAATGGCGCCCTGGATAACCGGTACGGGCCGTTCAATCACCGATGAGGTTGAGGTTGACGAAACCCCCAACAAGGCAGCCAGACCGAGGCAGATGAGTGGGCGACCTGCGGATTTCAGGCGGGATTTCAAACGAATCTTCAGGCGGGCTTTCATTGCGGCATGGATTCCTCGTTACGGCCCTGGCTGAACATGAACCGGCTGATCAGGGACTCAAGCTGAATGGCCGACTGTGTAAACTCCAGGACATCACCTTCTTCCAGATAAAATTCTGACGAACCGGGGGACAGGCCAATATACTGCGCCCCAAGCAACCCCGCGGTCAAAATCGACGCGCCGGTATCGATGGGTAGTGTATCGTAGTGGTTATCGATGTAAAGATCGACTACCGGGATATATTCCTGCCTGTCAATCCATATATTACCGACGCGACCGACGCGAACTCCCCCGATCATGACCGGGGCCTTGACGCTCAAACCGCCAATATTGTTGAAGCGCGCCTGAACCGTATAGCTCTGGCCCGCGCCGATACCGGGTCCGCTGACCTTGACCGCGAGCACAGCCAGGGCGCCGATGCCGGCCAGCATGAATATTCCGGCCCACATTTCCAGATTCTTGTTCTTCATTCTTTTCAGAAGCCTCCGAACATCAAAGCTGTCAAAATATAGTCACCACCGAGTATGACCAGTGAGGACGCCACTACCGTCCTGGTCGTAGCCCGGCTTACCCCTTCAGAGGTCGGTTCGGCATCGTATCCTTCAAACAAGGCAATCCAGACCACGACAAAGCCGAATACGACACTCTTTATCACACCGTTCAGCACATCATCCACTAACTCGACCCCGTTTTCAATGGAAGCCCAATAGACCCCCGTGTCAACTCCGAACTGACCATGAGCCACCAGATACCCACCCAGAATACCGACCGCGCTCATCATCGCCGCCAGTAATGGCATGGCAATAATCCCGGCGACAAAACGCGGCCCGATCACCCTGACCATCGGATTCACAGCCATCATTTCCATCGCGGCCAACTGTTCAGTGGTTTTCATCAAGCCAATTTCCGCAGTCAGCGCAGACCCTGCCCTGCCTGCAAACAACAGGGCAGACAGCACCGGGCCAAGTTCCCTGACCAGGAACAATGCAACCACCATCCCCAGGCTGGACTCGGCGCTGAAATTAACCAACTGATAATAACCCTGCAACCCCAGAACCATGCCCACGAACAACCCGGACACCAGAATAATGAGCATGGTCAACACGCCAATTGAATAAATCTGTTGAATGATGAGTGATCCCCTGGGCAGACACTGACAGACACCGCGCAGCGCCTGCAACAGGAAAAAAAAGGCTGCGCCCAGCCTGTAGATCAGTCCCAGCCCCCAACTCCCGAGATTGACGACAAAACTCACCGGACCCGCACTCCGAGTTCGTCGAGATAATTCCCGGCAGGATAGTGGTATCTGACCGGCCCGTCCGGCAACCCGTTCATAAACTGCCGGATTTCCGGTTGACTGCTGTTCATCATATCCCCGGCGACACCCTGCCCCGCGACTTTTCCGTTGTCCAGCAAATAAACATAGTCAGCAATACTGCACCCTTCCCGCACGTCATGGGTAACCACCACGGAAGCGGTTCCCATTGCATCATTCGTTTTTCGAATCAATTGAATGATAACCGCCTTGGAAATCGGGTCAAGCCCAACGAAGGGTTCGTCGTACAGGATCAGTTGCGGGTCGAGGGCAATGGCCCGCGCCAGCGCAACCCGGCGAGCCATACCACCGGATAATTCCGATGGCATCATATCCCTGGCGCCGCGAAGTCCGACCATTTCCAACTTCATCAGCACCATCCGGTGAATAATTTCTTCCCCCAAATCAGTTTGCTCCCGAATCGGGAACGCGACATTGTCATAGACATTCAGGTCCGTCAAAAGTGCGCTATTCTGGAACAGCATACCCATTTTCCGGCGCATCGCATAGAGTTCGGCGCCCTGGACAGTAGATACCGGCTTGCCATCAAAAACCAGACTCCCGCGGTCCGGCTTGATTCGCCCTCCGAGCATATTCAGAAATGTTGATTTGCCGCAACCGCTTGGACCCATGATAACCGTCACTTTTCCTGGAGGAATCGTCAGATTCAAACCGCTGAATATGCTGCGCTCACCAAACGAAAAGTGAATATCAACCGCGTTAACCAGAGGACTGTCAAACCGTGTCGGGGGGCAGGTATGGCTCATTCGAAGACGGGTATGCGCCGGTATTATTGTTGGTCGGGGTGAGAGGATTTGAACCTCCGACCACCGCAACCCCATTGCGGTGCGCTACCAGGCTGCGCCACACCCCGAATATCGACAGGGAAATACTCCTGCCCGTGAAATATCCTGATTGTACCCCAAGAGTCAGCCCAGAATTCGCTGAACTTCGGAAAGCTCTTCAATAAGCTGTGAGATCATCTTGCCGGACCACTCGGTATCCTTCTGTACAGCCCTTGTTTCAAAATTATCATCGGTAGATTCGGCCAGTTGTCTTTTGGCGCTGCTGATCGTAAATCCCTCCTTGTATAACATCCGGGAAATATGTCGTATCAGTTTGACCTCATGTCTCTGGTAATACCGTCTTCCACGGCGTTTAACGGGTTGTAACTGGGGGAATACCGATTCCCAGTAACGCAAAACGTGTGGTTTGATTTCGCACAGCTTGCTGACTTCTCCGATCGCGAAATATCGTTTGGGAGGTATCGGCGGGAGTTCAAACCCGGTAGGATCAAGCATTATCGAATTGGGTCATCCATGCGTTGTCGATTTAAATAAAAAGCGTTTTTATTGACGTTCTTTTTCAGTTTCTGGCCTGACTTGAAGGTGACCACCCGTCTGGGTGAGATCGGTACTTCTTCTCCGGTTTTCGGGTTGCGCCCCAGGCGCCCCGGCTTGTCACGGAGGTTGAAACTGCCAAAACCGGACAACTTGATCGAATGGCCTTCCTCAAGCAGTGAACAGATTTTCCCGAAAAATGATTCGACAAACTCCCTGGACTCACGTTTGTTTAACCCGATCTGATCGAAAAGTGTGTCTCTCAAATCTGCTTTTGTTACCGTCATATTATCGGCGCTTACGTAGTTTTCGATTGGAATTGCCCGTATCCGGCTTAATGCCATATCCGGCTTAATACCGTAGTCGGGCCCCCGTTTCACTCTCCAGCAGCCCGATAATTCGCTCTGTTACCGCTTCTATTTCCCAAGACACAAGACTGCTTGAGTCTGACTGAAATGTCAAGGCAACAGCCAGACTTTTCTTGTTTTTATCCAACTTCCGCTCGCGGTAAATGTCAAACAACTCCAGCTTCTTCAATAACTTCCCACCGCCGATACGAATGATCTCCAACACGGTTTGCACCTCAACTTCTTCATCCACCAGGATGGACAGATCTCTTTGCAGTAGAGGAAACTTCGATACTTCAGAAAATTCCGGCAATCCTGAATGAGTCATAAAGGCGAGATCAATTTCAAACAGGTAAACGGCCTGGCTTGCCTCATAAAATTTTTGATGCGCAGGATGGAGCCGGCCGGCGGCGCCAACAACCTCGTTCTCATATTCAATCCGGGCGCATTGTCCCGGATGCAGCGCGCTGTGCTTACAATGCCGGAATTGAAATTGATCGGGATTACCGGACAGGGTCAGGACCGCTCCCAGGTCCCCCTTCAGATCGAAAAAATCCACCTCCCTCGGGTCGCATCCCCATTGACCAGGCTGGCAAAGTCCGCTGATCAAACCGGCAAGGTGATTTTTTTCCTGGCTCTTTCTCTCGTTATCGGCTCTGTTGAAAACATGTCCAATCTCGAATAACCGAACCCGGCTTTCCTGACGATTCAGGTTATTCTGCAATGCCCCCAATAATCCGGGCCAAAGACTTTGGCGCATGACGGACATATTGTCAGCGATGGGATTAACCAGGGAAATCGCATCCCGCCGATCCAGCAAATTCTGTTGGGAAGTCCGATCCACAAAGCTGTAGGTCATGGTTTCGTGATAACCCCTTTGAATCAGCGCCTGTTGAATATCATGCCGGGTAATGACCCCTTCACGGTGTCGGCCTGTCCGATGAGTCGCCGAAGGCGCCGCAGGTACAATTTTCTCAAAGCCATAACATCGCCCCACTTCTTCCACAAGATCATGTTGCCCCTCAATATCGAACCTCCAACCCGGCGGTATCACTTCCCACCCCGATGAGGTGGCGGTCAATGACATACCAAGCCCCTGCATGATTCCGGCCGCCTCTTCGGCAGGAATGCGGATACCCAGCGCCCGCTCGATCCGGGGATAATCAAACCGGATTCGCCGGGGTTGCGGAAGCGCCGATTTTTCGACCGCATCGGTAATCGGTCCGGCGCGTCCACCCGCGATTTCAAGAATCAGGCCGGTCGCCCTTTCCATTGCGCTCAGCTGAAGCCCACTATCCACCCCCCTTTCGAATCGATGGGAGGCATCCGTGTGCATACCGAGTTGCTTGGCCTTTCCGAGCATGTCGCCCGGTTGAAAGAATGCGGATTCGAGGTAAATATCCGTGGTTTTATCGGTTATCGCAGAACTTTTCCCACCCATAATGCCGGCCAGCGCAATAGCTGTCTGATGGTCCGCAATCACCAGGTTGCCGGTCGACATTTTCACCGCGCTGCCATCCAGCAGTTCAAGCTCCTCTCCTTCTCTCGCTCTTCGAACAACAATACCGCCGCTGATCCGGCTCAAGTCAAACGCATGCATGGGTTGACCGAGTTCATGCATCACATAGTTTGAGACATCGACTATCGGGTTGATACCACGCATCCCGGAACGCCGCAGTCGTTCAACCATCCAATCCGGGGTTTTCGCGCTCATATCGACACCCTGAATCGCCCGCCCCGCATATCGTGGACAGGCGTCAACCGCTTCCAGCCTGACATCAAGAGACCGGGATATCGTCGGCGCTCTGGCGTTGATTACGGGAACTTCAAGCCTGGCGCCGGTCAAAACCGATATTTCACGGGCCACACCGGCCATGCCAAGACAATCTCCACGATTCGGTGTCAGCTTCAATTCGAATACCGGGTCGCGCAGATCAAGGTAGTCCACAATCCCGGTTCCCAACGGCGCCTTCTGATCCAGTTCGATGACCCCGTCAGAAGAATCCGCGAGGCCCAGTTCCATCGCGGAACACAACATACCCTCGGATATTTCTCCCCTGACCTCCTTTGCGGTGATGATCATGCCGCCTGTTTCGGCGCCTTCTTTAGCCACCGCGGTTCGCAACCCCTGACGCACATTCGCCGCGCCGCAAACGATGGACAACTGTTCCCCGTTACCGGTATTCACTCCACAAAGGCTCAGATTCGGCGCCTGTGGATGAGATGTAGCCGTGACGATTTCACCCACCACTACGCCGGTTGAATCCAGATATGGACCCGCGGCGATTATCGACTCCACTTCCAGGCCGGCGAGAGTCAATTTTTCAGCCAGTTCCCTGATCGGAATTTCCGGGTTGACCCATTCCCTTATCCAGGACTCACTGACCCACATCGCTAACGCTCCGAATTATACCGTGCCATGGAATTGCCGCAGGAAGGACAAATCACTGTTGAAAAACAAACGCAGATCGTTCACTCCGTAACGCAACATGGTCAAGCGTTCGACTCCCAGTCCGAACGCATAGCCGGAATAGTTCTTACTGTCCACCTTGCCATGTCTGAGTACTTCAGGATGAACCATGCCGCAGCCCAACACTTCCAGCCATCCGGTTTGCTTGCAGATCCGGCAGCCTTCACTGTTACAGAACACACATCCCATGTCCATCTCTGCCGAGGGTTCCGTGAAAGGGAAATACGAAGACCTGAATCTGACCGGGAGGTCTTTTTCGAAGAATTCCTGGATAAAATAGATCAGGACACCCTTCAGATCCGAAAAAGTAATATCTTTATCGACACACAATCCCTCGAGTTGATGAAACATCGGAGTATGGGTCACATCGGAGTCACAACGATAGACCCGTCCGGGGGCGATCACCCGAATCGGCGGCCTGGTATTGCGCATGTAACGAATCTGCACGGGCGAAGTATGCGTTCTCAACACCACATGATCATCAATATAGAATGTGTCATGCATGGCGCGGGCAGGATGATTCCGGGGAATGTTGAGCGCCTCGAAATTGTGGTAGTCATCCTCGATTTCAGGACCGGTCGCGATATCGAAACCCAATCGGTCGAAAATCTTCTCCATTCTCCTGAAAGTACGTGAAATCGGATGAAGGGAGCCAGTCGATTGCCCTCTTCCCGGTTGAGTGACATCAATCTTTTCTTCCTCGAGCCGCCGGGTAGTCTCCAGAATCTCCAGCGCCTGATTCCTGGACTGTATCAATTCGGTGATTCGCGACTTGATCAGGTTGACTTCCTGGCCAAAACCTTTCCGCCGGGCCAGCGGCAAATTGCCAATTTGTTTCAACTGCCCGGTAATAATCCCTTTTTTCCCAAGATACTGAACTCGAATGACATCCAGGTCAGCCAGAGACTCCGAGCCCAGAATGGCCTTCTCGGCATTCAGGAGAATGCCCGCCAACGATGAGTGATCAGAAGACACGGTATATCGGATCATTCAGTTCGCCCGCAAACGGCTCCGGGATGGGGTAGAACACCGGGGCTCCAGAGATTTTCGCCCCGCGGCAACCGGATTCAGGCGGCGGGATTACCCAGAGCCTGCTTTGCCTGTCGTACCAGCGCCATGAATGCCGCCTTGTCATGAACGGCGAGGTCGGACAACACTTTACGATCGAGGTCAATCCTGGCTTTGTTCAATCCTGCGATAAAACGACTGTAACTGATTCCATTTTCCCGGGCCGCCGCATTGATACGTACAACCCACAGGGAACGAAACTGGCGTTTTCTCTGGCGGCGATCCCGGTATGCGTATTGCCCCGCTTTATCGACTGCCTGTTTGGCGACTTTGTAAAGCCGACTGCGGGCGCCACGGTAACCTTTCGCTTGTTTCAGTACCTTTTTGTGACGGGCCTTGGCAACCACCCCTCTTTTTACTCTTGACATATTCTTTACTCCTTGATGGATCAGCCGTAGGGAAGCAGCTGTTTAACCGCAGCGTGGTCTGCAGAATCGACCAGCAGGGCGGCTCTGAGGTGTCGCTTTCGTTTAGTGGTTTTCTTGGTCAGAATATGATTCAAGTGAGATTGGGAACGTTTGAACTTTCCCGAGGCTGTGCGTTTGAAACGCTTGGCGGCGCCACGATTGGTTTTGAGTTTCGGCATTACTTGACTCCAGTATTTTCGACCTTGAAATAATTTCCGGTCGTATTTTAATAGTTACAATCCGATAAAAATCAGCGATGGTAGTTCTGGAATGGACTACTTCCCGCTATACAGTTAAAGTAAAGCTGTTCTAAAGCTGTTCCGGCAGTTGCGAACCCGAACCGGACTTTTTCAAATTCCTCTTCGGGGTCAGGACCATAACCATCTGACGCCCTTCCAGTTGCGCTGTCTGCTCAACCTCAGCAATTGCCTGCAAATCTTTCTTCACCCGATCCAGCATGATCAGACCCAACTCTTTATGAGCCATCTCCCGGCCTCTGAATCGCATGGTCACCTTGGTTTTATTTCCTGCCTTGAGAAACTGCGCCAGTTTTTTCACCTTGACATCATAATCTCCAACATCAGTGCCGGGACGAAATTTAATCTCCTTTACCGTGATCTGTTTTTGTTTCTTTTTTGCGTCCTGCCTTTTCTTGCTCTCGTTATATAAAAATTTGCCGTAATCCATGATTCGACAAACAGGCGGGGTGGCATTGGGAGAAATCTCAACCAGATCCATTCCCGCCTTTTCCGCATTGGCCAGGGCATCATCTCTCGAAAGGATGCCCAATTGCTGGCCGTCCGTCGATATAACCCTGATCGGATTTCCGGTAATTTGATCATTTACATTGGGTTGCTTTTGTTTTGCTATGTCTTTTTCCTCATCGGGTCTTTATTCAGATAGCCCTGAACAAACTGCTCTACGGGCATGGATCCCAGGTCTTCTCCATCTTGTGTCCGAACCGCGATTGTTTCCGTGGTCTGTTCACGATTTCCTGCAATCAGCAAATACGGAATACGTTGAATCGTATGCGCACGGATTTTAAATCCGATCTTTTCGTTTCTCAAGTCAGATTCCACCCTGAATCCCTGTTTTTTCAAAGTTTCTTGTGTTTCTTTAACATAATTCGCCTGATCGTCCGTAATATTCATGATGACTGCCTGAACAGGAGCGAACCAGACCGGGAATTTACCTTCCCAATGTTCAATTAAAATACCGATGAATCGCTCAAAAGCGCCAATCAGGGCACGGTGCAACATGACCGGGGTCTTTCTGGCCCCGTCTTTGTCGACGTACCCGGCGTCCAGACGGGCCGGCATGGCAAAATCCACCTGCATGGTGCCGCATTGCCAGACCCGGCCAATGCTGTCTTTCAGGGAAAACTCGATTTTCGGCCCATAGAAAGCTCCCTCACCCGGGTTTAGCTCCCAATCCAGGCCCTTGCTGTCCAGGGCTTGAGCCAGCGCCGCTTCGGCCTTGTCCCAGCCTTCGTCGCTGCCTACCCTGTTTTCGGGCCGGGTCGACAATTTATAGATAATTTCGGTAAAACCAAACGTGTGGTAAACATGATGCAGGAAGTCGATAAAATCCGACACCTCGCTTTGCACCTGGTCTTCGGTACAAAAAATGTGTCCATCGTCCTGTACAAACGCGCGTACCCGCATCAATCCGTGCAATGCGCCCGATAATTCATTCCGGTGGCAGGAACCAAACTCCGCCAATCGAAGGGGCAAATCGCGATAACTTTTCAAGCCCTGGTTAAACACCTGGACATGGCAGGGACAATTCATCGGCTTGAGCGCAAAGTTCCGGCCTTCCGATTCCACGGAAAACATATCGTCACCGAACTTGTCGGCATGACCCGAGCGCTCCCACAGTGAGTAATCAACCACAGCCGGGGTATTGATTTCCTGATAATTACGCTTGCGCTGCTCAGCTCTCATGTATTGCTGCAGCGCTTGATACAGTACCCACCCCCGTGGATGCCAGAACACCATGCCCGGAGCTTCTTCCTGCATGTGAAACAAATCAAGTTGCTTGCCCAGTTTCCGGTGGTCTCTCCTGGCGGCTTCTTCCATCTGATTCAGGTAGGCTTTCAATTGTTTTTTATCGGGCCAGGCTGTCCCGTAAATTCGCTGGAGCGTTTCATTACCGGAATCTCCCCGCCAGTACGCTCCCGACACTTTCATTAATTTGAATGCCTTCAAATGACCCGTGGCCGGGACATGAGGGCCGCGGCACAAGTCGATAAAATCATCCTGGCGATACAGGGAGAGTTCCTCGCCGTTCGGGATTGATTCAATGATCTGTGCCTTGTACACCTCCCCCTGGTCCCGGAAATACCGGATTGCGGCTTTTCGCTCCATCACTGTTCGCTGAATACGGTAATTCGCTTTGGCGATTTCTGACATGCGTTGTTCGATGACGGCCAGATCGTCCTCAGAAAATCCCGGAGAATATGAAAAATCATAATAAAACCCGTCATCAATGACCGGGCCAATGGTCACCTGCGCCTCCGGAAACAACTGCTTTACCGCCTGGGCCAGCAAATGCGCAGTTGAATGCCGGATCACTTCCAGACCCGCTTCATCGCGCACGGTAATGATACCCAGTTCGCAGTCTTCCTCCAGTAATGTACTGGTATCCATCAATTCGCCATCCACAGTAGCCGCAATGGCGGCTTTTGCCAGGCCAGCGCCGATATCCCGGGCCACGTCAAATACAGTCAGGGGATTGTGATAATCCCGGACAGACCCGTCAGGGAGAGAGATTCGAGGCATTTTCGATGCTCATTCAGTCGCGCCCCACACCGGGGAATGCACATTGTCGCAATGATTGTCAGGCATGTTAATATGAGGCCATAATCCGGCCGCGAATACTGATTTGGTAGGCGCGAGTGGATTCGAACCACCGACCCCCACCATGTCAAGGTGGTGCTCTAACCAACTGAGCTACGCGCCTGCCGAAGGCGCGGGAGTTTACACATTCCTGTCCGGTAATTCAATCGGGTTCAGGCTGGGTTCATTCACGCGATGTCAACGCGATTGTATTCATTCATCAATCTTGATATGATTCACCCGTCTCAACTGGCTGGAGTGGATAATTGACAGGGATTTGTGTTCAGTCTGGAACAAATCCAGGTTCCGCCCGGGATATAAAACCCAGGGCCAGGAGACACAAGAAAGATTTCAGGTGAAACCGCCCTGCTGTCCATGGAATTGGCCATTTGGACTGAAATGACTTGAGTTTGATCAAGGCGGGTTCCCAAATACAGGCGGTGATGACCGCAGACAATCCTGCTCATAACGAGACAGGGTGAAATCAGTTCAGTCCAGGGTTTTGGGCAGTTTGAGATTACTGGACGATTTGCAGAAATCAGATAAAGAGAAAGTTTTTTCGCCGAACATCCGGATATTGTGAAGCATGGAGTCAACAGACACGACCGAAACTCATGTCAGCTTCTTGATCCGGTCAGGCTGGAATCGGTTCCAAATTTGAATCGCGCCTTCTTAAGCTATTGAATCTGAAGGAATTATGGCTACCAACCGGGAAATGCAGTTGTGAGACTTGCATGGCGATAATGACCCGGTTTGATTTTCATAAAAGCGGTCAGGCATAGCCCGGAATCAGCCGGGCCATTCTTTCGAGGCGTTAGTCACGCCCTCTTTTCTGCTCTGATTAAATTTGTCGGGGCCATCCCATAGTTTGAATTTTCCCGTTCCCGATTGGGATCGGGGATCATTGGACGCCGCGCGGATACAGTTCCTGTATCCCTGAAATGGCGCCGGGATATTTTAATGAAAAGAATGTTATTTAACGCAACCCATGCGGAAGAGCTTCGGGTTGCCATTGTCGATGGACAAAAACTGATTGATCTTGATCTGGAAGCGGCAGTCAGGACAGAAAAGAAAGGGAATATTTACAAGGGCATCATCACAAAAGTGGAACCAAGCCTCGAAGCATGCTTCGTAGATTACGGTTCAGAAAGACAGGGATTCCTTCCGCTCAAGGAAATTTATCGGGGATACTTCAATAACCATGATTCCAGGACCCAGATTACCGATGTCAAGATTGATTCAGTGATCCGGGAAGGACAGAAGATGATCGTTCAGGTCGACAAGGACGAACGAGGTACAAAAGGCGCGGCGCTGACTACATTCGTCAGCCTGGCCGGGCGATTTCTGGTATTCATGCCCAACAACCCGAAAGGCGGCGGAATTTCAAGAAGAATTGCCGGAGAAGACCGCAACGAGTTGCGGGAAATATTGTCCCGGCTTGACATAAGCGGCCAGCACTCCCTGATCGCCCGAACAGAAGGAATCGGTAGAAGCCAGGAAGAACTGCAATGGGATCTGGATTTTCTGGTCAGGCTTTGGGATAACATCGAACAGGCATCCTCGAATTCAAAAGCCCCTTTCCTGATCTATCAGGAGGGCAACCTGATCGTTCGTTCGATACGTGATTATTTATCCGGAGACATCGCCGAAGTTATTGTCGATGACAAGGAAATCCATGAACGGGCGGAACGTTTTATTACCCAGGTCATGCCCCACAACCTGAAGAAGCTCAAACTGTACGAGGATAGCGTCCCGCTTTTTTCCAGATACCAGATAGAAGGACAAATTGATTCTGCCTTCAATCGTCTGGTCACCCTGCCTTCCGGGGGAACACTTTCCGTCGATCATACGGAAGCGTTGATCTCCATCGACGTAAACTCGGCGCGGGCCACCAAGGGCTCGGATATCGAAGAAACCGCGCTTAACACCAACCTCGAAGCCGTGGAAGAAATTGCCCGCCAGCTTCGGATCCGGGATATAGGCGGCCTGGTTGTGATTGACCTGATCGACATGTCGGTCAGCAGAAACCAGAGGTCGGTGGAAAGCCGGTTGAAGGGAGCCTTGAAGGCAGATCGCGCAAGGGTTCAGGTTGGACATATATCCCGCTTTGGTTTGCTTGAAATGTCCCGGCAAAGATTACGTTCCTCAATCAGTGACATAAACTATCAAGTCTGCCCAAGATGCGATGGCATGGGCACCATTCGAAACGTGGTGTCGGCGTCGTTGAGTTTGCTGCGGATCATAGAGGATGAAGCGCTCAAGGAGAATACCGAAGCAATTCAAGTAGTTTTGCCGCTGGATATGGCAACTTATCTGTTGAATGAAAAACGCCATGAACTGTATCAGCTCGAAGCCAGGCTGGCGTCCCGCGTCATTATCGTTCCATCCGCCGAACTCAGCAGTCCGCAGTTCCGGATCAAGCGGCTCAGGTCCGATGAGCTTGATGAGTTGACGGATATTGCCAGTTTCAGACAAGAAACGAATATTGAAAGCAAAAGCAAGGCGTCGTCCAACAAACCCAGAGCCACAAAATCAGCAATACCCCATGTCCAACTGGACCAGATTACGCCCCCCCCTTTCGAATCGCCCGCCTCCTCCACTGAACCGGAGCCGAAACAGGGTAAACCCGGATTATTGCCGCGCCTGATCCGATCCCTGTTTGGAAAAGACGAATCCGCGCAAGAAACCAGATCAACGAACCGTCCCGACGAGCGGGAAAGGACCGAACGCCGGAAGCAGACCAGAAATACCCGTTCCGGCGCCAAAGGAAGAGACAGAAACCGGAATCGGGTCAAGGATGCCGGCGGTAAAGGGGACGATAGTCGTGAAAGGCGTCTGGACAGGAGTAATCACGGTCAGCGAGGCAAGGCAAAGCAGCAGCCGGAAAACCCACGACCGAAAAAGGCCGGCGCCGCTCCCCAACCGGACCAGGATGGCCGTCGAACCGGCGCGAACAACCAGAGGCAGCGTAATCCACGAAGTTCCAGCCACCCGGCCAAAAGCGATTCATTGCCCGAACCATCCCCTGCATCAACCGGCCAGAAGCGACCGGCCCGGTCTTCCCGGTCGCGGCCTCGCAAACCGCGTTCAGATTCATCAACCTCGTCAGGCAGTCATCACGGCCGGAAACAGGCTCATCCCGGCCCGATCGTTACACAGGGAAACATCCCTGCCGACACTCCAGACGATATCGGGAATCGCAAGGACTGAATCCCCCCGGAATCACCCCTTGAACGCTCCATCCCCCGGTCCGGGCATCCACTATCATCCATCAAGGGGCAGTGTCAGCCGAACCTGCTTCCCAGACAGCCAGAAATTCACTGAAATGCCCACCATCCGACTCCTTCAGAAATGCCCGTACCCGGTCACATTGGGCGCGATAATGGTCCTCACTCAAGGTTCCCCGAATCAATTCCCAGCGTAAATACACCAAAAATGTGTTCAGAACGTCGGTCTCACAGTAGTTCCGTATCTTGTCGGTCCCGTCATGCTGGAAGGCTTCCCATACCCGGTCACCGCTCATCCCGAGCTTTCCCGGGAAACCAAGCATAACCGCGATTGATTCCAGCGGCGCCGTGGCCCGCAAATTGAATCCGGCCAGAATATCCATCAAATCAATATGCCGCCAATGGTATCGGCTCAAGTAATTATTGAAACGAAATTCGCGTTCACCTTCCCCGGTTTCCCAGTAGCGCCCCGCGTTAACCCCATGCAGCAACGAGCGATAATGTAATACCGGCAAATCAAATCCGGATCCGTTCCAACTGACCAGAGTGGGCGAATAGCGGTCAATACCATCAAAAAACCGGGTGATAATTTCTTTCTCTGATGAGTCCGATGACCCCAGCGACCAGACCCTGATCGATCCCGTGGTACATAACAGAGTCGAAATAGCCACAACCCGATGCAGATAAAGGGGTAGAAAATCCGACTTGCCGGTTTTTTGCACCTGTTTACTGGACATGACCTTGGCCACATCGTCATCGGACAAACCCTCTAATTGATATAAACGACGACCGGTTTTTACATCGGGAACGGTTTCTATATCAAAGACAAGAATGTTCATATCAGCTAATCAGACCTTGAGGTGGATACTTCCGGCTATTTGCGTGGCAAGTGATTGTCCGATGATTCCAGACTGAAAACAAGGATACTTTCAGGATATGCAGGAACAGCCTCCCGTAGTTGTCCGGGAAGAGTCCGGACAGTTTCACGAAAATGACGAACTTGTGATTGGAAAACAACTCTAATCTGGCTAATATGTCAGTGACCACTTTCAGGACAAAAAAATGGAAAATTCCGTTACCGAATCTTTGATTTCGACTTTGAACGAATCAAAGCCCCCGCCGTCTGAATCAGAGATTGAATACCTGAGAGCCTATTATCACCGCCTTTCCGGGCAGGACTATTGCACGGAGAAGGCCTCGGATTTCAGAACTCTGGCGCTGGCGCATCAACAACTGGGAGAGATTCGAAAGCCCGGTGAAAAAGTGGTTGAACTACAGAATTTCAGTAACGCCGACGGCAACCGGATGGAGAGTGAAGCGGCGCAGACGATTATCTATGTCATATCAGACGACTTCCCGTTCATTGTCAATTCCCTGTGCATCTGCTTGAACAGACTGGGAAAAACACCGCATCGAACCATACATCCGGTATTTCGGGTCAGCCGCTGTAAAAAAAATATTGCAACCGGATACAGAAGATACAGTTCCAATCAGGACAATGATAGCGACGAAGTGAATGAGGTTCATACTGAATCGTTTATCCAGTTTCTGGTCGATTACATTCCGGAGAATGAGCATCGGGAAATTGCACAGTTACTGAACAGGACAATCCGGAATATAGAAACTGTGGTCGAAGACTGGTCAGCGATGAAGGCCCAGGTTCTTGAAAAAGCCAGGGCGCTGAAATCAATCAGGACAAGTCCGGAATTCTCTGAGTATCCGGAATTTTTTCAGTGGATGACCGAGGATCATTTCCTGTTTCTCGGTTTTTGTGAGCTTGAGCTTTCTGGTTCAGGGGAAACCCATAAGATTGGACTGAACCCGTCTTCACCGCTTGGTGTATTACGCACTGCCCGAAAGGATGGGGTTGACCTGATGAAAGACACCCTCCCACCGATCGTGTTACATGAAAATTCTCCGGTTGTCTTCACAAAAACACGGAATCGGGCGAATATCCACAGAGACCGTCACATGGATTGTATTCTGGTCAGGCAGGAACCGGGTGATCATAATTCCGACAGCCCCGTATCGAACCGGAAAATCAGCTGTTTCCTGGGGTTTCTCGCCGGCTCCACTTCCGCTCTGCCGACCTCGGATATCCCTCATATCCGCAAAAAGGCGAGTTACGTCCTCGCCGCCAGCACATTGCGTAAAAACGGATATTCCTACAAGGAGTTGCGCAACATTCTTGAAACACTACCGAGGGACAAGCTGTTTCACATGGAATTAAAGCAACTCTACTCGCTGGGGATGACGTTGCTGAATCAGGAAAGAAGGAAGACCCGGTTATATATTCACAAGAATATCTGCGGTCATTTTTATTCCTGCCTTGTATACGTGCCGAAGGATTTGTTCGATACGAGATTAAGAACAACCATACAGAATTACCTGGCCGAACAGATGAATGCGCGGGAAGTCGAATTCGACGTGTATTTCTCGACTTCCATTCTGACCCGGATTCATTTTATTCTGCATACGGACCCCGAAGACAAATCGGCGCTCAGGCTGCCTGCCGACCAACAGGCTCTGGAAAGGGAAGTTCAGCATCTGGCCCGGGGCTGGAACGAGAAACTGTTTGAAAGCCTGAAAACCAGGTTTGATCCGGTCACGGCGGCTGCCTGTCTGGAGAGTTATCGGGACGGATTTTCCAGCGCGTATCAATACGACTTCTCTGTCGATCAGGCCGTTCTCGACATACAGATACTGGATCATATTCCCGAGGCAGGCATCCAGGCGACCCTGAATCCGGTGACACGACAAAATACCGATGCTGATGACAGGAAACGGGCCAGTTTCAAACTCTACTCCCGCCAAAGCTCTACCGCCCTTTCCGATATTCTGCCGATCCTTGAAAACATGGGGGTAATCATACACAGTGGACGGCCCTACCGAATCCGGAAAACCAGTGGAGAAGAGTTCAGAATACTGGACTTCGATATTTCGAGAATGGATGGAATTGAATTTGATCCGAAGAACAATACAGAACATTTCGAATCCACATTCATTCAATGCTGGACCGGTTGTATCGAGAACGACGGGTTCAATCATTTGACCCTGCTGGCGGGATTGAGCTGGCGTCAGATCAGCATGATCCGCGCATATTATCGCTATCTGAAACAAATCAGATTGAGATACAGCGAGCGCTATATTATCGACGCGTTGATCCATAACCCTCAACTGGCCATCTGCGTAACCCGGTTGTTCGAAGAGAAATTCAGCCCCGGCCACGCCCGTTCCGGGAACGGAAATCCGGAAAACCTGGACGCTGAAATCAAAGGACTGCTGGAGAGTGTAAGCACACTGGACGAGGAGAGGATTATCCGCGCCCTGCTGGACGTGGTAGCCGCAACCCGAAGAACCAACTACTTCCAGCCCGGTGAGAACGGTGAACCCAAGCCCTGGATTTCGTTCAAACTGAGTTCCCGCGCCATTCCCCGTATCCCCGAACCGGCTCCTGAATATGAAATATTCGTCTACTCGCCCAGGGTCGAAGGAGTACATCTGCGCGGCGGCAAGGTGGCGCGCGGCGGCCTGCGCTGGTCCGAGCGGCCGGAAGATTTCAGAACGGAAGTTCTCGGCCTGGTGAAAGCGCAGCGAGTAAAAAACGCGGTGATTGTGCCGGTCGGCTCCAAGGGTGGATTTGTCGCCAAACAACTTCACAAGGCAGAACCCGCCGATGCCCTCCAGGAAGTGATCAGTTGCTACAGGATATTCATCAAAAGCCTGCTTGACGTTACAGACAATTTATCCGGGACGCAAATCGTTCCGCCTGACAATGTAGTTCGACTGGATGGAGACGACCCCTATCTGGTAGTCGCGGCCGACAAAGGGACTGCCACATTTTCTGATATTGCCAACCGGATTTCCGAAGAATACGGTTTCTGGCTCGGCGACGCCTTTGCTTCTGGCGGGTCAGCGGGATATGACCACAAAAAAATGGGGATTACCGCAAGAGGGGCCTGGGAATCGGTAAAAAGACATTTTCGGGAACTGGGTAAGAATATTCAGTCCAGCCCTTTTACGGTGGTCGGTATCGGGGATATGGCAGGCGACGTATTCGGCAATGGCATGCTGCTCTCGAAACAGGTCAGACTGGTTGCCGCGTTTAATCATCAACACATATTCATAGACCCCGACCCGGACCCCGAATCCAGTTACCGGGAGCGCAGACGATTGTTTGAATTACCCCGATCATCCTGGGCTGATTATGATCAGAGCCTGATTTCGACAGGGGGCGGGATATTTTCCAGAAGTGAAAAATCGATCACCCTCTCCAGCCAGGCAAAAAAAGTATTGGGCGCAAGCCAGGATTCCTGGGCTCCCGATGATTTGATCAACCTGATTTTGAAGGCCGAAGTCGAGTTGTTATGGAACGGGGGCATTGGCACCTACGTCAAATCTTCTTCTGAATCGCATAGCGACGCCCAGGACAGGAATAATGACAGCTTGCGCGTAGACGCTTCCGAGCTACGCTGCAAGGTCATTGGAGAAGGTGGAAATCTGGGTATGACCCAGCTGGCCAGAATAGAATTCAGTCTCAATGGTGGATTATGCTACACCGATGCAATCGACAACTCTGCCGGGGTGGATACGTCGGATCATGAGGTAAACATAAAAATCCTGTTGAACGCGGAAATGCAAAAAGGCAATCTCACGGTATCGCGGCGAAATACCCTGCTTGCCCAAATGGAAGATATGGTCGCTGATCTGGTGTTGTCGAACAACTACCTGCAAACACAGATTCTGAGTCTGGAAACATCCTTTCGAGCGGGACTCATGCCGGGACAGATGCGGGCGATCAAGGTACTGGAAGACAAGGGACTGTTAAACCGGGCGCTTGAATTCCTGCCCGATGAGGCTACCCTGAACAATCGTTTTGAAGCCGGAAATTATCTCACCCGGCCAGAACTCGCGGTATTGTTGTCCTACAGCAAAATGGACCTTTATCAGACCCTGCTTGACTCGAATTTACCCGATATGACGTATCTTGAGCGTGAAATTGCTCAGTACTTCCCCTCGTTGATCAGTGAAAAATACGGCCGCCAAATCCAGCGACACCGCCTCAAACGGGAAATAATTTCCACACAAATTACTAACGATCTGGTCGGCTCCATGGGCATCACGTTCCATCTGAAGCTGGCTGACCTGACCGGCGCCCCGGTTGACCGGATTGCCGCATACTATATTGTGGTAAGGGATATCACCGACAACCAGCGGCTTTTTGCCAAGATCCAGGCTCTGGACAACCAGGTCGATGCAGATGTGCAAATGGAGTGCTTTAACTATTTAACGTATGCCATTGAATCTTCTGTCGTCTGGTTGCTGCGCAACACGACGGTATCGACTGACATTGATTCCCTGGTCAATCGTTTCAAGGATGGATTCAACATCCTGACAGACAGCGCCGTAGCGGTAGTCGACAGCAACGACAAGCGATACCGGATCAGACTCCGGAATCTGGTGGAAAAAGGGCTGTCCGATGATCTGGCCCACCAGATCTCGGCCCGTGTGACTCTGGCCAACGGCCTCGATATCCTACAAATCGCGCTGGACTCCGGACGACCGGTGGAATTCATAGGCAGAATTTACTTCGGGATAACCCACTGCCTCGGCTTGTTCTGGTTACAAAATCGTATTTCGACCTTGAAAGTCGACAATATCTGGCATGAGCGATCAAAATTCAGCCTGACCTCCGACCTGCGCACTCATCAATCAGACATCGCTTCGATCATCAGCATGCAATCCACCACTGATAACCCGAAGAAGGCGCTACTGGACTGGCAGGAAAAAAACCGGGACGAAATCAGGAAACTGAAAGCAATGACAGAAGACCTGAAAAAGGAAACCGAAATTGACATTTCGATGCTTTCAGTCCTGGTCAGCGAACTGGGTCAGTTCAAGTGATGGTTATTTGATTGGGTTGAACGACTGCCACGCTTTGTTTTGTTTTTACCCAGAAAATTATGAAGTTCTTCAACCGCTCCAGATATGACCTTTCCCGGCTGATTTCCGAGGTAGTAATCGGTAAGATTGAACCATCTGAATTTTCAACTCAGGAGATGACCAGATGAGCGATTTTATGTTGATGGAGCCTGCTAACCAGACATTTTCCGAACTGTTAAGTAATGGGGTTAAATACACTGTCCCGCATTTTCAGCGAGATTACTCGTGGGAACAGGAACAGTGGGAAGACTTGTGGGCAGATATCGAGGGGCTGGATCAGGAAGGTTTCCACTATATGGGCTATATCGTGTTACAGCGTAAAAACCAGCATGATTTTGAGGTAATAGACGGCCAGCAGCGCATGGTGACACTCTCCCTGTTAATTCTGGCAACGATGCGGAAAATCCAGAATTTGATCGACAACCACGAGGATGCAGAGAATAATCAGCAGCGATTGCAAGAAATTGTCGCGCGCTATATCGGCTCAAAGGATCTCGTTTCATTAAGAGTCAGCAGCAGGCTGACGTTAAATCGCAACAACGGACGTTTCTACAAGGACATTTGTTCCAATCTAAGGGCGCCCCAAAGCAGAGGGATAACCACAACCAACAACCTCCTGAAACAGGCATTTGAGTTTTTCTGCGACAAAAACCTGGGAAATAATGGCGAAGAAATTGCAGAGTTTATTAACAGGTTTTCCTCCAGATTGGTTTTCACAAAAATCGTGGTGCAGGATAGTCTGAATGCCTATAAGGTATTTGAAACATTAAACGCCAGAGGAGTACAGCTTTCCACTCCTGACCTGTTGAAAAACTATATTTTTTCAGTGGTCACACAAAATGACGATGTGGCAGACGAAAAGCTGGACGATCTGGATGAAGCGTGGTCAGATATCCTGACCCAGTTGGGTAAAAACGATTTCACTGATTTCGTCCGTTACCTGCACAATTCCCACAGGCCTCTGGTTAGCAAGAAGGATTTATTCAAATCGGTCCGCCAGCTTTATACCGAGCCTGAACAAGCGTACAGTTATTTACAGTCATTAACGGATTCGGTTCCGGTCTATGCCTCTTTATCCCAACCCTATGACGAGTGGTGGCAGCAACAGAAAAATGGTCAATACCGGGATGTTGTTCATTTTCTTGAAGGCTTGAAACTGTTTCACATCCGGCAACCTTACACAATATTAATAGCGGCGTTTGGGAAGTTTTCCCCCGATGAATTCGTCCGCACTCTGCGCTGTCTCTATTGCCTGTCGATTCGTTACAACGTGATTTGCGGCTATTCACCAAACGAACAGGAAAGACGTTATAACAACATCGCCATAAAGATATCCAATGGTGAATATCAGCGCACCAGCCATATCAAGAACAGCCCGGATTTCAAGGCGCTTTATCCGGCTGATGACACATTCAAAAACGCCTTTCAATATATCAGTATGCCAAGCAGACGATCATCCAAAAAAATCCGGTTTCTGTTGTCGGAAATAGAGAGTAACGCAGGTCATAAAACGAATTACCTGGATACAACACTGGAACATATTTTCCCGTATAACCCGGAACAGGAGTGGTATTCATATTTCGGTGAAGGCGCCCATGACATTGCCGACCGGCTCGGGAACATGATATTGCTGAATAATGATGATCTGGGGCGCGCTGATTTCGCTACTAAAAAATCGCATTATCGGAATACCCCTTTCAAGCTGGCTAATCAGGTCGCCGGGTACGATCATTGGGATATGGCAAATCTGAATCATTATCAATCCTGGCTTGCCGATCAGGCGGCGTCAACCTGGCAGGTTGATTGATGACAAACCATTTCAGCAACGCCAATATCGAACTGCCGGACCACGATCTGTGGGTGTTCGGGTATGGTTCGTTGATGTGGGACCCCGGATTTTCTTATGAGGAATCCCGGCCGGCCCGGATTTTCGGGTTTCACCGCAGGCTCTGTCTGTGGTCGAACCAATACCGGGGAACCCCGGAAAAGCCCGGACTGGTTCTTGGACTGGCATCCGGGGGCTCCTGTAACGGAATGGCTTTCCGCCTTCATGATGAAAACCGGAACCCGCAACTGGATTATCTCTACGAACGGGAAATGATCACGGACGCTTATCAGCCTGTCATCAAGCCGGCTTATCTCGGGGACAATCGAGTGGTCACAGCCCTGACCTTTATTTCCCGAACGGAGCATCCCCAGTTCGCGCCCGAAATGTCGGTGGAGCAAACCGTACAGGTTGTAAAACAGGCCATCGGTCCCAATGGAACCAATATTGATTATATAATCAACACTGTCGCGCATCTGGACTCGATGGGGATTCGGGATTCTGACCTTCACCAGATTGCCGATACGCTCTCGTCGGCTTGACGGGCGCGGCCTTCAACCTTAACCCTGGCAAAATCACCATGACTGAAGACACCCTGTTCACCAGGATAATCAATAAGGAAATTCCGGCGGATATTCTTTATCAGGATGACCGGGCCACCGCGTTTCGCGACATTCACCCCCAGGCGCCCAGCCATGTCCTGATCATCCCGAACAAACCAATCCCCTCAGTCAATGACGTATCGGAAGAAGACGAAGCCCTGCTGGGGCATTTGTTCGTCGTAGCGCGCAAACTGGCCCATGAGGAAGGCATCGCAGAAGACGGCTATCGGTTGCTGATCAACTGCGGCCGGCATGGCGGGCAGGAAGTCTATCATCTACACATGCATCTGCTCGGCGGCCGGCCACTGGGAAGAATGCTGTCGAAATCCGGGTAGTGATACTCCGGGCGCTGTCTGAGTGGACAGTCTGTGGCCTGGATGAGCGGCCCGCTGCCTGAATAGGCGATCCGCCGCCTGGATTAACAGTCCGTTATCGCTCAATCAGAACTACGGCCTGGGCCGCGATCCCTTTTTGCTGTCCGATGTAACCAAGTCCCTCGGTTGTAGTGGCCTTGACGTTGACCTGACTGCGGTCAATCCCGAGGTCTTGCGCAATATGCGCGACCATGGCCGGGATGAAAGGACGGAGTTTCGGCTTCTCGGCAATGATGGTGCAGTCGAGATTACTGATTCTCCAGCACTCCTGATGTAATCCGTCGACGACTTCCCTGAGGAGTTCCCGACTGTTGATATCCTTGTATTTCTGGTCTTCCGGCGGAAAGTGAACGCCGAGGTCTCCGGCGCCAGCGGCCCCCAGACACGCGTCGCAAATCGCGTGAAGCAGCACATCCGCGTCCGAATGCCCGTCCAGTCCCATCGACCATTCTATTTCAACTCCGCCCAATATCAATTTGCGCCCCTTCGTCAGGGCATGAACATCATAACCTGTGCCTATTCTAATCACTGAAACGCCTCCAAAATAACTTTCATCAAGTCAAGGTCACTCTGTACTGTCACCTTGAGGCTGGCGGGATGTCCTCTTACCAGCATCGGTCGAATCCCGATCACTTCCACGGCCATGGATTCATCGGTGACGCTTACCCCTCGGGACCGACTCTCGTCAATACCGTTGGCCAGATCCCTGATCCTGAACATCTGGGGCGTATACGCCCGGCGGAACCGGTCGCGCGGAACGGTATCCATTATCCGGCCGTTTTCATCCGCGATCTTCAGAGTATCGGCCAGATCTCCTCCCAATACAGCGCCATCCCCGTTACTGGCCGCCTCACCCACCAGATTCTCGATATCCCGTTGCAGAATACAGGGCCGGACCGCGTCATGCACCAGCGCCCAGTCGGATTCGACGGCGTTGTGATGTTCGAGGAGATAATCCAGACCGTTTCGAACCGTGTCTACCCGCTCTGGCCCGGCGCCGTAAACCCCCAGAATCCTGGGATGGGAAAATGAATGGCGCGGCCACCAGTGGTCGGTATCCGCGATGCCCACGGTTACGCCGTCGATAAACGGGCTGGCGCAAATCCGGGACAAAGTATGGTGGATAATCGGACACCCACACACGGACAGGTATTGTTTCGGTTTGTCAGTCCCCATCCGCCTGCCCACCCCGCCTGCCGGGACAATCGCCCATACCTTGTGTTGTCGTGTCATTTCATCTACGCATGTTCATTACGAATGGACCGTCATAAGATATAATCCGTTCCCGTTTGCCGAAGGCTACCATAGATTTACACCGTGCGAGATACCTTGCCCGACTCCGGATTACTCAATCCCCCGCTTCCAGAAAAGAACCGCCTTGTAACCTGGTCCGGACTTCACGGCTCCTCGGTCGGCATGGCGCTGTCCGAAGCGGCCAATAAATATGACGGAGTATTGGTGGTGGTAATAGAGGACCAGCATCAGCTTGAGATCATTGAAGCTGAAATCCGATACTTTCAGGACAATCCATCTGACATACCGGTTCTGGTTTTTCCGGGGTGGGAATGCTTGCCTTATGATGTCTTTTCCCCGCATCAGGATATTATTTCCGAGCGCCTGAAACTGCTTGGCGTCCTGCCGAAATTGCGGCGAGGTATCGTATTGATACAAACCACCAATCTGATGCAGAGATTGCCGCCGGCGGACTATGTCGTCGGTCACACATTTTCATTGGAAGTCGGACAGAAGGTGAGGATGAGTGAACTGCGGGACCAACTGGGCAATGCCAACTACACATCGGTATATCAGGTGGTTTCGCCCGGAGAATACACGGTTCGGGGTGGGCTGCTGGATGTTTTTCCGATGGGATTCGAGGCGCCTTTTCGGCTGGATTTTTTCGATGACATACTCGATTCGATTCGATGGTTTGATCCGGATACCCAAAGGTCCATCGACAAGGTCAGCCGGATTGAGCTCTTGCCGGCCAGAGAGTTCCCGATGACCGAACAGAGTATTACCCGCTTCCGCTCATCTTTTCGGAAGCAATTTGAAGGCGACCCCCGCTCCCAGCATGTTTACAGCCAGGTTTCGCAGGGACAGATACCGGTCGGCGCCGAATTTTTCTTCCCCCTGTTCTTCGAGGAAACCGCCACATTATTTGAGTACCTGCGGGCAGACGCGGTATTCGTGCTGTCGGCGCAATTCGATGATGCCTGCTCTGCCTTTTGGGCTGAAGTCAGCGACCGGCACATCAGCGCCAATCATGACGCGGCCAGGAAAGTATTGCCGCCCGAACAGCTCTGGCTGGACCACAGCCGGATGCGCTCAGCAATCTCGCAATATCCGGTCATCAGACTGCGGGACGCGGCGGTGGTTCAGGAAGATTCGGACATTCACTGGCCGGCGCCGGTCGGCTGCCACCAACAGTTCCCGGTGGACCCGCGAAAGAAATCCCCATACCGTGAATTTCTCTCCCATCTGGACCATACAGAAAACAGGGTTCTGATTGTCGCTGAAACTCCGGGCAGACGCGAAGCGCTTGACAATATGCTGAGAGCAAACCGGATTGTTCCGAATCCGGTCGACGATTTCCAAGCCTTCCTGTCAACGGCTCATGCCGGATTGTCCATCACCACAGGTTCACTGCAAAGAGGATTCATCTCCGATACCGCTGGAATCGAAATTATCTGTGAAAGCCAGTTATACGGAGAAAGGGTTTACCAGCGCCGCCGGAGAGACCAGCAATACCGCGACCCCGAAACGATCATCAAATCCCTGGCGCAGTTGAGTATCGGGGACCCGGTTGTCCACATCAAGCATGGAGTCGGCCGCTACATGGGACTACAGATTCTCGATATCACCGATGAGCAGACTGAATTCCTGGTACTCGAATATCAGAACAATGATAAATTATATGTTCCGGTTATTTCCCTGAACACGATCAGCAGGTTCACCGGCAGTTCCCCGGAACACGCTCCGTTGCATCAACTCGGCGCCAGCCAGTGGGAAAAAGCGAAAACACGCGCCCGGGAAAAGGCTTATGACGTGGCTGCCGAGCTGCTGGAAACTGAAGCCACCAGGCGCACCCGCAAGGGCAATACCTGTGAAATCGACCCACAGGAGATGGAACATTTCTCCACCCGGTTTCCGTTTGAGGAAACACCGGATCAAAGACAGGTGATCGAGGAGGTCATAGCGGACCTGAAATCTGCTGAGCCGATGGACCGACTGGTATGCGGAGATGTCGGTTTCGGCAAAACCGAAGTTGCGCTGCGGGCCGCGTTCATTGTCGCGAGCTGCGGGAAACAGGTTGCGCTGATCGCGCCGACTACTCTGCTGGCGCAACAGCATTATCAGTTATTCGCCGACCGCTTCGCTGACTGGCCGATCAATGTCGCAATGCTGTCCCGATTCAATACCCGGACACAGTCCGGGGAAACGCTGACCCGCATGGAAAACGGGAATCTCGATATTGTCATCGGTACTCATCGACTCTTGCAGAAGGATATCCGTTTTTCCGACCTGGGGCTGTTGATCATTGATGAAGAACACCGATTCGGGGTTCGCCAGAAGGAGCGGCTGAAGCGATTGCGAAACCAGATCGACATACTGACCCTGACCGCGACACCCATTCCGCGCACCCTGAACATCACCATGGCCGGGATGCGAGCCATCTCGATCATTTCGACGCCTCCGCTGAACCGGATGTCGATCAAGACTTTTGTCAGGCAGTGGGATCTGACATTGATCCGGGAAGCGGTTCTAAGAGAGATTCGCCGCGGCGGTCAGGTTTTCTTCCTGCACAACACGGTGCGTACGATCGAAGCCATGGCTGAAGAACTCCGGGAACTGATCCCCGAAGCCAGAATCGGGATTGCTCACGGGCAGATGCCGGAAATACAGATAGAAAGAGTCATGCAGGATTTTTATCACCAGCGCTTTAATCTGCTGGTCTGCTCAACGATTATCGAAAGCGGCATCGACATCCCCTCAGCCAACACCATCATCATAAACCGGGCGGACCGATTCGGTCTGGCGCAACTCCATCAGCTACGCGGCAGAGTGGGCCGCTCTCACCACCAGGCATTCGCCTGGCTTTTGATTCCTGGCAGGAATCTGATCACCAGCGATGCGGTGAAACGCCTGGACGCCATTGTTTCGATGGCTGACCTGGGAGCCGGATTTGCCCTGGCATCGCACGATCTTGAAATTCGGGGAGCCGGTGAATTGCTGGGTGAAACACAAAGTGGAACGATTGACGAAATCGGGTTTTCTCTATACAGCGAATATCTGAATCATGCCATCACTTCGATCAGGGACGGCGTTCTTGCAAGCGAAGACAATTTACTCCAGCCTGATAAACAATCACAGGTGGAGTTGCATCTCCCGGCGCTGTTCCCTCACGAGTATCTCGGCAATACCCACGCCCGGCTGATATTTTATAAAAGAATCGCGAATTCGGAGAACCTGGAAGCGTTGCAGGAATTGCAAATCGAGGCGATTGACCGCTTTGGCCTGTTGCCGGCCCCGGCTAAAAACCTGTTCAGGATTACCGCCCTTCGGCTGCGCTGTGAACAACTCGATATTAAAAAGATCGACATAAACGGAAAAGACGGACTGGTCGAGTTTCATGACGGCCCGGCAGTCAATCCGGACACCATCTTCTCTTTGATCCAGCGCCATCCCGATCAATACCGGCTGGCCGGACCGAGCGCGTTCAGAATCACCGCGAACTTAAGCGACCCGAATGAAAGGCTCGATTTTACCGAGCGACTACTGGATGTTTTGTCCGATGGCCAACATTCCGGGGCAAGTCTCCGTGCCCGCCCGCTGCTGCGGATTCCTGCTCTCCGTGAATGACGCGGGCGGCCACAGTGGGCCGCCCCTACGCATCGTTTAATCGTCTAGAATTCTCGGTTATAACGGATCAGCAACGCCCTGTCGTCTTCGTTGGGAGTATGTTCCGCATTCTGTGAGGTGAGCGCCGCCAGGTGAACATGTCCCTGTTTCCACGGACGGACCCAAGTGAGTTCGAGGTCAAGCTGGCGAGCAGAGGGTTCCAGGTTCAGGGTTGCTGTTTCGACTCGCGCCTGTCGCTCCCGGGTGCGACCGGAAACCCAGCGGACATTCGCATTGCCAGACTCCACTCGCAGGGGCTGCGCCAGGCGGATGGCCAGGCGGTCTCGCGTACTGATGATACTGTCACCCACCAGACCCACCGAAAAGGCGCTACTTCTCAAGTCCGACATATCGCGCAGTATTCCCGGATTTTGTATTTCGGCATGGCTCCGTCCGGCCCAGGCGCCGGCCAGCGCCGCCCATCGGCCGGTGACCTGGCGTCGGGCTGCAATACCCATAAATCCAGTACCGGCGCCGAGCTCCCCGAAGGCTCCAATCGGGCGGCTGCCGATCAGTCGGCTTTCCTCTCTCATCCATCCGGCCTGTACCGCAATACGGACAGGCGCGGTATCCGCCAGGCGGTACTCGGTCAGCATTCCCGTCGCCCGGTCGTGCCCGGTATTGAACCGATCATCATATTGTTCGGAGCCATGAAACGCCGCAATACTGAATCCCCCCCGTCCCAGGCGCCTCGACATCCCTGCGACTGTACCATTGCGGGCAAATGACAGGAAAGGATTGGTGAAAGCCGAATCATCCGTGAATGCGCCGATCAGTCCGGTAGTCAAACCGGGACGCGCAGTGAGTCCATGCAGCCCGAAATACCAGCCGGGATGATACCGCAACCCGATAAACATTTCATGATCTCCCAACTGGCGAGCCAGCGAAAATGCCCCGGGTTGAACCCCGTCAAAACGCATCCTTAAGTGAAGGCCATCGACCTCATGAGATTGACCCCACAAATCATTTCCCAGCGCCCTGAAACGATCTTCAAGACTGACGGCGGCAAACGCGGGTGTCTGGATATAATCGCTCAATGGACGGAAAAACGGAGCGTCAAGCTGATCGAAAGCGGCGACTTCCAGATTCGATAGCTCACGGCTCAACGCATCGCCAAAACCGGCGCCTGAGTACAGGGCGCTCAGTTTTTCCGGGTAAGATGGCCCGTTCAGTGAATTTCCGACAAGCACCCGCGTCCCTCCTGCAGGACGTGTGGCCGCGTCCAGATCAAGCAACCCCTGACCGTATATATTCGTGTCCGCATAAATTCCGTCCTTGTTGGCTGTAGCCAGTATACGCTGGGCAATTTCATGATTGCCCAACTGATCCCGGTAATGTTGGGCAAGCAGGGCGATCCCACCCGTGACCAGCGGGGCGGCAAAGGATGTACCACTGAATCCTGTACCATAACAGTTTCTTCCCGGGGTTCCGGGAGGAACGCACAAGGTATTGGGAATCGGAGCCCTGATGCCCACACCCGGCGCCGCCAGACAGAAATCCCGGGCGATGCCGCAGCGGTTCGAGAACCCGGCAATCGTACCCTTTCCATCCACCGCGACTACGGCAAGGGTATGGTTCTTCAATTCGTCAACACGGGCGGCAAATCCAGGCAGGATCTCAACCGAGGAAGCGACTACAGTTACGCGCGTCGTAGTCCCGTTTTCATCAGTCACTTCACGAGCCTTGCCATTGGCATTGCCCGCAGCCCATACGTAGATCGTGCGGTCGGCAGGAAGTGTATCTGCCTGGGCAATCGCGGAGATTATGTTGGGAAAGACACTGCGTATTTGACTTTCTGTATAACTTTCGATGTTCCCGGAGAAACCAAAACTCAGATTAAGAGCGGTAACCTTAGAATTCATCGCATTGAACAACGCGGCGAATCTGCCGTCAGCCTTAAGTGTTGTGCCAGGAGTCAGGGTAATTGGCCTATAGATACCATCCCCCGACCCCAAAGGAATTCCGGTCGACAGCAGCGTGGCGTCAAACGCGACTCCATGCATATAAACAGGGTCGGAGGCTACTCCTGCTCTTTTCCGGTTTGCAACGATGGTTCCGCCCACTGCGGTGCCATGACTCGGTGGCCCCTCCCCGGATTCACATTTTCCGTCTGGGCGGCGGTTTGTGCATCGAGTCAAATCGGGATTCCCTTCATTTTGCGACTGCGATGACAGCCTGCCCGTCAACTCCGGGTGACTGCCGTCAATAGCGGTATCAATGATACCGACCGTTACCCCTTCGCCTGTAGCGCCACGCGCATAAGCATATTCCGCTTTTATCCGGCTCAGGGCGGGTTGCAGCACAAATTCCTTATGGGCGGCATATTGTTGTCGACGCGCTTTTTCTTCGGCTGTTTCCACCGGGTCAACCGGGTCAACCGGGTCAACGGGGTCAACGGGCGGGTCTGTCACCACCACATTGGTCGGCGGCCTTGTCACAGGTCTGGGCGAAGGCCGCGGTTTCACCGGAGCAGGCTCAGGTTCAGGCTCAGGGGTTGACACAGTCGGAGGCTCGGGCACGGGCTCGGGTTGTGGCTCGGTCTGGATTGCACCACTTCCCCCGCCACCACAGCCACTACCCATAAACGCGATACCGCAAAGAAAAACAAGAGCCCTGAATTGACCTGTGATTCTGACTTGACCGATAAACTTGAACATGAGCGCCTTCATATCAGTGCCCTGATTTTAACCCAACTCTGGAGTATAATCCATTTGTTGGCCCTTATTTTCCCTGTTAAGGCACAATGAAAGATATCGGGACAAGATTACTCAGCTTATTTCTACTCATAATTCTGCCGGGCATTCTCCAGACCGTGCAGGCGCGGAGTTATGGTATTGAAGTAATCCTGTTTGAACAAGCCGGAAGCAGTCTGGACCCGGAAGCCGCCGAGGGTGAAAAATGGGATTTCTCCGACAGGAAAATCGCTGGCAGACTGCAACGCATGGCCATGCTGGAATCCCGCTCGAATGAATTCCCGACCAGCATAACTCTCGATAATCTGGAGCAGGCCCGGCGCCAGTTGATTCAGGCGGGGCATCGCGTGTTGCGAACGGCAAGCTGGACGCAGCCATCCGCAGTTTATCAGCATGCGCCGTTAATCCCCCTGGGTCTGGCCGACACGCCACTGACCTATGGGTTCATCCGGGTTTATAAAACCTCGCTTATTTACGCCGACATTGATCTGCAATTCTCACCGGAAAGTCCCGCAAGCGCCCCATTGCCGGACGACAAGCCCGGGTCACCATCACCTGTCACTGTCGAACCACAGGCCGACAGCTTTTCTCCTTTACCGCCGGACAACCTGCCGGAACACTATTTCCTGTCAGAAAAAAGAAGGCTGAAGTTCAGGGAAATCCATTACTTCGACCATCCGAAATTCGGAATGATACTGGGTATATGGCCGGTTAACGGTAACTGATAAACCTCGATTCGCTTAATAATATTCCAGTATTTTCAAGGCGTTCGGAGTCACTCTTGACAGATTATCGACTATCGTTTCCATCGAAAAACCATCGGGGTCCCGACCGGCGGCGACATTCACCACCAGGGCTATCGATCCATAGGCTATCCCTAACTCCCGGGCCAGCCCCGCTTCCGGCATGGCTGTCATTCCAACAATATCTGCGCCATCACGTTCAAGCCTGTTTATTTCCGCCGCCGTTTCCAGTCTGGGCCCCTCGGTGGCTGCATAGACTCCTCGCTCGACACAGGATACTCCGGCCAACCTTGCGGCATGGATCAATCTTTCGCAAACCGAACGGCTATACGGCCAGGTAAAATCAATGTGCTCAAGCGCATCGCCGACAAACTCATTGGTACGCCCCGACCCGTCATAACAGGTATGTACCCGGTTGCAGGTATAGTCGATGATCTGATCCGGGATTACAATGGAACGGGGACTGCAATGCTCAGCAATACCCCCCACCGCAGCCAGAGAAACAATTTCCCGGATCCCCAACAGCCTGAATCCGAACAGATTTGCGCGATAGTTGATTTTATGTGGAGGAATGTCATGGTTTTCACCATGTCTTGGCAGAAAAACAATTTTCTTCTGATGGAAGTATCCGGTCGAATAGACATCTGACGGTTTCCCATAAGGTGTATCGAGCCGCTGGCGTTCACTGACAGCAAAATCCGCCAGCTGCCCAAACCCGCTGCCGCCAATCACTCCCAGAACCGCCCCGGTCAGCGGCATTCCAACAATCCCGTCAGATAGCGGCCATACCCGGTATCCCGCAATTCATCGGCCAGTTTTCCAAGTTGCCCGTCATCAATATAACCCATTCTCCAACAGACCTCCTCAGGGCAACCTGGCCTGATCTCCCGGCTTTTTGAGACAGTCTCGACATGTCTGGCGGCTTGCATTAACGAATCAGGGGCGCCCATATCCAGCCAGGTCACGTCCTGACCCAATACTTCCACCCGTAAAGTATCATCATCAAGATAGGTACGATTCAAATCGGTTATTTCCAGTTCATTGCGTCCGGACGGAACCAGCGACCGTGCCCGCCCCACCACGGTATTATCATAAAAATACAAACCGGGCACAGCATATCCGGTTTTTGGCCGCGCCGGTTTTTCCTCAAGATGCACGGCCTTGCCGTTTCTATCCAGGCTCACCACGCCATAGCGGCCGGGGTCGGGGACCCGACAGGCATATATTTGCGCGCCCTTTTTCAGGGTGGCTGCTTTGCGCAGACTCTCCGACAGACCAGCCCCGCAAAAAATATTATCCCCCAGCGCTAATGCGCAGCTATGGTTGCCGATAAACTCGGAACCGAGCAAAAACGCGTCCGCAATCCCTTCCGGGGTTGCCTGAACCGCGTAGGACAGACTGATTCCCCACTGGCCGCCATCCCCCAGCAATCTCTGGTAGGCCGGCGTATCCTGCGGGGTTGAAACAATCAGGATATCCTTTATCCCGGATGACAACAACGTAGTCAACGGATAGTAGACCATCGGTTTATCATAGACCGGAACCAGCTGCTTCGACACGGCGAACGTGGCTGGCCGCAAGCGGGAGCCTGTCCCCCCCGCCAGTACGATTCCTCTCATGACAGATATTTGGTTATCCCGGTTTCGATATCATAAAAATCCTCTTCATACCCCGCTGACCGCAAGCGGGTCAGGTCAGCCTCGGTGAAATTCTGATACCTGCCGACCAGCGATTCAGGCATCGCAATGTAATTGATCTGGCCGGAATCGACTGCTTCGGGAAGGTCAATAGTCGTTAATCCCCGCCGGTTCCTGTGGAAATTGATCACAGCCAGCGCCACCTGATTGAAGCTCCGGGCGCGTCCGGTACCGACATTGTAAATCCCGGACAGTTCAGGATGGTTCATGAAATACAGATTTACATTAACCACGTCATCCACATGGATGAAGTCTCTGGCTTGTTCCCCGTTTTGGTAACCGCCCGTTCCAGCAAACAGGTTGACCGTCTGCTTTTCCCGGTATTGATTATTGAAATGCCGGGCAACGGAAGCCATTCGCGCTTTATGAAATTCACCGGGGCCGTAGACATTGAAATATCTCAGGCCAACACACTGGGTCCCGGAGTTACCCGGACGGTTGCCCGACTGACGAATGTAGTTATCGAATAAAAGTTTTGACCAGGCATAAACATTCAATGCCGATTCAGACGAAGTATCTTCGGAAAATTCCGCTCCGCTTCCATAGACCGAAGCCGAGGAAGCATAGATGAATTGCGCCTTGTGCCGCTGACAAAAATGGAAAAGCGCTTTTGAGTAGGTAAAGTTATTCTGTAATACATATTTTCCATCCGCCGCCAGGGTGTCCGAACAGGCGCCCTGATGAAAAACCGCAGTAATCCTGTCAAAAGGGTTATCTGACTGGATGGCCTCAAGAAATTCGCGCTTGTCCATGTAATCCCTGATGATCCGCTTCGACAGGTTAGCAACCTTTTCGACATTGGACAGATTATCTACAACCAGTATGTCGAAGACACCGTTGCGGTTGAGAGCCTTGACAATATTCGAGCCAATAAACCCGGCGCCGCCCGTAACCACAATCATAATGCGCCCCCTTTTCTGATCTCGGACATCAATTCCGCGCGGGTCGCCGTAGTGGTGCCGAATTTCGAGATCACAACACCGGCTGCGCTATTGGCAATCTCAAGACCCGTCGCCTTGTCCAGGTTTGTGGCAAATACCATCGCCATAACGCCAATTACGGTGTCCCCTGCACCACTGACATCATAAACCTCCCGGCTTCTCGCGGGGATATGCAAGGGATTTTTGTTTCTCTCGAACAACGTCATCCCCTCGTCACTCAGCGTAACCAGCAAGGCTTCCAGATCATAATCCCGAATAACACTCGCCGCCTTTTCTGAAAAGTCGTCGGTACTTTCCACCTTGCCGACGACAGATTCAAATTCCGCCAGGTTTGGAGTGATCAAGGTGGCGCCGCGATATCTCGAATAATCGTTGCCCCTGGGGTCTATCAGAATCGGTTTATTCGCCCGCCTGGTGATAGATATCATTTCTTCGGGGTTGGCCAGCCCTCCTTTGCCATAATCAGATAAAACAACGGCATCGTTGTTCTCTATGTGATCCCTGAAAACCGCCAGCATCCCGGCAAGAATACGCTTGTCCGGCTTGTCCTCGAAATCCGCGCGCAACAGTTGTTGATTTTTTGAAACGACCCTCAGTTTGACCGTGGTCTTACAGGCCGGGTCAAGCTGAAACAGGGCATTGATGCCCGATTGCCCGGCAAGCCCGGTCACGCTTCTTCCGGCGTCATCCTGACCGATAATCCCGATCAGGGCGCTGCTCCCGCCCAGGGAAACAATATTCCTTGCCACATTTCCAGCCCCGCCCAAACGCGTTTCCGATTCGGTTACAGTCACGATCGGCACAGGAGCCTCGGGAGAGATTCTATCCACACTCCCCATCCAGTATTGATCCAGCATGACATCGCCGACGACCAGTACTCTGGCGGCTGCCAGTTTCTCCAGGTTATTTTTTACCGATTGCATGATGAATCAACCGATTCCGGGCCGTATCCCAGGCTTTGCAGCCAGGGCATTGCCAATGCAGCGAATTACTCTGGAATCCACATTGAGTGCAATGATAATTCCTGCTTCTCTCGACAACTTCCTGCAGCAGATTCGCCACGATCGAATAGTCCCTGTCCTGTCGGCTCAGCTTGCCCTTTCCCGCCCGATTCTTCATCAGAATATACATCCCATGCAGGCTTGGGTACTGCCGCACCAACTCCAGCAGTTTCATCTCACCCGCTTCCTCACCCTGGTCATTACGGGTCAAATCAACCAGCGCTGACATGATTCTCGGGTCCGAATTTTTCTCGATTGCCTTTTCCAGAAATTTTTGTAGTGACCTTTTATCTCCAAGCGCCAGATAACCGTTTACAATGTGCCCTACCACCTCACCCAGACTAAGTGGCGACCAGTACTCGACTCCCCGCCAGATAGCAATGGCATTGGCATGATTTCCCCGCATTGACGCCAGTCTGCCTGACTGGATCACTGCCCGCAAACAACGGGGGTTATGCTGAAACGCGGCCCCGATATAATTTTCAGCATCCGAATGATTACCCGCCCCAATCGAAATTTCGGCCAGTTCGCAGTAAAACTGGGCAATAGTTTCTGAATAATCGTAGTCCGAAAACCGATTCAGTTCCTCTGCGACATTACTCGCGAGAAGCCACTCTTTCTCCTGATCGTAAATCTGCAACAGAAACCGGCTCGCCTGTTCCCGGTATTCAGTCAACAGGCGTAGCTCCCGAAACAGATCTTCAGCCCTGTCAAACAGACCCGCCTTGAAATAATCCTGCGCAAGTTCGAATAATGCCATGGAGCGAAGACTGTCATCGAGGTCTGAACGGGCAACCAGGTTCTGATGGATCTGTGTCGCTTTCTCGATTTCTCCCCGACGTCTGAAAAGATTGCCGAGAGCCATGTGCATTTCAATGGTTTCATCATCAACCTCAGCCACCTCAAGAAATACTTTCAATGCCTTGTCGGGCTGTTCGTTCAACAGGAAACTCAGTCCCTTGAAATATGCGTCAGGAACACTCCGGGATTTGACGGGACTGGATTTATCATGGGCGGCCATCAACCAGCCGCCAGCAGCGGCCAGTGGTAAAAGCAGGAGTAACCAGACTGGATCCATAAACAGATAATGATAAGGAGTGTCTGGCCTTTCAGTTACATCCGCTTGAGTTCCGACGCACTGTGTCTGATCTTGCGTCTGGATTTAAAGGAAGACACGACACTGACGACATATCCGGAAACTACGCCTGCAACCAGTGTGAAAAGCAGCAAAACAGCCAGACTTGTTTCTTTACGAAACGAAAAGTATTTTACCTCAACAGTCTGGTTGTTCATATAAGTGAAAGTCAATCCGATTAAAAGGACAATAGTAATAACAACGACATAAAGAATCTTCATCATGTCAGTCGTCGCGTCCTCCCTGGTTCACCTGTTTTCGCAGACCGAGGCCGGGCTTGAAATGCGGCACGTATTTCCCCGGTATCTGGACCTTGTTCCCGGTTTTGGGATTCCTCCCCACTCTCGGCGGCCTGTAATGCAATGTCATACTGCCGAATCCGCGAATCTCAATTCGCTCACCATTCGCCAGGGCCGAAGCCATTCGCTCGAGAATACTGTTCACCGCCAGTTCAACGTCAATTTCAGATAATTGATATTGATCAGCGGTGAGATGAGCAATCAACTTCGACTTGGTCAAAGCTGATTGTCTGAGAGCTTTCCCGGAATTGACAGGCATCGATAAAATAATGAAATAAATGTCTACAGAGAGTGTTTTTCCAACTGCTCTTTCAGTTTATCACCAAGAGTGGCGCCTATGACATTCGAACCTCTCGAATATTCCTGTGTCGCCTCATCTTCGAGCTCGAGTTCCCGCGCCTTGATGGATAAGGAAAGCTTACGGTCTTTCCTTTCGATACTGGTGATCTTGGCTTCAATTTTCTCTCCTTCTTTCAATACTGTACGCGCATCTTCGACACGATCACGTGATATTTCAGAAGCCCTGAGATAACCATCCACGCTGCGGGCAAGTTCAACCACAGCCCCTTTCATAGTGACTTCCCTGATTGTGCCCGTAACCGTGCTGCCTTTCCCGTTTGCGTTGACAAAGGCGGAAAACGGATCTTCGGTCGCCTGTTTGAGACCCAGAGAGATTCGTTCACGGTCTGCATCCACTGCCAGCACGACAACGGTCAATTCGTCTCCTTTTTTATATCGGGTCACCACTTCCTCGCCGGGTTCATCCCAGGAAAGATCAGAAAGATGGACCAGACCATCAATCCCCCCTTCGACACCGATAAACACACCGAAGTCAGTAATTGAGCGGATATTTCCGACCAGAGAGTCGCCCTTCCTGTAGGTTGCCGCAAACTCCTGCCAGGGATTGGCGACACATTGCTTCATTCCGAGCGATATACGGCGGCGCCCCGAATCAATGTCCAGGATCATCACTTCGCATTCATCACCCACGCGACAGACCTTGCCTGGATGAATATTCTTGTTCGTCCAATCCATCTCGGACAAATGCACCAGACCCTCTACCCCTTCTTCCAGTTCGACAAAAGCGCCATAGTCAGTCAGATTGGTTACCTTGCCGAATATACGGGTATTCACCGGGTAGCGGCGGACCAGCCCCAGCCAGGGGTCTTCGCCCAATTGCTTGAGCCCGAGAGAAACCCGACTTTGCTCCTTGTCGAACTTGAGTACCCTTGTTTCAATCTCATCGCCAACTGTCAACACTTCTGACGGATGCTTCACCCGCTTCCAGGCCAGGTCCGTGATGTGCAGTAATCCATCCAGCCCGCCGAGATTGACGAACGCGCCATAATCGGTCAGGTTTTTTACAACGCCCTTGACGATTTGCCCCTCTTCCAGAGTATCCAGTAATTTCTCTCTTTCTTCATTCAGTTCATTTTCCACGATAGCGCGCCGGGACACCACAATATTATTACGGGGTTGATCCAGCTTGATAATCTTGAAATCCAGTTCCCTGCCCTTCATATAATCCGCGTCCTGGACCTGCCTGACATCAACCAGGGACCCGGGCAGGAACGCGCGCAGCCCCTCGACATCTGCCGTAAATCCACCCTTGACTTTCTCGGTAATAGTGCCGGTTATCACTTCACTATTCTCATAAGCCTTGGCCAGCCCCGCCCAGGCTCTGGCGCGCATCGCTTTTTCGCGCGACATTCTGGTATTTCCGGTTCCATCTTCCACGGATTCCAGGGCAACCTCGACCTGATCGCCGATTTTTACGGTTATTTCACCTGCCGCATTCTTGAATTCCGATGCCTTGATTTTTGCATCGGACTTCAATCCAGCGCTAACGATCACATAATCGCTGTTTGTTTCGACCACATCTCCAACAATGAGTTCTCCAGGGTTCATAACCACACTGGCCATGCTTTCTTCCAGCAAAGCTGCAAAATTTTCAGTCATAATAAATCAAGTCCTGTACCCGTCTCTTCTCATTCACCCCAACCGCAACGACGCCACCTGGGCAGTCATCCGGTATTCGATACGGAATCGGCTGAAAAAGCCAGAGAAAATAACGGGACCTTTAGATAGTTTTGGTAAAGTTAATATTCAAACAATCCGCAACACCCGGATTATTCACGGTTTACAACAACGTCTGGCTGTGACGGGTCACCCGGCACAAAAGGTGACTTACAATCCGGATGTCAAATCTCCAATACCCGCCATGACCCTGGACACCACCTCGTGTATCTCCAGATCAGTCGTATCCACCAGCAAAGCATCCTCTGCCGGCCTCAATGGAGACACGGCGCGGTTTACGTCACGCGCATCCCGCTCCGAAATATCTTCGATGAGTTGATGGATATTAACATCAAAACCCTTGTCTCTCAACTGATCAAAACGTCTTTGCGCCCTCACTTGCACACTGGCTGTGATATAGAATTTGCGAGTTGCCCGGGGAAATACCACAGTTCCCATATCTCTTCCATCCGCAACCAGCCCCGGAGCCCGCGCCTGGCGTCTTTGCCAGATCAACAGGGTTTCCCTGATCCGGGGAACAGACGCGATCAATGAAGCGCGCTTTCCCGCCTCCTCAGTCCGGATTACATCGTCCTCGATTGATCCATCAATCCGGACAGCGCCGTCCCTGAATTCAATTTCCAGGTTTTTCGCAAGTTCAACCAGCCGGGGGACATCTTCGATACTGACATGATTTTTCTGCGCCAGATGACCGATCGCGCGATAAACAGCGCCGCTTTCCAGATAATGGTAGCCCAGCAAGCGGGCGACAATAAGCGAAACCGTACCCTTGCCCGACCCACTCGGACCATCTATGGCGATAACATGAACCGGGGCGGGAAGCTCAGTGTACGGCAATGTTCATTCCGGTTCGTTGGGCAATTTGACAAAAATCCGGGAAAGAGGTCGCGACATTCTCACAGTTCGAAACAACCACCGGGTCCTTTGCCACAGCTCCAGCAATGGCAAAGGCCATTGCAATACGGTGATCTCCAAAACTGTCCACTTCGCCGCCCTGAAATTTTCCACCTGTAATCGTCATCCCGTCAGGATGCTCAATAACCTCTACACCCAATGCCGACAAACCCTGGACAACACTATGGATGCGGTCGCTTTCCTTGACTCTCAACTCTTCAGCATTTGAAATTCTGGTTTTGCTCCCGCTCCCGGCGCAGGCCGCGGCGATTGCGATGACCGGGATTTCGTCAATCGACAATGCGATATCGTCTCCATTGATTTCCACGCCTTTCAGGTCGGAGCTTTTCACGCGAATATCAACCACCGGTTCCCCATTGATTTCACGCTGATTCTCCAGTTCAATCTGCCCACCCATTCTGGTCAGGATTTTCAGTACCCCGTTCCTGCCCGGATTGATTCCGGTCTTCTTCAACAGCAACTCGCTGTCAGCCGTGATCAGCCCGGCGAGAATAAAAAACGCGGCAGATGAAAGATCAGCGGGTACACTGATGGCGCCGCCTTGTAATTGCCCGCCGCCATGCAGGATGATTTTATTGCCAACAGACTGAATCGGGTAACCAAATCCCTGCAACATTCTTTCAGTATGATCCCGGGTCAGGGAATTTTCAATCACTGTGGTCTGCCCGTCGGCGTATAACCCGGCAAGCAGAATGGCGGATTTCACTTGCGCCGAGGCCATCGGCGGCGTGTATTGGATGGCATGCAGCCCCCCGGCCGGATTGATTGTCAGTGGCGGTTTCCCTTTATTGGACTCAATTCGCGCTCCCATCATTTTCAACGGCGTGATAATCCTGCCCATCGGACGATCCCGTAAATACTCATCGCCTGTCAGCACGGATGTCCACGGTTGTGCGGCAAGCAGACCACCCAGCAATCGAAAGGCGGTACCTGAATTCCCCATATCCAGCGCCTCACCGGGTTTTTCCAGGCCGTACAAACCGACTCCTTCGATAACGTAGTTGCGGTCTGCCGGATCCGGGCTGTCACGAGTAATGGATACGCCCATTTTCCGGAACGCGCCAATAGTTGCCAGTACATCTTCACCTTCAAGAATATCCCGGACCGTCGTTGTGCCATTGGCAATGGCGCCCAGAATAACAGAGCGATGAGAAATGGATTTGTCTCCCGCCACCTGAACCTCACCCTGTAGGGCGGGGGTTGGAGAAATCTGGAATTTCATGAGTGTCAATCTGAACCATGTCTGTGGCAACGCTGCCTTTTAGCACATCCATCATATCGAATCCACATCCCCGACCCATCCCCGACCCATCCTTGAAGCGCAGACAACCACCAGGGATTGCGCCGGCCTTGAATCAGGACTGCTTTCGTCTCTCCGAGACCAGATTTCTGGCCTGTTTGGCTGAAACGAACAGGTCTTCGATACCCTTGCCATCCGCATTGCGGATCATGCAGGTAACGTCTTCCAGCTTTCTCTGATATTCCTGGATGTGTTTTGTCAGGCAGTCGCTGTTCATTAATGATATATCGCGCCACATTTCCGGGTCGCTTGAAGCCATCCGCGTGAAATCATAAAAACCGCCTGCCGCCATTTCATAACAACTGCGCCGGTCCGGAGAACTGGAAAGGAAATCCATCATCACATAAGCCAGTATGTGTGGGAGGTGGCTGGTAACGGATAACACCCGATCATGATCTTCCACCGGCATGTTTTTCACATGAGCGCCCATTGATTCCCATATTTTCTGCACCAGGGCAACCGCGTCGGGATTGGTTTCCGCCAATGGAGTCAGTATCACCTTGTGATTCTCGAACAGGTCTTCCGAGGCGGCGTCGATCCCTGATTTTTCCTTTCCGGCAACAGGGTGGCCCGGCACAAACTGACCGATAAGATTACCCAACGCCTGCCTGGCGGATCGAACAATACCATATTTGACGCTGCCCACATCCGTGAGAACCTTTTCCTTCGACATGGCAGGCGCAATGACCCTGATCAGATCAGCGATGGTATTGACCGGCGTCGCCAGAACAATCAGGTCAGCATCCCTGACAGCCTGGATCGGATCAACCTGTATTTCGTCAATGGCGCCTGTGTCCTTTGCCTTTTGCAGATTCACCATGGCTCGACCGACCCCAATAATATGGCCCGCGCGCCCCGATTTCTTCAATGATTTTGCCAACGACCCGCCAATCAGGCCAACCCCGAAAACAGCGACGCTTGGTATTTTCAGGGGGGCGGAATCTTTCAAGGAAGATTGGCGACTGAGCGTGGATTCGGGACTGGAATGGACGCGGGATATGAACCGAGACTTTTGTACAGGACAGCCTCGGTTCTGATCTCACTCAATGCCCTGCCAACGTGTTCTTCGTCCTCGTGCCCGATAAAATCGACGAAAAAAACATAATCCCATAAACTGATCCTGGATGGCCGTGACTCGATTCTGGTCATGTCGATCCGCTCATCCAGCAAAGGTTTCAACAGGTGGACGAGAGCTCCCGGTCGACTGCGGCATGATAACAATAAACTGGTTTTATCATTCCCGCTCGGTAGCGCCGCGCGATTGGACAGAACCAGAAAACGAGTGGCGCTGCCGGGTTCGTCCTCGAAGTGGATCTCCCCGCAAATGGTAAGGGAAGTCGTGATCAACCGGTCCAGCGTGCCGGTGACCCCGCCTTCAGTGGAGTTTTCGACCGGCGCCACTGAAAAGTCGGTCTGCCCGTTTTCCGTTGACTTGAAGACTTCATCAATGATTGGAAAATCCACGATGCTGACACCGCTGCCGAAATGCTGCCTTGCCGCAGCCTCACTATAAGCGCCCAAAGGACCGAGTATCGAGACAGTCAACGTGGTCTGGGTACTGCGGGTGATCGACATAATTTCCCGGAACAGGCTTTCCAGCACACGATCCTCCAGCAACCCCGTATTCAACTTTTTCAATCGACTCAGCACCTGCGCCTCTCTTTCAGGCCGGTAAAACGCGGGTTCATCCTGACTGTCCTTTATCTGCGCTATCGTTTGCGCGGCGCTCAAGCGATCATTGATCAAGCGCAGAATATTCTCATCAATGGCGTCAATCCGGTCCCGAACCGCTTTCAGGCTTTTATCAGTTTCCATGGACATTACTGTTTGACTGGCTTTTCCGGACAGGGCAATCCGATTCTAGTGGATGATATGGTCAGTGATGTCGGAGCCGGGTTGCTCACTCTCTGCGTTGTCCGGATCAACGATATTACTGACACAGACGAGACGGTCATCATTTCCCAATGAAATCAAACGGACACCCTGAACATTCCGTCCTATCGTCGAGATTTCCCCAACACGGGTCCTGATCAGAATACCACCGTCGGTAATCAACATAACCTCATCCGATTCACTCACAATATGGGCGCTGACAACCTTGCCATTTCGATCGGACATCTTCATCGCAATCACTCCCTGCCCGGCCCGGCCCTTACACGGAAAATCCGAGATCAGCGTCCGCTTTCCATAACCATTCTCGGTGGCAGTCAATATTGTCGGTTCATTGATCCCGTTATTTTCTTCATTCTCCTGTCCGGCGGCGGGCAGCGCCATCAGTGAAATCACTTGCTGTCCCGGTTTCATGCGAATGCCCCGCACCCCCCTTGCCGTTCGCCCCATCACACGAACGACGTTTTCCGGGAACCGCATGGCCTTGCCGGCGTCACTCACCAGCAAGACGTCTTCACTACCATCGGTCACGGCCACCCCGATCAGATGGTCGTCTTCCTGCAGACTGACTGCCCGCAGCCCTGAACTCCGGGGCTTCGAAAAATCACTCAGTTTACACTTTTTAATGAAACCCGACGCAGTCGCCATCAGCAGGTTCTTGCCTTCTTCATATTTCTTGATCGGCAACATTGCCGTGACCTGTTCACCATCGTCCAGCGGCAGCAGATTAACCAGCGGCTTACCCCTGGCCTGACGCCCCGCCTGGGTCAATTCAAACGTTCGCAGCCAGTAAACCTTGCCCCTGTCGGAAAAACATAAAATGGTATCGTGAGAATGGGCGACAAACAGTTGCTTGACGAAGTCCTCTTCCTTGGTTCGTGTCGCCACTCGCCCCTTACCGCCCCGTTTTTGAGCCGAATAATCCGATACCGGTTGGGATTTGGCGTAGCCTTCATGGGAAATAGTAACCACCATGTCTTCTTCCGGAATCAAATCCTCTCTCGAAAGATCAATCATACCCTCAATGATTTCAGTGCGCCGGTCATCACTGTATCGATCCCGAATTTCCTTCAGTTCCTCGCGAATCACCGCCACCAGCCGGTCCGGGTCATTAAGAATTTCCATCAATGCCAGGATGTCTTCGATAATATCCTGATATTCCCTGTGGATTTTTTCCTGCTCAAGGCCGGTCAGTCTGTGCAATCTCAAATCCAGTATAGCCTGGGCCTGTTCGGGTGAAAGCCGATAGCCGGACTCACCCATGCCGAATTTTGCGCTCATAAACCCGGGGCGGGAAAGACTGGAGTCCGAACGCGCCAGCATCTCGGCCACCGGCCCCGGTTCCCACCGCTGGCTCAACAGCTTTTCCCTGGCCTCAGCGGAAGTTTTCGCCGCCCTGATCAACGAGATAACGGGGTCAATGTTCGCCAGCGCGACAGCCAGTCCCTCCAGGATGTGCGCCCGGTCACGCGCCTTGCCCAACTTGAAAACAGTCCGTCGGGTAACCACCTCACGCCGGTGTTTTATAAACTCGTTGAGTGCGTCTTTCAGATTGAAAACGCGAGGCTGGTTGTCACTCAACGCGACTATATTGATTCCGAACACGGTCTGCATGCTGGTCTGTTTGTACAGATTGTTCAGTATGACCTCAGCCTGTTCACCGCGCTTGATTTCAATCACCGCGCGCATTCCCGATTTGTCGGATTCATCGCGAATCGCAGATATTCCTTCGAGATTCCTGTTCTTGACCAGCCTGGCTATTTTCTCGATCAGGCGCGCCTTGTTGACCTGATAAGGCAATTCATAAATCACAATTGATTCGCGCCCGCTGTCGTTCGTTTCAATTTCAGCTCTGGCGCGAACATGAATTCGACCACGTCCGGTTTCATAAGCCTCGCGAATACCGCTGTGTCCATTGATAATTCCCGCAGTGGGGAAATCCGGACCCGGCAGATATTCCATCAACTGCGGTATCGAAATATCAGGATTTTCCATCAAAGCAAAACAGGCGTCGATCGTTTCACCCAGGTTATGCGGCGGAACGTTGGTCGCCATGCCCACAGCAATGCCGGTGGAGCCGTTTACCAGTAAATTGGGGACACGGGTCGGCAACACCAGAGGCTGGGTCTCGGTCTCGTCATAGTTCGGACCGAAATCGACGGTTTCCTTTTCAAGATCGGCCAGCAACTCGTGAGCGATACGGGACAAACGAATCTCGGTATAACGCATCGCTGCGGGTGAATCCCCATCAACAGATCCGAAATTGCCCTGCCCGTCCACCAGCATACAGCGCATGGAAAAACTCTGGGCCATCCTGACGATGGTATCGTATACCGCGGTCTCACCATGTGGATGATACTTGCCGATCACGTCACCGACCACTCTGGCGGATTTTTTATAGGCCTTGTTCCAGTCATTCCCCAATACCGACATCGCATACAACACCCGGCGGTGAACCGGCTTCAGTCCATCCCGGATATCCGGTAAAGCCCGACCGACTATCACGCTCATGGCGTAGTCCAGATAGGATTGCCGCATCTCCTTTTCAAGATTCGTCGGCAGTGTTTCCTTTGCGAAAGAAGTTTCAGTCATCAGTGTGTTTCGAGGTTAAAACAAATAGCTATAATATACTTTCATAATCAAATATAAGATATTGAATTGAATCATTATATTGAAAAGTATCAAGCGCCGGACTGATAAAGAGTCCGGTTACGCCCTGTACCCCGGATTTTATCACATTACGACCCAATCGGGTCATGTATCATGACTCCATAATCCGTAATGCTGTTTCTGTGACGCCAGCCAACCCCATACCGCCGGTTCCATCTTCACGGTCATGGAGATACTGCCGGAATCGTCCGTACTTTCTTCCATCACCTGACATTTCTGATAAAGCTGTGACCGCAAGGCGCCAGCTTGTGGCGCCAGAGTTAATATGAATATCCGGTGTGACCTTGACAGCAGGGAGCGAATACAATCGAGCAACAGATCAAGACCCGCCCCGGATTCAGCCGAGAGCCAGACCCTGCCGACCTCCCCTTCCTTATTGGTTTTTATACGGGGCAGGTCGGCGGTCAGGTCAATTTTGTTGAAAACGGTAATAACGGGAATGGAATCGGCGCCAATTTCCCGCAGTACCCGCAAAACATGCTGGTGAAATTCAGCGTGGTCCGGGTCAGAAAAATCATTGACCAGCAACAGACAACTGGCGCTCGCAACCTCTTCCAGAGTCGAATGGAAAGCTGCAACCAGGGCATGCGGCAAATCCCGGATGAATCCCACCGTATCGGATAACACGACCTCCCCGAAAGCGGGAATTTCCAGTCGGCGCATGGTCGGGTCCAGTGTGGCAAACAATTTGTCTTCAACCAGTACATTCTCGCCTGTCAGGGCTCTGAACAGTGAAGACTTTCCGGCATTGGTATAACCTACCAGTGAAATGGTTGGCACAGGCTTCCTGTGTCGGGCCCTTCTTCGGAGTGATCTTTGCGCTTCCACCCGGTCGAGTCTGCGAGCAAGCGTTTTTATGCGTTTGCCGATCAGGCGCCGGTCTGTTTCGAGCTGGGACTCCCCGGGCCCCCTGAGTCCGATTCCTCCCTTTTGTCGTTCAAGGTGGGTCCAGCCACGTACCAGCCTGGTTGACAGGTGCCTGAGCTGCGCCAGTTCAACCTGCAATTTCCCCTCACTCGATGTCGCGCGCCGGGCAAAAATATCCAGGATCAGCCCCGGCCGGCCCAATACCCTGCAACAAACGATCCTTTCAATATTTCTTTCCTGTATCGGACCGATTGCATGGTCAAAAATAACCAGCGTCGCATCCTCCCGCCTGACCAGGTCCGCCAACTCCTGAACCTTGCCCTTGCCGATAAATGTCGCGGATACCGGCTTCGGTCTGACCGTTACCAGACAATGGCAGACCTCGGCGCCCGCTGACCTGGCAAGCTGTGACAACTCTTCCAGAACCTTCCCGGGCTCCACACAAGGCAGAACTTCCTGCCGTACCAGAATGGCCCGCTCTCCCAACCCTTTCTGGTCGATTTGATCTTCTACTGAACCAAACAGGATCAAAAACCCCCGGGGAATGGCAAGTTGACTCTATTGGTTCTCATTCCGGCTTTCCGGATCAACGCCCTCCGGCGCAATTCGAACGGCTCGCGCTGGAACAATGGTGGAAATCGCATGCTTGTAAATCATTTGATTTACGGTATTGCGAAGAAGAATAACAAACTGATCAAACGAGTCCACCTGACCCTGTAACTTGATTCCGTTTACCAGAAATATGGATACCGGGATTCGCTCTTTTCTCAGTGTGTTCAAGAATGGTTCCTGCAAAACCGTTCCTCGTTGTTGTGTCATGATATTCACCTTTTCTTATTTTTAATCGCTTCATACTGGAGGTTCCCAGCCTCAAACCCGGTTCCTGGCTTAATGATCGGCCTGCCCGGCCGGTGATCGGCAGAATCCCGAACTTCCATACCATACTATCATAAAGTGAAATGGCAATCTGTAGTCTTTCTGCAGTTCATGGTCTGCGAGCGCTCTTTCAAATAAGTCAATATGGAATCGGATACACCGGCGCGTTCGGTGTCGAACCAGACGACGTTCGATTGATTTCTCAACCAGGTCAGTTGCCGCTTGGCGAGTTGCCGGGTTGCGGCAATGGCATTTTGTATCATCTGACTGTAATCTGCATCCCCACACAGATATTGAACGACCTGTCGATACCCCGCGCATCGCATTGACGGCAACAGTGAAGGGTTGTCCAGGTTTGATATCAGGGACTCCACCTCCGCCACAAGACCTCGCTCAATCATGGTTTCGAAGCGGGTTTCTATCCTTTTATGCAATACCTTTCGATCTCCTGTAAACAATGCAATTTTTATGATCGGGCGGTTTAACCCCTGCCTCCGGGTTTGAACAATCAGCTCAGACGGCGGGGTTCCGGTCAATCTGTAAATTTCGACCGCTCGCTGAATTCTTTGCGAGTCTGTCGGCGCCAGTCTCCGCGCGATGCCGGGATCAATCCGCGCGAGCTGATCGTAAACCGATTTCAGTCCCTGACGATCAATCTCATCCCTGACTCGCATCCGGGTCCCCGCATCGGTCGAAGGCAGCGCCGATAAGCCATTTTCGATAGCAGAGAAGTAAAACAGGGTCCCCCCCACCAGCACAGGAAGATTATTTCGACTGATGATCGATTCAATCAGACAGGCTGCGTCACTGCAAAACTCGGCAGATGAATAAGGCTCACCGGGGTCACGAATATCAATCAGGTGATGAGGGTGACGATCCAGGAACCCGGGGTCCGGTTTTGCCGTGCCGATATCCATTCCGCGATATACCTGGGCAGCATCCACACTGACCAGTTCGCTTTCAAATTCCTCCTGTATCTGTGCGGCAATTTCGGTCTTTCCGGACGCTGTCGGCCCCATCAGGAATACAACCGCCTGTTGGCTACCGGCCACGCATGAACCATTTGTCGATTTCACCCAGCGACACGCTCATCCAGGTTGGCCGGCCATGATTGCATTGCCCGGAACGCTCGACTTCTTCCATTTGCCGCAGTAACGCGTTCATCTCGACCAACTCGAGTTTTCGATTCGCCCGCACCGAACCATGACACGCTACCGATGACAGTATTTCATTCTGTGCATCCTGTATTCGTTCGCTGGCGCCAAACTCGATCAAATCGGACAGTGTATCCCTGATCAGCTCTTCGACGTTCGACCGGGACAGCAACTCAGGCATGGACCGGATCACCAGTTTTTCCTCACCCAGCCGATCTATCTCGACGCCGAGATTTTTGAATTCATCCATATAATCTTCCGCCAGCCGGGCTTCCGTCTGGCTCACATTGATCTGCACCGGCACCAGCAAAGGCTGACTGTTCAGGCCGTTCTCTCCGGCCTGGGTTTTAAGTGTTTCATAAGTGATCCTTTCATGGGCGGCGTGCATGTCCACCATGATCAGCCCTTCACTGTTCTCGGCCAGGATATAGATTCCCTTCAACTGTGCAATGGCATAGCCCAGCGGCGGAACGTCCTGATCATTCCCGGCCACTGGCTGCCCGGACACGTCACCCGATTCAACCTCATGATTTCGATAACTCCGAATCAGGGCGTCGTACCCCTGCAACTGTTCGCTGACTTGCCGCTTGAGATTTTGCTGCATCGGGTAACGTCCGCGCCCCCCCATATTGGCAGACCCCAATGGAATATTTACCGGAGCGGGCGGACTCACTTCACTATCCCTCGGAGTCAACCCGGAAATCGTGTGATGCAGGGTCCGGTAAATATAATTGTGGACCAGACGGCTTTCGCGGAACCGGACTTCGTTTTTTGCGGGATGGACATTAACATCGACCAGGTCGGGCCTTACATCCAGAAACAGGATAAACGCCGGATGCCTGCCATGATACAGCACATCGTTATAGGCTCGACGAACTGCGTGGGCAATCAGATTGTCCTTCACCGCCCTGCCGTTCACATAGAAATACTGCAAATCCCGTCCGGCGCGTGAAAATGTCGGCAACCCTGTCCAGCCTGACAGAGCATAAGTTTCAACCTGGCTTTGAAGATAAACGCACTGCCTGGAGAACTGTGTCCCGCAAATACTGGAAATTCTCTTCTTAACGGCTTCTTCGGTATTCGCCGGCAATACGTGAAACACCGTTTTCCCGTCGTTCATGAAAACCACTTCCAGTGTCGGCTGGCTCAACGCAATCTTTTTAACGGTCTGGTCGCAATGATTGAACTCGGTTTTCTCGGTTCGCAGGAATTTCCTCCGGGCCGGTGTATTGTAAAACAGGTCCTGAACCTCCACCGTCGTACCAACCGGGTGCGCCACCGGCGCCGGCGCGCAAATCCCGCGCCCTCCCTGCACCGCCACCTGGTATCCCCGGTCCTGGTCCGGGGTGCGCGAAGCGAGCGTCAACCGGGAAACCGCGGCAATGCTGGGCAACGCCTCACCGCGAAATCCCAGTGTCTTGACCTGAAACAGATCTTCCGCGGCAACCAGCTTGCTGGTTGCATGGCGCGCGAGCGCGAGCGTCAACTGTTCCCGCGGAATCCCGAAACCATTGTCCGCCACCTGAATCCGTTTCATTCCGCCCCGATCAACCTGGATTTCAATTTTCGCGGCGCTGGCGTCAATACTGTTTTCCAGCAGTTCCTTTAACAGGGACGCCGGTCGTTCCACCACTTCTCCGGCTGCAATCTGATTGATCAGCCTGTCGTCAAGCTGCCTGATTTGACGGTTTTTCATGCTGGAGCCGGAGTCAATAGTTTGCATAGATATACGGGTTGTTTTTGAGGTATCTCCTGATTCCCGCCAATACCGCGTCGCCGATGCGATGTTGATGCTTCGCGCTTCGTAACAACTTTTCCTCTTTCGAGTTCGTAATATAGGCCGTTTCCACCAGGATTGAAGGGATCTCGGGTGATTTCAACACCACGAATCCCGCCTGCTCTACGCGCTTGCTGTGCACAGGTCCGATTTTCTTCAATTCGTCCAGCACTTCCCGCCCGAGTGCAAGGCTTTCACTGACCGTTTTGGTCATCGACATATCGATCCATGCTTCGGCAAACGTGTCCTCCTTGTCAGCCAGGATAACCCCTCCTATCCGATCCGACGCGTTTTCCTTGTCAGCCAACCGTCTTGCTGATTCACTGGTCGCGCCCTTTCGGGATAACGCATACACAGAAGAGCCATGGACCCTTTTATCCTTGAATGCGTCAGCGTGAATTGAAACGAACAAGTCCGCCTTGAGTTTGCGGGCCATCCTGATTCGTTTGCGCAATCCGACATAGTAATCCCCCTTGCGCGTGAGTTCCGCGCGCATTCCGGGTTCCTTGTCCACTTTCTCCTTCAGCTTTTTCGCAATTTGAAGCACCACCTTTTTTTCCTGTGTCTTTCTTCCCAGAGCGCCCGGATCCTCTCCGCCATGTCCGGGGTCGATCAGGATCAACAAATCCTGATCGACCCGACCGTTCCGGGGGGTCTTCTTTTCAGGTTGGGCCATACTGATTGCAGACTCTTTCGGATAATAATCCATAACCAGGCGATACTGATAGTGATCAATCGGCTTGAATAATCGAATCACATATCGCACCGGTTTTTTAAGGTCGAAAACCAGCCGCAACACACCTTCAGTGGGATAACCCTCACGCATCCGGGCAATAAACTGCCCTGTCGAGTCCGGGGCGGGGAGCTTGCGGTTCAGTTTTGTTTGAGGCAGATCAATCACAACGCGGTCGGGAGACTTCAGGGTAAACTCCTTGAAGTCCACACTCTCGTCCATATCGAGCACGATTCGGGTGCGGTCGGGAGCATGCCACATGCGGATATCGTTAATCACGGCGGCAAGGGCGGCGTTCCACTGACCCAACAGCAGGCCGCAAATCAACAGGTTTCGGATAAACGGGTTCACTCAGGGTATCCGATTTTTATCTGAAAAAATCTTGTCTGATTTTTTTGTGAAGAGTAACCTTGCTCATTGGTTTTCCGAGAGCTTCTCGTTCAACACAAATTAATCTCCCTGACTCTCCATTGAGCTTTTTTCTGGAGTTTCGCGTAACTTAATCGCACCCTGAAATCCTCCCCCAATGTGGGAGCATTGCGCCCGGCCAGCCAAATGGTGTCTGTCACCGTTGGATTGTAGCGTTCTTGCAGAACACCGTTCGGTATGCAGGCTACAATGATTCTTCGCAACTGTCGGGCGCCGCCGGTTTCTTCATAAACATACTTGGCGATAACCGTAACCACGCACAGTTTACGATGCCCACGCTTAATGAACGTGTCGAGTCGGCCCGGTTCTTCCAAAGCCACACCGGCGCGTTGCATTTTCACCTTCATTGACGTTTGAGACATCTGGATTGTGGCTGTTCTGTTCCCGTTGGGTTTCTCGGCCTTTGCGTCAAGCATCAAGGCAACTGGCTGGGGGCTTGGCAAAAATGCATAAATCGCTTTCTTGTAATCAACCTTGCCGTACAGTCGTTCACTGATACCAGAAACCCCCATTGCCTCCAGCGCCTCTCTGGTAATATCCTCTGCAATGTCTTGTGGCAGGTCTGTTTCCTCTTGAAATATCGTAACGGCCTGATCGCGATAGTCTGTGATAGCTTGCACCACCACCTCCATGACCGTCTGTTCCAAGCGCTCCAGATCGTCAGGCGACATTGGTTCTTTCCCGGGCTATCCCGGCATATCGTGCATTGGACTCGATACCGAACCATTGTCTGTCCAGTTTCTTAGCTACTGCCGTGGTAGTTCCACTGCCAACAAAAGGGTCAATCACGACTCCTCCTTCTGGCGAAAACAGGCGGATGACACGTGCAGCAAGCTCCTGCGGGAACTCTGCTTCATGCCGGTCATTGCGGCTAACTGAGCGTATTCTCCACACCCCGCGGGAACCCCATTCGGACCATTCAGAATCCGTGAGACGATCCCGATCATACTCTACGATCCCCGGCATCCAAAAAACATAAATATGCTCGAATTCATCTACTGCCCGATAACTGTTGGAATGCCATCGACTATTAGCCCAGCATGGGTCTTTATGCCATACCCGCTGATCGTAGAGATAAAATCCAGCCGCTTCGGCCCACTCGGCTACCAAACAACCTGTCAATAGCACTTTTGTTGGAACCTGATGCTTGCCACCTCTAACATTATTGTGTTCAAGTCTTCTTTGAATGGTTTGCTCGCTACATCCAAGCATTGCTCCCAACTCTTTGCGGTTCGCGTCAGGATACAATTCGCGAGCCAGAATTACCTGATCTCGTGTTACGGGATTCGTTTTCCCCCGCACGTTATCGGCTTGAAATCGTGGCATCGAACAATCCGGAAAACACAGAATGTCTCCAATATTGACCACAAGAAAGCCGCCAGGTTTCACGATTCGTGTATGTCTGTCGATGACTTCCTGAATCAGCGCCTGCCAGCCATCAAACGACAAATCTTTCTCGTACTGCTTTCCAACGTAGTACGGTGGTGACCAGAAACTAAGATCAACAGACGCTTTCGGGAGATCACGCAATTGTTGACGTGCATCCCCCATCACAATGCGGTTAAAAGGATCTTTCCGTTTTGGTTCAGCCAGCGCCGATAGCATGATTTGTTCGTTCATTGGTCGATACTGATTGCCTGGCAGGCTCCCGATCTAAAAGAATCTAATATCAACGACAATAAATTTTTTTGCATGAACATAGCCAGCTTGATTTTAAGCCAGTTTACTTTACCGCCACAGTGAGTGTAAACGCTCCTGCTTGATCCGCCTGATCTTAACACGGTTCAATCCGGACACTTCTTCCCTTACCCGAGTATTCTATCGAAATTTCAAGGTCAGGGCACGGCAAAAATCCGCTCCCGTGAGCGGGCCACTCGATCAGGCTGATCGCGGTTTCAGTCATCATGTCGCGTATCCCGATCATTTCCAGTTCGACCGGCGAACGGATCCGGTATAAATCAAGATGGACGATTTTCCTGCCCCCTGAATCATAAGTCTCCACCAGAGTGTAGGTCGGGCTCGTTACCGCGCCATCGTACCCGAAACCATTGAGGACTCCCCGGACAAACGTGGTTTTGCCGGCGCCGGGTTCTCCATTCAGGAAAACCACGCTGCCGGCATGGATATGCTTGCAGGCTTCCCGCCCCAGTCTGATCATCGAGGATTCATCCACGACGTTAAAAATGGTCATATTCTTCTTTCCGGACATTTCCGGTTATATCCCATGGCTGATTATCTCGCCATCTTCAGTTGGTCAGATGAATTCATAATATAATACACGGATGAATGATCATACTCTCCACCAACTTGCCGAACAAATCAAAATCCAGGGCGCTGAACTCGGATTCTCGGGAGTCGCCATATCGGACATCAATCTGGAGAAATGTGAACAAAGACTGAAGCGATGGCTGGCAAACGGATTTAACGGGGAAATGACGTATATGAAATCCCATGGCCTGAGACGAACCCGGCCCGATCAATTGATTCCAGGGACTGTCAGAGTGATTACGGTCCGGATGAATTACCTGAATCAGCCAATGACGGAAGCGCAAAAGACCCTGAATGACGCCAGCAAGGGGTATATCTCCCGATATGCTCTTGGTCGTGATTACCATAAAGTGATCCGCAAGCGGTTGCAAAAACTGGCGACCCGAATCTTTGAACTGGTCGGGCCATTCGGTTACCGCGCCTTTTGCGACAGCGCGCCGGTCATGGAAAAAGCGCTGGCGGAAAAATCAGGCCACGGCTGGCTTGGCAAACATACTAATCTGATCAACCGGGAACAGGGATCCTGGTTTTTCCTGGGTGAACTCTATACCGACCTGCCGTTGCCGGTCGACCCGCCGGTCAGTTCACACTGTGGCAGTTGCTCTGCATGTATTGATGTCTGTCCAACCCGGGCTATTGTGGCGCCCTGGCAACTGGATGCCAGACGCTGTATTTCCTACCTGACCATCGAGCTTGCAGGTTCGATTCCAGTGAAGTTCCGCAAGGCCATAGGCAACCGGATTTATGGTTGCGATGATTGTCAGCTGGTATGCCCGTGGAATCGTTACGCCAGGCTGGCCGCCGAGACGGATTTCAGGAGCCGACATTCTCTCGACGACCCGTCACTGCGCCAATTGTTCAACTGGAGCGAGCAGGATTTCAAACACAAGACCGAAGGCTCCGCGATTCGCAGAATCGGATACCGGAGATGGTTGAGAAACGTGGCTGTGGCGCTCGGCAATTCCCCGCGGTCCGACCGGGTTCGGGACATACTGAAGGCCCGGCAATCCGACTCTTGTGAGCTGGTTCGCGAGCATGTGCAATGGGCGCTCCGGCGCCAGACCGAACAGGGAAAGGTTACCCCGGTTACATAGCGTCAGGCTCGCTGACATTGAGAAAGGTCTTCCTGTAATACTTCAGTTCCTCGATTGATTCGCGGATATCATCCAGCGCCTTATGGGTATTTCGCTTGCGGAACCCGTCCCTCAGGTCGGGACGCCAACGCACCATTAATTCCTTGATCGAAGAAACGTCCAGGTTCCGGTAATGCAGCCAGGATTCCAGCCGGGGCATGTAATTGGCCAGAAAACGCCGATCCTGGCAGATTGAGTTGCCGCATAGCGGGGAGCGGTTAGCCGGAACATATCCACAAATAAAATCAATCGTCGCCTGCTCCGCCTGCCGTTCATCAAAGCCGGATTCCCGAACCCTTTTGACCAGGCCGCTCCTGGTATGGACTTCTGTATTCCAGTCGTCCATCTCGACGAGCCGCTTTAACGGCTGGTGAACCGCGATCACGGGCCCTTCCTCCAGGATATTCAAATGAGAATCGGTAATGATAGTTGCAATTTCGATAATCCGGTCAGTCGCAGGCGACAACCCGGTCATTTCCAGATCAATCCAGACCAGATTTTTTGGGTGCATGTTGTTTTTGGCTATTCCAGTTAAAGGGACTACGATTAATGTATTAACGAATGGCTGGAATATAACATTGTCGGATCGGCATCGCGGAGTATAATAATCGGAAATACTGTTAAAATCAGTTCGCGTAACCATTTAATCAACCAGCTTGACAAAAGAGGCAACAAATGGGTTTTCTGTCCGGTAAACGGGCGCTCATCGCCGGGGTCGCCAGCAATCGCTCCATTGCCTGGGGGATCGCACAGGCAATGCACCGGCAGGGGGCGACACTCGCGTTCACCTATCCCAACGGGAAAATGCGGCCAAGAGTGGAAAATCTGGCCAGACAGCTTGAGTCGGAAATCGTATTACCCTGCGATGTCAGCAGTGACCGCCAAATCGACGACCTGTTCACTGAGCTTGGCAAAACCTGGGATGGACTGGATATTCTGGTTCATTCCATCGCGTTCGCTCCCAGGGAAGAACTGGAAGGTCTTTATCTGGACGCGGTGACCCGTCAAGGATTCAGGGTATCCCACGAAATCAGTTCCTACAGTTTTGCCGCCATGGCCAGGGCGGCGCTGCCGCTGATGAAAGGCAGAAACGGTTCGATGCTGACATTGACTTATATCGGCTCGGTTCGCTCCATGCCAGGCTACAACGTGATGGGGCTGGCCAAAGCCAGCCTGGAGGCCAACGTGCGTTACATGGCCCAGTCACTGGGGGAAAAAGGCATCCGCGTAAACGGGATTTCAGCCGGACCGATCCGCACCCTGGCCGCGGCCGGGATCAAGAACTTCAAAAAGATGCTGGAACACTTCGAGAAGGTAACCCCCCTCGGTCGCGCCGTAACCATCGAGGAAGTCGGCAATACAGCCGCGTTCCTGGGCTCTGATCTGGCATCCGGCATCACCGGAGAAATCACCTATGTTGACGGGGGGTTCAACACCGTAGGAATAAGCCGGCAACTCATACAGGAAGATCAGGCAGGCTGACTCCGGCATCCAGCCCCCGTCGCAGGAACAGCTCTGTGCGCCCGCCCGTGTCAGGTCACGAACCTGCCGAACCTTAAGGGAAACTCCTGTCATCGCTTATCTAAAGTCTCCCCATTTTTTATTTGAGGGTTATATAAGCGGTTGAAAAGGTTGTAGAAAAGGGGGATATTGGATGGGATCAGAGTTCTGCTTCTGGTACAATGGTTTTACCATAAACTACTGAACCCAAAAGAGAACTCTGATGATGAATGATAGCCGGGAACGCACCAAATGGAAAGTCCGAATTACGGATTGTGTGAATCAATCGAGTGAAGTCATCAGCCAGCCGGTAGCCAAGCTGATGGCGGAGGTCATGGTGGGCATATTAAGCAGTGGGAGTTTGCAGTTATCCAGGATTGGCCGGAGTTTGAAGGAGCCGACTGGTCTGCATCATACGATGAAGCGGTTATCGCGGATGTTGGGGAAACATGGCGAGATTGCATGGGAGGCGGAAGATCGTTTACTGGAGAAGATGTCAGGACATGTGACGGGAGATATGGTGGTCGCGATTGATCCGGGAGATTTGAATCGGGAAGGCAGTAGCGCCAGCGAAGGGTTATGTCGGGTACGGGATGGAGACCAGGGGGATATTGTGAAGGGTTATCCGTTATTGAGTGTGGTGGCTCGCTGTTTGGTCAGTGGTCATACATTTCCTCTGCTGACCCGGTTGCTGTCATCGGTTCGAGGTTCCTACAAGAGCGAGAATCGGGACATTGTGAATGTCATGGAGCGGGTACAGGGGAGTTTGGAGAGTCGTCCGTTATGGGTAATAGACCGGGGCGGAGACCGGGGGGTGTTATGGGATTTCTGGATTCAGGGGGATTGGAAGATTCTGGCGCCGGCGGCCAATCAGCGTCACTGGTTGTGGAGAGGGTCGAAGAGGACGGCGCAACAGATTGCGCGTCGGTTACCCCTTAAACACCGGGGTCAGTTGAAGAAGGAACACCGGGAATCGGTACGTTTTGGCATCACTACGGTATTCTTGAAAGATCATCTGGATACGCCGTTGTCGATGGTTGTGGTGCGTCATGGCAAACAGCAACCGATGGTATTGGTCAGTACCGAGCGGATACGGGGTCGGTTGCAAGGAGAGCGTCTGATTCAATCGTACATGGGTCGTTGGGCCTGTGAGGAAGGGTATCGGTTCAGCAAGCAGGGATTCGGATTGGAGCGGGTACAGGCGAGGAAATTGACGACCTTGCAGAATCTGGTTGCGCTGGCGACGTTAGCCTGGGGATTGCTGGCCTGTCACCAGAATCAGGGGAGTCGGTTGATCGACAAGGCCCAGCGGCAAAAGAGTCACAAACCCCTGGTTTTCCCGTTCTACACGCTGTTATCCGGTTGGCAGGCGTTGTTTGCCGACGCCAAAACCCTTTTTTATGATTGGTGGAGAAAACCCAAACGCCCGCCGCCCATACAAGCTGACCTGTTCATCCACAACGGGCGGCTCACGCCAATCCTTACATGAAAAAATGGGGAGACCCTAGATCGCTTATGTATTGCATTATTCCTGTAATTCTGTATAAACTGCCCATCACTGCAATATGTTCGGGGAAGCTCATGACTCACCAGACACCAGGCTGTTCTATTCGTCGAACCGGGTTTTTGATACCATCCCTGCTGGCGGGCGCGTGCCTGTATGGCTGGACGTTATACTCATTGCCTCCGGTACAGGCAGCCGAGATTGGCGGCACAGAGTGGTCAGGCAGCTTTGACACGACTCTTTCTCACGGTCTCACCTTTCGCGTTGCCGACCCCGACTACAGTAAAGCCAGTATCAACGCCGACGACGGGACCCGCAACTATGGCCGCGGCGTGGTCAGCAACACCTCGAAATTCACCAGCGAACTGGAACTGAACTATCGGAATTTCGGCTTCTTCACCCGTTTCACCGGGTTCCTGGACTTCGAGAACAAGAATGGAACACGCCAGCATAAACCATTATCCGAAGACGCGAAGGATGTGGCGGGCGATGACATTGAGCTACTGGATCTGTATATCACCAATACATTCGATATTGATGAAACACCGGTAGCTGTACGTCTGGGCAAACATGTGCTCAACTGGGGGGAAAGCACCTTCATCCAGGGCGGCATCAATGTCATCAACCCGTTTGATGTCACCAAGCTCCGTACGCCGGGCGCGGAACTGCGGGAGGGGCTGACGCCGGTCTCCATGCTCTCGGCATCCGTAGCGCCAACCGACAAACTGACGCTGGAAGGTTTTTACCAGTTGCAATGGGACAACACGGAAGCGGACGCGCCCGGCACCTATTTTTCCACGAATGATTATTTCGGCCCCGGCGGGGACACAGCCTTCCTTTCCGGCGGCTCTCTGGATGGCGCGACAACAGATATGGGTGGAGGATTCGGAGCGCTCACCCCGGCCATCAACGGCGCCCTGGTTCCGGCGGGGTTGCCGGCCCAACCACTGCATGACCCCAAATTTCTGGGAGTGCCTCGCGGCCCGGACAGGGAACCGGACGATTCCGGTCAATGGGGACTTGCAATGCGCTACTTCGCACAAACACTGAACGACACGGAATTCGGGCTTTATTTCATCAATCATCATAGCCACCTGCCATTCATCAGCGCAATTCCCCGGCGGACGGGCTACGATGCGGGGCGCACCGCGGCCGCCGCGGCCAGCGACCCCACAGGTCCGATTGCCAATACCTTTTCCAAATCGGCTTGCACACAGTCTCTGCGCCTCCCGGCCCTCTGTTCGGATGCGCAACTGGGTCAATTTCTCGCCGGCCTGGACGCCACGCAGCTAAAGGCTTTGAATGAAGGAGTTGCCGGGCAAACCGCCGGAATCGCCAGCATCCTTGCAATTGATCGCTATTCCAAAGCCGCGCACTACTACGCCGAATATCCTGAAGATGTCCAGAGCATGGGGCTTAGCTTCAATACAGTCCACGCGGATTCGGGATGGGCATTGCAGGGCGAATATACCTTCCACTTTGATGCGCCACTACAAAGAACAGAGGAGTCCCTGCTGACAGAAGGACTCGAACCCATCATCGGATCTCTGCAACTCGGAGCCCGGATCCAGGCCGCGGCCGCAACAGGCGACCTCGTCACTGTTGGCCGGTTACAGGCAGCGCTTGCCGCTTTGGAACGCCGTCTTGACAAGCCCGTACAGGGTTATGTCGAACGCGATGTCAGTCAGTTTCAGGTCACTGCGACCAAATTATTCGGCTCCACCCTGGGAGCGGACACCGCGACGGTAATCGCGGAAGCGGCGGTGATGCATGTGCACGACCTGCCGGACCGAATGACAACGCCGCTGGACAGCCTCGGTATCGGCGCAGAACTGGCCGACCCCACCTCCGTTGGGTATCGGGCAGCCATACTGCTCAATTACAATAACGCCGTCGGCGCCGCGCGGCTCACTCCTTACCTGCAGTGGCAGCATGACATCAGCGGCAACAGTCCAACTCCCGGTGGAGCTTTCCTGGCGCGGCGCCAGGTAGTCACTTTAGGGGTGGGCGTGGGCTATCTGAATCGCTGGCAGGGAGATGTCAGCTATACCCTGCAAACCGGCGATACCAACTTGCTGAGTGACCGCGACTTTGTAACCGCCTCCCTCAAATACTCCTTCTGAGGCCGACCGCCATGAAAAGAATCATACTCATTTTCCGCGCGGCGCTCGTCTTCGGGTGCATGCTGCCCCCCCTGGCGCACGCCGGGATAAGCAGTGACCAGATTGACCGGCTGGGCAAGGACCTGACTCCCCTCGGGGCGGAACAGGCCGGCAACGCCGAAGGCACGATCCCGGCCTGGACCGGCGGCATCACCACCCCACCGCCCGGTTATGTCCGCGGCGACCATCATCGTGACCCGTACGCGGATGACGAACCGCTGTTTATCATCAATCAGGATAACCTGGACCAGCATCGTGACCGCCTCTCCGTGGGCCTCCAGCGCATGCTGGAAACTTACCCGACACTCTACCTTCCGGTCTACCCAACCCGACGCAGCGCGGCCGTACCGCAACGCATCTATGACGCCACCCGAGAGATTGCCGCAACCGCCAGACTGGTTGACAATGGCAACGGGGTGGAAGGCGCGGCAGTCGGCATCCCTTTTCCAATTCCGGGAAACGGGGAGGAAGTGATCTGGAATCACCTGCTGCGTTACCGCGGTGAAACGGTTGAATGTGTCACCGGTCAGGCGGCGGTAACCCGGAGCGGCGACTATACCATGGTGAAGTACGGACTGGAGATCGAACTGCGTTACTCACTGCCCGGCATGACAACGGAACAACTGGACAACACCACGTTTCTGTTCAAACAGAAAGTATTGGCCCCGGCCCGACTGGCGGGCGACATCCTGCTGGTACACGAAACCATGAACCAGTTGCGCGAGCCGCGCCGGGCCTGGACATACAACCCTGGTCAGCGGCGGGTGCGGCGGGCTCCGAATATCGCCTATGATAATCCGGGCACCACCAGCGACGGGCTACGCACTTCCGACCAGTACGACATGTACAATGGAGCGGTGGACCGCTATGACTGGAAACTGCTTGGCAAGCGCGAAATGTATGTGCCCTATAATTCCTACAAGCTGCACAGCGATGAACTGTCCTTCTCCGACATCCTCCAACCGCTGCATGTCAACCCGGAAAATCTGCGTTACGAACTGCATCGGGTATGGGTGGTCGAAGCGACCCTGAAAGAGGGCGCCACACATATCTACAAGCGTCGCACCCTGTATGTGGATGAGGACTCCTGGCATATTCTGCTGGCCGACATATACGACAATCGGGACCAGCTCTGGAGAGTATCAGAGGGCCATGTTATCAACTATTATCAGAAACCACTGACCTGGCTGACTCTGGAAGTACACACCGACCTGCAAGCGGGACGTTATCTGGCGCTCGGCCTCAACAATGAGTATGACATGTGCGCCTGGGATGTCGAGGTGACCAGCCGGGATTTCACTCCGGGAGCCCTGCGTCGTGAGGGCCTGCGTTAATTACCATCATCTGTCCCGCATGGCATTATGGAGCCCGGGCCGAAGCGCAATCTCGCTGGTACTGGTCTCGTGTCTGTCGCTACAGTTATCAATAGCGGACATCGGCGCGGCTGAGCCGGCAATTCCGCACTCACCCCTGGCAAGCCGTTTACTGCTGCTGGACGCCGCCGCCGCCGGTTCACGCCTGGTGGTAGTCGGCGAACGGGGCCACATCCTGATCTCTATGGACAACGGCGTAAGCTGGAAATTGGCGCAGGCGCCTGTCCATGTTCTGCTGACCGCCGTACACATGCACGACCAACAAACCGGCTGGGCGGTCGGTCACGATGCCGTAATCCTGCGTACCCGGGACGGCGGAGACAGCTGGCGACTGGTGCACCATGCGCCCGAAGAAGAGCGCCCCTTGCTGGATATCTGGTTCCGGGACGCGCGTACCGGCTTTGCAATCGGCGCCTACGGCTATTTCCTGGCTACTGAAGATGGTGGCGATACTTGGACTTCACGCACCATCAGCGAGGATGACTTTCACCTGAACGCACTGCTGCCGGTTACGCGGCGCCAGCTTTTCATTGCCGCTGAATCAGGAGTGATCTATCGTTCCGATGACGGCGGAGACAACTGGCGGGAACTGCCTTCTCCCTACACCGGTTCATGGTTCGGCGCTCTTGCGCTGGCGGATGAACAGTTACTGTTGCTGGGAATCCGCGGGCATCTGTTCCGCTCCATGGATGATGGCGAAAACTGGATACAGATACCGACCGCCACCACCGCTGCTCTGACCAGCGCCGTGCAACTGCAATCCGGCGCCCTGCTGATCACTGGCCTGGAAGGAACCCTGCTCACCAGTATGGACAATGGGCGCAGCGTATCGCTGGAACAACTGCCATCCCGCCAGGGCATCTCGACCGCGTTGCCACTGGCCGACGGTAACGTACTGTTGATCGGAGAGTTCGGCATCCTCCGCCTGCCCTGGAACCGCTCGTAGAACTCCGGCCTCCGCTCTGACCGACAGACATACCGAAAATACATTTGACCACCGCGATCGAAAAACTGCTGTTCTCCCACCGCTGGCTTGTACTGGCGATATTTACCCTGCTTACCCTGGTCATGGGCTGGTTCGCAACCGGATTGCGGGTTGATGCCGGTTTTACCAAGCTGGCGCCGTTGGAGCACGAGTACATGCACACATTTATGGAATATCGTGATGAGTTCGGCGGCGCTGACCAGGTCGTAATTGCGTTGATGGCAGACGATGGAGAACTGTTTACCCCGGAGTTCTTCGCCGCGCTGCGGGAGGTGACCGATGCCATGTTCTTCCTGCCAGGCATCGACCGCACCCAGGTCTACTCGATACTGACTCCGAACGTACGCTTCCTGGAGGTTGTGGAAGACGGCGTCACTGCGGGTAATGTAATGCCGGCAGATTTTACTCCAACTGAAACCGGATTTGCCCGGGTGCGGGAAAATATTCTCAAGGCCGGTATTGTTGGCCGACTGGTAGCCAATGATTTCAGCGGCGCCATTGTGAGCGGCAAACTACAGGAGTTTCATCCCGATACCGGGAAGCGGCTGGATTATCTGGAGGTTGCCCGGCAACTTGAAGACATTCGCGAACAGGCCGAAAAGCGCCCCGGCATGAATGTGCATATCATTGGATTTGCCAAGGTGGTCGGGGATATCGCAGCCAGCGCCACCCGGGTGATGGTCTTTTTTGGGATCGCCTTTATCGTCACCGGCTTGTTTGTCTATGCCTATACCCGTTCGCTTCGTTTGACGATACCGGCGCTGGTCTGTTCTCTGGTAGCGGTAATCTGGCAACTGGGCGGGGTTACCGCTCTTGGCTTTGGCATGGACCCGATGTCCATCCTGGTCCCGTTTCTGGTCTTTGCGATCGGGGTCAGCCACGGGGTGCAGATGATCAACTCGGTGAGAGCCGAAACAATTCGAGGCGCCAGTGGCCTGGAGGCGGCGCGCGCCAGCTTCCGCCGCCTGCTGCTGCCCGGCATCACAGCGCTGGTTTCCGACTCGGCCGGCTTTATTACCATCTCGCTGATAGAGGTGCAGGTCATCCGGGAAATCGCGATAACCGCAAGCCTCGGGGTTGCGTTCATCCTGCTGACCAATCTGGCGCTGCTGCCGGTTCTGCTCTCCTGGTTTCGCATCGATGCCAGACAGATTCAGGCGGCACAGGCCAGAGATGACCGGTTGCGCCCACTGTGGTCTCGAATCGCCCTTGTAGCGCACCGGAGACCGGCGGCAGTGGTGATCGCCGCAGCCCTGGCGTTACTGGCAGCCGGTTCATACTTTGCGCCGCAGATACGGGTCGGTGACGAGCATCAGGGCGTTCCCGAACTGCGCGCCGACTCGGTATACAATATCGATACGGCCATCATTACCGAAAACTTCGGGATTGGCGCTGATGTACTGACCGTGATCACCCGGACCATGCCCGAAGGCTGTATTGACTACGAGGTGATGCATACGCTGGATGAATTCGAATGGTATATGCGTAATGTGGAAGGGGTACAGTCAGTATACGGACTGGCCGGAGAAGCCCGCAAGATCAATGCCAGTTGGAATGAGGGTAATCTCAAATGGAAGACATTGCCGCGTAATCATTATACCCTTGTACAGGCCGTCTCTCCGGTGCCGACCAGCAGCGGACTGCTGAACTCCGATTGCAGCGTAATGCCGATTTCGATCTATACCACCGATCACAAAGCCGAGACCATTGAGCGCGTTGTCGAAGCCGTGAAATCCTTCGGCGCCCACAATCCGGCCGCCCTGGAACGGATCGCTTTTGAACTGGCATCCGGCAATGTCGGAGTAATGGCGGCAACCAACGAGGAAGTCGAGGCTTCCCAGTTCCCGATCCTTCTTTACGTCTACGCGGCCGTGGTCCTGTTGTGTCTGATTTCCTTCCGCTCGATAGCGGCAACCGTGTGCATCATCGTACCGCTTGTGGTGGTATCGCTACTGGCTTATACGCTGATGGTATGGCTGGAAATCGGGCTTAAAATCTCAACTTTGCCCGTGGTAGCGCTGGGTGTCGGTATCGGGGTGGACTACGGCATCTATATCTATAGCCAGCTTCGCATCTGGCTCGCCGAGGGGATGGACTTCGCTCTTGCATACAAGCGCACCCTGGCCACAACCGGCGCCGGGGTATTGCTCACCGGGCTTACCCTGGCGGTGGGAGTCGCCACCTGGATTGGCGCTCCGCTCAAATTTCAGGCGGATATGGGCACGGTGCTGACCTTCATGTTTCTGGTCAATATGATCGGCGCCATCATTTTGCTGCCTGCGCTCGGCGCCTGGCTGATCAGACCGAAGCCCCCTGAATAAACCTATATCCCCAGCGATTCCAGTTTTTCTCTGGAAGGGATGCCTTCGCTCGACCAGTCGCGGATTTTGTAATATTCAGGAATCATCACATCAAGTTCACATACACCGCCCTTATTGAATCCCGCAGGCGCCGGGTCTTTCAGGATTCGCGGCGGCAGGGTATCGTCCCTGATCGTCAGACCAGCCTTCAGATTGAACAATTTCTCCAGATTCCAGATGCGTTCCCCGGTCTGGCGCAGGCGCTCTTCATCCCACTGATCCGGCATGCAGGCATTCACCATTTTCGCGAAATCCTCGTAATCCCATGTGCCGGTCGTAAACAGGCATAGCCCGGTGGAATCCACCATCGACACGAAATCCTGGGTGGTGGCGCAGGCCCGGGCCTTACCCTCCGTGCCCGGGCGCTCATAGTCTTCGGTAAAGGTATCATGCTTCAGGTGGCATGCGCCGCGATTGCTGGTGGCATAGCCCAGCCCCATGCCCTGCATCGAACGGCCATCATAGCCGGCGAACTCCTGACCCTTGGCGACCATAGCCAGTTCAGGATAGCCGTATTTCTCGCACAACCGCTTCGAACCAAGCCCCAGATCCTGGCCGAACCCTTCACAAAGGCCGGTTTTTTCAGACATCACAACCAGCGCTTCGGCGCTGCCAAAACTCAAGTCAATGCCATCGGTATGCTGCCTCGTGATCACTCCCATCTCGAACAATTCCATCGCCGCCGCCAGTGTGACGCCGAATGAAATCGGGTCCATACCATGCTCGTTCATCATGAATCCGGCAAAGGTCATCGCGTCCAGGTCATCCACGCCGACTACCGGACCAAAGGCAAATGCGGTTTCGTATTCGAGGCCACCTGATGCAACCTGATATTCCGGTCTGTCCCTGACGCTGAAATGATTCGGATCGATTTCCGATATCCGTCCACAACCAATAGTGCATCCGAAACAGGCGGCATTGCGTACCAGATTGATATGCCCGTTCCGGTTTCTGACCGTTACTGACTTGTGATTGATTTTACTGGCTCCTTCAAAAGTCACATCCTGAAAATTCCGGGTCGGCAATCCTCCAAACTCCTGCATACTATCCAGCATCGCGTGAGTGCCATATCGCATCAAACCCCGTCTGCTACTGCTGGAATGCAACGTATCATTGGCTTCCCGGATCACATTCATGAACGTTTCAGGATTTTCACTTCTCACACCGACCGTACCACGAGCGCATATCGCCTTGAGGTTTTTACTGCCCATGACGGCCCCGACGCCGGACCGGCCTGCCGCGCGGTGCAGATCATTGACCACGCAGGCATATCGAACTAGACTCTCACCTGATTTTCCGATCGCAGCTATTTTGACCTGGGGGTCCTGCTGTTTCTTCCGAATCCATTCATCCGCGAACCAGACGGATTTACCCCAGATATCGTCTGCTGGCAGGATTTCAACTTTCTCATCCCGGATATTCAGATAGACCGGATTGGGCGACCTGCCGGTCAGAATCAGCAAATCGTATCCCGCATACTTCAATTCCGCCCCGAATTTTCCGCCCGAATTGGAACAGGCAATCGCGTCCGTCAGAGGGCCTTTGGTGATTACGCCATAACGGCCACTGGTAGACGCCATCGTTCCGGTCAACGGCCCGGTGGCAAAAATCAACACATTGTCGGGGCCGAGCGCATCCGCGGCGGGATCCATTTCTTCATACAGATATTTCGTGCCTAATCCACGAAGCCCGAGATAGTCGTTTGCCCAATCCAGGTTCAATGGCTCAACTGAGGTTGTACCTGACGTCAGATTAACCCGGAGAATTTTCTTTTGCCAACTCATTTGTCTTCATCTCTTTTATGTTGTTAATTTTATCCCACTATAAACAGTGTTCCCGCGCTGTGCAAACCATAATTGACCCGGCCTGCACCGACAGGATCTATCGGCGCCGCCAGCCCAGCCATCTGATAGAACACAGAGCGCGTCATTTTAGCATCCAGGCCATCACGCACCTCGATATAGGGTGAAGGCTCCCCGGTTTCACGGTCCGTTTCAACCACAATAGGGTGATCTTGATCCGCCAATACGACCTCATCCATATTCGTTCGAAAATAAAGACTCTGGTGGGCGCCCTGCCCTTGCCGACTCAGTTCAACTGCCAGAAACGGGGCGTCATCTACGGAAATTCTATATTTGACCGGGGGAGTAACCAGATAAAACTCCTGATCTTCCAGGCTCAACACAGTGGCGAACAATCTCGATATGCGATGACGCCGGATCGGTGACCCCTGATAGCGCCAGACGCCGTTTGAATCAATTCGTATATCGATATCTATCGTCTTTTCAGGGCGCCATTGGGCCACCCGGGCGGGCACAAAGGATTCAAGCTGTCCGAACAGGGTTTCAATATCCGACATTCGGCGGTGCGGGAAGGTCGTTGACTATAGGGGGTGGGTGCGCGAACTCTGGGCGCTCAACGCGCTGCCCAGCAATTTTGCAGTGACATCAACTGTGGAGATAACATCTTCATACTGCATTCTGGTCGGGCCGATCACTCCGAGCACGCCAACCCGCCTGTTATCGACCATGTATGGAGCCGAGATCACGCTGCAATCCTGGAATGGCTCATAACCGGACTCCTCTCCGATAAAGATATTCACGCCACCGGCAGCCATGCTTTTTTGCAGCAGATCAAACAATACCTGCTTGGTTTTGAACGCGTCGAACAGCGCTTTCAGCTTGTCCATTTCTGAAAAATCAGGAATGGACAATAAATTATTCTCACCTCTGACCAGAACATTTTCAGCAACGTCATGATCCCCATCGAATAACTGGCCCGCCATGTTCACCGCGGTTCTCATCTCGCGATGCATACTCTTGCGATCCCGCTTCATGTGGAGGATCAATTGCGCCCCGACATCCTCAAGCGTCCTGGTACTGTACTCACTATTAAAATAATTGGTGGCCTCAATCAGTTCCGACTCTGAATATTCCCGGTGAGCCCACAGCACCTTGTTCTGCACCCGCCCATCATCGGTAACCAGAATCGAAAGTACCCGCTGGTCGGACAGTTTGATAAATTCAATATGCCGGATATGGGCCTGACGGGCATCGGGAGTGGACACGATCCCGGCATAAGAAGTGATCTGGGAAAGCATTTCCGTGGCCCTGGTCAGAATGCTGCCCGGACCAGAAGCGCTGACCAGTCTTCTCGAGATTTTCCCGATGGAGCGGTTGTCGGTCGGCCCGACCTTGAGAATAGCGTTGATGAAAAACCGGTAGCCCTTTACGGTCGGTATCCGGCCCGCGGAAGTATGCGGAGCCTGAATCAATCCGAGATCTTCCAGATCCGCCATCACGTTCCTGATTGTGGCGGGGCTGAGCGACAGGCTGGTCTCCTTTGCCAGGGTTCGCGAACCAACAGGGAACCCATCGTCAACGTAACGATGGATCAACCCGCTCAGAACAGCCCGTGCTCTTTCGCTCAACTGAATATCATCAGTAACCGGCATAAAACCGCAGCTAGTACTATCAATATTATCCGAAAATTTGAATCGTGGAAACGCTCATGTCATCCACCCCTGTAGCGTCATTATCATTTAAACTTTTCAGCCGGTCAAGCTCCACTTCACCTGTTTGTAGAGAGCAAATGAATTGTCCGGTTGAGTAGCACATAAACTGTCCGGTTTTACACAGTACTGAAAGGGGGTGCTGGATGAACCGGGTGGAGTGGTTACAGGAGACCAGGCTAATGAGATTTGAAGAAGCGTATGAAGGATGGAACAAGAGCCGATTGACGCAGGAAGAAGCGGCGAATTTGTTGGGGGTGTGCAGTCGCACATTCCGTCGTTATGTAGATCGTTACGAGGAAGAAGGACTGGACGGATTGTGTGATCGTCGTTTGAGTGAAGTGTCGCATCGTCGGGCGCCGGTAGACGAAGTGATGGATGTGGTGGAGCGTTATCGAGATTATCACCGGGGTTGGAACGTGAAGCACTTTCATTCCTGGTATCGTCGGGATGGAGGTCAGAGGAGTTATACGTGGGTGAAGAGTCAGTTGCAGGGAGCGGGTGTGGTGAAGCGGTACGCGAAGCGCGGGGCGCACCGCAAGAGACGGGAGTCGTCGCCGTGGCCGGGGATGATGTTGCATCAGGACGGCAGTACCCACGAGTGGGTGGAGGGTCAGCGCTGGGATTTGATTGTGACGATGGACGATGCGACCAATGAGCATTACTCGATGTTTTTCTGTGAACAGGAAGGCACTCGCAGCAGTTTCCGGGGGGTGCGCGAAGTGATTGAATCGAAAGGACTGTTCTGTTCGCTGTACACGGATCGAGGCAGTCATTACTGGCATACGCCCCAGGCTGGAGGCAAAGTGGACAAGAACAATCCCACACAGTTCGGACGCGCCATGAAGCAACTGGGCATCGAGATGATTCCAGCCTACTCACCGCAGGCGCGCGGGCGCTGTGAGCGGGTCTTTCGAACCCACCAGGACCGTCTGGTCAAGGAACTGGCCAGCGCTGGCATCACCGATATGGACACGGCCAACCGCTATCTCCAAAACGAGTATCTGCCCGCCTACCATGCCGAGTTCAAGAAACCGGCTCGTGAACCCGGCAGCGCCTTTGTGGCCTGTCGCGATCCATCGGTACTGGATGACATTCTGTGTGAGCGCCATGAGCGAATGGTGGGTGCAGACAACTGTGTGCGCTATCGGCGCAAAGTGCTACAGATTCCGGCAGATCGGCATCGTTGCCATTACGTAAAAGCCCGCGTCCAGGTACTGGATTACCCGGATCAGGGTCTGGCGGTTCATCACGGCCCCAGAGAACTGGCCCGATACGATGCCAAGGGGCAATTACTATGAACTCGCATCCGAACGACCGCGTCCGGTCCGCCGCGCACGTTCGGTTTGATTCATCCTCCGGGTTAACCCGGAGGATGAATCAAGGTATCATCATAGCGGACAATTCATTTGCTATAAAACCGGACAAGTCTATTTGCTCTTAACAGCTCCACTTCACCTGTTGAATAAATCCTTCGGAAACAGGATAAGTGGTGCCGGAAAGAGGAGTCGAACCTCCGACCTACTGATTACGAATCAGTTGCTCTACCAACTGAGCTATTCCGGCAAAGGCGAAGCGCTGGCTTGACGCTGGATTATATGCGCCGCGCCGGATCATAGTCTACCGGAAAATATCCGGGAAACCGGAGAACCGGAAGATACCGACTCGTCCCGACGAATGATTGATTGTGAAAAGAAATGGTACACTGTCAGTATATATTACGCCGTTATCTTACAATCCATGATGCAATCCAAAGACAAAACACTGATTATCGCGTGCGGCGCCCTGAGTCATGAGTTGGTTGAGTTGATTCGCGTCAATAACTGGAATCACCTGGAACTGACCTGTTTGCCCGCGTACTGGCACCATCAACCGCAACGCATTCCGGAAGGGATCCGGAAAAAAATTCGGGAAAACCGGGATAAATACAAAAAAATTTATATCATGTATGGCGATTGCGGGACCGCTGGATATATTGATGCGGTGGCGGAGGAGGAGGGCGCACAACGGATAGCGGGGCCGCATTGCTTTTCATTTCTGATGGGCAATGACGCTTTTGAGGAATATTCAAGGGATGAAATCACCACATTCTATCTGACGGATTTCTTCTGTGAGTATTTCGACAGGTTCGTTTGGGAAGCCCTGGGCCTGGACCGCAGGGACGATATGGTTGATTTTGTTTTTGCCAATTATGAGAAAGTCGTATTTATGGCGCAAACGGATAATCCCGAGCTGCGGCGCAAGGCCGAAGAAATCGCCGACCGGTTGAAACTGAAATATGAATACCGATATACAGGGTATGGAGATATGGAAAAAATGATGCGAATGACCGGGACAAACATCCCGGCCTGACGCAACTACCGGACCATGTCCGGCAAACCGGACCTCGGTCGCGGCGCAGTCCGGGCGTCAGAACCGTTTACCAGCCGGACAAAAATTGTCGATGATCAACAAAACTGCCCCGAAGGTAATCGCCATATCCGCAACGTTAAACGCCGGGAAGTACATGCCCTGATAATGCAGGGAAATAAAATCAATTACATACCGATACTGAAGACGATCAATCAGATTGCCCATTGCTCCCGCCAGAATCAGGACCAGTCCCCAGGCCAGCAGGCGGTTGGCGGTAAAGCATCTCCATAACCAGACAACGATGAAGATTGAGGCCAGCGCGGCCAGTGTCGAAAACAAATAATGTTGAAACCCGCCGGCGTCGCTCAAAAAACCAAATGCCGCGCCGCGATTAGCCACCCAAGTCCATTGCAATACAGGTAACACCTCGATTGCGGGTTGCCCCCATAAATATTCGTAAGCCGCTTTCTTGGTAACCTGGTCAACAATAACAATCAATACTGAAATACCGATATATCCCAGAAATTTGAACGTGGGCTTTTGTGCCTTATATCCTTTTTTCACCGGATCTCATTATCAGGATTAGCAGCATTAGCGGGTTCTCAGGCTTCGCAGGGAAAAGAGCCGTTTCCCGGCTTCGCAATCCGCCAGAATCTGCGTTTTCAATTGATCGAAAGAATCGAATTTCCGTTCGTCGCGGATTTTTTCAATGAACTCCACACAAATCCGTCTGCCGTATATGCTTCTGTCGAAATCAAACAAATGCACTTCCAGCAACGTTTTCAACCCCCCGACCGTGGGCCGCGCGCCCAGATTGGCGACACCGGAATATTCCTTTTCGTCGATACCCTGGACGCAAACCGCGAAAACACCGGTAAACGGGGGGTTCCTGACCGCAATGTTGAGAGTGGGAAATCCCCACTGTCTGCCGCGTTTGTCTCCATGAATGACGCGACCCATCATCGAATAGTTTCTTCCCAGCATCTGTCTGGCTGCACTCAAATCACCCCTTGCCAACGCATATCGGATTCTGGTACTGCTGATTCGGGCGCTTGCATCCGATACGGTGTGAAATTGCTCAGCCATGAACCCATGCTCCTGGCCGAACCGCTCGAGTAATTGATGATCTCCCGCTCTGCCTTCACCGAATCTGAAGTCGTCTCCGGTAAGAATATACCGGATATCCAGTCCTTCGACCAGAATCTGTCGAATAAATTCCCCGGCGCTGGTATTGGCCAACCCGGAGTTAAACGGCAATGCCAGCATAACGTCAATACCGTACTCCCGGATCGACAAATACCGGGCGCCCAGTCCGAACAAGCGGGGAGCCGGTTTCTGTTTTTGAAAATATTCGTTAGGGGTGGGCAGAAATGTCATCACGACCGTGGGCAATGACAGTTCTTCACCCTTCTCGACCAACCGGCGCAATATCATCTGATGCCCCAGGTGGATGCCATCAAAATTGCCGATGGTCAGGGCACACCCCCCATCCGGCATTGATTTTGAATGGATGGATCTGACCAGTTTCATGATTCGCTGATTTCCCGGATTTTCCAGAGTGATCGGGGATTGATCCCCAAAACAAGCAATGCGGCAAAATAAGTGATAGCGCCCAACCCCACCAATAATCCGAGTCTCAGTGTCTTCGTCCATACAGATACTTCCAGCCACCAGCCTTGCGCGCCGGTCAACCACCATACCGACAGCCCCATAACCGTCGCGGCGACCAGAATCCGTACCACAAAACCGACCCAGTTACGCTCGACCACGAAAACCCCCTGCCGCAGCAAGACGACCAATAACATCAACGCATTGGTCAACGCCGAAATCGAAGTGGCCAGCGCAAGCCCGACATGTTTGTAAGGCAACACCAGAATCAGGCTGAACACGATATTGACCGCAACCGCAATCATCGCAATCCGGACCGGAGTCCGGGTGTTCTGTCTCGCGAAAAATCCGGCCGACAACACCTTTACCATTACAAACGGGGTCAATCCCAACGAATACGCAATCAGGCTCAACACCGTCATATTAACCCCGTTTTCGGTGAAATCCCCGTGAAAATAAATGGTGCTGATCATCGGATGCGCCAGGATAATCAGCCCGACGGTAGACGGAATACTGACCAGCAAGGCCCATCGGGTCCCCCACTCCAGGGTTCTGGAGAAATCTCCCGGAGAGGTTTGGGTATATTTTCGGGACAGATGGGGAAGAATCGCGGTACTCAACGCCAGGCCGAATACCCCCAGGGGAAACTCCATCAGGCGGTCGGAGTAATACAGCCACGAGACGCTTCCGGTCACCAGGAACGAGGCCAGAACCGTATTGATCAGAATGTTGACCTGGGCCACCGACACCCCCAGTAAAGCGGGTATCGTCAGCGCCAGCACGCGCCGGGCGCCCTCGACCCCGACCTCATCGCCTTGCCGTTTGATCACCCGGGGCCGGATTGTCAGCTTTTCCCTGCGCAGAAACGGAATCTGGAAAACCAGTTGGACAACGCCGGCAACCAGGACCCCGACCGCAAGCGCCACCGGAGAATCATCGACCAGCGGCGCCAGGTATAATGTGGCCAGGATCAAACAGATATTGAGCAGAATCGGCGTTGCCGCAGGAGCGGCAAAGCGATTACAGGAATTGAGCATCCCGGCCGACATGGCGACCAGCGATATGAAAAACAGATAAGGGAAAGTAATTCTGGACGCCTGTACAGTGAGCGCGAATTTTTCCGGATCCCGGGTGAATCCGGTAGCCAGTATCGTAATCAGGGTAGGTGTAAATATCACGCCCGCCAGGCAGACGAGAAGCAGAATCAGCCCGAACCGTCCGATCATCAACTGCAGGAACCGGTCGTTTTCGCTTTCGGTCCTGTTCAGTCGGTACTCGGTAAAAACAGGAATGAATGCAGCCGAAAACGCGCCCTCTCCGAACAATCGGCGGAAAAAATTCGGTATCCGGAATGCGACGATAAAAACATCAGCGGCAGCCTTGTCCCCCAATACATTAGCGAACAGAACATCCCGTATCAGCCCCGAGATCCTCGACAACAATGTCATCGACCCCACCATCGACATCGATTTGAACAGCATGGATGACATGTTTTCCTGAATGGCTATGACGGAACGAATAAACGTGCTTCAGGGCTTGACTTTCAGGTCAAAATTGACCATATTTCGCCACCGTCCGGGGGCCGTTATTCACCCCTTTATTTTGACTTGACATTGCAAGAGGATAATCCTTGGCTAATTCACCCCAGGCAAGAAAAAGAGCCCGACAAAACACCAAACGCCGATTGAACAATATGAGCCAACGCTCTTCGCTTCGCTCATCCATAAAAAAGCTGCTGAAACTGATCTCGGCAAAGGACAGGGAAGGCGCAAATTCAGCGTATCGCGATGCCGTCTCCAGGATTGACCGCGCCGCGGGAAAGAACCTGCTCCACAGTAATCGCGCGGCCCGCCTGAAAAGCCGCCTGAACAACCGTCTGAAATCCCTGGAATCGGCAAGCGCATGACAATGGACCGGATCGTCGAATTTTGAAACGGCGATCATGTTCATACCGTGATCGCAATATTATCGCGATGAATCAATTCTGTCTCACCGCGATAACCTAACACATTCTCCACCTGGTCACTGGCAATACCCATAATTCTGCGTACCTCATCCGCATTATAGTTGACCAGTCCACGGGCGATTTCATTCCCCGCCTGATCGAAACAGATCACGATTTCACCCCGGGTAAAAGTTCCTTCCGCCGCAGTCACTCCAATCGGCAACAAGCTGCGCCCCCGCTCCTTCAATACGCTCACGGCGCCATAATCGAGCACCAGCTTGCCATTCCCCCTGAGCTGCCCGGCCAGCCATTGCTTTCTCGCCGCAATCCTTCCCTTGCCGGGGATGAGCATGGTTCCCGACTCTTCACCTTGCCTGAGCTTTAACAGAACGTCGGATTCAAACCCGGATGTAATCACCGTGGTTGAGCCGGACCTGGCCGCTTTTCGTGCGGCGGTTATTTTCGTGATCATTCCGCCACTGCCGAGTTCACCTGCAGAACCCGCCATTTCCAGCAACGCGGGATCATCCGCCTTGCCGTAGTGAACCAGGTTCACCTGCCCGGATTCTCTGGGGTCCTTATCATATAACCCCTGCTGGTCGGTCAACAGAATCAGGCATTCCGCCTCCACCAGGTTGGCTGTCAGCGCCGCAAGTGTGTCATTGTCGCCGAATCTGATTTCCTCATTCACCACCGCGTCATTTTCATTGACGGTCGGCACGATACCCAGGCCCAACAACTCCCTGAGTGTGTTGCGCGCATTCAGGTATCGCTGTCGGTTGGCGAGGTCAGCATGAGTGAGCAGGATTTGCGCCGTCAGTATGCCAGACTGACGAAACGCGGCTTCAAAGCTCTGCACCAGGACCATCTGACCCACTGCGGCCGCGGTTTGCACCCGGTGCACCTCTCCGGGCCGCCGGTCCCATCCCAGGCGGCGCATACCCTCGCCGATGGAACCGGAAGAAACCAGCACGACATCAACCCCCTGCCGCTTCAGTTCCGCAATTTGCCGGACCCAGGAATGGATCGCGTCCTGATTGAGTCCGGCTTCAGAATCTGTAAGCAGTGAGGTGCCGATTTTAACGACCCACCTTGCAGAATCGGTCAGTACTGTTCTGGGAACCATTTTACTGAATGGCCTGCTGGACCGGTTGAACCTGCTGGACTTGCCGAGCCGTGTTTTCTTCTCTGACTTCCATCAATCGCCGCATCAAATCATGAATCAGTTTATCGCAGCCCTGTCCGGATACCGCCGATATTCGATAGATCGAAACATCCGGTTCCAGTTTTTTTGTCAACTGTTCTTCAATTTCACGAGCCTCGTCCTGATCAACCACATCGACCTTGTTCAATACCAGCCATCTTTCCTTGTTTTTGAGTTCCGCGTCATACTCGCTCAGCTCCTTTTCGATCTTTTGAATGTTCTGTATCAGGTCCGTTCCATCAATCGGGGCAATATCAACAAAGTGGAGCAGAACAAGGGTTCGATTCAGATGTTTGAGGAACTCGACACCGAGGCCGACACCACGGGAAGCGCCTTCTATCAATCCGGGAATATCCGCTATCACGAAGCTGTTGGAATCTCCCACATCAACCACCCCCAGTTGCGGATGCAGGGTCGTAAAGGGATAATCGGCTATCTTCGGCCTGGCATGGGATACGGCGCTGAGGAATGTCGACTTCCCGGCATTCGGCGCTCCCAGCAAGCCAACATCCGCCAACACCCGCAGTTCCAGCCTGATTTGTCGCTCATCGCCTGGTTTCCCCCTGGTGATTTTACGCGGGGCGCGATTGACGCTGGATTTGAAATTTGCGTTGCCGAGGCCACGCCGACCGCCTTTCGCAATCAGCAAACGTTCACCGTCGCGGGTCAACTCTCCGATCCGTTCGCAGGTTTGCGCGTCACTGACGATAGTGCCTAAAGGAACATCAATTTCCAGATCATCTCCCGCCTTTCCGAACCGCTCCCGGCCAGCACCGCCCTGCCCGTTTTCTGCCCGGTGCAATCGTATAAACCGGAAATCGGAAAGCGTATTCAGACCGCTCCCGGCGACCAGAAATATACTGCCTCCATCACCCCCGTCACCTCCATCCGGCCCGCCTTTTGGACGGTATTTTTCTCTCAGGAAACTCAAACAGCCGTCACCGCCTCTGCCGGCAATAACCCGGATTGTCGCTTCGTCTACAAATTTCATGATAGCTGCTGCCGGATAAAAGGTTACCCGGCATGAAAAACCGGCCCAGGCCCAACACCAGAAAACCCCGCCCTGGGTAGTGACAAAGCGGGGTTTATGAATTCATATTGTTCCGGCTTGTTCAGATAATGCTGATCGTCTTGCGCTTGTCCGGCCCCTTCACCTCAAACAATACCTTGCCCGGAGCGGTGGCGAACAACGTGTAATCCTTGCCAAGCCGGGCATTTTTACCAGGGTGGAACCGGCTTCCTCTTTGTCTTACGATAATGTTGCCCGCAAGTACCTGTTCCCCGCCGAATTTTTTGACTCCCAGCCTTTTGGAGACCGAGTCGCGCCCGTTTCTCGAACTGCCGCCTGCTTTTTTGTGTGCCATGGTAAACCTCTTACCGATGTATATGCTGATTGATCAGTTGATTTCTTCTGCGGGGCCGTTCCCGATCCCGGTGATTTCTATTTCCGTGTAAGACTGCCGGTGACCCTGGGTACGACGATAGTTTTTTCGCCGCTTCATCTTGAACACCTTGATCTTGCGTAACTTGCCGTGAGACAGCACGGTTGCATTGACCCGGCTGTCAACCAGTGGGAAACCCACCATCACCTCGTCTTCATCACAGATCATCAAAACCCGGTCAATACTCACTGAATCACCTTCAGCCACCGGAATTTTCTCTACTTTAAGTTTATCCCCTACGGCAACCTTGTATTGTTTACCGCCGGTTTCGATGACTGCGTACATGGGTTTCTATCTGGCTGGTTTGATGGGGTCTTGTATTTCATAAGGTCAGTTCACACTGACCCGGTCTTCAAGAGGTCTCAGGGACGCCGGATTGTATCCGCCCCTGAACATACAGTCAATTGATTTATTGGTAACATTCAAACAATCAAGCTCTCCATTGTCGGCTAAAATAGGCCGTTATAAAATCCAGCGAATCGATATGCCCCCCCTGAATCTGCAATCATCCGGTAACGAACCCGCCCAAAATCCGAAATGGATCCTGGATTCGGCGATTTCACTGGTCAAGGAAGAAATGGAAAAGGTGGATGACAGGATTCAGGACCGCCTGAAATCGGACATTGCCCTGATCAATACCATGGGTACATACATCACGGAAAGTGGCGGCAAACGACTCCGGCCACTCATCCTTTTGTTGAGTGCCCGTTGCTGTGACTATCAGGGCAACCATCATATCCTGCTTTCAGCCATCATTGAGATAATCCATACCGCAACCCTGCTGCATGATGATGTCGTTGACGCTTCCGCCACTCGCCGGGGGCAACCTACCGCCAATATCGCATGGGGCAATGAAGCCAGTGTGCTGGTCGGTGATTTTTTATATTCCCGGTCATTCCAGATGATGGTGGAAACAAACAACATGGAAGTCATGAGGATTCTGGCCGAAACCACGAACGCCATTACACAAGGCGAAGTCATGCAACTGCTCAATGCCCATTCCTCTGACATTACCGAAACCCAGTATTTTGAAACCATACGCCGTAAAACGGCAAAACTGTTTGAATGCGCCGCCTTGCTCGGCGCCAGCATCGCAAACCGGAACGACGAGACCTGCAAGGCGCTGGCGAACTATGGCATGTATCTGGGCACCGCATTCCAGATGGCTGACGACATTCTTGATTATGATGCGCAAAGCCGGAAAATCGGAAAAGACGTAGGCGATGACCTCGCGGAAGGAAAGCCGACCCTGCCACTGATCCATGCCCTGAAACTGGCTGATTCCAGGCAAAAACAGGTCATTACGAAGGCGATTGAACAAGGTGACAGGGATAAAATGAGCGAAATTCTGGGAATAGTCCGCTCCACCGGTGCGCTGGATTACACCTTCAAGCTGGCTCAGACCCAGGCCCGGCTGGCGCAGTCATCCATCCGCGGATTACCCGACAATGAATACAGAACCGCGCTCGAAAGACTGGCGGAATTCTCCATCATCCGACAACACTAGCGAGGACAGGGGACGCATCACTCCCCACAGACCGGAGAGTCAAATCCTCACCAAGCAAGCACATCACTTGTATGATTGAAATTCCCTGATATTGAGGCCAAAGTATCGGGGGGGCGTGAGGGGTGCTTCGTGTCATCACAGGTGAAGAACGTGTTTTGTTTTTGCACCGTGGGGGAGTAGGAAACCCCTCACGCCGATTCTCTGCTCCGAACAGATACCTGGGAAAACCAGTCCCGAATACAAGTGGGGAGCAGGATTTGATTGTAGCGTACAGGGGGTTTGAAATGAAACAATCTATTCAAAGAGTAGCGGGTATAGATGTAGGCAAGAGTCGTTTGGACGTATTCCGGTCACCCGGTTCGGTTCAGGTCTTTGAGAATACTCTGTTGGGGGTGAACCAGGTATTGGCCTGGGTCGAAGAACAGGAGATCGAACAGGTGGTACTGGAAGCCAGTGGAGGATATGAGCGGGGATTGCTGGATGGGTTGCTGGGAGCGGGTATACAGACGGTTCGGGTGCACCCGTCGCGGGTACGCGCCTTTGCCCATGCGCTGGGTCTGCAAGCGAAGACGGATGCGTTGGATGCGCGTTTGCTGTGTTGGTATGGAGAGAGGCTGGAGTTATCCGGGAGTCAAGCTGTATCGCGTTCTGTGCGTTGTTTACGCGATCATCTGGATCGTCGCAGGCAGTTGGTGGAGCAACGGGTTGGAGAGAAGAATCGGTTGGAGAAGAATCCGCCCGATTGGATGAGGGAGTCGTGTGTTCGTCATATTGTCTGGCTGGATCGGGAGATTGAGTGTTTGGACCGGCTGATTCGCAAAATGCTCCAGCAAGGCGATCTGGCCGGGCGAGCGGAGTTGCTGCGAAGCGTCAAAGGAGTGGGGGAAGTTACGGCAGGTGTATTGTTAGCTTATTTGCCGGAATTGGGGAGCGGTTGTGGCAAGTCCTTGAGCGCCCTGGTGGGCGTGGCGCCGTGGGCACGGGACAGTGGTCAGCATCAGGGCAAGCGGAGTATTCGCGGAGGCCGTCAGGCGGTGCGCCGCGCACTGTATATGTCGGCGCTGTCGGCGGTTCGTCATGATCCGGACTTGCGACGCTTTTACCGGGGCTTGCGAGATCGCGGCAAGCCGGGCAAGGTCGCCCTGGTGGCCGTCATGCGTAAGATGTTATTGCTCTTGCATGCGATTGTTCGACGAGGAACACCGTGGGTGGAAACTCCGAACCCGATCCAATAAAAAAACTGGACTTAAAACACAGATACTCCCCCCTGGAGGGGGAGTATCAAATCCGCAGAGCGGATTTGGTGGGGGGTTCGGTGGTGGGGGGTTCGGTGGTGGGGGGTTCGGTGGTGGGGGGTTCGGTGGTGGGGGGTTCGGTGGTGGGGGGTTCGGTAGGAGCTTCATCACCACCGCAAGCGCAATTCCACCCCCGCCCCGAAGTCTTCTTCTGCATCCTGCCCATACTCCATGCGCGTAAACAAATCCAGATTCAACCGTAGGGGCGGGTCTGTGTGCCCACTCGAAATGAATCCCGGCTCGACCCGATAGCCAATGCGCGTCTCCTCCAGACTGTGATTGCCCGACAACCGCAGATACGGACTGCCCAGCAGATTCCGGGACCAGGCTTTCAGTCCATACGCCATATCAGCCGAGAAACGCCGGTCGTCTTCATTATAGAGCGTATCCGGGGTCAGTAAATCCGACCCGTTGGACCCGGTAGCCGTACCCTGTCGCCGTTGCACGGTCAACGACAATCCCCGCATCGTTTGCGGCGCGGGGTCAAAGACCAGTTGCGCCGAAGCTCCGTACTCCTCAAAGCCATCGTCCTCATGCGCGAGCAGTCCGCGACCTTGCAGTCGCCATTGGAGTATCTGGTTCGCGTCGCTCCAACTGACTCCGGCTCCGAGTTCCGCCCCGAACCCGGTTTCCGCTCCACCGGCGTCATGGCGCAGTCCGATGTCCATGCGGTTCTTCACAATGCCGGGTCCAAACTCTCGCCGCCAGGCGCCTTCCAGACGAAAGCGCAATCGCGACAGCTCCGATGCGGTCGCTTCCAGCATGTCGGTCTCCCGGGAGGAGGTACGCAACCACAGCGCGTCTGAACCCATCGACAGGACCAGACCCGCGCGTTCGGGGACTTGCAGTACAACCCCGCGCGCTCCGGCAACCAGCATCCTGCTTTCAATCCCCGTTCGATGCGCTTCATCGGACGCTTGCAGGGTCATTTCTCCCTGTCCCCAGCCCAACGCCGCCCAGGCCCGCGCCTGGTCATTCAGGGTCCGCGATACATAGGGCATGAACGTGGTCTGGGTAGATTCGAGTTGTCCGTTTGTCCCGTCCGTGTGGTAATCGCCTTCGCCTGTACTGTGCGTCAGAGCCAGACCCGCCAGCCACGGGCCTTGTCTTTGATCCATGCCGAACGTGGCGCTGGTGACTTCTCCTTCTATCTCGATTGCACCTTCTTTCGCGTCAAAACGCGACCAGTCTCCGCGTCCCCAGGAGGACCACAGGGAACCGTCTGAATCCGGTTCCTCGCTGTGGGAGAAAAAGGCGCCGGCCAGCGCTTCCTGTCCGGTCATCGAATGAGCCGGCGCGTCTTCGCCGGGGAAGCTCCAGCGTTCCGGTTGTGCGCCGGTCGTCATGGATTGTCCGGCCAGTTGCATCTGCAACCCCGGTGGGTTCGGATTGAACAGTCGTCCGGCGATGCCATCGAGGGTATGTTCGGCATGGGTGCGGGTAAAACGCGAAAGCCATGATGAAATCGCCGGACTCCTGTCCTGCCCCAACCGGACAATCAGGGTCTGCGTCCGCGCATGGTATTTGGGGTCGGTCGAGGTGACGGTATGACTCAGTCTGGTCATGCCCCGGTCTGTATGCGCGGTGATTCGGACGACTTGCGGTTCGGACCAGTCGGCGGTGGTAAAGATCCGTTCGATTCGACCGCCATCCTGTCCGGCTGCGTTCAGACTCGCTACCGTCGGGTCGCGTACGGTGAGGGCCATCTGTACCGGGGCGGTCGGTTGACTCATCAGACGAATCGAGTAGTCGGCTGTGTCGCCTGGCTGTCCAATCCGAACGGCGGCGGGTATGTGGATGCCGGCGGTGTCGTTGTCGACAATCCTGCCGGTGGCGGTGGCGGTGGTGAATACGGCCGTATCTTCCGGGTCGGTCAGGGTGATGGTGAAGGTTTCGTCTTCTTCGTCGATGAAGTCATCTGTGGTCGGTATCGCGAAGGGGACGGAAGTCTGTCCGGCCGGTATGGAAATCCGTCCGTTCGCGGTTCCGGTGAAATCGGCGGGTTGCGCTGAACCCGGTTGCGCTGAACCGGGTTGTACCGAACCACCGGAGCGGGTCCAGTGGATCGTCAAGGGAGCACTCGGCATCGGCTGGACGGACACCGTGAACATCACGGCTTCGCCTTCGGTCGCCGAGGCGTCGGCGATGGAGATACGGGGAATGACCGGAGAGTCAATGGCATTCACCGGGGCGGTCGGGTCTGTGGGGTCTGTGGGGCCGGGAGTCACCGGATCCGTAATCGGGGGGTTGACTCTGCCGCCGGCGTTGGCGATGGTGAGGGTGGCGGAGGAGCGGGTTCCGGCGGTGACTCCGGCCGGGGGAGTGAGCGTGACGGTGAAGGTCTTGTCGTGGTCGGCTTGTGTGTCTTCCAGGGTCGCAATGTCGAAGGACCCGGAGCCGGTCCGGGCGTCAAGGGTGACCGAGGTCGGGCAGGTGTAGTCGGCGGTGGTCGCGGCGCCGGGCGTACAGGTGATGGCCACTTGCGTATCTGCGCTTCGTTGCGGTTGGATATTGACCGTGACGCGGATCGGGTTTCCTTCATTCGCGCGATAGGTAGCGCCGGAGAAGCTGACGACCGATACGTCGTTGTCGGCAATCGTGATGGTGACTTCCCGCAGTGTTCCATGCGCGTTGCCGGTTGGCAGGGTTCCGAGTTGAATGACGACGGTCTCGTCCGGCTCGTCCAGGGGATCGTCGGTGACGGTAAAGGAGGTAGTCCCACTGCTGGCGTTATGGGCGATGTCGATGGAATCCGCTACGGTGTAGTCGCTGGCGCTGGCCGTGGTGCCGGTGGTCTTGACCTGAATCGGGATGGACAGGGCGGAACCGGAGGTGTTGGCTTCGCTTCTCGTGGCGGTAATGGTCAGGGCGGCCTGGCCTTCGGTTATGGCATTTGCCGAGACCGACAGATTGACGGTCGGGGTGCCCGGCGGCGGGTCGTCGTTGTCGGTAATGGTAATGGTGATGGCGTCACTCGTTCCGGATTCGGTGCCCGTTGGCAGGGCGCCGAGTTCGATTACGACCGTCTCGTCCGGTTCGCCCACTACGGCGTCGTCTGTGACGGTGAAGGCGGTTGTGCCGCTCGATGCGTTGTTGGCGATGGTGATGGAGGACGCTACGTTGTAGTCGCTGGCGCTGGCCGTGGTTCCGGTGGGCTTGACCTGAATCGGAATCATCAGGGCGGCGCCGGAGGTATTGGCTTCGCTTCGGGTGGCGGTGATGGTCAGGGCGGCTTCGCCTTCGGTGATGGCATTGGCCGAGACCGACAGGTTGACGGTCGGCAACGGTTCGTCATTGTCACTGACCATCACGGCGGCGGTTCCCTTCCAGCGCCGTTCGAAGTAGTCGTCGACGCCATCGTCGTTGGTATCGAGCCCGCTGCCGGGAACCGGAACCGTATCGGTGAGCGCGGGCAGGGTATAGCCCGTGCCGGAGTGCAGGGTGGCGATGATGTTGTTGTCTTCTTCGTCTTTCATATCGTCTATCGTGGGAACACGATAGGTGAAGGTTCTCTGACCGGCCGGGAGGGTGATTGTTTTCTCGCCGAGGTCGTCTTCTTCTACAAACGCGGCGGAAGCGGGCTGGTGGATGCGTACCCGCACCGGAAGGGCAATATGCGGAGCGGGGTCGGTGGAGTCGACGGTAAGGGTAAACTCGGCGGGGTTACCTTCGATTACGCCGCTACCGCCGGAAATCGTCAGGGCGCTCAATTCCATGATGGTGACCTGGACCGTGTCGAAGCCGGATACGAAGGCGATGCCGTCGGGGGGACTGGTCAGAATCACGGTGAAGGTCTCGTGTAATTCCTCGCTGTCATCCCGGACGATCGGAACATTCAGCGTGGCGCGGGTACTTCCGGCGGGAATAGTGAGGCTGAATGGCCCCCCGTCGAAGTCTGCCCATGTGGTCGCGCTAAAGGAAGAGGTGATAGCCCGGAGATTCGTCGCTACGTTGCGGGCTTGTGACAGCACCACCGGCAGGCTCACCTTGCCGGCGTTCTCGAAGACGTTGGCGGTGGTGGCAGTGAAGCCCGCGGTGACGGCATCACCCGTGATGGTGACCGTAAACTCGTTGTTCATGCCGTGCGGGTCGGCGCCGCCGCCTACGTTGGTGCCCACGCTCGAATGGTCAAAGCCGTTGGTTCCCGTGCCGTCCGCGCCCAATGCTACGATGACGGTCTCGTCGACTTCGTTCACTGTGTCATTATCGGCGGTCAGTACCAGCGTCGCGGTCTGCGCGCCCGCGCCCGAAAATCTCAGCTGCGGGGTCGCCGTGGTTTGATTCGATACTGTCACGCCCGTGTTAATGGAAGTTCCGGCCTTCAGAGCCAGACTCCAGTCGGCCAGAGCCGCCGTGCCACTGATCGCCAACGGTACATCAACAATCTCGCCCGCCACCAATGCCCGACCCAGCGTCACCGTGAACTCGGCCGTGTCGCCTTCATCTACCGCGCCACTGCCCGAACGGGACAGGGAAACGATGGTCGGGTCGTTGTCGACGATGGTGATGGTGTCGGAGGGGGGACTGCCGACCGTATAGCCTGTGCCGGGCAGTATCGTGCAGGTTATCGTGCCGTTCGGCTCGTCTACGGAGTCGTCGTCAAAGCGGATCGTGTAAGCTACAGCTGTACCCGTACCTCGGGTGAACGACTGGTTGCCGGCTTGTCCCGACGCCAGGAAATCGCCGGTCTGGGTGATGGAAAGATTGACAGTCAGCGATGAACTCTGGGTTCCACTCTTTCCGGTGACACATGCCACATCCCCATGCACCTCATTTGTGGAAGCGACCATGCTAGCTTGAAAGGCCGGCAGGGTCTGGGCGGAGACTTCCGGGGCTGAAACAAGCAGCAGGGGCAGAAGAAGAAAGGAAGCGAGGAAGCCGCGCCGAAGGCGGGTAAAAGCGGTTGTGGATTCCCTGACCCCCCACCAGCTCTCCGGCGAGCTTCGCTCTTGTATCGCCGACTCCCCCTCAAGGGGGGAGTGATCAGAAGAATCAGGCCGGGCGGTTAAAAGACGTAAAGCGGGGCGGCTGGCTGGCTGGCTGGCTGGCTGGCTGGCTGGCTGGCTGGCTGGCTGGCTGGCTGGCTGGCTGGCTGGCTGGCTGGCTGGCTGGCTGGCTGGCTGGCTGGCTGGCTGGCTGGCTGGCAATCATTGTAACAGGTTCTCCCGGATTAGTTGTCAAGTGTGCAGGTATCTGAAATTGGGCGGGATTATAGAACAAATTCTCCTGAATGTTCGGGGAAATTCTGTTTTTTTATCTGATTCTCCTTGTCTGTCCTTCGGTTCCTGCACGGGCGGGCACGGAGACCCGCCCCTACACCCTATCCCTCCGGCTCCCGCTTCGCCCCGAACGCGCCAATATAGTCCGGCGTATCAAACACGCCCCAGGCCTCTTCGTGTCCAGAACCCTGAAAACGACCTTGCAGACTTCCCGGCTGATTCGTCCCACTACTGTTGAAACTCCCTCCGACCGATTGCAGTCCATTCCATTGCAACGGCCGCGAGACGCCGCCGTCATCCAGATCAATGCGCACATTCACCTGGGGGCGGGATAAATTCGGGATCGTCAACAAGGCGCTGCCGCTCAAACGCTCGAAAGGAGCGCTCGTGGTTTTGGCCGCTTCGGCAATGCCACGCCAGACGGCAGAGCCTGAGCCAGTGGGGTTGCTCATCGAGGCTTCTCCACCAACCCACGCCTGCGCCGCCTGAAACGGGCCACGCCAGGTGACGGCATTCTCCGTAGCCTGCAGATTGCCGTTGCCCAACTCCATCGCCGCATAGCCGTGCTCGGCCCAGAATCCATAGCGCCGGAAGGAACCGTTGCCGGCGGTGACGGCAATGTCGTTCTCAGTCTCTGTCAACACCGGAAACGAAATCTCCCCGATAATCGTGGTAAAGCCGCCGCGCATCCCGGTTCCGGGAGTATTCGCAAGAGTGCGCAAATCCAGTACATTACAACCTGTATCACAGGACAAGGCCTGTGTGCCGCGCTCTTGTACCGGCTCCTGACCCGCGGCGGTCAGATGATAGTCCGCATACAGTCCGCTCAACAACGCTCCGGGACTCGCTCCGACCATCGGGGTTCCTCCCCCGCCTCCGCCGCCTCCTCCGCCACAACCGGCCAGCAGGGTAATCAGGAGCGGGACGAACAGACTCTTGCAGGTCTGGATTTTGGTCTGGTTCCGATTCTGGTTTCGGTTCTTCTTCTGTATCATGAGTCTCTCTTCTTTAGAATGAATGTCGCAGGTTCAGTTTCAGCAGGGAGCGGGCTTCCCGGTCTGTATCCTCGATGCGCTCTGTGACCAGTTCCAGGCCCCAGCCGACCGGGGACGCGAAGCGGGTTCCGAACCGAACGGTGCGTTGTTCGCCCAGAGCCGTCTCCGCAAACGGCGTCAGTATGCCGTTCGACAGACTCAGGCCATATCCGATCCGGGCGTCCAGGGCGCTTTTGGATGGACCCTGTATCTGCGGCACGGCATCGTCCCACAACGCGCCGGCTTCCGATTTCGCTCCCCAGCGCGGTTCCAGCGCAAACCACAGTCCACGTCCGCCAGCTCCGGCTCCGCCGCGCGCGGTGACGCTGAATCCCGATTCGCGAGTCTCCGATTCACTGTGCGCCGCCAGCCAGCGTCCCTTCGCTTCAATCGACAACCCCGGCGCCCGGTAACGCACCCCGCCCGCCAGTTCTATGCCCTCTCCGCGCAGTCCGTCTCCACCGTCCTTGCGAGCCGATACTTCCAGAAACGGCTCCCATTCCCTCCGCTCCGGCAGCGACAGCTTGCGCGATATTTCCACCCCGGCGCGAATCCGCCAACTGTCGGCCGTCAATCCGTGCAGGATCTCGGTCCCCTCTTGTGTCTTGAGCGTGGAGTGACTCGCGTCCAGTCGAAACGCCCGTTGTATCTTGCCCCTCGGCTCCAGTTCCTTGCGCAGTCCCAGTGAACCCAGGCGCATGGACAGGTCCGAGGTCTGTAACGCGCCGTCTTCGGGAGTATGCCGCGCTTCGCCGTCTGCGCTTCCCAGTACCGCCCTGATTTCAAGGCCGTTGTTCAGGGTCCAGCGGCCATACGGGTAGATTCCGTCGAGGGTGGTTTCCAGTTCTCCCCGGTCTTCTTCGGTGGTGTAGCTCGATTCGCCTTCGCTGCGCGAGAAGGCCAGACCCGCTACCCAGGCGCCGGCGCGCGCGTCTACGCCGAGCCAGCCGCCGCGCAGGTTGCCGTCATAGCGGTTCTGTTCACCTCCGGCGAAACTGCCCCGGTCGCCGCGTCCCCAGACCGACCAGCGCGGGGTCTCCACTGTGTACGCGCCCTCCGTTTCTGTCGCGCCCAGCACAAAAGAGAAGTCGCTGTTATCCAGCAGTTCGGCGCTCCGCAGGCCCCGGCTGTGTATCGAGCAGAGCGCTCGGGCCGGGTTCTGCAATCCGCTATGACCTTCATGCGCCGGACACGGGAGCCATTCTTCGGGCGTTGCGGATGCTCCGAACGGCGCCGCATGGCCGGCCAGGGTCAGACCGGAACCACTGAGGTCGGCAAAGCGGGTATTGATGTTCGTGATGGCGCTCGACAGGGAGCGCCGCGCCAGCGCCGCCAGGGCGCTGCGCACCACATCCTGGATGCTCAGTTGCGCTACATCCGTGACCGTAATGGAAAAGGTCAGGGTGGCGGTGGCTCCGTTTTCGTCGGTGGCGGTCCAGGCGTATTGTGTCTGTGTCTGTGTCTGCGACGGTATCCCGCTCAATCGGTACGCGCTGGCGTCATACAGAAGGCCGGACGGCGCCGCCGGGGATAAACTGTAAATCAGGGTTCCAGTCCCGCCGGTCGCCTGCGGAAATTGCAACGGGTCAATCTCTTGTCCCTGCGTCCAGGTCTGATTGACGATGGAACCGGCGCCGAAGGTCGGGAGGGCAACCGATGGGGGCGGGCGCGTGGCGCGACGGCAGTTGCCGCTGCCATTCACCGTCACCGTGACGAATGTGGGATTCTTCACAATATATTCAGTGGGGCGATCCCGGATATCTACCCGGATCATACCGCTTTTGGAAGTGGGGTCGCACTGGGTCGGAATCGTGAAGGAGCGGCTGGTCATGCCACTGTCGTCTGCGGCAAATTCAAAGTTCCAGATAGCGTTGCCGTTCGAGGCCGGAACCTCGTTATCGAGGAAGTCCGCATCCGGATCGTCCAGGGGTTTCCACCGCAGGCTCAGACTCTGCCCGGGCAGCGCCTTATTCGAGGTCAACGTAATTCCCACCGGCCGGCCTTCGGTGATGACGGGGGTGGTAGTGGACAGAGTCAACACCGGCACTGACAGCGGCGCGGTGATCGTAGCGGTGTATACCTTGTCCGGGCTCAATGTGTAGGTACCCGCCCCCTTCGTCAGGGTCACAATGATGGTTTCGCCGTTGTCGTCCACCGAGTCGGCCATCAGTCTGATCGGAAGCTCAATCTCAGCATGCGATCTCGTTCCCGCCGGTATCGTGAGGGACCCGGTCCCGGCGACACAGCCGGCGCCGTCCAGGGTGTAGTCCATACCGCAATCCGCGGTGCCATTTAAGCTATAGGAAACAGTCAGGGCCGATGACAGGCCCGGAATGACTCTGATCTTCGCTTCTCTCAGGGCTCCGTTTTCCGGAGCGGACTCGGTGCTGAATCTCATAGATACCGTGGGTCTGTCATTGTCCTCTACCGTAATGGAGGCCGCCGGGGAGCCCACAGTGTAGGCGCCATCGGCCACTACCGTCACCGTGACATCGCCGTCGGTGTCGTATAGACTATCGTTGACGGTGGCAACTGTATACGTGGCGGTTCCGGAAGTCGGAATTTCCACTGTTTTCGCGCCTTCGTCGGCGGCGGCGATAAAGTCGCTGCCGGCGACATCCGCCACATTCAGGTTCACGGTCAGCGCGGCGCTCGGCGCCGGAGTGGCGGTCAGAGTGTAACTGGCGGCTCTGCCTTCGGTGATCGGGGAAGCCGTGTCCAGGACGATGGTGATGACCGGCCTGGTCTGGGCTTCGGCCTCCGGCGCCGGGATGAGCGGCAGGGGCAGCAGGAAAAGGGAAGCGAGGAGCCCGCGCCAAAGGCGGGAAATGGGAGAGGAAGCGGAAGAATCAGGTCGAGCGGCTAAAAGACGAAAGCGGGACGGCTGGCTGGCAATCATTGCAACAGGCTCTCCTGGGTTATTTATCAAGTGTGCAGTTATCTGAAATTTGACAGGATTATAGAACAAATTCTCCTTGAATGTTCGGGAAATTCTTTTTTTGTGCCTTATTCGCCTTATTCGCCCTTCGGTTCCTGCACGGGCGGGCACCGAGACACAACCCATCACTCCCCCCGTACCCCAACCACCCGTAGGGACAAGCCTCCGTGCCTGTCCGCCTGCCCACCTGCCCGCCGACCCTCCTCAAGACCACAGATCCAGAAACTCCGCGGTTGCCTGTTTCCAGGACTTTGCCTGGGTGATCGCCGAAATCATCGCCACCGAACCCACGCCGCTGGATTTGAGCGCGCGCGCCCTCTCAAGATCAATACCGCCAATGGCGACCAGCGGCCACCGTCCATCCAGAAACCGGACCCAGTAACCCACCATCGCGGGACCCTGCGGCGCGAATGGCATCACCTTGCTGGTCGTCTCATAGATCGGGCCGATTGCAATGTAGCTCGGGTCAAGATCAATCGCTGCGGCCACTTCCCAATGACTGTGGGTGGACACGCCCAGACGCAGTCCTGACCTGGCGATTCGATCCAAATCAGCGCCCTGTATATCTTCCTGGCCCAGATGGACCCCGTAAGCGCGGCGCCGGATCGCCAGTTGCCAATGATCATTGATAAACAGCCTGGCTCCGGCCCGGTTGGCGATTTCGACCGCGGCGATGATTTCCGCCTCGATGTGCCGCTCACTGGCATCCTTGATACGCAACTGGATCGTTCGCACCCCTGATTCGAGTAACCGGCGTACCCAGTCAGCGCTTTCCACCACCGGATAGATTCCGAGGCGGTCGGTATCGCATCTGGCAAAGGTCAGCCCGGATTTCCGCGGATTCCCGTATCGCAGTCCTGGCAGTTGCCGATAGTCGGCTGGCCAGGACTGGCAGGACTGAAACTTCATTGTGCCCAGTTGATAATGCTCCTGGATGTTGCGCCCGGTCACGCCCCCTGCCAGAACAATGGCGTCCCGGAGGTCATGACCCAGCGCCATCGCTCCGGCAATGGCCGTAGCCAGGGTACAGCCCGTACCTCTGACTGCCCCCCCTTTTTTTACCCGTTGGCTAGCTATCCAGAAACTTTCATCGCCATTGCTGAAATAGTCGACACATTCATTTGCAGTGTCGTCAGGAGCAATATCGTCAAGATGCCCTCCCTTGATCAGCAGGTTGGATACTCCCGATTCCAGTATCCGCGATGAAGCGGCGGCCAGATCATCGCGGCAACCGATCTTCATGCCGGCCAGTACCTGCGCTTCAGCAATATTGGGGGTCAGCAAGGTAATCCGGTTCCCTGCCTGCCGGATGACTTTACGAACCGTTTCAACCGCAGCCAGGGTCCCACCTGAGGAACTCACCATCACAGGGTCCCATATCAACGGGCAATCGAGCCGGTCTTTCAGCAAACAGACAGACCGCGCCTGATCACTATCGCATACCAGGCCCGCCTTGATGACACGGGGAACAAATTCGGATTCGATACAATCCAGTTGCCGATCAAATCGGGCGCCGGTTACAGCGCTGCACAACGCGACCCCCTGACTGTTTTGTGCGGTAATCGCGCTGACCACGAAAAACCCGTGCAATCCCAGTTTTTGCAGTACCTGATTGTCAAGATGAATGCCGGCGCCGGATGTCGGGTCTGCCCCGCCAACCACCAGTACGGCTTGCGCGTTTTTATGAGAAACCAATCTAACCGGAAGTCTGGCGCCAGAAAGGCATCCCCGCAGTCGGCGTGCTCGGCGAAGCAGTCTGTCGCTTATGAATGGCGCCTGCCTGACAGGCCAGTCGCCCGGCTATGATCGCGCACCGAAAGGCATCCGCCATTTTGACCGGATCAACCGCTTTTGCCACGGCCGTATTCAGCAATACACCATCGTAACCCATTTCCATGGCCTGGCAGGCGTCAGAGGGCCTCCCCAACCCGGCATCCACAATCAGTTTTGTCTCGGGCAAACGATCCCGTATGGTTTTCAATGCATAAGGGTTGATCAGACCCCGGCCGGTGCCAATCGGGGCGCCCCAGGGCATCACGACCTCACAACCCGTTTCCGCCAGGGTTTTACAGACAACAAGGTCATCCGTGCAATAGGGAAAAACATGGAAGCCCAGGGCAATCAGCTTCTCCGCGGCCTCCACCAGTTTTACGGTATCGGGTTGAAGATTGTAGTCATCTCCGATCACTTCCAGTTTAATCCAGTTGGTGGAAAACAACTCCCGGCTCATCTGCGCCAGGGCAACGACTTCCTTGACACTGTGACAGCCCGCAGTATTCGGCAGGATATGAAGCCCTAATGAACGCAGCCAGTTCCAGAACCGGTTGCCGCTCTGTTGCTCCGGAGACTGACGCCGCAAGGACACGGTAATCACCTGGGCGCCGGATTTTTCCACCGCCTTTTGCAAAATCAGGGGAGATGGGTATTGAGCGCTTCCAATCAGAAATCGACTTTGTAGTGGAACATTGTAGACTTCCCAGCCATCTGGGCGCTGAACCGGATTGATCATAACCGACTACCCGCTAACCGCCGGAAATGGGTTGCACAATATCAATCAGGTCGTTGTCTTCGAGTAATCGGGTACTGTATTGTTCCCGGGGTACGAATTCACTGTTGATCGCCACCGCAAACGATGCTGTTTCCACATCGTATTCGCAGGAATCCAGCAAGGCTGCAAGTGTGGACTCCGGCGCGACCTGCATGATCCGATTATTGAGGCTAACCGTAATATTCATCCCTGCCATCCGGATTGTCTGTTTCGAACAACTGATCAAATCGGATCAAATCCATATTGCCATTGATATAGCGCTGAACGTCCGCCAATAACGCAGGCGTAAAAAGATAGCCATGCCGATACAGGCCATTCACGGAAATCAGCCGGCCACAGACTCGCACCCTTGGCATATTGTCAGGATAAGCCGGTCGGCAGTTTGCCTCCATCGACAGAATCTGCGCTTCAGCAAACCCGCTGTGGACAATATACAGCGCGGACAATAATTCAAGCGCTGATCGAACGGTCACATCATGCATCGCGTCGCTTTCTATTTCCGTGGCGCCAATCACATAAACATGATTGCCGTGGGGCGCCACATAGAGCGGATATCTGGGATGAATCAATCGAATGGTTCTCTGGATGTTCACCTCAGGCGCGTACACCCGGATCAGTTCTCCGCGCACTCCTCTCAAGTCAGCCTGGGAAATCACATCAGTATCGGATGACGCATTGACCGCTCCCAACCCCCGGCAATCAATCACCCAGTCAAACCTGCCGGATTGATACACCTCTTCCAGGCAGGATACAGGATGATTTTCAAGCCAGTTGACACCGTATTTCTCCAGGGCCACGTTCAACGCCTGATAAAGCCGGTGATTGGACAATACGGCTTCATCCGGGAACCAGCTCGCCTCACCGAACCGCTCTGCCAGCTCGGGTTCAAGAACACGGATACGCTGCCGGTCCAGTCGTTGAAAACCGGACTCGCCCAGTTTTGAGATTGCCATCGAGTTGAATCGGCGCCAATCCTCTCTGTCCGAGCCATGCGCGACCACCAGGGTCCCCAGCGCCTGATAATAAATTGAGGTCGCCGTGAATCTTTCCAGGTCTGCAACCAGCGCCGGCCATAGCGCCATGCTGGCAACGCCTAAATCACGCACGGCCCCGTCTTTCAAAACCGCCTCGGTATAAGGCGCGATCATGGCTGCCGCCGTCAACCCGGCGCTGGTTCTGCTATGACGGTCGCGGCTTTCGATCAGGGTAACCGCATTACCCTCCTGAAGGAGTTGCCAGGCCATCAATCTGCCCGCCAGCCCCGCGCCGACAATAGCGAATGATTGCTCAGACATGATCAATCAGGTGTAGATTTTACTGCCGCCGTCAAGAAATTCTCTGGATTTTTCCTGCATACCCTGGTCTATTTGAATTTTCTGCTGCTGGCCGTAAGTATCCCGAACTTCCCGGGAGATTTTCATGGAACAGAATTTGGGACCGCACATCGAGCAAAAATGAGCCACCTTGGCCGACGCCTTGGGTAATGTCTCATCATGAAAGGCCCTTGCCGTATCCGGGTCGAACCCGATATTGAACTGATCCATCCAGCGAAACTCAAATCGCGCCTTTGACATGGCGTCGTCCCGGATCTGCGCCCCCGGATGTCCTTTCGCCAGGTCTGCCGCATGGGCAGCAATCCTGTAGGTGATAATTCCTGTTTTCACATCATCCTTGGCCGGCAACCCAAGATGCTCTTTTGGCGTTACATAACAAAGCATGGCGGTCCCGAACCAGCCGATCATGGCGGCGCCGATACCGGACGTAATATGGTCATAACCCGGCGCCACATCGGTAACCAGCGGACCCAACGTATAAAACGGCGCTTCATGGCAAACCTCCAGTTGCTTGTCCATGTTTTCCTTGATCTTGTGCATCGGCACATGTCCCGGCCCTTCAATCATCACCTGTACATCGTGCTTCCAGGCGATTTTCGTCAGTTCTCCCAGTGTTTCAAGCTCTGCGAACTGGGCCGCGTCATTGGCATCGGCAATACTGCCTGGCCGCAATCCATCGCCCAGCGAGAAAGACACATCGTAGGTCTTCATGATTTCACACATCTCTTCGAAATGAGTATAAAGGAAATTCTCCTGGTGGTGCGCGAGACACCATTTGGCCATGATGGAGCCGCCTCGGGATACGATGCCGGTAACCCGGTCCACGGTCATCGGTATATGATGCAGCCGCACCCCGGCATGCAGTGTAAAATAATCCACCCCTTGTTCGGCCTGCTCGATCAGGGTATCTCTCATCAATTCCCAGGTCAGGTCTTCCGCGACACCCCTGCATTTTTCCAGCGCCTGATAAACCGGCACGGTGCCGACCGGGACAGGCGAATTGCGGATAATCCACTCCCGGGTCTCATGGATATTTTTACCCGTGGACAAATCCATGGTGGTATCGCCTCCCCAGCGGATTCCCCACACCATCTTTTCGACTTCTTCCTCGATCGAAGACCCCAGGGCGGAATTACCGATATTAGCGTTGATCTTCACCAGAAAATTTCGCCCGATGATCATCGGCTCAGATTCCGGATGATTGATATTTGCAGGAATAATCGCTCTGCCTTGCGCCACTTCCCTGCGAACAAATTCCGGCGTAATCATTTGGGGCGAACCGTTCACGGCGGACTCACCCGCTGCCAGCCTCCCCATGTTTTCCCGGATCGCAATGTATTCCATTTCCGGTGTCACGATACCCTGGCGCGCATAATGCATCTGGGTCACACACCGGCCAGAATGCGCCTTGCGGGGCAGCGTCCGGTTCTTGAACACCGCCAGCGTTTCACGGTTTACATTCCTTCGGCGGGTAAAGTCGGAACTGAAATTCTGCAACTGCTCAGTGTCACCGCGCTCCCTGATCCAGCTTTCCCGGAGCCGGTGAAGACCTTTTTCGAGATCAATCGTCACTTCCGGGTCCGTATAGGGCCCGGAAGTATCGTATACATCGAGCGGTTCATTGATTTCAAACGACTCCGAACCGTCCGGTCCCTTGATCGGAGTGGGATCCAGTTTGATCCGGCGCATCGGTACGCGAATATCCTCACGGCTTCCCGCAATGTAAATCTTGCTTGAACCAGGCAGTTGATCGGTTGTAATACCGCTGAATCCTTCGGTATTCAGGCTTTTGTGGGCGGGCTTTTTCATGGTATCTCCGAAATTGATAAACACTTTCCGGCAATGCCGGGAAATTCCTGGCGTTATCCGGGAATCACATCTAAACATGACTCGCGTTTGTCGGGAGACCAGAGGCAACAGATTGAATCGTATTGCTGCTTGTTCCCTACGGAGGTCCTGGCCTCTTCAGGTTCAACGGGTTTTATCTCAGCCTGTGCAGCACCCCGACAAGTGGCCATGATGGTAACAGACTTCATTTTTCATGTCTATTTTATTGACTACCTGTTATTGATTACCTGTCCACCCTCGCCCCGGCCATGTAGGGACAGGCCTCACGCTGGCGTTGTCGGGGACTCCCGCCGGAACCTCGCCCCGGCCATGTAGGGACAGGCCCCCGTGCCTGTCCGCCCCGCTCGGGCAGGCCACTTGAATTCGTTGCTGACATTATTGGTCGGGCTGATTGGTCGGGCTGATTGTCTTGCCCGCTCTCATCTGTGGTATAGTAGTTCACTATTTGGTTGAAACCGCTTTACAATTTGTGATGGCATCCTGGATTGACAAAGATGGCTACAGGAGGAATGTAGGCATCATCGTTTGTAATCACGCCCGGCAGGTCTTGTGGGCAAGGCGCGCCCGACACGACGGCTGGCAATTTCCACAAGGAGGAATCGAGCCTGAGGAATCTCCGCTTGAAGCGGCATTTCGGGAACTCTACGAGGAAATCGGTCTTGCTGACCAGGATGTGAAGTTATTGGGCAATACTGAAAGCTGGTTGCGCTATGATGTGCCGTGCACAATTCGATCCCGGCGTTATTTGCAGCCCCGACGATTCCGCGGGCAGAAACAAAGATGGTTCCTGTTTCAATTGATTGCCAGGGAATCCCGGGTTCGACTGGACATCTCTGAAAAACCGGAATTCGATAGCTGGGAATGGGTGGATTACTGGCAGCCGCTGAATCAGATCGTGGAATTCAAGAAACAGGTCTACAGAAAAGCGCTGACTGAACTGGAACCGCTGTTGAATCGCGGAAATTCATATTCCTGATCCGGGCGCCCTGTGGTTGCGGGCGGGCACGGTGACCCGCCCCTACGACAATGGCTACGGACTCATTCCGTCATTCCCGACCCTACCCGTCATTCCCGCCCGACCCCACCCGTCATTCCCGCGAAGGCGGGAATCCACAAATGACGGTTGATGGGCCGGTACGATGAACCGGCATGATTACTCGCCCGCGACCGTCAGATTCTCGATCAGGATGGACCCGGCCCGGATGTTTTTCCGCTGATCGACGTCCGAACCCACTGCGGCAATCGCCTTGAACATCTCTTTCAGGTTCCCGGCAATCGTGAACTCCTGTACCGGGTACTGAATTTCCCCGTTCTCTACCCAGAAACCGAACGCGCCCCGTGAATAATCACCGGTTACGGTGTTGACGCCGAAACCGATGAGCTCGCTGACCACAACCCCCCGCCCCATATCCCGGATCATCCGCTCCAGAGTACCGGAGGCGCCGGAGTCATCCGCATAAACGCTGTCGAGTGTCAGATTATGTACCCCCCCGGCATTACCCGTGGTTTGCATACCCAGCTTTCTGGCGGAATAACTGTTCAGAAGGTAGTTTTCGAGCACACCGTCACAAACAATCCGGTTCGGTCTCGTTGCCACCCCTTCGCTATCGAATACTGCACTGCCCAACGCTCTCTGCAGGCGGGGACGCTCATAAATATTTATGCCATGCGGAAAAATACGCTGGCCTTTATGATCCAGCAGAAAGCTCGCCTTTCGATACAGGCTTGAGCCGCTGATGGCAGAGACCAGGTGAGAAATCAGGCTGGATGAAACCCCGGAATCATAAATAACCGGATATTCACCCGTCTTTACCTTGCGGGCGCCGAGCCTTCGAACCGTTCTTCTGGCCGCCTCCAGTCCGATTTCGTCAGAGGGAATCAGATCATCTGCATGCCGCTTGCAGTCATACCAGTAATCCCGGTGCATATCTTCGCCGGCTCCGGCAACCACCGAACAACTGATACTGTGCCGACTTCCTCGCGACAACCCGAAAAAGCCGTGGGAATTAGCCAGCATGCTGACCCCGTCGTGACTGGACAGGGTCGCGCCTTCGGTGTTGGTGATTCGGGAATCGCTGTCCAGGGCAACGGTTTCACAGTTCGTCGCAACTTCGATCATCTGATCAACCGGAATTGACCATGGGTGGTTCAGGTCGAGATCAGGAAATTCCGTAGCAAGATATTCAATATCCGCTAATCCGTTGAACGGGTCCTCTTCCGTATATCTGGCAATGTTACAGGCTGAATTGACACAGGACCGGATCGCTTCGCTCGAAAAATCAGTGGACGAGGCGCTTCCGCTGCGATGACCAAAATACACCGTTACCCCGATATTTTTATCGCGGTTATGCTCAACCGTTTCGACCTCACGGCGCCGCACGGTCACGTACCTGCCCTGCTCCTGGGCAATCGACACGTCGGCCCAGTCCGTGCCCTGTTGTTTCGCCAACGCAAGGGCGCTGGACGCGACCCCGATCAGACTCTGCTCTATATCGGACTGAACGTCAGGACACCATATCTGATTGGACCGGGCCATCAGACTGACACCCCGCCCACGGTAAGCCGGTCAACGCGCATGGTGGGCTGGCCCACACCGACGGGTACGCTCTGCCCGTCTTTTCCACAGACTCCCACCCCGGAGTCCAGCGCCATATCATTACCGACCATGGACACCCGGGTCAGTACTTCAGGGCCATTGCCGATCAGGGTTGCCCCCTTGACCGGCCAGGTGACCTTGCCTTTTTCAATCATGTAGGCTTCAGAAGCGCTGAAGACGAATTTTCCGGAAGTAATATCGACCTGTCCGCCGCCGAAATTTACGGCGTACAACCCCTTATCCACCGAGCCAATAATCTCTTCAGGGTCATGATCCCCGTTATGCATATAGGTATTGGTCATTCTCGGCATCGGCAAATGCGCATAGGATTCCCTGCGGCCATTGCCGGTCGGCGCCATGCCCATCAGGCGCGCGTTCAGATTATCCTGCATGTAGCCGGTCAGAATTCCGTTTTCGATCAATACCGTATCCTGGCCAGGCGTTCCCTCGTCATCAATCGACAACGACCCGCGACGATTTGCAATAGTGCCGTCATCCACCACGGTACATAATTCAGAAGCCACCTTTTCCCCGATTCTGCCGCTGAAGGCAGAGGTCCCCTTGCGGTTGAAATCTCCTTCCAGCCCATGTCCAATCGCTTCATGCAACAGGATTCCCGGCCAGCCCGGACCGAGCACAACCACCATTTCTCCTGCCGGGGCTTCCCTCGACTCCAGGGAGACCAGCGCCTGGCGAACCGCCTCTTGCGCATATCCGCGCCCCCGATTGCCCTGGGTGAAATATCCGTAGTCATAGCGTCCGCCGCCGCCGGCGGAGCCCTGTTCCAGTCTGCCGTCATGCTCGACAATGACGTGAACGTTCATTCGCACCAGCGGACGGATGTCCGCAGCCAGCAGGCCGTCAGAGCGAACTACCATCACCACATCGTGCAAACCTGCCAGACTGACCATTACCTGTGTAATGCGGCTGTCGATTGCCCTTGCTGTCTGCTCTACTTCCTTTAACAACGCGACCTTGTCCTCATCGCGCATCGAAGCGGGCGGATTGCATGGCTGATACAACCGGGTGAGCGTCCGGGTCTGCGGCTGGATCTTTATCGCACTCTCGTTATTGCCGCTGTGGGCAATGGCCTTTGCCGTATCCGCGGCGCTGGTCAAAGCCGGCAGGATGATTTCATCGGAGTAGGCAAATCCTGTTTTCTCCCCGCTGACCGCGCGAATCCCGACCCCCTGATCAATGCTGAAGCTTCCCGACTTGACGGTTCCTTCGTCCAGCGACCAGGATTCCCGGCGGGAATGCTGGAAATAAAGGTCCGCATAGTCAATCTTCGGCCCCATTACCTGATTAATGGTTCGGGCCAGGTCGTGGTCGCCCAGCCCCGCGGGTTCAAGCAATAACTGCATTGCAGTTTGAATTTGGTCAGACATGGATTCCGGTCAGAATTGGATTAAAATTAAAATAGGTCGGAACGGCAATGCGAAAGCGAAGGCAGTTGTTGGCGAATGCGACGCAATTGTTCTCGATCAATCTTGCTGTGGATACTGCCCCAACCGGTTTTCAGTTCAGCGGCAGTGTTTCCCCATGGGTCAATGATAACAGTATGCCCCCAGGTTTTGCGTTTTTTGTTATGTTGCCCGTATTGCGCCGGCGCCACCACATAACAACTGTTTTCTATCGCTCTGGCCTTTAATAATGGCATCCAGTGATCCTTGCCGGTGGTATAGGCGAAGGCGGAAGGCGCCACCAGAATTTCCGCCCCCCCTTGCGCAAGCCGGCGATATAACTCCGGGAACCGAAGATCATAACAAATCGACAAACCGACTCTGCCCGCGGGCGTGTCGACCACCTCGATCCGGCTCCCCGGCAAGGTATAATCCGATTCGCAATAACGTTCGCCACTGGACAAGGACACGTCAAACAGAAAAATCTTGTCATAACGGGCCACTCGTTCCCCGTGGTTGTCGTAGACCAGCAGCGAGTTGGTTATCTTTTCAGGGTCAGTGGAGCGCATTGGCACGCTTCCCCCCAGAATCCAGACATTATGCTCGTGTGCGGTTCGGGACAGAAATTCCTGTATTTTCCCTTCGCCATCCTGCTCGGCGCATTGCAGTAACCGGGTAACGCTGGACGGCATCAGGCCGAAGCACTCCGGCAATACAACCACCTGGATTCCTGTATCATCCTGCCGCCTGTCAGGATGACAGGCACGGACAATCTGTTTCGCAAGCGCCGTCAGATTACGGTCAATGTCGTCGCCGGAACTGGCCTGGATTGCGATTACAGCGCCCATTGCCGCATCCGACCAGACAGTCAGGCCCTGATGTTACAAGATGTAGAAATAATGATTACCGACCCTGGCGACGAGCTTATCTTCTGATGCCCAGTAGGGCTGCACTGACGAGGCGTGATAATGGGTGGCGTTACCGACCTCTGTCACTTTCCCGCCATCAAGAAATGCCTGGGCCAGCGCCAGCGATTGCCGCCATGCTTCCTGATCAGTGACAGAGTGAAATTTTGAAGCGACATGGGTCCAGCTGAATTGTTTCCTTTGCCACACGACCTCACAGACCGTGTCAGGATAGTATTTACTGTTTACCCGGTTCATGGTTACTGCAGCGATTGCCACCTGCCCTTGTCTGGCCTCGCCACGACCTTCGTGGTAAATATTCAATGCCAGACAACCCAGTTCCTGGCCTGGAGTCACGTTGGAAAAATCGAAATTTTGAACAGGATCGGTATTGTTGGCGTAGCTGACGGCGGTTAACAGGATACCGGATACCAACCCCGATACCACAACGATTTTCACGGAAACCTTCCTGACGACGAGTTTGATGTTCATAATTACCGCGTTCTTCGTTCGACAATAGTCACTTTCAGTCATTTTACCATAACTATACCACAATTATACAGTATTTTTACAATACTTTTTACAATAGAAGACCTCAATTTCCTGTTTTAGCGGATTCGTTCATACCTCTCTTGTAGCGTGGAACTCGACATCCGGCCAGCGTTGCATTACGAGTTGCAGATTGGCTCGATTCGGAGCGACATAGACTACCGTTTTCTGTCCGTCCAGCGCCAGATTTTGTTCGTTGCGGCGCATGAATCCGGCTTCATCTGCAGAATCTGTGAATTTAACCCAGCGGATGGTGGATACAGGCGCCGCTTCGAACATGCAGTCGACACTGTATTCTGTTTTCAGACGATGGGCCACTACATCGAACTGCAGAATCCCCACCGCCCCGAGAATCAGGTCATTGTTGGTCAATGGTTGGAATATCTGGGTGGCGCCCTCTTCGCTGAGTTGAATCAGCCCCTTTTGTAACGCCTTGGCGCGTAACGGGTCCCGCAAACGAACTCTCCTGAATAACTCGGGAGCAAAATTCGGGATTCCGGTAAATTCAAGGGATTCCCCCTCGGTAAAGGTATCTCCGATCCGGATACTGCCGTGATTGTGCAGCCCGAGTATGTCCCCCGCAAAGGCGTCTTCTGTCTGTCCGCGCCTGGCTGCCATAAAAGTATGGGCATTTTGCACAGTCAGAGTCCTTTGTGCCCGTACATGGCGAATTTTCATACCTTTGCGAAATTCGCCGGAAGTAATCCGTAAAAAAGCGACCCGATCATGGTGCGCCGGATCCATGTTGGCCTGTATCTTGAAAACAAACCCGCTGAATTTCTCCTCCTCTGCCTTGACCATCCGGGTGGTCGTATTCCGCGGCTGCGGGGCCGGCGCGTACTCCACAAAATTATCCATCAGCTCATCTGTGCCCTGACGGTTCAGCGCAGAGCCGAAAAATACCGGAGCGAGTTCCCCGCGACGATAAGCCGCCAGGTCGAATTCATGACTTGCGCCCCTGACCAGTTCCACCTCTTCACGCAGCGTTGCGGCCAGGCTGCCCATCTTTTCATCCAGCGTCGGGTGATCCAGCCCCTGGATGAATTCATCCTGATCCAGGCCCCCGCGCCCCTTGAATAAATGAACCATGTCATCATACAAACGATAAACCCCGATAAACAACTTCCCGGCGCCGACCGGCCAGGTCATCGGGGCGCATTTGATTTTCAGAACCCGCTCTACCTCATCCATCACATCAACCGGATCAAGCCCCTCCCGGTCCATCTTGTTGACGAAAGTCATGATGGGCGTATCGCGCAGACGACAGACCTCCATCAACGTGACTGTCCGCTCTTCCACCCCTTTGGCAATGTCGATCACCATCAGCGCTGAATCAACCGCAGTCAGGGTGCGGTAGGTATCCTCGGAAAAATCCGCGTGGCCGGGAGTATCCAGCAAATTCACGACGCGGCCCTTGTAGGGAAACTGCATCACGGAAGAAGTCACCGATATACCCCTTTGCTTCTCCAGTTCCATCCAGTCCGATGTCGCATAGCGATTGCTTTTGCGCGCCTTGACCGTACCGGCAAGCTGGATCGCCCCTCCGTATTGCAGCAGGCGTTCGGTCAGTGTCGTCTTGCCGGCGTCCGGGTGCGATATGATTGCGAATGTCCTTCGCCTGGTAATCTGCCCGGCAAGATCTTCATTGCTCATTGTCATTGTCCCCGATTCCAAAAATTTTCCGGCCAGACCCCGCCCGTAGAACCTGCCCCCGTGGCTGTCCAAAATCGCCGTAGGGGCGGGTCTCCGTGCCCGCCCGATTGACCGCTCCGGTGCAAAGCGCCGTATTGTACAATCTGATTGAACGCTTTCAATGTATAAAACCACGATGTCTTTGCTCACCATATCCAGGTTATCCATCGCCTTTGGTCATCACAGGCTGCTGGATAATGCCAACCTGTCTGTGGACAAGAGGCAGAGAATCGGACTGATTGGCAGAAACGGCGAAGGAAAATCGACGTTGCTTTCCATCCTGGACCGGAAAATCATAGCGGACGAAGGAGATTTCAAGGCCAGACCCGGCCTGAAGATCGCCCTTCTGGAGCAGACTCCTGACCCGGTTGATAATGAATCCGTATTCGACCTGGTTGCCAGGGGGCTCGGCGATACAGGTCAGGCGCTGGCTGAATACCACCAGGTTTCGACCATGGCCGAGATTGACCATATTCAACTGAATCGGCTGGACGAACTGCAACAAAAACTCGACAACAGTGATGGCTGGAATGCGCATGCCCGGATCAACAAGACGCTCAGCCGGCTGAATCTGAATGCGGATGACAGGGTGTCTGCATTATCCGGTGGATGGCAACGCAGAGCCGCTCTGGCCCGGGCGCTGGTCTGCAATCCCGACCTCCTGTTACTGGATGAACCAACCAATCATCTCGATACCGACGCCATTGTCTGGCTGGAGCGTCAACTCCTTAAATTCAAGGGCGCCATTTTGTTGGTCACGCATGATCGCGAATTTTTACAGAATGTCTGTACCGACATCCTCGAACTGGATCGCGGGAAACTGGTCAACTGGCCCGGCAGCTATCGTGATTATCTGTCCCGAAAAGCGGCTGCGCTTGAACAGGAGCGCAGGCAAAATGCGGCCTTTGACAGGAAACTCGCAAAGGAAGAGGCCTGGATCCGGCAGGGAATCAAGGCTCGGCGGACACGTAATGAAGGCCGGGCCAGAGCGCTGCAAAAAATGCGCGCGGAGCAGGCCCGCAGAAGGAACCGGATATCGGATGCGCGACTGGAAATCAACCAGGGGTCCGCAAGCGGGAAAACCGTCATCGAAGCGGAAAATATCAACTTCAAAATCAATCAGCAGATTATCGTCCGGGATTTTTCCACCCGTATCATACGCGGCGACCGCATAGGATTGATCGGACCGAATGGCATCGGCAAAACGACATTATTGAAAATCCTGCTGAAGGAAATCGAGCCTCAAACCGGCTCGGTCCGGCATGGTACCCACCTGAAGGTGGCCACCTTTGATCAATCACGGGCGCAACTGGACCTTGAGAAAACCATTGTCGATATGATCGGTCAGGGCCGGGAGCAAATCAGCATTAACGGCAAGGACAAACACGTGATCCGTTATCTTGCGGATTTCCTGTTCTCTCCCGCCAGAGCCCGTTCGCCGATCAAATCGTTATCCGGGGGTGAACGCGCCAGAGCGCTGCTTGCCATGCTTTTCAGCAGACCCGTCAATTTGCTGGTCATGGATGAGCCCACCAACGACCTGGATATCGAGACCCTGGAATTGCTGGAAGAACAGCTTCTCCAGTTCGATGGCACGCTGTTGATGGTCTCGCATGACCGCAGGTTTCTCGACAATGTGGTTACCAGTACCCTGTCTTTTGAAGGGATGGGCCGGATCAACGATAATGTGGGAGGCTATTCAGACTGGCTGCAACACGCCAGTAAAGCCCGACCCCGGCAAACGCCTGAAAAGACGGTAAAACCCGTGCCCGGGAAACCGGATCGGAAAATCGCCGGGAAAAAGAAAAAACCCGGGTTTAACGAGCAACGCGAACTATCGGCGCTGACGACAAAAATCGAGCGCCTGGAAAACCACCAGAACAGCCTGACCCGAACCATCTCGGAACCGGACTTCTATAATCGGCCACGCAACGACATCAATGCCACCCTTGAGAAAATAAAGTCCATAAGCGCGCAACTTGAGCAGTGTTATCAACGGTGGGAGGAACTGGATTCCTGATCATTTCTTCAGGCAAATGGCGCTCACCTGACGACCATAATGCGCATCCCCTTTATGACAGGCCCGACGATAGCTGAAAAACCGCCCCTCATTGCTACAGGTATCCTCAAACATACGATGGATTTTTCCAATTCCCGCTTGATTCAGTCTTTTCTCGATATAGAAAGGCAGGTCGAACATTCTTTTGTGATCGGCCTCTGCCGGGCTGAAACAATCCTTGTACCCGGCGCCGGACCGAGCAAGCGCCTGCTCCTGGAATTCGATGCTGACCTCGTAGGATTGAGGTTGAATAGCGGGACCGATCACTGCGCTGATATTGTTGATTTTGGCGCCGAGCCCGTTCATTGCGTCAATGACTGAGTCGGTAATCCCGCCAATCGCTCCTTTCCACCCCGCATGAGCCGCTCCGATCACCCGGTTTCCCAGGTCGGCGAACAAAACACAAGCACAATCCGCTCCCAGTACACCCAGAGCGATCCCCCTTTCACAGGTAACCATCCCGTCTCCCCGCAGGATTTCATCCGGATGCGAATGTTGATCAATCACATGAACGACGGCACTGTGAATCTGTCTGAGACTGACCATGCGTTCGCAGTTGAGCGCCACCACCACTCTGGCGCGGTTTTCCAGCACATGTTCCGGACGATCACCCGAAAACCGCCCGCAATTCAGGGAATCGAAATCCCCCTGCGACACCCCGCCCTGGCGGGTGAAAAAACCATGATTGACCCCCGATTGATGTCTCCATAACGGGCTTTGCAGAAAAGGCAACGAAGTCATAAGACAAATTTACCAACAAAACCATACCGAATCCATTGCCGGTTAGTAGCCTGTCCAATCCGTGTCATATATAATCCGCCCCAGGCACGGCCTGCACCGGAGAGTTGGCAGAGCGGTCGAATGCGGCGGTCTTGAAAACCGTTGACTGTAACAGGTCCGGGGGTTCGAATCCCTCACTCTCCGCCACTAATTTCACATTTCGATGACTTACGAGGACGCTGATGCCCATAAGCCTGCGCAAAATCTGGGAGATAGAAAACCCGGAAGACTACAAGGTCCATTTCGCCCGCTACAATGGGGTCGTAGAACCGCTGGAAGTGTGGGCGCGTAGTAAGGAAGAGTGGCGCGGATGGCAGGAATACCGGCCCAAGCGAGACGAGTTCAACCGACCGTACATCTTCGCGCTCATGCAATTCTATCACGAGACGGACGCATGGCTGTTCGGGGGAGTCTTCCGCGTGGTCGAGCGACAACCAGACGCTTATCATGTCAAGCTGACGGACGAACTCGCCGATTTCCAGGGTCGTCTGAAACTATGGACACCATATCGGGGCCGGACCGCAAGAACAAATTTGGAAGAACAGTACGACAAGTTTGAAGTCTTGGAAGTCCTTCGGGAACCATACTCAGGGACTCCATTCCCAGGGCTTTCGAGCATCAATGTGTCGTTCGGCGAACTTGAAACAATTGTGATTAACGAAAGACCCGAATGGAAGGCTGCGCTGCAACATGTGGGCGGCATCTACGTGATCGCGGATAAACAGACAGACCGGTTGTACGTCGGGGCCGCCTACGGCGAGGGAGGGGTATGGTCGCGTTGGTCGGACTACGTGAAGACCGGACATGGCGGCAACGTTAAATTACGTGAAGTGATTGGCGACGGTGGAGTAGACTACTGTCGTCAGCACTTTCAACTCGCGTTGGTAGAAACACTGCTCGCGACAACTCCTGACCAAGCGATTGCAGCACGAGAGACGTATTGGAAACAGGTTCTGTTGTCTCTCGGGAAACGGGGATTCAACAAAAATTGAGAACGCATCGCCGGTTCAAATCTATCTCTGAATCAAGTCTGGAAGTACTGGCATGACGTTGGACATCCATGGCCTTATGCGAAAGTTGTCCGAGTCTCGCCCAATCTTCCACTCGGAGGCAGACTTTCAACACGCCCTTGCCTGGCTGATACACGACACAATGCCGGAAAGCCAGGTTCGTCTGGAGTATCCGTTTCGATGTGACGGCAAGACAGTGTACCTGGACATCTGGTTGCCAACTGAGCGAATCGCTATTGAGTTGAAACACCTCACCCGAAAATTGAAACGGAATTGCAACGGTGAGCTCTTCGATCTCAAAAACCAATCCGCACGGGATATCAGGCGGTACGATTTTCTTGTTGACATACAACGGCTTGAAAACTTGGCAGATATTAAAGAAGAACCGGCACGAGCAGGATTTGCTGTCCTGTTGACAAATGACCCAGCATACTGGGAAGCGCCTACTTCACGGTGGGAATCAACGAGTGATGCTGATTTTCGTCTTCACAAGGACCATAAACTGAGCGGAAAACGGAAATGGGCTGACCGTGCCGGCCCAGGCACCAAAAAGGGCCGGGAAGACCCGATACGCCTTAAGGGTTCTTACGAGATGGACTGGAAGGACTACTCGACTGTTGCGGGAGAGAAGTACGGAGAATTTCGGTATCTTGCGGTCCCGATACTCGGCCATTCACATCATAGAGAAAGTAATGCAACCGATTCATCAAAGTCCAGCGTGTTCAAATGCAAGACATTGGTTTCACCGTCACCGGAAATCGAGCGATCAGTCGGGAGCGAATGTTCTCTATCGCATCCCAGGAATTCCAGGAGAAGCCTGTGGTTAGAAGCGGGCCGATATCGGCGTTGAACCGGGCATCAAGCAGTTTTTTCTGGACATTCTGCTCGAACGCGTCCCGCGTTATGTGATGCCCTCCGTATGCCATGTATTGTAAAAAGGCGGTAATGACGCAATCCGGATCGAGTTCCGTTTTCTCCAGCGCCACAGACAGGTCGAATAAATCTCTGCCTTTCCGGCGTTGATACAGAGCGCGAAACTTCGTCGCCATGAGTTCGTCGAGTGTATATGTGGTGATCTTCGTCCTTCCCTCAAACCAGCGCGAAGTTACGCTAAATGGTTGTTGAATGAATCCGTACACTGTAAAGCGTTCCCTCGAATTGATTTCCACCTTGAGCCTGAGCGTTAGCGGCGGAGTGTCTTCGGACTGGAATCGGTAGACGAATGTCACACGACCTTCGGTCTGCTTCCATCGTGGTCTGCCAAGCCAGGGATCAAGAACTTCCCGTATCGCTTCCATCATCGGTCCAGCCGGCTCGGCCCTGACCTGCACCAGGTCGATATCTTCGGAATAGCGGGCCGGCGGACGAATATAAAGTTTGTAGAGTGCCGTACCACCTCGGAACGCCAGAGCATCTGCAAGAACGGGATGGTTGAAAATTGCAATGAGCGCCCGGCTGATGACGAGGTCCTGCTCGACCTGGGAGTCTTGCACCCAGGGCGCATGACTCCGCCACTCCGTGATGTAATCGCGCGGGATCATAAATCCGGCTCGATGTCGGCGTTTACAAGAATCTTCCAGTCCGCGTCGCGTCGCGTATCCTTGTGAGTTCTCCCTGGGACAAGCGGAACCGATTGCCGGGCTTTATCCTTGACATAGGCTTTGAGGAGGACGGCCTGTTCGTAGACAGCGACACGCTCGAACAGGTATCCAAGCCTTTGCGCCCATGTAACAGGTGCGGTTTGTGCGGCTGCCACCAGTTTCTGCGGATCAATTCGCTCTGCAAGCTCGAAAAGAACAGTCGCCACTTGATCAATCCCTCCTGCACGATGGCAATAACCTGCGAGATCGACGGCTGTTGCTTCTGGGGTCGAGACGCGGATCGTGCCTCGGGGCGTGTTGAAGTTCTGCGAGGGAACCTGCCGAAGGCGCCTGCGGACGATGAACATTGTACGTACCTGGCCACAGCGGATGGGTCGGCGCGCCTTTTCGAGCAACACCTGGAATTCCTGCGGCCGGTGGTGGGCTGCGCCGTGGTATTGTGCGGCTGATAGTAGTCCGACATAGTACGGTTGTCGGAGTCGTTGCATCAACGCCGGGATGAACTGGTCTGCCGGCAGACATCCCAGAGAGCGGTACTCCGGTGGAAGGATCACATAGAAGCCCCGTGCGGGCTGCGCGATCATATACTGCCGGGCCAGCCTGTTCAGGGCGAGCCTGGTCGCTTCAGCGGACACGCCAAGCGCTTCACGAGCGTCACTCGACAGGAAATGATAGTGCCCGGAGGCGGCAAGGTCGTTGATATAGTTCCGGGCGCGTAGCTGACGTGGATTCGATTTCATGCGCATAAAGTATCATTATTCGATTCTTTATGCAATTGTATAGGATGAAACTCGATCATGCAAAATCCTGCTGGCCAATGATCGCCATGATTTCAACGGTTTCGCCATCAATGCGGTAATACACGCTATCTGTACCGCACACGCTGCGCCTGTATCCTTCGCGGATTTCAGAAGTCGGATACAAAAACGGCTGCTCTGCAAGCTGCTCAAAGCGATCAAAAAACGCGGCATAATATGCGTCTGCGGCTTCCAAACCCCAACGCTCAAGGCCATAGAGCCAGATGCGTTCCAGGTCGGCTTCGGCGGCAGGTGAAACTCTATAATTTGCCATCACGACGAGCTTTCGCTTTGAAGCCGTCAAGCATCTCCTCTGGAGTTTTTTCGACCCATCCATGTTGTTCTACGGACTGTGCGGCGGCAATCAATTTGGTACGGATAAATTCATTCTCCGCTGTCCGCATTTCTTTCTCACGCAACGCTTCGCGAATGAGTTCACTGTCCGTGGCGTATTGGCCTGTTGCCATTTGCGCCTGAATCCAACTCTCCTGTTGGTCGGTTACGGTGATGCTTTTTTTTACCATTGGCATAAGAAACCTCCAAAAAGTAAGATTTATACTACTAAATACTACTTTATCCTACTAAACTTTTACCCTCCTGGAAAGCAGGAAAGTCCACCGATTCCAGTAATTCGTAATTTTGTAAGTATCTGGATCTTTTATTGGCTCATTACATTAGTACGGATTTAAAAAAATCATGAAGTTTGATTTCTGATCGTCGTTGCCAAGGGAGTTTATGATTCAGAGTGCGAGAGCGTTCGCCAGATCATCGTGTTCGAACGCGCTTGACATTCTCTCAATTGCCTGTCGCGCAAAACCCAAGCCTGCTGCGACTGCACGCCAGTCACGAACTGAGCGCGCAACGTCGTTTGCAATGGCTCCCGCGTCATCGGCGTCCAAGGCAAAGTAGGGCGCCACCGTGAGTGCCAGATCAATCGAAGCTTGCGTGTCGTCGAGATCAATCGCAGTCGATAAGTATCGGGGTTTGAGATCAATCGGAACCGGGTTGAGGTCATAAGCCGGGGAAAGACGCCAACCAGCATTCCCGCTGTACAGGAACCCATGATTTCGAAGATGGTCATCGGTATTAGAGATCAGCACCGAGAAAACAATGCGCCGCCATAACGCTTGCAGGTCGTTGGACGCTTCAGCGCCATATTGACGTAGTGCATCGGCGATTTCCAGGTAGCTGCGCGTATCACCGTCATCGGCGCCCACCATGCTCATGGCTGATAAGAATGGCACGCGTCGGTTGGCGTCGCGATCAACGCGATCAAAGCGACGTACTACCAAAACGAAGCGATCATCCAACCGCTCCAACCGCCAGGGGTTGACTTCAATGCCTGCATGCTCGGCCAGAGTTAGAGCGAGCGCTTCCCAGCGCACGGTGTCAATTTCATCGTCTCGTTTCGGAAACTTCGCGATTGACAATGAACCGTCAGTATCAAGGACGGATGCTTTTGGGCGAGCGCCGCCGAGCGAGGAGCCCGGTGCGAGCAGCAGGACAAGCATTTCATCGCTGTTCTCGTCCAAAGCGATGCTGTCACTCGCTGCAAGCAGTCGTGGCAATTCTATCAACGGTGGGGTCGGCTCATCGCTCTCATCGCTCAGGAACGGGCCTTTCTCGGTCGCGGCGAATTGCAGCGCTCCTTGACGAGAACGGTCGCTGACTCGCAAGAGATAATCAAGCTCCGTTAATGTTCTTGGCGTACGTTCTTCGATGCGCGCGGTGCGGCGTTCAGCTCGTGCCATCAGGGCGCGTCCCCACCTGTCCGGCGCGGAATCGCCCAACGCGCCAAATAGCGCTTTGCCGCTCGATGTGTGGTGCACACCGGACCCAAGCGTCAGCGCTGGTTCTAATGCAAATCGTTCCGGATCAGCTAGCCAGGCTTTGTCGTATTGAAACGATGCGCTCTCGCGCCCACGCCGGACGCGGGTCCACATTCGGCCGACGAGGCGAGGCGCTTCGGCTAGATTCACGTAGACGTAAGTCTCTTGTTCCATGACGAGTGTCAGTCTCGTCGCTTGGTGCGAATGCGTTGCGGCAGCAGGTCATCCGCCATGTCCAGCCCGACCAAATCATGGCGCACGTCGGCAACGTCGGCCAGACGATCCAGCAAGCCAAGAATAAAGAGTAGCGTCGCCACGGTGCCAACCGAAACTCCAGCCTCACCTTTTTCTGCCTTCATCAGGGTCGTGCGACTGATACCGGCACGCTCCGCCATGACCTGTGTTGGTATGCGGCGGCGGCGGCGGGCATCCCGGATGTCGTTGCCGAGTTTGCGTATTACACGGGCGACCGGTATGGGCGTCGGTTGTTGATGAATCATAGTAGCGCCTATAATAATGAACAAAAACTAAATGAGAGAGTAATATAATAGACGCTAAGCAATAATAGATAGAATTTATCAGTTAAAATGAGTAATGTCCAATATATAATTCACTAATTCACATATAGACTATTTTAATGAACTTAAAGAAGAGATTCAAAGAAGAGGTTCGCATGACTCCTAAATGCGCGCTTTACAAAATTCCTCACTCTCCGCCATATCCACCCGCAGGGACAGGCCCCGTGCCTGTCCGTCACCGTCCGACCGATCCGCCGCCGTGTCTGCCCGCCCGCGCTATACCCCGATAACCCGTCAGGGAACCCCGGTTTCCGCCCGCGTCTGTGCGAGCAGCAAGTCGACTACGCGGTGCAGCGCTTCCTCGTGAGTGTCCCCTTCCAGGCGGCGCAGATTGTAGAAATCCAACTGGCGATCCGCGCTGGCGCCCTCCCTGATGATGGTCATTGCGTGGCGCATCTCGGGCTCGCACTCCAGCGCGCGGGCATCGGAGGCCAACTCCTCGACAAGCCCGGCAAGGTAGTCCTGGATATCGATTCTGTCATCTGTTCCGCGCCTGTCACCGAAGAAGGAGAACACGCCATAGCGCTGCGCGATCCAGCGGTCTTCCTTGATTAGCTCGGTCAACGGCTCCGGGGGCAAGGCGCCGTCCCTGTCCCGACGTAGCAGCCATCTGATCAGCGACGCATAAAGCGCAGCCATGCTCACCGCGTCCTCCAGTCGTGTGCAGACATCGCAAATGCGCATCTCCACTGTTGGATAGGCGTGAGAGGGGCGGATATCCCACCACAATTCGCTGCCATCCGTGATGTAATTGCAGCGCTGGAACTCCGTAAGCAACCGATCATACTCCGCCAATGAGTAAAACGGGCGAGGCATGCCGGATCGTGGGAGACTTCCAACAATTGTCAGCCTCCAGGATTTGAACCCGGTCCCGCGCCCGTCACTGAACGGCGAGGAGGTGGACAGGGCATGGAACAGCGGCAGGTACTGGCGAACCGCCGTCATCACCCGAATACGTGTTTCCGCATCGCCGAATCCCGCATGGATATGCATGCCTCCGATCAGGAAACGGCGCAGATTATCCTGATGAGCGGCCGCAAATCGCTCGTAGCGTTCCCCCGATGTGATTGCCTGTGTCTGCCACCGTGCAAACGGATGGGTAGAGGCGGCCATCACCGCCGCCCCATACCGCTCGGCCGCCGAGATGACAATGCGTCGGGTCTCGATCAAAGCCTCGCGCAATTCGGCAACCGAGGCGCATACCCTGGTATTGGTTTCGATCTGGGACCGCAGCGCCTCCCGCACGATCTTGTGCGGCCCGCAGGTTTTCTCGCAGGTTTCGAAGATACCCGGGTCGGGATCAATGAGAAGGTCGCGGGTCTGTGGATCCACCAGAAAGCACTCTTCCTCAACTCCGAGCGTAATCTTCAGGTCATCGCGATCCACCGCCGTTGTCATCGCTCACTCTCCAGATCCGCGTGGAGCGGGGCATTGACCGCCTCGACCGCGAACACCGCCCCGTCAGCGCTGACCACCTTTACCTCTGTACCCTTTTTCAACGGCGCTCCGGTTACATTCCAATAGGTATCGTCGACCTTGACCTTCCCTACGCCTTGCTGGATACCCTCACTCAAGGTAAACACCCTGCCGACATACTGTTGCGCCCTGCGATTCAGATTGGGCACATCCGACTTTGTTTGCCGTCTCACCAGATACCGCCTGGAAATCACGATACTGACCACCGACAGGATTGAAAAGACCAGAAACTGCGCCTGCCATGGCATGCCGGGTAAAACCAGCGCCGCCAACCCGGTCACCAAGGCGGAAATGCCCAGCCATAAAAAGAAAGTGAGCGGGGCAATCAGTTCAAACGCCAGCAAAACCAGACCCACGGCGAACCACCCCCAGTAAGTCATTCCAGGCAGATCAAACATATTTAACCATTTGAGTCCGTGTTCTTCCTGCTGTTGTCAAAAGTTTCTTTAACCAGTTCGCCTATTCCACCAATTGATCCTATAATACTGCTGAGCTCCATCGGCAGGAACAGAATTTTCTGGTTATTCGACTTGCCCAGTTCCCTGATTGCTTCAACATACTTGGTCGCAACGAAATAGTTCACCGCCTGCATATCTCCTGCGGCAATCGCCTCGGATACCATCCTGGTCGCCTCACCTTCCGCCTGTGCCAGTCGCTCGCGCGCTTCTGCCTGCCTGAAAGCCGCTTCCTTTTCGCCCTCAGCATCCAGGATCATGGCGCGTTTCTCCCCTTCCGCTTTCAATATGTCGGCCTGTCTCATGCCTTCGGCCTCGAGAATGGACGCCCGCTTATTCCTTTCCGCCTTCATCTGACGCGCCATTGATTCCACCAGGTCCGCGGGAGGTGAAATATCTTTTATCTCGATCCGGGTGACCTTGATCCCCCAGGGTGATGTCGCCGAGTCAACCACGGTCAATAGCGAGGCATTGATTTCATCGCGCTTGGACAATGATTCGTCCAGGTCCATCGACCCGAGCACCGTCCGGATGTTGGTCATGGTCAGATTCAAAACCGCATTCTCCAGTTGATTCACTTCGTAACTGGCTTTTGCCGCATCCAGCGCCTGGAAAAACACGACGCCATCGACTCTCACGACGGCGTTATCACGGGTAATGACATCTTGGGAAGGAACCTCCAGCACCCGCTCCATCATATTGACCCTGGCCCCCACTCGATCAACAAAAGGGACAATGATACTGAAGCCCGGCCTCAATGATCTGGTATACCGTCCCAATCTTTCGATGGTGTATTCATAACCCTGATGAACAATAACGATTCCCTTGTAAACAATCAGAATTGCCAGCAATATAACAATGATGGATACAAAAGACACACCAAACAGGATGGAGGGTATGGAGTCAATCGGGTTCATGGAATTCTCCCACTGAAACAAAAGAGTAGTCTGTAGTCTGTGCCATAACTGAAAATTCCATTTGACGATACCATCAGATTATATGTGAGAAATCCGTAATGTTCTCAGGTTTTTCCGACTTTATCGCCGAATCCCGCATGAAAGCGATCAGGCCTGCCCTGAACCTGAACCATACCTTGAAGGCCTCGCTCAGGCCGGTTCAAGATATTCAATGACCAGTTGCAGGGATTTCCTCCCCCGGAAATGATTGACATCCAGTTGATACACCGCGCGCACCCTTTCAAGGTCGGGCGCAATCCGGCCTGGTTCAATGGCTTTGAACGCGATGGCCTCGAACTGCATGACCTGGCTGACAGGTTGTAACGTCAACCGCAAATGAGCCTGCCCGACGACCCGACAGTCCAGAACGATGAATTCACCATCGAACCGGGGTGAAGGGAATCCCTGGCCCCATGGTATGACGTTCCGGATCAGTTCCGCGTTGGCCAGATTGATTTCTTCCGATTCCAGTTCACCGTCGGTATCAATCACATGGCTGACACCGACCCGGTCATAATGCCCGGCCACTTTCGCATGGAATCTTTCCCGGAATTGATCGTAACCGGAAGCCCGGATGGTCAGGCCCGCTGCCATCGCATGCCCGCCGAACTGCTCGATCAGCCCGAGGTTTTCCATCGCAATGCTCTCCAGCAGGTCCTTGATGTGCAGCCCGGCTATGGAGCGGGCGGAGCCGGTCAGATCCCCATTTCGGGTTTTCGCAAAGGCAATCACAGGCTGATTGGATTTCTCCTTTATCCGCGAAGCGACCAGCCCGACGACCCCTTGATGCCAGCCCTCGTCATACAAACAGAATCCTGTGGATGCTCCATTCCCGCATGGTCCAATTTCACTTTGTTCGGCCATCAGGCGCTTTACGATTTCCAGCGCCCGGTTTTGCATGTCTTTTTCTATTTCTTTCCTTTGTTCATTCATACGGTCAAGTTGACGGGCGTAGCTACGCGCAACGGAGTCGTCTTTGGCCAGCAGGCATTCGATTCCGGTCGAAATATTGTCCAGACGTCCGGCGGCATTCAACCGCGGAGCAATGACAAACCCAAGATCGGAAGCAACCATACCAGCCGGGTCCCGGCCTCCGGCTTCCAATAATGCCAGTATCCCGGGGCGGCATTTACCGGACCGGATTCTCATGAGTCCGTTGGCAACCAGAATCCGGTTATTGCGGTCCAGCGGCACCATATCCGCGACCGTGCCCAAAGCGACCAGATCAACCAGACTACCCAGATTGGGAACCGGAAGCCGTGCTTTTTCAAACCAGCCAGTCGATTTGAATTTCGCCCGAATCAATAACAGCAGACAAAACATCACCCCGACACCTGCAATAGCCTTGCTCGGAAATTCACAGCCGGGTTGATTGGGGTTCAGTATCGCATCCGCCGCCGGCAATCCCCCTGCAGGAAGATGATGGTCGGTAATGATTACAGTCACCCCGTTCCTTTTCAACAAGGCGACCCCCTCCACACTGTTGATTCCGTTATCTACGGTAATCACGACATCGGGGCTTTTCTGCAAGGAAACTTCAGCAATTACCAAAGACAACCCATAGCCGTGTTCAAAACGGTTCGGCACAAGATAATCGACATCACCCAGCCCCATTGATTTCAACCCGGACAACGCCAGTGCGACCGCGGTTGCGCCATCTGTATCATAATCCCCGATAATCAGAACGCGCTGACCCGTCTCAATCGCGTCACAGATCAGGGTGGCGGCAGCCTCCCCATCCTTCAATGAATCCGGTCTGTGCAAGCCGGACAGGGAGAGGTTCAGTTCAGATACATGACCAACCCGCCTGTTCTCGAATATCCTTTTCAAAAGAGGCGTTATTTCCGCCTCACCCGTGTTTCCATCATCGTCAAGACAACAGGCCCGAACTCTTCTCTGAATCGTTTTTTTAGTATATTCCAACATGTTATGTATCTTTCTTCACAAATCGATACCACCCTTTGGTTTCCAGCCGGGATTATACTCTACTTTGGTAAAACAGCCCTGGCTGTCTGATCAACTCCGGGGCATCCTGTTATCCGGGTCATAGACGGACGAAGAAAAATTATTGACGCTCAATTGATCACCGTGATAGATTGTTCTTCGAACTGATACCCCACAACAGACAATCAAGGGTCCCTCCCATGGCATCAGACGCGACCACCTGCTACCACCCCGAAGAACCCATCCCGGTTCCGCCCTTGTATGCCTGGCCACCGAAGCCCCTGGCGGCGCTGCGGTATCTGTTCTTCGATATGTTGTATCCCTGGGGATACATTTTTGTAGCGCTGTCCGTGATTCTGTGGCAATGGCTGACACCTTCCATGCAAACCATGGCCACGCTGTCCCCGGACTGGATGGCTCTGATCTGGCTCCGCAACGCCGCGGTATTGACCCTGTTCGCCGGCGGTCTCCACTGGCGGCTCTACATCCGTCGCCGTCAAGGAAGCGACTACAAGTTCAATGCCCCGTGGATGGCGCGGGACGACGCCCGTTTCACATTCAATGACCAGGTCAGGGACAATATGTTCTGGAGTCTCGCCAGCGGCGTCACGATCTGGACATTGTATGAGTGCCTCACCTGGTGGTGGTATGCCTCAGGACATATCGAGTGGGTCAGTTTCCACGAAGCGCCGACCCGGGTCGTCATCATGGCCTTCGGCGTACTGTTCTGGTCAACCTTCCACTTCTACCTGAATCATCGACTGCTGCACTGGCGTCCGCTTTTCAACATCGCCCACGACCTGCATCATCGCAACAGCAATACCGGCCCCTGGAGCGGCATCTCCATGCACCCGGTGGAACACCTGATCTACTTCAGCCTGTTTTTGCTCTGGTGGGTCGTGCCGATACATCCCGCGCTGCTGATCATGACCGGGCTGTACCAGGGCGTCAGCCCGGCGGTATCCCATTCAGGATTCAATCGTCTCAAGCTGCCAGGTGGAATCGACGTACCGGCCGGAGACTACTTCCACCATCTCCATCACCGCTTCTTTCATGTCAATTACGGTAACACTCCGACGCCAGTGGACAAACTCATGGGCAGTTGGCACGACGGCAGCGCCGAAGGTAAAGCGCTGGTCAAACAGCGGATGCGCAGGCTGGGTAATCCCGTCACCTGAGCCCTGTCCGCCAGGCAGCTACGTCAACGCTCCTGTCAGCGCCTTCATCCCCTTCCCTTAGATAGTTCGGCTCTGTTTTTGAGCCCTCACAAACAACGAGAACCCGGTCATAGGATTTACGGCTTGATTTACGGCGTGCAAGATCTCGCTTTTGTCGTGACTTGCGCTTATGATGCAGGTTATCACTGCCCACTCAAGACTTCCCTGACTGTCTCGATCTTCTTTACATAAGGCAAGGCTCCATAGCGGCCTGACAGGTACTTTCGTTCCAGGTTCTCCACTTTTTTACGGGCGCCCGTGCCGTCCGGGTGTACCTTGATGCTGGCGCTGTCGAGACCAAACGCCTCGACTTTGATGCGAACGATCTGGTCTCGCTGCAGTTGTTCGAACACCCGGTCCAGAACGCCGTTCTTCGACCATCGGTTCATTCGTGTGTAGATCGTGTGCCAATTGCCGAACCGCTCCGGCAGACCACGCCACTTGCAGCCGTGCTCTGCCACATACAGAATGCCGTTGAGCACTTGCAGATTCGAAAAACTGACATTGCCTCGCTGCTTCGGGAGTAGCGAGGCAATACGGTTGTATTGAGTTTCTGTGAGTTCCACCCCTTTGACCCTCCCATCTATTATAGCCCAAAGCAATGGAAGCTGAGTTTAACACCCATTAACATACTCATATCAAATCGTGTTAACACGCCCTAATTCTTGCACACACGCATTCATATAACTATAATGCATTCATAAAATCCAATAGTGAGATATTGATTATGGCTATGCTGACCGTACGTAAACTATCTGACGAGGTGCACCGCGCCTTGCATCTACGGGCTGCCCGGCGTGGTCGCAGCATGGAGGCCGAGGTACGCGCCATCCTGGAGGATGCTGTAAAGCCGGATGGGCGAATCAGGCTGGGGTCCCTGCTAACCTCTTTGGGTCAGCGCACCGCGTTGACAGATGAGGAGTTCGCGGCATTTACGCAACGCGACAAATCCTCGGGGCGCCCGGTTACTTTTGAATGATTTTGGTGGATACGAATATCGTTTCGGAGCCACTGCGCATCGCTCCTGAACCCCGTGTCGTCACGTGGATCGACGCACAACCGATTGAAACGTTGTACCTGTCGGCGATTGTCGTCGCCGAATTGCGTTTCGGAGTCTTGACGTTACCAGCCGGCAGGCGTCGGGAGCGGTTGCATGAGGGGCTGGAACGGCAGGTGTTATCAATGTTCACTGGCAGGGTGTTGCCGTTCGATCTTATGGCCTCTCAGGCTTATGCTGAACTGATGGCCAGGGCGCGGTCCGCCGGACTGGCGATTGGGGTGTCCGACGGATACATTGCGGCGACAGCAGTAGCCCACAGCATGATCGTAGCAACACACGACACAGCGCCGTTCAAGGCGGCCGGTCTGAAAACCATCGATCCGTGGGAAGCGTAAAGGATAACTGTGATTGGTTACAGCGACTGTTCGATCACACCACAATCAAATGCTTCAATCTGGTGAAATTTGTCCAGTTTCTCAATAGTTCGTTCGGACAAAGGCATACTCAGTCAAAAACACTGCGGTCTGAAAGCAGCTTTTCGAGAGCAGGCTTGTCCTTTGGATCAGCATCCAGAGCTTCCAAAGCAGCCGTTTCAAATTTCACGCGCATCCCCATTGCATCCGGCCTTTTTATGTCCAACGATTCTCCTCCCCTTCACCGACCACTACAATTTCTCCGATCGGAACTTTGCCCAATGGAGATTCGTCCGTACGGAGGTCGGCGCGATTCAGCCAATCCAACCGATTAGCCCAGGCAGCTTGCTTAACGCAATCGGGGCAATCCCCATTGAAATAAAGGCGTATTCCCACGACTTCTCTCTGCAACTCTGCTGGCTCTCAAACCCGTTATTATAGCCGTTCCAGCTTAGTCGTTCGCCAGTCAGAAATCGAAACGCCCGGTCAGCGCCGGACGAACCTTTCCTCCGACGCGGATAGTCTCTGCGACATCGAGATATAGCCGTGAGGGGCGGCCGATCTCGAAACCCTGCTCAACCACGATACTGCCCTGGGCGCCGAGTGACCGAATGTGCGCGGCGAATGCAGTGTTCGCGCTTCCGGTAGCGGGGTCTTCCCGCAGCCCCCGGTGGTGGAACATACGGGCGGCGAAGTGGGCGTCGTCGTTGTAAGCGCCTTCCGTGAAGGCGAACACGCCGAATTCGCTACTCCCCGCCAGATCATCATATAGATCGGTTCGGATTATCACTCTCCGCAATACGTCAAGTCCCTTGACGCCAATGAGCGCGAAGCGCGGTCCGATGGTGGCGAACCGGCAGGGATATTGCGTGTCAATGTCGTTCGGAGACAATCCAAGCAACGCTGCGGCCGATTGTATATTCAACATTTCTCCTGACTCGACAGGCGGAGGTTCCATCCAGGCAATGCCGTCATCTTCGAATGTCACGCGCACGCATCCTGCCTGCAGATTCAAAGTATAGGAATCCCGATTCCGGCCCAGGACCCATGCCGTCCCGAGGGTCGGATGACCGGCAAACGGAAGCTCCCGGGTCGGGGTGAATATTCTTACCTGTGCCTCTTCGGGTTTTTCGTCCACGACGAATGTGGTCTCGGAGAAGTTCGTCTCCAGCGCGATTGCCTGCATTTCAGCAGTATCCAGATGCATCGCGCCATGGACCACAGCCAACTGGTTGCCGGACAGCGGCCTTTCAGCAAAGACATCAACGATCGTACAGTCCATAGTGAGCATTCCAGGAAAATGTGCCAATGATTCTACACTGCGAGATCAAACATTTCACATATTCATACGAAGAGAGTGCAGCGCGCTGTGCTCGGGTATCTCGACCGACAGGCTTAGCCCAAAAAAGTCTGTCCGTATTGAAATTTACGATTGATTTCGATCACATCAGAATCAACTGCCTGAGTGAAAAGATAGATTCTGATATTATCGCTCAGAAACTCAGTATCAGGAGGGTTCCACCTTGTTTCCCGACCACTTCAAGATCATGGCGGCTTATAACCGCTGGGCCAACACGCTTCTCTACGATGCCTGTGCAGGATTAACCGATGCAGCGCGCAAGCAGGATCGCCGGGCGTTCTTCGGCTCCATTCACAACACACTGAACCATATCCTGGTCGGAGACCGCGCCTGGCTCGCACGCATCAAGGGATTTGACGCGGACAACCATCCGCTCGACAGCGTGCTGTTTGACGATTTTGGAAAGCTGCGAAGTGCCCGCGCCACAGAGGACGACCGCATCGAACACATCCTGATGGAGATGGACGACGAACGCATGGAGAGCGATCTACATTATTACAACATTGCAGGCACACCCTTTCGTACCCCGATGCACCTGGTGTTCACGCATATGTTCAACCACCAAACCCACCACCGCGGTCAGATCCACGACATGCTGAGCCAGACCGGGGTTTCACCACCGAAGCTGGACCTGATCTACTATGTCCGCACGTTATGATCACCCCGCAACACGGTTAGCAACGGCCTCCTGACGGATACCCTGATTGACTCAGGTCCAAAATCACCATGACGGACCCATAGCGCCGCTACTCGAACCAGTCTCCGAACTCTTTGCGGAACACTCGCTTTCGCTTTTCGGGGTCCGTGATCTCCAGTCGCCGTCCACGTTCGTGCTGATCTAAAAATATCTGCCTGCTCAGCGTACAGCAAGTTTTCTCTTGATCGCAGATACGCAAAAAGGCCATGTTCATCGAAGATACGATCAAGGAACAAATCATATTCTCGGAGTATTTCGAAAGTTTTGCCTCTGTATTGAGAGTTCGGGCATCCTTGTAATCGCCATGGAGGCGCGGCCGTACTCCCAGTGGGGACGGGATGTTCTGACCATGGGGCACAAAGCGAAGCTCATGGCGCCCCAACTCGTCAAACCATTCTCAAGTCCAACAAGAACGGCCGGGCCAATGCCGCGACGAAGGGAATCACGGGGAGAATACGTACGTTGGAAATTTTGTTGTTGCCCCAGTACCGGTTTACGCCTTACTCTGGCATCGCTTGTGAATGATCCGGGGTAAGTAGGTGGCTACTGGATTATCTGGGTAAGCTCAACAAGATTTGTGAGAGTTCACGCTGATTGCTGATTCCGAGAGTCGGTAGGATGGCGGTCATGATTTCCGCCACTTTGGTTTCAACAGACACACCATCTTGTTCCAAAGCGGCCCTGATGCTAGCCTCGTGTAATGACGGTCGGATTAACTGAAAACGTTGGTTTTCGAAAATAAATATCCACCTCTGAACTAGCCAAGGCAGTAGGTTTTCAGTAATCAATTTATAGTTTCTCGTTTGCTGAGTCATCTGAAGAGCCTTGAGCGCCAGTTCAAAAACCTCCCTAGGGGAGCCTCTGGGAGCTTCTGGCGTTCCTTTAGTGTGCGTCAGAATAAGGTTTGCAAAGTCTGTGTAGAAGTCTTCTACAAGGCCCTTGCTTTGTAGACGATCAATCAGTATCGGGCGTACTAGGAACCCTTTTACATTTGTCAGCTCTCTAAGCGCCACTGGGATAGATGCGAAATCGTCCTTAAATACGCAGGTGGCACAATATAGGAGCACGAACTTCTCAGTCATATCCCGAAACTCTTCTTGCTGCTCCTTTGTGGCAATCGGGAGGGTGCCATAGGTCACATTCATAAGGTCAAATGCTTCTGAATGCCCTTTTTCTTTTGCAAATACACTCCAAGAGATTGTATCTTGCAAAGCCTCGGCGAAGAGTTTTGCGTCGAGTCGTGACAGAGCCTTGTACATTTTTGCTCCACTCATCAGCATCTGCCCTTCCCGTACTGGGCCCCTCGGCAAAAGTTGTTTTAAATTCTCAGTGATCCCAGCGTCTAGAACGGCGTTATTTTCCACTGTCGCCAGCATGTACCACGCCATCTCTATTGGTATAACATATTGTTCTATAATTTCAGGATGAGGCTCAGGGTTGCTTACACAACCTGGGTAAATATTTGTTTCTTTTTCGTCTTTGAACGGGCGCTTCTCACCTGTGGCTTCCTGATCAAGCCAAAGAAGAACATGTCGAACTACTGCGTGGCAGTGAGCGGTACGCAAGGTTTCATCAGGCTTTATCTTGTTTACCTCACCAAGCACCTCAACGAAATCTTGCAGGCAGGTTTGCCGATCATCGTCATGCCAGCTTGCCAGAGCGGCATCAGCCAGCAGTCCAATGCACATGGCCGTCATATTGGGAAGACTGGACTTTTGAGCGGCATTACTACCGAAGAGATAATACCGCCGAGCAGTTTTGAGATCGCCCTGTTTTTCCGCGCTTATCGCCGCATCCCTTCCCAAAAATGCCTTTTCGACTTCGCTCAACGGAGCATCGCTTTCGATCAACGTCTTGGAAAGAGCAAGGCTTCCTTTGTGGTCGTCGGAACGATACAGGACTTTCGCTTTTGCACGTACAAGCTCTGAGTTGGTTTGCCCGTATTTAGAAAGGCCTTCATCTAGAACGGCGAGCGCCCTGTTTGTATCGTTGCCGTATTCATCCAGAATTATCGCCTGAAATTTTCGACAGCAGACGGCAAGATTCGGTTGGTTCCAACGGATAGGTTGATCCTCTAGGCGTGCAAAGATGGCGCTGTGAACTGAAGAATCAATAGTGTCTTCTTTGTGCTCGCTTAACCATGCCCCTGTAACCAGCATGTCCACGGGAAAGCCGCCATGACCAAAGGGTGCGAACAGTTTCGAACGCAATTCTGACGAAGAGTTGTCAAGAAAGTTAAAAACAGCAGGAAGTTCCTCTATTTTTGTGAGTTGCCGAGCTTGATTTAAAAACATGATCCCTATTGGAGTGATGCCCACTTTCTCGAGTGTCATCATTCCTTCCAAAGACTCAGAGGGCAACGCACAGTCCTCATTTTCCAGCAGTTGATCCAGTTCGTGAATAATACCAGTGAAGCTCGTGCCCAACCCCACTTTAGAGGTCTGAAGCAACAACTTCGAGTAGACGAGCACGTTCATTGATGCACGTATCACGTCGTTCTCAACGTTTTTGGCTTCTTCAGAAAAACAATGCAGGGCGCTCTGTATCTTTGATGGCGAGTCGCTTTCCTGGCTCAACAGAATGACTTGGGCACCTCGAAGCATATGGCTGATCGCGGCGTTAGCAGGGTACGCAATGGTGCCAGTCCTAAACATTGTGAACATGGACAGGTGAGGAGCAATCATTTCCAGTTCAGAGGAATCAGAACCAATTATCGCCGTGCAGAGCTTGAAGATTACCGCTCCGTTCTTGCTGCTCCATGCAGCCAACAGTGCCGAATTCATGTCGATAATGTCAAGGTTGAGCTTTTTCGTCAGCGAATCTGCAATCGCACTATTGATTTTCTCTTTTTCGGCGGATTCCAGTGTATTTTCGGCAAAGTCAGATAACAACGGAGAGAGGTTGAATCTGTCACCTTCCTGTTGATCAACCCACGAACCAACCAGAGCCTCCAGGACGATTCCGGCATCCGATATTTTAGGTTCAATCTTTCCCAGGTCGATGGCAAGTTCTCTGCTGAATCCACCTGCTTTTAGGGAAAGGCGCTCAATGAGTCGGCGGCTTGTTGGTAGCATGTCTCTCAACAGCCTTTCCCGGGTGCGCTTTCTTACCTCGCCAATCGCAGGCGACCCTCGTATCAAGGCACCCAGTGACTGAAGTTCCTTTGTGTTCCAACCCGATGCGTTCATGCTCTGAATGAATGCCATTGCAAGTTGAGGATGGCCACCGCCGGATACCAAGTAGACGTATTTTGCCCAATGTGCATTGGTGACCCCCAACTTCTGAAGTATCTCCTGAATATCTTCTTCTGTGAACTCTGATAGAGTTCTGGCAATGCCCGCTTGCAGATTGCACGTGAACAGAAATTCGCTAGATGGAGAATCTGAGGAATTCACGACCAAAAGGACATCGGAGCGGTTGGCGGAATGGACAAGGCAATGAAGGCTGTCCAGCACTAAGGAAAGTCTGAACAATACGAGTTTTGGGGATTTTGGGTAGTCATTTTTGTAAATCCGGGATATGAGTGGGTCTGAAAGACAGAATGGCCCGGAATCAGTGAGCGGGAGCGGGGAAATACAAGCATTCTCCCCCTCTTTTCATTTTTCAGGCGTACGTAGCCTGCAGTTTCAACCGCCTTTGTCTCAACAGTACTTTCTTCGCCATCACCAGATTGCTTAAGGCACAGGCCACAACCAGTCGATGCGTGTTCTTCTCCAGCCCCCGGTAACGAACCCGGGTAAAACCGAACTGCCGCTTGAGAATACCGAACTGATGTTCCACCTTCGACCGTATCCGGGACTTGGTTCGATTCTTCAAGCGCTCCTTCTCCGTCAATTTGCGGTAGCGCGTCCCCTTCGAATGAGTGAAATCCTTCGCCTCCGGCGCTACCTGTGAAATCACCGCCTTCTGACCCGTATAGGCCGAGTCTCCCCATACACGGGTCTCTTTCCCGTGCAGAAGTTCCGGCAGAACCTGTGAATCATGAACATTCGCCGGCGTAGCCACCACCGAATGAATCAGCTTGCTGCGACTGTCCACACCGATATGCGCCTTCATACCAAAGTACCATTGCTGCCCCTTGCGCGTCGAGTGCATCTGGGGGTCTCGTTTCTTCTCCCGGTTCTTGGTCGAACTCGGTGCGCAGATGATGCTGGCATCCACGATCGTACCCCGATTCACCTTCAGTCCGTTCTCACCCAAATATTCATTGACCAGTCCGAACAATCGTTCCCCCAGGTTATGCTTCTCCATCAGATGACGAAACTTGCAGATCGTGGTCTCGTCGGGAGCCGGCTCCCGACCCAGGTCTATGCCCACAAACCGGCGCATCGACAACGAATCGTACAACGCTTCCTCGGCAGCCGGGTCCGAAAGACTGAACCAGTGTTGCAGAAAGTGAATCCGAAGCATCCGGTCTATTCCAATCGGCCTGCGGCCTGCCCCTTGCGGTTTGGGATAAAAAGGTTCGATGACTGCATTCAACTCCACCCACGGAATGATTTGCTCCATCTCATCCAGAAAACGCTCCTTGCGCGTCTGTTTCTTGTATTTGTCAAATCCAGCTTCGGAAAAAGTACTCTGGCGCATCGGAAATATCTCCAGTCAGTATGAAGTACAAAAATTATACAATAGAAACTGATTAATCAGAGATTCCCTAAAGGTTCCGTCACACAACCAAGATCGTCGACAATCAAGCCCCGTAGACCAAAGTCTCTCAATGAATCAGCTGCCTGGAACAATGCTCGTGCAACTTGCTCGCTTGATTGGCCCCGCAGGTTGATGCTCGCCCAGACACCTCCATTCTTGTGCGCTACAACACGCGCAGAAACGGTTTTGCCCATACCAGCTGCACCAGCAATCCAGCAGATGCTTACGGATTCCAAGGTTTGCTCAAATTTCCGAATGTCGTTTTCCCGACTTGCAAGCGCTTTCGGCAGCGGTGTCTCAGAGACAAGGCTAGGCCTCATAAGGCGCGCACTTGCAAGGTCAAGCCCCGTGGATATAGAAGCCGACAGTGCTTTATTCATGAGTCGGCTTTGGGCATCAAAATCAGCTTTGTTTAGAATTACTTGTGTGGCCGCCTCAAGGTGCTCTTCTAAGCCATTTCGGTCGACGTGGCGTTCTTCGCGGTTGGGATTAGTTGATAGCCATAGAAGATTTAGTAGTATGTTAGTTGTACAACTACAAGCCTGCGAGTGCACCCCGCCTCTATCTAACAATAGCTTGGTAATCCGCGAATTGATCTGTCTATCAAGAAAGTGGGAATCAAGTGCTCCGCAATCAAAATGAATCCTTTTGAGAAACTTTTCACGAAGGTCTTCGTCGTCAAGGTTCTTTGCAAAATCCTTCGTTTTCTTTGACAGTTTTGATTTGTCGAGTACCCGACGCAGATTTGACAGATCTCCCGTCTTGGCTAGTTTTCGCCAAGCACGCAGAGCAGGTTCACCACCAACGCGATACTCAAGCTTCTTTTCTTTTCCGATGGTGGACGTTGTAAGATGGCGTAGGGTGACCTTTAGACTCGGATTCTTTTCTTGCAATTCCACAAAGCTATCGATTGTGGCGATAATCTCCTTTGAATTAATTGTAACTTGCCCGGAGGTTTGCTTGACCTGAACGGCTTCGAGCGCATCCTTAGCGACTAAAGCGAAATCCTCCGCCACCTCTAAGTAGAGGAATTCGTCATCTTTCAGTTCGGACCATGCGAGGGCCGATTGGTACAATTGGTAAACATAGCCCCGAAGGGAGTTGATTGCCTCTCTCGAAGGTTCTCCCAGTGGTGTTTTTTCTTGGGTCATTTGCTGCTCAACTAAGATTATCGATGGGCTGATCGTGATCTAGGCATTATGGTCTGCCCGATTCCATGACGCAGGAATCAACAGGCTGGCGGTAGATGTCTTCCTCCGGTATCGTGGGATCGTAGGTAGACAATGGAATACCGGCGAGGTTGGCGACCTTTATGAAACCCTTCACAAGCCCCACTATTTCTACAGTCATTAAGCTCTCCTGTGACAGTTTGAACCACTGTCGGTCTGATACTGAAAGAACCTCACTTAATAATAATGATCAGCAAACGTAACAAAACTGCCAAACTATCAGTTTGCGCGTGCTCGTATTCCGAAGAAGCCTTTGGCCCTATTGCTGGGCTGCCCGAGCCACGAGTATTTGTGCAAATTCCTTCGCCAGCTGCTCAATCTGTGATTGGATTTCCGTTTCTGTATCCACTTTTGGATTATCCAACCACAATCGTTCGTCCCAGTCCAATAGCGAAATTTCGGCTGCATCGTTATTGTATCCATTGCTGAAAAATACGACCGCCACATTGTAGGCGCGAAGCTTCAACTCGCGGATCATCTCACGCAATTGGTTGATGGCAGGATTGTGGGTATGGGAGGAGAGAATGCAAATGTCAGCTTCCATGAAGTACTTCTGGAAAAAATTGGCAACGTCACCATATTCCTCAACCTCCTGATAGCTTCGGTTCATCGTCGAAAGCGTTGCGACGCCACGCGGCATTCGAGGGTGGGTGATGTCTTGCACCATGTTCCGGGGAAGCCGTTGGTATTGCTGATTGCATAGTTCAGACACCAGGGATTTTTGAAAGCCCGTCTTTCCAGTGTCGTTATCGCCGATGAGTATGTAGGCCCAATACGAAAGCATTATTTCTCCTATCTCGCACTACGTGGATTCTGCGGCAATGTTACCCCAATCTAATCCGGGTTACACCCTTCAAGGGACACCGTGTAGAGAGAAAATGGATTGTCCGGTTAAGTAGCACATAATCTGTCCGGTTTCGGCAAGCACTGATTAGGGGTGCCATGAGCCGGATGAAGTGGTTCAGGAGAACAGACTGATGAGATTTAAAGAAGTGTATAAAAGATGGACCGAGAGTCGATTGACCCAAGAAGAGGCGGCGTTGTTGCTGGGAAGCATGCTTCCCGGTACTGCTGTCGGACGAGATCAGCCCCCTTCCGAAATCGGCTGCCACCGTCTTGCGTCTGACGGCTGGAAGATCGAATTGGAAAAGGGAATCGTTGATCATGGCAGCGTGATGCTTTCGTTGCTTGGGAAGAAAGACGCTTCGACAACGAGTTTCTACCCAATCACAACGACTTACGTCACATCCGCCTCCACAACATCGACCCGCACTGAATAAAGCAGGCTAAACTCGTGTCAGCACCCGCTATTGGTCTTTGTGCTGGGCACAACTTTCATATTTCGGTTTATTTCGTCAAGAGTGCTACGCATTGCTATGTCTGCAAGATTGCCGATATCCAACACGATAGCATCGGCGCCGATGCTTCCGGTTTCGAACACTATACGATATTCCCGTTCTAATCTAAATTGCTGTTGTTTTATGAATGCGCCCGATATCCCAGGGAAAAAACCGCTGAACGTGTCAGGATCGTAGTATTTGACCAATCCGTGGGTTTCGCGGTAGCCTTTTCGTTGAGCGGCAATCTTGACTCTGTTCAAGAACTCTGGGCCATTCTTTATTACGACCGCAAATTGTCCAAACTTCTTGCACTCCGCGGGGACCAATAGCTGCTTCCTGATTTGCGATAAATCTTCAAGGATTCGGTTATCGGCTTTCTTGAAATATCCTGCGTGCATGCATACCACGTTGAGTTCACTCAAACGATTCGAGGACAGTGAGGCTGGTCCGGCGAGATCATTGCTAATGTCGTGTCCATCTATTTCAATTCTGACAATGCCTGGCTGCCCCCACGCAATAATGCCTTCGTGTTTGTCGCCTCGCTTAGCGTGTTCTAGTTCTTCCAGCCTTTGAAAGTATGACAACTTATTCGCATATAGTCTCCCAACCATAAAGTCGGCCGCGTGTTTTTCCTTTTCAAAAAATTTGCACAGGAAAAATATATGGCGCCTTTCCCTCGGATAGAAGCTGTTTTCATTGCTTGTGGTTGCTTTGACTTTCATCTTGGCTATTATACCAAGTGTCTTCTATTTGAAGGCAGGCGCAAAATTGCATTACCCTTTGTGTTTGAAGCTGTAATCGGTGAAACGCGACCTTCAGACGGATGTGGCTAGAAAGCGGTTTCAGGACTGCGTGATTCTCCATATGTAAACGAAATCGATGTAATTGAACACCGATCAGCGTGAAACCGAAGAGGCGCTGAATTATGCTGCTACATCCTTCTTGCAGTCTTGCTCTGTCGAAAGGTCGTCGAGTTCTTCTTTCTTGAAGTCGGCAGGGGCCCATCCTGGCAGGTACGGCGTATACATATCGTCAGCAATTCCCGCCAGCTACAGATGATGAGGGCTATCAAGGGATTTGAGGGAGTTTAAAGAAAGTTTATCGTAAACTTTTGTCCTGAAGGGATGTATTCTACGGTTCCAATTTCAAGAAACAGAGGAGAGGTCATGAACCATCCAGTCAGTCGCAAGGATTTATCCGCTCACGGGTTATACCAGGTTGTTCGCACGTCTTTTGAGTCATTTCCCGATTCCAGGCAGGTTCGCAAGCTGTCTTTGCCGGATGTTCTGATGTCTGGTCTGGCGATGTTCAGTCTGAAGTATCCTTCCTTGTTGCAGTTTGACCGTTGTCGTCATGTGGAGGCGGTTCGTCATAACTTGCGGACTTTGTTCGGGATTCGACAGGCGCCGTGCGACACGTATATGCGGGAGCGCCTGGATGAGGTGGAACCGTGTGCGTTTGAGCCGGTTTACAAGCGGTTGTTTGCGCGGTTGCAGAGGGGCAAGGGACTGGAAGGTTTTGCGGGGCCGGGCGGTCATTATGTGTTGTCGGTAGACGGGACCGGGGTCTTTTCTTCCCGGCAGGTTCGCTGTCGCTGCTGTTGTGAGAAACGCCACCGGAACGGCGAGGTTACGTATTACCATCAGTTATTGGCTGCGGTATTGGTGCACCCGGATTGTCGGGAAGTGATTCCGTTGATGCCCGAGGCCATTGGAAAGCGGGACGGTGCGACGAAGAATGACTGTGAACGGGCTGCATCGAAGCGGTTGCTGAGACGGGTTCGTCGCAATCATCCACACTTGAGGCTGCTGGTGGTGGAAGATGCTTTGGCCGCGAACGGGCCGCATATCCGGCTGCTGGAGTCGCTGGACATGCGCTTTATGCTCGGAGTGAAGCCGGGGTCTCATGCGGAGTTATTCCGTTGGGTGGAGGCCACGACAACCACGGGCGCCCTCGAAGTGTCGGGAGAGGACGGTGTCCGTTTCCGTTTCCGGTTTCTCCATGCAGTCCCGTTAAATGACGCGCACTTTGATCTGGAAGTGAACTTCCTGTCCTGTCAGGAGATTCGCCCCGATGGCCGGGAACGACGCTTCTGTTGGGTTACGGACCTGCCGATTGACGAATCCAACGTCTATGAACTGATGCGGGTCGGTCGCGCCCGTTGGCGCATCGAGAACGAAACCTTCAATACGCTGAAGAACCAGGGCTACGGCCTGGAACACAACTTTGGTCACGGCAATCAATACCTGTCTACTGTACTGACGCATTTGATGATGCTGGCCTTTCTGATTGACCAGATACAACTGCGTTGCTGTGCGGTGTTCAACCGGGCGCTGATGAGCCGCCACAGTCGCAGCGCCTTGTGGCGGAAGATGCGAGCCCTGTTTGATGAGTATCTGATCAGCAGTTGGGAAAGCCTGTTTCATGGAATCGCTTTCGGATACTCTCCCCCGTCCCTCCCCGACCCCCCTTGAGCTCTTCCGTGACCCGGTGTGTTCCGGGGGGATTTTCAGCGTACACAAAGCCCGTCCTTTTTGTTGCGGCAACCCGGCAGCCCGGCTCTGCTCGCCCTGAAGAAACAGCCCGCAGAAAAATCCAACTCTCAACCGTCATCCCTCTATCCATTATTCCCTGGCGGGAATTGCTGACATATCGTCCAGCCTGAGGAAATCGCGCATTTGTTGCGGTATACTCGCCAGCCATTCGGGTATGCCCGGTAATGGCGATGTGTCGGGATCGTAGTAAAATCGGCCCATTTCCAGCATACCAGTGTCGGGCCAATGGTTGTCGTCGCGCTTGATCAGCCATGCACACCAGAGATCGACGTGGGTTTCCAGCAGGAATATTTCGTCTGGCGCATTTGTACACGCGGTCAGCAACGAAGGAAGCAGGTTGCCCCGGAACTCGTAGTTTTTCAGACCGGGGTCGCTGCTTTCCAGAACCAGAACGGTCCGGGCGCCTTCCGTCTTGCACGCTTGAAGCTTGGGGCACTTCCGAAAGAACGCTTGTCGCAGTCTGTCCATACGCGGGCCTTCAATATCGTTCGGGTGGATATACCTGAACGAGAGTGTGCCTGGTCTCTTTCGTATGAGCTGCGCAATCGGCCAGCGCAGCAAATCGAATTCGCAATCGAATCCTGCCGGGGTGCCCTGGATTGAATCGTTGGCCATGTAAGGGTTGCGCACCGAGGGGATTCGGTCCGAGTTCCGATCACGCAGGATTTGTTCCTTTGCGAGAACCCATTCGACAAGGTCCTTCAGGGCCTGGTCACGCCTGGTCTTTCCTCTGGGAAAGGAAACGTCAATTGGGAATTGCAGTTCATAGTACGCGGGGCTCGGGAAAGGGTACGGAATATTCTTCCTGAAATGGCGGATGATGCGGTTCACGACGACATCGGTCCCGATCTGATTTTGGTAGGACTCGATTCGCGTGTGCTCAATTGCATACTCTTGGGCACCGAGCTTCAGGCGCAGATCCACGGGGGGATCGCTTCCTTCCTTGTCGGGATGACGGACGTCCGCACGTGTCTCACCCGTCCACTTTTCAAGGACTCTGACAACAGCATCGCATACCTTGCCCTCATTGTTTGGTACGACCATGGGTGAAGTTATCTTCTTTCTGTTGCCTGGGCAGGCCCGTTTCGAATCGTTGGGTTTGGCCCGGATATTGCATGAACAAAGAGGCAAGATTCCTCTAAATCGATAAAATCAGTCAGTGAGTCCGATATCGAAAGGAGACTTTGCCAGGGCGGAATCGTGCCCTGATTCTATACCATTTCGTTCTAGCCACTCTACGAGGAAGGATATCTGCGCTATTACGAAGATTAATGTATTGGTACTAACGTGACCGATTCCATATCATATTCATACTCGCTGATTGAACCATCTCTGATTTTGTCCACTACCTCATCAATGATAAAGAGCGGCACTAAAAACCATTCTCGCGGAATTACAGGGTTTCCGAAACGATCATTGATTTGAATATCAATCCTGGCGCCATCAAAAAACTTATGAAGAAGATGCTCAAGTTTGGTGCGGTTTATGTTGTAGAGTTCATAGGTCGCTACGATTTCGACATCGGCCATCAGATATGTCGGGTCCAGTTTTGCGTTGGTTATTCGTCGCTCAACACTTCCGCCTGTGACCCCGATCTTGTGAATAACGTCTCTGTTCTCCTGTATCGCTGGATGCTCAGACTTGCTCCTCAGAACATAGATTATCCCGCTGGCAAGATCATCATTGTTGACGACATAGTCAAATAGCGGCCCGGCTGAAGGCCCTACGATTCTCCTTCCTGTTTCATCTTTATCTAATCCCCGCTGCAATGAGCGTAATAACAAATCACTTTCGGTGCCGTTGTCGTAAATAACCCTCAATCGGTAATCATTATCATCAAAACCGTGTGTGCGCTCGTCACTCACCTCAGCGACATAAACTTTCTGACCGGACAGAATAAACCAGTCACCCTGATTAATTTGCGCATAACTGGTTAGCAATCTGGCTTCCCTGACGCCAGATTTCAACTCTTTCTGAACCAGATCAAATAAAGGCTTGAATTTCTTGAAGTCTTTACAGGGTTTGCGGGTCGCAATTTCTTCAGCAGCTCTGATTTCAGTACGCGGCTTAACGTATTGAAGGTAGGTAACCTCCCCTTCTTTTGGCGCTTCTACGCCCAATTCAGCTAATAGCTCTTGATCGCTATTGTATTCAGCAGGCGGCTCTGCGGTCTGATCAACTCCTTTCAGGAGTCCTTGATTATCAATTTCGGCAACCAGATTTCTACACTCTTCCTTTGATCGAATTTGCTCCAGTCGCGTAGCATATAGCCTTTCGAAGATATCCCTGTTTTCTCCGTGCACTGGCGGATGGCCGTGCTCATCTACGAATCTTTGAATTTCTTCAAAGCCTGCAACAATTCGTTCTTCGCGTGGAGTCCGTGCAGCTTTCTTCTCCTGTCTGATTTCAACACCCAGATCTTCGAGCAATTCTCTATTGGATTTCTCAATCATTATTTTGCTCCACTACTTTTCTTTGCAGAAAAGCAATACCTTCCGCCATACATTTTTCCCAGGGATCGGATGAAGTCAACTCCGGCAAACGTCCCCGTTCTCTCTTGAATTTGAGCGCTCGCAAAGCCAATTCTCTCGCTTCTTCTTCTGTTAGTGATACCTTTTTTGCGTTGATAGCTGTGGCTACCTGCTTGAGGTTTTTCTCATCCATTGCCTTGGCAAGAATGGCATAAGCCTCACTGAAGGGATTAATACGGTCTATCAGATCTATATCCAGTTCGCGAACGTCCATGGCGAATTTTCTTACCCCATCGACAAAGGCTGTATTCGCGGGCTGTCCAAAATCCCCGCTTTGATTTACCAGATCTTTTGCTTGTTGGGTCAAATTCAGCGCCGCAATGGCATGTTGACGGATAGCTTCATGGTCTTCTTCATCCAGTTCCGGGTACTTGTCTTTTACAATTTTCCCCACACGAACCTGGGTCAATTCTTCAGGCACCAATTCTTCATTGAACAGCCCGCGTTCAAGCGAAGTTTTGTCCTGAACAAAGGCGGTAATGACTTCGTTTAAATCTTCCTGACAGATACGTTGTGCGGCTTTGCTCTTTGGTTCTGCGAGCCCTTTGATTTCGATTTGAAACTGGCCAGTCGATTCATCGAAACCAACATTATTGCCATCCGGGTTATAGCCGTTTTCACCATAATCAAAACCCTCTGCCGGGCCATTCTGGTTATTTTTGGGTGTAAAATTGAATTTCGGAGCAAGCACTTGTTCCATTAAAAGACTGGCAGCGATAGCCTTCAAGGTATCATTTACGGCATTTATGACGGCTTCTTCCGAAGCATCCGGTTCTGCAATCAGGTTTGTGAAGCGCACACGCGTTTTCCCCCTGGCATCACGGGTTGCACGGCCAATAATCTGGATAATCTCGGTAAGACTGGAACGGTAACCAACCGTCAGTGCATGCTCACACCAAATCCAGTCAAACCCTTCCTTGGCCATACCCAGTGCGACAATGATATCGACGTGATCGCGGTTATCTTTTTCTTCGGGAATTTTGAGCGCCGCAGAAACCTTGTCCCGCTTCGCCGGGGTATCATCTACCAGATCGGCAATCTTTAGAATTCGCCCTTCAGGGGATTTGACAAGATGGAAACCTGTGTCCGGATCGACACCACACCAGTCGCCCAGTTCTTCAATGATATGTTCAACTTCCTTGATCTTATCCCTGGTGCTTTCCCGTGAATTCACATTGGGAATATGGATGATCGTTTTTTCATCAGGATTGAGTACACTCAGGAGTTCATCAGCATACGGGCCAGAATAGAAATAATAACCAATATCCAGGGTTTTGAGATATTCATAGCCATTTAATTGCTCGTAGTAGGTATAGGTAACCGTCTCGAAATTGGCTTCGTCATGTGGTGAAAGAACGGCCTCGGCATCCCCTCTGAAATAGGACCCGGTCATAGCCACAATATGCACCTTGTCTCGAGCGATGAATTGACCAAGATGAGCGCCCAGCCTGTTATCAGGATTAGCGCTCACATGGTGAAATTCGTCTACAGCAACCAGGCAGTTATCAAACACGTCCACTCCATAACGATCTACTGCAAATCTGAAGGTGGCATGGGTGCAAACCAGAACAGGATCATCACCGTCCAAAAAAGCTTTAACGGAATTGACTTTCCCGCCATCCTCTCCAGGGGCGTTGCATAAATTCCATTTTGGCAAGACCTCCCAATCCGCCCAGAAGCCGAACTTGCTCAATGGCTCATCATTAAAGCTGAAGCCAATGGATTTTTCCGGCACTGCGATAATGGCTTTTCTTAAATCCTGGTTGTGCAGCTTATCGAGCGCGACAAACATCAGGGCTCTGCTTTTGCCTGAAGCTGGTGGTGACTTGATCAGCAAATATTGCTCACCCCGCTTTTCATAGGCTCGCTCCTGCATGACGCGCATACCCAGTTCATTGGATTTCTTCGAACTGCCATTACAGGCATAACTGACTGAAACTGAGGGGATGGCTTTATGGTCCGTCATAATTCAGATACCTTCTTCTTGGGTTTATTTAATTTGTTGCTATCGGCGGTCATCTTTATGTACAGCTCAAAAAGTTTTTCAAGACGTTCGGTATCATTCTTGAATCGACGTCCGATATAGATACGCTCCAGTACTTCGTCATTACGATCATGCGCATGGCGTAAATTTTTCGGCATATTTTCAGGATCATAGAGATCAGCGATTGTTGCAGGAAAGTGCGTTTCCCGCACAAGTAAAATATCTTCCGCGCAGCGCGTTAAATCGTCCTTATTTTTTTCGGTAAGTTTTGGAACGGGGAAGGTGTTCCAGCCCAAAGTGTTTGAGTATCTGAAGCGTGTTTCTAATTTTCCGCATACCGCAGATATCCAAACAAGGTGGGCTCGAGAAGCTATTAATGCCATATTCCATAGAGGGGCATCGAAGATAGCGAAATTTGCATTTCCAATAACTGTTTTTCCAAACAGGAGACCTACTGGTAAGAACTCCCGGTTTTCTGAAGAGACTCCGGGAACTACAATAGTTGAACGGCTGTCGCGGTGTCGTATTTCACCAAATCTATGTGGAGTGCTAGCAAACTTGGTTGTTTGTTCCTTCTTGCTTTTTAACCTCATGGACGTGATTGCTTCAAGGCGTCCAGAAATGGGGGAAATATCTAATGCCGTTTCTAACTGTTCGTCTTCAATCCATAAGCAGTATCGACATGATCCATTTATAAATTCTTCCGAGTTATAAAAAGCGCGAATCAACTCTTTTGCTTCAGGATAGCCTTTTAAAAGGAGGTGACGCTGAACTTGATTCATAAATAGATTTCCGCCATCAACGGGTTTGCTTCCGATATTCATATCATGTTTCTTACCAATTGGTTTTGCCACTTTACCTACAATCATATTTGGGCCAGCAATCAAATAGGCATTTATATTTTCTACTTTTGTTTCTATTGCTTCCCCATCATCAGAAATGGAAAATAGATGTCTCGACTTCCCGGCATTGTTTGAAATACCAACAATTACCACTGTTACTCCTGCGTTGTGGCTCGCAAGATTCGCCCATTTAAAAGAAGTGTGAGCAAAAGAAATCTCATGGCCCGAACCCAAAATCAGCGGCCATAAAATCGGAACCTGTTGCCCCTGACAAATAGAATTAGTGCTCACAAAAGCACTGACTGCCTTGGTATGCGTACCGTAATCTGCCGCTTTCATAAACCAGCCAGAGACATAATCAAGTGATTTCCAGTTTTTCGTGCGGTGTGCAAATATCTTTCCCAAATCCGCTTTTTGCTCCCCGGACTGCCATGTGCTGCCCAAATATGGAGGATTGCCACAGATATAGGTTTCTCCGCCCTCATTTTCAAAATCAATTTCAGGTTGATCAAGCAGCATTTCAAACAAATCTTCATGCCTGATTTTCACTGCTTTCCCCGTTGGAGGACAAATAGACAGCCAGTCGAGCCGCAAGGCATTTCCGCAGGTGATCCAGTTCATGGCATTCAATGGCAGAAATTCAGCCAGGGCATCTTTTTGGCCGCGATAAAGAACATCACACTGGTATTCGGCGATGATGAGCGCTAACCGGGCTATTTCGGCAGAAAAGTCCCGCAGTTCAATACCACGAAAGTTGGTTAACGGGATTTCCGATTTCTGGTTTGTTTCCCTCCGTTTCTTATTGATCTCATATTCAATGGATCGCATCTCTTTGTAGGCGATTACAAGGAAGTTGCCTGACCCACAAGCTGGATCAAAAACACGGATATTGGAGATTCGCCTGCGCAAGTTGAGCAATTTTCGGGCGCTGTCGCCTGCCAACTCCAACTGCTCACGCAGATCATCCAGAAACAGGGGGTTTAGCGCCTTGAGAATATTCGGCACGCTGGTGTAGTGCATTCCCAATGCGCCACGCTCCTCATCATCGGCAACAGCCTGAATCATAGAGCCGAAAATATCGGGATTAATTTCTTTCCAGTTCAGGCTACCCGCATGAAGTAAATATGAACGTGCTATCCGGCTGAATATCGGTACTTCTTTGCAGCCTGAAAATAGCCCACCATTTACATAGGGGAAAGCATCGGCCCAGCGCGGCAATTCTGCGGCGGCCCGGTCGTTAATTGGAGTGTCCATTGCACGGAAAATCTCACTCAGCACAAAGTCGGTATTATCCGAGCGGCTATCCGTCATTTGCTCGATGGTCGCGGTAAACAGGTTATCACCGAAAAAAATATCGGTATCTTCCGCAAAATAACAGAATATCAATCGCGTCATGAACTGGTTCATGTCATGACGGCGTTCATCCGTTGACCAGTCCTCATTGACCCTCAACAATTCGACATAAAGGCGGTTCAGGCGACTGGTTGCCTTAATGTCAATGGGATTGTTTCGGATTTGCTTGACGGTGGTAATGCCCGCTAACGGCAAGAAAAAGCCAAAGTGATCAGGAAAATCCTTATAGGCGCATGCCACCGTTTCTCCAGATGTGCAGTCCTCAGCCTCAAGGTCGATGCCATCCGTTGTCAGGACAAATCTGACTTTGGCTTTACTGGTGGCAGGACTTGTTCTGAGCTTACTCAGAGTCTCTGTAACTTCGCCTTCCGAACAAACCACAATGTGGATGTTACTGCGCTGCAACACGCCTCCTTCGATATCCGAGGCATTGGAAGAACCGCTTTTGAGTCGCTTTATGGTTGTTGTCTTGTTGCCAAATGCCTCCAGGAAGGCATAGGTGAAGTTCTCCGGGTCAAAGTCCTGCCCGGCTAAATCAGTGACCGCTTCTTCTATTTCAACCGCGTTCAATCAAACTCACCCTTCCGATTTGCTCAGATTGCCGTCCTTTCCCCGACTTTTACCATCCCCATTCAGATACCTTGCGATCCTTTTCAGGATCATAATCGCGTCATTCATGCATAATTTCCACCAAAACAATGCATGAGAGAATATAGAGAAAATCAGGAAATTGACAGCCATATAACGACCACTTGATTCCCGGTATTGATTGATAATCCGTCCTGATCGGGATAATCTTCCGCCATGAACAAGAAAATCCTGCTTCTGGAACATCACGACAATCCCTGGGATGACCTCGCTGCAATCTACCTGAGGCGGTTCGGCTTCGATCTTGAGCCTTGCCGCCCGTTCAAGGGAGACAGCCTGCCCGCCAACATCCGCGACTATCACGGCGCCGTGATTTATGGAGGAGAAGCCAACGTCACGGAGCTCGACAAATATCCGTACCTGAAAGACGAGATCAGATGGATCAGGCAAGCCATCGAGGCGGATCTGACCATGCTGGGGATCTGTCTCGGGGCCCAGTTGATCGCCCATTGTCTCGGGGCGCGGGTACAGGGGCATGAACTCGGACTCTGCGAGTTCGGATATTACAAAATCACGCCTACTGCGGCTGGACAATCCTGCTTCCCGGCTCCCATGTACGTCACCCAGGCGCACTTCCAGCAATTCGATCTGCCTGAAGGCGCAACGCTGCTGGCGCGGGGAGAGCTTTTCCCGAACCAGGCCTTCCGCTATGGACAGCATATCTTCGGCGTCCAGTTCCACCCGGAAGTCAGCGCACAGAACTTCCGGCGCTGGCAGGACTCGGACTGGGCCTACTACGGACACCCCGGGGCGCAAAGCCGGTCAGAGCAGGATGCGATCCTGCCCCATGCCGACCCGGTCCAGAGAACCTGGTTCCACCGGTTTCTGGACGGGTTCTTTGTTTCCCCGATGAAAGAACAGGCGGCGGTTGCCTGATCATGGCATCCGCCGACGCAGTCATCGCATCATTCTACCGGCATCTCAAGAACCGGGACCAGGAAGCGCTGCACGGCCTGCTGGCCGATGACATAGTGATTGAATATCACGCTCAGCCCGACGTGTTCCCCTGGTCGGGAACCTTTCCCGGAAAGGACGGATTCGACCGCTTCTTTGACATCATCCGGGCTCACCTGACTGTCGTCGAGGTCAATATTGTCCGCTCGATCAGCGGGCCTTCACAGGTCGTCAACCTTTGCCAGGGGAAATGGAAGTATCGGGAAAACGGCTATCTGGTCGAGGGAGACATGGTCAACGTGTTTTCGGTCTGCGACGGGAAAATCAACCGCTACGATGTCTATGCCGATACCCAGGCATTCGCCGGCGGAATGCCCGACCGGGGATGATATCGCCACCGGTCAATGGTGGCCAGGGACAGAATCGAACTGCCGACACGAGGATTTTCAGTCCACTGCTCTACCGACTGAGCTACCTGGCCATGAGTTGAAGCAGAAGATGCGCATTAAAAAACAGGACGCCGTATTAGTCAAGCGGTTTGATCAATTCCCGATACCGGTTCCAGTCGAAGTACGGGCCCGGATCTGTCTTGCGGCCAGGGGCTATATCGTTGTGCCCGGTAATATTATCGAGGGTGATTTTCGGATACGCTGACAACAGGCAACGGGTCAGCCGCGCAAGGGTGAGGTATTGAGCGGATTCAAATTCATCATGATCGCTACCCTCCAATTCAATCCCTATCGAAAAATCATTGACCCGGGGCCGTCCACGGAACATGGATTCACCCGCATGCCATGCACGATGATGGGTCGGCACAAACTGGGTCAACCGGCCCTTTCTCTTGATATAGAAATGAGCGGAAAGCGCCAGTCCCGCTATATTTTGAAAATAAGGGTGCGCTTCGGGGTCGAGACAGTTGGTGAACAGGTCTTCGACGTAATGGTTGTGATAACAATCGGGAGGCAGGCTGATCGCATGAATCACCAGAACGGATACATCGAGGCGGTCGGGGCGATCATCGAAATTGGGTGAAGGAATAAAACAGGTATCCTGCACCAGCCCTGAATCGGAACAATGCACGAACGGGGAAAGGAACGGGCCGGTAGTCATGCTGTTCCCGTCACACCACTACAACCGCTCTATTTTCAAGCTCACAATCGCCTTTTCCGTGCGTTCTTCCACGACGAACCGGTGTCCCTGCTCAATCAGATACTCACCCTGTTTCGGGATATGCCCCAACTGCGACATGACCAGTCCGCCAATCGTGTGCGCCACTTTGGTATTCAGGTTTATTTCCAGCATTTCATTGACCTCGGACACCGACTGTCTCGAATCGACCAGATATTGATTTTCCTGCAATTTCTGGAAAAAGCGTTTTCGCCGGGGCAGATACTCCTCAAAATCATAGCCGACATCAATATCCCCAACCACCTCTTCGACAATATCCTCCATGGTAATGATGCCGACTGCAGATCCGAATTCATCCACGACCACGGCCATGTGATCGTCACGTTGCCGCAGGATAGGCAACAACTGATCAATCGTTTGAAATGGCAAAACATATTGCGCGGGTCTGACAAAATCATCCAGGGGCTTCCCGGAAATGGTTGAATCCATCAAATCCCAGGTGGTCAGGGTTGCGATACCGATTATATTGCTGGTATTGCCTTTGTAGACGGGCAACCGGTTATATCCCTTGCGCCTGACCGTGGCTATCGCGCGCAAAATATTGCGCGTATCGCTGATCGCCGTTACTTCAGCAATCGGAATCATCGCCTCCCCCACCGTGGTTTCTCCAAACCGGATTACCCGTCGAATCCGGCCCCGGTCAAAAGCGTCTATGGACGAGGTTCTTTCGGTCATGTCGACTACCAGCCGAATCTGTTCACGGGTCATGAACAGATTCTGTTCGACCTTGCCGCCGCCCACCAATCTGGCAATCAGCCTGGCAATGCGTGAAAAAATGAATATCACCGGATAAAAAACAAAAGAAAATATCCTGATCGGCCAGATCGCAACCGGAACGATCTCGTCCGACTTTTGCTGGAAGATGCTTTTCGGGACAATTTCACCGAGAATCAACAGAACCGGCGTAAGGACCAGGAAGGCGTAAAAATCACCCCTGCCGCCGAACTCGCTGATGAACAACATAGTTCCCAATGTGGTCAGCGCCACGGTCGCCACATTGGTGCCGACCAGGGTCGTACCCAGCATTACATCGGGGGTTTTGAACAGCTTGAGCACCTCAATCGCGCCCCGGTTACCCTGATTGGCCTTTGCCGTCAGTTTCACCTTGTCCGAATTGACCAGGGCAATTTCAGAACCGGAGAAAAATCCCTTCAACAGCAACAGGACAACGATGGCGAGTATCAATGCGATCCAGGTCATGATGTCTTCTCCGCCAAACCGTCAAATTCGTTTTCATCCACGCCCCTGGCAACGCGCACTCTGGCAATACGGTGGTCATCCATTTCAATGATCTGGATCAGGATATCTTCACTTTCAACACGGTCTCCTTCCCGCGGCAGCCGATCCAGCAGGCGGAAAGCGTACCCTCCAACCGTGGTCATCCGGGGGTCTTCAATGCCAAAATTCGTCAGGTTATTGAAATCGTTGAGCTTCATGTCCCCGGGGACTTCGTAGATGTTGTAGTCTTTTTCCGCATAAAGCCCCGCGGTCGCTTTCGAGCCTCCACTGACATCACCAAAAATGAAGTTCAACACACCACGCATGGTGATAAAGCCTTCAACCCCGCCAAATTCGTTCAGACAGGCCGCTGCCCGAACCTGATTCGACTGAAAGAAATCAAACATCTCATCGACTTTTTTGGTCAACGGCACGACTACAGGGGGATGCAGGATGTCTTCAGGCTTGAGCGCCTTAAGGTCTTCGTCGTCCAATACCAGGCGCAGGATGTCTTCGGCATGGACAAAGCCGACCAGATTGTCCCTGTGGGTCTTGAACACCGGCACCCGGGGATGGCGATAGGAAATGAATTTCTCGACCATTTCCGGCACACTCATCTCGACGTTCAGGAACGCCATCCGCGTTCGCGGCGTCATGACCTCAACGATCTCGGTTTCATTGGCCTCCAGCAAATTGTAGATCAGGGCGCTCTCAGTAGCGTCAATCGTACCTTCTTCGGAGACCTGCTCAACCAGGGTCAGGAATTCATCGACATGCAGTATATTGTCGGCAGTCTTGATTTCACCGACGAACAGGGTCGTGATCCTGTCGGCAATGCCCCGGATGACCCAGCGAACCGGGGCAATGATCCTGATCCACAATGCCAGCGGCTGCGCCACAACGCGGGTGCTGAAACGCACCGGATTACCGACCGCAATGGTTTTTGGCGTAACCTCGCCGAGCAACAGCATCAACGGCACCATGACCAGCAAATTGATGACCACGACCTGATCAACGTCGTAGAGAGTAACCAATATGAATGCCATATTGGCGGTAGCGGCGATATTGACGAGTTCGTTACCGCTCAAGATGGAAATAATCAGCCGACGAGGCTGATCCAGCAACTCATGGATGGTTTGCGATTGAGGGTTCTGTTCGCGGCGAAGTTGCTGCAGGTCAAGCCGGGAAAGAGAGAATAACGCGATTTCAGAACTGGAGAAAAACGCCGAACAAAGCAGCAGGCAAAGCTGCACCCCAAGTCGGACGATCATGTCCGGCTGTGCAAGCAGGCCCGCGTCGAATGCGAAGTATTCGACCACATGCAGCCAATGCTGATTCATGGTGTGCAGAAACTGTTCCATCAATATTTTCGGTTAATAACAGACTGGGGGGGCGCTCGGACATGTAAAAGCATGCTTCCTCAAGATTGAATTGGTGTTAATATGGCCCATTATGATTTTGTTTTCAATAAAAATTGTATAATCCATGCGATGATTTTTCCTGCGGCATGACAGATGTCACTCAATACAGAACCTGACAAAACTCCGGCTCCCCTGACGTCAAATGACAAACCGGTCACCACGGATACGCCGGTTGATGACCTGACCGCCCCTGATCTTTACCTGAACCGGGAGATCACCTGGCTTCAATTCAATCGCAGAGTGCTGTGCGAAGCGATGGATGTCGAAAACCCTCTGCTGGAACGCCTCAAGTTCTTCGCGATCTTTGCCTCGAACATTGATGAATTCTTTATGAAACGCATTGGCGGTTTAAAGCTCCAGCAACTGGCCGGCGTTGTCGAATTGACGGTTGACGGGCATTCCCCGGAACAACAACTGACGCAGTGCAGGAAACTGGTAAAGGAACTCGAAGAGATCAATGACAATTCACTGCCTGAACTTCTGGCTGAGCTGGATTCAAACGACATCAGAATCCTGAAATACGATGAACTGGATCAGGCTCAGCAGGATGCCCTGCGGCTCCACTACTTCGAGAATATTTTCCCACTGGTCACACCCCAGATTTTCGATCCGGCTCACCCTTTCCCGTTCATTTCCAATTTATCCTTGAACATACTGGTGACCCTGCCATCCATCAAGGATGAAGATTTGTTCGTGGCCAGAGTGAAGGTTCCGGTGGGCGCTGACGTGCCGCGCTTTGTCCGGATTTCCGATACCAGCCATTTTGTTCCGCTGGAGCAGATCATTGCCCGCAACCTGGACCTGCTTTTCCCCGGCGAACAGGATTTCGAATTTGACTATTTTTATATTTCAAGGAACGCGGCGGCGGAAAAGCAGGAATCCGGAGTCAGTGACCTGCTCGCAATGATTGAATCGGAGTTGCGTGATCGGCGAATTGCGCCGATCGTCCGGATTGCGGTCAACAAGGGCATGTCAGACGACAGAAAGAAAATGCTGGCGGAGCAGCTTGGCCTGAATGTGGAGATGGACGTATTCGAATCTGAAAGCCTGCTCGCCCAGAAGGACCTGTTCGAGCTAGTATCACTGCCACGACCGGAGCTTCACTACCCTTCCCATCTACCGATTAACCACCACAGGCTGCAGGACGGGCAGCGCAGTATTTTCAATACCATCCGCGAAGCCAATTCGATACTGCTGCAACATCCTTATGAGTCATTCAATACCTCTGTCGTCCGGTTCCTGAAGGAAGCGGCCAATGACGAACAGGTTCGGGCGATCAAGATGTCATTATACCGTACAGACGAGGAAACCCGCATTGTCGATTTGTTGATTCAGGCCGCGAATAACCGGAAACAGGTTGCGGTAGTGGTTGAGTTAAAAGCAAAATTTGATGAAGCCGCCAATATCAAATGGGCAGAACACATGGAACGCGCCGGCATCCATGTCACATACGGCGTCATTGGCCTGAAAACCCATTGCAAGGTGTTGATGGCGGTACGCCAGGATACTGACAGGCTCAGACGCTATGTCCATATCGGCACCGGCAATTATCACGGCGGCACAGCCAGACAATATACCGACCTGGGGTTGTTGACCTGCGACCACCATATCGGCAACGATGTCACCGAGCTGTTCAACTACCTGACTACCGGCCATTCCAGGAAACGGACTTTCAAACAGCTCCTGGTTTCTCCGAAACAACTGAAAAAAGATCTGATTCACAAGATCAACCGGGAAATCACCCATGCTGTCGAAGGCGGCCAGGGGCTGATTCAGATCAAGTCGAATGCCCTTGAGGACAAGGACATTGTGGAAGCCCTGTACCGCGCCTCGGTCGCGGGGGTAAAAGTTGATCTGATCATCCGGGATACCTGCCGGTTACGCCCAGGCATAAAAGGACTGTCGGAAAATGTTACCGTGATCAGCATAGTCGGTCGGTTCCTTGAACACAGCCGGGTGTTTTATTTCTGCAACAATGGGGCGGAAGAGTACTTGATCGGTTCTGCCGATTTGATGAAAAGAAACCTTGAAAGCCGGGTTGAAGTGGTAACCCCGATCAACAGGAAATCGTTGCAGAACGAGCTTCGTCTGATTCTCGACACGTTGCTCAACGACGATGTTGATTCCTGGGAAATGCAGCCTGATGGCAACTATGTAAAGCGGGTCTGCAAGTCGCCCAAAGCCGTTGGTTGCCAGCATCAGTTGATCGAATACGCCCAGACCCGGCTGAAAACCAGGCGCAGCAAGAAATCAGTGCGAACCAAGAGTGTTAAAAAACGGAACTGACAGCAACGAGATCAAGCCATGAAACTTCCAGCAAACGCAAGCGCGGTCATTATAGGCGGCGGTGTCATCGGCTCCAGCGTGGCCTATCACCTGGCTAAAATCGGCTGGAGCGATGTTGTGCTGCTTGAACGCAGCCAATTCAGTTGTGGCGCCACCTGGCATGCCGCCGGACTGATCGGCACCATGCGCGCCAATGAAAGCCACGCCAAAATGGCCCAGTATTCGATGGCGGTTCTGGCGGAAATCGAGAAGGAAAGCGGGCAGTCAACCGGGTTCAAACAGGTAGGCTCACTCAGTATCGCACACAGCGAAGGACGGTTTGAAGAGTTGAAACGGGTGGCGTCGATGAATAACGCCTTTGGTGTAACCCGGGTGGATATGATTACGCCGCAGGAAATCAAGGAGTTTTATCCGTACCTGGAGACGGGGGATCTGCTGGGTGGAAGCTGGGTCGCGCAGGATGGTTATGCCAGTCCGGTAGACGTGACCGCCGCCTTTGTCAAAAGCGCCCGCAATCGGGGCGCCCTGTGTCTGGAAGGGGTGGTCGTTACCGGCATCGTGGTTGAGAACGGCCGGGTTTGCGGGGTCAACACCCGTCACGGCGATATCCAGGCGGAATTTGTGGTCAATTGCGCCGGAATGTGGGCGCGGGAAGTCGGCAGGATGGCCGGGGTAAATATCCCGCTCCATGCGGCGGAGCACTATTATGCAGTAACCGAAAAACTCGACTCGTTGCCGCTGGATCTGCCTGTGATGCGGGACCATGACAATTGCTCTTACTACAAGCAGGACGCCGGCAGCCTGCTGGTCGGGCAATTTGAACCGAACGCGAAACCGTGGGGGCAGGACGGGATTCCCGAAGATTTCAGTTTCGATGAAATTGACGGTCATTTCGATGAACAGATGATGCCTGTACTTGAAAAAGCGATGGAGCGTGTACCGATATTGCAGCAAGTCGGCTGGCGGAAGTTCTTTTGCGGGCCTGAATCATTTACCCCGGACGATCAATTCCACATTGGCGAAGCGCCCGAGGTGCGAAATTTTTTCGTGGCGGCGGGTTTGAATTCGATAGGCATCCAGAGTTCCGGCGGTATCGGCAAGGCGCTGTCGGAATGGATGCATTATGGTCATGCCCCACTGGATTTGTGGAGTGTGGATATTCGTCGCATGTACTCATTTCAGGGAACCCGCCAATACCTTGAAAACAGGGTCAGCGAGACTCTCGGGTTGTTATATGGCCACCACTGGCCGTACCGGCAGATGGAGACATCCAGAAACGTGCGTCACTCTCCGATCCACGAAAAACTGGTTGAACGCAATGCCTGCTTCGGAGAAGTGGCCGGGTGGGAACGTCCGAACTGGTTTGCCCCGCAAGGAGTCGAACCGCAATATGAGTACCGCTTCGGCAAACAGAACTGGTTCGAATATTCGGCTGCGGAACACAAGGCGTTTCGTGAGAACGTAGCCCTGTTCGATCAGAGCAGTTTTTCAAAATACCTGATACAGGGCAAGGACAGTTGTCGCGCATTACAGAGAATCTGCAGTGCAAATATCGATGTTTCACCCGGCAGGATGGTATACACCCATTGGCTCAATCAACGAGGCGGCATTGAGGCTGATCTGACGGTAACCCGGCTTGAAGAAAACCGGTTCCTGGTAGTGAGCGCTGCGGCAGTGACCCACAAGGACCTGGATTGGCTGGCGCGCAATATCCCCGATGACGCCTTTTGCACAGTCACCGATGTCACCAACACTCTGGCAGTGCTGGGAGTAATGGGCCCGAACAGCAGGGCATTGCTCAGCGATGTTCTCGGCATCGACATGAGCGCGCCTTCATTCCCGTTCGGAATGTCCAGGCCCGTCGAAATAGGATGTGCGGTCGGCCGGGCGGCCCGGGTTTCCTATGTAGGGGAATTGGGGTGGGAGTTGTACATCCCTGTAGACATGGCGCGTCATGGATTCGATACGCTGTGGCAGGCCGGTGAAAAATACGGCCTGGTGATGGCCGGACTGCATTCGCTGGACAGTGGCCGGATCGAAAAGAAATTCGTTCACTTCGGCCACGATGTCGCCGACACGGATACGCCATTGGAATGCGGGCTTGGATTTGTCTGTGATTATGAAAAGGACATTCCTTTCATTGGCCGCGATGCCATGATCCGGCAAAAACAGACTGGAAGCTGGAAAAGAAAACGCATGGTGCAATTTTTACTCCAGGATCCGGAAGAAGTACTGTATCACCACGAACCGATTCTGCGGGATGGCAAACCGGTCGGACATCTGACCTCGGGCAACTATGGCCACACCCTGGGGGGAGCCGTCGGGATGGGATATGTCTACAGTGATGACGGAGTGGATACGGACTATATTGCCTCCGGGACGTTTGCCATTGATGTGGGCGGCCGTATCGTTCCGGCCCGGGCCAGCCTGTCTGCCATGTATGATCCCGGTGCAAAAAGAATGCGGAGCTGATTGACCGCAATCCGCTCGCAAATCCCGCTCAGGCGGCTCTCTTCAGTTTCTTCAGATGGACCAGCAATAGAGAAACAGCAGCCGGGGTCACACCCGGAATCCGGGCAGCCTGACCGATTGTTTGTGGGCGGATTCCGGTCAATTTCTGTTGGACTTCAGCAGACAGCCCTCTCACCCCGGAGTAATCCACCGACTGTGGGATAGTCAGTCTGTCACTGTTTTTCTGACGCTCGACTTCGATCATCTGGCGCTCAATATAGCCACTGTATCGAGCCTGGATCTCAAGTTGCCGGATACTTTGGGGGTCGTCAAGCGGAGAATCCAGTTCAGCCAGATCAACCAGGCCGCGATAATCCGTCTCCGGTCTTTTGAGCAGATCCAGCAACCTGGTTTCGCGTTGTAATGGCTGACCGAGAAACCTTCGAGTCCGCGCAGGATCAATTTTGTCCGGGTGAACCCAGGTTCTCTCCAATCGCCCTTTTTCCTTTTCAATCCGATCCCTTTTCAGATTGAAAGCGGCGATGCGCTGATCATCCACCGTCCCCAGCCCGAAACCCTTTTCAGTCAATCGCAAATCGGCATTGTCTTCACGCAACTGTAGTCGATATTCTGCCCGGGAAGTAAACATCCGATAGGGCTCGGCGGTGCCGCGAGTCACCAGGTCATCAATCATCACCCCGATATATGCTTCGTTTCGGGCCGGGCACCAGGGTTCCTTTTGCTTTACCTTCAGCGCTGCATTGATACCCGCAATCAAACCCTGCCCTGCCGCCTCCTCGTAACCGGTGGTGCCATTAATCTGCCCGGCAAAGAATAATCCGCCGACTGATTTGGTTTCCAGCGAGTTGTTCAAGCCACGCGGATCAAAAAAATCATATTCGATGGCATAACCGGGGCGAGTGATCAGAGCCTGTTCAAAGCCTTTGATGGTTCTCACAAAGGCATGCTGCACATCGAACGGCAGACTGGTGGAAATACCGTTGGGGTACACTTCCGTTGTATTCAGTCCTTCGGGCTCGATAAAAATCTGATGACGGTTCTGATCGCCGAAGCGCACCACCTTGTCCTCTACCGAGGGGCAGTATCGCGGCCCTGCGCCTTCAATTTCGCCGCCGTAAAGCGGTGATCTGTGCAGGGATTTCCTGATAATTTCATGGGTCCGGTCATTAGTATGTGTAATGTGGCAACAAACCTGTCGAGGATGTTGCCCGGCGCTCCCGAGAAACGAGAACACGGGTACGGGCCGATCACCCGATTGTTTTTCCAGTTCACTGTAGTCGATGGTTTTGCCGTCAATCCGCGGTGGGGTTCCGGTTTTCAGCCGGTCAACGCGAAACGGCAACTCCCGCAGCCGGTTTGCCAGTGCAATGGATGGAGGATCGCCAGCCCGTCCTCCTTTGGAATTGTCCATTCCGACATGGATTTTACCGTTCAGAAAAGTCCCTGCCGTCAATACCACTACCGGCGCTTCAATCTCGATTCCCGATCCGGTTTTAACCCCGGTCACCCGGTTTCCCTGCAAGATCAGATCATCGACAGATTGCTGAAATACGGTCAGGCCGGGCTGATGCTCAACCGCTCTTCGGATCGCAATTTTATACAATGCCCGATCCGCCTGAGCGCGCGTCGCCTGTACCGCCGGACCCTTCCGGGAATTCAATATGCGAAAATGAATGCCTGATTGATCAATCGCCCTGGCCATGATGCCGCCGAGAGCGTCAATCTCCTTGACAATATGGCCTTTACCAATTCCTCCTATCGCCGGATTGCAGGACATTTGCCCGATCGTTTCGATATTGTGGGTAATCAACAAGGTTCGGCAATTCATCCGGGCAGCCGCCAACGCCGCTTCCACACCGGCATGACCACCACCGATAACCACTATCTCGAATTTTTCCGGATATTTCATTGATAATAATAATCATACTCTCGCAGGATTTCCCAGGTAAATCCCCACGCCTCGTTGAAAGTAAGATTACTACCGTCGGGAATCACGATTTTGGTATACAGTGACTGGCCCAGTCGGTTTTTCAGATTTTGCAGAGTCGAATCCAGTTGGCTTCGGGAAACCGGAACCAATTCGGAATCGTCCGGTCGCTTGATCTTATACGACAAGGTTCCGGAGACTTTCTCCACCCGGACTTCAACCACTGTTTTCCCGACTGAACTCCTCGCGGGACGAACCAGCTTGCGATATTGAATGTCCAGACTTTCGTACTCTTCCTGCAAGGACCGATACTCCTCGGCAGAAGTATCCACACTCGCTTTCAGAGTCGCAATCTCTATTTCTCTTTGCTCAATCAATTCCTTTAGTGACAAAATCTCATCGGTTACCCGGGTGTATCGTTCCGCGGCGCTTTCATTGATTCTTTCCACTTGCGCCATTTCTTCGGCCAACAATTGATTCTCAAGATTTGACCGGGACAGTAATCGCTTCAAATGTTCGCGTTGCTCTGACAGGGTATAGACCCGGTCTTCCAATGTGGTTCTTTTGTCAATCAGCTTTGCAAGCTCGTCCTGCAACCCGCGCTCACTCTCGGTAAGCGAGGCGATCCGTTCGCGCGCCTGCTCTGATGATTCCACCAGTGAGAGTCGTTCGGCTTCGGCGCTTTGCAACTCGGCTTCGAGATCAGCCTTTTGCTGTGTCAGAACCTCTGTGTCAGCAGTCAGACTCTCAACTCTCGCCGAAGTCTCGAGCTGGATCCGTTGCAGTTGCTCGTTGTCCTGTTCAAGCTCCTTCCGCGTCCCGGCAAGCGAGACGATCCGTTCGCGCGCCTGCCCCAATGATTCCACCAGTGAGAGTCGTTCGGCTTCGGCGCTTTGCAATGCGGCTTCGAGATCAGCCTTTTGCTGTGTCAGAACCTCTATGTCGGCAGTCAGGCTCTCAACTCTCGCCGAAGTCTCGAGTTGGATCTGTTGCAGTTGCGCATTGGCCTGTTCAAGCTCTTTCCGCGCCTCGGTCAGTAATGCCACTTCATCCTGTAACCCGCGCTCACTCCCGATAAGCGAGGCGATCTGATCGCGCGCCTGCCTCAATGATTCCACCAGTGAGAGTCGTTCGGCTTCGGCGCTCTGCAACGCGGTTTCCGTACTTTGCAACGCGGCTTCGAGATCAGTCTTTTTCTGTATCAGGCCCTCTGTGTCGGCAGTCAGACTCTCAACTTTCACCGAAGTCTCGAGTTGGGTCTGTTGTAGTTGCGCATTGGCCCGTTCAAGCTCTTTCCGCGCCTCGGTCAATGACTTCAGGTCTGCCTGCAGTTCAAGCTGGTTCTCAGAAAGCAAGGCAATCCGTTCAAGCGCTTGCGTCAGTGATACGGATAGTGAAGCCCGTTCGGTTTCCGTGCTTTGCAAAGAGGATTCCAACTCCGTATTTTTTTTCGCCAGGTCCTGATTGGCCAGCATGATTGCCTCCCTGGCCGAAATGTTGGTCAGTAATTCGCTGCTCAATCCGAAATTGCGCACCATGATGACTACCAGCGTCATCAGGAATATCATCACGATCACAGTCATGATATCGGTAAACGAAGGCCATACGCTATCGTCCCCGATACCGGCGGCGCCGTGGCCGATCCGAAGATCGACAAAGCTGTTGGTTTTCCCCATTCAGCAGTCCGGGCTTAAGGTTCCATGCCTCCGGGTCGCAACCGGAATCCGCGTTGCAACAGGTTTACAACCTCACTCAGATTTTCATTGTTCTGGCTGGTCGTTGACATCTGGACTTCAATCATTTCACGAATCAAAGCCAGCATTTCCTGGTTGCCTTGCTCTTCCATTGACCGGGACTCCAGCAATTCCGTCAGTTTTTGTGTCGCCCGATCCTGCGATTGTCCCAATTTTTCAATCAGTTCACTGGCGGACTGAATGTCGGAAAAATCCAGCGCTGTCTCCATTCGGCCGCTCTGGAGATGAGGTATCAATGTGGTCGCGGTTACTTCTTCGACCTTGCTGATCAGAAAAGTCTGGGTATCGGTCAGCTTGATATAAAAATAACCAAAAAACAGGTACGCGAGAATTGCGGTCAAGGTGGTGGACAACGCCGTCGACATACCGAAAATCATGGTGCCCAGCCCTTTCGCGCTTTCCTGGTCGCCACCCGGAAGAATATTGATCTGCCCACTGCTCTGCAAGATATCAGAGGCGCCCAGCAACGAAATCGACAGGGAAACAATCGTTCCGAACACACCGGTCAGGATCAGCACGTTGTGGACAAATTTCAGAAAACTGTTGCGGCTCGATTCAGAAGCCAGCAAGGTCGCGGCCAAGGCATTGTGATTAATGGCCTCACGCCGATGGCTCAGTGACTGAAGAGTCAGAAACCGTTCAGAAATCATCAATTTGCGGGGAATGGCAAACAACGGTTCGTTGCCTGCGCTGATGTTGGACTGGAAACGATTGATCGCCTGCTCCTGGCCCCGGTACTCCAGAAAGCGTTTGATCAGTTCAAGCAGACCACAAACAAACAGAAGCAGGATACCTCCGTTGACCAGCCAACCCACCGCGTTGACCTGATTATGGAAATAAATCTGCGTGATGAGATCCCGTTGCCAAATCACCGCGATTGCCAAAATTCCCAAAACAAGCAGTATTTGCAACAGAATATTTCGAGTGTAGTTATGTGGAGTGGCTTCAGTCATTCTATTTTCCCAGGTTCATTCGCATCGGGTTCAGATCGTCCATCCAGTGGGCGACACTGTCAAAATCTGCACTATTATACTGGATTATACAGTAATTGTTTTTCCTTAATCCCCCAGAAAAACATTCAAGGTCCGGATGGCGGTGTGGCAATGCGAATGTTCATTTACCGATACAGAACGTACTGAAGATCATGCCGAGCAAATCGTCACTGCTGACTTCGCCTGTAATCTCGGATAGCGCTCGCTGACAGGAGTTCAAATCGTCAGCAAGCAATTCGCCGGCACGGAACGTTTTCTGTTGCTCCAGGCCATGGAGCAGGAATTTCTCAGCCCGGTCAAGCGCGTTGACATGTCTTTCCCTGGCAAGAAAATGACTATCGTCAACGTCACGAAACCCGGCAATGTTCCGGATTTTTTCCTTCAGAACATCAATACCCTCACCGGTGAGCGCGGATACACACACCTCGTTTTCAACCCCGGAGTCGGGTCGGCCGGTCAGATCGACTTTATTCCGTACCAGTAAGACCGGAGCGGGTGTATCCAGCCCCTTCAAAAGAGAATCCACTTCGGAATCAGAAGTGACAGAGTCATCAACCAGTAAAAGCGCCAACCCGGCGCGGTTCTGCTGTTGTATGGCCCGGCGCACCCCTTCCGCTTCAATTTCGCTGGTGGCCGGTCTGATTCCGGCGGTATCGACAATTTCCACAGGCAACCCGTCCAGTTCGATAAACTGCCCCAATACGTCCCGTGTGGTACCGGGAATGTCGCTGACAATCGCCCTTTGGTCATTGCACAAATAATTGAGCAGGCTCGATTTTCCCGCATTCGGCAAACCCGTCAACACCACCTTCAGACCTTCCCGCAACAGCGCTCCCTGTCTGCCGGAACTTTTTAACGAGGCAAATAATGACGACAGATGTTCGAGTTGATCAACCACTTTGCCGTCTTCGAGAAAATCGATTTCCTCATCCGGGAAATCGAGGGCGGCTTCGACAAAAACCCGCAGGCGGATCACCTCCTCCACCAGTTCGTTGATCTGCCTCGAAAACCCGCCTTGAAGTGAGTTGATCGCGGATCTGGCCGCAGCCTGTGTGCTGCTGCCAATCAAATCCGCAATCGCCTCCGCCTGGGTCAGATCCAGCCGCCCGTTCAGGAAAGCGCGTTGAGAGAATTCACCGGGCTGAGCCAGCCTGGCGCCCGACGCCAGACAATTCTGCAATAACATCTGCATCACTACGGGGCTGCCATGAGCCTGGAGTTCGAGCGTGGATTCGCCGGTAAAACTGTATGGAGCGGGAAAATACAGGGCGATTCCATTGTCAATAACCAGACCGTCCCGGTCCAGGAAATCGGTATGGTGAGCATGACGGGGAGCGGGGCACATACCGACCAGCCGATTGGCGATACGGCTCACGTCCGGACCGGACAGTCGGACAATACTGATTCCCCCGCGGCCCGGCGGAGTCGCAACGGCGACAATGGTATCGGTACTTGCGAAGCCGGACGAACTCCCGGATTCCGGTTCAGGGCATACTCCTGAATCAGGCACTCTGGAACTTTCGGGTGATATAGTATTGCTGCGCAATGGAAAGCAGGTTATTGACCACCCAGTAAAGAACCAGACCGGCCGGGAACCACAGGAAAAAGATGGTGAACACGAAAGGCAGCGCCATCATGATCTTTTTCTGGATCGGGTCGACCGGAGCGGGGTTCAGAAAGTGCTGGGCCAGCATCGAAAGCCCCATGATGATCGGCAGCACAAAGTACGGGTCCGGCAGTGAAAGATCATTCAGCCACCACATGAAATTGGCCTGACGCAGCTCCACACTCTCCAGCAGGGTCCAGTACAATGCGATGAATACCGGAATCTGCACCAGTACGGGCAAACACCCGCCTGCCGGATTCACTTTTTCCTGCTTGTAGAGTTTCATCATTTCCTGTTGAAACTTCTGCTTGTCGCCACTGTACCGCTCTTTCAATGTCGCCATTCTCGGCTGGAGCTTCTTCATCTTCGCCATCGACTTGTAACTGGCCGCGGAAAGAGGATAGAAAACCGCCTTGACCAGAACCGTCAGCAGGATAATGGCCCACCCCCAGTTCAGGGTTACCCCGTATATCTTGCTCAACAACCAGAACAGGGGATTGGCGAGCGGGGTGAACCAGCCATAGTCCACCGTCAATTTCAATCCGTTCTTGTTCTGCCGGTCGAGACGCACCTGTTCTTTCGGCCCGACAAACAACGCGGTCGGCGCCACCCCGGTTTGACCGGGGTGGACCGTCACCGGCCGGGTTGTCTTGTAGCCAATACGATATTCGGGTTTGGGCGTCTTGTTGTTTACGCCCGAATACAACTGGTAATAATCGGACTCCATCGGCAACCAGGCGGCCACGAAGTAATGCTGCAACATCGCGACCCATCCATCCACCGTAGTCCTGTTCAATGATTCGTCCTGGATCTCGCCATAGTCGATTTTGTCGTACTTGTCTTCCTCGGTATAAATCGCCGCCCCGTTATAACTGGGTATCCGCCCCAGAAAACCCAGTGACCCCTCCTGTTCAATCTCGGTTTGCTTCAGCTGTCCGTAGACAAAACCCGTCCAGGGCCGGTCGCTGTTGTTAGTGATCCGGAAATCAACCTCTATCCGGTAGCTGTCCCTCTGGAAACGATAGATTTTTTCATAATCCACTCCATCCGGGGCGCTCCAGGTCAGTATCACATCCAGATTCTGGTCGTCGCCCAACCGGTACTCGAACTGAGACGCGGAAAACTCGACATTGTGATTGGGATACTCCCGGTCCTGTCCGATCAGCCCGCTTTGCGCGACGAACAGGTTCGGATTGTCCCTGTGCATCAGCACGAACGGCACATCGGGCGTATCCACACTGACCGGATGCTTCAGCAATTCCACCCGTATCAGGTCACCGCCCCGGGGATCGATTTGCGCTTTAATCAGGTCTGTCGTGACCTGAATAATCCGGTTATCGTTGACCTTTTCGTCTGCTACCATGCCGACCTCGTCAACCAGGGCATCCGCTCCGGCGTTGTCGATGTTGGCCGGTATCTCGGGGGCTTCAGGCACGTCCTCAGTCAAATTGACACGGGTGGCGCCATCTGACCCGCCCGCGCCCTGCTCGGCAGTCGGGGCGCCGGCCACCGATCTTTCCCGCTGGAATTCCACCCAGGATTGCCAGATCATGACCAGCACCAGGCCAAGCGCCACGAACAGCATCATTTTTTGAAATGGCATGTTATTCAATTTTCAACCCGGGCGCATCCGGTGTGAATCCGGCTCATCGCAACTTACCTTCCGGAACCGGGTCATCCCCCCCTTCGTGCCAGGGATGGCAACGCCCGATTCGTCTTAATGTCAACCAGGCGCCATAAATGACGCCATGCCGCTCGACCGCTTCGATCGCATACCTCGAACAAGCCGGTTGGAAACGGCAGTTTTGTCGCAGAAACGGACTCAGCGCTATCTGGTAAATCCGAATCAGGGCAATCACGGTTTTTTCCGGTAACTTTCGCATTTTCGACTCGCTCTACCCCACAAACTGTCCAGGTCTTTCCTCAGTATCCGATTGGGCTGTTCCGCGCCGCCAGCTCTGGACACAACCACGCAATCCATCGAACAACCGGCGAACGACAGCGTCAACTGATTGGCCCGGAACGATTCCCGGATCTGTCTCTTGATCCGGTTGCGCTCAACCGCCTTTTTGCTGACCCGCCTGGAAACCGACAACCCCAGTCTGGCGTGTGAAAGGTCGCTCCCGGCGACATGCAGGCTGAAGTACCTGCCATGAACTGAAATCCTCCGATCAAAAACCGCCTTGAACTGAGCGCCTTTCAATAATCTTTGATGTCGTCCGAAACCAGCCGCAAGCGGCGACATGAGCCAATCTTGTCAGGCGCTTAAACGGGCACGACCCTTGGCGCGGCGCGCATTGATGATCGCGCGCCCTCCCCGGGTACGCATACGCGCGCGAAACCCGTGGGTTCTCTTGCGCTTGACTTCGCTGGGTTGAAATGTACGTTTCATGTTATTTGTTCAATCTCCGTCAGAGGGTTGCGGAATCTACCCTGTTTGACCAGAAAATTCAAGTGATTTCATATTCCTTGAAACATCCGGTTACACGATATATGCTTACCCACCCTGGTCGGGAAATCCGGCCATAGACCACTCCCAACGACCTGATGCGCACAATCCTGACCGACAAAAAGATACTCGCCTGGGCATTGTATGACTGGGGCAATTCCGCCTTCGCCACTACGGTCGTCGCCGGATTCTTTCCTGTTTTCTATAGCGCCCTGTCATCCGACCTGAGCGTCAAAGACTCCCAGTTCTGGTTCAACATGACCTTAAGCCTGAGCAGCGCCCTGGTTGCCATCGCGGCGCCTGTCCTGGGGGCCATTGCCGACTCCGGCGGTTCCCGGAAAAAGTTCCTGGCCACTTTCTCCATGCTCGGGATTTTAATGTGCGTGGGACTGGCCTGGGTCGGGACAGGAATGTGGTGGGTAGCCCTGATCGTCTACGGTCTGGGGCAGATCGGGTTCTCCGGCTCCATGATTTTTTATGACGCGCTGATTGTCGAAGTATCGTCCGGGGAAGATATGGATGTCGTATCCGGCTACGGCTACGCCTTGGGCTATATCGGAGGCGGTCTGCTTTTCCTGGTCAATGTCCTGATGGTGACCCGGTTCGAATGGTTTGGTATTCCCGATCAGGCCAGCGCCCTGTCCCTGTCCTTCGTTTCCGTCGGCATCTGGTGGGGTGCGTTTACGCTGCCTTTATTGCATGTTGTCAAGGAACCCGGGGAATCGGTCTCTGCCTTGAAAACAGGAGCAATCCGACAGGGCTTTTCTCGCCTGGCCGCAACTTTTCGGGAGATCCGGAAACTGAAATATGTCCTGTTATTCCTGATCAGCTATTGGCTGTACATTGACGGCGTAGGCACCATCTTCAAGACGGCGGTGTTTTTCGCTGACCGTATCCTGAGCCTGCCGCCGGAAAGCCTGATCACCGCACTCTTGCTGACCCAGTTCGTAGCATTTCCCTCGGCGTTGTTCTTTGGCTGGCTGGGCCAGCGAATCGGTCCGAAATGCGGCATACTGATTGGTTTGCTGGTCTATACCGGAGTCGTCACTTATGCCTGGAAATGGCTGGATTCCGCCACCGGCTTCTACTGGCTTGCCGCTACCATCGGCCTGGTCCAGGGTGGAGTGCAAAGTCTGAGCAGGTCCCTGTTTGCCCGCTTGATTCCACAATCGAAGACAACCGAATTTTTTGGTTTTTATAATATGGTGGGCAAGTTTGCCAGTATATTCGGCCCGTTCCTGATGGTATTCGTACCCATCGTCTTCGCGGGCGCTACCGCCCGCGACAGTATTCTGGTCCTGGTCGTTCTTTTTGTCGCAGGCGGATACCTGCTTTATCGCCTTGATGTCGATAAGGCGATCCAGGCCGGGTTCCGTAATTAACGATGGAGGCGCCATTGGCGGCATATATGACTGATCCCGACATTTACGAAACGCTGGATCCCGAAAACTGGGACGAAATGCGCGAACTCGGCCACAGGATGATGGATGACGCCATCGACTGGCTGCAATCCGCCGGTGAACGGCCGGTCTGGCAGCGAATGCCGGCGGAAGCCACAGCCGCCTTCAATCAGCCCTGCCCTGCACAGCCCGGCGACCCGGCCTCGGTATATGAGGAGTTCCGGCGTAATATACTGCCCTACCCGTTAGGCAATATCCACCCACGATTCTGGGCCTGGTACATGGGGAACGGGACAGTAATGGGAGCGTTCGCCGACCTGATGGCGGCAACCATGAATTCCAATCTGGGCGGCGGCCACCATGCCGCGATCCTGGTCGAGGGCCAGGTACTGGACTGGATGAAAACGATCATGAGGTATCCACAGGAATCCAGCGGCCTGCTGGTCAATGGCGGCTCAATGGCGAACCTGGTGGGACTGGCTGTGGCGCGCAATGACAGAGCCGGATTTGACGTCAGAAAGAAAGGGATACAGTCGATTGATCACAAACTGACGGTGTATGCCTCTACCGAAGTACACAGCTGCAACCAGAAAGCGGCCGAGCTTCTGGGTCTCGGCAGCGAATGCTTCCGGCAGATTCGTGTCAACGATGACTTCAGCATGAATCTCGACGACCTTGAATCAAAACTTGCCGATGATATCGCCAAAGGTTTCAAGCCAATCTGCATTATCGCCACCTCCGGAACCGTCAATACCGGGGCGATTGATAATCTGGGCGCCATTGCGGATATTTGCGAACGACATAACATCTGGTTTCATGTTGATGGAGCGATCGGCGCCATCGCCATGCTGTCGGAACAGGCCCAACCGCTGCTGGCGGGAGTTGAACGGGCAGATTCGATCGCCCTGGATCTGCACAAATGGATGCACGTTCCGTTCGAGGCCGGCTGCGCGCTGGTCAGGAATGCCAGGGCGCACAAGGATACTTTCTCACTGATTCCCGAATACCTGCAACAATTCACCCGCGGCATCGCGTCCGGCAACAACTGGCCTTCTGAATATGGCGTCGAATTGAGCCGATCCTTCCGCGCGTTGAAAGTATGGATGACGATAAAGGAGCACGGCACGAAAAAGCTCGGGCGCATGATTTCACGCAATCTGGATCAGGCTCAATATCTGGGGCAACTGATAAAGGATCACCAAAAACTCGAGCTGGTTGCCCCGATTGGTCTGGATATTGTCTGTTATCGATTCAATCCGGGTGGAATGGATCTCGAATCACTGAACGATCTGAATCGGGGAATCCTGGTTGAACTCCAGGAACAGGGCATTGCCGCGCCTTCCTGTACGACCCTGCGCGGCATTTATTGTATCCGCGTCGCCATCGCCAATCACCGCAGCCGGTTACAGGATTTCGATGCACTGATTGCTCAGACAGTCCGTCTGGGTGAATTACTGGCGCCCTGACCGATGACGGTTGCGGACTCATTCCGTCATTCCCGCGGAAGCGGGAATCCACAATAATATGGATGCCGTGATTAACGATGCGTAGGTGTGCCCCTTGTGGGTGCCCGCATTGATTTTCGCATACGGTTGATGACGGCTGCTGTCAATGCCGCCCGGATTATGGTTATTGCGCCCAATTATCGGGATTATCCTTATCCAACGCCCATTTCAACGGATTATTGTGGATATATTCACGGACACGGTTCAAATCCTGGTCGTTGCGGATGACATGATCATGAAACGATTGTTGCCATAATTTCTTGTCGAATGAAGGCCATTGATGATGCTTTACGCCGCCAATATATTGATTTGTAGTCAATGATTTGAATCGTCCAATCACATCGGATAATGATGGCGTAGAGCCTGAGCCTGTCCCCGCCTCTGCCAGAATGATGATGCCGTGCAGGTGATTGGGCATGATTTGCCAGGAATCAATTTTTACTTCGTCGTGATAACCGGGTACTTGTCGCCAACTGTCTTCAATCATATTACCTGCATGATTGAGAACCATCTGGTCGTTGGCCACATTCCCCAACAGACAAACGCGGTTCTGTATACAGAGGGTGACGAAATAATACCCGGCTTTTGAGTAATCGTATTGCCTGAGGCGATTGGTCTTGCGCGTTGATCTTTTGTCCATTCCTGTAACCCCGGATTTTGTTTTTGGTGTTCCGACAGTCAGTTTACCATCTGGTTGGCCGGAGGCGAAGATGAACAGGCGCGGACAACATTTGATAGGAGGTGGCCTGTAATTACCGATGCGTAGGGGCGCCCCTTGTGGGTGCCCGCATTGATTTTCGTATGCGTTCGATGACGGTTCGGACCCGTTCCGTCATTCCCGCGAATGCAGGAACCTACGATATATGGGCGCCGTGATTACCGATGCGTAGGGGCGCCCCTTGTGGGTGCCCGTGTTGTTTCCGTATGCGGTTGATGATGGTTGGACACCACGACCAATATCTCGTTCGCTCTGGACAGTCCAACGTGAGAATAGCATAGTGTATGTAGACATTTATTTGTTTCAATATGTCTACATAATTTTATTTTTATGCGTATTATTTTTAAAAATACTACAAAATGACTATTTTTATATTCCTTAAATATAGATATATTTCTGCTTTGTTCAATTCAAAGAGGAAGTAAGAAATGCCAGATACAACCTGTTCAATCAATCCAGATAGCCTGAAGTTCTTTCGTAAAAGACGCGGGATAAGTCAACAGCAGCTTGCCGATGCCATAAAATGCACCAAGGACACCGTCAGTCGATGGGAACGCGGCAAGATACAGCATGTGCGCTCCCATCTCCGTAAGCCTTTATGTAATACGCTGGGAATCAAATGGGAACAGCTTACAAAGGGTGTAGGGGATACAGGGGATACCAGAGATATAAGGTTGGCCCAGTTTGCAGATTACATGTGGGGTGGTATTGTTAAGGTGCCGATGCGGCAGAATACGCTAAACTCATTGCGACTTGTCGCCGCACGTTTCAATGTCGGTCTGGATGTTGTTATGGGGCTTGCGCCTCTGTTGTTTCTCATTGCTGCCGAACGGAGTCTGCTGGAACGCAATCGAAGACTTGAGGAAATGTATGCAGCCCTGAATGAGGCAGAAAAAAAATTATCCGACAATAGCGCCCATCTTGGCGGAGTTGTCTGTCTCCGCCATGACTTGGTGGAAACCTGTTTGGATGAAGAAAGTAAGTCTTTGGAAAAAAGAGATATTTTTGGATACACCCTTGAGTATGAAAATCAGGACCTGTGTGATGAAGGACCTTTTGTCCATTTCGTTCGTGGTCTGGCAAAAGGTCTTCCTGAGGGTGCAGTGACCAATGTTGAGTCTGCTTCTTTTCATGACGATATAATCGACAGCCGAATAGCCGAAGATACTCTGCGAGAGTGTACGGGGATTTCCGGGGATGAAGAATCGGACGAAAAGCTACTTGATTATATTTATCGTGGAAACATTGATTTTGCCAGGTGTCTGCGCATGAAGAGAGACAAGGAGGAAGAAGACTATCGCCAATGGCTCTCGGAGGAACTAGCGCGAATAGAGGAGAACCCGTGGATACGGGAGCAAAAGGAAATTTTAGATGGCATTTTCTTTCAAGGGGGCGAGTTATGACAGACCTTACGATTACCCGTCATAGTGAAACCAGGATGGCTCAGCGAGGCATACGCGAGACAGATTTGACAATTCTTCTCACGCATGGCGCTGAAATTGGCCGGAACCGGATCATGCTCAGGAAACGGGATGCGGCTGATGAGATTCGGTCCCTGAAGAAACGGATCGCCGACCTTGAACGATTGAAGAACAAGGTACTCGTGGTGTCGGACAGCCTTCTTGTCACAGCCTATCATCAGACGAAGCCAATCCGGACAAGAGGTCGCTGGTTCAAGAAATCACGGCCCTTTCGAATGACTAACACAGGATAAGCGGCATGGCTGATACCAAGTACCGATCCATTGATGTGGACTTCGATATATTTCAACTCATAATGCTTGAGAAGCGGGGGTTTGACGAGTCGGATAATGAAGCTCTCAGACGATTGCTCGATCTGGCGGACCCATCCGAAAAGGCAAAATCCATACCTGTATCGTTGATTACGCCACCGAAGCCGAATAAACCGGATATATCACGGATGAAATCACCGCAGTCCGGGAGAAAGAGAATCATTGGATTCGTCTTTAAGGGGAGGGAGTTTGACACCAGAACTTCTGGTGGAACTTTGGTTCAGATATTGACTATATTCGGATGCGAAGACCCGGAGTTCATGGAACGTTTTGCCGCAAGAACTGTTGGCAAGACGCGAAATTTGGTGGCGAAGAATCGCACAGACCTATACAAAAAGCCTCACTTGCTGGAATATTCCACACAATTGGAGAATGGCTGGTGGCTCGGAACGAACCTCAGTACCAAACAAATTCGAGAGTATATTGAGATCGCATGTAATGTAGCGGGGGCAGGGTTCGGCTCCCGGTTAAAGTTGAGATACCAGACTTGAGAAATTGCACCAATACGTGCAATCAACCCACATAGCGCTTTGATTTGCTGTAGGCTTATGATGACAGTTGCGGGCGGGCACGAGACCCGCCCCTACGATAGCGGTCGTGGCCTCATTCCGTCAATTCCCGCCCCTTTCCCGTCATTCCCGCGGAAGCGGGAATCCACGACAATATGGGTGCCGTGATTACCGATGCGTAGGGGCGCCCCTTGTGGGTGCCCGCGTTGATGCCCGCATGCGGTCAATGACGATTAACCCGATACCCGGTCAGACCATTTTATCGAGCAGCCGATGCTGGGTATCTGATGCTCCGGTCCCAGGCCGGTTTGCGCAATATGTTTCATCGCCTCGTACAGCTCGCGCGGCGCTCCTTCGGCCGCTGGCCGCATCCCGCTTTCGTCCAGCCGGCCCCGGTACTGAAGTCGTAAATCCGCGTTATAACCGAAGAAATCCGGCGTGCAGACGGCGCCGTATTGTCGGGCCGCCTGCTGACTGCCATCAAACAGGTAGGGAAATGAAAATCCTTTTTCCCGGGCCAGGCGCTCCATGTTTTCAGGGGAATCTTCAGGATATTCCGCCGGATCATTGGACATGATGGCAGCGCTGCCAATCCCGAACTGCCGCAATTCATCCGTGTCACGCACAATACGGTCAATCACCGCTTTTACATAAGGGCAGTGATTGCAAATGAACAGGATCAATAATCCATTCTCCCCGCGGCAGCTTTCCAGGGTCCGGATTTTGCCATGGGTATCAGGCAGGGAGAAATCAATGGCGGGCAGGCCAAATTCACAAACCGGGGTTTCAAGGGCGACCATTCCAGCTTAACCTCGTAGTGCTGATTACAGTTACATGGAGATTGTAACCGGGGAAGCCGGGGCGCTCAATAACCTGTAATCAAAACTGGCTGATGATGTTGCCAAAGGCTGCAAACCGATCTGCGTGATCGCCACCTCCGACACCTTCTCACTGATTTCTGAATACCTGCAACAATTCACCCGTGGTATCGCATCCGGCAGTAACTGGCCCTCTGAATACGGAGTTGAGCTCAGCCGCTCCTTCCTATACCACCCTACGGAGCGCTTACTGTATCCGCGTCGCCATTGCCAACTACCGCAACCGGTTACAGGGTTTCGATGTGCTGATCGAACAAACCATCCGTCTGGGTGAACCACTGATGGCTTGACGGTAATGGTTATGGGGAGGTTACGCCCACAGCCAATCCAGTTCCGAAAAAGCCAGGCTTCGATCAAATTGTTCGATATTGTCTCTAACATTGAGAATCAGACAACGTTCGTTACCGCCGTTGAGTGCCCCTCGCAAGCCTCTCCCGACCATCTGAAAATAGAGATTTGGACTATATACTGGTCGCGCCACAATGATGGCACGGGTCTTGGGCGCGTCGAATCCTTCACGGAATACGCCGTAATTGACGAGTGCCTTGATCTTGCCGAGACGAAACTCCTCCACTATGCGGCGACGTGTCACTTTTTCCGTGCCCCCACTCACGGCACGCGACCGGATGCCGCTTCGGTTGATAAGAGCTGCCACCGTCTGTGCATGCTCGACAGACGTAGCGAAGATAAGGACAGGCCAATCCGGGTCAATATGTATTCTATAGGCATCTATGATGCGTCTGGTGCGCTCAGCACTCTCGGCAATTCGATTTTCTACAGATTGAGGCAACCAGGGAAGCGACCGCCACTTTTCCAATTCCTGTTTCCAGTCATGAGAGTGAGCGGAATCTCCCAGAATATTTTCGAGCGAGAATGTTTCTCCCTCGATAACCTTGTGGTCCGCTTGAGCGAGCACTCGACTGGACTGTAGTTCTTGAACAATGTCCTGTGCATCTTCATTCTCGAATGCGCCGACATCAAGCCGATTGCCACTGTAACGATTGGCCAGCCACAGTGTTTCTTCTTCGTTGTACCCGCGATAAGGGGTCGCTGTAAGGCCAATGAGAAATGGTTCGTCTGCTCCCTGTCGTCTCGTCAACCCAATTTCGTCCATGACCGAGGTAAAAGTCGGGGCAATCGATCGATGCGCCTCATCGAAGACAACAAGCCTGAAATCCTTCAGAAAATCGTAATCGCTGTGAGGGCCCGATAGTTTTGCATGGAGAGTCTGGATGGTGGCGATCACGACATGATGCTCAATCACAGGTAACGGTCTCTGTTGTCCGCCCCACACCCTGGAGATACGAAGGTGCGCTCCATGAGCGCCGATACTTGACCAGACCTGCCTCCACGCTTCCACAGCCTGCTCACAAAGTTCACTGCGGTCCGCAACCCAAAGGATTCCGCCACCGAATCCGTCATTCATGGCTTCGACAATCGCTTGAACGGCGACACGAGTTTTGCCTGATCCGGTCGGCATACTGATCATTCCGCGTCTTGGTATGCTTGCCGAGTGACTCCCACTGAGCATTTCACGTACGTTGCGAACCACTGTTTTCTGATAGGGATGAAGCCCCGGTAGCCGATACCGACCCTCAATTTCGAGAAACGGTTCCAGACGATGGTATCGTTCACCAGCCCACTCAGTGGAAAAGCCGAGCGAACGCACAAACTTGATAGCCCGCGCTGACCCAGCCCAATGCGACGGCGGGTCAAGACTACTCAACGCCCCCTTGTATTGCTTGAGCGCATCCGTGTGGTACGTCGCAATCGCGGCCTCCGCAATTTCTGCCCCCGTCAGCATAGTACCATCCTTCTCTAACACCGCCAGAAGGGAATCAGGTAATTCCTCCCGTAGCTGTTGTTCTCCTACCGCCGCCAAGAGACGTTCAGCATCGGTCAAGTACTGCCGTATCGTGGAACGCCGTTCCTCAATCTCCTGAGGTGTCTTGCGCTGTGTAATCTCCGAAACCTGCGTGGGACTCAGCTCAAGCTCCAACTCATCTGCAATGAGCTTTAGTTTATGTTGTTCATCTTCCTCAACAACACCTGCGAGATAGATGTCGGAGGCGTGGAAGACACACTCTCGCGATTGCCCGGCAACATGGATTTGTTCACAGGAAACAATATTACATAGCTTCTGGTGAACGGGAAGGTAATCTCTCAATCCAGGCCAAACATCGGTCAACGGGATAGCGTCTCCTTCACCAAAAATCTCCGGTATCGGTTCGGCCAGGTCAAACGCCACTTTGATTTTGTCGGCCATCGGATGAGCCAGCAATGCATTCAGGGCATCCAGGTTTTTCGGAGTCAGGCCGAGTGCGTCAGCGAACGGAATTGCCCCACTCGCTGTTTGTATCCGTCCCTCCTTACGAAGAACGTCTATAGATAGGGAGTCGCAGGGTAGATCGGGATAGACATCCTGATTTTTATGATGCATTGTCCATCGCGAAAAAATGGTATTTAGAGACAATAAGGCATTCGTGTAGGCCGCCCGTCCTTCATCAGACAGGCTCGTAAGGACTTGCAATGGGCCGCAACCGACACTTGTCTTGAAATTCAGCAGATTTGACTGTGGCTTCCTTTTCAGGTCGCGACTGGTAAAGCGGTTGCGACAATGTTCCTGATACTTCTGGAACGATGGTTCCATCGAGAGATCGCAGTCATCACCCGGCGCATCCGTCACTCCAAGGTCACGCAGCAACCCATCGTCCCGTTGGTGGAATTGAGTGTCCACGGTAGCATCGTTGTCCCGGCTTCCGTCCCCGGGCACAATATCGCCCGGAAGCATCACGAAACGAAGGGGCACCCAGGTTTCTGCTTGTGTCCGTACCCGGAGTTTGTTCGCCCTATTTCGATCATCGTATTCCCGAAGGATGTCCTTGGCATCTTCTATAGACAACCGACGGGAAGCGAACCAGAACTCTTTATACAGATTCGCGTCCTCATACAGTTTAACGTCTTCGCGCACCACTTGATCAGAGTTCTTTTCAAGGATACGTCCCGCGACAGCCCTGAACCTGCTCTTTGGAGAAGGAGGCTTGATACCGAGCTTCTGTAACGCCGAAAACGTATCGGAGTCCGATACCAGACTTTGATGGACACAGCACTCTGAACCCGCAGGCTGCCCTTCGCTCAATGAATCATTGGGCAGGAAAAGGTGATCAGGGTCCGGCTCCACTAAAGTTCCGGTCGCCGTCAGGACGATATCACCAAGGCACTCGCCTGATCTGGTTGGTAGAATAAGCGCGGCTGTCTGGACAGCAGCCATAGATGCCTCCATGATATCACACGGTTGCTGGCCCTCCACAAGTGCCTCCAACCATTCGGCGATTTTGGTCCTTTTTGCACCTGAAGCAGGCCAACGAGGCGGCTTGCCTTCGGGGTCAAACAATCTGTCGATCCTGGCAAGCCGATTGCGCGTAAGCGCACAATGATGAAGCCAGTTCGTGGGTCGGCCCGGATATGCTTTCCAACGCGTGAATGGGGCCATATCCTCTTGACGATCCACCGTCAACTCCTTGGGAGGATACTTGATTTTTGTCGCGATGCGCAGGTTCCCGTGCTGATCGGGAATGACTTCATGGTCGTGAAGATTGATAAACAAGTGTTTGCGGAGCAAATCAGCCTGAACAGAATCACCAGCCTGACTTTCGCGCGGAAGTGCGTCGAGGTGTAGCGCAGGATCGGTTTGTGTCGCGAGACCGGGAAGATTGACAGCAATCATCTCCGCTGCCGCTTCGATCAACTCCTGATTGTACGGACCAGACAGTAGATTCTGCCGATCTTCATTAGTCTTCCATGGCGCATTCAGAATACCCGGGACAAGGCTGGCAGTACTGGTCGGGAAAAACGCCCAAAAATGCCCCGGGCGAGCCAACCGATCAATCGGCACAGCCCACTGGATCGGCACATCGTCGTTGTCATCATACAAATGCCAATCGGCCCGAGCTTCGCCCGACAGGTGATGGGTGGTGTCGAAACGCAACCAGCGTGAGGGGCTGTTTTCGGCGTTAAGCACAAGCTCGCCATCTCGACGGTGCAATATGAACTCCCGCGAACGCTCTCCATCCTCAAGAGTCAGATAACGGACGTGATCGACAAACAGCAGAAACTCCGGCGGGAAGTCTCCAATTTGTTGAGCAAGGTCGTCGAGCGCACCCGCTTTGAGCGGCAGGCGGACAACGTTCGTCGCCCAACTCATAAGTTCCCGCAGCTCTTCGTCCCGACTCCATTCTTCGTGGGGGTCGATGGGTTCCGGCAAACGCAGAACCGGGTAACGTTCAGACGACACGACCTGTGCAATGCGCTCCGCAGCGCGGTTCTTGTCGAAACGGAACGAGCCTGAACGGCTGTAGAACTCCGGTGCATCGGTCACGCCCAGAACGGACTTGAAAGCGCGCCCGAATCTGCCGATCGCGGCGGTGTTCCGCTTGCTCGACATCCGGTCGAACATCAGCCCCTCAACACCGTCTTCATTGATTGGTATTCCGTCGTCGGCGCAGTAGAGGAATCGCTCCGTGAGACGGATCAGAATGCTCTTCCCCTTCGGCGATGCGAGCAAGGCATCAGCGCTGTTCTGGACGAGTTCAAACAGTTGGCGATGAGCATATCCGCCCTGAACGGTATCTTGTTCTATGCGAACATGTTCCGTTATCAGCTTTGGCTGCTCACGATATGCGTTGAGGCTCTTTTTCGTCTCCTGGACGATGAACTCGCCGATCTGGCCCGAAGGATCGGCCCAGACCGGTTTCCCGTCGGAAGCAGGGAAGCGCAACCTGGCGCCTTCTCGGAAAAACTTGCCGCGTTCGCCTTTCGAGAAATCGTATTCGTGCTTCATTCGTGCGACTCGTATTGATGCCGCTCGCTACGGGAGACCCGGCGAGCCGAGATAATTCGCACCGAAATCCTGCTGCGACCAATCTCGGAATGGGTGTGAGACACCACCAATAAACGCCCGTCTTGATCATGGCCCATAGTTGACCAACGTTCCTCGAACTCGCTGTGTTCCTTATCGGCAATCGTCAGCATAAGTGGATCATTAAACACTGTTGCGGCGAGTTCGAAACTGATTGTGTGCTTTCGAAGGTTGCTTGCCGCCTTGGCGGGATTCCAATCGAATTCGAAATGTCGTTCCAATCAAAGCATCCATAGGTTGATGGAAAAGCCTGTACCAGGACTACGTACCGAGGCACATACACACCATATCAAACCCGGACGGCACGTCCGTATCACAGGGTCTTCGAGTCATATATAAACTGAACATGCCTCAATTCTACCACGCCTTCCACAATCACACACAGCAGCGCGCTATTCCTGACAAAATGTGAAACTCTTTCTGGCTATTTTTTATTTCAGGCCCGATAATTAATGAGGCGACCATATAAACGGCGCTGTACTACGAGTGTGTTTGTGGCGCCCTGAACGCTGACGATTAATTCGATACCCGGTCAGACCATTTTATCGAGCAGCCGATGCTGGGTATCTGATGTTCCGGTCCCAGGCCGTTTTGCGCAATACGTTTCATTGCCTCGTACAGCTCGCGCGGCGCTCCTTCGGCCGCTGGCCGCATCCCGCTTTCGTCCAGCCGGCCCCGGTACTGAAGTCGTAAATCCGCGTTATAACCGAAGAAATCCGGCGTGCAGACGGCGCCGTATTGTCGGGCCGCCTGCTGACTGCCATCAAACAGGTAGGGAAATGAAAATCCTTTTTCCCGGGCCAGACTCTCCATGTTTTCAGGGGAATCTTCAGGATATTCCGCCGGATCATTGGACATGATGGCAGCGCTGCCAATCCCGAACTGCCGCAATTCATCCGTGTCACGCACAATACGGTTGATCACCGCTTTTACATAAGGGCAATGATTGCAAATGAACAGGATCAATAATCCATTCTCCCCGCGACAGCTTTCCAGGGTCCGGATTTTGCCATGGGTATCAGGCAGGGAAAAATCAATGGCGGGCAGGCCAAATTCACAAACCGGGGTTTCGAGAGAGACCATGTTTAAACTGAACCTCGTCCAGTGTTGATTGCAGTTACAGGAGATTGTACTGGCGAGGCCGGGATCGCTCAACCACTAAAACGTCCAACCACTAAAATCCAATGGCGATACCGTCCTTCCGGTGATCCGACCCTCCCAGATAGCCATGTTCCGTCTTCCGGATCAACTGTGCCCCGCCCATGCTGAAAATCTGATCGTGTTCAAAATCAGGGACATCGTGGCCGCGCTCCCTTAATCCGACCCGGATACGCGGGTCATATCCGGGTTCCAGCAAAACCTGTTTTTCTTCAGTCACCTGCCATCTCGGCGCGTCACTGGCCGCCTGGGGGTTCATACCCTGATCACAGATGCGCTGCACTATCTGCGCGTGTCCCTGCGCCTGCATGTGTCCACCCATCACACCAAAACTCAAAACCGGCGATCCGTTACGGGTAAGAAATGCCGGAATAATCGTGTGAAAGGGCCGCTTTCCACCCGCCACCTGGTTCGGATGACCCTCCTCAAGGGAAAATCCCGATCCCCGGTTTTGCAGGCTGATCCCGGTATCGGGAATCACAATCCCGGAGCCAAAACCACAATAATTACTCTGGATATACGAAACCATCATGCCGGACTGATCGGCAGTCGTCAGATAGACGGTGCCACTTTTCGCCGGTACGCCGTATCCCGGATCCTGCGCTTTGCCCATGTCGATCATTGCGGCGCGTGACGCGAGGTAGTCATCGTCCAGCAGGTCAATCGCCGCCCGGTCGATAAAATCCGGGTCGGCGACATAGCGCCGGGTGTCGGCGAAGGCCAGCTTCATGGCTTCAATCTGGCAATGCAGGGCATCCACCGAATCCACTTCATACTCCGCAATCGGACTGTGCGATAAAATGCCGAGCATGATCAGGGCGCCGAGCCCCTGGCCATTGGGCGGGATTTCATGGAGATCATAACCATGCCAGGGGTGAGAAATCAGTTCAACCCGGTCACATTGATGCTGGTCCATATCCGCCAACGTAAATTTCCCGCCATCCCGCTTTGATGCCGCGACTATCCTGTGCGCGAGTTCTCCACGGTAAAACGCCTCCCCCTTGCTGACCGCGATTTTCTCCAGCGTGCGAGCCTGGTCCGGAAAGCGGAACAGGTCGCCCGGCTCCGGGGCCCTGCCGTTCGGTAAAAATGGCGCAAAATCGGGAAAAGAGGCAAACTCTTCCGGCGCGAAAGACCACAGCCGCGCCGTGATCGGCGTAACCTGGAATCCGGTTTCGGCATAATGGATCGCGTCCTCGAACAGGGACTCGAAAGAAAGGTTGCCGAATTTTCCCGACAATTCGACCCAGGCGCTGACCGCGCCCGGCACGGTCACACTGTCCCAGCCAGTCCGGGGCATTTGTGCAAGACCCGCGAAATCCCGCTTGTCGAGCGCCATCGGACTTCTGCCCGAAGCGTTCAGCCCATGCAGTTGACCACCGTCCCAAATAATGCAAAAAGCATCGCTGCCGATGCCGTTCATGGTGGGTTCGACTACGGTCAGGGTAATGGCCGCGGCCAGAGCGGCATCCACCGCGTTGCCCCCTCTTTTGATGGCCTGTAACCCGGCCTGCGCCGCCAGCGGCTGGGAAGTCGCCACCAGGTTGCGACCCATCGCCGGCATACGTTGCGAAGGCCACGGAAACTGCTGTTTGAAGGAATTCATGATGATGCGACGGCGCGTGACTTGCGTTCAGTACGAATTGCAATCAGGCTGTATGTCAGCGCCGAAATCAGGACAATGGCGCTCCCCCAAAGCGTATAACTACCCGGAACCTCGTTGACCCAGATCCATACCCAGAGTGGATTCAGGACGGTCTCGCTCATTGAGAACAAAGCGACTTCCGCCGCCGGAATAAAGCGCGTACCAACCGTAAGGAGCAGAAAGCCCAAACCCAGCTGGAAAGAACCCAACATCATGCAGATCACCAGATCATGCAGACTGATGTCGATATCGCCGACCATCACAACCGCGATGAGACAGGTAATCAGGCCGGACAAGCCGGTAGCGGGAATCATGTCGATATGTTTGTTGGAGCGCAAGAGCAACAGGTAAAACGCGAACAGCAAAACCAGCAACAACGCCAACAGATTGCCGAACAGGCCACCGCTGATCAAACCGTCAACGAACATCAGACCAATACCGATCACTGAAGTGAACATCGCCGCCAGACTCCAGACGCTGATTTTTTCCTTCAAAAACAACCACGCCAGCAACGCGGTGACCAGGGGCGCCGAACCGATAATGAATACCACATTGGCGACGGTGGTATGGAGCATCGCGAAAATATAGCAGACCGAACCCAGTCCAAGCAGGGTAGCCGCCAGGATACCCTTGACACCCACGGCGCGATAGACCGCGAATGTCTTTCGGCGGTAGCGGAACAGCATGATGATCCCGATCGTGATAAAAAACGTGAATGAACGAACCAGGATCACCTGCCACCCGTCCGCCTGCTCCAGGCTACGCAGCATAATCCCGGAAGTACTGAGAAATACCCCGCCGGCAAAAACGATCAGGATTCCGATCAGGTATCGGTTTTGCGTGATTCCGGTCAACGTAAAATCAGAGTTGAAGTCGGATTTCAGATTTCCCGGGCCGCTTCCGCGTCCAGGATTCGAGCTTTATCCCGCTGGCGCTTGCGTTCAATCGGGACGACGATCAGCGACATCATCGGCGGCACGATGAGCAATGTGATCATAGCGGAAAGGCTGAGCCCGCCGACCACGACAGAACCGAGGCCGCGATAAAGCTCGGAACCAGCCCCCGGGAAAAGCACCAGGGGCAGCATGCCGAAAACGCTGGTCAACGTAGACATGAAAATGGGGCGAATCCGGTTTCGTGTCGCCTTTCTGATAGCTTCGGTTGCTTCAACGCCTTCAATACGGATATGGTACAGCGTCTGGTGTACCAGCAAAATCGCGTTGTTCACCACGATACCGATCAGAATGACGAAACCCAGCATGGTCAGCATATCGAGAGGTTGCAGGACAGTCAGATTGAGCAACGCGAGCCCGCCGGCTCCGCCAGCCGCGGCGACCGGCACGGAAAACATGATGATCAATGGATAGATAAAACTCTCGAACAGAACTGCCATGACCAGAAATACGATGGTGATGGAGAGCACCATATTGATGGCCATCGCGTTACGGGTTTCCACCAGCTTGTCAGCCGTTCCGGAAATATTGAGTTGGACATCGTCCGGGACCCCCTCTTCTTTCAGCGGATTGATGACCTGTTCGCGCAGCCGGTCAATCGCCGACTCCAGGGCGAGATCGGGGCTCGGACGAATTTCCAGGGTAATGGTGCGGAAACTTTCGCGGTGACGGATTTCGGTCGGTCCGGCGGTGACGATGGATTCCGCGAGCGAGGAAACCGGAATAATCTGACCGCCCGGGGTGACCACAGGCAGGTTGTTAATGCCCTGGGTCTGGTAGACGCTGTTTTCATCGCCCTTCAGGACAATGTCCATCAATCTGCCGTCAATCGTGGATTGGGTCACCCGCAAACCATCGTTGAAGGTATCGATGGTTCGGGCAAGTTCAGTCGCCGTGACCCCACTATCGCTTAATCTCAGGCGATCCGGCATGACCCTGACTTCAGGCGCTCCCAGTTCCAGTCCGGGCACGGGCTTCCATTCATGACCCTGTTCGCGCGGGAACGTTGCCGCAATCTTGCCAAACGCCCGGTTGGCCGTCTGGAATATCCGGTCAAAATCCGGCCCCGAAATATCCAGTTCGATTTTCCGTCCGCCTCCCACTCCGCGGCCAAAAATCGAGGGCTGGGTGATAAAGCCGAATGTGCCGGGTTCCCGGAAAACGGGCCTTTGCAATACCGGCTTGAGTTCCGCCACTCTTTCCGGTTCGATGGCGGTAACGCCGAGTATGGTTTGACCACGAAAGGCAACATAAAAGAAACGTTCGATTTTCGGCAGGCCGTCCGCCCCCGGATCCGGACCGGTTTCCGAAGCCCATAATGGCCTGATTTCAGCTTCAATCCCCTGGGCAATATTCCGGGTCGTCTCCAGATTATAGCCCGGCGGCGGCACGACAAAACCCAGAAGCAGGTTGCGATTGCCTTCCGGCAGATATTCCAGCTTCGGCAAAGCCTGATACGCGCCCATACTGGCGACCAGCGTGACGGCAACCGTAACCAGCAATGCCATAACCCGGCTTTTTACCACAACGCCGACAAACCAGACAATCAGGCGGGCAAACTGGCGGGCCGGCCAGTCAATCACCACAATGCCTGCCCGGTGATGAGTCATGGCATTGGGGCCATACCCCCCGGTTCTCTTGAAAAACCGTTTTGCCATAGCCGGAATCAGGGTAATCGACACCAGCAGGGAAAGCAGTACTGAAACCGAAATGGCGACCGCAATATCCCGGAACAACTGTCCGGCCTCCAGTTCCATCACCAGAATCGGTATAAAAACCATGACCGTGGTCAAGGCTGAAACCAGCACCGCGCCCCAGACCTGTCTGGCGCCCAGATAAGCCGCTTTGGCATTCGAATAACCCTGTTCCTTCAAGCGATAAATATTCTCCAGCACGATGATCGCGGCATCCACCACCATACCCACCGCAAAAGCGAGACCAGCCAACGAGATCACGTTGATTGACCGCCCGAGGGCCGCCATCGCGACGAACGCGCCAATCACCGAAATCGGGATCGCAAAGGAAATCACCAGCGTCGCGCGAAAGGAGCGAAGAAACAACAGCAGGATCAATGCCGCCAGTGAGCCTCCCACCCAGATATTCTGCCGCACCAGGTCTATCGCCGAATTGATATAAACCGTTTCATCGTAAACCTGCTCGAGTTTCAGCCCCGCGTTGGGAATCGCGTACTGGTTCAATTCATGGATTGACTCTTTCAGCCCGGCCATGATTTCGATGACGTTGGCCCCGGTCTGCCGCTCGGCGCTCATTGCAATCGCAGGGTTGCCGAGCACCCGGATACTGGAGGTAGGTTCCTTGTAACCGAATTGAACCGTGGCCACGTCGGACAAGGACACCCGATCCAGCGCCCCCGCGTTGTCCGAGCTTCTGATCAACACATCGCGAATGATTTCCAGACTGCTCAATTCTCCTTCGGTACGAACCACATAGCGTCTCTTGCCTTCGTCGATACTGCCGGCGCCGACAGACACATTGGCGTTGCGAAGCGCCGTCACCAGGTCTGTGACCGTCAGTTGAAAGCGCGCCAGCAGGTTGGGGTCAACGACAATGTGAATTTCCCGCTCACTGCCGCCATAGACATTGATCTTGCCGATGCCGGGAACCCGTTCCAGACGTTCCTTCACGACATTGTCAATGAAATCGCCGTATTCATGAATCGGCCTCTGATTTCCTTCCAGACGGTGCAAGGTCATCCATGCGATCGAATTGTCTTCGCTGCCAGCCGTATCCAGAGTAGGTTGATCGGTCTCATCGGGGTAATCCGGCACCCGGTCCAGCCGATTTGCCACCAGCAACAGGGCGCGGTCCATGTTGGCGCCAACCTTGAACTCCAGGCTGATCCGGCTTTGCCCCTGCAGCGCCCGGCTGGTAATGGATTCCAGGCCTTCAAGGCCAGCGAACTCCTCTTCCTGCTGATTGACCAGCTCTCGTTCGATTTCCGCCGGCGCCGCCCCGAACCAGTTGGTAGTGACGGTAATCACAGGCCGATTGACGTCCGGAGCCAACTGGATCGGGATCGTGGTCAACGCAACCAGGCCAAACAGAATAACCAGCAATACCGCAGCCACCACCGCGGTTGGTCGCTCAATAGCGGCGCGAATGATATTCATTGCGGTTCCGCGACGCTGACGGCCTGCCCCGGCCTCAGTCTCTCATTTCCCCGTACCACAACCATTTCCCCCTCAGCCAGACCGGACAGAATCTCGACCCGATTGCCGGTGGAATGGCCGGTTTTCAATTCCCGGATTTCCACTGAATCCGGCTGCTCCCCTTCCGGATCCTTGACCACGACATAGACGATATTTCCCTGCCCACGCCGAATAATGCCATCCTTGTGTACGGTCAGAATTTCACGCACACTGGATACTGGAATATATACAGTCACACTTTGCTCGTTCGCAAGGTCACCGGCTCCGACCCCCAGAGTCGGTTCGAACCGGACCCGCCTGGTCCGTGTGCGAGGATTCTCTTCCGGTATGATTGCACGCATTACGGCGTTGTGCTGACTTCCATTTTCCAACTCGACCCGTACCATGAAGCCCGGCGACAGCCCCTCTAACTGAGCAGCCGGGACATCGGCCTCAAGTTCAAGGCGCCGGTTCGATATCATTCGGAAAACAGGCTGTCCGACTTGCAGGTAATTACCGACCTCGGTCAGTTTCCCGGTAATGGTTCCATCGAATGGCGCCCGGATGGTCGCGTTCGCATGCGCCAGCGCGGCAATGTCAAAAGACACCCTGCTGCTACTGATGCCCGCTTCTGCTTCATTGACCCGCGACCAGGCTATATTCTGTTGCTGCAAGGCGTCATCCAGGGCGGCCTGGCTGATTGCCGCCGACCCCTTCAGGGCTTTCAGCCGTTCCACTTCCTGCCCGGCCAGGGCAAGCTCGGCCTTAACGGTTTTCAGTCGTGTCCGGGCTTCAATCAGCGCGGATTCGGCCTGCTTTTTCCGGAGCTCCAGATTAGCCGTGTCGAGGCGCGCCAGCGCCTGGCCCACCGCTACAACCTCTCCGGGATCAACCAGAATTTCGGCAACCGGACCACTGATACGCACAGCGACGATGCCGGATTGCTTGGCAACCAGCCGCCCCAGTATCGGCACCGTCTGGGTGAACTGCTCGGAAATCACCGCGTCAACCGAAACCCGCGCCGCATGTTGGGCATATACGCCAAAAGCCCAGGACAGCATCAGAATAAACAGACAACGAATCAGATTTTTACACAAGAACGGATTACCGGAAAGTGGCTTGACGACAATCATTATCCCGCAAACAACCCGGATATGATAGTGGAATCACAGACATCACCATACAGACAAAAGCGGCAGCTCAGTCCGTGACAGAGCCGCCCTGCAGATAGATATCCCGCTTGGGGTACGGAATCTCCAGATCACGTTCCCGGAATGCCTGGCGTGTAGCCAGATAAAGCTGGTGCAGCGTCCGTCCGCGCAACGCGGGTTCATCAATCCAGCAAAGCAGTTCAATGTTGATTCCGCTGTCCGCAAAGCCGCGCACGCGCACCGCGGCTTCCGGCTCCTTGCATACTCCTGGATGGTTATCCGCAACCTCCCTCAATACCTCGCACACTTCTTCCAGGTCAGCGTTGTATGAAGCCTGTACACTGAGGCGCAGGCGCAATTTGCTCGAGGGGCCGCCGGTTTCATTGACGATTTTCGCGTTGCCGATGACCCCGTTGGGAATGATGACTTCAATCTGGTCGCGGGTCAGCAGCCGGGTACTGCGCAAGCCGATATGAGTCACCCTGCCGCGCTCGCCGGTATCCAGGTTGACATAGTCACCCAGCTTGTAAGGCATGTCGGCGATGATGAAAAACCCGGAAAACAGGTTGGCCAGCGTATCTTTAGCGGCAAATCCGATGGCGATACCGGCGATACCGGCCGAGGCCAGGAACCCGACCGGGTTGATACCCCACAGGACAAACAGAGCATAAACGCCGACCAGAATAATCAACACCTTGAGTACAATACTGAGTAAGGGTTTGCTTTGGTCATTAATCAGTGTGACACGAGCATTCGTCGACATCGCGGAAGTGAGAACGCTCACCAGGCGAAAACCGAAACCCAACCAGACCAGAATGAGAACCGTGCCGGTCAGCAAAACGACGATACCCGCGACAGCGCCATCCGGCCAACTGGAAGACAGGGCGATAATCAGACCCACACAGACCACGGTAACGAAAACCGGCTGGTTCAGCATGGTGATGATCTGACCATCCGCAACCCTGGGCAGTCGCGCCGCGAGTTTCCGGCCCACCATGTTCAGCGCGAATCGGCGAATGACAGAAGCCAGCAACCAGAACAGCAGCGCAATGGCGACAGCCTGGACAATCGGATACGCATCCAGAAATTGCCAGTAAGGTTGCAGGCGACCAGGCAACAGTTCCACAAAAGCCGGCAGTTCGGCGGCCAGATCAACCGGCGTCAGTTCTGTTGTCTTTTCCGTGCTTTGCTGGCTATCGGCCATAGTCGGTCCATTCATTCAAAAATTCGATCTCAATGAAGGCGCACTCGAACCCGTTGCCGTTGACGACATCATGCTCGACCCGCGCGTTCCTGAAATAGAGAACTCCGTTTTTCATGTGAGTATACCCGATAATATTACTGCGCGTTTTATCCGGCAACATTCAGCGAACGGAAGTGCGGCCGGGTATGGAACGCACCAGTTGCGGATAATAATAATACAGCGTCATGGTTCTCAAAATCATAAAACCGGTCAGCCCGAGAAAGAGTCCATGATTCCCGAACATGGATTGAAAGACCAACGTGAGAATCAGGTAACCCGCCGTTGAAACAATCATGGCATTGCGCATTTCCCGCGCATGTCCTGTGCCGATGAATAATCCGTCCAGTTGAAAGCTCCAGCAGGATACGACCGGGGAGATAATCATCCAGATCAAATACTGGTCTGCAATCTGAATGACTTCTGTCGCATCGGTAAACAACGCCACGATTGTATTCCCGTACAGGTAATAGGCAATGCTGATCAGCGCCGCCATCCCCCCCGACCAAAGAGTGGTTATCCAGGCCGCCCGCTTAAACTTCTCCCTGTTCCGGGCGCCGTAGGCGCTGCCTCCCAGGGCCTCAACCGCATGGGCAAAACCATCCAGCCCATAAGCCATGACAGTCTGGAAATGGAGCAAGACCGTATTCACTGCCAGAATCAGCTCCCCATGCGCGGCGCTTTGCGCGGTGAAGAACGCGAAGGAGAAGACCAGGCAGATTGTGCGGATGAAAATATTGCCGTTGATGCTCGCCATGTTTCTCAATGCGCTGACTTCCAGAATTTCAGACCACCGTAATCTGTGAATTGCCCTGGACAGTGACTTGCGTAACAAGAAAAACCCGCACAATGCGGCGCTGTATTCCGCGATCAACGTTGCCCAGGCCACCCCCGGCACGCCCAGTTCAAGAACCGGGACGAACAACAGATCCAGCCCGACATTGGTGAGATTCAGAACCAGTTGCAGAACCAGCGCCAGACGTGTCTGATGCAGGCCGACAAAAATACCGGTGAAGACATAGACACAAAGGGTAGCGGGCGCTCCCCAGATCCGAATCAGGGCATACTCGGCGGCCAGGGTTTCAACAGCCTCACTGCTATCAATCAGATACAGGGCCAGACCGACCAGTGGATTACCCAGGATTATCACAGCCAGACCCAGAACAATCCCCAGCAGAATAAACCGCAGCATGGCGCCGAAAATCGAATCCTGATCATCGGCGCCGTAGGCGCGGGCAATCAATCCGGTAATGCCCATCTTCAAAAAACCGAATCCCCAGTAAATAAAACTGAAGATCAGCGCCCCCAGGGCGACCGCTCCGATAGGGTGTAATCCCGGCAAATGCCCGACCACGGCGGTGTCCACCGCCCCCACCAGGGGAACCGAAATATTCGAAATAATCATCGGTCCCGCCAGCGCCCAGACCGTGCGATGGGAAATATCCTGCGTTGGTGGCGTCATCGGAAAACCCAAGTCAGATAGAACAGCCAGATTACAACAAACCCGCCCCGAAACAGCCACAAAATTATTTGAAAATTAAATGGAAAACCCGAAATATTATCTTTAGAATCCGCTTGGATATCCGCCGCTCATTTTAGCAATCACTCTTGGGAGAAACCGACATGCTGAATGACCTTCGCGCTTCCTGGGCATTGCTGATCGGCATTGGGTTCATGATGTTGGGCAACGGACTTCAGGGAACCCTGCTTGGGCTGCGCGCCACCATGGAAGGCTTCCCCATCTTTATTACCGGCATCATCATGTCCGGTTATTTTTTCGGCATACTGGCGGGGTCCATGATCGCCCCACGGCTGGTAGAGCGAGTGGGGCACATCCGTGTCTTCGCCGCCCTGGCTTCAATGGCGTCCATTTCCATTCTGGTACATGGCCTCCATGTCAGTCCGGTCAGCTGGACTGCAATGCGATTCGTCACCGGGTTGAGTTATGCGGGGCTGTATGTGGTCGCGGAAAGCTGGCTGAACGACCGCGCCAGCAACGAGACGCGCGGTCGGATTCTGTCTGTCTATATGGTGATTACCACTCTCGGGCTCGGCTGTGGACAGTTTCTGCTCAATCTGGGTAACCCGGCGCAACTCGAGCTTTTCATTCTGGTTTCGATGATTGCGTCCGCCGGATTAATTCCAATCCTGCTCACGGCCAAGCCCGCGCCAGGGTTTGGCCCAACCGAAAAATTGTCCTTGAGGGAACTCTATCGCGCTTCACCGCTGGCGGTGATCAGCAGCATATTGACCGGAGCCGCTCACGGCACTATTTTTGGAATGGGGCCGGTTTACGCGGCCCAGGTTCTGGAGAGGACTGATCTGGTCTCTATTTTCATGGCTTGTGTCCTGCTGGGCGGCCTGGTTACTCAATGGCCGATCGGCTGGTTATCGGACCGGATCAACCGAAGAATCACCCTTTCCGCTCTTTGCATGGTTTCCATCATTGTTTGCATTGCCGCTATGCTGCTGGTAAAAGGCAGTATCGTCTATTTCTTCACTATCGTGATTCTGGGCGGGGTGTCGATACCCATGTATGCGTTGAACATCGCTTATGCCAATGACCGGTTGAGACCGGACCAGATCGTAGCGGCCAGCGGCAGTCTGGTGATGCTGACTGGAATCGGTCTGAGTGCAGGCCCGATTGCCGTGTCGTTCCTGATGGGACAGTTCGGGCCTGCCCTGTTTTTCGTTGGAATCGCAATATTCTTTGCCCTGATCCTGGCGTTTTCAACCTGGCGTATGAGGATTACCGAAGCCATTGCCCCGAGCGACCAGAGCCCGGTGATTGCGCCCGGGTTGATCGGTACTCCGGTGGCGGAATATATTGCGCCCGATGCAGAAGATTATGTGGAAGCGCTGCTTCAGGATGAATTGCACCTGCTGGACGAGCAAAGCGCCGATGAAGAAAAACCGGATGCCCCGTGAAAATCGCCCCGTGAAACAGGAGACAAACTGAACCAATGAGTGAAACCATGAAAGGAAGAATAAAATTCTCCCGAATCCGTATTCTCCCGGCGCTGGTATCGACTCTGGCGACAACCCTGGCCCTGTTCGCGACGCCCGCCTGCACGCAGGATACGATGAAACACAGCGGTCATGATATGCAGCCCGGCTCTACCGCGCTTGCGCCGGGCAACCTGCCCGGAGACTCCATCTTTCACCTGGACTCGTTATGGGTCAATCATCAGGGAGAAGCGCGTGCCCTGCCGGAACTGCTGTCCGGGAAACCCGCAGTCAGCGCGTTGGTCTACACATCCTGCGAACATGCCTGTCCACTGATCATCAACGACATGATCCAGATCGAAAGGCAACTGGGAGAAGCATCGGCGGGAGTGCAGTTTGTACTGTTCTCCATGGACCCGGAACGGGATACCCCGGAAAAAATCAAGCTCTGGCGCAGCGACCAACAGCTTGGGGACTGGGATGTCTATGCCCCGAAACACGTCGGAGCCGAGTTGGAGCTGGCGGTTGCCCTCGGCATCCGGATTCAGCCGCTTGCCAACGGAGATTTTGCCCATTCTAACGTAATCACCATACTCAATCCGGACGGGACTCCACGCCATCGCCAGGTCGGGCTGGGCGTAGCGCCAAAGGCTTCGGCTAACGCGGTTCTCGAGGCGCTGGGTAGCTAACCCGGCTCGCGCAAGGCGCAACGAAAACCAAGTGAGCCGACGGTATAATGCCCCTCCAGACTGGAGCGAAACGCATAACGCATGAATGATGCGTAATCGCGGGGATCCGCGGCGCCGATTGAACCGCTGCCACAAAACAGTTGTCGTTGCAGACCGGAATCACCGCGAGACTCTCCGGTGACCAGAGCCGTGTTGAAATCACGAGTCCACTCCCAGATCAGTCCATGCATATTCTCGACCCCGAACAGATTCGAGTACCCGGCCCGACGGGCGCGTTCAACCAGCGGCCGATCTGCCGGAGAAGCGTACCATTGCAGGATACGCCGCGAAAATTCCGGATCATCAATCGCATATTCCAGCCGGTCACTCGCTGCCCCGGCGCGCTCCCATTGGGCAGTCGTCGGCAGGGACTTGCCGTTTGCCCGACAGTAGGCCATCGCGGCGAACCAGGACACATTCACGACCGGGACATCAGCCGGGGCTAATTCGCCAGGACGCTCATCATCAGACCAGTGGGCAAGATAATTCTCGTCCGCAAACAGCTCAGGCACGAGCGAGCGTTTCCATTTCGGACGCTCCTGCACGAAATCCAGATAATCCGCGTTGGTTACAGCCTTGCGGTCCAGCAAGAAAGACGGCACAACGACCGCCGCATCGACTGCATTTGTGGCCCGGTCCGCGTCGCTGGCCTGATACAATGGCCGATATAGCCCGTCGGGTATGTGTGCCATGCCCGGCGGCAAAGACCCGGCCTGAACAGCCGGAACCACCGCACACAAAATAGCGGAAAACCGCAGAAGGGTCTTCAGCTTACTGTCCTCGCACCCCGGCAACCTGCGCAGGTTCGATCCGCTCCCCGGAATTTCCCCAGGAATCGTATACAAACGTCAGCACATTTGCGACATCCTCATCCGAAAGGTTGGTCATGGCCGGCATTACGCCATTGTAGCGAACGCTATTCACAACAATTTCCCCGGACAGACCATGAACGATAGCCGCAATAGAGGCGTCGGAATCGGCGTTCAGCCAATCCGAACCAGCCAGCGGCGGAAATACATTTCCTACCCCTGCCCCGTCAGGCTGATGACAGGCCGCGCAGACCTGATTGTAAACCTGCTTGCCAAACTCGATCTGCTCCTGCTTGCCTTGCGCCACCCGCGGCGCCGACTGTTCCTGAAGGTCCAGAATAGCGCCTCCCTCCGGCCGGTAAATTTCGTCAGAGGTTTTGCCGGAATAAACCAGGGTTGACAGGCTTTCCGGAACCGCTTCCTCATTGGCAGCCACTTCAATCATACCCAGAGCGCCCTTGTTGAAGGCACGGAAAATAGAGTGGTCCACCAGTATATTGCGACCCGGAACCTGCATCTGCATTTCGACAATCGCGGAGCCGCCAGCGGGCACCATCGTGGATTGCACATTGCGATTGATCAAATCCCCGCCTTCGATGTAAACCTTGTCGAACACTTCGCCGATGACGTGGAAGGATGACACCAGATTGGGGCCGCCATTGCCGACATAAAGGCGAACCGTCTCCCCGGTATTCGCCCGCATCGCATTGTCGCCGACCAGAGCGCCCACGGAACCGTTGAAGACCACATACTCCGCATCTTCCGCAATCGCCTTTTCCATGCTGAATGGCTGATAACCGGTTTCACCATTCTTGCCCCTGGTATAGAACTCGCTCTGCATCACGTAGTATTCCCGGTCAACCGGCGGATAACCACCTTCCGGCTCGACCAGAATCAATCCATACATACCGTTCGCGATGTGCATACCCACCGGAGCCGTCGCGCAGTGATAGACGTAAAGCCCGGGATTCAGCGCCTTGAATGAAAAAACGGAAGAATGTCCCGGTGCGGTAAATGAAGATGCGGCGCCTCCGCCCGGCCCGGTTACCGCGTGCAGGTCAATGTTATGCGGCATACGGCTATCCGGATGATTGTGCAGATGGAACTCCACCAGATCACCTTCGCGCACCCGGATGAACTTGCCGGGAACCACTCCGCCAAAAGTCCAGAAAGTGTATTCCACACCATCCGCCAGACGTCCGCGCAACTCCCGCGTCTCCAGGTTGACAATCACCCTGGTGGCATGATCACGGGTAATCGGCGGCGGCACGTTCGGAGCAATGGTCAGAACCGCTTCCTCCTCACCAACAATCGGCATACTGGCCGCAGACATTTCATCAGCGCCGACCTGCCACGATGCGACCAGAGCGCCAGCCAGAAAAACCATACGTACATTTTTCATTTCACATACCCTTATTGTAATGAACGGATAATTGGTAGCTGCCCGACAGGATAACAGATGTCAGGAAAAAATGAATTGACTCATGCCAACAATATTATCGACGTATCGACAGGATATTTTTTAGACTTCACTCACAAAAATCAGCAAATCTCTGAAGTCGTGCCTGTCGGCCGCTCTGAGCGCCGCAATATATTGATCGCGACGCTGATTCATATTTTCCAGGCTGTAGCCTCCTGCCCAATCTATAGCAGACTCATCCATCAGCTTGGTCAATACGGCATCTGCCATGATACGCGCATGACGACCATTCCCGTTTGCAAATGGGTGGATATACACAAGCTGATGGTGGAATCGCGCCGCGAGCTCTTTTGGCAAGTATGTATTGTTATCTACCCAATACTGCGCATTGTCCAGAAGTTGACGCAACTGAATGGCGATCTGACCAGGGTCGACACCGACATTCTTTCCTGTCCCGCGAAACTGCCCGGCCCACTTCCAGACCTTGCCAAATAATTGTTTATGAAGATCGCGGACAAACCCTTCTGTCAGCACATTGGGAGCCTTCTGCTTTTCAAGCCACTGCATTCCCTCTATGATATTGGCCTGCTCAAGCTGATCAAGCTCACCCCTCGTTGAGATGTGCTTAAAGCGAAGCCCTTCCATTTCATCAGGATCAAGAGGTGTTGCGCCTTCGGGGTAACACATGACCTCACTCATTCATCACTCCATAAATCAGAAGGCATTTTTTCTCTGATCTCTGAGGCAATCCGTTCAACCTCAAAAGACAGCAACTCATCATCAAGCTCTTGAGCTTCAAGCGCCATGTGAACGGATGCGGCCGCTATTCGCTCTCTGGCTTTCTGAATCGCTCTCTTTTGAATCAACTTTTCTATTTCCTGATCCGGTAAAACAGCATAGACGAAACGACAATTCATCGCTTCAGCCATACTTTTCATAGACTTGAGTGTGACGCTACCAGTCAATTCGTCTTGTTCCGCTCTGGAAACTCGCGCTTTTGTGACCCCTGACCGTTTAGCCAGTTGTGAGCCAGACATGCCCAAGGCGTTGCGTACTGTCCGAAGCCACCCCTCAGGGGGCATGGAAAGATCACTAACCTGCCTGATAGCCTGGTTAATCTTCTCTCTGTATTGTCGCGCGACAATCTTGTTAATGCTCATGTGTCAACCTTTATATTTACTTCTCGAATATATTGTAAATATAAATGTATACATGATAATTTATTTTGTCAATACAAATATTGACTTATATCAACCCGTAGAGCGCATACCCCCACAATCCGTCGATTGAATGAAACAACGCCCGCCACAGCCGGGGGCCGGTGACGGAGTGTGGGATTTTCGGCTGCTTGTCCATACGGGACATGATACCAGCCCCGCGAACCGGTTGACAGGGCCGGATTTATTGTATACTGCGTTGCCATGAAGATCGCGAGACTGCAACCAACAGAGGGCCCGGCCTGTTACGCCATTGATCACGGTAACCAGCGCTATACCGAAGCCGCAGGCAACCCGGTTCAGGGCCTGACAGATACCGGGAAGGCGGTTACCGGCAAGCTCCTGTCTCCTATTCTGCCGACCGATATCTACTGCATCGGCCTGAATTACGCAAGGCACGCGAAAGAAGGAAACCAGGAAATCCCGCAACACCCGGTATTGTTTTTCAAATCCACGTCCTCATTACAAAATCCCGGAGACCCGATTATCCTGCCACGAAAACTGTGCAGCGAAAAAGTGGATTTTGAAGCCGAACTGGCAGTAGTGATCGGCAAAACCTGCCACAATGTCTCCAGGCACGACGCGCTTGATCATGTCCTGGGTTATACCTGCGCGAACGATGTCAGCGCCCGTGACTGGCAGCGGCTGGGAGGGGGCGGCCAGTGGTGCCGGGGGAAAACATTCGCCACATTCTGCCCGCTCGGTCCACTGCTGGTGACCGCCGATGAAATCCCGAACCCGAACGCATTGGCCATCAAGAGTCATCTGAACGGAGAGACCATGCAGGACTGGAATACGGACGACATGATATTCGATGTGCCTGCCCTGATCGAATTTTTGAGTGGAAGTACCATACTGAATCCGGGCAGCGTCATACTGACCGGCACCCCCCACGGAGTCGGCTTTGCCCGCAACCCGCCGGTTTTTCTCAGGCCGGGAGACCGAATCACAATCGAGATAGAGAACATCGGAAGCCTGACGAATCCGGTCGTTGAAGAAGAAGTCTTAAGGACTCGTTAGTGCAAATACCGTATCTGACAGCCACTTCCGGAATGATTCATTGTCGCTGAATTGCTTGAACAACTGGGTGTCGTCCTGCAGAACGACCGTCATTACACGCTCCAGCGCCTTGTCATGCTCTATCCGTGCATTCTGCCTGTCGGAACGCTTCTGCGCGTTCTGGTAGGCATTGTCGGCGGCCACTTTAAAGGGAATTTCTTCGGTTATCAATCGTCTCACGCGATCCGCGTCCGCCCACTCAATGTTTCCGAAAAGATCATTGAATGTCTTCAGAATATTTGACAACAAATCAATATCCGGGTCACTGTGGCCTCCACCTCCACTGGCAGGTACTGGTTCTATCTCGGCATCTTCGTCAGCAAGCTGGATATTCATCGCCGCTTGTTTTTCGACCCGATAGCTGTCCATGTCAATCGTTTCCAGGATTCCCCTGGACAGGTCTTCTTCCATTGGCGTCGGCAATTTCGGAATCAGAAAATTAAGGAATATCGACAATTTCTCCCACTCTGCATTGCTGTAAGGCAGAATCGACGCGAGGAACCCGTGGGTACGGGTGAACGCCTTGGCTTTCCCCTTGAAATCCACTTGCCCGTCTTCATCAAGCTGATCCTTGTAGATAGACACACACGCATCGAGAATCGGATCAAGCCTGTCCCGGTTTGCCCCGCCCAGGTAGAGCTCAACCAGTTGATCAATTTGCCCGATTGCATAAATCTGGTAGCTATCAAGCGCAGCTTTGAGGTCATGTAATTTGTTCGGATCGGTTTCATCAGCCAGGATTGTCGTCCGGTAGTAATCAGAAAATGCACCTTTGATCGTCTCGGCATCGTTCATAAAGTCAACCACGAAGGCATCGTATTTCCCGGGCCGCGCCCGGTTAAGACGGGACAGCGTTTGTACAGCCTTGATACCGGAAAGTGTCTTGTCTACGTACATGGTATGCAGCAATGGCTCATCGTAGCCGATCTGGAACTTGTCGGCACAAATAAGAAGTCGATAAGGGTCTTCCCGAATCTTGCCAACAATCTGAACCGACGGGAAATCGTTCAGGGAAGACTCGGTAACCTTTGCGCCTGCATATTCATGCTCTCCCGAAAATGCCACAATAGCCTTGTGGGGACTTTTGCGTTCCACCAGATAATCACTAATAGCATGAAAATACCGGATGGCCCGTTCAACCCCATTGGTCACCACCATTGCCCTCGCCTGTCCTTTAACCTTTTTGAGTGCAATCACCTGATCGTGAAAATGGTCTACCATAATTTCGGCTTTGAGACGAATCGCATGTTCATGGCCCTCTACATATCGGCGCAGTTTCTTTTTTGCGCGCTTTGTATCAAACAGGGGGTCTGCTTCGACGGTTTTTATCAGCTTGTAATAGCTGTTGATCGGTACGTAATACCTGACCACATCCAGAATAAATCCCTCCTGAATCGCCTGCTTCATGGTATAGCTGTGAAAAGGGTGGCGCTTTACAGTCCCGTCTGACTGGGAGTGGGGGTCGCCAAAGATTTCCAGTGTTTTGTTTTTCGGGGTCGCCGTAAATGCAAAATAGCTGGCGTTCGGCAACATTTTTCGCGCTTCCATGATTCTGTTAATCTGATCCTCGAATGTCTCACTTCCTTCTGCGGCCCCTCCTTTAGCAAGCGCCATGGAGAGCGCAGCCGAGGTCTTGCCGCCCTGGCTGGAATGGGCCTCGTCAATAATGATGGCAAACCGCCGTCTCCGATGCTCACTCCCGATCTCATCCAGAATGTAGGGGAATTTCTGTACTGTGGAAATAATGATCTTCTTGCCGCTTTCGATAAACTTTCGCAAATCACCGGCATGATCAGCATGCCCTACTGTTGCGCCAACCTGGGCAAACTGCCTGATCGTATCCCGAATCTGCTGATCCAGAATACGGCGATCGGTCACGACGACGATTGAGTCAAATACCGGGGCGCCATCCTTTTCCAGCCCGATAAGTTGATGTCCCAACCAGGCAATCGAATTGGACTTGCCGCTGCCCGCCGAGTGCTGAATCAAATATCGTTTGCCCGCGCCATGCCGCCTTGCGTCCGCGAGCAGCTTCTTCACGACTTCAAGCTGATGGTAACGCGGGAAAATCTGCGTTCTTTTCTTCCTGCCGGTCTCAGGATTCTTTTCCTCGACAATCTGGGCATAGTTTTCAAGGATGTCGGTCAATCCGACCTTTGTCAGAATGCGTTTCCATAGATAATCAGTCTTGAGACCTTTCGGGTTGGGAGGATTCCCTGCCCCATCATTCCAACCCTGATTAAACGGCAAAAACCAGGAATCTTTCCCCATCAGATGGGTACAGAAACGTACCTCGTGGTCATCTACAGCAAAGTGAGCCACACATCGGCCGAACTGGAATAGCAACTCCCGCAGGTCACGATCCCGCTTGTACTGCTCCACCGCATCCTCCACGGTCTGCTTGGTCAGGCTGTTCTTCAGTTCAAAGGTAAAAACCGGCAGGCCGTTGATAAACAGAACGAGGTCAAGGGCCAATCGGGTTTCGTCCTGACTGTAACGAAGTTGGCGGGTAACGCTGAAGCGGTTCCGGGAATAGCGTTGACCAGCCGCATGGTTGCCCGATGAAGGGGTTCCGTAGAACAGATCAAGACGGACCGGACCATGATGGATACCCTTACGCAGAACATCAATCGTGCCGCGCTTCGTGATTTCGCCTTGTAACCGGGCCAGAAATTTCTGCCGAACCGGACTTTTAGCATCCAGGTCCAGCCTGCTCGCCTGCTCCGGTTGAGTGGCTTTGAGAAATGCGCTGATCTGGAAAAAGTCCACCGCGTATACACGGTCATAGTTTCCCGGATTTCCGAGTATCCATCCCGCCCCTCCATAAGCCGGGGACTGCTGCAACTTGACCCTGTCCGACCCGTCATCAGAGTCTCCGAGATGACCCGTCATGATCGAAATAATCAGGTCTTCCAGGCCTTTTTCGGTAGTATCAGTGGTCATAACCGGCATTCCATCAAACAACCATCAAACAAAACTGGATACAAATATATGTTTATAAACAGATAGTTAGAAACCATAAACTGTCAAACCAGCTCTAACTGTACAAAATCTATCAAACAACCATCAAATAAACTGCGCGCATATTTTATATGGAAAAACAGCTAGTTAGAGGACACCAACAGAAAATCAACCCTGATCATACAATTTCTATCAAATGACCATCAAATGACCATCAAATAAACCGGGATAGTTTCTCGGTATTTGGGCTAGCCCAGAAAGGCAAATATGTTCGATGTCGGCGCCCAGCGGATGAACCATCTATGACAACCTTTCCATCATCGACAGCTTCTTTCAACAAGCGCGAGACATCCGCAGCATTTTGGTCAGCAATTCCGAATCTTTCCCGCAGTGTAGCATTGGTCATCTTGTGATGAGTAACATAGCAAAGACAGGCATGCAAATAGCAAGCGCGGATACGTTCCACCCTGCTTAAATCCTTGAAGTCCTTGTGTGCAAACAGCATTGAGCGCGTAAATTCTCCAGGGACCTCAAACAGCGGAGCAGGCAACTGAAACAACTCCACCTGGAAAATTACCTTGTCAATTCCACTGCCACGTTCTTCACAGATGCCAAAACGGCGCATAAGGGAAGCCAATGTCTCGTTTCGTGAGCGCGGTGGCGTATCAATAAAACGGGCCGTAGAGACCAAAGGAGCTCCGGGGTTAGTAATCTCAATACGGTTTTCGAATATTTCCACCATCGGTCCGGCGCCCGTGATAAAGAAGTCCTGATGAATCAGCGCATTTGCCACCAGTTCGCGTATGGCAAGCTCCGGGCACATTGGTACTGTCTTGCGAAGCGCCTGTTCAATGATTTCGTTGCTCGGAAGCAGACTATTGATATCGCCCATCACCCCTTCAAACCCGGCTGCATACCCCGTGATACCCTGCCGCTCCTTGAGTGTTTCGACTCGGCTTGTACCACGGTACTGAATAACACGCACAGCCTTTCTACTTAGGCCAGGAAAATCAGTAAGTCGCTTTGCAAAAAGAATGGCGCCGAGATTTGTAATATCCCAGCCGCCCGCAGGACAGGCCTGGATGAGGTTATCCTCCGACAAGGCTTCAATAATGCCGTCTCGATTGACTGGCAACGGCAATTCCAGCAAATCGAAATAGCTCGGATAGTCCAGCAGGCTCAAAACCTTCTCTACATCCAGACGCTCAGACGCAATCAATCCTTCAAAGAGTGTCTGATCAAAAATGCGCCAGAGTTCCCGCTCACGATCAGGAGCCTTTTTGAGAGGTTTTTTGACCTCGCCAATGCGGATATACTCCGTGCCACTGAAACTCACCGGATGATGAGTTGCACGGTCAATTTCCAATATGACTATCCGCCGGTTATCGATATCTACCGTATCGAATCGAAAACGGATCTTCGGTTCCAGCAGCCGCAAGAGCCAACTCTCCAGCGCCTCATTGCCCTTCCTGGCAGTAGCCGGATTAAAGTCTGTTCCAATTATGTCATGCGTCTCGTTATCGATACCCCAAAGTACATACGCATGCGCTTTGCCGTTCAGGGCGGCAGCATTGGCAAGCGCAGAAATATATTCACCGATTTCTTGCGGGGCAGCCTTGTTGCGTTTGAATTCCACCCACTCCACTTCACTAATAAAACGGCACAACTCACGAACCAGTCCAGCCAGATACTCGGCAGAGTGGGCAGTACTCATGGAGAGGTTCCGCTCATAGTGGATTCAATGTCGTCATGCCCTTCACTATCAGCAAGGTCATCAGAATCACTAATGGATGCCGATTTATCTGACTCCTGGGGAAGTCTGGTTGCTGCCTCACGAACATCCAGTTTGCCTGTAACCACATCGCTGATCAGCCGTTCACGGTATTCGCGGAGAAGCTCAACCTTGCGCTGCGCCCGAGCGATGGCATCGTCTATTCTGGAGGATGTTTTATCGAGGAAGCGGGCGATGGCGGTTTGTTCGGGGAGCGGTGGTACAGCAACCTTGAATGCTCCTAACTTGGTCTCAGCAATCGCCGGATAAGCGACTCCTACGGAATTGGCCGTAACCTGATTGGTGAAGGATTCGCTCTGACATAAATAGTTGACGAATTTTGGCCAAGTGCCAAGTTTCGGCGTGAGCACTGCGAAACCAGTTGAAGCAATAAGGTCGTGGTCAGATTTTTCCACGTACCATACCGCCTTCAAGTAGGTTCTCACCATAGAAATAATCGTATCACCTAATCGAACAACACGTCTTGCTCTGGACGGTGAATCTCGAAATCGAATTCGTTTTGGCTGCTCCACGAGGCAGCCTGTACCAATTGACCCAATATCCAGATAATCAAACACGTAACTAGGAATTGTGCCTTCCGGCAGAGTGGATTGATTCACCAACAACCAATGCTTGAGTTTTTTCACACTCCAACACCCTGGAATTTTCCCCAACCATTCCACACCAGAATCCTTATATGCTAGATAAGGTTGGCCGGTACGAACGTCAATTTGGCCTGTGACGGCTTGGTGAATGATGACCTGCTTCTGTTCTTCCAGTAGTGCGATCAACTTCTTTTTAGCGCGGATGTAACGGTCGATACAATCGGTAGCGTGGTCGAGATAGCGAACGATGGCGGTTTGTTCGAATAAAGGTGGTATAAGAAATGGAATTTCCCACATTTTTGCTTTCGACAAGTCCCACTGTCCAATCCGAACACCGTCTGAAGCGCGAGTGAAGTAGGGCACATAAACCTTGGTTCTTACTGCCCGATGAAAGTAGCTGGTGTTCACATCCCTAATATTGAAAACAAAATACGCTGGACTGACTATACCTAGATAATCCGAAACGCCATACGATCCCTGCCATGCCTTCATTTTGTTCATGACGAATTGATGCCTGCCAATGACTTTGTAGTTCCTCAAATCATCTGGAATAAAGTTGTGATTTGCATTCTTATTTGAAACATCTCGGACTACTACCCCCTGTTCTCGCACTACTGAAAGCAAAGGTAGCTCAGGTTGATTTCTCTCACTGATCGTTCGCAAGATATTTCGTAGTTTCCTTACCTCCCAATGCCCCGGCACATCCCCCAACCATTCCACACCAGAATCCTTGTAGCCAGTCGGATAAGGTTTCAGGGAAGCAGTCATATTATCCAAAAAACCTCTGGCGGACCTCGTCCCTGACAAGATGCAACCTGATGGCCCTCGGCACATCCTCTCCATCGAAGTGGCAGAGGACGGCTTCCCGCGCCATCGCTTTCAGGTCGGCCCAGTCTTCGCCCTGCGTGAAGATGCTGTGACCGAGAGCTCGCGCATCATACCCGCCTTCACTCGCTTCGGTCACCTCGAAAATTATTTCTCTGGTTTTCATAGCATACTCCTCAAATGTCTCCACTTGTACCAAAGGCCGCGTCAAATGCTGTCCAGACAGCTGTTCGGGCGGGCACGGTGACCCGCCCCTACGACGACAGGCAGCCAGCTCCTCCAAGTATATCGCCAAGCAGTCCTTCCGTCTCGGACTCCACTGCTAAAATATCCGCCCGGATTTCTTCTAAACTACGCATGGGTTTCGGCTTATAGAAATAGCGATTAAAACTGACCTCGTAACCAATCTTTACTTTATCGGGCTGATACCACGCATCGGAGGCATAAGGCAGAACTTCCCGCTCCAGGAAAGCTTCTATCCCGCCCTTCTCTTGCAATGGAACCTGCTCTGTATCGCGCAAATCAGAATCCGGCTCGTACTCTACTATCGAATGCTTGCCGCCTATTGTGGCTTCAAACAGTCCTTGCAGTGGGTTAGCTTCTGTACCTCTTTTGTGAATTTTCCGAATAATCGCCGGCGCGTTCTCGCTGCGTTCGCCACTCTCTTTCAGCGTCTTGATCTCGGCTGCTTTGTAGACCCTCTCCGGGTCAGCGCCCTCAATTCGGAGCGGTCGCTCAACTGTGACCTTCCAGTAACCGAAAGCGGCATTGTCGAAAATCCTGCTCTGCTCCGTCTCTTCGAAGGCAAGAAAAGTTTCACAGATGCGCGTAATGTCATCTTCGCCAAGTTCACAATTCTTCTTACCCAGATTCTTACGCAATGGCGTAAACCACTGCGTAGCGTCAATCAGTTGCACTTTGCCTTTGCGATGTTCCTGCTTACGATTGGACAGCGCCCAAATATAGGTGGCGATGCCAGTGTTGTAGAACATATTGAGCGGCAGGGCCACGATGGCTTCCAGCCAGTCGTTCTCAATGATCCAGCGACGAATATTGCTTTCCCCCTGACCAGCATCGCCGGTAAAGAGCGATGACCCGTTATGCACCTCGGCAATGCGGCTGCCAAGCCGGGTATTTTGCTTCATCTTGGAGAGCTTGTTGGCAAGGAACAGCATCTGTCCGTCACTGGTGCGGGTAACCAGGGAATATTCGGAATCCCCACCGTGCTCAATCAGGAATCGCGGGTCACGCATGCCTGTCTTTCCACCCATGTGTTCAAGGTCGGACTTCCAACTCTTGCCATAAGGCGGATTGGATAGCATAAAGTCGAATTCCCTGGATGGGAAGGCATCATTCGACAATGTGGAATGTTCCGGACCGCCCACGATATTGTCGGCAGCGTCACCTTCCCCTTTCAGTAACAGGTCCGCTTTGCAGATCGCATACGTCTCGGCATTGATTTCCTGCCCATACAGGTGAGTGGAAACCTCCTTGTCACGAGCTCCAGCCAATTCCTGCAGGCTTGTCTCTGCCACAGTAAGCATACCGCCGGTGCCACAGGCGCCGTCGTAAAGCAAGTAAGTGCCGGATTCGATCTCATCGGCGATGGGCAGGAAGATCAACTTTGCCATCAGCTTGATAGCATCGCGTGGAGTCCAGTGCTCACCGGCCTCCTCGTTGTTTTCTTCATTAAACCGGCGTACCAGTTCCTCGAATATCGTACCCATGGCATGGTTATCAAGTCCTGGAGCTTTAACCGAACCATCAGGGTTTCTCACAGGGGTTGGACTCAGATTAATATCCGGGGACAGAAACTTCTCGATCAGAGTACCCAGCGCATCCGCTTTTGACAGGCGGGGAATCTGGTTTCGGAACTCGAAGTTTTCAAGAATATCCTGCACGTTCGGTGAAAAACCGTCAAGGTAAGATTCGAAATCAGCCTTGAGTTGTTGTTGACTGGCGCGGGAGCGCAGGTCACGCAGCGTAAATGCGGAGGTATTGTAAAAAGATTGCCTGGCAGCCTGACGCAGCGCTTGATCCTGATTGACAATACCGGCTTCATCCAGTGAAGCCTTCATATCCAGCACGGCCTGCTTGGTTGGCTCCAGCTCCGCATCCAGCCTGCGCAACACCGTCATGGGCAAAATAACATCCCGATACTTGCCGCGGACATACAAATCCCGCAGCACATCATCAGCGATGCTCCAGATAAAACTTGTTATAGAGCTGAATTGTGAATGATCCACGATTTCGTCCTGGTGGTATCACGGGATTGAGTTGCAGGGCAAGAATTCCCATCTTACCAAAGGTTCCCGCTAATATACATTGAGACCGAGTAAATCAGCCATTGCATCAAAATCCCGATCATTATGCAGAAGCGTATGATCATTGCAGATACAAAATGTTGCTATCAAAACGTCTACAGTCTTTCTGACAGTAATACCCTGTTTACGGAGCTTCCTGTAATTTCCGGCGCTGATAACGGCAATCTCCCGACCGACCATCTCAGCGAAAGCCAGTCGCATGAGCGCTCTTTCAGCTAATTGATAATCCTGGTCTTTTCGGAAACCCTGAAGGATTTCTGTCAAGAGCAAATCCCCCATTAAAATGCGGTGCGATACTAAAAGTTTATCAAGAATATCTGTTTCACGGTTTTGCGCGCCATTGAAATAATTTATCCAGACTGATGTATCTGCAATAATCACTTGTCGGATCGCATCTCCTCCAGCGAGCCTTCCCAATGCAGTTTGCCCCGAAGACTACGAAGGCCGGACTGTTGTTCGATCTGGATCAGCATTTCCAACCCTTTCTCCACGGTCGCCTTCTTCGTCCTGGCGCCACAGGCTTTCATTGCATTGGTCATCAGTTTATCGTCAATTTCTATATTTGTACGCATGTTGACCTCTTATGTGTATGGCTACGAGGTATTATACACATAAACGATCACCGAGGAACACATTACACAGAGCGCTTAACGCAGGAACCATCATCCAACCGGTGAATGATGCACCCGGACAGGCAATACGAGAATCCATAAAATTGGCAGGAAACCGACGATAGAGGTATACTGATTGCATCCAGACAGGTACAAACAATAGAATTTTGGCCATACACACAAGACCGGAGTTGAATTATGAAGACTGAAAAACCAGCCACTGTGGGAGTAATACACTATCGCGGTTACCAACCGAAGCCTACACCCTCTGTTTCCCCTCCGCCACCTCCTCCAAATCAAGGCAGTGCCGTGACTCGCCCACAACACTCAGATGGGAAAGGGTATACTGCCAGCCAAGAGACCAAGCAAAGTTAGGCAAATCCGATATGTGTTTCAGTAAAAAGTAATGGGAATTATATATTTGACTCCATGAAGATCATGGAACCGAGCATATCTATTGACGTTTCACAGACCGGGTTGACCCGGTGGCGCAATCCGGCCAGAATAGGAACACCAGATAAAGAACCGGCAGGCACCGAACCATGAATACAGCGATAGCGATTGACACACTGGCGGCCATGCGGAAGTTGGAAAAGGCCGGATTCAAGACCGAGCAGGCCGAAGCAGTGGCCGAGGTCATGGCGAACCAGTCCGGCGAACTGGCGACAAAGGCTGACCTGGAAACCCTGGAAAAATCACTACGGCAGGAAGTGGTCAGTGTGGAAAAATCACTAAAGGGAGATATTACCTGGCTACGTTGGATATGCGCGATCATGCTGGCGTTTATGGGAGCTATGACCTGGAAGATGTTCGCTATCGGGCAGGATGTGGCCGGGCTGGTAGCTACTTTGGCGGCAGGCTGATCGACAGGTTTTGATAGCGCGGCAAATCCGGTGCCTTTGTGGTCACGGCTGACCGGGAGCCTGGCCGATAGCAGGTTAAACCATCCGGGTTGACCCGGTGGCGCAATCCGGCCAGCGCTGCGCAAGCCAAGAGCCTGGAACAGGTACTGAACGAGATCGAGCAAGACGGCGGCATTGTCGAGTAGCGGGAAGTGTGGTTATATCCCGGTTCGATCAATTACCGGGAAATCCACCATGAGCCGAGAAGAACAAAAGACCGACAGGGAGAAACGGCAACAGATCATCAAGACCCTGGCCGTTGGCGGGTTGGCAGTCACGGCGTGGAATAAGCCGATCATTAACAGCGTAATATTGCCTGCCCATGCACAAACCAGCGGCAACAACGGAGGCGGCGGCAACACTGGCGGGAACAGCAACAACGGAACACCACCACCACCAACAACAACAGCGCCAATTACTATAATTACTATCCCACCGAAGCCAACAGGCTTACGGGTTAGTTACGGCAATAATTATTCTGAATGCACCAGAAACAACGTCCGGTGTAATTGGGATAATTGGGCTAGTCAATACGACCATATAACCGAAATATGGAGAAATACCGAAAACAAATTAAGCACGGCAAAACGGGTTAGAAGTACATACATATCGAGGGGATGGGATTGTTCTGTCGAACCATTGACTACTTACTTTTACTGGATTCGTTTCATATACAGAGGCATCGAAGGGCCCTATAGCGAATCAGTTTCAATCACAACAGGCCAATATTTAATTTAGCCGGAACGCTATCAGGGAAAATCAGGCGCCTTTCAGGTCACGGCTGGCCGGGAGCCTGGCCGATAGCAGATTAAACAATCGAAGAACCAACCATGAAAACGATCATCAAACGGTTATGCCTGATTACCCTGTTATCTGTCGCCATGACAGGATACGCCGACAATGAAATTATAGAATTGCCGGGCGGTGGGATTGCAGAAGGCCCGATTGTAGACGGCGAGAGGAACGGGTATTGGGTAGAGAAATTGCCGGACGGTGACGTTTGGGAAATCCCGTATATAGACGGCGTGATGAACGGAGAGGGAACACTAAAAGAACTGCTTGGCACGGTTTGGAAAGTCCCATTTATAGACGGCAAGGAAAACGGAGAGGGAACGGTAAAATACTGGGATGGCACAGTAGAAAAAACACGGTGGAGATACGGGTATCAGGTGGAATGATAGCGCGGCAAATCAGCGCAAGCCAAGAGCCTGGAACAGGTACAGCGTTTTCCAATTCAGAGATGAGCCTGAAGGGGAGTATTTTCTGTATAGATTGAAAGGTCATTGAGGTTTGCTGTCAGGCGGCGTAATTTTGGGATTTGTTAAAAGATTGGAATAGTGTATTGCGAGCTTGATTGAGTCTCCTCGCGGCTTCATTATCACTGTATTTGTGAGCGAAGTCATCCAGTATTTTGAACGTGATTCCGGATTTGAGATATTGCTGTGCATGGGGCAGGGAACGGAGTTTCTCATACGGAGTCTGGATCAGTGAGTCCGGGTATTTGCGGATTTGTTTTCCCTGATTGTTGATTTCTTCCTTTGCGAACAGGCAGGGTCGGTGATAGTTCAGGTAGGGATTGAGATAGTTTGTGAGGAAGTGGTTGACGGGTTGAGCGAAGCGCTGTGAGATGTGTTCGTAGCCCAGATGCTTGCGGATGACGGAGCCGTTCTTGCCTTCGACCAGGGCGTTGTCATTGCTCTGTCGGGGACGGGATTTGGTCTGTTCGATGTGGAGTTTTTGCAGGAGTTTAGCGACTTGTCGATTGATATACTCTGAACCGTTATCGGAATGGAACCCCTGGAGCGTGAAGGGGAAGGCATCCAGGAGTTGATGCAGAGCCGGGATGAGATAGCTTTCGGAGATTCTCTGTACACTGACTACGGCCTGCATCTGGGTGACTTCATCGACGGCATTGATATGATACAGCCCCTTGATGCCGTCCTGGTCGCCCTGATGGACGGTATCGACGCGCAAGAAGCCGGGGTATAGCGCCGGGAGAAAGCGTTGGCGGGCCGCCCCCGGCGATCCCGAATGCGGCCACTATCGCGGTACTGTCGGATCAGCCGGGTGATCTGGGCGCGGGATAAGCCACTGACCTTCTCCAGGTAGGCTTTCACCGCACCCCGGTCGGCCTTGCTCAATGCGCCATAACGCAACTGCCGCAGACTGTCGCAAATCCACGAATAGGATTCTTTGCGGGACTGGGGTTCAAAATCAAAAGTGGTGGCTCCGTTCAAAAACGAACGAATCTCTTCCACCGTCTGTAAGCGCTGGCTGTGTAATTTCACGATCATCCTCCGATGATCCCAAAATCAACGCCTTCAAACTCATCTCCCAGTGGAAATACAGCTCATCCTTCAGGCTCATCTTCCATTGGACAACTCTTATATTTGACTCCATGCGCCAACGCTGATATAACTTTCCCGTTGAATATATCGGCCTTTGGGAATAGGGTTGCTGGACGTGGAGATAGCGGGATAACCCGGTCTGTGAAACGTCAATAGATATGCTTGGTTCCATGATCTTCATGGAGTCAAATATATAATTCCCAAAGTAATTTATCCAGATTCATGTATCTGCATTGATTCAATCATAAACGATTCTGCAAATTCCCGTACCAGGTCGCTTCCTGACCTCTTATTTTTCGGAAGGTGGCCATTGTCTGGCTGTATGCAACACCCGGAGGATGCGTATCTGGTCTCCTGCGAGATCATAGATCAAAACATAATTCCGGTGAATGACCCATTCGCGAGTTCCATTGATTCGTCCGACTCGTCCCATATTCGGGTAATCAGCCAAATGGCCTGATTTCTCAGCAATCAATTCATCAAGAGCGACAGCAGAATGTGGATTATCAGCTTCGATGTAATCATAAATTTGATTGCGATCATGAATGGCTTCGGGTGTCCAGAACAACCTCACGATTGAGCATCATGTCTGTGCCTGGTGTTTGCCCTGCGGGCAACAAATTCTGCCTCGACCTTGTCGGACGGCACAAGATGGCCCGCATTGGCTGAATCCAGACCGACTTTCACTTCACGCATAAACCAGGCATCGTATTTCTCCATTTCCTGTCGTCTGTGAACCATTTCACGCATGTAATCACGCAGCAGTTGAGCGCCGGAGCGGTCCAGGGATTTAGCGACTGCGGTGAAATTGTCTTTCAGGTCCTCATTGACTCGAAAGGTAAAGGTTGACTGGGTCATGTTTCTGTTTGTTGTGTTACACAATTAGTACAATGTAGTACAAACCAACCGCCCAGTCAATAGCCTTTGACATAGCCTTTGACATAGCCTTTGACATGGCTGTAGTGTGTAAATCAGAAGTTGAAATACAGATTTACACATAATATGATCGTTGCATGATTTTTCGCGACTTATCTCAGGAACTGCTTCAGCTACTCAGGGAATACCCGGTTGTAACCGTGTTGGGGCCGAGACAAGCCGGGAAAACGACACTGGCTCGGGAATTGTTGAAAGACTATACCTACGTCAGCCTGGAAACACCTGATATCCTGACTTTTGCCCAGGGAGACCCGAGGGGATTTCTAACCCGGTATCGGGAAACGGTCATTTTTGACGAAATCCAGCGCGCTCCTCACCTCCTCAGTTATCTGCAAGGGATCGTCGATGATTCCGGGAGGAATGGCCAGTTCGTTCTCACCGGTTCCTATCAGCTTGAATTGAGAGCTTCAATTACCCAGTCACTGGCGGGCAGAACCGGGATTCTCAACCTGTTGCCCTTTTCCATCGCCGAATTAAGAGCGGCGATGATCACCTTCGACACATTCGAGGAATATGTCTTTACCGGATTTCTTCCCCGTATATACGATCAGAATCAACGGCCCAATACCGCCTGGGCCAATTATTATCAAACTTATGTTGAAAGAGACATTCGCCAGATCATCCAGCTAAAGGATGTCAGCCTGTTCGATAAATTCATGCGCCTGCTGGCCGGCAGAACCGGCCAGATCATCAACTACCAATCCCTGGCGTCGGATGTGGGCGTAACCGCCAAAACGGTAAAGGAATGGCTATCCATTCTGGAAGCGTCATTTGTAGTATTCAAACTTTCACCTTACTTCGAGAATTTCGGCAAACGGGTCGTCAAGTCTCCGAAATACTACTTCACAGATACCGGATTACTGACCTACCTGCTAGGCATCGAGAAACCCGAACAGGTAACCCGTGACCCCCTGGTTGGTCAGTTGTTTGAAAACCTGGTCGTTCTGGAGGCAATCAAGGCTCGATACAATCAGGGCAAGATGCCGAACCTGTATTTTTACCGGGACAGCCACGGCAATGAAATTGATCTGTTGTATGCGAGTGGGCGGAGTCTGACCGGCATCGAAATCAAATCTGCGGCGACATTTCATTCACACTTCAGGAAAATGCTGTCACGATTTTCACAAAAACAACACCCTCTCCAATCAGACTATGTCGTGTATAACGGAGAAGAGAGAGCATTCAGCGATGGCGCCAGGGCAATCAATTTCCGTGACGCCGGCGCTATTTTCGGGCCGGACAGGTAATTCGGGAATCCATAGAATTACCATGCGGTTGCATTCTCCTGCCGCAAAGGGTAAAAGTTTTTCATCTACAAGCTCACCACCTATGAATGAGGACATCATGAAAAACACGAAACATTCCACGATCCCGGCTACAGATACTGACCGACGGGATTTCCTGAAAACTTCCGGCGTACTCGGACTGGCCGCGCTAACCGGCGCATCGGAAATCGTCTTTGCCCAGGGCAAGAAAATACTGAAGGTTCGGACCTATGCCGACATGCGCAGTCTGGACCCCGCTTATTCGCAAGGCGTTGTCGATGAAGAGATTCAAAGCAGTATTTACAGCAAGCTGATCCAGTACAAGCCGGGTCGGGAATGGGGATACGTACTCGATGCCGCAGAATCAATTGAGCAGGCGGACGATACCCACATCAAATTCAGGCTGAAGCCGGGAATCATGTTTACCGGTGGTTTCGGTGAAATGACCGCTGAAGACGTGAAATATTCTTACGAACGTATTCTGGATGAGTCCCTGGAATCCACCAATACACCGGACTGGGGTTCGTTAAAGGAAGTCACGGTAGAGAGTAAATACGAGGGTACCATTGTTTTCAATGATCCTTATCCGCCGGCGTGGAATATTGCCTTGCCCTATATTGTGGGTAATATCATCAGTAAAAAGGCATGGCGGGAAGCGGGCGGCAAAGTGGACACCACCACGCCCTGCGCGTCCGGGCCCTATATGCATCATGAATGGCAACCGAAGCAAAAAACAATCCTGGTTCGCAATCCCGACTGGCATGGCGGCGACGCGGCATTCGACGAAATCCACATTTTTCCGATTGATGATGAAAATACCGCGCAAATCGCGTATGAGTCCGGAGACATAGACTGTACCCGGATTTCCCTGGGTTCTGTCAGTAACCTGAAAGCGTCGCCTCCGGATAATTCCACGATTGAGGAGTACCCCTCCCTGTATTATGTCTGGGTGGGGATGAACGTTGAAAATGAAACCATGGCAAACGCGAATCTCCGAAAAGCGATCCAGCATTGTATTGACGTTCCTTCCATACTGCAGGCTTCCTATTTTGGCGCCGCCGAACCTTCCACCGGCATCATTGCGCCAGGCTTGATTGGCCATCGCCCCCAGAGCATGGTTCCGCCGGAAATGAATATTGAAAAAGCCCGGGAATACCTTGGCGCCGCAGGCTTGAGTGATGGCGTCAGCGTCACGTTGGACATACTGAATAAGTCAGCCAATGTGACCACTGCCCAGGTTATTCAGGCGACTTGCGCCCAGGCGGGAATTGCCGTCGAAGTCAATTTGCATGAATCCGGCGCATTCTGGTCCCTGGGTGATTCCAGCGCCGGTGAACGGTATAAGGATATTCAGCTGATCCTGAACCGGTATTCCATGGCGCCGGATCCTTCTTATGCGACGGCGTGGTTTATTACCAGTCAAAAAGGCATCTGGAACTGGGAGCGTTACAGCGACCCTCAATTCGATGAACTGGAGGCGGCGGCCAAGTCGACGTCCGATCCAGCGCAACGAGACGGGATGTATCGGAAAATGCAGGATATGATGGAAGAAAGTGGCGCTTACCGCTTCATTACCCATGAAGCGACCCCCGTGATATACCGCAACACCATCAATCCGGCATTTCGCCCGGATGGCTTGCCCTTGTTGAGATCATTTGGCATAGCGGGTTGAAATTTTTTAACCCGGTATATTCCTGAAATCCCGGTAGCCGGTCATGCTTCTTTATGTTCTGAAGCGACTTGCATTGAGCGTCGTCATTGTCATGCTTGCGGTGACGGCGCTGTTTTGCATGATCCATCTTGTTCCGGGCGACCCGGCGCGCATCCTGCTGGGACCCAGGGCAACACCGGAACTCATTGCAGGCATGTCGGCCCGTATGGGACTGGATTTGCCGCTTCCTGTACAAATTCTGCGGTTTTTCGGGAATTTGTTCACAGGTGATCTCGGCATGGATGTCATTACCAACCGGCCTGTGGCGGATATTGTGTTCAATCAATTGCCCTATACGCTCTGGTTGATTTTTTCCGCGATCCTGTTCGCGGCCCTGATCGGAATCCCCCTGGGTTGCTATTCGGCGCTGCACAGGAATACATGGGCTGACCGGATTACCGGAATACTGTCCGTAGGCTGCATTACGGCGCCGGCATTCGTGGTGGCGCTTTATTCATTGTTGATATTTGCCGTAACCCTGCATTGGTTCCCGGCGGTAGGCGCCGGAGAAAAAGGGGATTTCCGGGATCAGGCGGCGCACCTGGTTTTACCCGCGTTCGCTATTGGATTGTCGTGGATTGGATACCTGGCGAGGCTGGTTCGAGCGTCGATGCTGGAGGTAATGGGCGAGAATCATATTCGGACAGCGCGCGCTTACGGATTGCCTGAGCGAACCGTAGTCTATCGCTACGCATTGAAACTCGCGGTACTTCCAACCGTGACGGTAATCGGGGTCGGCATGGGGTTTCTCCTGTCCGCGGCCCTGTTTACAGAAATTGTTTTCGCCCGCCCCGGTATTGGCAAACTGATTTTCGATTCCATCACGACGAGGAACTATCCCGTAGTGATGGGTTCCGTGTTGATCAGCACCATCCTGTTTGTCATCAGTACGACCTTGTCGGACCTGGTTAACGCCTGGCTCGACCCCAGGATCAGGGCGTCGCTGTGATGGATATTCTCAAGCGGATCACCCGCGAACCTTTGGGGTTTTTTGGTTTGATACTGGTTACACTCATTGTGATCAGCGCGGTTCTGGCCAGTGTCATCTCGCCTTATGATCCGATTGCGCTGAATATCGTTGACCGGCTTCAAGGGCCGTCCTCCAGGCACTTGTTGGGCACCGATCAACTCGGCCGTGACCTGTTCTCCAGGGTGTTGTTTGGCGGTCAGGTCGCGTTGAAGGTCGCGCTGGTCTCCATCTCGGCGGCGCTGGGTATCGGCGTACTGCTTGGCATGCTCGCCGGATTCGGGCCGAAGTGGCTGGACAATATCATCCTGTTGTTTTTTGACACGATTCGTTCGTTTCCAACGGTCATGTTTGCACTGGCGACCGTGGCCCTGGTCGGCCCCTCGCTTGGCACGGTAATCGCGGTCATTATTGTCACTTCGATACCCAACTATGGCCGGGTGGTGCGTACCCAGACATTAACCATAAAATCCAACCAGTTCATCATGGCGGAACGGGCTATGGGGGTTTCCACCCGGCGCATTCTTTTTGTCCACATTCTGCCCAACGTAATCGGGCCGTTGATTATCCTGGCCTCCATGGATATTCCCACTGTCATCGCTCTTGAAGCCGGGTTGAGTTTTCTGGGTATGGGGGTGAAACCGCCGACACCGTCATGGGGCAGTATCCTGAACGACGGTTATACCCTGATACGCAACACGCCCTGGCCAATCATCGCAGGCAGTATCCCCCTCCTGTTGATCACACTGGGCTTTACCTTCCTCGGCGAGTCGTTGCGGGATCTGATTGACCCGAAACTGAGGAAAGGAATCTGAACTTGTCCAGATGAACGAAAACGTTCTGAAAATCCGGGATTTGTCGGTCCATTACGGGACAGACCGTGGTGAACTCAAAGCGCTGCGGCACGTCAATCTGGATGTGCCAAAAGGCGCTATTGTCGGCGTGGTCGGTGAAAGCGGATGCGGGAAATCGACTTTGATTTCCTCGATTATTCGTTTATTGGCCGAGAATGCGTCCATACCGAATGGCTCCATTGAATTCAACAGCGCCGACCTTCTGGAATTACCCGAAGAAGACATGCGCGCTATCCGCGGGGTTCAAATGTCCGTCGTATTCCAGGATCCAATGTCAACCCTGAATCCGGTATTGTCCATCGGGCGTCAAATGACAGACATACAATATCGCGACAAAAAGTCCCGGACCGAGAAGAACCGGAGATCAATCGAGATGTTGACCAGTGTCGGAATTCCCGACCCGGCCAGTAGACTCAAACAATTCCCCCATGAATTTTCCGGAGGAATGCAGCAACGGATTTCAATTGCGATGGCATTGCAGGCTGAACCTTCGTTTCTGATCGCTGATGAACCCACCACGGCGCTGGACGCCACACTGGAAGTGCAGATCATTCATTTGCTGAAGGAATTGCAGTCGGATATGGGATGTTCCATTTTGTTTATTTCCCATCATCTCGGTGTGATTGCGGAGCTTTGTGATCATGTCGTGATCATGTACGCCGGTGAAGTGGTCGAACAGGGAACGGTCGCTGATGTCTTTCATCGTCCGGCCCATCCTTACACTGAGCGCTTGTTGAAGTGCGACCCGGCCAGTATCGCCACCAAAAGCCGTAAGCTGCCAACCATTCCGGGAGAAATTCCGGACCTGGTGACCATGCCGTCCGGTTGTATATTCAAAAATCGTTGTGAATACGTTATGACGCAATGCGATACTGAAGTTCCTGAATGGTCAGAGCGCTCCGCGGGTCACTCTGTCAGTTGCCATCGGAGCCGGTCATGAATACGGTTCTTGAAGTCGAGAATGCGCGGGTACGATTTCGCAGTATGTCCTCGGTACAGGCGCTGATCAAGCGGCAGACCGACCCCTGGATTGATGCCGTTCGCGACGTTTCGCTATCCATAAAAGAAGGACAAACATTTACTTTGGTCGGTGAAAGCGGGTCAGGAAAGTCAACGCTGGCCCTGGTCGTGGCCGGACTGTTGCCCGCGGCAGAGGGTTCGATACGATTCAGGGGCGAGGAAGTGACGACCATGAACGGCGCCGAAATGATGGCATACAGAAAACAAATCTCGTTCATGTGGCAAAACCCGGTGGGTTCATTAAGTCCAAGACAGAATGTCGGCGCGCTGGTCACCGAGCCTTATATCGTTCACGGCCTGAAGGAGCGGAACCTGGGGGAGGAGTCTGCGCGTTTGCTGAAGATGGTCGGACTGCCGGAGCATTTTTCTGCCCGATATCCCCATCAATTGAGTGGCGGGCAGGCGCGAAGAGTGGGCGTGGCGAGAGCATTGGCGTTGAATCCGAAGATGATTATTGCGGATGAACCCACCGCGGGTCTGGATGTTTCCGTTCAGGGAGAAATCCTGAATTTGCTGAACAGATTGCAGGATGAACTGGGCATCAGTATGTTCGTCATTACCCACAACCTGAATATTGTCCGGCATATTTCCGACCGCACGGCCATCATGTATCTCGGCAGATTTGTCGAGCAGGGCCCGACCGATGATATATTTCACCATCCACGACATCCTTATACCCTGGCGTTGCTGTCAGCCAATCCGGAACCGGACCCCGACGCCAATATTGAACGCATCGAACTGAAAGGTGAGGCGCCGAGCCTGATGGACCGGCCATCCGGTTGCGAATTCCATACGCGCTGCCCGTTTGCCGCGGAGCATTGCGACCATAAATTCCCGCCGGTTCATACTGTGAATGAAAACCACTCACTGACCTGTCATTACCCTCATTAAACGTTTGTACGAATGACTCACTGTATTGACCATCTCTGGATACCCATGACGGATGGCGCGAGACTGGGCGCCAGGCTGTGGTTGCCAACCGCAAACCCCGATCAACCTTTTCCCGCTATTCTGGAATACATCCCCTACCGCAAGGATGATTATTCCGCAGTACGCGATTCAACGACCATCGCCTGGTTCGCGAACCATGGTTACGCCTGTTTACGGGTGGACATGCGCGGCTCCGGAAGCTCTGACGGCGTCATGCTGGATGAATACAGCGATCAGGAAATCAGTGACGGGGTCGATGTAATCAACTGGATTGCCTCCCAACCATGGTCGGACGGCGCCGTCGGGACAATCGGAATCTCCTGGGGCGGCGTTACAGGGTTGCAACTCGCTCAGCGCAGACCGGAACCATTAAAGACGGTCATTGCCCTGGGCGCGTCGGAATTCCGGTACTATGATGACGCCGGTTACTACATGGGTTGCATGGTGGGCCAGACCATTGGTTGGGCCGCTATCATGTTTGGCTACAATACCCGCCCTCCAGACCCGTTACTCGCAGGGCGGGGTTGGGAAAAGCTGTGGCGGGAGCGGTTGGAGAATACCCCCCATTACCTTGAGTACTGGCTCAATCATCAACGAGAGGACGACTATTGGTTGCGCGGAACGGTAGGCGCGGACTATGACGCCATCGACATTCCGGTTTATGCAGTCAGTGGACATGCCGATTGCTGGCCCAATACGGTCCCCCGTTTACTGGAAAACCTTTCCGTTCCACGCAGAGGACTGCAAGGCGCCTGGTGCCACCGTTATCCGCATTTGGGCGTTCCAGGCCCGGCCGTGGGATTCCTGAATGATGCCTTGCGGTGGTTCGATCAATGGTTGAAAAACGAAGATACCGGCATTCTGGATGAATCCATGTATCAGGTTTACATTCAGGACAGTGTGCGACCGGCGCCTTTTTATCAGAATCGCCCGGGTCGATGGGTTGGCGAATCCGGCTGGCCGTCCGAAAATGTAACGTATACCGTTTTTCATCTTGGCGACAATACGCTGCTGGAATCCACGGCCCCGGACACGGTTCTGCGAATCTGCTCGCCGCAGACGGTTGGCCTGGATTCCGGTGAATACATGCCCTGGTTCGCGTTCGGTCCCGCTGATGAATTGCCGGGAGATCAACAAACGGAAGACCGGGGTTCGTTATGTTTCGATCTGGACGTGGAATCGGACCCCATCGAAATCCTGGGAAACCCGGAGTTGGAACTGACGCTGAGCTGCGATAAACCACAAGGGTTGATAGCCGTTCGCCTTTGCGATGTCTGGCCGGACGGCGCCAGTACGCTGATTACCCGGGGGCTATTGAATGTAAGCCAGCGAACGGGCAAGTCGGAACCGGAGCCGATTGAACCGGATTTGCCGACCAGGGTGACCGTGAAACTCAATCACGTCGGCTATGTGGCGCCTGCCGGGCATAAATTACGATTGGCTGTTTCCACCAGTTACTGGCCGATGGCCTGGCCTTCCCCGGAAAATGCGACGGTCAGCATCCATACGAAGGACAGCCGGTTGAAACTTCCCGTTCGCACTGCCAACCCGAAACCGGGAAGACTGACTGAATTTAAAACGACTGAAACAGGAGAAGCGCTGCCTGCCACTCAATTACGCGAATTCAGACAACATCGCAAGGTTACCGTTGATCCGGTCAGTGGTGAGTACATATTCGAGATTTTTGCGGACAACGGAAAAATACGATTCGAAGGAAGTCAACTTGAAATGGCGTCCACGACATTGCAAAGATATACCATTCATCCCGATCATCCATTAACCGCGAAAGCGCAATACGAATGGCGGTGGGAATACAGCCGGGGAAGCGACTGGCATACCCGGACATTTACCCGCACAGAACTCACCTGTGACCTGAATCGGTTTTTCCTCAAAGCGGAATCAGCCGCCTGGTGCAATCGACAGGAATTATTCAGAAAAACCTGGGACAAAAAATACCCGAGAGATCATTTCTAGCCGACATGGAACGGCGCGCAAGCCTTGTAGGCCAGGTACTGATTTTGTATGACAATCTGGTCCGCCAGAAACCGGGCGTCGTGCCAGACCCCCCATATAAAGGAAGACCCACGCCGTGACTGCCAGGGCAATCCGAGGAAATAGACCCCCGGCTCCGTTGAAACGCCACGTTGATGCCGGGGCTTGCCTTCTGAATCAAACGCGTCCACATTCAACCAGTTGTAATCGACCTCAAAGCCTGTTGCCCAGATGATGGAGGTTATTCCAGCCTCTGCCAGATTCAACTCTGAAATGGGGTTGGTTACGCACTGCGGGTCGGGGCCAACTACGCGAGCTTCAGGCTCTTCCGGAAAATCCAGACCGTTGCGGGCAATGTAAGTGTCCGCCTCGTCCAGCACAGACAGGGTATTGGCATTCCCTTGAGCGATGTTCTTCGCAAGATCGTTTGCGAAGAACATCACTTTGTTCCGGAAGGATTCTGTCCGGCCAACGAGCGTCATCCCCTGTGCAGCCAACTGCCGGAAGTCTACCGTGTGACCACCGCGGGCGCCGCTTACCGCGATTGTGACATGTTCCATCCCGGGTTCGATAGCCGACTCTTCCCACTTGCCAAGCACACCCAGCCACCAGACAAAATCACGCCCACGATACCTCCGCGGAGGAAGGTCATGCGGCCCGACAGAGAGATAAACACTTTTACCTGCACGCAGGAGTTCATCCGAAATTTGCGCCCCCGAAGACCCTGCGCCGACCACCAGCGCCCCGCCCGGAGGCAATTGGCCGGGATTACGATAGACACTCGAATGAAGTTGTGTAATTCCCGAGTCATCCGGCACGATAGCCGGTATCGCAGGTTTTTGAAAAGGTCCGGTGGCTGCAACCACTCTGTTGGCTTCGATCACGCCTTCTGACGTCTCGACTCTGAAGCCGGGGTAACCTGCGTTTCTGGTCACCTCCAGCGCCTCTACACCGCATCGAATCGGGGCTTTGATCATTTTCGCATAAGCGACAAAGTAGTCTGCCACTTCCTCCTTGCCGGGAAAGCCTTCCGGATCGCTTGTAAACTCCATATTCGGAAATCGATCATGCCAGGCCGGGCCGTTGGTAACCAGTGAATCCCATCTTTGCGAGCGCCAGCGTTCTGCAATCCGGTATCGCTCCAGAACGAGGTGAGGCACACCGCAATGACTCAAATGCTCGCTCATGGCTACGCCGGCCTGACCGGCGCCGACAACGAGTGTGTCTATTTTTTCAATTGACATTCCGCTTGATTCCCGCGCCCCCGGAATCATTCAAGTATTTTTATTATTCTAACAAAATACCCCACTATAACTATCCGCGAAAAACAGCATTTGGCAACCACAACGCAATCTCAGGAACGAATGTAATCATCAGCAGCACAATAATTAACGGGATCAGAAATGGCATGGTTGCCTTGACACAGTCCTCAAAGCTGACGCCGGACACTTCTGACAGCACATACAAAACCATCCCGATCGGGGGCGTCAGCAACCCAAGCATGAGATTGAGTATCACAATGATTCCAAGATGCACCGGGTCTATGCCAACGGTCAGCGCAATAGGCATCAGCACAGGCACAAGAATAGTGATCGCTGCAATGGTTTCCATGAATAACCCGATCGCGAGCACGATTGCCATGATCATCAGAAGAATCAGATGCTTGTTTTCGGTAAGTCCCAACAGCGCCCCCCCCAGCAAATCGGCAACCTGGTTAGCGGTGAGAATCCAGGCAAAGATGGTAGCTGCGGAAACGATCATCAGAATGGCGGCGGATGTTTCAATGGTATCAACGGACACTCTCACTATATGTCTCCACGAAAGAGTCCGATACACCACCAGGCCCAGAAACATCGCATATACAACGGCGGCAATAGCGGCTTCAGTGGGGGTGAATACACCGGTGGCAATACCGCCGATGATAATGGCCGGCGTTAATAGCGGGAAGAATGCCGCCTTGAACGTGCGCCAGATGACACGAAGATCAAATCTGGCGTCACGCGGATAATTTCTTCTCTTCGAGTACCAGGCCACCATGACCATTAATGAAACAGCCATCAACAAGCCGGGAACCAATCCCGCGGCAAACAATTCCCCGATCGAAACAGACGCCATTACGCCAAAAATGACCAGTGGCAGAGACGGCGGAATAATCGGGCCAATGGTTGAAGAAGCCGCAGTGACTCCAACCGCGAAATCGGTGTCATATCCGGCATCCCGCATTGCTTTTATTTCGACATTGCCGAGTCCTCCCGCATCTGCGACCGCGGCGCCGGACATTCCCGCGAATATGACACTGGCGCCCACATTGACATGGCCAAGACCACCCGGCGTCCACCCCATCAAGGCACGGGCGAATGCGAATATCTTGGTGGTTATGCCCCCTGTATTCATCAGGTGTCCAGCCAGAATGAAAAACGGAATGGCAAGAAGCGGGAAGCTGTCAACCCCCGTGATCATATTGTGTATCAACACAACTTCGGGCGTACCGGAAATCAGAATATAAGAAAGGGACGCCAGCGCCAGTGAGACCGCGACCGGAACCCCCAATATCAGACAAACAGCCAGTACTGCAAACAGGATCCACAGACTCATGGGGTATTCTCCTGGCCCGTATTACCGAGCTTCTCCGCGGCTATATCACTCGCAGACATCCTGGAAAATCTGAATACGCGATACGCCGCAAACAGGGCCATCGCAATACAGGCGACCACCACGATGTAATAGATAACACTCTTCGGCAAATCGAGTGAAACCATTCTTTGTGACCTGGTTTTCTGGGCGAGTTCTATTCCCAACCAGGCCATGTAGCCGAACATTCCAAAGACAACGGCCTCTACAAATGTTGAAACTGTTTTTATGAGCCCTGCGGACAAATATCGATAGAAAAATTCCAGATAAATGTGTTTGCCCTTTCGTACACAACTCACCGAGCCGACAAACGCCAGCAGAATCAAGAGATAGCGGGCGATTTCCTCTGTCCACCCCAGGCTGTCGTTCAATACGTAGCGGGTAAAAAATTGCAGGGCCACGATAATGAACAACAGCGTAAACACGATCAGCACCGGGAAATCAAGAGGCCCGACATCTGAAATATCATCGGTTACTTCTTCAAGTTCACTAAAAACATCTTCCTTCTCTGAAGCATTTTTACCATTCATTAGTGTATAACCTCTGATCGAAACCGCATGGCGTATGGCCCGCAATTGTCGCCATGCGACTGACTGCGGACCATATCCTCAATTAACCGGCGTCAGGAATGGCCTGGAGACGTTCGTAAACATCGTTGCTGAACGGCATGTCATCGCCGAGCAACGCGGGTTTTACGACATCCATGAATGGCTGGCGGTCCACTTCATTGACATTTACGCCCTGCCCCCTGAACCAGTCAACAAGCTCGGCTTCGGATTGGACAATTTGCTCTGTAACCCAGTCAGCGGAATCCTGCAAGGCTTTGATGACAGCGGCGCGGTCCGTATCACTCATACCGGACAGGAGTGACCCGGAAGCCACGGTCAGGGTCGAGTTTGTGATGTGTCCGGTAAGATTGATGTCAGTTTGTACTTCGTGAAATTTTTTCGCCTGTATGGTCGGCAGTGGATTTTCCTGAGCGTCAACTACCCCTTGCTGCAAAGCGAGATACACTTCCGCGAATGCCATCGGAGTCGGGTTGGCTCCGGCCGCTTTGGGAAACAACACATAAGCTGGCGCGTTTGGCACTCGAATTTTGACGTCCTTGATATCCGCGGGAGTCAGTATGGGTCGGTTCGAGGTAACATGGCGTGTTCCATAATAGCTGATTGCGGCAACCACACTGCCACCGGACGCCTTTTCAAACCCGGCGGACAATTCTTTAAACAAATCACTCTGTCCGTAGGCTTTCCAGTGGTCCAGGCTCCGTAGTGTAAAAGGGAAATCCGTGATTGAAATTGGACCGTATATGGATCCGGCGAATCCGGCTCCCGTATAAATAATATCTACCGTGCCCAACGTCAGTCCTTCGTTCAAGCCCGCTTCCTTGCCTAATGAGGAAGCCGGGAAAACTTCCACTTCATAACGACCTTCCGTAGCCTCGTTAATAGCCTCGGCTGCCATTAACGCGCCTTCGTGGAGAGGATGTCCTACTTCATAGACATGAGCGAATTTCAGCTTTTGGGCGGCATGTGAAATACCGAATGACAGTGAAAGAGCGCCACATGCCAGAGCGCTGAAAAGTACATTTTTGAACGTATTGCGTTTGATTGAATTCATTTTTTTCCTCGTTAATGTTATATCGAATGGTTGAATGGGCTATCGGTTTATAACATAATAAAATAAAAAATAAAATATATTTTATTTTTTATTTTTGTGGTACAACATATTCTTCGATCGAAAAGACAAACACCCCAGAATGAAATCAAATAAACTCAACCTGGTCCGGGAAACCCTGACTCAACAAATTTGCGCGCTGCTCAAGTCAAAGATCATTGACGGTGAACTGATGGCGGGCAGCCGCATCTGGGCAGACGAATTGGCAAATGAATTGGAGGTGAGTATTGCTCCGGTCAAGGAAGCGTTGCTGATTCTGTCGGGTGAAGGACTGATCGTTAATGTCCCCCGGCGCGGGTCAATTGTTCGCAGCTTTACCCATCAGGAAATGTGCGAACTTTACGATGTCAGGAAATTACTGGAACTGGAAGCGTTGGAAATAATGTTCAAGCGCTCTTTGATAACCGATGAGCTCGTGCTGGACCTGCAGGAAATCAATACGAAAATTGGAAGACTGCGCAAAAACGGAGAGTTCAGGGACAGAAGCGCGGCTTACGAACTGGACTGGAAATTTCATGAACGCTTTGTCGCCAGTTGTGATCATGGGCTTCTTGGTGAACTGTACGCCAGATTGAATACCCAGGCTCAGATCATTCGTTATTCCAGTTGGAATATCGGGCCTCGCGGCGACAAAACATACTTCGAGCACGATGCGCTTGTCCAGGCCCTGGAGGAAAGAAATATTGTCGAGGCCAGGAATGCGATTTCCGCTCATCTGGGTTCCATATTACAGGACTTTGCCAAAACCATCGAAAAGGGCGAGCACGGTGATTCAATTAACAAAGACGTTGACCTGATCATTAGTGGCCGCAGATAAAACGAAGGGTTTGATCATTCGCTTACGCACGAAACTGTGATCGAACATGAGTTCTCCAACGATATCGAACGTAACCAACACACTGTTCCGGGTTCCGCTGGCTGAAGTTCTCAGTGATGCGAGGCACGGCGATCATAGTCACTTTGAGTTGGTAACTACGACGATTGAACTGTCAGATGGAAGTTCGGGTACCGGGTATACATACACCGGTGGACGTGGAGGCCAGGCAATTCTGGCTATGCTCGAACAGGATTTAAAGATTTTTTTGCTGGGCAGGGCTGGTGACGACATTACCCGGCTTTACGATCAAATGTTTTGGCATATTCACTATGTAGGACGCGGGGGCGTATCTTCATTTGCAATATCCGCTGTAGATATTGCGCTGTGGGACATCAAAGGCAAAAAAGAGCAAAAACCATTGTGGCAACTGGCGGGCGGAGCAAACTCCACGACTTGTGCATATTGCGGCGGAATTGATCTCAATTTTTCATTGGAAAAGCTCAAGGCAAATGTATCGGGATATCTTGAGTCAGGATTTAATGCAGTGAAAATCAAGGTGGGGCACGAAAATCTGGATGAAGATGTTGCGCGAGTCGCCGCAATTCGGGAGTTGGCAGGCGAAGATACCACTTTCATGGTTGACGCCAACTGTTCCATGTCTGTTGAAAAAGCGGTCAGGGCGGCGCAAGCGTTTAAAGAATTTGATATTTACTGGTTTGAAGAACCCATAGAACCGGACAATTACCGGGGATACGCTGAGATTGCCCAAGCCACGGACGTACCCCTGGCGATGGGAGAAAATCTCCATACGATCCATGAGTTTCAGTTTGCGCTCGACCAATCGAATCTTTCATTTATTCAACCGGACGCTTCCAATTGCGGCGGTATCACCGGCTGGCTTCGTGTAGCGGAACTGGCATTGGAAAAAAATATTCCGGTGTGTAGTCACGGCATGCAGGAACTGCATGTCAGTCTGGTTTCAGCACAGCAAAATGCCGGATGGATTGAAGTGCACAGCTTTCCAATTGATCAGTATACGAATCGACTGTTGCAGGTCGAGAACTTCCGCGCTGTCGCTCCCGACACCCCGGGAACAGGTGTTGAGTTCGATTGGGAGAGACTCTCGCAATTCAAACTTTCATAGGCGCCTCCGAATGACATTTGCGTTCAGATTATCTGAGTGGTTTTCTGCATCACGCCGATTGATTTTCAAGGTTTGGCTTTAAAACTGTAATAGAGATTAGCGAATGAAGGCTTCATATTATAATTGTGACAAGACATTTACTTTAGGCGCATGCAAACCAATCAGTCCCAATCCCGGAGAAGTTCGAGTCCGGGTAGCTTATTGCGGACTTTGTGGTACGGATTTGCATGTTTATCACGGCAACATGGATGCGCGAGTGGGCTGCGAGCGGATCATCGGCCATGAAATGTCCGGCGCTGTCGATGCGGTCGGGTTGGATATATCCGATATTTCTGTTGGCGACAAGGTGGTCGTGAGGCCATTGGTTCACTGCGGTGATTGCGCGGCCTGCAAAAATGGAAACAGCCACATTTGTCACAATCTGAAGTTTCTCGGACTGGATAGCGATGGCGCTCTGCAGCAAAGCTGGACAGTACCCCGACATACTGTTCACGTAGTGCCAAAGGAGACTTCTCTCAAACATGCGGCTTTGGTCGAACCGGCTGCCGTGGCCTGCCATGACGTCAATCGGAGTCGACTGGTCGAAGGTGAGGATGTTCTGATAATCGGCGGCGGTCCAATTGGAATCCTGATCGCAATGGTTGCGAGGCAAAAAGGCGGGAAAATCACAATTTCCGAGGTCAATGAACAACGGCTTATGATCGCCGGAAGACTCGGGTTCAATACCATTAACCCGAATGAGCTGGATGTTGGTAAATACATGTATGAAGCCACCGGCCAGAAAGGCGCCGATGTCATATTTGAAGTATCGGGAAGCGTTGCCGGCGTAGAATGTATGACATCAGCCGCCGCCGCGCGCGCGCGCATTGTTATGGTTGCGATCCATTCGGGGAAACCGCCGATTGACCTGTTCCAGTTTTTTTGGCGGGAAATCGAACTGCTGGGCGCTCGTGTTTATACACCGGATGACTTTGACGCGGCCATTGGGTTGATAGCATCCGGATTGATTGACTGCGACGCAATCATCACAAATGTTCAACAGCTCGACAGGGTTGGAGAGACGCTGGCGGATCTGAGCGGAAACCCGAATGCGCTGAAAAGCCTGGTTCAAGTGGGAAACGAGGCAGCGGCATGAGTGTTCTGGATCATTTCTCATTAGCCGGGGAAACAGCGTTAGTCACAGGATGTAAACGGGGTATTGGCAAGGCAATGGCGCGCGCCCTTGCAGAAGCGGGAGCAGACATTATTGGAGTGAGCGCGACATTGGAGAAAAACGACAGTGAAGTCTCACGGGCCGTATCGTCTCTTGGCCGCAGCTTTACGGGGTATACCTGTAATTTCAGTGACCGGAGCGCAGTGCGTGACTTCCTCCTGGAATTACACGAAAACCATTCGACAATTGATATTCTCGTGAATAATGCCGGCACGATCATGCGAGCGCCTGCGGTTGAACACTCTGACGAATACTGGGATACAGTAATTGAAGTAAACCTGAATGCCCAGTTCATTTTGTCCCGGTCTATCGGTAAAAGAATGGTGGGCCGGGGATCCGGGAAAATAATATTCACCGCTTCCCTGCTCACCTTCCAGGGCGGAATCACCGTCCCCGGATACGCGGCCAGCAAGGGAGCTATCGGACAGTTGACCAAGGCGCTCGCTAACGAATGGGCGGAAAAAGGCGTGAACGTAAATGCGATTGCGCCGGGCTACATAAAAACGGACAATACACAGGCTCTCCAGGATGATCCGGTCAGGAGCAGATCCATCCTTGAACGAATTCCCGCTTCCAGATGGGGCGAACCGGAAGACTTTGCCGGACCGGTTGTTTTTCTGGCGTCATCCGCTTCAAACTACATGCATGGTTCGATCATTACAGTTGACGGCGGATGGATGAGTCGTTAGCGCCGGTGAATTCTGTGATTGATATTGAATCCGTTCGATCGCACCCACTGATCCCTGTAATCGAGATCGACAACGCAAAATTGGCGCAGCCGTTGGCTGAAGCTGTTTTGAAAGGCGGCATTTCCATTATCGAGGTCGTACTGCGAACTCGCGAAGCCCCGGAGGCCATACGAATAATTCGCGAGAATTACCCAAACTGCCTGGTCGGAGCGGGGACAGTGGTCACCCTGGGGGAAGCGGCAATGGCGTTAAATGCCGGCGCCCAATTTTGTGTCAGTCCGGGAATTGATCCGGACATGGTTGATTACTTCCGGAACCATAATGTTCCTTTTATTCCCGGGGTTGTCACTCCCTCGGAAATACAAACTGCCATGAATCACCAATGCAGACTGTTGAAGTTTTTCCCGGCGAGCGCTGCTGGCGGAGCGGAATTTCTCAGGACGATTTCAACCCCATTCGCCAGATTCGACGTGCAGTTTTGCGCAACGGGTGGCGTGACACCGGAGAATATGAATCAATATCTCGAAATACCGGATGTTTGTTCGGTCGGAGGCACATGGTTCGCATCCGCGGAACAAATCAGGAATCAGGACTGGAAAGGGATAACGCGGCGGGTTTCGTTGGCTCGAGCTGGTCTTGCGCAGAACCAGGGCCGCTAGACGATGGCGGATATAGTTTGTCTGGGCGAACCGCTCATTGAGTTCAATCAAAAGGAGCAGGGCGAAATCGTCAAGGGTTTTGGTGGAGACACTTCAAACTGTGCGATTTCAGCGGCGCGTCAAGGCGCCAGTGTTGGTTACATATCCCGTATCGGAAGTGACCGATTCGGAGACGACCTGATTGCATTGTGGGAAGAAGAAGGAGTGGACACATCGCAAATCACCCGGGATTCAACCGCTCCTACAGGAATCTATTTTGTTTCGCATGATGAGCGGGGCCATCACTTCTCGTATTATCGGAAACACTCCGCCGCAACAAAAATCAAACCACAGCATTTATCGTCCTCATATATCGCAGACGCGCAAATTCTCCATGTTTCGGCCATAAGCCAGGCGATCAGTTCATCCGCGGCGGACTCGGTATTTGCCGCAATCGAGATAGCGAACAGCAATGGAATCAGGCTTTCGTATGATACGAACCTGAGATTGAACCTGTGGCCCGCAGAAAGAGCGCGGGCAATCGTACATGAAGCGATGAAGCATTGTTACATTGCCCTCCCGAGTATTGAGGACGCGAAAGTCTTATCAAAATTGGCGGACCCTGACCAGATTGTAGACTTCTACCATGATCTGGGCGCTGAAATAGTGGTTCTGAAACTGGATTGCGAAGGCGCGATTGTCTCTACTGATTCGAAACGGGAGAAAGTCGCTGGCGTCCAGGTAAACAGTATCGACGCAAATGGCGCGGGTGACACTTTCGCGGGAGCTATACTGGCTGAACTGGTCAGGGGACAGGACCCCTTCGAGGCAACCCGGTACGCGAACATCGCGGCGGCGTTATCCACCCGGTCTGATGGCGCGGTCAATGCAATACCCGACCGATCACAAATTGAAGCATTTCTCGGTTCTGGCAAATAGATACTTGCTTCCACGATCAACAAGCGCCGCCACAATGAACAGCAGCGACTATCATCTTTATTCAAACCTGATTGAAGAGCTTGGTTTAGGACGCAAGGAAGATATCCAGGCCATTGACCCTTTATCGGGCGGTGTCTCTTCCAACATTGTCAGGGTAACTGTGGGAGGCAAGACATTTTGTTTGAAGTGCGCCATCGAAAAACTGAAAGTTGAACAGGATTGGCAAGCGCCGCCCCATCGAAACACAGCAGAATATGCCTGGCTGGAAGTGGCGTCCCGGGTGAATCCGACGGGCTCGGTAAAATTACTCGGAAAATCGAATAAAGAACCCTGCTATGCCATGGAGTACATGGAAGGGGGCGGTATCTACCTGTGGAAAACCCGATTGCTGGCAGGAATGGTTGCAACGACTGAAGCAAAGAGAGTGGGCGAATCCATAGGCCGGTTCCATTCATCATCGACCCGCAGGGAATTTTCGAACCTCGCATTTGACAATCGTGATGATTTTCACCAGCTCCGCCTGGACCCCTACCTGATTTTCACCGCATCCAGGCACCCTCAACTCGCGGATGTCCTGCTCCAACAGGCAGAGCGACTCTACGAAGCAGACTCTGTATTGATTCACGGGGATGTCAGCCCCAAGAATATCCTGTTTCGCAACGGCCATCCTGTTGTACTGGATGCAGAATGCGCAACCATGGGTGACCCCGGCTTCGATGTGGCATTTTGCCTGAACCACCTGATGTTGAAGGCAGCCCACCTCCCGGCAATTCGCCGGAAAATATTCAAAAGCGCGATACTGTTATGGGACGCATACGCATCCAGGGTTGACTGGGAGGATGCGGACCAGCTTCAGATAAGGGTTTGCGATCTTTTACCCATGTTAATGCTTGCCCGGATTGACGGGAAATCACCCGTCGAGTATCTCAGTGAAAACAGCCGCGAACGGGTACGGGATATTTCAATTCAAATGATCAAAAAAAGATCAACCGACCTGCGAAGTCTGTTTGGCTATATTTCATCAGAACTGGAGAGAATCCCCTGATGACTGCAATTACGAACATTATCAGCAGGAGAGTCTGGGACTCGAGGGGAAATCCAACAGTCGAAGTGGATGTCATACTGGAAGACGGAACTGCAGGCCGCGCGATAGCGCCGGCGGGAGCGTCGAGAGGCGCTCGGGAAGCCATCGACCTGAGAGATGGCGGTCAATCACTGCGGGGGATGAACGTACAACGGGCCTTGAAGTCCGTAAATGAACGCATCGCCCCTGCGCTGACCGGCCTGGACGTCGAAGATCAGGCCGGCATCGACATGGCAATGTTGGACCTGGACCAGACGCCGATGAAATCCGTATTGGGCGGTAACGCTACAATAGCCGTATCTCTTGCCGCCGTTCACGCCGCGGCAAAATCCGCAAACACTCCCCTTTGGCGGCACATAGCGGATGTATTCGGATATAAGCCCCTGATCCCCTTGCCGGAAATCCAGATTTTCGGAGGTGGAGCGCATGCCGCCCAACGGATCGATATCCAGGACTTCATGGTGATGGTTCCGGGCGCATCCAGTTTCGAAGAGGTCATGGAAATCACCCGCGAAATCTACTTTGCCGCAGGCGATATTATGAAAAGGCGTGGCTTGTTGGCAGGTGTTGCGGATGAAGGAGGATGGTGGCCGGAATTTCGAGGGAACGAAGAGGCGCTGGAGACACTGGTTCAGGCCATCGAAATCGCGGGAGAGAAACCGGGAGACCGCGTTGTTATTTCACTGGACGTTGCCGCCTCTGAATTCAGGGATAAAGACCGCTATCGACTGGCGCGGGATGACCGGGAACTGGATAGCCCGGCGCTGATCGAAATGCTTGGGAAATGGCTGGATGATTATCCGATCGCTTCAATTGAAGACCCGCTCGCGGAAGATGATGTCGAGGGTATGGTTGAATTCACTCAACGTTTTGGTGACCGTGTTCTGATCACAGGTGATGACTATGTGGTCACCAACGCGGGTTTGATTGAGCGGGCATCCCGGGACGGCGCCTGTAACACGGCATTACTCAAAGTCAATCAGGCGGGAACGCTGACAGAGACAGTAGCCGCTTACGAGGCTGCAAACTCGGCAGGTTGGAAATCTGTCGTTTCCGCCAGATCAGGAGAAACGGAAGATGTCACTATAAGCCACCTGGCGACAGGGTTGGGCAACGGCCAACTCAAAGTGGGTTCCTTTACCCGGTCAGAGCGCATGGCCAAGTGGAATGAATGCCTGCGCATACAGGAAACGCTGGGCGTCAACGCTTTTGCCGGAGGCGCTGGCCTGGATGGAACCTGGTGGCAAGAGAATCAAGACCGTAGAGGCGGGTCTGTGTGCCCGCCCAATGGTGGGCCCGGTAGGACTTGAACCTACGACCAATGGATTATGAGTCCACTGCTCTAACCAACTGAGCTACAGGCCCGTGAGGGAAGGGATAGTTTGCGCTTGACCGTGCAATAATACAATGCAGAACGACGCCCGGCTTCCGTGGCGGCTCCGGTCAGGAACACCGGGATGTCTGTCGAATTACCGATGGCCGTCAAGTGTTTTCCAGGAAACTTCTCAAATGCTCTGAACGACTCGGATGACGCAGCTTTCTGAGCGCCTTGGCTTCGATCTGTCGAATACGCTCCCGGGTAACATCGAACTGCTTGCCCACTTCTTCCAAGGTATGATCCGTGTTCATACCGATGCCGAAACGCATTTGCAGTACTTTCGCTTCCCGTTCGGTCAGGGATTCCAGTATATCGTCCGTTGCTCCTTTCAAGCCGGAAGTGGTTGCAATGTCAATCGGGGCCTTGATGTTCTTGTCTTCAATAAAATCCCCAAGATGTGAATCTTCGTCATCACCCACCGGCATTTCCATTGAGATCGGCTCTTTGGCAATCTTCAGTACCTTGCGAACCTTGTCTTCGGTCAGTTCCATGCGCTCGGCCAGCTCACAGGGCAATGCTTCGCGTCCTTTTTCCTGAAGAATCTGGCGGGACACCCGATTGAGCTTGTTGATGGTTTCGATCATGTGCACCGGGATGCGGATAGTCCTGGCCTGGTCTGCAATGGAACGGGTGATGGCCTGACGAATCCACCAGGTGGCGTAGGTAGAGAATTTGTAACCGCGCCGATATTCGAACTTGTCGACGGCCTTCATGAGTCCGATGTTGCCCTCCTGGATCAAATCCAGGAATTGCAACCCGCGGTTGGTATATTTCTTCGCAATTGAAATGACCAGCCGCAGATTGGCTTCGACCATTTCTTTCTTGGCGCGCCGCGCCTTGGCTTCACCAATCGAAAGTTTCCGGCTCAGATTCTTCAGATCCGACATTTCCAGTCCGGCCGTATCCTGAACCTTGACCAATCGATTTGTATAGCCGGCAATCCTGTCCTTGTATTTCTCCAGGCGGATCCGTTCCTGGCGGTGTTCCCTGACCAACTGGTCAAACCATTCCATGCTGGTTTCGTGACCACGGAAAACTTCCAGGAACTGTTTTCTGGAGACCTTGCCATAGTTGACGCAGTAATTTGCGATACCGCGCTCACATTCCTTTACCTCGGCCATACAATCGCGTAATGTTGAAGCCAGAATGTCCAGTTTTGCCGGTACAAGTTTCATTTGCAACAGTTCGTCACCCAGTTTTTTGCGGTTTCGCAACGCTTGCCTGCTGCCCAGGCCATGGGTTTCGATCGCCTTGTTCAGGAAATTCCAGGTCCGGTTCATCCTCCTGAAACGGGCAATTGCATCGTCGAAATCAGGGCTGTTTGGCAAGCCTTCCGATTCTGCCGCGTTTTGACCGGGCTCTCCGGGAATAGCCACGGTTTCATCGTCCAGCGCATTCAACTCCATAAAGTCAACGATCACATCCGACAACTTGAGCTCGCCGGCTTCGATCTGGCTGGCAAAATCCAGTAATTTCCGAATGGCCGCCGGGGTCAGCGCAATCGCGGCCGCGCTTTCACGGTTACCTGCCTCAATTCGTTTGGCAAGGGCGATTTCATCTTCCCGGGTCAGCAACTCCACGGTTCCCATTTCCCGCATATACATACGAACCGGGTCGGTGGTTCGACCAAACTCACTTTCAACGGCAGTTTTCAGCGCCACACTGACTTCTTCCGCAACCTCCTGATCTTCGGGGTTGTCCCTTTTCAGTGTCATGATATCCATATCCGGCGCCTTGTCCACCACCTCGATGCCCATATCGTTGATCATGTTGACAACGACCTCGATCTGGTCCGTGTCATGCATGTTTTCCGGCAAATGATCGTTGATCTCGGCATAAGTCAAAAAGCCCTGATCCTTACCCTTGAGAACCAGTTTTTTCAGGTCGGACTGAGATTCGGATGAAGCCTTTTTCTCAGAAACAAGCGTGAGAGTCGGGGGCTCCTGGATGCCCTGTCCGGTTTCCACGCTCTCACCGTTACCGGATTCGGGTTTCCGGGTGGCTTTGCTGTCTTTACTGTCTTTACTGTCTTTACTGTCTTTACTCATCAGGTTCTACTGCCTCGGTTGGTAAGGAAAAACAACCCTATATTATAAGCCTGAAATCAGGTGAAAAGCAATCAAAATGCCCGCCCGCAGTAAACCGTCAAATCCGCAAATTACGGACTCTTGTTTTCAGCAGTTGGTTCAATTCTGCCGATTCTTCCGGAGTCAACTCCGATTGCCGCGCCTTTTCCAGCAATTCTCGTCTGCGCAGGTCGCAATGCTCTTCGAGCAGATGACTCAACGTATCCCTGAATTGCCTCTCCAGCACACTCTCGTCAATCAGATTGAGCCGCATTGCCAGTTTCCCCAGATAACCATGGGCCGGGGTTTCCCGGAAGGATTCAAGCAATCCGGCGGTAGTCAGGTCAGGCCGACGTCGGGACAGTTCAATGATTTCTGCCAGGACGTCCGCTCCGGGAATCCGCAATTTCTTCACCTCGTCCGGGTTGTCCACTGATTGCGCCAGTACAGGGTTTTGCAATAGCAGGCTGACGGCGAGCGCCAGGGGGGATATCTGACCAGCCTGGATTTGGCCGGATTGCGGTCGCCCCCTCAATCGCGGTGGCAGCCCCCCGTGCGCCGCGCTCATTTCCGCGAACCGGCTTGCGGGCATCCCGGTCAGTAATTCAAGTTCTGTATTCATCATGTCCCTGAATGCCCCATCCGGCAACTGTTCCATCAACGGTAACGCCTGGCTCACCAGGGACGCCTTGCCGTCCACTCGATTCATATCAACCCGGGAGGCCAGGGTATTGAACAGAAAATCCGGTAACGGCAGCGCGTTGTCCACCCTCTCGACGAATGCCTCGGCTCCTTCGGCGCGAACCGTGCTATCCGGGTCTTCATCTTCGGGCAGAAACAGGAATCCGACCTGGCGGCCATCCCGCATTTCAAACAGCGAAACTTCCATCGCCTTCCAGGCCGCCGCCCGTCCCGCCCGATCGCCGTCAAAACAAAATACAATTTCCGGCGCAAGGCGGAACAAGCGTTGCAGGTGAGTTCGGGTGGTTGCGGTTCCAAGCGTCGCGACCGCGTTATTCACCCCGAACTGGGCCAGGCTGACGACGTCCATATAGCCCTCTACCACAATGCTTTTTCCCCGGATACCGATCTCCCGGCGGGCACGATGCAATCCGTAAAGTTCCGCGCCCTTGTGAAACAGCGGTGTTTCCGGAGAATTCAGATACTTGGGGTTGCCGTCACCCAGCGCCCTGCCGCCAAAACCCGCGACCCGGCCTTTATGATCTTCAATCGGGAATATGATACGCCCCCGAAAGCGGTCGTAGTAACGGGCCTTTGCATCGCCTTCCTTCATGGTGATCAGCCCGGCCTTGAGCAGTTGCTCCCGCAACCGGGGGCTGGCGCCCAGGGCATCGGCCAGACCGCTCCAACTGTCCGGGGCATAGCCGATCCCGAAGTCCGCCACCACCTTGCCGTCCAGGCCTCTGGATTTCAGGTAATCAATAGCCTGCCTGGCCTCGGCATGGGTTCGCAACTGTTTTTGAAACCAACTGTTCGCCTGTACAATCACTTCCAGCCGTTGGTCCGGCCCTTCCCCGGCAGGGGACGATCCCGCATAGCCCCTGTCCGGCAGTTCCATCCCGACTCCGTTGGCCAGATCTTCAACTGCTTCGACGAATCCCAGGTTGGCATAATCCATCAGGAATCCGATCACGGTGCCGTGGGCGCCGCAACCGAAGCAATGGTAGAACTGTTTATCGGGGCTGACGGTAAATGACGGCGTTTTCTCTTCATGGAAAGGACAACAGGCGATATATTCCCGGCCTTTGCGGATCAGGGGTACCCGCCGGTCAATCACATCGACGATGTCTGCCCGGGCGATCAGATCATCTATAAAGGATCTGGGAATGTTGCCTGCCATGGTTTCGATTGTACTTTATACCAGGGGCCGGCTTGACAGGAATTTGTGCGCCTGGCGGGTTAATCGGTTAAAATTCGCGCTCCATGAATTGCCCGAACCTGTTTTTAGAATGATCGACAAATACAACCCTGATGAAGTCGAGTCCGCGGCCCGGAAATACTGGGATGAGAGACAAAGCTTCGCAGTGTCGGAAGACCCGGATCTTGAGAAATACTACTGCCTTTCGATGCTGCCCTACCCTTCAGGGCAATTGCACATGGGGCATGTCCGCAATTATACCATCGGCGATGTGATCAGCCGCTACCAACGCATGCTCGGCAAGAACGTATTGCAACCGATGGGTTGGGACGCATTTGGACTACCCGCGGAGAACGCCGCTATTGCAAACCGGACACCGCCGGCAAAATGGACCTATGAGAACATTGATTACATGAGAGCCCAGTTAAAGCGCCTCGGCTTTGGTTACGACTGGAATCGTGAACTGTCAACCTGTTCACCCGAATACTATCGCTGGGAACAATGGTTCTTCAACAGACTGCTTGAGAAGGATCTGGCTTACAAGAAAATGGCAGTGGTCAACTGGGATCCGGTAGAACAGACAGTACTCGCCAATGAACAGGTCGAAAACGGCCGGGGCTGGCGCTCGGGAGCGATTGTGGAACGTCGGGAAGTCTCTCAATGGTTCATCCGGATTACCGATTACGCGGAAGAATTATTGGATGAAATTGACCGTCTTGAAGGCTGGCCGGACGCGGTTCGCACCATGCAGCGCAACTGGATCGGCCGTTCCGAAGGGGTCGAGTTCTCATTCAGGGTCGAAGGCGAAGAACCACTACAGGTCTATACCACCCGACCCGACACGATCATGGGAATCACTTTTATTTCAGTGGCTGCGGAACACCCCCTGGCATTAAAAGCAGCCGTGGACAATCCGGACGTGGCCGCTTTCGTCAAATCCTGCAAGAACGTCCATGCCACGGAAAGAGAGATGGAAACCATGGAAAAGAAAGGCATTCCTCTGGGCATAACCGGGATTCACCCGGTCAGCGGTGAGAAAATCGGGATCTGGGCGGCGAATTTCGTTTTGATGGAATACGGTACAGGCGCCATCATGGCGGTACCCGCCCATGATCAGAGAGACTGGGAATTCGCTAAAAAACACGGCATCGAGATCAGGCCGGTTATTCGTCCGGCGGACGGAAGCGAACATGATTTCAGTCAATCCGCTCTGATTACGAAGGAAGGAATCACCTGCAATTCGGGCCCGTTCGACGGACTCGACTACGACGCTGCCTGCGACTCGGTCGCCAAACACCTCGAAACCCGCGATGTCGGCAGAAAAACCATAAACTACCGGCTGCGAGACTGGGGCGTATCGCGCCAGCGATACTGGGGTTGCCCGATTCCGGTGGTATACAACGACGCGGGGGAGATATTTCCCGTACCCGACGACGAGTTACCGGTACTGTTGCCCGAAGATGTCGAATTCTCCGGTGTCCAGTCACCGATCAGGAATGATCCGGATTTTTATCGCGCCACACTGCCCTCCGGCGACCTGCCCGCCATACGTGAAACCGACACGTTCGATACTTTCTTCGAATCATCGTGGTACTACGCCCGTTATTGCTGTCCCGGCTCGGACCATGCGATGCTGGATGAACGCGCCAATTACTGGCTGCCCGTAGACCAGTATGTAGGAGGGATCGAACACGCTGTATTGCACCTGCTCTACGCGCGTTTCTTTCACAAGCTCATGAGGGATGTCGGCCTGGTCGACAGTGACGAGCCTTTCACCAACCTGCTGTGTCAGGGCATGGTGCTGAAAGACGGCTCGAAAATGTCGAAATCGAAGAACAATACGGTAGACCCGCAGTCGATGATTGACAAGTACGGTGCAGACACGGTCCGGCTGTTCATGATGTTCGCCTCCCCCCCCGAACAGCCGCTGGAATGGAATAATGACGCGGTAGCGGGCTCCTTTCGCTTCCTGAAGCGATGGTGGGCCCTGGTTCATCACAACAGCGAGGCGGTGGCCGCGGCCAGACGGTTATCGTCAGCCCCGGACCGGATCGCTGCGGATTGTACCGACCAGACAGCCAGGGAATTGCGGCGAATCACCCACCGGATTTTAAGGAAAGTAGATCGGGACTACCAGAGAATCCACTACAACACAGTGGTCGCGGGGGCGATGGAACTGCTCAATTCGCTGGAACGGTTCGACCCCGGGAAAAATCAGGATTGTCGGTCGGCCTTTCGGGAAAGTCTGATCATTCTGAACAAGGTTCTGGCCCCTGTTGTGCCGCACATTGCCCACCGATTGTGGCATGTGATGGGCGAGGCGGGCGACGTGCTGGATGCCGACTGGCCGCAGGTGGATCAGCAGGCATTGCAAAGCGATACGGTCAGATGGGTGATTCAGGTCAACGGCAAACTGAGAAGCGAGATCAAACTGGCCGCCGATTGCAGCGAACAGGACATCCGCGCCATGGCCGTGGCAGACCGCAAAATCCGGAATTTCATCAAAGACGCAAAAATCCGGAAAATCATTATCGTCCCCGCGAAGCTTGTCAATATCGTGATTTAGTGAAAAAATCGCCCCGTAGGGGCTGGTCTCCGTGCCAGCCCGGAAAAATCTGTCCTGTTCAGACAGGCCTTGCCGTATAATCACGGGAATTGAAAACTGCCTGATTATAAGGACAATCCATGCCGAAACGCCTGCTTCTTATATTGATTGGCCTGTCTTTGCTCTCTGCTTGCGGATTCAAACTGCGCGGGAGTTTCCAGCTATCTGCACAATTTCCCGAAATATCCATCAAGGGCGGAGAACGGGAACTGGTTGAACGAATCACCGGAATATTGACGAGCAATAACGTCACAGTGACCGCCGCCGAATCCGGATCGCCGACCCTGTCCCTGTCCCGGACTGAATTCAGCAGGGAAACCGTGAGCGCTGACGCGACCGGTATTGCAACCGAGTTCGAATATACCTGGCTGGTCGAATTCAGCGTGATAGACGCCAACGGAGAAATCCTGCTGCCCCAATCCTCGATATCCGTATTCAATACCCTTGAATACAATCCCGACGACGAGCTCGAATTCGAGGAAGAAGAGGAATTCCTGAAAGAAGAAATGGGAAAAGACATCGCTCTGCAAATCACGCGAGCGCTCGTCCGCCTTTAGATTACAACGCTATAGCCCTTGGGAAACTGCGCTTGCGTATCACGTCTCCTGCCCTGTCAGCGCAATTGAAGCAGGGGATTGCCCCCCTGTATCTGTTGTTCGGTTCCGAGACGTTGCTGGTCGAGGAAGCGCTGGATCAAATTCGCGATCAGTGCAGGCAGGCAGGCTACGGTGAGCGCATACGCCTGACCGTTGAAGCCGGATTTGACTGGAATCGGCTGCAACACGAAAGCCGCACCCTGTCATTATTCGCCGACAAGCGACTGATTGAGTTGAGGTTGCCGACCGGCAAGCCGGCCGACGCGGGCAGCCGGGCGTTGATTGACTTCGCGCAGGATCTCTCTTCTGACACGACCCTGGTCGTGGTCGCCAACGCCATCGACAAACGCGGTCAGACAACCAAATGGTTCAAGGCGATCCAGAGCAATGGCATGGTGGTCGAATGCCCCGCCATCGGTACGGCCAACCTGCCCGGCTGGATCAGCCAGAGAATGAGCGGCCAGGGAATGAAATACGAACCCGGCGCGGTAGAACACTTAAGCCGCCTGGTCGAGGGTAATCTGCTGGCGGCGGCACAGGAAATCAACCTTCTTGCATTGCTTTATCCCGAGCAGACCATTACCGCCCGGATCATCGGGCAGACTAACGCGGATCATTCACGCTTCAATGTGTACGCTTTCGTCGATGCCTGTCTTGGCGGGACGGTCGAGCGCACAATCCGGATTTTGCAAAACCTGAAACACGAGCAGGCTGAACCGATCATCATTCTGTGGGCGCTGGCCCGGGAAGTGCGGACGCTATGCCGACTCTCGACGGCAATCGACCAGGGCGAGCGCCCCGGCCCCCTGTTCAAGCGTCATGGCGTCTGGGGCAGCCGAAGCGCCCTGGTCAGTTCGGCGCTGAATCGCCTTCCCAAAAGCCGATGGGAGAGCATCCTGCAGCGCATCGGACACGCGGATTTGATGGTGAAAGGCCGGGTCAACTTCCGGCGCAAGGATATCTGGGAGGAAATTGAAAGCATTTCACTGGCTATATGTGGTTATAATTGATTCCACCATGACAGCGAACAGCGACATCAAGGAATATATGGCCCGGCTCGGCCGCCAGGCGCGGACGGCCTCGGCAACAGTGTCCAGCGCCACCACCGAACAGAAAAATACGGCTCTGCATCATATCGCCGGGTCCATAGAACGCCGTTGCGAAGACATCCTTGCGGCGAATGCCAGGGACATGGCCGCCGCGCTCAGGAACAACCTGACGAATGCGTTGCTGGATCGCCTTGAGCTGGACCGGACACGGGTATCCGCAATCGCCGAAGGCTGTCGACAGGTTGCCTCCCTGCATGACCTCGTAGGAGACATGTCAGAGTTCAGGGAACGTCCGAGCGGCCTTCGAATCAGCAAAATGCGAGTGCCTTTGGGGGTCATTGGCATCATTTACGAATCCCGTCCCAACGTGACCGTGGACGCGGCCATCCTGTGCCTGAAATCGGGCAATGCCGCCATTTTGCGCGGCGGCTCCGAAGCCATACATTCCAATCTCGCGCTGGCGGCCTGTCTGTCCGAAGGACTTGAAAAGGCGGGGCTCGGCAACCATTGCATACAAGTGGTCGAAACCACAGACCGACAGGCGGTCGGCGAACTGGTCACCCTGTCGAAATATGTGGACATCATTATCCCCCGGGGCGGAAAGAGCCTGATTGAACGAATCAGCGACACCGCCACCGTACCCGTGATCAAGCATCTTGAAGGGCTTTGCCATGTCTATATTGATGATGACGCGGACCTCGACAAGGCGGTTGCGGTCGCTTATAACGCCAAGGCAAGACGCTACGGAATCTGCGGCGCGATGGAAACTCTGCTGGTGGCCCAATCCATCGCCGGTAAAATCCTGCCCCCGCTTTGCGATCAGTATCGCGACAAGGGCATCGAACTGCGGGGCTGTGAACAGGCCCGCAGGATTGTCCCTGAAATGATCCCGGCAAGCGAAACCGACTGGCGTACCGAGTACCTGGACGGCATTCTATCCATCCGGGTCGTCAATGGCATTGACCAGGCAATCCGGCATATCGAAGACTATGGCTCTCATCACACCGACGCGATTGTCACTGAAAATACCGATCATCAGCGACAATTCCTGCAACAGGTTGATTCCAGTTCGGTCATGATCAATGCCTCCACCCAGTTTGCCGATGGCTTTGAATATGGCCTTGGCGCCGAAATCGGGATCAGCACAGACAAACTTCACGTTCGCGGCCCGGTCGGACTCGAAGGTCTGACCAGCCAGAAATACGTCGTCATCGGCGACGGCGCGATTCGAAACTGATCACCAACCCCTCATCGCATCACTTGTATGATTGAAATTCCCTGATATTGAGGCCAAAGTATCGGGGGGGCGTGAGGGGTGCTTCGTGTCATCACAGGTGAAGAACGTGTTTTGTTTTTGCACCGTGGGGGAGTAGGAAACCCCTCACGCCGATTCTCTGCTCCGAACAGATACCTGGGAAAACCAGTCCCGAATACAAGTGGGGAGCAGGATTTGATTGTAGCGTACAGGGGGTTTGAAATGAAACAATCTATTCAAAGAGTAGCGGGTATAGATGTAGGCAAGAGTCGTTTGGACGTATTCCGGTCACCCGGTTCGGTTCAGGTCTTTGAGAATACTCTGTTGGGGGTGAACCAGGTATTGGCCTGGGTCGAAGAACAGGAGATCGAACAGGTGGTACTGGAAGCCAGTGGAGGATATGAGCGGGGATTGCTGGATGGGTTGCTGGGAGCGGGTATACAGACGGTTCGGGTGCACCCGTCGCGGGTACGCGCCTTTGCCCATGCGCTGGGTCTGCAAGCGAAGACGGATGCGTTGGATGCGCGTTTGCTGTGTTGGTATGGAGAGAGGCTGGAGTTATCCGGGAGTCAAGCTGTATCGCGTTCTGTGCGTTGTTTACGCGATCATCTGGATCGTCGCAGGCAGTTGGTGGAGCAACGGGTTGGAGAGAAGAATCGGTTGGAGAAGAATCCGCCCGATTGGATGAGGGAGTCGTGTGTTCGTCATATTGTCTGGCTGGATCGGGAGATTGAGTGTTTGGACCGGCTGATCCGCAAAATGCTCCAGCAAGGCGATCTGGCCGGGCGAGCGGAGTTGCTGCGAAGCGTCAAAGGAGTGGGGGAAGTTACGGCAGGTGTATTGTTAGCTTATTTGCCGGAATTGGGGAGCGGTTGTGGCAAGTCCTTGAGCGCCCTGGTGGGCGTGGCGCCGTGGGCACGGGACAGTGGTCAGCATCAGGGCAAGCGGAGTATTCGCGGAGGCCGTCAGGCGGTGCGCCGCGCACTGTATATGTCGGCGCTGTCGGCGGTTCGTCATGATCCGGACTTGCGACGCTTTTACCGGGGCTTGCGAGATCGCGGCAAGCCGGGCAAGGTCGCCCTGGTGGCCGTCATGCGTAAGATGTTATTGCTCTTGCATGCGATTGTTCGACGAGGAACACCGTGGGTGGAAACTCCGAACCCGATCCAATAAAAAAACTGGACTTAAAACACAGATACTCCCCCCTCGAGGGGGAGTCCAATCAGGCAAGTGAAGCGTAGACTGATTGGGTGGGGGGAATTGGTGCGTGATCGAACCATCATCGTAGGGGAGGGCCACTGTGCCCTCCCGCACATGATGGAATGATTACCGACCCTCATCGTAGGGGAGGGTCTCCGTGCCCTCCCGCAGTCGTTGACCCAAGCAGAAAAGCGCTCAGCCTCTCCCGCGCTTCGGTCACGCCCTGCCGGTTGCTTGAGGAAAACAGTTGCACGGTTGTCTGCGGGTTCGCGTTGACTTGCCGGGCCACCGACTGGAAAACGTTTGCCGCCTTGCCGCGCTTGAATTTATCCGCCTTGGTCAACAGGATATGCGCTGGCAACTGTTGCTGCCAGCAACACTCCAGCATGGTGACATCGAGGTCGGTCAGGGGTCTGCGGATATCCATCGGGATCACCAGGGCGCGCAGGCATTCCCGGTTGAACAGATATTCGGTTATGAAGTCCTGCCAGTGGCGGCGTAATGATTGCGGCGCCCTGGCGTAGCCGTAGCCCGGCAGGTCCACCAGCCGATGAGCGATATCCAGATCGAAAAACACGATCTGCCGGGTACGCCCCGGGATTTTACTGGTTTTGGCCAGGCGGTTTTGCCGGGTTATCGCATTGATGGCGCTGGACTTGCCGACATTGGAACGGCCGGCGAAGGCGACTTCGGCGCCGGTGTCTTCGGGCCATTGGTGAGGATAGTGCGCCGCAAGAGAATATTGTGCCCTGGAAAAGTCGATCATCATTTCAGTTTTTCCGATAAATATTGATATAATCGCGGCCTGAACCGATGTATTCTCTCCGGACCGGGGTGAAGTTATTTATTCAAAGTCGGATATTCTATCCGACCGAATCTACAATCAGGGCTTTTAAATGATTCGATTGTTTACATTGACGGGGGCGCTTGCGCTGCTTGTCACCATGAATACCGTCGGCATGGCACAGGATGCGGACGCGGGCAAGGTGAAATCCGAAACCTGCGTCGCCTGCCATGGTCCGGATGGCAACAGCCCACTGGAGCAATTCCCTAAAATTGCCGGTCAGGTACCGGGCTATATTGCCGACCAGTTGGCCAGGTTCAAATCCGGAGAACGCGCCGGCACGGTGATGATGGGACTGGTCGCCGGACTCAGTGAACAGGACATGGCCGATATAGACGCCTGGTATTCCAGTCAGACCATGACCGTGGGTTCAGTATCTCCCGACCAGGAGGAAGAGGCCCGCGCGGGTGAAGCCATTTACCGTGGCGGCATCGCCGAATTTAACGTGCCGTCCTGCATGGGGTGCCATGGCCCATCCGGCAGCGGTATCCCCCCCTTATACCCCCGGCTGGGCGGACAACACGCGAGTTATACCGAAGCCGAATTAAAGGCATTCAAATCCGGCGCCCGCAAACACCCGATCATGCAACCGATCGCCTTCGTCCTGAGCGAACGACAAATCAAACAACTGGCGCTATATCTGTCCGCGTTACAGTAGAAAAATCACTCCCCCCTTGAGGGGGAGTCGGCGATACAAGAGCGAAGCTCGCCGGAGAGCCGGTGGGGGGTTCGGTGGATTCCCGCTTATCAAGGGAATGACGAAATGAGGCCGCGACCATCATCGTTGTGGGCCGGTCTCCGTGCCGGCCCACAACCGACGGAACGAATACGAAAATATCGCGGGCGCCCACAGAGGGACGCCCCTACGCATCCTTAAGTACGGTCATCGACTCATCAAACGTTATTTTCGCACCCATCCCGTCATTCCCGCACTCTCCCCGTCATTCCCGCGAAGGCGGGAATCCACCAACCGCAATCCCCCGCACGGACCATCATCTACAACCAGAATATATATCTTCCTGCCACCCGCCTATGTAATATCTGGCAATATCACCCTGTAGCTTCACCTGATAGCGATAATTATTACTATCGCCACCCCACAACCATACCCGGTCCAGCCCATCCGTCCGATAATCGGTATCGACCTCCACCCCATTTAATACGATCTTGCCCGATCTTCCCGTTTGATAAAGTTCCAGTTTTGCCCCTAAGTCACATACCCAATATCGCACCGGCTCGCCGGGATTTATGCTCTCGCTTCCCGTCAATTCCCGCCCCTCCTCTCCTTGCAGAATTCTCATAAATTCCTGCCCTTCCTCGCTTTTCATAAATTCCCGAAACTCCTCACTTTTCATAAATTCCATAATCTTCTTGTCCATCACGCCATCGTCCGCGACCACAGGAAGCGAAACCGACAACACCAAAAACCCGCTTACGATCAATTTTTTTATTTGCATTATTTCCCCTCTAATTCCCCGTCTGTTCATCTTGAATTCTGGCCGGATTCCTCGTATTACTCACAGAAATATATGGCCTCTGATTCTGCTGTCGTCTGTTTGTTCTCACTTGTGCCAAAATCATAATAGGCTGCCCTGTTCTCATGTAGCTGTATCACATATCGGAAAATATTATCATCACGCAAGCCCCACAACCATACCCGACTTAATCCTTCTATCCGGTAATCTGTGTTTATCTCTATTCCATCCTGTAGAACCCTTCCCTTTCCCGTCATCTTCTTTTGATACAGTTCCAGTTCTACCCCAGTACTAAACAATCCTCCCTTACAGGACCAATAGCGTTCCCAATCGACCGCGCCAGCCGGTGGGCAAGGTTCCGCATCGCCTACCCGGTAAGAATTTACTTGTGCCATTAACCGGGTTCTGCTATCGGTGTTTGGCGCTCCACCATGTGCCCGAACATAAGCCGTTGCTGCTTTCGCTGTTTTCTTTCCCCAGGCTCCATCAATCGGGCCAGAATTGAATCCGCACTGATTCAAAACTTGCTGAATCTCGCTTATATTTTCGGCCTGTTGTTTCGAATCTTGATGTTGTTTCCACTCTTGCCCTAATTTCAACGCCTCGGATTTCTCCTCCTCGGTCATTCTATCCCAATTCAACACCTCATCCGCCACCACCGGCCAAGCCACCAGCAACGCGCTCAGAACCGCCGTTATCTTTTTCATCAGTGCAACTTCTCCGCTTATTAAAATTGATATGACGTAACATGATTCCCGTTCAAGACACTGTTCATTTCTTTTTTGCAAGAAAACGCAACCGAACGTAATCTGCAAACCATGCTCCGCGCTCATTTTGTAATTTATTTGAAACACCGTCTCGGATAGCGCCAATAAAACTTTCGTGCTGGCTTTTGGGCATATCTTGTAAAAAAGACTTGGCAAAGGTCCTCAACCAGCCCGCAACGTCTGTAGGCAGTTGGGTAGGGCGTTCAAATCTTTCTATTCGTTCAACATGAAACCCGGCCCGTTTTAACTTTGATGCATACTCTCCTTCCGTGGGAAAAAACCATGGATTATAGTGATCTCCATTAAGCCCTATCTTGTCCAATTGCATGTAGATTTGAGAAATTATCGTTTGAACGTTTCTCTCCCCGCCCATTTCTGCACAAAAACGTCCGCCTGCTCTGAGAGAACGATAAACATTATGGAATCTCTGATTAATCAGTTTCTATTGTATAATTTTTGTACTTCATACTGACTGGAGATATTTCCGATGCGCCAGAGTACTTTTTCCGAAGCTGGATTTGACAAATACAAGAAACAGACGCGCAAGGAGCGTTTTCTGGATGAGATGGAGCAAATCATTCCGTGGGTGGAGTTGAATGCAGTCATCGAGCCTTTTTATCCCAAACCGCAAGGGGCAGGCCGCAGGCCGATTGGAATAGACCGGATGTTGCGGATTCACTTTCTGCAACACTGGTTCAGTCTTTCGGACCCGGCTGCCGAGGAAGCGTTGTACGATTCGTTGTCGATGCGCCGGTTTGTGGGCATAGACCTGGGTCGGGAGCCGGCTCCCGACGAGACCACGATCTGCAAGTTTCGTCATCTGATGGAGAAGCATAACCTGGGGGAACGATTGTTCGGACTGGTCAATGAATATTTGGGTGAGAACGGACTGAAGGTGAATCGGGGTACGATCGTGGATGCCAGCATCATCTGCGCACCGAGTTCGACCAAGAACCGGGAGAAGAAACGAGACCCCCAGATGCACTCGACGCGCAAGGGGCAGCAATGGTACTTTGGTATGAAGGCGCATATCGGTGTGGACAGTCGCAGCAAGCTGATTCATTCGGTGGTGGCTACGCCGGCGAATGTTCATGATTCACAGGTTCTGCCGGAACTTCTGCACGGGAAAGAGACCCGTGTATGGGGAGACTCGGCCTATACGGGTCAGAAGGCGGTGATTTCACAGGTAGCGCCGGAGGCGAAGGATTTCACTCATTCGAAGGGGACGCGCTACCGCAAATTGACGGAGAAGGAGCGCTTGAAGAATCGAACCAAGTCCCGGATACGGTCGAAGGTGGAACATCAGTTCGGTATTCTCAAGCGGCAGTTCGGTTTTACCCGGGTTCGTTACCGGGGGCTGGAGAAGAACACGCATCGACTGGTTGTGGCCTGTGCCTTAAGCAATCTGGTGATGGCGAAGAAAGTACTGTTGAGACAAAGGCGGTTGAAACTGCAGGCTACGTACGCCTGAAAAATGAAAAGAGGGGGAGAATGCTTGTATTTCCCCGCTCCCGCTCACTGATTCCGGGCCATTCTGTCTTTCAGACCCACTCATATCCCGGATTTACAAAAATGACTACCCAAAATCCCCAAAACTCGTATTGTTCAGACTTTCCTTATCAATAACCCTATCCGCATCTTTCATCCAATGCAGGGCTGCATTAGAGAAAACAGCGTCAAACTCACTATGATAATTCATCTCTTCGCCACTGATAACACAGAGAGTTGTCCAATGGAAGATGAGCCTGAAGGATAAGCTGTATTTCCAACGGGAGATGAGTTTGAAGGGGTTGATTTTGGGATCATCGGAGGATGATCGTGAAATTACACAGCCAGCGTTTACAGACGGTGGAGGAGATTCGTTCGTTTTTGAACGGAGCCACTACTTTTGATTTTGAACCCCAGTCCCGCGAGGAGTCCTATCCGTGGATTTGTGACAGCCTGCGGCAGTTGCGTTATGGCGCATTGAGCAAGGCCGACCGGGGTGTGGTGAAAGCCTACCTGGAGAAGGTCAGTGGCTTATCCCGCGCCCAGATCACCCGGCTGATCCGCCAATACCGCGATAGTGGCCGCATTCGGGATCGCCGGGGGCGACCCGCCAATGCCTTCTGTCGACGTTATACCCCGGAAGATGTGGCTTTACTGGTGGAAACCGATACCCTGCACGGCAACCTGTCCGGCCCGGCCACCCGGAAACTGTGTGAACGGGCTTTTTCGGTATTCGGCGATACCCGATACCGGCGACTGGCCGCCATCTCCAATGGACACTTGTACAACCTGCGCCACTCGGATTCCTACCAGCGCCAGAGACGACACTTCCAAAAGACCCGCTATACGCCCGTGCGAATCGGGGAGCGACGCAAACCCAGACCCGATGGCCGTCCCGGCTTCTTGCGCGTCGATACCGTCCATCAGGGCGATCAGGACGGCATCAAGGGACTGTATCACATCAATGCTGTCGATGAAGTCACCCAGATGCAGGCCGTGGTCTGTGTACAGAGAATCTCCGAAAGCTATCTCATCCCGGCTCTGCATCAACTCCTGGATGCCTTCCCCTTCACGCTCCAGGGGTTCCATTCCGATAACGGTTCAGAGTATATCAATCGACAAGTCGCTAAACTCCTGCAAAAACTCCAGATCGAACAAACCAAATCCCGTCCCCGACAGAGCAATGACAACGCCCTGGTCGAAGGCAAGAACGGCTCCGTCATCCGCAAGCATCTGGGATACGAACACATCTCACAGCGCTTCGCTCAACCCGTCAACCACTTCCTCACAAACGACCTCAATCCCTACCTGAACTATCACCGACCCTGCTTGTTCGCAAAGGAAGAAATCAACAATCAGGGAAAACAAATCCGCAAATACCCGGACTCACTGATCCAGACTCCGTATGAGAAACTCCGTTCCCTGCCCCATGCACAGCAATATCTCAAATCCGGAATCACGTTCAAAATACTGGATGACTTCGCTTTGCAATACAGTGATAATGAAGCAGCGAGAAGACTCAACAAAGCCCGCAACAAACTGTTTCTATCTTTTAACAAAACCCAAAATTACGCCGCCTGACAACCACTCTCAATGTCGATCAATAGACTCACAAAATACTGCCCCCTCAGGCTCATCTCTGGATTGGAAAACGCTCACAGGCATCAATGCCACGCTTTCGAGCTGCGAGAATCATCTCCTCGCTTGAATCTATCCCCGTAACCCGGCTGCCACTTAAGGCTATTTTCTCTGCGAGTTCTCCATCACCACAACCAAGATCAAGAACGCGCTCTTTCGGTTCCGGGGCAAGAAGTATCAGAAGGTCCCGTCCATACTGAGAAACGTAAGAGGCATTGTTTGTATAGTCGTCAACATTCCACTTCATGAATCAAGCCCATTAGTAACTAAAGTCTTCTGTGGAGTGAATCCATACAATAAATATCACGGGCGCCCACAGAGGGGCGCCCCTACGCATCGTTAAGTACGGTCATCGACTCATCAAACACCATTTTCGCACCCATCCCGTCATTCCCGCACTCTCCCCGTCATTCCCGCGGAAGCGGGAATCCACCAACCGCCATCCCCTGCACAAACCACTATCGTGGATTCCCGCCTTCGCGGGAATGACGGAATGAGGCCACAACCATCATCGTAGAGCTTGCCCCCGCCCCCCGATCGGGGAGCGCCGTGCCTGTCCGCACTATGTGCCGGCCCGCAACGGTCAGCCAATCTCCGAAGGCGCTTCGACACCGTTTTGCCGACAGGCTGCGATAACCGTATTGCGCAGTAAACAGGCAATCGTCATCGGGCCGACACCGCCTGGTACCGGTGTGACCGCATCCGCCACCTGCATCGCCGACTGGTAATCAACGTCTCCGGTCAACCTGGCTTTGCCATCATCCGCCGTGACCCGGTTGATACCGACGTCAATCACCGTAGCGCCGGGTTTGATCCAGTCGCCCTTGACCAGTTCGGGGACACCCACTGCCGCTATCACAATATCCGCCTGACGGCATACCGCGGGCAGGTCCCGGGTTCTCGAATGCGCGATGGTGACGGTGCAGTTTTCCCGCAGCAACAATATCGATACCGGTTTGCCGACAATATTCGAACGGCCCACGATCACCGCGTTTTTCCCGCTTAAATCTCCCAGGTGATCTTTCAGCAGCATGACGCATCCCGCCGGCGTACAGGGAACCAGCGAATCTTCCCCGATGAGTAGCCGACCCACATTCCGGATGTGAAATCCATCCACGTCCTTTTCCATATTGATGGCGTTGATGACCTTGCTTTCGTCTATCTGCTTCGGCAGCGGCAACTGCACCAGTATGCCATTGATTGCCGGGTCATCATTCAACCGTCCAACCAGCGCCAGCAAGTCTTCCTCCGAAGTATCCGCGGGCAGTTTATGTTCAATCGAGTCCATGCCGACTTCAATGGTCTGCTTCGCCTTGTTCCTGACGTAAACCTGACTGGCCGGGTCTTCACCCACCAGGACGACAGCCAGACCGGGTTTGATATCGCGCTCGTTGCCGAGTTGTTGAACCGCATCGGCGATACGCCCTCTCAATTTCGATGCAAACGCCTTACCATCAATTACTGTTGCCATTGTTTTTCCCGCAATAAATATAGAGATCAAAAAAGCCATTATTCTACTCGTTTGATTTCAACCAAACCTGAACCAGATTGAAAATTCAGGATATAATCAGGCCAAAAAAATCATTCTCCTCACCTGCCAATGACCTCATCCAGAATCGCGTTCCTTTTCCCTGGTCAGGGCTCCCAATACCCCGGCATCGGCCAGGACCTCTATCAACAGCATACCAGCGTCAGGCAAACCTACGCCGAAGCCAGTGATACGCTCGGCTATGACATCGTCAGGCTGTCCTTTGACGACCCGGACGGGGAAATCAATTTGACCCGCTTTACCCAGCCGGTATTGCTGACTCATTCCATCGCCTGCCTGCGCCTGTTGATGGAACGGCTCGACCACGAACTCAAGCCGGTACTGGTGGCAGGCCATAGTCTGGGGGAATATTCCGCCCTGGTGGCTGCCGGCGCCTTGAGTTTTGAAGCCGGATTGCGACTGGTGAAAACCCGCGGTGAACTGATGGGAGAATTTGGAGAAGGCGAAATGGAGGCGTTGATGATTGATCTGGAATCAGCGACCCAGCTTGCCGAACAACACTATTGCGGCATCGCCGCCTGCAATCTCCCGGAGCAAAACGCGGTGGGTGGACGCGCAGAGGACCTCGATGCGCTGGTAGCCGCCATGACCGAAAAATTCCCCGGCAAACGCAGTTCAAGACTGAAAACCGAAGGCGCGTTCCATACTTACTACATGGTAGAGGCGGCGCGAAGATTCAGGGAAATACTGGAACAGGCAGAGTTCACTCCGCCATCCATCAATGTCCTGTCCAACTTCACCGGCCAGGTCCATGACCGCGACCCGGATTCGATACGCTCCAGATTGTTTTTACAACTTTTCAACCCGGTACTATGGCATCAAAACCTGATTTGCGCGAACCAGTGCGGGGTTGATCTGATGATCGAGTTCGGCGGCGGCATCGGCAAAAGCGAGACTGGCAGGCGCCCGAACCTGGAAGGCATCGTGAAGCGGGCGTTCAGGGGCAGCGAATCGGCGCCGGATTACTTGTCCGTGATCAATCCCACCAGTCTCGAACAGACCATCGCCAGGATTGCTGGCTGATTCCCGGACAGGCACAGTGACCTGTCCCTACGAACGGATATTGCGATTATTGATGCGTAGGGGCGGGTCTCTGTGCCCGCCCGAAACCGTCGATAACTGTACCAACTACGATTACGATTGACTCAGTACCCGGACGTGCCCGGTAACCGATTCCGCCAATGCGGTAAGATCGTAACCACCTTCCAGAACGGAAATCAATCTGCCCGAGCAACACTGGTCAGCCAACTCCATCATCATCCGGGTCATCCAGACGTAACTTTCATTTTCCAGATTGATCGCGCCCAACGGGTCTGCCCGGTGGGCGTCGAACCCTGCGGAAATCAGCACGGCGTCCGGACAAAAGGTCTTTGCCCGGGGCAGTATGATTTCTTCGAACGCCTGCCGATACTGACGGTCTCCAAGACCGGGACTCATCGGACAATTCAGGGTCACTCCTTCGCCCTTACCGATTCCCGCTTCCGCCAGAGAGCCGGTGCCGGGGTAATGGGGAAACTGATGCAGACTGATATAAAACACCGATGAATCCCGCTCGAAAATATGCTGTGTGCCGTTACCATGATGCACGTCCCAGTCCAGAATCAGGATGCGTTCCAATCCGTATTGGCTTTGCAGATAGCGGGCCGCCACGGCAATACTGTTGAATAGACAGAATCCCATCGCCTCCGCCACCTCTGCATGATGCCCCGGCGGCCGCACCATCGCAAAACCATTGTCCACATCGCCGGCCATGACCTGATCGGCAATTTCAAGCACACTGCCGGTCGCGTTCAGCGCAACCTCACAGGATTCGACTGAAACCGAAACATCCGGGGTGTCAATTCGGCGGGCGCCGGATTCACAGGCCCGTTGCACCCGGTCGATATAGCCGGAGTCGTGAACCAGTCGCACAATATCGGGCGAAGCCTTCCTGGGCGAGTATTGACGCAGGGAATCAAACCACTCCTGACTGCTCAACAGGTCATGCGCGGCAGTCAGACGCTGACTGCACTCCGGGTGATGGGACCCGGTGTCGTGGGACAGAAATAACGGATGATAGATGTATGCAGTTCGTAACATGACATAAGGGTAGTGTAAATATTCTTAAAGGCGCCCGGACCTTCAGTTCTTCCCGGTTGAGCCGAAACCTCCGTCGAGGCGTTCGCTTTGTGCGAACGAATCCACTACGTTGAACTCTGCCTGGACAACCGGAATGATCATCATCTGGGCAATGCGGTCACCCGGCCGTATGGTGAACTCCGTACTGCTGCGATTCCAGCAGGATATGAACAACTGCCCCTGATAGTCGGAATCAATCAGCCCCGTCAGATTGCCGAGCACAATACCCTGTCTGTGTCCGGCTCCGGATCTCGGTATCAAAACCGCCGCAAATCCAGGATCGGCGATATGGATTGCAATTCCGGTCGGAATCAATTCCGTCTGTCCGGGCTTCAATGCCAGCGCCTGATCAACGCAGGCGCACAGGTCAAGTCCCGCCGAACCCGGCGTGGCATACCCCGGCAGGCCGAATTCGTTTTCTATCCGCGAATCCAGAATCCTTACGTCAATTCTCTTTTTCAACGCCGCTATTTGGCCGCTATTTGATTTTCGCTTCCTTGTACACAACGTGTTTGCGAACCACCGGATCGTATTTCCGGATTTCCATTTTTTCCGTCATGGTCCGTTTGTTTTTGGTGGTTGTGTAGTAGTGGCCGGTGCCGGCGCTCGATACCAGCTTGATCTTGTCTCTCATTTTGAAATTTCACCCAGAACGTGGTCAATGCCCTTCTTGTCTATGATTCGCAATCCGGCCGAGGATACACGCAGGCGAACCCAGCGATTTTCACTTTCAACCCAGAAACGACGGCTGTGCAAATTGGGCAGGAACTTGCGCCTGGTTTTATTGTGCGCATGGGAAACATTGTTACCGGTCACGGTTCGTTTCCCGGTTACTTGACAGACTCTGGTCATGGACTTACCTTGAATTTCACGAACATTGGAAGCGAGGCGCGATTTATACCAGAAAAAAGTCCGGTTGGGTAGCGATAATGAGCGATAATGAGTGTTTCAAGGGGTAAATTCACAGGGCCGGATCAATTGCTCCGACTTCTTGCTGAACTCCCGCCACATCCGGTGACAGGTTTTGCCCGTGACCGGATGCAGCATTCGGGGATGCAGATCCGCGAGCGGCTTCAACACGTAAGCGAACTTCTCTATCTCGTACCGGGGAATATCATACCCGGCAGAGCGCAGGTTCTGATCCCCGAACAGGATCACATCAATATCCAGCAATCGGTTGTCAAACGATTTTCTGCCTCGCACACGCCCCACGTCCGACTCGATTCCGCGCAGATATTCAAGAATTTGCAGCAGGCCGTCTTCGGAATGAAACCCGAGCGCCAGATTCAAAAATGGCGGCCCCTCAAACCCGACAGAAGCGGTTTCATAGACCGGAGACAGATTGATTTCGCCATATCGCGCCGCAATTTCATGAATCGCGTAACGGACGTTTTTCTCGCGCTCGATATTACTTCCAATACTGAGCGTTATGTAAGTCACGATTCACTCTTGTCAAGTTCCCGCTCAATGATGACGCCGACATCCCCGGCCCCCCGGATTGCCCCGAATTTATTGATCCTGACCCGGCACCACTTGATACCAAATTCACCGATCAGGATTCCGGCGACCTCTTCCGCCAGCCTTTCCACCAGTTGAAACCGGGAATCGCGGATAAATGACTCGACCCGTTTGGACACATCCCGGTAACTCAATGTATCCCTGATCTCATCGCTGGTGGCCGCGGTCGTGATGTCGAACCCCATGTCGAGATCAACGGTGATACTCTGGGTAATCTGTTTTTCCCATTCCCAGACCCCGATAATACAATCGACTTTCAAGCCATGAAGGTAAATAATATCCATGAGTAGATCAAAACCATATCCAATGTAGACCAGATCTGATATTACTGCCAATGATAGACTACTTTCTACCCCCGCTTGCCTATTGTTTTGGTTCGATTTCCAGCGCCATTGTGGTCTGCCGGGTGATGGGGCTGACCGACCCCAGAAACACGGGTTCCCGTAATCCCGGAACCACCAACGTACTGCGAACCGGAGGCAGGCTGGCGGCAGTCATCACCTTGATCGGCGATGTGGGAAAGGGGCTGATTCCGGTTCTGGTCGCCAGGGAATTGACCGCCAGCGCACTCACCGTTTCACTGGTTGGAACAGCCGCCTTCCTGGGCCACCTGTACCCCCTGTTTTTTGGATTCAGGGGAGGCAAGGGGGTAGCCACCGCCTGTGGCGTACTTTTGGGAATCAGCGGAGTTCTGACCCTGATACTGATGGCGGCCTGGCTGGCCGTGGCCGTTCTGTTTCGATACTCATCGCTGGCCGCTCTGACTGCGGCGACGCTGGCGCCCCTGCTGGTTCTGTGGTTACTGCCGGACCCCTGGCTGCTGGCGATGAGCCTGATCATCACAGCGCTGCTCTTCTGGCGTCACCGGGGAAACATGGCCCGCCTGCTGGCAGGAACCGAAAGCAAGATCAAACTCAAGTCCTCCTGACGCGGTTACCCCTGAAATCCGGCGTCGACTTTCGGCGTGACGGCGAAATGCCGAAGCGACGCAACGTACTTTCCATGGTCGGCCTGACAAGGCGAATCCGTTCGTCGTTCAACAGGTAGGAAAAGGTAAAACCAACTCCGAGTATAAGAACTCCTATCAGGAAACAGTAAATGGTCGCGCGATCAGGATACTGATCCTTGATATAGCCGACATAAACCGGACCGAAGATGCCCGCCGCCGCCCAGGCAGTGAGGACAGCCCCGTAGATGACCGACATTTTCCGGGAGCCGAAAACATCCAGCACGAATGAAGGCATGGTCGCGAAGCCGCCGCCGAAACACAGCAGCACATAGCAAACCAGGGCCGAGAAAACCCACGGGTTACTCTCGGTCATCAAAATACCGAAAACAACCATCTGGCTGGCAAGCAGGAAGCGGAACACCCGAACCCGGCCAATCCGGTCCGACAACAGCCCCCAGAACAGCCGGCCAACACCATTGCACAGCGAGCTGACAGCGATCAGGGTCGCTCCGTATTGCGCCAGTACTTGCGGCTCGATTGAAGGATCGGCCAGTCCCCAGACATCCTGGAGCAGCGACGACTGAAAGCTGATAACGGAGATTCCGGCGGCGATATTGAAGAAAAAGACCAGCCACATGACGGTAAATTCGCGGGTGCGGAGGCACTGTGAAACAGTTCCCGAATCATCGTATTCCCGGGAATCCGAAGCAGATCCGGCCGTTACCCGGTAAGAGGACGGCGGATCGCGCAGGAAATAACTGGACGGCAGCAGAATCGCCGCGAACAGTACGCCAAGCCAGACAAAGACCTGCACCAGATCACCTTCGGTAGTAACGATCAGAACTGGCGCCAACAATTTGCTCAGCACGAAGGCGCCGAAACCGAACCCCATGACCACGATACCGGTTGCCAACCCCTTGTGGTCGGGATACCATTTCGCCGCCGTCGCCACCGGAGTCACGTAACCCAGCCCGATCCCGGCGCCGCCGATGACGCCATAACCGATGTAAAAGAGTGGAAGAAAATCAATATACAGGGCCAGACCGGCAAGAAGATAGCCACTGGAAAACATCAAACTGCCGATAATTGCCAGCTTTCTCGGACCGAGTCGCGGCAGGGCGGCGCCGGCCCAGGCCGCGGACATGCCGAGTGAGAATATAGTGATGCTGAAGGCGATAGCGGTTTCAGTAAACGTCCAGCCAAGTTGCCGGACCAGCAGCGTCTGAAAGAAACTCCACGCATAGACAGTACCGAAACAAAGCTGCAGCATGGTGCAGAGCAGAACTGTCACGGCGCGGGGGAGCGTCATGGGAAGCGGCTCACTATTCGTTGCCGACTCGACGGACCCGGGCGTTTGCGCATCAGCCCCGGGCGCCCGACGAATCCGGCCCGGGTTCGGAGTCATCCTCCACTCTGGAGATATACTGGAGCAAGCGCGCAATCTGCCCCACTTCGTCATCACGGACTAAAATACCGTCGTCCGGCGCTGACGCGCCGTCGCCGCGCGCCAGACCAACGGTATAGCCAAGAAGGGAAGCCAGTGGATTGGCCGCCAGATTCACCAGCCAGATCGCCGCAATAACGCCGATCACGAATATGCTGGAGATGAGATAAATCTGCTGGCCAATCGCCCGCTGGATTTTCAGCGCGATCAGACCGGTATCCATGCCGATATAAACCCTGCCGGCGACACCGGCGAGAATCGGGCTGCTGACTTCGACGAAATTACCCATTCCCGGCAAGCTGCGCTGTACCGAAGCGCTATTGTTCCGGTCACTCTCCAGTATCTCCGCGGGGACGCCCGGCACAAAGGTATGGGCGAGAATTTCTCCGGTATCATTGACAACATAGATGTAACTGATGCCCTGGATCTCGACGAACTGGTCGATCAACGATTGCAGCGCCGACAGTCCACGGTTCAGGATGATATCGACGCTGGCATCGGCAATCGTCTTCGACAGACCTTTCGCGTTGGTTTCGTATTCTTTCGACAACTGGGTATCGACCGTATAAATGCACAGCGCCGAAGTCGAGACACCGATTACGCCGAACAGCATAAAAATCCCGAACAGGGTCTTCTGGAACAGTTTTTGAATTTTCATATTGTTAAAACCTGCTTTTCCAATCGCTCAAAGGCACGAATCGGCCACCCTCCACAACCGTGTAGTAGACGCGATTCTGTCCCTGCCTGCGGTTGGCGGAAAACGAGACCGGCACACCGACTCCGAGATCAAAATCCTTGATCGAAAACACGGCATATTCCAGATGATTGCGGGTCGGTCTGGCGCCGAGGCGCCGCAGAATTTCGACCATCAGTTTCGCGTCAAGGAATCCTTCAAGGCTGACAAAACTGTGCGCAAAGGGGCTGTAATCCTCTTTGAGCAATTCACCGGGTGGCTGCGGGTCATAACGCTCCAACAGTTCACGGTACTCCCGGACTGCCGGAATCGAAGTGTCCTCGTAACTCGGTACGACCTGTGAATTAACCAGAAGCTCGGTATAGCGCCGACTGTCCTTCTGCTCACTGGTGATCAGTTTCAGCAGGTTTTCGCTCCCTACGAAGGATAGATTCGCGACCGGGACGCGCAGGCCCTGATCAACGGCATCGCGCAGAAAAGCGGCGCAGGCGGCATAAGCGCCAATGCAGATGATCGCGTCCGGATTCGCCGCTTGCAGAATCTCGACCTGCTGACGCATGGTACTGGTGAACTTCTGACCACGCCGGTAGGTCGCCTCGCCGACGATCCGCTCGCCGTATTTCCCGAGGGCGCGCCGCACACCTGCCCATCCGCTGCGCCCGTAGGCGTCAGCCTGGTAGAATACAGCAATGCGCCGACGGCCGACAGATATGAAATTATCGACCAGGCCGCTGGTTTCCTGACGGTAGGATGCACGCAGATTGAAGGCGAATTCCCCATACGGCGGTTGCCGTTGCGGTTGGGCCCCGGTGAACGGAAAGAAAAGGAACATTTTTTCGTCCTGGAATTTCTTCAGGAGTGGCAAAACCCGCGTTACGGTCGGCGTGCCGACATAGCCGAACAGCGCGAACACCTGATCGTCCAACGTAAGCTTTACCGTGTTTTCGACACAGGGGTTCGGTTGATAACCATCATCGTAGGTCTTGAGGACAATCTTGCGGCCGTTGATGCCACCAGTACTGTTGACATGGTTGAAACAGGCCATGGCGCCACGATAGAGCTCAATGCCCAACCCCCGTGAAGGGCCGGAAAACGCCGCCGACACCCCCAGAACGATCTGTGTATCGGTCACTCCGCTGGTTTTCGGAACCATAGCGTGAGACAGGAGCCAGGGCGCCGCAAGGCATCCACCGATACTGGCCCCAAGCGCCTCTCTCCTGGATACTCGTCGCATCATCTCCAGTATTCCTTATAATAAAAAGTCAAATTTGTCATAAATCCAGGAGTGTTGTCAACGCCGCTTACCGCCCACAGTCGGGGTAACCGCTATATCTTCCAGGCTCCAGCGGGGATAGATGTCAAATCCCGGATCAGCGCGAAGGTCGGGAGAGCGCCACTGATCCTGATTACCCGGATCATCGCCGCCGCCCAGGGATAGCCGGAAATGGCCTGCGTAAGCAATCATTGCGCCATTATCGGTACAGAATTCGGGACGGGGATAAAATACTTCGACACCCGAATCGGCGGCGCTTTCCCGGAGCGTGTCGCGCAACCGCTGGTTGGCTCCGACACCACCTGAGACCACCAGCCGCCTGCGGCCGGTTTGCCGCAACGCCCGGCTGCATTTTATGGTCAGCGTATCGACCGCCGCCAGTTCGAAGGCAAGCGCAATGTCGGCGATGGTCTGCCGGTCCGGATGGTGTTGCCGGCAGACCGTTGAAACATGGGTTTTCAACCCGCTGAAGCTGAAATCCAGACCGGGTCGGCTGGTCATGGGGCGGGGGAATACGAACCGGCGCGGGTCGCCATCCCGGGCTACTTTCGAGATGGCGGGGCCGCCCGGATATCCCAGTCCGAGGAGCTTGGCGGTCTTGTCAAAGGCCTCTCCGGCCGCATCATCGACGGATTGGCCCAGTATACGGTATTGTCCGGGGGACGCGACATCAACCAGCATGGTGTGGCCGCCCGATACCAGTAATGCCAGAAATGGAAATTCAGGGGACGGGGTTTCCAGCATCGGCGCCAGTAAATGCCCTTCCATGTGATGAACGCCGACCGCGGGTATCTGCCATGCCATGGCCAGGCTCCTGCCGAGAGAAGCGCCTACCAGCAGGGCGCCGGCGAGACCGGGACCGGCGGTATAAGCCACCGCGTCGACCCCGCTGTTCCGGTTCGGATGCCCATTGACCAGGGTATCCACCAGTGGCAACAGCGTCCGGATGTGGTCCCGGGCAGCCAGTTCCGGGACAACCCCGCCGTATTGACTATGCAAATCAACCTGCGAGGCCAATTGATGGGCAATAATACCCTGCCGACTGTCATAGATAGCCACGCCGGTATCATCACAGGATGTTTCGATTCCAAGAACACGCATCGGGTTTGTCCGGAATATGTCGGAAAACCGCAATTCTATCACTCCAACCCGTAGGGGCGGGTCTCTGTGCCCGCCCTGTCGCTGTGCCCGCCCCAACCACCATCGCGGCGACAACGGGGCGACAACGGGGAATGTTAAGAGCAAATAGACTTGTCCGGTTTTATAGCAAATGAATTGTCCGCTATGATGATACCTTGATTCATCCTCCGGGTTAACCCGGAGGATGAATCAAACCGAACGTGCGCGGCGGACCGGACGCGGTCGTTCGGATGCGAGTTCATAGTAATTGCCCCTTGGCATCGTATCGGGCCAGTTCTCTGGGGCCGTGATGAACCGCCAGACCCTGATCCGGGTAATCCAGTACCTGGACGCGGGCTTTTACGTAATGGCAACGATGCCGATCTGCCGGAATCTGTAGCACTTTGCGCCGATAGCGCACACAGTTGTCTGCACCCACCATTCGCTCATGGCGCTCACACAGAATGTCATCCAGTACCGATGGATCGCGACAGGCCACAAAGGCGCTGCCGGGTTCACGAGCCGGTTTCTTGAACTCGGCATGGTAGGCGGGCAGATACTCGTTTTGGAGATAGCGGTTGGCCGTGTCCATATCGGTGATGCCAGCGCTGGCCAGTTCCTTGACCAGACGGTCCTGGTGGGTTCGAAAGACCCGCTCACAGCGCCCGCGCGCCTGCGGTGAGTAGGCTGGAATCATCTCGATGCCCAGTTGCTTCATGGCGCGTCCGAACTGTGTGGGATTGTTCTTGTCCACTTTGCCTCCAGCCTGGGGCGTATGCCAGTAATGACTGCCTCGATCCGTGTACAGCGAACAGAACAGTCCTTTCGATTCAATCACTTCGCGCACCCCCCGGAAACTGCTGCGAGTGCCTTCCTGTTCACAGAAAAACATCGAGTAATGCTCATTGGTCGCATCGTCCATCGTCACAATCAAATCCCAGCGCTGACCCTCCACCCACTCGTGGGTACTGCCGTCCTGATGCAACATCATCCCCGGCCACGGCGACGACTCCCGTCTCTTGCGGTGCGCCCCGCGCTTCGCGTACCGCTTCACCACACCCGCTCCCTGCAACTGACTCTTCACCCACGTATAACTCCTCTGACCTCCATCCCGACGATACCAGGAATGAAAGTGCTTCACGTTCCAACCCCGGTGATAATCTCGATAACGCTCCACCACATCCATCACTTCGTCTACCGGCGCCCGACGATGCGACACTTCACTCAAACGACGATCACACAATCCGTCCAGTCCTTCTTCCTCGTAACGATCTACATAACGACGGAATGTGCGACTGCACACCCCCAACAAATTCGCCGCTTCTTCCTGCGTCAATCGGCTCTTGTTCCATCCTTCATACGCTTCTTCAAATCTCATTAGCCTGGTCTCCTGTAACCACTCCACCCGGTTCATCCAGCACCCCCTTTCAGTACTGTGTAAAACCGGACAGTTTATGTGCTACTCAACCGGACAATTCATTTGCTCTCTACACGGGGCGACAACGGGGAATGTACAAACGCCGCCGTTTCAATATATGATGCGGTGTGTTTTTCACGACGATGACCATGAAAACCCGATTCCCGACAATCAATCCGGCCACAGCCAAAACAGGGAGATTGAACACGGCGCCAGCCCTGCTGGCGGGGGTGGCGGATTGAGTATCCAGACGAACCAGCCCAAGCTGTATGTCTCCGCGCCGCATGCCTGCCCATACATCGAACCGGAAACGGCGACTACGGTTTTGCTGGACCCTGACTATGAGATCGACAACGCGCTGTTCAGTATCCTGCTCAGAGCCGGGTTCCGGAGAAGCGGGAAAACGATCTACAAACCCCATTGCCAGAATTGCAACGCCTGTATTTCGGTTCGGATACTGGCGAGTGAATACCGACCCAACCGCTCTCAGGCCCGATGTGAAAAACGCAATATCGACATTCATACCACCATGGTTCCCGCGGTTTTCAAGCAGGAGCATTTCGAGCTCTATCAACGCTACCAGGCCGACCGCCATCCGGGTGACGTCATGGACCATAATGACATCGGGCGATACCGGGAGTTTGCGGTCGATTCGCCCATCGAGACAGTGTTTCTCGAATACTGGCTGGAGCGCAGGCTGGTTGGATTATCGGTCTGTGATCTGCCGAACGATGGCATGTCTGCGGTTTACACTTTTTTCGATCCGGAATTGAAGGAGCGCAGTCTGGGCGCTTATGCTATCATCAAGCAAATCGAATATGTCAATGAAATGCGTCTGGACTGGCTGTATCTGGGGTACTGGATTGAAGATTGCAGGAAAATGCACTACAAAATCAATTTCAAGCCGATGTTCGGATTCATCAACAAGGAGTGGCGGTTGATCGCCCTGTAACGCAAATGCCAGAACTGAAAATGCCAGAACTGAACACCGAATCCATACAGAAGCGGGACAACCGATTCCTGCACCCCTGGGAAAACATCAAGAAGCTCGGAGAAAACCGGCGTACCGTCATATCCGGCGCCGACGGGGTTTATATCGAGGATTCAGACGGCAATCGCATGATTGACGGCCCGGCCGGAATGTGGTGCGTCAATATCGGTCACCGCCGGGAAGAGATGGCGAAGGCGATCGCGGACCAGGTGATGCAACTGACCTATGTCAGCCCGTGGAGCCTGACGACTTCGCCGGCGTCTCTGCTGGCCGAAAAGCTGGCTGAAATATCTCCGGGGGACCTGAATCACGTCTTTTACACGACCGGCGGGTCTACTGCCGTCGATTCGGCATTGCGGTTTGTCATGTTCAGGAACAACGTGCTCGGCCAACCCGATAAAAAGCATATTATTTCACGCGCCAACGCCTATCACGGCAGCACTTACCTGTCGGCGTCGGCATCGGGAAAATCCACAGACAAAAGCTTTCTCGACTTCATGGATGACCGCTTCCACCACATTGCCGACCCCAATCCGTTGAACAAACCATCGGGCATGGGCGAAAAAGAATATTGCATGCTGCTGGCCGACCGGCTTGAGCAAAAAATCCTGGAGGTGGGAGCGGACCGGGTGGCCGCGTTTATCGCCGAGCCGATTCTGGCTTCAGGCGGTGTCATTCTGGCGCCGCGGGGATACCACGCGGCCTGCCTCGATGTATGTCGAAGGCATGGAGTGGTTTACATATCGGATGAAGTGGTGACCGGATTCGGCAGGCTCGGCCACTATTTCGCGTCAGAGTCGGTTTTCGGCATCGTCCCGGACATCATCACCTGTGCCAAGGGCATCACTTCCGGTTACGTCCCGTTGGGGGCGTTTCTGGTTTCGGACGCGCTGCTCCGGTCAATTGACGCGGCAGAACCCGACCTGGTGTTCTCCAACGGCTTCACCTACTCGGGACACCCGGTGGCCTGCGCGGCTGCGCTGAAAAACATCGAAATCATCGAGCGTGAAAAGATCCTCGAACACGTGCGGGAAACCGCTCCTTACTTCCAGTCCCGATTGAAAACCCTGGAAAACATCCCGATTGTCGAAAATGTTCGCGGGGTCGGATTGATGGCCTGTGTCGAGTGCAGCATTAACCAGGATGGCGGCAGGGAATTGGCAAAAGATCATGAGATCGGCAAGCGGATCGATCAATACTGCCAGCAGTCCGGGTTGCTGATTCGCCCGATTGTCAATATGTTCGTCCTGTCGCCGCCATTGATCATTACCGAAGCGCAAATCGACGAGATGGTCCGCATCCTGCGCGGCAGCATTGTCGCCGCGATGGAGGATGTCACGAATGAAGGCTTATGGAACCAGAAATAGCGCGGCCTTACGGGCAGGCGAGACATTCCCGGACTGCCCGCTGGCCCGACAGCCAGGCGCCGTGGGCCGTATTCAGGGAATCCGGTGAAGTCGCTTCGCCAGCGAAAAACAGTTTCCGGTGCAGCGGTTCGGCCAGCGTTTGCCGGACATTCCGATAACCGGGAACGGTTGAGGAATAAGCCCCTCTTATCCATGGGTCATAGCCCCACGCGCTGACCTTGAACTCCCTCAAGCCGGATTTAATACCGGATCCGAATATCCTGATCAGCGCCGCCGTCAGCCAGTCCCCGGAGGCGGCCGGGCCCTGTTTTTCCAGCCACCATGCAAACCGGCCGCCGGTACTGGTGAACAGGAATGGCATGCCGAACGGCCTGATCCTCAGGGCCATGGATACTTCGCCGTCATGGTAATGGATGTTCTGCGGGACGTCATGATCAAACGCGCCCTCATCAAAACTGAAGAATTGATAATTTGAATTTCCGAGAGGGAGGGCATGGATGGCCTCGATCTTGTCTGCCGGCAGTTGCGGCACAAACTCAATCGCTGACGCCCCCAGAACGCCGGTGGATACAGTAACCACAACCCGGTCAGCAGTCAACGCTCCACGATTGGTGGTCACCCGTACCGGACTGCCTCCCCAGGCAATCGACAGCGCCTGGGTATTCAGATGCACCGGGGCCGCTTCACCCTGTTTTGCAATCAGAGCGCCATACCCCTGCTTCAACGGCCAGTCTTCGCCGGTTTCCCTGAAATTGACGATATCAACAATGCCGACCTGGTCCACATCATTCGAGTGCATCAGGGACATCCAGTAACAATAATACGGCATCCAGGGACTATCCGGGTCAATGATCGTATCCAGCGCCGATGATCCCGGTTTGTCGCGATACGCCTGCCTGACCGCAACGTCATTATCGGTACAAAAGGCTTCATACTCCCGTTTCTGCCGCGTCGACAACCAGCGCCCGTTGAAGTGCATTGCGTATGGAGCCGATCTGGTTTCATAGCTGAACCCGAGGCGGTCCGCCCAGCCGACATAAGGGTTGATACTCGCGCAATGCATCCAGTGACAACCCAGATCGACCGGTATCGACCCTTCAAGATATTCGGTCAACCCCCTGCCACCGGTTCTGTGCGAGGCTTCCAGCACAATATGCCGGATACCCTGCCCGGACGCGAACGAAGAAGCCCCGAGGCCGGCGGCGCCGGCGCCAATAATGATCAGGGGATAATCCGAAGTCCTGGATTTCATGACAACGATTGTAAAGGACGACGCCGGAAATTTCAGCCATGCGCGCAGAGGCCTGCCGGGCGGTTGCTTGAAGATATGACCGGCAAATTGTACAATCCCCCGGCCCGCAATACACCCTGAAATACGCCGTACAAGGATAACCCAATGACGAACGAGGAAATCAGGAATCCACGAATCAACATCACCCGTCATTCCTGTATTACTCCCCCTCGAGGGGAGTCGGCGCACTGCGCCGGTGGGGGGCATTCCCGCCCTCTCCCGTCATTCCCGCGAATGCGGGAATCCACAATCCGTCATACAGGAATGACGAGGATCCGATATGACCGATGATTTCAGCGATTGCCTGGCGAAATGGTGCTATCGAGACGAGGCGCTTTTTGAGCTTGAAGGCGACCGGCTGTTCAGGAAAAACTGGATGCTGGTCGCCCATATCAGTGACCTGCCGAACAACCGGGATTTTCGAACCTTCGAGGTGGCTGGCGAATCGGCCATCGTAATACGCGGCAATGACAACCGACTGAGGGCTTTCCACAATGTCTGCCGCCACCGCGGCGCCAGGCTCCTGGACGCTGACTCAGGGCAGTGCGCGCCGACCCTGAGCTGTCCTTTTCATGGCTGGACTTATCAACTCGATGGAGAATTGATTGGCGTTCCCGCACAAAGCGCCTTCCCGAATCTGGACAAAACCACGAAAAACCTGGTTCCTGTGGACCTGGAAATCTGGATGGGCTTCATTTTCATCCGGTTCGCCCCCGGCGGAACCTCATTGGCCGAAATCATGAAGCCGGTTGAAGATCGGCTCCGCCCGTACAGTCTGCCGGAAATGCTGTCGCTCGACAACTCCCGCTATCGACAGATAATGCCCTGTAACTGGAAGGTCATTCATGACATCGACAACGAGGGTTATCACGTCCCGGTGGGCCATCCCCAGTTGCAGGAACTGTATGGCAAAAACTACACGGACCACTCCATCGGAGACATTAGCGTATCTTCGGCCCGCCTGAATGACAAGCCGGGAAAAAGCTGGAGTGTCAGGAACTATCAGCAACTGCTGCCACAGTTCGACCACCTGCCTGACGACAGTCAACGGCTGTGGTTCTATATCGCCATCTTCCCGAGCATGATACTCGGCCTTTACCCGGACAGCATCGAGTATTATATGACCATCCCGGTTTCACCGCAGAAGACAATCCTGACGGGAGCGAGCTACGCATTGCCTGATTCGCGCAGGGAAATGGACGCGGTACGCTGGCTCAACCGCAGGATCAACCGGATTGCGAGCGAAGAAGACGAGAGCTTCGTCATGCGGATGCGCGACGGCATGAAATCCAGCGCCTTCCCGGAGCCTGAACTGTCATCCCTGGAAAGCGGTGTCCGGGAATTTCATCACAGGATTCAGGTGATCCTGCCGGTAACCCGATTGAAACAGTCACCCGGCGCCGGGAAAATGGTCGAGATCAATAACGCCATGACAGCAGAGGCTGTCCCAACCCCATCGGCTGCCCCAACCCCATCGTAGGGGCGGGTCTCCGTGCCCGCCCACCAGCCTAAGGAACGGGTCTCCGTGCCCACCGTGCCCGCCCGCAAATGCCGTAAACTCAATCCCCCCCGGCGGCAAGCTGCATGTCCCGCTCCCTTTGCTTCTGCTGTCGGAACAGGATCCAGCCGGCGATGACCACTCCAATCGCCACCGTGACAATGATGATGGTGGCCAGCGCATTAATGTCCGGACGCAATCCCAGTCTCACCCTGGAGTAAATCAACATCGGCAGGGTATTGGCGCCGGGGCCGGTGACAAAACTCGCGATCACGAGATCATCCAGCGATAATGTAAAAGCCAGCAACCATCCCGCCATCATGCCGGGGGCCAGCAGCGGCAATGTAATATCGGTCAGCACCCGGAACGGTTTGGCGCCCAGATCCTGCGCCGCTTCTTCATAGTCCTGCCCCATACCGGACAGTCTGGACTGGATGATGACCGCGACATAGGCCAGCGAGAACGTGATATGCGCGATCGTGATGGTGGTGAACCCGCGACTCGAGGGCCAACCGAAAAACTCATTCAATGTAATAAAAAGCATCAGCAGGGATAACCCGGTAATCACTTCGGGCATCACCAGGGGCGCGGTGATCATACCGCCAAACAGGGTTCTGCCCCTGAACTTCCCAAACCGGACCATGGCAAGACCCGCCAGGGTGCCAAGCAGGGTGGCGAAAGTGGCATTGACCACCGCAATCTGCACGCTTAAGCCCAGCGCGTCCCATACCTCCTCGCTTTCAAACAGGGTGACATACCATCGGGTGGAAAAACCGCCCCAGACCGGAACGATTTTTGAATAATTGAAGGAATAGACAATCAACATGAACATCGGTATGTACAAAAACGCCATACCGAAGCAAAGCGCCGAAAACAGAAATGTGGATCGCTTTTTGCGCATCAGCCTCAGCCCTGGTTCTCCCGGGCCTGCACTCTCTGGTAGAGCATGATGGGGATCACCAGCAACAGCAGCAATGCAATCGCCACGGCGGAAGCCACCGGCCAGTCATGATTAAGATGAAATTCGCCGAACAAAACCCGCCCGATCATCAATACATTCCCGCCTCCCAGCAAATCAGGGATGACGAACTCGCCGGTCGCCGGAATGAACACCAGCAGACAGCCCGCCACAATACCGGGTATCGTCATGGGTAGTGTGACGGTCCAGAATGTAGTGAAAGGTTTTGCGCCGAGATCGGCAGCCGCCTCGTGCAATGTCAAATCCAGCTTCTCCATGTTCGCGTAAAGTGGCAGGATCATGAATGGAACATAGGTGTATACAATGCCCACATAGACCGCAAAATGGGAATACAGCAATCGGACAGGAGTATCGATCAGTCCCATCCAGATCAGCGCGTCATTGATCAGACCCTGGTCTGCCAGCAACCCCATCCAGGCGTAAACCCGAAGCAGAAAAGAAGTCCAGAACGGTAAAATCACCATCATCAGCAATACATGCTTTACGGTATGCGATGAGCGCGCGATGGCGTAAGCGATCGGGTATCCGATCAACAGGCACAACAACGTTGAAATCGAAGAAATCCTGACGGAGCTGATATAAGTATTCAGATAGAGCTCGTCCTCCCAAAGATAAGCGTAATTGTCAAAAATCAGACGAATGTTCATCACGCCATCGTTGGCCCATTGGAACAACGGAGAGAAAGGCGGGCTGGCGATTATGGATTCAGCGACACTTATTTTCAGAATGATGAAAAAGGGCGCCAGAAAAAACAACAGCAGCCAGAGATAAGGAATAAACACCACCACGGCCTTCCACCTGGACTGAAGCAGATTCAAAAGCCGGGTTGCGAATCCGTCAACGGCTGGCCGACTGTTCGGTTTATCCACGATGTCGGCGCTTGATTTCATGATCAAGGGCCGGGCTACTTGGTGAGAACAACCGGGCTGGAAGCGTCCCAATGCAACCAGACCTGTTCCTCCCAATACACTACGTGACGCCCCCCTTTCGGGCGTATCTGGTTCGGAACGGTCACATCCATGACCCTGCCGCTGTCGAGCTTGACACGATAAGTCGAGAAATTGCCCAGATAACCAATATCCTGAACCACCCCGGCTATCTGATTTCCCCCTGATTGCTCCGGCGGGGATTTCGAAACCCGTATTTTCTCCGGGCGAACCGCCACCCAGACCTTGCTGCCTTCATTGACAGGAATACCATGGTCTACGTAAAACTCGACATTGTCATCATGGGCATGCACTTTCAAATGACCGTCCCCGCTCATCGTCACACGCCCCTCGAACATATTAGCCGATCCGATAAAATCAGCCACCATTCTCGAATCAGGGTATTCATAAATTTCGGTTGGCGTACCGATCTGGACAAATTTCCCGGCATCCATCACGGCAATGCGAGTCGAAAGCGTCATCGCCTCTTCCTGGTCATGGGTAACGACGATAAAGGTCACGCCCAGCTGTTCCTGAATGTTCATCAGTTCAAACTGGGTCTGCTCACGCAGGCGCTTGTCCAGCGCGGCCAGGGGTTCGTCAAGCAACAATACTTTGGGGCGTTTAACCAGCGCCCTCGCTAATGCGACTCGCTGGCGTTGACCACCCGACAACTGGTGGGGCTTGCGTTTGCTGAACTCAGCCAACTCCACCATCGACAGCATTTGGGCCACACGCAACCGGATTTCCTCCTTGTCCACGCCATCCCTTTGCAATCCATAAGCGACGTTCTTCGCGACATCCATGTGCGGGAACAGCGCGTAGGACTGAAACATCATATTGACAGGACGTTCCCAGGCGGGAACATCATTCATTTGCGCGCCGTCAATATAAATGCTGCCCGACGAAGGGGTTTCAAATCCTGCCAGCATACGCAGAAGTGTTGATTTGCCACAGCCCGAACCACCCAGCAGGCAAAACAGTTCCCCCTGGTAAATATCCAGACTGACGCCGCTTACCGCAGTAAAATCGCCAAAATTCTTGGTAACATCCGCGATACGTATAAATGGCTCGGCATCAGGATCAAGCCATGGCCTGTCCTGATAATCTACCTGCTCCGGCATGGTCTGTTTTCTCTCTTACACAGCTCTATTGACCTGACCAGAGGCGTCTGGATGCTAGCTCATTAATTGCCCGCCTTGAAGTTGGTCCACACCCGGGTCCGCGCGCGCTCTATTTTTGGTGGAACAACCGCTAATGTATACATCTGCTCAACTGCTTCGGGAGGCGGGAATGCCGCCGGACTCGACGTAACCTCCTCGCTGATCAGTTCAATCGCAGACTCATTGGCAGTGGCATACCAGGTGAAGTTACTGTCATTCGCCGCCACCTCGGGGCGCATCATGTAATTCAGAAACAGGTAGGCGTTGTCGATATTCTTCGCATCTGCGGGAATGACCCAGCCATCCACCCAGAAATTGGACGCCCCATCACCCGGTGGGAGGAAGAAATCCAGTTCGACGCCGGTATTCGCCTCCGCGGCGCCGGCAACCGCCAGCAACCCATCCGGCCCCCAGGTTACAGCCAGGCAAAATTCCTTTTCAGGCATTCTCTGGTAGGCATAGTTATCAAATGTCTTGATGTATGGACGGATTTTCAACAGCATTTCTTCCACGGCCTTGTAGTCATTCCGATCAGTCGTATTCGGGTCCAGTCCCATATAAGCCAGCGCCATGGGCATGACATCAGTCGGAGAGTCCAGGAAGGAAACACCGCAGGGGGCAATTTTTTCCATGTGCACCGGGTCGAAAATCAGGTCCAGTGAACCAATCGGGGCGTCTGGATAGGTTTCCAGGAGCAGTTCTTCATTATAGGTCACGCCATGGGTTCCCCACATATACGGAACAATATACTGGTTTCCCGGGTCCCAATGCGCGTCGAGCTGACCGAGTACGTCGGCGCGCATGTGCTTGAAGTTATCGAGCCTGGACTTGTCCAGCGGCTGCAGGATTCCGGCCGGGATTAAACGCGCGATCTGACTGCCGGCGTGACTGACTACATCGTATCCGGTACTGCCGGCCAGCAATTTTGAATCGATTGCTTCGACCGAATCATAGTTATCGTAAGTCACATCGACATCATACTCTTGCGCAAAGTTCTCAATCGTATCCTCTGCGATATACTCGGCCCAGTTGGTAACATTGAGCTTGCCCCCGGCATACGCCGAAGCCATGCCCAAAACCAGCGCCGAAGAAGCGGCGCCTGCAATGCAGCTTTTCAGCAAACCAGATGGATTTTTCATAATTTCTGCCTCCCTATGGACGTTAATTAACTTGGCGACGCAGTATAATCAACCTGCTGGTATAATGTGCCAGACTTAAACTGATTGTTCAAGCCTGCCCAAATCACAGTGCCCCTGCCCAAATCATAACCGGATGCGTTTTAATTTCACGATTCTCCTTGCCGGTGTCGGCGCTTTGCTGATCGGGCTTTATTTGCAGCTCTTCGGATTCAATCCGCCACTCGTCAAGGTGGAACCCACCGCCTCTCCGGTCAAGGGTTTTTTCTGGCCTGATCAATTGCAACTGCATCCGTTCGACCTGGTGGACCATGAGAACCGGAAGTTCGATCAGACGCGACTTTCCGACCACTGGAGTTTCGTGTTTTTCGGTTATACCCATTGTCCGGACATCTGCCCGATCACGATGAACGTCCTGCGACAGGTCCGGGGAAAGCTCCTCCGGGACACCGGGCCGGATCTGGATCAAGTCGCCTTTGTTTTCGTCTCCGTGGACGGCGAACGCGACACACCGGATCAACTGCGTGATTACATCGGGTTTTTCGGAGAAGGATTTACCGCCGCATCCGGTACGAAAGCACAGATAGAGTCGCTGACAACCCAGCTCGGCGTGCCCTGGTCAATCGACGAACACGCAGAGGATCAGCAGGATTATCTGGTCGGCCACGGCGGCGCGGTCTTCCTGATCTCACCTCAAGCCACCGTCGCCTCAATCTGGCAACCTCCGCACACAGCCGATGAGATTGCCGGCCGATTCATGCAAATACAGGAATTCCTCCGCAACGGCAACCAACCGGGCTGAAGTCCGGGTACGGTCCTACCTCCTGTCCCTGAAAAACTGACCGAGCAATTGCCGGCACGGCTCCTTCATGACGCCTGCAACCACACTGCACCGGTGATTCAGGAACCCGGACTCCAGCAAATTCAGCCGACTGCCCCCTGCCCCGAACCTCTCGTCATAAGCGCCGAATACAACCCGCCGCACCCTGGCCTGCAATATCGCCCCCGCACACATCACACAAGGCTCCAGCGTGACATACAGCGTACAATCGGGAAATCGGTAATTGGCCAGCAAACGACCGGCGTCACGCAACGCCTGAATTTCGGCATGGGCAGAAGGATCATGACCGGAAATTGACCGGTTGAATCCCTGGCCGATCACCTGTTCATCCTGAACCACCACCGCGCCGACCGGTACTTCCCCGAGCGCCTGCGCTTTTTCGGCAAGCTCAAGCGCCCGCTCCATGAAACGCAGATCAAGCTCACGTTGTGTCATTTTATGGAGACAGGAATTGACTGAGCAAGAACCCGTGCCCGGCGTGAACATGAACGTCGCTAAATCCTGCGTTCTTTGCGTATGCTGGGGTTCTTGCATACATACCCGAAGGACACGACCGGGGTCCGGCGCCGGACCGGTTACGGACATTCAGTCCGCATCCGGAGATCCAACCTCAACGATTGATCTCTCCTCGCTTGCGCGCGATTACATCAAAGAACACGCCGGACCGCTATATCACCCTACCACCCTAAGCACGGCATGATGGCGCGCGCATACTGGAATCTGCTCCCGTCGCAGACTCGTAGACTAAAAGCTGAACAGATGCTGGAGTTGCAATGCCTGTTACTGTAAACGTGCCCGCGGAGCTTGCCTGAGAATGGGTGGTACGGTGATAACAATCACTAGGGGTCCTCGTATGATGAGGTACATTCATATTGACCGCTGCGGCAATATACCAGGTTGTCAGGTCGGTTCCCGCTGGGACGCCGGCCGCGACGAAAGTCCCTGTTATGCTAGCGCCATCATTTGTAGTCGTAAAGGCGATCCCCCCCTTATATCCCCATACGCTAACGAGCATGGGACCCCATGAGGTTGAGACGCGGTGGACCCTGAATCTTGCTTCCAGATGATCGTCGTCCGGGAACGGGGTCACGCCGGTGGGCCCCTGGTGTTGATTGATGTCGGCAACGCCACCGTTATCCGTGGCAACACTGTCCACGCCACCGTCTTCACTGGTGTTCGGACTGGCGCTGCTGGTAACATCGCTGGTCTGGGCATGGGCCGGCAATATCACGCTGTTTATAATCGGTTTATGCCATGCCGTGATTGCGACCCCTCCAACGGCCAGGCTCTTGATGATTCGTTGACGTTTCTGCAGATCAGTATTTTGTTCTGTTGGTTTCATGGCTATGCCTCGGTCACTGGTAAGCGAATATTCCATAGAATAATAAAACACAGTCGCAGGTCTTGTCAAATTTTTTCACGCGCAATTTTTTCACGCGCGGTAAAAACTCAATGTACCGATACAATGCTTGCGCACGATCACATTGGATGGCATGATTTCCTTCATGAACCGCCGCCAACTCCCGATCGGTATCCAGTCTTTCCGCAGAATCCGGGAGCGGGATTGCTACTATGTAGACAAGACCTCGCATATCCGGCGTCTGGTTGAGCAGGGGGATTTCTATTTCCTGTCCCGCCCGCGCCGGTTCGGCAAGAGTCTGCTGATCGATACCTTGCAGGAATTGTTCGAAGGCAATGAACCCCTGTTCCGGGGTCTCGACATCCATGAGCGCTGGGACTGGTCGGCTCAGTATCCGGTGGTGCGGCTCAGTTTTGACGGCAAACACGATGAGCCGGGAGACCTTGCCCACAGCATTGCCAATCAACTGGCGATGATCGAACGCAACGCCGGTCTTGACCCGGAACCGTCTCCCGGTTCGGGTCCGGAACGCCTGCGGTTGCTTCTGAACCGTCTGCACCGGGCTACTGGCCAACGGGTTGTAGTGCTGGTAGACGAATACGACAAGCCGATTCTGGATGTCATTGACCGACCCGAAATGGCCGTCGCCAACCGGGACTACCTGCGGGGATTCTACGGCATCATCAAGGGCAGCGCCCGCGATGTCCGCTTCGTCTTCGTCACCGGAGTGAGTATGTTCTCGAAAGTCAGCCTGTTTTCCGGTCTGAACAACCTGGACAATATCAGCCTTGACCCGGAGTTCGCTACCATCTGTGGTTATACCGGCAAAGACTTGGACACCGTGTTTGCCCCGGAGTTGCCGGGACTTGATCAGGATGAAGTCCGTAAATGGTATAACGGCTATCACTGGCTCGGAGACGAGAAACTGTACAACCCGTTTGATCTGCTGTTGCTGTTTCGCAAGCGTCAGTTCAAGTCTCACTGGTTCGAGACCGGCTCGCCGACCTTTTTGTTCCGGATGATGATGGAACGGGAAGTCAGTCCGATCGAACTGGAGAATCGTATATCCGATGAAGATTTGCTATCGACCTTTGATGTTGAGAACATCACCATTGACGCATTGCTGTTCCAGACCGGCTACCTGACCATTACGGAAAAGGAGTGGGATGGCGCACAGACTTTCTACACGCTGGATTATCCCAACTTCGAGGTGCGCCAGAGTCTGAACCGGGGGCTGCTGGGCTATCTGGGCCGCTCGGGCAAGGAGGTGTCAGACCGTGGCAAGGAGCTTGGCCGTCTGCTGTCCGACAATGACTTCGACGGATTCGCAAATCGCCTGAAATCATTCTTCGCAGGGATTCCCTACCAGTGGCAAACAGGCAACGGCCCTGCCCGATACGAGGCCTGGTACGCCGGCATGCTGTATGCCTGTTTCCGCACCATCGGTATGGACCTCCGGGTGGAGGATTCATCCGGCAGGGGGCGGGCAGACATGGTGGTACTTCACGGCAACCAGGTATTCGTGTTCGAGTTCAAGATGACCGATGGAGAAGACGATAGTGATTCAACGGCCCGGTTGGCCATTGAACAGATACAGAAAAAGGGTTACGCAGAAAAATACCGGGACCGGGGCGAACCAATCCATCTGATTGGCATAGCATTTCGCGCCAAAGACAGGAATGTGTCGGTGGTAAAGGTTGTTCCGGCCTGAAGCCTGAAACATGTCATAATCTACCGAACGCGGCCCACTGGTGAGAACGGGTAGGAAGAACGACTATAGCCATGACAAGCCATACCCATATAAAGTACCATTAATAGTATTATTTACAGCACTATTAACAACTCTACGGGCTTGAACTCATGACCAGCATCAAAGCAAACGACCTCAAGACCAAAGGCGTGTCCGTTGTCGAGTCGGCGCTCCAGCAAGACGGAGAAGCCATAATTACCGTGCGTGGTGAACGCAAGTATGTCGTGCTCAACTTTGAAACCTATAACAAACTGCGTGAGTACGAATTGGACATTGCCCTTCAGGAAGCGCGTAAAGACATAGCAGATGGAAATTATAACACTGAAAGCGTTGATGAGCATACGAAACGAGCACACCACAATCAGGTTTATTGAATCAATAAAAAATCGACCATGATCCAGGAAACTCCGCCACCCAAAGAACACGGACAATGACCCGCCATCAACTCCCGATCGGTATCCAGGATTTTCGCACGATTCGGGAACAGGATTTCTACTACGTTGACAAGACCACCCATATCCAGCGATTGGTCAACCAGGGGCGATATTATTTCCTGTCCCGACCGCGCCGGTTCGGCAAAAGCCTTCTGATAGATACATTACGGGAACTGTTCGAAGGTAACGAACCCCTGTTCCGGGATCTCGACATCCATGAGCGCTGGGACTGGTCGGTCAGGTACCCGGTGGTGCGATTGAGTTTTGACGGGAACTACAGCGAACCGGGCAATCTCCACAGCAACATCATCAGCCAGTTGGCGATGATCGAACAGGATGCCGGTCTGGGAGCGGCAGAGCGTCTCACCGGCCCGGACCGGCTCCAGAATCTCCTGCATAACCTGCACCGGGCCACCGGCCAACAGGTGGTGGTACTGATCGACGAATACGACAAGCCGATTCTGGATGTGATCGACCGGCCTGAAATGGCCGTCGCCAACCGGGACTACCTGCGGGGATTTTACGGCATCATCAAGGGCAGCGCCCGCGATGTCCGCTTCGTCTTCGTCACCGGAGTGAGTATGTTCTCCCGGGTGAGCCTCTTTTCGGGTCTGAACAACCTGCGAAATATCAGCCTTGATCCCGATTACTCCACCATTTGCGGCTACACCGACAGAGACCTGGACACGGTGTTCGCCCCGGAACTGACCGGACTGGACCGGAACAAGGTCCGGAAATGGTACAATGGCTATCACTGGCTCGGAGACGAGAAACTCTATAATCCGTTCGATCTGCTCCTGTTGTTCGCAACCCGGAATTTCAAGGCCCACTGGTTCGAGACCGGTTCCCCCACCTTCCTGTTTCGGACAATGGTGGAGCGGGAAGTCAGCCCATTGGAACTGGAGAACCGGGTAACCGATGAGGAATTGGTATCCAATTTCGATATTGAGAACATCAGCATTGAGGCGCTGTTGTTCCAGACCGGCTACCTGACCATTACGGAAATGGAGCAGGACGGCGCCCTGACATTCTACACGCTGGATTATCCCAATCTCGAAGTACGCCAGAGCGTCAACCAGGGGCTGCTGGGCTATCTGGGCCGATCAGGCAAGGAGGTGTCAGACCATGGCAAGGAGCTTGGCCGCCTGCTGTCCGACAATGACTTCGACGGATTCGCGGAGCGCCTGAAATCATTCTTCGCAGGGATTCCCTACCAGTGGCAAACAGGCAATGGCCCTGCCCGATACGAGGCCTGGTACGCCGGCATGCTGTATGCCTGCTTCCGCACTATCGGCCTGGACCTCCGGGTGGAGGATTCATCCGGCAGGGGGCGGGCAGACATGGTGGTACTTCACGGCAACCAGGTATTCGTATTCGAGTTCAAGATGACCGATGGAGAAGACGATAGTGATTCAACGGCCCGGTTGGCCATTGAACAGATACAGAAAAAGGGTTACGCAGAAAAATACCGGGACCGGGGCGAGCCAATCCATCTGATTGGCACAGCATTTCGCGCCAAAGACAGGAATGTGTCGGTGGTAAAGGTTGTTCCGGCCTGAAGCCTGAAGCCTGTCATAATCTACCGAGTTGTCCAGAACTGCTGGAACCGGACCGTTATTACACTACAACACCCGGCCGTCGCCTACCACGTCAGAGAATTACGGATTTTTCACGCACGGTAAAAATTTATTGTGTTCGGGGACTTGATATGTTATTTTTTCCCGTACGATAAATTTTTCTTCACATTCTATGACCAAACAACAAGTGCAATACGGCGCCATTCAATCTGCCGGGGACCTCGGTAAACTGGTGCGCATACATCGAAAACAGCGGAAGCTGACATTAGAGACCATCTCGGGCCTGGGCAACCTGAGCGCCCGCTTCTTGTCCGAATTCGAGCGTGGCAAGGAAACTGCCGAAGTAGGCAAGGTACTGAAAGCATTACGCACTCTGGGACTGGAAGTGATTATCCAGCCCCGCGAGAGTTCTGTATTCAAACCGCCATTACCGCAAGATGAAGAAAGCCATGCCTGATGCGGACGGCCTGAACGTCTGGAACAATCAACGACTCGTTGGCTACCTGTGGCGAAACGCCCAGAGCCGAATTGGCTTTCGTTACGATGAGGAATGGCTGATACAAGGCGGGTTTGCCGTTTCCCACACATTGCCTCTACGAAACGAGGATTTCGCTCCTGAAGTTTACGTGGCAGGAAATTTTTCCCGCCATTTGATGCAACGTTGCGCGTCACGTTCTTCATAAATGCGTATGGCGGCCTGCGGGTCCAGCGTGAAAGTGTCCTCTTTATCCTCTCCCAATGCGGTCAGACGCATGGTGTACCAGGCCGTCACCCCGCCCCGGGGCGTAGTTTCTGGATGTCTGCAACGGACATACCCGCGCATTGAAGACCTTCGAGGTTCAACGCGGATGGCCCCTTCGGCTGACTGATCGGCAGGTGCGACAGAGCGCCGGCATGACCGAGTTGCGGCCATAGATGAGCGCCCTCAATCACAGCCCGGCGGACCAGTGGCTGGATCGCTTGTCTGTCGCTACGCGCTCCGAGCGCCAGATTCCCGGGTTTCTCCGGATAGCGTGGGTCTCCTTGAACCTCACCAATGATCGACACGGCAACTCCGCCTTCCGCCCATCTCTCGTAAAGTCGAGCTTGCGCCTCGGTGGAATCACCCTCCCCGTTACCGAGCGAATCCGACATCGCCGACTTTGCCAGTCGATTCTTCAGGGTCGCGCCACAAGGAAGCTCCAGCGGGCTTCGAAGAACATGATTGGGGTTCGGGGATTTATGATCCATGGCTTGTCCTCTCATCGAGGCCAGTTAACCAGAATAATACTTTTTTGTGTAACACATCTGGTTTTAATCATTTTCAAAAATGGAAACACGTTTTTTTATTATTCCCTACAAACAAACAATTCTCTTGAAAATCTTTCCAAATATAACTATATTTTTAATTTACAGGCTGATTCTAAGTGTTTTTTGAGATGTGATGACATTGGGTACGCAACAGAACCGGTTGGTGGGATATACATTTCTGACCAAGCGATACGGCTTAAGCGCTTTGCCGAACTGGCACACATCCTCTGTCAGTTCGACCGGGACATTGCGCTCTACCATTAAGGATGGGCAGGTGGAATCCATCTATCCTCAATCCTATTGGCCTGGAGAGGGGACGGGAGATCATCTGGAGTTCGCCCTTAAGGAAAGTCTGAACAATACGAGTTTTGGGGATTTTGGGTAGTCATTTTTGTAAATCCGGGATATGAGTGGGTCTGAAAGACAGAATGGCCCGGAATCAGTGAGCGGGAGCGGGGAAATACAAGCATTCTCCCCCTCTTTTCATTTTTCAGGCGTACGTAGCCTGCAGTTTCAACCGCCTTTGTCTCAACAGTACTTTCTTCGCCATCACCAGATTGCTTAAGGCACAGGCCACAACCAGTCGATGCGTGTTCTTCTCCAGCCCCCGGTAACGAACCCGGGTAAAACCGAACTGCCGCTTGAGAATACCGAACTGATGTTCCACCTTCGACCGTATCCGGGACTTGGTTCGATTCTTCAAGCGCTCCTTCTCCGTCAATTTGCGGTAGCGCGTCCCCTTCGAATGAGTGAAATCCTTCGCCTCCGGCGCTACCTGTGAAATCACCGCCTTCTGACCCGTATAGGCCGAGTCTCCCCATACACGGGTCTCTTTCCCGTGCAGAAGTTCCGGCAGAACCTGTGAATCATGAACATTCGCCGGCGTAGCCACCACCGAATGAATCAGCTTGCTGCGACTGTCCACACCGATATGCGCCTTCATACCAAAGTACCATTGCTGCCCCTTGCGCGTCGAGTGCATCTGGGGGTCTCGTTTCTTCTCCCGGTTCTTGGTCGAACTCGGTGCGCAGATGATGCTGGCATCCACGATCGTACCCCGATTCACCTTCAGTCCGTTCTCACCCAAATATTCATTGACCAGTCCGAACAATCGTTCCCCCAGGTTATGCTTCTCCATCAGATGACGAAACTTGCAGATCGTGGTCTCGTCGGGAGCCGGCTCCCGACCCAGGTCTATGCCCACAAACCGGCGCATCGACAACGAATCGTACAACGCTTCCTCGGCAGCCGGGTCCGAAAGACTGAACCAGTGTTGCAGAAAGTGAATCCGCAACATCCGGTCTATTCCAATCGGCCTGCGGCCTGCCCCTTGCGGTTTGGGATAAAAAGGCTCGATGACTGCATTCAACTCCACCCACGGAATGATTTGCTCCATCTCATCCAGAAAACGCTCCTTGCGCGTCTGTTTCTTGTATTTGTCAAATCCAGCTTCGGAAAAAGTACTCTGGCGCATCGGAAATATCTCCAGTCAGTATGAAGTACAAAAATTATACAATAGAAACTGATTAATCAGAGATTCCTTAAATATGATGGCGTCAACCTGGGGCTTCTTTCGACCCTGTTCAACGTGACCCCAACAGACGAGATAGCCGCCTGGATTCGCTCAAAACCGACCGGCAAATACGCTCGCAGAATCTGGTTCCTATATGAATTCCTGACCGGAAGGGAACTCCCGCTGCCAGGTCTGGCCATAGGGAATTACATCGAACTGCTGGAACCGGGTCGTTACCACACTACAACACCCGGCCGCCGCATACCGCGTCAGCGGATCATCGAGAACCTGCTTGGTGGGAGAGATTTCTGCCCCACCATCCGGCGTACCGAAAAACTCGCCGCTATGGAAGAAATTGACCTGAAAAAACGATGTGAAGAGGTCGTGACATCCTATCCATCGAAACTTCTCAGACGAGCGCTCAACTATCTCTACAACAAAGAGACCAAATCCTCATTCGAAATCGAACACATCAAGCCAAGCGTGTCCCGGACAGAGAAATTCATCAGTTTGCTGGAAATGGCCGAGCACAAGGATTTTTGCGAGAAGTCTCTCCTGGTTGATATGCAAAACCGCATCGTTGATCCCCGGTTCCGGGACCCGGACTACCGGACCAACCAAAACTACGTAGGTCAGACCGTTTCGTGGCAAGAGCAACTCGTTCATTATATCTGCCCGAAACCGGACGACCTCCACGACCTGATGGAGGGACTGATCACCGCTCACCAGATGATGAAGGAGGGCACGGTCCCCGCCATTATTCACGCCGCTACCATTTCCTATGGCTTCGTCTTCATACATCCCTTTGAGGACGGCAACGGCCGTATTCACCGTTTTCTCATTCACAACATCCTGTCCCTGCGCCGCGTGGTTCCGAAAGGAATCATGTTCCCGGTCTCCGCTGCTATGCAGAAAAATCCTGCGCTTTATGATCACTCTCTGGAGGCGTTCTCAATTCCACTGATGCGGTTGGCCGAATACCACATGGACGATTTCGGCCAGATGACCGTGCCGGGTGAGACCGATCATTTCTACAGATATATTGACATGACCGCCCAAGCGGAGGCGCTGTATGATTTCATCGTACTCACCATTGAGCGCGAGCTTGTGGAAGAACTCGATTTTCTTGCGAATTACGACAGAACCAGGCAGGCCATTCAGGAAATCGTAGACATGCCCGATCGTCTCATTGATCTTTTCATCCAACTCTGCCTACAAAACAACAGTCGTCTTTCGGCGAGGAAGAGAGAATCACATTTCGCGTTTCTAACCGATGACGAACTCGCGACAATGGAACAGGCTGTTAGAGATAACTACAATCGACCGAACAAATCAAGCGCCTGATTGTGCACCCGTCAAATTATCCCTGATCAAGGGATATTTAATGTCTCAACCGAACGGATTGCTCGCGTTTACAAGGCGATCCAGCATCGGGTACCAATAGGTATTGAAGGTTTTGGCCAGACACTATTCTCTCTTTATCTGCCAGGTTCCTATTTGTGTTCGCTGAGAAACCGGCTGTTGTATTCGTTCTCACTGTTCACTAACAGTTCAAGCCGGACTGTCGCTCGAGTCATTCCGCAAAACAGTATTCTTTCAGCGCGCGTCAGGTATTCTGTATTCGGATCTACATCCACCAGAATCACAGCGGGCGCCTCTTGCCCCTTGAATCGATAAACGCTGTCGAACATCAGTTGACCCTCTGTCATTACCTGACGTCCGTCCTCATCGTACTCACCGGTGAAATGCCGCAGACCCACACCACCGACCTGATCACATTGACTGAATACGGAACTCTGCGCGCCCCGACACGTGATCACTACAATGTCATCACGTGTAAAACCATGGCGCATCAACTGATGAATGATCTTTCCTACAATTTTTGGCTGCTCATCAGCATCTATATAGCCATGAACAGCGACATCCAGACCCGGCAAGTCATTACCCTGCTCAAACGGAATAGGCAACGTATCCTTGATAAATCTTGTAATAGACTCCGGAGAGCGGTAGTTGATTTTGCTGCTATAGCGAACAAACCCATCCAGAGATACCGGTGGCTTGTCCTGCAGATTCTGGTCACCATCCTCCAGCCAGAGAATGTTCGCGCTTTCACGAAGGAATATCTGGATAAGCTCAAACCATTCCTGCTCAAAATCCTGACCTTCATCGACGATCAGCGTGTCATATTTACTTTCCTCTCCAATTTCATGGACCAACACCTGTTCCTGTACACGCTGCCAGAACCCCGGATCCGTCTTCATCGACGAGAAGTCCAATTTCTGTCCGAGAGATTGCAAGAATTCATCGCAAAAACCGTAAAACGTACTGACCTTTCCCGCATCGCCAACGCTTTCCCTGATGCGATCAGCCAACGGCCGGTTATAACAAATCAGCAAGACTTTTCGGTTTGCGGATACCTCACGATCCAGGAACCTCCTGGCGAACAGACTCTTGCCACTTCCAGCCGCACCTGAGATCTTGAGCCGGAATGGCTCCATCTCGAGATTGGTCAGAATATCTGCCAGACCCCCGCTTTGACGCACGAACTGCTTTTCCTGTGAGCCGATATGGGTATGTATATCGGGTACAAGGTCAAACGTTTGATAAAAGAAATCCTCAACCTGTTCATACCAACCGTCACGCATTTTCTTGCCGGGACTCAGTAATGCCTGTATTCGTTTTGACAAACCATCTTTTGCAGCGGCATCTACGATACGCTCAGCATTGAGCCCGGCTGCATTGACCTGTTTGACCTGATAGTCAGGACAGTAAATAAGATAATCGACGACGAGACTTCGGTTTTTGCCGTTCAGCCAGTTGAATTTTTCACGCACCTTATCAATGGATCGGTGAACCTGCCGGGCGACATTCTTCTCGTCAGTACCATATCGTTTAACGAGCCCTTGCTCTGTTTCTTCCAGCCCACCGTTCTTCTGTTCTATGAAAAGGACTTCTCCAGCCCGATTCAGTACGACGAAATCTATTTCTCCAAAATGCGTCCATGCCTCATACTCCCGTGACCAGTGAACCCCGTGGAAAACCGTAAAATCATTCGGAAGAGATGTTTTTAATGCACGCAGCGTGTCAAGCTCCGAGCGATGAACGCCGGAAAGGGCAAGACGTGAGATGTCCGAGGGAATTATGTAAGCCAATGCTATCTTTTAAACCTGCGACTCAAAAGTATTGGTATCGATCTCCAGAATCCCTCACCTCGGACCACCTTGAAGACCATTCCGGTCAGCGTTGACGGGTATACGTTTGAGCCAGCCGAGGTCTTTTTCCAGCTGAACCTCTTCCGCCAACCGCGCTCGGGTCTCCTGGTAGTGGGCATCCAGATTGAGCCAGTACTCGACTGGCATACCCAGAGCGCGCTCCAGCTTGATAGCGGTTTCAGGCGTGATAATGACCGTGCCCTTGCCCGTCAGTTCGTGGCGCCGATGTGGTGGACTGTAGGGCGTCAAGGCATCACTCCCACTCAATAGTAGCCGGAGGCTTGCCGGAAATATCGTAGGTGACCCGGCTGACGCCGCGCACTTCGTTGATGATTCTGTTGGAAACGGATTCCAGCGCAGGGTAAGGGAGATGCGCCCAGTTCGCGGTCATGAAGTCGGTGGTTTCAACGGCGCGAAGCGCGATGACGTATTCATAGGCCCGGTTATCGCCAACCACACCGACCGATTTCACCGGCAGAAACACGGCAAAGGCCTGGCTGGTTTTTTCGTACAGACCGGCCTGGCGCAGTTCATCCAGGAAAATGGCGTCGGCCTGACGCAGGATTTCTGCATATTGCTCCTTGACCTCGCCCAATATCCTGACAGCCAGCCCCGGACCGGGGAAAGGATGACGGTTAATCATTTGATCCAGAAGCCCCAACTCCACGCCGATCCTGCGCACCTCATCCTTGAACAGTTCGCGCAACGGTTCAAGCAGTTTCAGGGACATGTCTTCCGGCAGGCCGCCTACATTATGATGGGACTTGATGACCTTCGCTTGCGCCGATTTGCCGGCGCTCCGACTCCCGGCGGATTCGATCACATCCGGGTAAATGGTGCCCTGGGCCAGCCATTTGGCATTGCCGATCCGGCGGGCGATACGCTGGAATATTTCCACGAACAGGTTGCCGATGATCTTGCGTTTTCGTTCCGGGTCAGTCACTCCCCGGAGCCGGTCGAAAAACTCCTCGCCGGCGTCCACCCGGATCACCTTGATCCCCATGAAGCTGGCGAACGTCCGCATCACCTGATCGCCTTCACCCTGCCGGAGCAACCCGGTATCTATGAATATACAGGTCAGTTGGTCGCCGATCGCCGTATTCAGCAATGCGGCAACCACAGAGGAGTCCACCCCACCTGACAGCCCCAGAATCACTTCCGTCTCACCCACCTGGTCGCGAATCCATTGCACCTGGCTTTCGATAATGTTGGCCGGAACCCAGTCAGAACCACAGCCGCAGATTTGATGGACAAACCGGGACAGCATTGCCTTGCCTTCGGTAGTATGGGTGACTTCAGGATGGAACTGCACGCCATAGTAGCTTCTGCTTTCATCCGCAATGATGGCGAAGGGACAGGTGGCCGTCCTGCCGATGACCTCGAATCCGTCCGGCAATCGGGTCACCTGATCGCCGTGACTCATCCAGACCGACAGTTCCTGGTCAGCGGGGCCGCACAATCGGCTCAGGTGCACGGTATCGACCAGGGCCTGCCCATACTCATGACGATCCGCTATTTCCACCGAGCCGCCGAGTTGGGTGACCAGAGTCTGCATGCCGTAACAAATACCCAGTATCGGCCAGCCCGCTTCAAATATGATGTCGGGGGCGCGGGTATCTGAATCCTGCCAGACTGAGGCATGGCTGCCCGACAGGACGATACCCTGGGGAGCGAATTGCCGGATTTCCTCTGCATCGGCATGGTACGGGAAAATCTCGCAGTAAACCCCGAGTTCCCGGATGCATCGACCGATTAACTGCGTATATTGCGCCCCGAAATCGAGGATCAGGATTTTTTGCCGGTGAGGGTCCTGGAAGCCGGGCATTGGGTCAAATCCTCGCAAACCGGATCATGTTCAATCTTCAAATCGCCATATTGCCGGACTCAGGCGCAATCAGTCAGTCCGGGTGATTTGATAGTTGGGCGCTTCCTTGACGATGGAAACATCATGCACATGACTTTCCCGCATGCCGGCGTTGGTGATTCGAATCAGTCTGGTATTCGTTCTCATATCATCAATGGCGGCGCTGCCGGTGTATCCCATGCTGGCGCGCAATCCTCCCATCAGTTGATGAACCACATTCACCATCGGCCCCTTGTAAGGCACGCGGCCTTCAATGCCTTCAGGGACAAACTTGTCCGCGCTGTCAACCCCGTCCTGGAAATACCGGTCCCTGGAGCCTTTCTGCATCGCGCCCAGTGACCCCATCCCGCGATAAGACTTGTAGGATCGGCCCTGGTAGATTTCAATCTCACCCGGCGCCTCATCGGTTCCCGCCAGGATACTGCCTACCATGACACAATTCGCTCCACAGGCGATACATTTGGCGAGGTCCCCGGAAAATCGAATACCACCGTCGGCGATAAACGGGACGCCGGAGCCTGCCAGCGCCCGGGATACTTCCTGAATCGCATGCACCTGCGGGACGCCGACCCCGGCCACAATCCGGGTGGTGCAGATCGAACCCGGCCCGATTCCGACCTTGACCGCGTCCGCGCCGGCGTCAACCAGGTCACGCGCCGCTTCGGCGGTTGCGATATTGCCGCCAATGACCTGTACGTCGCCGCTGAATCGCTTGATCCATTTGACCCGATCAATCACGCCCCTCGAATGACCATGGGCGGTATCCACCACAATCGCGTCCACGCCCGCGTTGACCAGACATTCCACCCTTTCATCCGAATCCACGCCCACACCGACCGCCGCCGCTACCAGCAACCGGCCCTGGTTGTCCTTGCAGGCACGGGGAAAGTCAGTGGATTTCTGGATATCCTTGACCGTGACCAGTCCTTTCAGGGTATTTCCAGCGCCCACGACCAATACCTTTTCAATCCGGCGCTGGTGCAGAAGCTGTTGAATCTGGTCGGAAGTCGCTCCTTCCGTTACCGTGACCAGCCTGTCTTCGGGGGTCATGACCTGACTGACCGGGGTCTCCATATTCTTCTCAAAACGCAGATCACGGCTGGTCACGATACCGATCACTCTCGCCCCGTCCACAACCGGGACCCCGGAGATGTTGTATCGGGTCATCAGGCCCAGCACATGATTCACGCTGGCGGACTTTTCCACCGTGACCGGGTCGGTTATGACTCCGCTTTCATATTTCTTGACGCGGGTGACTTCCCGCGCCTGTTCGGTTGGCGTCATATTCCGGTGGATGACGCCGACACCGCCCTCCTGGGCAAGGCTGATGGCCATATTCGCCCCGGTGACGGTATCCATGGCCGCCGATACCAGCGGGATATTGATGTTCAGATTACGGGTGAAACGGGTTTCGAGACGCGCGTCCCGCGGCAGTATTTCGGACTTTGCCGGGAGCAGCAGAATGTCGTCGAAGGTCAGCGCCAGATCAATGGGTTCCATCTACGGATTGTACCGTAAGCGGACTTGGGTTAGAAACAACCCCGATTAAAATTTGCTATAATTCCGGTTCACGACAAGACCTTAAGGCGCCGGCCATCCCGATCATGATTGCAACCGAAGACAACCAGGCAGCCGATCATATCCGGGGAGGGCATCAGGCGCCGGAACGGGAGCGTCCGGACAATCGAACGTCCGGGGAACCTGAACCCCGGACCGGGACATGGCGGGGGTTTGTCTTCAACGTCGGGCAGTTGAGCCTTGCGATGCCTTGCTCAGACGGGTTCGAAATCGTGTCGGTTCGTGAGCTGTCTCCTGTGCCAATGGCCAAGGACTGGGTCCGGGGGATGCAGAGCATTCACGGCGAGATTTACACCGTAGTGGATTTTGCCGCGTTTATCGGTCTGGCATCGACACCTGCCACTCCAACCTGCAATCTGCTGGCGCTCCCTGACGCCGGACTGAAAAGCGCCTTGTTGATCGCTGGCCGTATCCGTGTAAAATCATTTTCATCCGCGTTGCCTCTGGGTGATTGCGGACAATTTCATGCGGCTCTGGCGCCGTACCTGAACCGGGTGGTGGTGGATCAGGGGCAGCCGTGGGGGGTGGTTGATGTCGAGGCGCTGTGCGGCTCCCGCGACTTTGTGCAAATCGGACTTTATTGAAGGATGAAGAAGGTTTATCTACTGGTCCTGCTGGTATCGGTCGGGACACTGATCTACTCTGAATGTCTGGAAATGGCCCGGTCGGAGAGCCGCGCCCGATTGAACGCGGTTCGTTCGCAACTGGACGCGGACATCCGTGAACTCGGGCATCAGTCGTTGCAGGCGGTAACCACAAGGCTGACCGGAAGATTCACCGGAAAAGCAGGGTCGTCTGAACGGACCGATGCCCTGATAGACCGGATCAACACGAGCCTGTCCCAGCTGGCCTCAAAGGACAACTGGCGGATTCACCCGCAATTCATGTCGACCATTCTGAAGGCCGACGACCCGCGAAACAGCCCGGTCCCGGAGTCGGTCACGGTCGGGGTGGAGCGAATTGGACAGGCATTGGGTAAAACAGGTCCGGACCTGGATAATCTGTTCACCGGCGCCGAAGCATTTGACCCTTCTTCAGTTCGCAGTTCTGTCAACAATGTGATCGCCGTCAGCAATGCCATCGCCGACCTCACCTACAATCTGCAGGGTCAGTTGAAACCCGGGGCTGTAATGACGGAGCGGACATTGTCATTCATATCGGGCGGTATCGCGCTGTTGTCCCTGGGCGGATTGTTTTGGTCCGTGCTGGGTGATTCCAGAAACACGAGACTGGCGCTGACCCGATTGCTGGATGAAACAGAGGGACTGGCCCAGGGTGACCTGACTGTAAAAGCCCAGGTGACCGGCGATATCACGGCCCCGGCCGCACATTCGATCAACAGCGCGGTCGGCAAGATGCGCGGTCTGGTTACCGGAATCAGGCGGGCCGCGGGCGAGATCTCGCAAACCGCGGCAAAAACAGAAGAGTTCATGATCCGGTTAAAGACCCATCGCGCTTCCCAGTCCGGGGAAATTTCAGGTTGTGCCGATGACATAACGAATTTGTCGGACGGGATTCACAGAATCCGTGAATCGGCGACCGGGTCAACGCCGCATATCCGGGAACGCGCAAAACTCGCGCAACAGGGAATGGACGCAGTCCGGGATACGATGCAGGGGATGGACACGGCGCGTAATCAGATACAGGAAACCGGCAATCATCTGCAGCGACTGGTTGAAGGATGCCTGCAAATCCAGGACGCCGTTACTTCGATCCGGGATACAATCGAACAAACCCACACGTTATCGCTGAACGCCTCCATACAAGCGGATTGGGCAGAAACGGACCAGGGCTTCGCGGGAACTGCTGAAGAAATCCGGCTCCTGGCGGAACGCTCGGCACACGCATCGAATGAAATTGCCGAACTGGTGGAAGGACTCCGGCAGGATGCCGGCCACGCCATGACCTGCATACAAGCGGCATTGAATGAAATTGAACCCCTGAATCAGCCATTGCCTGAAACCATCCATCAACTGGCGGATGAGTTGAAAAACGAATTGAAACTCGTTGAAAACGTTAGAGAAAGATGGAAACGCTACAGGATTCCACGGCCAGGGCCTGGCTGGATGTGTCCCGGATTGCAATGGCGTTGGAGAAAATGAAAGCGACCGCGAACCGGCTGGACCAATTGACCGGGGGTTTCAGGATGCCCGAACCCCGGTCAGGAAACGTGTGAGGAAATGGCTTCGCGATCAGTCGGGGAAATACGAAAGGAATTCTCCGAAGAGTTGGAGCATTTACTGTGCAGGGTCCACTCTTTCCTGGGTGAATGGCGCGCGACCGGTAGAAAGGCAGGGAATTTTGAGGGTATACGACAGAGTTTCAACACGTTGCAGGCCAGCGCGCAAACGGCGGGCCATCAGGATATTTCCAGGCTCAGTCATGCCGTAGAAAGGTTGATGGGCCAATATGGCGATGACCAGACTTCGGACTACGATAGTGAGTTGACCCTGATCAATCTTCTTGAGGAAATGTACGATGGCCTGACCACGGTCGCCGGTATGACGCCCGGCGCCACCGGGAATCATCTGCGATCCCTGACCGGCATCGTGGAGTCATTGTTGCCCGCAAGCGAAACCGGAGCGCCGGACGCGCCGGACCGGCAGGAGGAAACCGGATCCTGCATAATCCGGTCTGCGGCTGGTTCCCGCGCGATTGAGAACCGGAAATTCTCGTATCTGCTGGATTTTTCCGATGAGCTGGGACTGACAAGGAGCCGGCTGGTAAATACAGTGGAGCAAATGCGCCGCGACCTGAATGCCCTGAAATACCACGTTAACCAGGTTCGCGGTGACTTGCAAGCCATGGATACAAAACGGGACGAAGGATTCACAGCGAGCGCGCGGAAAGTCAATCTGCAGCTGGATACTCTGATCAGGGTGGAAAGAAAGTTGCGCGAGCGGGTGTCGGACTTTTCCGGTACGCTGAACCAGCAGTCACACTATGGCGAGCGGCTTCGGGCCGGGTTGATTAAAGCCGGGATGGTCCGGGAAACCATGACTCTCTGCCGTGTGTTGCTGGTCAGGATCGGCGCCTGGAGTTTTGCGATACGGGCCGCCGCCATCGAACGCGCCGTGCGGGTCACGGCTCAGGAATTCAGTACTGTTGACGGTCGCAGAACGATCCGGACGAACGATGAATCGGCGCCGGTCATTGATCTGCCGGTCATTGATCTGATTGAGAAAATCGGCAAAGTCAGGCCGGGTGTCGAACCATCCCGCCGATCTCTGGTATTGATGCGCTTTGAAAATCAAATTTCAGCTTTCGAGGTCAATCAGTTTGAGGGCGCCGTGCAAGCCGCAATCAGTACCCCGGGAACCCAGTTGGCTTCTGTCCGGGGAATCACCGGAGTCACCGTTTTGGCGGACGGCCGCATTGTTCCTGTTCTCCATCCTGCGGAGTTTCTGGAGCGCGCGACTGTCCGGGGGCTGCCTGAAATACCTTGAACCCTTCATCCGAACAAAATAGCGCCGCGCCCGCGCCTGATCTTGGCAGCCTGATTGACCTGGTCAGACAGGCGGCGTCGAAAATTGAATATTTCCGGCAAAGCGGGGACGGGTCAGAGTTAAAAATGGATGGCAGTCCGGTCACCGGAGTGGACCGGGGAATTCAGGATTATCTGAGCCGGGAACTGAATAGCCGATGGCCTCATTTCGGGTTTATCGGCGAGGAGATGCCGCACGATGATCAGGTCCGGGTTTGTGAACACAGTGAACAGGGCTTCTGGGCGCTGGATCCATTGGATGGAACCACCAATTTTGCCTCCGGGTTCGCGTTTTTCGGCATTTCGCTCGCATTGGTGATTGCGGGGCAACCCGTACTGGCCGTGATTTACGACCCGGTCAGAGATGAATGTTTCGCAGCGAAGAAAGGCCGGGGCGCCTTTCTCAACGGCGCCCCCCTGGTTTGCCCGGATACCGGAGTATTGGGTGATTGCATCGCCAACATCGACTACAAGCGCCTGGTGGGAGACCTGTCATCACAACTGGTTCGATGTCCGCCCTATCGGTCTCAACGGAATCTGGGCTCTTCGGTTCTCGAATGGTGCTGGCTGGCGGCAGGCAGAATCCAGCTTTATCTGCACGGTGGGCAGAAGCTCTGGGATTTCGCCGCCGGCTGCCTGATTCTGCATGAAGCCGGCGGCGCGGCCACGTCATTATCCGGGCAGGCCCTGGATTGCGGGAAGCTGAGAAAGCGCTCTGTGGTTGCCGCGGTCAATGCCGGATTGTTGGCTCAATGGGTTGACTGGATTGACTCCAACCGCTATATTTCGCGCTCTTCCCCGTATTGATTTTCAATCCGGAAACGCCTTTTGTTCCTTATGCAACCCCATTCATCGTGAGTCCATGATCCCAGCGAGAGGAGTTAAATGGCGTCCGTAAGCCGACGACAAAGAGCGAATGCAATACGGGCGCTGAGCATGGATGCGGTGCAAAAAGCCGGATCCGGCCATCCCGGCGCGCCGATGGGAATGGCCGACATTGCCGAAGCGCTCTGGTGCGACTATCTGAAGCATAATCCCGCAGACCCGAAATGGCCGGACCGGGACCGGTTCGTCCTGTCGAACGGACATGGTTCGATGCTGATTTATTCCTTGTTGCATTTAACCGGATATGACCTGCCGATTGATCAAATCAGGAACTTTCGACAGCTTCACTCGCAAACGCCGGGACATCCCGAGTATGGCTACACCCCCGGGATTGAAACCACCACCGGACCGCTCGGTCAGGGAATTTGCAACGCGGTCGGCATGGCGATTGCAGAAAAAACGCTGGCGGCCCGGTTCAACCGTGACGGCTATAATCCGGTCGACCATTTCACTTATGTCTTTTTGGGCGACGGCTGTCTGATGGAAGGGATCTCGCATGAAGGCTGCTCACTGGCCGGGACCCTGAAACTCGGCAAGCTGATCGCTTTTTATGACGACAACGGCATATCCATTGATGGCAAAGTGGAAGGCTGGTTTACCGACAACACCCCTTTGCGGTTTGAAAGCTATGGCTGGCATGTGATAGCGGACGTCAATGGACACGACGCGCAGGCGATTCTCAGCGCCATTGAACAAGCCCGCAACGAATCCGGTCGACCCAGCATAATCTGTTGCAAAACCGTGATTGGCTATGGCTCCCCCAACAAGGCCGGCAAGGAATCCAGTCATGGCAGCGCTCTCGGAGAGGAAGAAGTTGAATGGACGCGCCAGAGCCTGGGATGGAGCCATGCGCCATTCGAAATTCCGGCGGATATTTATGATTCGTGGAATGCCCGTGAAGCGGGAGCGCAGGCCCAGGAGCGATGGCGGGAAATGTTCGCCGAATACGAGAACCGCTACCCGCAACTCGCCGCCGAGTTCAAAAGAAGAACCAGCGGCATATTGCCCGATAACTGGGAACGCGAGAGCGCTGAATTCATTGACGCCGTTGACCGCAGGGAGCAAACCATTGCGTCAAGGAAGGCCTCGCAAAACGCGCTCGAAGGATTCGGGCCATTGCTGCCGGAGTTGATCGGAGGTTCTGCCGACCTGGCCGGGTCGAATCTGACACTGTGGTCCGGTTCCAGGGGAATCGAATCCGATCCAGGGGGTAACTACATCTATTTCGGGGTGCGTGAATTCGCGATGGCGGCGATCGTCAATGGTCTCGCCCTGCACGGGGGGTTCAAACCCTACTGCGCCACTTTCCTGATGTTTTCAGAGTACGCCAGAAACGCCTTGCGGATGTCGGCCCTGATGAAGATTCCCGGCCTGTTCGTGTTCACCCATGATTCGGTCGGTCTGGGTGAGGACGGTCCAACCCATCAGGCGGTGGAGCAGACCGCCACCTTGAGATTGATGCCGCGCATGTCTGTCTGGCGGCCCTGCGACGCCGTTGAATCGGCGGTCGCCTGGCAACAGGCCTGCGAATCGGTGGATCAACCCTTTTCACTGATCTTCTCCCGACAAAATCTGCCCCATCAATATCGCAGTCGCGAGCAGATCAACCGGATCAGGAAAGGAGGCTATGTGTTGCGGGACTGCGGACAAGCGCCCGACGCCATCATCATTGCCACCGGGTCAGAGATTGAACTGGCGATGGCTGCGGCAGAGCAATTGTCCGGCTATCACATCCGGGTGGTTTCCATGCCGTCCACCGACCGCTTCGACAGCCAGGACCAGGGCTACAGGGACTCCGTATTGCCGCCTGCGATAAAAGCGCGGGTCGCGGTCGAGGCGGGGGTGGGTGACGGCTGGCTGAAATATGTCGGACTGGATGGCGCCGTCATCAGTATCGAGACATTCGGGGAGTCGGCCCCGGCGAAGGATGTATTCGAGCATCTGGGAATGACCACCGCAAATGTGGTGAATGCGGTACGAAATCTTTTACTGAACTGAAATCCATGACAATCACATGACAATCAAAGTTGCAATTAACGGGTATGGCCGCATTGGCCGGAATATACTGAGAGCCAAATATGAATCCGGCAACGAGGAAATAGAAATCGTTGCGATCAATGACCTTGGAGACGCCAATACCAACGCCCACCTGACCCGGTACGATACCGCCCACGGACGATTTCCGGGGACGGTGGAAGTCGGAGATGACCATATCATCGTCAATGGGGACCGCATTGCGGTGTATGCGGAACGCGACCCCGGCCAGTTGCCGTGGGCGGAACTGGGCATTGATGTCGTGCACGAAAGCACCGGCCTCTTTACCACCAAAGAAAAAGCCGGGGCGCATTTGCGGGCCGGGGCCAAAAAGGTCATTATTTCCGCTCCCGGCGGCCAGGATGTGGATGCGACCATCGTCTACGGTGTCAATCACGATGTCCTGAAAGCAAGTGACGAGGTAATCTCCAACGCATCGTGCACCACCAACTGTCTGGCGCCGCTGGTCAAGGCGCTGCATGATTCAGTCGGAGTCGTTCACGGGTTGATGAATACCATTCATGCCTATACCAATGATCAGGTCCTGACCGATGTTTATCATAGTGACCTGCGACGCGCCCGTTCCGCGACCCATTCGATGATCCCCACCAAAACAGGCGCCGCGGTTGCGGTCGGGCTGGTTCTGCCTGAGCTCGACGGTAAACTGGATGGCTTTTCGATTCGGGTTCCGACCATCAACGTATCGGTGGTGGATCTGACTTTTGTCGCCGCCAGGGAAACCTCGACGCATGAGATCAACGCCATCCTGAAAGAAGCGGCGGACGGGAAAATCCTGGACTACAGCGAACAGCCCCTGGTATCGGTCGACTTCAATCACACTCCCGCTTCCTCCACGGTCGATGCCGGCATGACCCGGGTGACCGGGGGAACGCTGGTCAAGGTATGTTCCTGGTACGACAATGAATGGGGATTCTCGAATCGCATGCTGGATACGACCTGTGCCCTGATGGCGGCGAGCCGTTCATGAAATTCAAAAAGCTGCGGGATATTGATGTCGCAGGCAAGGTCGTTCTGATCCGTCAGGACCTGAACGTACCCATAAAGGATGGCAGGATAACATCGACAAAACGGATTGAAGCCTCACTGGCCACCATCCGGCATGTCCGTGACGCCGGCGCAAAGACGCTCCTGATGTCTCATTTGGGAAGGCCGGTGGAAGGCCGGGCCGAGCCCGGTTTTTCCTTGCAGCCGGTAGCCGATGACTTAAGCCGCCGCCTGGGGCAAACGGTCAGGCTGAATCGTGATTATCTCAGTGTCACCCCGGTCTTGAACGACGGCGATATCGAGCTACTGGAAAATGTCCGTTACAATGTCGGAGAGACAGCCAATGATCCCGCTCTTGGCCGACAATACGCCCGCTTGTGTGATGTCTACGTGATGGATGCGTTCGGCGCCGCCCATCGGGCCCAGGCTTCCACTTACCGTGTTGGGCAATACGCCGCCGAGTCCTGCGCGGGACTGTTGCTGACCGCGGAACTCGAAGCTCTCGACAAGGCGTTCGCTCATCCCCGGCGCCCGATTCTGGCGATTGTCGGCGGCGCCAAGGTTTCGACCAAACTGACTTTGCTGCAATCCCTGTCCCGTAAAGTGGATCAGCTGATCCCCGGCGGCGGAATCGCCAATACCCTGATCGCGGCGGCGGGGCATGAAATCGGCAAATCACTGTATGAACCTGATTTGCTGGAGCAGGCGACCCTGCTGATGGAAATGGCCAGGAACAACGGCGGAGAAATTCCGCTTCCGGTGGATGTAGTGACCACGAAAACCATGTCCAGGGAATCCCCTGTCGAGGTCAAAAAGACAGGCCGGATTGCAAGAGATGACCTGATTCTGGATATCGGACCCGATACCGCGGCGCGATGGTCCAGACTCATTCTTGAGGCCGGTACTGTGATCTGGAACGGCCCGGTAGGGGTATTTGAATTACCGGAATTCGCCAATGGCGCCAGAACCCTGGGACGAGCCATTGCCGATTCGGACGCTTTCTCCATCTGTGGCGGCGGCGACACGCTCGCCGCCATCGAAGCATTTGACCTGACCGGAGAAATGTCCTGCGTCTCGACCGGAGGCGGAGCGTTCCTGGAATTCCTGGAAGGCAAGACCCTGCCGGCGGTAGAAATGCTGGAATCAAGAGCCAACCACTCCCCCGCAGGAGAGTCCCCCCACCGAATCAGCCATACTGCGGCTTCTTCGACTCCCCCTCAAGGGGGGAGTGATGCTTACTCCCCCCTTGAGGGGGAGTCAAATCCGCTATGCGGATTTGGTGGGGGGAAGGCATACTGAATTCGATAACACAGGCTGTAGGGGCGGGTCTCCGTGCCCGCCCGTGCCCGCCCGTCACCGCCCGATCATTGCCCGCAATCCCCCCGCGAATCAGACCTGGAGCGCGAAATTCCCGTTGTCGTAGAACAACATACTTTTCTGGGTATACCAGTCCCCCATCACATAGCGCCTGGCGACACTATTTTCCAGCATGAACTCATGTACCGCGGGGCTGTGGGTGTGTCCATGGATCAATTTCAATACGCCGTACTCCCGCATCACGTTTTCCACTTCCCGCTGATCCACGTCCATGATTTGTGCGCTTTTACCGCGTTTCCCGGCTTCGCTTTTTTCTCTTATCGACAATGCGGTATTGATCCGGTCTTCGATGGGTTTGTTCAGGAAAGCGGCTTTCCACTTCGAGGTGAGCATCCGTGTCCGGGCCTGTTGATGTTCGACATCGCGGGTGCACAATGCGTCACCGTGAGTCAATAGCGCCTTTTCATCTCCCAGGGAAATGACAAACGGGTCCGGCAGCAGAGTACAGCCTGTCCGTCTTGCGAACTCTTCTCCCACCAGGAAATCCCGGTTCCCGTGCATGAACCAGAGTTTCACACCGGCATCCGATGCCGACCGCATGATTTCCTCCACCCTGCCCTGCCCCAGCGCGTCACTGGCGTCGTCACCGATCCAGACTTCAAACAAGTCCCCCAGAATGTAGATTTCATCCATCACGCCAACGGCATTCTTCATGAAATTCTCGAACCATCCGGTCGCGTCCGGCCTTTGCGGGGTCAAATGCAAATCAGAAATAAATGCGATCATGCTCTTTAAGGGAATCTCAGGCCGTCTGCTTTACAGTTGGATACGGACAGCGTTTATTGTACCATCCGGGCTTCCCCATGAAAATAAAACTGTACGACAGCTATACCCGTTCACTCAGGGAGTTCGAGCCGCTCAAGGATAATGATGTGAGAATCTATGCCTGTGGGCCGACCGTTTATAACTACGCCCATATTGGCAACCTTCGAACCTATCTATTCGAGGATGTCCTGCGAAGGACACTGGAGACTTATGGCTACGAGGTCACCCATGTGATGAACATCACCGATGTCGGACATCTGGCCTCGGACGCGGATACCGGCGAAGACAAAATCGAGCAGGGTTCAAAACGCACCGGAAAGACCGCGTGGGAAATTGCCGAACTGTATACGAAAGCATTTCAGGAAGATCTGGCGGCGCTGAATATTCTGGAGCCTTCCATCTGGTGCCGCGCCACCGACCATATCGAGGAACAGATTCACGATATCCGCGTCATTGAGGAGAAGGGATATACCTATATCACATCCGATGGAGTTTATTTTGACACCGCCAGGCTGGATGGTTACGGCCATCTGGCCCGGTTGGACGCGGCGGGACTGAAAGCCGGACAGCGTGTTGATATTGGTGAAAAACGCAGTCCGACAGATTTCGCGCTCTGGAAATTCAGCCCTCCCGGACAACAGCGTCAAATGGAATGGGACAGTCCCTGGGGCGCCGGATTTCCAGGTTGGCATATTGAGTGTTCAGCCATGGCCGTCAAATATCTGGGGCAGGAATTTGACATTCATTGCGGCGGGAAAGACCACATCCCGGTCCACCACACCAACGAGATTGCCCAGTCAGAGGTCTGCTACGGCACCCGTTTGGCGAATTTCTGGTTGCATGGTTATTTTCTGGAAGTCGACCAGTTGAAAATGTCGAAGTCAGCGGGAGAGTTTCTGCGGCTGCAAACACTGCTGGATAACCACCATGATCCCCTGAGCTACCGCTATCTGTGTCTGACCGCCAATTATCGGAATGACCTGAAATTCACCTGGGACAGCCTGGACAGCGCCCGAATCGCCCTCAATCGACTGAGGGCCGCGGTTCATTCATGGGGTGAGGCCACAGAGGCAGACCCGGACTCTATGGATCGATTCAACCGGCAGGTATTTAGCGACCTCAATACCCCAAAAGCGCTGGCGGTGGTCTGGGAGCTGGTCAAGAGTACCCTGCCGAGCGGGGTCAAGAAGGCAACGATTCAACAATGCGACCGGATTCTGGGATTGAATCTCTGTCAATGGGCGCCCGAGCGGGTCGAGATCCCGGAAGCGGTACAAACACTGATCAATCAGCGAAAGGCTGCGCGAGAATCCAGGGACTGGACAGAATCAGACCGTTTGCGTGATCGCATATCGCGGCTGGGATACGAGATCGAAGACTCGCCGGACGGCCCCAGAATCCGTAAAAAGGAATGACCAACCGCAGTCCACAAAGCGGCCAATCCGGGTCTGCCATAAAAAACCTGAATATAATCACTGTAATCAATTGAAATCCACGGGACGATTGGAGTAGAATCCTTACATCCGATTGCGGGGTGGAGCAGTCTGGCAGCTCGTCGGGCTCATAACCCGAAGGTCGCAGGTTCAAATCCTGCCCCCGCTACCACTCCGGAGCAAGGCGCACATTGGAAATCCGGACCCTGTTATGTCAAGACAACGATGGCCCTCGCGTCTACTCATCGGACTGATCAGTTCGTTTGTGCTCCTTGTGTGTATTTCGTCTTCCCCGCTAAACGCTCGCGAAACAGGCATTGCATTTATCGAGGATGGCCCAGGCGAATCACCCTCACGCTTGTCAAGCCTGATTGTCCAGGAACTGGAACCACTGCTTGACCGGCGGGACACCCTTGCGCCGGTTTTCCTCAGCATCGGAGACGACGCCGCCAACGTACAGGATTCCCTTGCGTCTGCCATGGCCGACCCGAAGGTCGAATATATTATCGCCACGGGATTTACCGGAAGCCAGGAACTCTATCTGCAATCGGGGTACTCAAAACCAACCTGGGCGTTAAGGGTGCTGGACCCGAATCTGACCGGCATCCCTGCGCGCGATAAAACGCCAAACCTGCGCAGCTACAGCACAGTCAACGAAATTACCGCCGTATTCAGCCGGATCAGAGCGCTTTTCCAGGCTACGCGAGTTGGAATCATTTTGCCAACGGCTGTCGCTGATACACCGCGCGCGATTGGGGACGCGGTTACCGCCAGCGCCGACAAGGCTGGCATTGCAGTACAGTTTCTACCGCTCGATTTCACAACAGCGCTGGAGTCGCAGCTACCCGATGTTGACGCGGTCATATTGCCTCCCGCCATCACAACTGGACAGGAGCTCACGGACTTGCTCCAGGTTTTACGCAGAAAAAGAATACCGAGCTTTGCTGTGGGTGGTGACCGCATGGTAATCAGCGGAGCGCTGATCAGCGATACCCTGGACGAAGACGAGCGCGTATTTGCCCGCAGGGTGGCGCTTGATTTACAACTGGCAATTACCGGCGATTCTCCGGGCGGGGGCATGCGATTGCTGCAACCGAAAAGGCGAACCACCATCAATATCGATACCGCCCAGGCGCTGGATGTCGATTTTTCACTGGATGAATTGCTGACCGCGCGAATCGTACAAGGCAGCAACCGTATTCTGGCGCCTGGATTCCTGTCGGCGCTGGAACTGGCCGCGGACCGCAACCCCGGTTTGCTCGGTCAGTTTCAACAGCTACGGATTGATGAGGAGTCGCTGGAACAGGCGCACACAGCCAAACGGCCACAGTTAGCGGCACAACTGGCCCACACGCGATACGGCGAACAACTGCCCGAACAGGACTCCCGGATCGCTTTGAATGTGAGTCAAATCCTTTATTCACCCTCGGCTAACGCGACTGTTAATGCGGCTGAACTGGGACTCGGGTCATCGGAAAAAGCGCTGGAGCAAAAACAACTCGACACAGTACAACAAACTGCGACCGCCTATTTCCAGTCTCTGCAAGCCCAGGCCCGGCTTGACGCCAATCTGCGCGAACTGGCGCTGAACCGCAAAAACCTGGTTCTCGCAGAACAACGCAAGGCTGGCGGCAGTGGCGCCGGCGCCGATATTTATCGCTGGCAGTCCATCATCGCCGCAAGTGAAACCGCGGCGCTGCAAGCCTACACTTCCAGTACCCGCGCTCAAAATCAGCTGGCGCGGCTGCTCAATATGCGCCTGCAAACTCCAGCCCGGCTCGCAGATGTGGACCTGGACCAGCCACCATTCGATTTGCTGCATGAAGGCATCGAACCCTGGCTGATGAGTACCGGCAAGGCAGAACGGCTGCGCGAGGCGTGCGCCGCCAGAGCGCTTGCGCAATCTCCTCTCCTTGCGGGCGCCACAGCGAATATCGCGATCAACAACACTCATATCAAGGCGCTCCGGCAAAGCTATTACATACCGGAAGTCTCTCTCACCGCGCAATACGCCCGCCACCTCGACAGCAGCGTCAACGCATCCGGCCTTGAACTGGATAATCAGGACGACTGGTCGCTGATGCTGAAAGCGGAACTGCCGTTATCGCTCGGTGGCGGCCGCCGCAGCCTGATCCGGCGATACACCGCTCAAAGCGCATTGGCAGAAACCGAATTGCAAAATGCGCGGATGTTCGTCTGGGCCAATGCCGGTAATGCGGTAAACAATCTGGTCGCAAACTACCGCGCCATTGAACTCAGCGGACAGGCTGAGGCGGCGGCCCTGAAAAGCCTGCAAATTACCCGCAACGCCTACCGATTGGGAGCGGCCAGCGTCACTGACCTGCTGGACACACAAAATGCCTGGCGCGAAGCGCAGGACAACACACACATCGCGCGCTATCAATATCTCACAGCGCTGGTGGATTTTCAGGCTGTGATGGGGGAAATGCCAATGCTGGAACCCGGCGCCGAACAGCTACGGTGGCTGCGGGCGCTCAAACAAGACATACTCGAAGGAGCGGACTAGGATGTCACATATAGAACGCCTGCGTCAGGTCGGTCCGGCGCTACTGTGCTGCACCGTCCTCGCCCTGGCCGCATGCTCAACCGAAGACAGCGACGATGAGGCGGCTGTCACCGCGCCGCGCCCGGTGAAAACGCTGGAAATCAGGGCCGGCAACTCAGCGCAGGAGCGCACGCTGTCCTCAACCGTTGTTTCGGCGGACAGCCAGAACATCAGCTTTCGCATCAGCGGATCCATTACCTCACTGCCGGTAACTGTTGGCGACCCGCTCGGAGCGGACACACTGGTGGCGACGCTTGACCAGGGAACGCTGAAGCTTGCGGAAAAGGAAGCGCAGGCGCAGTTGGCGCAAGCCGAGGCGGACTATCGCAATGCCCAAAGCCAGTACCAGCGCGCGCGGGAACTCTACGCCACTGAAGCGGCAAGCCTTTCCGATCTCGAAAACGCCAAAGCCAGGGCGGCGTCGGCGCGCGCGAACCGCTCGCTGGCGGAAGAGGGAGTTAATTCCGCAAGACTCAATCTGGGCTATAGCCAGCTTCGCAGTCCCGCCTATAGCTGTCAGGTGGTTGATGTACCGGTTGCAGTGAATGAAAACATAAGCGCGGGACAAACCATAGCGACCCTGGCCTGCGGTGACGAATTGCGCTTGCGGACAGTCGTTCCGGAGAGCCTGATCAACCGGATCAACACAGGTATGCCGGTAACCGCCACACTGCAATCGGATAAAACGATTCTATCGGGCAATGTCATTGAAGTAGCCGTCAGCAACAACAGCGGCGCCGGTTATGCCGTCGAGATAAAACTGGAATCCCCCCCGGCAACCGTAAAGGTGGGCATGACTGCACAGGTTACCTTCCGATTGGCGCACAGCGAAACGCGGTTGCTGGTTCCGTTGATTGCGGTGATGAGTGACAACGCGGAAAAGTTTGTTTATATCGCCGAGCCGGAGGGGGACCACTATCGCATCGCGCGCCGGATAGTCCGGACCGGAGAACTCGATAACGACGGCATCGAGATACTACACGGCCTTGCGCCGGGCCAGCGAGTGGTGGTGGCGGGTATGTCACGTATCAGCGAGGGGTTGAACGTCACGCTCTATGACAGTATCGGACCGTGAGCGGTCGTCAATGAACCTTCTGCCTTTTGTTTTTGCAAACAAGCGCGTATCCCTCACGCTGCTGACCCTGATGACACTGTCCGGTGTATGGGCCTGGTTCGATCTGCCCAAAGCCGAAGACCCCGGATTCGTTGTTCGTCAGGCAACGGTAATTACCCGACTGCCCGGCGCCAATGCCCAGCGCATGGAAGAGCTGGTAAGCGCGGTTCTGGAAAAAGCGATCATCGAGATGGCGGAACTGGACAATGTCAGAAGCACATCGCGCAACAGCATCTCCATTATCAACGCCGAATATAAAGCCGCCTACACCGACATGCGGCCGATATTCGATGATCTGCGCCGCAAGATTGAAGCCGCCAGCGCGGATCTGCCCGCGGGTGTATTGGGCCCGGTGGTCAATGACCGGCTGGGCGATGTCTTCGGCAATCTGTATACACTCAGTGGAGAAGGTTTCAGTTATCCCGAGCTCAAACTGGAAGCCGAGCGCATCAAGGATGAATTGTTGTTGCTGGACGATGTAGCCAGAGTGGAGTTGCAGGGCCTGCGCGATGAGACCATTTATGTCGAATACAGCGACGCCACTCTGCGCGAATTGCAGATCACCGCGAATGAACTGGCCAACGCGATAGCGAATACCAACACCATCAGCAGCGGTGGCCAAATGGTAGTTGGCAACGAGCGGCTCAGCCTGGAGCCGTCGGGTGATTTTTCCGGGATTGAGTCTCTGCGCACAACGGTCCTGCGAAGCTCGACCGGCGACCTGTTGCAACTACAGGATTTAGCCGACGTCTCCCGTGTGGTAGCGGACCCGCCCACCGAGCTGGTACGCACACGAGGCATACCCGCAATCTCGATCAATGCAAGCATGATCATCGGAGGTGACATCGTGGCGCTTGGAGCCATGCTGGAATCCTCTGTCCAGCGCATTCAAAATACGCTGCCCATTGGCATGACGCTGGAGAAAACAGTCAGCCAGGCGGATACCGTCAACGCCAGTATCGGCGATTTTCTATCCAGCATCGCACAGGCTATCGCCGTTGTCGGCATTGTATTATTGCTGTTTCTGGGCTTGCGCACCGGCCTCATCATCGCAACCTCCATCCCGATCACCATGGCGCTGACACTGATGGTGATGCAGTGGTTCGGTATGACCATAGACAAGGTTTCACTGGCCGGGCTGATCATCTCGCTGGGTTTGCTGGTAGACAACGCCATTGTGATTGCCGAATCTATTCAAAAACGCCTGCTGGCTGGTGAAGAGCGCATATCGGCTGCTGTTGCCACTACCAACACAATGCGGATACCCCTGCTGGTCGGGTCGGCTACCACTGTCGCCGCATTCTCGCCCATCGTGCTGGCGGAATCAGCAGTGGGAGAGTTTACCGCCGCGATAGGATATGTCGTCGCCATATCCCTGGGCATATCCTGGTTCCTGTCCATGACCATCATTCCGATGCTGGGCGGTTTATTGTTGAAGGCCGCCAACGACTCCGGTGACCAGAAAACCAGCGCCTTTGAGCGCCGGTATCGGGCGCTGCTGGATCAGGCCATCCGCTTTCGCTGGGTGACTATTGCAGTGGCGTGTCTGCTGTTTTACTCCATGACTGTCGCCATGGGCATGCTGCGCCATGAGTTCATTCCACCGTCAGACGAACCCCTGGTCACGGTCGAACTGGATTTGCCACAGGGAGTTGACATCAGTGTCACCGAAAGAACAGCCGACCGCATCAGCGAATTTCTCCACTCGGAATCAGCCGGCGATACCGGCGTGGTTAGCTGGACCCAGTATATCGGTATTTCAGCGCCCAAATTCAAACTTGGATATAACCCCGGGCAAACCGACACGGCCCATATCACGACCCTCGTAAACATAAAAAGTCCTGCGCAAATTGACGCCGTCATCGGGTTGCTGCAGAACCATCTCGGCAACCATTATCCGGATGCGCAATACAAGGTCGCGCGCCTGGCGCAGGGTCCCCCGGTTTCCTATCCGGTTCAAGTGCGTCTGTCCGGCAAAAATATTGATCAGCTGGAACAACTTGCGTCCCGACTCAAACAACAACTGTATGCGACTGACGGAATACTGGATGTAATAGATGATTGGGGCATCCGCTCCCGCAAGATCGGTGTGGAAATAGACACAGACCGGGCCAATGCCGTGGGGCTTTCAAACCGCGATATCGCCAATTCGCTGTTTGCCGGTATCAGTGGAAACATCGTGAGTGAATTACGGGAAGGCGAAGACCGGGTTCCGGTTGTGCTACGCTCCAGCAACACGGACCGCGGCGACATCAGACGTCTGCCGGATCTTACAGTGACCTCCTCCACGGGCGGCGGTTCCGTGCCTCTGGCCCAGGTGGCTGACATAGACGTGCTGTGGGAAACGCCGGTAATCAAGCGCCGCGACCGGATACGCACCCTCACAATTTCCGCTACCCTGTTGCCCGGCTTCAGCGCGACAGACATCAACGACACTCTCAAGCCCTGGCTGGCTGACTGGTCACTTCCCGCCGGCTTTGATTACGAAGAAGGAGGTGAATCAGAATCCTCGGATGAAGCCGCTCAATCTATCGTCAACAAGTTGCCCATCGCAGTCCTCACCATCGTTATATTGCTGGTTGGCCAGTTCAATTCTTTCCGCAAGGCCGGGATCGTGATCATGACCATCCCTCTCGGTCTGATCGGTATGGCGTGGGGATTGGCAATCACAGATGTCGCCTTTGGTTTTTTCACGATTCTCGGCATTATTTCGCTGGCGGGTATCGTGATCAACAACGCCATCATTCTGATTGACCAGATCAGATCCGAAGAAGATGCCGGCGCGCCTGGACGCGAGGCGATTATCAACGCCTCAGTGCAAAGATTCAGACCCATTCTGCTCACCACAACCACAACCTGCGGAGGCATGATGCCACTGGCCGTGCAGCCAGGCCTGTTCCAGACCATGGCCGTCACACTGATAGGCGGTATGCTGATCGGAACCACCATTACATTGCTGCTGGCGCCGGCAGTCTATTCGCTGTTGTTCAGGGCGCCCCGGAATGCTCCGTTGCGGATTGAGTCTGGTCATATCGCCCCCCATTAATGCGTGTTTATCAATCGACAAGGTGAATGATACTATATGCAGAACCTGATCGGCTTTATAATCAAAACAAACCGGACATGCGGGCAATTTAATGATACGATTTGGCGAAAGCCACAAAACCATCGGCAGAAAATGGCTCGGAGCAGGGTTGCTGACCCTGCTTCTTGGCCTGGTTTCCGCTGATGTCATAGCCTCTTCGCCGACCAGAGAGAATGACCCGTTCGAGAAAATCAACCGGAGTATCCTGGAATTCAACCTGGATGCGGACCGGGTGATTCTGAAGCCGGTCGCCAAATCCTGGCGTAAAATCGTGCCCACTCCAGTACGCAAGGGAGTCGGCAATTTTTTCTCGAATCTGTGGCAACCGATGACGGTTGTAAACGATCTGCTGCAAGGCAAGGTGGGACAGGCCACCAATGACACACTCCGGTTTCTGGTCAATACCACCGCTGGCATACTGGGCATATTCGATGTCGCCAAGGCGCTGAATTTGCCAAAACATAAAGAGGACTTTGGGCAGACCCTCGCGGTCTGGGGAGCGCCTCCCGGCCCTTATCTGGTACTGCCTTTTCTGGGACCGGGCAATCTGCGGGATACAGTCGGCCTTATGCCGCAATCCGCTTATGGTGACGCAGTCGGATATCTGGATTCCCCGGATCGTTTTTATGCCAGCGGCGTGAGATTGGTGGATGCCCGCTCGCGCCTGCTGGATGCGGATCGATTGCTTGAAGTCCAGCCGGACCCGTATCTTTTCCTGCGCGAGACCTGGCGCCAGTCGAGAGCGAGCCTGATTCATGACGGCAACCCACCCCGGCCAGAGGGAGGGCTCAGCGAGGAAGAGCTGGAAGACGAGTTGATTGATCAACTTTTACAGGATGACCCGTAGCTCATGGCAGTCTATGCGGTGGGTGACGTTCAGGGGTGCGCGAGCGCCTTTGAAAAGATCCTGGCTAAAATCGGCTTTGACCCTTGCCAGGATCAGGTCTGGCTGTGCGGAGACCTGGTCAACCGCGGCCCGGACTCGCTGGAAGTTTTGAGGACTGTCCGCAAACTCGGTGACAGCGCGGTCACGGTCCTGGGAAACCATGATTTGCACTTTCTCGCGGTCGCGGCCGGGATTCGCCGTCATCGCGCAGACGACACCCTGAAAGCGCTCCTGAAAGCGCCGGATATTGAAGAACTGGTTTCCTGGCTGCGCCAACGCCCCCTGGTTCATTGTGACAGAGAACTGAAAACGATCATGACTCATGCCGGAGTGTACCCGGCCTGGAAACGGAAACGGCTAATGGATTATGCCAAAGAAATAGAAACCATTCTGCAAGGCGAAAAGTGCAATCGGTTCCTCAAGCGGATGTATGGCAATCAACCCGCCGTATGGGACAAAAGGCTTACCGGCCGGGAACGACGCCGGTTCATTGTCAACTGCCTCACACGCATGCGTTACTGCGATTCGCAGGGCCGCCTGGATTTCTCACAAAAGGGAGCTCCGGGCGCCCAGGGACCGGAGTGGATTCCCTGGTATATGCACCCGCGCCGGAAAATCAGCAAGTGGCGTATCGTGTTTGGCCATTGGTCGACGCTGGGTTATCTCCAATATCAGAACATCATCAGCCTCGACAGTGGTTGTGTGTGGGGCGGACGACTGACGGCGGTACGGCTCGACGCGGACTATGTCGCGCCAAAATGGCAAGTGAAATGTGGGCAATGACAGTTCCCGGACAGGCACGGGGGCCTGTCCCTACTACGACCTGGTTCTGACTGACGGATAAAATCTCATGTCTGGACAAATACAGGAATTACTGGACTTTATCGCCCGTTCTCCGACCCCGTTTCATTGCGTTTCCAATCTCGCGGGTGACCTGCTCAATGCCGGCTTCCATTCATTGCAGGAAAATTCCGATTGGTCGAATCTGGCTCCCGGGAATTATTTTGTCACCCGCAATGATTCATCGCTGATTGCCTTCCGGTATGTCCAGGACCCGGCGCGACACGGGTTTCGATTGCTCGGCGCTCATACCGACAGCCCCTGCCTGAAAATAAAACCGAACGCGATAACGGTCAACAACGGCTACGCGAAACTGGGAGTGGAAGTCTATGGAGGCGCCCTGCTCAATCCGTGGTTTGACCGGGACCTGGCATTGGCGGGAAGGGTTACGCTACAAAGTGAAGATGATTCGATTCACAACATACTGCTGGATGTCCGCAGGCCGGTCGCATTCATCCCCAGTCTGGCCATTCACCTCGACCGTGGAGTCAATGAACGACGTACCATCAACAAACAGGAACACCTGCCTGCGGTACTGTGTCGGACCGATGAAAAGGAACAGGATTTCGGGCCTGTGCTGGAAAAATGGGTCCGGCGGGAGCGCCCGGAACTGATATTCACCCGGATTCTTTCCCATGAATTGTCCCTGTATGACCACCAGCGCCCGCAAATAGTCGGCTTGGAACAGGAATTCATCGCCTCTGCCAGACTGGACAATCTGTTGAGTTGCCATGCCACAATCCGGGCCCTGATCCAGTCGGAAAACCCATTCAATCAGGTGGTTGTGCTGAACGACCATGAGGAAATCGGCAGCGGTTCGACCAGCGGCGCCGAGGGACCGTTCCTGCAATCGGTACTGTCACGAATCTGCGGCGATAGCGAGGTCATGCAACGAGCTATCCACCATTCGATGTTGATCTCCGTGGATAACGCCCATGGCGTTCACCCGAATTATGCGACCCTCCATGAACCCGCCCATCAACCACTCATCAACAATGGACCCGTGATCAAGGTCAATAATAATCAGCGATACGCAACCAACAGCGAAACCGAAGCGGTATTCAAAGCCGTGTGCGCGAAGACCGGAACGCCCTTTCAAATGGTGGTAGTGAGATCGGATATGGGCTGCGGCTCAACCATAGGGCCGATCACCGCGACCCGTCTGGGCATCCGCACTGTGGATATTGGCGTACCTCAACTGGGCATGCATTCGATCCGGGAACTGGCCGGAGTTTCCGATCAGACCTGGCTGGCCCGGTCTCTGGAGGGATTTTTCGATTTCGCTCCATGGCCGTTCCAGGGCTGACCTTACGCTACTGATCACCGATCATGTAATCAACGATCGCCTTGATCTGATCATCACTCAAATCCGTAAAACCGCCTTTGGGCGGCATGACCCCGGTACTGCCGGTAAAGCCATTGATTGCATTACTGTAAATCACATCCATGCCCCTGACCATTCTGCCTTGCCAATCCGCTGTGCTGCCCGGTTTCGGGGCTCCGGCGATACCGAAACCGTGACACGCGCTGCATTTCGATTCATATTCGGCCTTTGCGTCCGCCAGGACACAGGGGGAAACGGTGAACATGGACACCACCGGCAGGCAACTCATGAAGCGCCGCAATATCTTCATCACGATCTCCGGTCGATAAAGACCATCACCAGCCGGTCGGCGCCGCCGGAACCGGGAAGCAGTTCCACGTACTTTCCAGGCGCCCCGTAAGAAATCAACCAGCCCGCCACAGACTCGGCCCAGAGTCGGCCGGCATCTCCTCCGGGATAACGGATTTCGATACCGGTTTCCTCATCTTCTTCGTATAAAGACAGGATTTTACGGACTTGCGGGAGTGCAATGACGTTGGCTCCGATTACATATTCCGGCCATTGCCAGCGGTACAGTATCTCAGTGTGTTCAAAGACGGCGACCGCATTGGAACAGGTGGTAACCAGTATGAAGAATGCGGCGGTTCGGGAGAGGTTCAACACAATATCCATATCTGCGCCACAGTTACTGTCCAAAAGCGGGGTGTGAACCGGCTTCAAGCCAGTTGAACGGGTTTCTGAAAAGCCTCATTCCACAGACTCTCAAGATCATAATGCCTGCGAGTGGCGTCCAGCATGATATGAACCACCACATCGACAAAATCCACCAGTATCCACTCCCGGGTCTCCTCCCCTTCGATACCCATCGGTTTGTAGCCGGATTCGAGCATGAACTCCAGAACCCGTTCACAAAGGGTTTGTATGTGGCGGCCCGAAGTCCCGGTGACCACCACCATATAATCAGTAACATCAGTGAGTTTGCGAACGTCCAGTATTTTGATGTCGGCGCCTTTGGCGTCTTCAAGCGCAGCCGTCACCCGGTCACACATAGCGCCGGACGAGGGTCGGATTGTCTTTACGGGTTCATTCACAGGGACTCCCGTTCGGGTTTATCAGGATCGGTCGCATATAAATGGTGAGCGCGAATGTAATCCCGCACGGCAATCGGCAGCCGGTCGCCGACATCCATTCCCCGGCTGATGGCACAACGGATTTCTGTAGCCGAAACCGCGACCGGCTCTATCTCCACTTCATAAAATTTGCCGGCGCGATGCTCCATCAGGTCGTTGAGCCGGGTCGTCCGCCCGGACTGCCACCAGTGGGGCAGGGATTCAGGGTAAGACCATCCGGGTCGCTGCATGACCACAAAGTGGACCCGGTTGACCAGATCATCAACACGATACCAGTCCGCAAGACCGGACAATACATCCACTCCGGCGACAAAACAGAATTTCCGGCCCGGATAATCCGCTTGCAATGATCTCACAGTGTCACAGGTCCAGGAAGGAGAGGCGCGTTTCAATTCCCGATCATCCAGAGTGTATCCGTCCGAACCCGCTATGGCCAAAGCCACCATCTCCAGTCGTTGCCGCGCGCTGGCGTATGGCGGATTGCGATGCGGTGGACTTGCGGATGGGATAATATGGACACATTCAAACCGGCATTGCTGTGAAACGGCAGCAATGGCTTTCAGATGGCCGTTGTGGATGGGATCAAAAGTACCTCCAAAAATGCCATATATCAGACCGGGCATATCCTCAATATAGCATTAACTGCGAGTCGAAGTCACCTTGAATTCCCATTTCAGAGCGCCTGCGGCAGCCGCGTTGTCGAATGATAACGTCCTGGAAACATCACGCGCCTGCCCCGGCGGTATGCGGACATTGATTCTTTCATCTTCCTGACCGATAACGCGGCAGCTTTCCTGCTTCTCGCTGGCGCAATCCAGCATGGTAACGCTGATGACCAACTCTCTGAGCGAATGGGTCTGATTGGCATTGAACAATCTGGCATTGAATCGATAACCATCGGCATAAGTCGGCGTCAGTATCGGGTTTTCGATCAGAATATCCTGGTTGGATATTTTCCCCCGATTGAATTGAGCCATTTCCGTGGTGGTCAGAATCATGACCCCGGCGCTGATGACCAGAACGCCCAGAACGCTGAAGGCGGTTTTAGGGAAATATCGGGATAAGTAAAACAGCGAGGCGACGATAACTAACAGTAAAATCCATTGCATGACATATACCGGACGGGTTATTAGGGCCTGATTCCAGATTACCACGACGCCCGAAACTCGAACTTGAGGCTGGATTCAGAATTGGCTGTATCGCTTTCCGTTCGCGTTGCGTTCACTTCAAAGGAAACATCAGGGGCCTGCTGATTCTCCGGTGTAACTCGCCAGCCCAGCGTATAGTCGCGAGATTCGGACGATAGCCCCAACCCGGCATGCGGGCTGCCGGTAAAGTTCCCGCCAAAGACCGGCATACCATACGCCGATTCAATTTCCAGCCGGGATGTCGTCTCGCCGCTCGAACGCTCACCAAACGTCTCTGGCGCTAACAGCGCATCCAGTCCGCCCGTTGCCTGACCACCCATCTCCCGCCGCACGCTGAACGATACACCGCGTTCCGTCGCCGGCTGTGGGTCGAATACCAGTCCCGCCGAAACGCCCCAATCTTTCAGATCGTCGTTACTGTGTTTGAGCAGTGTGCGGCCCGACAAATCGAGTGACAGCCCGCGACCTGCATCATTCCACACAATACCGCTGCCGATATCAATACCATGACCGGTCTCGGCGTCACCTCCGTCATGGCGAAGGCCAAACTCAAATGTCGGTTCGATGCTGCTGTCTTCAAGGGATATGCGCCAGCTACTCTCCAGTCCGACTTTGATACGTGTCGTGTTGGAGCTCGTTGCCGCCAACTGGTTCGTATTCTCTGAGGCAGTCCGCGTCCACAGGACATCCGAGACGATCGCCAGCGACGGGCTGAAGGCCCGCTCTGTGGCGTCGAGCAGATCACCCCTGAGCCCGGCTGCCGCCATGCTCCAGCTTGAGTTTGCGCTGTAATCGACATCTGCGGCAGTTTTCAGCGTCACCTCACCCGTGCCATAACCGGCCGCTCCCCATATCTTCAGACGGTCGGACACCTGAAGAGAGCCATAAGGGACAGCGGACGTCAGCGATGCTTCCACCTTGCCATCACCCCGGCAAAGGGAAGCCTCTTGACCGGAGCATTGGGCGCCGGTGCCGGTTGGGGGGCTGGCGTTGTCGTTGGCATCGCTGTAATCGCCCTTGCCCTCACTTTGCGTCAACGCAAGACCCAGGAGCCAGTCGTCCCTGGCATAGTCCGCTCCGATCATCAGCGTGGTGACCTCGCCATCCAGCGCGAATTCCCCCTCGCGTCCGTCGAAACTTCCCCGCGTCGCGCGGCCCCACAGCGCCATGCTATCGCCCGTATCAGCTTTCTCTTCAGTCAGCAAAAACTGGCTTGACAGCAACAACTCGCGGGATGTCATGGATTTCGTTTGCGACGATGTCTCGTCAAAATCTCCGTGATCCGGCAAAGTGTGGAGGTCGTGGTCTGATTCAAAGACCCTCGAAGTTTCCGCCGCCACGCCGCCGGCAGACGAGCCGAACGGCATCGACATATCCGCCACCATAATCTGCATGCCAGGCGCGCGGTCGGCGGATATCCGGCCCGCGACCTCATCGAGAACCTGTTCTGCAACCGTGCGCCCGAACCGCGCAAGCCACGCCGTCGGCATCGGATCGCTGTTAACAATGACACCAGTCGCCACCTGATCTCCCTCGTCGAACTGTGCGCCCTCAAGGTCTTCGAACCTGAGCTCCATCGTTTCTTCGCCTTCGTCATGAACATCGTCATAAACCGTTACCGTCACCGTCTTTTCGGTTTCGCCCGGCGCGAAACGCAATGTGCCTGAGGTCGCTTCGTAGTCAATGCCCTCAGTGGCGCTGCCCGGCGCGGTCCTGTAGTCCACAGAAACAATCTCACTCGGCCTCGGCGAGCGGTCAAGTGTCACCTCAAACTGAAGCACGGCTCCCGCCGCCTCCTGCACTCGCGCATCCGCGAGCTCCAGGACCGGAATGCCGGCCGCGTCATTTTCCAGTATTCGAACCGCCACCCTGTAGCTGTCATCTTTCGGCGTGCGATAATGGTCGCTTGAGGTAACCAGGGCTTTCAGCACATTGTTCTGGATAGAGGCCTGATCATCATCACTGGTGGCGATTACGATGCTGGCGGTGGGTTGATCGACAGTCAGGGTGGGGGTGCGGTAGACCGTCTTGTCCGGGTTGATGTCCGAACCCTGCGGCCAGGACTCAACATTCGTGAGGAGCGCCACATAGACCTTGACCGACGATTCTTCAGCGGGGGTATCCTCGGGGAAAGAGGCCGTTACGTTCAGAACAATGGCTTCGCCCTCGGTTACCTGTTTTTTCTGGGCAGAAAGCTGAACAGTCGGCAGGAACTGGTTGACGTTGGCAATCTCGAACTTTATATCGCTGTTCTCACCCGACTCAACATCCGACCCGATACCGATATTGATGGTTTCATGCCGCTCATGGAGAGACTGATCCGTCATCAGATTGATAGTGATCGGCGCTTCGGTGGCGCTTCCCGGACCACCCGTGAAAATCACCACAGGCGCGTTCGAGTCCTGCTCCGTGTCCTGCAATCTTACCAGCGATTGTCCTTGTCCATCAGTCGGCGATTCCTGGGCATCATTCAGATTCAGGTCTCCCTGAGCAGAGAGGTCACCCGGATCAGGGCTATCAGTCGGCGGTTCCTGGGCATCATTTGGATCCAGGTCTCCCTGACCAGGAGGGTCACCCGGATCAGAACCATCAGTCGGCGACTCCTGGGCGCCATTCAGATTTGCGTAAGATACACCCAGCGGCCAGGGAGTCGGCGCGGTCAGGGTATAGTCCACACCCAGCTCAGCCGTACCGCTGACGGACAGGGGTACAATCATCGTCTCACCGTATTCCAACTGTCTGCTGATCGACACCACAATGTCATTGGAGCCGCCTTCCTGAACCACGCTGGATGAGCCGGACATAAACGAAATATCAGCTACCGTGGGATCGTTGTCGGTGATACGCGCCTGCGCTTTGACATTCGCGCCCGGACTTCCATGCTCATCCGTTACGATTGAGACGCTAAACTCCTCAGTCGCCTCGCCAACGCTATCGTCAACGATGGATACGCCGAAGTCGAGCTCGCTTTCACTGGCGGGGAAAACCAGTTCTCCGCGAGCCGAAATGTAGTCCGCTCCAGCAGATGCCGAACCGCTCCCGGAGGCGTACTCAACGGTCGACGGCGCCAGGGTTGTTCCGTCCCGGCGCACGGTAAACATCGCATCGCCGACCCCTTCATCAAACTCAAAGGATGGAGCCTCAAGGGTGAAAGTCGGGCGATCATCGGAGTCATCAATGGCGCCCAAAGCAGTCACAATGTCCGCGCCCGGCAGATTGAAAGGAGCGGATATCCGGGTAAGACGCACACGGAAGTAGTGGTCGCCTTCGTAGACATCGTCGTTCAGGACGGCAATTCGAATGCTGCCGCTTCGTTGTCCGTGTGGAATCGTAATGGAGCCACTGGACACGCCTGTGTAATCGGATCCAGCGACAGCGCTCTGGTAGGTCTGCTCGCCGCTATTGCCGCTCCCATCCAGAGTTTCATAGTCGACGGTCGCTCCACCGGGCCGCGCATTCCGGGGCAGGGTGACTGCGAACTCAAGATATTCGCCTTCCGCGGCGGCTGCCGGGGCGATGCTGACCACGCTATCGTCGTCGGCTATGACCAGGTCAATTCTGCTGTTGGCGGCTGTTGACACGCCGCCCGACAGACCACTCGACCCGGGCGCGCGGTTGCCTGTTCCGAAAAGGATGGTAAGACTGGTAGCGCCGGACCGCTGATCCGGCACAGCGGTAATTCGGAACGTCGCCCGCCGGTCGCTCGGGCCTTTGAATTGCAACGCCGGATTCTGCGCGCTGTGCGGGCTGGATTGATCAAGGGTGACACCGGTACCGGCGCCCACCAGTTCCAGATTGTAATGGACTCCACGTTCCGCGCCGCTAAAGCTCAACGGCACAGTCACGCTCTCCCCGGCCTCAAGGCGGCGGCCAAGCGTAACCCGAATGTCTGCCGTGCCCCCGTTTTCAGCGATGGCCCCGCTGCCCCGGCGGGACAACTCGATGGTCGTGGCGTCGTTGTCGAGAATCGGGATCGAAGCGGAACGAGCGGCGGAGTCAATTTGATAGCCGTCACCGGCGTTCAGTGTCAGGACAACAGCGCCGTCGGACTCATCCACATTGTCGTCATCCGTAACGAGGTCGTAAGTTTGCTGCGTCTGCCCTGCCGGGAAGAGAATCTGCCGATTGCCGATTGATTGAGACGAAACAAAGGCGCCTTGCCGGGAAACAGCCAGACTCAGGCTCAGCGGTTCTTTTGGCGCCGTCCCGGCTGTCAGGGTAAAGCGCGCTGTGCCGCCCTCTTCCACCGGCGAAGCGCCGCTGACGGCAATTTTCGGCCCCGGGTCCGGTATGATGGTCGGCATATCATCGTCAACAACCACACTGGCAACCCGCTTCGTACCCGGCAATCGGTAAACATCTCCGCTTTGCAGTTCCACTCGTATGGAACCGAGCGGTTCATTCAGATTATCCGTGGCAATCACCAGGCTTAACGTTGCGCTGGTCATGTCGGCTGGCAGCGTAACCTGATGTCTGCCTTCGTCACCCGGTTTCAGGAAATCCCTGTCATCCGTCACCCACAGATTGACTTGAAGGTCGGTTGACGCCGGTTTATCCGCGGTGATGGTGAACACGACAGTCGAGCCTTCTGCCACACGTGTATTGGAAGATGGTGAGGTGAGCGCGATGCTCAGCGCCGGTCCGTCACTGATTATTCCCTTGCCATCAATATGGTCAATGTCATCGCGGAAATGGAAAGTCGCGTCGGTGGGTGAGGACAGACGCAAGACGACAGATTCGTTGCCTTCGCCAATCGAGTCTCCAAGAACCCTGACATCCAGAGTCTGCACGGTTTCGCCTGGCGCATAACGGAGTGTGCCGTCGCTGATTACTGCGTAGTCTACGCCGGAAGTGGCCGTGCCGGTCAGGGTGTCGGTGTAATCAACCGTTACCGGCTTTCGACTGGCATTATTGAGTCGCACAGTAAAACGAAGCAGGGTTTCTTCTCCGGGAGCGCCCTCTTCCACTGTGGTACCGCTAATCGACAGAATCGGCGGAATGTCGTCATCCTCCAGAATCAGGGTTGCGCCTGTGACAACAGACTTATTGGATGCGCCAGTTACACTGATGACTTTATTGTCCTCATCAGCCGCATTTACGATGGGGTAAATATTGAAAGACTTGCTGGCTGTGGAGTTGCCGGCCGGAATGACAATGGTGAAATCATCGACGGACTGATAATCAGCGCCGACAACTGCACTGTCCGCTGCGGCGCCGATGCTGACAACCACCTCGGTAATCGACGAGTAAGTGGCGCCGCCCAATACGCTCGCCGTAACTTTGACACGCCCCCCGCTTCCAATCTCCAGAACTTTGCCTGGATTCAGAGACAGCTCAATCCCCGAAGGTGGAGCATCGTTATCCGTAATGTCGATACGGGTTCCACTGACCGGGAAATTCGCAAGAGCGCCGGTAATGGAGATTGACTCGCTGGCATCCTCGTCCATATTGTCGTCTATCGGTATCAGCGTAAAGGTCGCGCTACCACTCAGAGCGCCGGCGGGGACAAGGACATCAAAATCCTGCACCCCGGCATAGTCGACGCCGGAAATTGCGCTGTCGCCGGATGCGCCGACGCTGACGCGCACCGTAGTCGCCCCGGCAAAGGTGGAACCGCCCAGCGCCGTCGCCGTCACCGTAACGAGCGCGGGACCTCCACCCTCGCTCACCTGGAGCGGCGACAGAGACAGCGATACGCCGGTCGGCGGGCCGTCATCGTCATTCACCGTCACCGCGACCGGCCGGGCCGTCACCGACGAATAATCCGTGCCCGAAGCGCTCACCGTGTGCGTGATCCGGGTAGTACGCCGGTCGTTGGCGTTGTCGATGTCATCGTCAACGCCGCTGACCGTCACGGTCCGCGCCGTATTCCAGTTGGCGGCGGTGAATGCCAGGCTCATCGGGGAGACCGTGGCGGCGCCCGTGTCCGCGCTCGCTACCGCAACAGTCACATTGCCGCCGGACGGCTCGCTCGCCAGCTTCACCGTGTAGGTCGCCTGGTCTTCGCGAACCGAATTGGTGGTCGAGAGATCGCTCTCGCGCGCGCTGACCGCAGATTCGGAGATCACCACCGCGCGCTCATCGTCATCGGTGATCGTCAGCGTGGCGTTGGCCGGCGCCGCCACTCCGTGTCCGCCGCTCGCGGTGGCCGAGACCGTCACCTGTTTGTCCGGCGCGTCCACCGCGTTGTCAACCGCCGTCACCGTCACTACTCCGCTACTGGCGGTGGCTCCGGCGGCGATAGTCAGTTGGGCGCCGCTCCGCGTGAAGTCGGCGGCTACCGTCGGCGATACCGGAGCCGCCGATACGGTCAATACCACCGCTTCGCTCGATGCCCCGCTCAACGTCGCCGTCACGGTACTGCGGTTGCCCGTACCGCTCTCGGCAATGCTCGAAGGTGTCAGAACCAGCGTCGCCACCGGCGTCGCTTCATCATCGGTAATCGCGCCGGAGGCCGTATCCGCCCCTTGCGCCGTCGAGAGGGTGGCGTTGGTCGGGCTGCCGAGGGTGACCGTTACCGTCTCATTGATCTCGTCAATCTCATCGCCCTTGACCGCAATCGTGATGTTCGCTGACGGGCTGCCCGGCGCAATCGTCACCGACAACGGATTCGGCGCCGTGTAGTCGGCCCCCGCTGTCGCGCCGCCGCCGAGCGTATAGGGCACGGTCACGGTCTTGCCGCTCACTACCGACAGCGATACCGCGAAGGTCATGGCGGTCGTCGTGGCCGGGGCATCGCCCTCGGTCACCGCCGCGGCGTCCGCCACCGATACGCTCGGAGCATCGTCATCATCGGTGATCGCGCCGGAGGCCGTACCCGCTCCCTGCGCCGTCGAGACGGTCGCGTTGGTCGGGCTGCCGAGAGTGACCGTTACCGTCTCGTTGATCTCGTCAATCTCATCACCCTTGACCGCAATCGTGATATTGGCCGATTGGCCGCCCGCCGCAATCGTCACCGACAACGGATTCGGCGCCGTGTAGTCGGCCCCCGCTGTCGCGCTGCCGCCGAGCGTGTAGGGCACGGTCACGGTTTTGCCGCTCACCGCCGACAGCGTCACCGCGAAGGTCATGTTCGTGGTCGTGGCCGGATCATCACCCTCGGTCACCGCCGCGGCGTCCGCCACCGAAACGCTCGGGGCGTTGTCGTCATCGGTAATCGATATCGATGTCCCGCTCACCGCAGCCACGCCGCTCGCCGTACCGGTGATCGACAAGGTCTCGGTCGGCTCATCGGCGCTATCGTCTTTCGGCTCCAGGCTGAACGTCCCGGTCGCGCTGTCGGCGCCAGCCGCAAGCGCAATCGTGATGTCCGTCACCGCTTCGTAGTCCGTGCCCTCGGTGGCGCTGTCGGCTGAATCGCCGACCGATACCGTCACCGTCTTGCCCTCACTATAGGTAGTGGAGCCGTTTACCGTCGCCGTCACCGTAATATCGGTGGCGGTGGCGCCTTCCGATACGCTCGAAGGCGATACCGACAGCGTCACGCCGGTCGGCGCCGCGTCATCATCGGTAATGTCGATATGGGCGCCGGTGAAGTTCACTCCGGTCAATGTACCCGCAACACTCAGCCGCTCGTTGCCTTCGTGCCAGTCGTCATCGGTCGGCACCAGGCTGAACTTCACGCTGCCACTGGCCGCGCCACCGGCAATCACGACGCTGAGCGCGCCAACATTCGTGTAGTCCGTACCCTCGACCGCGCTGTCGTCTGAATCACCGACCGTCACCGCCACCGTCTTCGCTTCGGCGAAGCGCGAAGTCCCCGATAACGTCGCGGTCACCGTAATATCGGTGGCCCCGCCTCCTTCCGATACGGTGGCGGGCGATACCGTCAGCGTCGCCTGCGTCGGCGCGTCGTCGTCATCGGTCACCGTCACCACCACCGGGTCCGCCGTCTCACCGGCATAGTCTGTGTCCGGCGCGCTGACCGTGTGGCTGATGGTCGCGGCGCGTTTGTTACCGGTGTTGTCAAAAGCGTCCGCCACCGCCGTTACCGTGACCGTCTGCGCCGTACTCCAGTTGGTCGCGTTAAAACTCAGACTGGTTTTGTTCAGGCTTACTACGCTGGCGTCGCTGTTGCTCAGGTTCACCGTCACCGCGCCGGTCGGTTGACTCTCCAGAACCACATCGTAAGTACCCACGTTCTCGGTCGTACCCGGGGTCGTGGCCTTGTCCACTTCGTCCAGCGTCAGCGTCTCCGGATCAATCGAAACTCCGCGCTCATCGTCATCGGTCAGCGTTACGCTCACCGGGGCGATCGTAAAGCCGGACAGCGCTCCGCTCACCGAAATCGCCTCGCCAGCGCCTTCGTCGATATCGTCATCCACCGGCGTCAGCATGAAGGTCTGCGTACCACTGGTCTCGCCCGCCGCAAGGGTCACGTCAAAGGCGCTCACCGCCGCGTAGTCCGCCGGCGCTTTGGCGCTGTCAGCCGCCGCGCCCACCGTCACCCGAACCGTCTTCGACTCGGCGAAGGTCGAACCGCCAACCGCGGTCGCGGTCACCGTCACCACCGGGGCGCCAGCGCCTTCGTCAACACTCGCCGGGTCCACCGACAGCGTCACGCCGGTCGGCGGACCATCATCGTCGTTCACCGTCACCGAAACCGGAGCCGCCGTCACCGACGAATAATCCGTGCCCGAAGCGCTTACACCATGCGTGATCCGGGTGGTACGCCGGTCGTTCGTGTTGTCGATGTCATCATTCACTCCACTGACCGTTACGATCTTCGCCGTATTCCAGTTGCTGGCGGTGAACACCAGGCTCGCCGGGGAGACCGTGGCGGCGTCCGTGTCCGCGCTCGCTACCGCAATCGTCACATCGCCGCCGACCGGCTCGCTCGCCAGCTTCACCGTATAGGTCGCCTGGTCTTCGCGCGTATCCTGGCTGGTCGTGTCATCGCTCTCGCGTACGCTCACCGAAGCCTCGGAAATCACCACACCGCGCGTATCGTCATCGGTGATCGTCAGCGTCGCGTTCGCCGGAGCCGCCACTCCATGCCCGCCACTCGCGCCCGCCGAGACCGTCACCTGTTTGTTGGCGGCGTCTATATCATTGTCCTCCGCCGTCACGGTCACCAATCCGCTACTGCTCAAGGCGCCGGCGGCAATGGTCAGTTTGGAACCGCTTTGCGCAAAATCCCCCGCCACCGCCGGAGCCACCGCCGCCGCCGAGACCGTCAATACCACCTCCTCGCTCGATGCCCCGTTCAACGTCGCCGTCACCGTACTGACATTGCCCGTACCGCTCTCGGCAATGCTGGCCGGAGTCAGTACCAGCGTCGCCACCGGCGTCGCTTCATCATCGGTGATCGTGCCGCTCGCGCTGTCCGCTCCGACCACGCTCGAAACCGTGGCATTCGTCGGGGCGCCCAGAGTCACGGTCACCGTCTCGTTGATCTCGTCAATTACATCGCCCTTGACCGGAATCGTGATGTTCGCCGACTGGTCGCCCGCCGCAATCGTCACCGACAACGGATTCGGCGCCGTGTAGTCGGCGCCCACGGTCGCGCTGCCGCCCAGCGTATAGGGAACCGTCACCGCCTTGCCGCTCACCGCCGACAGCGATACCGCAAAAGTCATGTTCGTGGTCTTGGACGAATCATTGCCCTCGGCAACCGCCGTGGCGTCCGCTACCGATACGCTCGGCGCGTCATCGTCATCGGTAATCGTTCCGGTCGCGTCCAGCGTCGACTCACCGCCAGTCAGCGTGGCGTTATTGGCCGAGGACAGACGCAATACCACCGTCTCGTTGGCCTCGTCCAGCGTATCGCCGGTCACCGATACCGTGACCGTCTTGGCCATCTCTCCGGCCGCAAAGGTCAGGGTTGCAGCCGTCAGCGCCGCATAGTCCGTACCCGAAGTCGCCGTGCCGCCGGAAATCGCATAACCCACCGTCGCCTCCCGACCACTGACCGGCGCCAGCGTCACTTCAAATTCCAGCGCAGCCGTACCACTGTCGCCCTCCGCCACATCTGGAGACGATATCGACAGTACCGGCAACGGATCGTTGTCGGTGATCGACACCCGCGCGCCGGTGATGGCCACGCCGGTCGCGGCGCCGGTGATCGACAACGCTTCTTCCGCTTCGTGCAGGGCGTCGTCGGTCGCATCCAGATTGAACGTTCCGGTCGCGCTCGCGGCGCCAGCCGCAATATCAATGCCAATGTCCGACACCGCCGTATAGTCCACCCCGGACTTCGCGCTGTCAGCCGCTTCGCCGACCGATACCGTCACCGTCTTGTCTTCATCATAAGTCGTGCCGCCGGTCACCGTCGCAGTGATCGTCACTTCGGTCGCTTTGGTCGCGCCTTCCGATACGCTCGTGGGCGATACCGACAGCGTCACGCCGGTCGGCGCCGCGTCATCATCGGTAATGTCGATATGCGTATCGGTGAAGGCCACTCCGGACAATGTGCCCGCTATACTCAGCCGCTCGCCGTCATCATCTATTGCATCATCGGTCGGCGTCAGCGCGAAGTCCACGAAGCCACTGGCCGCCCCGGCGGCGATGGTGATGGTCTGATCCGCAACCTGCGCGTAATCCGTTCCTTCTTCGGCGCTGTCGCCCGTCTGGCCGACCTTGACCGTGACCGTCTGCTCGTCCGCGTACCGGGTCGCTCCGGTAATCGTCGCCGTCACCCGCACCGTCCGGACGCCGCCGTCTTCATCTACCGATGTCTGAACGCCATCGTTGCCATCGGCGATGTAATCCGCATCCACCGACAGCGTCATCGCGTCCGGCGCCGCGTCATCATCGGCAATGGTCACCGTCTGCGATTTCACCGCGCCAAGATTCGCATGATCCCCCGCCGTCAGGTCAACCGCGAAGGTCTCCGCAACTTCGTCCAGCACATCATTGTCAATCGTGACCTCGAAGGTCTTGCGGGTATCCGCCGCGGCGAAACTCAATGTACCGGTCTTTGTTGTATAGTCCTCACCGGCTTCGGCTGTACCGTCCGCGGTCGCGTAATTCACCGTCGACGCCACCAGTGAAGTCCCGCTCTTGTCAACCGTCAGAGTAATGGTTCCATCCCCCTCATCCACCGAACCGGTCGCCGATGAGAACGCGAAAACCGGCGTGTCGGCGGCATCGGTGATCGTGCCCACCGCGGAACCTGCGGTGCGGCTGACCGTCATGCGGCTGGGATTGCTCAAGGTCACCGTGAAGTAGTGGTCTCCCTCATAGGTATTGTCCTGGGTCGTCGCCACCGAAATCGTTCCACTGCGGTCTCCGGCGGCAATGGACAGCGAAGCGTCATTGGCCGCCGCCGTGTAGTCGGCGGAAGTCGCCTCCTGGTACGTATCCGTGGACTCGCCGCGACCGTCCGAGGTGGCGTAGTCAATGGTCACTCCGCCGGACGGGGCGACCGCCGGCAAGGTCACCGTGAACACCACCGCGCTGCCCTCCGCCGCCTCCGCCGCCGCAATCGTGATCTGCGCGTCATCATCGGCAATCGGCACAACAACCGGAGCGCCGGAGGTCGTAAAGCCTCCGTCCAGACCGGCGACCGTGGTCTGGCGAGCGCCGGAGCCGTAGGCAATATTCACCGTGCGCTCGGTCGTGTCATTGTTGTCGACCGCGGTCAGCGTCAGCGTCGCCGAGGACGCGCTCGGACCGATAAAGCGAAGCGCCGGGTCCTGCGCGCTGTGCGGGCTGGTAGTCAACAGCGTGACCCCGGTCGCGGCGGCCTTCAGCCCCAGCGTGTAGTGGGTCGTCACCGTCGCGCCACTGACCACCAACGGAACCGTCACACGCTCACCGGTCGCCAGCGCCCGTCCCAAAGATACGGTGACATCCACGCTGCCGCCGTCTTCTTCAATAAACGCCGCGCCGCCGGAGCGACTCAATACAATCGGCGTGACATCATCATCGGTCATGGAGACCTGCGTCCCGCTCACCGTAGCGCCGCCGGTCGCGGAGCCGGTGATCGACAACCTCTCGGTCGGCTCATCGGCGCTATCGTCTTTCGGCGTCAGACTGAACGTTCCGGTCGCGCTGTCGGCGCCAGCCGCAAGCGCAATCGTGATGTCCGTCACCGCTTCGTAATCCGTGCCCTCGGTGGCGCTGTCGGCTGAATCGCCGACCGATACCGTCACCGTCTTGCCCTCACTATAGGTAGTGGAGCCGTTTACCGTCGCCGTCACCGTAATATCGGTGGCGTTGGCGCCTTCCGATACGCTCGAAGGCGATACCGTCAGCGTCACGCCGGTCGGCGCCGCGTCATCATCGGTGATGTCAATATGGGCGCCGGTGAAGGTCACTCCGGTCAATGTACCCGAAACACTCAGCCGCTCGGCGCCTTCGTGGCGGTCGTCATCGGTCGGCTCCAGACTGAACTTCACGCTGCCACTGGCCGCGCCACCGGCAATCGTGATGGTCTGGCCCGCAACCGTCTTGTAGTCCGTACCCTCGACCGCGCTGTCGTCTGAATCACCGACCTCCACCGCCACCGTCTTCGCTTCGGCGAAGCGCGAAGTCCCCACCAGGGTCGCAGTCACCGTCACTTCGGTGGCCCCGCCTCCTTCCGATACGCTCGAAGTCGATACCGTCAGCGTCGCCTGCGTCGGCGCGTCGTCGTCATCGGTCACCGTCACTACGACCGGGGCCGCGGTCTCACTCGCATAGTCCGTGTCCACCGCGCTCACCGTATGGCTGATGGTCGCAGTGCGCTTGTCGCCGGTGTTGTCAAAAGCGTCCGCCACCGCCGTCACAGTCACCGTCTGCGCCGTATTCCAGTTGGTCGCGTCGAAACTCAGGCTGGAGTCGCTCAGACTCACTACGCTGGCGTCGCTGTTGCTCAAGGTCACGGTCACCGCGCCGGTCGGTTGACTCTCCAGAACCACATCGTAAGTACCCACGTTCTCGGTCGTACCCGGGGTCGTGGCCTTGTCCACTTCGTCCAGCGTCAGCGTCCGCGGCGTCACTTTGACCCCGCGGTCATCGTCATCGGTCAGCGTCACGTTCACCGGGGCGATGATAAAGCCGGACAGCGCTCCGCTCACCGAAATCGTCTCGCCGGCTCCTTCATCAATGTCGTCATCCACCGGCGTCAGCATGAAGGTCTGCGTACCACTGGTCGCGCCAGCCGCAATCGTTACGTCAAAGGCGCTCACCGCCGCGTAGTCCGCCGGCGCTTTGGCGCTGTCAGCCGCCGCGCCCACCGTCACCCGAACCGTCTTCGACTCGGCGAAGGTCGAACCGCCAACCGCGGTCGCGGTCACCGTCACCACCGGGGCGCCAGCGCCTTCGTCAACACTCGCCGGGTCCACCGACAGCGTCACGCCGGTCGGCGGACCATCATCGTCGTTCACCGTCACCGAAACCGGAGCCGCCGTCACCGACGAATAATCCGTGCCTGAAGCGCTCACACCATGCGTGATCCGGGTGGTACGCCGGTCGTTTGCGTTGTCGATGTCATCGTCAACGCCACTGACCGTTACGATCTTCGCCGTATTCCAGTTGCTGGCGCTGAATACCAGGCTCGCCGGGGAGACCGTGGCGGCGTCCGTGTCCGCGCTCGCTACCGCAATCGTCACATCGCCGCCGACCGGCTCGCTCGCCAGCTTCACCGTATAGGTCGCCTGGTCTTCGCGCGTATCCTGGCTGGTCGTGTCATCGCTCTCGCGTACGCTCACCGAAGCCTCGGAAATCACCACACCGCGCGTATCGTCATCGGTGATCGTCAGCGTCGCGTTCGCCGGAGCCGCCACTCCATGCCCGCCGCTCGCGCTCGCCGAGACCGTCACCTGTTTGTTGGCGGCGTCTACCGCATTGTCCACCGCCGTCACGGTCACCGCCCCGCTACTGCTCAAGGAGCCGGCGGCAATGGTCAGTTTGGAACCGCTTTGCGCAAAATCCCCCGCCACCGCCGGAGCCACCGCCGCCGCCGAGACCGTCAAGACCACCTCCTCGCTCGATGCCCCGTTCAACGTCGCCGTCACCGTACTGACATTGCCCGTGCCGCTCTCGGCAATGCTGGCGGGAGTCAGTACCAGCGTCGCCACCGGCGTCGCGTCATCATCGGTGATCGTACCGCTCGCGCTGTCCGCTCCGGCTACGCTCGAAACCGTGGCATTGGTCGGGGCGCCCAGGGTCACCGTCACCGTCTCGTTAATCTCGTCGATTACATCGCCCTTGACCGGCACCGTGATGTTGGCCGATTCGCTGCCCGCCGCAATCGTCACCGACAACGGATCCGGCGCCGTGTAGTCCGCCCCGGCGGTGGCTTCTCCACCGAGCGTGTAAGGCACGGTCACCGCCTTGCCGCTCACCGCCGACAGCGATACCGCGAAGGTCATGTTCGTGGTCTTTGCCGGATCATCGCCTTCGCTCACCGCCGCGGCGTCCGCCACCGAAACGGTCGGCTCATCATCGTCATCGGTAATCGTTCCGGTCGCGTCCAGCGTTGACGCGCCGCCAGTCAGCGTGGCGTTATTGGCCGAGGACAGACGCAGGACCACCGTCTCGTCGGGCTCGTCCAGCGTATCGCCGGTCACCGATACCGTGACCGTCTTGGTCGTCTCACCGGCCGCAAAGGTCAGGGTTGCAGCCGTCAGCGCCGTATAGTCCGTACCCGAAGTCGCCGTGCCGCCGGAAATCGCATAACCCACCGTCGCCTCCCGACCACTGACCGGCGCCAGCGTCACCTCAAACGCAAGCGAAGCCGTACCACTGTCGCCCTCCTCCACGCTCGGCGCGGAAACCGACAGTACCGGCGGGGCATCGTTGTCGGTGATCGACACTTGCGCGCCGGTGATGGCCACGCCGGTCGCGGCGCCGGTGATCGACAACCTCTCTTCCGCTTCGTGCAGGGCGTCATCGGTCGCATCCAGATTGAACGTTCCGGTCGCGCTCGCGGCGCCAGCCGCAATATCGATGTCGATGTCCGCCACCGCCGTATAGTCCGTGCCCTCTGTGGCGCTGTCATCCGCTTCGCCGACCGATACCGTCACCGTCCTGTCTTCATCATAAGTCGTGCCGCCGGTCACCGTCGCCGTGACCGTCACTTCGGTCGCTTTGGTCGCCCCTTCCGATACGCTCGCGGGGTCCACCGTCAGCGTCACGCCGTCCGGCGCCGCGTCATCATCGGTAATGTCGATATGCGTATCGGTGAAGGCCACTCCAGACAATGCGCCCGAAACACTCAGCCGCTCGTTGCCTTCGTGCCAGTCGTCATCGGTCGGCTCCAGACTGAACTTGGCGCTACCACTGGCCGCGCCACCGGCAATCGTGATATTCAGCGCACCCACCGTCTTGTAGTCCGTACCCTCGGTCGCGCTGTCGTCTGATGAATTGCCAACCGCGACCACCACCGTCTTCGCTTCGGCGAAGCGCGAAGTCCCCGATAACGTCGCGGTCACCGTCACTTCGGTGGCCCCGCCTCCTTCCGATACGGTGGCGGGCGATACCGTCAGCGTCGCCCGCGTCGGCGCGTCATCGTCATCGGTCACCGTTACCACCACCGGGTCCGCCGTCTCGCCGGCGTAGTCCGTGCCCACCGCGCTCACCGTATGCGTGATGGTCGCGGTGCGTTTGTCGCCGGTGTTGTCAAAAGCGTCCGCAATCGCCGTCACCGTGACCGTCTGCGCCGTACTCCAGTTGGTCGCGTTAAAACTCAGGCTGGTTTTGTTCAGACTCACTACACTGGCGTCGCTGTTGCTCAGGTTCACCGTCACCGCGCCGGTCGGTTGACTATCCAGAACCACGTCGTACGTCCCCACGTTCTCGGTCGTACCCGGGGTCGTGGCCTTGTCCACTTCGTCCAGCGTCAGCGTCCGCGGCGTCACTTTGACCCCGCGGTCATCGTCATCGGTCAGCGTCACGTTCACCGGGGCGATGATAAAGCCGGACAGCGCTCCGCTCACCGAAATCGTCTCGCCAGCTCCTTCGTCAATGTCGTCATCCACCGGCGTCAGCGTGAAGGTCTGCGTCCCGCTCGGAGCGCCAGCCGCAATCGTTACGTCAAAGGCGCTCACCGCCGCGTAGTCCGCCGGCGCTTTGGCGCTGTCAGCCGCCGCGCCCACCGTCACCCGAACCGTCTTCGACTCGGCGAAGGTCGAACCGCCAACCGCGGTCGCGGTCACCGTCACCTCCCTGGCGCCACCGACTTCGCCAACACTCGCCGGGTCCACCGACAGCGTCACGCCGGTCGGCGGACCATCATCGTCGTTCACCGTCACCGAAACCGGAGCCGCCGTCACCGACGAATAATCCGTGCCTGAAGCGCTCACACCATGCGTGATCCGGGTGGTACGCCGGTCGTTTGCGTTGTCGATGTCATCGTCAACGCCACTGACCGTTACGATCTTCGCCGTATTCCAGTTGCTGGCGCTGAATACCAGGCTCACCGGGGAGACCGTGGCGGCGTCCGTGTCCGCGCTCGCCACCGCAATCGTCACAGCGCCGCCAACCGGCTCGCTCGCCAGCTTCACCGTATAGGTCGCCTGGTCTTCGCGCGTATCCTGGCTGGTCGTGTCATCGCTCTCGCGTACGCTCACCGAAGCCTCGGAAATCACCACACCGCGCGTATCGTCATCGGTGATCGCGCCGGAGGCCGTACCCGCCCCTTGCGCCGTCGAGACGGTCGCGTTGGTCGGGGCGCCCAGAGTCACCGTCACCGTCTCGTCGATCTCGTCAATCTCATCGCCTTTGACCGGTATCGTGATGTCGGCCGACTGGCCGCCCGCCACAATCGTCACCGATAACGGATCCGGCTCCGTGTAGTCGGCCCCGGCGGTGGCTTCGCCAGAAAGCGTATAGGGAACCGTCACGGTCTTGTCGCTCACCGCCGACAGCGATACCGCAAAAGTCATGTTCGTGGTCTTTGCCGGATCATTGCCCTCAGCAACCGCCGCGGCGTCCGCTACCGATACGCTCGGCTCGTCATCGTCCGTCACCGTCACCACCAGGTTCTTCGTCACCAATGCGTAACCCCCGCCGGACGCCGTGTGCCCCAGCGTCGCCGTGTCGCCAACTACATCATTATCCTGCCCCGCCGTCACCGTCACCGTCCGCTCCTTGCTCCACAAGGTCGCCGTCGCAGTCGGGCTGAACGTCAGCTTCGTCTGGGCGCCATCGGTCACCGAATCCGTATCCACCGTCACATCCCCGGCTCCGGCAATCGTCACCGTCACATCCCCGGTCGGTTGACTCGCAAGCGACACCGTGTAGGTCGCGATCGCGCCTTCCTCAACCGTCAGGGAATCCGGCGTCAGCGTCAATCCGGCCTCGTCATCATCCGTCACCGTCACCGTCACTCCGGCTATCGCAATCTCATCGTAAGCCGGATCGTCCGAGGCGGCCGCATGCGTAATCGACAGGCTCCGTTCCGTCCCCTGATCTACACGGTCGTCCTCTCCGTAAACCGTCACAGTCTGCGCCGTATTCCAGTTGCCGGAGTTGCCGGTGGTGAAGGTCAGGGTCTCGGTCTGTGCCCCGGTCGCGTCCGCGTCCGGTCCATCCACCAGCAGGCCCGAAGGCGCCGTTACCTTCACCGTCACCGTATGCGTCGGCTCGGTATCCAGTACCACCGTGTAGGTATCCGTATTGCCATCCCCGGAAGCCTCGGTCACCACCGTCGTAGCCGAAGGAGTCCCCGTCTCGACAATCGTCACTCCGGGCGTGTCGTCATCGTCCACCGTCACCGTAAGTTCCTGTTCCACCGTGGCGTAATCGCCGCCCGAAGCCGTGTGCGTCAGCGTCACTTCATCATCGGCGATATCATGATCCTGCCCCGCCGTCACCGTCACCGTCCGCGCCTTGCTCCACAAGGTCGCCGTCGCAGTCGGACTGAACGTCAGCTTCGTCTGGGCGCCATCGGTCACCGAATCCGTGTCCACCGTCACTTCCCCGGCTCCAGCCGCAATCGTCACCGTCACTTCCTCCGTCGGGCGCGTCGCCAGTTTCACCGTGTAGGTATTCGTTCGGCCTTCCGCAACCGTCAGGGAAGCCGGTGTCAGCGTCAGTCCAACCTCATCGTCATCCGTCACGGCAATCTGTCCGTTCCCCGTGCGACCTCCGCTCGCTCCGCCGCTCAAACCCGTAGCCGTCAATACCGGCTCGGTCTGATCAGCCGGATCGCCGCGCGTGTCGGAGGACGGGATCGAAACCGTCACCGTGTCATCCACCGCGTCATCATCGGCCAACGCCGCCAGCGTCATCGTCGCCACCGTCGCCGTCACTCCCGTCTTCGGTCCAGTGAACGTCACCACTCCCGTATTCTCCGCCAGTCCCACTCCGGTCGCAGTCCCCGACAACGACAGCGTAAAGTCTGTGCCCAATACCCCTCCGGCAAACTGCAACGGAACCTCCAGTACCTCTCCGTCCCGCAACGCCCGCCCCAGGGTCAGCGTCATCTCCGCCGTCTTCGCGCCGTCTCCTTCCATCGCCGTGGCGTCCGTCACTTCCAGCGTCACTTCGGTCGCGTCATCGTCCGTAATCGTGAGGGTATGACGTACATTCGTCCCAAGCGTAACCCCCTTGCCAGCCGCAAGATTTACGTGGAACTGTTCATCAACCTCGTCTTCGGTATCGTCAATCAGACTGACCGCAATGGACTTACTGCTATCCGCGACCGCAAACGTCAGACTTCCGCCGCTAACCGCTGTGTAGTCCTCGCCTGCCGTGGCCGTACCGTCGGCCGTGGCATAGCTCAGCGTAATCGGTACTTCGGTGGCGCCGGCGCGAGCCACGCTGAGGCTCGGCGCGCCGGACTCCCCGATACTGGAAGCAGTCGTCGAGAAACTGAAGGTCGGAGCGTCCGCCTCATCGTTGATGCTTACATCAATACCGTCCTTCTGCGCGGGGCGCTGGTCATCGGGCAGCGTACCGACGCGAATGTTGAAGGTCTCATCTCCTTCGTAAACGCTGTTGTCAACCGTGGCGATGGTGACGCTGGCGCTGGTCTGGTTGGCCGGAATGCGTATGCTTGCGACCGGCGTATAGTCGGCAGCTTCGGCGCTGCCATTCGTGTAGACGAGTGGCACATCAACCGCTTCGGTCTGCGCCGTATTCACACGGGCGGTGAGTTCAAGTCCTGCCCCTTCCGCCACCTCGCTATCGCTGTCGAGAGTTATCGGGAGACGCGGGTCAGGGTCTACCGTGACGGCGACACTGGTACTGCTCGAACCGTTGTATTCGGGGTCACTGGAACTGAAGCTGTGACTGACGCTGGTTGTGCCTTCAGCGACCCCGGTTACCGTAAATTGTACAGCGCCACCCGGTCTCCACGACGCTACACGGAAAGTTTGCGGACCGCCAACCGTCGCCACCGAGTCATCCTTACTGACTGGCGTGACGATAACGTCATGCGTGGGCGGACTTGTCAGATGAGCGTCGTACGTTGCCGTTCCACCGTTGGCGCGTATGGACACCGATACCGGACTCACAAGCAGTCCACGCCCCAGATCTTTCACCTCGACAGTGAGTGATCCCGTAAGCCCTGCATAGGGATTGCCCACCGGAGCCGTGGCCGTGTGGGTGATGGTTACGGACTCATCAGTGGTGTCCCGGTCGATATCCGCGCGCACACGGACCCTCTGCGGAAGGTTCCAGCTATTTTCTCCAGAGGATGTAAAGGTCAGAGTCGAGGGAACAGGACGCGCCGCGCCGGAATCATCAGACGCCAATTCGATTGTCACAGTGGCGCGCGGGTCCTGGTCAAGTACCACCGTATAGCTGATATCGTTGTCCCCCTCGACATGCGCGAGAGTACTTTCGGACAGCGTTACGCCAGCAGGCTTGTAATCAATAATGTCGAAGAATACGAGATTGTCTCTGGTAGACTGCACCCCGTCATCACTGGCTTCGAGACCTCCGCCCAGGTTGGTGGCGAGCGTGTTTGCATCCAGGTCGCCAAGCTCGACGCGAACCCGGTCGGCATCCGTATCGCCGTCATCGCGGCTGGTGGGAGTGATGGTCAATGTGGCGTTGCGATGGATTCCGGAAGCTCCGGCAAAGCGAATCTTCGGTGTCGCAGTACCCTTCCCGACTATGGAGACACCGGGACCGGTAGCGTCCAGAGTGAAATCCCGGTCTTCGGGACGGGCGCCGGCAATGACCGCGCCGGTGGCGCTGCTCAATACCAGCGGTACTTCCGCAATCTCATCCGCATCGAGATCGCGGGACAGTCGCAGAGACAATGTAGCCGTGTGCGCCGGAACCCGTTCGGTAATGCGAGGACTGGTCGCTGACAGGGTAACGGTTGTCGGATCGTCGTCGCGAATAATCAGCGCGGCGTCGGAGGAACTGTTCGCCGTCTCGCCTTTGGTTACTGTCGCGGATAGGGTGACACTGGCGTCAGCGGAATCGCTGGTGTTGTTTTTCGCGGTAACGGTAACCTCGCCCGTACTCTCCTTCACTCCGGCAGCGATCACAAGTTTCTTGTTCGTACTCAGAGTGACATCGGCGGGAGCCGAAACAGTGAGTTCAATGTCTTCGCTCGAAACCCCGGACAAACTGGCCGTCACTGTACTGACATTGCCCGTGCCGCTCTCGTTGATTGTCGCAGGGGTCAGGGTCAGACTCGCTGTCGGCTTGTCTTCGTCATCGGTAATCGTGCCGGATCCGGTTGCCGCCCCGTCAACCGTCGAAAGGCCGGCATTGGTCGGGGCGCTGAGGGTAATCTCAACGGTTTCGTTGGCCTCCGCCACCTCATCGCCCTTGATCGCTACCGCTATGCTCGCCGTAGCGCTTCCCGGCGTAATCGTCACTGAAAGCGGATTCGGCCGCACGTAGTCGTCACCGGCTTTGGCGCTGCCACCCAGCGTATAGGGTACTGTCACCGTCTTGCCGCTCACCGCCGACAGCGACACGGTGAACGTCATGTTCGTAATCGTGGCCGGATCATCGCCCTCGGTCACCGCATCGGCATCGCCCACCGAAACGGTCGGCTCAGCATCGTCATCGGTGATGACGCCGGTTGCCGCGCCCTCCCCGGCCACGGTCGAGACGGTGGCGTTGGTCGGGGCGCCGAGGGTCACGATCACCGTCTCGTTGATCTCATCCAGCGCATCACCCTTGACCGGTATCGTAATGTCGGCGGACGGGTTGCCCGCCGCAATCGTCACCGACAGTGGGTTCGGCTCCGTGTAATCGGCGCCGGCTGTGGCATCGCCAGAAAGCGTGTAGGGCACGGTCACGGTCTTGTCGCTCACCGAGGACAGCGATACGGTGAACGTCATGTCCGTGGTCTTGGACGAATCATCGCCCTCGGTCACCGCGGCGGCGTTCGCCACTGATACGGTCGGCTCATCATCGTCCGTCACCGTCACCACCAGGTCCTGTTCCACCGAACTATAATCTCCGCCGGAAGCCGTGTGCTTCAGGGTCGCCGTATCGCCGATCACATCCGTATCCTGACCCGCCGTCACCGTCACCGTCTGCGTCTTGCTCCACAGGGTAGCCGTCTCAGTCGGGCTGAAGGTCAGCGTATTCTGGTCGCCAGGGTCCCCCGAATCCGTGTCCACCGTCACATCCCCGGCGCCCGCCACCGCCACCGTCACCGGAGCCGTCGGCTCCGTCGCCAGAGCCACCGTGTAGGTTTTGCTGTCGCCTTCTCCTACCGTCAGCGCGTTCGGCATCAGCGTCAATCCGGCCTCGTCGTCATCGGTCACCGTCACCGTAAGGTCCTGTTCCACCGTGGCGTAATCCCCACCCGCCGCCGTGTGCTTCAGCGTCGCCGTGTCGTTGGCGGCGTCATCATCCTCACCCGCAATCACCGTCACCGTCTGCGCCGTACTCCAGTTGGTGGTGGTGAAGGTCAGGGCCTGGCTGACGCCCGCCGCGCCGTCGGTCTTGTTGACCGTCACATCTCCCGCGCCCGTCACCGTCACCGTCACCGGAGCCGATGGCCGCGTCGCCAGAGCCACCGTGTAGGTTTTGCTCGCGCCTTCCGCTACCGTCAGAGCGGTCGGCGTCAGTGTGAAGGCCGCCGTGTCATTGTCCGTCACGGCAATCTGTCCGTTGCCCGTGCGATCTCCGCTCGCTCCGCCGCTCAATCCCGTAGCCGTCAATACCGGCTCGGCCTGATCAGCCGGGTCGCTGCGCGTGTCAGAATCCGGGATCGATACCGTCACCACATCATTCACCGCGTCATCATCCGACAACGCCGCCAGCGCAACCGTCGCCACCGTCGCCGAACCTCCGGCGCTGCCGGTGAAGGTCACAACCCCCGTACCCGCCGCCAGACTCACTCCGGCCGCAGTCCCCGACAACGATAACGCAAAGTCCGTAGCCACCGTACCCCCACTAAACTGCAACGGAACCGCCAGGGATTCGCCAGACCGCAAGGCCCGCCCCAGGGTCAGCGCCAGACTCGCGGTCGCGGTCGAACTTTCTTCCGTAGCGCTCGCGTCCGGCGTGGTCAGCGTCACAACCGTCGCGTCGTTGTCGTTCACCGTCACGCCCGCGCTCGCGGTCGCGCCCACCGTGTAGGTCGCCGGATCGTCGTCGCTGACCGCGACCGTCACCGTCACGACTCCATCAGCCTCATCAGCGCTCGCTCCGGTGTCATTGACCGTCGCGACCCGGTACGTCATCGTACCACTGGTCGGTATCGTCACCGTCTTGCCGGTTCCCTGATCAGACGCCGCTACAAAGTCCGAATTGGCCGCGTCCGTCACTTCCAGATTCACCACCAGATCCGCCGCCGGAACCGGGGTCGCCGTCACCGTGAACACCACATCCGAACCCTCGGTCACCGCCGTCCCGCCCGCAATCGTCACCGCCGGAACATCATCGTCCGTTACCGTTACCGTCAGGTCTTCCGTCACCGATGCGTAATCTCCACCCGCAGCCGTGTGCTTCAACGTCGCTATATCATTGGCCACATCCGTATCCGGCCCCGCCGTCACCGTCACTGTCCGCGCCTTGCTCCACAAGGTGGCCGCCGCAGTCCGGCTGAACGTCAGCGTCGTCTGGGCGCCACCGATATCCGGGTCCGTATCCACCGTCACATCCGTGTTGTTCGAAGCAACCGTCACCGTCACATCCCCCGTCGGTTTACTCGCCAGCGCCACCGTGTAGGTTTTGCTGTCGCCTTCTCCTACCGCCAGCGCGTCCGGCGTCAGCGTCAATCCGGCCTCGTCATTATCGGTCACCGTCACCACCAGGTTCTTCGTCACCGAACCATAATCCCCGCCCGTCGCCGTGTGCGTCAGCGTCGCCGTGTCGTTGGCGGCGTCATCATCCTCACCCGCAATCACCGTCACCGTCTGCGCCGTACTCCAGTTGGTGGTCGTGAAGGTCAGGATCTGGCTGACACCCGCCGCGCCGTCGGTCTTGTTGACCGTCACATCTCCCGCGCCCGTCACCGTCACCGTCACCGGAGCCGATGGCTGTGTCGCCAGTTTCACCGTATAAGTATTCGTTCCGCCTTCGGTCACCGTCAGGGAATCCGGCGTCAGCGTCAATCCGGCCGTGTCGTCATCCGTTACCGTAATCTCGCCGTTGCCCGTGCGATCTCCGCTCGCTCCGCCGCTCAATCCCGTAGCCGTCAATACCGGCTCGGCCTGATCAGCCGGGTCGCTGCGCGTGTCAGAATCCGGGATCGATACCGTCACCGTGTCATTCGCCGCGTCCGCGTCCGACAGAGCCGCCAGCGCAACTGTCGCCACCGTCGCCGAACCTCCGGCGCTGCCGGTGAAGGTCACAACCCCCGTATTCGCCACCAGTCCCACTCCGGTCGCAGTCCCCGACAACGACAGTGCAAAGTCCGTGCCCACCGTACCCCCACTAAACTGCAACGGAACCGACAGGGATTCGCCAGACCGCAAGGCCCGTCCCAGCGTCAGCGCCAGACTCGCGGTCGCGGTCGAACTTTCTTCCGTAGCGCTCGCGTCCGGCGTGGTCAGCGTCACAACCGTCGCGTCGTTGTCGTTCACCGTCACGCCCGCGCTCGCGGTCGCGCCCACCGTGTAGGTCGCCGGATCGTCGTCGCTGACCGCGACCGCCACCGTCACCACCCCGTCCGCCTCATCGGCGTTCGCTCCGGTATCGTTGACCGTCGCGACCCGGTACGTCACCGTACCGCTCTCCGGTATCGTCACCGTCTTGCCCGATCCTTCATTCGCCGCCAGCACAAAGTCACTGTTGGCCGCGTCCGCCACTTCCAGATTCACCACCAGATCAGCCGCCGGAACCGGGGTCGCCGTCACCGTGAACACCGCATCCGCTCCCTCGGTCACCGCCGTCCCGCCCGTAATCGTCACCGCCGGAACATCATCGTCCGTCACCGTCACCGTCAGGTCTTTCGTCACCGATGCGTAATCTCCACCCGCAGCCGTGTGCTTCAGCGTCGCTGTGTCGTTGGACACATCCGTATCCTCACCCGCAATCACCGTCACCGTCTGCACCGTACTCCAGTTGCCGGTGGTGAAGGTCAGCGTATTCTGGTCGCCAGGGTCCCCCGTATCCGTATCCACCGTCACATCCCCGGCGCCCGCGATCGTCACCACCACATCCACCGTCGGCTGACTCGCCAGTTTCACCGTATAGGTTTTCGTGCCGCCCTCCGCAACCGTCACCGAAGTCTCGGACAGAACCACTCCCCGCGTATCGTCATCGGTGATAGTCAGCGCCACGTTGGCCGGAGTCGCTACTCCATGCCCGCCGCTCGCGGTGGCCGATACCGTCACCTGTTTGTTGGCGGCGTCTACCTCATTGTCCACCGCCGTCACGGTCACCAGGCCGGTACTGGCGGTGGCGCCGGCGGCAATCGTCAACTTTGTGGTACTACTCAACGTAAAGTCCCCCGCCACCGCCGGAGACACCGCCGCCGCCGATACCGTCAAGACCACCGCCTTGCTCGAACGACCGCTCAACGTCGCCGTCACTACGCTCCGGTTGCCCGCGCCGCTCTCGGCAATGCTGGCCGGGGTCAATACAAGCTCCACAGTCGGCGTCACGTCATCATCGGTGATCGTTACCTGGGCGCCGGTGATCGACACGCCGGTCGCGGCGCCGGTGATCGACAAGGTCTCGCCCGTTTCGTTCAGGGCATCGTCTTTCGGCGTCAGCTTGAACTTCCCGGTCGCGCTCGCGGCGCCAGCCGCAATGGTGATCGTCTGATCCGCCACCGCTTCGTAATCCGTACCGGACTTCGCGCTGTCAGCCGCTTCGCCGACCTTCACCGTGACCGTCTTGTCGTCGGCGTAAGTCGTGCCGCCGGTCACCGTCGCCGTCACCGTAATATCAGTCGCCTTGGCGCCTTCCGATACGCTCGAAGGCGATACCGACAGCGTGACCCCGGTCGGCGCCGCGTCATCATCGGTGATCGTCACCGTCTGCGTTTTCACCGTTCCAAGCGCAGCGTGAGCGCCCGCCGTCAGAGCGACCGCGAAGGTCTCCGCAACCTCGTCCATCACGTCATCGTCAATCGTGACCTCGAAGGTCTTACGGGCATCCGCCGCCGCAAAACTCAATGTACCGGTCTTTGTTGTATAGTCCTCACCCGCTTCGGCGGTCCCGTCCGCAGTCGCGTAATCCACCGTCGACGCCACCAGGGAAGTCCCGCTCTTGTCAACCGTCAGAGTAATGGTTCCATCCCCCTCATCCACCGAACCGGTCGCCGATGAGAACGCGAAAACCGGCGTGTCGGCCACATCGGTGATCGTGCCCACCGCGGAACCTGCGGTACGGCTGACCGTCATGCGGCTGGGATTGCTCAAGGTCACCGTGAAGTAGTGGTCTCCCTCATAGGTATTGTCCTGGGTCGTCGCCACCGAAATCGTTCCACTGCGGTCTCCGGCGGCAATGGACAGCGAAGCGTCATTCGCCGCCGCCGTGTAGTCGGCGGAAGTCGCCACCTGGTACGTGTCCGTGGACACGCCGCGACCATCCGAGATGGCGTAGTCAATGGTCACTCCGCCGGACGGGGCGGCGGCCGGCAAGGTCACCGTGAACACCACCGCGCTACCCTCCGCCGCCTCCGCCGCCGCAATCGTGATCTGCGCGTCATCATCGGCAATCGGCACAACAACCGGAGCGCCGGAGGTCGTAAAGCTTCCGTCCAGACCGGATGAAGACGGCGCCCGGGCGCTGGCGCCATAAACGATCCTCACCGTGCGCTCGATGGTGTCATCGTTATTGACCGCGGTCAGCGTCAGGGTCGCCGAGGACGCGCTCGGACCGATAAAGCGAAGCGCCGGGTTCTGCGCGCTGTGCGGGCTGGTGGTCAACAGCGTAACCCCGGTCGTGGCGCCCTTCAGCCCCAGCGTGTAGTCGGTCGTCACTACCGCGTCACTGATCACCAACGGAACCGTCACACGCTCGCCGGTCGCCAGCGCCCGTCCCAAAGATACGCTGACCTCAACGCTGCCGCCGTCTTCTTCAATAAACGCCGCGCCGCCGGAGCGACTCAACACAATCGGCGTGACATCATCATCGGTCAGCGAGACCTGCGTCCCGCTCACCGTAGCGCCGCCGGTCGCGGAGCCGGTAACCGACAGGGTCTCGGTCGGCTCATCGGCGCTATCGTCTTTCGGCTCCAGGCTGAACGTTCCGGTCGCGCTGCCCGCGCCAGCCGGAATCACGATGTCGATGTCCGTCACCGCTTCGTAGTCCGTGCCCTCTGTGGCGCTGTCGGCTGAATCGCCGACCGATACCGTCACCGTCTTGCCCTCACTATAGGTAGTGGAGCCGTTTACGGTCGCCGTGACCGTCACTTCGGTCGCTTTGGTCGCCCCTTCCGATACGCTCGCGGGGTCCACCGTCAGCGTCACGCCGTCCGGCGCCGCGTCATCATCGGTAATGTCAATATGGGTATCCGTGAAGTTCACTCCAGCCAATGTGCCCGCAACACTCAGCCGCTCGTTGCCTTCGTGCCAGTCGTCATCGGTCGGCTCCAGACTGAACTTCACGCTGCCACTGGCCGCGCCACCGGCAATCGTGATATTCAGCGCACCCACCGTCTTGTAGTCCGTACCCTCGACAGCGCTGTCGCCCGCCGTCCCGACCTCCACCGCCACCGTCTTCGCTTCGGCGAAGCGCGAAGTCCCCGATAACGTCGCGGTCACCGTCACTTCGGTGGCGCCAGCGTCTTCCGATACGGTGGCGGGCGATACCGTCAGCGTCGCCTGCGTCGGCGCGTCATCGTCATCGGTCACCGTCACGACGACCGGGTCCGCGGTCTCATCCGCATAGTCCGTGTCCACCGCGCTCACCGTATGACCGATGGTCGCGGTGCGCTTGTCGCCCGCATTGTCAAAAGCGTCCGCCACCGCCGTCACGGTCACCGTCTGCGCCGTACTCCAGTTGCTGTCGTCGAAACTCAAACTGGCGTCGCTCAGGCCCACGACCGTGGCGTCGCTGTTGCTCAAGCTCACCGTCACCGCGCCGGTCGGCTCGCTCTCCAGAACCACTTCGTAAGTCCCCACATTCTCGGTCGTACCCGGCGTCGAAGCCGTGTCCTCTTCGTCCAGCGTCAGCACAACCGGCGTCACCGAAACCCCGCGCTCATCTTCATCGGTCAGCGTCACGCTCACCGGGTCAATGGTAAAGCCGGACAGCGCGCCGCTCACCGAAATCGCTTCGCCAGCCTCTTCATCAATGTCGTCATCCACCGGCGTCAGCGTGAAGGTCTGCGTACCGCTCGGAGCGCCAGCCGCAATCGTTACGTCAAAGGCGCTCACCGCCGCGTAGTCCGCCGGTGAATCGGCGCTGTCCGTCGCCGCGCCCACCGTCACCCGCACTGTCTTCGACTCCGCAAAGGCCGAACCGCCGGTCGGCGCCGCGGTTACCGTCACCACCCTGGCGCCAGCGTCTTCCGATACGCTCGCCGGGTTCACCGACAGCCTCACCCCGGTCGGCGGACCATCATCATCATTCACCACCACATTCACAAGATGACTCGACCTCACCGAATCGTAATCCGTGCCCGACACGCTCACTATGTGGGAAATGTACGTGGTACGCAGGTCGTTGGTGTTGTGCACGTCATCGTTCACCCCACTGACCGTTACGGTCTGCGCCACATTCCAGTTTTTGGCGGTGAATACCAGGTTCACCGGGGAGACCGTGGCGGCGTCCGTGTCCGCGCTCGCTACCGCAATCGTCACATCGCCGCCGGTCGGCTCGCTCGCCAGCTTCACCGTATAGGTCGCCTGGTCTTCGCGCTGGGAAGGGGTGCCGGTGTCATCGCTCTCGCGCACACTGACCACAGATTCCACACCTGTGGGCACCACCACCCCGCGCGTATCATCATCGGTGATCGTCAGCGCCACGCCCGCCGGCGGCGCCACTCCATGCCCGCCGCTCGCGCCGGCCGATACCGTCACCTTCTTGTTCGCGGCGTCTACATCATTGTCCACCGCCGTCACCGTCACTACCCCGCTACTGCTCAAGGCGCCGGCCGCAATCGTCAACTCTTTGGTACTACTCATCAACGCAAAGTCCCCCGCCACCGCCGGAGCCACCGCCGCCGCCGATACCGTCAAGACCACCGCTTCGCTCGACTCCCCGCTCAACGTCGCGGTCACGGTACTGACATTCCCCTTCCCGCTCTCGGCGATGCTCGAAGGCGTCAGTACCAGCGTCGCCACCGGCGTCGCGTCATCATCCGTAACCTCCACCGCCACCGCGCCGCTGGCCGAAGTTCCGCCTGTACCTGTACCGGAAACGCGGTCCAGATTGCTGACAACACTGCCAAAGGACAGGCTGATGGTTTCCGAATCGCCTTCGTCGATGCTGTCGTCGGCGCCGACCAGTTCGAGTGTGGCGATACGCACCGGCGAGGTGGTCGAATCGTTGCCGGTAAATACCAGGGCCGGGGCGCCCGGGCTGTAGGGGTCAGCGGTATTCAGCGTGACACCGCTGTTCAGACTGGCGCCGGATTTCAGTCGTACGCGATAGTCGGCGGCAATGACGCCGGAACCGCTGACAGTCAACGGCGCGGTGAGCGTTTCGCCACCCACCAGAGCGCGCCCGGCAGTCACGGTCATTTCCGCGACGCCGCCATTCTCGGCGATGGCGCTGGTGGAGTCGGGCGGCGCCCGCGCCATCACCACGCTGGTGGCGTCTCCATCAATAATGGCCAGCTCCACCGACTTCACCGAACCCGCGCGCACCGGCTCCGGCAATGTCCCGATGGCCAGGGTCAGAGTTTCCGTTGGCTCGTCAACCGCGTCGTCCACCAGACTGATGGCGGCGCTGGCGCTGGTTGCGCCAGCGGCAATGGTGATGCCTGCGGGAAAACTGTAATCAGCCGCCTGGGCGCCACTGACCGTGATCGGTACGACCAGATTATTACTGAGCGTACCGCCGCTCAGAGACACGGAGACATTGGCGCTGCCGCCTTCAACAACCCGGCCATCGGCGTCATCCAGCGCAATCTCCACTTGCCGCCCCTCGTCATCCTGGATCGTGACGCTGAGCGGGGCCGCCTTGACAGAGGCATAGTCCGTGCCGGACGCGGCCACTGTATGGCGGATGGCGGCGGCGCGGGTTGACTCCGGGTTAATATCGGCGTCATCTATCGCAGTGACGGTGACTTTCTGCGCCGTGTTCCAGTTCGCCGGAGTAAAGGTGAGCTTCACCGGGGCAATCGTCAGGTCGGTCGAGTCACTGGCCAGATTGATGACGACATCGCCGCTCGGCTTACTGTCCAGCACAACGCTGTACTCGCCCTCGTGCTCTTTGGTCGCCATGGTACTGTCGTCGTCTTTTTCGTCCAGGGCCAGCGCGGATGGCGCGATCGTCACGCCGCGCGTATCATCGTCCGTGACGGTCAGCGTCAGGGGAGACGGAGAGACCACGCCGTGACCTTTCCTGACGCGGGCGAAGACCCGGAACTCCTTATCATCTGAATCCACCCTGTTGTCCACTGCGGTCAAGGTAACCGGGCCGGTACTGGTGGTGGCTCCGGAAGAAATGGTCAGAACGGCATTCTCGCTTACAGCGAGGTCGCCAGGGACGGCATGCCGGGAAATTTTCTCCGTATAAACCACCAGCTCGATGTCCTCTCCTGACAGACCATTCATACTGGCGCTGACGACGCTCGCGTTGGCGGCGCCGCTTTCGCTGATGGTCGCGGGGACAAGCGCAAGGGTCAGGGCCGGCGTCGGGTCATCGTCGGTTATGGCGATGGTTGCCGGACGCACGAAGATGTTGCCGGATGAGCCGGTTACACTCAGAATCTCGTCGGCCTCGTCGATGCTGTCATCGACCGGGGCCAGGACGAACGTGCCGGTGGCGCTTTTCTGGTTCGCGGGCACGGTGATGGTGAAATCAGTCACTGCCGCATAATCGGCGGGCGCTTTGGCCTGGTCCCCGGACGCGCCTACGCTGACGGTGATGCTGTGTTCCTTGTTGAAGGCGGTTCTCGTATTGGCCTCCGCGGTTACCGTAATCGTCGGCGCCACCGATACATCCTCGGCAACGGCGCCGGTATCGACACTCAACGTAAATCCGTCCGCTTCCTGGTCATCGTCCAGGATCTCCAGAGTAACCGTATTGTTGCCGACGTCTTCCGCCACTCCCCCATCGGACGTCGTCACCAGAGTCTTATCCGTAAAGTCACCAAACGAAACCTTGATCTCCTCCTCGGTCGTGTCGCTATCATGGTGACGCGCGTCAAAAGAGACCGCTACGCAGGAGGGGAATTTCTGTTCTGAATCTACTCCCGTAATTCTGATTCTGGGTCGCGCGGTATCGGTATACCGCAATGCTACGGAGACCTTGCAACCCTTTCCATTGGCGGCAGACATCGCCAGGGACCCGGGCAATGCGGCGCCGGTGGATGTGGTCAGAAGCAGCGGAATTTCAACCATCTCCCCCTCTTCAAGATTCCGGGACAGGCTCAGGTTTGCCGTGGCCTTATTGCTGGAGTCGCCTTCCAAGAGCTCCAGGTCGGCGCCCGGCTCCAGGGTTGCGAGAATCGGGTCGTCATCAACGACTCTGATTGTGAGATCATTAGGCCACCCCCTCGTGACCGTACCCCGGATAGACAAACCAAGCGTGTGACTCTCGATTTGATCGGTCCTGTTGTCAGGAATTGGAATCCGGATGGTTTTGCTGGTGTCCTTCGGCGAGAACGTAACATTTTCCTGCCAGCGCAGGCGGTATCCTTTCAGGTCCTCATTTCTGGATATATCGACACCTGCGGTAATCGTGTCCTCGGTTTCACCATCCCGGTAGATTTTCATGGGCAGCATGCCGACGCCTTCACTGACATCGCGATAATTCGAGTCATCTTCTATGTAGACACCCGCGCGGTCGAACCGGAAATGAGGCGGACTTTCCGACCCATCCCGGAGGATTTTCACCGTCACCTGAGCCGGATCGCCAGCCCGGACGGCAGGCGGCAAATTCCCGGATAACTTCACCACGAAATCCTGACTGGATTCGTGAATCTGATCGTTGATAATTCTGATTTTCCCCGTGCCCTGTGTCTCGCCTGCGGCGATCGTGACGCTGGCCAGCCGCGTGTAGTCCGCGTCTGCGACGGCGCCGCTGTCTGTGTAGGCGAGTGGAATGGTGATGGCCCGCGCCGGCGAGTTCAGCGCCTCATCGAGTGTAACGGTCACCGTGACTTCGCCGTCTTTTTCGGAATCCCTGTCGCTTTCATCGTCGTCACTGCAACCTTCATTCTCTGGCTTGCCACATTCATGGACTCTTGTCGGCGACACCGACAAAGTGGCAATGCGCGGCTTGTCCTCGTCGTCGTCAATCCTGATCAACACGGATGACCGCGCTCGCGGATACAGCTCCTCCGGTAACTGATCGGTGTCAATTTCGACCCGGAAACCCTCGTTGGGTTCATACTCGCTGTCTTCTACCGTCATGACGCTCACGCTGCCGCTTTTCTGGCCCGCCGCAATCGGTATGCCGGATACCGGGACGAAATCCGCGTTTGCAGTTCCGAATTTGATCGGGATCGTGACGGCTTTGGCAGGTGTAATGATCCGGTCCAGGGTGGCGGTGACCGTGGCGCTCGTACCTTCGATGACCGGGTTGGGGTCAGCGGCAAGGGTTACTCCCGGGCGCTGGTCTCTCAACAGGGATACGGAAACAACGCTGATCCGGGCAGCCGGCAAACTGCTGTAGCTTGCGTCGCTGGAGGAGACCTGGTGAGTCAGCTGGATCGGGTTGGGTCCGTTTCGCACCACACCCGTTACCGTCACATCCTGCCAGGTTTTCCAGTTGACGGCGGTAAAAGTGAGCGGGCCGCTGACCGTGGCCGCCCCGGCATTGCCGCTGACCGGCGTCACGGTTACAGCCGCCGTCGGAGCGCTGCCGAGCCGTACGCGGTAAGTGGCTGTGCCGTCATACTCGCGCACCTCCAGGCGGGTCTTGTCGGTCACAACTCCGTGCCTGGCGTCCGTCACGCGGACCTCGACATCGGGCGCTGAAGTGACTCCCGGATAGCCCGTTACCGTATGGCTGAGCGTGATGGTCTCGTCCGTTATATCGTCATCGGCCAGCGCAGAGACGGTGACGGCCTGTGGCGTATTCCAGTTGCCTGAGGAGCCGCCGGTGAAACTCAGGGTGGCGCTGGCGCCGGGCGTCCCGCCGGGCGCCTGGACGGAGACCGCGTCTGTGTGCGCCGCCGGAACATCCACGCGCACCGTCGCAGTCTGGCCCGGGTCGGTTTGCAGAAAAACTTCGTAGGCGCCTTGTTCGAGTTTTCGTTCCGACAGCGCAAGCGGAGCGCCGCGGATATTCACCATGGCGACAGCAGGATCATTGTCGTTCACCGGAACCGAAACCTGGTGGTCGGGCGGCGGCGGTATGGTGCATGTACTGACAGTAGAGGTTCCAAATTTTCCTGTCGGGCAATCCAGAAGTTCGGCAATGACCTGCGCGTTGGCCTCGTCGCTGTCGTCATTAACGGTTTCGACTTCAACAGTCAGTGTCATGGAATCGCCGATGAATCGAGGCTTTTTGACGCCCAGTTCGCCGGCTTTGACGACATCGCCTGTCTGGGAAATCTTCAGACGTACCTTTGGCGCTGGAAAGTGGGGGCTGACACTTCTGGGATTACTGCGCGTAATGGTAAATACCGCGCGGTTGCCTTCCACGACAGCGGGACCGGCGGCAATGCTCAGGAATGGGCTATCATCGTCGTCGATCACCAGGACGCGCGCGCGGTTGTCGGGCGCGGCGGCGACATTGTACCCCTGGCCGGCGGCGACAACCGCTTCAAACCGGACATCCGGACGATCCTCATTGTCTTCTTTACTGACTACCTCAATGATTCGAGGCGCTGTCCAACCGGCGGGAAAGCTGAAGTAATAAACGCCGCCACCTTTACTGCTCGTCTCACCCGCCCCGTACACCCGGCCAATGGTTTCATGCGGATCGCTGAAATCAACCCGGATGTACAGGGGCTCTTTCGGCACCGGCCGTACATGCAGGTGGAGCTCAATGGTATCGCCTTCCTCCACCCTGTCCGCCGCCGCGAGAATGCGGGCCTCCGGCATGCCGTCATCGTTGGCGATGTCAATGTCTATGGCTTTCCCGGACCAGGCGACGCCCCCGCTGAACCCGGCGCCCACCACGGAGATGGAACCGCTCGGGGCGAGGCTCACGGTGCGCTCCATCTCATCGCTGTTCGCGACGGCGGTGAGTACCAGCGTCGCCGTGGTCAGGCCGGCGCCCTGGATCTCCAGCGCCGGCTGCGCGGCGCTGTAGGGGCTCGTGGTGAGCAGGCGTACTCCGGGCTGACCGGCTTTAACGGTCAATGTCGCGTGTGTGGGCAATACAGCGCCCTGTATGGACAGGGGAATGGTGACGGCGCTGTCGGCGCCCAGCGCCTTTTTGAGCTTGAATTCCAGCTCCGCCGCGCCGCCGTCTTCATGAACCGGGTCCGGGTCGTCGCTGCGAGTCAGGGTCAACGCCGTGACCTCATCGTCCATCACGGCAATGGTATGGGCGCTATTGCTACCGATGCGGTATGCGCTGTCGGCGACCAGGGTAACCACCACCCCGCCGTCATCCTCATCGCGGGTATTGTCCACGGTCGACACGCTGAAATTGAAAACGGACTGGCTGGCGGCAACCGTGAGTGTGCGCTCCCCCTCTTCGGTAGTTGCGATATAGTCGAGCGTATCGTCGCTTTCCTCGGCTACCGTGATCTTGACGGACAGCGGCGCGACCGGCGCCGGAGACAACGTGAGCTTGTATTGCGCCGGCGAACCTTCTGTGGGGGCGCTCGCGCCGTCGGCGAGAGCCAGATTCAGCAGCGGCAGGGCAGCCTCATCGTCGGTAATTGAAATCTCGACCTCGTTGTCGTCGGTATTGGGGTCATTGTCGACGATCGCCGCGAGGCCGCCGGAGAGGGTGGTGGCAAGCGCGCTGTCCGCCAGGTTGCCGAGAGCTACGCTCAGGGTTTCATGCTGCGCGTCGTTATCGTCCCGGGCAGTGGCCGTCAACTGGATGGTGGCGGAGCGCTCGGTTGCGGCGCCGCCGGTGAACCTGATTTTCGGCGCCGCCGTGGCGGCGCCCGTCACAGTGACCCCGGTTCCGGCGGCGGTCAGGATATAGTCACGGTTTGCGGGCGCGGCGGCCGTGATGGCGACGCCGGTGGCGCTGGTTATGTCGAGCGGAATCTCGGCGATCTCATCCGGCTTCAGGTCGCGGGCCAGTTCCAGCGCCAGCGAGACGCTGGTTGTGGCGTCTCCTTCGGCAAGGCGGGTTGCTCCGGAGGCGCTCAGGCTGACGCCGGTGGCGTCATCATCCGTGATGGAACCGGTGACATCCACGGTCGTGGCTTTGCCGGCAAAGACCGCGTTTACCGGCGCCGACAGGCGCAGGACGATGGTTTCATCGGGTTCATCGTCCACATCGCCGGTGAGGATGACATCTACAGTTTTGCTGGTCTCGCCCGGCGCGAAAGTGAGCGCGCCGGCGGTGACGGCCGCGTAGTCGGCGCCCGAAGTGGCTGTGCCGGACGCCCCATCCGCATAGTTGACGCTGACCGAACGGCCGCTGGCCGGGCTCAGACTGACCGTGAAACGGAGCGTTGGCGTCTCGCCCGCATCTCCCTCGGCGACACGGACGGCGGCGGCGCTGATAGTGGGCAGGTCGTCATCATCCGTGATGGCGAACGTGTGACGGTCTTCGGCTGCCCGCACCTGGACGCCGCCGCCAAAGCCGGTGGCGGAGCTCTTGCCGATTGCGATGGTGAGGTCTTCCCCGGCGCCATCGGCGCCTTCATCGGCAGTGTCCTGGACAGCGGTAATGATCAAAGGAGCGATGCGCTTGTGGCCATTGCCGGCGGTAAAGGCAATCGTCGGCGGGTTTTTCGCAGGGTCTTTACTGGCGAGATGGGAGTAGGTCACGCCCTTCGGTTTCGGGTTCGGCGCCGACAGGGTGTAGTCAACGCCGAAGGACGCGTCGCCGCTGAAAACCAGCGGCGCCGACACGCTTTCGCCGGTGGCGAGGTCGCGCACCACCTCGACATCAATCGTCCCTGTGCCCGCGGCCTCGGCTATATCGTTGCCGGATCGGGTGATCAGGCGAAGTTCAGTGGGGTCATTGTCGGTGATCGAGACGGTATGCACCGACTTGGTTCCCACCTTGGCGTTTGATGCGTTCGACAAGGTGATGGTGAAGGTTTCAGCGGCGCCGGGGTCGTCGACGGAGTCGTCGGTGATGGTCACCTTGAACTGATCGGAAGCGCTGGTGGAACCGGCCTTGCGGGTAATCGTGCCACTGGCGGCCGTGTAGTCCTCGCCTGCTGTCGCGGAGCCATTGGCTGTCGTCCAGTCGATGCTGGAATCCAGTTCACTTTGCCCTCTCCAGATCAGCGCCACATCATACATGCCCTCATCTTCGGGCACTGGCGCCCGGTTGGCGGCGTCCAGGAATTCGAGCGTCGGCAGATCAGCGTCGTCGGCAATCGTGATCATCTGCTCGGTGACCGTTCCCGGGAGCACGGTTCCCGGCAGGGTTCCGAGCCGGACGGTGACCGTCTCATCGCCTTCGTAGATATTATTGTTGGCGGTAGCGAAAGGGGCCGTGCCCTCAGTCTGTCCTTTGGCAACCGTGATGCTTGTGGCTTTCGTATAGTCGGCATCTTCCGCAGTACCGTTGGTATAGACCAGCGGAATCGTGGTTGCAGCCGTCGCGGCGGCGCTCAGAGTGGCCTTGAGCGTGAGCGAACCACCCTCATTGACCCGGTTGGCGTCAACTGACAACTCCACAGTCGGGCGCGAATCGGCTGTGACGGTGACCGGCACGACCAGTGTTTTGCCTTTATAGCGAGTGTCAGCCGTAGCCCCGACGCTGAAAGTAATATTGGCCTTGCCTTCCTTGAGGCCTTTGATACAGACGAAACGGTCGAACGACTTCCAGTTGCTCGGCCCGAACCCGAATGTGGGGGGCGACGCGCCGGAGGAGTTACAGTTTCTGGTTCCAAAATCAGATCCTGCGAAGGCGACGATGTTGATGTCGCTGCTTGCGACTTTGACCGTGACGTTGCCTGTCGGCTGGGTTTTGAGCGATAGCTTGATTTTGTAGCCTCTGGGCCTGGTGATCGGGAACGACACGGTTTCGCTATCCGCTTCCAGACCGGAGCGGTCATCGTTGACGGTGATGGTGACGCTGGGGGCGGTGGTAATGTTATCAACGCCAGGAAGATTGGGGTAGCCTGCGACACTGTGGGTGATCATCGCGGTGCGAGGTTTTTCGTTGACCTGATTGTCGTTGACGGCGGTGACTGTGACTTTTTGAGCTGTACCCCAGCCTCGGAAAGCTTCAACAGAAACTTCCGGCGGAGAAAAGGTAACCGCATTCCCCGTATAGGCAGGCGTGGCCTTGTATTCGTGACGGAAATTAGTTTCATCCACTTCGTCACTTGTATACCCTGTACCAAAAAGAATATAGTATTCGCCTTGCTCGCCCTCATTCAGTGTGAGGGTGGTCGGCGCCACAGTGACATTGTGGGTCCTTTTGGTATCGTCGTCCTTGATGTTGAATGCTACATTTTGTTTTACATTCGTGTCTGTTTTGGCGATGGCGCCGCCACCACCCAATTCGGGCTTGGTTACAGGAGTCACGATGGAGAGCTTGACGGATTCGCTGGCGCCTTCATTCACCTTATCGTCAACAGCCGTGAGATCCAGATCCGCCTTTTTACCGGTCGGGCCCGTGAAGGTGATTACGGGCACCACACCGGAAAATCCAAGGGCCGAGTTCGTCGATTTCTCAGTTGAAAAACTCACCCCATTATTCTTTCTCAGAGTCAGCAGGAAATCATTGGGAAACCGGGCGTCACCGCCCCTGCGATCCAGTTCCACGCGCAGCTTCTCGCCCGCCACCAGCTCCCGATTCAGCGTGATGGTGATCAGCTTGGTACCGCCGCTTTCATTGATTTCGGTGGCGCTCCCACTGATTCCCACCTTCGTCGGGTCATCGTCTTTAACCGTCGCTGTGGCGCTGCCTTTGGTCTCGTCAATCTGGTAGGCGGGGTCTGCAACCAGAGTGACCGTTATGGCGCTGGCGTGCTCGTCGATTTTGTCTGCCGTAGTTGTGATGCTGTATTCGTCACTGGCGCTGGTCATGGTGAAGGTCTTGTCACCCGATGCGCCATTCGGCAGAACTTTCCCATCCTCCTCCACCTTGAGCTTCACCGCGCCGGACGGTACGCCGCCCGCAGATGTCAGCTTGAACCGGACCGTGTCCCCTTCCTTCACATTCCGCGAACGTGAATCGAGTTCAATGCTGATCTTCGGTTTCGGCTTGTCCTGGTCTTCGATGTAGACATAGTACAGATCATCCGATCCCGGGAAAACATGATCGGACGTATAGAACACCAGATCAGGCAGTTTCTTGGCCAATACAGAAACCCGGAAAACTTCGTCCGTTCCCGGTTCAGTCTCGCCATCCGCAACCGCGGTAACTGTGGTTTTGCCGGAGGTTTTTCCTTTCGCGATGGTGATGTTCGACAGGGTGGTATAGTCATCTTCGCTGGCGCTGAGGAATGCGTGCTCCGGGTCACCCGAATCACCCGAATCAGCGCTTGCCAGTTCAAGCGTAATATCCTGGCTCCAGGCTTTATCCAGCGTGGCGGTGAAAGTCACGGCGCTGCCTTCATCCACTTGAATATCTCCGTTTGAAGCCGGTTCCGGATCAATGCTCAGGGTCAGCGTCGGTCCTGTCGCGACTCCGGTGTCCGTGATGGTGATGTCCTGGTGGTTGCCGCCAATCACTCCAGCCGGCAACGGCGAGCCCAACGCTACCCGCACCACGTCATCGTCCTCATCACGGTCGCCATTGGCGCTGAGCGTGACCGAGCCGCTGGTGGCGCCGCTGGCGATGGTGACCTTGTCCGGCGCCTCGTAGTCGCCGTCCTCCGCTTTGGCGGTCCCGTGCCCCTTGAAGGTCAGGGGAATGACCGTATCGGCGTCAAAACTGCCGTTGGCGGTGGCGGTGATGGTGGTGGAACTGCCCTCGTCAACCGGGTTGGGGTCCGCCGACAGGGTAATATTGTGTCCCAGACCGTCATCGTCGATGATAATTTCAGATGAGGTCGTTGCCCCTGCGGACAGGTTGGTCGGCAACGGGCTGCCCAGGCTGACGGTGAAGGTTTCATCGGCCTTGTCCTGGTCGCGAATAATATCAATCGCGACGCTGGCCGTGGCGATGCCTTTGCGGATGGCGATGCCGCCCGGCGCGACCCACTCGGTGGTCGCGGCGGGATTGGCGCCGGTAGCGGTGACGCGGAGCGGCACAGTAATATCGCTGGCGAAGACATGGCTCAGAGTGGCCGTGACGCGGACGTCATCCGTGTCCTTGACGGTGGTCGCGGCCACAGACAGGTTGACGGTGGCGCCTTCTCCGTCATCCGTGATGCTGATAGATGCCTTGCCAGGCGTACCGGCGACCAGGCCGGCGGGCAGCGTCCCCAGAGCGACCGTAAACGTATCGGTATCCTTGTCCGCGTCCTTGACCGTGGCAATGTCGGCGCTGCCGGTGAGGTCGCCCGCTTTGATCACGATACTCGCGGGAGCGCTGAAATCGACCTCTTCAGCGCTATCGCCTGATTCCACGCTGGCGGTGATGGGGATGGTGACATCCGCGGCCTGGACCAGGGACAACGTGGCGGTAACCGTGACATCGCCGCCTTCGCTGACGCTGGTGGGGGCAGCGGAAAGTGTCACGGTGGTCGCGTCATTGTCTTTCACGGTGACACTGCCGCCACCGGTCTCGATGGCGTAGTCGAAACTGTCGATCAGCGTGGCGGTCACCGCCCCGTCCGGCTCGTCTGTTGTGTCATCGAGTGTCTTTACGGTATAGTCCGCGCTGCCGGCTACCGGGATGGTGAGGGTTTTGTCCGTACCAATGTCGGCGTCGGCGACAAAAGCGCCCGTCTGGGCAATGCCGATGTTGGCGGTCAGCGGCGCCGACGGATTCGGGTTGGCTGTGACGGTGAAAACAGCGTCTCCACCTTCAGTAACGGCGGCGCCGGCGCTGAGACTCAGGGTGATACCATCCACAATGTCCACCGAGAAGCTTTTGGCGGATTTCAGTTCGGTGCCCCCGGTACCAAAGGTTGTGAGGTCCTCGACATCCAGGTTGCTGGTCACCTCGCCGAGGGTCAGGGTTAATGTTTCATTTGTGCCGCCTTCGTTCTTGCGGTCTTCGACGGCGGTCAGCATAAGCACAACGTCTTTGGCTCCGGCGCCGGCCAGTGTCAGTGTATAGGGAGCCGCGGCGCTGAGGGTGGCGCCTGTGCCGGACCGGAGCGCGATCTCGTAGTCGTCATCCGCGATACCCGTACCGCTGGCTACGAGCGGAATTCGCACCTCCTCGCCGGCAACCAGACGGCGGCTCAATCCGACATCGAACAAAACCCTGCCGTCGCCTTCATGGATGCTGGCCGGGCCATCGGCGGTCATCTCTATTTGTGTGGGGGTTGAGTCAATAGCCCGGAATTCGAACTCCTTTTCGGTAGAGCTGATGCTGACCCGGTCATGCATCGTCAGGGTCGGATGCGCTTTCAGCGTAACTGTGACAGTTCCCAGGTCCAGCGAGAGCGGGTCCGAGTCCGAGTGGAGAAGTTCAAAGACTTCGAAGCTCCTGACTACGGACGGTAGTCCCACGAATTCCGATATGAACCAATCAACGCAGTTATCCGCTATTCCTTCGGATTTCGCCACTGGCTTTACATTTTGCTTGCCCAGAGTGCCCAGGGTATAACAGAGTATGAAATCCGTTTGCGGCAAGCGGTCCCGATAGCCGTCCGGGCCGAACAACTCGACTTCGACACGGGCCTCTGTATCGCGGCCTGATCCTTCCTTGAATACGCCCTTGCCGGTCATGCGCAGGGTGAGTTTTGCGCTGACGGGATGTTCATCGTCATCCACGTTCACCTTGATTTCGGGTCCGGTATCGACATCGCCATAACCGCTGACGGCATGGCTGATGGTGGCCTTCTCGTCAAAAGCGTTTTCATCTTCTATCGCGGTGACCGTTACCGTCTGCGGCTCGCTCCAGTTGCCGCCGTTGAAGGTCAGGGTTGTGGGCGAGACGGTCACCGATGAGAAATCTGAAGCCGGGGTCACCGTGACTGTGCCGCTCTGCCAGGACTTGAGGGAGACCGTGTAAGTCGCGCTATAGCCTTCACTCAGCTTCAAGGGAGCGGCAGGGTCGTGTTCGTCGAACTTGAGGGCGGAGACATTCAGGCCAGTACCGGCGTCGGTGATCGCGACAGCAACCGCGAGGTCGCCGCCACTCCACTTGTATCCCGCCGGGGCGGTGTGTGTGAGGTCAAAGGATTCATCGGTCGTATCGGTGTCCCGGGACGCTGTCACCGTGACGGTATGAGGCTTCCGTGGGGGGGGGGGATCCATTCCGGGCACCAGAATATATTCTTTGAACTCGAGTACCACGCTGGCGCCGGGCTGTCCGCCCGCAGCCTGCACAGTCGCCTTGCCCTGGTGGCTCGCGGGAATATCGACCGTTACCGTGGTTGCCTTCAACTGCGGATAATCCACCGTGTATTGCATGGTTTCGCCTTCAGCCACATTCAGCGTTGTGGTTGAGAGGGTGGGTCGAGTCAATGGAGTCACCACCTCCTTCGCAGTCACTTTCACGCCCGCGCCTGTCCGATTGGGGAAGGCGTTTATTCCGGAGCGAGGATGTGTCGTCAGCGTGAGAACAGGCGCCAGAGTGATGGTGACATCCTCCAGATCAACATCCTTGAGCGCCTTGACCGTGAAGAATATCGGATCCTCCCAATTTGGACTGCCAATTTTACTGCCTCGGAACTGAGTGATCGCAGTCGGCGCTCTGAAATTTGCACTGGCCACCTCCCTTCCGGGCCGTATCCCAAACGAATCTCTTTGCGCTATCGGGATTTCGATAAACACACTTCCATTATTCAGCGGATCTCCTATCAGTTGCACTGAAAATGTAGCGACCGCGCCTTCCTCCACCGTCAGGGCCGTCTCTGAGACGAGCAGACCCGCGACTTTATTGGTGACTGACGCCGTCAGCCTTTCGGTGAGTTGGTCAATGGGCTGTTGGTTGACCTGATGCACCAGCTCGACGCTGTAGTCCACGGTCTCCCAGTCGTTTCCCGCCTGTAACGTGACGATCTGCGGCGTCGCCCAGGTGCCGGATGGCCCTCCGGTAAAACTGAAACTCGCGCTGTCAACCAGCGCGTTGGCTGTTTTTCCTACCTTTACGGGGCCGACATGCGGGTTCAGACCACGGATTGAAGGCCGCACGTCAATGACAACCGTTTCGCTGGCGCCCGGGTCGGCGTCCAGTGATAATCCGTAGGTAGCCGTTGCGCCTTCGTCCAGGCTGATACTGGTCACGCTGAATTTCGGGACCGGGCGGGCGGCGTTCTTCAGCTTCAGGGTGAAGGTATTTGCGAGCGTCTTTTCATCGCTGGCGCCGCAGTCGCAGTAAAAATTGAGCACGATGGTCTCGTCGGATTCGTTCAGGCCGTCCGTCTTGAACTCGATCGGCACCTTGACATGGTCAAGTCTGTGACTGTTGTTTGGCGAACCCAGATTCGAGTTGACGGGAGTTCCCAGCACATAGTCGTCTGCCGGGGTGGCTGTGCCCGCTGTCTCGATGGTGTATGTTTTACCGACATCGTCGTATTTGCCGGTCGTCTTGACAATGTACCGCAATGTTTTCTGGCCATCGCCTTCATACCAGACTTTCGGGGACGACAATGTGCCCCCCTGCGCCAGCGCCGGCTCCATGATGGTCAAAATACCGACAGCGACCAGCGCGAGGAGGCCGAACAGGCGCCACGGACTGAACGCCCGAATGCCCGCGGCGCAGGCGTTCACCTGTCTTCTTGCCGGATGGACGTACATTCTGTTCAGGGAACCCATCGCCTGTCAATAAGCCACGCCGCTAAACGCCGCCGGATTCAACATGCAGAACGGGGGGGGGGGGGGGGGGGATATATATTATCGCTCTCGGATAAGTCGCTTGTTCCCAGTATACCCATAGCCCTAATATCAGAATCATCAATAGCTGTCAAAGACTTGCGACTATTCGCAGCCAAACGCTACCTTTAGCCAGCGACGGTCAGCATAAAAGCCGGAATTATAGCACAGCCCGACTCATCAATGACAACAAAATGCAGTCCGGGTTCAGTTGTATGTACCGGATTACCAATACCAAACCGGAGTCTGTTCGCTGGTTTCAACGCCCTTCGGGAAGAACGTCAAAGCCTTCCCGATATGCCGCGTCACGCAATCGCTGATCAAAGGAAACAAAGCCCTGTTCACTTGTCAGAGTCTGGTTCGTCAATACATAAGGGGACAATAGCCGATGTATCCCAAAATTTCACCAGCCTTCCCGCCGCTCCTGCAAGACTGCCGAACGCACTGTTGCCTTTGGATCCGCAGGGCGCGGCAGGCTCCAGAAATCAGCCGACAGGTTTTTTTCAGGGCGTTTCAACAATCCCCGTTTTTCCATGTCCAGCAGGCTTTCGGGCAAAGACGCTATATCCTTGACCGGCAACAGGCGCGCCACGGGACGGCCGTGCTCGGTAATCAACAGTTCTTCACCGGCCTTGACCTGACGCAGGCAAGCGCTGATTGACCTTTTTAGTTCTGATACGGTTGCAGTCGTCATAAAATGACCTGTTTGGTTAAAATATCAAGACCATTATAGTTATATTTTGTCGTCAGGCAAATACCAGAGTTGACAAACAAAATGCAGTCCGGGTTCAGTTGTATGTACCGGATACCGGCGGTTATTGGCTGATTTGATGGCGGGCGCCTTGAGTGGTCAAGCCATTTTTTGAATGGTGGAAGTCATGAATTTTTTCCAGTGCGGCGCTTTCGGATTTCTGAGCTTTGTAGAGGTCATGACGCACCTGGAGATTCAGCCAGAAATCAGCCGACATCCCAAAAAACTTCCCCAGGCGTAATGCGGTACCTGGCGTAACGCCACGCTTTTGATTGACCAGTTCATTCACTCGCTGATACGACACATGGATGGCGTCCGCCAATTCACGCTGGGTAATTTGCATCGGATGCAAAAACTCTTCGATCAGCATTTCTCCCGGGTGAGTGGGCTCTCTATGTACAGGTATGCGAACCATGGTATACCTCTAGTGATAGTCAATGATTTCTACTTCAAATGGGCCAGACTCGCCCCATTTGAAACAGATACGAAATTGCTCATTAATACGAATACTATACTGCCCCTTTCTATTACCTGCCAATGACTCCAATCGATTACCGGGTGGAATCCTCAGGATACATCTTCACCGTTCCGGGCAGGTACGGTGACCTGCCCCTACGCTCTTGGTTTGCCCACTTATACGATTGATTCACTGTCTATGATTCATATTCAGTGAATCAATACCATATTCATACCATTCACTCTATTTTTGTAATATATAGTGAATAGGGAATTTGAGAGAAGGGAGTGTGGAAGATTGGAAGCGGACAATCACCGCCGGGGAAATCATACAATGATACTGGTATAGGGATGCCGTTCTATCAAGGAAAAGCCGAGTTTAAAAGAATGTTTATTGGCAAGCCGACAAAATGGACTACTGACCCAAAGAGATTCGCCGAGGAAGGCGACATTCTTATGTCCGTGCGTGCCCCTGTCGGGCCTGTCAACTTGACGACAAGCCGAATCTGTATAGGTCGAGGAATTGCCGCCATTAGGCCAAACGAGAATCGGATGCTTACAAACTATATCTTCTATATTCTGCGTAGTGAAGAATTTCATGCCTGGACGCAAAGTGAACCGGATCTTTGAAACCACTCTCCATCATTCAATAAATAACTTGCGACGGTGGACAATAGAAGCGCCAATACGCTGCACAGCACTAATGAGAATCTGATAACCAGTGAAATCGCAATCGTCGTTTTCAATTTCCGCCAGCGCCACGACTACGGTTATATGCAGGCAACGGAGGCTAGAGCGCGTCCGCGCCCATGTCAAAGAAGGGAGAGAAAAACCGTTGAAGTCTTTTCACCGGAATATATTCATCCTTTGAATACCCCATTGAGCGCAATAACTCATTGTGGCATAACGTATCCAGTACTCTCAGAACCGGCGGTTCATCAGATTCAATTGCCAATCGTTCGACTGTCCATTCATTCAGCACACTGCCTGTTTCTTCCCGTTGCATCCTACTTTCCAAGGCAATGAAACGCTGCTTCAATCTGTCATGAATTCTGGCTTTGTTGGAGGATCCCGCCACTAGGTCCAGGCCAGCAAATACAGAAATCACCGCAGCTGGAAGAAGTTTTGACCATTGCGGCCAATCAGAAGCAAACTCGGCTGTAAAAGTGGCTATACTGGCTGACCCGCCAATCAGGGCTATGAACAGAACGACCTTGTGGCACATCTCGAAAAACGACACGCGCCTGTCGTGATAACGTACCGACCGACGTACATCAAACTGGAATCTATCGTATTCGCTTGTCGGTTCTTCAGTCATATTCTATTCCGGCATTTTTTCATCAGCTTGTTTTCTTGGTTGGTTTTTTATTTGGCGGAGGGTGAGTATTCGTAACCTTGTTGGACTGTTGTCGATGTTGTACGCTGTCCCGATTTGTTTGGGAGCTACTGGCACCAGTTCTTGATGAATCCGAAGGTTTGGGACTTTTCTTGTTCATAGCGTAACTCGAATGGGCCAGGGTTTGAAATGATTTCTGTGATGTATCCAGTGTAGCACCTACGACGAGGGTCTACCAGAAATTTACAGTTATTAAATAAAGATTTGACTGTCGATCAATTTTGTTCGATATTAAGAACTATGAACGGAAACGAATTTATGAAACGAGTGAAAAAACTGGCAAAAGCTCAAGGTTTGTTGTTTGACGTAAACAAAGAACGAGGGAAAGGCAGCCATATAACTCTCTACTATGGTGACAGATATACAATCCTGAGAAACCCGAAAGATGAACTGAAAACAGGTACTTGCCACGCCATGTTAAAACAGCTGGGCATTGACAAATCGGAGATATGAACCATGAAATATATTTATCCTGTTATCCTTACCGAAGACCCTGATGAAGGCGGCTACGTTGTCACCTGCCGGGATATGCCAGAAGTAATTACTCAGGGCGATACGATTGAAGAAGCGCTTGTCGAGGCTGCCGATGCCCTGGATGAGGCCATTTGCGGCTGTATCAATCAAGGTCGGGAAATTCCCGAACCTTCAGCTGAACAAGCCGGAGAACGACTGGTTTCAGTGCCAGTAACCACCGCGCTGAAAGCGGCTGCCTATATCAAGTTCCGTGAATCCGGTCAAACTAAAGTAGCTATTGCCGAAACGCTGGACATCAAAGAAAGCGAAGTACGACGTATCCTCAATCCACGCCACAATACCAAAGCCGATACTCTGGAGCGATTTATCCGTTCATTAGGTGGCGATGTACTGGTCAGTGTCCGTTAGGTGAAAAATAGCCATCGCCCCCCAAAATCGCGATTGATTCACTGTTAATCACTCATAATTAGTGAATGATTATCATATTTACGGCTCTATTCACGTTATTTTCATAATATACCGTGAATAAAGTATAATGGCGGTATGCCAACCACCCGGCCAATAAGAGACCGTATCCAGGCCCTGAAACAGGAGTACGATACATCGCGTCCGGGTCGGGAATCATTGCTGGCGATGATTGATGAAGACAGCGAACTGGACAAAGACCTGATGCTGCTATTGCTCGAACACAAGTTCATCATCTATGCCATACAACAACATAGACATTGAAGACGCCAGGGAGCTGATCGACAGTCAGGACCCGATTATTGTTGATATCCGGGATGCCGCGTCCTGGTCAGCGGGGCATATCAGGAACGCCATCCATATCGACAACAGCAACGTTCAGTCCTTTATTGAAGGCGCGGATAAATCGCGGCCACTGATTGTCTGTTGCTATCACGGCAACATGAGCAAGGGCGCGGCGGATTTTTTCAGCAAACAGGGATTCAGTCAAAGCTACAGTCTGAATGGCGGCTATACCGGATGGGCCAGACAGGCTGATCTCCCGAAGGCTGACGGACTGACAGAATAATGCCTGACTCGTTCATCAATCTGTTCGACCGGGATTCACTGATGTTGCAGGTGATCGTGATTCTGGCCGTGACCCTGGCTTTGAGTCTGGCGACCCGGGGAATCCTGGCGTTTTTGCGCAAACGTCTGGATAGTAGTGGACTGTCATGGAATGGCGCCTTCCTGAATGCGCTGGCCCCCCCCTTGCGATTGATGATCTGGGTGGTCGGTGTCGGTCTGGCCTGTGAAACCGCTGCGGCCGGCCTGGACACGCCGATTGCGGGAGCCATCGTTCCGGCCAGGGATTTGGGCGCGATTACCGCGATCGCCTGGTTTCTGGTTCGATTCATCAACAATATCCAGCAAAACCTGATCCAAAGGAAAACCGGAAAAGGCGAAGAAGTCGATCAGTTCGCGGTCACCAGCATCGGAAAATTGTTGCGGTTGACGGTGTTGATCATCGCGTCTCTGGTGGCGATGCAGACCCTCGGACTCAGCGTTGCGGGGGTTTTGACGTTCGGCGGGATTGGCGGCATCGCGGTCGGGTTTGCCGCCCAGGGCATGCTTTCCAATTTCTTCGGCGGATTGATGATCTATCTGGATCGCCCGTTTTTCATCGGCGACTGGATTCGCTCCCCGGACAAACAAATCGAAGGAATAGTGGAAAAGATCGGGTGGCGAATCACCCTGATCCGGACCCTGGAAAGCCGGGCGCTGTATGTGCCGAACTCGACTTTTTCGACTATCTCGATCGAGAATATCACTCGCATGAAAAACCGGCGGATTTACGAAACCATCGGAATCCGTTACGATGACGCCGTTGCGATGGACGACATCGTGGCGCAGGTGAAAACCTATCTCGAATCCCACGAAGAAATCGACCCGGATCAGACCCTGATGGTCAGCTTCACCACATTCGCCCCGTCATCGCTGGATTTCTTTATTTACTGCTTCACCAGAACGCAAAACGGGAAGGAATATTTCAGAATCAAGCAGGAAGTCATGCTCGCCATCCTGAAGATTATTGAAGACAACAACGCCCAATGCGCTTTCCCGACGACCACGCTGCACCTGAAAACCGAAGACCAGGTCTGGCCGGAACGTCTATCTGACTCGTAAAACCCGGATCAAATCGGTACTGCCGGCCTGCCTCGAACTCCCCGCGGTCAGGATCAGCAGATCATTGTTACTGACGTAGCCAAGCTCTTTGGCGCGGTTGATGGCGAAAACAATTTTTGCGTCATCGCCGCCATCAGCGTCATAGTGAATGGCCAATACGCCCCAGTTCATGGCGAGACGGCTGACCACTGATTTACAGGTGGTGATGGCGAGAATCGGACAATCGGGGCGGTATTTGGAAATCAGGCGGGAAGTGAATCCGGTTTCAGTCAGTGCGATAATGGCGGCTGCGTCCAGGTGATTGGCCATCGTGATCGAAGCCTGCGCCACCGCCTCCGTGACCTCGTTGGCGGGATGCGGCTGAATTTGTTGAAGATACCCGAATCGGCGTAACCCCGCCTCCGCTTCCCGCGCCAGGCTGACCATGGTTTTCACAGCTTCGACAGGGCGCCTCCCGACCGCGGTTTCGCCGGACAGCATCACGGCGGAAGTGCCATCGAAGATGGCATTGGCGACATCGCTGACCTCAGCCCGGGTCGGTCTCGGATTTCGTTCCATCGAATCCAGCATCTGGGTGGCGGTGATCACGGGTTTGCCCTGGGCTACGGTAGCCCGGATAATCCGCTTTTGAACGGTCGGGCCTTCGCCCAGTTCCAGTTCGACGCCGAGGTCGCCACGCGCAACCATGATACCGTCAGCCTCCGCGATGATGCTGCTCATGTTATCCACCCCTTCGCGGTTTTCTATCTTCGCAATGATCGGGATATGCGCGCCCCGGCTCCTGAGCGCGTTACGCATGGTCACCACTTCGCTGGCATTTCGGACAAATGACGCGGCGATGTACTGAACATCATTGGCCGCCGCGAATTCTATTTCCAGGGCGTCATCGGATGGAATGTCGTTGAACGCGGTTTTGTTGTCCGGCAGGTTGACGCCTCTGGCGTCCCTGAGCAAGCCGCCGCATTCAACCCTGCACTGGATTTCGTCTCCTTTGACAGCGGTCACGATCAACTCCATCTGACCGTCATCAATCAATATGCGGTCACCGGCGCTGGTATGCCGGTACAGAGTCGGATGGGAAACGGTGACGCCGGTCTGATCCCCGATTCCATCCCCCGCGTAAATTGAAAACGACTGGTGGCGTTCCAGCGGCACGCTGTCGGCGTTGAGCCGGCCTGTACGGATTTCACGCCCCCGGGTATCCACCATGACCGCCACCGCAACCTCCATTTCCAGCGCCGCCTGACGCACACGTTCCAGCGTCCGGGAATGGGATTGCACATCTCCATGGGATAAATTCAGGCGCGCCACATTCATGCCCGCCTCAACCATCTCTTTCAGCGTATCGATATGGTCGCAGGCCGGACCAATGGTGGCGATGACCTTGGTCTTGCGTAATTTGTGCGCGGGTTTCAGTGTCGTGTCTCCGGGAGATTCCAAAGCCGGATTATACCCCGGATTACAGGAAAGACCCGCGCATAAAAATCAGTCCTGTCAATTTCATTTCAACCGATCCTGTTATATCCTGTAGTGATGGCGTCCGCTCAACCCAATACCCGTCTCTGGTTCAATCTCCTGTTTCCGCTCGCCTGCTGCTTCGTGTTCGCCTGGCCGGTCAACCGATTGACCCATTGGTATGGCGGCGAAATCAAGTTCACGATTTTTCTTGCGATCGCAGCCTGGTTGGTGGGTATGGCCGGTATGTACTACTCATTCAGCGGGCCAAAAATGAAAGTTCGCTACCTCGTCGTACACTGGTTCGGGATAAGCTTCGTATTCGCGGTCCTTGCGCTGATTGCCGAGCCGCTCCGGTGGACGCTGGATGCGGATGACCGGCTGGTCGCCCGGGCAGTCCTCGTCACCGGCGCCCTGCTGGCGCTGTTTTCAATCCTGGCCTCTCACCACCTGTCGATCAAGAGACTACGGATCAGAAGCCCGAAAATCAGCCGTAAATACCGGATTGCCCAGATCAGCGATGTCCATATCGGTTCCCGGCAGAGCGGATTCATGCAACGTATCGTCCACAGGATTAATGCCCTTGAACCTGATTTTGTCGCCGTCACCGGAGATTTGATCGACAGCAGTTCGGTTGACTATGAAGCGTTGAAATCCATAGAACAGCTCAAGGCTCCAGCGTTTTTCACGATTGGCAATCATGAGCGGTACGCCGACCTGGACAAGATTCTGGATATTGCAAAACGTCTCGGCATGAATACGTTGCGGCAGGATTCATCGAGCGCCGGAGAACTCGTCTTTATCGGCATAGACGACGCGGACCGCAGGGATCAGGTCGCTATTCATCTACCGCAGATCGCCAATAACCCGGATCAGTTCAGCCTGCTGCTCTATCACCGTCCGCACGGCTGGGAAGCGGCGATGGATCATGGCATTGACCTGATGCTTTGCGGACATACTCACAACGGGCAGATTTTCCCGTTCAACCTGATCGTCAAACAGCAGTTCAACCGCATTAGCGGACTCTATCGAAAGCGCCGTCACCACCTGTATGTATCCCCCGGCACCGGCACCTGGGGACCATTGATGAGACTGGGTTCACTCAATGAAATAACGCTGTTCGAGCTGGCTCCAGAATAAATGATAACCATTAAATAACTTCCTTCTCCAGATATTTCCGGATGGCCTCGATTGAAATTCTGACTCCGGTCATGTGGGGATTCACCTCAAGGGCTCTTTCGTAATATTCCAGCGCCAGATCAATTTTCCGCAACTGGGTATAAATCATGCCCTGCCCTGAAAGAGCGCCGAAATGCCGGGGTTCCAGCTTCAATGTTTCCACTACATCTTCTGTCGAAGACTGCAATTCACCCATCATGTAGTATGCGGTCGCCCGTCGATTCCAGCCTTCGGCAAACCCGGGGTCAATGTCGATCACTCTGGAATAGATTTCGATTGCCTGCTCCAGCTTCCCCCGGCGCAGACTGATTTCACCGCGCTGCATCAATGCTTCAATTTCCCGGTTATCGGACTGATACCAGTTTTGCCAGATCTGCCGGGTCAGCACAGACGCTTCCGCCGGGCTGGTGACTTCATGCAGCAGTCGGAAAAGCTCATCCAGTTCGGGGTTGTTCTGGTCCGACCCGGATGGCGCCGAACCGCATACCAGGATCAGCGCCATCAGTTGAAGTACCCGTCTCATCGTTGTGCCCCCGTCGTTGTGCCCCTTTATGATTTTGAGTCCAGATCAAACGGAAGGTTCCCCTCTGGCTTTCTTTCCAGCCGAACCGGGCCAGATGAAACAAAATCGAGCAGCCGACAACACCGCCGCCAATGATGACTACTTTCGCATGAGATTGCATTCGCTTACCTTCCAGGTTCAATGTTGACTGCCCCGGTTGACTGATCCGCGATCAGTACCAGGCTTCGGGGATTTGTCTTTTCCTCTTCTCGACAAATTCCCGCAACGCTTCGTCCGTGCCCTCATCCATTGGCGGAGGCTGGTATTCCCTCAGCAATCGGTTCCAACGCTCAAAGGCGCGTCTCGCTGAATCCTTGCCGCCCTGGTCTTCCCATTGCTCGACGCTTTCGCTGTCCGACAGGACAGCGTCATAATAGGCGGTTTGATAATTGGCCAGGGTATGGGCGCTGCCCAGGAAATGCCCCGACGGTTCCACTTCATGATAGGCGTCCCTGGCCAGGGCATTGTCATCCAGCGGCAACCCGGACAACATCACCTGATAGGCGCCCAGCCGATCGGCGTCCTGGACCAGTTTTTCATATCCGGTCGCCAGCCCCCCTTCCAGCCAGCCAGCCGCGTGCAACACAAAATTGGCCCCGCCCAGAGCCGTGGACATCATCGAATCGGCGCTTTCGGCCGCCGCCTGGGCATCGGGCAGTTTGGAGGCCGTCAACGACCCGCCGCTTCGCAACGGAATGCCCAATCTGCGGGCCAACTGCCCGATAATGAAATTCGACATGACCGGCTCAGGCATACCAAAAGTGGGAGCGCCGCTTTTCAGGCTCATGGATGACAGGAAATTTCCCAATACGAAAGGAGCGCCCGGACGCACCAGCTGGGTGAATGCCCCGACCATCATGGCTTCCGCCAGGGCCTGGGAAATAGAGGCCGCCGTCGTCACCGGCCCCATTGCGCCGCCAAGAATGAACGGAGCCGCAATCAGCCCCTGCCCGGCCCCGCAGTAAACCTGGGCTGCTTCGGTGACCACCTTGTCGATCAGCAACGGCGAATTGGTGTTGACGTTACCCATAATGACGCAATGGTTCTGCATGAATTCCTCGCCAAACAACACTCTGGCCATATCCACTGAATCCTGCGCCCTTGATTTTGCGGTGATCGCGCCGAGAAAGGGTTTGTCGCTGTAGCGCATGTGTCTGTACAGCATATCCAGGTGACGCCAGGATACGGCCACGTCGCAGGGTTCACAGATCACCAGTCCGGTGTGGTGGATGCCGGGCAGTTGCCAGGCGATCTTGACCAGATTTTCCAGATCCTGCATGGCGCCGTAGCGCCTCCCCCCTTCGAGGTCACGCACAAAAGGGGGGCCGTAAACACAGGCGAATACTTGAGCCCGACCGCCAATCCGGACACTGCGGGCAGGGTTGCGCGCAACCTGGATAAACTGTGAAGGGATCGTCCTGCACAACTCACGAGCCATACCGCGGGGCAATTTTACCCGGGTCTGGTTGACGTCGGCCCCCGCTTCCTTCCAGAGTCTCAGAGCCTCCGGGTCGCCCCGGAACTCCAGTCCGATTTCCTGCATCAACCAGTCCGCCTGATCTTCCAGAGTAACCAGCCCCTCTTCATCGAGAAACTCGAAATACGGGATTTTCCGGGTTACATAGGCCGGCGCCGCAGCCTGCGGCCTTTCTCTTTTGTGGCCGCGTCCGGATCGCCTGGACGTAACCCGCTGTCCCGCTTCCACACTCGTATTCATGTTACTATGCACTTGCTAATATGAAGATCAGGAGAAAAATCCCGACAAGCGCGATATCGCGGTATCCACGAGTTCCCTCGAAAGGTCCTTGTGGGTGACCATTCTGACCGGGTGACGATCACCAAACAGCACATTTCGCTGTCTTGCAAATTCATAAAAGCCATCATAATTTCCATCTTTCAGATTAAAGAAAACCATGTTGGTATTGGCCTGTTCGGTGGTTAATTCAATACCGTCAATCTGATCCAGTCGCCCATGCAAATGATGGGCGAGTCGATGGTCTTCAGCCAACCGCTCCACATTGTTTTCAAGCGCGAACAATCCCGCGGCGGCCAGTATTCCGGATTGCCTCATGCCGCCGCCGACCGTCTTGCGCCAGCGCCGGGCGATTTCAATGAATCCGGCAGGGCCGGCCAGCGCCGAACCCACCGGAGCGCCCAACCCCTTGGACAGACAGACTGAAACCGTATCGAACCGGGAAGTGATTTCTTCAATCTCGACGCCCAGGGCGGCAGCCGCGTTGAAAACCCGGGCGCCATCCAGATGCATGGCGATGTTTTTGCGGTCGCATAACCGCCGGGCCTGCCTGAAATAGTCGAGCGGAACAGCGACTCCGGTGGTAGTGGTGTTTTCCAGCGCCAGCAACCGGGTTTTGGCAAAGTGAATATCGTCGGCCTTGACCGCGTCTTCGATGCGATCAAGGTCGATGATCCCCGCGGAGGTTCTTTCCAGCGGTTGCGGCTGGATTCCACCCAGGGCGGCGGCGCCTCCTCCTTCGTATTTATAGGTATGCGCGGTCTGACCGACAATATATTCATCGCCTCGCTGGCAGTGGCTCAGTAACGCGACCAGATTGCTCTGGGTTCCCGAAGGAAAGAACAGCGCCGATTCCTGCCCGGTTATTTCAGCCACGCGCTCCTGTAACGCAATGGTGGTCGGGTCTTCGCCATAGACGTCATCTCCGACTTGCGCCCTTGACATCGCCTCTCTCATGGCGGCACAGGGCCGGGTAACAGTATCACTGCGTAAATCTATTACGGGTTGGGTCATTTTCGTCACCTGGGGTAGGGCCAATCCTGATGTGTGTGATTCGTCATGATTGATTTAATTTCATGATTCAGGCAGATTCCGTATACATTATCGGATTTTAACACCATTCATTGAACACTCCTGCCCATATTATATTCAGCCCGGCTCTGTACGGCCTGACGAAATATCGAACATTTTGCTTATGAAATGAGCTTTCGCCATCACATTATTCTGTTTGTGGGCCTGTTGGCAACGTGGTTTCTGCTCTCTGGCCACACTTCCGGCTTGTTGGTCGGGCTTGGGTTACTGTCCTGTGTACTTTGCCAGGCGGTTTATCATCGCGTCCGGACAGAAACCGGCTTAACGGGTATTTCACTGGCTCCGTTGCCACTGCTCCGATACACCGGATGGTTGTTGATCGAGATCGCCAAGTCCAATTTCGTAGTGGTCCGGGCCATTGTCAGCGGCCGGAATATTTCCCCGGAAATATTCGAAGTGGAAACATCGGACCTGAATGAACTCGGCCAGGTCATCTACGCCAACTCGATCACCCTGACGCCGGGCACGGTCAGTACGGATGTAACCGAAGGTAAAATCCAGGTTCACGGGCTTTTTGAGGACGCCGACAACAGTTTTGCCGATCATCGGATGCTGGACCGGGTGCGAAAACTGGTTTCCGATTAGAACTCAGTAAATGGAAAGATTGTACTTGATTGTTCTGCTGGCGCTCTTTGCGGCGATGTTGTGCTCATTGATCCGGACCGGCCTGGGGCCCACCTGGTTTGACCGGGCCATTTCAGTAAACGCCTTTACCACCAAGATTATCCTGACGATTTCTGTTTATCTGTTTGCGGTCGGTCATCCGCAATATATTGATATTGCATTGCTTTACGGGTTGATCAACTATGTCGGAACACTGGCGTTGATCCACTGCCTCAATCGCCGGATGACCGCAACCCCCCCGGAAACGGCAAATGATTGATCTGCTGGGAGGAGCGCTTTTAATCCTGGGTGCAGTGGTCGTACTGATTGGCGGCCTGGGTCTGTTGCGGTTACCCGATTGTTTCAGCCGCCTTCACGCCGCCGGTGTAATCGACACTCTGGGGGCATGGCTTGTGCTGCTGGGTCTTCTGGTTCTATCCACTTCAGTGATCGTCGCGTTCAAGGTCCTCCTGTTGATCGTCCTGTTATTTTTCCTGTCCCCCGTGAACTCCCACGGACTGGCGCGAACCGCCCTGAAATCCGGCCTGCGACCCTTCACCGACAAGCCGTCCTGACCAGAATAATTACATGACTGACATGATCAACATCGGGATGGACATCGGTCTGCTCGGCCTGTTGCTGGCCTGCGCCCTGTTGATTTTGCGAAGCGGAAGCCTGTTCGCGATTATTTTATTATCCGCCGCCTACAGTCTGGTCATCTGCGCTCTTTTCGTGATTCTGGACGCGGTGGATGTCGCCTTTACAGAAGCCGCGGTCGGCGCCGGAATTTCCACCGTTCTGATGCTGGCCGTGATCCGGCGCCAGGATGAGTCCCTGCATACCCCCCGCTGGCCCTCCGCGATTTCGATTGTGACCGGGTTGGGTCTGGGGGCGCTGTTGATCATCGGAACACTGGATATGCCGATGTATGGCAATCCGCTGGCGCCGGTTCATTTGCACCTCGCCCCACGATTTATCGGGCAGTCCGGTATGGAGACCGGGATCCCCAATGCCGTGACGTCGGTGCTCGCCAGTTACCGCGGCTACGATACCCTCGGCGAAGTGGTCGTTATTTTCACGGCCGGTCTGGCGGTGCTGTTGCTGCTTCCCGCCGGGAATACGGATGCAGACGAAGAGCGCGAAAACCGACAACGCCAGACCTGGCTCGCGACCAACCCGATCCTGAAAGCGGCTCTGCTCCGCGTCATTCCGCTGGTTTTGCTGTTTGCCCTGTATGTACAGTTTCATGGCGACTATAGCCCCGGCGGCGGATTCCAGGCGGGCGTAATATTGGGCGCCGGGGTGATTACCTACGGCCTGTTATGCGGCTCGGCAAGGTTGCTGGCGATTGTGAGCGAACGATGGGTCGCCATCGGGATGGCGGGCGGCGCGCTGCTGTATGCCGGCATCGGAGTGGCGGCGATGTGGCGTGGCGGAAACTTCCTGGATTATTCCACTCTGGCCGGGACCCCGGTGGCCGGACAGCATATCGGCATCCTGCTGATTGAACTCGGTGTCGGAATTACCGTCGCGTTCACTATGATCTCCCTTTTCATCTGTTTTGCCCGGAGCCAGGATTGACAATGGACGCGGATCTATCTCATCTGATACCGGGACTGTTCAACTACTGGGTCGCCGTTGCCCTGTTTGTGCTGGGCCTGGTCATCGTCATCGACAGCCATAACATGATCAAGAAACTGATCGGATTGAACCTGTTTCAATCCGCGGTGTTCCTGTTGTTTATCACCGTGGGCAAAGTATCGGGCGGCCACCCTCCGATTCTGGATCCGGCGATTGAAATCTACAGCAACCCCCTGCCCCATGTGTTGATTCTGACGGCCATTGTCGTCGGCGTGGCGACCACGGCGCTCGGACTGGCGCTGGTGGTGCGGATTCGCCGCGTTTACGGCGCTGTCGATGAGAATGAAATCCAGCACAACCCGGATGTGGAACCGGAAATGATCCCGTGAGTTTGATCTCCGCCAGTCATTTACCGGTGTTGCAGGTAATTGTGCCGATGCTGCTGGCGCCGTTTTGTATATTGATTGGCAACCGGACGGTGGCTCGCGGTTTCATGCTGACTGCCGCCATCGTAATGTTCGGGATCAGTGTGACGCTGATGGCCGGAGCGCTGGATGGCCGCCGCTACATCTATGAACTGGGCGGTTGGGCAGCGCCCTGGGGCATCGAATATGTGGTCGATCATGTCGCTGCATTCGTGCTTTTGACGATCAACCTGGTGCACCTGCTGGCCGCGGTTTTTTGTCTCTCCGGGAGCCATGGCGCTTCCCATAGCGCTTCCCATGACGCTTCCGATGAAACTGACCGCCCCGCATTTTTCGCGGCCTGGCTACTGTGTATTGCCGGATTGAACGGCATGGTGGTCACCAACGATGCCTTCAACCTGTTCGTATTTCTCGAAATCAGTTCGCTGGCAACTTATGTGCTGATCAGCTGCGGTCGGGACCACAGGGCATTGCTCGCGGCATACCGCTACCTGATCATGGGCGCCGTCGGCGCGACATTCGTACTGCTTTCGATCGGGCTTTTGTATATGCAGACAGGAACCTTGAATATTTCCGATCTGGCTGACCGCATTGCCGACCGGGGAGCGGATCGAACCATCATCATGGCGCTGTCGTTTTTTGTCATCGGCATTGGCATCAAGTGCGCCATGTTTCCATTACATGACTGGTTGCCGAACGCCTACAACTACGCCCCGGATTCGGTCACGGTTTTATTATCCGGGACGGCGACCAAGGTTGCGCTGTATGTACTGCTCCGTTTCCTGCATGATCTGTTCAGCGCCGATTTCAGCATCCTGGCCATGCCGCTGGACTGGATCCTGATCGTCTGCGGCATCGCAGGCCTGCTCCTGGCGCCCTTGATTGCACTGCGCGAATCCAGTCTCAAGCGGATGTTTGCCTGGTCCAGTGTGGCGCAGATATCCTATATTGTGATCGCGATTGGTCTCGGCACAACGGCAGGGGCCGCCGCGGCGCTGTTGCACCTGTTCAATCATTCGATCATCAAAGCCATGATCTTCATGGCGGTCGGGATTCTGATCGCCAGGACCGGCACGGACCGGATCAAGCATCTCGGCAGCGCCGCCCATCATCATCGTTTTGCCTGCTATATCCTGTTGTTCGGCGGCCTCAGCCTGATCGGTCTCCCCGGCACGACAGGCTTTGTCAGCAAATGGGTACTGGTGACTGCGGTAATCGACAGCGGGGCGTGGTGGCTGACGATTCCGGTATTGGCCGGTTCACTGGCCAGCGCCGCCTATATCTGGAGGATCGTGGAAACACTGTGGGCAAAACCGGGGCGCCCGGAGCTTGAAACGCAACCGTCCGCAATCCATTTCGTCGAGTGGTTTCCACTGGTTCTCATGACCGCTATCGCAGCCTGGTTCGGACTGAATGCGACCTGGCTGACCGGGGTCGCGGAGCTGGCCGCGCACAGTCTGGTTGGCTCCGGCGTCGGAGTGATCCGATAATGTTGGAAGGCATACTGCCCGGCCTGTGCGTCCTGTCGCCATTGCTCGGCGCCTGTGCGGTAGTCGCTGTCAGGAAGGCGCCCGCGACCCGGGACGCCGCGCTGATTGTAACCGGACTGGTCACCCTGGCCCTGCTGGTTATCCTGTTTGTATATCGTGATCAATATCATCAGGCGCAGGTTCTGTTCCGGATACTGCCCGGCCTGCGTATCGCTTTTCATGTCGAACCGCTGGGGCTGATCTTCGCGCTCACCGCCGGTCTGTTGTGGCCGCTCACCTCAGTCTATGCCATCAGTTATCTGAAAGCGGGAAACTATGATCACCAGACCCGTTTCCATGCCCTGTTTTGTGTCGCCATCAGCAGTGTCATGGGGATCGCCTTCGCGGAGAATCTTTTTACCCTGTTCCTGTTCTACGAGATACTGACTTTTTCCACCTGGCCCCTGGTCACTCACAGCCGTACCCCGGCTGCGATCTCCGCGGGCCGGGTTTATCTGGGCGTGTTGTTGACCACTTCGCTGTTGCTGTTTCTGCTCGCGATTGTACTGGTGGGCAATTACGGCGAGGGGATTTCGTTCGTGTCCGGGGGAGTATTGTCCGCGGCGCCGCCGTCTCTGGTCGGCGTTCTGGTATTCCTGTTTCTGTTCGGTATCGGCAAGGCCGCGGTCATGCCCTTCCATCGCTGGCTGCCCAGCGCCATGGTCGCTCCGGCTCCGGTCAGCGCCTTGCTGCATGCCGTGGCGGTCGTCAAGGCCGGCGTGTTTTCCATCCTCAAGATCAGCGTCTACATTTTCGGCTTCGATACGCTGCAATCGCTGCCGTTCCATGATCTGATTCTCTGGATTCCCGCGGTGACCATACTGCTGGCTTCGGCCATCGCCATGCGCCAGGATGACCTGAAGGCCCGCCTTGCGTATTCAACCGTCAGTCAATTATCCTATATCGCGCTGGGAGCGTTGATGGCCAACCAGATGGCCATGACGGGCAGCGGATTGCATATCACCCTGCACGCATTCGGCAAGATCACCCTGTTCTTCTGCGCCGGCGCCATCATCGTGCTTTCCGGCAAGACCAGAGTCTCGCAACTCGACGGGATGGGGCGGGTCATGCCGTGGACATTCGCCGCGTTTTTTATGGCATCGCTGTCAGTGGCCGGACTGCCTCCGGCAGGCGGCTTGTGGAGCAAATGGTATCTGGCTCTGGGCGCCCTGGAACAAGGGCAGGTCGCCTTGCTGGCGGTATTGATGATCAGTTCATTGTTGAATGTGTATTACCTGACCGCCATCCCATTCAGAGCGTTTTTCCTGAAAGGCGAGAATCCGGGGCAGAGCCTGGAAACCCGGCGCGCGCTGATTATCCCGCTTGTCGCGACCGCGTCAATCAGCGTCGCGTTGTTCTTCATTGCCGATGATCTCGCGGCATTCGTTCAACAGGTTGCGGCATGACGGGTCGGGAAACAGACAATATGGCTGAACGGTTCAGACAATTGCCGGCGCCGGTACGCAAGGGCCTGACCGGGTTTTTCGGATTGTGCGGGTTGCTGGTTTTGCTGGACCTGATTGTGGCGAAACATGGTGACCACTGGTGGACCTTCTTCGGATTCACCTGTCTGTTCGGCTTCGTCGCCTGTGTCATACTGGTACTGGTCGCAAGCTGGATGAGGAAACCGCTGATGCGCGATGAACAGTACTACGATCGCAAGTCGGGGACGGAGCCGGGGACGGAATCGAAATGATCAACGCTCCCTTTCTTATTTTCCTGATCGGCGCGGCCTTAAGCCTGTCGGTGCACGGGAATTTGCGCAAGATCATCATGCTGGCGACACCGATTATCGGGCTGTTCAATCTGGTCCTGCTGGATCAATCCCTGTCCTGGACCGTGCAATGGTCAAACCTGCAACTGGTCCTGTTCCAGGTTGACCGGCTGAGTTTTATTTTCGGCGTACTGTTCCACATTGCCGCAATCATTGCCATTATTTATGCCTGGCATGTCAACGACCGGCCTCAGCAGGTGGTGGCGCTGCTCTATCCGGGCAGCGCGCTCGGAGTGGTATTCGCCGGTGACTGGCTGACCTTTTTCATATTCTGGGAATGCCTCGCCATCACCTCGGTTTTCTTCATCACCGCAAGACGCACGCCAGCCGCGATCAGGGCCGCCCTGCGCTATCTGGTTTTCCAGGTTGTGTCCGGGGTGCTGCTGCTGAGCGGGGCGTTGGTGATGCTGCACGAAACCGGGGATATTTCGGTACGCTCGCTGGACCTGGACCATCTGGGCGCGAAATGGCTGTTGCTGGCGTTCGGCATCAAGGCCGCGTTTCCATTCCTGCACAACTGGCTGACCGACGCCTACCCGGAAGCGACCGCCTCCGGCACAGTATTTTTGAGCGCGTTCACGACCAAGGTGGCCGTCTATGCGCTGGCGCGTTCATTCACCGGGCTTGACATACTGATCTATATCGGCGCCATCATGGCCTGTTTCCCGATTTTCTTCGCAGTGATCGAGAACGATCTGCGGCGCGTGCTCGGATACAGCATGATCAACCAGATCGGCTTCATGATTTGCGGTATCGGTATCGGTACTGAACTGGCGGTCAACGGAGCGGTGGCGCACGCTTTCAACGATGTCATTTTCAAGGGCCTGCTGATGATGTCGATGGGGGCGGTACTGTTTCGCACCGGCGAAATGCGCGGCTCGGAACTCGGCGGTCTGGCGCGGTCAATGCCCAAGACCACCGGACTGTGCATTGTCGGCGCGGCCTCGATATCCGCGTTCCCCCTGTTCAGTGGTTTTGTCAGTAAATCCATGGTGATGGCCGCGTTGCTGATCGAGCATCATGAAATAGTATGGCTGGCCATGCTGTTCGCGTCCGCCGGGGTTTTTCACCATGCCGGCATCAAAATACCCTACTTCGCCTTTTTCGCCCATGATTGCGGGAAACGGCCGCAAGAAGCTCCCGTACACATGCTGATCGCGATGTCGATAGCCGCGTTGCTGTGTATTTTTATTGGCTGCTATCCCTGGTTGCTGTACAGCTATCTGCCGTTTCCGGTGGATTACGTCCCGTTCGATATTCCCCATGTCGTGGAGCAGACCCAGTTGCTGTTTTTCTCGGCGCTGGCCTTTATCTGGCTACAGTTGAAGGGCCTGTATCCACCCGAACTGAAGTCCACCAATCTCGACAGTGAATGGTTTTACCGGAAACTCTGGCCCGGACTCTATGGCTGCGTCACTGTTTTTGCCAGCCGCCTGAATCAAGGCTTCATGACGACGATCGCGGGTATGACAGTGGCGCTGACGCCGGTGGCGCGAAGACAGTCTTACAACCTGCTTGTATCATGGTCGGTGCGGGGAATGGTGCTGATTGCCGCGGCGCTGCTGGCGATCGTATTATTACTGTTTTATATCTCTGCCTGATTGAAATGAAAAATAACTGGATCTGGCAAAGACCGGACTGGCCGGTATGGAAATACGTGGTATCGGAACCAACCATCAGGCAGTTATTGAAGATTTATAAGCTGGCGGAAGAGCGCAATGGAAATACGATTCACACGGACCAAACGGGTTTACAGAGTGAGGAGGCGATCAGTTCCCTGGCCAGGGAAGCCCGCGCTACCAGCGCAATCGAAGGCGAACATCTTTCCTATGGCGACCTTTATTCGGTTACGACTTCCCTGCTGAAAACCGGACATCCTGTGGACCGGAATATCGACGAACGCACTACCGGGGTTGTGCAGATGTTGATCGCGTCCCGCGGGAATATCCATGAACCACTGACCAGAGACTGGTTGCACGGGTTACATCAAAAATTACTGGGATATCTGGAACGAGACAAGCGATATCAGGGACAAATCGGCCAGTACCGATCCGGAGCCGTAGTGATCGGCGACGGGCGGCGAATTCTGTATGAAGCGCCACCGCCGGAACAGGTCGGCCCCCTGATGGCCGCCTTTATCGAGTGGTACAACCGCCCCTTCCAATTACCCACCGGCAGCGCCCCGGCGCTACCTGATCAGGAACTGGACAATCCGGTATTGCTGGCGCCGGTCAAGTCGGCTCTCGCGCATCTGTGGTTTGAGCGTATTCATCCATTCATCGACGGCAACGGCCGTATCGGTCGGGCCTTGTCGGAGCGGATTCTGCTCAAGGCCAATCTTCCCGATATGCAGCTGTCCCAGGCCATTGAAATACAGCGCCAATCCTACTACCGGGAATTAAACCTGTATGGCCAGGAGCATCAGGGAAATAATGTCAGCGGCTGGATCGACTGGTTTTCGGCGCTGGTTCATAAAGCTATAGTGAGAGAAATGGGGGCAGAACGGGAAATGGAATACTGATGCCGCGATTGACTTATTATATTATCCCGCTATTATTACATACATTATTACATACATTGAAGATTCCCCAATGAAAGTTACAATGCTCGAAGTAAACAGACAGGCCAGTAATATCGTTAATCAGGTTTCTGAAAGCGGTGAATCAGCCATTATTTACAAACACGGCAGACCCATTGCCGAAATTCGCGCGCTTACGGACAACCCTGACAACAGGCGGGACAAAGCTCTCGAACGCTTATTGCACTTGCAACCAACACCGGTCAACCAACCTGTCGCCAAAGCAATCTCGAAAGGGCGTCATCGTGGCGTTTAGAACGTTACGGAAGAACGAATTGCTGGACAATCCGGTCGTAGTGGATAACAGCGTGATGATGCGCTGGTTATTCCAGGATGGTTCTGACACCGACCAAACCTTTGCGCGTAACGTGCTGAATGCAATCCATTCGCAAAACCTGCAAGTCATCGTTCCGTATATCTGGACCTGTGAAGCGGCTTTTGTGGTGCAATTTTATTGCAAGCGGAACAAACTGCCACCATCCCGATGTACGAGTCAACTGACTTGGCTGTTTGATTTATCCACAGTGATTCGCGGCTCGGAAACACCGGCAGATTTATATGAACTCTCTCATACTTGCGGTATATCCGCGTATGACGCAGCCTATATCATTCTGGCGTTAAAGCAATCCTGCCCCATTGCCACGCTGGACAAGACCATCCGGAAAACGTCAAACAAGGCAAAACACAAATTGTTCGAACCCTGAACAACAAAAATACCCATAGGAGACGGTCTCCGTGCCGTCCCGCAACCATCAGAACCCGAACCAACTGACCATCATTCCCAAGCGCCAAAGGCAGTGGACCTATACAAACACTTGCATCATCTGCGGCATTGCCGCATAATTCATGTCAATACAACTTTTCACTACCCGCACCTATGAGCGCGCGATTCACAAGCTGCGTTGGGCCGGTCCCGGGCGTGGCAAGCGAGGCGGTGTTCGGGCGATCTATTTTTATCATGTTGGTCCGAGGGCTGTTTACTTAACTGACAGCCTATGCAAAATCGGATCGCGGCGATTTAAGTCCGGCAGACAAAAAGGTACTCTCGAAGTTGGTGTCTGCGATCAAGAAAGAGGATAAAAAGAAATGAAAACAGAACGAACCCAGGTCGGTCGTGAGATTGAGACGGCGCTGGATGAGGTCCTTGCCCATGTGCATGGCGAAATCAGTCTCCCGTGCCGAATCATGGATGATCCTGCCGCTGACCGAATCCTGGCCCTTCGCAAACGATTAAGACTGAGTCGTCAAAAATTTGCAGACCGATTCGGACTCGATGCGCGTGCCCTGCAAGACTGGGAACAAGGTCGACGCGTTCCGGACCGCGCTGCCCGGGTTCTGCTAACTGTAATTGATCATGACCCGGAAGCTGTTATACAAGCCCTCAATGAATAGGTCATACCACTTCTCTCACAATTAAAGCCTTACTTGACCAACACCCGCAAGGGGCGGTCTGAAGCGCCATCCCGCAACCATCAGAACCCGAACCAACCGACCATCATTCCCCCCTTGAGGGGGAATCACATCGCGCGAAGCGGGTGTGATGGGGGGTACAAAACGGAGAGCGGAAATCCAAAATCACACGGATTCTACACTATCGGCGCGTAGGGGCGACCCACTGTGGTCGCCCGTGTCAGAAACAGAGATCGTCCACAATGGCCGGACGGGCCTGACTCATCCGGTTAATCTGACGCAGGCAATGGAGAAAGGCCAAGTTCCTTGAGAAACTCATTGTGCTTGGCCGTTGACTCCTGAATCTCCTTTTCAATATCAACCAGATTACTGTGCGTGGTTGACAGATCAACCGGGTCTTCCGGCCTGGCTGTGCTGACATAGCGGGAGATGTTGAGGTTATAATCGTTCTCCTTAATCTCGCCCATTTCCACACATCGGGCGTACTGCTCAATGCTTTCCGGGCGCTCACGGTACGCGCCGATGATCTTCTCGATATGCTCCCCGGACAGGTAATTCTGTCGCTTGCCCTTCTCGAAGTGCTCGGATGCGTTGATGAACAGGACATTGTCCGGCTTCCTGCACTTCTTCAGGACGAGGATGCAGACCGGGATGCCGGTCGAGTAGAACAGGTTCGCCGGCAGGCCGATAACGGTGTCGACATGCCCGTCGTCGAGGAGCTTGCGGCGGATTTTCGCCTCTGCGCCGCCGCGGAACAGTACGCCGTGCGGCAGGATAATCGCCATTACGCCGTTGTCTTTAAGGTAATGAAACCCGTGCAGCAGGAACGCGAAGTCCGCCGCCGACCTCGGAGCCAGCCCGTAGTTCTTGAAGCGGATATCCTCGCCCAACGCTTCGTTTATGTCCCACCGGTAGCTGAACGGCGGATTGGCGACCACGGCGTCAAAACAGGGTTTCTTCGCCGGATTTGTCTCTCGCAACATATCCCAATCGTTGGTCAGCGTGTCGCCGTGATAAATCTCGAACTCCGTATCCTTCACCCCGTGCAGCAGCATATTCATCCGAGCGAGGTTGTAGGTGGTGACGTTCTTCTCCTGCCCATAGATTTTGCCGATACCGTGTGCCCCCATGCGTTTACGCACATTGAGCAACAGCGAGCCCGACCCGCAGGCGAAGTCCATCACACTGGCGAGTTGCCTGCGCTCGCCGGTCTTCGGCTCCTGGCCGTCGAGCGTGACGATGGCGGAAAGGATGTCCGAGATTCGTTGCGGCGTGTAGAACTCACCGGCCTTCTTGCCCGAACCTGCGGCGAACTGGCCGATCAGGTATTCATAAGCGTCGCCGAGAATGTCGCTGTCCGTGGAGAACTTCGCGAGTCCCTCGGCAATCCTGGTGATGATGGTACAGAGCTTCGCGTTCCGGTCCGCGTAGGTCTTGCCGAGCTTGTCGGAGCTAAGATTGATCTCCGAGAACAGGCCCGAGAACGTGCTCTGGAATGATTCGTTCTCGATGTATTTGAAGCCTGCCTGGAGCGTGTTGAGCAGTTCTTCGTCCTGGACCCTGGCCTTATGGGTGACACTGGTCCAGAGGTGCTCGGGGCGGATGACATAATGCGCCTTGCGCCGCATCTGCTTCTCGAAGTCCGACACATCACCGGGGTTTTGTTCGTACCAGACAGACAGGGAGGATCGTCCGCCGTTGCCATTCGGGTCAGGATAGTCGCGACCGAGTTCCTTCCTCGCGGCTTGCTCGTAGTTATCTGACAGGTAACGGAGAAACAGGAACGCCAGCATATAGTCACGGAAGTCGTCCGCATTCATCGCTCCGCGGAGTTGGTCGGCGATGGCCCAGAGGGTTTTGCCGAGTTTTTCCTGGTCCTGCTCTGTCATGTCGAGTCACTCATTTCACAGTTACCTGCTCATGCGAGAACAGGACGGGATTGAAAGGATAACGATTGATGAACTCATGGAGAATTTTGTGGAAGTACTTTTTGTTCTCCTCCAGCATCTCCTGCGGCTCGAACAACGAGTAATTCCCATGACTGAGAATGTTAATCAACCGTGTATGAAGGATGCCGTCTTCATCGTCAGCCTCGCGTTTGATGCACGCAGAGAAGTTCTGGTAGCCGTGGAAACTTGCGGTCTTCTCCAGGATAGCACGAAGCATATTGAAGTGATGGGTATATAGCCTGCCATCGCGGTCCGCTTCGTAAAGATCAGCGAGCGCAGCCACATGGTGGAAGAACGGTGTTTTTCCCGTCTCGCGCAGGAGATAACCTCCCGGCGAACTATCGCGGCTGAGAAAATATTTGTTCGCGGTATTGATCTCATTGTAAAGCACGTTAAAGAACAGTGTATGGTGAGTCGAGATTACTGTATTAAGCTGATTCCCCGGCTTCTTGAGAAGCTGCGCCAGATGGTTTGCGACGGCGATGGCGTTGTGTTCATCCAGCGATGAGATCGGGTCATCAATGTAAATGTACTTGACCCAGTTGTAAGGACCGGCTTCATCGCCATCAATCGCGAGTTCGACAATAGCAAGGAAGAAGCACCAGATGAAGATGTTCTCCTCGCCACGGGAGATTTTAATGGCTTCCTCGCGGCGGGTTTCATACTCGTCTTCGTTCTCACCACGCTCCGCGTCCGCACTGTCGATCTCATTGCCGGCGCCTGTGTCCTTCTTCACCCTGAACTCGCGCGCGAAAACCACTTCCCAAGTGGTGGTGTCAATCTGGAACTCGAAATCAGCATAGCGATTAAGCAGGGTGCGGATGCGATTGTCCATCTCCATCGACTCAAGACCGGCGAAGAAACTCGAATCCGTGTTGAGCTTCAGCTTCCTCACACTGTCGTTCTCCAGATCATTGTCCCATGTGAACAGGTCTTCGGTGAATGCGTTAAAGTAGAGTGTGTCGCGTTTGTCGGCTTCGCCACTAGAGTTCACAGAATGGCCCGGATACTTGAAGGCCGTGGACAATCGTGTTTTGCCCGTGCCGTTATAAGCGTATAGCAGAATGAATTTCTTGTTCTCCAACTCTTGCCGCAGATGTACGGCGAGATCGTTGAGATTCATGAATGGTGTTGCGCTGCCCATAACTTACCGGTCTTCCAGATTTGGGAACAACTGCTGCATCAGCCCTTGCTTGTGTTTTCGCAGGGCTTCGAGCTTCCGGGCCTCTGCCGCGATTAAGTCGTCCAGCGAGCCGAGGCAGTCGGCGATCTGCTGCTGCTCGGGACGAGATGGAAGTTGAAGAGGCAGACTGTGGAATGTCGCCTTGGAGATGTTGTAGCGCGTTGCGCCTTGTGCCTCACGAGATAAGTGTGCCCTTGCCAGCGCTGATCGGAGCAAGTAGCCAAGAAAAACAGGATTCGGTGATTTTCCGGTGTCGAAACGAAACAGAGCGCAAAACGAGTTCAAATAGCAATTTTCGATTTCTTCGAGCAAAACGCTCGACATTCCCGCTTCTTCTTGTGTTTCCGATGAAATAGTGAAAAACACATCTCCTTTTGCAACGGCATTTTGTGATTCGTTGCTGCCAACGTTTACCGAGCGCAGATCGAATACGTTAGTGAATGTATTTGAAAAAACATTCATGTACGGGATAAAAGCAGCATTACCTGTATCAAAGTCTTTCGCTGTCTTGCCTGTGAGCGAAGATAGGAAGCCACCTTGACTGTCCAGTATCTTGGTTATCCAATCGCCCGCACCCCGAAACTCCGGGAACCGCAATCGCGGCACGGTTTCACCGGGCTGGGGAAAGAGCTGCTGCATCAGTCCTTGCTTATGCTGCCGCAGGACTTCGAGCTTCCGGTTCTCCGCTATAATCAGTTTATCCAGCGAACCGAGGCAGTCGGCGATCTTCTGCTGCTCGGCGACGTTCGAAGATGCCGGAATCGGCAACTTTTCGATCTGATCCTTATTGATCGAGTCAAAAACCGAACCGCCATTTCCGATGATCCGGCCTGACTGACCAAGTAATGCGTAATACAAAAACCACCTATCACACCTCGGCTGCAAACACGCTAAGCCACGACCGATGCAGATTTGCTCTGTAGATACATTTAGTGCGCCAACAGGTGCCCTCACAGACATCAAAATGTCGTTTGGTCGGGCAAGCTTTGTGACTTGAGTGGTCCACTTCGTCGGTTTTTTGAGGTATGTATCGCCGAAATCGGCCTTGCCCTGGTAGAACGGGACACCGTTACCTGTGGTGTTGTAGTTTTCCCCGCTGGGCGATTGACCAGCGATGATATATGCCAACTCCCCTAACGGTCTTTTATACCATTCCCCCAAATCCCTAAACTCCGGAAACCGCAACTTCGGCACAAGTTGCGATGGCTTGTCGGCAGTCACCGCGCGCCTCCCTGCTCATACGCATTGAGCCCCGATATATCCCGCCCCTCCGCCCGCTTTTTCAGCGCCGGAATCAGGTCATCCATCAGTGCAAGTTCCCGCTCGCGGCGCTCACGCCAGCCGAGGTCAAGCGGCTCCATCAGGTCGGTAAGCTGTTCGCCGTCGAAGATCATGCGCTGCAGGATAGTATCGACGAAGTCCGAGAGCGAATCGGTAGTCAGACCATGAATCTGGGCAAGGTCGGCGATCTCCCCGGCTCGCTTCTCAGCCTTGAACTGCTCGTAACCCTTGCGGACAGCAGATTCATCAAGACCTTCGCCCTCTCTGAGTGAGCGGACATACTCGGTGATCTCCTCCCGCTCGTCGAGGAACCTGGCATCGGACTGAATCAGACCGATGAGTTGCTCACGGCTGATCTCAACCTTCCTGGGGTTCTGTCCGGAGTATCTCGCGATCAGCTTCATGATGTAGTCGTAGTCAATGACGGCGGAGGCGAACAGGGCGAACTCGAAGTCGAGTTGGTCAATATCCGGGTTGGCTGGCTCGCCATCCTCACCGGATGCGCCCTGACGCTCTTTCAAACGCCGAGCCGTTTCGAGGTAAGCGCCGCGGAAAGCGCGGAGGTCATCCTGGGGGAGAGCCTGCTTGATCTGCTCGCGCTGCTCGTCGGTAAGGTCGGTATACTGGTCCAGTTGCGTCTGGAGTCGCTGCACCTCCTTGAATCGCTTGATGAACTGGACACGGGCATCGTCTCCCATCAGATTGTTGACCTGATCAGGTTCGGCTTCAAGCCCCTGCGACTGCATGAACGCACCGAGGTCAGCGACAGCCTGCTTGAATTTTTTGATGACATCAGGGGCCTTGTCAACCAGCCAGATTTCTCGGGCGCGCTCAGGCTGAGCGCCGGAAAAAAGAGCGATGGCGGCATCAACACGGTCCCGCTGCTGGCGGAAATCAAGGATATGGCCGTAAGGCTTGGTCGCGTTGAGAACGCGGTTGGTGCGGGAAAATGCCTGGATCAGGCCATGGTGCTTGAGATTCTTGTCGACGTAGAGCGTGTTGAGGTATCTGGCGTCGAAGCCGGTAAGCAGCATATCAACAACAATCGTGATGTCGATTTTTTCCTGTCCTTTCCGGGGCAGATCGCGATTGGGGAACTGTTGATCCTTGATGCGCTTCTGGACATCCTGATAATAGAGATCGAAGTTGTTGAGGTCGTGGTTGGCGCCGTACTGCTGGTTGTAGTCGGCGATGATGGCCTTGAGCGCGGTCTTCTTGCCCTCCGGGTCGTGCCGGTTGTCCTCCTTCTCCTGGGGGAGGTCTTCCTGGATTTGCTGGACCTCCTTGCTGCCCTCTGCCGGCGGCGAGAAGACGGCGGCGATTTTGAGAGGGATGTACTCCGGGTTGGCGATCTGACGTTCGACCTGGAGCTTCTCGAAGACACCGTAGTATTCGATGGCATCATTGATCGAAGCGGTGGCGAACAGCGCGTTGAAGCGTCGGTCTCCGGTCGCGGGGCCGTGCTTATCGAGAATGGCCTGGGCAACCGCCTGCTTGGTGAGCGTCTGACCAGGCCGGATAGCCGGTATATCTTTCGGCTTATAGTAGTCGACGTGGAAGCGAAGAACGTTTCGGTCCTCTATCGCGTGGGTGATGGTGTAGGCGTGGAGTTCCTGCTGGAAGAGGTCCTCGGTGGTTCGAAGAGTGGCAACATCCCCCTCAATCTGTCGGGCCGTCGCGTTATCCTCGAAAATCGGGGTGCCGGTGAAGCCGAAGAGTTGAGAGTTCGGGAAGAACTCCTTGATGGCCCTGTGGTTCTCCCCGAACTGCGAGCGGTGGCACTCGTCGAAGATGAAAACCATCCGCTTCTCCCGGAGTTGACCGAGGCGTTCCTTGAACGTTGACCGCCCCTGAGCAATGTCCCGTCGGCTGTGCTTGCTGCTCTCATCGAGGGCGAGGCCCAGTTTCTGGATCGTCGTGACAATGATCTTGTCCGCATAATCGTCGGACAGGAGGCGGCGGACAAGCGTCCCGGTGTTGGTGTTTTCCTCAACGCAGTTCTCCTGAAACCGGTTGAATTCCTCGCGGGTCTGACGGTCAAGGTCCTTGCGGTCGACGACGAACAGGCATTTGTGAATGCTCTCGTTGGTCTTGAGCAGCGTTGCGGCTTTGAAAGAGGTAAGCGTCTTGCCGGAGCCGGTCGTGTGCCAGATATAGCCGTTACCGCAGTTCTGGTCGATGCAGTCGACGATGGCCTTGACCGCGTAGATCTGGTATGGGCGCATCATCAGGAGTTTCTGCTCAGTCGCGATCAGGACCATGTACTTGCTGATCATCTGGCCGAGCGTGCACTTGGCGAGGAACTGTTCGGCGAAGTCGTCGAGATGGGCAATCTTCGTATTGTCTCTGTCCGCGAACTGGTAGACCGGAAGGAACTGTTCGTCTGCATCGAAAGCGAAGTGCCGGGCATTATTGTTGGCGAAATACTGCGTGTCCGTGCGATTGCTGACGATGAAAAGCTGGACGAAACAAAGCAGCGTCCGGGTGTATCCGTTACCGGGGTCATTCTTGTAATTGACGATCTGTTCCATCGCTCGCCGCGGACTGATCCCGAGTGACTTTAATTCGATCTGAACGACAGGGATGCCATTGATCAGGAGTATGACATCGTAGCGGTGATAGCTGTTGTCGGTATTGATGCGGAGCTGATTGACGACCTCGAAGGTATTCTTGCACCAGTCCTTGATATTGATGAGAGTGTAGTTGAGCGGTGTACCGTCGTCGCGGGTGAAGGCTTCCCGGTTCCGCAGGGAGCGGGCGGCTTCGTACACATCCGGTGTGACAATCTCATCGAGAAGTCGCTGAAACTCGCCATCTGTTAGTTTGACACGATTCAGAGCATCGAACTTTTCCCTGAAGTTTGCTTCAAGCGTGATTCGATCGCGAATGTCCGGGCGATGCCCGTACTTGAGGTCGCATAGCTTTGTGACCAGAGCCTCTTCCAGATCACGTTCGGGTGTGGTCATCAGCATTGCGGGAGCTTACTTCTTTTTCAGCCATGTCTCAATAAAACATCAGGTTCAGAATTTCATCAACGCATGCATTCCCGTCGGTTGCGGGCGGGCACAGTGACCCGCCCCTACGATGTCGGATGGCGCCAGGGATGTCGGTTGTGGATTCCCGCATTCGCGGGAATGACGGGGAGGCGGGAATCCAACGGATTGGACAACCACGGGGGGTTGTCCCTACGGAGAAATCGCGATGTCAGGATATCCGGCGCCTGAACATCATCGTAGAGCTTGCCCCGGCCCGCCTGTGCCACAACGAGGATACCCGTAGGGGACGTGCCGTCCCGCAATCATCAGCGCCTGAACATCATCGAAAACGCCAGCAGGGTCAGCAGGATCAACCAGATCAGGCTCCAGCCGGGCATGGATATACCGAATAACGTCCAGAGTATCTCGGCGCATTCTCCCGAACCCCTGAATACGGTCGCCAGCATTTTCGTGAAGGGCATCACTTCCAGCATGAAGTCGAGTCCGGGGCCGCACTCGGGTATCTGGTCAGCCGGGAGATTCTGTAACCAGACGTGGCGCACCGCAATGCCGGCGCCGGTCAGACCAACCAGGACTGCAAGCCCGCTGTAAAACTTTTGTCCCCAGCCACCGGGGTTATGTATAAAACCCGCCAGAAAGACGACACCCAGCGCGATGAAAGCGATGCGCTGGAAAATGCAAAGCGGACAGGGATCCAGCCCCTCGACGTGCTGGAAATAGAGCGCCGCGGCAATCAGCGCGGCACAGGTCAAGAAACCAGTCAGGGAGAGAGTTCTGTAAGTGGTCATATTGCGGATTCCAGAAATGCGCCGGCGCGGCCGCCGTCCACGTTGATCGTCTGTCCGGTGATGAAATCCGAACAGGAGATCAGGAAATGCGCGGTTCTTGCGATGTCCCGCGGGTCGCCGACCCGTTTGAGCGGGGTGCGGGCAATCAGTTGCCGACGGGCATCCAGGTCATCGTTGTTTTCCGGCCAGAGAATCGCGCCCGGCGCTATTGCGTTGACCCGCACGCGGGGGCCGAGTTCCTGGGCCAGCGACCGGGTGATGGATGCCAGGCCGGCTTTTGAAGCGCAATAGGCCGCATAATGCAGGAGCGGATATTGCGCGTAAATGTCGATGATATTGATGATCACGCCGCTGGTCTTTTCAAGAAAAGGCGCGGCGGCCCTGGACAGGAAAAAAGGCGCCTTGAGATTGATGTCCATCAATTCATCCCACTCCCGCTCGGCGCAGGAGGCCAGAGGCGTCGGAAAGAAGGCCGAGGCATTGTTGATCAAGCCATCCAGCCGCCCGGCCTGGTCAATGGCTGCGCGGAGCATCTCTTCCAGACTGGAAACATCCCTGAGGTCTGCCTGGATCGTGCAAGCCGATTCAGGGCGAATCCGGCATAACTCCTGTTGCAATGACTTTGCTTCCCTTGCGCTCCGGTTGTAATGGATGATGACCTGCATACCCTGTGAGTGCAGATACCGCGCCGTACCGGCGCCAATTCGCCGCGCTCCCCCGGTAATCAGAATGATCCTGCTGGATGAATCACTCATGTTTTCAACGGCTGCCCGCGCTTGAAGTTCTATTGTTCACAATTTATCAAAGCCTGTATACTCGGTTGCCTGCCTTAAGGACTGACCTCACTCACGCCGTGCCAAACCCGCCTGACCCCGTTCAACTGCAACACAGCGATACCCTCGTGAGAAGAATCAAGGACGAGATCAGGGACAATCAGGGATGGATCGGCTTCGACAGGTTCATGCATCTGGCATTATACTCCCGAGGACTCGGTTACTACAGTGCCGGGTCGGTTAAATTGGGCGCAGACGGCGATTTTATAACCGCGCCGGAGCTTGGCAGCCAGTTCGCCGGATGTCTCGCCCGGCAGTGTATGGAAATTTTTGACCAACAGGAGGAAATATCGCCCGGCGACCCATCCTCGCGCACGATCATCGAATTCGGCGCCGGCGCCGGGAAACTCGCTCGCGATATACTGGAGCATTTCAAACAGAGCGGGAGCCGCATTGACCGGTATTGGATCATGGAAACCAGCCCGGAATTAAAACAAAGACAAACGCAGACCATTGCAGGACATTGTCCGGAATTTCTCCAGATCACTAGCTGGTTGACCGCCCTTCCCGAATCCGGCCTGAACGGGGTGGTCATCGCCAATGAGTTGCTGGACGCGCTGCCGGTTATCCGGTTCGAGATGGACCATGACGGAACCCCCTTTCAAATCGGGGTGGGCCTTGAAAATGAGGAATTCAGATACAGTCTGTCGTCCGACCCACTGGAACCCCGACTTGCCGAGCGGTTGTCCCGGTTCGACCTGCCAGCCGGATACCAGAGCGAGATTGGAGTTGTGGCGGAAGCCTGGCTGCGAACGGTCGGGGAGAAATTGGCGCGGGGCGTAATCCTGATAATTGATTATGGCTTCCCGCAAAGGGAGTTTTATCACCGGGACCGGGTGGATGGTACACTGATGTGTCACTATCGACATGTTGCCCATCACAATCCGTTTCTCTGGCCGGGATTGCAGGACATTACCGCTCATGTCGATTTCAGCGCCCTGGCGGCGGCGGCGCTGGACGCGGGAATGGATCTGGCGGGCTATTGCAACCAGGCCGCGTTCCTGCTTTCGCTGGGGTTGCTGGATTTTTCACCGGATAGCGGAGACGACGCCAAACCCGGCGCGGAATCACTGGCGCGAAACCAGGAAATCAAAAAGCTGACATTGCCGCATGAAATGGGCGAGTTGTTCAAGGTACTCGCCCTGACCCGGAATCACGACGCTCCGTTGAGCGGATTCACAATGCAAAATTACCGGCACAAATTATGACGGAATGGATTCAGGCCTTTTGGCTGGCGTTGATTCAGGGAATCACGGAATTCCTGCCGATATCGAGTTCCGGGCATCTGGTCCTGCTCCCGGCGCTGTTTGACTGGCCGGACCAGGGATTGCCTTTTGATGTCGCCATCCATGTCGGCACCCTGATTGCGGTCGTGATCTATTTTCGCAAGGATCTCGTCCTGATTCTGGGCGACTGGCTCCGCTCCCTGTATACCGGACAGACGACCATTCACAGCAAACTGGCCTGGTTTATCGTGTTTGCCACGGCGCTCACCGGCATCGCCGGTCTGATACTGGAAGACCTCATTATCAGCGCGGCGAGGAAACCGGTCCCGATTGCCCTTGCAACCATCGTGTTCGGAATGGTTCTCGGCCTGACCGACCGGCTGGGGAGAAAAACCAGGGCGCTGGAATCCCTCGGCTGGAAGGATGCCCTGCTGATTGGCTGCGCTCAGGTACTGGCGTTGATTCCGGGCACTTCCCGCTCCGGAATCACCATATCCGCCGGAATGATGGCGGGGCTGACACGGGAAGCCGCCACCCGGTTTTCATTTCTGATGGCCATGCCGATCATTGCGCTGGCTGGAATCTGGCAGACCCGGAACCTTCTGGTTGATTCGGCTCAAGCCGAGTGGCAGACACAATGGGGAATCCTGGCTTTCGCAACCCTCGTTTCAGCCAGTGTCGCGTTCATCTGTGTGCATTATTTCCTGCAATTCGTACAACGTTTCAGCCTGATGCCGTTCGTGATCTATCGGCTGATATTGGGCGTGATCATACTGGCTCTGTTCCTGTAAAATCACGCCTTTGCAATCTGTGGATTTGATGTCGAGATGAGATTGACCGCCGGACAATTTCGCGAATGGCCGAACAAAGCCATTACCCTGCTGGGCATGTCCGGCGTGGGCAAAACCACATTCAGTTCGAAACTGCCTCCCGACACCTGGTTTCACTACTCCGGAGATTATCGGATCGGCACAAAATATCTCGATGAACCTATCCTGGACAACATAAAAGCCCATGCGATGCAGAACGAATTCCTTCGGGATTTATTGCTGAGTGATTCGATTCACATCCGCAACAACATCACCACCGATCATCTGCACCCGATTTCAAAGTTTCTCGGCATGGTCGGCAACCCGGAGTTGGGCGGCCTGGATGTCGGCGAGTTCAAACGCCGGCAGGCGCTTTTCCGGGACGCGGAAGTAAAGGCCATGGCCGATGTTGCCCTGTTCATGAAAAAAGCCAGACAAGACTATCGGAATCCTCACTTCGTCAATGACGCCGGTGGCAGTGTTTGCGAGCTGAACGATGAGGAATGCTGGCGGAACCTGTCGGAAACCACGGTAATCCTGTATCTTGAAGCCAGCGACGAAATGGAACAGTTGCTATTGGAGCGGGCCCTGCAAAATCCCAAGCCGCTGTTCTATGAAAATGAATTTCTGGACCGGCGCCTGCAAATGTATCTTGAACAAAACGACCTGGGAAAGATCAGTGAGATCATTCCGGATGAGTTTTTCCAATGGGTGTTCCCGCGTCTGGTGAGATTTCGCAAATCCCGGTATCAGACCATCGCGCATCAATACGGTTATACCATCCATGCAGAAAAGATTTTTGAAATGCGGGACGAAAAAGACATAATAGACCTGATTTGCAGTAGTATGCGCAATCAACCCGCTTGACTCAAATTCAATATGCCCCTGGTTGCCCATTCCGATTTACCCGGTTTTGCCCGACTCCGGCAGGAAGGACAGGAAGTGCTGTCCCCGGACAGGGCGGAAAAACAGGATATCCGGGAGATGCACATCGGTCTTTTGAACATGATGCCCGATGCGGCATTACAGGCTACCGAAAGGCAATTCCTGAGACTGGTCGGATCCTGCAATCGAATCGCGCAATTTTACGTTCATCCGTTTACCTTCCCGGAGATTCCCAGGGACGAATCGGCAAGGCGGCATATTGACAAATTCTACCGCAGTTTTGAAGATCTGCAGGAATCCGGCCTGGACGCGCTGATCTTATCCGGCGCCAACCCGGCGCAAAGTGATATTTCCCGGGAACCCTTCTGGCGGCCGCTCGAGGAAGTGATTCAGTGGGCAAAAACCAATGTCTGTTCGGTGATGTGTTCCTGCCTGGCGACACACGCCATCGTCCAGCAATTATGGGGGATTGAGCGCTATCCGTTGCCGCGCAAGCGATGGGGGGTCTATTCCAATCGCCTCACCGATCAGTATCATCCGTTGACCATCAACATTGACAGTCGGTTCGATGCCCCGCATTCCCATGTCTATGAGGTCAATTCCAACCAGTTCCGGGAAGCGGGTCTGATCGTCCTGGCCGAAAGTCGGGAATCGGACCTGCACCTGGGGGTCAGTCCGGACGGGTTGCGGTTTGTTTTCTTCCAGGGGCACCCGGAATATGACGCGGTCAGCCTGCTGAAAGAGTATAAAAGGGAAGTCGTCCGGTATATCAATGGAGTGCGCCCGGATTTTACGCCTCCCCCGGAGCATTATTTCTTTGATCAGGCGATGGATGTGATTACCGCTTACGAACGCGAAGTACTGCGACACAAGGGGGACCGGAAAAACCTGAAGCCCTTCCCGGAAGAAGAGTTGTCCCGTCTGGTTGACATCACATGGGCCGATACCGGCAAGGCCATTGTCAATAACTGGCTGGGTCTGGTTTATCAGGTCGCCAACCAGGACAGGAAGAAGGTATTCATGGATGGGATAGACCCGGACGACCCGTTGGGATTGATCGCTTCCGGCAAAATCTGACACAAACCTGCGCGCCACGCGCCGCCGTTTTCCTGTGATCCGGGGTTGATCAGGGCAGATGCGGTCTGCAAAGATAGTCGTCGGAGCTCATCTCGACCAGACGGCTGGCTGTACGTTTGAACGGTTCCGCCAGTCTTTTGCCCACATAGATCTGGTCCGGCAATCGGGTTGAAGAAGCGATCAGATTGACGTTGCGGTCATACAACTCATCAATCAGTTCGATGAACCGTCTGGCCGCGTCATCCATAGCCGCGGTCAACTGTGGAATATCCGACAAAATCACCGTATGGTACTGGCGGGCAATCGCAATAAAATCCGGTTTTGAGCGGTGAGTCTGGCATAACCCGGCAAACTCGAACCAGATTACCCCGGACTCGACTGCGCACACTTCGACCATCCGGTCGTTGATTGTGATTGATTGCCGGCCACTGCTCCGGGCGCCGGCAAGAACCTCGAAACAATGGCGCAGTTTCGCCGTGGTCCCATCGCCGCGGTGAATATGATAAATGGCCTCATCCCGCAAATGGGCCATACGATAATCATTGCCATTATCGACTTCGACCGAAACCGTATGATTTTCGAGCAACTCAATGGCGGGCAGAAAACGGTCCCGCTGCAACCCGTCCCGATACAGGTCTTGCGGCCGGGTGTTCGAGGTTGTGACCAATACGACACCACGCCGGAACAAGCGCCGGAGCAGGCCGGACAGGATCATCGCATCGGTAATGTCAGTGACTGAAAACTCATCCAGGCAAAGGACGCGCCATTTCGAAGCCCATTTCCCGGCGACAATATCCAGTGGATCGGCTTGATCCCCGACTTTGTTTTTTTCATCGTGCACGGATTGCATGAAACGGTGGAAGTGGATACGCTGAGCTGACCGGGCCGGCAGTGATTGATGGAACAGGTCCATCAGCAGCGTCTTGCCGGTCCCTACCCCTCCCCATAAATACAGTCCCCGGATCATCGTCCGACCGGGACGCGCAAACCGATTTCGGTACCATGACAGGAACCGGTTTGGAGTCAGAGGCTGAGCAATCAATTGATGGCGGAGCGCATCCAGTTTTTGTACCGCGGCGAATTGAGCCGGATCCATTTTGAGCTCATCCCGGTCCACCTTCGCCTGAAAAACCTGCATCATGGTACAGGTCGGGAGGACAATCCCCCCCTGTGGTTATCCGATTGCGTCATCTGAACATTGCCCGCTCATATTGTGATAGTCTCCATCGGTTGCGGGCGACCACAGTGGGTCGCCCCTACGCATCGGTAGTAGGGGCGGGTCTCCGTGCCCGCCCGCAAGGTGCCCGCCCGCAAATTGTGGATTCCTGTTGCATCCCTTCGGAGTCATTCGCTGATGAGAACACTGTTGGATAACGTATTGAACGTCGCGGTTGCCGCAGGCCGGGAAATTCTTGAAGTTTATCAAAATCCATTCGAAGTTGATCATAAAGACGACGGCTCCTTACTGACAGCGGCCGACCGCCGGGCTCACGAAACCATTCTGGCCGAACTGACGGCTCTGACCCCCGACATTCCGGTCCTGTCTGAAGAATCGAACCGGGAAGCATTTGAAGCGCGCAGACAATGGAATCGGTTCTGGCTGGTGGATCCGCTCGATGGCACCCGGGAATTCGTCAACGGAACCGGAGACTTCACGGTAAACATCGCATTGATCGACAATGGTTCACCGATACTGGGCGTCGTGCATACCCCGGTGAAAAATATCAACCATTACGCCGCGCTTGGGGTTGGCTCCTTTCGAGGTGACGGGGGCTCGGCTGGCGAAGCAATCCGCATACGAACCATAGGCGTGGGGAAAACGACCCTGTTGAAGAGCCATTCCCACGCCGGCCCGGAAACCGTCCGGTTTCGTCAGAATCTGGAGAGTCAGGTTGGCGAAGTCAATATCGTCAGCATGGGCAGCTCGCTGAAGATATGCCGGGTCGCTGAAGGCTCGGCAGATATTTATCCCCGGCTCGGCCCTACCTCTGAATGGGATACGGCAGCGGCTCACTGTGTACTGGACGTGGCCGGAGGCAGCCTGATTGATCTGCACGGAAACCGCCTCCGATACAACAAACCCGACATTCTGAATCCCTGGTTTCTGGCCTGCGGAGACCAATCGGTGAATTGGGTGAAATTTCTGGACAAAGATTGATTGAACAATCGAGCCCGGTCTGATTGCGGCCTGGTGGAGGTTGACCTCAAAGCCAACAACGAGTAGGCTTTTCCCCCATCATCAATACTATCCAGGCAACTGCGAGTTTCCGTCATGCGTATAGCAATTTTAGGCGGCCCGGGTTCGGGCAAGGGTACACAGGCCAAACTGTTGTCTGAACGTTATCGTGTTCCACAGATATCCACCGGAGATCTGTTGCGGGACGCCGTTAAAAACGACAAGAATCTGGGTGTGCAGGTCAGGGAATTGATGGACTCGGGAAAACTGGTCAGTGACGGTATTGTTTCGAAGCTGCTTGAGAATCGGCTTATAAAGAAGGATACCAGGCGTGGATTCATCATTGACGGATATCCCAGAAGTATTCCCCAGGCCCAAACACTCGATACCCTGCTCGGCATGCTTGGGAAACCCCTGCAAATCGCGATCAATATCGATGTCGATGATGACGTTCTGGTGAAGCGGATAGCCGGGCGAAGTTCCTGCGCGAAGTGCGGCGCCATTTACAATAAATACTTCTCCCCCCCGAAAGTCACCCATAAATGTGACAAATGCGGAGGCGGCAAATTCGAGTCGCGTGGTGATGACACTGTGGAAACAGCGACAACGCGGATCGAAGTCTACCATCGGGAAACGGCGCCCCTGATCACCTATTACCGGGCCCAGCACAAGCTGCGAACCATGACCGGTACCGGTGACATTGATCAGATTCACCAAAAACTGTGCGACATTATCGACCTCGAAATCCGGCCTCTGCAAATCAAGACACTGGAAGTGGCAACCGACACCGCTGATGAAGAAGATTCCACGATCATTGCCGGAGGCAAGGTAAATCGCATTAAGGCGCCCGCCAAAAAGCCCACTTCCAGCGAAAAACCGGCTTTAAGCCAGACCGTACCTAAAAAAAAGACCGTATCCAAAAGGACATCCAAACGACCGGCAGCGAAAAAAGCCCCTGCAAAAAAGGCGCCCGGCAAAAAACAGAAATCATCCTGACCAAAGACCCGGCGGACTCGACATGCCACAGCTATCAGGTATCTGGCCGCGAACCCGGCCACGGCGAATGCGCCGGGATGAATTCAGCCGTCGATTGATGAGGGAATCGGCGCTGACCGTTTCTGACCTGATTCAACCGGTGTTTGTGCGCGAGGGCCACTCGACCAGTGAGCCGGCGCCGTCGATGCCGGGAGTCAATCGCCTGTCCATTGATTTACTGGTCAAAGAATCCAGACGCTATCATGATCTGGGCATTCCCGCCATCGTACTTTTCCCGGTGACCCCGATGCAATCCAAGAGTGACGATGGCGCAGAAGCATGGAATCCGGACGGGTTGGCGCAAAGGGCGATTGCTTCAATCAAGGACGCGGTTCCCGAGCTCGGGGTGATAACCGATGTCGCGCTGGACCCCTATACCAGCCATGGTCAGGATGGATTGATTGACGAATCCGGTTATGTGGTCAATGACCCAACCGTTCATGCTCTGGTCAAACAGGCATTATCCCATGCCAGGGCAGGCGCCGATGTGGTTGCGCCTTCGGACATGATGGACGGCAGGATTGGCGCCATCCGCGCGGCTCTGGAAGAGAACGGGTTTGTCAATACCCGCATCCTCTCATACTCGGCGAAGTATGCGTCGAGCTACTACGGGCCGTTTCGCGATGCGGTGGGGTCTGCCGCCAATCTGGCCGGCGGCGACAAATTCAGTTATCAGATGGACCCGGCGAATGGAGATGAGGCGCTGAGGGAGGTTGCGATGGATATCCAGGAAGGCGCTGATATGATCATGATTAAACCGGGTACGCCTTATCTGGATATCATCTGGAGGGTGAAACAACATTTTGCAATGCCCACTTTTGCCTATCAGGTCAGTGGTGAATATGCGATGTTGCGCGCAGCCGGCCTGAATGGCTGGATTGATGAAGAAGCAGTGGTCATGGAGACCATGACGGGTTTCAAACGAGCCGGATGCGATGGCGTCCTGACTTACTATGCGGAACAACTGGCCCGTTGGCTCTCGTAGGGGCGGGTCTTTGTGCCCGCCCGCAAACCTCCATCCCCAATCCGGCCCTGAAATTCGCGTACAATACGAACTTCACCCCGGGGTCCCATTTCATGAGTAAAAAAGTTCCTACAGAAATCAACCTGAATCGCAGAACCCGGATGTTGACGATCTCATTTGACCAGGAGGTCTACTCTTTAAGTTGCGAGTATCTTCGCGCGCACTCTCCATCGGCTGAGGTTCAGGGGCATGGTCCGGGCCAGGACGTGCTGCAGACCGGCAAGGAAAACGTCAATATCGATTCTATAGAAGCGGTCGGAAACTATGGCATAAAACCGGTTTTTGATGATGGCCATGACACCGGCATCTTCTCCTGGGACACACTTTACCAGCTGGCTGTCAATCAGGAGAAAAACTGGGAACGTTACTTGCGGCGGCTGAGCGATGCGGGCATAACCAGAAAACCCGATTCCTGAACTGGCGACGCCGGATAAAGCTGCCCGCAGGCAAATCTTCGATCAGGCATCAAGGATAATGAACGAAAACGACCGACATAATTCTGAACAGACAACCGATTTCGGATATCGCGAAGTCCGGGAATCGGAAAAAGCCGGCATGGTGGACGAAATATTCAACTCCGTCGCCGGCAATTATGACCTGATGAATGACTGCATGTCATTCGGCGCCCACCGCTTATGGAAATGTTTTGCCGCATCGCAAAGCGGATTGAGGCCCGGGGACCAGGCGCTGGATGTGGCGGCAGGCAGTGGCGACCTGAGCCAGAAACTGGCCAGACAGGTCGGCGATACCGGGAAAGTGATTCTGACCGACATCAATCAGAACATGCTGGATCAGGGCAAGTCAAAGATGGTCAATGCGGGGTTGGTCGGCAATATCGAATACGCCATTGCGGATGCCGAAGACCTGCGTTTTGCAGACAATCAGTTCGATTGTGTTGCCATATCTTTCGGCCTGCGCAATGTAACCCGAAAGGAAAAGGCGCTCGGATCCATGTTCCGGGTAGTCAGGCCCGGCGGCCGGGCGCTGGTACTGGAATTCTCAAAACCGGTGATCCCGATGCTTGGGTCCGTTTATGACTTCTACTCCTTCAATGTGATCCCCAGGATTGGAAAGATCATCAGCAACGATGAAACCAGTTACACCTATCTGGTTGAATCCATCCGCCGGCATCCTGATCAGGATACACTACGGGACCTGATGCTGTCGGCAGGCTTTGATGAGGTCAAATATCACAACTTGAGCGGCGGCATCGTGGCATTGCATATCGGGTTCAAATACTGACGTGAATCGTTGTTTCCATGGACGCATTGGCAAACTTATCAGACCAGGTCTTACGATTGCTGCTCAGCCTCGACCCCGATGGCCGGGAAAAACTGGCTGGCCTCAAGGGCAGGATTTTTTGCCTGGAAGTGACCGCGCCACGGATCACCCTGTACCTGATTCCGACCGACCACGGACTGAAACTTGTCCGGGAATGTGATGGCGAACCCGATGTTACCCTGACCGGGCCATTGTCCGCGTTCATCAGATTGGCCCGGCCTGGTTCACAGGGCAATCTGTCAGCCGAAGGCCAGATCAGCATGCAGGGTGATGCCCAGGCCGGACAGGCCTTCGGGAAAGTACTGTCCCAACTGGATATTGACTGGGAAGAAGGGTTATCCAGATTGGTCGGCGATACCCCGGCTCGAAAAACAGGAAGCGTCCTGCGGGATTTGAATGACTGGGCAACTGAATCGGTGGAATTGTCGAGAACCAACACGGCCGAGTATCTCCAGGAAGAAAAGCGGTTGCTGGCAACCCATCTTGCCTGGGAACGATTCTGTAATGATGTCAATGACTTGCGTGCAGATGTTGATCGTATCGAACAGAGGATTACCAGACTGTCGGCGCTTCAATCCGATTCATCGGCTTCAACGCCGGAAAAGGATCCTTCGATACCATGAACCGGAGAATATTCCATTTGGTTCGAATTGCCCGGGTGATGAGAAAGCACGGACTCGATGAGTTTCTGTCGGCGGTGAACCTGTTCTGGCCCTGGACGTTCCTGTTCAAACTTGTGCCGGTTACACGAAACCGGGATTTACCCCGCGGAGAACGTTTACGGCTGGCGTTGGAAGAGTTGGGGCCGGTATTTGTCAAGTTCGGCCAGATTCTGTCAACCCGGCCGGATTTGCTGGCCGACGATATAGCCCGCTCCCTGACCAGATTGCAGGACCAGGTGCCGCCCTTTCCGGGTGAGACGGCAATCCGCATTATCGAGCAGGCTTATGGCGACAAGCTCGAAAACCACTTCAGATTGTTCGAAACCGAATCCACCGCCTCGGCTTCGGTCGCGCAGGTCCACTACGCTGAGCTTCATGATGGCGCAGAAGTCGTTGTCAAGGTGATCAGACCCGGTATCGAAGAAGTGATAAACCGGGATTTGGCGCTGCTGCACACTCTGGCCGGCATGGCGGATCGCTACTGGTCGCAGGGCAAGCGGTTAAAGCCTAAGGAAATTGTTGCCGATTACGACAAAACCATTCATGACGAACTGAACCTGATGCGTGAAGCGGCCAGCGCCAGCAAATTGAAAAGCAATTTCCGGGATTGCGACCGGATCCATGTCCCCGCCGTCTACTGGGAGCATACCCGCCGCAACGTCATGGTAATGGAACGAATCCGGGGTATTCCGATACGCGATACAGAACGACTCAGGGAGGCCGGTATCGACATGCGAAAACTGGCCCATACCGGAGTCGAGATCTTTTTCACGCAGGCTTTTCGGGACGGCTTCTTCCATGCCGACATGCACCCGGGAAATATTTTTGTCAGCGAGTCGGGACAGTATCGGGCGGTGGATTTTGGCATCATGGGGACCTTGAGCGCCGCCGACAAACGCTATCTGGCGGAGAACCTGCTGGCCTTTTTCAATCGGGATTATCACCGGGTGGCGGAAGTGCATGTGCAGGCGGGCTGGGTACCGCCAACCACCCATGTCGAGGAATTTGAAGGCGCCATCAGAACCGTGTGTGAGCCTGTTTTTTCCCGTCCGATCAGTGAAATCTCCTTTGGCGGCTTTCTGGTAGACTTGTTCCGGGTGGCCCGAAGATTCGACATGCCGATCCAGCCACAACTGGTATTACTGCAAAAAACCATCCTGAACATCGAGGGCATGGGTCGCCAGCTATACCCGGAACTGGATTTGTGGGAAACGGCGAAACCGTTTCTGGAGAAATGGATGAATCAGCAGATCGGACCTCGCGCCGCAATCAGAACGATCCGGCGGGAGATGCCCAACCTGTTCACACTGGCGCCGGAATTGCCCGGGTTGACGCACCAGCTACTGCATAAAATGAAGAATGACGACCTGGTCATGCAAACCCGGGACCGGGAAATCGAAAGCCTGAAAAACCAGATGACCATCAATAACAAAAAGATCATATACGCCATTCTCGGTATGGGGCTTTTGTTGCTTTCGGTCTTCTTCATGCCGGACCGACAACGCCTGGACCTGATGCCGGTACACGGCTGGGTACTGTTGTTTTCGGGGCTACTGGCGCTAATCGCCGCATTCAGGTAAATATCATGGCAACAACAACTCCATTCCAATGGCAGGACCCGTTCGATCTGGACGCCCAGCTAAGCGAAGAAGAACGGCTGGTAAGAGATAGCGTCAGGGAATTCTGCAACAATGAATTAATGCCTGGGATCATACAGGCGAACCGCAACGAACAATTCGACCCGCAGATCATGACTCGCTTCGGGGCGCTGGGAATGCTCGGTTGCACCATCCCGGAAAAATACGGGTGCGCCGGAATGAATCACGTCTGCTATGGCCTGATTGCCCGCGAAGTGGAACGGGTGGACAGTGGTTATCGATCCGCGATGAGCGTCCAGTCCTCCCTGGTCATGCACCCCATTTACAGCCAGGGCAGCGAGGAACAAAGACAGGAATATCTGCCGAAGCTGGCGCGAGGGGAACTGATTGGCTGTTTCGGCCTGACCGAGCCGGATCATGGCTCTGACCCCGGAAGTATGAAGACCCGGGCAGAAGCCGTAGAGGGTGGTTATCTGCTGAACGGCGGCAAGATGTGGATCAGCAACGCCCCGGTCGCGGATATCGCCGTGGTTTGGGGCAAACTCGACGGAGTGATCCGCGGGTTTATTCTGGAACGGGGAATGGAAGGGTTCTCGACCCCGAAAATTGAAGGCAAAATGAGCCTGCGGGCATCCAGCACGGGCGAAATCGTGATGGAGGATGTGTTTGTGCCCAAACAGAACATACTGCCCGGAGTCGAAGGACTGAAAGGACCCTTTGAATGTCTGAACAAAGCGCGTTACGGCATTGCGTGGGGAGTCATCGGCGCCGCCGAGTTTTGCTGGCATGCAGCCCGTTCCTATACTCTCGAACGCACCCAGTTCGGTCGACCGCTGGCGCGAAACCAGTTGATCCAGAAAAAGCTCGCCGATATGCAGACAGAAATCACGCTCGGACTCCAGGCCAGTTTGCGGGTAGGCCGAATGATGGATGAAAATGCCTGCCCGGTAGAGAACGTTTCCATGATCAAACGAAACAACTGCGGCAAGGCCCTGGACATCGCAAGGCAGGCGCGGGACATGCACGGCGGCAATGGCGTATCCGACGAATATCACGTAATCCGGCACCTATGCAATCTGGAATCGGTCAATACCTACGAAGGCACCCACGACATCCACGCACTGATTCTGGGTCGCGCCCAAACCGGACTCCAGGCGTTCTATTGATCCGTCCGAACCAACCAACACCGTAGGGGCGGGTCCCTGTGCCCGCCCGCGAAAACCCACGACCGACATCCCGGGCGCCATCCGACATCGTAGGGGCGGGTCCCTGTGCCCGCCCGCGGCAATCATGTTCCTATCCCGAAATTTAGTTTATATAATACTTTGCATTGCACAGTATTATATGTTTTAATCTCCCTATGGAAACAAATTCATATCAGAAATGGCGCTCACAACTACGCAAGGGTTACCTTGAACTGTGTGTGCTCACCACACTTGGGCAGAAAAAATCATCCTATGGTTTCGAATTGTTACAAGTGTTCCAGCAGGCGGGCATAGAGATGAATGAAGGCACCTTGTATCCATTGCTCAACCGAATGCATAAAAACGGCTGGCTGGTGTCAAAGTGGGAAACTCCTTCATTGAGTGGTCACCCACGTCGTTATTATGAATTAAGCCGTGTCGGGAAATCTGTTTTGCCAAAAATGCTGAATGCCAACGCACTAAACCAGCAATCGCTCGAACAACTTGGGAAACTCGTATGAACAATGATCAATATATGGGCCAGCTTAAAAAAGCGCTGGCTGGAATGAATCGACAGGCGCGTGAAGATATATTACAGGAAATACAAAGCCATATTGAAGAATCAGGGGGCAACTCGCAGTCATTACTCGATATGTTCGGTCCACCTGAACAACTGGCCAGTCAGTATCTGGAAGACGAACCGCCGTCAACACCTCTGACAAAAAGGATAGCGGGCATCGGCGGCAAAGTATTTATGGTCATCGGTATTGTAGTAATAGCGCTTATCGCTGCTGTGGCTATATGGGTTAAATTTATTACAAGTGATGATTTTAATTATGCCGACGAAAACGCAAAAGAACTGCGTTCAGCCAAACAACAGTGGTCGCAAATTGAACCGGGCCAACCAATCCGGTTTGATCTTTTCCAAAGCCAGCTGGTTCTCTACTGGCATGAAGACAGTCGAATTCTCTGGAACTGTGAAGGGGAAAATGATCCGCAGCAATTCGATGATGGGCTGATCAAACTTCGTCATACCAGTTGTTTGATGTATTTACCGGGTGAAGAATCTGCCCTTAAAGCTCTTCAAAGCAATATTGTCATTGTCCGTCCACGCTCTGGAATAAATCTTGAGATTAAACAAAGCAAGTTGAGGATTGCCGAAAACAATACCCGCTACCGCTACCGTATTGACAAACGCAGAAGCGAGGTAACAGACCTGGCGTCGCATGATGAAGCTGAAATTGAGATTGGCATTAATGCCCTGGAGTCTTCTGTCTCGGCTTATGAGTAAATCAGTTCATTGAAACATGTGCTACATCAGACATTCCTGTTTGCGCTGACAGTTTGTTACTAACACTTTTCAAAAAAGATAGCGTATGATAAATTACATCAATAATATGATTTTATCACATACTTGTTTGGAGGCCATTTCATGAGTGTCACACGCAAAACTATCACCGTGACCGACCAGCAAGACGGCTGGATCAAGGCGCAAATTGCAGAGGGGAGATTCACCAATGACAGTGAGTATATCCGTGATTTGATCCGCCGCGATCAAGCCGTAAACGCCGAAATTGAAACAATCCGCGCGACATTGATCGAGGCTGAGGAATCCGGCGAGCCACAGCCTTTTTACAGCAACCTGTTCAAGCAGGAAATGAAAGCAAAGCATGGCTGAATATCGCCTTGCACCGGCGGCACGGGAAGATATGGAGACCGTATGGCTGTTTTCATTAACCAAGTGGAGCGCACAGCAAACAGAACGTTATGTTGACAACCTGACAGACGCTTTTGCGTCTCTGGCGGACAATTCTGGAGTTGGCACAGCCTGCGACCATATCCGTGAAGGCTACAGGCGATATCCGGTAAAGCGCCACATGGTTTATTATCGTAAAACCTCTTACGGCATTGAAGTCATGCGTGTTTTGCATGCTCAAATGCTTGCCTCACGGCATTTTCAAACGAACTGAAAAATGAAAAAACCACTTGAACCCGGCATCCAATTCGAGCACAGCTTCAGGCTTACTGAAGCGAAAATGGTGCCGGCGTTATACCCGGAAGCTCCCGAATTCCAGATCATGCCTGAAGTCTTTGCGACCGGATTTATGGTGGGGTTCATGGAGTGGGCCTGTATGAACTCGGTCATCCCCTGCCTGAACTGGCCGAGGGAACAGACTGTCGGGACTCATGTCAATATGAGCCATCTGGCGGCGACGCCGAGCGGATTCACGGTAACCGCCAAAGTGGAGCTTGTGGAGGTGGATGGCCGACGACTGAAATTCGAGGTGCGCGGTTACGATGATCTGGATTTGATTTGCCAGGGCACCCACGAACGATTTGTCATTGACAGACAAAGGTTTGACCAGACTGTCGAGAAGAAACGCGCACAACTGGCCTGATTTCCCAGAGCGTCGCGCTAATTCCCCAAGACTTCCACAATCGCGTCCCGATAAATATCCACCATCTGATCCAGGACGGACTCATCGGTAATCAACGGCGGCGCATTGCAAATGATTTCGCTACGCACCCGAGTGTACAGGCCACGATCCAATAACGCTTTGGTCAGCTTGGCGCCGAGACCGAAATCCGCGTCAAACCATTCTTTGGTCTGCTTGTCCTTGACGATTTCGATGCCGTGCATCATGCCCTGACCACGGACATTGCCAACATGGGGATGGTCGTCGAGGGCCTCATGGAGGTTTTTCAGCATGGCTTCGCCTTTGGTGGCCGCCTGCCCCGGAAGGTCTTCATTCTCGATAATATCCAGAGTGGCCAGACCCACCGCACAGGAGACAGGATGGCCGCTATAGGTATAGGCGTGCATCCACGGGGACTTGCTGGAAGTAATGGTTTCCGCAATTTCATCGGTCATACCAATTCCGCCCAGGGGGATTGCTCCTGAGGTAATCGATTTTGCAAATTGCACCAGATCAGGTTCAACCCCGTAGCGCTGTAATCCGAACATTTTCCCGGTTCTGCCGAATCCTGTAATGACTTCGTCAGAGACCAGAAGAACATCATATTGATCGCATATTTCGCGAATCCGCTTGAAATAATCCGGCTGCGGCAAAATGACTCCGCCAGCTCCCTGGACAGGTTCGGCAATAAACATTGCCACTGTTTCCGGACCCTGTCTGAGAATCTCCTTTTCGAGTTCATTGGCTGCCGCAATACCCTGGGAGGAACCATCCTCGGGAACCGGATAATGGTACGGATCCGGCGAAGGGATGTGGCTGAATCCGGGGATTCCTGGCTCGAACATGGGCCAATAAGATTTGATGCCGGTCGCGCACATGGCCGCGAAAGTAGTCCCGTGATAACTCCAGTCACGACTGATTACCCTGGTTTTTTCCGGTTGTCCTTTCGCTTTCCAGTAAAACCGGGCCAGTTTAATGTTGCTGTCTGTAGACTCCCCTCCACCAGAGGTAAAATAAAAATGATGTAAATTTGAATAAACCATGGTGGACAGTCGTTCGGCAAGTTCAATGGCAGGTCTGTTGGAGCCGCCCGTATAACTTGAGGAAAATGCCAGTTCACTCATTTGCTTATAGGCCGCCTCAGCCAACTCCTGACGACTATGGCCGGCGCTCACATTCCATAAACAGGACAGACCATCAATGTATTTTTTACCGTCGGAGTCATAAAGAAACGAACCTTCTCCCCTGGCCCAGACCCTGCCGTCTGCATGACCTGGGGTGTGGTGCAGAGGATGGATCATGTGTTGATGATCTTTCGCCAGTAAGGCTGCATTGGTGAGCGGGGCATTCATGTGTTGTTTTCCTCAATATGAGTGTTATGCCACGGGTCGATATTACCCGGTTTTGGCTTGATTCTACACGTACAGCGCAGCATCTTGCGGAGCGGCCTGTTTGATTATACCATCCACCCATGGCAGGAGAGACAACTGATCTATTCACTCCGGATTTCAAGTCTACACCGTATTGGTGGGAGCGCGCGCCGCGGCCTGACCCGGATGAAACCGGATTACCCGATCGCGCCGACGTACTGATTATCGGCTCCGGTTATACCGGATTGTCCGCTGCGATTGAAACCACAAAACGGGACCGGCACACGGTGGTGATTGACGCCGAGGACGCGGGCTGGGGTTGCAGCTCCAGAAACGGGGGGCAGGTCAGCCCCAGCATCAAACCCCATTTCTCTCAACTGGAAAGTAAATATGGAGCAGATGCCGCCCTTGCCATTCTGACCGAGGGCAACCATGCCCTGGACTGGGTGGAATCGGCAGTGAATGAAAACGGGATTGACTGCGACTTTCACCGGACGGGGCGCTTTTACGGCGCTCACTCACCTGCCGCGCTGGACTTGCTCCGCAAAAAAATTGAGAGCACACCCAAACAACTGAACCATGATGCCTGGATTGTAGAGCGCGACCAGCAAGCCAGCGAAATCGGGTCCGATTATTATCATGGCGGAGTCATCCATCCTCACCATGCCTCCATAGACCCGGGCCGATACCACCAGGGACTGCTTGACAGCGCCAGGGCGCGCGGCGCCCAAATCATCAGTCATTGTAAAGCGAACCATATTTCATCCGACCGGGATGGACACAGAATCAGAACATCCAGGGGCACGATTCTGGCCAAGCAGGTAATCGTCGCCACCAGCGGTTATACCACCGGACTTACGCCCTGGCAGAGACGCAGGATCATACCGATCGGCTCTTATATCATTGCAACCGAACCCCTTGCGGACGGTTTGCCGGAAAAACTGATCCCGAAAGCCAGGGTCATTACCGATACCCTGAAAGTCGTCGTCTACTACCGACTCTGTCCGCAACATCAACGCATTTTGTTTGGCGGACGTGTTTCGATAGCCGAAACCAACCCAAAAGCCAGCGCACCGAAGTTGCGAAAATTGATGCTGCAGCGTTTTCCTGAACTGGAATCCGTGAAAATCAGTCACTCATGGATGGGGTTCGTCGGATACACGTTTGACGAGATGCCCCATATCGGCGCCCGAAACGGCATTCACTACAGCATGGGCTATTGTGGCGCCGGCATTTCCCTGGCCAGTTATTTTGGCATGAAGGCCGGGCTGAAAGCGGTTGGCGACCCGGAAGGGAAAACCGCTATCGACCGCCTGACATTCCCCAGCCGCCCATATTATCGGCGAAAACCCTGGTTTCTCGCTCCTTCGATTTTTTATTATCGCTGGCGCGACAGCAGAAAGACCGGATGACGCATCGGCGCGTCTGTCTCTGATCGGGGAAACCGGTCCGGCGTTGACACCGGTCCGGCATCAATGAAATTCGTCGGCAAATGATTCCAGGGCAGAAAGATTCCATGTTTTGGCGATGACTCTTCTGATTGAGTCTGCATCCGCCCCACCGCTGAATTCGGCCAGGCGCAGTACTTTCTGTTCCAGTTCCTGTTGACTCAGCATATTCTCCGGGTCCCCCCTGGGACAGTCTGTAAAGGCGCTAAACAGCGCTCCAGATTTCATTTTCACTTCCACCCGGGAACCCCATTTGTCAGGGTAGGCGCTATCGATCCCTTCATCTACAATCATGCTGACCTTTTCCCGCAGTTCCGAATTGACCGGATCAGCCAGCGCTTCAACCGAGAAATCCGATACACTGGCGGAACGGTATCTGGCAATCAGCGCCAGCACGAAACCCATCGAAAATTTCGATTGATGGATACTGTCCGGCACATCCACCTGGCCCAGCACATCCTGTGCAGCCTGATATACAAAAACCCGGATTGATTCAATTTCCTGGTGACGGATATCGTGTTCAATACAGACCTCAAGCAGCGCATCTGCGGCAGGATGGGTATGCCGGCAGGACGCATGGTATTTGAATGATGTTTCCGACAGCGCCCACCTGGTACCCAGTCGGTCTGTCAGCTTTGCAACATCGCCTTCCCCACCCATCCCCGCCGCCATCCCCTGCTGCCCTTCCAGAATCTGCCTCGCCGCAGTCATTCCGTCTCTGGCCGAACAGGCCGCCAACAACCCGTCGGCGGAAGCCTTGGCCGTATGCAGTTGTTTGGAATCGGCGGCATTTCGCAAAAACTCCCACAACCCACCGGCCTGGGTGCCTGCGGAACCCAGTGCATGCAGCATTTTTTCACGATCCAGGTTCAGCAATCTACCGGCCGCCATCGCCGCGGCGATGGCGCCGGCCGTCGCTGTCGTATGGAAAATCCTGTAGTGGGAACGTCCGAGAAACTCACCTGTCCGGATACCACACTCATAGCCCGCTACCGCGGCAGTCAGAAAATCCCGGCCTGAAATCTCCGGGTTTGATTGAGCCAGGGCAAATATCGGGGGAAACACCACGGCGCCGGGATGCAGTATGGAAGAGTTATGCAGATCATCCTGCTCCACAACATGAGATGAGGCGCCATTGATCAAGGCCGCGAACCAGGATGAAGTCGTATCCGGGTGGCCCATGATCTGGCAAGGTCCGCTCCCGGGGCCCATCTCTTTTGCAAATTTGAGAAGGACAGCGGTACTGTGTGAGGTTGAGCCAGCCACTGCCGATCCATACCAGTCAAGAAACAGCCATTTGGCTCGCTCCAGCGTCGGACCCGGTATATCCTCAAAATCCAGCGTTGCCGCGAAATTGGCAATCTGTCGGGACGGTGTAGACATTATGGTTATACTATACAATAGCCAGATAACTCACAACAGTCAGGAAAACCAGGCCCATGAAAAATACAATTACCACATTACTCCGGTCAGTCTGCGCGCTGGCTCTGGTCTCGACCTCTTTTTCCGGGTTCGCCGATGAAACGCTGCGCGGTCCGGGAGACTGGATCAAGAAAAGTTACCGCATCGCGGGAGAGTGGGAAATCGTAAGCCGCGACAATACCCGGTTTATCGTATTCAATGAGGACTTCAAAACGAAAAAAGGCCCGGATCTGAAAGTCTACCTGTCAAGGATGTCCATTGCAGACATTGAGGACGATGATGTCGAGCCCTCCTCGATCAAAATTTCGGCGCTGGAATCGAACAAGGGCCACCAGGAGTACGCCCTGCCCGCCGATGTCAATCTGGATGAGTACCGTTCGATGCTGATCCACTGCGAATCCTATACTCATCTGTGGGGTGGCGCCTCGCTCGAGTAGAATGTCCCGTCATTCCCTTTCGGAAACCGGGAAAATGAGCGGTCTCACTGTCGGCCAGGCTCTGGTCGATCTGCTTGAGCAGTATCAGGTTGATCTTGTTTTTGGCATTCCCGGAACCCACAGCATTGAGCTTTACCGCGGGTTGGGTACCAGTAAAATCCGGCACATCTCCCCCCGACATGAACAGGGAGGCGGATTCATGGCGGATGGTTATGCCCGGGCAAGTGGAAAACCCGGGGTCTGTTTTGTGATCACCGGCCCTGGAGTGACCAATATCTGTACGCCCCTGGGCGAAGCCTACATGGATTCCGTGCCCTTGCTGGTCATTTCTCCCGTCAACGACCCGGACCCGGAAGAGGTGAATCGGGGACGACTACACGAAATCACGAGTCAGGCAGCCGTCACAGCGCCACTGACGGCCCACAGTTATACCGTCACGGACCCGGATCAGATTCCAGACATGATTGCCCGTGCATTTGAGATATTTTCGTGCGAACGTCCGCGCCCGGTTCACATCAATATACCGTTATCGATCATTCCCCGAGTGATCAAATCCGGTTTTAAAGCGAGGAACATTGGCAAACCGGCAGTCTGCTCCGGTCGGGAGTTGGCACAGGCCGCAACGCTGATTGAAAGCGCCGATAATCCGGTCATTGTCGCCGGGGGAGGCTGCGCAAACGGGGCGGAAGCGATTCTTCAACTGGCGGAAAAAGTATACTGCCCGGTGTTGACAACGGTCGCCGGGAGAGGAATCCTGGCTCCCGGACATCCATTGACCACAGGCGCCCAGTTACGCGCGCCCCGTGTCCAGGAGATACTGGAAAACGCGGACCTGGCCCTGTTTCTGGGAACCGGATTCGCGCAAACGGATCATTGGAACGATCACCTGCAATTGCCTGAAAATCAGATATGGGTCAATCTTTGTCCGCATGCCCTCGAACATCGCGGACCGTCGGCCCTCACCATCAAAGCCGACTGTATCGACTTTTCGCAGCGGATATCGCGGGCCTTGTCCGACCCCGCGCCTGAGCGCGTACAACAGACCCATGCTGTTTGCCAGTCTGCCCGCTCAGAGCGCCAGTCCGACATGACCGACCAGGAAAAAATTCACATGCAGGCGCTGACGGAAATGATTGATCACATCCCGGAGCAGGCCACCATTGTCAGCGATATGACACAGATTGCATATACAGCGGTCGATTATCTGACCATGTCACGTCCGCGTCAGTGGCTGCATCCTACAGGGTACGGGACACTCGGCTACGCGCTACCGGCAGCGATCGGCGTCGTACTGGCGAATCCGGGCAACCCGGCCCTGGCGCTTGTCGGAGACGCCGGACTACAGTATACCATGCAGGAAATGACCCTGGCTTCGGAACTGAATCTCAATCTGGTCGTACTGCTTTGGAACAACGATGCGCTCCAGCAAATCTGCGATGATATGGATAATGCGAATATCAGGCGAATCGGGGTATTTCAGAAAAATCCCGATTTTATCGCGATGGCGAAAGCCTGCCACTGGGATGCAAGGGAGGCGCCCGGACTGTCATCGCTTGGAGCGGAGCTTGAGCGCGCATTCTCCCGGCCCGGCCCGGTACTGCTTGAGTTCAACGCGAAAAACCCGGTCGAAAAGAATACCCGAACCTGATCATTCCTCTTGCAGGAATTCCAGTATCTGCTGACGGTGCTCATCCAGCCTGGGCGCCCTGCGCCGGGTTTCGGGATCATCGTACCCTGAGAATTTGATCGGGTTGCCTGGCATCTGAATGTTCCGTTTGGCGTCGGCTCCAGGGTCGGCCGCAACCGATATGATCATGTTTCGGTGCCGTATATGGGGATCGTTCACAACCTGTTCGATATTGTTGATCGGGCCGCACGGAATCCCGCCTTCCTGCAAAACCGTCAACCATTCAGAGACCGATTTACCCACCAGGCTGCGCTCGATTTCATCATGGAGCGGCTGATAATTTTCGGTTCGCAGATTGTTCGATCTGAAGCGACTGTCCTGCAGCAGGTCCTCGCGTCCAATCACTTCGCAAAATTTCCTGAACATGGTGTCATTGCCGACCGCAATTATAATGTACTCCTCCCCTTTTGCCCGGAATCCGGCAAAAGGCGTGATGGACGGGTGCCTCATTCCAATCGGTTCCGGTATTTTATCTTCTGCAAAATATCGCGCGATGGAATTTTCTAATATGGCGACCTGGCAGTCCAGCATGGCCACATCCACCTGTTGCCCCTCACCTGTTCTTTCCCGGTCATAAAGCGCGGCCAGCACCCCGGACACCCCAAACAGACCAGCGGTAATATCACCCACGGAAGTGCCCACCCGGTTGGGTGCAGTGTCTTTATCGCCGGTCAGACTCATCACCCCTCCCATACCCTGGACAACCAGATCATAGGCAGGACGATCCTTGTAGGGACCGGTATGACCGAAACCGGAAACACACGCATAAATCAATCGGGAGTTAATGCTGTGTAATTCCTGCCACCCATAGCCGAGTTTCTGCAAGGCGCCGCCACGAAAATTCTCAACCAGCACATCGCCGGCCAGAAGCAGTTTTTCAAATACCGCCCGGTCATCCGTATCTTTCAGATTCAACGCGATACTTTTCTTGCCGCGGTTGATCGAGGCGAAATAAATGGATTGCTGATCCAGAAAAGGACCGAATTGTCTCGCGTCATCTCCACACCCGGGCAACTCGACCTTGATCACGTTGGCGCCGAGGTCTGCCAGTATCATGGTCAGGTACGGACCCGCCAGCACCCGCGTCAAATCAACAACGGTAACCCCTTCAAGCGGCGCGGTGCGACAGGATTGCGGCATGGTTTTCACAGCTCCCGATCAGGCGCTATTCACAACCTGATTCGGCAAATCCTGTAAATCGTTGCGATAGGCAAATACCGCCGGAGTACCGCCTGTATGAATGAAGAGCAGGTTCCTGTAATCGGCGAGATTGTTGTTTTCAATCAAGTTCAGCATACAGCGCATGGCTTTTCCTGAATAAACCGGATCCAGCAACAGTCCCTCTGTGGTTGCGACCAGGCGAATCGTATCCGTCAGCCCCCCGGTTATCTGGCCATAACCCGGCGCCAGGGCCTGGTCATCGGTCCAGATGTCCTGGTCCGTGACCAGGGGCTGAATATCCAGCATATTCGCCAGATTGTCGCAATGGGTTTTGATTCTGATGGATTGTGCCTGCGCATCCCTGCGGACACAGGCGCCGAGCACCGGTATATCACATCCCAAAAGCCGCAGCCCCATCAACAATCCGGCATGGGTCAATCCACTGCCAGAGCCGACCACAATCAGGTCAGGCTTCCAGTCCAGTTCCCTGAACTGATCGAGCATCTCCGCGGCTGCAACCATATAACCGAAAGCGCCTTTCGGCTCCTTGACCACTCTCAACGGAATAATGTAGGGCTTCCTGCCTTGTTCTTTCAGTTGATCGGCGATATCGGCGAGCGACTGATCAGCGCCTTCCTCGTCTTCTCCCTCGGGATAGTAATAAACATGGGCGCCGAACAGGTCGGTAAGCAGTTTATTTCCTGAGTTCTGGTATTCGATGGTGCAGTTACTGACCCGGTTTTCCAACTGGATATGGCAGTCCATGCCCAGTTTGCTGGTTGCAGCCGCAATCGTGCGCATACAGTTCGACTGGATTGCTCCGGTACTCAAAACCGTGTCATAACCTCGTGACAGGGCATCTCCGAGATAAAATTCTACCTGCCGGACCTTGTTGCCTCCGAACCCCAGGCCGGTACAATCATCCCGCTTTACCCGGATCCGGTAGCCTGGAAATCTGGCGGACAACCTCGCGAGCGATTCAATCGGTGTCGGGTAATGACCGAGATCAACCTGTGGCAGAGACTGGAGTTGCCTGATCGCAGGCTGCCTGAATTTCACGGTTGAGTATTCCATGCCAGGTCCGGGTTTGTCGATTACTTTTCCAGTTCAGCCTGCAACGCCGGCACGGCATCGAACAGGTCCTGGTTCCAGCCATAATCCGCAACCTGAAAAATCGGCGCTTCTTCATCGTTATTGATGGCGACAATGACCCTGGAATCCTTCATTCCGGCAAGGTGCTGAATCGCGCCGGAAATACCGACCGCCATGTATAAATCCGGAGCCACTACCTTGCCGGTCTGCCCCACTTGATAATCGTTGGGCACAAAACCCGCGTCCACGGCCGCGCGCGAAGCGCCGACAGCGCCGCCGAGTTGATCCGCCAGTTTTTCCAGCATCCCGAAATTCTCCCCATTTTTCATTCCGCGCCCTCCCGATACGACAACCCTGGCGGAAGTCAACTCGGGACGCTCGCTGGAGCTCAGCATCTGATCAACGAACGCGACGCCATCGGTGGCGCTGGCAGCCTCGATACTGTGAATTTCAGCGTCACCGCTTTCCCCGTCCGCCAGTTCAAACGCGGTGGCCCGAACCGTAATCATTTTAACCGGGTCGGTTGATCTTACTTTGGCAAGCGCGTTACCCGCGTAAATCGGCCTGACGAAGGTATCGCTATCCACTACTTCGCTGATATCCGAGATAGCCTGAACATCACACAGCGCCGCCGTATAAGGGATCAGAGCCTTGCCAAAAGTCGTGGCGGGAGCCATGACGTGGGAATACCCGTCAACGATTGACTGGATCAGGGACGCCATATTTTCAGTAATGTCATGGGCATAGATCGGGTTGTCGCAAACCAGAACCCGGCTCACCCCCGCAGTCCTGGCAACGGCATCCGCCACCGCGCCGCAATCCTGACCTGCAACCAGCACATCCACATCGTCACCGATCAGACCGGCGGCCGTGATCGTATTTTGCGTGGCCGGCGCCAGCGCTGACTTGTCGTGTTCCGCTATCACTAAAATTCTCATTTGATCACCTTCGCTTCATTTCTCAGTTTATCCACCAACTCGGCCGCATCGGCCACCAGCGCTCCGGCTGGACGGGCAGGAGGTTCATTGACCTCGAGAACGACGACCCGGCATTGTGTATCGACACCCAGTTCTTCAGGAGTGAGGGCGTCAATCGGTTTTTTGCGGGCCTTCATGATGTTCGGCAGGGAGGCGTATCTTGGCTCATTCAAACGCAGATCGGTAGTGACCACGGCGGGTGAAGTGATCTGCAGTATTTCCAGCCCTGTGTCTATTTCCCGGGTGATCGCAAACCCTTCCCGGTTTTTTTCGATTCTCGAGATATAGCTTCCGAGTGGACGCTGCATCAGCGCCGCGACCATCTGTCCGGTCTGGTTGTTGTCGTCGTCGATGGATTGCTTGCCAAGAATAATCAGGTCGGTGGATTCTCTCATCGCCACCGCTTTTATCATCTTCGCGATCGCCAATGGTTCCAGATTGGCTTGCGCAGCGATGTAAATACCGCGGTCAGCTCCCATGGCCAGACCTGCGCGTATGGTTTCCTGACACTTTTCAGGTCCGGCGGAAACCAGGATGACCTCTTCGGCATGGCCCGCTTCTTTTAACCGCAGCGCTTCTTCCACCGCGATTTCACAAAATGGATTCATCGCCATTTTGACGTTGGCGGTTTCAACGCCCGTGTTGTCAGACTTCACCCTGACCCGGATGTTGGCATCAATCACGCGTTTCACCGGAACCAGTATTTTCATGATCTTAAGATTCTCCTCGAAAAGGGTTGACAGCAAAAATTGGCAACGGATTCTACCGTAATTTATGGGTTAAAATCCTCTTTTTATGTTGAATCAGCGCAGATTAATTGATGATCCGGCCCCCCGACAACCCGTTACAGCCATTTCTCGATACCGCCCATCTGGCGGCTGACCAGGCAAGGAAAATTACCCGGGCATGGTTTCGCACCGACATGTCCGTGCGAAACAAAAAAGACCACAGTCCCGTCACCATCGCAGACGAGCGGACAGAACAGGTCATTCGGGATATTATTCTGCAACGTCACCCCGATCACGGTTTTTTTGGCGAAGAAACCGGAACCCGTCACAGTCATACTGACTGGCAGTGGGTAATTGACCCCATTGACGGCACCCGGTGTTTCGCTACCGGCATGCCGACTTTTGGTACGCTCATCTCATTACTTGATCAGGGGACTCCGGTAATTGGCATTATCGACCATTGTATACTGGACGAAAGATGGGTCGGCATTCGCGGGCAACCCACGACACATAACGGTAAAGCCTGCCGTACCCGGACTACGCGGAAACTGGAAGACGCCTCGGTTTATACCACGACCCCGGATATGTTCGATGACCGGGCGGCAATACAAGCCTCCCGCCTGACCGGGGCTTGTAAATTCCGGGTGTTTGGCGGAGACTGTTACGGATATGGTCTGGTCGCTTCCGGATTCAACGACCTGATGTGTGAAGCAGACCTGAAACCTTATGACTTCTTCGCGCTTGTCCCGGTTATTACAGGCGCTGGCGGCGTCATCAGTGACTGGCAGGGCAACGCACTGACCCTGAATTCCGATGGAGATGTTCTGGCTTCCGCCAATATCGATTTGCATAACGCGGCTCTGGAGAGGTTGAACCCGCCGGGATGAACAGGAGATGAAAGACGATCAGGAATTTGATTACATTATTCTTGGCGCCGGTTCCGCCGGTTGCGTGCTGGCCAATGAACTGAGTCAGGATACCAGCAACCAGGTTCTGATACTCGAAGCGGGACCGATGGACAGGAAATTGCTGATTCACATCCCGGCCGGAGTTTACAGTGTCTACAAGGACCCCGCTATCAACTGGAATTACGACAGCGAACCCGAACCGGATCTGCGAAACAGGAAAATCACCCTGCCAAGAGGCAGGGTACTCGGCGGGTCATCATCAATCAACTCGATGGTCTATATGCGCGGCCACCCGCGCGATTATGATTACTGGGCAAAAAACCATAATCTGCCGGACTGGACTTTCGATCAGTGTCTCCCCTACTTCAGGAAATGCGAATCCTCCGACCGCGGAGCCAACGACTGGCGAGGCGCCGATGGACGTCTCGGGGTTACCAAAGGCAAACTGGAAAATCCGCTGTTCGATGCATTCATTGAAGCCGGCGCCCAGTCCGGCCAGGGCAATACCGACGACCCGAATGGCTACAACCCGGAAGGTCTCGCCCGTCTCGACAGTACAATCAGGAATGGCCGCCGATCCAGCGCGGCAACGGCCCATTTGAAACCGGCCCTTTCCAGACCCAATCTGCACCTGGAAACACGGGCGCTGGTTCATCGTGTAATTGTTGAAAACGGGCGGGCCACCGGTGTCATTTTCGAACTGCGCGGAAAAATCCTGACCGCCCATGCAGCCAGGGAAGTCATCGTGTCCGCCGGCGCCATAAAGTCACCCCAGGTATTGATGCTTTCCGGAATCGGGCCGCGTCGACCCCTGATTGATATGGGTATCGAACCGATTCACCATTTGCCCGGAGTGGGCCGGAATTTGCAGGACCACTTGTGCGTCAGTGTGATTTACCGCTCAAAAAAACCGGTTACTTATGACAAGGTGGACAAACCATTCAGAAAACTGCTGATCGGTTGCCAGTGGCTATTGACCCGTAAAGGCTTCGCGGCTTCCAATATCTGGGAAGCGGGCGGACATATACGGGGATACAGTGAAGTCGAATACCCGAACCTGCAATATCATTTTGCACCGGTCCATACCGTGTATGAGGGAACCGGAATTACGCTGTTCAACGGGTTTACTACACAGCTGGATCAGCTGCGGCCCAGGAGCCGGGGCGAGGTGCGATTGTTATCAGCCGACCCACAACGCCGCCCTGGCGCATTCTTTAACTATCTTATCGATCCATTCGATGTCCGGGAACTGATCGAGGCGGTGAAAAGAATACGGGAACTGATCGCACAACCCGCGTTCGATGAATTCAGGGGTGAGGAAATAGACCCCGGATCCGGGGTCGTATCCGATGCCGGGATTGAACAATTCATACGCCAGACCGCGGACACGGATTATCATCCGTGTTGCAGTTGCCGGATGGGAGTGGATGAAATGGCGGTGGTGGACCAGGAGATGAAAGTACACGGGCTGGACGGGCTGCGCGTGGTCGATGCCTCGGCGATGCCGGACATAGTCAGCGGGAACCTGAACGCACCCGTCCAGATGATGGCGTTAAAGGTATCAGACCGGATTCTCGGTCGTAAGCCGATGCCCCCGCTGCAGGCCGATTTCGCTTTCAATCACAAACCATGCGCCACTACAGCAACGGAGCAATCACCAGACTGACGATCGCCATCACATTGATCAGGATGTTCATCGAAGGCCCCGATGTATCCTTGAAGGGGTCACCCACGGTATCACCCACAACAGTGGCGGCGTGAACATCCGAGCCCTTGCCGCCCAGATTGCCTTTCTCGACATATTTTTTCGCATTGTCCCAGGCCCCGCCGGCATTCGCCATGGTCAGCGCCATCAACACGCAACCGAGCAAGGCTCCGCCCAGCATACCGCCGAGCGCGGTGGCGCCCAGGCCAAAACCGACCAGCGGCGGCGCGGCGACCGCAATCACGCCGGGCAGAATCATTCGCTTGAGCGCTGCACGGGTGGCAATATCGACGCATCGGTCTGAATCCGGCTTCGCGGTTCCTTCCATCAAACCGGGAATCTCCCGGAACTGGCGGCGAATCTCATGGATCATATCAAACGCGGCCGCGCCGACCGCGTTCATGGTGATACTGGAAACCAGAAAAGGGAAAATCCCGCCCAGGAACATGCCAGACAGGACCTTCGGATCACTGAGCTCCAATGAGAATTCAGGCTTGAGCAGGGATATGGTTTCGATAAAGGCGGAAATAATGGCAAGCGCCGCCAACGCGGCCGCGCCAATGGCAAAACCCTTGCCAATCGCGGCAGTCGTATTTCCCAGTTCATCGAGAGAATCCGTAATTTCACGGACTTCTTCACCCAGACCGGACATCTCCGCGATCCCTCCCGCATTGTCGGCAACCGGACCATAAGCATCAATGGCCATGGTGATTCCTACTGTAGCCAGCATACCGACCGCGGCGATACCAACCCCATACAGTCCGGTCAGGCTGCTGGATATGAGAATGATGGCGCTGATGATCAACAACGGTACCACAACGGACTCCATACCCACAGACAGACCACTGATCATTACCGTCGCCGGGCCGGTCTCACCGCTTTTGGCAATCCTGCGGACCGGGCTGCCCCCGGTGTAGTACTCGGTGATCAGACCGATACCAATCCCCCCCGCCGCGCCAACTACAACCGCCCCCCATACGTTCATGGACACATCCAGAAAATTCACCACAGCCCAGGCCGCAGCCATAAAGACGATGGTGGCGCCGATGGTGCCGGTCCGAAGCGCAAGTTCCGGAGACCTGGCCGAGTTCAACTTGACGATGATGATCCCCAGAATCGAGCAAAGCAGCCCGGCGGACGCCAGCGCAAGCGGCAGGAACATCAGGGTTTGCCGATCTCCTAGCAGGTTCAGCATCGCGACCGGCAGTGTTGACGCGATCGCGATGGTCGCGATAATCGAACCGCAATAGGATTCGAAAATATCCGAACCCATGCCAGCCACATCCCCCACATTGTCGCCTACGTTGTCTGCGATGACGCCGGGATTACGCGGGTCGTCTTCGGGAATTCCGGCCTCGATCTTGCCGACCAGGTCTGCGCCCACATCGGCGCTTTTGGTGAATATGCCACCCCCCACCCTGGAAAAAAGGGCGACAGAGGAAGCGCCCATGCCAAATCCATGAATGACGTGCGCCGTTTCCGGGTCGCCGCCGAACAACAGATACAATATGCCGATACCGAGCAATCCCATCGAGGCGACACATAATCCCATCACCGAACCACCGAAAAATGCGACAGCCAACGCGCTCTGCGCTCCTTCCCTCGCGGCCGCCGAGGTGGTTCTGGTATTTGCGTGAGTCGCGGCATACATACCGATATAGCCCGCGACACCCGAACACACGGCTCCGAGAAGAAAGGCCACCGTGGTTTTGGCGCCAAGATCGGATATAAGAATCAACAGTCCGACGACGACCACAAAAATCAATAAATAAGTATACTCACGGTGCATGAACACCATTGCGCCACGGTGGATCTGGTTGCCAATTTCAGCCACCTTTCCCTCTCCCGCCGGATACCTCAAAATCATTCTGTATACGACAAGCGCCGCAAGCAGGCCGATAATACCCAGAATTACAGGTGCGTAGCTAATCATGAAAGACTCCGTTAAAAAGATGAAAATCTGGAAAAAACCGGATGCGAACTATATCCCTGATGACATCAGATATCAATTACAAATCCGGGCGTCGACGAACCCGGACCTGCTCATTTATCGGTTTTTCTGGCCCTGGGATGCGCCCTGTCATAAACACGGGCAAGATGCTGAAAATCCAGATGCGTATAGACCTGGGTCGTGGCGATGTCGGCATGCCCCATCATCTCCTGAACCGCTCTGAGATCACCACTGGATTCGAGCATGTGACTGGCAAAGGAATGTCTCAGCATGTGGGGGTGCAGGCGTCTTCCCAATCCCTTGATTTTTGCCCATCGGTTAAGCCGGTACTGGATACCGCGGACACCCAGCCGCCTGCCCCTTGCATTGACGAACAGGGCCCGCTCGGTTTCGTCTGCGAGTTGATGCCGCCGCCCAAGCCAGTCTGCAAGGGCTACCGCCGCCTTTCCTCCCACCAGAACAATGCGCTGTTTGTTGCCCTTGCCGGTAACCAGAATCTGGTTCTGATCAAAATCAATTGAATCAGCGTCAAGCGAGGCCAACTCCGACAGCCTCAGCCCGGTAGAATAAAAAAGCTCCAGCATCGCGTGATCCCGAACGCAAAGAATGGAGTCGTCATGGTGATCCAGCAACCCGCTCAGTTCATCCACGCTCAGTGTTGCCGGCAATCGTCTCGGGGATCGGGGTACTCTGGCGCCGATGAAGGGATTGATCGTCGCGAATCCGTTTTTCAGGAGGTATTGATAAAAGACGCGGCAAGCCGACGACAGACGCTGGATACTCCTGCCGGACAAACCCTTTTGATGCAGTCCGGCCAGGAAAAACCGGACATCCCGAACCGTCAGCCTGTCCCAGTCGGACACTGCTTTTTGGCAGGCATAGTCGTGCAGTTTCTGTAAATCCCTGCGGTACGCCTCCCGGGAATTGGAAGACAGCCTTCGTTCCCGCTTCTGGCGTTCCAGAAATTGATCTATTTTACCCTGTAATGGAGTCATGCGGCTAAAGTCGACCGTGGAGATAACCGCCGATCAGCAGGCCGAGCCGATCCAGGAACATCATCCCGACATCCGGCCGAAACCGTGTCCGGGAATGCGCCCCCAGCGCCATTACGCCGAGCAACTCCTCCTCGAACAACAACGGAATAAAAGCGCAGGACTGGACAGACCGGGCTCCATGTCCAAAAATCGATTCGCGCAAGGCGCTCGAAAGACGATCCTCACAAACCGATCCTTTATGCGCCACTCGCTGGCACACCGGGTCATGGCAAAGCTGGCCCGGACCGGCTGCGTCGGATTTGTCGGATTTCAAAATGATCACAGATTCCCCGACGTTGAACTGTCGCTTCATCAATCTGTTTACCGTTTGTACGGGACTGTCACCGCTATCCTTGTGCGCAAGCAGACCGACCGCGACCTGAAGAAAGTCGGATTCGAGTTTCTGGTTGCTTCTGACACTATCGACAATGAATTCAATTTTAGCCTGATGATGGGTCAGTCTGTCCTTCAGCACTTGCAACTGTCTTTCATAAAAGAGGGCGCTGCCACCCACGTCACCCAGCCCCAATTCAACCAGCAAATCTTCATGCTGTTCGAAAAAATCGGGATTTGCCCGCAAATAGTCTATTATTTCCGCAAGTTTCGGCATATCTGTCAAACAAGTGATCATTTTCCTGCGCCGAATTATAAACGATCATTCCCGATTTTTCCGAAAAGAGCGGAACTATCGGGTTTTCTCCGGTATCCTGATATTGCCGTCAAATACACGATGTATCGGTCCGCGGAGGAACACAGGGGTTCGCCCTCCCTCCCAGCGAACCTGGACGCTCCCGCCAGGCAGCGTCACAGTCACATCGGACTGAAGTTCACCGTTGCGAATTCCGGCCACCACTGCCGCGCTGGCGCCGCTGCCGCATCCGAGAGTTTCCCCTGCGCCCCGTTCGTATACCCGCAATTTGATTTGATCGGGTGAAACAGTTTGCGAAAAACCGACATTGACTCTCTCGGGAAAAGCCGGGTGACACTCCATCAACGGCCCCAACCCCGCGACATCCGCAAATTCAACGTCGTCCACCGCAATCACGCAATGTGGGTTGCCCATCGACAGGGCGCTGAATTCAATTTCGCCCGCCATAGCGCTCACCCGATAACGCAGAGCCGCCTCCGGCATCAATAATGGAATTTGTTCGGGAGCGAAGTCAGGTTGCCCTATTTGGGCGGTAACCGTACCATCATCATGGATTTCAAGCGCCATTTCGGTAGTGCGGGTTTCAATATGAATAGTCGAATCGCCAGTCAAATCCTGGTCATGCAGAAACTGCGCGAAACACCGGGCTCCATTTCCGCATTGCCCCGGTTCGCTGCCATCCCTGTTGAATATCCGCATCCTGAAACGGCTCCCGGTTTGTGATTTTTCGGCTACTATAATCTGGTCGCAGCCAATGCCGAAATGTCGATCCGCAATAAATCTGGCAATATCCCGGGTAATTCTGATATTCTCCACAACTCCGTTCAGCATCACGAAATCGTTACCCATTGAATGCATTTTTGTGAAATTCATGTTCATTGAATCAATCCGGTCCATGCCTGCCCTGCCGCGCCAGATACTCGGTGTACTGTTGCTGATAGGCGGCATGTTCTGGTTCCTGCCTGTATTGGGAATATGGATGATACCATTGGGTCTCGTGATTCTCTCAGTGGATTTCCACTGGGCGAGAAAGGGGCATCTGTCGATTCAGGTCTGGCTCAGAAAATGGCGTAGCCGCAACAGTCCAGGGCAATAGCCCGAACCAGGGGACTTCAAACCGGACTATCCACTGGTCTTTGCCCTTTTTTGAATCAGGGCCATCCCTTTCAGCAAATTAAACGCTTCCTTGAGTTGATTGTCATTGTCGATCAATTCAAGGTTTGACAAAATCGGCGGGGCGGCCTCATCACTCCCGCCTTCACTGTCAAGATGATCCACCAGATCAGATTCCCTGACAGCGGGTTGATTGCTTTGTACTTTTGCAAATTCAGTCTGCTCGGTCACAATGTCCGGGGTAATCCCTATGGCCTGGATTGATCGGTTCAAGGGTGTGTAATAGCGCGCAGTAGTAATTTTCAGCGCCCCGCGATTATCCATCGGGATAATGGTTTGCACCGAACCCTTGCCGAAGGTTTTGGTGCCCATAATGATAGCGCGCTGATGGTCCTGCAGGGCTCCGGACACAATTTCCGATGCCGACGCAGAACCACCATTGACCAAAACGACCATCGGGGCGCCATCAATCACATCATCGGGGAGAGCGGTATAACTTTGTGCGGATAACTCCGTCCTGCCTCTGGTTGAAACGATTTCACCACCGCTCAGAAACAGGTCACTGACTTCCACGGCGCCGTTCAGAACGCCGCCCGAATTATTCCGCAGATCCAGCACAAAACCCTCAAGAGCGCCTCCATTCCTGTTTTTCAGTTCGGCGATCTTTGTCCGCAGACTCTGGGCGCTGCCGCTCTGGAAGCTCGATAACCTGGCGTATCCGAAACCAGCCTGAAGAAGTTGCGCTTTCACGCTGGCCGCCTTGATGATAGCCCTGACCAGAGTCACCTCGATGGAATCAGGCTCGCCTTCACGGGAAATAGTCAGCCTGATCTCGGACCCGGGCGGACCACGCATCTTGTCTACCGCCTCTTTCAGGTTCATACCCTGAACCGGCGCGCCATCCAGCATCAAAATCAGATCTCCTGGCTGAATCCCCGCATGAAACGCGGGAGTGCTGTCCATCGGACTGATCACCTTGATCAATCCATCTTCGATGGTAACCTCAATTCCCAACCCGCCGAATTTACCGTCGGTCGTAATCCTGAGTTCCTTGAGTTCTTCCGGCTCCAGAAATGACGAGTGGGGGTCCAGCTCCCTCACCATGCCGTGAATGGCGCCTTTGAGCAAAGTCGAATCGTCAACCGGATCCACATATTCGCTTTTGATTTTCCCGAATACTTCCGAGAAAATCCGCAGGTCTCCCAAAGGCAGGGCTTCGTCCACCTCATCCTGGGCATAAGACAACCCCGCAAAGCCAGTGACCAGAAGCAGACAAACCCCGATTCCGGTCAGTTGCACAGATTTTGAAAACATTCCTGAAAATAATCCTGAAAATAATCCAGCGCTTTATATTATTTCAATTTCTACGTTGACAGTGTAACACTAACCGTTGATCGGTAGAGAGCGTTTTACAGGAGATGTTATTGGTGTACAATCCGGCAACGATCCGACCTCACCCTGCCTGCAATGTATATCGAATTCATGACCGAGTACTGGTATTTGTTTGCCATGCTGCTGGTTATCGTGTTTTTGTTGAGTATGCACAGTGTGGGCGACCCCAGAGCCGTGACGCCGGCGCAATTACCCCGGCTCCAGGCAAAGAAAAACGCGGTAATCGTCGATGTCAACGAAGCCGGCCAGTTTAAAAACGGACACATTTCCCAGGCTATCAACATCCCGTTCAGTGTGCTGGGCGATTCCCTCGGCAAACTCAAAAAATATCAGAAAAAAGCCATCGTGCTGACCTGTGATACCGGGAACACCTCAAAAAAAGCCATGGCGATTCTCAAAAAGAACGAGTTTTCGGACATCTATCTGCTTGCAGGCGGACTTGGCGCCTGGAAAAAAGAGAACCTGCCCCTCGAAAAGAGTTGACGTTGCACACACAATCCTCCGCTGACTGGCCGCCATGAAATTCGCCGTAAAAAAGATCTACCTTAAAGACGCTTCCTTTGAATCCCCGTCCACACCCGGCATATTTACCCGAACCGGAATCAGACCCGAATATGATCTTCAGGTGTTTATTGATTACCGGGCTGTTGATGAAAAAGCAGGGTTGGCGGAAATAGTTCTGAAAACCACCGTCACCTCCAAGCATGAAGAGACAACCCTGTTTCTCGCCGAAGTCCATCAAGCGGGAGTGTTTGAAATTGAACACCCGGAAGCGGAAACCTACCGGATTATAGTAGAGGTGACCTGTCCCCAGATTCTCCTGCCATTCGCGCGCGAGGAATTGAACAGCCTGATCACCAAGGGAGGATTCAGTCAATTTTTACTCGCTCCGCTCAATTTCGAATCCATTTATCGGTCAAAAAAGGAACAGGAAATGGACGGGGAGGCCAACGCACAGACCCCGGAGTCGATAAACTGATGATCCCGGACCGTTGACATTGTCACGACCTGATCATGTCCACCCCCTCGCCGTAGTAGGGGCGGGTCTCCGTGCCCGCCCGGACCTTTGACATTGTCACGGCCTGATCATGTCACCGTTGTTGGAGCAGGCTCGTGGGGAACCTCTCTCGCCGTTCTCCTGTGCGGCAACATCAACCGCGTCACCCTGTGGGGGCGCGACCCCGACGTCCTGTATCCGATCATCCGCGACAGGCGCAATGATCGATACCTTCCGGGAGTCAACCTGCCTGACAATCTTGCCGTAGAACCCGACCCCGGCAAGGCGATCAACGATGAACTGTGTTTTGTGGTAGCCGTGCCCAGCCATGCTTTTCATCAGGCGCTGAGCGACCTGAAAACCCGAATCGAAACCTTCGGCAAGAACCCCGCCAGAGCAACGCTGATCTGGGGAACCAAAGGCTTTGACACACACTGCGGCGGCCTGTTGAGTGAGACCGCCGCCCGGATATTTCCCGACACCGAAAAGCTGGGGGTAATATCGGGACCCAGCTTTGCCCTGGAAACCGCCAGGCTGCTTCCCACCGCATTGACACTGGCGTCAAAATCAGCCATACATGCCCAATCCATGGCAATGTGGTTCCGAACCCCCTTTACGCGAGTCTATTTCAGTGATGATCCGACCGGCGTACAGTTGGGCGGAGCCATTAAGAATGTGATGGCGATTGCTGCCGGTATCAGCGATGGGCTGGGTTATGGAGCCAATGCCAGGGCCGCATTGATTACTCGCGGGCTGTCGGAAATGTCCCGGCTCGGTGTCGCCCTGGGCGGAAAACCTGAAACCTTCATGGGATTGACCGGGGTGGGTGACCTGATCCTGACCTGTACGGATGATCAGTCACGCAATCGCCGATTTGGCCTGGGGTTGGGCGCCGGACGGCCCCGGGACGAAATATCCGAAGAAATCGGGCAGGAAATCGAGGGTATCCACACCGCCACGGAATTATTCAGACTCAGCCGCAAACACCGGATCGACATGCCGATCACCGAACAGGTTTACAACATTATCCACCATAACGCCAACCCCGGTACTGCGGTGGAAAAACTGCTTCAGCGCGACCCTGGGGCAGAGTTTTAGATCATTTCGCTTAAACTGAATCCGGCGCCTCAATCATAGCTATGCCGGGCACAAGGGAATGTCCCCTGCCTGACCTGGGTTACGTAATCTTCAAGCGCCCCCTGTATACCGGAAGGGTTTCCCTTCAGAAAATTCTTCACGAATTTGGCGGTTTTACCCGGATAAAGTCCGAGCAGGTCATGCCAGACCAGGATCTGTCCATCGGTCCCCGGCCCCGCGCCGATTCCGATAACCGGTACTTTGACCGATTCGGTCAGTCTCTTGCCGAGAGTCCCGGGGACGCACTCAATCAGAATCATGCTGGCTCCCGCCTGCTGCAGGATTTTTGCCTCTTCGATGATCGCCTGACCCTGTTCGGGGTCCCGTCCCTGAACCCGATACCCACCAAGATGATTAATGGATTGTGGAGTAAGACCAATGTGCGCACAAACAGGAATACCTCTTTCCGTCAACAATCGCGTGGTTTCTCCCAACCAGCTCCCGCCTTCCAGCTTGACCGCATGGGCCCCTTCACGCATCAGGATCGCGGCATTTTCCAGACTCTTTGATTCCGAGTAATAACTCATGAAAGGCAGGTCGGCGATCATCAGAGCGCCCAGATTCCCGCGCTTTACGCAGCGAACATGATAAGCCATATCCTCAATCGTAACCGGCAGGCTGCTGTCATGACCCTGTATCACCATCCCTAATGAATCCCCGACCAGCAGTACCTCCATACCCGCCTTACTCGCCGCCCAGGCGCTGCAATAATCATAAGCAGTCAGGCAGGCGAATTTATTGCCCTCCTGTTTGATCCTGTTCAGGGTATTGATCGTGACCGCAGGTCGAGTGTCGGACTGAACTGACATTCCGGTTATCGCTTGAACAAATGACTTTGCATGAGTGACTGATAGTACTCTATCGGGAACAGCAAACCAATCCCGTCATTTCCGACCCTCTCCGTCAATTCCCGCGCATCACCCTCCTGGAGGGGAATCAAATCCGAATCAAGCGCATCACTTGTATGATTGAAATTCCCTGATATTGAGGCCAAAGTATCGGGGGGGCGTGAGGGGTGCTTCGTGTCATCACAGGTGAAGAACGTGTTTTGTTTTTGCACCGTGGGGGAGTAGGAAACCCCTCACGCCGATTCTCTGCTCCGAACAGATACCTGGGAAAACCAGTCCCGAATACAAGTGGGGAGCAGGATTTGATTGTAGCGTACAGGGGGTTTGAAATGAAACAATCTATTCAAAGAGTAGCGGGTATAGATGTAGGCAAGAGTCGTTTGGACGTATTCCGGTCACCCGGTTCGGTTCAGGTCTTTGAGAATACTCTGTTGGGGGTGAACCAGGTATTGGCCTGGGTCGAAGAACAGGAGATCGAACAGGTGGTACTGGAAGCCAGTGGAGGATATGAGCGGGGATTGCTGGATGGGTTGCTGGGAGCGGGTATACAGACGGTTCGGGTGCACCCGTCGCGGGTACGCGCCTTTGCCCATGCGCTGGGTCTGCAAGCGAAGACGGATGCGTTGGATGCGCGTTTGCTGTGTTGGTATGGAGAGAGGCTGGAGTTATCCGGGAGTCAAGCTGTATCGCGTTCTGTGCGTTGTTTACGCGATCATCTGGATCGTCGCAGGCAGTTGGTGGAGCAACGGGTTGGAGAGAAGAATCGGTTGGAGAAGAATCCGCCCGATTGGATGAGGGAGTCGTGTGTTCGTCATATTGTCTGGCTGGATCGGGAGATTGAGTGTTTGGACCGGCTGATCCGCAAAATGCTCCAGCAAGGCGATCTGGCCGGGCGAGCGGAGTTGCTGCGAAGCGTCAAAGGAGTGGGGGAAGTTACGGCAGGTGTATTGTTAGCTTATTTGCCGGAATTGGGGAGCGGTTGTGGCAAGTCCTTGAGCGCCCTGGTGGGCGTGGCGCCGTGGGCACGGGACAGTGGTCAGCATCAGGGCAAGCGGAGTATTCGCGGAGGCCGTCAGGCGGTGCGCCGCGCACTGTATATGTCGGCGCTGTCGGCGGTTCGTCATGATCCGGACTTGCGACGCTTTTACCGGGGCTTGCGAGATCGCGGCAAGCCGGGCAAGGTCGCCCTGGTGGCCGTCATGCGTAAGATGTTATTGCTCTTGCATGCGATTGTTCGACGAGGAACACCGTGGGTGGAAACTCCGAACCCGATCCAATAAAAAAACTGGACTTAAAACACAGATACTCCCCCCTGGAGGGGGAGTCAAATCCGCAAAGCGGATTTGGTGGGGGGGACGAAGGCAGGAACCGAAAGACAGGCAAGACAAATAACGCAAAAAAACAGAAATTTCCCGATTCGTAAACTCTGGCGGTTGAATATTTTCCACATTGTGCTAATCTGGAGACAACTACCAGGGAGATTGCACCATGTTAAAGGATTGGCTGACACTGATCTATCTGAAATCCGTTTCTGTTGACCGCAAGCGCGAATTGATCCAGTTGTTCGGCACGCCGTCGGCCCTGCTTAACGCCAGTAAACAGACTCTGCATCAGGCCGTAAGAAGTGAAAGCGCCGAAATGGTCGCCATTCTGGATCGGCCAGGAGATGTCGATACCACAGTCATCGAAGGCGACCTTGAAACACTGGAATCGCTGCAATGCCAGTATATCGGGTTCAATGATCCACGTTTCCCCGCCCTGCTCAATGAAATCCCGAATCCGCCTCTCGGCCTGTTCGTCAAAGGCCGGAGCGAACTGTTGCAAAGCCCGCAACTCGCAATAGTCGGCAGCCGCAACGCCAGCCCTTCCGGGGAAAGAACGGCTGCGTCTTTCGCCGCGGAACTGGCGAGTCTGGGGCTGACCATCACCAGCGGCCTGGCTTCGGGTATTGACAGTCATGCCCATCAGGGCTGCCTTTCCAGGGACGGGCATACGGTCGCGGTCATCGGCTCCGGCATCGACCGTATATACCCGAAATCGAACCGGAATCTGTACCGCGAGGTCGCTGAAAAAGGGGTTATAGTGACTGAGTTTCCCCCCGGCGCTCCCCCTCTGCCGCGCAATTTCCCCCTGAGAAACCGGATTATCAGTGGTTTGTCACTAGGTACTCTGGTCGTTGAGGCAGGCATTCGCAGCGGCAGCCTGATCACGGCCAGGCTGGCGGCGGAACAAGGCCGTGAAGTGTTCGCCATTCCGGGATCAATTCATATCGTGACCAGCCGCGGCTGCCATTTCCTGATCAGGCAGGGCGCCAAGCTGGTTGAGTCGGTTACCGACATCATGGAAGAACTGCAACACTTCGAAAACCTGCCATCCGGCGTCAAAAACGAGACGGAACCGCCCGTAAAAACAACCGGGCATGAAAATCCGTTGTATAACCTGATAGACTACGCCCCGGTTTCGGTGGAATGGATAATCGAGCAAAGTGGATTGACTGCGCAACAGGTTTCATCCATTCTGACCGACATGGAGTTACAAGGCTTGATTGTCGAAACCAACGGCAGTTATCAGAGACTGCCTGTCTGATCACCACCCGCAAAAACCGGATAGGGCCGTTGCAAAATGAAAGAAAATGTTCTGGATGTTCTGATTTTCCTGTTCGAGAATGATCTGTTCGGGGCAGATGATGTTGAATGGAGCCAGGAAACCCTGGAACTGGAGCTGAAACAGGCCGGCTTCGACCATACCATGATCAACCTGGCCTTCGACTGGCTGGAAAATCTCGCGCTCCTTTGTGAAAATAATCCGCAGGATCCACTTGACATTGAACAACCTGCAATTCGACACTATTCCGTGATGGAACAGGCGCGCCTCGATACCGAAGCCCGGGGCCTGCTCCTGAAACTGGAGCAATGCGGAGCGCTCAACAGGATTTCAAGGGAGATGGTGATAGATCGACTGATGGCGCTGGATGACCGGGACATTGAACCGAACCACGTCAAATGGGTCACATTAATGGTCCTGAATTGCTGTACCGAAGGGGAGGGAACTTACGAGTTGACCGAATCGCTGATTCTTGAAGGACCGCATGGTTGTGCCCATTAGAACCCGCCCGAATAACAAAACACACAATAATCAATATGGGTAAACCCCTGATCATCGTCGAATCTCCAGCCAAGGCGCGCTCTATGTCCCGATACCTGGGCAACGACTTCAAGGCGATGGCTTCCTACGGTCATGTCCGCGACCTCCTGCCTCAAGAGGGCGCGGTTGACCCGGACAATGATTTCGAGATGCATTACGAACTCGTCGAGCGCAACAAGACGCATGTCAATCAGATCGTCAAGGAAATGCGCAAGGCCGATTCGCTTTATCTGGCGACCGACCCCGACCGTGAAGGCGAAGCGATATCCTGGCACCTGTATGAACTGCTCAAACAAAGAAAAGCAATCGGAAACAAGCCGGTTTACCGGGTCGAATTTCACGAAATCACCCGAACGGCTATCCAGAAAGCGGTTGCCAATCCGAGGGAAATCTCCACCAGCCTGATTGAGGCGCAACAAGCCCGGCGAGCGCTGGATTACCTGGTCGGCTTCAACCTGTCCCCCCTGTTATGGAAAAAGGTGCGAAGCGGATTGTCCGCAGGCCGGGTACAAAGCCCGGCCCTGCGAATGATTTGTGAACGGGAAGCGGAAATCGAGAAATTCGTACGCCAGGAATACTGGACCATTGAAGCCGACATGGATACCGCAGGCCAGAAATTTTCTGGCAAACTGACGCATTATCAGGATCAGAAACTCTCACAGTTCTCCATTACCGATGAATCATCGGCCAATCAGGCCGCCACCACACTCAGGCAGGCCGTCGCAAGCGGCAAATTGCGGGTTTCAAAAGTCACCAAACGACAAAGAAAACGCAATCCGGCTCCACCGTTCACCACGTCAACCCTGCAACAGGAAGCCTCCAGGAAACTGGGCTTCAGTACACAGCGAACCATGCGGATTGCGCAACAACTGTATGAAGGAGTCGGCTCCGGCAAGGGTTCAGCCGGGCTGATTACCTATATGCGGACCGACTCCGTTGCGCTGGCCGGTCAAGCCATAACCGAAATCAGGGATTTCATTACCGGGGAATACGGAGCTTCCGCAGTTCCCGCAAACCCGAGAGCGTTCAAAAACAAGTCGAAAAACGCCCAGGAAGCGCACGAAGCGATACGCCCCGTTTCGATCCGTCAAACGCCCGCCCGATTGCGCTCCCGGCTGTCTTCGGACCAAATCAGGCTGTACGAACTGATCTGGAAACGGACGACCGCATGCCAGATGATCCATGCCACCATCGACACCGTTTCTGTAGACCTGACAGCCGGCGACGCCGGTATCTTCCGTTCTTCGGGGTCAACCATACGGATTCCGGGATTCATGTCGGTTTATCTCGAAGGTCATGACGACCGCGCTGGCAAGGACGAAGGAGAAACGTTTTTGCCGGATCTGCGCGAGGGTATGGAAGTCAATCTGATAAAAGTACGCCCGGAACAGCATTTCACCGAACCCCCGCCCCGTTATAACGAGGCATCGCTGGTGAAAACCCTTGAAGCCTGGGGGATTGGCCGCCCTTCCACATACTCTTCCATCATCAGCACCCTGCAAAACCGGCAGTACGCCACGCTCGAAAACCGCAGATTCGAACCGACTGAAATCGGCAAGATCGTCAATCAGTTCCTGTCGAATCATTTCACCCGCTATGTTGATTATGAATTCACCGCGAAAATGGAAGATGAACTCGATGAAATATCGCGCGGAGAGAAGCAGCGGATTCCCTTGATGAGAAAATTCTGGAATGACTTTTCCCGACAGGTCAAAGAGAAAGAAGAAACCGTCAGCCGTGATGAAGTCATCCAGTCCCGAACGCTCGGCGCCGACCCCAAGTCCGGGAGACCTTTGTCGGTGCGAATGGGCAGATACGGCCCCTGTGCCCAGATTGGAACCCGCGATGATGAAGAAAAACCGGTGTTCGCCAGTCTGCGTGCCGGTCAGAAGCTGGATTCGATCACCTTCGAGGAAGCCATTGCGTTGTTCGATCTGCCAAGATCATTGGGTGAATCGCCCAAAGGTGAGAAACTGACGGTCGCCATTGGCCGCTTCGGACCTTATATCAAATACGACGATAAATACGTCTCTCTCGGTGATCATGATCCCGCAACGGTAACCCGGGATGTCGTCCTCCAACTGGTCGCGGAGAAAAAGGAGAAGGATGCCAAGCGTCTGATACTGGATTTTCAGGAACAAGGCATACAGGCGCTGAATGGCCGTTATGGGCCTTATGTAACGGACGGCAGTAAAAATGCGCGGATACCGAAAACCGTCGAACCGCATACCCTCAGCCTGGAAGACTGCGTTGAACTGCTGAAAAACGCGAAACCGCCGACCAGAAAAAAGAAAGGCGGCGCCAAAAAGACCACTGCAAAAAAGATCGCGCGTAAAAAGGCGGCCACGAAAAAGACTGCCGGGAAAAAGACCGCGCGTAAAAAAACCACCTCAAAAAAAGCCACTGCAAAAAAGACCACCCGGAGAAAACCGCCGGAAACCCCGCGGTAAAATCAAAACCGGCTACCGACCCAGCCTCTTCAACATCACCATAGAGGTTTTTATGACAATGGTCATATCCAGTCTGAGCGTATGGTTCTTGATATAATACAGGTCGTATTCCAGTTTATGGCGAGCATCCTCAACCGATGAGCCATAAGGGTATTTGACCTGGGCCCAGCCGGTTATCCCGGGCGGCACAATGTGGCGAACCAGATAGTGGGGGATTTCCTGTTGCAACAGGGACACGAACTCCGGTCGTTCGGGTCGCGGGCCGATCAGACTCATATTACCCAGAATCAGATTCCACAGCTGCGGCAATTCGTCGATATGCGCAGTGCGCAAGAATCCCCCTAACCGGGTTATTCTCGGGTCGTCGACATCCGACCACTGAGCGCCTGACTTTTCCGCATCCTCGAACATGGTTCTGAATTTGTAAAGAGTGAAGACCTTGCCATTCAGCCCAACTCTCTGTTGCCGGTAGATTACCTTGCCCGGAGAATGCAGCCGGATCATCACCCCGACCATCAACATCAGCGGCGATACACCGACCAGAGCGACAACAGCAATCAGAAAATCAACTATTCGCTTGATCCGGAACCCGGTTTGATCATACGCAAGATTGCGACGGCCAGATTGCAACACGTCTTCCCCGAAATGGTCCACCGGCAATAATTTCCAATACTGCTCATAATATCGGGTAATGCTGAGTATCGGCACCGGCCTTTCCGGTTGATTGATCCGTTGCAGATCCAGCGCGGGTTGATCATCGTAAACAATACAGGATCGCTCGGGGTGGTCTCTTATCCAGGATTCAATCTGGTTGACCCCGGTTTGCGCCTCGAACCGGGGCACATCCCTGGAGGGGGCGGTACGCAATGCCGTTGCCCGTATATCCTGATTGAAACGCGCAACCGATTCTTCACTACCGATCATCAACCAGTGAACGACTCCCAACGCGCTCTGATACCACTTCGCAAATAACCATCTTGACAACACCGCCGATATCGCAAACAGGACCAACGCAACCGGTAACACCCCCCGGCCAAAAATCGGCTCATACTGGTCTTTCCCGAAAATGTAGACGACAAATACACTGGCAACGGCGATCACAAACACGGCGGCCAGGGCATCGCCGCTGAATCGGACCGGGTCCCGACTATCATCCATCCGATACATGTCCATCACATACAACGCCAGGATTGCGACCACGACCAGCACCCACAATGAACCGGAAAATGGCGATGCCCATTCGCCGAACCGCAGCTTGTACGCCAGAAAGTAAGCCACCAGGATACCGGCCACGTCAAGCCCGGCCAACAACCCGACCCGGGGCGGATGCTTTCTCATACGGCCCAAAACGCCCGGGATGGGATCAGGGTCCTGAATTCAGGCTTCTCTTCGCCGCGGTCAAACATCAGCGCGGCGGCGCCCGCTACCGGCAGTCCGACCTGGATGCCGCAGAGCCTCCCGTCAGAGATCAAATTCTTACCTTCGAACAATCCAGTAGCGGAGGTATGCCAATGATCCTGGTTCAAATGGCTGAACAGGGTAACCTGATTCATCGCATATCGAATCCCGACTCCCAGCAGCTTCCCATAAGCCTCTTTTCTGGTCCAGCAACAAAGCATCGCATTATTGGCCTGATCTGCCGGAACGGCTCTTAAGCTCCAGGTTTCCCGGACGGTCAGGATACGTCTGGCAAACCGACCGACCGCCACTGATCTTGGAAATACCTCCATATCGACACCGAGATTCCGGTTGCGGGCAAATCCATAAAAGGCATGGCCCGCCGACACGGTATAGTTGAATTTCAGGTCGCCGTAGCGGGCAGAACGGCACAGTTCGGGTTTTCCCCGCGGGCCGGAAGCAAACTCAAGTTCGGCATTGCCCGCTCCGGTATAACGTTCCAGCAATACCCTGGCTCCGACTCTCCCGGCCACGTACAGACGATGTTTCACCGGATCGGCAATCAACGAAGCCCGACGACGCTCACGGACGCTCAGCATCAGACGATAGCGGGGCTCCTCGAACATCATCCGCATCGCTTCCGGCATCATCACCCACAAATGGATTTGATCCGGCTCAAGCGCCGGCGCCTGGTCTGCGCTGTGCCATTCAAAGGCGCGTTCGGCCACTGCATTGCTGTGGCTTGTCACAGCTCGAACACCGGGCCAAAATTATTGATCTGCGCCAAAGCCGTCTCTTCCACAGAGGCATTGATCCCTCTTTTTCTTTTCTCGATAATGCGGTGCTGCAACCCCTGTTTATCGAACAAATAACTTGAACTTTCGAAACGAAGCTCAACGACAAATCCCCCGCCGGGGATATTGTATATACCGCCGGCCTCGACTTTTTTATGGATATCAATATCGGTCATGTTTCACTGATGGAATCAACGTTACCTGAATTATAAACCCACCATCATTTTATTTTTTTGATATGATGGATGTTTTCGTCCGCTTACAGCCATGGATTACGAAACAGCCCGCAATAATATGATCGAACAACAAATCCGGCCCTGGAACGTGTTGGCGACACGGACGCTGAACGCCCTGGGCGAAGTTCGGCGGGAAGATTTTGTGCCCGGCGGTTACCGGCATCTGTCTTTCGTCGATACCCGGATTCCTCTGGGCAACAATCAGGTCATGCTTGAACCCAAAATCAGCGCCCGTATGATTGAAGCTCTGGAACTGGAACCGGGTCATCGTGTACTTGAGATCGGCGCCGGTACTGGCTACACTGCGGCGCTGATGGCCACACTCGGCGCTCAGGTGACCAGCATCGAAATCCGCCCGCAATTATCCGAACAGGCAAAACGGAATCTGGCCATGGCCGGTATCGATAATGTCGCCCTGCACTGCGCCGACTGCTTCCATTTTTGTGAAACCAAAGCCGTCCGGGAGCCATTCGACCGGGTACTGGTTACCGGCTCCGTTCCCCTGATTGACGCCGTTTTCCTGAACATGATTGATGCCCGCGGGAGAATCGTCGGAATCGAAGGCAACGACCCTGCCATGCAGGCTGTAATAATCCGGGGAAGTGGACAAAAAACCTCCCTGTTCGAAACCAGCGCCCCCAGATTGGAAAATGTCCATGAACAAGCCACATTCGATTTTTAGGCCGGTTTCCGGCCCGGCTTTATGGCCCGAGGTCCACCGCCTGATACGGGTTGCCCTGACAGTCATCCTGTGCGGCAGTCTGCCCGGCAACAGTCTGGCTACGGATCTCTGGGACGTCTACTCTCTGGCGCTGGCCAATGATCCGGTTTATCAGGCTGCGATACTGGGTCACAGCGCCAGCGCCCTGGAGCTGCCGATCGCCGGCGCCGCGTTTCGACCTTTGATCACCACCAGCGCAAGCGTGGCAGAGGATCGGGCGAATAATGAAGGCCCAAACCCGAAAAAAAGCGATGATTATGCCCTTCGCCTCGACATCAATCTGCCATTGTATAACAAGGCAGACCGGATCCGGATCAATCAGAGCAGAGATCGTGTGGAAATTTCGGGGCTGGAATTGCGCCAGGCAAAGCAGGATTTGATCCTGCGCGTCGCCAATCGTTACTTCAACGTGCTCGCGGCGCGCGATGCCAGGGAAGTCGCCAGACTCGAGAAAATTGCTATCCAGCGTCAAATGGACCTGGCCAGCGAACGGCTTGAAGTAGGACTGGTGACCCGCACCGACCTGTTCGATGCAAAAGCCCGGTTCAAGCAGGCGGAAGCCAATGAAATCCTGGCCCGCAACAACATCAACAATGATATTGCCTTGCTGCAACAGATCATCGGCACAGTTCCGCAATCACTGTTACCGTTGAGCGAATCCGCTCCGTTGGAATTGCCCCGGCCAAATGATATTGATATCTGGGTGGATCGGGCATTGTCGAACAATGTACTGCTGGCCATTCAATCGCTGGAACTGAAAATTGCGAACACTGAAATCGAGCGCCAGAAGAGCGCCCTGCTCCCCGTTGTCAGTCTGGACGGAAGCCATAGCCAAACCGATACCCGTGGCGACTCTGGCCCTTTCTCCGGCAGTTCCGGCGCCACCCGCCTGACCGTCCAGTTAAAATTCCCGGTTTACGGCAGAGGCCTGGTCAAACTGAAAACCCGGCAGATCGCACTGATGTACAACCAGGCCGAACGACGGCTGGAACAGGAGCGCCGGGCGGTTGCCACCCAGGCGACAACCGCATTTTTAACCATGGCCAGCCGGGTCAGTCAGGTCGAGGCGTTGTTCGAAGCGATTACCGCCGGGGAAAGTGCGCTGGAAGCGAAGAAAGAAGGATTTAACGCCGGCCTGACCACAAACCTGGATGTGCTCGATGCCCAGCGCGACCTGTCGCGCTCCAGAACGGACTACCTGCGCGCGCGCTACGACTACATCATCTCTGTACTGGAACTGGAGCGGGCCGTGGGCGACCTCGATGAAGAAGACATCAAACGGGTCAACAACTGGTTATAGCCAGCACCCCCATCCCCATAGGAGACGGTCTCCGTGCCGTCCCACAATCTCCGTGCCGTCCCGCAAGCCGTCATCGACTGACTCAGCCCTTCCAGAATACCGGGGAAACCAGCACCAGCAGGGTAAACAGCTCCAGGCGTCCGAGCAGCATCGCGAAGGTCAGAATAATCTTGCCGCTGTCGGAAATACTCGTGTAATTATGCGCCACATCACCCAGCCCTGGCCCCAGGTTGTTCAACGACGCCGCCACCGCAGTCCACGCGGTCAACAGGTCACAACCGGTGGCCAGCATCAGAATCAGCAATACGGTAAAGCTGAACAGGTAAAGTGACAGAAATCCCCACACCGCATTGATTACATTATCGGCGACCGGCTTGCCGCCGAGTTTGATCGGAATCAGGGCGCTCGGATGAACCAGCCGGGAAATTTCCCTCAGCCCCTGTTTGAACAACAATGTTATCCGGACGATTTTCATGCCCCCCGCGGTAGACCCGGCGCAGCCGCCGGCCGTGCTGAGCAGGATCAGCAGCAACGGTACAAAGGTCGGCCATAACGAAAACTCCGCAGTGGTGAACCCGGTCGTGGTAACGATGGATATGACCTGAACCGTTCCCTGAATCAGATTCTGCTCCAGAGTGTCGTAGGTACGGTGGCTGGTCAACATGAATATGGTCACGATAACCGCCATCAATATCACGCCGAAATAGACTTTCGCTTCCGTGTCCTTCAGGTAGACAGAGACCCGCAGGCTGCGAACCGCGGTGAAATGCAGTGCAAAATTCAGTCCCGCCAGAATCATGAACAGACAGGCCAGTAGATAGATCGTGTTGTTCTGGAAGTAGCCGATACTGGCGTCATGGGTGGAAAAACCGCCAATCGCGACGGTGGAAAAAGCATGACAAATCGCATCGAAGGCGCTCATACCGGCGAGATAATAGGCCGCCGCGCACACAGTCGTCAGTCCCAGATAGATATACCAGATCGCTTTGGCGGTTTCGGTGATACGGGGCGCCAATCTGGCGTCCTTCATCGGCCCCGGGGTTTCCGCGCGGTATAACTGCATACCGCCGACCCCCAGCGCCGGCAGGATCGCCACTGCCAGAACGATGATACCCATCCCTCCCAACCATTGCAGTTGCTGGCGGTAGTACAACACTGAATGCGGCAGGGTATCGAGTGACAACAGGATAGTTGCGCCCGTGGTGGTCAACCCTGAGGTTGCCTCGAACAAGGCGTCAACCATCCTCATCCCGGGGTTATCGACCAGCAGGAACGGCACGGCTGCCATGATGGAAAGCGCCACCCAGGTCAGCGCCACAACCACGAAACCTTCCCGCAACTGCAATTCCCGCTTGTAGCCGCGCACTGGCCACCAGCATAACAACCCGGTTGTGAACAGGATCACCAGCGCCGCGATAAAAGCAGTGTGCGCCTGATCTGCGTACAGTATCGATACCGCAATCGGAGGAATCAGCGTGCTGCTGAACAATGCGATCAATATTCCCAGAATTCTGACAACGCCGAGAAATTGCATGGTTTCGATTCGGTCCTGCAACGATTACTGGAACAATCTAGAAAAAAGTGGCGGAAACCTGAAACAGTTTCTCGACATTGGGAATACGACGTTTGTCGATCACAAAAATGATGATGTGATCACCATCTTCAATCACTGCGTCACGGTCCAGTTGGATCAGTTCGTCGTTGCGCATGATGGCGCCGATGGTAGCGCCGGCCGGCAGCTTGACGTCAGTCAGCCTGCGACCGACAATCCGGGATGTCTTGCGGTCACCATGAGCCACCGCTTCGATCGCCTCCGCTACGCCGCGGCGCAATGAATGGGCAGCCACCACATCCCCTCGCCTGACATACGACAACAGGGCGCTGACCGTAGACAGCCTCGGTGAGATGGCGATATCGAGCACGCTGCTTTCGACCAGATCAATATAGGCGGTACGATTGACGATCGCCATGGCTCGTCGCGCGCCCAGTCGCTTGGCCAGCATGGAAGACAGGATATTCGCTTCATCATCATTGGTCAGGGAGCAGAACACCTCCGTGCCGCCAATGTTCTCCTGGCGCAACAATTCTTCATCTGCGGCGTCACCCTGCAATACGACCGTATTCTTGAGTTCCTCCGATACCCTGCGGGCGCGCTCGGGATTATGTTCAATCAACTTCACCTGATACCCTCTGTCTTCCAGCGAATGCGCCAGACGAAGCCCGATATTGCCGGCGCCGGCGATAAATACCCGCCTGCCCACTTCTTCAATGCTCCGCAACTCCTGCATCACCTGTTTGATGTCTTGCCGGGTGGCAATGAAAAAGACCTCATCATCCGCTTCGATAATGGTTTCCCCGGTAGGAATAATGGCCCGATCCTGCCGGTAGATCGCGGCGACCCGGGTTTTCACCGAGGGCAAATGATCCTTCAGATCCTTTAATTCATGCCCGACCAGCGCTCCGCCATAATAGGCTTTCAGCCCAACCAGACGAATCTTGCCTGCGGCAAAATCAATCACCTGCAAGGCGCCGGGATACTCTATCAGGCGCTGAATCTGATTGTTGAGGATCTGTTCAGGGCTGATAATCACGTCAATCGGGATGGCTTCCTTGCAAAAGATTTCAGGGTGACTCAGGAAATCGGCGGAGCGCACCCGCGCAATCTTGGTCGGGGTACGGAACACCGTATGGGCAACCTGACAGGCCACCATATTGACTTCGTCCGAGTTGGTAACCGCAAGCACCAGATCGACATCGGCGATCCCGGCCTGCCTCAATACCTCGGGAGAGGAGGCCGCCCCCGGCACAGTGCGGATGTCCAGCCTGTCCTGCATGGTTTCAAGAACACTGCGGTCGTGGTCAACTACGGTAATATCATTGACTTCTCCCGACAGAACTTCGGCAATGGAAGAACCGACCTGCCCGCCGCCCAGAATGATGATCTTCATGTCGGGCCCCGCTCAGGCTTTGCTGTGTTTTCGATGTTTCCGGATACTCGCATAGTAAAATCCATCACCGGTATGCACTCCAGGTAATCTTTGTCGACCAAACTGTGTGGCAATTCCAAACTCCTCGCTCAAGGATTGTAATTCATAATCACCCTTCCGATTGACAAATTTTTCGATGACCTGATCGTTTTCGGCGCAAAAGATCGAACAGGTCACATATAGTAACAGCCCCCCCGGCGCCAGCAACGGCCATACCGAGTCCAGCATCGCGCATTGCAACCCGGAAAATTGCTCGATATCCGACAACCGCCTGTGGTGTTTGATATCCGGGCGCCGGCGTATCACTCCACTGCCCGAACAAGGCACATCCAGCAGGATTCGGTCAAACGGCTTGCCATCCCACCATGATTCGACCCGGGTCAGATCCGCGTCAACAACGCGGGCATTCAGTTTCAGCCTCTCCAGATTCTCCCGGATGGCCAGAACCCTCTGCGGCAAATCTACTGCCACCAGGTCCACGGCGCCGGAAACCGCCTCCAGGATCAGGCCAGTCTTGCCTCCGGGAGCGGCGCAACCATCCAGGATGCGCTGACCGTCTGACAACGCCATCGCCGCCGCAACCAGTTGGGCGGATTCATCCTGTACCGATACCCGGCCGTCGGTAAATCCGGGAATCTCATTCACCGGCAACGGACTGTCCAGAGTCAGTCCGGTCAGGCTGTCTGCGGCAGGCACAAACCCGATCCCGTGCTGTGCCAGACAGGATTCATATTTGGCGCGGGATTGAATACGCTGATTCACGCGCAGGGTCAGCGGCGGTTTGCGGTTCGACCCGGCGACGATGCGCTCCAGATAATCCGGCCAGTCGTTCCTGATCAGGTCATACAGATGCTTTGGAAATCCTCCGGCAATGTGTCCGGAGCCGACGGATCGAATCACATTTTCACGGTTCCGGATAAAGTTTCTGAGCACGCCATTGACCAGCTTCTTGCCCCATGCCAGTCGGGCGCCATCCAGACAGGCAACGGTCTCGTTGACCACGGCGTAGTCCGGAATCTGCATGAATTCCTTTTGGTAGAGCGCTCCGATCAGCAGAAAATGGAGCAGACGCTGTTTCCGCTTGATCGGTGCTGACAGCAGTTTCGACAGGATACCGTCCAGGAAGATGTAATGACGGCAACCGCCGAACGCCAGCTCCTTCAACGCGGAAGTATTACCCTGGAATGACTTGACTTCCATCTCCAATGCCCGCTCCAGCGACTGGCCGCCGTCCACCACTCGCTGGAGAACGAATGCGCCTGACATGGAAAGCGACATGGATAATCTTCGGGCCGGAAGTCCGCTGGCAACGCTCAGGCCAGCGTCATGCCCGCCGCAACCCGGGTCCCGTTGATGAAATCCCGAACCGCGAGCGGCTTGCCGCCGGGTTTTTGAACCCTCTCCAGCTTCAGCATGCCGGCGCCGGTCTGGACCACAATGCCTGCGGCAGACACTCCGACAATTTCTCCGGCTCTGCCAGTCTGCGTCTGATTGTGGACGCTGGCTTTCAGTATTCTCAAGTCCATGCCGCCTAACCGGGTACTGGCCATCGGCCAGGGATTGAAAGCGCGGATTTTTCGCTCCAGCGTTACAGCCGAACGTGTCCAGTCCATCCGGCCTTCCGACTTCAACACTTTATTAGCATAAGTGACCCGGCCCGGGTCCTGAGCCACCGCCACCGATGCCAGCGTCCGGCCTTGCAGCCCCGGCAGGTTTTCAGACAGCACATCGGCTGCCAGCGCCGACAAACGATCATGCAGCCAGCCGGCAGCGCCATCGGGTGGGAGTTCGACCTGCCGGGCAGACAGGATATCACCGGTATCCAGACCGGCTGACATTTGCATCAGAGTAACGCCCGAATGACGGTCTCCCGCCTCAATCGCCCGTTGAATCGGCGCCGCCCCCCGCCACCGGGGCAACAGGGAGGCATGCAGATTGACGCACCCGAGGGCCGGCAAATTGAGTACCGCAACCGGCAACAACAGGCCATAAGCAACCACCACCAGCAAATCCATCTCAAGCGCCGCCATTTGGTCAATCACTTCCGGCTGCCTGAACGACTGCGGTTGAAATACTGGCAGGCCGTAATCCAGCCCGCATTGCCTGACCGCGCCGGGGAACACTTTACGACCCCGACCAACCGGGCGGTCAGGCTGGCAATACACGGCAACCACCTCACAAAGCGGAGAATCAATCAGAACCTTCAGGCTGGGGACCGAAAATTCAGGGGTGCCTGCAAACCCCACTCGCATGACCGGATTCAAGACGGGGTACTTAAAGCGCCATCGCAGCGGATTGGCGGGCTTCCTTTTTCAGTTTTTCCCGGACCCTGCCCTGTTTCAGTCGGGACAGATAATCGACAAAAACCCGGCCGTTCAAATGATCCACCTCATGCTGGATACAGACAGACAACAATCCATCGGCCTCGACCTGAAATGAATTACCCTTGACATCAAATGCATTGACCCGTACTTTCTTCGCTCTTTTCACGCTCGACCAGAATCCGGGAACAGACAGACAGCCTTCCTCGCCTTCCGTCAGGGTCGGGTCCAGAACCGTGATTTCAGGATTGACAAAAACCTGGAGCCGGTTGCGTTCTTCAGACAGATCCATCACCACCACGCGCCTCGGCACATTGATCTGCACCGCCGCCAGGCCGATACCCGGGGCGGCATACAGGGTGTCCGTCATATCGGTAACCAAAGCCGCAAGCTCCGGCCCAAAATCAGTAACCGCCTCACAAACCCGCCTCAACCGCGGATCCGGATAAACCAATATCTCCCGAATTGCCATAAAGGTGTTGAATTGCAATAAAAACGCGATTGTATTACCAAACCCGAAAAACATCCACCTGCGCACCCTGACAGCGTTTTCCAATCCAGAGATGAGCCTGAGGGGGCAGTATTTTGTGAGTCTATTGATCGACATTGAGAGTGGTTGTCAGGCGGCGTAATTTTGGGTTTTGTTAAAAGATAGAAACAGTTTGTTGCGGGCTTTGTTGAGTCTTCTCGCTGCTTCATTATCACTGTATTGCAAAGCGAAGTCATCCAGTATTTTGAACGTGATTCCGGATTTGAGATATTGCTGTGCATGGGGCAGGGAACGGAGTTTCTCATACGGAGTCTGGATCAGTGAGTCCGGGTATTTGCGGATTTGTTTTCCCTGATTGTTGATTTCTTCCTTTGCGAACAAGCAGGGTCGGTGATAGTTCAGGTAGGGATTGAGGTCGTTTGTGAGGAAGTGGTTGACGGGTTGAGCGAAGCGCTGTGAGATGTGTTCGTATCCCAGATGCTTGCGGATGACGGAGCCGTTCTTGCCTTCGACCAGGGCGTTGTCATTGCTCTGTCGGGGACGGGATTTGGTTTGTTCGATCTGGAGTTTTTGCAGGAGTTTAGCGACTTGTCGATTGATATACTCTGAACCGTTATCGGAATGGAACCCCTGGAGCGTGAAGGGGAAGGCATCCAGGAGTTGATGCAGAGCCGGGATGAGATAGCTTTCGGAGATTCTCTGTACACAGACCACGGCCTGCATCTGGGTGACTTCATCGACAGCATTGATGTGATACAGTCCCTTGATGCCGTCCTGATCGCCCTGATGGACGGTATCGACGCGCAAGAAGCCGGGACGGCCATCGGGTCTGGGTTTGCGTCGCTCCCCGATTCGCACGGGCGTATAGCGGGTCTTTTGGAAGTGTCGTCTCTGGCGCTGGTAGGAATCCGAGTGGCGCAGGTTGTACAAGTGTCCATTGGAGATGGCGGCCAGTCGCCGGTATCGGGTATCGCCGAATACCGAAAAAGCCCGTTCACACAGTTTCCGGGTGGCCGGGCCGGACAGGTTGCCGTGCAGGGTATCGGTTTCCACCAGTAAAGCCACATCTTCCGGGGTATAACGTCGACAGAAGGCATTGGCGGGTCGCCCCCGGCGATCCCGAATGCGGCCACTATCGCGGTATTGGCGGATCAGCCGGGTGATCTGGGCGCGGGATAAGCCACTGACCTTCTCCAGGTAGGCTTTCACCACACCCCGGTCGGCCTTGCTCAATGCGCCATAACGCAACTGCCGCAGGCTGTCACAAATCCACGGATAGGACTCCTCGCGGGACTGGGGTTCAAAATCAAAAGTAGTGGCTCCGTTCAAAAACGAACGAATCTCCTCCACCGTCTGTAAACGCTGGCTGTGTAATTTCACGATCATCCTCCGATGATCCCAAAATCAACCCCTTCAAACTCATCTCCCGTTGGAAATACAGCTTATCCTTCAAGCTCATCTCCCGTTGGAAATACACCTCACCCTTCAGGCTCATCTTCCATTGGACAACTCTCTGACTTTGAATCTTCACCCGCCCAATGATAGAATCCCGCCCCCTGTGAAACGAGAACCATTGCTTGGAATATATCAGCACTCGGGGACGGGCTCCTGCCCTGGATTTTGAACAGACCACACTGACCGGTCTGGCCAGCGACGGGGGACTGTACCTGCCGTCGAAGTGGCCGCGCCTGGACGCCGACGAAATTCGTAACCTCAGGAACAAGGACTACCCGGCGCTGACCAGCGCGATCCTCGGCCTGTTTGTCGGCGACTCGGTCTCACTGGCGGATCTGCATCGATTGACAACGAACGCCTACCGCAATTTTCATCACGAAGCCATAGCGCCGGTCAAGCAGCTGGATGACCAGCTATTCCTGATGGAACTGTTTCATGGCCCGACACTGGCGTTCAAGGATTTTGCGCTGCAATTACTGGGTCAGTTATTCCAGCATTTTCTGCACAGGAAAGACGCATCCTGCACTTTGGTCGGCGCCACTTCAGGCGATACCGGTTCGGCCGCCATCGCCGGAATCCGGGGCCTTGATTCAGTCCGGATTTTCATGCTGCATCCGAAAGGCCGGGTATCCGACGTACAACGCAGACAAATGACCACCGTGCTGGATGACAACGTTCATAATCTGGCAGTGGACGGAACCTTCGATGATTGCCAGAATCTGGTCAAGGCATTGTTCAATGATCTGGAATTCAAGCAAAAACATTCGCTTTCTGCCGTCAATTCCATTAACTGGGCGAGAATCGCCGCCCAGGTCGTCTACTTTTTCCGGGCAGCCCTGGTACTCGGCGCCCCGGACCGGCCGGTCAATTTTTCAGTGCCAACCGGAAATTTCGGCAATGTCCTGGCCGGATATGTCGCCCGGGAAATGGGCTTGCCGATCGGCAGGCTGATTGTCGGCTCCAACCGCAACGACATTCTGACCCGGTTTTTCCAGACCGGGATCATGCAGACCCGAACAGTCACGCCGACACTGACCCCGAGCATGGACATCCAGATATCGAGTAATTTCGAACGCTACCTGTTTGAACTGCTGGACCAGGACAGCGACAGGCTGAATGGCTATATGCAATCTTTCAGCCAATCCGGGCAATTCCGGATTGACCGCGCGTTACTGAACCGCGCCAGGCAATGTTTCAGTTCGTACAGCATCAACGACCAGCAGATTCGCCAGCAGATCCGGCAAACCTGGCGCGCAACCGGGGAAATTATCGATCCGCATTCGATCGTCGGCATTTGCGCCGCGCACATGGAAGAGGATTCGTCCATACCCACAGTCGTAGTCGGCACAGCCCATCCGGCCAAGTTTCCGGACGCGATCCGGGAAGTGACCGGGAAAACCGTCCCATTACCCGGTTTTGTCGGCGACCTGATGAATATGGAAGAATCATCAACCGATATCGGCCATGACCTGCCGACGCTGAAATCCATGATTTCGTGAATCAATCAGCCAACCCGACGCAACCCCGGAACAACGGCTGACCAGCACACGCGATAACTCTGATTTGCTCTTAACACGGACTGTCTGAAAGGTGATTCGCTAACTGGATCGGAGCTTCTCCATAAACCGGGGCAGGGACACAAAGGTAACATCCTTCCCGACTGGAAACTCATCTTCACCGCTATAAACAACAAATTTGCGCTTGACGCCCAAATCATTGCAAGCGATATGAAAGCCCTTTTTCACATTCGGAGTTTTGCCGGATTTGATTTCAATCGCCCAGTAATCACCCAGACCAAACTCAAGCAACAAATCTATTTCCGCTCCGGCGGATGTCCTGTAGAAAAACGGATATATATGGGACGGCAACGCAGACAGGATGTTTTCAATGACAAATCCTTCCCAGCTTTTTCCTGAAACCGGATGTCCGAGCAGATACTCGTAATCCGGTATTCGCAAGAGCGTATGAAGGATGCCGTTATCCCTGACGTAGGTTCTGGGTGATTTAACCAGCCGCTTTTTGGTATTGCCGTACCATGGCTCAAGCCTGCGAACAAGCAACAGGTCAACCATCAGATCAAGATAGCGGCTTACCGTTATACTCTCGACACCCAGCGAACCGGCCAGTTTTGACGCATTCAGCAATTCTCCATGGACATGGGCCAGCATCGTCCAGAAGCGCATCAGGGTTGCAGAGGGTATCCGTGGGCCCAGCCGGGGTATGTCACGTTCAAGATAGGTTCTGATGAAATCCCGGCGCCACTCATTGCTCTCGGCGTCATTTGACGCCGCATAGCTATCGGGGAAGCCACCGCGCACCCAGAGTCGTTGCAGATGCTGGTTGTCCGGAGCTTCAATTTCAAAGGGGCTGAGCCCGGAAAGCTCCAGGTAACTGATACGCCCGGCAAGACTTTCGGAGCTTTGCCTGAGCAGGTCGTTGGATGCCGATCCAAGAACCAGGAAACGCCCGTTGCCTTTGCCCTCTCTGCGGCCAGCATCAATAACGCCACGCAAAGACATGAATAAATCCGGATAACGTTGAATCTCATCGAGGACAACCAGTTTATCCGTATGCAAACCAAGATAATGGACAGGGTCTTTGAGTTTTTGGAGGTCTTCCGGGTTTTCAAGGTCCAGATAAACCGAAGGTCGGCCCCTGGCAATTTCAAGCGCAAGCGTGGTTTTGCCGATCTGTCGCGGGCCAAGAAGGGCTATAGCCGGGGTGCGGACCAGTTTTTCAGTGATTTTCCGGGTTAGCTGTCTTTCATACACTAAAGTCTCCCCATTTTTTATTTGAGGGTTATATAAGCGGTTGAAAAGGTTGTAGAAAAGGGGGATATTGGATGGGATCAGAGTTCTGCTTCTGGTACAATGGTTTTACCATAAACTACTGAACCCAAAAGAGAACTCTGATGATGAATGATAGCCGGGAACGCACCAAATGGAAAGTCCGAATTACGGATTGTGTGAATCAATCGAGTGAAGTCATCAGCCAGCCGGTAGCCAAGCTGATGGCGGAGGTCATGGTGGGCATATTAAGCAGTGGGAGTTTGCAGTTATCCAGGATTGGCCGGAGTTTGAAGGAGCCGACTGGTCTGCATCATACGATGAAGCGGTTATCGCGGATGTTGGGGAAACATGGCGAGATTGCATGGGAGGCGGAAGATCGTTTACTGGAGAAGATGTCAGGACATGTGACGGGAGATATGGTGGTTGCGATTGATCCGGGAGATTTGAACCGGGAGGGTAGTAGCGCCAGCGAAGGGTTATGTCGGGTACGGGATGGAGACCAGGGGGATATTGTGAAGGGTTATCCGTTATTGAGTGTGGTGGCTCGCTGTTTGGTCAGTGGTCATACATTTCCTCTGCTGACCCGGTTGCTGTCATCGGTTCGAGGTTCCTACAAGAGCGAGAATCGGGACATTGTGAATGTCATGGAGCGGGTACAGGGGAGTTTGGAGAGTCGTCCGTTATGGGTAATAGACCGGGGCGGAGACCGGGGGGTGTTATGGGATTTCTGGATTCAGGGGGATTGGAAGATTCTGGTACGGGCGGCCAATCAGCGTCACTGGTTGTGGAGAGGGTCGAAGAGGACGGCGCAACAGATTGCGCGTCGGTTACCCCTTAAACACCGGGGTCAGTTGAAGAAGGAACACCGGGAATCGGTACGTTTTGGCATCACTACGGTATTCTTGAAAGATCATCTGGATACGCCGTTGTCGATGGTTGTGGTGCGTCATGGCAAACAGCAACCGATGGTATTGGTCAGTACCGAGCGGATACGGGGTCGGTTGCAAGGAGAGCGTCTGATTCAATCGTACATGGGTCGTTGGGCCTGTGAGGAAGGGTATCGGTTCAGCAAGCAGGGATTCGGATTGGAGCGGGTACAGGCGAGGAAATTGACGACCTTGCAGAATCTGGTTGCGCTGGCGACGTTAGCCTGGGGATTGCTGGCCTGTCACCAGAATCAGGGGAGTCGGTTGATCGACAAGGCCCAGCGGCAAAAGAGTCACAAACCCCTGGTTTTCCCGTTCTACACGCTGTTATCCGGTTGGCAGGCGTTGTTTGCCGACGCCAAAACCCTTTTTTATGATTGGTGGAGAAAACCCAAACGCCCGCCGCCCATACAAGCTGACCTGTTCATCCACAACGGGCGGCTCACGCCAATCCTTACATGAAAAAATGGGGAGACCCTAGTTTCATACATACTTGCAAATTTAACATGAAATGTTAAATTTGCAATGGAATTTCAGGATGACGAGTGAATCAAACGGATGGCAGGGTAGCGTCCCCATAAAAAAACCGGATTGCGCCTGACGGCACAACCCGGTTTGATGAAACAGATTGGATTGTAAGGATCAGAAGTCCAGGCGCACTCCGAACAGATGAGTGGTTTCATCTTCGCCTGCACCATCAGAATCAACGCTGTGACCTTCGTACAGCAGCTTGAATCCGCCGCCTACATTATGGTAGACACCCACGGTAATATCACCCGGCTCGTTACCTGCGCCGGCGCCTATATCCTTGTCAAGGCTGCCCGTACCGATCATGGCTGAGGTATTGCCGAAGCTACCACCTGCCCAGAGTTGGGTCGTGCTGGGTTCGGGGTTTCCATCGCCATCAGGATCCACCGTGTGGCTGGCAACAGAAGCCCAGTAGTTACCCAGAGAAACCTGAATGGCCGCTCCCGTTATGCTGTCTCCATCTGTGGTATTGTCGACTCCAGCCGCGAGAGTGATATTGTCATTCGCCGCAAAACTGACACCCAGGGCATTTCCATCACCCCCTCCATCATTCGAGTCATCCAGACGCACATCCAGTTCCAGAGAAACCGGCCCGAATGAATTGGAGTACTTGATGGTGTTGGCGGTGCGGAAAGGTCCGTTTACGGCAGAGTATTTCGCTCCGCCTACATAGAAGGTCGGATCCAGATGCACACCGACCTTGTTATAGTAAGCGCCCCACTGGTTACCGAGGTTGACACTGCCGAAACCGCCGGAAAGGCCGACTTTGGCGATACGGGTATTGGCAACACCGTCTCCGGGTTTATCCGCAGAGGTGGTGAACTCGTAGTGAGCCGAAGCGGTCATGCCATTGCCGACATCCGAACTGGCCTTGATGCCGAAACGCGATCCAACACTGATGAAATCCGTTGTGCTATCTCCCACTTCCGGATTGACGAGCGCGATTCCCTGATGGATACGACCGTATACGGTGACATCCGCTTGAGCTGCAACGGGCGCCATAAGCGCTGCCGACACGGCGGTTGCAATGAGTGTTTTCTTCATTTTTTACCTCTTGAAAATTATAGTTGTCGATAATTCCCGGAGGTATGAAGGAACCAGAGAAGGAAAATTGAAAAATATGTTTTACATTTATCCGTCTGAATGTAAAATACATTTATGATAAAGCGTAACTTGTGGCTGGAAAAGCTGCGTCTGGCATGGCAGAGACGGTCTGTTGTCTGGTTATCGGGTGTGCGTCGGGTTGGAAAAACCACACTGACCCGGATGTTACCGGATGCGACTTACATGAATTGTGACCTTCCTTCTGTGGTCAGGTCTCTGGAAGACCCTGAATTGTTCCTGCACGAGCATTCAGATAAACCGGTATTGATTTTTGATGAAGTTCACCGTCTGCCTGACCCAAGCCTGCTGTTAAAAATTGCTGCCGATGAATTTTCTCAGTTGAAAATACTGGCAACAGGTTCCTCAACGCTGGCAGCAACCGGCAAATTTCAGGATTCTCTGACGGGTCGTAAAGAAACCCTGTTCCTGTGCCCTGTGTTGTGGGAAGAATGTGCCAAAACCTTTGGCAAACCGGGTCTGGATCATCGTTTGTTACACGGTGGCTTGCCTGAGTCACTTCTGGCCAATCAGAAAAACCCTGGTTTTTTTAACGAATGGATTGACAGTTTTTATGCGCGTGATATTCAGGAGCTTTTTGGTTTTCGTAATCGGCAGGGGTTTTTGGCCTTGTTTCGATTATTGTTACGGCAAAGTGGTGGCCTTCTGGACTACACACAAATGACAAACAGCATCGAATCAATCACACGCCCTACGGTAATCTCTCATGTTGCAGCAATGCAAATTGCCCATGCGGTGTATCTGCTGCCGCCCTTCCATGGCGGTGGCAGACGGGAAATCGTGAGTCGTCCAAAATGTTATGCCTTTGATACGGGTTTTGTTACCTTTGAAAAAGGCTGGAACAGTATTCGGGACGATGACAGGGGAATACTGTGGGAGCATCTGGCGCTGGACAGCTTGCGCTTTCGCTACGCGGATGATGATATTTTCTATTGGCAGGATAAATCCCGGCGAGAAGTCGATTTTGTGGTACGGAAAGGCAACGACCGGGTTGATATATTTGAATGCAAGATCAACCCGGACAAATTGAATCCGGCCGGTATCCAGGAATTTCGCAAATGGTATCCGGACGGTGAAAATTTTATCCTCAGCCCGCTCGTGAAGCAGTCATATAAAATTCGCCGGGGAGGGGTCGTTCTGACCGTTACCGGGACGTGAACTGCCAGACCGTTCCGGGCAAAAAAGCAAAATTAGCCGGATACACGGATCCCTGATTTATACGGGAACGGACGGAAAAGCCGGGACAGAAATTTTTGTGAAAATTGTTAATTTTTTGACACGGAGGAGAGATTTGTCCGATTTTTGACAATGTTCCTGAATTACGGCAGGATAGTGCAGGATGGCAAGGGTGAGGTGTAGAAAATGAGCAATCAGGATTTGTTAAAACTGTTCAGGCCGGGGGATGGCGGTTTGCCTCCCTATCTGGCTGGTCGCCAGCATGAACAGGAGTATTTCTGGAATTGCGTCCAATATCTAACAAGCAATGATGCCCCCGCCCAAAACATGATCATCTACGGCCCGCGAGGCAACGGCAAGACCGCTCTGCTCACTTACCTGCAGAAAGAGACCCTCCAAAAAGAGAAATCGAAGCTGGATATTCTATGGGAAACCCCGAATGAGATGGAGACTCTGACCGAGTTGTCCGACCGGTTGATAGCGGGCAAGCCAAAAATACAGGGCTGGTTCCAGTCTGTCGAGGTTTCTGCCAGCGCCGGGGTTGTGGCTGGAAAAACTCAATTAGGCAAACCCCGGCAGAAGCCAACGATCCGGAAATTGCTGGAGAAAAGAAGCCAGGACAAACCCTTTATCCTGATCATTGACGAAGCGCACAGACTCAAGCCACCGATTGCAGAATCCCTGCTGAATGCCAGCCAGATCGTACGAAAGGAAGGCAACCCGTTCCTGCTGGTTCTTGCTGGCACGCCGAACCTGAGGACTGCATTGGGAAAGGCCAATGCCTCCTTCTGGGAACGCAGTGAAAAACTGCGTCTGGGGCGCCTGTCACCGGATGAAGCCAGACAGGCGATCACGATACCGTTGGAAAAGGCGGGCATATCCTTTGCGCCCGGTGTTGCCGAAGAAGTCGTTGAACGCGCTCATTGCTATCCCTTTTTTCTGCAACTCTGGGGAGATTGTCTGGCGCGGAGACTGACTCAGACCGGGGAGACAGAAATCACTATAGATACAATCCAGGAAGTAGACGCAACGGTGACCGGCAAACGCGACGAACTATACCAGGACCGCTTCGACGAGATAAAAAAAATGGGATTGTTGCTCGCCGCCGAGAGTCTTGCGAACACCTTCATCCAGAGCGGCGCTTCGACTCTGCATGAACGCACATTGGAAGAAGCGATTGCAAAAGGAATGGCAGGCGCTGATGAACCCGTCACAGATGGCCGCGTTCTGGAGAACCTGGAGCATCTTTCCCACTTGGGCTATGTCTGGAAAGTCAGAGGATATGATTACGAACCCGGTATCCCCAGCCTGATGACTTATGTACAGGGGTACTATCAGGGTCGGGGGCAACGCCCTGAACCAACCAACGCCGCTGGATGAGCGGTTTAGATAATTGCGGGAATATCTGACAAATGCTCCAGACACCGGCAGGGCGCCCGTGAACAGAACAAGTTCATCCGGCAATACCTCGCCGGAACTCTGCAAAAGCGCGTACAAACTGCCCCCGGAACGGCAAATAAAATTTTTTGTGAAAATTGTTAATTTTTTGTAATAATTATGTATAATATGTGGTAGAGTCGCGTTGTGATGGCTGCAAAGCATGTCAAAACCGGTCAAAATCACTGGATTCCCGTCGAATCGGGGTAGATTGGTAGATGAAACTGGCGGAAGGGTGCCTTACAGAACATTGCAACAAAATTTATATATAAATTTTTTTGTTTTGTATCAACTATAATTTTCAAGAGGTAAAAAATGAAGAAAACACTCATTGCAACCGCCGTGTCGGCAGCGCTTATGGCGCCCGTTGCAGCTCAAGCGGATGTCACCGTATACGGTCGTATCCATCAGGGAATCAAGCTCGTCAATCCGGAAGTGGGAGATAGCACAACGGATTTCGTCAGTGTTGGATCGCGTTTCGGCATCAAGGCCAGTTCGGATGTCGGTAATGGCATGACGGCATCTGCCCAATACGAATTCAAGACTGTTTCGGATACCGCCAACGGCGCTGGTAACAACGAAGTAACAAGAGCAGACGACGGGTCGTTATGGGAGAAAGATACGAGTGGCATCACGAACCGTATTGCCAAGATCGGTCTTTCCGGCCCTTTCGGCAGTGTTGATCTCGGTCAGCAGTGGAGCGCTTGGTACAACAAGGTTGGTGTGCATGTAGATCCGACTTTCGCGGTGGGTGGCGCTCATCATATCGGTCCTTTCCGCACCGCCAACACGATCAAGTACTCCAATTCATTCGGCCCGGTTTCTCTGGAACTGGATGTGCGTCTGGATGAGACAGATAAGAAAGGCGCAGCTGGTGACAAAATTGCGGACGGGGAGCAAGCCGGGGACGGAAAGCCTGACGAAGGCGGTAATGGACATGCCTTAGGTGTCAGCTTTGCGGCGAATGACAATATCACTCTCGCGGCTGGTATTGACAATACCAAGGATGGAGACAGCCTGACAGGTCTTGCCATCAAGGTTTCCCTGGGTAATTACTGGGCTTCCATAGCGAATCAGTCAAAGGATCCTGATGATGATAGCGCTGCCGAACCCAGCACGACCCAGTTCTGGGCAGGTGGCAGCTTCGGCAATACTTCAGCCATGATCGGTACGGGCAGGCGTGACAATGATGGTAGCGGCCCGGGTAACGAACCGAGCGATATTACCGTGGGTGTCTACCATAACGTAGGCGGCGGATTCAAACTGCTGTACGAAGGTCACAGCACTGATTCTGATGGCAAGGGTACAGATACAACCACTCATCTGTTCGGAGTGCGTCTGGACTTCTGATCCTTACAATCCAATCTGCTTCATCAAACCGGGTTGTACCGTCAGGTACAATCCGGTTTTTTTATGGGGACGCTCTGCTTCCTCACTGGCGCTCAGAGTAAACCCCGCCTCCAGTCTGCGCTCTGATATAATGGGCAAAACACAAGGGAATATCACCATGACAACCAGCGCCGTACCCACGCCAGATGAAATCTGGCAAATCCTGAAAGAAACTGCCGCTATCCAGAAAAGAAACAGCCGGGAAATCGCAGAGCTTCGCCTTAGCCAGAAAGAAACCGACCAACAAATTAAAAAGACCGAAGCCTTGTTTAACACTCAATGGGGCCGGCTGATGGAGAGTCTGGTGGAAGGAGATTTGATTCCGATTTTGCGGCAAAAGGGAGTCAAGGTTTCACAAACTCACAAGAATGTTGGACAAAGAGGCTACGGTGATGATTTTGAGTATGACATTATCGCGGAAAACGGTCAGGAAGTCGTAGTGGTCGAAGTCAAAACTACGTTACGAGTGAACGATGTCAAAGACTTTCTGATCAGTTTACAGAAGTTCACGACCCGTAAACCCCGTTATCGAGAAAACACTATTTATGGGGCGGTTGCCTGGTTGAGAGCCGATGAGGAGTCGGCGCTCTATGCCGAGAAACAGGGTTTGTTCGTCATCCGGGCCACCGGCAGCAGCGCCAGCATCGTCAATCAGGAGAACTTCCAGCCACAGGTCTTCTCCTGAACACGGAACCGGGCGGCCGGTGCCCCGCCTGCTTGATCAAGGCCCGCTCTCGACCGGATCGGGGGCCGATGCAGGCTCTACGCCTTACGGGTCATCATAAAAAAACCGGGTTGTGCCGTCAGATGCAATCCGGTTTTTTATGGCTCGAACGCGCCTGATTCGTATTCTGCGATATTCTGTCGCACATTTGTCAGCGGCGGTTCAGACGAGGGTCAGATTGACCTTGCAGAATCTGGTTGCGCTGTCGGCATGAGCCTGGGGTTTACTGGCATGGCCCGGAGACTGAGGTGAGGTGTCCACCTTTTCCGATACAGTCATATCCCACTAACCAGCAACATCAAGGTACAAACATGAAACAAACAAGTGACACTATGACCATGACCGCACAAATAAGGCTGCCGGGACTGCCAGATACCGCGGGGATTACCTCCGAAGAGTGCAACGACCTGGCTGGAAGCATCAGCAGATCAACCGCAACAACCTATGCCAGGCTGAACAAGCGCATTGACGAATGGCTGAAAACCAAAAACCGGAGACAGCTTGACGATACGACAATGGCCGTGTTTGTCCGGGGATTGGAAGCAGAAGGGAAAGCTCCGGCCACGATCAAGCAGTTTATCGCCGCTGCCGTGTTTCGGGCAAAGACCAATAACTGGCAATCACCGCGTGGTCGCAAGACAGAAGCCGCGATTAAAAGGATATGCCGGGAACATTCCAGCCGGGGGCGCGGCCAGTCTGATCCACTTACTGTCGAAGATGTAGCGATGATGATGGCGCGGGCTTGCGACCCCCGCCCGACCGGACGGGGTGGTAAATATCGGGAAAACATGGAGAAAGCAACCGCAAGGGGCCTGGCTGACCGGGCCATGATCGGGCTGTTGTTCCAGGCTGGGTTACGGGTATCCGAACTGGTTGCCCTGCAATGGCAAGACATACGGGAGTCAAAGGACATACCGGGCGCCTTACTGATTCGGGTTCGGACCAGCAAAACCAACCAGACCGGTTTTGATACCGATATACGCCTGATCAAAAACGGATGCGCCAGCGCAGTGAAGGCCATCGTGCTGCCGGATATAAAACCGGATGCTTGCGTATTCGGCGACATGAGTAAAGCAACCGCTAACTATCGTGTAAAGCGAATGGCAAAGTACGCAAGAGTTGAAGGACGCATCACGACCCATTCAGGGCGCATCGGCCTGGCGTCCGAGTTGACCCGGCGCGGCGCGTCCATGCAGGAAGTCATGCTTGCCGGAAATTGGCGTTCATCGCAGATGGTGGCGCACTATTGTGCCGGAGTCACGGCGGAGCGTGGAGCGGTAGCAAAATACCTTTGATAGAAATTGAAACCCCTTGTCATCGCAGGAACAGAGCTTGTTTCCGGCCCCGGTCAGGACGCTGCCCCGGATCAGGTCGAGGGCAGGCCTTGACCGGGGAACCCCGCGCCGGATGGTATACTTCACGGCATGCTGACCGCGAAAGATTATAGGGGACATGAGGATGAATGACACCCCGGACCGGGCGGAAGATTTTATGGACGATGACATGTTGCGTCTGTGGCGGTCCATGGGACCCCTGCCGGGAGACCTGCGGTTATATGGAGGAACGGCCATTGCCTTGTATCTGGGACATCGTAAATCCACTGATTTTGATTTTGCAACGCCTCAACCGGTAATTGACAAAAACTTCGTCAGCGAATTACCCTTCATGAAAAAGGCCAGGGAGGTAATGGGAGGAAGGGGCATGATTGATGCAGTGATAGCGGGGGACAGTCGCGATATTAAAATCACATTCATGGAGTGTGGTCACCTGATACCCATGCCCTCCCAACCTTCGAACCGGGCGCCAAATGGGGTATTGGTGGCTCATCCAATTGATTTGATGGTCACAAAAATTGAAGCCTGTTTCGACCGGGAGCAAGCCAGGGACTATGAAGATATGTCGTTCGCCGTTGAAGCATGGCCCAACTGGTGCCGAGCGGCTTGTGATCTTGTATTGAAAGACCGCAGACTGGACTCCATCTGTGGAATCCTGTCTTCACCGCCTTATCACATTTATGAAGACCTGGGTCCTGGAAGGCTGAGAATAATACGGACGTTCGCGCAGAATTTGCTGAAAGAAAAAATAACATCAAAAGAAATCGAACTGGATTTATAATAGCGATATCAGGATTCCCGCTCCCCGGCCGAAGCCGAATACAAGGAAGCCATGAAAACAGACTATGACATACAGGAATTGGGGTATGACCCACACCCGGAATTAACCCGTTTCAGGGGTACTCCTATCCCCAGGATACGAACCCCGTTAGCGAAAACACCCCGGCGCTGGACCATCGCCGGGTATGTCTGGTGGAACGGACCGCCGTGGACCGTATTACGCAACTCATCCTGCTATCTTTGGCATGTGATGGATTATGCGTCATTGGAGGATTTGCGATTTACCTGGCGGGATGTGTCATTGGAATTGTGGAGAAAATCATTGGATGACGCCCGCCCGGGCGTGTTGGCAAAATACAATTACGTTCAATTCTCCATATTGCTGGGACGCATCTCAATGGATGATCCAGTCAGGGAGTGGCCGGATAACGCCCACCGGCTGGATTTTCGCATGTTGGCAAAGAACACACGGGAACAGATGATTCAACGTCATAATCGAAAGGGCTGGAACCTGCCCCAAACGACATAAGGAAAATTGGGCAAAGTTATCGAGAAAATACCATTTATGGGGCGGTTGCCTGGTTGAGAGCCGATGAGGAGTCGGCGCTCTATGCTGAGAAACAGGGTTTGTTCGTCATCCGGGCCACCGGCAGCAGCGCCAGCATCGTCAATCAGGAGAACTTCCAGCCACAGGTCTTCTCCTGAACACGGGGTGGGCGGGGCCGGTGACCCGCCTGCTTGATCAATGCCTGCCCTCGACCTGATCGGGGGCCGAGGCAGACTCTACGCTTTACGGGGCATCACGAAAAACCGGGTTGCGCTTACACGCAACCCGGTTTAAAGAATATCGCAGAATACGAATCAGGCGCGTTCGAGCCATTTCCCGGCATCATCCAGGATGCCGGCCCGCGCCAGGATGGCAATACAGGGTTGCAAATGCGCCTGATAATTTTTCCAGCGTTCTTTCGAGCGGGTGTAGATACCCTGCCGGACTTGCCAGATACTGGCTGTTCTTACTACTGTATCCGACCCACCCTGATCCAGACAGCGGTCCTCCCATGGCAGATTGACCGCATCTATCAGTTGGCGGGTCTGGTTTTCCACATCCGAGACCAGGTTTTCATAAGCCACATTGTAAATTTGCATGCCAAACATCGCTCTCCACTGGATCATCAAGCGATGATACCGGAGGTAGTATTGGGTCAGTGATTCAAGATTGTATGCAAACCCGACATCCGACCCATACAGTTGAAAATAATTGGACAGGATCACATCCAGCGGGTGGCGTTGACAATGTACGATGGCGGAATCGGGGAACATCGCCTTGATCAGCCAGATATGGGAGAAGTTATAGGGCATCTTGTCGGTCAGGTATTCAGATTTGACATCATGCAGTCGCTTTACCCACGCCAGATATTCCTCGGCCTCAATTTCAAGCTCGCCTTGACTGACATGCTGAAAGTCATCCGGGTACATACGCATCGCATTCGGGGGATTTTCCAGACGTCTGATCGCCTGTTCCATACCGTGTAATTCCCCGCACCCCTGTACCCGCGAATGTCGGGAAATAATTTGTTCGACCAGGGTGGTGCCGCTTCTCGGCATGCCCAGAATGAAAATCGGCTGTGGAGAATCATTGCGCTGACTGGTAATGAGGGGAGGAGAATTCAGCGCCTTCAAAATGCGGTCCATGCGCTCAAGCCAGGTATCCAGACTCCTTCCTGATTCCCGGAACTTGAGATCGTTTCCGACCCGGTACACTTTGAACGCATCATCATATTGACCGCAGTCATCGTAAATCTTGCCGAGCGCGAAAGCCACGCTGATTCTCGCAGAATCATCCAGCGCCGGGCGCTCCCACATGGAAATGACCTGCTGTGCGTCCGGGTCATCAATTGACTGGAATCGTCTCTTCGCCGCCAAATGGCGGTAAGTTTCGCCATGCGACGGGTCCAATTGAAGGACCTTCCTGTAGAAAATTTCAGCCTTTTCCCGATCACCCAGCGACGAATGGATGAGCCCCAGATTGTTTGCAAACTCCGGGTTTTTCGGGTCCAACGCTACCGCTTTCTCGCAATACGTCCTGGATTTTTGGACACCACCCAACCTGAACCAAGTCATCGCCAGTGAATTCCACAATTTCCCTTCCTTCGGGAACTGTTTGAGTAGTTTTTGCGCCATCGAGATTGCGCCGAAATCATCCCGTATGGCTTCCCGATAAGTAAGGCCCAGGCGCATGACCGGTTCGGTATCGGGGGCTCCCATTTCCAGAACCGCAACGAGATGGGAGGCCGGTTTATAATCCTTTTGTTCTATCAGAACACTGGCTTTGAGAATCAAGGCTTCCTGGTCATCGGACCAAGAGGCCAGACATGAGTCAATCATGGACAGCGCTTCGGTATAGTCTCCTTCCTTGAATTGAAGGTTTGCCAGATTGAATCTGGCATCCCGGTTGTCGGGCTGGCTCTCGATGCTTTTGTTGAAACTAGCCCTGGCCTCATCCGGTTTGTCTTGTCTGGCTAAAATCGTGCCCAGTGTACTCAAGCCTCTGGCGTGACGCGGATTCAGGTCAAGGGATTTGCGGACCATGTGTTCAGCCTTTTCCACCTGGTTCAGTTGCAGATACGAAATGCCAATATTGACAGTAGCCTCCGTCTGGCTCGGGTTGATTCCGAGTGATTTCAGATAAGCCGTAACCGCTTTGCCATGCTGGTTCTGATGTTGATAACACAACCCTAAGTTGTACCAGACGGCGGCGCTGTCCGGGAGCTTCCTGGTCAGCCGGATCAATCCTTTTTTGGCCGAAACGATGTCACCCGCCTGTAAACAGGTTACCGATTGGGTGAAAAGTGCTTGCAGGGAGCTGGCTGAAGAACTCAATGTCGCGGCGCTTCGTCACATATGCCGGGTTGCTTGCATGGCTTCATGCAAAACTCTGACAATATGAATTTTCTGCTTCGACAAGCGATAGAAAATATGATGTTCATTGATTTTATATTGCCGATATCCTGATCGAATATAGTCACAAGGAACGCCTATATGTGGGTTATCCTGTATGGCTTCCATCCCTGCAACCAGACCGTCATAGTAAATGTCTGCTTGCTTTACGCCATAATTTTCACAGGAGTATTGCCAGATATTTTTAAGGTCTGTACGTGCTTTTGCCTGATGGTGAATCCGGTACATTCGCTATAACAAGCCCACTTCCTTTTTGGCTTCCTGTCTTATCGCTTGCATATCCAGCAAGCCTGCGTCCCCGCTTTCCTCACCTTCAATCAGGGCAGCGCGTAACGCTTCGAGTTTCGAATCCGCCTCTTTTTCTTCCAATAGTCGCAAACCATCTCTCACCAGTTCACTGGCGGAGGCATAGCGACCTTGCCTGACATGGGCCTCGATGAAATTATTCCAATAGCCGCCAAGGCTGAATGTCTGTGTCTTTGTTTGTGCCATCGCTCACCTGCCTGCATTACCAACAATAAGATATGTTCTTATATATAAGATGTATTCCTGATTCTGTCAAGAAAACGATTAGCCCGGTCATTCGACACACAGGATTGGGTGACCAAATGGAGAAAAATGACATGAAATTCTTACACTCCTGAGTGATGTCACCCGCCTGTAAACAGGTTACCGATTGGGTAAAGAGTGTTTGCAGGGATTTAGACATTCCGGCTCCTACCCATAAAAAAGCGGGACTGTCATCACGACAGCCCCGCTTGATTGGCTTGCCTCAGTTTTATCAGAAAGCGAGTTTCAGCCCCAATACATGCCGGGACTTGTCGCCCTCATCACCATCCATGTTTCCATCTGTAGACCGGCCTTCATACAGCAGCTTGAGACCGCCCATCAGAGTATGGTCGACGTGTACCGTAACCGTGTCTGACTCCTTACCACTACCACTTTTGGTGTTATCATCCGTGTTGCCCAAACCGATGAAAGCGTTTGTATTGCCGAAGCTGCCGCCTACCAGAAATACGGAATAGTCTGTGTCTATGGCTTTATAACCACCAGCAGCATCCCTTTGTTTATCGTGCATGGCATACGAAGCGTAGTAATTCCCTATATCAACCCGGGCCGCGAGACCGGTCTTCGTGATATTGCCAGCGCGACCAAATCCACTCGTGTTATCCGTCGCAGCCGCAAGGGTAATATTTGGAGTTGCAGCGACACTTACACCGACAGCATACCCATCACCCCCTTCGTCCGACACTCCATCCGGTATCGTAGGAGTCGAACCGGCGGGTTTTTCTGCTCCTCCTTTATCCTTCGAATCATCAACACGAGCATCCAGTGAAAGAGAAACCGGACCGAATGAATTGGCATACTGAATGGTGTTGTTGGTGATGTAATGACCACCATATCCGCCAATGGCGACAGTAGAAGTAGGATCCATGTACACGCCTACAGTGTTATAGAGAGTACTCCACTGTCGACCAACATTGATGCTGCCGAAACCACCCGAAACACCGACTTTACCAATTCGAGTGTTGAACCCTGAAGCATTCTTATCGGTTGCGACACCAAATTCCTGGTGAAGAGCGGCGGTTAAACCATTCCCCAAGTCGGAACTGGCCTTGAAACCGAATCGGGAACCTCGTGTTGACATATCAGTGGTGCTGTCCTTACCGTCTTCACTTTTGACCTCGATCATGTTATGAACAAACCCATACACTGTCACATCCGACTGGGCCGCAACTGGTACTCCGAGTGCAACAGACACAGCCGTTGCAATGAGTGTTTTCTTCATTTTTTTACCTCTTGAAAATTATAGTTGTCGATAATTCCCGGAGGTATGAAGGAACCAGAGGGCGGTGGCTCCGCTTGTGGACGATGTAACACTTTTCTCGCATTGTATGGTAGCCTTGCGTCTTCGATTTCACCTAATTTTTTGGTCATCAAAAGTGCACTTACCTGTTATCAGGTCGATTGCGACCGCTACAACGCTCACTCTGCTTCTGCTCATCTCCGGTTGCGGATCATCCTTGTTCGAGTCAAAAAACGGAGGAACCCGGAGCGGCCCTGAAGACCTCAAGAAGCTGGACCCGGATGCAACGCATAGGCCACTGAAAGCAAAAACCAGGAAAGCCAAAGCGAAACTGTACAAGCCGGCGACCACGGTATCGCTCGAGATTCCGCCTGATCTGGTCACCACCACCAACCAGACTGTGCTCGACAATCTGGAGGAAAGCAAACAGAACAAAATCAGGGTACTCCCGGAAATAGTCGGCGCGAGAATCGTCAAAAAGGACGACATGTACGGCCTGGAAGTCGATACCAATGTAGAGTCTGCCTGGGAAACAGTGACCCGGTTCTGGGCCTTGAGCAACGTCAATCTGGTTGAATACAATCCCGAAGCAGGCACGATGGAAACCGAATGGATCGAGAAGCCGCAGGCAGAGGATCCGGACGCATCCTATATCGCCAGAATATCCAAGGATATACTGACCTCGCTGACCAAGCGCAATACGAAGCTGGATAAATACCGGATCCGATTCGAGAGAATTTCTGCTGACCAGTCATACCTGCATGTCGCCCACAGATCCAGCGCCAGGAAAGAGGCCAGAGGCGTAAGCCAGAGAAAAGCCAGCGAGTTCGAATGGGTCGAGTTATCCTCGGACCCGAACAGTGTAGCTGACTTCCTGCAACACCTGATATTGATTTTTGACGATCCGGCATCCTCCTGACATCCATCCGACAGACTACTGGTGGTGGATATTTACCTGGCATCAAACCAGACCATAATTAAAATGCGATTGGGAATCGGACTACCACGGGGGTTGCCCCTGCGATGAGGGTCAGATCTCGTGATCTTATCCAGTAGTTGTCAACGCATTTGTTGACAAAGACTCCGGAAGCCGGCCCATAAGCGCCGGGTAATCCAGTAAAGCATCCTTGCCGGGTGTCGGATCAACCGGACCAGGGTCAGACTACGTTCCGGGGGTACGGCATAATAAATATGAAGCCCCCAGTCTGAACAAAAAGAATACGCCACTAGCCTGCCGATTTTTTCGGCTAACGAGTCAGGCATGCTATCCATATTCGATAACGCCGGGAATACATAACCAACACCAGTCGGAGCGCGGACCTTTGGTGCACTCAGGCGCTCGGACAACATCACCGGCAACGGAGACAGAAAATGCAGGCATCGCAGGGTGTTGATGGTATGAGGTTGTTTTGCCTTCAGCAAGGACCAGTCTATCTGATCGAAATATCGTGTGGCATAGCCGTAAATATCCGCAACCGCCCCCAGCTTTATCTGGTCGCATGGCTCGAAGGTATGATGGCACAGATGTTTCAGCATGTCGTGGTGCCCTAAGGTAAAACACGACCTGCCATTCACCGTGATCGGGTTTGCGTCTTTGATTACATCGTCAAACGACATACTTTCGGTTACATCGCCAGACAGGGTGTCGCGGTGAATCTCGACCTGAATGACCATGCCATTGCTGATACGGGACGCTATAGGCAGATGATGATGGTCATACCGATGGCCTTGCTTGCGGTCTCCTGCGCTATACCCGATCTCCCGCAATGACTGTTGCGCCAAAACAGCTTTCGATGCCGGAACCAGGAGGTCGATATCCCCCATCGGACGTTGATACTGGTTCGAATACAGACAGTTGATCAATGCCATTCCTTTCAACAGTACGGTTTCGATCCGGTTTTGTGCAAACTTGTCCAGAATTTGATGTAATGCGTTGGAGCGTTCACGATTTACGCGCTGATGTTTTGCCGTGAGCGCCTTGAACAGGATGCCGGGCTGATCCGGAATCGCAATATCACAGGACAACAGGTGGGTATACAGCAGATTGCTGAGCGCGTGGGATTCGGCGCATCGGATCAAGGCATCCCAGTCCCGGATTTCAAGAGCCGATTGCCTGAATCGCTGTCTGACCGGCGGGTCAAGATCCAGTCGGCAGCAGAGTCGCAACAAATTGGTATGGTCATTCATCCTCGTGCGTCGCTTCAGGCATACTACTACCGTAGGGACAGAGCCTGTCCCCGGCCCCCGATCCGGTCGAGGGCAGGCTTTGATCGGGGATCACTGTGCCTGTCTGGAGAGAATCCGCTTCCATCATTCACATCGCCTCGAAGATGGGCGGGTTAATGGATTTGCTCAATCAGCGCGGGCAAATCGTTGTAATGCCGGTAGTGGACACGGTAGGCCGGGATGTTCCTGACCAGCCTGGTAATCTCATTAAACCCGTGCGCGGGCAGGTTTCTGGCGATCACATTGCTTCGCATCAGTTCAAGCCCCGCTTCCGCTCCGGTCAATTTGATCAGTTCCGGGGCGGAATCGCCGATGTAACTGGGGAAAATAATACGGCTGATACCCGGGAAATCAGCCTTGAAATCCGGATTCACCAATCGGTGGGGGATCATGGTTACCTCCCGGGAAATTCTGAGTTGATCCCGGACCGCGTCAAGATCAACGATTGACTGAATCGCTGACACACCACAGGTTTTAACATTGAGCGGCCGGGTAAACGCCTTCGCGGCGCCGGTCGCAAGGTTGATGGTCACCAGTTCATCGGTGTGATAGCGCATACCGCACGTCACCAGCCAGGTCGTCACCGAAGTTTTCCCCGAGCCGCTGACTCCGGGAATCAAAGTGCTGCCATTATCATCAGAAACCATTCCTGCATGAATGGCCAATCCCTTGCGATTGTCGCAAATCAGATGAAACAGCACATCGCCCATCAACATAACGCCGAGTCCGGCGATACATTCCCCGGTAAAAATCGATTCGCCGTCCCGCGACAGTTTCCAGTTGTCATGCACTGGGTCTTCTTCTTTCTCGATCAGGAACGTCGCATTACTTTCGTTGTCGGTTTCCTCTGACAGATCAGAAAACAGAAACGACAGCAGATCACTGGCTTCCGGATGCATGAATTCGACTGTCACCTTGTGCCCGTCAAATGATATTTCCCTTCTATCCATCTGTATGCGGGGACCGGTTAACCGATCAATTGAACGGCATTGTGCTGGACCAGCAGGTCAATGGTATCGGTTACATCCTGTTCGATGGCATCTTCGCTTTCCGGGAAAGCGCTGGCCAGTAATTCAATCAGTTCTGCAACTGTCATTCTGCCATCGCACAATCGCCAGATAATCGAAGCCGTCGAATTCATGTGGATCGAACGATTTAATTCCGGGGAATACAACAGCAGTTCCCCGTCGATTTCCTCAAGCTCGAAGCCGGGCACAGTATTCGGGGTCTTGTTGTACATTGTATTTGTCATTACCAGATAAACAGGAGAATCATTACCCGTTCCAGAAACTGGAACAGGAGTGCGGTTACGGTTCAAACCAAGCGGTCCAGATGGGCGGATTATAGTGTTCGTCCGATAAAAATGCAAAAACAAATCATCGAATTCCACATCCCGAAACTGACGCCAACCGTCACCCTTCGTCCCCACCCGTCATCGTAGGGGCCGGTCTCCGTGCCGGCCCGCAACCGACGGGAGCGTCTGTTCCGACAATGTTTCTTGCGTCAAACTGCCGATTGCGGTACGCTCCGCAACCCCGCTTCACCGGGCAATCCACAGGTTTTCGGGATATGGCTACGTAGCTCAGCTGGTTAGAGCACATCACTCATAATGATGGGGTCCCCTGTTCGAATCAGGGCGTAGCCACCATCACCCACCGACTCAGGCGCTAACCCAGCCCGGCCGTCGGACTTACGCGTCCCAGCGCGTTGTCGATGGCGGTTACGATTTCGTCGATGTCATCCCGGGTGCAGATCAGGGCGGGACTCAGGCACAACGTGTTGTTGTATTCGACAAAGCTGCGGCTGGTGCGCCCGATCATCACGCCCTGCCGCAGGCAGTCGGTGACGACATCGGCAAGCACACGTTCCACTACCGGCTCGCGGGTCTTGCGATCCTTGACCAGTTCGGCTCCGACAAACAGACCCTTGCCTCTGACATCACCGATAATCGGGTGTTTGTCCATCAACGCGAAAAGCTGATCCATCAGGTAGTCTCCCATCCGGGTTACATTGTCGAGCAGGTTTTCCTCTTCAATGATCCGCATGTTCTCGATTGCCGCCGCGGGGCCGCCGGCACAACCGCCAAACGTGCTGATGTCACGGAAATAGTGCATCACCTGGTCCGGCCCGGCGAGGAATTCATTGAACAGGTCCTCTGTCGTAACCGTACAGGAAATCGCGGCATAACCGCTGGCGACCCCCTTGGCCATGGTTACAATGTCCGGCTTGACCCCGTAATGCTGGTAACCGAACCACTTTCCGGTACGCCCCATGCCACAGACTACCTCATCGATATGGATCAGTACGCCATAGCGAGTGCAGATTTCCTGGATGGTCTCGAAATAACCTTCCGGAGGCGGAATCACCCCCCCTCCCGCAGTGATCGGTTCAAGAATAACCGAACCCACGGTATCTGGCCCTTCCTGCAGGATCACCCGTTCCAGTTCCCTGGCTGCCTGGACGCCATAATCCGCGGCATCGCCATTTTCCGCATGGTATGCCAGACAATGGGGGAACTCAACGAATCCCGGGGTAAACGGACCGTATTGTTGCTTGCGCTGAATCTGTCCGGTCGAGCTCAGAGCCGTAATGGTAGTACCATGATAATCCCGTTCGCGGAAGATGATCTTGTGTTTCTGACCGTTGTTTTTAAGCGCTGCAAGCTGACGAACCAGCTTGAAGCCCTTTTCATTGGCCTCTGATCCGGAATTTGAAAAGTAGACACGATGGAGCCCCGGCATTTTGTCAATCAGCATTTCGGCAAACCGGGCGCCGGGAACATTGCCTGCGGTATTGGCGTAGTAGCACATCAGCGCCAGTTGATCCCGAACCGCATTGGCAATGCGCTCACGCCCATAACCGACATTGACGGTCCACACTCCGCCGGAAACCGCATCGAGATACTCCCTGCCATTGGCGTCTTTCAACCGCAACCCCTGCCCTTCCACCATCACCATCGGCGCCCCTTCCTGAATCGGCTTGTGCTGGATAAGGTGGTGCCAGACATGCGCCTTGTCACTGTCAACAATTTCGGCGCTGTCGATGATCTCTACTGCTTTGTTCATGATTGTATTTTCCGCATCAGAAACTGAAATGATAAGATAACCCGCTTGCCAGAAACTTCCATAGAGCCAATTCAGGCCGATTGACTATACCACCTTTTCCAGTACGTTGCGGGCCGGCGCAGAGACCGGCCCCTGTGATAACGGTTGATTACCCTTAAACGCCGGGAATCGGTTTCGGGCAGGCACAGTGACCGGCCCCTACGATAACGGCAGGGGTTCATTCCATCATTCCCGCCTCCCCCATCATTCCCGCCCCTCCCGTCATTCCCGCAGAAGCGGGAATCCACGAATGACGGTTGGCGTGAGGACTGCCCGGTAATGGTGTTCAATGTTCGATATATGGGCGCCGAGATTGAATGATGTGCAGGGGCGACCCTCTGTGGTCGCCCACGTTATTCCCGGATGCGATTGATTACGGGCAGTTATTGTAATGCCGACCGGGGACTTGGGTTACAATCCCTCTGATGGACGTTTCACATATTTTCGACCCCCTGAACGAGGCGCAGCGGGACGCCGTGGCGGCTCCACCGGGGCCGGCGCTGGTACTGGCCGGCGCAGGCAGCGGAAAAACCCGGGTACTCACTCATCGCATCGCTTATCTGATTGAAGGACATCAGGTTCCTCCGGCGTCCATTCTGGCGGTCACCTTCACCAACAAGGCGGCGAGGGAGATGCGCGGGCGCATCGGCAATCTGTTCAAAACCCCGCTTGCCGGCCTGTGGATCGGCACCTTTCATGGCCTTTGTCATCGTTTGTTACGGTTGCATCATGAAGATGCAGGGCTGCCGCAGGATTTCGAAATCCTCGATCAGGATGACCAGTACCGGTTGATACGCCGCATTCTGAAAGAGCTTGATCTTGATGAGACCCACTGGCCCCCGCGCCAGTTGCAGGGGATGATCGGCAACCATAAGGAGGAGTCGATTCGCCCGGAAACCCTGCCCACAACTAATAACAGTTACCAACAGACCTTTTACCAGATCTACCTCGCTTACGAAAACCGCTGCCGCCGCTCCGGGCTGGTGGACTTTGCCGAACTTCTGCTGCGTACCGTAGAACTGTTTCGCAATAATCAAACGGTGCGTGAAAACTGGCAAAACCGGTTCCGCCATATCCTGGTCGATGAATTTCAGGATACCAACAGCATCCAGTATCAATGGCTCCGGATTCTGTCTGCCCAACACCGAAGCCTGTTTGTCGTGGGTGACGACGACCAGTCGATTTTCGGATGGCGGGGAGCGCGCGTGGAAAACGTTCTCAGTTTCGAGAAAGATTTCGGACAAGTCAACGTCTTCAGGCTGGAACAGAATTATCGCTCGACCAGCAACATACTAAAATGCGCGAACGCCGTGATTGTGAACAATGCCCGGCGATTGGGCAAGGAGTTGTGGACTGAACAACCCGCCGGGGCGCCCGTTCGGGTCTACACCGCGAGTGACGAAATCGACGAAGCCCGATTCGTCACAGGCCATATTCAGGACTGGGTCAGACGTGGCAACAGGAGGGACCAGACGGCTATTCTGTACCGCTCCAATGCCCAGTCCCGCGTGTTTGAGGAGCAACTGATCAAACAGGGAATTCCCTACCGTGTCTATGGCGGGTTCCGGTTTTTCGACCGAGCCGAAATCAAGGATGCGCTGGCCTATTTGCGATTGATCAATAACCGGGATTCGGACCCGGCATTTGAACGCATTGTGAACCTGCCCACCCGCGGTATCGGCAACCGGACACTGGATGCGATTCGTCAACGGTCGCGAGCCGAGTCCATATCCTTATGGGATGCCGCAGCCCGGCTCATCACCCGGAGGGAGTTGTCTGGACAGGCATTGAATGCGGTCAGCCGTTTTCAGGATCTGATCAACCGGATTGCGGTGGACACTGAAACGCTGGAACTGGCGGAATTGACCGATCAGGTGTTGCAGCGCAGCGGTCTGCTCGAACATCATGGCAAGGGACAGGGAGAAATAGCCAGGGCACGGGTTGAAAATCTGAAAGAGTTGGTCAATGCCACCCGCAATTTCGTCACCGATGAAGATGCAGGCTTCGATGCTGAAATGGATGATCTGGCGCTGTTTCTGGCGCACACCTCCCTGGAGGCCGCCCCGGAACAGTCCGAAACCCGGGATGATTACGTACAATTGATGAGCCTGCACTCCGCGAAGGGACTGGAATTTCCTCTGGTATTCCTGTGTGGAATGGAAGACGGCATACTGCCCCACCAAAGATGCCTGGAGGAAGAGAATCTCGAAGAAGAGCGGCGATTATGCTACGTTGGCATGACCCGGGCGATGCAACAACTGGTTCTCTGCCATGCAACAATACGCCGACTGTATGGCAAGGATCATTATACCAGGCCGTCCCGGTTCTTCGCTGAAATTCCTGAGCAATGCATCGAGTGGATCAAAAACCCGAAACCCGGGAATAATGTATTCGGAGGTTCATTCACGAGCACAGGCAACGGCGCCGCGTCGGCGGCAATGACCAGCAATGGTCTTCGACCCGGCCTACGGGTCCGGCACGGGAAATTCGGTGAGGGAGTGGTTTTAAGCCTGGAAGGCCAGGGCGCCCACGCCCGGGTTCAGGTCCATTTCAGCAACGCCGGGGCCAAGTGGCTGATTTGTGACTATGCCAGACTGGAACCGGTTTGATATTCGGGACGTCTGACCGCGTTGCCGTCCAGCGCCACATCGTCCAGTACCACGGCATGATCAAAGTACAGTTTGTCCTTGATTCGTGTCCCTGACGGATCTGCCATATCGATCATCGCCATCCAGTGAAAACAGGGGTTGTCTGCCAGATAGGGGCGCAACGGCGTGGTAATCAACTCGGGATGTTCGTAGAGGATTTCATCGGTCACAGGGATAAAAACTTTCTGGCTCATGGCACAACTCCATACATTCTCAATCAATACTATTACACTGTATCGGAATGGCGACATCAGGGGGAGGGGGTGGCAAATTCATGGCATTAATCGGGCTTAAACCCCCATGTTTTACCTTTTTTTTCCGTTATACTGATAGCTGAAATTCACTGGGAGATTGACATGTCGAGAACGATTGCTATTGTCGAAGATGACGCGGACCAGCGCGAAAACTACTCGGATGCACTGACCCGTCACGGATATAACGTACAAACCTACCCCAACAGAGCAGGCGCCATGGAAGGGTTCGGTAAATCCCTGCCCGATCTTGCGATACTGGACATCATGCTGGAAAACGAAATGGATGGCGGCTTTGAACTGTGCCGTTACTTGAGGAGAACAAACCCCCAGATGCCAATTATTTTCCTGACTGCCCGTGACAATGATGTCGACAGGGTGTCCGGACTCAGACTGGATGCCTGGGACTACATCACCAAACCGGTAAACCTCCAGTTCCTTGCGGTTCGGGTATCCTCTTTGTTCCGGATCGAGAGTTCGGTTCATAGTGAAACCCTGACTCCATCGGCGCTGGTCCTGGGAGACCTTGAAGTCAATCAGAGCAGCATGTCGGTCAGTTGGAAGGGACAATTGCTGCATTTGACCCTGACCGAATTCTGGCTGATCGAAGCGTTGGCCAGGAACCCGGGGCATGTCAAGACTTATGAGGCTCTGATGCAGGTCACCCGCCAGAGCTATGTCGAGAAAAATACGATCAACGGGTATGTTCGACGTGTCCGCAAAAAATTCAGGGAAATTGATGACTCTTTTTCGATGATCCAGACAGTATTCGGGGTGGGCTACCGTTGGCAACCGGAATGACCGGCCTTTTTTCCTGACATCCGCTTGCAAGCGCCATGCGCAAATCATTGCGAACACTCAGCATACGCGCCAGACTGATGTGGATCGTATTGATATTGCTGGTGATCCCATGGATGGGCTATCAATATGTGCAGGAGATAAAACAGTTTCTGGTGCAGGGACAAAAAAATGCGTTGCTGCTGACCGCTAACGGGATTGCCACTCTGCTCAATGACCGGACAGAGTTGTTCAGTCCGGAAACCGGGGTGCCGGAAGTATTGGGCGACAAAAGCGGTCTGTACGCTCACAAACTGGATAATCTGATCCAGCTGGACGGTCAAGCCACCGATTGGGGATCGGTGCAGGAATACGCCAACTATTATACCGGTAACGAACTGCTCATCTGTGACGGTGAATATGACCCGGATTCCTTTTCTGCAAAGAACGTCGTCGGGTATTATGAACAATACCTGTATGTATTGTTCGAAATCAATGACGACGAGTTGATCTACCGGGACCTTGAACTGCTCTCGCTTAATAACAGCGACCAGATCAGAATGCTGATTCAGCTACCGGAAGGTGAACTCGAACGCTATCTTCTGGTGGCGTCAGAACCGGGCAGAATGAGCACATTTCTGGTTGACGAAAAATGGGAGACGCCTCTGGAAGGAAGTGACGTAACCACATTTACCGCAGAACTGGCCACAACCGAATGGGGTTACCAGATCGAACTGCGTATCCCCCGTGATTTGATTGGATATCGCTCCAGAATCGGGTTCTTTGCAGTCGACGTGGATGACCCCGACAATCGCGAACTCGACCAGATAATCCCCGTTTCCCCGCAAATATCCGGCAAGCAACCGAGTCAGGTACTGATTACATCGCCCGAATTGACCCGGATACTGCAAGGCCTTGACCAACCTCAATCACGAATCTGGATTCTGGACAATCTTCAACGGGTACGCGCAGTGGTAGGCGGACTCATCTCCCCCATCTCACAGACGCCCAGGGAAGAGGAAAACCCTGACAACACCCTGTACGGCCATATCCAGACCTGGATAAACAACCTGCTCAGTCGTCCTTCCACCCGATTCACCGATCATTCTCCCGAATTGACCCTTAGACCAGACCCGATTTTCACGACGATACTGAACGGCACCCCGAAGGCCGAGTTGCGTCTTTCACTGGATGGAAAAGCGGAAATTGTCGCAGCCGGATATCCAATTCGCTCCGGCAACGAGATTCTCGGCGCCGTTGTGGTAGAGCAAAGCATTCACGCGATACTGGCCCTGCAGTACCAGCTGCTGCGCAACTTGACCCTGATCACCATTGGGGTATTCATTCTTGTGCTGGCCACGTTATTCATTTTTGCCTGGCGGCTGACGGTACGGGTTCGCCGATTGCACGACACCACAGAGCAAGCGATTACTCCGGAAGGACGTGTGCTCGAAGACCGGATTCCTTCACGACTTTATCCTGAGGACGAACTTGGGGATCTGGGTCGCAGTATCACCGGCATGTTGAATCGCCTGTCGGGATACACGCGATACCTGGAAGGCATGCCGGATACGCTGGCCCATGAGATGAATAATCCGCTGAACGTGGTCAGTTCTTCCCTGCAGATACTGGAAACCGATATACCCCGGATCCAACAGAATACGCACATGCAACGAGCCTTGAACGGAGTCCATCGACTGCGCCTCATTCTGACCAACCTGACCGAGGCGGCAAATCTTGAAGAGGCCATGCGTAGTGAAACGAAAAAATCAGTCAATCTGGTCAACTTGTTATCCGATTACATGGGCGGGTATCGCGCCAGCCACCCCGGTCAGGAATTCCTGCTGGACATCCGCTCCCATGCAATCGTAATCAAGGGCAGCCCGGACCATCTCGCGCAAATGATGGACAAACTGATCGACAACGCGGTACAGTTCAGCGAGTGGTACAAGCCGGTCGTCGTAAAAATCACGCAAAATGGTAAAAATGCGAAAATATCTGTCCTCAACCATGGCAGGGAGTTACCCGAACACATCAACAGTACCCGGTTGTTCGACCCGATGGTTTCCTGCGGTAAGAGCAATGCTCAACACTCCCACCTCGGCCTCGGCCTGTTTGTCGTGCGATTGATTGTCGAATACCATCAGGGCAAGGTTTGGGCAGAAAACAGGGTCGACGCAAGTGGAGTACGGGTTACGGTTGCGATCCCCTTGTATAATGCGAGTGGCGCACGGGCAATCCAGTCATAACCCCCAACCATAATATTTATATTTCAAGCCATGTCTGTCGATAAGGAAATCATTCTGGTGGACGGAACCGCATTGATGTTCCGCGCCTACCATGTCAGGACCCGAAATACATTGACCACTTCTGACGGCAGAAGCACCCAGGCCATATTCGGCATGATAAACATGCTGCGCAGCTTGCTGAAAGAGTATCAACCCACCCATATCGCCGTGGTAATGGATGCCAGGGGAAAAACCTTCAGACACGAATTATACCGGGAGTACAAGGCCAATCGACCGCCGATGCCGGATGATCTCCGGGAGCAGCTTGATACGATCAGGAAAATCATTCCGGCGATGGGGCTGCCCCTGATTTCGATCAGCAGGGTCGAGGCGGACGATGTGATCGGCACACTCTCCAAGCGCGCCACGGCATCCGGATTCAGTACGGTCATCATCAGTAACGACAAGGACCTCACCCAGCTTGTCGATGACCGCGTTGAAATAGTCGATACGATGAAAAATGTCCGACTCGACGCCAGCGGCGTCAAGGCCAAATTCGGAGTGCCGCCGGAAAGAATCATCGAGTATCTGGCATTGATTGGCGACAGTTCAGACAACATCCCCGGCATCCCTCTGGTCGGCCCGAAAACCGCAGTCAAATGGTTTGAAGAATACGGAACACTGGACAACATCATCCGTCACGCCGACCGGATCGGAGGCAGGGTGGGAGAGAATCTTCGCGCCAATCTGGACCAGCTTGCCCTGTCAAAGCGGCTGACTACGATCAAGTGCGACGTTGAACTCGAAGACAGTCCACAAAGCCTGGTGATCGGCAAACCGGACAACACATTGCTGAAGACTTTCTACGAAGACCTCGAATTTCGCTCCTGGCTGAAGGAGGCAACCGAACCGGCGGTTGACGATGATCCGACCGAAGGTCAAGTGCGATATGAGACAATCCTGGACGATGAAACCCTCGGAAAATGGCTGAAAATCCTGGATCACACCCCACTGTTTGCGATTGATACCGAAACAACCTCTACCGATGCGCATCAGGCCAGGCTGATCGGACTTTCATTTTGTGCCGAACCGGGCCAGGCAGCCTACCTGCCTCTCGGCCATGATTATCCGGGAGCGCCTGACCAACTGCCGTATCAGCAGACTCTCGAACGGCTTCGCCCGTTACTCGAAAATCCGGCAAAGGAGAAAACCGGACAGAATCTTAAATATGACATTGAAGTGCTGCAACGACATGGTATTGACCCTCAGGGGATCGCCCACGACACCATGCTGATGTCCTACGTTCTGGAAGCGGGTAACTCAAGGCACGACATGGATACACTGGCGAAACGGCATCTGGGACTGGACACCATCAAATTCTCCGAGGTTGCGGGAACAGGCCGGAAACAACTGACCTTCAATCAGGTCGGCATCGAACAGGCAACCCGCTATGCCGCGCAAGATGCCGATGTCACCCTCCGGTTGCACCGGGCGCTGGGGCGGGAACTGGCCAAAAATCCAGCGCTGTCGAGCGTCTACCGTGATATCGAAATGCCTCTGTTGAAGGCCCTGGTAAGAACCGAGAACCATGGCGTAAAAATCGACGCCGATCGGTTGCGCCGGCAAAGCGCCGAAATCACCGCACGGCTGGCTGAACTGGAAAAGGCGGCTCATGCGATGGCCGGACAGGTTTTCAGCATCGCTTCGCCTAAGCAGATTCAGGAAATACTCTATGACAAGCTCGGCCTGCCGGTATTGAGAAAGACTCCGAAAGGACAGCCATCCACGGCCGAGAACGTTTTGCAGGAACTGTCCGGCAGTTACGAATTGCCGGCGTTGATTCTTGAACACCGGGGACTGGCCAAACTCAAGGGCACCTATACCGACCGACTGCCGGAATTGATCAATCCGGATTCGGGCCGGATCCATACTTCCTACCACCAGGCCGTTGCGTCCACCGGACGCCTGTCCTCATCCGACCCGAATCTGCAAAATATCCCGATCCGATCCGAACAGGGTCGGAAAATTCGCGAAGCCTTCATTCCCGAATCAGGCTGGCTGCTGGTAGCCGCCGATTATTCCCAGATCGAACTGCGTATCATGGCCCACCTCTCACAGGACTCGGGGCTGATTGAAGCGTTCAACAACAGCGTAGATATACATCGCGCCACCGCTGCAGAAGTATTTGATGCCCAACCCGTTGAGGTTGACGACGAACAACGCAGAAGGGCGAAAGCCATCAATTTCGGACTGATCTATGGCATGTCGGCGTATGGTCTGGCGCGGCAACTGAAAATCGAACTGAAAGAGGCCAGACGCTATATCGACATTTATTTCGAACGTTACCCAAAGGTCAAACAATACATGCAAAATACCCGGCAACTCGCCCGGCAACAGGGCTTCGTGGAAACACTGTTCGGACGACGCCTGAATCTGCCGGAAATCAATTCCAAAAACGGTACTCTGCGTCAGTACGCGGAACGTACCGCGATCAATGCCCCGGTGCAGGGAACGGCTGCCGACCTGATAAAGCTGGCCATGCTGGCAATCGACAGGTGGCTGATCGAAAATGACTCTTCCGGCAAAATCATACTTCAGGTTCATGATGAACTGGTGTTCGAAGTAGAGGAGGAACAGGTTGACGAGATAGTTGAAATGGCAACTGATCTGATGAGTGGAGTGACAAAACTGAAAATCCCGCTGGTCGTAGACGTTGGCATCGGTTACAACTGGAAAGAAGCGCATTAGGATACAATCGGATGCGCCTGGAAGTCGAAGACATTCTCGCTGCCAGGGGGGTAGCTTATTTCGAGCTTCCGCTGTGCGCCAGACTGTTGCTGGTCACCGATGGCACGGTCACAGAACTGCTGGAAGCGCTGACAGGAGAGCCGCTCAGGCTGGGGTTGAAAAAACAGGTTGTCGACCGGACTGAAAACCACCCTGCCATGGTTGTGCCGGACGGTCACTCGGTCTGTCTGCATCGCCAGATCACCCTGCGCGGTGAAAAAACCGGAAAGGACTGGCTGTATGCAGAGTCGATCATCCTCCACCAAAAGTTAAGGCCCGATGCCCGGAAAATGCTCGAACAGCAGAAAATCCCCCTTGGGGTAATACTGAACAGGCAATTGGCTGGCAACCACCGGGAGATTGTCGATTGCGGATATCGTGATAACGTTGCCGCCGCCTGCCATCTTGGCCTCGCAAAGGACCATCCATTCCTCTACCGGGTATACCATGTACTGGTCAAAATCCGTCCGATTGCGGTCATTACGGAGTGGTTCCCGGTTGACCGAATATCAAAAAACCTGGCTGTCAACCTTGACTGAACCGGGTCACTCATTGCAATATAATCACTTGTGGGGTCGGGTATCACTTATCAATGTCAGAATTTACGTCAGAACAATTTGAACCCGATAATCCGGGATTCGCGCAACAACGAGTCGAAAAAATCCTGGATGGAACCGGGGTCTCAATCAACGGCCCCAACCCCTGGGACATTCAGGTGAACAACCCGGCGTTCTTCAAACGCATCCTGCTGAATGGCTCATTGGGTCTGGGCGAATCCTGGATGGATAACTGGTGGGACTGTAGTCGGCTTGATGAAATGATGAATCGGCTGCTGAGAGCCGATCTCGACAAAAATCAACGGTTCCTCAGCCATATCATACCCTGGGTTCAGGCCAATCTGTTCAATCTGCAAAAACAATCCCGTGCATTTCAGGTCGGTGAAAAACACTACGACGTCGGCAATGACCTGTACCGGGAAATGCTGGATCGAAGGATGGTTTATACCTGTGGTTACTGGGCCCGCGCCGATAATCTCGATGACGCTCAAAAGGAAAAAATGGATCTGGTGTGCCGGAAGCTTGACCTCGGAAAAGGCATGAGAGTGCTGGATATCGGTTGCGGCTGGGGCAGCTTTGCCAAATTTGCCGCCGAGAACTATGGTGTCGAAGTCGTTGGGGTCACCGTTTCCAGAGAACAGGTCGCCCTCGGCGCCGAACTGTGCCGAGGATTGCCGGTAGAGATCAGGCTGCAGGACTATCGGGATGTCGATGAAAAATTCGATGCTATTGTCTCTCTTGGCATGTTCGAGCATGTCGGTCACAAAAACTATGGCGCCTACATGAAAACGCTCAAAAAGTGTTTGCGCGATGGAGCCATGTCCATGCTTCATACCATCGGCAAGAACAATTCCAGAACGGGCGTTGATCCCTGGATTGCGAAATACATTTTCCCGAACGGGGAAATTCCCTCATTGCGGCAAATCTCCCAGGCCTGCGAGTCCCTGATGATTATTGAGGACGTGCATAATTTCGGACCCGACTACGACCGCACCCTGATGACCTGGTTCAGGAATTTCGACCGCGCCTGGCCAAACCTGAAGAGCAATTATTCTGATCGCTTTTACAGAATGTGGAAGTACTATCTGCATGTATGCGCAGGCGCATTCCGGGCGAGAAATCTGCAACTCTGGCAGATTGTCCTGTCCAGCCCCGGCAACGCATCTCCGTCCGCTTACCGCAGACCCGAATAACCCGCATAAAAAAGCCCCGCCCCCGGCAGATACGCGGGGGCGGGGCTTTTTTCAATGAATTGCCTGGCAATGACCTACTTTCACATGGGGAGGCCCCATACTATCATCGGCGCGCAGCGTTTTCACTTCTGAGTTCGGGATGGGATCAGGTGGTTCCCGCTTGCTATTGTCACCAGACAAACCGGTCGTAACAGCTATCTACCGACTCTTACGGTCGGAGATCACTGTTTGCATACTGGTTACCTGTATGGACGGATGGTTCCGTTCATACAGATCAGAGTAGTCATTGGCGCATATCATATCAGGATGCCTGTTGCATATCACTCCTCGAGGTCAGGCCTCTTGGGTGTTACATGATCAAGCCTCACGGGCAATTAGTACTGGTTAGCTGCATGCATTACTGCACTTCCACACCCAGCCTATCAACGTTGTAGTCTTCAACGACCCTTCAGGGAACCCTTGGGTTCCAGGGAGACCTTATCTTGAGGGGGGCTTCCCGCTTAGATGCTTTCAGCGGTTATCCCGTCCGTACATAGCTACCCAGCAATACCATTGGCATGATAACTGGAACACCAGAGGTACGTCCACTTCGGTCCTCTCGTACTGGAAGCAGCTCCTCTCAAGTCTCCGACGCCCACGGCAGATAGGGACCAAACTGTCTCACGACGTTCTAAACCCAGCTCGCGTACCACTTTAAATGGCGAACAGCCATACCCTTGGGACCGGCTACAGCCCCAGGATGTGATGAGCCGACATCGAGGTGCCAAACACCCCCGTCGATGTGAACTCTTGGGGGGTATCAGCCTGTTATCCCCGGCGTACCTTTTATCCGTTGAGCGATGGCCCTTCCATACAGAACCACCGGATCACTAAGACCAACTTTCGTTCCTGCTCGACGTGTCTGTCTCGCAGTCAAGCACTCTTGTGCCTTTACACTAACCATACGATTTCCGACCGTACTTAGAGTACCTTCGCGCTCCTCCGTTACTCTTTGGGAGGAGACCGCCCCAGTCAAACTACCCACCATACACGGTCCCGGATCCGGATAACGGACCTCGGTTAGGACTCCAAACAAGCAAGGGTGGTATCTCAAGGGTGGCTCCACAGAGACTGGCGTCTCCGCTTCAAAGCCTTCCACCTATCCTGCACATACTTATTCAAAATCCAGTGTAAAGCTGTAGTAAAGGTGCACGGGGTCTTTCCGTCTAGCCGCGGGTACACTGCATCTTCACAGCAAGTTCAATTTCGCTGAGTCCCTGGTGGAGACAGTGTGGCCATCGTTACGCCATTCGTGCAGGTCGGAACTTACCCGACAAGGAATTTCGCTCGATTCATCCCAACTATTTCTAGCAAGGTCGGACTTTCTCTTGAGTATTCACCCTTTTCTTGCGATTCATCTGATTCGCTATGCCTCGAATTTCTTCGAGACCCGATGCTGTCAAATGATCTCCTTTGCGCATCATTAAAAGTGCCCTGCGGAACTTTCTGAACTCAACACCTTTCGATGTTTTCAATTGATGCGTCATAAAAAATGGTGAAATTATATCCAGCAGATGTCCAACATTTCTGACTCGCCAAGCCATTCTGGTTGATGTTTTATCCTTTCTGTTTACTCGTACTACCCCACATCCGAAAAACGCTTTTAAAGCATGTAACACTTTTACGTCTCGTTCATGTTGTACTACGGTAAATTCAGGCAACACCTGATAACCGGATGTCATTGTGTCGTTTGCGTTTATGCTGATGTGAAAACAACCTTCCCCATCAACAAAACCGACGATCCACTGCGCTTCTAATTTCATATCATACTCCCGAACATAAAGTCTCTGAGGATTTTTGACGGGCTTCCGTCAAATCTTTCCTGCGGATTGTCCCCATGTCTGTCAGATTTTTACTGACTGATTTGAAATTTGAATTCCAACCCAAAGAAACTTCTTCTTTTTCGTGTCATCCAACAAACCAGACGAGTACTGAGCAGTTTTGGAGGAGTTTCCCGCATACGGTTCGGTTTTACTAAGGCTAGCGTTACGTAACCTTAGGACCGTTATAGTTACGGCCGCCGTTCACCGGGGCTTCGATCAAGAGCTTCGCGCAAGCGCTAACCCCATCAATTAACCTTCCGGCACCGGGCAGGCGTCACACCCTATACGTCCACTTGCGTGTTTGCAGAGTGCTATGTTTTTAATAAACAGTCGCAGCCACCTCTTTATTGCAACCTCCCTCAGCTCTGAACGCGAAGTTCTTCACCTTACGGAGGCACACCTTCTCCCGAAGTTACGGTGTCATTTTGCCGAGTTCCTTCACCAGAGTTCTCTCAAGCGCCTTAGGATTCTCACCCCACCCACCTGTGTCGGTTTAGGGTACGGTCGCGTATAACCTGAAGCTTAGAGGCTTTTCCTGGAAGCATGGCATCAATTACTTCGCTCTTGAAAAAGAGCTCGTCATCACGTCTCGATCTTGAAGGACCCGGATTTTCCTGAAGTCCCAATCTACACGCTTAAACCGGCCTGTCCAACAGCCGGCTAACCTAGCCTTCTCCGTCACCCCATCGCAGTTATACACGGTTCAGGAATATTAACCTGATTCCCATCGACTACGCATTTCTGCCTCGCCTTAGGGGCCGACTCACCCTGCGCCGATGAACGTTGCGCAGGAAACCTTGGGTTTTCGGCGTGCGGGCTTTTCACCCGCATTATCGCTACTCATGTCAGCATTCTCACTTCTGATATCTCCAGCAAACCTCACGGTTCACCTTCACAGACTTACAGAACGCTCCCCTACCATACCAGTAAACTGGTATTCGCAGTTTCGGTACACACCTTGAGCCCCGGTATATCTTCCGCGCGGACTGACTCGACCAGTGAGCTATTACGCTATCTTTAAAGGATGGCTGCTTCTAAGCCAACCTCCTGGCTGTCTGAGCCTTTCCACATCGTTTCCCACTGAGATGTGTTTAGGGACCTTAACTGGCGATCTGGGCTGTTTCCCTCTCGACGACGAAACTTAGCTCCCGCCGTCTGTCTCCCGTGATAGTACTTACAGGTATTCGGAGTTTGCTATGGGTTGGTACCGCTAGATGCAGCCCTAGCCATGACAGTGCTCTACCCCCTGTAGTAAGTCACGAGGCACTACCTAAATAGTTTTCGGGGAGAACCAGCTATCTCCGGGCTTGTTTAGCCTT
>CBDDOO010000001.1:0-785000 GCA_965231905.1 Arenicellales bacterium | reverse complement strand
GAAGCATACCGTATCGCCCGGATCGAAGAAGCGAAGCCGTTACTGAAGTTCAGGCCCGGAGAAACAGTCAGACTGAAAAAAATCCGGGAAGGGGAACTTGGATTGCTGCAATACAAGCTGGGGAAATTCGATGTGCTCAACGTATGCGCAGATCAGGATTCCTGGCTGGCTTATACGGAAACCAGAAATCCGGAAATCAGGACAAACAATGCCCGGGTGATTATTTACAGCAGTCTGCTGAAGGACGCATCCGAGACGGGTTTATCGCCTGAAACCCTGTACAAGGCAATCCACCTGTTTGGATGGCAGATTGATTTTTCACGGGACCTGAGAGTGGGAGACCAGTTCCTGGTTATCTACGAAGAGCTTTTCCTGGACGATCAGAAAATCGGCGAGGGCGAGATTATTGCAGCCGAATTGATTGTTGCCGGTAAAACTTACCGGGCCATCCGGTTTCCCGATGAACAGGAGGGCGGGGACACCCAGTACTTTGCGCCGGATGGCAGCAGCGTCACCGGCACATTCCTGCGCTCCCCGCTCAAATTCGGTCATATCACATCCTCCTTCAGCCATAACCGCCTGCATCCGATCAAGAAAGTGTGGCGGGCGCATAAAGGGGTAGACTATGGCGCTCCGACCGGAACGCCGGTTATGGCCACCGGCGACGGGTTGGTCACCCTGGTCGGACGCAAGAGCGGATACGGCAAAACCGTCATCCTCCACCATGCCGGGGTATACGATACGCTGTACGCCCATTTGTCGAGATATGGAAAGAACATAACCCCGGGGAAACGAGTCAAACAGGGAGACATCATCGGCTATGTAGGCAGTACCGGCCTGGCCACCGGGCCCCATCTTCATTATGAATTCAGAATCAACGGGGTGCACCACAATCCGGCCACTGTCGAACTTCCGAAATCGGCGCCAATCCCGGACAAACACAGGGATCAATTTCTCGAACTCGCCAGTTTATGGGCCGGAGAACTTGATTATCTGAACCGCATCCCGCTCGCCCGAACCGAAAATACGCTGTAGGGGCTCATTCACCCGTCCTGATTGTCAGGCGCTCCCACCCAACCCGGATGCCAGAAACAAGAGAAACTGCTTACGCGATTGGCTTGATGTCCGGCACCAGCGCGGACGGTATTGATGGTGTGGCCCTTGCAATCACAGACCACAGCCAGCCCGGCATTGCCGCCAGCCTCAGCATCAGCTACCCTGTAGCCGTTCAGGACCGGGTTCGCAAACTGACCGCGCGCAGGATCATGGATCAGAAGCAATCTGACGGCCTGGATATTGAATTGACCGGCTTATACGCGGATGTCGCCAACCGGCTGATTCGGGAAATCGCCCCCCGCAAGGTCGCAGTCATTGGCTGCCACGGGCAAACCGTCCATCACAGCCCGGACAGTGACCCGCCGCTTTCGATCCAACTGGCAAACGGCGAAGAGTTGGCCAGACTGACCGGCCATATTGCAGTCACAGATTTCCGCCGCGCAGACATCGCCATGGGAGGCCAGGGCGCCCCTCTCGCCTGTGCATTTCATCAGGCGGTTTTTGCGGATAGCGCGCAACATCGCGCCATCGTCAATATTGGCGGCATATCCAACATCACCTGGCTACCGAAAGACCCGCATGCGGAAATCATCGGCTTCGATACGGGGCCCGGCAATACCTTTATGGATTACTGGTGCCGCCGGCATTTTAATTGTGATTTCGATCAAGACGGCGAGATTGCAAGAGGTGGACAGATACAGCCCGATTTGCTGACCCTGTTGCTGAAAGACCCTTATTTTGATGCTCCGCGACCCAAAAGCACGGGGCTGGAATATTTCAACGAGAGATGGCTACAGGCAGTATTGAATATCTGGGGAGGCGGAATCAGAGCAAACAACACAGATGTCCTGACCACGCTCACAGCCCTGACTGCCAACTGCATCGCCGATCAGATCAATGCGCTGCAACCACCTGTCGACTCAGTCTACCTGTGCGGCGGCGGCGCCCGCAACTCATTACTGGTCGAACTGATAAAGGATCGGCTGACCGCGCAAGTTGAGTGTTCCCTGGCTCTGGGGATTGACCCGAAGTGGGTTGAGGCCGCCGCCTTCGCGTGGATGGCCTGGCGCACCCTGAATGGTTTGACTTCGACTCTGCCTTCGGTCACCGGCGCAAGCTGCGCCACCGTGGCCGGAACGGTTCACGCCCCCCCGACCACAGCCTGAACCCGGTTGTGCTCCTTACAGACAACGCCCTTGATCACTTCAGCCACCTGCCCGGCAAAACAGTCCTCTATATAAGGGTGCATCGGCAGACTGAAAATACGCCCGGAGACGTTCTCTGCCACCGGCATGTCTCCGGGGCGATAGCCCAGATTCCTGAATGCGACAGACAGGTGACAGGGGACCGGGTAATAAACTATGGTGGGGATACCGGATGCCTGTAATGCCGACCGGATCGCCTGTCGATGATCTGACAACACAGAATACTGTGCCCATACGCTTTTGCAGTCTGCCGGGACACGGGGGGTTTCAACCAGCCCGGCGAGAACATCCTGATAGTTCTGCGCCACCCGCTGGCGCTGCCCGATCTCGTCAGCGAATACCGTAAGCTTGGACAACAATACAGCCGCCTGTATCGAATCCATGCGCGCATTCAGCCCGACCCGTATATTGTCGTACTTGTCGATGCCTTCACCATGCACCCGGATCGACCTGATTTTTTCGGCCAGTTCATCATCGCTGGTAAACACCGCGCCGCCGTCTCCGTAACAACCCAATGGTTTGGGCGGATAAAAACTGGTGGCGGATAGCTCACCCAGCGTGCCGGATTTGCGGCCCTTGTACTCCCCGCCGAACCCTTGTGCGGTATCTTCGAGCACGAACAACCGATGCTCTGTGGCAATGGCGTTGATCTCGTCATAATCCGCCGGCAGACCGAACAGGTTGACCGGAATAATACCGCGTGGCATCAACTGGCCTGCGGACGCAACCTGCCTGACCGCCTCGTCAAGCCGGTTCGGATCCATATTGAATGTGCGCGCATCAATATCGACAAACACCGGGGTGGCGCCGAGCAGCGTGACCACTTCAGCCGTGGCGAAGAAGGTAAACGGCGTAGTGAAGACAGCATCACCCGGCCCCACCTCGCAGGCCATCAGACCGAGCAGCAGGGCATCGGTTCCGCTTGAGCATGAGATTGAGTGACGGGCGCCGCAGAATGCCGACAAACCAGCTTCAAGCTCACCGATTTCCGGACCCATGATGTAAGCGCCGTGATCGAGGACACGCCGGATGCCCGCGTCAATCTCCACCTGCAAACGTTGATACTGGGTCTTCAGGTCGATAAACTGCATTGGCGACGACTTTTTGGCGCCTGTATTATCCACTGGGGTTTCCTGCATTTTTGTTTTTTTGACACCGGATATTATCATGCGCGGAAACTATCGTATATAATCCCCTCAAGTTCCAGAACAGATGCCGCAGCCGAATAATGACGACCCGCTTGTGACCACCAGCCATAAACCATTCACACTGGAAAACCGGTTTCTGGTGTCCATGCCCCAGCTTGAAGACCCTCATTTCAGGCAAACCGTCATTCTGATCTGCAAACACAACAGCCAGGGCGCCATCGGTGTCGTAATAAACCGACTGACCGACCAGATCATCGGCGATGTGTTCTCGCAACTGAAAATATACATTTCCGATCACAGTCATACGATATCACCGGTATTTGACGGCGGGCCGGTTTATCCCGAGCTCGGACTCGTCATTCATAACGGTGACCTGGAAGTCTGGGAGTCGAGCATAGACATCGGAGGCGCCCTGAAACTGACCAGCTCCAGGGATATTCTGATAGATATGGCAAAGGGCAATGGCCCCGAGAAAGCGATGATGATTCTGGGCTACGCGGGCTGGGCCGCCGGCCAGCTCGAACAGGAATTGAAGGGAAACTCCTGGTTTACCGCGCCGGCGGATCACAACATCTTGTTTGCCCCGGAAATCAACGACAAATGGCAAATGTCTGCCCAACTGGCTGGTATTGATACCACCCGGTTCTACAATCAGGTAGGTCATGCCTGAAACCGGTCCAGCCTGATCAAGGTTACGATGGCTGATTCCAGAGTACTTGGATTCGATTTCGGGTTGAAGCGAATCGGCGCCGCAACCGGGAACAGGGTCACGAAGACCTGCCAGGCGCTCACTACGGTCAAGTCCAACCAGGGCGTCCCGGACTGGGTCGCCGTTGACCGCCTGATTGATGAATGGAAGCCGGCGGAGCTGGTTGTCGGGTTGCCGATTTCGATGGCGGGCGAGGAAACCGAAATGTCCGGTCTCTGCCGAATTTTCGGCGCCAGTCTGGCGAAGCGCTACGCCCTGCCCGTAACCTATACCGATGAAAGGCTGTCCAGCAATGCCGCGGATCACTTACTGTCAGCAGCCACCCCACCCGGCAGGAAAACAAGGTACAGCCAATCGAAAGCGCGCGACAATCTGGCGGCACAGCTGATTCTTGAAACCTTTTTTGAAGACCCATTGTCCTTACGAATCGGGAAAGGGTAAATTGACTCCAACAGACAGTTCAATCCAGTTTGACGACAACGGCAATCTGAAGCATTTCCTGACCATCAATGGCTTGTCCAGAGAGACCCTGGTCAACATTCTCGACACTGCCGAATCGTTCATCAGTTTTGGCGAAAGAAGGATCAAGAAAATTCCGTTGTTGCAGGGCAAGACACTGGTCAACCTTTTTTTTGAGCCGAGCACCCGCACCCGCACCACATTCGAGATTGCCGGCAAGCGGCTGTCGGCCGATGTGATCAACCTGAACGCCTCCAGAATATCGACCAGCAAGGGAGAAACCATTCTGGATACAGTACGCACACTGGAAGCGATGCATACGGACCTGTTTGTCGTTCGCGACTATGCCAGCGGCGCCGCCCACCTGATTGCCCAACATCTGCCTGACCATGTCCGGGTCATCAATGCCGGGGATGGGCGTCACGCCCACCCGACCCAGGCGCTGCTGGATGCGTTTACCATCCGCCAGGCAAGGCAGGACTTTAAAAACCTGAAGATCGCGATAGTGGGAGATATTCTCCATTCCCGGGTGGCGCGCTCACAAATCCACGCATTCAACGTTCTCGGCGCCCGCGAAGTCCGGGTGATTGGCCCGGCCACCCTGATCCCGACAGAAATCGAAAAAATGGGAGTCTCGGTGACCAGCGATTTGATCGAAGGACTGGATGATGTTGACGTGGTGATGGTGCTTCGGATTCAGCGTGAACGCATGGACGGAAAGCTGATCCCGAGCGAACAGGAATACTTTAATCGCTATGGCTTGACTACGGAAAAACTGAAATCCGCCAAAACCGATGCGGTCGTGATGCATCCGGGGCCGATCAATCGCGGCCTTGAAATCTCATCAGACGTAGCGGATGGCCCTCGCTCCCTGATTCTGAATCAGGTTACCAACGGCATCGCGGTCAGAATGTCGATCATGGCGAAAATCATGAAAGGCCAGGAGGAGCCGTCATGAATACCATGAATACAGTGATCCGCAATGGTCATCTGGTTGACCCGGCCAACGGCGTCAACGCCAGAACCGACCTGTATATCAGCAACGGCAGGATAGCGGGAGTCGGCGCTCCGCCAAAAATCCCGGACACCCGACCCTCCGGGGAATCCGGCTTCGACCATGAAATAGACGCGACCGGGCGCTACGTTTTCCCGGGGCTGGTGGATCTGTGCGCACGATTGCGGGAACCGGGGGAAGAACACAAGGCCACCATCAGGACTGAAGCCCGCGCTGCCGCCAGCGCTGGAATTACCCGTATGGTGTCCCCTCCAGACACCTTCCCGATCATTGATACCCCGGCCATGGCGCACATGATTCAGGATCGGGCGGATGACGCCGGGTTCGCGGTCGTTCACCCACTCGGGGCGCTTACGGTCGGACTCAAAGGCGAGCAACTGACCGATATGGCAATGCTGATGGATGCCGGTTGCGTAGGCGTGAGCAACGCGCTGCAAAGTGTCGAAAACACATTGCTGATGCGCCGGGCCATGCAGTACGCTTCGACTTACGACATCCCGGTTTTTATCAATCCCCAGGATTCCTGGCTACAGGGCAATGGCGTAGTTCACGAAGGTGAAATCAGCACCCGCCTGGGATTGCCGGCCATTCCGGAAGCCGCCGAAACCGTCGGAGTGGCAAGGGATATAGCGCTGATCGAGACCAGTGGCGCACGCGCCCACTTCAACCTGTTATCGTGCGGTCGGTCGGTCAGCATGATCTCAGAGGCACAGGGGCGAAAATTGCCGGTGACCGCTTCGGTCTCCATTCATCACCTGTTGTGTTCAGAAAATGACATCGGTGCCTTCAATACCCAATACAAGGTCATGCCGCCCTTTCGTACCGGGAAAGACAGGCAGGAACTGATTCAGGGAGTCAATGAAGGCTGCATCCGGGCAATCTGCTCGGACCATCAGCCACATGACATTGACGCCAAACTGGTGCCCTTCAGCGAAGCGGCGGCAGGCATTGCCGGCATTGAAACCCTGCTGCCACTGACCATCAGCCTGGTCAACAATCATCAGCTGTCGATGGAGACCGCAATCGCGGCGGTCACCTCGAATCCGGCCGCAATCATCGGCATTGACGCAGGGCATCTCGCCGTCGGCGCCCAGGCTGACCTGTGCCTGTTCGACCCGGTTCGATCCTGGGTTTTCGATGGTGATACCATGCAGAGCAATGGCCGCAACTCGCCTTTCCTCGGCACACAACTACAAGGCAAGGTAGTCAGAACCCTGATCCAGGGGCGAACGGTTTATAGCGAGGATTGATCTCGCCCTCCGTGATCCCTCCATCAGCTCACCGGCGGGCAGGCACAGGGACCTGCCCCTACGCAAAGACCCTCCGTCTTTCCCGCACAAGCGGGAATCCACGACCGATGTATGGCAGGTCAATTGGATAGGAGGTATTCTATCACCGATTTAATCTGCCATTCATCCTGTATTAAGCAATTCCCTGCTTTAATCATCCTGTATTCAATACTTGGCACACTTGGGAAGATTATCAATGAGAAAAAAGTATTCAGGCGCCATATCACCCGCCATCGCAATGACCACTCTGCTGTTTTTGACGGCGGCCTTCGCGGCATCCGCAACCGCGAAAACAGAACCGGCCCATGTGGCGGCGCAGTTATCCCGTATTGATGTCAACGACGGCTTTGCCGAATTGGTCAAGGCGGTGAAACCGGCGGTGGTCAACATTTCAGTAACCAGTTATGTCGAGCATTCCGGCTCCGGGAATCGGCGTTATCAGGGGCAACCTCCGCAACAACTGGAAGAGTTCTTTCGGCGCTTCTTCGGGGATTCGTTCAATTTCCCGCGCAACATGCCGGAAGACGACGACAGTGGTGAAAACCAATACCCCGAGCGCCGGAGCGCCGCGGTCGGCTCCGGGTTCATTGTCGACCCGGACGGATTCGTGGTCACTAATTATCATGTCATCGAAGACGCCGATGAAATCGAAGTCGTGCTCGATGACGGCGCCCGTTTTCCGGCGACCCTGAAAGGAACAGACGAAAAGACCGATCTGGCATTACTGGAAATCAGCGCTGACAGAGGTCTACCCTGGCTGGAATTCGGAGACTCCAACGACGCCCAGGTGGGGGACTGGGTGATCGCCATCGGTAATCCATTTGGCCTTGGCGGCACCACGACCAGCGGCATCATTTCCGCGCGCGGACGGGATCTGCGGGCCGGGCAACTGGTTGATTTCATCCAGATTGACGCCTCGATCAACCGCGGTAATTCCGGCGGTCCGCTATTCAATACCCGCGGACAGGTGATCGGCATCAACAGCGTGATCTACTCACCCAATGGCGGCAATATCGGGATCGGGTTTGCAATCCCTTCCGCCGTGGCGAGCGACGTGGTTGCCCAACTGCAGCAAACCGGCATCGTCGAGCGGGGCTATCTGGGTGTCCAGATTCAGGAATTGACCGCAGAGATTGCCGAGAGTCTCGGACTACAGGACGAAAGCGGGGCGCTGGTAACCGAAGTCGTCAAGGACAGCCCGGCCTGGGAGGCCGGTATCGAATCAGGAGACGTAATTCTCGAATACGACGGCAAAGAGGTCACGACCATGCGGGACCTGCCGAAGCTGGTAGCGCTGACCGCCCACAGCAAGGAAGTGAATATCGGACTGTGGCGAAACAACAGCAATCATTCGGTGAAAGTCACAGTGGGAAGGTTAGACACCACGGCTGTCGCCAGTACGGGAAAAGATCATCCCGGAGACCGTCAACTGGGACTGGGACTGGCGGCGCTGGACCAGACCCATATCGAGAAATACGGCCTTGACGACACGACTTCCGGGGTAATCATTGTCGATGTCGATCCACAAAGTCCAGCCGCACAACGCGGGTTACGGGAAGGTGATGTCATCAAACAGGTCGGCGCACAGAAGGTCTCGAAGCCGGACGATGTCATCGAAGCAATCAGACAATCGAAAGAGGATGAAAAAGAATCCGTATTGCTGCTTGTCCAGAAAGACAGCTATTCCCGTTTCGTGGTGGTCCCGCTCAAAGCCTGAACGGACAGGCGCGGCCTCCCCAGGCACACATTCCATATTATAATCAGCAGATGTCTGTTATCGAACCAATCTGATGGCGCCCCGGCTGTTTCTGGCCCTGGTGGCTGTAGTCGGCATCATGTGGTACCTGTCCTGGTATCACCGCGCCGACCGCCAGCGGCGCAATAAATCGCTCATCCGCATTGCGCTGTGGAGCGCGGCAATTCTGCTGGTGATGCTGGCCATCACCAAGGGGTCGGTACTGATGGCGATGTTCGGCGCTGCCTTGCCGTGGATCAACCGGGTAATGATGGTCAAGAGACTTTGGGAGGGTTTCAGCCGAAGTAAAACGGGCGGCAGTCATACCCGGCCCCAGCCGCCCCCATCGGTGTCGATGGATGTCGCTGAAGCGCTGGAGGTACTGGGGCTGGAACCGGGAGCGACCGAGGAGGAGATTATCGACGCGCACCGCAGGCTGATGCAAAAAATCCATCCTGACAGGGGAGGCTCGGACTACCTGGCCGGTCAAATCAATCTGGCAAAGGACACACTGCTCCAGCAGTATTCCTGACTTTCGATGTTCCTGATTTTCACCCTGTTCTCCTGGATAGCTATTTTCTCGCTTGCATCAACATGGCCGACCGCAATTGGTCCGGATGATACCGATACAGGCCGGAAACCGAATATACCGGCACGAACCATCGCCGGGCCGTTGACCCCGTTCGTCCGGGAAGAAATGCTCCCCGATCAGATCATAATACCGGAGATTTCGGGTTCTACTCCGTTGAAGGTGACTTATACGCTGGATTCAGGGTTGCAGGAAAAGGCCCGCAGACTACTGGCCAGACATAATCCCGACTATGGGGTGATCGTTGCCATCGAGCCTGACTCGGGCAGGATTCTCGCGATGATTGACTCCACGCGAGCTGGAGAAAATCACCAGAACCTGTCTCTGGTCAATTCTTTTCCCGCGGCATCCGTATCGAAGATAATCACGGCTATCGCTGCAATCAATGAAAACAAACTGACCGGTTCGACCATAATCCCGTACAATGGCAAATCCACTTCGCTGTACAAGAAAAATGTGTTCCGGCACAAGAACCACAAATGGACCCGAAAAATCTCCTTCGACAAGGCTTTCGCGAAATCAGTAAACACCGTCTTCGGACGGGTCGGAGCGGTGATGGTGGGCGGTGACACCATGCTTGATTATGCCTATCGACTCGGCTTCAACGGCCAATTCGCTTCGGATTTCACGTTTGATAATGGTCACATCGAACTGGACCCCGATGACCAGTGGCAGGTCGCGGAAATGGCATCCGGATATACCGACCGCAGTACCCTGTCGGTTCTGCATGGCGCCAGCATCGCGGCCACCGCCGTGAACAACGGTAATCTGGTCATGCCGGTACTGGTTGACTCGCTGACCGACCCGCATGGCATCCCGGTTTACGTTCATGAAAAACCCGTTTTCTCGCCTGTGATGAGCGAACCAACCGTCGACCAGATCAAGAAAATGATGCAATCGACAGTCAGAGTCGGGTCAGCCAGACGCTCTTTTCGCAGACTGGATAAAAGCGCACTGAAAGATGTCACCATCGGCGGCAAAACAGGTTCATTGACGGGCTACAAGCCCAAGGGGAAATATGACTGGTTTGTTGGTTTCGGAGAGCGGGGTGATCACAAGATCGCGTTCGCCGTTCTTTGCATCAACAAGGAAAAGTGGTATGTTAAATCTTCATTTCTGGCGAGGGAAATAATGGAGTATTACTTTTCTCCAGACAACCACAACCGCACCTGAGAAAGGAAATTGAAGCAATATCTCGACGCCGTAAGGGAAACCCTGGAAACCGGCCAAAGAAAGCCTAACCGGACGGGGGTGGACACGATCTCCACATTCAATATCAACTACGAAATTGATCTGCGCGAGGGGTTTCCCCTGCTCACAACCAAGGAAATATCCTGGAAGAATATCGTGATTGAAAACCTCTGGTTCCTGTCGGGCAATACGGATATTGACCTGCTTCGGCGGCATAACTGCAAATTCTGGGATCCGTGGGCAGACGAAAATGGCAAGGTGCCGAGCGCTTATGGCAACTTCTGGCGCAACTTTCCGCTGCCGGACTTTTCAGGCAATGACCAGGTTGCCTGGATCATCGAGCAGTTGAAAACCAACCCGACAAGCCGCAGGATGGTGGTCTCCGCCTGGGCCCCGGGCAACGCGCAAACCAGCGCGCTTCCGCCCTGCCATGCTTTCTGGGTCATCAACACCCAGTATGACGAAAACGGGTCGCCCAATCTGTGTCTGCATCTCACCCAGCGCAGTTGTGACATTGCCCTTGGCGTACCCTACAACATCGCCGGGTATTCCTTTTTGCTGGAATTGTTTTCACGGTTCAGCGGAATACCCGCCGGACTTTTCGGCCATACGCTGATTGACGCGCATATCTACACCGCGAAAGCAAACGGAGACATGGCCCAATTCGATCATATTCCAGGACTGAAGCAACAATTGACCCGTACCCCGCGGCCATTGCCGTCGCTGGAAATCTGTCCTTCGATTCGCTCGCTGGAGGATATTGAATCGCTGCTGTCACTCGATACCGGGGAGATCATGTCGAAGTTTGTGCTGCACGACTACCATCCGCACCCCCCGATCTCGTTCAAGGTCGCGGTATAGCGGTACAAGCGCGTGCCTGACAACGCCAGGGCTCCGGTAATCGGAGCCATCGCAGCCATGACCGGAGACCGTGTCATCGGCCTGGACGGCGGCATTCCCTGGCATTACCCCGAAGACCTGAAAAGATTCAAACGAACCACCCTGGGCGCCGCCATCATCATGGGCAGGCTGACCTGGGAGTCGATCAACTGCAAGGCGTTGCCGGGAAGGCGCAATATCGTCATCAGCCGCAACCCCGTGAAGTCAATCGAACACTATGATCAGGTTCAACTGGCGCTGTCCGCATGCGATGATCAGGACATCTGGGTGATTGGCGGCGGGCAGATCTACCAGGCCGCGTTCAAGTGGCTGACCCGGCTCGATATCACCTATGTGCCCGACCGCATTGACCGGCCAGACGCGGTGCGCTTCCCGGCAATCGACCCGCGTGTCTGGCAGACCACGGAAACCACCCGAACCACCCACATCGACGGACCGGGGTTGACCCACGTTATTTACCACAGAAAATCAGGGTAAATCCGGGCCTGGTTATCCCCGCGCCCAATCGTCATCGTAGAGCCTGTCCCCGGCTTGATCGGGGAGGCCGGTCTGAAGTGCCGGCCCGCAACCCTCATCGGCTGCAACTTTATCCTGACAGCTTTGAACTGACATATCGATTCAGGCTTATTCCTTGTTCGCTTGCCGTTATTGCAAGATTGCGGTGTTGTTCCGGTGGAATCCGAATCTGGAATTTTCCACTGAAATGCTTTTCAGAGAGTGGAACAGGCACGGTTTCGCCATTAGTCTGCATATCGGTTACCACTTCTTTTACGAGGTCAAGCACACCCTGCATAGCGGCTATATGGCTATCATCCAGATGAGACAAGCTTGGAAATTCAGCGCATAACCCAACATATTCATTATCATCTTCTGACCAGGTAACGCGGTATGTATAATGTTCATGATTTGCCATTTTTTTCACCTTCCAGTTTCTCGATGGCGACAATAACCTGTTTGATCTGGTATGTTTTTGCTTCCCCGTTTTTCCCTTTCTGAATATTTACCCGTGGGTCGCCTTCCCACGGCATTTTATAGACTCTATGGCTTGTACCCTGCTGTCGCGGATGTCCAAAGTAATGGTCACATATTTTAGCCAAATCAGAAAAACGGATGTTTTTTTGGTTTATTCTGATGGCCTCCAGTAGTTTTTCTATACGTGACACAAAATCATATCCTTTATTATAGTATCAATAATAATACTATATCAAGATTGTATCTTCTACTAGAGTCTCCCCATTTTTTCATGAGAGAATTGGCGTAAGCCGCCCGTTGTGGATGAACAGGTCAGGCTGTCTGGGTGGAGGACGTTTGGGTTTTCTCCACCAATCATAAAAAAGGGTTTTAGCGTCGGCAAACAACGCCTGCCAACCGGATAACAGCGTGTAGAACGGGAAAACCAGGGGTTTGTGACTCTTTTGCCGCTGGGCCTTGTCGATCAACCGATTCCCCTGATTCTGATGACAGGCCAGCAATCCCCAGGCCAGGGTCGCCAGCGCAACCAGATTCTGCAAGGTCGCCAATTTCCTCGCCTGTACCCGCTCCAATCCGAATCCCTGCTTGCTGAACCGATACCCTTCCTCACAGGCCCAACGACCCATATACGATTGATTCACACAATCGGTAATTCGGACAGCGTTTTCCAATCCAGAAATGAGCCTGAGGGGGCAGTATTTTGTGAGTCTATTGATCGACATTGAGAGTGGTTGTCAAGCGGCGTGACTTTGGGATTTGTTAAAAGATAGAAACAGTTTGTTGCGGGCTTTGTTGAGTCTTCGCGCGGCTTCATTATCACTGTATTTGTGAGCGAAGTCATCCAGTATTTTGAACGTGATTCCGGATTTGAGATATTGCTGTGCATGGGGCAGGGAACGGAGTTTCTGGTACGGAGTCTGGATGAGTGAGTCCGGGTATTTGCGGATGCGTTTTCCCTGATTGTTGATTTCTTCCTTTGCGAACAGGCAGGGTCGGTGATAGTTCAGGTAGGGATTGAGATAGTTTGTGAGGAAGTGATTGACGGGTTGGGCGAAGCGCTGTGAGATGTGTTCGTATCCCAGATGCTTGCGGATGACAGAACCGTTCTTGCCTTCGACTAGGGCGTTGTCATTACTCTGTCGGGGACGGGATTTGGTTTGTTCGATCTGGAGTTTTTGCAGGAGTTTAGCGACTTGTCGATTGATATACTCTGAACCGTTATCGGAATGGAACCCCTGGAGCGTGAAGGGGAAGGCATCCAGGAGTTGATGCAGAGCCGGGATGAGATAGCTTTCGGAGATTCTCTGTACACAGACCACGGCCTGCATCTGGGTGACTTCATCGACAGCATTGATGTGATACAGTCCCTTGATGCCGTCCTGATCGCCCTGATGGACGGTATCGACGCGCAAGAAGCCGGGACGGCCATCGGGTCTGGGTTTGCGTCGCTCCCCGATTCGCACGGGCGTATAGCGGGTCTTTTGGAAGTGTCGTCTCTGGCGCTGGTAGGAATCCGAGTGGCGCAGGTTGTACAAGTGTCCATTGGAGATGGCGGCCAGTCGCCGGTATCGGGTATCGCCGAATACCGAAAAAGCCCGTTCACACAGTTTCCGGGTGGCCGGGCCGGACAGGTTGCCGTGCAGGGTATCGGTTTCCACCAGCAAGGCGACATCAGCCGGGGTATAGCGCCGGCAGAAAGCGTTGGCGGGTCGCCCTCGGCGATCCCGAATGCGGCCACTATCGCGGTATTGGCGGATCAGCCGGGTGATCTGGGCGCGGGATAAGCCACTGACCTTCTCCAGGTAGGCTTTCACCGCACCCCGGTCGGCCTTGCTCAATGCGCCATAACGCAACTGCCGCAGACTGTCGAAAATCCACGAATAGGATTCTTTGCGGGACTGGGGTTCAAAATCAAAAGTAGTGGCTCCGTTCAAAAACGAACGAATCTCTTCCACCGTCTGTAAGCGCTGGCTGTGTAATTTCACGATCATCCTCCGATGATCCCAAAATCAACCCCTTCAAACTCATCCCCCAGTGGAAATACAGCTCATCCTTCAGGCTCATCTTCCATTGGACAACTCTCGGACTTTCCATTTGGTGCGTTCCCGGCTATCATTCATCATCAGAGTTCTCTTTTGGTATCAGTAGTTTATGGTAAAACCATTGTACCAGAAGCAGAACTCTGATTCCATCCAATATCCCCCTTTTCTACAACCTTTTCAACCGCTTATATAACTCTCAAATAAAAAATGGGGAGACTTTAGGATTATTTTCCTGATTATTTTCCAGAATTGTTCCTCGCCATGGCCTTCAACTCCGATCACCGGTATAATTCCTGATTCAAAATCATTCCCGGCGCCAAAGGTAGTGGACCTATACACGCCCGGCGTTTGCATACGCCTGCATGGAGTGGCATGATTCATAAAATCCCCTCCCCAAAGAACACGGACAATGAATCGCCGTCAACTCCCCATAGGCATCCAGGATTTTCGTAGAATCCGGGAGCGGGACTGCTATTACGTCGACAAAACCCCTCATATCCGGCAGCTGGTCGAAATGGGGAGTTTCTATTTCCTGTCCCGCCCGCGCCGCTTCGGTAAGAGCCTTCTGGTTGATACCCTGCAGGAACTGTTCGAGGGAAATGAACCCCTGTTTCGGGGCCTCGATATCCATGAGCATTGGGATTGGTCAGTTCAGCATCCAGTGGTGCGACTCAGTTTCGACGGCAAACACAACGAACCGGGCGACCTTGCCCAGAGCGTTGAAACCCAACTGGCGATCATTGAGCGGGATGCGGGGCTCGACCCGGCGCAATCGCCCGATTCAGGCCCGGAACGCTTGCGGGATATTCTGAACCGCCTGCACCATGCCACCGGCCAGCAGGCTGTGGTACTGATTGACGAATACGACAAGCCGATACTGGATGTGCTGGAAGACCCGGAGATGGCGAGGGCAAACCGGGATTATTTGCGGGGATTCTACGGCATCATCAAGGGTAGCGCCCGGCATATCCGGTTCGTCTTTATCACCGGCATCAGTATGTTCTCGAACGCAAATCTGTTCTCCGGTCTCAATAACCTGAAGAACATCAGTCTGGATCGTAAGTACTCCATGATCTGCGGCTATACCGACCATGACCTGGATACCGTGTTTGCCCCGGAATTGCCGGGCCTTGACCGGGAAGAGATTCGGCGTTGGTACAACGGTTACAGTTGGCTGGGGGAGGAGAGGGTTTACAACCCGTTCGATGTGCTGTTGCTGTTTTCAGATCGGGAATTTGAACCCTACTGGTTCCGCACCGGCACGCCGACCTTCCTGTACCGGGAGTTGGTGGATAAGAAAATCAGTCTGATGGAATTGGAGCATCGCACAGCGAACAAGGAACTGGTTTCCACATTCGATATAGAGAGCTATCATATTGACGCCCTGCTGTTCCAGACCGGTTATCTGACCATTACCGGAGAAGAACGGCACGGTTCCCGCACCCGATACCGTCTGGATTACCCGAACCATGAAGTGGAACTGAGTCTGAACTATGGTCTGCTACGGTATGTGACAAAAGATGATTATGCCGATGAACAGGGAGAGCGTCTGCTTGAATTACTGTCGGCTCAGGATTTTGATGGTTTTTCTGATACATTCCGGGCGTATCTGGCGGGGATTCCGCATCCGTGGCATGACAGCGCGGGCCTCAGCCGTTACGAGTCGTGGTATGCGAGTCTTTTGTACATGAGCTTCAAGGCGTTGGAGGTGGATGTTCGGGTGGAGGAGGCCACCAGCCGGGGTCGTTCGGACATGACGCTGATTCATGCGGGTCAGGTATTCGTGATGGAGTTCAAGGTGGTGGAAGATGAGTCCGGTACAGAAGCGGCTCTGGATCAGGCAATGGCGCAGATACAGGAGAAGGGGTACAGCGAGAAGTACCGGAATCAGGGCAAACCGATTCATCATATCGCGATGGCTTTCGGGAGGGCGGAGCGGAATCTGCTGGGGATTCGGGTATCCGGGGTGAGGCAGTGACTTTTGGAGCCTTTCCCAGGATACTCACCGATTGCTTCCCTGCATCCGGCGCCATTGACAAATTTCCATGTCTCGAAAAAAGACTGTTTGGCGCTCATCTTCCATTGGACAACGCTTAGTGTGGTACAGTAAGATTATAAGATCATAATCAGAGTGTGTTGTGATCATGTCGTAACCGTATTCTCATTATGAATGGATTGCTGACCGTATTTTTCAGTAGTTAATTACAATTCACTGTTAAGGGAAGAGAGGTGTTACCAATGAAAACCGTGTCGGTAATTAACTATAAAGGCGGTGTGGGAAAGACTACTTTGACTGCGAATCTCGGAGCTGAATTGGCATGGCGCGGTTATAAGGTTCTTATGGTTGATCTGGATGCTCAGGCCAGTTTGACCTTCTCGTTGATCAAACCGGATGATTGGCAGAAGAATTATGCAGATAGTAAAACTATCAAGAAGTGGTTCGAATCTTTCGAAATAGGTACACCATCGTCACTTTCAGAAATAATCTTTCAGCCGGACAGAATCGCCGAAACTTTGGCTCAACGGGATGGGTCTGTGGATTTGATCGCGTCTCATCTTGGATTACTCAATGTTGATCTTGAATTGGCAACGAAATTAAGCGGTGCGAATCTTACCCAGTCAAAGAGAAATTTTCTTTCGGTGCATAGAATTCTTTCGGAGGGATTGGACAGAATTGACGCAGACAAATATGATGTAGCGCTCATTGATTGCCCGCCGAATTTCAACATTGTAACCAAGACCGCAATCATTGCCAGCGACTATATTCTGGTTCCGGCCCGCCCCGACTATCTATCCACACTCGGAATAGACTATTTGATCAGAAGTACGAACACATTGATTACAGAATACAACGAGTATGCCAAACTCGAAACCGGCGAAGCGACAGATCCGATTGATCCCAAAATTTTGTATGTGGTGTTCACTATGATCCAGGAATATAGATCCAGACCCATAGCGGCACAAAGACCATTCATTGAGCAAGTGGGACGTTTATCCGGTGTTGAGGTAATGCTTCCTTACATCAAAAGAAATGATACGATATTTGGAGATGTCGGGCAGTATGGAGTTCCAGCCGTACTCAATGGATATGATACTGGCAGCCACCGAAGCGTTGTTGACGGTCTGGAAGCGGTCACGGATAAATTTATATCTGGAATCAACTTATGATAAAGCATGGTGACAAAAAACTATCGAAGGAAGCGGAAAAAATCGGAGTGCTTTTGAGAAAACTGGCTAATTTGGTTGAGAGATCATCAGAAGATGACATCGAAACCCTTTTACGTGGCCGGGCCCGGCTTGAAATTCGTAAAAGTGGCATGAATGGTGTGAAAAAAGGACTATCTGACTCAAGACACTGCCCCCCGTGTCTCAACAAAGAATTTCCTGAAATTGATAAAAAATTAAGTTCATTTCAGACGCGAGAAGCAGGTATGAAATTCCTGGCAACGAAGTTTCCAAGAAAAATCATGGTTGCGGAATTCGCCCGGTTTCTCGATTTGCCGGTGCATCGAACCGATACAATTGAAACTCTTCGGAATAAAGTTGTAGAATCAAGGATTGGTTCGAGACTGCGTTCGGAAGCGGTGCAGGGAAGATAGGGTACAGGTTTAATCTACAAAGTCTCACTTGTTTCTGAGCCCGGATATACTTTCTGAGCCCGGATATACAACAATCATCGCTATCCCGGTTTCACACAGTCTGGAGCACGATAGATGAAATCAAGTACCCGTAGTTCTGAGTGGGAGAATATTCAAAGCTTTGATCGGGTCAAGGGCGAGTACATCCGGCTCGACGGTGACGCTTGGCTCGCCTCCCACCGGATCCAGGCGGAAGGCAAAAAGCGAGGGAAGCGGAACCAGCCGGACTCTAACGAAGCGCTACCTGACGAGATGTACAACAAGATCGAAAGCTGGGTCCGGAAGCGAGCGCTTGACTGCAAGGAAGAGGTCAGCAAGTACATTCGCGAAGAGCTTGCCATCCTCCACGATCTTCGCAGTCACTGGGAAAAGGAGAACCCGGAAATTGACTTGGATGCCCAAATCACGCAAAGCTGCCAGAATCTCAAATCAATCGCTGCTCAAGCAATAGGCGCTCTCGACAAGCAACGCGCGGAATTTGAGGAAGCTGCCCGCGACTTGAAGCGCTTCCGTCAGGGTCACCGACTCTCGCGGGTAGCAGACTATCCAAGAAACCAACTCGCGCACTGGCTGTGGGTTCCGGTCTTCATGATTATCGAAACCTTCGCGGGCGCCAACCTCTTGGGAAGCGTCTCGCGCGGTGGTGTGATCGAAGGCTGGGGTGTCGCGTTGGTACTGACCGTCGTGAACGTCCTCCTCGGAATCGGGACGGGGCGAATGTGGCGTTTCACCCACTACGACTGGGGGTTCATGAAGCTGTTTGCCTACACTCAGGGCGCCCTCTGCACCGCGATCGCTTTGCTCTGGAATGACATTGCTGGTCACGTGCGCGACGTTTACGTACTCGCTGAGAAGATGGGAGCAGTTGAAACCGTTGAAACAGTCGACAAAGCATTCGCCACCGCTTGGCGCACGATGATTGAGCGTCCATTGCCGTGGGAGAGTCTCCCTTCCGCAGGTTTGGCCCTTGTCGGTATCTTCGTATTCATTCTTACTGCGTACAAGTCGTATACAGCCGACGATCGCTTCCCCGGCTACGGCGAGAAGCACCGCAAAGATGAAGTTCTGCGTAATCGCTACCAAGACGGTCTGAGTGACGCACTCGCTGAACTGAAATCCGCACGCGACGAGGCGAACACAATGATTGAGGAAATCAAAGACCGTCATGAAATGGATCAGGCCGCCTGGAAAGCAGTACTCGACAAATTGACGATGGTCGTCGATCAATACCCGATGAACCTTCGACAGTACAACAAGGATCTGGCCTACCTGCTTGCTGCCTACCGTACCGCGAATCTGGCTACACGCACAACCCCGCCACCGCGCTTCTTCGATATCGTGCCGACAATCGACGAGGATGTGATCCAGGCTCCGGAATTCCCTGTCCCGGACCCACCCGAGTGGGGCGGCATCTCGAAGAAGGCGGAGACAGGTTTTAAGCGTGTTGGGGAAATCTACGACCAACTCCTGCCACGCTACCAAATGCTTGACCGTGTCGTCGAAGACTACGAAGAGAACACATTATGAAACGGGCAACTCGTCGCAAAGCTGCAGAAGAGCGGGCATACCGGAAGTCGATTATAGCTCCGCTCAGTGTGATTGTGATACTCACGGCCGGAGTAGCTGCGTACTATCAACTTGGCACTCGTGTTCCTGAAATGGATGATCGCCTTTGTCCCAAAACCGGCCCAATTGGCGCCACCGTTCTGCTCCTCGACACAAGCGATCCACTAACCCCAAAGCATAGAGCCGAACTCGAACGGCTTGCAGACCAGATCACATCAGAGCGAGCGGGTCCAATGGGGATCAAACCGCAAGAACTTCTCGCAGTCTACGAGCTGACGCAGGATCCGGGCACACCGCAGCAATTGATTGAAGTCTGCCGCCCTCTGAAAAGCCCACAGGAACGAACCTGGCGCGACGACATCCACCAGGGCAGACGTTTCGCCGACCGGGATTGGACGCATTTCGAAGAAGCGCTCGCCAACGTATTCCCGGAAGATGGCAGAGAATCCCATCCGACATCGCCCCTGCTAGAAACGATTTCAGTCCTTGCCGCCCGGCATGTGCCCGGCAAGCGCGGGGATGAACACTTCAAGGTCCACCTCGTGGTTTTCTCAGATCTGCTACAGCATACCCCGCGATTCTCGCACTACGAACCCTATCCGGACGCCAGCGACATGCGTCACGACGCCCGCGACCTTCTTACAGATCTGACGGGAACGAGAGTGAGTCTCTTTCGGCTCGAACGGTCGAAGTACGCGAAGTGGCAAACCGAACGCCACTACTACTGGTGGACCGAATTAGTCCAGGAACAGGGCGGAAAGATCGAATGGCAGGATTCGGTCTGAAGCGGGGCCTCAGTCAGTTCGAGACCAGGAAATTCAGATGGTCACATTCGGCAGGTGTGGACGTTCGGCCTCGCGCTGACGACGAAGAAGCATTGGAGTTTCCATTGACATGACCAAGAGAGGCAACGCATTGTGGTTTTTCGTCGCCTTCTTCGGCGGTGGGATTGCCATCTGGTGGACCAAGACTGTGATCACCAATGCCTGGTTTGCAGCAATGGTCGCCTCGGGTGTGGTTTTCACACTGGGGATCTACTACTTGTTTAACGACAAGATGTCCCCCGAAGAAAAAGGCGACAACATCTATTACCTGGGGCTCCTGTTCACCCTTATCTCGCTCATATTTTCTCTCGTGGAACTCTTTGGAAACAGTACGGATGCGGTGTCCGACCAGCAAATCCGCGTCCTGCTCGAGAATTTTGGTATCGCGCTGACATCTACCGTGGCGGGGATCGCTGGCCGGGTCGCTCTGCTGAACTGGCAACGGACCGCGTCTTCGGAATCACCAGAATTCGCCGAGGACCCAGTGATCCCACCTCCCAACGCAAACGCACAAGACCTGGAAAGATTCAACCGACACCTTCTCGGGAGGATCGCCCGCGATCTGACCCAGGGCGCGAACGCGCTCGCGCGATTCCACAGAATCGTCCGAAGCCATGCCACCGACAGTGAGGACTATCTGCACAGCCACAGCGAAATGCTGAAACGAGAGAGTGACGAATTCAAGGACACGCTCAAGCATAACGTTGACACGTTTACACAGGAACTCAAGAACCAGGCTGAGAGTACCTTACAAGCCGTCGGAGGCTCCCTCAACGCGGTGGCGCAACAGGCCGAGACCCTTCTGGAACGACTCCAATCCGCTCACGATGGCTACCTCGCGGAGGTTCGTGAGACCACTCGTTCATTCCATAACGACCTCCAATCCGCGAGCAGCCAGAATCTGGATGCCCTTCAACGGAACTTTGATGCCGCCACGAAGCAGTCCCGCTCGTTGGCAGAACACTTGTCTACCGCCAACGTAGGGGTCGGGGACGCATTCGACAAACTCAAATCCAGCCTGAGACACGCGAGCGACGCCAGTACAACCCTTGGCAACAACGCCAATCAGGCTGCAAAATCGACCGCAGTCCTGGAAGCGACGACCGACAAACTGCACATCGCCCTCGAACCACTTCACGCCAACGCAGGGGCAATAGCGGGCATACTCAATGCAATTAGCGAGTTGGATGCACACATTCGCTCCGGTCGCGATACGAAGCAAACAGCAGAGGCGGTACAGCAGATCGGGGAGACACTACGCACCATCACCACCGAAGCGGCAGCCACAACTGAACATGCCGCAAGAGCGGCGAAGTTGATCGACGCACTCACCGGGAAAATGCAGACGACCGAGGGCGAGGCCCAGCGTGCGGAAGAAGCGCTTCGCGTCCTTGCCAGGGAGGCCGAAGCACAGGTTGAAAACCTTCACTATCACCAAAACCAGAGCTCGAGATTCAAATTCTGGGACCGCAACCGATGAACGCTTACCGACAAGGTGCGATCCTCGGTCTTACTGTCGCCGAAACATTCATTCTTCTCACCTTCTTTCTGCTCATTGCTATGCTGGGCCTTGTTCAGTCGGAAGACTCACCCCCGGAATCCGATGCAACAAATGCTCCGCAGGTATGGATGCGCCCGGAAGAGATCGAAGCCCTGGTCAACGCAGACAAACAGGCTCGCATGACCGCCGAACAGGAGCGCGACCAGGCACAGGAACAAGTCGAAAAAATGCGCAAAGCACACGAGCAATCCGAGCAAGTCCGCATGACCGCCGAGCAGGAGCGTAACCAGGCACAGGAACAAGTCGAAGAGATGCGCAAAGCGCAGGAGCAATCCGAGCAGGCTCGTATAACCGCTGAACAGGAACGCGACCTGGCACGAGGCGATCTGGCGCTAATGCGTCGCAAGGGCGAGAATCCGCCGTGCTGGTACCAAGTCGTCAGCGCTGGCAACGGAAAGACACGTGAGAGAGCGCACTATGTGTTCAATGTCGCGATACATGAAGACAGCATTGAACTGGCCCCAAGATCAGCGCCACCTGGAGGAGCCTCCGATGACGGCGGCGGGCTGTATACTGAAGAATGGAAGCGTCTGCATATTGAAAAACTACCCTACGGAAAAAAGCTCAGCGACGAAGAGTTCGAAGAGTCGGTACGTAACCTGGCCGCGCAAGGGAAGAATCGGCAGGTTCGCACCTATGAGTGTGTGTTCAGCGTAATGGTCTGGGACAAGACTCCCGATCACGCCAAGAAGAGGTGGAAATACGCGCATGATCGCGTCATTGAAAAATTGTTCGGTGCGTATACCGTGCGGAATGACGAATGGGTAAGCGCTGACTGATGAAAAAATCCCGGTTCAACCCGGCCTCTCGCAAATGATGATGATGCGCCGGGGGGCGGGATACCCTTCGACAGTCAACCCGGGGTCGGTCGGGTCGAGAAAATCCGACAGCGATTGCCAGGTCATCCAGGCGGTTCGCCGCTGCTCGGATGGCTCCGTGCGCGAAATGTCGATGGTCTGGATACGGGCGAATCCCGCCCTTTCCAACATCCTGACCAGGGTGGATTCGGTCGGGATGGACCAGACGTTGGGCATTTTTGCGTAAGTCCCTTGCGGTATCAGGGCATCTTCTCCCCGGCCCTCGATAATCAGCGTTTCAAGCGCCAGTTCACCGCCCGGTTTCAGGCAGTTGAGCAGGCCGGACAGATGCTGTTCCGGCTCTTTTCTGTGATACAGGACACCCATGTTGAACAGGGTATCGAACAATCCGTTTTCTGCACACAGACAATCCAGCGGCAATTCCTCGAAACGCAGCGGCAAAACCGTTGCGGGAATCCGGGGCGTATACTTCCTGATCGCGCCCCACTGTGCCATGAATAGCTGAGAAGGGTCGATACCCAATACGAATCGGGCGCCGGCGCCCAGCATCCTGTACAGGTAGTAGCCGTTGCCGCAACCCACATCCAGCGCCATGCGACCGGACAATGGTTGTATGTGATCTTGCAGACGGCGCCATTTCATGTCCGAACGCCATTCGCTGTCTATGGTGACGCCGAATACCTCGAACGGGCCTTTTCTCCACGGCTGCAATCCGAGGAGTTGTTCGCGCAAGGTTTGCCGGGTCGCGGAATCGGTATCGGCGGCGCTGCCGATCACGACCTTGTCCGCGCTGAAATCCAGTACGGACGGGTGCAGCGCCGGCAATGCGTTGATGATCTCCGCCCACTTGTCAAAATGTCCGTGTCGGCGTTGCCGCATCACATCGACTACAGACGCGATCAACGCCGGAGCAATCCGCTCCAGAGCGCTGTCGGACAGTTCGCTTTCGAGGTTATCGCCCCAGGGCACTGCAAATCACCTGCACAACCATAAGGCCGCGGCAATCCCTAAACCTGCTCAAGCTCAATCAGGGCGCCGAGACTGTCCTTGGGATGGAGAAAAATCACCGGCTTGCCGTGGGCGCCGGTTTTTGGCCGGCCGTCTCCAAGTACCCTCATGCCCTGCTCCGTCAATCGGGTCACGGCCTCGTTTATGTCGGCAACCTCGAAGCAGACATGGTGCACCCCGCCATCGGGATTTTTTTTAAGGAACCGGGTGATCGGAGAATTCTCGCCCAACGGATGCAGGAGTTCGATCCGGGTATTGGGCAGGTTGACGAACACCGTGGTCACGCCATGCTCAGGCATGGCCGTTTGCGCCGAGACCTCCGCGCCGAACTGCTGGCTGTATAATTGCGTTGCCGTGTCGAGGTCGGGCACGACAATGGCTACGTGATTCAATCTGCCGATCATTTGTTCCCCCCACCAAATCCGGTTTGCGGATTTGACTCCCCCTCCAGGGGGGAGTGATACGTCGAACTGATCGCCCTTGACGATATCGATTTCCCGGAGTGTGACTTTCCCTCAAGAGCCTGTCCCCGGCTTGACCGGGGAGGAGCGTGATGTTCTTTCAGGAAAAGGGAAACCAGTTGCCTGGCCGCATCGGACGGCGACATTTCTCCCTGACAGACTTTTTCCTGCATTCCCTCAATGGATTTTTCGATAGCGGCGTCATTCATCAGCGAGCCCAGCAGCATTTCCCGCACTTCGCTCCACAGACCGGCTTTTAACTGTGCCTTGCGCCTGGCTTCGAGGTGGCCGGTACGGTTCAGCAACCCGCAATAATCCTGGATGCTATCCCATATCCGGTCGATATTGATTTTTCCGGTGACGGACGCGGGTATCACGGGAACTTCCCACTCGTCGATTGTCGGCCTGATCAGACGCAGGGCCTGCCTGATTTCAGCCGCCGACAGGCTGGCCCGGGATTTCAGTTCGCCATCGGCCTTGTTGACGACGACGATGTCGGCCAGTTCCATCACCCCCCGTTTGATGCCCTGCAATTCGTCCCCGCCACCAGGCAGCAACATCAGCAGAAACACATCCGTCATCTGGCTGACCAGGGTTTCGGATTGCCCCGTGCCGACGGTTTCGACCACAACCACATCAAATCCGGCCGCCTCGCACAGCAAAATGGATTCGCGGGTACGACGCGCCACTCCGCCTGGGGTTCCCCCGGCCGGAGTGGGACGAATAAAGGCATCGGGGTTAGTCGCCAGCGTCGGCATCCGGGTTTTGTCACCGAGAATCGAGCCTCCGGTCAAGGTCGAACTTGGGTCCACCGCCAGCACGGCGATCCGGTGTCCTTGCGCAATCACATAATTCCCCAATACTTCGATCAGGCTGGATTTGCCCGCTCCGGGGACGCCGGTCAGGCCGATGCGAACGGCATGGCCGCTAAATGGCAGGATTCGCTGAATCAGCGCTTCGGCCTGCCGGCGGTGGTCATCACGGGTCGACTCCAGCAATGTGATACTCCGGGCCAGTGACTTGCGGTCTGCCGAGCGCAGGGCGTCAATGTCAATCGACTGTTTCAAATTCCATGACCGGTTGATCAACTTCGAGAATCGAACCCGCCTCGACCAGAATTTCCCGGATCACGCAATCGCGTTCGGCGCGCAGGGAGTTTTCCATTTTCATGGCCTCGATCACAGCCAGTTCCTGTTCCGCCTTGACCACCTGCCCGACTTCGACAGACAACGAAACCAGCAGCCCCGGCATCGGGGAAAGCAGATAGCGGGACTGGTCCGCCGTCTGTTTCACCGGCATTCTCTGATTCAGCGCCGCAGTGCGGGCGGTCACCATGAAAACCCGATTCTGGCAGCCCTCATAAGTGACATCGAAGCTGAACCCGTCCCTTTCCAACAGCAGGTCAACGGGCTCGCCATTTACCTGGCCGCTATAGACCACCTCCGCCGGTGACCAGTGATCCTCCACCACATATTCATGACCGTCGTATTCGACCCGCCATGAATCCCCGCCGCCGGAACTGGAACCACCTCCTTTTTGGATTCTGACCGGATGCGTCTCCCGGTCGATGACCACCGCCCAACCGGACCCTGTTTTCCCGACGTGCCCCGGCATCTGGTCAGGAATGGTGATCGCCCTCAGTATCAACCGAAAATGCACGGCGGCCATGACCGCAACCAGATTGGTGAGCAGCGTCACCGGCAGGGCCTGGGGGGGGAACCCGTCCGGGTATTCATCCGCAATGAAATCGGTCGAGATGTCGCCACCCTGGAAACGGGGATGATTCATGATCGCCTGAACAAACGGCAGGTTGGTATCAACGCCGCGTATATAATACTGACCGAGAGCGCGCCGCATGGACTGAATGGCCTGACTCCGGGTTTCCCCCCAGGTGATCAGTTTGGAAATCATCGGGTCATAGAACATCGAAATTTCCGAACCCTCCACGACTCCGGCATCAACCCGGACATGACTGCCTTCGGCGGGTGGATGGTATTTCCTCAATCGGCCGGTGGAAGGCAAAAAGCCCCGATGCGGACTCTCTGCGTAAACCCGCGCTTCCATCGCCCAGCCGTTAATCCCGATTTCCCCCTGGGTTATGGTCAGCTTTTCACCGTCCGCAATGCGAATCATCCACTCGACCAGGTCCAGGCCGGTAATCAATTCGGTCACCGGATGCTCGACCTGCAAGCGGGTGTTCATTTCCAGAAAATAGAAGTTGCGGTTGCCGTCCACGACAAATTCAACCGTACCGGCTGACCGATAGTTCACGGCTTTTGCCAGGGCAATCGCCTGTTGGCTCATCGCCGCCCGGGTGCCGGGGTCAAGAAATGGAGAAGGAGCCTCTTCAATGACTTTCTGGTGGCGGCGCTGAATCGAACATTCCCTTTCATTCAGGGAGACAACGTTGCCATGGTTGTCGGCAATAATCTGAATCTCGATGTGCCTGGGTTGTTCGATATATTTCTCCATCAAAATCCGGCCATCGCCGAAACTGGACAGGGCTTCGCTGGTGGCGCGCGCAAAACCGTCCCGACACTCCGCGTCGTCACGGGCAATCCGCATCCCCTTGCCGCCGCCGCCGGCGCTGGCCTTGATCATCACCGGATAACCGATCTGCCTGGCGACCACGACCGCGCTTTTCGCATCGGGCACAACCCCGTCATGTCCGGGAATGGTATTGACTCCGGCCTGTTCCGCCAGCAGCTTGGAAGTGATCTTGTCCCCCATCGCCTGGATCGCGCCCGCGCCCGGCCCGATGAAAACGATTCCATTTTCGTCCAGAAGCTCCGCAAACCGGGTATTTTCCGACAGGAAGCCATAACCGGGATGCACCGCTTCTGCCCCGGACTGCTGACAGGCCTGAATGATTTTGTCCGCCAGCAGATAGCTTTGGGATGCCGCCGCGCCGCCAATATGAACGGCTTCGTCCGCCTCGGCAACATGCCTGGCGTCCCTGTCCGCGTCCGAATAAACAGCCACAGTCCCGATTCCCATTGCCCGCGCGGAACGAATGACCCGGCAGGCGATCTCGCCGCGGTTGGCAATCAGGATTTTACTGAACATATTTTCTCAAGAATTGTCACAGGGTCTGCGGGATTTCCGATCAAAGCGGGATATTGTCATGCTTCTTGTACGGATTTTTCAGACTCTTGTTCTGTAGCATCGCGAGTGCCCGGCAAATCCGTTTTCGGGTGTTGCGGGGGAAAATCACGTCATCTATATAGCCTCGTCTCCCGGCGACAAACGGGTTGGCGAACTTGCGGCGATAATCTTCGGTCCGGCGTTCCAGGTGTTCCGGCGCCCTGGCTTCCTCGCGAAAAATGATTTCGACCGCGCCCTTGGGTCCCATCACCGCGATTTCAGCGCTCGGCCAGGCGAAGTTGATGTCTCCGCGCAGATGTTTTGAAGCCATCACATCGTAGGCGCCGCCATACGCCTTGCGCGTGATTACGGTCACTTTCGGGGCGGTGCATTCGGCGTAGGCGAACAGCAGCTTGGCGCCGTGAGTGATGATACCACCGTATTCCTGACTGGCGCCGGGCATGAATCCGGGCACATCGACAAAAGTGATGATCGGGATATTGAAGGCGTCGCAGAATCTCACAAACCGGGCGCCCTTGACGGAGGCGCTGATATCCAGACAACCGGCCAGAACCATCGGCTGATTGGCGACCAGGCCGACTGTACGCCCTTCCATTCTGCCGAACCCGATAATGATGTTCTTGGCGTAATGGGTCTGCAATTCGAAGAAATCCCCCTCATCGACTACCTTGAAGATCAACTCCTTCATGTCATAAGGCAGGTTCGGATTGTCGGGTATCAGGGTATCCAGCGATGGTTCCGACCGGCCCTGTTCGTCGGTCGTATCCCGGTGAGGCGGTTTGTGCCGATTGCTGAGCGGCAGGAAATTGACAAACCGCCGGGTCATCAACAGCGCCTGCACATCGTTCTCGAACGACAGATCAGCCACTCCGGAACGGGTAGTGTGGGTTCTGGCTCCGCCGAGGTCTTCCGCGGTGATTTCTTCATGGGTCACGGTACGGACCACATCCGGCCCGGTGACAAACATGTAGGAACTGTCTTCGACCATGAAAATAAAATCGGTGATTGCGGGGGAATAGACCGCGCCGCCGGCACAGGGACCCATGATCAGGGAAATCTGGGGGATCACCCCCGAAGCCATCACATTGCGCTGAAACACTTCGGCATAGCCGCCAAGCGATGCCACCCCTTCCTGGATACGGGCGCCGCCTGAATCGCTGATCCCGATCAGCGGGGCGCCTACCTTGATGGCCTGATCCATCACCTTGCAGATTTTCTCCGCATGGGCTTCCGACAGGGAACCGCCGAATACCGTGAAATCCTGGCTGTAAACAAAAACCAGCCGTCCGTTGATGGCGCCGAAACCGGTCACCACGCCGTCGCCGGGGATGGTTTTGTCCTGCATGCCGAAATCGGTACAACGATGTTCCACGAAGATGTCCCATTCCTCAAAACTGCCTTCGTCGAACAGGATGTCGATTCTCTCCCTGGCAGTCAGTTTACCCTTGGCATGCTGGGCCTGGATGCGCGCCTCTCCACCGCCGAGCTTGGCCAGGGCGCGCTTTCTCTCCAGTTGTTCGATTATTTCAGACATATCAATTCGGACCCTGTTGATTTTCCAGAAGCTCCAGAATCCGTTCAGCCGCCTTCAGGATATGGGTGCCTGGGCCAAAGATCGCGGATACACCGGCCGCATACAATATTTCATGATCTGCCGGAGGGATTACACCACCGCAGACAACTTGTATTTCATCGCAGTCAGCCGCTTTGAGTTCTGCCATTACCGCCGATACCAGGGTACGGTGCCCGCCTGCCTGAGACGAGATACCGATGATGTGCACGTCGTTTTCGATAGCCTGATTGACCGCCTCACACGGAGTCTGGAACAAGGGGCCGATATCAACATCGAACCCCATGTCAGCGAATGCGGTGGCAATGGTGCGGGCGCCGCGGTCATGACCATCCTGTCCCAGCTTGACCACCAGCATGCGTGGCCGACGTCCGCAGAGCTTCGCGAATTTCTCGATTCGGGTCTTCAACCTGTCAAATTCCTGATCGCCCTGCCAGGCCCTGCCATACACCCCGCCCAGGGTTCCCGGCTGTGCATGATGCCGATTATATACCGACTCCAGCACGTCGGATATCTCACCGACACTGGCGCGGGCGCGGGCCGCAAGAATGGCTGCGGCCAACAGATTGCCCTGTCCGGTAATTGCGGCCTGTTTCAATGCGTCCAGCGCCGCGCGGAACTGGCCGGGATCGCGGTTTTTGCGTACGTTTTTCAATCGCCCAATCTGGGATTCGCGAACCGCATGATTGTCCACCACGAGAATGTCGATCTCGTCTTCCTCCTCGACCTGATAGCGGTTCACGCCAACAATGATCTCCTCACCCCGGTCAATCCTGGCCTGCCTCTTGACCGATGCCTCCTCGATACGCAGTTTCGGCAAACCGGCCTCGACCGCCCGGGTCATGCCTCCCATCTGTTCGATTTCATCAATCAGACTGTCGGCTTCCCGGACCAGGCTGTCGGTCAGGCTTTCGAGGTAGTAGGAGCCGCCTAACGGATCAATGACATGGGGGATACCGGCCTCATGATTGAGGATGAGCTGGGTATTTCTGGCAATACGCGCGGAATTCCCGGTCGGCAGGGCCAGCGCCTCATCGAAGGAATTGGTATGCAGCGACTGGGTTCCGCCCAGTACCGCGGCCAGGGCCTCGATCGTGGTTCGAATCACATTGTTGTAGGGGTCCCGGCTGGTCAGGCTGACCCCCGAAGTCTGGCAATGCGTCCGCAGCATTTTCGATGCCGGGTTTGATGGTGAAAAATGTTTCTCCATCAGAGTTGACCACAGGGTTCGCGCGGCGCGCAATTTCGCGATCTCCATGAAGAAATTCATCCCAATGCCAAAGAAAAAAGACAGCCTCGGCGCGAACTGGTCGACTTCCAGGCCGCTTTCAATCGCGCTGCGCACGTATTCCACCCCGTCCGCCAGGGTATAGGCGAGTTCCTGAACGAGGGTGGCTCCAGCTTCCTGAATATGATACCCCGATATCGAAACCGGGTTAAAACGGGGCATGTTGCGGGCAGTATAACCAATAATGTCGGAGACGATTTTCATCGACGGTTGCGGCGGGTAGATATAGGTGTTGCGCACCATGAATTCCTTCAGGATGTCGTTTTGCAACGTGCCGGACAGTACGGCCTGGTCGACACCCTGCTCTTCGGCGGCTACGATGAACATCGCCATGATCGGCAATACGGCGCCATTCATCGTCATCGAAACGGACATCCGGTCGAGCGGAATCCGGTCGAACAGGATTTTCATGTCTTCGACCGAATCAATCGCTACCCCTGCCTTGCCGACATCACCTTCGACCCTCGGATGGTCGGAATCGTAACCACGGTGGGTTGCCAGATCAAACGCCACCGACAACCCGGTCTGGCCAGCCTCCAGGTTGGCTCGATAAAATGCGTTCGATTCTTCCGCGGTGGAAAATCCGGCGTACTGGCGCACGGTCCAGGGACGCCCGGCATACATGGTCGCCCTCGGTCCACGGGTAAACGGAGCGCTCCCCGGCAACGAAGACAGATGGGCAATCCGGTCCAGATCTTCGGCGGTGTACAACGGCTTGATCTCAATGCCCTCCGGGGTATGCCAGTGCAGGTCCGACAGGCTCCGGTCCTTCAGTTCCCCGGCAGCGCGCCGTTGCCAGTCGTCAAGACCGGATGAAGCAGGATCGCGGACGGCAGCCATCAGTCCAGCAACCGGCGGATGGCGGCATCCAGGAAGTCGGTAAACCCGGGGTCGTTACCGGGAGAAGCGACGCAGTGCCCCCAGGGGGATTGGTAAACCATCAGTTGTGCGCCGGGTACATGGGCCACCTCGATTTTGTTGTCAGCGGGCCTGAAATACAGGTCGCGGTCACAGGCGATAACAATCGTCCTGGCCCGAATCGATGACAAGGCCCGCTCGAAATCGCCATTGTAGACCGGGTTGGCGCTGATATCGCCCCGTTGCCAGGTATCGAGCTTGCACAACAGGTCATTGGCATCCCAGGCAAGGTGATCCGCTTCCCAGTCCTGCAACAACGCTTCGGCGGTATCGAAGCCAAGCTGCCGGAAAAGCCCCTGCCGATAAAAAGACTGGGAAAACGCCCATCCGGCGTAGACACGGGCAAAGGCTTTCAACCCGGCGACCGGCGGCGCCGAATAGTCTCCCCGATTGAAACTCTGGTCAGCGGTCAACGCGGCCTTCACCCCCTCCAGGAAAACCCGATTGTGAACCGATGTTTTAGCGGATCCGCAAAACGGCAGGATCGCCCGCACCTTGTGCGGGTACTGCGCCCCCCACTGCCAGGACTGGCAGCCCGCCATCGACCAACCCGTAACCAGCGCGATTTCCTGTATATCGAACCGTTCCTCCAGCAATCGGTTCTGGGCATACACATTGTCATACAACGTGACGACCGGGAAGCGGGGTCCGTCATGGGGCGGCGGAGTGTTGCTCGGAGAGGAGGAATAACCGTTACCGAACAGGTTGATCGAGATAATGAAATGCCGCCCGGGATCAATCGCCCGGCCCGGCCCGAAAAAGCCCTCGTTGCGGATATGGGTTCCCGTATAGAATGTCGGCAACACCACCACATTGTCGCGGGCGGAGTTCAATTCACCGTAAGTCTTGTAGACCAGTCTGGCTTGTCGCAGCGTAACCCCACACTGCAATTCAAGATTGTCGATGGTGAACGTCTGCATCGGGTCTGATTCGTCAATACCGGCGCCTGGCAGGGGGTCAATGCGCATGCTTCTTCGGTACGTCATGATCCATGTCATGTTGCAGCCCGATCATCACCATCACATCGACCTCCCCCGCTTTCTCGAACTCCAGGGTGAGCGGAAACATTTCCCCCTCGACCAACGGTTTGGTCAGACCTTTCAGCATGATGTGCGTAGCGCCCGGCTCGAATACCACCGTGCCTTGCGCCGGAATGCCGACGCGGTCTGTTTCCTGCATTTTCATCTGCCCTTCGCTGTGGATCATATTGTGGATTTCCACCTGCGCGGCGATCGGTGAATAGCCGCCAATCAGGTTATCGGCATGAGCGTCATCCTGTCCGTGATTGCGAATCGTCAGATACGAGGCGCCATTGACCGCAACGGCAGGCAGCGGCAACGACCACGCATTTTCGATCACGATTTGATGATTGCCCTGTGCCTGTGCCATGGACGAGGAAACCACAAGACAGATTCCGAAGAACAAGGCGACCGGCAGGGGAAAACGAGACTTCATGATTACTCCAGATTATCAGATAATGAAATGAATCGTTATTGTACGGGTTTGCAAATAGCGGGTTACTATGCCGGTTATTATCGTATAATCGGCGTCAATTTGGAAATCCTCACACCTGATACCCTGACTCATGCCACCCATCAAGCCTGCCATTATCGTCAATGACCGGGAATATGCCTGGCCGCAACAACCCGTCGTGGTCGTCTGTGTCGACGGGTCGGAACCGGACTATATCACCGAGGCGATCCGGGCGGGAGCCATGCCCTGGATGGCGCAGTTGATCGGCGGCAAACGGACTGATTCAAGGGAGGCAGACGAGCATGGCGCCGCTGGACGCGGCCTCGATTTACGGGGAGATTGCGTGATACCCAGCTTCACCAATCCGAACAACATGTCCATCGTCACCGGGGTCCTCCCGGAAGTTCACGGTATCTGCGGGAACTTCTATTATGACCGGGAGACGGGGGCTGAAGTCATGATGAATGACCCGGCATTACTGCGCGCTCCGACCCTGTTCAAGGCATTCCAGGACGCCGGCGCGAAAATCGCCATCATCACCGCGAAAGACAAGCTCAGAAAGCTGCTTGGCCATGGATTGTGTCTGGACGGCAGCCGTGACAGCAATGCGGCGATCTGTTTCTCGTCGGAGAAATCCGGCGAGGCCAGCATCCACCGCAACGGCATCGACAATGTGGTTGATATGGTGGGTATGGACGTGCCTCCGGTCTACAGCGCCGGGCTTTCGGAATTTATTTTCAAGGCCGGGGTAAAACTGATGGAATCGGTCCGGCCGGATATCATGTATCTGTCCACAACGGATTACATTCAGCATAAATTCGCCCCCGGCAGCGCCGACGCCAACCGGTTCTATGCCATGATGGACGATTACTGGAGCCAACTGGACGAGCTGGGCGCGATCATCGGCCTGACTGCGGACCACGGCATGAACGCCAAACACGATAGCGATGGCCAACCCAATGTAATATACCTGCAGGACGAGGTGGACGATCTGCTGGGCGCGGGTAATGGCCGGGTCATACTGCCGATCACCGACCCTTACGTCGTTCATCATGGCGCGCTCGGTTCTTTTGCGACCATTTATCTTGAAGACACTGCCCGACTGGGTGAACTCGCCTCCAGGCTGGTCGAGATTGCGGGTATTGAGCTGGCGATTTCCAACGCGGACGGATGTGCGCAATTCGGGCTGGCCCGGGACCGTATGGGCGACCTCATCGTGCTGTCAGACAGGAGCGCCGTGATCGGTACCAGCGCAGACCGGCACGATCTCTCAGGACTGGAAGCGCCGTTGCGTTCGCACGGGGGTATCAGCGAGCAAACCGTACCGTTGATTTTCAACCGCAAGCCGGATCCGGCCCTGGATACGGACTGGCCTCCCCGACTGCGGAATTTCGATATATTCGACATCGTTCTCAACCGCCTTGCTCACTAGCGGACGACTTTTGCCCCTGACCGAACAGGAGAGTCCCTGATGAATACTTCCAGCGCCAACCAGTGGAAAATGCGTATTGCAGGAGTGCTGGTGGATGGGGATACGGGCAAATTGGTTGAAGTCATCAACCCCTTTACCGACGAAGTGGTGGGTACGGTTCCCCGCGCCAGCCGCGAACAGGTGGCGGACGCATTTGCGGCCGCCGCCGCTTACCGGCCACAACTGAGCCGCTATCAACGCCAGCAGATCCTGGCGAAAACCGCACAATCGCTGGCTACACAAAAGGATCGGTTCTCGGATCTGATCACTGCCGAATGCGGCCTGTCAAAAAGGGACAGTCTGTATGAAGTCGGACGCGCCTGTGACGTTTTCAATCTGACCAGCCAGTTGTGTATTCTGGATGACGGCGAAATTTTCTCCTGCGACCTGACCCCCCACGGCAAGAAAAGAAAGATTTTCACGCAGCGTGAGCCATTGACCGCCATCTCGGCGATCACGCCTTTCAACCATCCGCTGAACATGATCTCCCACAAGATCGCTCCGGCGATTGCGACCAACAACTGTATGGTGGCCAAGCCCACCGAACTGACCCCGCTGACCGCACTGGCGCTGGCGGATGTACTGCTTGAGGCGGGACTGCCGCCACCGATGCTGTCTGTCGTGACCGGGCTGCCCGGCGATATCGGCGACGAAATGATCACCAATCCGAATATCGACCTGATCACCTTCACCGGCAGTGTTCCGGTCGGTAAATATATCGCCGCGACCGCCGGTTACAAACGCACGGTACTGGAACTCGGCGGCAATTCACCATTGATTGTCATGGAGGACGCGGACCTGGATGAGGCGGCGGAAATGGCGGTGCAGGGCGCCACCCGCAATTCCGGGCAACGATGTACCGCGGTAAAACGCATATTGGCGGTCGAGTCAATTGCCGATGAGTTTGCGGAGCGGGTGGCCGAAAAAGCCGCCCGGCTCAAATACGGGGACCCTGTGGACCCCGACACCGATGTCGGTACCGTGATCACCGAACAGGCGGCGCTCCTGTTCGAGGCGCGGGTGAATGACGCCATCGGCAAGGGCGCGAAGCTGTTATACGGCAACGACCGCCAGGGCGCGGTCTATTCGCCCACAGTACTTGATCACGTTCCGTTTGATTGTGAGCTGGTGCGCGAGGAAACCTTTGGCCCGCCGATTCCGATTATCCGGGTAACCGGCATCGATCACGCCATCCGGGTTGCAAACTCGACGGCTTTCGGACTTTCCAGCGGGGTCTGCACCAACAACCTCGAATACATCAACCGATTCGTCAATGAACTGATGACCGGCACCGTCAACATCCGCGAGGTGCCCGGATACCGTACCGAGATGTCGCCATTCGGCGGCGTCAAGGATTCCGGCCTCGGTTACAAGGAAGGCGTAATCGAAGCCATGAAAAGCTACACCACCGTCAAGACCTTCTCACTGCCCTGGGGGTAGGCAGATGCGGTGGTCTGCCCCCCGGCTTGATCGGGGGAACCGGTCTCCGTGCCAACCCGCAACTGTCGTCATCAGCCGCCCTTGTTGCCGACCAGGCTGAATTCTTCCAGCAAGCCGGATTCCAGCGCTTCGCGCAACAGCGTACTGGTCGCGCTGGCCATCGGCAAAACCGGATTACCGTAGACCCAGATCAGGCCGAGAGTTTGCACCACGCTTGGCTTGACCAGCATTTTCTGCCGTGTGTTGGGCAAATGCGCAAAGCGTTTCGGTACGATGGTGGCCAGGTCCCCCGCCATCGCATGGAAGGCGAGCTGGAAAATGGAATTGGATTCCAGGATCGGGGTCGGCTGACGGCCGACACTGGTGAATGCGTCATCCATCACCCGCCGTTCACGGGTTGATTTGGAAAGCAGGCATAGTGGCAGCGCAGCCGCTTCCTGCCATGAAATGGTGGAACTGTCATCCAGCCAGTCATTGTCGGGAAGCAGCAGATAAAGAGGCTCTTCATACAAGGGCAAGGCGACAAAACGCGCAAGGGATGGATCGTCCAGATAGGTGATGCCGACATCAATCTCAAAGTTGGTCAGCCCCAGTACCAGCCGATCCAGCGCCATGAACTGAATGTCGATCTGCAAGCCCGGATGGCGCTTCTGGAACAACTGGCTAACGGTCGGAAACAGGGGTGAACTCATCGGGGTAGCGCCGATTCTGAGTCGGCCATGCAGGTCTTTCTGCATGATGGCCAACTCTTCCAGCATCGCCGACCGGTCCGCCAGCAACCGCTTTGCCCAACTGACCACCCGCTTGCCTTCTTCGGTAAAACCCTGGAATTTGTGCTGCCTGAGAATGATCGGAATACCAAGTTCTTCTTCGAGGCTTTTCAGCGCGCTGGACAGACTGGGCTGGGAAACGTGGCATTTTTCCGCAGCGCGGCCAAAGTGGCCTTCCTGTTCCAGAGCAACCAGATATTGAAACTGTCTGAGAAACAAGGCTGATTACCGGTTTGTACAGGGCATGGCGCAAGGATCTTTATGGAGGCTTGCCCGCTAGTCTATCATCGAACCGCAAACTTTGGCATGATCCGGCGCTCGATTGTGCAGATACCCGAACCGAAGTCAGCCAACATGTTTTTCCCGTTCAGCCTGTCACTCGCTATCGTCATCATCCTCATCGGCGCGCTGATCGGTAGTATCGGCATCGGCGGGGTTCTGCTGGTACCCGCGCTGAAGTACCTCGGTGACGTGGCGCTCCATGTCGCCATACCGGCCTGCAATCTGAGTTACATCGTGACCGGCACGGTAGGGGCCGTCATCTATGCGCGACATGGCACGATTGACCATGGCATGGCGGCCCGGGTTTGTCTGGGCGCCCTGCCGGGAGCTTTTCTCGGCGCCTTTTTGCTGCCCTTTGTCCCGGCCCTTGCGCTCGAAGCCGGCATCGCCGCAGCTGTTCTTTTTTCCGGTATCCATACTCTTGCCGACAGGCAACACGAAAGCGGGCGTAAACCGGCAACACTGGGCAACGCTCTGCTGGTGATCGGCTTCGCTACCGGCGTCGGTTCGGCGCTGACCGGGACCGGCGGACCACTGCTGCTGGTACCTGTTCTGATCTGGTTGCGGGTACCGATATTGACCGCAATCGGTTTGTCCCAGGTCATCCAGATCCCGATTTCCCTGCTGGCCACCCTGGGGAATGCCCTGTATGGGCAGATTGACCTCAGGTTGAGCGCCGGCCTTGCGCTGGCGCTGGCGTGCGGGTCAATCGTGGGCGCCAGCCTCGCTCATGCCGTACCCACCGATTACCTGAAAAAAGGCGTCTCGATACTGATGATTCTGGTCGGCCTGTTCATTCTGTTCAAAATAGCGGGATCATGACGATGCCCCGGCGACGGATAATAGACAGACAAGCTGTTTTATGAATATATTAAGGTGTAATCTATCAATTCATAAGAAAAAGCTCTTTGACAGTCAAATCATTGCCTGATTATATGGTTGCATATTCAATGGCATGTTGCATGCCCAACAAATTTTTATAACACGAATTAAAACACCGGGGAGACAATAATGTCGGAAGCGGCCACGAGAAGAAAAAAGGTCACGATCAGAGACCTGCAACGAAAGATGCGCGAAGATGACCAGATCGTGCAAATGGCAATCTATGATTACCGCAGCGCCGTCATCGCAGACCGCCTGGGAATCGACATTCTGTGTGTATCCGATACCGGCGGCATGATTCTGTTCGGACACAAGTCAACCGTCACGGTGACTTTCGACGAAGTCATGATGATGGCGAAAGCGATTGACCGTGGCAGCCAGTATGGCCTGCGGATGGTGGATATGCCTTACTGGAGCTTCCATGTCTCTCCTGACCAGGCAGTTGAAAACGCGGGCCGGTTCGTTTCCGAGGCCAATGCCGAGGTGATGAAATGCGAAGGCAACCAGCATCACGCTAAAAATATCGAGGCGATTGTGAAGGCCGGTATTCCGGTGCAGGGCCACATCGGCATTACGCCGATGCGGATGCCACAACTGGGCGGCTTCTTCGCGCAGGGGAAAACCGCTGACCGGGCGAAAGAACTGGTCGATGACGCCTGGGCCATGGTGGATGCGGGCTGTTTCTCGATTATGTGCGAAGTCACTTCCGAGGAATTGTGTCAATACCTGACGGAAGTGTTGCCGGTGCCTGTCATCAGTCTGGGCGCCGGCAACAAGGCGCATGGGGTGCATATCATTACGTCCGACCTGTTCCATCTGTATGAGGAACATGTACCGAGACACTCGAAAATCTACACCGACCTGATTCCGATCATGGAAGACGTGTTTATCCGCTACCGGGACGAAGTCAGGGAACGGATCTACCCTGGCCCGGAACACACTATCTACATGAAACCCGAAGAACTGGAAAAGTTCGCCAAACAGGTTAACTGGGAATCCCGGCTGAAACAGGCCGGCTGATTCCGCCAACCAGCTCATGATCATCAAAATCCTATTCGTCAACACAGGAGACCATACATGTCATCAAGAAATCATGCCCAATGGACCGCAACCCCGAACCTGCAACCCGGTGAATGGGTGGACAGCAGAATCTATTCCGACCAGCGCATCTTCGAGGAAGAACTGGAAAAGATCTGGAAAAGAACCTGGATTCCGGTCTGCCATGAATCCGAATTGAAAAATGCCTATGACTTTCGCACCATGACCATCGCCAGGGAGCCGGTAATCGTGGTACGCGGCAAGGACCTCAAGGTTCGCGCCTTTCTGAATGTATGCCCTCATCGCGGCAACATGATCGAGCGCCGGCCGGCCGGCAGCTTCAAGCGCGGCGCCCCGTCGGGTACGCCGAAAACCATGACCTGCATGTTCCACGCCTGGCAATTCGACATGAGGGGCCGATGTGTCAATATCACGCGCCGGGAAGAAGGTTATCAGGATCGCCTGTGCACTGCGGACGTCGGCTTGCGGGAACTCAAGTGTGAGGTCTGGTTCGGTGGTTTCGTATGGGTCAGCCTGGATGACGACATCAGCATGACTGTCGATGAATTCGCAGCCGGCGCTCTGGATTGTCTGGCGCCGTCACTCAACGAGGAGCCGCTGGAAGTGTTTCACTACCACAAGGCGATCATCCCCTGCAATTACAAATTGTGGCATGATACCAACTGTGAGTTCTATCATGACTTTCTGCATTACCATAACCGGATCACCGGGTTTAACGACGCCTACTTCGCGCGCAAGAACAGCGGTTTCAGGAATGGTCATATCAATGTCGGCAGTTTTGAGGTTCAGTATGACCAGTATGAAGGGTTTGAATCGCGTGAAGCGCTGTCTTTCCCGCACCTGCCGCCGAATCACTGGTACATGATCGACATGTTCCCGGGAGTCAATTTCAACCTGCGCGGCTCGGCGCTGCGCTGCGACCTGATGACCCCGCTTGGACCGGACCGGGTGATGATCGAGTTTCGGGGGCTGGGCCTGGCCAGCGATACGCCAGCCGAGCGCCAGACCAGAATTGACCATCATAATTCGATCTGGGGGCCGTTCGGTCGCAACCTGCATGAAGACCTGCTCGCGGTAACCGCCCAGGGCGCCTGCATGCACCCTTCCGCCGAAAAGCGGACTATCCTGCACGGCCGGCATGAGAACGAGACTATCCACGATGAAAACGGCATGCGCCACTATTATGAGGAATGGGGACGCTGGCTGGACCGATCGCCAGGCAATCCGGATATGAACTTTGCCGCTCACAAGATGCAAAGTGTCGCGGACAACACACAACGCGCCAGCGCGAGCATGTAATCCGGGAGTGTAACCAATGAATCAAAAGACCAACCAGAAAATGGCAATGCCCGCAGACAACTCCCTGACCCGGGAGAAGATCAAGGAATTGATCTACACCACCTGCCTGCTCCAGGACGACCTGGACTGGGACTCATGGCTGAATCTGTGCGCTGAGAACTTCGAGTATGCGATCCGGGCATACAGTCCCGAGATCCAGGCCGACATGACCTATATCAGCGGCAACCGGGACTACATGGCGAAATTGACCGGGATGCTGCCGAAACATAACTCGGATACCTCGCCCCTGAAACGGCATGGCGTGGTGTACCGGGTCGATATTGCCGATGACGGCAAATCCGCTACTGCGGTAACCTCTTTCACGGTTTTTCAGACGCAACTGGACGGCATCAACTCGCATGTTGACGCAGGTGAATCAAGGCTGTTTCTGGTCGGCCGTTACAATGATCGCTTCCTGATTGGAGAAGACGAAATCAAATTTGCCGAAAGGGAGGTGCGGCTGGACACGCGGCGGCTGGACAAGGGTTCGCACTGGCCGATTTGAATCAATCCGATTTTACTGAACAGGAACCTTAAGGCAAAAACCGACAATGAGCTGGAAAATTGCCTGTGCGGCAGATGACATATCGGATCATGCGCTAAAAGCGGTGAAGATTGACGGTATTGAACTGGTAATCGCCAAAATCGGCGAGACCTATCGGGCTTATCCGCCGGTCTGTCCTCACATGGAGGAATACCTGGAAAACTCGGGGCTGTGTCAGGACGGGATCCTGACCTGCGACCGCCACCTCTGGCAATGGGATATGAAAACCGGAGAGCCGCGCGGTCCGGCTGAAAAGCCCCTGCTGATGTACCCGATAAAAGACGAAGAGGGTCAGATCCTGGTTTTCCTGGAGCAGGAACTGGAATATGAGTTTGATGACGAAGACGATGATTAAGCGGGATTTTCAAGCAAGTTGGACGCGGCCATGCTGATCGAAATTGCAAAAAAGGACCAGGTTCACCGATTTGACGCTCTGGCCAATGAAAAGCTGTTGTATGCCGGATTGCGAGCCGGCATTCCATTGCCCTACGAATGCGCGACCGGAACCTGTGGGACCTGTCGCGCGCGACTGGATCAGGGCGAACTGGACCCGGGCTGGGCCGAGGCGCCCGGACGGAAAAACCTGCGGGCGGCGAGAAAGGAATTCCTGTTGTGCCAGGCCACCGCGCAATCGGACTGCAACCTGACCGTCCCGGCCCGGCTCCAGCCTTTTCGCGATGACGACTTCCGCCCCGACCATTACATCGGCGTCGCCTCAAACTGGGGTCGGCTGACTGCGGATGTGGCCCGCTTTGAAGTCAGGCTACCCCGGCCGGCGCGGTTCCATGCCGGTCAGTTTTTTGCCATCCAGGCTCCGGGAATATCCGGGCGCCGCGCCTACTCAATGGTTAATTTTGAACCGCAGACGGATACCCTTGAGTTCGTCATCAAGAGAAAACCGGACGGCGCTTTTTCTGGGTGGGCTTTCGATGAAGCGCGCGACCGGGACGAAGTTGAATTGTTCGGGCCGCTGGGACGCGCAACCTTTCACACCGATGAAGGACACGACCTTTTTCTGATCGCCGGCGGCTCAGGTATCGCGGGGTTGATGTCGATCCTCGAAAAGGCTTCAATGACCGATTACCTCGATACACACAGGGTCAGCTTGTTTTTCGGTGTCAGGACCCGTGCCGACATGTTCTATGCAGATCGCCTGTCAGCGATGCGGGCGCGCCATCCGGACACCTTGTCGATCAACGTCGTGCTATCCGATGAAGCGTCCGGCAACGTGACCTCCTCTGATGGCGAGTCAATGCCTACCCGCTACGGGCTGGTACATGACACGGCTCTGGCCGCGATCACGCCGGAAGCGGCCAATACCATGGTCTATATCGCCGGGCCACAGCCGATGGTGGATGCCTGCATCCGCCCCCTGATTCTGGATTTGCGGATACCGGCGCAAATGGTGCGCTACGACAAGTTCAATTAATACTACCAATAGGAGAAAATGATGAGAAAATCGTATGCAAGTTTAATAACAAGGCTGGGAGCCGCCTGTGTACTGGCAACCGGCGTGTCACAAATGGCGTCAGCCGATGTCGATTTCGGGAACCCGGGTGAGGAGGTTGATCTGGTCGTGGGTTACCAGCCTTATTACACGGAATCCTGGTCTGGAGTAGTCAACAACGGTAAGCAATTATGGAAAAAGTATTTACCGGAAGGTTCAACCGTCGAGTTTCAGATCGGGTTACAGGGTTCGGTTATCGTCAACGCCATGACCGGCGAAAAGCAGCACATCGGTTACATGGGCGACATGCCCGCGATTGCCTCGACTTTCCGCAATATCAAGGAACGGGGCGGTACAGACATGCGTATCGTCGCGGCTCTGGGCACATCCAAACAACAGTGCAACATTTTCCTGGTACGCAACGACGCGCCTGAATTCGCCAATGGCGGCGAAGCAGTCAAGTGGATGGACGGCAAGATCACCTCCGCCCCTCATGGCGCCTGTACCGACCGGTTCGCCCAACTGGCGTTCCAGAAAGCGGGGATTACTCCAGAGCGTTACCTGAACCAGAACATTGAGGTCATTACCACCAACTTCCGCGCCGGCAAACTCGACGCGGCGGCAATCTGGGAACCCACCGCATCCAAGATCGTCATGTCCGGTATCGCCCGGCGCGCGGCCAGTGGCGAAGATTTCGATGCGCTGGATGGCGCGTTCATGGTCATGCTGAACGACCTGATCTCGCAACGGCCGGACGTGCACAAGGGCTGGCTGGAAGCTGAACTGGACGCACAGCTTTTCATGGCAGATCCAGCCAATGCGGATGAAGTTGCGGCGCTGGCCGAATCCCAGACCGAGAAAATTGACCAGTCGGTGCTGTGGCATGCGATGTTCGGTGGCTGGCCTGCCAACCAGGGTGGCGGCGAAGTCAAGGTACAACTTGATTTCATCGTGACCGAGCGCGTACAGACCTTGCTCGACAACGCCACCGCGTTCCTTTACAGCCTGCCGAAAAAACCCGCTGCAGCGCCGACTATCCGCGATGGCGGCGTATCTGACAGCGTGGCTCGACAGATTCTTGAAGAACGGGGTCTGACCAGTCCGCTTGCCGTAATCAAGGCTTCAATGAACTGATTTCGGGCACACGGGCATCCCTGCCCTGACGGATTTGGGCGGGGATGCCGATACCGTAGTAACATAATATCAGTAATCGAGACATGGATAACACTGCACCCGCACAATCAAACAGGCGCCCACCCGGTAACGCAGCCATCTTTTTAGTGCGCTTCCGCCAGCGTATGGGAACATCCGGCCCGTACCTGATGGTTCTCGGAATTGGCCTCTGGATCGGGCTGTGGTGGATATTGTGCGAAGCGTTCGAGGTTCCCCGATTCGAAAAAATGCCCGGTCCGGTGGTGGTGATGAAAGAGTTGTTCTCACCGGAACCGTTCCTCGGAATATCGGTATTCACCGAGGAATTCTACGAGCACATTTATGTCAGTTGCCGCCGCATCTTCTTTGCCTTTTTGATTGCGACCGGAATCGGGGTGCCGCTTGGCCTGTTCATGGGCTGGTCGCGGAAGTTCCGCGACTACACATTCCCGCTCCTCGAAATCCTGCGGCCGATACCGATTCTGGCATGGGTGCCATTATCCATCCTGATGTTCAAGGGGTTTGAGGCGCCGGTCATATTCCTGGCTACGCTGGCTTCGCTGTTCGTCACGACATTGAACACCCTGCTCGGTGTCAACTCCATTGATGAATCCTATTTCCGCGCCGCCGGCTGTCTCGGTTCCAAACCCCGTCATATCTTCTGGAACGTGGTGGTTCCGGGAGCGCTGCCGTTCATGTTCACCGGCTTGCAGATCAGTATCGGGGTCGCCTGGTTTTCCCTGGTTGCAGCCGAGATGGTTTCCGGAGACTATGGGCTGGGGTATCTGATTGTGGCTGCCTACATGAATAATGTCACCGTTCCAATGGTGATCGGCATGATTACTCTCGGCTTTGTGGGCTGGCTGACTTCGGTGATGGTGCGAATGGTCGGCAACCGGATGATGCAGTGGCGCACCCGCGCGCTGGCTATGGAAAACAGATAATACCCATGGGACAATGACTTGACCGAAACAGGCAAAGGCGAAATAAGCATTCGCAGCGTCACCAAGATCTACGATCCGGAAGGGGTCAATGTGATGGCGGTGGACGACTGCTCGCTGGAAATCGCGGCAGGAGAAGTCTGCATGGTGGTCGGTCCGAGTGGCTGTGGAAAAACCACCCTGCTGAACGCGATTGCGGGGTTTCATTCGATCACCTCAGGTGAAATCCATCTTGACGGAGAACTGTTGTGCGGCCCATCCAGGCCTCTCGCCGACCAGGGCTCGGACCGTGTGGTAGTGTTCCAGAATGGCGCCCTGTTCCCCTGGAAAACCCTGTCTGACAATGTCGCTTATGGCCCGATCGTACAGGGATTGCTGAGCAAAAAGCAGGCCGGGGAGAAGGCGCGGGACATGCTGGCTGAAGCCGGACTGGGTGACTTTTGCGAAAAATACCCCGGAGAAGTCTCGTCCGGGATGGCGCGGCGCGCGGAAATCGTCCGGGCGCTGATCAATGATCCGAAAGTCCTGTTGCTGGATGAACCGTACCGGGCCATGGACGAACTGACCAAGTCCATCATGCACGAAACCCTGCTTGAAATGTATGATCGCACCAGAGTCACCCTGTTTTTTATTACCCATGACCTGGAGGAAGCCATATTCCTCGGTGACCGGGTGGTGGTCATGACCACCCGACCGTGCCGGGTTAAAAAAATACTCAACGTAGAGATACCGCGCCCGCGTGATTACCATGTTCTGTCCTCGGAGCAATTCCGCTTGCTGGCTGATGAGGCGAATGAGGCCGTGCATGAAGAGGCGCTGAAAGCGTTCGAAGCGGGCGAGCGGGAACTGGCCTGATGAACAGACACAGTAACCTTGACATGGAAACAGAAGCCGGATATTTCTGAAGGAGCGATGATGACCACAGTTCGACGCACACGATGGCAGAAACTGCGACAGAATCTCTCGCTGTGGCGCGGCATTAGAGCCGTCATGATCGCGCTGATACTGTGGGAGACGGGTTCACGATGGGACGATTGGTCTGGAACGATGCTGCCGTTTATCGGACTGATCCCACCACCGACAGCGGTGTTTCTCGCCTGGACTGAAGTTATTCCGCTGGTTGGCTACTGGGAAAGCTGGTATTTGAGTTTCAGACGGGTTTTGCTCGGATTTCTGGCCGCGATGGCGGTGGGTATCCCGCTCGGCCTGCTGATGGCTGTCAACCGTTACTTCCGGAAGATATTTTTCCCGCCATTTGAAATGCTGCGACCGATCCCGCCACTGGCATGGGTACCGGCATCGCTGATCTTCTGGCCAACCAACGAATTATCAATCGCGTTCGTGACCTTTCTCGGCGCGTTCTTCACGGTTGTAATCAATGTGCTTGGTGGCGCCAGGAGTATCGACATCCGGCTGCTCCGCTCTGCCCAGTCGATGGGCGCTACCCGATGGGACATGTTCTGGCGAATCGTCTTGCCGGCATCCCTGCCCTCGATCTTCACCGGGGCCGCCGTAGGCATGGGTATCACCTGGGAAGTGGTGGTGGCGGCGGAAATGATTTCCGGCGGCGGCACCCAGGGCGGCGGCGGTCTCGGCTTCTTTATCTGGAATTCCTATATGGGCGGTTCTCTGGAGCAGATCGTGGTCGGCATGATCAGTATCGGCATTGCCGGATATCTGTCGAGCAGCGCCATCCGCACCCTGGGTGATTACTGCATGCCGTGGCGAAGACTGTTCTGATGACTGCGAATTCAAAACCCGAACCCAGGAACGCCGCCTCCGTGATCAGCCCGGAAAACGGCCACATCGAACTGCGCAACGTCAGCAAGGGCTACGGCGAATCGTGGGATTGGCACGATGTCGTACTCAATCTCAGCATGGAAATCGAACCGGGCAAACTGACCGCAGTGGTCGGCGCGTCGGGCTGCGGAAAATCAACCCTGGTTAACCTGGTCGCCGGATTCGAGAAACCGGAATCCGGCAAACTGCTGCTGAATGGCAACCGGATTACAGGCCCGTCGCATGATCGCATGGTGGTATTTCAGGAAACCGCCCTGATGCCCTGGATGACAACCTACCAGAACATCGTGTTCGGACCAAAAGTACGCGGCGACATGCCGAAAAAAGAACTGCATGAAGAAGCGATCCGGCTGCTCGACAAGGTCGGCCTGAGTGATTTCAAGGACAAATACCAGATTCAACTGTCAGGCGGAATGCAGCGCCGGGCTGAACTGGCGAGAGCCATTATCAACCATCCCCAGGTACTGATCATGGATGAGCCGTTCCGGGGTCTCGACGCGATGACACGAGAACTGATGCAACAGTTCTTCCTGCAACTGTTTGAAGAAAACAGGCGCACCAACCTGTTTGTGACGTCAGAAATCGAAGAAGCGATCATTCTGGCCGATAAACTGATCATCCTGTCAAACCGACCGGCACAGGTCAGGCACACGATTAATATCGACCTGCCGCGTCCGCGGGACTTCCACATGCTGAACTCCAGGGAAGCATACCAATACAAGGCGACCGCCCTGGAGATATTGCATGAAGAAGCGATGAAGAGTTTCAAGGGCGAGCAAACCGATCAGTCATCCGGGCTGCTCGAAGCTTTTACCAAACAGGATTAACCCGTGCTGCTCGACTTTCTTACCCAGCGCAAGGTGGTTTTTGCCCTTGCCATAATCGGAGCTGCAATCGTGACGTTCGCCAGCCGCCCGGCCCGGCAAGTGGCACAACGCAGGCAATGGAGCATGGCGGGATATATTGTGACCGGATGCAGTGTTTTGCTGTTCATTATCGCCGGATTTCTCAATGACTGAGTGAGCGCTCTGATCATCGCCGACAAATTAACGATCCGATACGGCGGTAAAACCGCCGTATCGGAAGTCAGTTTTTCCATTCCGAAAGGCTCGACAGTGGGCTTTCTGGGAGCCAACGGCGCAGGCAAGTCCTCGACCATGCGGATGCTGGCCGGCTTCCGCGTTCCCGCCTCAGGCAACGCATCCATTGCCGGTTTTGACGTGGTGCGTCAGCGGCGTCAGGCCCAGAGTATGACCGGTTATCTGCCCGAGGCGGCCGGTGGATTCGGGCGCCTGACCACCACCGAATTCCTCACGTTTTGCAGCGAAGCCCGGGGAATGTCTGGCCATCGGGCAAAACAGGCTATTGATCGGGGTTGTATGGAACTGGATCTCGGCAGTGTGATGTCCACCCCCCTGCGCCATCTTTCCAAAGGCTGGAGGCAACGGGTCTGGCTGACCCAGGCCCTGCTGCATGATCCGCCGGCGCTGATTCTGGACGAGCCGACCGATGGACTGGACCCGATACAGAAACACCAGATCCGGAATCTGATCACCAGGCTGTCCACGAGCCGGACGATTATTCTTTCCACCCATATACTCGAAGAAGCGGAGCAGATCTGTGATCGCGCCATCATTATTGATCATGGAGTCATCGTCGCCGACCGGGCGGTGGCCGACCTGGTTGATGACCGGGGCAGTCTGGCTCCTTCGTTTCACAGGCTGGTCGCTTGAAACTGTCTGTCGGCAGGGAGTGCATGACGCGGGTTATCGCAGTTACCCGGCATGAATTGCGCATCCTCTTCTATTCCCCGCTAACCTGCATTTTTATAGCCGGGCTGCTGGTATCGCTCAACCTTTGCGTATTCATGGTGGCGGATTTCTATACCACCGACGAAGCCAGCATGCGAACCTGGCAAATATTCATTCCGTGGCTCGGGCTGATTTTCATGCCGGCGCTGGCCATGCGATCATGGCCGGACGAGTACACTGACCGCAGCGTCGAACTGGCGATGACGTTGCCAGTCAACGATGCAGAACTGGTCAGTGGTAAATTTTTCGCCGGCCTTGCCGTCATCGCGGTTGTCCTGCTGTTCACGTTGCCCTTCCCGATCACGCTGGCTTATCTGGGTGAACCGGATCCGGGAGTGGTGTTCTCCGCCTGGCTGGCCGCATTCCTGCTGCTGGCCCTGTACCTGGCCATTTCGCTTATGCTTGCAGCCATTCTGGAAGAGCCGGTTTCGGTTTTCACAGTCAGCGTACTTGTACTGTTCACAATGATGATTTTCGGCTCATCGGAATTTGACTCACTGCTCACTAATATTGCCTCACCAAAGGCGCTTGAATGGCTCAACTCGCTCGCCCCGGGTGCTCATTTCGACGCGCTCTGCTCCGGGTTTGTGACGCTGTCCGATTTGAGTTATTTCCTGTTCCTGACCACGCTGGCCCTGGTCGTCTGCTCGGTGACAGTAGCCACCCGGCGAATCGGCCCCCCGCACAGGGAACTGCTTCGGATGGCGCGCTCCGTTCTGCCTTTTGCCATCACACTCGCAGTGATACAGGCTCTTGCCGCCGGTTTACCGATCAACCTGGACCTGACCGAACAGAAGGAATTTACCTTAAGCGACGCGACCCTGGATGAGCTGGTCCGAACACCGGATGGGACCCGGGTCCGGTTTTTCTGGAGCGCCAGCCAGGGCAACGTGCCGGTAGCTATCCAGTCGCATGCGCGCCGGACAAAAAACCTGCTGGAACGACTTGTCTGGCACAGTGGAGGGAATCTGAAAATCGAGGAAATTGACCCTGTGCCGGATACCGATGCCGAATTGCTCGCAATCCGCTCCGGGTTGCAATCCGTTCCGATGTCATCCGGAGACACTTTTTATCTGGGCATGACGATTGAGTACCGGCAACGGGTGAAGACGCTGCCGTATCTCGACATTCAACGCGAGCATTTTCTGGAATACGATTTGATTTCATCTGTCCGTCAGGTCATCCGGGAGGATTCAAGCCGGATTGCCCTGCTCGGGCCGCTGATTCCGCCCGGCTCGCTGAACAATCCCCGTGTCGGGCTGTCATTTGTAGAGGAATTGAAGCGCAGCCACAATCTGGCGCTGGTTCCTTTTTTTGATGAGCGGCTACCGGAAAATATCGACGTACTGATCGTGGTGCAAAGCGCCGTGCTGAAGAAAGCGATGTTACGGGCGATTGACCGATTCGTGGTCGAGGGCGGTACATTGATTGTGATGATGGATCCGTATGTCCGGTCTGATCAGGCCAGCAATGAACTGCAATTCCAGCCATCGGCGGAAATTAACGATATTTCGGACCTGCTTCTGTCCTGGGGGTTAAGATATGTCGGTGACCGGATAGCGGGAGACCGGGAACTGGGCACGCCGGTCGCGCTCAGCGATGACCACTCCAGAGTCAGTTTCCCGTACTGGATGCGATTCAACCGGGCGCAAATGGCATCCGGATTTGCCGGAACAGCCAGCCTCGACAACCTGTTGCTGATAGAACCCGGCTGGTTCGAAATTACGGGCGATCCACCCGAAGGCGCGAACCTCACCCCGCTGGTCAGCGCTACAGCCGATTCGGGGTCGGAATCACGCCTGACCTACGCCACCCGGACACCCTCGGCTCTGGCCCGGGACTTCGAGCCGGATGGTCACAAGCGGATGGTGGCGGCCCTGATCAGCGGCAGAATCGAGTCGGCCTTCCAGTCATCCGATCCGGTGGCGGGCGCCTCCTCCACCGGACAGCCGCGGGTTTTCGCCATTGCTGACGTGGATTGGTTATTCGATCAATTCGCGTTGCAGACATCGCAGTTGGGCGACCGTGTGATGACCCGGCCGATTAACGATAATCTGGCGTTTCTCGGCAACATGATCGCAACCGGCAGCGAGGGCCAGCTGACGACCATCCAGGCCAGAGGCCCGACCAGCCGTCCGTTCAGCCGGGTTGAACAGTTGTTCAGGGACACTCAGAAGGAAATCAGGAGCAGTGAGCAATCCACCTGGCAAAACGTGGAAGAGCTTGAGCGTCAACTGGCCGAAATCCGCACTGTCGCCGGGGTCAATGATTTGTCCGCGCTGCCATCACCGTTGAAAGAACAGGCCATAACCGTTCAATCCGAGCTGGTCGCGATGCGGCGCGATTTGAGAAATATCCGACTGCAAATTCGCCAACGCATAGACCAACTGGGACACCGCCTGACCGTAATCAATGTATTGAGCGGCCCGCTGTTGGTGATGATGCTGGGCGTGTTCATCCGGATACGGCGTCAGGCAAGCCGATAGCTGGTACTGCGCCCCCCATCAAACGTCATCCCCCGCAACCGATGGAACCCGAACCAACCGATAATCACTCCCTCCTTGAGGGGAGTCGGCGATACAAGAGCGTAGCTCGCCGGAGAGCCGGTGGGGGGCTACAACCGATGGAGCCGGCCCGTGAATCAAACGCTCAGGGGACCAGCGCGATGTCTGTAAGGCCGGTGGTTTCTTCGAATCCTGACATCAGGTTCATGTTCTGGATGGCCTGGCCGGCGGCGCCCTTTACCAGATTGTCTTCCACTGCCAGGATAACGATGGTATCACCACCCTGTGGACGATGAATCGATAACCGACAGTGGTTCGAACCACGGACACTGCGCGTATCCGGATGCAGTCCTGGCTCCAGCACATCAACAAACGGTTCTTCGCTGTAACGCTCGATAAAAATCTGCTGGATCTGATCCAGGCCCAGCGCCGCGCCTTTTCTTGACAGGCGGGCGTACAGGGTCGCATGGATACCCCGGATCAGCGGCAGCAAATGCGGCGTGAACACCAGCTCAACCGGGTCGGCGGATGCTTCCTGCAACCCCTGTTTGATCTCCGGCAAGTGACGATGACCCGATGCCGAATAAGCCTTGAACGATTCCGCTACCTCAGAAAACGCGGTCGCCCGACTCAATCCCCGGCCGGCGCCGGAGACGCCGGACTTGGCGTCAGCGATCAGGGTGGTGACATCAATCAACCGGTTTTCGATCAGCGGCAGGAATCCCAGTTGAATGACGGTCGGGTAGCATCCAGGGTTGGCAATCAGCCGGGCGGTTTTAATCGACTCCCGGTGGACTTCCGGCAGACCGTAAACCGCCTCGTTGACCAGCTCCGGGCAAGCGTGCCTGAGTCCATACCAACGCTCCCAGACAGCGACATCCCGGATGCGGAAATCCGCAGACAAATCAATCAATTTGACGGAGCGATCCATCAACAACCGGGCATGTTTCATCGCCACCCCGCCGGGAGTCGCGCTGAATATCAGATCGCAAGATTCCAGGTCCGCTTCAGCCGGGTCAGTGAAAACCAGGTCACAGTTCCCCCGCAGGAAAGGAAACGGTTCTGTGACAGGGGTCCCGGCCTCCTCGCGGGAGGTGATGAACAATACATTAGCGCAAGGGTGGAAGGCCAGCAGCCGCAGCAGTTCCATCCCGGTATAACCGGTACCGCCAATAATTCCGACATCAAGAGGTGGATGATCAATCTTCACAAGGGGTGTCCAGCATGCGTTCGCGCACATTCATGCTATCTGTTTAACGAAGTCGATAATATCATATCCGACACGCCCGGTCTGGTACAATCCCATACAACCTGTTCACGACAACGATCCGCGATACGCGATGACAAGCGAAGAAAATTTACTTCTGCAACGCTATCAACAAACCCGGGAACGAATGGACCGGTATGCCCAAAAGTACCGGCGTTCGCGTGATTCAATATCCTTGATCGCAGTCAGCAAGCGTCACCCGATCGAGAAAATCATTACACTGCTGGAGAACGCGCACATCGAATTTGCCGAGAATTTTCTGCAGGAGGGGACAGAGAAAATAGATCAGGTTTCTCGATATTGCGCCCAAAACCGGCAAAACAGGATTGCCCGATCACCCCGCTGGCACTTCATCGGACATATACAAAGCAGAAAGAGCAAGATGATCGCTGAGAAATTTGACTGGGTGCATACCATCGAATCGACAAAAGTGGCCGACCGGCTGGATCGATACAGAACCGGATCAAAGCCGCTCAATGTACTGATCCAGCTGAACCTGCAACAGGAAGAATCCAAATCCGGTATCCGGATACGCGAATCCGAAAAGCTCGCCGACCATATCGAAACGCTGCCCAACCTCAGGCTGCGCGGTTTGATGATCATTCCGAAACCGGAATCGGATTTTGAAAAGCAGCGCGCCGTGTTTGGTCAGTGCCGGGAACATTTCGAGTGCCTGAACGGGAAAGGGCATAACCTCGATCAACTGTCGATGGGTATGACTGCGGATATGGAGGCGGCCATCGCCGAAGGCTCCACCCAACTCAGGGTTGGTACTGCCATCTTCGGACCAAGGCCACTGTAGCTTGAGTTTCACTGAACTTAAAGTTATGAATCAAACGACAAAAAATCAGACGATCTCGTTTATCGGTGGCGGCAACATGGCGCACAGCATAATCGGCGGGCTGATTGCATCCGGCTGGACAGCCGATCATATCCACGTTTCGGACCCGATGGAAGATCAGCGAATCCGGCTGCAACAGCAATTTGGCGTTCAGGTATACGCAGATAATCCACCCTGTGTACAGCACGGCGGAATCATCGTTTTCGCGGTCAAGCCGCAAATGATGCAACAGGCTGTCTCCTCGGCAAACCACCTGTTAAGAACGAACCAACCCCTGATCCTGTCGATTGTCGCCGGTATCCGGATTGCCGACATCATCCGCTGGATTGGCGCAGAGTTGCCGGTAGTGCGGGTAATGCCGAACACGCCGGCCCTGGTCAACAGCGGCGTAACCGCAATGCTGGCGAACTCTCGGACTACTGACCATCAACGCAGGGCCGCGAAGTCCGTGATGCAATCCGTCGGCCCCGTGGTGCAGGTGGAAAGTGAACGGGATATCGATATCGTAACGGGTATTTCCGGCAGCGGCCCGGCTTATTATTTCAAGCTGATGGAAATTATGATCCACTCGGCGAGAAACAACGGGCTTGACGAACAGACTGCGCAGACTCTGGTTCTCGAAACCGCCCTGGGGGCTGCCAGACTGGCTCTGGCCAGCGAATATCCACCCGACCAGCTTCGCCGGCAAGTCACTTCGCCCGGGGGAACCACCCAGGCCGCCCTGTCATCCATGGAGGGAAACGGAATTGACCGGATCATAGCGGATGGAATCCAGGCGGCCATCGAAAAATCCAATGAACTGGCGGACGCGCTGGGAGGAACCTGAATGCCCTATATACAGAACGCACTCAGCTTTACAATCGAAACCATCCTCGGTTTTTACCTGATCATCGCGGTTTTGAGATTCCTGTTCCAGCTTTTCCGGGCGGATTTCAGGAATCCGCTCTGTCAGCTTGTCATCGGCGCTACAAACCTTCCCCTGCAGATCCTCCGCCGGTTCATCCCCGGGCTTTTCGGGTTTGACCTGGCAACCATGGCGCTCATCCTGATAACAGCCTTTGTCAAGACCATGCTGCTGTTGTCGGTTTCGGGATTCCCGACCCATCCCGCCGGCGCATTTGTGCTCGCGCTCGGTGAGTCGGTCAATATATTGACCTGGATATTGATCATCATCATTCTCGCCAGCGCGATATTAAGCTGGGTGGCGCCCGTGTCAAGACATCCGGCAGCCTGGCTGGTATCGAGTATGAGTGAACCCATCCTGCGACCATTCCGGCAACTGATTCCCGCAATTTCGGGTATTGACCTGACCCCGATTCTGGCGTTGCTGGCATTGAATCTGGTACAGCGCCTGGTCGTTCACCCGTTGACTGACCTGGGCCGCGGCATGCTGATTTGAGCGCCGCCAGTCCAGTCAGGAAAATCTGGAATCCCGCGCCAGAAACAGAATCAGGATAATCACCGGAATACCGAGCAGGGTCGTGATAATGAAGAACTGCGAATACCCGATAGTATCGACCATTGCCCCCGAATATCCACCCAGCATCTTGGGGACCAGGGTCATCACCGATGAGAAAATGGCAAACTGCATAGCGGTAAATTTGATATTGGTCAAGGCCGATAAAAAAGCGACAAAGGAGGCCGTCGCAATTCCGGCGCTCAAATTGTCTGCGCCAATCACAATGTACAGCCAGTTCATGTCATAACCGATACGCGCCAGCAACAGGAATAACAGATTGGTAACGGCGGACAGGATGGCGCCGAGCAGGAGAATCCGGATTACACCAAACCGGATCGCCAGTACCCCGCCGAGGAATCCGCCAAGCAGAGTCATGATCAGACCAAACGCCTTGGAAACCGTCGCGATCTCGATTTTGGAGTATCCGATATCCTGATAAAACACATTCGAGATAACCCCCAGAACGATATCCGAGATTCGATACAGCCCGACCAGGGCAAGCAGGAACAAGGCGCTGGTCAACCCGTATCGCTGGAAGAAGTCCTGTACAGGTTTAAGATAAAGCACGTTCATCCCACCCCCTTTAACCACGTTCAGTTTGACCAGTGAAATTGCGGTAGCGGCGGCGATCAATGCCCCCCCCGCCAGCCTTGCAAATTCAATCACGATGCCGGCAATCGCCTTATTATGCAGAATCGACTGCAATATGGCGCTGGACCGGGACGCGAGATCTGCCGAGATCCGGTAGGTTAAAATAAAGGCGGTGACACAAAAAACGAACAAGACCAGAACATGAAACTTTTCATGGACCTGACTCCCCCCGGCCCGGGCATGGCCTGAATGGTCATCGGGTTCGGGAATCAGTAACGTAGTCACAATTCCCACCAGCATAAAGGCCGCCATCGCGAAGTAAGTGAATTTCCACGCCGCATAGAGGTACTGCCCGGAGGTGGAACCGAACCAGCTCGCCAGATAAAGCGCCCCGGCGCCAGCGACCAGCATTCCAATCCGATACCCCGCGATGTATGTTGACGACATCAGCGCCTGTAACCTTACTTCCGCCGACTCGATGCGGTAGGCGTCAATGACAATATCCTGGGTGGCCGAAGAAAACCCGAGCAACACTGCGGCAACTGCCATATAAGTCAGACTGTCGCCGCCTGATGACGGGTCCTGCAACGCCATCAGGGATATCGACAGAATAACCATCAATTGCGCGAGCAGGATCCAGCTTCGGCGTCTGCCCAGTTTACGGTTCAGTCCGGGTATCGGCAGAGAATCGACCAGCGGCGCCCAGATGAATTTGAACGAATAGCCGAGCGCGGCCCAACTGAACAGGGTGACCACAGAACGCTCGATTCCCGCTTCTCTGAGCCACAGCGACAGCGAAGAGAATATCAGCATTAGCGGCAACCCCGCCGAGAATCCGAAAAACAACATCGTAATCACTCGCGGATGGGCAAATGAACGTAATGTCGCGGTCCATCGTATATCGGATGCCGAATGGATTCCCGCTTGCGTGGGAGTGTCAGTCACGGGTTATCTCCATAGCCATATCCAGGCATCGGGGTGCATTCGGGCGCGTTGATAAAATCCCGCCCGATCAATCAGACCTGTATAATATACTTAACTTGAGACAAGCGGGGAAATTCGGGATCAGACTGAAAACATGAAGTCATATCAGATCGAACTTCTGCAAACCTGTATTGAAAATGATATTTTGAGGTTTGGGGAGTATACACTCAAATCAGGGAGGAAAAGCCCATATTTTTTCAATGCCGGATTGTTCAATAATGGCCGTCTGCTTGCCCGGATAGCCAGATGTTATGCCATATTGCTGTCGGAAAAGATAACGCATGATTATATGCTGTATGGTCCGGCCTACAAGGGAATCCCGCTGGTAGCCGCGACCGCCGTGCAACTGGCGCATCACCACGGCGTCGGCGTTGACTACGCATTCAACCGCAAGGAGGAAAAAGACCATGGCGAGGGCGGAAGTATCGTAGGCGCCGGATTGAAAGGAAATGTGGTGATCCTGGATGATGTCATCACAAAGGGAACCTCGGTTGTCGAATCCATTGAACGGATTCGAGCCGCCGGAGCCACACCTTGCGCGCTCATCATCGCCCTGGATCGGCAAGAGATCGTAGCCAACGAGAATCTTTCGGCAGCCCAGGTGATTGAGCGGCGCTGCCGGATACCGGTACATGCCTTGCTCAAACTGGAAGACCTGATTGCCTTTCTGCGGGAAGACCCGAAGTTCGTAACTCATTTTGAAGCGATATCGCGCTATCGGGATCGTTATGGAGCGGATGCGGACAAGCGCCGTGCCGCGGCTTCCTGATAAATCCATGTCAGAACTGCTCATCAAGCCCGTAGTGCACAATCAGGACATTCTTGACCGGTCGATTGCCCACGCCCGCAGGCATCGTATTGTACTGCCTGCTTTCGCTGAACTTGCGAATCCCGCCAAAATTCCGGCGGACATCCTGGACAGACTGCGGAGCATCTCCGTGAATCAGGCCGACCCGTTGAACCTGTTCCGTATTCACTGGTTCAACGATCATCAGGGCAGCCGGATACTGCCATCGCCCGCCTGGCTGGAAATCCCCACCGGGCTGAGTGGTGTCAGGGCGCGGATCGTGGTTGCAATCGGCGACACATTTCCGATGATCGCGGCTCACAAGGCGCTGGCTGCTTATGCCTGTCTGGTGACCCGGCTGGTCACTGGCGGCATTGACCCGGTGAACAACCGGGCAATCTGGCCGTCAACCGGCAACTATTGCCGGGGTGGCATTGCTATTTCCCGAATCTTAAGGTGTCGCGGGGTGGCGGTATTGCCCGAACAGATGAGTCAGGAAAGATTTGACTGGCTGCAACAATGGACCCTTCAACCGGAACAGGACATTATCCGAACGACCGGCTCGGAGAGTAACGTCAAGGAAATTTATGACGCCTGCGATGCCCTCGCCCAGGACCCTTCCAATGTGATTCTGAATCAGTTCAGCGAATTCGCGAATTATCTGTGCCACAGGAATATTACCGGCCCTTCAATGGGCAGGCTGTATGAACAGTTAGCCGGGAAGGATGACCGCCTGTATGGGCTGGTAGCCGGAACCGGGTCTGCCGGCACGATCGCTGCCGGTGATTACCTGAAGTCCAGGTTCGGTTCGAACATCATTGCGACAGAACCCCTCGAATGCCCTACCATGCTTAACAACGGCTACGGAGAACACCGTATACAGGGTATTGGTGACAAGCATATTCCGCTGATACACAATGTCCTGAACATGGACTATGTGGTCGGTATTTCAGATTCCGGCCCTGACCTGCTGAATGTTCTGTTCAACACCCGTGAGGGATTGGAGTTTGTGGCGGCGAGGAGCGGGGTTTCTGAGCCATTGCTTACGCAATTCAGGCACATCGGGCTATCGGGTCTGGCGAATATTCAGACCGCCATCAAGATAGCCCGGCATCAGGACCTGGACAACAACGACATCATCATCTGCATAGCGACGGATGGGGCAAAGCTCTATTCCAGCGAAATCGGGCATGTCAAACAAAAATACTTCAATGGCCAGTTCGGCGAAACACAGGCTGCCGAAGTTTTCGGCCGCACCTTGTCGGGATGTGAACCTGCCCATGTACTCGAACTTTCATCAAACGACAAACAACGTATTTTCAATCTCGGCTACTATACCTGGGTCGAGCAGCGGGGAATCCCGGTTCAGGATTTCAACTTGAGGAGGAAGCAGTCCTTTTGGGACGACATTTCCGGGCAGGCGGATGAATGGGACAGATTGATCGACGAATTCAATCAACGGGTTGCTCGGTGAACCAGGGGCGTAAGTATAGATCCTTGCGCCCCTCTCCCCCCACCACATCCGCTTCGCGGATTGTGACTCCCCCTCGAGGGGGGAGTGATGGTGTCGGTCCGAGACAGTTTTCGTCCGTTGCAGAGCCTGTCCCCGGCCCCCGATCAGGTCAAGGGCAGGCCTTGATCGGGGAGCGCTGTGCCTGTCCGCCGCCGGTGAGCTGGTGAGGGACAATTTGATCCAGTACGTCCAGCGTCATTGGCGGGGGGATTTACCGTTGGCCCGCGCCTGCCTGGTCAATCTGGTTTTGTTGTTTTTCATACTGAATTTCCTGGAAAGATTCATCTATCCTCCCTGGCTCGAAGGAGAAACCGTGGTCAGCGTCGCCGTGCTGATCTTCTCGATTCTGGTGCGATTGATTATCTATCCCTGGCAGGCCATCGGGGTCTTGCGTACCTGCGAGAAGTCTCTGCAACAGGGTATTGACAGAAGCTGGATCATCGTCGTCCAGGGAGTTGTAGTGCTGAGTATCGTTGCAACCCTGGCATCGGCATTTTCCAGCTACCAGTCATTGACAGAATACAGACACAGTCTGAACCCGCACGAGGGTTTTGTGATTCCACCGGAATATACTTTTGATCTGGTCAACCAGGGCGCTATAGTGCATTTGCGTGGACCCATCCAGTCCGGAATCACCCGGCGGTTTTCCGAGTTTATCGAACAGAATCCACAAGTTGCCGGGGTGATTCTGGACAGTGATGGCGGACAGATCTCAGAAGGCCGGGGGCTGGCCAGGGTAATCAGGGAAAACCAATTGAACACCTATAGCCTTGACCACTGTATGTCCGCCTGCACCACGGCATTTGCCGCAGGTGTCAGGCGCACTCTCGCAGTAAATGCCAGGCTCGGATTTCATCAGTACCAGACATTCACAATTCACCCGAACTTCAACCTCGAAGAGGAGCAGGCCAAAGACATTGCCCTGTTCAGGGCACAAGGGGTTTCGGAATCGTTTCTACAGAAGATATTCAGCCATCCACCGGAGGGTATGTGGTGGCCGGAGCATGAAGAACTGCTGGAAGCCAATTTCATCCACCAGTCCGGGGTGGCAGGGGAATCGGGGTGGTAGGGGCGGGATTAGCTCAATGCGGGGTGATGCCGCGCAATCTCTCACCACGCCGGCGCAACAACTCGATAGAGGACAATAACATAATCGACATTATGACCAGCAGTGTCGCCACCGCCAGAATGGTCGGGCTGATCTGTTCGCGAATACCAGAGAACATCTGCCAGGGAATGGTACGCTGTTCATAGCTACCGACGAACAGCACCACGACCACCTCGTCAAATGAGGTGATGAATGCGAACAATGCGCCGGAAATCACGCCCGGCAGAATCAGCGGCACGATGATTTTGAAAAATGTGGTCGTCGGCGATGCGCCAAGGGTGGCTGCGGCCCGTATCAGACTATGGTCGAAACCAACCAGTGTTGCGGTGACCGTTATGACGACGAACGGGGTGCCCAATGCCGCATGCGCCAGTATCACACCGAGATGGGTGGAAGACAGCCCGATCTTGGTGTAGAAAAAATACATTCCGGCGGCAGAGATGATCAGCGGCACAATCATCGGGGAAATCAGTATACCCATGACGACAGATTTGTACGGCATGTCTTCGCGACTGAGTCCCAGGGCAGCCACGGTTCCCAGACTGGTAGAAATCAGCGTCGAAAATACGGCAATGATAAAACTGTTCTCCACAGCGCCCTGCCAGTTCAGGTTGGTGAAAAAATCCTCATACCATTTGAGCGAGTACCCTGACGGATCAAAGGTCAGCATTTTTTCAGTAAAGGTGAAAAAAGGCACGGCGTTGAAGGACAACGGGATAATGATCACGATAGGCGCGATCAGGAAAAAGAATATCAACCCGCAAATCACCAGATAAGTGTAGTGCCAGGTTCTTTCCAACGGAGTTGTGTATGCGGGTAAGGACATGATCTCCTCGGCTCTATCCCAGTTTCATATTGTCGATGCCGACCAGTTTATCGTACAGGAAGTACAGAACCAGCACGATCACCAGTAAAATCGAACCCAATGCGGCTGCCAGACCCCAATTCAGTGAACTGGACATGTGGAAGGCGATAAAGTTACTGATCAGTGTACCGCTTTGACCGCCAACCAGCGCCGGAGTGATATAGTAACCAATGGCAAGAATGAACACTAAAATGGCGCCCGCGCCAATCCCCGAAACCGTGTTCGGCATATAAACCCGTACAAATGCGGTAAACGGTGTGGCGCCCAGCGATTTTGCCGCTCGCATATAACTCGGCGGAATGGTTTTCATGACACTGAACAGGGGCAATACCATGAACGGCAGCAGGATATGCACCATGGCCACGATTGTCCCGGTGCGATTGTGAATCATCGCCAGACGATCATCGGTGGCAACGAGTCCCAGCCAGACCAGAAAATCGTTGATCACGCCTTCTTGCTGCAGCAACGCAATCCATGCCGTAGTCCTGACCAGCAACGACGTCCAGAACGGCAGCAATACCAGGATGATGAGCAGGTTACTTTTCCGGGTGGGCAGCACCGACAGCAGGTATGAAATCGGATAAGCCAGAATCAGGCAGACTGCGGTGATCAACAAACTCATCCAGATCGTCCGCCAGAACAGCTTCAGATATATCCGCCTTTTGTCATCGTTGCGTACAATGTCTCCGGTCTCGCCGTATCCCATATCCATTGCCGCCAGATAATAGGAAACGGTAAATGCCGAGCTTTCCCTCTTGAAAACCTTCCAGTTCTCGATGTCGCCCCACTTTTTGTCCAGTTCGATAAACGCCTGCTGATAGGGCGGTTCGACCGTATTTATTTTCCGCGCGGTTTTTCTGAACAAGCCGGAGAAACCGGGTTTTTCGTAATTCAGTCGTCGACCTACCTTGCCGGACGATTTCGCTTCTTTTGCTTCCCTGAAATCTTCAGCCAGCGCCGCAAATACAGCCTCATCGGGTAATTCTCCACTTTGATCATCCCATTGGTGCAGCATCGGAGCGGTTCGGTGCATGACCTGTCCGACCAGTTGATTTTCGACACTGCGAAACAACATGTCGAGTATCGGAACGAAAAAGGCAACGAGAATAAAAAGAAAGAGCGGAACAACCAGTCCGATGGCTTTCAGTTTGCCACGACGCTGGGCGCGGGCCAGACTGACCTTCAGAGGAACACCGTCGGCGGTAACCAGGGTTTCCGCCGTCGGTTGATTCATCGTTGCCGTTGCGTCAGCCATCCTGAATATCACTCATACAATCTGCTTGTCTTCATAAAACAAGATCATCGGGGCATAAACCAGTCGCCCCGATGATCCATTGTGACCTGGTACAAGTCACCCAACCAGCCTTATTGAGCCAGCCAGGAATTGAACCGTTCAGTCAGGTCGTCCCGATTGTCCGCCCAGAACTCATAGTTGAACAGAAGGGTCGTTTTTGCGTTATCCGGAGCGGTCGGCATGTGTGGCGCCATTTCAATATCCAGGGTCGCATGCCTGCCGATCATGGTCGCGGACGAAGCGCGGGCCGGACCGTAGGAAATAAATTTCGCCTGATCCGCCAGACGCTGGGTATCGGTCGCGTAGTTCAGATATTCAAGAACTTCCTCACGATGCGGCGCGCCTTTCGGAATAACCCAGCCGTCCAGATCAAACACCTGCCAGTCCCACATCATTGCGATCGGTTGTTTTTCCTCTTCAATAACCGAGAACAAGCGACCGTTATAGGTGGAGCCCATTACGATTTCGCCATCCGCCAGCAACTGCGGAGTCTGCGCTCCCTTGTCCCACCAGATCACGCTATCCTTGATGGTATCGAGCTTGGCCAGGGCGCGTTCTATGCCCTCATCGGTACTCATTACGTCATAGACGTCAGCAGGGTCCACGCCATCCGCGATCAATGCCCATTCCAGATTGCCGATCGGCTTTTTCTCAAGCGCCCGCTTGCCTGGAATTTTCTCCAGATCAAATACATCATGGATGGAAGTCGGCGCTTCGCTGACCAGGTCGGTGCGATAACCGAATGTGGTCGAATAAACGATGGTCGGGATAAAGCACGGGGATACGATCATGTCGCCATAATCGACAGAAGCGGGAGAGCCGTCCGGCGCCGGAGCCAGAATTTCATCATGGTTGACTTCTTCCAGCAAGCCTTCGTCGCACAACAGGATGGCGTCGGATGGCACCATATCGACCAGCGCCCAGGTCACGTTGCCAGCTTCATTCATGGCCCGAATCTTGGCGACCGCTTCACCGGCGGAATCATCATTGATGATCTTGACATCGGGATTGAGCGCCATATACGGTTCATGATAAGCGTTTTGCTGGCTTGCGGTATAAGCGCCGCCCCATGACACGATCACCAGTTCGGTTTCCGCGTGCGCCGCGGTGACCAGACCGAATGCCGCCGTCGCCAGCAGGGTTTGTTTAAGGGTTTTGTTCATTGTAGGAATTCTCCTCCTGATTCAAGAAACATTTGTTGTCAAAAAATAAAACGGAAAACTATGGCTTGCCCGCATCCCGTGACCGTCAATCGGACGCATCCAGTGCACGGCAATCCTCCACATTCCAGCCAATCGACACAGAATCCCCCTCCTGGAGGCTGGTCATCCCGGCGGAATTCGGGATTTTACAAATAAAGTCGTCATGACCGCAAACAGTAAACCGCGTCCTGATATGGTCACCGAGGTAAATCAGTTCTTCTGCCCTGGCCGTGAAAATGTTCGGCAGGCTGCCAGCCGGTGGGGAAACGACGACCCGCTCCGGGCGCAGGGACAACGTGGTTCGCTGACCGACGCCTTCCACATTGATCTTGTTCGCATGGATCACGCCGCCACCATCAATTTCAGCCTTGACGCTATCACCGAGATCCTCGGAAACCACGCCCAGAAAGCGATTGTTTTCGCCTATGAAGTTGGCGCAGAATGCGTTTTCCGGTTTCTCGTAGAGCACGGCCGGCGGGGCGCACTGCTGGATGATCCCGTCGTCAAATACGGCGATACGGTTCGACATGGTCAACGCTTCGCTCTGGTCGTGAGTCACGTAGACCACGGTCAGGCCAAGATTCTCGTGCATGTGCTTGATTTCATACTGCATCTGCTCACGCAGGTTCTTGTCGAGCGCGCCGAGCGGCTCGTCCATCAACACCAGATCCGGATCAAAAACCAGTGACCTGGCGACTGCGACACGCTGTTGCTGCCCCCCGGAAAGCTGGGCCGGTCGCCTGTCTCCAAACGCTCCAAGCTGTACCATGTCCAGCGCCCGTTTGACTCGCTGCTCACGTTCGCTTTTGCTCATTCTGCGAACCTCGAGAGGGAATGCCAGATTTTCAGCGACCGTCATGTGCGGGAACAGGGCGTAATTCTGGAAAACCATGCCGATCCCGCGCTTGTGCGGAGCCACATTGTTGATGCCCTGGCCTTTCAGCCAGATTTCACCATGGGTGGCGGGTTCAAATCCGGCCAGCATCATCAGGCAGGTGGTTTTGCCGGAGCCGGAAGGCCCCAACATAGTGAGAAATTCCCCCTCCGCCACATCCAGATTCAGGTTCTTGACTACCAGAGTTTCGCCGTCATAACTCTTCTGGATGTTCTCAAACCGGACCAATGCATTATTGTCACTCATAACGTTCTATCCGCCAGTAATTGTTCCGAAGAAATCCACCTGATACAGAAAAGTCAACTGTAACTGATTCAATCCATAAATTCAAACATAAACGCAATTATATTCACTCACCGGCCACCAGCGGTGAGTATCCGTTTCAGCGCGCTCTCACACGCTCACATCAAAGGGACTGCCAACGGTCCAGCAATCCGCACAGGGCAAAGTCAATCGCCTGTTCCCGGACCCTGTGCCGGTCACCATCGAACAGCGCCGTATCCGTCTGCGGGACATGACGCGGACCGACCCAGCCAAAACAAACCATACCAACCGGCTTGCCCGTTGAGCCGCCGCCCGGCCCGGCAATACCGGTGACTGACATGCAGTATTCAGCGCCTGCCCTGACCCGGCCACCGGCAGCCATCGCCGCCGCAACGGCTTCACTGACCGCGCCATTGGCGATAATCAATTCCATCGGCGCCCCCGCCAACTCCGATTTCGCCTGATTGCTGTATGTGACCAGGCCGCGCTCGAACCAGTTTGAACTTCCCGCCATTTCAGTCAAGGCAAAGGCGATACCGCCTCCGGTGCACGACTCCACCGTGGTCACCCTGGCAGAAGCGGTCGTCAACCGGTCAGCGAGCTCTGCAACCAGCGATTGTCTTCGTTCACCTGGCATCAATTGCCTGTCTGGCTGCCTCTTTAGTATCGTTCCCGAAATACGGTCGCGTCTCCGGTTACCTCAAAGCCCTGCCCCCGAATCAGACCATCGTCTGAATGCTCCGGATTACCGGCCATCTGCACGACCAGTTCTCCTCCCGGCGTGGCAATCAGAACCTGAAAGTATTGCCGCATTTCGTCCAGGGTCAACACCGACAATGCGTCATCAAATTGCTTCCGGCTGTCGAAACCGAATTCCCCCCGATCAATTTCCGTCCAGTAGCGATCACTGCGTTCGGCGAGATTGTTGTCTTGTCGTCGCACCTCAATCAGCAATCCTGACCTGATCGTTTCGAACCGGGCCTGGGTCATCTGATCCAACTGCCCGGAGAAATCCGTTATGAACTCGTCAAACAGCGCCTTGATCTGCACCGGGGAATGGCTCGGACTTTGTACGGAAAATAACAGCGCCGGCATTCGCAGGATATTCAGGACGCTACTGTAAACAAGGTACCCTGCCCGGTTATCGGTGCGCAACCGGGTATAAAAAGGCGATTCAAGCAAATTCGCCAACAACGCCGCTTTCGCCCTTTCCCGGACCGTGGGTCGCCAACCCTGATAGTACCATGACAAGGCTGAGTCGGTATGTTCCGTCCCGACTGTCCTCAGATACCGTTTTGACCGCTCAAGAATACGAACTTCAGGGGCGAAGTCTTCTTCAACGAATTCGCTGTTGACGAACAGCGAGTCAATAATGGCTACCCGCTCAAGTGAGCTTTCCAGGCTGACGTCTCCGTGAGACAGGCAATTCACCGTAACGAACCGGAAAAACCGGGCGAGATATTCCTCAACGTCCTGCAGGGTTATATTCGCCAGCGCCTGCAATCTTTCCGACTCGGTCCAGTAAGGCAACAGCAATAATCGGTATAATTCATGGATCGACTGGTTTGATGGTGTTTGCCTGCCAACATTATTCAATTCACGCTGCAATCCGGCCTTGACCACCTCGAAACGCCGCTCATCGAATCGCGGATGCGCGAATGCGTCGACAATCAGCCGGAGAAGCTCCGATTGCCTGTCCTCATAGCCGCCCAGTTTTACCGAAATCCCCTTGCTATGGCGATACAGGTCGTAATCCAGACCGGCCAGCAAAGCCGGATAGACAGCCTTGTCGAGCTGGCTTGCAACCAAGCGCACAACCAGTTCCGCCAGCGTCGCGTTATCCGCGCTGCTATTGGCCGCCGGCGACAGGATACCACAGTAAAAATTGGCCCGCGGCGTAGCGAATTCATCGTCTGGCTGATACCACAGCATGATGCCGGAGCCGGTCTGGATGGGTTGTGGAGCGGGCGAGGGATGCTCGAATCCGATCAGGTCCAGCCGTTGCGGGATATACGGGTTGGCCGCCGGCAGGCTCAATTCCCCGACCTCTCCGGTTATCGACAAGGCGGCGTCACCGCTCAGCGCTTCGCTCCAGCGGGCGATCCATTCATCGGGTATTTTCTCGATGCTGTAGTGAACATCATAGTACCCGGTAACCCGGTCGGCCTCGAGGTCTTGCGAAACCACATTGACATAGACATTCTCCGGGTTCAGCCGGGCCAGCAACCCCCGGACGCGCTCCGCGTCAAAAGTACGGAAAAGATACGGTCCCTGCAAGACATCAAGCGGCTGGTAAAGATGCAAACGTGAAGCCAGCGATTGTACGACCCTTGCCGGATCGCGTTCCTGGGCGAAGCGAAAATCGAGTTGCGCGAGTTTACCCTGCTCCTCGAATCTCCATTTCCGGATGCCCGTGTCCCTTATCAGCGCGATAGCCCGGAACAGAGCCTCTCCGATCCGGTCAATCCGCTGCAAGCCCTGCCGGGTCAACCTGATGTGGATTTCAATCTGTCCCTGCACCTGATCCATGTAACCCCGGCCCGCTCGCAGTCCCTCCACCCAGCCGGCATCCTTGAGCGCGGCATACAGTGACCCATCCCCCTCGTGGCCCAGCAATCCGGCAAGATAATCGAGCGGCTTGGCGTGATACTCGTTCAGCGTCGACGGTATCGGAAACACGAAACTGACACTGTTCCGCTCTTCTTCCGGGACACTGTTCAGCCGGGCCGGGGCCAGGTCGGGATTCATGTAGGGTTGGGTAAACTTCTGCGGGGCCAGATTTTTATCCGGTATTGCTGAGAAATATTGTCTGGCCATTCGTTCCAGTTGATCAAGCGACTCTTTCCCGAGAATAACCAGCGTCATGATATTGGCCGAATAGCGCTGGTCATAAAATTCGATCAGCCTGTCACGGGCTGAAACCCCATCCCGGTCGCGCAACGTATCGAGCGAGCCGATTGAAAACCGTGATGCCGGATGGGATGGATTCAGCCATTGTTTGCGCGCATCCCAAAGGCGTCGCCGCTCGTTTTTTTTCCTGGCCTGATATTCAGAATGAACCACCGACCTCTCGCGGTCTACATAGGTCTGGTCGAATGTCGGCGCGATAAAGAACTGTGAAAACCGGTCCAGCGCCGGTTCCAGATAATCCGTGCCGACACTGAAATGATAGTTGGTATGACTGAACGAGGTCCAGGCGTTGCCGAAACCTCCGTGATTCTTGAGAAATTCCTGATACCCGTCCACTTGCGGGTATTTTCGGGTACCGAGGAAGAGCATGTGTTCCAGAAAGTGCGCCAGCCCCTGCCAGTCATCGGGGTCGGAACCGCTGCCGGTATAAACATCCAGCGCCGCCGCCGACAGATCCGTAGTCGGGTCGGAAACCAGCAGAACCTTCAGTCGATTGTCCAGTTCGATATAACAATAGTCCTTGCGGTCGGCGGGACTGCTGACCACAATGGTGGGGCAAGTTTCGGCCAGGGCGGCAAAGCTCGAACAAAAAAGCAGCGCAACGAGTAAAATCCGGGTGATCAAATCCAATTCCGGGCAGGAGTTTTTATCTGTGGTTCAAATCAGGCGCTGAATTATACCCGGTGAAAGACAATGCGAACAAATCAAATATGAACAACATAAACAGACCGGTTCTGCTCGAAAGCCATTTTTTCAGGTAAAATCCGGTTTTAGAAAAGGCCCGCTCTCATGACTGATTACAACATCACATTTACGGTTCGCCGATTATGGATGATTTTTGTTTTATCCATGATTGTAATGTTTTCAATACTGCTTTATTTCGGCGGCCAGATTTATCAGAAGGCCCCGCCCATTCCAGCCGTTGTTCAATCCATTGATGGGGAATCGCTGTTTTCCGACAACGATATAAACCGGGGGCAGAATATATGGCAGTCGCTGGGTGGAATGCAGAAAGGCTCAATCTGGGGGCATGGCAGCTATCTGGCGCCCGACTGGAGCGCTGACTGGCTGCACAGGGAAGTCGTGGCGTTGCTCGAACTCTCGGCGCAGGAAACCTGGAATACCGGCTATGCGGCGCTCCCCATCGCGCAACAAGAAGCGCTGAAAGTGCAGGCGCGTCTTGAGATGAAGGAAAATACCTGGGACCCCGGGACCGGCGCGGTCACGGTTTCACAAAACCGGGCGCGCGCAATCAGACAGGTAAGCGCCCATTACGCGGATATATTCCAGAACACCGGCTCCGAAACCTCGCAACGGCTGAGAGAGCAATACGCATTTTCTCCATCCACCACCCTGGCGGACGGCGATATGCACGCGCTGACCGCCTTTGTTTTCTGGACTGCCTGGAGCGCTACCGCGACCCGGCCCGGCGCTTCGATCTCCTATACCAGTAACTGGCCGTATGAGCCGCTGGTCGGGAATACTCCGAGCGTGGAATTGTTCGTATGGACCTTCGTCAGCATCTTCCTGCTGCTGGCCGGAATCGGCGCTCTGGTCTGGTTTTATGCGAAACAATACGATTTGTGGCGGGACGACATGACGCCGGAGGGTGGAACCTCCCCCACCAACCTGCTGGCCGCCGCTACCATTACCCCCTCCATGCGCGCCACCGGAAAATATTTCTGGACGGTTGTGGCGTTGATCGGCGCGCAGATATTCCTCGGTATAGTGACCGCCCACTATGCCGTGGAAGGACAGGATTTTTATGGGTTTCCGTTAGCGGAATATCTGCCCTACTCGGTGACCAGAACCTGGCATACCCAGTTGGCCGTATTCTGGATTGCGACCGCGTGGCTGGCAACCGGCCTGTACGTGGCGCCCCTGGTTTCAGGGCACGAACCCCGCTTTCAGCGATTCGGGGTCAATTTCCTGTATATCTGCCTGTTGATCATCGTAGTCGGGTCGCTGACCGGGGAATGGCTTGGCATCAACCAGTACTTTGAAAGCCTGACCGCCAACTTCTGGTTCGGGCACCAGGGCTACGAATACGTGGACCTCGGCCGGTTCTGGCAACTGTTCCTGTTCATCGGGCTGCTCGTCTGGCTGGCGCTGATGCTTCGGGCCCTGCTTCCAGCCTTCAAAAGCGGCGGCAACACTTCCCTGATCTGGCTGCTTGTGGTCGCTTCGACGTCCATCGGCCTGCTTTATGGCGCCGGCCTGATGTGGGGGCAGAATACCCATATCAGCATTATGGAATACTGGCGCTGGTGGGTGGTGCACCTGTGGGTTGAAGGCGTATTTGAAGTATTTGCAACCACCATCATTGCCCTGCTGTTCGTCAAAATGGGGCTGCTGCGTCAATCCACCGCCACTATTTCGGTACTGTTCGCAACGATCATATTCCTGTGTGGCGGTGTACTCGGAACGTTTCACCATCTCTACTGGAGCGGTACGCCAATCGGGGTACTGGCGCTCGGCGGCGTTTTTTCCGCGCTCGAAGTGATCCCGCTGGTGGTGATTGGATTTGAAGCATACAACCACTCGAAAATGGAACGCGAAGCTCCGTGGATAGACTACTACAAATGGCCATTGATGTTTTTCTCGGCGGTATTGTTCTGGAATTTCGTCGGCGCCGGATTGCTCGGATTCCTGATCAACCCTCCCCTGGCGCTGTACTACATGCAGGGACTGAATACCACCGCGACCCACGGCCACGCCGCGCTGTTCGGAGTATATGGCATGCTCGGAATCGGCTTGATGCTGTTCTGTTTGCGCGGGCTGACCGACTCCGCCGCCTGGCAGGGCAAATGGCTGAAAATCTCATTCTGGTGTTTCAATATCGGCCTCGCAATGATGGTATTCCTGTCGCTGCTGCCGCAAGGGGCATGGCAGGCCATCAACGCCTACAAGCACGGCTACTGGTATGCCCGCTCGGCAGAGTTCGTACACAGCGAACTGATGGAGGGACTGGTCTGGGCGCGGGTTCCGGGGGATATCGTTTTCGCCGCAGGCGTGCTGGCATTGGTGGTGTTCACCGTCCAGCTATACCGGCAAAGAAAATAAAATGGCAAACACAGGCCGACAAGTTCGGCAGATCCAGCAGTTCATGAGCGGATTCACCGCTGAAACCACCCCGGCTTCTGCAACCAGAATAGCTGATTTCAGAGAACATCTGCGCCATGGTACTGTAGTGTATATCACTTTCCTGCCGGGGTCCGATTTTAACGACACCGTTGCCGTGGCAAAACGGCTTCGTGATGAAGGTTTCATTCCGGTCCCGCATTTCGCGGCCCGCAGTATTGCCAACCGCAGGACACTGGATCAATATCTCAGTCTGGTTGTGGCTGAGGCAGGAGTGGAGCGGGCGCTGTGTATCGCCGGAGCGGTCGATAATCCGGTCGGCGACTTCCACGACTCCATGCAACTGCTCGATACGGGACTGTTCGATAAACACGGCATCACTACGATTGGCCTGGCCGGCCATCCGGAAGGCAGCCCGGACATGTCCGATGAGGCGATCCTGTCCGCCTTGAGATGGAAAAATGAATTCAGCCAGCGAACCGACGCCAAAATGCACCTGGTCACGCAGTTCGCCTTCGAAAGCGCGCCGGTCATTGCCTGGGACCGGATGCTGCAGGCCGACGGCAACATCCTTCCGGTTCACATCGGCATACCGGGACTGGCGACGTTGAAAACCCTGCTGATGCATGCCAGGAACTGCGGTATCGGCAATTCCATTAAATTCCTGACCCGACAGACAAAAAACGTGACCCGGTTGATGTCTGTCAATGCCCCCGATAAACTGGTTGCCAATCTGGCGGATTACGCAGCCAATGACCCCGGTTCCGGCATCAGCGGGGTGCATGTCTATCCGCTCGGCGGGCTACGGAAAAGCGCCAAATGGAGTTATGCGGTGGTTGATGGGCATTTGACGATGAACGCCAAGGGCGGATTCAAGGTGAATGTCGGGCTGGATTAGCCATTCATCAACACCGCCGTCATAACCACCCCCACGTCAATCGCTCTCGATCAACAACACATGGAAACGACGTGGGCCATGGGCGCCATAAACGATGGTTTGCTCGATATCCGCGGTTTTTGAGGGTCCGGTGATAAAATTGATGGCCCTTGGCCGGGATTCCGGCATCGACCAGAATTGTTCCATTGATGACACTAGTCTGGTCCGCTCCAGTACGACGATATGGATTTCCGGCAGGAAATTGAGCGTGACCGGGGAAGCTGGAGACGAAACCATCGCGATGGTGCCGGTTTGTGCAATCCCCGCGCAAGCGCGGGTAACAGAAACCGCGTCCGAGGCCGTCGCGGCCCGGTATTCGATTGCAATACCGCCCCAGTCCAGGCAGTGGAAATCCTCATCCGGCGAAGCGACCACCTGCGCGGGCTGCCGGACATCCGCCAGATACCGGCTGACCGCGTCCGGTATCCGATTCCAGCCGCGCACGATCTCGCAGGTCCCGTGAACCTGTGAGAGTCGGCTGATGAACCGGTCAACAGGGTCGTGCTGGCCGGGACCAAAATCGGGCGCAGGCAGCGGAATCCGGAAATCCGGTTTGCGGGAACCGCGTTCCGGCTGATGGCGCCGGATGGTTTTCAGAATGGTTTCCCTGGCATTCATCACAGACCGCCTCCGTGTTTTTTCCACATTTGCTGGAAAGTGGATGCGCCGGGCGCCGGAAAGTCACGGCTTTTAGTCCATGACCGAAGCAGGGGCAACCATCGAAATCGCCCCCTGGACCCGCCGGGTTTGAGCCGGTCCATGACATTCAGGATCAGCGCCGCAATGCGGGTAAACACGACATAGCTCTTCGGGTTCCTCGCCAGTCGATACCACAATGAAAATCCTGCTCTGCCGATGGCGCTGTCCGCCTTCATCCGATGGAGTTGTACACGGTGCGTCCGAATCAGGTCGGGCAACGGGATCTTCACCGGGCAGACTGTCTGGCAGCGACCATTCATAGTGCAGGCGTGGGGCAGATCCGGCGCATTTTTCTGTCCAACCAGGATCGGTGTCAACACCGAACCCATCGGTCCGGGGTAAACCCACCCATAAGCATGTCCGCCGATACGGGTATAGACCGGACAATGATTCAGGCAGGCTCCACAGCGGATGCAACGCAATATGTCCCGGAAGCTGCCGTTCAGAATCTCGCTGCGGCCATTATCCAGCAGAACGACATGGAATTCATCCGGGCCATCGAGGTCGTTCTCGCGTTTGGGGCCGTTGAATAACGTGGTATAGACACTCATGATCTGGCCGGTGGCGCTGCGCCCCAGCAATCGCAGGAAACCACCGAGCGCGGTCAGGTCGGGAATGACCTTTTCGATACTCGCCGTGACGATATGCACCCTCGGCAGGGTCGCGGTCAAGTCCCCGTTCCCTTCGTTGGTGACGATCGCGACAGAGCCGGTTTCCGCCACCAGAAAGTTAGCGCCGGTGATGCCGACATCAGCGCTGCAAAAATGACCTCTCAGGACCTGGCGCGCCTGATCGACGATCTCCTCGTGAACCGTCACCCTGCCGTCAAATCCAAGTCGGGCGTGGTGCTGATGAAACAACTCCGTCACCCCGTCTTTCGATTTGTGAATGGCCGGCGCGATGATGTGGCTCGGAGTTTCGTTGGCAAGCTGAATGATGTATTCCCCGAGATCGGTTTCCAGTACCTCGTAACCGTTTCTCTCCAGCGCTGCATTGGTCGCCGCCTCCTCCGACACCATCGACTTGCCCTTGGTGATCTTGCGAGCGTTCGCCTTTTTACAGATGTCGAGTATGATCTGATTCGCCTGCTCGCCGTTTTGCGCCCAGTGAACCCGGCCTCCGGCCTTTTCCACATTTTGCTCGAACAGTTCCAGGTAGTAATCCAGATGTTCCAGCGTGTGGTTCTTGACCTTCTCGCCGTACTCCCGGAAAGCTTCAAAATTTTTCAGGTCATCGACCGCTTTTTGCCGGGTATCGACGAATCCGCCTTCGGCGCGGGCCAGCGCCGCCTGCAATTCGGTGTCCAGCAATGCGGCGCGGGAGGCTTTTTTGAAGTTACGGGACCGGACTTCCATCGCTACTCACCGGCAATCGGCTGGTCGGGTCCGGCCCCCGCGGGAATGACGTCGTCCCCGGCCAGTAACTCGGCGTAATGCAGGACACGGACCCGGCTCCCGGTTCTTTTCAATCTTCCGGCAATATTCATCAGACAGCCCAGATCCCCGCCCAGCAACAATTCCGCCCCGGTTTGATGGATCCCGGCTATCTTGTCATCCACCATGGCCGTGGAGACTTCCGGAAACTTGACGCAAAAGGTACCGCCGAACCCACAGCAGATTTCGGAATTGGTCATTTCATCCAGACTGATTCCGGCCTTTTTCCGCAACAGGGTTCGGGGCTGGTTGCGAATACCGAGTTCCCGCAACCCGGAACACGAATCATGATAGGTGACCTTCGTATCGCGCCAGTCATGAGTAGCCTCCATATCAGTGGTCTTCGCAACCGGTTCGACCTTCATGACATCGACCAGGAACTGGGACAACTCGAAGGTCTTCTCCGCCATGTCGCGCGCCTTCGGATACCAGTCGGCATCTTCCCGGAGCAGCTTCGGGTAATGTTCCCGGATCATCGCCGCGCAGGAGCCGGACGGAACCACTACATAATCGAATGATCCGAAAATCTCGATATTCTGCCTGGCCAGTTGAGCGGCTTTCGCTTCATCCCCGGCATTGTAAACCGGCTGGCCGCAACAGCTTTGGGTCGGAACGAAAACCCGGCGCTGGCAGGACTGGATCAACCGGGCCGCGGCAAAGCCGATCTGCGGACGCAGCAAATCAACCAGGCAGGTAACGAACAGGCCGACCCGGCTGCCGTCGGACTGGATTTTATGCTGAGTATTCATTTTGGCATTGAAGGCCACGGAACGCTCAGGCCCGCAACTGATTGATTTCCCGATTCAACTGTTCGGCCTTGTCGGCCGCAGCCCTGGCAAAGTCCCGGTCGCTGATGCCGGCATAAATAATGGCCCTGGAAACATTGATCACCAACCCGGTCTTGTCCGCGGTCAATCCATTGACCAGCACGGATTCAACGTCTCCGCCCTGGGTACCGATACCGGGAATCAGTAACGGCATGTCACCGACAATCTGTCGAATCCGGCCAATGATTTCCGGGTAGGTGGCGCCGACCACCAAAGCGACATTGTTATTCGCGTTCCAACTGTTGACGGCCAGATCAGCCACCCTCTCATAAACCTCCTTGCCCGCGGCAGCCAGGTCCTGGATGTCCCCGCTCCCGGAGTTCGAGGTTTTGCAAAGCACGATCACCCCCCGGTCCGCGAAGGACAGGAACGGGTCCAACGTGTCTCCCCCCATATAAGGATTGACGGTAACGGCATCGGCATTGTAACGCACAAAGGCTTCCCGGGCATACAGGATTGCAGTGGCGCCTATGTCACCACGCTTGGCGTCTAGAATGACCGGAATCAGGGGATAACGGGTTTTGATGTAATCAATGGTTTTCTCCAGCTGACGCTCTGCCCGGTGAGCGGAATAATGGGCAATCTGGGGCTTGAACGCACAGCAAAATCCGGCCGTTGCATCAATGATCGCCCGGTTAAATTCAAACAGGGGGCTGTCACCGTCTCTCAGTGAACGCGGCAGGATCGAAGGGTCAGGATCCAGTCCGACACAGAGCAGTGAGTGTTGCCTGCGCCAGCTGGCCGATAGTTTTTGACAGAAGCTCAAAGCGCTATTTCTTCTGTAGTTTCGGCAGAAGTATGGTCTGGTTGGCCTGCAACTGGCGGATTTCCAATGTCGGGTTCAACCTGTAGAACAGCCACACAGGAAAACCGAATTCATTGGAAAGCGACCACAGGGTTTCACCGGGTCTGACCTGGCGCTTCCGGACCCCGGTCAAGGTATAGTGCGATTTTAACTCTTCGCTTAAAACATGATGGTATTCAATTCGCTTTTGTTCAAAGGTCTGTACAGCATTACCGGATTTGATCGGCAGTTTCAGGGATTGTCCGATGCGCAGTCGTTTGGCCGTCGTGTTGTTCAGTTTACGAAGCTTCCGGGTTGATCCCAGACCTAACCAGTCGGCGTAGTGCCCCAGGGTTTCATCTGCTTCCACCCGGATTCTGTATACCGGTTCTCCCGATGATTCGCTCACCGACACACTCAGATCCGGCAAGGTGTCGAGCAGGTTGGTCAATGACGGACTTTCGAAGACCTTCCCCCCCTGACCGTTGTCTGACGGAACCTGATTGACTTCTGTAATCACCTGATCCACCTGGGCAAGCTGTGCAGCCGTTTCCGTGGTATCGGGAACGACCAGTCCCGGAACTTTCAGTTTCTGTCCGGGATAAATGGTGGCCCTGCCGCTCAATTTGTTGATTTTCCGCAGTTCCCGGCAACTGACCGAAAGCAATTCGGCGATGGAACAGGCGGTGTCGCCCCGGCGAACGATAAACCGGTTATTTTCATTCAATACCACCACTCCCGGATTTCCGGCAACGCCGGGGATGGTCAGTTTTTGACCAATCCGGATCGTCGCCCTTCTGTCCAGATTGTTGGTGCTGATCAACAACCGGCATTTAACGCCATACCGTTCGGCAATCCCGCAAGCGGTGTCGCCGCGCCGAACCGTATGAACAGCCGGATTGACCGTGTTGGACACCCGGGTGATCAGGTTCTTGCCGCCGGCCTCCGAAAGCACTGCCAGTTTGCGGGGAATCGCGAGCTTCTGTCCGACCCGGATCAGCGCCTTTTTCCCCAGGCGATTGATATCGATCAATTGTCGGCAATTGACTTTCAGCGCCCGCGCTATGCCGCAGGCGGTGTCTCCCCTGCGCACGACATAACTGTCCGTTCCGGGAGCGAATGCTTCCGCCGGCAGGGTTTCGAGCCGGGCGAGAGCGGACCGATAGCCATCCGCCCGGTCGGGCAGCTTGAGCCGGTAACCAGCCGGAATCAGCCGCCACCCATTCCAGACAAATCGGGTCAACGCCGGATTCAGTGGCTTCAATTCGCTCTCCCGGAGACCAAAGACCGATTTGATCCGATCAACCGAGGCGCCCCGCTTCAGAACCAGGGTCTGGTATCGGGATGCCTGGTCGGGGTTGATCTCGCCAAACCAGGCGGCTGGATTTTTCGCGATGTGTCTGGCTGCCAGAAAGCTCGAATAAAAATTCTTGACTGCAATCTGGAAGCTTGGCGATTTATACTTCCCCAATACCGTCATGTAATCCGGTTTCACCTTCAGGATCGCCCGGCGCATTCCGTTTACTCCATAATTGTAGGAAGTAATGATGAACGGATTGATTTCCTGGCTCTTGATCTTTGGGTCAATTGATCTGGCCACCTCGGTCAGGGTCTTTCTGGATTCCACCAGATAGCGGGCGGCCGCATGGGTCGATGCCTCCGGATCCAGGCGTTCGTCAATCGCGGCATTGAGTTCCAGCCCCAGATTTCTTGCCGTTTTCGGCATGATCTGCCACATCCCCGCCGCCCCCGCCCTGGACCAGGCTGCCGGATTGTACGAGGATTCGACAAAGGGCAGATAGCGGATATCGTAGGGCAACTTGTATTGAGCCAGCACCGAATCCACCATTGGATGATAAGCCTGAAATCTCCTCAAACCTGCGATGTAACTGTCTCTGACCCCGCTTTGACAACGGATGTTCTCTCCCGCCCGCCGCACGCGCCGGGGGTTCCTGTCCGGGAACAATGCAACCAGATGCTGTTCCTCAGAGCTCAATTTTCCGCCGGACTCGATTTTGTGGGCGGCGTTATATAGCGCGGTCTTCAGGCGCTTCCGTTCCTTTTTTATCTTTTTCCGGACGCTCCTGCTGCATCCTTTGCCAGTACGGACGACTGAGTAGACTCGCTCAGGGTGATCCGGATTGTGAAAAACGGCAGTCTCCTTGCCCCAATCCTTGAACACCTGTATCCAGAAATCAATACGTCGGCGCAACGGCTCGGGGCAGGGAAAATCTTCGCTGCAATCAAGCCGATAGCGCTCAACCAGATGATGTCCGGCAGCGGTATCCGGGTAAAATGATACACTGACTACACAACAAAACAGGAAGATCGCGATGACAGGACAGGGCTTCACTACGGATTACAGATTCCAGGGCTCAACGACAGAGTGTTAATCGAAGCGTATTGTACGCGATAATAGAATCAAGTTACCTTCAAATCCACAATTCAACTCCGAAAACTCACAATGACCGTAATCAGACAAGACGACCTCATCCAAAGTGTGGCGGACGCACTTCAGTATATTTCCTTTTACCACCCCCCGGATTTCGTGGAGGCCATGCATCAGGCCTGGCTACGCGAGCAATCGCAAGCGGCTAAAAACGCGATTTCCCAGATCCTGGTCAATTCAAGGCTGTGCGCACAAGGCAGACGACCAGTCTGTCAGGATACCGGAATCGTTGTGATATTCCTGAAAGTGGGTATGGATATTCGCTGGGATACGCAATTATCGCTGCATGACATGATCAACCAGGGGGTACGTCAGGCTTACCTCAATCCCGACAATCCCTTGCGCCCCTCGATTGTCTCGCCGCCGTATCGCACGCGGAAGAACACGCAGGACAATACTCCGGCTGTAATCCATACTGAAATAGTTCCCGGCGATACCCTCGAAGTCACTGTTTCCGCCAAAGGCGGAGGGTCTGAAAACAAATCCCGATTCACCATATTGAATCCAAGTGACAGTGTCGTCGACTGGGCGCTGGAAACGGTTCCGAAAATGGGCGCGGGATGGTGTCCGCCGGGGATTCTGGGTATCGGGCTTGGCGGCAGCGCTGAAAAAGCCATGGTGATGGCGAAGGAAGCATTGATGGAGCATATCGATATCCGGCAATTGATTGACCGGGGGCCATCCAATCAGGCCGAAGAACTGCGGCTGGAACTGTTCGACAAGGTGAACCGGCTTGGAATCGGCGCCCAGGGTCTTGGCGGGGTAACCACGGTTCTGGACGTAAAGGTCAAGGAATACCCGACCCATGCCGCTTCACTGCCGGTGGCGATGATTCCGAATTGCGCCGCCACCCGTCATGCCCGTTTCGTGCTGGATGGTTCAGGCCCGGCCACTCTGGAGCCGCCCAGGGTGTCTGACTGGCCGGACATCGCCCTGGAAAAAAGTGATAGCACGATTCCAGTCAACCTGGACCGGGTCACGCGGAAAGACATCAGGAAATGGCAGCCGGGGCAGACTTTGCTGTTATCAGGGAAAATCCTGACCGGCAGAGATGCGGCTCACAAAAGAATTGCCCAATACCATGCACAGGGCAAACCCCTGCCGAATAACATCGATTTTTCCGGCAGGTTCATCTATTACGTTGGCCCGGTCGATGCAACGGGTGATGAGGCGGTCGGTCCGGCCGGCCCGACCACCGCAACCCGGATGGACAAGTATACTGATCTGATGCTGGACGAGATGGGCATACTGGGAATGATCGGCAAGGCGGAAAGAGGGTTGGAAACGATCAACAAAATCAGGGACCATCGGTCGGTTTATCTGATCGCGGTCGGCGGCGCCGCCTATCTGGTGTCGAAAGCGATCCGGTCTGCCAGAGTAGTGGCGTTTGAGGACCTCGGCATGGAAGCGATTTATGAATTCGAAGTGGATGAAATGCCGGTCACCGTCGCCGTCGACAGTAACGGACAATCGGTTCACCATACCGCCCCTGAAATCTGGAAGCAAAAACTGAATGTAAAGGCGCCGCAACCAGCGTAGGACCTGCCCGTTCAGGCGCCATCCATCACGGGCGACCACAGCGGGTCGCCCCTGTGCATCATGGCTCGCAATCGACAGCGTAGGGACAGGTCTCCGTGCCTGTCCGACGAACCAGTGGAACAACCCGATCCTATATATAAAGCCAGTTGAGCATCGAGATCATGACGGCGATAAACATCACGGTCATGATGCCCCCGGCCTTGATGAAGTCCATGACCTGATACCCTCCGGGTCCCATGATCAGCGCGTTAACCTGATGGGTGGGGATCAGAAAGGAGTTTGAGGTCGCGAGGGCTACCGTCAATGCGAATACGGACGGGTTCGCGCCCACGCCAATGGCGATATTGATGGCCAGCGGAACCAGTAGTACGGTCGCCCCGACATTGGATATCACCAGGGTAAATATGGTTGCCATCACTGCCAGCACAGTTTGCAGCGCCCATATCGGCACGTCCCCCATATAATAGAGCACCTGCTGGGCAACCCAGGCCGCGGTGCCGCTGCTTTCCACTGCGATGCCGAGCGGTATCAGGCTGGCGAGCAAAAACACGCTTTGCCAGCCTATCGACCGATAGGCTTCCTCGATATTGATCACACCACATAAAATCATGCCGACCGCGCCAGTCATCAATGCTGCCGACAAACGGATATCGGTGAAAATAACCAGAAACAGGGTGAGCGCAAAAAACCCGCAGGCATATTTCAGCTTTTCGGGACGCAGATTTTCACGCGGGAAGTCGGTTACCACGACATAGTCATTGTTGTCGGAAATCGCCCCCAGATTTTCCCACTTGATATGCAGAACCAGAGTGTCCCCGGCCTGCAAAGCCAGTTCGGCTATACCCGTGTCGATCACGTCATCAACCCGGAAAACCGTTAATATGGTGGCGTCATAGCGTCTTCTGAGAGCAATCTCCCGGGTGGTTTTGCCGATTACCGAAGAGTCCGGCGGAATAACGACTTCAGCAATCCCTGAACTGCCGGGACTTAACAGTTCAGCGAACACATCCATCTGATGTTTGATTTCAAGACGGTTTTCTTCCGCAAACCGGTAAACCGCGTCCCTGCGTCCCATGACGGCAAGTTCACTGTCAGCCCAGATTTCAGAGTCCCCCTTTGGCGCCACCACGACCTCATTTCCGGTTTTCATGGCAATGATCCAGCCTGCCCTGCCAGCGGCGTCAATTTCTGACAGCGTGGTGGCAGCCAGCGGACTGTCCCGGGTAACGACACATTCATAAACCTCTCCTTCTATGCCATACACATCCCGGAAGTATTTCAGCATATTACCGGACTCACCGGGCTTATCCTTGATCACCGGAAGAACGAATCGACCCAGGAATACGAAATAACAGACTCCGCATAAAAGCAGCGCGATACCGATAGGCGCCACCGAAAAAAGACCAAACTGGTACAGGCTTCCACCACCGCCCGACTCCACTATCGAGTTGGCGATCAGGTCATTGAGCAGGATCAGCGGGCTTGACCCCACCATGGTGATGGTTCCACCCAGAATGGCGCAAAACCCCATCGGCATCAACAACCGTGAAATCGGCAGATTCCCCCGTCTGGCAATACGGTTGATGACCGGCAAAAACAACGCGGCGGCGCCGATATTCTGCAGAAAACTGGAAACGACTCCGACCACACTGGAAATAATCAGGATCACCCGGCCTTCCGTACTGCCGCCGATTTTCAGGATTTTGGACGCGAGCTGCCCCATGATGCCGGTCCGGTCCATTCCGGCCCCGATAATCATCACCGCCATGATCGAAATCACCGCGTTACTGGAGTAACCACTGAACAGTTGATCCACTCCGACCAGCCCGTCGTAACCGGGAACAAGAGAAGTAAGGCCGATCAGAACCATGATTGATATGGCGGCCACGTCCACCCGAACCACTTCAAACGCAAACAGACAGATGGTCAGCAGCAGAATGACCATGACCACACCCATTTCAAAGGTCAGTTGAATCGACTCGATCATTTAGCGGGTACAGCCATTATCTGTAAACAATATATGCATAAACCATTCATAAACGATTATGATGAACCCTTGAATAATTTAGGGAATTATATACTTGACGATCCCAAAGTCTAAATTCGGCCTTGACTGTGGAAACGGCTTATTTCTCCCAGACTCAAGACGTGTAGCAGTTTGTTCTTTCCTGCCTGCCCTTTCAGCCACATTTCAGATCCTTTAGTGTACCCGCCACCATCCAGAACAATGATGGTAGGGAACTCGTTTAACTGGATCGACAGCACTTCAAACGGATATTTCTCCTCAATGCTTCCACTGGATGCTTGCCACTTGCATTGTATGACCAGACAATCAGGCCAGCGTTGCGGATGATACAGGATAAAGTCTACCCGCCTGTTTTTGCTGTAAATATCACGGCCAATTACGCACTGTTCGGCATAAATTGGCTGGCGCAAATCCCGAAGGGCAAAGAATCTGGCAGAAGTCACCCTCTGATAGTCTTCACTCAAAAGATCGTTTATTGCATTCTCAAGCGTTCGACCGCGCCGGTTTGCTCGCGCACCCCTAGCCATGATCGCTATAGCTGGTAATAATAAGCTCTGTGGCATCATTCCGGCTTTCAGCTTTCGCGCTAATATGTCGCGGCGCTTCAACCTCGTGTAAGATGTACTTGGCTTGCCCCCCCCCCCCCCCCCCGATAGATACGCCTGATTAAGGGCGTATCTGCATTGCTGGCCATTACCATAGCGCCCTGTTCAACCCAAACATCAATCATTTTACGCAGACGCTCCTGGTCACTTGTGCCAAACCCTCCGGCCTGGTAATCGGTAAAACAGTCATCATAAGGTGGATCGCAATAAACAAAGTCATCTGCTCCGAGTTGAACTACCGTATCGAAATCACCAACCCGGATTGTTGCTTTCGATAAAACCTTACTGGCTGCCCGTAGACCATCCTCGTTGCAAATGGAAGGGTTTTTATACTTGCCCTTCGGGACGTTGAATTTACCAGACTTGTTGACGCGATACAGGCCATTAAAACAGGTTTTGTTGAGATAGATAAACCGGGATGCAATTTCCAAAGCGGATTGCGGTTCCTGTGCCCGAACCCGTAAAAAATACCCCTCATCTTGTTTGTGGTTCCGCTCATGGTTACGCAGGGAATCTATCAAGTCATCCACCTGACCCTTGACCACCTGATAAGCAATTACCAATTCCTCGTTCATGTCTGACAATATCGCCCTATCTATACGATCTGCCATTGTGAAGAACACCGCGCCCCCTCCAACAAACGGTTCCCAATATGTCCCGATGTGATCGGGAAAGTGTTTTGCGATGGCCGGAATCAAGGCGCGTTTCCCTCCTGCCCACTTAACAAATGGTGTGGCAGGAGCTTTGTTCAGATAAGGCCGTATTGTGTGCCCCAGAACCTTGTTAAATGGGATAACCTGGCTCATGATACCAACTCCTTATAGGGAAGGCTGACAGACATCCCATTATCAAGCAGGGTTGAAATTCTGTCCAATGGTTTATCGTCCTTTGTGTTCTGGCGGAAAGCGCAAGCATCAAGGTAGCGTTGCGTGTGTTTGATGCTCCAAAAGTGATGAATGCCGATATATGCCCGCTTGACCATAGACCACAGGCTTTCAATGCCGTTTGTATGCGTATCACCGCGTACATACTCACCACGACTGTGATTGACGCGATCCAGCGCATAATAGCTGTCAAGCGCTGAATACCCCCGGTTGTCATCTGCGTGAATCCGTGTTCCAAGCGCGACATTGCGAAGCGTTGGCGGCATTATGTGGGCTGCACTGGCGCCCTTAACCTGAAATACCCTGGCTTTGCCACCGCGCTCTTTCATGCCAAAGGCAACCGTTTTTGTTTTGGTGCTCCGGCCTTGCGTACCAGCAGTGCGTTTGTTGGCGTGTTTGTTCTTCTCCTTGCCACCGATATAGGTTTCATCAATTTCAACATCGCCCCCAAGCATCCCCGTTTCATTGTTTCCAGCCGCGTGTCGGATGCGCTGTAACATGTGCCAAGCGGTTTTTTGAGTAACCCCTATGTCTTTGGATAACTGCAAGCTGGATATTCCCTTGCTATGGCAAGTATCCAGCCAGATCGCCGCAAACCATTGCGGCAGTAATTTGATAGGACTGTCGGAAAAGATAGTGCCGGTTATAATGCGGAATACGCGCCTGCAATCTCCGCATTTATGCCGAATGCCATCGCTGTAATGATAGATTTTTTCGCAACCCCCGCAATGTGGGCAATACGCCCCATCTGTCCAGCGCACTTTCTCCAAGTGCTTAATGCAGGCTTCCACTGTGGCGAACTCTTTAGTAAACTGTATTAAATTCATGGCGATCCCCTATGTTGAAGCTGAATTGTATCAGTATATTTTGGGATCGTCAAGTATATAATTCCCATAATTTATGTAAAATGCCGGGATGTAGTATGGTAACGGGCGGGCGGATTCTAACACTTAATCCAGTGTTATTTAAGGTTAAAACTCAGGTTTGATGAATAATGGCGTTCCCCGCGCTCCCATCCATCCGGAATTTGCCGATTCGAATATCCCTGGGGTTACTGTGGCTTTTCAGTCTTGCCCCGTTCAGGGTGGTCCATGCGGTTGGCGTGACTGTAGGCGAGATCGCCTTTTGGCTTTACCGGTCAAGACGCCGCATCACCAGAATCAATCTCAGGCTTTGTTTCCCCGGCCTTTCGGATAAGGATACCAGAAACCTTGCGAGAGCCCATTTCCATGCCATGGCGACGGGTTTTTTGTTGATATCCTGGGCATGGTGGGCGCCTGCAAAGCGGCTGGCCGCCATTACCACATTCAGAAATCGGGCGATTCTCGATGACCATCTGGCAAAGGGCGAAAACGTTATTCTGCTGGTCCCGCATTTTTGCTGCCTGGAATTCCTCGGCGGACTCCTGTTCAGCCAATTCAATATGGTGAGTATTTATCAGAAACACAAAAACCCGTTCATGGAGCGGTTCATGCTGAAACGCCGCACCCGCTTCGGTGACGCCATGTACAGTTCCAAGGGAATTTCCAGCAGCCTGATCAAATCCATCCGCAATGGCGCCCCATTTTATTACCTGCCGGACCAGGACCCTGGCGAAGAAAGAGGCGTATTCGCATCCTTCTATGGCATCCGCACGGCTACCCTTCCATCCCTGAACAAGATTGCCGCCACAACCCGGGCAAAAGTAATCCCCTGCATGGCCAGGATTAAAAGTTTCGGGGCGGGAATAGAAGTCATTTTTCACCCTCCGCTAAAAGATTATCCTTGCGGCGATGCGCTTGAGGACGCCAGCGCTATGAACCGGGCCATCGAAGACCTGATCGCCAATGCGCCTGCCCAATACTTCTGGTCGCACAAGCGATTCAAGACCCGGCCTGACGGAGAAGAATCGTTTTACTGACCTTCCGTCAAGTGTTTCGGGGCAGGAGCTATGCTATACTTCATTCAGAATAACACCAATGCAGCATCCGATTTCCCGGTCGCATCAATCACATCCAATAGACGAGAGTTCAATGTCTGTTCAACAAACCTTGATGATACTGATCTCTGCTTTGCTTTCTGGCTTGCTTGCGACTTGTGTTTCTTTTTACCTGAATAGCCAACACACAAAATTTGAGATAAAGCGTGATGTTCTCCGACGTTTTGTCGGTAACCGCTACGTCTTGACCGGTCAGTTCCGGGAAAGTAAGGGCGAACCTTTCATCGCGTTGAACGAAGTGTTCGTGGCGTATGCAGAACATCCTCAAGTCATTTCAGCACTCAGAAAAATGCACGAAGAACTTGGCCAAACTGAGCGATTGCCCGACAACATAGTGAGCCTCATTAAAGCGATGGCGAAGGCCGCGAAAGTGTCTATTCGCGAATTGGAATTGAATGATGATTTTATTATGCGGCCATTCGTTCCACCTAAGTCTTAAGGGCGGCATCCGCACTCTGGAACAGCACTGACGCATCATAACAAAAAGAAAACCCATGCCTCCAGGCACACTGACAATACCACTCCTTAAATCCGAAGCCACAGATTTCTCGCTCCGAGAATCCACCCATCTGGAACCGGCTTTGTTTGGAGTAACCGACGGGAAGGCTGTCGGCACCTATCTGGAGCATAAATTTCAGGCATATCTTCATACGAAATATCAATACACCGAAGGCTCCACAGCAAAAGGGATTGATTTTCCTGACCTCGAAGTTGACATCAAAGTAACAAGTGTCCGACAACCTCAATCCTCATGCCCTTTCAAATCAGCGCAACAAAAAATATATGGCCTCGGCTACAACTTACTTGTTTTCGTTTATGAGAAGTCGGATGACGATGAAACGAGGACCGGACGACTGAATATCCAGCACACCGTTTTTGTAGACCAAGTACGAACCGCTGATTTCCAAACCACGTCCGGCCTCATCCAAATCATTGAAAATGACGGGAATGCCGATGATGTTCTCGCTTTTTTCAGAGAGCGGATGCTTCCTCTGGACGATATTCAGGCACAAGCGCTTGCGGAAAAAGTGCTCACGCACCCACCACAAATCGGATACCTGACGATCTCAAACGCACTCCAGTGGCGGCTTCAGTATGGCCGCGTCATTCAGAAAGCCGGAAGCGTTACAGGAATTGATGTACTATGAGCGTCAGGAAGGAATTTGGAGATTTTCAGACCCCTGATGAATTGGCAACGCAGGTTGTCGCTTTGGTTTCCGGGATTTTCGGAAAACCGGATGTCGTTGTTGAGCCGACGGCGGGTTTGGGAGCGTTCCTGAAGGCTTCCGTGCAATATTGGGGTGATGAACCACGTTATGAAGCTTACGAGATCAACCAGGAGTATGTTGATCGAGCCTCACTGACTCTTGAAAGTTCGGGAGTTGAATTTTACCACTGCGACTTCTTTACAGAGGATTGGAGGGTCAATCTGAAAAAGAGCGGGCAGTCGCGGATTTTGGTTATCGGGAATCCACCCTGGGTTACCAATTCCGGTCTGGGCCAGTTGGGTAGCCAAAATCTCCCGAAGAAGACAAATTTCCAACGGTTGCGTGGTTTTGATGCCTGCACTGGAAAGTCGAACTTTGATATAGCCGAATGGATGCTGATTCGACTGATTGAAGCATTGCCCACAGAAGGGACTCTCGCAATGCTCTGCAAGACCATGACAGCGCGTAAAGTTCTACGACACTTCTGGAAGACGGATGGAGGGCGGGAAGCATCAAAACTATTCCATATTGATGCGAAAGCAGCATTTGGTGTCGCAGTGGATGCCTGTCTGTTTACAACTACTGGAAAAATAACAAATGATCGGACAGCGACGACTTATACCGACCTTGATTTGGACTCGGATTCGAGAGTCTTCGGTTTCATTTATGGCGATTTGGTTTCCGATATAGATACTTATCGGCGGCGCCAAAATCTGGATGGGGGGTCATTTTCCTATACCTGGCGATCCGGCATCAAGCATGATGCTGCAAAGATTATGGAATTTAGTCTTGATGGAGAACGGCTGTGCAATGGCTTTGGTGAGTCTGTCGAACTGGAAGATGAGTTTATATACCCTCTTCTAAAGTCGTCTGATCTTGGTAACGGCAGGGCTGATATTCGCAAGTATGTTCTAGTGACTCAATTTCATACTGGCGATGACACTTCCATAGTCAAGACACAAGCCCCATCAACCTGGGACTATCTGGTGCGCCACAGCGAACTGTTAGATGGTCGGCGAAGCTCCATCTACAAAAACCGCCCTCAATTCTCTGTGTTCGGAATCGGATCTTATTCATTCGCACCGTGGAAGGTGGCTATATCCGGTTTCTACAAATCTTTTGCTTTCGTTGTGGTGCCTCCGATTGAAGGCCGTCCCGTGATGGTTGACGACACTTGCTATTCGATTCCGTGTCAGTCGGAAGAAGAAGCTCAACTTTTATATGAGCTCCTGTCTTCTCGACCAGCTTTAGAATTTTTGCGTTCACTTGTTTTCATGGATTCCAAGAGACCCGTGACTATTGATGTGCTTCGCAGAATTTCATTCTTTGAATTGGCGAAAGAGCTTGGAAGACAGAATGAACTGGAAAATCACATTCATGCCAGAGTGCATGGTGAACCTGAGCGGCAGATGGCGTTACTCATGGAACCAAAACAACAATATCGAACAAGACCATCCAATCAACACGCCACGCCACTTGACTGACTTCACTTTCAGGTCAGGCTCCGCACATACAACTTGCGCTCACAGGAAGTTCTACCCTGCAACGCCTGATTTTGATGGACATACCACAGGATGGCTGATACGATTGGATGTGCTTTAGTGAGTGTGTGCATGGCATAACGTACATGAAATTATCTGCATACTGAACGAACGAAAACAATGAAAGAGAGTGTTGATATTGAAGCGATTATTGAATGTCTGGACAACTTTCTGACAGAAACAGGAAAGCGAGACATTGCCCCCCGTGAAGCAAACACGCTTCTTGAAGAAAAGGGACTTCTTCGCGATGACATCCGCAGCCCAGGTTTGCCACTTCGTAATTTATTGCGTACAGGAAAGCTGCCGCATGCTTATCAATCTGATGGGAAATATTCTCGCTGGATAATCCCTCATTCAGGCAAACGGGAACCGAATACCTCAAACTGCTCGAATCCCCAAATCCACACCGCTATTGTCGAACGCTGCCCAGACACAAAACTCTATGTCGGCTACGTCCCCGGACTTCCCGGCGCCCAAAGTCAGGGCGAGACGCTTGAAGAACTCAACAACAATCTTAAAGAAGTCATTGCTATGATTTTCGATGACGACATACCTGCAATGATGGTCGGGGAGTTCGTCGGTACGCAGGTTGTCGTGGTAGACTGATACCGGGTGTGACTCGCACTCCTGTTCTCAAACCACGAGAGGTCATTGTCATCCTCTCAATCCTGGGCTTCGAAGAAGTCCGCCAGCGCGGTTCGCACAAACGCTTTCGCCATATTGATGGCCGGGCAACGACAGTTCCAGTGCATGGCGGTCGTGACCTGTCACCAATTCTGCTACGCCGTATTGCTCGCGATATCGGGTTGACGGCGCAAGAATTCGTGGCCCATCGCAGATAACCAGAATATAATGAATTTACGAACACAAAGACTTGGCACAACCCATGCAACACATACCTGAATTTACCGACGTCGAGCTGCATGGTATCCGCGAAATGCTGACCCAACGCTACAAAAAGGACGTGGAAATACAACTGGCTGATTGCGACCTCAGCCTGGATAAGGACGATCCTGAAGAAACCACAGCCTGCCCGACAGTTTTCTGGCATGAACGCGGCGCCAGTTTTGTCGTGTTCAAAACCGGCTTTTTCCGCTTCAAATCCCAGTTTTTCTATACACCGCACGAACAGTATGGCACCGGGATCGAGGAATTCAGCGAACTCGATGAATGTGTGGCCGCCGTCCTGCAAACCCAGTCGGACCACGAGCGCGAGCGCGAAGGCGTCGATACAAAATGACAGAGGCCAGAAACGCGTTTTACGCGCAATCCGGCGGCGTGACCGCCGTAATCAACACATCGGCTGCCGGCGTGATCGAGACCGCGCGTAAAAACAGGAACCGGATCGGCAATGTCTACGCCGGTCGAAACGGCATTATCGGAGCCCTGACCGAGGACCTGATCGACACCTCGAAAGAATCGGATGAATCCATCGCCAGGCTGCGCCATACCCCGTCCGGGGCATTTGGTTCGTGCCGCTATAAACTGGGGAGTCTGTCCGAACACCGGCAACATTACGAACGCCTGATCGAAGTTTTCGAAGCGCATCGGATCGAATATTTCTTCTATAACGGCGGTGGGGACTCTGCGGATACCTGCCTGAAGATTTCCGGGTTGTCCAGGCGCCTGAATTATCCGATCCAGGCGATTCATATCCCGAAGACCGTGGATAACGATCTGCCGGTCACCGACAATTGCCCGGGTTTCGGTTCGGTAGCGAAATATATCGCCACCTCCACCCGGGAAGCCAGCTTTGACGTGGCTTCGATGGCCAAGACTTCAACCCGCGTTTTTGTGCTGGAAGTGATGGGCCGCCACGCCGGCTGGATTGCGGCCGCCGGCGCCCTGGCATCCGACAGCGAGACCCCGATACCCATTATTGTCCTGTTTCCCGAAATTCCCTTTGACCGGGAAAGGTTTATCGCCGAAGTAAAAAGCCGGGTTGAAAAACACGGGTATGTATCCATCGTCGTATCGGAAGGAGTCATGGACGCCAATGGCCGGTTCTTGTCGGATCAGGGACTGGTTGACGCCTTTGGCCATGCCCAGCTCGGTGGCGTCGCTCCGGTGGTCGCAAATATGGTAAAGCAGGATCTGGGCTACAAATTCCACTGGGCGGTCGCGGATTATCTGCAACGCTCTGCCCGGCATATCGCCTCGAAGACCGATGTCGATCAGGCTTATGAATTGGGCAAAGCCGCGGTTGAAATGGCGCTGGATGGAGAAAATGCGGTGATGCCAACCATCGTTCGGGTCAGCGACAGCCCCTATCGCTGGGAAATCGGTAAAACGGAATTGAACCAGGTCGCCAACGTGGAGAAAAGGATGCCGCGAAACTTTATCAGCGCAGACGGCTTCGGGATCACCCGGGAGTGCCGTGATTATCTGCTCCCGCTCGTGCAAGGGGAAGATTACCCCCCCTACCGGAACGGCCTGCCCGATTACATCCGGTTGCAGAACCGGCCGGTCGCGAAGAAACTGCATGCAAACTTCAAACCATGATGGCCGGATGAGATGACTCTGGACAAGGCGCGCCAACTGATCAAGGTACAGGCGGACTTTGGCGGTTCCTACAATCGCCATTCGGCCCAACTGATATTGACCGAAGTGGCCAGGGAACATGGCCAGAAAGCCGTGGACCAGCTAATCAGCGAGTTTCAGCTTGACCGGATATTCGACTTTGAAACCGGCCAGGATTTCATCGGCGACTGCGACTGATTCGGTCACAGGATCTCCCACTCCGTCACTCCCGCTTTCGCGGGAGCCCACAGATGCTCCACCCGGCCACTTTCCCGGGCGGATGTGACGGCCACACGCCTGCTCAAGCCTCTTGATAAACTCGCTGCGCGGAATGACTTCCGCCCCCAGACTCAGCAGATGGTCGGAAGTGACCTGACAGTCAATCAGGTGGTATCCCGTTTCATCCAGCATCGCCGCCAGAAAGCTCAAGGCCGCTTTGGAGGCATCGGTGACCGAACTGAACATACTCTCACCAAAAAACATCCTGCCGATGGCGACGCCATACAGACCGCCTGCCAGACAGTCGCCCTTCCAGGTTTCCACCGAATGGGCAAAGCCGAGGTGATACAGGCGAGTATAGGCGGCGATCATATCCTCGCTGATCCAGGTTTCCGGACGCCCCCTGGCGGGCGCCGCGCAAGCCCGAATCACCCGCTCAAACGCCGAATCCAGGGTGAAACGAAACCCCTGCGACCGGATTGACTTCGCCAGACTCCTGGAACGGTGGAAGTGGTCAGGCACAAGCACGCATCGGGGATCCGGAGACCACCACAGGACCGGCTGATCTTCATTATACCAGGGAAAGATTCCCTTGCTGTACGCAGACAACAGCCGTCGGGGAGTCAGGCTGCCGCCGACCGCCAGCAGACCATATTCGGACGCTTCGCTAATATCCGGAAAATCGTCTGCGTCAATCATGGTAATCAATGTATCATAAGGAGAAATCCTGTTGCAATGTGAGCGAAAATGTATGCCCGGCATGATATGCTCACTTCGTAAATTACCCTCGCCTGCAAGGAATCATCAGGAGCCAATCCATGTCCCGAACACATCAGCGCTATCGGAAATTCAATACCCGGGAAACATATCCCAACCAGAAACTCGACAACGACCTGTGCCAGGTGGTCAAGGCCGAAGGAACCCTGGTTTTTGTCCGCGGGCAGGTCGGCCAGGATATTGATAACTTTAAAAATATCGAAGATATGACCCCCTTCGCCCAGGCTGACCGGGCCATGCAAAATGTAAAGCAACTGCTCGAAGAAGCGGGGTCGGAGTTAAGTCATATCTGCCGTATACAGGTTTATATTACCGACCGCGCCTACCGCGACGATGTCTACCAGGCTATCGGCAAGTGGCTGAAAGGCGTATACCCGGTTTCTACCGGGCTGATCGTAAATGGTCTGGCTCGCCCGGAATGGGTGATGGAGATTGAAGTCACCGCCGTGATCCCGCATTAACTCTGTACGGAGAAAGCGCAGTCCGATTCCCGTATCGGATTCCCGCGTCAGGCTTCAACCGCCTGATTTCGACAACTCTTCCCTACCGACCCGCTCAATGAACTCCAGGGTCTCACATACATCGTTCCAGGTCGTGTTATGGTTGATGATACAGAGTCGGAGAGAGAATTTGCCGTTGACCATAGTCGAGGTTATCATTGCCCGGTCTTCCCAGAGCACGCGAGCGAGCGTCGTCCTGTTGACATCATGCAGGGCTTGCTCGTTGATTGTGGCGCCCGCAGGATTGACCCGGAAACACACGATCCCCAGCGACACGGGAGTATCAACTCGGCCGCCCGACGCGCGAGATCAAGCATCAGTTCGGGATCCATCTCGCTGCATACATCGAACGGATAGTTGATTACATCTCGATGCCGGTGTCTGGTTCATTTGCCAGATCTTTCCGTAATTTCTGGATGCGCTCTTTCAGTGGCGACGGCTCATCCGGGGCGTTGCCCTGAACCCGGGAATATCCCTGTACATAAGTCATCAGGCTGGGGATACCGGGTTCGTAATCATATCCTCCGGTTTTCCACACATACCCCAGGTGGGAAAGTTGCTCCAGCCGCTCCAGGACACGGCCATCCGTGACGGGTTCATCCGCGCCTGCCATTCCTTTTGCAATCGCGTCTTCCAACACGCTCCCATGCAAAGTAGACGAACCGGGCTGGATAAAGGCATTCGCAACGCTATTGGCCACGGGCAGCAATCCCATTCTTTCTATCTCGTCGAAGCGGGTCTCATACATGGTATCGCGCTCTCTGTGCGCTTCTGCCTCCACTTCCCGGAGCGTCTTTGGGGTTACCTCGGTCTGTCCGGTTTGGTCCAGCCTGCGAGCTATACGGTCTCCCCAGATTTGCAGGAAGTATGGATAGCAATGGGTACGCCCTGCAATTTCATCAATCACTCCGGGGGCGAAAGATATACCGACTTGTTCCAACGGCACGGTAACCGCCTGCCCGGCTTCTTCGGGTGACAGGCGACCTAACGGGAGTATCTTGCTACGCCCCCAGAAGGAGGCGTTGCTCTTTCCCAGCGCCGCCATCAGGTTCGGAGTGCCGGCCAGTACCAGCAGGAATGGATGGCCTTCCCGGCGGACTGTCTGGCTGGCGTTCAGCAGGGAATTTCCAACCTCGGGCTTCAGCGTATGCGCCTCGTCTATGATCAGGATAAATGGCTTCTTTTTACACTTCTTCCTGATCTGGTCTTCTGCGATCCTTGCTGAACCGGATAAATCCAGTTCAATGCCCGCTGATACAGATTGATATCCGACAGAAGCAATCAGCTTTTTGAATGTATCCCGGAATCTTTTCACGCCCGCCAGCGTGTTGTCAAATTCTGTTGGAGTCTCCATTCTACCGGGAGTAGCCCACTGGATATCCAGCTTTGATCCTTCTTTGCGGAGGGTCTCTTTCTGCAGGTATCCAAGCAGGGCAGTTTTACCATTTCCACGAGGGCCGTAGAGGATTAAGTCCTGACTGATCGGGTTCCTGGTTTTCAAACCTTCAACACAATCCTGAAAATACTCCTGTTCGCCTTTTCGCCCAGCCAGATAAGGCGGCACCACTCCGGCGCCGGGTGTGAACAGGCGCTTTAAACTTTGATTGCTCATTCTCGCTCTCCATCAGATTGAACTATCCTGCCTGAATGGTGAGGTGTTGTCAAAAAATCGGCGCTGTCAGGCATTGCTGATTGCAGTCATGGCATCATGCTCACTCAGTGTGCCAGCGCGTGTCAATTGTTGCCCCAGGCGCTCAATGTAGATTGTGCCGTCGGCGTTGCGCAAATATCCGTGACGCTCGTATCATCCAGCGCGTTGGCTCCCGACCACGGATGATTGAAGCCTTGATACAAACAGCCTGGCAGACAGTCCAGGGGCAGACCATCGACCCGGCCACCATCGACCCCGGCGAGGTTGAGCAACCGGCGCCGTCCAGCAATCGACCAGCGACCGGACAGGCCAAGAGCCGGGAACAGGTATTTGAGGACATGGAGCGGGACGGCGTGATTATCGGGCGGCCACCAGAGGATTGACGATAGGAACTTTACATAACTTTGAGCTACGAATTATGTAAAGCCCGTAGCGCGGGGGAAAATGCTTGTGCCGATTGAAACAAGCACAATTCAGCCTGTTTTGTGCCTGAAACCACCGAATAAAGCCTTTATAGGTGTTTTCAAGGCATCCATAAATACATTACACTTGCCCGTATGCACAGGATAATCAGACTGAAAGAACTCTATCCGGAGCGACCGAAGCGACCGAAACAGTCCGATCGAGTGAAACCCGGCGACCCGGTACGCTTGTCGAGAACATACCGTTTGCATCGAGACCGTTTGATTGAACTGGACGAACTGGCGAAGTACAAAGGCATATCGAAGGCGGCCACCATTGAACGACTGATCAGGTTTGCCACCTGTCTCCGGCGCGACCTTGAAGACGAAGACAGCATTCTGATCAAGCGGACGGACAACGGCGGATGGAAGATCAGACCAACCGAACCGAACCACACCACTGACAACAACCAACAACAACCGGGAACATGACCATGAAACGAATAATCACACTGGCGGCGTTAATCATACTTCTGGCGCCGGTATTCGCCGTCCAGTCACAAACGGGCGGATGGGCGAAAGATAACCAGTTAGGCTGTTGGGCGAGTGTAAGCGGGGAAACCTGCAAGGCATCGGCAACATCGAACAATGACTATATGTACGGCGGCGCTGGCAATGACACCCTGTGGGGCAACGATGGCGATGACACCCTGTACGGCGGGAACGGCGATGACCTTATGTACGGCAACGATGGCGATGACGAACTGTGGGGCGGCGCGGGCAATGATGACCTGAACGGCGGCGAAGGCAATGACAGGCTGCGCGGATTCAATGGCGATGACAAGCTGTACGGCAACGCTGGCAATGACTGGCTGGAAGGCGACAATGGCGATGACTTCCTGGACGGCGGCAATGGCGATGACCAGCTATACGGCGGCGAAGGCGATGACAAGCTGTACGGCGGCGAAGGCGATGACACCCTGTACGGCAACAATGGCGATGACAGGCTGTGGGGGCTAGGTGGCACGAACACCCTGTACGGCGGGAACGGCGTTGACGTCCTGTACGGCGGCAATGTCGATGACCAGCTATACGGCGGCGAAGGCAATGACGGGCTGCGCGGTAACGATGGCGATGACCAGCTATACGGCGGCGAAGGCGATGACAACCTGGGCGGCGGCGATGGCGATGACACCCTGTACGGTAACGATGGCGATGACAAGCTGTACGGCAACGCTGGCAATGACTGGCTGGAAGGCAACGATGGCGATGACTGGATACTTGGAGGCGATGGCAATGACATCCTGTACGGTGGCAGGGGCAATGATGGTTGGCTGGACGGCGGCAATGGCGATGACCAGCTATACGGCGGCGAAGGCAATGACGGGCTAATGCAAGGCGGCGCTGGCAATGACAAGCTGTATGGCGGCGATGGCACTGACGCACTGTGGGGCGGCGCTGGCCATGACTGGCTGTACGGCAACGATGGCAATGACAAGCTGTACGGAGACGGTGGCGATGACCTTATGTACGGCGGCGCGGGCGATGACACCCTGTACGGAGGCGAAGGCGAACTTGACTACCTGAACGGTGGTGCTGGCGATGACATACTGAACGGCGAAAATGGCAAGGACGAAATGCAAGGCGGCGCTGGCAATGACAAGCTGTATGGCGGCGATGGCACTGACGCACTGTGGGGCGGCGCTGGCCATGACATCCTGAACGGCGGTGCTGGCGATGACTACCTGTACGGAGACTCACAATGGAGAAGCGGCGGCGGCGGCTGGCTGTACAGCGGCACTGGCGATGACACCCTGAACGGCGGCGAAGGCCATGACAAGCTGTACGGAGGCGCGGGCGATGACAAGCTGTACGGCGACAATGGCGATGACGAACTGCACGGCTACGATGGCAATGACATCCTGAACGGCGGCGATGGCAATGACAGGCTGGAAGGCGGCGAAGGCAATGACAGGCTGGAAGGCGGCGAAGGCAATGACTGGCTGTTCGGCAACGATGGTGATGACTGGCTGGAAGGCGACAATGGCGATGACAGGCTGATCGGCGGCGTTGGCGATGACAAGCTGTACGGCGGCGCTGGCCATGACAGGCTGTACGGCTACGAAGGCGATGACAGGCTATACGGCAACGATGGCATTGACTGGCTGTACGGCTACGAAGGCGATGACTACCTGTACGGCGAAGAAGGCGATGACGAACTGGCCGGCATGGATGGCAATGACAAGCTGTACGGCGGCGTTGGCGATGACAGGCTGACTGGCGGCGATGGCACTGACGAACTGTGGGGCGGCGCTGGCGATGACTTCCTGTTCGGAGACGAAGGCAATGACGAACTGCACGGAGGCGAAGGCGATGACTGGCTACATGGCGGCGAAGACTGGGGCGAAGTTGGCGATGACTATATGTACGGCGGCGCGGGCGATGACACCCTGAACGGCAGCTATGGCGATGACACCCTGCGCGGCGGCGCGGGCGATGACAACCTGGGAGGCAGCGATGGCGATGACATCCTGTACGGCGGCGCGGGCAATGACATCCTGTACGGCGACGGGGCCGACTGGGACAGGAACACCGCCGCCGGTATTGACATCCTGTATGGCGGCGAAGGCGATGACATCCTGCAAGGCGGCGGGGGCGGGGATTGGCTGTTCGGAGAAACGGGCGATGACGAAATGCACGGCGGCGAAGGTGATGACTGGCTATATGGCGGCTGGGGCGATGATTGGCTGTCCGGCGGCGGCGCGGCGGACTTCCTGCAAGGATTCAATGGCAATGATACGCTGTACGGTGGCGCGGGCAATGACAAGCTGTACGGCGATAATGGTGATGACTTCCTGAACGGAGGTTTCGGCGATGATCGCCTGTTCGGTGGCGCTGGCAATGACTACCTGAACGGAGGCGAAGGCGATGACTTCCTGCGAGGTGGTGGCGGCAATGACTGGATACTTGGAGGCGCGGGCAATGATGACCTGCGAGGGAATGCCGGTTCCGACTTCATGAGTGGCGGCGGCGGCGCGGATACCTACAACATCCGCGACAATCGGGGGAAAGACCGCGATATTATCCTGGCTGATAAAACCGACAATATCGCCGGGCAATTCAACAAGCTGGAAAGTATCCGCCTGAACGATGTTACCTTGCCAAGTATTCAGATTGGAGGGGCGACTTTTACACTGGACGCGAGTATCCTGGCCGGTCATGCCCACCGGGTAAACGGCGCGGATATTATCTACCGCAAGCCGTGAGGGACGCGACATGAAACAAATCATCAAGACCCTGGTCGTTGGAGGATTGGCCGTATTGCTGACCGCTTGCGGCGGTGGTGGCGGCAACAGCGTTCGACAAGTGACCACCCTGCCGTCCGGCGCGACCCAAATAGAATTGTTGGATGGTAGGGTTATGGAAGGCCCGATGGTAGACGGCGAGAGACACGGGCAATGGACAACCACATTCCCGTCCGGGATGGTTGCCGAAGGCCCGTATGTCAACGGCAAGCAACACGGGCAATGGACATTCACATTCCCGAACGGGATAGTTATCGAAATCCAGTATGTAAACGGTGTACTACAGAACTAATGGCGGCGCGGGTTTCCCGGAAATCACCGGGAGGCCAACCCGTGAGCCGAACCAACCCGGCCAGAATAGAAACACCAGAAAAGAACAGACAGGCACCGAAACATGACCGCATACACCATCGACACACTGGAAGCCACAGAGGAATTGCAACAGGCCGGATTCAGCGCCGAGCAAGCCAAAGCCATGACGAAGTTGGTAAAGCATCAGGGCGACCAGTTGGCGACAAAGGGAGATATTTCCGGAGTCCAGCGGGAAGTGGCCGGGTTGCGCTGGACAATCGGGATTGTCGCCGGGTTTCTGTTTGCCTTGAATCTGGTCATATTGGGTTTGGTGTATCAAGGCAATCAGCAAATCAACCAGTTGACGCAACAGGTGGCGCACCTGTCCGGCGTGGTGGAGAGGTTGCCGGGCACCAGCCGGAATTGATAGCGCGATTATCTGAAGGCGGAGCAGACCGCACGATGTGCATGAAAAGCGCGATAGCGTTTTTCGCTTCTGGAGACGCGCTAGGCGCGGGAAACGATAGCGCGGCGTTGCCTTCAGGCCGGCAGACCGCGTCGGTATGGGAGTCTGGCCGATAGCGTTTTGTTCAACATTGAGCGAATCGACCAGGCTGAAACGCTATCGGCCAGTGGGGTACGCGGTGGCCGTCACCGGTAACGAAAATATTTCCGTGATTGTATCGAAGCATTATTGGACAAGGAGAAGATCAGTGAAGGCGATATTTATGAGCTTGCATGAACCAGGCGCCCCAAGCCTGATGTCTTATGTCAATGACCGAGTTGACTACAGATAAACCCTCATAAAGTGACGCTGACCAGTCTGCCCCGGACGCTCAAACCCGATGCTGAGCGGCAATGGCAACGATTCGTGGAATCCATGACCCGCGGTGGTCTGGCCGACGGCAGGACGGAGGCGCTCCATCGCTGCCAGTCCCGCCCGGAGTTGCAAGCGGTCTGGGCTTGCAGTGATTTCATCAGCCGCTCCTGTATTTCTGACCCCCTGTTGTTGATTGACCTGCTGGAAAGCGGAGACCTGGACCGATCGTATTCACCCGGTGGCTATCGCAATGTGATCAATGATCGCGTCGGGACCTGCGCCGATGAGGGCACGCTGCACCGGAAATTGCGCCAGTTACGGCGACGGGAGATGGTGAGGATTGCCTGGCGGGACCTGGCCGGGTTTTCGGAGTTGGAAGAAACCATGAGTGATCTGTCGGCGCTTGCGGAGCAGGCCATTGGTCTTGCTCTCATCCATCATTCACGGTGGTTGTCACAAAGGCTCGGCAGGCCATTCGGAGTCAATGGAGAACCTGCTTCGATGGTGGCGCTGGGACTGGGTAAACTGGGCGGTTCCGAGCTGAACTACTCCTCTGACGTGGATCTGATTTTCTCCTACGATCATCCCGGACAGACGCGCCCGGAGTCGGGACGCGATGGCGTGGACAACCAGGTTTACTTCATAAAACTGGGGCAGAAAATAATCTCGGCGATCGCGACGGTGACAACGGACGGCTTTGTGTTCCGCACCGACATGCGCTTGCGGCCGAATGGCGGTAATGGCCCTCTGGTACTGTCCTGTCCCGCCATGGAACACTATTACCAGACCCATGGCCGCGACTGGGAGCGCTACGCATTGATCAAGGCCCGCCAGGTGGCCGGTGATGAGAATGCCGGACGGGAAATTCTCGGCGTCCTGAAACCGTTCGTCTACCGCAAGTATCTGGATTTCGGCGCGTTTGACTCTATCCGGGAGATGAAAGGCATGATCGAACGAGAACTTGAACAAGCCGATTCCGACCGGAATATCAAGCTGGGCCGGGGAGGCATCCGGGAAGTGGAGTTCCTGATCCAAAGCCATCAGCTGATTCGGGGCGGTCGTGAAAACTTCCTGCAAACCCCGTCTCTGTACGCGGCGATGGATTCCTTGACGAAACTGGGCGTGATGGACGATCAATCTCGTACCGGGTTGACTGCAGCCTATCGTTTTTTCCGAAACACCGAACATCGGTTGCAGATGACCCGGGACAGGCAAACCCAGATGCTGCCGCAATCGCATACTGACCAGACCCGGCTGGCCTGGAGTATGGGTTTTGACAGTTGGGACCATTATATCGAGCAACTCGACGCACACCGGAATCTGGTCCACAGCCAGTTTCGGATGATTCTGGATGAAACCGCGGATTCACCCGGCGGCGACAACCACCGGCAGAAGCAACTGGTTGATCTGTGGCAGGGGAAACTGGACGAGTCACAATCCCGCGAAGTCCTGGGCCGGATCGGGTTCGAGACTTCAAACTCAACCCCGCAAGTTTTAAGGGCATTCAGGGAGGGCAGACTTTACCAGGCTTTCTCCGGAATTGAGCGCGACCGCATAGACCGCCTGATCCCGTTGGCGTTAAAGGAAGCGGGTACGCACAACGATGCCGGGCGCGCAATGGCGGCATTTATCAATGTGGTTGAGTCCATCGGGCGGCGCTCAGCTTATCTCAGCCTGCTGATCGAGAACCCGATCGCATTGAAGCAACTGCTACATTTATGCGCCGCCAGTCCATGGATCTCGAGGCATATCGGTCTCCATCCTGTAACCCTCGATGAACTGCTCCATCCGATCCTGGATATAAGGAACCGGGACGACCGGGAACTTGCAAGTGAACTGGATCGTCGATTGGCTCAGCTGGCCGCAAATGACGCCGAGGGCCGGAACCATGCGTTGCGTGAATTTCAGCATGCCCAGGTACTTCGAATTGCGGCGGCAGACGTATCAAAGGCATTGAGTGTGGCGGATGTTCATCGGGCGCTGGTCCAGTTGGCGGAAGTATTGCTGAACCATGTGTTTGTCGATGCCATGCGGTTTGTTGAAGGCAAACAGGGCCCGGCCCCCTGCCCCGGCGGGGTGATTGCTTACGGCAAGTTCGCCAGTGGCGAGCTTGGTTATCATTCGGACCTGGATGTTGTGGTCTGCTATGATACGACACTGGCGGACGGCTCCGTCTCCAGAAGCCGGGCTGAATACTTTTACAGTCGCACGGGACAAAGGCTGGTGCACCTGCTGACCGCCAGAACCCAGGCCGGGTTGCTCTACGAAACCGACATGCGGCTACGCCCGGGCGGACGCAGCGGCACCCTGGCGGTTTCTCTTTCGGGGTTCTTCGATTATCAGGTCAATGAAGCCTGGACGTGGGAGCATCAGGCGCTGGTTCGCGCCCGCGTAGTGGTTGGCGGCAGGGATCTGATCAATCAGTTCGAACAGGCCCGGACGGCGATTCTGGCGATGGAACGGGACCCGGCTCAACTGGCCGATGACATCACCGGGATGCGCCGCAAGATGATTCGCGAGAATTGCAACTCAACCGAACAGCTGTACGATATCAAGCTCGATGAGGGCGGCATTGTCGATATCGAATTTCTGATTCAGTACTGGATTTTACGTCACGCTCACGCCTGTCCGGACCTGACCGAACCCCGGACCACCGCGGATTCGATCCGGGCGCTGATTGCCCATGACATTATCGACGAGACGGTCGGCGAGCGGCTGCTGACCGGCTATCGGGCCTATCTGCGCCATTCCCTGGATCTGAAACTGATGGATCGCCCGGTTCTGATCGAACAAGGGGCGTTACTGGCCGAACGGCAGGCGGTGAAAGAGGTCTGGCAACAGGCTTTTGGTTGACAGAGCGAAGGCCGGTAGTTTATTTTACAACCCGGATTACAAGAACCTTGAACTGGAGCATAAGCGTGGATACAGCGCCTGCGGGAAAAGCATTGACAGAAAAGCCGGTCACCGGAGGGCGTCATGTCGTTCAGTGACCGCGACGGCGTAATCTGGATGGACGGGGAGATGGTTCCCTGGCGTGACGCCACCACCCATGTACTGACCCATACTCTGCACTACGGCATGGGGGTATTCGAGGGAGTGCGGGCTTACCGGACAGACGGAGGGAGTACCGCGATTTTTCGTCTCCGGGAGCATACCCGGCGACTGTTCCAATCCGCTCATATCCTCGGCATGGAAATCCCTTTTGACCAGCAGACGCTGATTGACGCGCAGGTCGAGTCAATCAGACAGAACAAGCTGGAGGCCGGGTATTTGCGACCGATGGTCTTTTACGGCTCGGAAGGCATGGGGATTCGGGCAGACAATCTGAAGGTGCATGTCATCGTGGCCGCCTGGGAGTGGGGGACGTATCTGGGTGAAGAGAGCCTTCGCTCCGGCATCCGTGTGCGCGTATCATCATACACTCGCCATCACGTCAATGTCGCGATGTGCCGGGCCAAAGCCAATGGGCACTATATCAACTCCATGATGGCGCTGCAGGAGGCCATCAACACCGGCTACGATGAAGCATTATTGCTGGATACCAATGGTTTTGTGATGGAAGGCAGCGGCGAAAATCTGTTCATTATACGGGACAATGTGGTCTACACGCCGGATCTGACTTCGGCTCTCGACGGCATCACCCGCAGTGCAGTCATCAAAATCATCGCGGACGAGGGTCTGGAACTGGTTGAAAAACGGATTACCCGCGATGAAGTCTATATTTGCGATGAAGCCTTCTTCACCGGCACCGCGGCGGAAGTCACGCCCATTCGCGAACTGGACAATCGCAAGATTGGCAGCGGCTCCCGTGGGCCGGTCACCGAACGAATCCAGTCCCGGTTCTTCGATGCCGTGCACGGCCGTATCCCTGAATATGAGGACTGGTTGACCTATGTCTGAACCCCGTCGAACGGATATGGCCGCAGGAGCGCCGGCAAACGGCGGCGATGTGCCGAATGACCGTGACCGGGTTGAAATCACCGCAGCGGATCTGCCGTTGCATTGTCCCATGCCCGGCAAGCGTCTGTGGGATTCCCATCCCAAAGTCTATTTGCCGATTGAAGACAGCGGGCAGGAACTTTGCCCCTATTGCGGAACGCTTTATGTGCTCATGAACCGACAGTGACGGATACCCGGATTCTGGTGGTTGGCCCTTCCTGGGTCGGAGATATGGTGATGGCGCAAAGCCTGTTCAAGATCATCAAGGCCGGTTCTTCAAGCGCCCGTATCACGGTGCTTGCGCCCGATTGGAGCAAGCCGATTCTGAAAAGAATGCCCGAAGTCCATGCGATTATTGAAATGCCGGTCGGACACGGCAGACTCCAACTCGGCGCCCGCAGAAGACTGGCGCGAAGCATCCGCCAATACCGCTTTGATCAGGCGATCGTATTGCCGGGGTCTTTCAAATCGGCGCTGATTCCCTGGTTTGCGGGCATTCCGAAACGCACCGGGTATGTCGGCGAACAGCGCTGGGGGTTGCTGAATGATATCCGGCGTCTGGATGCACAGGCAATGCCCTCGAATGTGCAGCGTTACGCCTCTCTCGGCGTCGACCGGGGACAAACGATTCCGGGAATGCCGCCATATCCGGCATTGCGGGTCAACCGGGAAGAGTTGCTCGAAACCCTGTCAAAATTCGGGCTGACACTCGACAAACCGGCGCTGGCTTTTTGTCCGGGAGCGGAGTACGGTTCCGCCAAGCGCTGGCCGGTCGGACATTTTGCGCAAGTCGCCCGCGACCGGATCCAGACGGGTTGGCAGGTCTGGATTTTTGGCGCCAGGAACGAGCAGCCGATCGCCCGGCAGATCAATCACCTGAGCGCGGACGGCTGCATCGACCTGACCGGGCAGACCCGCCTCGAAGAAGTCGTGGACCTGATTTCCTGTGCCCGTACTGTGGTGACCAATGATTCCGGGCTGATGCATGTCGCCGCCGCGACAGGCCGGCATGTGATCGCCCTGTATGGAGCGAGCGCCCCCACTTTTACCCCGCCGTTGACCGACCGCGCCGACCTGTTGAACCTTAATCTGGGATGCAGCCCGTGTTTCGAGCGGGAATGTCCGCTCAAACACCACCACTGCATGACTCAACTGGGCCCGGATCGAGTACTGGAAAAAATCAGACTCGACATATAATTACTCAATCACATACCCAAGGACTAATTCAAACTCCCATACATCCCGTTGTATGCCGTCCGGGAATGGGCTGAATTTACCAACCCGTAATACCGCATCCCGCGCTGCCTGATCCAATGTATTAAAGCCCGAGCTTTTGATTATGGATACACCCTCAAATTCCCCTGTCCTGTGAATTGTAAACTTGACTCGCGCTTCTCCCTGATGTCTTAATCTCTTGGCTTTACGCGGATAGAACTTGTTCTTCTCAATAATAGAGCGCACGTAGACTTTATAGCGTTGCAAGAGAGCCAGGTCTTGATCAGAAGTGTCACTGGCCCGGCTCAAATCATCTGAAGAATTATCAGAGTTCTTCTTCGGAGAAATCAATGGGGCAGAGTTTAACTCAGGTTCTGGTTTCGGCTCTGGTTCGGGTTCCGGCTCCGGTTCCGGCTCTGGCTCCGGTTCCGGCTCTGGCTCTGGCTCTGGCTCCGGTTCCGGCTCCGGTTCCGGCTCTGGCTCCGGCTCCGGCTCCGGTTCCGGCTCTGGCTCCGGCTCCGGCTCCGGTTCCGGCTCTGGCTCCGGCTCCGGCTCTGGTTTCGGCTCTGGTTTCGGCTCTGGTTTCGGCTCTGGTTTCGGCTCGGGTTCTGGCTCCGGCTCTGGTTCGGGCTCCGGTTCCGGTTCCGGCTCGGGCCTTACCGGGAGCTCCGCTGTGTTATCCAGCCTGGGTGAATTTTCGATCTCGAATGCCGCAAGAGGAATAGATAAATTACGCCCCTCCCCAGACCTGGGCTGATTCTCGAAGGCCCGGATAAACGCCAGTGCAATTCCGCCGTGAATCAGCAGTGAAACGATCAGGCCGGTAACAGACGACCGCATGGCTCTGGCGTTTATTCGGATGGCTTTGCGATGATTGACAATCTGTTCATTTGACGGGATTTCAGAAGATCAATAATATTGGCAAAAGACCCAAAACTTGTGGCCTGATCCACTCTGAGGGCAATCGGTGTCTCTCCGTCCATTCCGGATAATTCGAGATCAAGCTCTTCCAGGGTGATCTGCCGATTATTCAGAAACAGGTTGCCTTGTCTGTCGATATTAATCCGATTACCCTGGCGCCCCGGCGGGCCGGAAGATGACTTGACCACTGGCAAATCAATCTGCGTCTGGTCAAATTTAATAAAAGTCGCAGTGGTCAATACGATGGCCAGCATGACCAGCATAATGTCAATCATCGGGATCATATTGATGGTATCGATACGTTTCACGGGACGCCCCGTTATCCTGCGTCACTGATGACCCGCCATTGCGCCACCAGAACTTCGACCCGACGCAACAAGCCGTTGTAGAACCAGATTGCGGGAATGGCGACAGCCAGGCCCAATGCGGTGGCTTTCAGAGCGAATGCGAGACCTACCAGAATAGCGCTCACCTCCACATCACCCCCTGACACGCCAATATCATAGAACGTGATTAAAATTCCGATTACCGTACCCAGCAATCCGATATATGGCGCATTGGCGCCAATCGTTGAGATCAGGGTCAGGTGGCGGGTTAATGCGATATTCAGCGTTTGCTCGTCTCTGAAAAGCTTCAGATCCACCCGATGGTAATAGACAATTCGCTCAACCGAACACCACACCATCAAAAAACTCATCACCCCAAGAATGGAGAAAATCGCATAGTCCAGATTAGCCTTGAAAAACTCAATCATAAGCCAGAAGCCTGCCCGGAACAGCGAAATACAGCGCCGGAAATCAGGTGGAGCCAGTCAGATTTTGATGATTAACCAGAAAAATTTCTGCGTACGTTGATGCCGAAAAATGTATTTCTGTCAGGAGCAGGTTCATAGTAGCGTTTGCCAAACGCGTTGATTCGTATGTTGTTGTTGTAATCTTCGTCAAAAAGATTGTTCACACCCGCGAAGATAGAGAACTCCCAATCCCCTGCAAAGCCATTGTAACCCGATTTCAGGTTGGAAACAGTATAGGAATCAATACGGGTATCGTTAGCGTTGTCCGCAAACATACTACCCGCAACGGTTGCACCCCACGATGCGTAGAAACCGGTATCCCCAAACCACGAAAGATCCGCGTGGAACAGGGATTTCGGGATACCAGGAATACGGTTACCATCAAAAACGTCCCCATCCGCGTTGCGGAACGTGTCAAAGGAGAAATCCGACCAGGTGTAGGCGCCTGACAACTCAAAGCCAGACCCGAATCTGCGTGTCCAGGCGGCTTCAAGCCCATTACGGCTGGAAGACCCGGCGTTCTCGAAGAAACTTCGACCCGGTTGACTGGCCAATTCAAACGGTGTCAACTCATCCTCTACCTTGATGTGGAATAAAGCCAGTTCAAAACTCTGCGTCCCGGTTCGGGACTTGAGTCCTATTTCGTAGTTGGTTGATTTTTGCGGATCCAGCATCTGATTAAAACCACCGCCACCCGGGTTGGCAAACTCTGTGGTTGTCGGGGTCTCAAAAGCAGTCGAAATCGTCGCATACAACCGTATACTGTCGCTGGCGATGAAACTGAATCCCGCCATCGGGCTGATTTGGTCAAAACCGACCTTGCCGGAGTCATCACCATTCTCAAGGAAACGATCTGTAACATCAAATTCCACGTCATCATAACGAGCGCCGACCGTCAGTTCCATGGAGTCATTCAAATCAATTTCATCCTGCAGATACATTCCGTGGGAGGTCACCCGTTCATTTTGCTCGAATGTTTTACCACCAATGATCCCACTCAGATTCTCGAACCGGCTTCGGTCGTCATTCTGCCGATCATAGTCGAACCCAAGCAACAACCGGTTCGGTCTGCCGGCAAGCTCTCCAGTGATTGTATATTTCAGACCCGCCCCGATAAAATTTCGATCCAGCGCGACCGCGCCACCTTCTTCAAATGGCAACTTGTTGCTGAAATCCCGACGAGTCTGGTAAACCCGGGTCTCCAGACTGCGATCAGCAGCCAGTTCAGTTTTATAAAGCAATCCGACCCGGGTTTGTTTCAGCGCCTCACCTGTATCAAAAGCAATATTCCGGTCCCTGGCGCCGGTACGGTCTGCGGAAACGCTCTGTGCGTCAATACCACCCGGATCATTGGCCAGCGGCTGGTCGGTATGATGAATACTCGCAAGCAGGCTTGATTTGTCAGAAATACCGAGCTCAAAACGACCATTCAACTGGGTATTCTCCGCTTCACTATGATCTCTGTATCCATCAACCCTTGTTTTCGAGGCGCTGAACAGATAATTCAAATGGTTCTGGTCTCCACCGGCCTTGAACTGGTTTTTCAAAAACCCGAAGGCGCCACTGGAAGTACGCCATTCGACAAATGGTTCAGCTGGCCCATGCTCGGTTTCGACAATAATCGCGCCCCCCGACGCATTCCCGTACAATGAAGAGGCCGGACCGCGAATGACGCTGATCTGGCGCGCTGAACCGAGATCAATCCCATCCACTGACCCCTGACCATCCGGCAATGTTTCGGGGATACCGTCCACGATGATCTTGATACCCCGAATCCCGAAATTTGACCGGGCTCCAAAACCACGAATAGACGCCCTCAAATCCTGGGCGAAATTATACCGATTCAGGAAAAACAGGCCGGGCACCCTGCCTAATGACTCGTCCAGACCCAACTGTTCCGTACCCAGTTGAATTTCGTCCTGATCAACCGCGCTGACTGCCGCGGGTATTTCTTCCAGAGTGCTTTCAACTCGTGTTGCCGTTACGGTGACCGGTTCCAGTTCCGAAACCTGGGCTGTAACCGGAGCAATCACAAAACACAATAAAACCGCCGTAACCCACCGTATACAATGTCCTGACATTCCTCGACTCCTGATTCCTGAAAATTAAGTATGCAAGCTTGTGCCGCGATACCCGGCGCTTATTGTTCTGGCATGATTATCGTAATCGCTATACTTGAATACCATCTCGAAACATCCCGGATATCCTGGTCAGAAAGCGTCTGGGCGATGGTCGACATCTGCAAATGCTGACGCTTGCCAGCGCGATATGCCTCAAGTTGGATCTTCATGTAATCTTCCTTCTGTCCGCTGAGATTGGGAACCCCGGCAATCGTGCCAATACCGTCCATTCCATGGCAAGTCTGACAAAAGACCTCAGCCTTCTTCTTGCCGGCTGATAAATCACCCGCACAAACGGAAGCGGACAGAAAAACCAGAATGCAGGCCGAAAAAGCGCCAAAGAAAGATCGACCCATCAATCATTCCGTCCGACATTCCGGCCAGACGCTGGAAAGCGCCTGACCGAAATGCCGGTATTCAATCAGTTCTCGTAGTAGATACGATAAACAGCGCCTGCCTTGTCATCAGAAACCAGGATGGAACCATCCACATATTGCTGTACATCGACAGGCCGGCCTGAATATACGCCGTTTGGCTGCAACCAGCCATCCGCAAAAGGCATGGTTTCCCGGGCATTGCCTTCTTCATCCAGGAAAGTCACCATGACCCGGGCGCCACGAGGCTTGACCGCATTCCAGGAACCATGTTGAGCGCTGAAGATAGCGCCCTTGTATTTCGCGGGGAACATATCGCCAGTATAAAACATCATACCCAGGTCGGCGGCGTGAGCCTCCATTTCCACCTGTGGCGGTACGTACATGGCGGCCTTCGCTTCCGGAATTTCCTGGTCAGCATATTCATTGGTTCTGACTTCGCCACCGCCATACCAGGGATGTCCATACCACATACCATCGGCAGGTACCCGGTTCAATTCGCCCGGAGGAGTCTCATCACCCATTCCATCCACCTGATTGTCGGTAAACCAAAGACTGCCATCCGCCGGATTAAACGCATGACCAACCGAATTACGGATTCCGGTCGCGATGACCTCCCGGTCAGAACCATCCCGGTTCATCCGGAGCATTCCTCCAATCCCTGTCCGGTCATACAAATCCACTTTTTCCGGTGGCGTGACATTAAATGGTTGTCCCAGACTGATATACAGCTTGTTGTCGGGACCAATGACACAGACTCGCGCAGTATGGTTGTATGACTCCTCCTCTACCGGAATCAGGTCACCCTGAGCCACAACAGGCACAGCAACGGTATCCGGCCCTTCCATGAAGTACTCGGCTGCGGGGAAAACCAGAACCCGGTTTCTCTCCGCCACGAATAAAAAGCCATCAGGCGAATAGCATACCCCGTTCGGAATATCGAAACTCACGCTGGGGCTGAACTCCTCTACCGTATCCGCGATATTGTCCATATCCCGGTCTGTAGCCGCCCATACTTTGGTTTTTCTGGTACCTACCCAGACCGTCGCCTTGTTCCGCCCGACAGCCATGTGGCGCGCATCGGGAACCAGAGCGAAAAGTTCAATTCTGAAGCCATCCGGCAAATTAATGGATTGCAGGACTTTACGAAGATTTTCCGCATACTTTCCTCCCTGGGGAATCACTTCACCCCCGGTCGTGCCGGTCGTCTTGAACGAACCGAGCCTGGATAGATTGCCATCGTCACCTGCTGCAAAAACCGGGCTGGCCAGTAGCGTAAGTACCGCGAACGCGGTCGAGACTGTAAATTTTCTGATTTTCATTATTTTATATTCTGGTTAAAGTATTTAATCCTGGGCTCGTCACAAACACAGGGACTCCAAATGGTATCCGGTATCTGGCGATACGAATAGTACTGGTTCCTGTATATGCTGTAAAGGCTGGCTGGCTGTTAAAGTCGGTTACTTCAACAAATTGGTCCAGATACGATCATACAGCCGGATAACGTTATCAGAACAAGGCGGTACGAACTCAGGCGCGGGCGCCGAGGCCGGCAGGTTGACTTCGTGGGCTGTCTTCAACTCGTCATCCAGATACGGCGCCGTGCCGGACACACCCGCGGTATAGCGGGCAAAGTTGGTCAGGGTGGCGGCGTTTTCAGGTTCCAGCATGAAATTCATGAACTTTTTCGCATTGTCGAGATTGGGGCCGCCCTTCAACGCTACAAGATTGTCCATCCAGCCGGTAAACCCTTCTTTTGGATAAGCATATTTCAAAGTCGGCTTCTCCTCGCGGGCGCGCATACCGAATCCATTCCAGATCTGCCCGACCGCGGCATCGCCGGATACCAGTACTTCCTTGGCGCCGTCAGAGTTGAAACTCAACCAGTGTTGTTTGGCGTTACCCAGCAGATCATTCAGCTTCTTGAGGTCTTCCGGATTTTCATTGCAACGGTCCAGCCCGAGATAACGCAGACCCGCGTTGAGCACATCGTTGACGTCTTTCAGCATATTGATTTTGCCTTGCAGTTCCGGCGGCGGATTGAAAATGATTTCCAGGGTGTCGATGTCACCGTCATACACAGCGGTATCGACCATGAAACCGGTTGTCCCCCATTGATAGGGCACCGAATATTTGCGTCCCGGATCAAAGTACACGTCAATATAGTTGGGGTCCATGTTGCCGAAGTTTTCGAACTCGAATGCGTTGACCTGCTCCAGCATGCCTTCCTGAATCAGGATCTGCACCATATAGTCTCCGGGCACCGCGAGGTCGTAGCCGGTGACCCCGGACTTCAGCCTGGCCAGCAGCGATTCGTTGGAATCGTAGGTATCCATGGTCACTTCAACATCATACTCGGCGGAGAATTTGTCGATCAGTTCCTGCGGAAGGTAATCGAACCAGTTATAGATATTGAGCTTGCCCTCGGCCATTGCCGGACCGGACACGAATACCAGGCACAGTAGCGCGGTAAAAGCGTTCAGGATTTTTTTCATGTTCTCCTCCTTCAGGTGGTTTGTAGATGGTTGTTATGATCAATAATGAACTAAAGGCTAATGAATACCCGGGTCGCGCCTTCGGCCCAAAAGATACGAAAGTGTAACAAAAATGATCGAAACAAGTAAAAGCAGTGTCGATACGGCGTTTATTTCCGGCGTCAGCCCGGTGCGGACCAGACCGTATATCGCCAGCGGCAGGGTAGTGGCGCCGGGCCCGGCCACGAAATTGGTAATGATGAAATCGTCCAGAGAAATAATGAACGCCAGAATGAACCCGGCTACGATGCCGGGAAACAGCATCGGCAGCATGACATACCGGAATGCCTGCCAGTCGCTGGCGTACAGGTCCTTTGCCGCTTCCTCGTAATGGCCTTCGATGCCTTCGAGCCGCGCTGTGATCGGCAGGTAGGCAAAGGGAATACAAAACACGGTATGGGCCAACAGGATACTGCCGATTCCGAGTGGAATGCCGACCAGAACGAAGAATACCAGCGATGCGATCGCGGTCACTATTTCAGGTACCATGAGCGGCAGGCTGATGATACCGATACTCGCCTCCCTGCCCCGGAAGCGCCGGTTGCGAATGATCGCCAGCGCCGCTGTAGTGGCGAATATCGTCGCCAGGGTCGCTGCGCAAACGGCAATGATGATGGAGTTCCAGGTGGCGCGTTGAATCAGGTCATTGTTGAACGCTTTCACATACCACGAAAAACTGAACCCGCCCCATACGGTGATGGATCGAATTTCATTGAATGAGTAAAGGGCAATGATAACCAGCGGGCCATAAAGAAATATCATACAGGCCCGGGTAATGCTCCCGAAACCGGGATATTGCCTGAGGTCACGTGTTTTTTTGGCCGGTTTCATCCGTGCAACTGCAAACGGCTTTTGCCCTGCTGGCGGATGTACAGCATCAGCGCGCACAAAACTACCGTCATCAGTATCACGGCGGCGGCTGAACCGAACGGCCAGTTGCGTGAACCCTGGAATTGCAACGCGATCAGGTTTCCGATCATCAGGTTTTTCCCGCCTCCCAGCAGATCCGGCGCAATAAAGGAACCCAGACTTGGAATGAACACCAGCAATGACCCGGCGACAATGCCGGGGACGATCAGCGGAAAAATGATTTTTCGCAAAATAGTCCAGCGATTGGCGTAAAGATCATAAGACGCTTCTACCAGACGAAAGTCAAACCGCTCGATCGCAGCGTACAACGGCAGTACCATGAACGGCAGATAAGTATAAATCAAGCCAATCCCCACCCCGTAATTGGTATAGGCAATCTTGATCGGCTCATCAATCAGACCGATGGATATCAATGCGTAATTGAGCGGTCCCTCATTGCGTACCAGAAACAGCATCGCAATGGTTCTGATCAGCAGATTGATCCAGTACGGCACTGTAATCAGCAGAACCCACATGTACTTTTTCCGCTCAGGCAGTGTCGCGATGTAATAAGCGGTGGGGAATCCGATCAGGAAACAGGCGATGGTAGTGACCAGCGCCTGTATGAATGAGCGGAAATAGATCTGCAGGTACGCCGAAGAAAACACCAGGGTATCATCAAAAAAATCACGCTCGAACAGGAACTGAATGTAGGAATCGAAGGAAAAATCCCAGATCACCCCACCGTAAGTACCCGGAGTCAGAAACGAGTAGACGACAATGATGCAAAGCGGCAGAATCAAAAAACAGATGACCAGCAGCAATGCCGGAGAAAGCAGCAGGATGCGGGCTCTCCGGTTGCGTTGAACCGCTGCCGTGGAAGTCATGTCAATCCGCCAACACGCTGCAAGCCGACTGATCGACAACCACGGAAACGGCGTCATTCTCACTGAATTTCGCCGATTCGGCGCTGTTCTGGATTCGTGCGAGCAGCGTCGTCTGTCGGTCCAGTCTGATCTGGTAATGCGTATCGGTACCCAGATAAACCAGCCTCTCGACAATACCGTCAATGTTGTCGTCAAGGCTGTCGGAAACTTCGCTTTTGGCGGCCAGCAAAATCTTTTCCGGGCGAACCGATATCGCGACCCTGTCACCGGGTTGTTTCGGGGTAATGAGACGGACCGTTAACTGCGCCCCGCCGACAAGATGGCAGCGAGCGCTGTCGGCGTCCACCGATTGAATCGTGGCTTCAAGAAAATTGGTTTCACCGATAAAGTCGGCGACAAAATGACTGACCGGATGTTCGTAAATCTCCACCGGAGTCCCTGTTTGCTGAATCCTGCCGTCAGACATGACCGCAATGCGATCACTCATGGTCAACGCTTCTTCCTGATCGTGGGTGACAAAGATGAAAGTAATGCCGGTTTCCTCCTGAAGTTGCTTCAATTCAACCCGCATCTGCTGGCGCAATTTCAGATCCAGCGCGGACAACGGTTCATCCAGAAGCAACACTTTCGGATGACTCGCCAATGCCCGGGCCAGCGCCACCCGTTGTTGCTGGCCACCCGATAATTGCTCCGGCCGGCGATTGGCATATTCAGACATGTGGACGAGATCAAGCATCTTCTGAACAGTCTGCCTGATCTCCCGGTCACTGCGCTTCAACATCCTCAGGCTGAAGCTGATGTTATCGGCTACCGTCATGTGAGGAAACAGCGCATAGTGCTGGAACACGGTATTGACCGGCCTCTTGTTCGGCGGCAGGTGGTCAATCTCCTCGTCGAACAACAGAATCCGGCCATCGGTCAATTGCTCGAATCCGGCAATGCAGCGCAACAATGTGGTCTTGCCGCAACCGGAGGGCCCGAGCAGGGTAAAAAACTCATTGTCCCGAATGGCGATCGACACGTCATTCAACGCGGTCACTGCGGACGAACCGGTTCCATAAATTTTAGTAACCGACACTCCGTTTACGGCGAAAACGCTGCTGACCATGAAATGATTGTCGCCTGCCGCCTGATCCTGAAATGCTTCCTGAAAAAAATTACTTCCAGACCCCTTCTCGTATCAAATCATCCATAACCTCGACAATGGATTCCCTTAACACACAAACCAGAGTATCGATCTGTTCGCGAGTCAATATCAGTGGCGGAGAAAGCACGTTCAGGTGGCCAATCGGTCGAACCAGAACCCCGCGCTTCTGGGCGGCATCCGCAATCCGGTTGCCGACCTGGACTTCCGCTGCCAGCAGTTCCCCGGTTTGCCGGTTGGCCACATTTTCCACGCACATCATGAAATGACTGCCGCGCACATCGCCAACCAGATCCAGATCACCGAGGGTCGCCAGTTGTTGTTCCAGATAGGGACCGACCCTACGGACATGACCACACAAATCTTCGCGTTCGATGATTTCGATGTTTTTCAGGGCCGCGGCACAGCATACCGGGTGGCCGGAATAGGTAAATCCATGGGTCAGCATGGCGCCATCGGCCTGGGGCACACTGATCACATCATAAAACCGGTCGGACAGAATCGTTGCAGACAGTGGCGCGTACGCCGAAGACAAACCCTTGGCGCTGGTGATGATATCCGGAACCATGTCGAACACGTCTTCCGAAGAAAAGAAATGACCGAGGCGCCCGAATGCGGTGACGACTTCGTCGGCAATGTACAGGACTTCGTATTTGCGGCAAACCTGCAACATTCTGGCGTGATAACCCGGCGGCGCAACGATCACCCCGCCGGCCCCCATGATCGGTTCCGCTATAAATGCGGCAACGTTTTCAGGGCCAAGCGCATTGATCTTGTCCTCGAACTCATCAACCAGGTAATCGCAAAACTGGTCTGGCGACATATTGTCGGGACGACGGTAGGTGTTGGGCGCGGAGATGCGCTGAATCAATCCATCCTCGATAATGTCAAAACCCTGATGATCGAATGCGATGCCGGTCAATGACATCGTAAGATAGGTGCTGCCGTGATAACCGTCGTGGCGGGTGATGATTTTTTTCCTGGTTTTTTGGCCGAGGCGGTTGAAATAATAATGAACCATGCGAATCGCGGTATCGTTGGCCATGGAACCGCCGGTGCCGAACTGGATATGCTCAAGCCCGGCTGGCGCCAGTGACGCCAGTTTATGGGCCAGTTCCGCCGCAGGCACCGAAGTATGGTGACCGAACGATGAGTAGTACACCATCTTCTCGGCTTGCTCCGCCATCGCCTGCGCAATTTCCCTGCGCCCGTAACCAACATTGACACACCACAATCCACCAATGCCATCAAGGTAGGTATTGCCCTGGACATCAGACACATAAGCGCCGTTCGCATCAGCCAGGATCAACGATCCCCTGTCCTTGAAAGTGGAGAAATCAGTCCACGGATGCAGGTGATGGTTTTTGTCTTTCTCCCAGATCGCCCGCGAATCATACTGTGTATCGTATTGCTGACCTGAGCGTTGTTCATTTGTATTGATCATGGAGAAACCTCTTCAAGTTAATTACAATACCGCAATGCGTACAGTATACAGCCCCGATCATACTTTGAGAAATGCCCGAACTGAACTTTATGGCGGTGAGCTGGTACGCCCGTTCGAGCGCCCGGAGCGGATGGAATACGTGCTCACCCGCCTGCGTCAGGGGGCTATGCAGTAGAAGAAGTCGGCATCAACACGATCAACGCGCTGACCGGTTTTGAAGGCGCCTGAGTGGCCTTGCCCGGGTATCGAAGCGGCTACAGGATGACGAATGGCGGAGAAATATCCTTGTGGTCGAAAGCCTGGAAGGATTCGGTGGCTTCAGGGTTAAACTGCCCGTTCCACAGAAGCCGGGCCATCCCGCTTTCGTTGATCCACTCCCGGACCACTTCACCGCCTTCACCCAACTCCTCCTGCGCACGTTTTTTTACCGGGACGACCTGACTGATATCGACCCGGACATCCGGGCGAAAGTCAGTCGCGAACCGGTTGTTTTCGTAAACCGGCATCATCAGCAGAACTCCATGCCGGCCTGTCTTGTTGAATTTCCCCTGCAGCCTGAGGGCAGCGCTGACTACCGGGTCATCGGCATCGGCAACCCGGGAAAAGCAACTGGTAATGATGGTTGTCTTGTGCCGGGACGGCAATACATTGAGATCATCGACAGCGGATATCGGTTCAATTGAAAATGTGGGGTAATCGGCCAGGATCTCTCGCAGTATGTCCACTCCGTACCCCCGATCCTGTCCGAGGAATGCGGTAACGCGGCTGCCGCTTTTCAGTTTTTTCGCAATCAGACCGAGAGAGCAGGTGATGATGTCTTCAGCGGCATTCGTAACTATAAACAGATGGTTCCGGGCCGCCTGCTCATGTCGGTCAATCAGAAAGCGAAGCAGGGTTTCCGACATTTTGTTGTAGTGCTGGAGGTTGCGTGTGTTGTGGCTGATCTGGCCGATTTCCACCTCAACCGTTTTCCATCCTGCCGTGTGCATTCGCAGCATCACATCCAGATCCGCGCCATAACCATCGGTCAGTTCACTGATTGCGATACGTGATCGGTCAAACAGGAACAAGCCGGAATTGATGGCGCGAATATGCGACAAACCGGGGAACATGATTGCAATGGCGGGACTGACCATCAAACGGGTCATTGGCATATTGTCATTGGTGTCAAACCACAACCCTTTTACCAGCCCTACCCCCGGACTGACAGCGCCATGCAGCCTCTCTACCAGGGTCGGGCTGAACCCGGTAAGATCGGCGTCGAGTTTGACAACCCAGTCATTGCGCGCCGCGGCATAACCCGTTCGCAACGCATTTCCCTGCCCGGCAACCGGCTCATCCAGAACTTTCGCGCCGGCGGCCCTGGCCACCGCGGCCGTATTGTCGGTGGAGCCGTTATCGACCACAATCACTTCATTGACCAGGGAGGACGAGGCTGCGGCCCTGACCACAGTCGCGACGGTGTCCTGCTCGTTACGCGCAGGAATAACGACTGAAACGGCGGTCGGTTTATCGAATGTTTCGCTCACAATTTTCCTCGCATTCATTTCCCAAAGTGCAAATATCAGTCCATCAAACCCCGAAAAAGTTCCGGTGAATTACATCCTCTGATACTCGAACTGCTGGAAATCCTTCCGGTATATCCGGTAAACCAGATCTTCAAGCTGATCCGTATAGCAGGCGCTCAGTTGTTGTTCCGAGTTTGTCGCGTGGCGGTCTTCCCGGCCCCAGAATGCCCGAAATCCTGGATCAATCATGCCCAGTACCGATTCAAGGTCTTCTTCCAACGACTCAAAACGTCCGATAAAATCATAATGGATCTGCTCCTGGAAGGTCTGGTAATACTGAATCCGCCAATGCTGATCCATCTCGGAAATGGATTGTCCGGCCACTGCACGGACAAATTCCCCGAAGGACACCGGACGACCCAGGTCCTCCGGGTCGAAGCCAAGTTGCCTGAGTATTCCCTTTTTTGCCGGCATATTGTTTTCTATTTTGTCGAGCCAGGCGGACAATAGCCGGGTGTATGGATTCCTGACAAAACAGAATTTGATCACGTCCTGCCGTTTAATGTAGCGGCTGAAGGATTTGACCTGGGCGGGCCGGATCAACGGTGAGAAAATCCGGGTATGCAGGTCAACCAGATCTTCGGGGCGATAATCCGGATCGTCCAGTTCCATCCGTTGAAGAATCAACTTGATGGTGGAACAGGCAACCTTCGCATTTTCTGCATAGACATAGTGGTATTTGAGAGAAATATTGACGGTGTAGTCAAACTCTTCGGCAGGGATATGGGCAGTGAAAGGAGCAATATCTGAATAAAACTGATCCCGCAAATCTGTCATGTTCTAGGAAAGTATCGAAAAAATACCCCGGCGCCGTGTGCCAGGGTATTTTCTGGTCCCGGTTGTTTGAAACAGAATATCAAAAATCAGGTGTAACGATAAGGGACGCCCGCTTTTTGCATCACGGCAGAATAATCCTTGTACGCCTGAACCACCTTGGCCGTGCGCGGGCTGATGGATGCCAGTTCATCCCAGAACTCTTCAGAGTCCTTGACCACCTGATCCCATTCTTCCGCCGGAATCGTGGTCAGTTCCATCTTGTCACCGTTGACCCGAAGGTCGGCTTCGCCGCCCCAATACCAGACCTGTCGGTAATAATGAGAACTGTCGATGGACAGTCTGAACAATTCCTGAAGATGGGCGGGCGCCTTGTTCCAACTGTCGGTGTTGGCGAAATAAGAGCCGCACCACGCGCCGGTGATGTTATTCAGCAACGCATAGTTGCATACGTCTGCCCAACCTACTTCGTACGCCTCAGTAAATCCGCACCAGGCCACCCCGTCCAGTTCGCCTGTCTGGATCGCAACCTCAATATCATCCCAGGGAAGGGTCACCGGCACCAGCCCGTAGCGCGACAGGAACCTGCCGGCGGTAGGCACACCGAATACACGCTTGCCTTTCATGTCCGCAACGCTTCGGATCGGGTCTTTGGTAAAGATATGACAAGGGTCCCAGGCCCCTGCGCTGATCCACTCAACGCCTTCGATTTCACCATAAGCTTCAGCCCAGATTTCATTCAGGCCGTAATATTTGAACAATACCGGCATATCCAGGCTGTAACGTGTCGAAAATGGGAAGTAACCGCCAAACACACTGATATCCACCGGCGAAGCCATGGTCGCGTCATCGCTTTGCACCGCGTCTATCGTACCGTTTTGCATGGCCCGGAACAGTTCGTCGGTAGCGACCAGTTGATCCGCATAGTACAACTCGATTTCCATCTGCCCGTGGGCAGCGATGTTGAATGCATCTATCTGGGGCTTGATGACATGGGCGCCCAGAGGCGCTCCGGAATAAGTCTGCAACCGCCATTTGATCGGGTCAGTCGGACTATAGGCTGCAGGAGCTTCCTTCTCTGCCAGCATTTTCTCCAGTTCGGAGATTTTCTCTTTTGCTTCGCCCAGAGCCTTCTCTGTCTCCTCCGTTCCTGAATCTTCCTGTGTGCAGGCCGTCACACCCACTGCCAACGCGCCCGCGGTCGCCACTCCCGCGGTTTTCATAAACGAGCGCCGGGTCGGCTCCGTTGCCGACTCTTCAATTTCAGTATCTTTCATTTTGTTTGCCTCAACTAGCCTCTCAAGTATACCTGCTCCGGTAACCACAGGGCTATTTGTGGAAACAGGATGACCAATATTAACGCAAGAGTCATAACCAGCACAAACGGAGTGATCGACCGATAGATATCGACAAGCGATATCTCTTTGGGCGCCATTGCCCGCATCAGGAAAAGATTATACCCGAATGGCGGTGTCATATAAGCGATCTGGCAGGTAATGGTATAGAGCACGCCATACCAGATGGGGTCGAAACCCAGAGCGATGATGAGAGGGACATAAAGCGGGGCGACAATCACCAGCATAGCCGTGTCGTCCAGAAACATTCCCATCAGAAGGTAGGACAACTGCATCATGATCAATACTTCCCAGGGCGAAAGATCCCATTTGGTAATGAACAGCGACTCAATCGCCCTGACCGCGCCAATGCCGTCAAATACGGCGCCGAAACACAACGCCGCCAGGATAATCCACATGAACATGCAGGAAACGCCCAGGGTTTTTCGGACGGTTTCTTCCAGTACTGATCGATTCAATCGCCGCTTGAGCAGCGCCGCAATGGTGGCCGAAGTAGCGCCGACCGCCGAGCTTTCCACCAGACTGGTAATTCCCATGACGAACAACCCGGTCATGAAAAAGAAGATCAGAAACGGAATGATGCCGGCCTTCAGCAGCTTCAATTTTTCTGGCAAGGGCATGTCCCGTCCCTGTTTGTCGAGGGCGGGGCCAAGATGCGGCTGGAGCCGGCAGCGAACGACAATGTAGATCACAAACATCGCAGCCATCATCAGTCCCGGGAAGACTCCTGCAAGCCATAGCTTGCCGACCGGCTGACGCGCGATCATGCCGTAAAGCACCAGTACCACGCTGGGGGGAACCAGAATCCCGAGCGAACTGCCTGCCTGAACGACCCCGGTAATCATGATCTTGTCATAACCGCGGCGAAGCATTTCCGGCAATGCAATGGTGGCGCCGATCGCCATTCCGGCGACACTCAGGCCGTTCATCGCTGAAATCACGATCATCAGGGCGATGGTGCCGACCGCAAGGCCTCCTTTCAGGCCGCCGCACCAGACATGGAACATCTTGTATAAATCATCCGCTATGCCGGATTCAGACAGGATATAGCCCATGTAGACGAATAACGGCAGGGTCAGCAACGGGTACCAGTTGAACAATTTGAACGCGGCATTGAACGGCATCTCGATGGCGCCGTTGCCATACAGCATCAGGGCTACCGCCGCCGAGACGAATCCGATCGCCGCAAAAACACGCTGGCCGGTCAGCAGCATCAGCAACATGGATGCGAACATGAAAATGGCGATCGCTTCGTGACTCATGAAATTTCGATCCCGCGGGATTTGGCGATATCCTTGAACAGGGTGGAAACCGCTTGCAGCAGCATCAGGACAATGCCGAGTACCATGATTATCTTGATCGGCGCCATTGAAGGGTTCCATTGGGAAAACTTTCGCTGGTCGTATTCAATCGCATAAATCGTGCTGGAAATGGACCCGACCAGCAGGCAAACCAGATAGAAGACCAGGAAAAAATTCGTCCAGACGTCTATTTTTGCCCTGGTTCTGTCAGAACACCGGTCATAGAGCAAATCCATCCGGACATGACTGTTCAACTGAATGGACCAGGCGCCGCCGAGAATGTAGTAGGCGGTCATGGTAAATTGAGCCATTTCCACGGTCCACGAAAGCGGTATATTCAGAATGTTCCTGGTTACTGCGCCGAGCAGCAATGTACCGATCATCAGGAAAATGCCGTACATCGCCAGCCGACCGAACCGGGTCGAAACGAAATCGACCCATTTAACGTATTGGACAATAATCGAGGGCATGAAACGATAGCCGGATGTTGCGATGTACCACTGAACGGCTGATAATACAATATTTCCCCTGAATCCCCTATCTCTGTCGGGAGGCTGATGGCTCATGACATTGCAGCCGATCAAAACCGGGATGGTTGATGGAGAAAACGCATCAATCATCTTTGATACCGCATACTCGGTTCGCGGCAGCGCCTCTGCCGGGGACCTGCTGGAAGCGCTGTCTGCAATCAGGCGCATTCATGGCGAGGATATCTGCCTGCTGCCCATTTCAGGCGGGTCTTCCGGAGAGGGCCTGTTCAGGGTAAGAGCCGATAACGGGAAGCCGATAATCGGCTTGAGGATCGAACCGGCGGTGAAACCCGAAGTGTGCTTGCGGCTCCGGCCTGAAATCAGTGAGGTTGGCCTTGACCAGGTCTTTATCGACATGGAATCAATGGAGGTTCTGGCCGGAGCCGCAATCACGCTGGAACAATTGAACCAGTCCCTGATTCAACAGGCGGGAAGCCCGTATCGGGTACTCGGCGCGGATTTGACCAGCTACAGTTACGCCCAGGTCGGCGCCACCTTCATGACCGGAGGCATGGGCCCCCAGCGTCGCTACTTCAGTGACAGCGTCCTCGAAATTGCGCTCCTGGATGGTCAGGTCAGCAAACGCATTGGCGGTTCTGAACTCAAGGGCTATGCCGGCACTCTGGGATGGACGGGACTGGTATCTGCCGTTCGGTGCCGGTTTCACCGTTTGCCGGAAAACGAAATCGCTTTTGCCCTGCCTGTCAGCAATGATCCGGAGAGTCTTGCGGGTTTATTATCTCATCTGTCGCCTTTTTGCTGCCTGGACCTGGATCACGAAACCGTATCGGCCGCGACCAGGGGAGAGAATATTGTTCTTGGTCTGGAACATGTCACCGTTTCATCCATGCAGCCGCTGTTGACCCGGGGAATAAACAACGAAACCACCAGACGCGGGCAGGCCCTGGCCGACAAATGCCGGCAGGCGGATGCCGAAGGTCTGATTTTCGTAAACGGCTACAGTCACCGCAGTAGTGAGGACTTCCTGTTTGACCTGGTTGATGACCCGGAAGCTGAAACCCCGACCATCGCCGGCATTCAATTGCAGCACGCCGAAATGTTCAAAGACCCGGAGCAAATGCGTATATTGAGGGAAGCTATCCCGTTTGCCGCCCGCACTCAACTACCCGACGGCCAGTATATTTATAAAAATCATACCGATGCCAATTTCGCGCTGGACCCGGACCAGGCGCTGGTATCGATGACCCGCTTCTGGCAGTGGAATCTGGAATACGTCCGGTCAATCGAAGATTATTTCCGCTCGAATGAAAACCTTCGCGGAGAAATTATTATCTACGGGCATCTGAATCCGGTGGGAATCGACCCGCACAATCGAATCACCATGGCCTGCGATGAGAAATCGGCGTTCGATCAGGCTGTTGAGTTTCTTAACGTCCAGCGCAATCAGTACTTCCGTAATGTCCAGGCCATCTGCGAGCAATATAACGCCCGCTTCATCGGCGGTGAAAAAAGCGCAGCCTCCGAATGCAAGATATTTCCGGCATTCGGCGGTGTCGAAAACTCACCTGAAACGCTGAAAACAAAGTTTCACAAACAGAACCGGTTGATCAAAACGGCTGAACCGATGTTCAACTGGCGCGCCATCAGCCCTTATGGGGAATAATCCGGTTCACCCCTTTCCACGCCATGGGATTGTTTTAGCGATTACCCACCGCATGATCAAATCAAACAATAGCCCCAACAACCCCATGATAAGAATCGTCACCCAGATCAGTTCGTAATCAGACACGGTACGGGCGATATTTTCGATAAAGCCAACGCCGGTCGTTCCGGCGAGCATCTCAGCCGCGACAAGTGTTCCCCAGCAAACACCAATTGCAATCCGAATGCCGGTGAGAATTTCCGGCATGGCGTTTGGTAAAATCACGTTCCACATGATTTGGCGGTCTGTTGAGCCCAGAGAGTGTGCCGCCCGGATTTTGGACAGTTGTGTTCCTGAGGCGCCGGTTCGGGCCGATATCACCATGATTGCAAACGCAACCATAAACAGCAGGAAGATTTTCCCGTCATCCTGAATACCAAAAATGGTCAGAATGAGCGGCGCCCAGGCCAGCGGCGGAACCGGACGGTAAAGCTCGATCAGCGGGTCAAAGAAGGATTTAAAAAACTTCGAGACGCCCATAAACAGGCCCAGCGGCACGCCAATCAGTATTCCAAGCGCCAGCGCCACCAATACACGGAACAGTGAATCCCAGATATGCCCGTCAAGCATGGGTATCGAACCGAGATTGACCTCGCCTTGAACAAATGCAAGCAGTTTGTCCTTGAATCCGGGGTTGATCTTGCCAGCGGCGTCATGACGAACGTATTCGCCAGGCCAGACGTCAGCGATCCAGTCTGGCACAACGAAACCCACAACATCACTCACTGGCAACCATTTCCACCAAAGAAGGGGGAATCCGCGGTAGCCACCGCCGCCGTCAACATCAGGGTTAGCCAACTGCCCGAACGTTGCGACCACATCGGTGGGTTTCGGTAACCACCGCGCCGAACCTTGCTCAGTGCACTGAGTCTTTGACTTGACGACACCCTTGCCCGGGAAGAATACAGCATCAACCAGACTTAAAGAGCCGCGGGCGTCATCCTTTGCGTTGTTGAGATTTGCAATGGCTGTGTTGATGCCATCAAGGGAAGTGGCCGGAAAAATCAAGCCGTCATCCAATCGTTTGAAAATACGCTCAACGGCTTTGACAAACGCGTTGCGGGTTTGTGCAGTGGCTTCGTCACTGTCGGCGGCCTGGTTGGCGGCCTTGAGCGCTTCGATACGCTTTTTTATGTTGGCAATCAGTGCATCGTTGGCCGGAATATGGTTCCTGATCTTGACGAACTCTGACGTGAGTTCCGCGGCTTTGTAGGCGATATTGTCGAATAATACGCCTTTCGCAGTCATGGGCAATACGGGAATTTCCGTATGCGTGATACCCCACTTGGGTTGTGCCAGGGCCTCTTCTGTTGGTATCAGGCCCGCCGGCCCAGCGCGCAGTTCGCCAGTCAGCGCATCCAGTTTTTCACCCAATGCAATCAGTTCACGCTCGGCATCCCGGTTGAGATTCGCGGGGTCAGAAGAGTTGGCAATCAGGGTTTTTGTCTGATCAATGATGGCCAGGAGTTCGGCCTGTTCTTCCGCTGAAAAAGCGTTCACTGGCAATTCACTTTCCAGCTCCCGGAGTTGATTCGTGTTTCGAGAGACCAGAAGCGTGGATTTGTAGTACCGGGATCCGATGGGCAACGCTGCGGTGATTGGCGAGATTGCCTCTTCAAGTTTAGCAATCTGGCACATTTCATTGGCTGCATTCGGGAAATACGCGCGCCCCACGCCCCATGAATAATAAAACCAGGCAAGCAACAAAGCGCTGATGCCGCATACGGCCCAAAACCAGCCGCCTATGGTGCGTTCAGGATCGCCAAAAACCTTGTCTTTTGCCCGCAGCACGGTCTGCCGTCGGCCGATAACGATAGAGACGACAAATGTGATCGCCAGCAGGATGATGATTACCGCCGCAATGGACGCGCGGCTATCAGAAAGCCACTCAAGCACGACCCATGATCTCCTCTTCCATATTCCAGATCATCGTCAGAATTTCTTCGCGGACGCTGGAAAAGTGATCGTCCTGCTTGATTTCCCGAAGCGACTCTACCAGGCCGCGCTCGGCAAATGGCAGGCTATACTCTTTGAATATACGGCCAGGGCGGGGCGCCATCACGAAAAGACGCTCACCGAGTAACAGGGCTTCTTCCACTGAGTGGGTAATAATCATGATGGTCTTGCCGGTTTCTTTCCAGAGTTCCAGAACCAGGGATTGCATCTTTTCACGAGTCAAGGCGTCAAGGGCGCCCAGCGGTTCATCCATGAGAATCACATCCGGATCATTAATCAGGCAACGAGCCAGCGCCACGCGCTGCTGCATACCACCGGATAGTTGATAAGTGGGTGTGTCGCCAAACCCCTGCAAACCAACAATGTCGAGCCACTTCTCGACCAGTTTTTTACTCTCCTCAGGGTCCGCGTTTTTCATCCGCAGCCCATAGTCGACATTTTTCGAAACGGGCAGCCATTCAAACAATGCGCCCTGCTGAAAAACCATTCCGCGCTCAACACCCGGGCCATCAATGACATTGCCGCCGAGAGATGAGTAGCCGGCAGTGGGAATCAGAAATCCGGCAAGCATATTCAGAAGTGTGGTCTTGCCGCAGCCGGAGGGGCCAAGCACAGATAACAATTCGCCCTTTTTCAAGGTGAAATTGATTTCTTTCAACGCTTCGATATCCGCACCCGTTTGCGGATTGGTAAACGTCATGCTGAGGTCTTTACAGACTAGATCTGCCATCGCTATCCTGAAATTTCGATGGTTGTGTACTGAACATGCAAGAAAGAAGAGGCCGCAAATCGTGGCCTCTTCCTGTTCTTACAGTTTCTTTGTTATTCGAGGAAAGAACCGTCGATTGTTTTAGCCAGCGCAGCGGCGTCAGTCGCATCGGAGAATACCAGGCCAAGAGATGCAGCAGCTTCGGCGGCAATACCATTTTCGCCGAAATACTGTTCCATCTGCTCCATATTGGAAGGCACGATGAATGCGTTCACTTGCGCTTTGGTTGTTTCCAGATCCATGCCGGATACTTCAGCAACGATCCCGTACTGCTCGTCTGTACCTTTCCAGGAACTGTTGACTTCGTCTGTAATTTCCAGGAACGATTTCACGAGATCAGGATTCTCTGTGGCGAATTTTTCGGTTACAGAAACCACATCAAAAGAACCAATGCCGGCATCAACCTTCGCCTGGGTACTCATGATTGGCGTACCCACTTCACCAGCGGCTTGCGCAGACGCCCCGCCAAAGATGCAGGCCATATCCACAGCGCCGTCAGCCAGAGACTTGGCGCCGTCAGGTGGCGCCTGATCGACAATTTTCATGGTTGAGATATCGACATCGTAATGCGACATATACTTGCGGAATGCAAAGTCGGCCATGGTGTTCAACGGAACAGCAACAGTTTTGCCTTCAAGCTCGGAAGCGTTGGATGCGTCAATACCGAGACCATTGCGAACAAAGCAATCGTTTGCTTCGTAAACAACAGCAATACCCACCATTTTTAATGGCGCTCCTTGCTGGATTGCTGTCACGAACGGCGCCAGTCCCTGCGAGTAGGAGATGTCGATATCGCCTGCGAGCATAGCTTCAGTCATGGCTGTGCCGGTAGTGAAATCGACCCAGTTGACATCAACGCCCATGGCCTTGTCGTAACTCTTGTCGACTTTCGCAATCATGTTGGGCGTTGCCCACTCAAGGAAGAAGGCGACGTTGATTTCTTCAGCAGCCCGCACTGCGGTTGAAAGAGACGCAGCGACGGCGACCGCCGAAAACATGCCCGTAATAGTTTTAATTTTGTTCATAACTCACTCTGAAATAATGTTTTGATTTTAGAAATTTGGCGAACGTCATAAAGACAAGAGCTAACCGATAAGTATTGCACATCGCCGGGGGGCAATGCTAGCCGAACAGAAGATACCCTGTCAAATGCTGTTGCTGTTGCGGCAAGTGGGTATCCGGGTGGGCGAGGGCGAGGAGCGCGTTGGAGAGGCTGAGGTTCGGGGTTCGCCAATGCACAAACCCCGAACCTCCGGCCGCCGGGCCGGGTTCCTTAAAATCGGTATCTCAGATTGAATTTCAGTGTGTGTTCGGGGGCATTGGCCGTATCCTCCGTGCGCTCACCCACTACCTCCATCCCGAAGTCCGTAGCGCTCGAATCAAAGCGCGTCCCGACCGAGTAAGCGCGCCGCTCTTCGCCAGACAGAACCGCCCCGGTAAAGGGCGTCAGCACTCCGCCCGCATCCGGCAGCGTCATTCCATAGCCCAGACGGGCATCTACAGAATGATCTGTGCCCACGCCCCTCTCCATCCGCGGCGCTTCTTCATCCCATAACGCGAAAGAATCCGTCCCGGCGCCCCAGCGCGGTTGCAGCGCAAACCACAGTCCACGTCCGCCCGCTCCGGCTCCGCCGCGAACCGTCACACTGGCGCCGCTTTCTCTGGCGCCTTTTTCCTGGTGCGTCGCCAGCCAGCGACCACGCGCTTCCATCGACAGTCCCGGACGACCGTAACGCAGTCCGCCGGTCAGTTCAATGCCACCGCCTTCCAGTCCGTCTCCCCGGTCCCGCCGCACCGACGCTTCCAGGAAAGGTTCCAGTTCTGTCCCGTTTGCGCGTATAAAGCGCTTCGACGCTTCCATTCCCGCCCGAAGGCGCCAACTGTCGGCAACCAGACCGTCAATCGGGTTTCGCCCGGCCGCAGTCCGCAAGCGGGCGCGGCTCGCTTCCAGACGCAGCGCCAGATCAATACCATCGGCCGGCGCCAGCGGGCGGCGCACGCCTACAGAACCCATCCACATCGACAGGTCGCTGGTCATCGCTTCGCCGCCTTGCGGTTGATGTCGCGCTTCGCCTTCGCCAGCGCCCAGTACGGCGCGTAACTCGAGTCCATTGTTCAATGTCCAGCGGCCATACGGGTATACTCCGTTCAGGGTGGTCTCCAGTCGGCCTTCGTCTGTTTCCATCACGTAGTCGGTTTCTCCCTGGCTCCGGGAGAAGGCCAGCCCCATCACCCGGTGGTCGACGCGAGCGTCCAGTCCCAGCCAGCCCGATTGCAGTTCGCCTTCATGGCGGGTCTGTGGTTCTGTGCCATTCCCGGTGAAACTGCCCCAGTCGCCCCGCCCCCAGATGGACCAGCGCGCCGCGCCCGCCGCCGGGTCGGAGGCGTCCAGCGATAAGGAGAAATCACTGGCGCGAAGCAGTTCCGTTGAACTCCATCCTCTGCTGTGGAAACGACAGTCCGTTGAGGACGTTGTCGCGGGATCGGACATTTCCGGCGAACAGGGGCGCAAGGCATCCGGGAGGCCGGTCGCGCTCATCGGAACCGCGTGTCCGGCCAGGGTCAGATCGTCCGCTCCGAAATCTCCAAAACGCGAGCCGATGTTCTCCAGGGCGCTCGACAGGGAGAGTCGCGCCATCGCCGCTAATGCGGGGCGGATAACCTGGTCCTGCATCTGATCCTGCATCCGAGCAATATTCTCCGTCACGGCAATGGTGAACTCGAGTGTGACGGCATCTCCGTCTGCATCGGTCGCGGTCCAGACGTATCTCGTGGCTGCCTGCGCCTGTTCGGGGATGCCGCTCAAGCTGCGGGCGCTGGTATCCAGCGTCACGCCCGCCGGTGGAACCGGGGACAGGCTGTAGGTCAGCGTCCCGTCGCCGCCGGTCGCCGCCGGAAGCGATAATGGCGCAATCGCCTCGCCCTGTGTCCAGTTCTGATTCTCTACTGCGCTCGCGCCGAAGGATGGCTTGCGGTCCCGCCTCGGCGGCGAATCATTGTCTGTAATCGTCACCGTGTGCATCGCCCCCGCGCCCGTCACCGGGATATAGCCCTCTATGTTCTCGGTAGCCAGCCGCAGCTCAATCGTCTCGGTCCCTTCGCGGCGCGTGTCATCATTAATCGTCAGCTCCAGCGTCTTCCGGGGGCTATTGTTAATGACGGCACCCCCGCATCGGCCGGAGTCAGAAAACCGAAACAGCTTGTAGTCCCAGTTGGCATCGGCGACCGCGGCGGTATCACCGCACGCCAACTCGATGGTCGCCGACCCGCTCGCCGACACAATGAGCGAAAAGCCCCCCACCGTCAGCTGGCTGAAATCCACGAACACCCGGTGCGTCCCGTCTCCCTCGTTCACCGTCGAGGCCTGCGTTCTAAACGAGGCAACCGGAGAGTCACCAATGGTGTAGGTGATCGTATCATACCGGGTGGGGGGGCCAGGGATAACCCCCGTTATCACGCCCGCCGGCGTCGCATTGGCCCAGTCCAGCATGAACGTGAATGTCTCGGGGCCCTCCACGTCCATGTCCGGGATGAGCGTGAACGGCTGGAATTCATGAAACGAGGTATTGGCCGGAATCGTCACCGAGTCCGCACAGGTGTAATCCGTCCCCTTGGTTGCCGTAACGTCGGTACAGATCAGCGGAATCGTAATCGCCGCGCTATGGCCAGTGGGCCTCACCAGGACCCCGATATTTGGAAGGGACGATAATTCAGATTCAGATATGGTGTTGAACGCAAAACCCGTGGTCACCGCCCAGGCGCCGGACGATACGGTCAGTCCGACAAGCAGGAACAGACCCGCCAGCACGGACCGCCCGGCCCGCGAGATACCGGACAGACTCATGGCTGGCTGGCTGGCTGGCTGGCTGGCTGGCTGGCTGGCTGGCTGGCTGGCTGGCTGGCTGGCTGGCTGGCTGGCTGGCTGGCTGGCTGGCTGGCTGGCTGGCTGGCTGGCTGGCAATCATTGTAACAATATCTCCCGGATTACCTGTCAAGTGCCCGGACAAGGATTCAGACATTTTTTCTCCTCCGATAATCGAAAAAACAACGCTTCACGTTCGACGATGTGCAAATCTATCATAGATTCAACCATTTTTGTCAAGCGCTATACGCTACAACGAAGCGGACTTCGCTGAACGGTCTCATATCCGGCGGGTAATCCCCAGCCTGGCGGCGGCCTGGGTCGGGGTCGCAGGTTCCCGGCCGGTTTCCCGGATAATCCTGACCGCCCGTTCGACCAGTTCGACGTTGGTCGCAAACCGGCCCTTGCCCAGATAAAGGTTGTCCTCCAGCCCCACCCTGCAATTCCCGTTCCGGGACGCCGCCTGGGCTACGATGTCGAATTCTGACCGGGAAATCCCAAAAGCGCTCCAGTTTGCATGTTTAGGCAGCAGGTTTTTCATCACCGTCAGAATCTCCGGTGTCGCAGGCGCGGCATGAGGGATGCCCAGGCAGATCTGAAACATCGGGGGACTATCGATCAACCCTTCACGAATCAGTTGATGGGCAAACATGATATGTCCGGGTTCAAATACTTCCAGTTCCGGCTTGACCGCAAGCTCCCTGATACGCCCGGCCATCATTCGAAGGTGCTGCGGCGTATTCATGAATACCACCTCGCCAAAATTGAACGTGCCGACATCCAGAGTACAAATGTCAGGCCGCAATTCTTCGATATGACGCAGTCGATCAAGAGGCTGAACCAGCGTGGTCCCCGGTCCGCCGACTTTTGCGTCATCACTGCCGGGAGTAAATCGGGCGCCTTCGCTGGTGGTCAGGTTGATCAGGATATCACTCCCCGAATCCTTGATCCGGTTGAAAACTTCCCTGAACAACGCCGGGTCACCCGACCGTACTCCGGTTTGTGGGTCGCGCACATGGATGTGGGCAATGGCGGCTCCGGCGCGACCTGCCGCAATGCAATCGTTCGCAATCTGTTGTGGAGTGATCGGGTAATCCGGATGCTTGCCCTGGTTATTGTGCCCCCCGGTTACGGCACAGGTCAGTATGACTGGATGATTCATTTTATCGTTTCCTGAAGGTCAGGCAACCTGTCTGCCAGATCGGCTATCAGGTTCGAGGTTTTCTCAGCTGAGGCAGGCAACAGCGGCGGCCTCACATTTCTCCATCGCTCATCGGCTCGCCGTACCGCCAGCAACCCCTTCATGGCCGGAACAGGCGCATAGTCTTCAATCAATTTTCTAATATCTTTCATTTCAGCTTCCGCCCGGTCCGGATCGGCGCTCATTGCGCCTGTAACCATATCGAATACCCTGCGGATTCCGGCGGGGTTGACATTGCAGGTGGCGGAGATACAGCCGGCTGTGCCATTCTCCAGCCCTGGCCGGAGAAAGGTTTCGGAGCCGGGAAACACGGCAATGCCGGGCGCTGCCGCAACCACCGCTCTGGTGTTTCCAAAATCACCGGAACTGTCCTTGTAGGCGACCACGGTTCCCGGGAAATCGGTTGCCAGCCGACCGGCCAGAGAAGGGGTGAAACCGATACCCGCCATCGGCGGAATATGATACAGACAAATTCTGAGACCGGGATGATTGACCTCCTCGATCAATCGGGAAAACCAGACATGCAACCCCTCATCGCTGGCATTCTTGAAAAAGAAGGGCGGCAGCGTCATCACTGCGGCACAACCCCTGTTGACTGCGTGCAGACAGAGTTTCTTCGTATCGTGAAGATTGCACAACCCCGTCCCCGGCATCAGTCTGGCCGGGTCGATACCACCATCAATCAAGGCATCCAGCGCCCGGATTCTCTCGCCTGCCGACAGACTGAGCGCTTCGCCTGTCGTGCCGAAAGGGGAGATGAAGTGTATCCCCTGCTGCAACAGCCAGTGGGCATGCCGCAAATACAATTCGGCATTGAAACTCAGGTCATCGTTGAAAGGAGTCAGTATCGGGGTAATCACCCCTGTCAGTTTGTGGTTGGTCATATCGGTATGGATGGATGCGATTGAGCTTTGCTGGCGGCCTGTTTTTTCATGTAAAGATTTTACAGTTTTTTACTTTACCAAAGACTACATCCATGTATAGTCCGATACAAATTATACCTGTCCGCACAATATGCGCCTGCTTATTTCACTCGCCGCACTTTTCCTGTCGATTACCTTCCTGCAGTTGAGCTCCGGTTCAATCGGTCCTCTGGATGTGTTGTCGGGTTTTGAACTCGGTTTTTCCAAAACCGAGATTGGCATTCTCGGATCCGCCCACTTTCTCGGATTCTTCATCGGCTGCTGGTGGGCGCCCAGACTTTTGGGTACGGTGGGCCATGCGAGAGGGTTTGCCGCCTTCGCCGCCTGCGGCGCGATCGGGGCCATCGCCCACCCACTGTATCCCGAGCCCTGGGCATGGGCGGGAATGCGTATCATGACCGGACTGTGTATCGCCGGATGTTATACCATCATCGAGGCGTGGATGCAGTCGAAAGTGACCAACCAGTCACGCGGGCGGATGATGGGCGTATATCGTGCCGTAGACATCATATCGTCATCCGGCGCCCAGTTGATGATCGCGGTATTGGAACCGGCGTCTTATATGTCTTACAACCTGCTGGCGATACTTTGCTGCGCCTGCCTGTTTCCATTGACACTGACCAGACTGGATCAACCCCGGATTCCGCCGGCCCCCCGGTTAAGGCCGATCAAAACAGCGCTGATTTCCCCGCTTGGAGTGGCGGGAGTCATTGTCGCCGGCGTCACGTCATCATCCTTTCGGATGGTTGGCCCGATCTATGGACAGGAAGTGGGGCTGAGCGCCCAGCAAATCGGTTATTTCCTCGCAACCGTGCTGATGGGCGGCGCCCTGGCGCAATTTCCGGTTGGTTTTCTGGCCGACAAATTTGATCGCAGACATGTGCTGATCGGCCTGTCCGCCGCCAGTGTCATCGTCTGTGGAATGATCGCGGTGATCAACTCAACGGAACTGTGGTTGATTTTCGTCGGCGCCATCGCGTTCGGAATTGCGACCTACCCCATTTTCTCGGTATCTGCCGCCCACACCAATGATTTCGTGGACCCGGAAAGCGCCATCGAAGTGAACGCCTCGCTGATATTCATATACGGCATCGGGGCAATTTTCAGCCCGTTGGTCACTTCCAGCCTGATCGAAGGATTCGGGCCGTCCGCGCTGTTCATCTTTATTGCGCTTGCCCACGTTTTACTGGTCCTGTTCAGCCTGTTGCGAATGCGCGCCCGCCCGACCAGCGCGACCCGAACCAGCTATGCGTATATCCCCCGCACCTCATTTACGATCGGCAAACTGCTCCGCCGGAACAAATGAGTATATGACCGGCCTTCCATTGATAGTAATAACCCGTTTGACCACAATCAGCCCTGGAATATGTCATTTCGAATCCATGCGATAAAGACAGGACTTCCGTTGTTGTTCGTATTCTTGTGGAGCACCGGTTTCATCAGCGCAAAATTCGGCTTGCCGAGCGCCGAACCATTCACTTTTCTCGGCATCAGAATGCTGATGGCGACCCTGGTATTGTTTTCACTGGTTCCGTTTTTCGATTGTATTTGGCCGAAGCGGATGGTTGACTACGGTCATATCGCGGTCGTCGCCATTCTGATCCACTGCGTTTACCTCGGAGGTGTTTTCAGCGCCATCAAGGCGGGATTGCCTTCCTCGATGACCGCAATCGTCATTGGCCTGCAACCTCTGGTAACGGTGTTTATCGCGGCCCGCTGGCTGGGTGAATCGATTACCTTCCTGAAAATTACGGGGTTGGTCGTTGGATTTATCGGCATCACCATTGTCATCACCCAACAGGGTATTGACACCGGAGCGGCCAATTATACCGGGCTGGTTTTCACAACGGCCAGCCTGATTGCAATTTCCGCCGGAACGGTCTACCAGAAAAAATTCTGCGGGACTTATGATCTGTTACCGACTGTCTGCGTCCAGTTCCTGGTCAATACCGTGGTCATGGGCATTCTCGCATTTTCACTGGAATCCCGCGAAGTCGACTGGACACTGTCATTCATCCTGGCTCTGGCCTGGTTGGTACTGGTCTTGTCGGCAGGCACGTCCATGCTCCTGCTCTGGTTGATCCGCACCGGTGAAGCGGGCAAAGTAGCGGGACTGTTTTACCTGGTGCCGCCTTTCGTAGTGGTTCAAGCCTGGATATTTTTCGGCGAGACATTCGGACTGGTTTCGATTGCCGGAATTATCGCCTGTGCAATCGGCGTCGCCATGGTACTGAAATCCGGCAACCATTCACTCGCCAAAATGTCCTGAACCGAATATCCGATGACAGAAAAAGACTCTCCCGACCTGAACGAAATCCCGCCGGTCACGGAAACATCGGAAATAAGCCCCAGAGGCCCCGGGGATTTCGTTACCGAAGCCTATAACCTGAAAAACAGCGAGAGCATGAGACTTTTCTATGCGAAATGGGCGCAGGAATACGATCAGCAGATGGTTGGGGGGTTGAACTATTCCTCACCCGGATTGATCGCCTCGATGCTGATGGCGCATCTCGATGACAGGGACGCGAAAATCCTCGACCTTGGATGCGGCACGGGTCTTACCGTATGTACGCTGGCAGAACAGGGGTTCACCAACCTGTACGGCATTGATTTATCTCGGGAAATGGTAGAGGTGGCGAATCGCAAGGGGCTGTATAAAGGTCTGAAAGTCGGCGATGTCAACCTGCCGCTGGAATATGAAAGCGACAGCTTTGACGGCGTCATTTCGTCGGGAACCTTCACCCATGGCCACGTCGGACCTGGGCCGCTGAATGAAATTTTCAGGATACTGAAACCCGCTGGCATTCTCGCCTGCACGGTTCACAAGGACCTGTGGGAAAGCATGGGATTCGCCGACCGGTTCAAACAGCTGGAAAACCAGGCCCTGCTGCGTTGCCTGACCCTGGAAATGGGTCACTACTATGAGGGTAACCAGCCTGAAGGCTGGTTCTGCCTCTACCGGAAAGTATAATCCGGGCTTGCGGTACGCAACTACACAAAACGCGGTTCATGCCCTTCGCGTTCAAGGCATTCAGTGAACGGCGCCCTGTTCACGCAGCAGTTTCAGGATGAGAACTCTCAATGGAGCCAGGAATTCCTGGTTCTCAATTTTTGTTGCTGCTACATCTGCTTCTTTAAGCGCATTTATATATTCTTCCCTGTTTTGACGGAGAAGCTCTGGAAGTATTGGGTTACCACCCAGCCAACTGCCAGACTTGAGACATAATACAAAATAGCAGGCGGCCCGCGCAGTCCTGCCATTCCCGTTAATAAACGGATGAATATGGTTCAGTCTCCAAAGAACATACGCGGAAAGTGTAATTGGATCGCTTGTTTCCCACCATCTGTTCACCGCATTCACAAAATCATCCATTAAGTCATTTACGCGGTGATAGTCTGGCGGTTCATAATCCCCAACGGTCACTCTGCAAGGACGGTATTCCCCCGCCTTTGTATGGAGACAGGCGATAGCGTGATAATTTATTGCCTTAATGACGGTTTGTGACAGAAAAGGCCGCTGAATACCCAGAGAGGCAGACACTATTGATTGTAAGAATCCATAATGCCGCTCTCCGTTTGACAATGCCAGTCCTTGATATACGGGGTGCCCTTCATTCAGCCCCGTCAAGTCATACAGTATCATGTTTGAGGTGAAGTTCCCGCAAATCGGTCAAGCTCTGCCTCAATCTGCTCGTCCGTAACCTCCATTTCCGAGCTTAAAGTGCCTTTGATAAAAGAAATTTTTTGTTTCCGTACATCTTCCGCAGTCATTCGTTGTCCTGCCCGTTTCAATTTCTCAATGATCTCTTCAGCTGTAATTTCTGACATGGCAAGTTCCCCCGACTCACTTGTGATTTCGACTTATGCTGTTAAAAACTCGAGTATGATGGTCCAATCAGTTACGAGAATTAACAGGTAGTCTGTGTGAATACTGATAATACTCCATTTGGAGCCAGTAAGCTAATCCATCTGATGGAGTCGTTCACAACATGCCCGGATCGGGAAACACCAAACGATACGATTCCGCAGGACAGCCCCGCCGGGAAGAGTCAACTTGTCCTGGATTACCGTCAGTCGGCGGAATATCCTTCGACGACGGTTGCCAGTATTTGTCTGACCCGGTCGGCGCTCCCTGATCGAACCTGAATCTCCAGTTGATCGAGCTTTTCCCGTATCTCTTGCCACGGCAGAAATTTTTCATTCGCACTCATGATTCGATCATGCTGCGTTGGCGCCACATTGTCACCAATCAGCAATTCTTCATGCAGCTTCTCACCGGGTCTCAATCCGGAAAATTCTATTTCGATATCGCCATCGGGATGTCCGACATCCTTGAGATCAAGCCCGCTCAGCTTGATCATTTTGACCGCAAGGTCATGGATTCTGACCGATTCCCCCATGTCCAGAACGAATACTTCCCCGCCATTGCCCATGGCTCCGGCCTGGATTACCAACTGGGCGGCTTCCGGGATCGTCATAAAGTAGCGCGTGACCTCTTCATGAGTCACCGTCACCGGCCCGCCCAGGTTGATCTGGTCCCGGAACAACGGAATCACAGACCCGGACGAATCAATCACATTACCGAACCGGACGATAATGAACCGGGTCTGTCCGGCGCGGCCCTCGGCATTGACGGATTGGAGAATCAACTCGGAGAAACGTTTGGTCGCGCCCATCACATTGGTGGGACGAACGGCCTTGTCGGTGGAAATCAGCACGAAACTTTTCACATTGGCGCGAATCGCCGCCATGGCCGTGGCGTGGGTTCCAAACACATTGTTTTTAACCCCGATGGCGGGGTTCATTTCTACCAGGGGCACATGTTTGTAAGCCGCGGCATGGAAGATCGTATCCACTTCCAGCGTTTTGCATCGCTCGGTAATATGGTCCATATCCGAAACCGAACCCAGCGCCGGGATAAACTCGACCCCACGCTTTTTCAATTCACGGTCAATTCGGTATAAATTGAATTCGCTTTGCTCAAACAGAATGATCTTCCTGGGGTTCAACCGGGAAATCTGGCGGCACAACTCGGCGCCGATAGAACCTCCCGCGCCGGTTACCATGACCACACGGTTGTCGATATTCCTGCGCATCAGGGTTTCATCGGGCGAGACAGATTCCCTGCCGAGAAGATCGTCGACGTTGATTTCCCGGATATCCTGGACCTTCACCCTGCCGGATGCGATCAAGGCAATATCGGGTAATGTTCTGACCGGAATCGGCAATGATTCCAGCGCGGACAATATCTCGACTCTCCGCCCACGGGAAACCGACGGCATCGCCAGCAGTATTTCAGAGACATCCATGGCTGCCACCAACCGGGACAGGTTTTCGGGTGAATAGACCCGCTTCCCCTGAATCGACTGATCCTGGAGCAGGCTGGAGTCGTCAATAAAGCCGACCACTTCAGTCCCGCGGTAGGATGACAGTCCCGATGCAATCTGGGTTCCGGCCTCTCCAGCGCCGTAGATCAAAACCTTTTTGACGTTAACGTCGCTGCCGCTTTTATGGACTGCAATGAAATACAGATTGGTCAGATACCAGGCGAGGAACCGGGCTCCGCCAATCAATATCAGGCTGACTCCCCAGTTGATCAATATAATGGAACGGGGTTTCTCAAGGATACCGAAAAACAGCGCCACCAATGCCCACAGGACACAATAGATCGTGACCGCGCGCAGTATGGTCCAGATGACATCCGCGGTCAGATAACGAATGATGGCGCGGTAAACCCCGTTTCTGACAAATACCGGGATGGCAATGACCGGAGCGGCCAACCCCAGAAGAATGAGACGGAAATCGGTAATGGCGAAGGTATCCATCCTCAAAAAATACGACGCCCAGAGACCGAGCAGTATCAACACGACATCCAGAACCAGGAAAACGGCAAATCTGGTTTTCCTGGATGAATGGGCCAGCGAGTTTATGTGGCGATTCATGGTTGCCTGGTTCCTGCTAATCCATGTCCTGTTAATTCGGGAGACGAACTGTAACCTCGTAACCCGCGAACTTGCGGATGTTGATCACGCCGCAGTCGAGAATCAGATACTGCCCCTTTATTCCCATCAATGTTCCTGAAATCTCCGGGGTTTTATCCAGATTCAGGCTGACTACCTTGTCGGGATACCGATCCACCGGCCAGGTCAGTTGAATGGGGGCGTCATCCAATTGCTCCCATTGAAGGCCGGTATGGATGCGCTTCAGCGCTTCCAGGTCGGACTGAACCGAACCGATCAGCCGGTCACGCTCCACAACCATGTCCTGCTCTTGCGGCGGTCCCTTCAGGAGACTGCGCCAGTCGGTACGGTCACTCACCCGCTTCTTCAGTGTGACTTCGAGCAGCCCGGAATGAAGCCGGTTGCGGACCCGGAACATCGCAATCGCCTGGGACGCCCCCTGATCAATCCAGCGTGTGGGTATCTGCGTCCCCCTGGTAATTCCGACCTTCAAGCCTGAAGAGTTTGCGAGATAGACATAGTGATCCTGCATACAATGACTTTTTGCCCATTCCTCATCCCGGCAGGTCCCTTGCGCAAAATGGCAGGTCTCCGGCTTCATGATACACAGGTCGCATTCGGCCAGGGACTTGAAACACGGGTAACAGTATCCTTGCGCAAAACTCTTGCGGGTTTTCCGGCCGCATTCCACACAATGAATATTGCCGGTATGCCGCAATTCCAGGATATGCCCGATCTGCTCATTCATTACCAGCAGCGCATCCCCCACCGGCATCTGGTAACTTACGGGACGGGTCGCTTCAACCCGCATCTTGCGCAAGCAACCTGTCACTTCATCAACCATACTGTAAACCCCGAATCTTTCATGGTCTACAGTATATGCCAAATCTCCGGCGCTGGCGGGGAACTGCCGTTCCGAACTGTCGAACAGACCGGGCGTTATGTCAGGCGCAAAGGGACTTGTCCAGAATATCGGGCCGGAACCCATACGACCGTATCGAAGACATCGTTCCCCGACAGACCGGGTTCGGCGAACATGGGAATCTCCGGTCTGTCAGCCAGCGCCGAGACTGGCAACATCCCGCCAGATAGCAAACAGTAAACCGTACCCTCCCAATACAAAGGCCAATATGATCCCACATATCCAGCGCAACCAGACAACATCCCGCCGTATTCCCGCAATGTCTTCCTTTGTCGCCAGCTCTTGTCCTGAATGTGCGATTGCCTTCGCCACGGCTTCGGCCTGCTCAGTCTTGAAACCAGCCTGTTCCAGCTTCCGCGCTGTGGCCAGAGTGTCGATTGTGTACGCTGTCATGTTTGGTTCCTGTTTATTATTTTTATGGTGTTCTGATTATCAACCATCGAAATTTGACCGTCAACACACATGCACCGACCCGGTGGGTGTACATACAAACCAAAGCTATCCCTGCAAGATGGTATGGGTCAATATCCGGTCTGCTCGCCTGTTTCAGTCGGTCGCGCTGGTCGGAATGCGGATGGGATGGGTTTCTGGCAGGTTAGCTCTCAACCCTTCAGGGTTGTAATTGCAATGCGCCCGATGATTATTTCTTGTTCCACTTTTCCTTGATTTTAATTTTTGATTCGATTTCTTTTTCCAAATATGTATGACATCAGACTCGGGATACCGGGTTCATAATCAAACCCTTCCACTTGCCAGATATAACCCAGGTGGGAAAGCTGCTCGAATTTCTCCAGGACACGCCGGTCTGTGACGGGTTCATCATCACCGGCCATGGCTCCGGCAATCGCCTCCTCTAACACTCTTTCATGCAGAATCGGCTGCCCGCTCTGTATGAAAGCATCGGCAACGCTCCGGGCTACGTCCAGCAAACCCATTTCCCGGATCTCATTGCGCCGGGTCTGGTACATGGCATCTCGCCTTCTGTGCGCTTCTGCCTCCACTTCCCGGAGCATATCCAGAGCAATCCCGGTCTGCCCGGTTTGAACCAGCCACCGCGCCAGACAATCCCCCCAGATTTGCAAGAAAAAGGGATAGCAATGGGTACGCCCTGCAATTTCATCCATCACTCCGGGGGCAAAGGATATACCAGCCTGTTCTAACGGCACGGTGACCGCCTGCCCGGCTTCGTCCGGTGACAGGCGACCCAACGGGAATAACGCGCTGCGTCCCCAGAAGGAGGCGTTGGTCTTTCCCAATGCTGATTTCAGATTCGGGGTGCCCGCCAGTACCAGCAGGAACGGATTGCCTTCCCTGCGTACCGTCTGGCTGGCGTTCAACAGGGTTTTCCCGATCTCGGGTTTCAGCGTATGCGCTTCATCAATGATCAGAATAAAAGGGTTGTCCTGGCTTCTTTTCTCCAGCAATTCCCGAACCGTTGGTTTCTGCCGGGGGTTGCCTGATTGGGTTTTCCCAGCCACAACCCCGGCGTTGGCCGAGATCTCGACAGACTGGAACCAGTCCTGTATTTTTGGCTTGCCTGCTATCAACCGATCAGATAATTCGGTCAGGGTCTCCATCTCATCCGGAGTTGACCACAGAATATCCAGCTTCGATTTCTCTTTCTGGAGGGTCTCTTTCTGCAAGTAACCAAGCAAAGCGGTCTTGCCGTTGCCGCGCGGGCCGTAGATGATCATATCTTGGCTGATTGGCTTCCTGTTCTTCAAAGCCTCGACACAATCCCGGAAATATTCCTGTTCCTGTTTGCGCCCGGCCAGATAAGGCGGTACACTCCCGGTTCCGGGTGTGAATAGTCTTATCAAATCTATATTGCTCATTCGCTCTCCTGTTCCATCGGTGGCGGGACGACACGGTGACTGTCCCCTACGATGATGGTTGCGCCATATTACCGGATTACAGGGGGATTATCAAAACGCGTTGATCACAACACACCCCTGGAATATGTGTTAGACTTACAGTTAGAATTACTGTTGTACTACCCAGTCCACAGACTTTACAATTCTGTGAAAATCAACTTCAACAAGAGAGTGTAATTACATGCAGACATCATCAGAGATTGAAGCCCAACTTCGAGCGAAGGCGGACGAGGACGAGGCGTTTCGCGCCAGACTGATCGAAAACCCGCGAGACGCCATTCGGGACGTGACCGGATTGACGGTTCCGGAGTCCTTCTCCATCCATGTCCACGAGGAAGGCGCTACTGACTTTCATTTAGTCTTGCCGCCGGCGGGCAGTCGCCTCTCCGATCAGGAACTGCGAGACGCATCCGGAGGCTTCGCGCCAGGCGGAGATTCCTGGTAATCGAACTCGCAAGCAACGGTTGATCACATTACGGCGCACTGAGGCCATTTATGGTTGCCCGGAAAAGAGCCGTGTTCCGCAAGGAGGCCCTGATTCGAAGCGCCCAACCGGAAGCGCTTGACGATTTGCTGCGGGTAACAGCGCCACACGAGCGGATATTCCGGGTAACGCTCCTGGTCTTGTTACCTGGTCTGGTTGCCTGGGCCACGCTCGCTGCCTGATCACTGGCGTCGCCTGACCACTGGCGCCGATGGTAAAACTGACAGGGTCGCGGAATTTGTTTGCCCTCCATTCCCGGCGGCTCCCCTGGAGGCGCCGCCGGACTTCCTTGTGCATGCAGCTGGAGGCTACCGATTGTGGCGCTGCCTGTTTGCGAATCGTGCTCTCTCATTACGGATGTTGGCAATCACTGGAACAACTGCGCGAGGACTGCCATGTGGGGCGTGACGGCTCCAATCTCGAAGACATCGCCCTCGCCGCCCGCAAATATGGAATGACCGCCACGGGGCGTAGCAGCCAGATCCATCAGTTGGCGAAGTTGCCTCTGCCAATGATCCTGTTCTGGGGATTCAATCATTTTGTGGTGCTGGAACAAATCAAAGGCGGCCGATTCCATCTGAACGACCCCGCCCAGGGTCACCGCATTGTTGGCGCGGATGTCTTTGACCGTGATTACACCGGCGTGGGGCTCGTGCTGAAACCGGGCCCGAACTTCAGTCCCACCCGAGAGCCCCCGGGCATAATCCAACGCTTGTGGCCATGGCTGCAAGACCACCATTCCCTGATGGCGCGGGCGATTGCTTATGGTCTGCTGCTGGCGCTGGCCTCGCTGGCCTTGCCGGTTTTACTCGCCTTGTTCGTGGACCGGGCGCTGGCAGGTGGCCGCCCGGACTTGAACATGCCTCTGTCCGCAACGATGTTCGCTTTCGGTGGCCTGACCTGGTTGCTGACCTGGTTGCAATTACGCACATTGCGAGAACTGGTTCTGCAGCTGTCGATACACCAGTCTGACCGCTATCTGGACTGGCTGCTGCGGCTTCCCATGCGGTTTTTTGCCCATCGTTTCTCCAACGATCTTGCAATGCGCCTGCGCCTGATTGACCAGGTTGCTGAAACCGGCGCCGGACAACTCGGACGGTTGGCCGTCGATCTGATCATGAGCGCTACATTTCTGGCAGTCATGTTTTACCTTGACGCGCTGTTGGCGCTTGCCGTAGCTGGCCTGGGGATCCTTTGCATTCTCATGACCCGGATATTAAGCAACCTCCGCCGGGATCACAATCATCAACTGCGGCGGGAACAGGGCATGTTGGCGGGGATGGGCGCTGCGGGGCTCAGGATGATCGAATCCCTGCAGGCGACGGCCCGGGAGAACGATTTCTTTTCCCTCTGGAGCGGCAGGCAGGCTCGTGAACTCGTCGCACGGCAGAAATTTGCAGAACTCGGCCATGTGGCGGCGTCACTGCCCGGATTATTCCAGATACTGGCTGCGGCCGTAGTATTCGGTATTGGCGGCTGGCGACTCATGGCTGGTGAAATGACGATTGGCGTCTTGATGGGTTTTTATATCCTGGCTGTCAATTTTATCCGCCCGGTCGCCGGGATCGCCTGGTTTTCCGATCTGCTCGAAACACTGGAAGCGGACCTTGCGCGAATGGATGATGTTTTCAATTCGCCGCAGGACACACTCCTGGGTCTGGATAATGAGGCCACCCGGAAAAAGGGAGTGGTGGCTCTGGAAGGACGCTTGCGCCTGATTGGGCGCCTGGAAATACGTGGCGTCAGCTTTGGATTCCAGCGCAACCGAGCGCCGTTGATCAAGGACTTCAATCTACTTGTCGAGCCCGGCCAGCGCGTCGCTATAGTCGGGCCGAGCGGGTCGGGAAAGTCCACCCTGGCGTTGCTGGCCGCTGGACTGCATCAGCCATGGTCCGGGGAAATTCTGTACGATGACTGTCCCCTGGCAGAAATACCGCGAGAAGTGTTCCGCAGGTCCGTGGCCATTGTAGATCAGCGCCCGACCCTTTTCGCCGCCACCATACGGGACAATCTCACCATGTGGGATGCAACCACCCCGGACCAGTTCCTGACAGCTGCTGCCCAGGATGCCGCCATCCATGATGAAATTGCGGGGCGTCCCGCAGGCTATGAATCGAATGTTGAAGAAGACGGGCGCAACTTCAGCGGCGGGCAGCGGCAGCGGCTGGAGATCGCCAGGGCCCTGGTCGGCAATCCCTCGGTACTGATTCTCGACGAGGCGACGAGCGCGCTTGATGTGACCACCGAACTGCTGATTGATGACCGGCTACGCCGTCGCGGCTGCTCCTGCCTGATTATCGCTCATCGTTTGAGTACGATTCGTGACGCCGACCGAATTGTCGTCATGGAGCGCGGCGGCATCGTGGAAGAGGGGACCCACGAGGAACTTTATGTCGAGGGCAGTTTCTACCGCAGGTTGATTCATGGCAAATGAGCAGACCGGCGGCGAGGCGCTTACGACCTTCGCCGTGGCAAATGGTGAAGTCTGTAGCGCCGCAGCAAACTGTCCGGTCTATATGAACGATGCGGATGTCGTCTGGCTGGTTGAGAGTGGCGCGGTGGATATACTTGCCGCCGAGTTTGATGGCGACTGTATACAATCACCTTTCCGGCACGTCATGCGCCTTGAGCCGGGCCGGCTGGCATTCGGCGCCGCCGAAGACGGCCATTCTCTCAGACTGGTCGCCAAGGGTCTGGAAGGAACCCGATTGCGCGTGTTTTCCCGAAATAGCCTGCTCGCCGCACTGACGCCCCCGAACCATGGAGGATCACTCTTGCCCGAGTTGGTAGCGCAAACAGACTACTGGATCGAAAATCTGGCGTCTTCAGTGGCGCATGAAATGGAGGGGCGTCCCCGCATCGAATTTCGGCTTTCCTCCGGGGTCAAGGTGGGGAGTGGAATTGCGTCGGCGACCCGGGGCGTGAAGTGGATCGTCGCTGATGCGCTGGACGCCACTTTTCTTGATGTGGCTGACGCCAGGACGACAGGGGGGGGGGGGATGATGCCTGTTACCGAAGACTCCTGGATCAGAATTCACGCAACGGAAGGGCTTGCCTGCATGTCCACCGGCGATCTCGATATTGGAAAGCTGCTCACCCGGGCGCTGCCGGAATTCCATCGTCTGGCCCTCAGCGCCGAGTCAATGAACCGGCGTATGCTGCTGGTTGACGAAGCGAATCTGCAAGTTGTGCAAGCCTCTCAACGCCGCCACGCAAAGATTCGCGCCAGGGCAAGTCTGGCGGCGCTAACGAACAGGGATCCCGAACCGGAGAATGGGAACGAGAAGACCTTGCTTGGGGATGCGCTCCGGATTATTGGTGAACGCGAGGGTCTGGAATTCCGGACGCCGGATGTGATCAGCAAGGGCGAGCCGACCCTGCGTGATTTCTGCGAAGCCTCCGGCATACGTGCGCGACGGGTGCGGCTTGTTGCAGAAGACCGCTGGTGGCTTGGAGACAGCGGCTCCATGCTGGCTTTTCGTCGTGCCGATAAACAAGCGGTGGCGCTGACGCCGGGTCTCAACGGACAATATCAGATCGTGGATCCGGCGACTGGCAAATCGACTCGGGCGGACGCCAATTCCACCCATCAGCTACAGGATGCCTGTTTGTTTTATCCACGGCTACCCGAGGAGGGCGCCGCTGGCCTAAGCGACTTGTTTCGCGCTGCCGGCGCCGTGCTGTCAACCGATATCAGCCTGTTGTTGCTCATGGGTCTTGCCTCCGGAACATTGACTCTGGCGCCGGTCGTCGCAATCAATCTACTGATCGGGACTATGGTTCCCGGCGGTGATGCGACTGGTTTGTTTCAATTATCCGCCTTGCTGACAGGACTTGCCTTTGTTTCGGCCCTGTTCCATGTGCTTCGCGGCACCGCCTTGATGCGGCTGGAGGGACGTCTGGCTGCACGGCTCGGCGCCATAGTATGGGATCGCTTGATGCGATTGCGGCCGGATTTTTTTCGTCGCTACAGTACGGGTGAGCTGGAGGCCAGATCCATGGTATTCCAGGACATTCGTGACCATGTTTCGGGGGTCGCCGCAGACGGCGTATTGTCAAGCCTGTTTTTGCTGCCCGCCCTGGGACTGTTGTTTTTTTATGATGTCGGCCTGGGTCTGGCTGTTGCCTGCTTTAGCGCGCTTGTCCTCGCTGCAACAATCATATCCTGTATTCTCCATGTCGGACCCCAGCGCCGCTATCTGGAAACTTCACGGCAACTTGCCGGAAATATTCACCAGTTTATCAGTGGCATTTCGAAATTACGCACAAGTGGCGCGGAAGACTCGGCATTCGCGGCCTGGGCGGAAAAGTATCGCGAGCAAAAGCAAGCCGAAATCCGGTTATCCGCGCTGAGTGAACATCTTGCCGCTTTCAGCTCCGCGACGCCCGCTTTTGCCAGCGCAATCTTGTTCGCCATGACCATCTGGCATGGTGGCGGACTTGAAACCGCCAACTTTGTCGCTATCCACACCGCCGCCATGATTTTCAGCATGTCAGCGATTACCCTGGGCAACTCGGTGCGGGCTATCGCATTTATCGCGCCGGCCTGCGAGCAGGTCAAACCTGTACTTGCAAGCCCGGCGGACGTCGGTTCCCGGCGCGGCGTCCGGCACAAGCTGGTGGGAGAAGTTCTTCTCGATCAGGTGAGTTTCGGCTACTCCGGGCAGGGACAGAATGTGCTGCAGGATGTCACGATCCATGCGAAGGTTGGCGAGCTTGTCGCTATCGTCGGCGAATCCGGCGCCGGCAAGAGTACCGTGTTCCGGCTGGCGCTGGGACTGGAAACGCCATCGTCGGGCGCAGTGTATTATGACGGACAGAACCTGGCTCAGCTCAACCCTGGCGCGATACGCGCACAGACCGGGGTGGTCATGCAGGATGGTTTCCCCCAACTGGGCAATATTCTGGAGGCCATCATCGGTGTTGATGACGACCTTACTGTAGACGATGCCTGGCGCGCCGCTGGTATGGCAGCCGTGGAAGAGGATATACGCGCCATGCCGATGGGCCTGTACACGACCGTGAGTGAGAATTCAGCGACTTTTTCCGGCGGACAAAGTCAGCGTATCTATCTGGCCGCGGCGCTGGTGCGCGACCCTCGCATCATTTTTCTTGACGAGCCCACGAGCTGGCTTGATACTCGAAGTCAGGCGCAAACTATGAAGAGCATCGAGAATTCCACCTGCACACGCTTTGTGATTGCGCATCGCCTGTCTACAATCCGCAAGGCGAACCGGATCTACGTCCTCAAGGACGGGAGGGTGGCGCAATCCGGAAAATTCGATGACCTGCTCCAGGTGAGCGGGCCGTTTCGCGACATGGCCTTACGGCAAATGGCGTGACGGGATGGCGATGAGCCTGTTTGGCAGCCTGTTGATTGACGCGCCCTTTGTTGTAGCGGAGGCTGTCTTTGCGAACCCGAAACACCGGGGTTTCCGCCTGCCGCCCATGGCCTGTACGGATCTGACCACGCAGCGGGAGATGTTTATTCGTCAGCGTATCCGTATCCATGACGCTCGCTCGCTCAAGGCCCCTCCCACACTTGAATGCGAGGGATTCCAGATATTTGACTCGCCAATCCAGCTGGACCTCAGAGACCGGGAACTCGTAAATCAACGCTATCACGAGTATTGCGAAAAACTGGTCAAGACCGCGACCCGATGCCAGACAGCCCGGACCGTGCAGCACGAGTTCCGCACTGGCTTCACCGGCGCCGAAGCCTATGCACAGTCTGTCCATGCCGACGTGTGCCCCTGTATTGAAGAAGTAGTACAAGCGCCGGGCAGGCGTCACTTCGCCATTTTCAATGTCTGGCGCGGAACGGACCCCGGGCAGGAGCTCAAAGGCATGCCACTGGCGCTGTGTGACGCCAGAACTGTCGCCACAAAGGACATCGTATATGCCGACGCCTGGCGGAAGACCGAGCCGCGAACGCGCCTGGTGGATTGTCGACTGATTCACAATGCGGCCCAGGCCTGGTATTATTTCCCACGCATGAGTCCGGATGAAACGCTGATCTTCAAACAGTACGATACCCGTGAGGACAATGCCGCTTTGCGCACAATCTTTCACACGGCCTTCATGGACCCGGGAATGCGGGCTGGCGCGCCACTTCGGCGTTCAATCGAAGCTCGGGTGCTGGCGATTTTCCCGGAGCGGGACGATGAGCGGTCAAGCAGAATAGCGCGATTCAGAGCCGATGTGCCGAAGCTTCACCGCGATGGCTCAGTTTCACACTGGCGCCACGAAGAGATGCTTGACTGGCGCTGCGTTGCGGGAGAAAATCAGTGAGGATCAAAGAAGAATGACTCCGCTACACGGCGGCAACAGAGTGGGAATGGCTTGAATGATAATGGCTGATCATGCCGAACAAAAATCAATAACCGAACTACAGAGGGAAGACGCTGTGATTCGTTATTGGGAAGAGTTGACGGACCATTATCTGAAATTTGGAACCACAATTCAGGCTGGAGTATTTCGTACACCGGATTTCGACGGTCAGTCGCTGGATGCGAGTACCCATGCTTTTCTGAGTCGAGCCGGATTGAGAAGTGGCGAGGTTGTGCTGGATGCTGGATGCGGTGTCGGCGGACCCAGTCTGTACGCGGCTACACATATCCCCGATCTTGAGATTCACGGTGTAACAGTCTCTCCTTACCAGGCGAAGATTGCCCGGCGCCTGATTGACAACTCGCCGGTCAGCGATCGGGTGCATGTTCATGTCGGAGACTATCATGCGCTGCCATTCCCGGATTGTATGTTTGATCGTGTTATCTTTCTTGAATCTGCAGGATATTCCTTTCAACTTGAGCGGCTCTTTTCTGAAATTGCCAGAGTGTTGCGCGTGGGAGGAAGTGTATACATCAAGGATGTATTTTGCAGAGAAGGTGAATTGAGCGCGCTGGAAGCTGAGGAAATAGAAGATTACCGTCGAATAAATGTTTACAGAACCCCAACCATGAAAAAGATGGTATCTGCAATCAGGGAAAGCGGTTTTTCAAGTATATGGGCATTGGACATTACGCCATCTGTTATCACCAAACCCAGAGAGATCGAGTTTGGCCTTCCGGGTTTCCGTACGTTTCCGAACCTGCCTGTTGTGTGGGGCGAAATTATGGCCAGACGTTCCCCGATCTAGCCGTCTGCCTCCCGCCAGGCGATAGCGGCATTCCACTTGCAAGGACGATACGATGACCCGACTTCGAATTCTGATGCAGACATTGCAGCCGCGTATTCCCGAATCCCTGCTCGCCGGACAGGATTGGGAACGTCTGCTTGGACGGGTCGGAGACTTGCCAGCCGCCGCCGCCGCTGGCCTGTGCGGGTTCGAGATGAAACTGGGCGATCCGGCGCCTGCCGCAGATTTTTCCGTCGCAGTCAATCCAGGGCCAGTTGCCCGACATTTTCTTGCCAGCGGCAAAACAGTGGCAACCTCTACTGAAGCCTCGCTTGGCGCTTGTCTGGCCGATTGGTCCAGACCCGACGACTGGCTGATGCTGGCATACGATATCGTTGGCGTCCCTGAAGGCCGGCAAGCTGCGCCGGCAGTGTATGTACGCCCCGGCTCCGGATTTCTGTCCAAAGGCCCAGCGTTCAACCCGGAACGGCTTGTGGAAACGCTTGAGAGGATTACTGGAAGTGGCGACGGCCGTGAGCATCGCGCATTGAGTCGCGCTTTTGCGGCCCTGCCTCCCGCGGCGACGGTAGTTTTCGCCGCCGTGGCTCCGGAACGCTCGCCAAAATGTGTCAGGCTGGTGGTCGCGGAAGTTGCAACGCTTCAAGTGGAACCGTTTCTCAATCGGCTTGAGTGGCCTGGCTCAATACCGGCAGTACTCCGCTTGCTGTCCGGGATGCGGGATGTATCCGAACGTTTCATGATAGCCTTCGATGTCACCGAAAATGGCGCCCTGCCGCGACTGGGTTTTGAAATGTACCCAACGACCTCTGTCGGCGTTGATTATCAAGCGCTGCTTTCCACCTGGCTCACAACGACGAGGGCTGACTGGCGCAGACTGACCGATCGTCTGGTTGATATGGATTTATGCCTGCCGGAGAAAGCCGAGGGGCTTTTATCCTGGCCGAAGCTCCACAATGTCTATGGGAAAGATGGGGCTTACCGGCTGTACATGGGAATCAATCACGTCAAGATGGTCATTGATGGAATGAATCTGCAAGCCAAAGCCTATGCAGGTCTGAAGTGCTATCCATTATAACCAGTCTGGCGCAGATTTTTCTGTTTTTCGCTACCGCCTCACAATTCCCGGGTGTTTCCATGCCACAGAACCCGACCTTTACAGCATATCGAACAACCCAATGATACAATCTGTGGCTGTAAACCTTGCCAGTGTCGATTGAACAACATGAATCATTCCGAAGAAATAGCCGGACACTACCATTCTCTGCTGGGTCTGGTCGGAGAAAATCCGGAACGTCAGGGACTTGCCGACACTCCGATGCGGGCCGCCAGGGCGCTGCAATATCTGACCCGGGGCTACCGGCAGAATCTTGATGAAGTCGTCAACAACGCGATCTTCGAATCCGACAATGACCAGATGGTGATTATCAAGGATATTGAATTGTATTCCCTGTGTGAGCATCACCTGCTGCCTTTTGTCGGCAAATGCCACATTGCATACCTGCCGAACGGCAAGGTGATCGGATTATCGAAGATGGCCCGCATCACCGACATGTACGCCCGCAGACTGCAAATCCAGGAAAACCTGACCGAGCAAATCGCGCACGCCATCGGCAAGGTAACCGGCGCAAGAGGGGTCGGCGTGATCATAGAGGCGCAACATTTCTGCATGATGATGCGGGGTGTCGAGAAACAGAACTCAACGATGAAAACCTCCATGATGCTGGGCACGTTTCGCTCCAGCCACCGCACCCGTTCAGAATTTCTTACCCTTATCGGAGTTTAGGTTCCCATGAAGAACCTCCAGGCGGACAACGTCACCATGTCGCAAGGCGGGCTGTACTCGCTGGCGACGAAAGGCGCAAAGGATGTCATTGATGTAGCCACCCCCCGCGTCCTGGACGCAATCGGGAGTATCGATATTCGCTCTGACCGATTCACGCTGGCCGATACCGGATGCGCGGACGCGGGCACTTCGCTGGACATGATTCGCCGATCAATCGCACAAATACAAAAAATGAAGCCGGGCGTACAGATAACGGTCATCTATGCGGACCAGCCCGCGAATGACTATAACGCGCTGATCGGTATCGTCCATGGACGCACACAGTTTGAAACTTGGCTCGGTCAATTCGATCAGGTCTTCCCGCTGATTTGTGGCACATCGTTCTATCAACAGTCCGTGCCCGACCACTCCCTTGATTTCTGTTTCTCCGCCACCGCCATGCACTGGTTATCCGCCAAACCATGCGACATCAGCGACCATGTACATACGGTCGGGTCCCGTGGCCGGGAACTGGAAGCGTTTGCCCGGCAGGCCGGACAGGACTGGGAAATCATTCTGCGGCATCGGGCGAGAGAATTGCGGCCCGGTGGCAAGATGGTACTGGTCAACTTTTGCCGTGACCAACAGGGCCGTTATCTCGGCAATACCGGCGGTGTCAACATGTTCGATACCTTGAACGCGATATGGAGAGAACTGGTTGACCAGGGCCGGGTATCGGAGCAGGAATATCAGAATATGACCCTTCCCCAGTACTATCGTACCGTGGAGGAATTTACCGCGCCGCTGACTGACCGCAACAGCGCCTGTTATCAGGCCGGGCTGCGGCTGGACAGCATTGATACCGGTGTGGTTCCCTGCCCGTTTGCCGAACAGTTCAAAAAGGACAGGGACCTGAAAAAGTTCGCGGATGGCCTGGTCCCGACGATCAGAAGCTGGAATCAAAGCATCTTTTATGCCGGTCTTGACGCCAGCCGGTCCATTGAAGAACGCCAGCGACTGCTTGAGGACTACTATCAACTCTACCATCAACGGGTCATGGCGGACCCCACAGGTCACGGCATGGATTATGTGCATGCTTATATGACCATTTCCAGGGTGTGACCGGGCAAGCTGGCGCGAAATTATGAGACATTGCGCGGTGATCACAACACACACTTTACCGACCTCGATAAATCGGCGATACTACCGGCACATCCTAAAGATAAACCGTAAATTAAAGAGGATATTCTTATGAAACGTCGTGAACTGATAAAAAGCGGAGTCGCGGTTGCTACAGCAGCCGGAGCTTCAACCCTGATGGCGCCCGCGATCGCACAGGAACGTATTGAAATTGCGGTAGTCTCGACCTGGCCGCGGGACTTTCCAGGCCTCGGCACCGGCGCGCAACGATTTGCGCAAAGACTGAGTGACATGAGCGATGGCCGCTTCGCAGTCGAATATTTCGCCGCGGGCGAGCGGGTCGGGGCCTTCGATTCATTCGACGAAGTGGCGTCCGGGAACGCGCAGATCTATCATGCCGCAGACTATTACTGGAAAGGCAAACACCCTGCCTGGGCCTACTTTACCGCTGTACCTTTTGGTTTAACCTATACCGAAATGAATGCCTGGATCCGATTCGGGGGAGGGCAGGAACTCTGGGACGAGCTCGCCGGAGAATCCGGGTTGAAAAACCTGATGTGCGGTAATACCGGTGTACAAATGGGCGGATGGTTCCGCAAGGAAATGAATTCAGCCGATGACTTCAAGGGTTTGAAAATGCGGATTCCGGGACTCGGTGGCGATGTACTGGCAAAACTGGGGGCTTCTCCTGTTTCGCTGCCGGGCGGGCAGATCTACGAGAACCTGATTTCAGGCGCGATTGACGCCACTGAGTGGGTCGGGCCGTGGAACGATGAAGCCATGAAGTTCTATGAAGCCGCCAAGTACTATTACTATCCCGGAATGCATGAACCCGGTCCAATGCTGGCAGCGGGGATCAACAAGGATTTCTGGGAAGGGTTGTCGAATTCGGACAAAGTGATGATTGAGGCGGCCGCTTCGATGGAGAACGATGTGATGATGGCTGAATTCAATGCCAATAATGGTTCTTCACTCACTCGCCTGGTCAATGATCAGGGCGTGCAAGTGAAAATATTCAGTGATGACATTTATGACTCATTTGGTGAGGCGGCGGAAGAAGTTTTCGCGGAAACCGTAGAACACAGTGATCTCGCAAAACGGGTCCACGAGAGCTTTGTCCAGACACGGTCCGATGTCGGTGGCTGGGCTAAAATCGCCGACCAGGAATACTTGAGACAAAGAAACAGAGTCCTGGGCGTATAAATTGCCGAGGGTGGGGTGATTTGGCGCGTATTGATACAGGGATCGAAATGATGTTGTAGGGGAGGGTCTTGTACCCTCCCGCAGATGTCGGAACAAGTACCGACAATACCGGGCACCCACAAGGGGCGCCCCTACGACATCATTTTATCGCAAGCGCATAACTCCCTTTTTTATCCATCGTGAAGAACTCTCACTCTTCACAGCTATCGGGTCTGAACATCGGGTTTCGGGCGCTGGCGGCGTCCATGATTGTCGCGTTGTTCCTGTTTCTGATTGACAACACGTTGATCCACTGGTTCAAGTGGCCGGGAACACGGGTCTTCCTCTCTCACCTCGGATTATTCGGCGCAGAGGGCTCTGTCCGGGAACTGACCGGCTCCGATGTGACCCGGGGCTGGATACAGCTTGTTGCTTCACTGGCCACGATTGTGGGCATCCTCTCCCTGGTCCTCAAAACCCGCGCGCGAAAACTGAACGATGACGCCGAACTGTACAGCCGCATTTCCGGTTTCATCGTCCGGGCCGCGTTCTGGTCGGTTTTCCTGGTTGGTTTGGTGGATATGCTGATTTCATTTTTAAGGATTGAGGGATTATTGAATGCGGTCGTGGGCGAGCATTTAACCATCCAGTTGGGCAGGCCCATTTTCCGAGGCAGCTATATTCACTTTCCATTGATCCTGCTTTCCATTGCCATCGCCGGCTTTACCCGAACACTGGGATTTATCTGGTTTGCCTTACTGATTGTCGCGGCAGAATTTCTGATTGTGATTACCCGCTTTGTCTTTTCCTATGAGCAGGCGTTCATGGGAGACCTGGTTCGATTCTGGTATGCCGGTCTGTTCCTGTTCGCCAGCGCCTACACACTGGTCAAGGATGGACATGTCCGGGTCGATGTTCTCTATGCCAACTTCAGTGACAGGGGCAAGGCGTTGACCAACGCGCTGGGCTCTCTCTTTCTGGGACTGCCGCTGTGCTGGAATATTCTGATCCAGGGCATGTCGGGGAAAGGCAGCATCATCAATAGTCCGCTGCTCAGTTTTGAAATCTCCCAAAGCGGGTTTGGCATGTATACCAAGTATCTGATGGCTGCTTACCTGATTATATTCGCCGTCAGTATGGCCATTCAGTTTGTCAGTTTCATGCTGACCAATATCTCTGTTATTCAAAACAGTAACCCGGGAGGAATCGTGACCGCAGAGGAGCCCGCATAGTGGAATTGATTTTCCTGGGCGTTCTCATTCTCTTGATGATCGTCTCGCTGAGTTCAGGATTCCCTGTCGCTTTTGCCTTGCCCGGGTCTGCCATTGGAGCGATTGGTCTTGCCGCGCTCTGCGGCTGGTTGTTTGCAGGGGACCCCGGGGCTTATTTTGCCCAGGATGGTCCGGTGCAGTGGCTGACGGCGGGAGTGACCAATTTCCGCAGCCTCTACTGGGAAGTCGAGCGCGATACGCTCATCGCAATTCCATTATTTGTGTTTATGGGCATCATGTTACAGCGCTCCAAAATCGCTGAAGACCTGCTGGTGGCGATGGCTCAATTATTCGGGCCTGTCCCTGGAGGATTAGGAATTTCCGTAGTATTCGTTGGGGCATTGCTGGCTGCGACAACCGGCATTCTGGGCGCCACAGTGATCGCCATGGGGCTGATCTCATTACCGGCCATGCTGCGCAACAATTACTCAAAACCAATGGCCACGGGAACCATTTGCGCTTCAGGCACCCTCGGACAAATCATCCCGCCCTCAATAGTATTGATCATCCTGGCCGACCAGTTAGCCAACGCGGCGGACCAGGCAAGAACCCTGAGAGCCCGGGAATACAAAAAGGCAACCGGTGAATTTTCGATGCCCGCCGAACTCGATATCGTCTCGGCCAGCGCCGGGGATATGTTCATGGGGGCGCTCATCCCCGGCCTGATTCTGGTCGGGTTGTACATGTTGTACATTCTGGCCAGGGCAATCCTGAAGCCCGGTACGGCGCCGCCGATTCCCTACGACGGGGAGTATGATCGAAAATTCTTCGGCAAGGTCGCTATTTCCCTGGCGCCGCCCCTTTTTCTGATCTTTGCGGTACTCGGTTCCATTGTGACCGGGGTGGCTACAGTGAATCAGGCTGGCGCGATTGGCGCGGTTGGCGCAATCGTCATGGGGGGATATCGACTAAAGGACAATCCGAAAAACAGGTACACGCCTTTAATTATTTTCATCTGTTCCGTTGCAGCCATTCTGGTTCTGCTGCAATTATTCGATCTCAATATAAAGAATATAACCAGTCGAAGAAATCAGCTGGGAGTAATTCTCGCAACCATCGCGGTCATCTTCTGCCTCGGCGCCGTGGTCTGGAGCGCCTGGAGAACCTGGAAAATAAATAACACACTGGTCAGTGTGATGATCGATACCGCCAAGACAACCTCGATGGTATTTATCATTCTGATCGGCGCGGCCATGCTGACGGCGGCATTCCGGGGGTTTGGAGGAGAACATCTAGTGCGGGAGTTCTTAACCGGCTTGCCGGGCGGATTCTGGACCCAGTTTCTGGTGGTGATGCTGGTCATATTTCTGCTTGGATTCTTCCTTGACTTTATTGAAATCGCGGTAGTCGTTGTTCCCATCGTAGCGCCGATCCTGTTGGCCGAACCCTCCGCCAATGTCACCGCGGTCTGGCTGGGCGTGATGGTCGGCTTGAATATTCAAACCTCTTTCCTGACACCTCCGTTTGGCTTTGCCCTGTTTTACCTGAGAGGCGTGGCGCCACCGGAAGTCAAAACCACGCAAATTTACAAAGGCGCGGTCGCATTTATCGTATTGCAGCTGGTCGGACTCGCCATCGTCGGCTACTCTCCGGGTCTGGTTAACTATATGCCGAATCGTACCTACCTCACTTCGGAAACTGCGCCGCCCCCGATCAATCCGAAGTTGCAGTACTGTCTGGAAGAACAGGTTTTCAGCGAATACGACGAGCGCGAAACAGAAATACTCGATAGTCTGGCCGTAATTGGAAGGACCGATTTACGCGCCCTGCCAAAGATCTGGCAGGACTCCCTGACCAACAGCTTCCAACTGGCGGAAAATACGTTCAGCCTGGTGGAAAACGCAAGGCAAGCGAGCGCGAACCTGGACCTGTTCGTAGCGCAATACAAGCCATTGCACAACGAAGTGCGCCAACTCAATATTCGAATGCGGAGCATTGACAACCGCCTGAAAACCCTGCAGGACGAACATCGGCAATGGTCGCGAAGAGCCAACGCCAAACCCGCCCGGCTGGAATCCATTGAACTGGAAGTGAATGAACTGGAACTGGAGCGGGAAATGCTGGAAAACCGCCTGCCGACAAACTGGCAGGTGGAAAACCAAAAGTATAAAGACCTTGCGAAAGTGGAAAAGAGCGCAAGGGTCAATTATCGTCGAAACTCGGATGCGGCTTACGAGCCACTGCAAAAACTGTTACGGCTTCTTGACCAGAAAGAACCATTGGCTGGTATGGAAACAGACGTAATGAATCTTGCTCCAACAATCGAAAACAACCCGGCCGCAATCGCTATAGAAGCCATTAAATCGGTCGCATCACGACTTGGCGACTTCGATGGTGTTTCCGGAATCAAATCGCAACTTTCAAAATCGAGACGCGCGTTAAAAGGAGACAATCCGGATATCGAATCCGCAAAACAGCATCACGCGGAAGCCCTGTCACTGCTTGTCGCAGAACTCAAGTGGAGAGATCGGGCATCCTCATTGTTACCTGCGCTTCGGGATTACGACAACGCCATAAAAAGCGCCATAGGCGCCCGGTTGCAACCCCGATTCACGAAAGCCCGGGCAAAACAGATAGCCTCCTGCCGGTCCGTACATCGTGACGTATCCCTGCACTTTTGAATACCTGTCCCGCGACCTCTGACCGGAACAGCTTTTACACAACGCGCCCGGCAACCTGCACTTCATAACCCGCTTCTTCCGGTTCATCATCCAGTATTTCCGGTGGGAACCCCGGGGCGGTGACGCTGATTCCGGTAACATCTTCAAGGCGCCTGATGATATTGGGTGAATGTTCCCCGGAGCCATATTGCGCCTGACCATCTGCAAAAATATCCACCATCAACGGAGCCATTTCCAGGGGAATATTCCCGCGTTTGGCGATCTCATTGAATAACCCTATATCCTTGCAGACCAGCCCCATCGTAAAACTGATGTCCCTGCTGCCGTTCAGGATAACCTGGCTCTCGGTTTCGTGGACGAAAGAATTTCCGGAAGAAATCCGGATCGCCTCATAAGCCGTGTTCAGGTCCATTCCGGCCGCCTTCGACGTAATCAGGGCCTCACAAAGAGACAGCAGATTGGCAGTGGCCAGATAATTGGTCACCACTTTCAGTATCGAAGCCGAACCAAGCGGGCCTGTATGCAGGATGCGTCTCCCCATGGTGGTGAGCAAAGGCAGTATCCGCTCGAATGTGTCGCGTTCACACCCCGCGAATATCGCAATATTACCGGTTGCCGCGCGATGACAACCCCCGGAGACCGGACAATCCACCGCTTGCGCGCCCACGGCTTTTACCCGAGCGCCCAGCCGGCATACCTCGGCTTCATCAGTGGTACTCATTTCCGCCCAGATCTTGCCTTGACCGAGACCATGCAGGGCGCCGTCATCCGCTTCCATCACCGCGGCGCTGGCGGCGGGATTCGGCAGGCAGGTAATCAGGGTATCCACATCCCCGGCCATCTGGCGTGGACTCACCCCCCATTTGGCGCCGTTATCCAGGAACGGTTGCGCCGCGCTTCGGTCCAGGTCCCGAACTGTCAGATCAAAGCCGTTTCTTAACAAACTTCCCGCCAGTTTGCCACCGACATTGCCGAGACCGATAAAACCGATTTTCGTCATGATGATTTCCGGTTAAAATAGAATGTGTTCAAATTCCAGAATATATCAGACAACAATGAAAAGAATATGTGTATATTGCGGATCCAAAGCCGGCAACCAACCGGAATATCGCGATGCGGCAAAATCTCTGGCCAGAGCCATGACCGACCGCAATATCGGCCTGGTTTACGGCGGTGGCAGTATTGGCCTGATGGGACAGATAGCCGACTCGGTACTGGCAAACAACGGCGAAGTGATCGGTGTCATCCCGGAAAATTTGTTCAAGAACGAAGTAGCCTGTCGTGGTCTGACCAAGCTGATCACTACGGCCGACATACATCATCGGAAAGCAAAAATGGCCAGTCTGGCGGATGGATTCATTGCACTGCCGGGCGGATTCGGCACCCTGGAGGAATTATTCGAGTCGATTACCTGGTCTCAGCTGAAGATTCACAGCAAACCCAAACCGGTCGGGCTTTTGAATGCGGCCGGATACTATGATCAACTGCATGACTTCATCTGCCATGCGGTCAGTCAGGGTTTCATCAAACCCGGACATCAGGCGCTTTACAGGATGCATTCCGATTCGGATACCCTGCTCGACAGAATGATGGAGAAGATTTGATTATTTACTGCCCGCCAATTCATGAATATATGCAACAATGCGCTCACAAGCAACCGTCAGCCGGTCATCCGGAACGCACAAGCTGACCCGAATCAGCCCCTTGCCGGTAGCGCCGAATCCATCGCATGGCAATACCGCGACATTATATCTGTCCAGCATATCCCTGGCGAACTGCCGGCTCGAAACCGGCAAGCGGGAGATGTCCAGCGCCACATACATACCGCCACCCGCGCTATAAAGTGACAGGGACTCCACATTTTCGAGTTTCCGATAGAGTATCGCGCGCCGGGTATCCATGTTATGCCGCACCTGATTCGCCGTATGAGAGCCGGATTGAAGCGCGGTCACCGCAGCGTCCAGAATGAACTCCGGCAGTCCATAAGCCATACAGATCGAAAGATTATACAGATTCTCAATCAGCGCGACCGGGCCGACCGTCCAGCCCAGACGCCAGCCGGTCATCCGGTGCGACTTGGACAGACTGGAAACAGTGACGCAAACCGGGTCGGCCCCGGCAGCGCTGGCCGGGCTTGCCCGGTCTTTCGGCAGCAGTAATTCCTGGTACACCTCATCATTGATCAGCCAGATGCCCTGTTTCCGGCAGACCTCCACCAGCGGTTTGAATTGCTCCAGGGTATAGGCTATCCCGATCGGGTTGTTCGGGGAATTCAGTACAATCGCCCGGGTCCTGTCCGTAATCGCGGCAATCACATCGCCGGGATTCAGCTCAAAATTATTTTCTCTTCTGGTCGGGACACTCACTGCTGTGGCGCCGGACGCGGTGAATGTGGCCGGATAAGTGGTGTAGTACGGCTCGATCAAAATAACCTCGTCACCGGATTCGAGCACACATTGGGCGACGGCAAACAAGGCGTTTTGCGCCCCGGAGAATACCGCGCAATTTCGCTCATCGACCATTTGCCCGGTCAGTTCGTGGTGACGCCTCGCAATCGCCCTTCTCAACTCCGGCGTACCCTGGATCTGAGTGTAATGATGGCGACCGCTTCGCAGACTCGTCACCGCGGACTCCACGATGACTTCCGCGGTCACCTCATCGGTTTCCTGCCCGACGCTCAACACGATAATATCCTCCCCGGCCTCGCTGCGCGCCAACCCCTCATAGTGCACTTCCCAGGCGTCAACGCTCTCACCCGATACACGCATCGTCAGGCTGGAAAATTTCATGGCAGGCGGCTCACTTGGGCAGATTCACAGGATGCGTGATTCGGTCGGATGGTATCATATTAAATCAGGCTGGGGCGTGTTGTCTGGCAAACGAATCCTCAATGTGTCCGGGTCCGGAACAAACCGGGAGCGCAAATATGGAGAGACTGTCAACGCATTTCTAAAATGTCCCCTTTTCTGCACAGTTAAGATGTCCCCTTTTTACTCAACGAGGATTTTCTGTGGGTTGGATGAAATGAGCGTAGCGAATGGAATCCAACCCACAGAAGCCCATTTTGAACCTGCTCATCTGGAGTGCGCTGTGGCGGTCACCGGGTAACGACGCCAGGGATGATCCGGCGCTGGTTTCCAGCGGGGTCGTTGTTTCTGATTGATCTTGGCTTGGTGGACGATGGACCGGACTCTTTTCTCATCGGCCAGTGGAGTGGGGGGGTCTCCTTGTTGGAGGATTCGGTACGAGAGGGAGCGTCCTTTGTACAACAGGGTCATGGTTCCGTCGAAGGCCACACACACGGTGATCGCGGCCTTTCGCAAGGCATAGCCGGGGCCTGGGGTCTGTATCTGATATTCGCGGTTTTGGAATTGGCAGGTCAGGTTCTTCGACAAGGTGCGGGTATGCTGTGGACACAGGATCAGGGCGAGTTCGGATGGAGTGTGCAGGACCGGTCGGTGGGTATCGTGGGCGCTTTGGGGGGCTACGGCAAAGCGTTGGTTGTACGTTTCGATAAAGGCGGGCAGGAAGGCGTTGGCGGTTTCCCGGTTCGAGATATTGCGAAGTCGCATCTCCTTCACCAGTCGGTCCTGTAGCGTCTGGTTGGCTCGCTCCACGCGTCCTTTCGCTTGCGGGGTATGGGCGTGTATGGCCTGGATGTCCAGGGTTTTCAGGGCGCGGGAGAATTGCGTGAGTTCACCTTCGCGCTGGGGGTGATTGACCCGGAAGATACTGTGTTTGTCACTGTACAGCGCCACCGGCCGGCCATGCTGATCCAGATACTGTGCCAGCGTCTCCAGGTAAGCCTGGGTGGTTTCAGCCGGTACAAAACGCAAGGCCAACAGACGACTGGTGGCGTCATCAATGAACACGATCAGAGTGCACGGCTCCGCCCTTCCTTCAAACCAGTCATGCGGAGAACCGTCAATCTGCACCAATTCCCCGAAACCGGGTCGGCGCACCCGGCGCGGATGAATGCGAGCCTTACGGCGTGATTTGGGTTGCCACAGCCCATCGGCGATCATCCATCGGCGCAGAGCTTCCCGGGAAATGGACTCCCCATGAAGCTCCAACAGCTTCTCACTGGCCAGGGTGGGACCAAAGTCCCGGTAACGTTCCCGCACCAAAGACAACACCGCCTGGCGCACAGACAAAGACCGGGCATTGCCCGGAACCTTTCCCCGATGACCCGACACCAGCCCCTCTGCCCCAAACTCCCGATAGCGGCGCACCAGACGCTTGACCTGCCGAACACTCAGACCCAAACGACGGGCTGCCTGATGCTGACGAAGTCGTTTGCCAATGACATCTTGAATGATCGAAACTCGATCCAACTCCCCAATACTCAATGTAATGCCCCCCTTGTCCATCAATCCCCCCTAATAAAAAAGGGGACATTTTAGAATTGCTAAAAGGGGACATTACAGAATTGCGCTGACACAAATATGGAGAGACCTTAACTCAGTGATACACTGTGTTATATTCAACGCCATCATAGTCAGGCGTAGACCACATGATAACCGACACAATACTGCCCGAACATTTCTGGCAATGCAAATCAATCTGGCGTGCCGGATGGGCAGTAAAACTGGCTGTGTTGTTCCTGGTTGCCCTGTTCGGACATGCTTCGGAGACACTTGCACAGGCCCGGCGAATAGAGGATCCGATGATTCTGCAACAGGGCAAACAACTGTTCCAGACCTATTGTACGGAATGCCATGGCCAGAATGCGCAAGGGACCACCGAAGACTGGAGGGTACGGGATGAAAACGGGAGGTATCCCCCACCGCCATTGAACGGCGCCGCGCATACCTGGCACCACCCGCTGCCCGTACTGGTGAGTATGATCGAGAACGGAACCCTGGAAATGGGCGGCGCCATGCCGCCATGGAAAAACAAACTGTCACGCGATCAAATCCTGGCGATCATTATATGGCTCAGTTCACTGTGGCCGGATGAAATCTATCAGGTCTGGTATGAAAGAAGTTTCAATTGAAATTGACCACCCAACCAGGCATGGTGGAGGCGGAAATAACGGAATTGGCTCGCTGTCGACAATTACCAACAACCCGGCTGATACGTCCAACTGTTCGCACTGAGAATATTTTGTGCGACAATCGTGACTGCAACAAACCGGGGTTAAACACGAAGAAACACGATGGAATTCCTGCTTCACTTCGATAAGGTCTTTACTCTCTATCACATTGCACTGCTGGTCGGGGGGACGCTGGCGGGACTGATACTGGGGGCGTTGCCCGGCCTTAGTCCAACCATGGCGGTGGCACTGATGATTCCATTCACTTTCCACATGCAACCCGCCGCAGGGTTGATCTTGTTGGGCGCAATGTACACAGCCACCGTCGCCGGCGGCGCAATCAGCGCCATCCTGGTCAATGTCCCCGGCGCCCCGGCGAATATCGCGACGGCGCTGGACGGGCATCAGCTGGCAAGGACCGGAAGAGCGACCGAGGCGTTACACTATTGCTTCACCAGTTCGTTCATCGGGGGCGTAATTGGCATTTTCGTCCTGATATTCTTTACTCCTCCACTGGCCCGGCTGGCCCTGAAATTCGGGCCGACGGAGTTATTCTGGATCGCGATTCTCGGAGTCACGATTATCGGCACAATCGGCAGTTCCTCGGTGGTCAAGGGGCTGCTGGCCGGATTGTTCGGACTGTCATTGTCCACCATCGGCGACAATCCAATGCTCGGAGAGGAGCGGTTCGTGGTTTCCGAACATCTCGAAAGCGGTGTTCATATCGTCGCCGCCCTGATCGGACTGTTTGCCATTCCCCAGGTCTTCACCCTGATGGAACAGGCGATGACGGACAAGACAGCCAGCATCTACGCGCTGGGTGATTCACGCCTGTTCCGGTCGGTTGCGTATAATTTACGCCGGATCAGGGCCTTGGGTATCGGCTCGGTAATCGGAACCATTGTCGGCATTATTCCCGGCGCCGGTGGACAGATTGCGGGACTGGTTGCCTACGATCAGGCCAAAAAGACCAGCAAGGATCCCTCTGTTTACGGGCAGGGCGAGCCGGATGGAATTATCGCGGCGGAATCGGCGAATAATGCGATGGTTGGCCCTTCCCTGGTGCCGCTCCTGACCCTGAGCATACCCGGCAGCCCGACGGCCGCTGTGCTTCTGGGCGGCCTGCTGATCCATGGACTGTTCCCCGGGCCGGACCTGTTCACCATTCACGCGGAAGTGACCTGGACATTCATCAATTCGTTGCTGGTCGCGCAGGCGCTAATGCTGGTCATCGGCCTGTTTCTGAGCCAGCACAGCGGCTGGATCATGAAAGTCCCCGGACACTATATGGCGGCAGTCATATTGATTCTCTCGGTCTTCGGCACCTATAGTATCCAGTCCAGCTATTCCGATGTATTGATCATGATGTCGTTGGGAATGTTGATGTATTTTGCCAGCAAGTTCGGATTCGGCCCGGCGCCGCTGGTGCTCGGCATCATTCTGGGACCAATCGCCGAAGACAATTTCCTGCAAGGCAAACTGATCGGAGAAAGCGGGGATGGGGTGTTCAATTATTTTACCAGCGGCACAATCAATATCACGCTGATTTCGCTGTGCGTCCTGTCCATCGTCTACAGCGTCTACAGTGGCCGCCGTAACCGAACCGCGAGTTGAGATCATGCTGCAGTTCAACAACAATGAGACAAAGGCGACCCTGTTTGCGCTGACCGCCGCAATCGTGTTTGCGGTCGCCTGTTTCTGGAATGCGGATCCGGAGGTTTATCTGTTTCCGCGGATACTGGCGGGGCTGATGCTTGCGCTTGGTTTGATCCAGTTGATCAGCGCTATAAGAGAAAGGACGGAACTATCGCAGGAGCCGGATGCGGGAGCAATCGCGTGGCCGGCCCTGCTTCCCGGACTCGCGGTCACAGTAGTTTTTGTTCTCTCGATTGAGACCATCGGGTTTTACACCGGGTCGTTCCTGGCTTTTCTGTGTATTGTCCTCATTTACGGCAAACGCAACTGGAATGATCGTAAGGCCTTGCTGTACAAATCCCTGATTGGATTGCTCTTCATGCTGGTACTTTACGGCCTGTTCTGGAAACTTCTGTATGTACGGACCCCTGAGGGTTGGCTGATCTGAAGGCAAATTCCATGAGCGCCGGTTTTAGTGTAATATACCGTCAATATCGCCATTAACACTACCTATTAACACTACTATACATTTTCACCATACTTTAAGGAGAAAAACATGACATATACTCGAAAGACTGTTCAGTCCGTTATCACTGCCATTTCGGCGGCTCTGCTGCTGGCTGGCGGGGCAACCGCCCATGCCGAAGATTATCCCGAAAGACCGATTGGCGTCATGGTCGCTTACAGCCCCGGTGGCGCTACTGATTTTCAGGCCCGGATTGCCACCCTCGCATCCGCGAAAGAGGACAAGGAAGGCGCTCCGTTGTCGATTGGTCAACCGATTTATGTCACCAACAAACCAGGAGCCGGCGGGCGTAAAGGCTGGAACTGGTTTGCTGAAAAAGCCCCGGCCGATGGTTATATGATGGCGGCTTACAACGTTCCGCATTTCATCGCCCAATCCATCGTCTTTGACACCAAATACAGTGTCGACAACCTGGAACCGGTGGGCAACTGGGGAGCCGACCCGGCGGTACTGATCACCGGGAAAGACAGCCAATTTGACACCGCCGAACAACTGGTCGAATACGCCAGGGCCAATCCCGGCAAGGTGACAGTTAGCGGCGCCGGTAAATTTGTCGGTCACCATATCGCTCATCTGCAACTGGCCAAGGCGACCGGCGCGGATTTGAAATATGTACCTGGCAAAGGCGGTGTGGGCGCCCTGAAACTGGTCAAGGGCGGTCAGGTCATGGCTGGATTCAACAATCTTTCGGACTCCGCCCGGGCGGCTGGAGACATCAGGATTCTGGCGGTAGCGGACCTTGAACGACACGATTTTCTGCCCGATGTGCCGACCTTCAAGGAACTCGGAATAGATGTGGACAATTCCAGCGTAAACTTCCGGGGGCTGATGGTGCCAAAAGGCACCGACCAGGCGATTATCGACTTCCTCGCTGAGAAAGTGCCGGTGATGTTCAGTGACCAAAAGACTCTGGGAAAGATGGCGCAAACCAATTCACCGGTGCGGATCATGAACCGTGACGAGGTGCTGGCAATGTGGCAGGAAAGACAGGTGGCTCTGACCGAATTGCTGGCCACCCTGAAGGAAAACTGACCGGCGGTTGGTAACCTTGAGTTGCGGCGGGATATTGTTAACCGTGGCCTGTGGCCCTGATTTATACTGACCGGCCTTGACGACCGAATCCGTGCTGGCTCGCGCCCGGGCTGCCCAGAAGAAGTACAGCGCCTATGATCAGCGTCGGGTTGATGAGGTGGTCACGGCGCTCGGCTGGAGCATTGTCAATCCTGACAGTAATCGGCTGCTTGCCGAAATGGCGGTGGCTGACACCGGTATGGGCAATGTCGAGGATAAAATCGTCAAGAATCGCCGCAAGACGATTGGCCTGCTGAGAGACCTGCGACACGCCAGAACGGTCGGTATCGTCGCTGAATTTCCAGACCGGGGCATCGTCGAAATTGCAAGACCGGTGGGAGTGGTCGGAGCCATTGTGCCTTCGACCAACCCCGCCGCCACTCCCGCCAACAAAACCATCAATGCGATCAAGGGCAGAAACGCGATTATACTGGCGCCCTCACCCAAAGGCGACCGCACCTGCGCAAAACTGGTTGAATTGATGCAGACCGAACTCCAGCGGGTCGGCGCGCCACTGGACCTGGTACAGAAACTCCCGTCACCGGTGAGCAGGGAGGCCACCCGGCAATTGATGTCATCGGTTGACCTGATCGTCGCCACAGGTTCACAGAACAATATTCGCGCCGCCTACTCCAGTGGTACGCCTGCGATCGGCGTCGGCGCCGGTAACGTCGTGTCCATTATTGACGAAACCGCCGGGGTGGACGAAGCTGCCGGCAAGATTGTAATCTCGAAATCTTTCGACAACGCGACCAGCTGTTCATCCGAGAATAATCTGATTGTGGTGAATGCGGTTTATGACGCGGCGCTGGCAGCGCTCGAACGGGCTGGCGCCGTATTGCTCAATGTAGATGACAAGGCGATTCTGGAAGCGTTCTTATGGCGGGACGGCAAGTTGAACCCGGACCTCATCGCCCATTCTGCCGGAGAAATAGCGACCCTGTGCGACCTCGGAACAGCCGGGGCGGAGCAGGCGCGAATCCTGATGGTCGAACAAGCCGAATTTGGCGAAGGCGCAAGATTTTCCGGGGAAAAACTGTCCCCTGTGTTATCGGTTTACCGCGCAGAAGACTTCGATCAGGCCTGCGCCATCGCCGAAGGAATCATGGACTATCAGGGCAAGGGACATTCGATGTCGATTCATACCACCACCCGTGACCGACCGATTGCAATGGGGCTGAACATGCCGGTATGCAGAGTCATCGTCAACCAGATACATTGTTACGCCACCGGCGGCAGTTTCGACAATGGCCTGCCTTTTTCCCTGTCGATGGGTTGCGGAAGCTGGGGTGGAAACAGTATTTCCGACAACATGAATTATCGGCATTATCTCAATACAACCCGCGTGTCCTACCGAATCGAAGCCTGTGAGCCATCGGAACAGGAGCTGTTTTCAGACTATTGGGACCGTTATCAATGCCGCCCGGCTTGCCAGGCCTGACCGGGTTTCCAGATCGGGTTTCAAGATTCCCGCCGTGCAAACTGTCAGGCAACTCATTGACTCCCTTGCTTCGAGCAACCCGGACAAACCGTTTCTCGAAGTAGCGGAAACCGGCGCCGGCCTGAGCTACCTGGAATTACAGGAAAAATGCCAATGGATCGCCCGCCTGCTTGACCACAAGAGCATCGGCCCCGGCGAAACGGTGGCGTTTCTGATGGACAACGGATTATGGACGACCTGTCTGTTTCTGGGCGTCATGTACAGTGGACGTGTCGTGTTGCCGCTGAATGCGGTCGCGGGCCAGGATCAACTGGGCTACGTGATTCAGCATTCGCGGTTGAAACTCATGTTCTGTTCCGACCGATACAAAGCCCAGTATGCAGTGAGCGAACGGCAAGGACCTGGTTTCGAATGTCTGGCATGGAGCGAGGACGACGGGCCACAACAGGATTTGACCCTGCCGGACGGGGCCGTTGTCGATCAACCGGCGATCACGGACCAGGATACGGCGCTGATGATTTACACTTCGGGAACCACCGGAAGACCCAAGGGGGTTCTGCTCAGTCACAGGAATGTAATCGCTGGCGGGAGGAACACGGTCAACGCCCATGAACTGGATGACCGTGACAAGGGATTATGTGTACTTCCACTCTATCACATCAACGCTGAAATGGTGTCGGTCATGGCTACCCTGGTCAGCAACGGCACGGTGGTCATGGCGAAAAAGTTCAGCGCCCGGAATTTCTGGCGCTGGGTCGGGGAGTACCGATGCACCTGGTTCAGTGTGGTGCCGACGATCATCTCCTGGCTGATTGAGCTCCGGCAAAGACAGATAGCCGACAATGACGACCCGGAATCCGGAGTTTCCGGGATTTCCGGGTTCGGCGATCATCTGCGGTTTGGCCGCTCTGCCTCAGCGGCGCTGGCTCCAGCCACCCACCGGCAATTCGAGGAATTGTTCAATATTCCCCTCATCGAAACCATGGGAATCAGCGAATGCGCCGCGCAAATCCTGTCCACCCCGATGCGCGGCAAGGAAACGGTTTACGGGTCAGCCGGACTGCCGGTTGGAAACGAAGTCACGATTTTCGATGAAAACCGGAACTGTTGCGCCGACCATGAGATCGGAGAAATTGTAGTGCGCGGCGACAACGTGATGAAAGGATACTTCAATGACCCGGAAGCCACCCGTCAGGCGTTGGATGAAAACGGCTGGTTCCATACCGGCGACCTCGGATACCGGGATGAACGGGGGTATATCTTTGTGACCGGAAGACTGAAAGAGTTGATTATTCGCGGTGGGGAGAATATCGCGCCACGGGAAATTGATGACGTCCTGTACCGGCACCCGGCTGTATTCGAAGCGGCCGCTTTCGGTGTTCCCGACCCGCACTACGGCCAGGAAGTCATGGCCTGTGTCACGCTAAAGCCGGGCGCCCAATGTAGCCAGACCCAGCTTCTGGACCACTGCCGGGAATTGCTCGGAGAGATCAAGCGACCCAAGACCATTTACATACAAGACGAGTTGCCCAGAGGTCCTTCCGGGAAAATTCAAAGGCTGAAACTGGCCGAGTCATTGATGCCATTGAATTGAATGCGGGCTTTGGTTACCACCTGGCGGTGATTGAGCATTCCGATTTACTGCCGGAGATTGAACCCCTTGTCAAGCAGCCGGAGATTGACCACGAAAAGAATCACGCAAAACAGGGATATAAGCACGAACGAAACGGGCAGGTCTATATCGGCTGTGCCCAGGAAACCGAACCGGAATCCGCTGATCATATAGAGAATCGGATTGGCGTGGGAAACCACCTGCCAGAACTCGGGCAACAGCTTGATCGAATAAAAAACACCCCCCAGATAGGTCAGCGGGGTCAATATGAAATTGGGGATAATGGTCACGTCGTCAAATTTGGTGGCGAACATGCCATTCAGAAACCCGGCCAGGGAGAACAACAGCGCGGTAAGTACGATAATGCTGCCGGCGACCGGGAAACTGTGAATCGACAGGTCGCTGAAAAACAGGGATACCAGAGTGACTACGACGCCTACCAGCAATCCCCGCAAAACGCCCCCGCATACATATCCGAGCAACACAATGCTGTTGGGAACCGGAGAGACCTGCAATTCCTCGATGGAGCGCTGAAACTTCGCGCCGAAGAATGAAGAGGAAACATTGGCATAAGAATTATTGATGACTGCCATCAGAATGAGTCCGGGCACGATGAACTCCATGTAGGAATACCCCGCCATCTCGCCGATCCGGGGGCCAATCAGATTGCCGAAAATAATGAAGTACAACGTCGTGGTAATGATGGGGGGAAAAAGGGTTTGCTGCCAGATTCGCATGAAGCGGGTGATTTCCTTGTTCAGTATGGTCATGAACGCGATCCAGTTTCGCTCCCGATTCATGATTTCCCCCCATATCCTGATTGACTCTCGGCCGTGATTTCCCCGCCTGTAATTTCCATGAACAACTGTTCCAGCCTGTTTGTCTTGTTACGCATACTCGTCACCCGGATCTGGTGTTTCGAGAGCAGGTCGAAGGCGGCATTCATGCCCTGGGTCTTCGACACCATAACCTCCAGAGTCATCGCGTTTCTTAACTTCCAGTTCGGATCAACCGAATCAGCCAGTGGCTCGGGCAATCGAGTCAGGGGAGACGCCAGATCAAGAATGTATGTATCCTGCCGCAACTGGGACAACAGACTTTGGGTATCCGTGTTTTCTATCAACTCTCCGCGTTCTATGATCGCGATATTCCGGCACAGGCTTTCGGCCTCTTCCAGATAGTGGGTCGTTAATATGATGGTGGTCCCCTTTTCATTGATTTGTGCCAGAAATTCCCACATCAATCGCCTGATCTCAATGTCAACGCCCGCAGTCGGCTCATCCAGAATCAATAGCCGGGGTTCATTCACCAGGGCGCGCGCAATCATCAGCCTCCGCTTCATGCCGCCGGACAACTTCCTCGCAGGCGTATCCTTCTTGTCGCCCAGGCCCAGCATATCCAGGTAGCGCCGCGCTCGCCGACTGGCCGGTTTTCGCCGAATGCCATGATATCCCGCCTGATTCATCACAATCTGCATCGGTGTCTCGAAGATGCTGAAGTTAATCTCCTGGGGCACAATGCCGATGCGGGATTTAGCCAGATCGAAATCCTCGTCAATGTCGGTATCAAAGATCCGGACTGAACCCGAGGTTTTGTTGATCAATGAAGAGATAATGCCGATAGTCGTCGATTTCCCGGCGCCGTTTTTGCCAATCAACCCAAAGAAGTCACCCTGATCGACAGACAGGTTGACACCGTTCAGGGCAACATGGCCGTTATCATAGACTTTTCTCAGATTTGAAATAGCAAGCGCCTGGGTCATTGCGACAAACCGTGCTCCGTGAATCCGGGATTAATCAAGCAGGATCAGAACCGTCTCCCGACCCTTTCTGGCAGTTACAATTTTCAATGGAATATTCCCCCTGTTCGGATCCAGCCAGAACGTGACCGTTCTGTGAATGTCTCCCAGTTTGTTTCGTGTCACTTCCCAAGTATTATACACCTTGCCATCGAGTTCGAGCATTTCCGGTTTCGGCACATGCCAGATATAGCGCCTTGCCTTTCGAGCATTGACCTCCCACACAGTTTTCCCGGACACGGATGCAATATCGGCAGTGATCAGGGCAACGGGAAACTCGGTTGAGTCCAGCATCTCGCCGGGCGCAATGGGATAACTGTCTCCAGAATCAAGTTTCAGCGTTTTGTTGGGGTAATCAACCGTGAAACCCGATCCAGTATCGCCCTTCCCGCGCTGTAACAGCCCCCGGTCCAGTATCGCGTGGCCCTCGTCCAGGTGAAACCAGGTTTCAGCGGTAAATTCCCCCAAAAGCAGTTTTGCCAGCCCGTCCAGATAGGTGGTGACGGTTGTTTTTATCTGCCCGTCACCATGCTCCAGAATCACCTCCAGTTCCCCGACGGCCATACTTCCTTCAGCGACAGAGTATCGCAGTATCCGGGTATCGGACGCCCCGGCCAATGACGGCGTTGTGCACAAGAGTGTACCGAACAGGAAAACCAGGGCCGGAAACCGGACAGGCTTGAATAATCCGGTCACGATTTTATCCGGTTGAAATTGACCTTCCCGTCCACAATTCGCTGAATCGCGATTGGATAAATCCGGTGTTCTGCTTCGTGCACTTTCTGCTGCAGGGTGGCCGCGGTATCCCGCGGTGAGATTTCAACTCTCCGCTGGATGATGATCGGGCCGCCGTCCAGTTCACAAGTCACGTAATGAACACTGGCCCCGTGTTCTGTATCGCCCGCGTCAATGGCGCGTTGATGGGTGTTCAGCCCCTTGTGTTTTGGCAGAAGCGAAGGATGAATGTTGACGATTTTCCCCTCGAACCGATTGACGAAAGCGGCGCCCAGTATTCGCATATAACCCGCCAGCACGATCAGGTCGGGTTGATAGCGCGACACGGTTTTCTCCAGCTCATGCTCGAAATCACACGCTGATGAATAATCTCCGGGAGCCACCGTCAGAGCCTCAATACCCGAGCGCCTGGCCCGATGAAGACCGAATGCATCCGCGCGGCTGCTGATCACGGCCATGATTCTGGCGTCCAGCGTTCCGGCCTGAATATGATCGATAATCGATTGCAGGTTGGAACCGTTACCGGAGATCAGGACCGTCAGTTTAAAGGCTGGATCAGACATGACAGGCGTTAATCGGTCAGGACCACCCCGACGCCTTCAGATTCGACAATTTCCCCGAGAACAAAAACTGTTTCCCCTGAATCTTCAAGACGGGTTATCGCTCTATCCGCGTCCCGCGAATGGACGCAAACCACCATGCCGATTCCGCAATTGAACGTGCGCAGCATTTCAGCCCGTTCAACCCGGCCACTTTCCTGTAACCATTTGAAAACAGGAGGCATTGACCATGATGATCGGGAAATCCGGGCGCTGACGCCCTGCGGCAACACCCTCGGCAGATTGTCGGGCAACCCGCCGCCGGTGATATGAGCGATGGCAGTGATCTCGATTGATTCAAGCAGAGCGAGAATGGTTTTGACATAAATCCGGGTGGGAGTGAGGAGAGTCTCACCCAGTGTGGTTCCTTCAAATTCCTGGTTGAGGTCGCTGTCGGTGACTTCGATAATTTTCCGGATCAGGGAATAACCATTGGCATGGGGTCCCGAAGAACCCAGACCAATAATCGTATCTCCCGCACAAACCCGCTGCGGCGTGATCCTGTCATTTTTTTCGACGACGCCGACCGCGAAACCGGCCAGATCGTAATCCCCGGAAGCGTAAACCCCCGGCATTTCCGCCGTCTCCCCGCCGACCAGGGCGCAACCTGCGCTGGCGCACCCCCGGGCAATACCGTTGATGATGGTTTCCGCCTGCTCCACATCGAGCTTTCCTGTGGCAAAATAATCCAGGAAATACAATGGTTCGGCCCCACAGACGATGATGTCGTTGACACACATCGCGACCAGGTCAATACCGATTGTGTGATGACGATTCATCATGCCGGCGAGTTTCAGCTTGGTGCCAACGCCATCAGTACCGGAGACCAGTACCGGAGACTGGAATCGGCCTGCGGGTAATTCAAATAATGCACCGAAGCCACCCGGCCCTTCAAGAACACCCGGACGGAATGTTTTCCTGACCGCGGGCTTGATTCGATCAACCAGCGTGTTTCCCGCGTCTATATCGACACCGCTTTGACTATAGCTCAGGGCAGTTTTCGAACTCTTTTCCAGCGACATTGGGCAATTTCAGCAAATGGAAATCCAGTCGCAATTATGCCTGATGCAACGTAGAGAATCATTCCCCCCTTGAGGGGGAATCACAATCCGCAAAGCGGATGTGATGGGGGGATCTGAACAAATGGGGTCTGAACAAATGTTTGAAAATTGATTGATGCAGTGATAGGTTAGCCAAACCTGTTTTTGTCTCTTGACACGACCCAAGGTGGATAGTTTGCTAGCACTCGTCCCGAATCTGTTGACCCTGGCCCGAATCGCGGCTTGCCCGATACTGGTGCTGTTGTTGCATGACCACAACTATAATCTGGCGCTGTATCTTTTCATCGCTGCCGGCATTACGGATGGCCTGGATGGATATATTGCAAAGCAGTTCAATTGCGTTTCAAGCCTGGGTAAGGCGCTGGACCCGGTGGCTGACAAATTGTTGATCGGCAGCGCCTATATCATGCTGGCGATACTGGGTGACATTCCTTTCTGGTTACTGGTAGTGGTGATGTTCAGGGACCTGGTCATTGTGGTCGGCTATCTGATTATTGTGGTGATGGTGCCAACCGTATCGGTTCAGCCCACCTGGTTGAGCAAGGTCAACACGTTTCTGCAAATTTCTCTGATGGTCGCCGTATTACTGGAGAAGGCGGCCATTCTTTCTGTACCGATGGTGATCAGCGCCCTTGTTTTCGGGGTACTGATTACGACGGTGGTCAGCGGAACCCAGTATGTATGGCTGTGGGGAATTCGACAGGAATTTGGCAGCCTGACCGAAAAATGAGCAGACAGACACTGATTCCGGCGGATGCCGGCAACGATATCGCTCTTGAAAGTTTTTACGAGAGAGGCAATGAGGTACTGGTCCAGGAACTGAAGAATCTGCTGTCAGGGGTTCAGGCCCGACCGATCCTGTATCTGTGGGGGGAGTCCGGCAGTGGCAAAACCCATTTGCTCAATGCCTGCTGTATTGCAGCGGAGAAACGGTCGAAGCCCGGAATTTATGTTTCCCTGGTCGGGAAGAGCGATGACGAACTGGATGAGTTGATCCCGGTTGCCGCAAACACCATCCTTTGCATGGACGATATTGGAACGATTGCCGGTCTGGACGACGTACAAGCGAAGATTCTGTTGCTGTACGAGAGCATGATACAAAGTTCCGGAACACTCATCGTCAGCGGTTCAGCGCCGCCCGGCAAAATCAATCTGGAATTGAAGGATCTGGAATCCCGTCTGGCCTGCGGCGGAGTTTATCGTATCCGCCCTCTTGATGAAGCGGGGAAACAGCAGGCATTGCGGCATCAGGCATCGACAAGGGGGTTTGATCTGGATGAAAAAGTGATCGCGTTTATTATGTCCCGTTGCAATCGTGACACCGGTTCATTGTTTGCCCTGCTCGACAAAATCGACAGCGCGTCGCTGCGGGATCACCGCAAAATTACCGTCCCTTTCCTGAAAACGTTGTTGTGACGGTGTGGCTGGGGCTGGCTCTCACCGCTACAGCGTCCTGCCATCGAGAGCGACAGCGAGACCGGCTACCCGGCGTCCGAGCATTTCCGATAACGCCTTTTCATCATCACAAACAGGCAGGACGCCGTTCGGTCCCGCAACATGGCTTGCGCCATAAGGACTGCCGCCGGTCTGTGTCTGGCTGAGCCGGGTGCCGCTGTAGGGCAGTCCCGTGATGACCATGCCGTGATGGATCAAAGGCAGCATCATGGACAGCAGGGTGCTTTCCTGGCCGCCGTGCATACTCGAAGAAGAAGTGAATACGGCAGCGGGTTTGTCCCTGAGGGCGCCATTCAACCATTGCGGGACGGTCTGATCAAAAAAATACTTCAATGGCGATGCGATGGCGCCAAACCGGGTGGGACTGCCGAGTATCAGCCCCGCGCAGCTTTCAAGATCATCGGTTGACGCATAGACATCCCCGGTCGGGGAAATAGCCTCTTCCATGGCTTCACAAACCGTGGATACCGCCGGCACGGTTCGCATCACAGCTTCGCACTGGTCCAGGCTTTCCACGCCTTGCCCCGCATGTCTCGCCAACTCCGCAGTAGCACCATGACGACTGTAGTACAGAATCAGTATTTTCCTGGGGATAGTCAAGGATAAGTTGGCATTGCGTCCAATGAGGTCCGGCTCGGATAGTAACACATAAAGCCGTTTATGAAGGATGATGCGTAGGGGCGACCCCCTGTGGTCGCCCGGTAGGGTTGAGGTTGATACCTGTTCTGACACGGACAGGCAGGGAGACCGGAGTCAGGGGTGTTAAGAGCAAATAGACTTGTCCGGTTTTATAGCAAATGAATTGTCCGCTATGATGATACCTTGATTCATCCTCCGGGTTAACCCGGAGGATGAATCAAACCGAACGTGCGCGGCGGACCGGACGCGGTCGTTCGGATGCGAGTTCATAGTAATTGCCCCTTGGCATCGTATCGGGCCAGTTCTCTGGGGCCGTGATGAACCGCCAGACCCTGATCCGGGTAATCCAGTACCTGGACGCGGGCTTTTACGTAATGGCAACGATGCCGATCTGCCGGAATCTGTAGCACTTTGCGCCGATAGCGCACACAGTTGTCTGCACCCACCATTCGCTCATGGCGCTCACACAGAATGTCATCCAGTACCGATGGATCGCGACAGGCCACAAAGGCGCTGCCGGGTTCACGAGCCGGTTTCTTGAACTCGGCATGGTAGGCGGGCAGATACTCGTTTTGGAGATAGCGGTTGGCCGTGTCCATATCGGTGATGCCAGCGCTGGCCAGTTCCTTGACCAGACGGTCCTGGTGGGTTCGAAAGACCCGCTCACAGCGCCCGCGCGCCTGCGGTGAGTAGGCTGGAATCATCTCGATGCCCAGTTGCTTCATGGCGCGTCCGAACTGTGTGGGATTGTTCTTGTCCACTTTGCCTCCAGCCTGGGGCGTATGCCAGTAATGACTGCCTCGATCCGTGTACAGCGAACAGAACAGTCCTTTCGATTCAATCACTTCGCGCACCCCCCGGAAACTGCTGCGAGTGCCTTCCTGTTCACAGAAAAACATCGAGTAATGCTCATTGGTCGCATCGTCCATCGTCACAATCAAATCCCAGCGCTGACCCTCCACCCACTCGTGGGTACTGCCGTCCTGATGCAACATCATCCCCGGCCACGGCGACGACTCCCGTCTCTTGCGGTGCGCCCCGCGCTTCGCGTACCGCTTCACCACACCCGCTCCCTGCAACTGACTCTTCACCCACGTATAACTCCTCTGACCTCCATCCCGACGATACCAGGAATGAAAGTGCTTCACGTTCCAACCCCGGTGATAATCTCGATAACGCTCCACCACATCCATCACTTCGTCTACCGGCGCCCGACGATGCGACACTTCACTCAAACGACGATCACACAATCCGTCCAGTCCTTCTTCCTCGTAACGATCTACATAACGACGGAATGTGCGACTGCACACCCCCAACAAATTCGCCGCTTCTTCCTGCGTCAATCGGCTCTTGTTCCATCCTTCATACGCTTCTTCAAATCTCATTAGCCTGGTCTCCTGTAACCACTCCACCCGGTTCATCCAGCACCCCCTTTCAGTACTGTGTAAAACCGGACAGTTTATGTGCTACTCAACCGGACAATTCATTTGCTCTCTACAGGAGACCGGAGTCAGGGGTTGTGGCAGAGGTGAGGATTGATATTCAAATCCGGCACAGACTACTGAGCTGTCCTGGTTGTCGGTCGTGGGCAAGTAGACTTTAACCCATCAATATGTTCGAACAGCATGGGGCTGATATTGTTCCACATCGGGTCAAGTACAAAATCAATTCCCTCGCGTCTGGCAAATTTGGCTGCCGGAACAAAATCCGAATCACCAGAGATCAGTATGATCTTTTTAACAAACTGCTTTAGTGAAAGCGCTGCGATATCGAGACCGATTCGCATATCTACACCTTTTTGGCTGATGTCATAAGTGACATCCTTCGCTGTGAGAGCGTTGATCTGAATTTCCTGTTTGAGGAGCTTTTTGGTTTTATCGGGTTTGATAATCCAGCGATTCCTGTCCGATAGATATCCCAACCGAAGTGCAACCTTACGCAATTTCTTCAACTCAGTATGAAACTGAACTCTTAACCGGGAACCTGGAAGTGTTTCGAAATTTACTGGTGATTTATCAACCGGATTATGGGCCTTCTTGCTTAACGGTGGGCAGTCATAGAAAAATATCCGGTACAGCGTTTCATCTTTTTCCAAATGCTGCATAGTCATTTTATAGAACGCCTTCGCTATGTCCTTTGCGTTGTGAGAATCAACATCCGGGTATACATGGCGAAATCGTTTCAAGAAGAAACCACCGTCAACCAAAATGGCGGTAGGCATTATTATGATTCTCCTGACACAAGAAACAAAAAAGCTCTTGGGCTCTGCCTCTCCTTAAATCAGGTGGGGAGGCATACTGCCAAGAGCGCTATCTTTGCGTATTGTATTACACGTAGTACACAATGCAATACTTTTTGTTCTCTCTCCTAGGGTCTCCCCATTTTTTCATGTAAGGATTGGCGTAAGCCTTCCGTTGTGGATGAACAGGTCGGCCTGTCTGGGCGGAGGGCGTTTGGGTTTTCTCCACCAGTCATAAAAAAGGGTTTTAGCGCCGGCAAACAACGCCTGCCAACCGCATAACAGCGTATAGAACGGGAAAACCAGGGGTTTGTGACTCTTTTGCCGCTTGGCCTTGTCCATCAATCCTCCTCCCTGATGCTGGTGACAGACCAACAACCCACCAGGCCAAAGTCGCCAATGCAACCAGATTCTGCTATGAAGGCAGTCATCAAGCAGGATATATGCTTATTTTCGCGGTGGTGATGAGACGGGCTTAGTGACTAATGCAGCAATACTTGTACTTCTTGCCACTGCCACAGTAACAGGGGTCATTACGACCGATCTTTGACTTGCGCTTCATCTTTCCAGAGGCCTGTGCAGCCCACTCTTCCACCCTGCGTGCCATCACGGGATCCGCTCTCCACTCTCCGACCAACTCTGCCACCAATCGAACAGAACCCACTGGTGTCAACGCAAGGCCGAACCAACTGTTCGCCTTCTCCGTATACTTCCTAACTTCGCAGTGCCGTTGCAATCTAGACTCAACCATACGGTACGAATCTTGACTACAATGGACCGTCAAACCGGTTGACGCTCCAGAAATACTAATGACCATGTTGTGAAAGCCGCCATCTGCAGCACATAGTGTTAGCACTTTCTCGATATTTACATTGATATTTTGAACAGTGTCCTCGCCCAACTCTAACAGCATGAAACCAAGATTGATTGCCACCGGTTCCGCCTTATCATCTATTTCAGAGATGATACTTTCAAACCGTGTTCCCTCGAACCGGGTCAAGATACCGTCTGGCGTCGCATTCCCTGGAATACCTTCACGCCTGACCGCCATCGCAACATCAAGGTCCGACGACACCTCGTCATCAACCATCACTAGATCCACACCATTCTCAAACCACAAATTTTGTCTCAAGTGGTACGATAAAATCATGTGTTCGTGGCTTGCCATTATTTTATCGCTATAATGTGCTCGAAAACTAAGGTAGCTCAAGAACCTTAGTGGGGAGGCGAGCATTTCTGTGACTGTGTCGAGCGTAAAGATGTCGGTAACAAGTGGCAGTGCGATCTGCTCGGTTGACTTGACTTTCAAGAAATGGCGAGCCTGAAAGGCCAAGGCTGGGTAGTGATCGGCAACAACCGTTACCGGAAAGATGGTTCGAGGATACGCAGGTAGTGGAATCGGTCTCCCGTCCTTGCAACGCAACTTAACGGTGGAATCATTAAGCAACTCCGCGCATAGATACGATTGATCAATCGCATCCTGTACTGCCTTTTTGAAATCGTCCCGTAATGCACGATCATTGCCCCTTCGCGCTTCGAGAGTTAGCCGTTTCGATTTCGCTTGCACGACAATGACACGGTCCCCAAAAATCACTAAGGCATCTATCTCTCCTAAAGTTTCGCCTTTTGTTTTTTGTATTTCTACGTTCTGGAAAACTCTGTCGGGCCCGAATACGAGTGATAGTCTATCGGCCGCAAAAGATTCGGTGAAACTCCCTCGATGGCTAAGTGCGTCAGATTTATACGACTCATCGTCGAGCATCCAGTAAAATGGAGTCTCGTAAAATGCCTCTGTTACCCCATAATATTGCAAAAGGAGGAACTCATCGGTTCCTGATTGGATAAAGGGATAAGCATTCGCTGCATTGAAGGCGTTCAACGAAGTAAATGTGGTATTTCGCTCGTTTTCAGGTAACGAAAATGCTTTTACGAATGCTCTGACATCATCAATTGGTTGATCAATATAGCAGGCAAGTTCTTCGCAGGAAAACATGAACCCAGGCAACAGCGTCCATTCTTCACGGGGTTTGTCTCTCAAGGCAATAAGTGTTTCATAAAGCTGTTGGTTCAAAATATCGGCAACGCCTTGACAGACCGATTTACCGACTTCTAAGCGGAGACTTTTGTTCTCTAGAAGCCATGTGGAGTCAGCATCGTATTTGCGAGGAGTAAGGTCACGGTACTGGAAAGGGTATGCTGATTCTCCGCCGTAAAAGATCGGTTCTCTGAGAAATTGCCCAAACGTGTATTGATCAGAAATGGGGGAGGCAGCACTATCGGTCCTGGGATGGCCCGGTGGAGGAGGCAACATTGTTTGGTGGAGTTCTTCCAGTAAGGCATGAGACCGTTCGAGATAGTCTGAAAGAATTTCAGGCGCTGGAAGTGAGAAGTCTATCGGACCGCGCATAGTAAGGCCAATGAGCGTCGTAATCTCGGTTCGAATTAGCCGTGACTGTGACCACATCGTGGCCAAATCCTCGGCGGACAGGTCATTGGCGAAACCAACCGCTGTATCACGAAAACATGTCGTGGCAATAGCGTGGATAAAGCCCCTCAAGATGCAAAGGGATGCCAATTCTTCAAAAACGGTCTGCTCGGTGCGCATTAGCTGATGATACTTTTATCGGATATCAAATCAAGCGGTTACGCATGCCCTGCCCGCTTAAACCTGATCTGGTTTTGGGTGTAAAACTCTCATAAGATGTTTATATCAGAAAGGTTATCCTGCGCGTGGATTTTGTTCAGGGCCGCCTGTTCCTGAGACTTCTTCCAGCCCGCACTCAGAGCGAATTGAAAAGAGGAAATATATCTCAGGGTAACAACCAAGCGTCAAGCGTACACCAGTCACTCAAGCCAGCCGGACACCTTAGTGAATGTTGCGGATTCACTTGCTGCAATTCTGCTCATTCCCGACCCCTGATTCCAGAAAAATCCACCGCTTTCGCAAAAAATATCACCTGAGACTTGATTGATCAGACCTTCCTTAGTTTGTTATTTCGATGATTTCCTACGGTTACACTCTTTGCAGAGCATCTGGCAGTTTTCTTCGTTTGTCTTTCCGCCCTCTACCCATGGCGTGATGTGGTCGGCCTCCATTTCCGGGATTTCAAATTTCCCACCGCATAATTTGCAAATCCCACCCTGAAGTTCATACGCCTTTTGTCTCATCGCATCAGTGAACCCGCGAATATTCAGATACTTTTCATCTCTGGTCAGTATGTACGGGTATATGCCAGCCTTGTTGCTTATATCATCGTCCATGACCAACTTGACCGTTTCCGCTTCAATGGTTACCGGGTCCAAAACCTCATCCTTATATTTGTTATACAAACTTCCCCAATCCACACCCTTCATTTTTGATCGCTTCCTGGTGAATGTCGCCTCAACCCAACTGATCACAGATTGGAAGTAATTCCACAGCGCCACTGCGGTCGGGTTCTGTTGGTTCTGCCCCATATATTCTTCGATATTCCCATTGCTGAACCATTTGATGGCGATTTCCAGATAGTCCTGCCTGATTGGCGAGCCGGTCAGATAATCCTTCCCGACCTGATATGCTGGCGCGCCATTACGGCTGAAATACCGCTTGGCGTCAGTCACCCATGAACCCGCATACACTGCATTACGCAACTCCTGTTTCATCAATTTTTCACCAGCAATATTGATGGTCTCAAACCATTTCAGTTTTTCACTATCTGTGCCGCTACACACATAAACCATCAGTTTATAATTCAGAATCTGGTCTTTTCTGTCACCGCGAAGATTTACAAAATACAGATCATTGAAAGAAAAGTCCCCTTTCACATACTGGGCGATGGAAATGGTGCGCTGTTGCCCATCTATGATTTCATAAGTTCCATCTTCCCGCACTGCCCAATACATGACATTAAGTGGGAAATCGCTCTGGATTGTGTTGATCACAGCATCCCGTTGCTTATCTTTATATACAAACTCACGCTGGAAGGGTGGGCGAATATCCAGCTTGCCACTATAACCGACAACCCCTCCTTCTCCGTCATCCCGGTAATCTTCCACCAGTTCCCGGACGGTCACCTCCCTCAGTTCGATCTTCATGACTGGAATTTCTTGTTGCGAATGACAATCCTTGCGTAAATTTCCTTTCCATTGATTCTGAATCTGCTTTGTTTGCCAGTTAAATCTGTAATGAGCGGCCTATCCATACCGATTATTTCAAACTGCTCCGGGTTGTACTTGTCCAGAAACGTGATCGGTACTCCCATCATCCCGTTCCAATCCATCGGGATTTCGGAGACCTTGTCCACGTTGATCGCATTGTAGTTGTCGTAGGTCGGATATTCCTCCGGCGAGTAGCGCTTGTAGAGGGTCAATTTCTCGTGGCGCTTCTTATGGTCGAGATTGGTGAACCAACCAACATTTCTGAACTTTACCAGTCCCGTTGCTTGGTCATAGACACCCTTTGCGTAATTGTTTGTGTTGTTAGTCGCAAAATAGGCGTTTCCATTTTGAAACCCGTAACCAGACCAGATTTGGTTGTTTTTGATCAAAGGAAATATCTCCTTAAAAGTGATGGCATTTTTGCTTCCAATAATGACGAACTTTTTCTCATATTCGACCAACTGTGCGACATATTCCCGAAACAGGGAAAATGGCGGGTTCGTAACGACAATATCCGCCTGTTTCAGTAATGCCACACATTCAGCGCTACGGAAATCACCATCGCCTTTCAACCAACGAACAACCGGCTCGGATGGACTGTAACCACCATCTTCAACTATACCTTTCCCACATTCCAGCCACACAGACTTTTCATCATCATTGCTGCTGAACAGGTCATGTTGCCGGTTCTTATAGCAGGTCGTGATCAGTTTTTTCAGCCCAAGAGAATGAAACTTGTGGGAAAAGTAGTGATAGAAATTACTGATTTTCGGATCATCGCAGTTGCAATAAACAACCTTGCCTTGAAAATGATGCTGGTAATGCTTTAGCTCATTCTCAATGTCGGATAACTGCGTATAGAAGTCATCGTTCTTTTCCCGTTTGGCCTTGTGAAGGTTTTTATTCAATGACATGACGATAGCCCGTAGGCATCAACCACCGGATAACAAAAATTCGATCAGCGCCTTTTGCGCGTGCAGCCGGTTTTCCGCTTCATCCCAGACTTCCTGCCCCACATGTCTGACCAACTCCGCGGTGGTGCCATGACGGCTGTAATACAGAATCAGTATTTTCCTGGGGATAGTCAAGGGGCAAGTTCCTTTGTCGTTAGTGTTGTGCGCTTAGCCTTCCAACCAGTTATCAATAACCAATCCGGGGACGCGCGAAAATTCATGCGTGTTATTTGTCACAAGTGTCAAATCAAGCGCCACTGCGTGCGCCGCAATCCACATGTCGTTGCGGCCAATAAGCTGGGTTTTTAATGCCAATCGGATTTCCCCGTAAGCAATCGATTCGGCCTCTCCGACTGACCTCACCACAACGGAACTCAGAAAATTTTGTAACCGTTTGCGATTCATGCCCGGTCGCTGACTTTTCAAGATACCAAATTCCAATTCACCTAAAACGATGGCTGAAATGCAACAGTCCTGCAACCGCGCCTTTGGTATCATTTCTTCACGGCGATTGATCAGGTAAATACAACTGTCCGTATCCAGCATGACCTTCATTCGTCAAAGCTCGCGCGTTCGGGATCATCTCCCGCGACACCCTCGTTTCGACCCAAAACAGCCTCAACCATATCGTCATCGAACGGGGGAGTATTCGCCCAGAACTCGGCCCAATCCGCGAAACGTGGACTCAGAATGAGCGAGCGGCCAACCTGGCGAATTGAAACCTCGTCGCAGCCTTCTGCGAAGCGATATTTCTTCGGCAACCGCACCGCCTGCGACTTGCCTGCCATGAAAACTTTTGCGCTGTCGTTGTGTGCTGATGTAACCATAAACCCTCCAATTTGCTGACCACCAGAATAGAGTATAACGCAAAAAGAGATATTAAAAAGATATTCTTATTCTCTAAAGTCTCCCCATTTTCACCCTGGATTCGGCGCAAGCCATGAAAGTTCCGTCTGTTCCCTTACCGTTGGTATTTGATGAACGGGGTCAGGCTGGCAATTCGATCATACAGCAAACGGGCTGTTTCATTGAAATCCTGCGTCATCCAATAAACAGAGGGTGTCCCATTTTCATCAGCGGCTGTATAAACCGCCTCTATCAAGGCGCGACCGACGCCTGTTCCACGTGAGTTCGGATCGACATAGAGGTCTTGAAGATAGCAGACATCTTCCAATCTCCAGTTATGGGCGTGCCAGACGATATGCACGAGACCGACCAGATTCCCGTCCCGCTCGGCTACGAATGCGTTTTGCTGCGTGCGGTTGGGGTCAATTAGCCGGGTGAAGGTTGTCGTATAGATCAGGTCGGGCACAGAAGTTTCATAGAATTCCAGATACCCGCGCCAAAGAGCGCGCCATTGGGTTTCGTCCCGAGAGCAGAGGGGGCGAATGAGTAGAGTCATGCCTGTTTCCTTCAAAAGTGGTGTGCGGTCTTCTCCGAGTATTTCTTCATCACGAAAAATATCAACCACCGGACAGCAAAAACTCGATCAACGCCTTTTGCGCGTGCAGCCGGTTTTCCGCTTCATCCCAGACTACGCTTTGCGGGCCGTCTATCACCTCTGAAGTCACTTCACTGCCGCGATAGGCCGGCAGGCAGTGCATGAACAACGCGTCGTTGGCCGCGCACTCCATCAATTTCTGATCAACGCAGTAACCCTTGAATATTTTCTCACGAAATTTCTTTTCCTTTTCATAGCCCATCCCGGACCAGGTATCGGTAACCACCAGCGCCGCGCCGGTACAAGCCTCTACCGGGTCTTCGGTCAATACGATATGACCGGCGCATTGTGCGGCCAGCGCCTCGTCAGGCCGTTGATCTTTCGGTGTGGCGATGTGGAGCTCGAAACCGAATTGCCGGGCCGCGTTCATCCACGAATGGCAAACATTATTGCCGTCACCGACCCAGGCGATTTTCCGGCCTTCTATATTTCCGCGATGTTCGGTAAATGTCTGGATATCCGCGAGAATCTGACAGGGATGATTGTAGTCGGATAATCCGTTGATTACCGGCACCGAGGCATTCTCCGCCATCGTCTCAACACGTGCGTGCGCCCCGGTTCTCATTACGATCAGGTCGGCCATCCTGGAAAGCACCCGTGCCGTGTCCGCTATCGACTCTCCACGGCCAAGTTGAGAGTCGGAAGGCGCCAGGAAAATCACATTCCCGCCGAATTGACCAATACCGGTTTCAAACGAGACCCGGGTACGGGTGGACAGTTTTTCGAATACCAGTACCGCGGTTTTACCCTGCATGAATCGGGCATGACGACCTGAGGGGAGCTCGGCCTTCAATTCAATGGACCGCGCAATCAATCGCCGGAGCTCTTGCCCGGTTAAATCCATACAGCTTAACAGATGTCGAATTGCCACTTGCCTGTCCTTCTCAAACGGTTACATGGTTAATGATATAATAAAACTTGATTGCTTACCAAAATACAAAAACAACCATGTCAGAAATCAACAAGGCTGTTCTGGCCTATTCCGGAGGACTGGATACTTCAATTATCCTGAAATGGCTGCAAGACGAATACCACTGCGAAGTGGTCACCTTTACGGCGGATATCGGACAGGGTGAAGACCTCGAACCGGCCCGCAAAAAAGCACAAACGTATGGAATCCGGGATATATTCATCGAAGACCTGACCGAAGAATTCGCCCGTGACTATGTTTTCCCGATGTTTCGCGCCAATGCCCTCTACGAAGGCGAATATCTGCTGGGCACCTCGATTGCCCGTCCGCTGATCGCCAGATACCTGGTTGAGACTGCCCGGAAAACCAATGCCGACGCAATCTCCCACGGCGCCACTGGTAAAGGCAACGATCAGGTCCGGTTCGAGTTGTCCGCCTACGCCCTGAACCCGGATATCCGGATCATAGCGCCCTGGCGGGAGTGGGATTTGACCTCCCGGGAAAAACTGATGGAGTATGCGCACAAGCACGGCATTCATGTTGAGAAGAAAAAGGATGGCGGTTCTCCCTACTCAATTGATGCAAATCTGTTGCATATCTCGCATGAAGGAGGTGAACTGGAAGATCCGTGGACGGCGCCCGATGATGAAGCCTGGGGCTGGACCAATTCTCCGATGGCTGCGCCGGACGAGCCAGAGGAATTACTGCTGGGCTTCAACCAGGGAGATGTCGTATCAATCAATGGAGAGGTATTGACTCCGGCGCAGGTTATGGTGGATTTGAACAGGCGGGGGTCGCTCCACGGCATTGGCCGGGCGGACATTGTCGAAAACAGGTATGTCGGCATGAAGAACAGAGGCTGCTATGAAACCCCGGGCGGGACTATCATCCACAAGGCCCATCGTGCAATCGAATCACTCACCCTTGACCGGGAAGTGGCTCATCTGAAAGACGAACTGATGCCGCGCTATGCCAGTCTTGTTTACAATGGTTACTGGTTCAGCCCGGAGCGGGTCATGATGCAGGGTATGATTGACGCCTCCCAGGCAACCGTGAACGGAGAAGTCCGGCTGCGGTTATACAAGGGCAATGTCGATGTGCTGGGTCGCCAGTCAAAAACCGATTCGTTGTTCGATGAGAAAATTGTAACCTTCGAAGAGGATGCGGGCGCCTATAACCAGGCCGATGCAACCGGCTTCATCAAACTGAATGCCCTGCGGATGCGAATCGCCGCCAGCCGGAAAAATAACCCGCAGCCGTAGCGCAGCGCCCGAAGATTTGGTGACGTTAACATGATCTCGATTGTTGCTCCTCTTTACAACGAAGGACAAAACGTCGAAGGTCTGGTAAATCATTTGCAGGATTTGCGCGGATTGCATGAGGCCATATTGGTCGACGCCAGTGATCAGGGTGAATCCCGGGAAATCCTGGAATCCATCCTGAAATCCATTGACCAGCGTTATCGGCGCGAACCGGGGAAGCCCTTGATCAGGATCATTTCAACAGATCAACCCGGACGAAGCCGGCAAATGAACCTGGGAGCAATGGCGGCTACCGGTGACATTCTGTTGTTTCTTCACTGCGATACCCGATTGCCGGTCAATGCTATCGCCATAGTGGAGCGGGAAGTCACTCGACAACGTCAATGGGGGCGATTTGACGTAGTGCTTGAATCGAACGGATTGATATACCGCCTGATCGAAAATATGATCCGGATTCGTTCCCGTGTCTGGTCTCTCGCTACCGGGGATCAGGGAATTTTCGTAACCGCGTCGCTGTTTAACCGTGTCAACGGTTTCCCTCAAATCTGTCTGATGGAAGATATCGCAATGAGCAAGCTGCTCAAACAGCACTCTTCCCCCCTGCTGATCAGCCCTCCGGTCATTACTTCCGCCCGGCGATGGCAGAACCGGGGGGCAATCCGGACCATATTGCTGATGTGGAAATTGAGGTTTCTGTTCTGGATAGGGATTGACCCGCAGCGTCTGGGTGAGATGTACGGCAATGAGCGTTAGCCCTGATATTCCTTTATACCTCTTTGCCAAGGCGCCTGTTCCGGGACAGGTCAAAACCCGGATGCAGCCGGGGTTGACCGGGACCGGGGCAGCGGAGCTGGCGTTCATGATGCTGGTTCAGTCAGTCAGCAAGGTCAGGACACACTGGCCCGGTTCGCTGGCGCTCGCAGTATCTCCCGACCAGAATCATGCCTGCTTCCAGGATTTGAGAGAGCGTTACCGCATGGATATTGAAGTTCAGACAGAAGGCGACCTGGGAAAAAGAATCGGTCATGTACTCGAAAAGGCGATCAGGGAATCCGGCTGCGGCGCTGTAATGGGCTCCGATGTCCCTCATATCTCCGGCAAAATCCTGAAGCAGGTGCATGCACGGCTCAGCAAACAGGAGAATATAGTCGGACCGACCGTCGATGGCGGCTTTTATATTCTCGGCCTGCATGAACTGGACCACGGGATATTCAATCTGGTGGACTGGGGTTCAAACCGGGTTTTATCCCGACTGCTCAAGAACCTGGACTCCCTGGGCATGGACATTGGTTTTTGCCGGAAGCTGCGTGATATCGATACCTGGAGCGACCTGTGCTGGCTTGCGGATAAAGATCCCCGCTATCAGAAATTTGTCAATACCGATGCCATCCGGTTACCCTCCTGAAGTCAAACTCGACCGGACTTGCTTCAAACCGGGATACTGGAGCGCCTGGCTGACCCTGCTGTTGCTTTGGCTGGTTTCCTGGCTGCCAAGAAAAGCGGTGATGAGTCTGGGCGGGTTCGTCGGTGACCAGATGCGTTTGCGCAACCGGAAACGCAGGAATATCGCCGAAGTCAATATTCGGCTTTGCTTCCCCGAACTGTCTGAATCCGAACGGCGCGAACTGCTGGAAGCGCACTTTCGTTGCTATGGTCGCAGCCTCATGGACATGGGCCTCAGCATGATGAGCACGCGCAGAAGACTGGCAAAATATGTTGACATCGAGGGCGCCGAACACTTCCAGAAGCGACCGCATACTGACGGGAATCGCCCGCAAAACGTGATTATGGTGGCATATCACACGACCACCATGGATACCGGGGCCTCCGCCCTTTTCATCGGAACCCCTCTGGTTTCCATGATGAAACGGGATAAAAATCCGGTATACAACTGGTTTCTGCACAAGGGCCGAACCCGATTCAACGAGACCCGTCTTTACATGCGGAATCAGAGCCTTCGCGGGCTGATCAGGGGGATAAACCAGGGGCGCGTCTGCCTGCTGATTCCGGATGAGGACCACGGGGAAGGGAAACATACGGTATATGCGCCTTTTTTCGGTCAGCAGCGTTCCACTCTCAACATGGTCAGTCGGTTGGCCGCGGTCACCAGCGCCATGGTGATTCCATCCATCTGTATTTTGAACGTACAGAGCGGGAGATACAAAATCATCGTCTCTCCGCCCCTGGAACAGATTCCGAGCGACGATCATGTGGCCGACGCGACCCGAATCAACCAGGCGATGGAGGCCCTGATCCGTCAGGCGCCGGAACAGTACATGTGGACATTCCGGTGGTTCCGGACGCAGCCAGACGGATCCGACCCCTACCGTACCAGCTAACCGGATGGTCAGGTCATGAAAATTCTGGTCATCAAACAGACTTCGCTGGGAGACGTATTGCACTCAACCGGGCATATCCGGGCGCTCAAGAAGCGCTACCCGGACAGTCACCTGACCCTGCTCACTGCCAGCGCATCCGCGGCCATCTACCGATATAACGCCTGGGTCGATGAAATCATTGTCATAGACCGCTATCGAATCAAGCGCAACTGGTACAGGGAGCCGGTGTGGACATGGCGGGAAATATCCGGGGTAATGGCGAAAATCAGACGACAGCGGTTTGATCTGGCGATTGACCTTCAGGGACTGGCGAAGTCGGTACTCTTTCTGTATGGCGCAAAATCGGAGCGCAAGCTGGTCAAGGGGAACTGGTGGGGGCTGGAAGGTTTCAGGGACAAGAGTCTGCATGCGATCAGGGAGATGGATCAGGTGCTGGGGCTGGCGGCGATACCAACAACAGATACGTCAATGGAATTTTGTGTCAGTACGAAAGAAAAGAGCACAGTTGATAGCCTGCTGGCCCGAACCAATCCGCAGGCAAAGCCGATCCTGATTATGAGTCCGTTTACGCGCTGGCCCTCAAAAGACTGGCCACTTGAAAATTATCTGATAACCCGAAAAGCGGTTGCTGACCAATTCCACGTTGTGTTTACCGGATCTGCAGAGCGCAAACGCGCAGTGAATGAGGCGATGAATCTCCATGGCTTGACTGGTAAACAGGCTGATGACACCAACCTGCTGGGCGCTCTGACCTTGCCGGAATTCGCGGAACTCACTCAACGGGCTGAACTGATGCTGACCGGTGACAGTTTCCCGATGCATGTCGCCGGGGCGGTAAAAACTCCGGTGGTAGCGTTGTTCGGCCCGACCGATGAAAAAAAAACAGGACCGCTGGGACAGCATGACCAGGTTGTCCGGGTTGCCGGGTGCGACAGGTGCGATCGACCATCGTGTCCGCAGCTATGTATTGCCCGACTCGATCACGCAGAAGTGATCCGGGCAATCAGGTCGGTCTGGCGTTGAAGCCCACGGACCTTCAGCTCAGCATCTGCTCAAACTCGCTTTCCGATATTTCCGCTTCGCGCTTTAACCAGCCCCGAAAAGCGGTGATTTGCGGCTCGCTTTCCCTGCCCCGGATACAGACGAAAAAGTAGGAAAGGTTGGATTTGCTTTTGACTTCGGGAAACAGTCGGACCAGTCGACCGGCCTTGATGTCATCCAGGACATGGGCGCTACGGGCAAGCGCGACTCCCTGATCGTCAATTGCGGCCTGGATGGCCAGACTGGTTTGCGGAAACTGGGTGCCTTTGGGCATTTTTCTGACCGTGACGCCCGCATCCCTGAACCAGTCCCTCCAGCGTTGCAATATGTCTATCGCGTTGCGTCTCAATAAAGGAAGACTGAGCAAATCCTCAGGCTTCCCGGGTATGCCGTATTCCTCGAGAAAATGCGGGCTGCAAACCGGAAAAACATATTCCTGAAGCAGCAGTTCTTCATACAGGTTGCTCCAGTTTCCGTACCCCAGGCGAATACCGACGTCGGCATTTTCCGAATCGAAATCCACCAATTCGTCAGAGGTCGAAATCCATACATTGATATCGGGATATTCATGGTTGAAATGACCCAGTCTCGGCACCATCCATTTGAAGGCGAATGATTGCAGTAGTGTCACCCTCAAGGCCGTTGGCCCGGGTTGGGTTTCCTTCAGGTCTTCCACGATTGAGGTCAGCCGCCTTGTGAAGTCCCTGACAACCGGCACGATGGCGTGGCCCGCCTCGGTCAGAATCAGGGTCCGCCCTCTGCGCTGAAACAGATCAACCCCCCAGAGATCTTCGATATGCCTGATCTGGTGGCTGATGGCGCTTTGTGTCACAAACAGATCTTCGGCTGCGCGGGTATAGCTCAAGTGACGGGCCGCAGCTTCAAGAGCCCGTAGCGCAGACATGGAAGGATAGCGGATCGCCATAATTAATACATGAGCAAATGCTCATGTATTGTATGAAAATATATCGTTTGTGTACAGCGCTTCCAATCCCTATATTCCTGCTATCGGTTGAGTAGGTCAACTGAATGGTTTCAGACAGCAATGTTTTATTGGGAGCAAGAAAATGACTGGCATATTAATCAAGGTAGGACTTTCCTACGTAGGCGCTTTAACACTCTTGACAATTATCATGGCTTTTCGGGGGTGGGTATGAACAATATTACAATGATGGGTGATCGGAAGAACGTCATTCACAATTCATTCCGGCGCGGAATTGCAAGGCGGATTATAGACCGGATCCAGTTCTGGAACGAGCGCAGAAACGCCGTTCGCCAGTTGGCTGCAATGAGTGACCGATTGCTGGAAGATATTGGTATTGAACGCCATGAAATTTATCAATCAGTCCATCGGCCCGGCGCTCCGGTAAAAATGAGCCTTGAAAGAACCGGCAAACCCGAAGTTTCAGAGGAACTTCGAAAAGCCGCATAGTGTTTTAATCCTCCATTGGTGTTATTGATTGGGACGTCCGCTGTTTGGACGTCCTTTTTTTTGCCTGCTAGAATCAATCCGGCGTAAACTGATCGGTTAAAAAATGCTCTGGATTAAATCAATCCATATTATCTCAATGGTTGTCTGGTTCGCCGGACTGTTCTATCTGCCCAGGTTGTACGTCTATCATGCCCAGGCCGACGACCGCATCAGTATTGATCGATTCCGGATCATGGAGAGGAAGCTGTTTTTCGGGATCATGACCCCGGGGGCGGTATTGACTGTCGCTTCCGGATTCTGGCTATGGGCAGGCTATGGATTTTCCGGAAACTGGCTGTCAGCGAAACTGGTATTGGTCGGGCTGGTCATCATCCACCACGTCTGGTGTTACCGGGCGCTGCTCGCATTCAAGCGTGACGACAACAAACGAAGCCACGTTTACTACCGGTGGATGAATGAAGTACCGGCGCTGTACCTGGTCGGCATCATCCTTCTGGTCGTGATCAAACCATTTTAGCGGCTGAATCGCGCGCAAACCCGAACCCGGTCAAATGCAGTATAATCGCCGCCCCGGCCCGAATCCGGGATTCAACCCTACCCCTTGAAAAGAACCATGATACAAACCAGCAAAAATTCATTCGACAGCTATTCGACCATGGATGTTAATGGAACCACCTGTGGTTACTATAATCTCAACTCTTCGATGCTGTCCGACCTTGCCGATATCAGCCGACTGCCCAATTCGATAAAAGTGCTGCTGGAGAATCTGTTGCGCCACGAGGACGGAGTTTCCTGTACTGCCGACGATATTACAGCCGTTGCAAAAAGCGCTGAAGACAGCGCGATCCGGGAAATCGCCTGGCATCCCGCCCGCGTACTGATGCAGGATTTTACCGGAGTGCCGGCGGTGGTGGACCTGGCGGCAATGCGTGAAGCGCTGGTCAAAGCCGGTATTGATCCAGAAAAAATCAACCCTCAATCGAAGGTTGATCTGGTGATTGACCACTCCGTGGTGATTGATCAGTATGCAACTCATACCGCGTTCGCCGCCAATGTGGACCTGGAAATGCAGCGAAACGCGGAGCGCTATCAGTTCCTGAAATGGGGCCAGGGGGCCTTTGACAATTTCAGCCTGGTTCCTCCGGGAACGGGCATCTGTCATCAGGTCAATCTTGAATACCTTGCCAGGAGCGTATGGAGCGACCGCAAAAGCGGTCAACTGGTTGCCTACCCGGACACATTGGTGGGGACAGACAGTCATACAACCATGATCAATGGCCTCGGGGCGCTGGGCTGGGGCGTGGGTGGCATTGAAGCCGAAGCCGCCATGCTGGGGCAGCCGATACCGATGTTGATCCCGCGCGTGGTCGGCTTTGAGTTGACCGGGAAACTGCAGGAAGGGATTACTGCGACAGACCTGGTTCTGCGTATTGTGCAGATGCTTCGCGAGCATGGCGTAGTTGGGAAGTTTGTAGAGTTTTACGGCGAGGCTCTGGAGAATCTGCCGATTGCGGATCGCGCGACCATTGCCAACATGGCTCCGGAATACGGCGCGACCTGCGGCTTCTTCCCGGTGGACCAGAAAACCATTGACTACCTCATCTTAAGCGGCCGACCAGCGGAAACTGTGGCGCTGGTAGAGCAGTACAGCAAGGCTCAGGGGCTGTGGAGGCATAGTGATGATCCCGTACCGGTGTTCAGTTCCACGCTGACTCTGGATATCAGTGAAGTACATCCAAACCTGTCCGGGCCCAGACGCCCCCAGGACCGGGTCGCCCTGCCCGACCTGCCGGAAGCGATGGAGGCATTCATCTCTCATGAGGGCAAGGGAAACGAAATGGACCAGGGTTTTGAAAGCGGCGGTGGGTTCGATATGCATCATGGCGACGTCGTGGTGGCCGCCATCACCTCCTGCACCAACACTTCCAACCCTGCCGTCATGATGGGGGCCGGACTGGTCGCAAAAAAAGCGATGGAAAAAGGGATCACCCGCAAACCCTGGGTCAAGTCATCGCTGGCGCCCGGCTCGAAAGTAGTGACTGAATATCTTGAAAAGGCGGGGTTGCAGCCCTGTCTTGATGCGTTGGGCTTCAATACGGTGGGGTATGGCTGTACCACCTGTATCGGGAACTCGGGTCCTCTGCCCGAACCGGTAGACAATGCGATCCGTGAAAATGACATGGTAGTGGCCTCTGTACTGTCAGGCAATCGAAATTTTGAAGGCAGGATTCATCCACTGGTGAAAGCGAACTGGCTGGCCTCCCCACCCCTGGTCGTCGCCTACGCGCTGGCGGGAACCACCCGGATCAATCTGGCGAGTGACCCGATCTCCCGCGACCGGGACGGCAATCCGGTATACCTGAAAGACATCTGGCCGACCAATGAAGAGATTGCCCATGAGGTGGGCAGGATTGACGATACGATGTTCGCCAGCAAGTATGCCGACGTGTTCGCCGGTGACGAACAATGGCAGGACATCCCCACCCGGCAGGGTCAGACATACCCGTTCTCTGTAGATTCAACCTATATTCAATTGCCACCATTCTTCGAGGAACAGTACACCAGCGGCAAGGACAGCAATATACGAGGCGCCCGGATTCTCGCGCTGCTCGGCGATTCGGTAACGACCGATCACATCTCCCCGGCCGGTTCGATTCCACCCGGAAGCCCCGCCGCCAGATACCTGACCGAGCGCGGGGTCGCGGGGCGGGATTTCAATTCTTATGGCTCAAGACGGGGCAACCATGAAGTCATGATGCGGGGTACCTTCGGCAATATCCGGATCAGGAATGAACTGGTGCCTGGCGTTGAAGGTGGATTTACCCGTACCATTGACGACCCGGCGCCGGTTTCAATCTATGACGCCGCAATGCGGTACATGTCGCAACGGATACCCACTGTGGTGATTGGCGGCAAGGAATATGGCGCTGGATCAAGCCGTGACTGGGCCGCCAAAGGGACACTGCTGCTCGGCGTCAAAGCCGTTATTGTAGAAAGTTTTGAGCGCATACACCGATCCAACCTGGTCGGCATGGGTGTCCTTCCGTTACAGTTCATGCCCGGCGAGGACCGTAAAACCCACAATCTCGGCATCACCGACAACATTGATATCCTGGGACTCGATAGCGGGCTTGAGCCTCGACAGATTTTCGAAGCCCGCATCAACCGGGCAGACGGTTCGGTAGACTCCATTCAGTTGCAGTCCAGAATCGACACCGCGGTCGAGATGGAATATTATCTCGCCGGAGGAGTGTTGCATTACGTACTGGATCGCATCAAGGCAAGCTGACCGGCTTTTCTCCCGGCTCGCTTGTCCGTTGCGCTGAGCTTGCCGGTCAGGGCTGCCGGGGCCTGTTGTCGGCGATCAACGATATGATCTCAAACAGGATTGACATCGCCACCAGTGAGGTCTGCTTGTTCGGCGCGTCCTTGGTCGGCATCAGGCAGACCACGTCACCGCCGATGATGTTTTTACCCCGCACCGAGCGCAGCATTTTCATCGTTTCATCCATAAACAGGCCCTCGATTCCCGCTTCGAGATTGGCCACTCCGGGCGCCACGGTGGTATCGAGCGCGTCAAGATCAAAGGTAATGTAGACGGGTTCATCGCCGATTCTCTGATTGATGATTTCGATTGTCTGGTCTACCCCGATTTGCCTGAAACGCTTGATGTCGATTACCTCATAACCGAGGTCATAACTCGGTTCGAGCCAGTCCAGGGTGCGCGGGTTGCCGCGTATGCCGACCTGGACGCTGTTGTGCGGGTTGACATGGCCGTCGCGCACCAGATAACTGGCCCAGTGGGCCGCTGACTTGTATGCGCCAAGAAAATGATCAATGTGGTGAAATGCGTCGGTGTGGGCATCAAAATGCAGCAGGGTTGTTTTCCTGCCCTGGGTGAGTTTCGCATCCTTGCCCGCAATAGCCTGAAGAATACCGCCTGTCACCGAATGATCCCCGCCCACCGAAACCGGTCTTACCCCCGCATGATCAATGGATTTATAGAAATCGGTTATCCGCTGGATGCACTTTTCATTATCGTTGGCTTCGGGTAGCGCCACATCACCCAGATCATGGATCCGGCATTGCCGCCACGGGTCCATCGCAAATTCCGTATGTACCCGACGGCCAAGCGCAGACATGTCACGCACCGCTCTTGGGCCCAGGTGCTGATCACGCTCGGTAGTACCGTTACCGGTGCTGTGCGGCGCCCCTACCAGCGCAATGTCACAGTTCTCAGGGTCCGGGTCATGGGGACAACGAAAAAGCGTCGGCACGCCCCACCAGTAAAGGCCGCTGTTCATTCGGTCGAGTTTCTGCCGGGTCTCGCGGTCTTTTTTATCGACCATTTCTCTTCCTCAAGTAGTTCGGTTACAAACCACAATAAAATATTCAGGTAATTTTGACAAATACCGCAATCAGGCCAGCAGGAACAGCGCCAGCAACGGAGTATCACCCGCCTTGACCCCATGCCAGTCCCACGGACAGTTATAAATGACATTGCCTGCCGGCAATTTTCGATAACCGTCATGGCCGCCATAGCGCCAGTCAGCAGTACCGGAAATCAGGAAGTACATCTCCTGTCCGGCGTGATTGTGTTCAGGGTAATTTTGCCTGGCATCGACATACATCAATCCCGATACGATATCGCCCATATCAAAAATCCGGTCAAAATACAGGATCGCCACCTGATGTCCCTGATCAACGGTGCGAGGCGAGACGTTCCACGGCAGACAAGGCGCTAACCGGCGAAAATCCTTTGCCAGCTTCATGTCCCTTACCCACTCCAGGTTGCGAAGAACAGGCAGGGGATTGGCAGAAAACGATCGGGTTTGCTTCTTGCCAATCTGCCTGGAAAATCGGGTAACCATGTCCCGCTGCACCGTGGTTCCGGCACAAAGCATCATGGCGTTGGCACAGGATACCACGAAGGAATACACCTGCTCTGTGACTCTGGATTGGTCGAAAGTAACCGGTGTATCGATCAATCGACAATCTCCGCCTGTGGAAATAGCTCTTCGCTACCCGTTTACTACATATTGACTTCTATATTCCGGGTTCCGGATTGTTCCGGTTTTGTAATGGTCAGAACAAGGGTTCCATCCGAGTAGTTGGCAACGACACCATTTTCGTCAATCGCTGCGCCAAACCGGAGATTGCGCACAAAACTGCCGACCGGTCTTTCATGCCGCACCCAGTGCCCACCCTCAAGATTCAACTTTTGAGTGCGGGCATTGACCGCTACCTGGTTCCCGGAAACGGTAACCTGAATGCTGTCCTTGTCGACTCCGGGAAGATCCATCCACAACCTCAGGGATTGGCTGTCTTCGTAAATGTCAACGTTGGGAGTCATGGCAACCGACTCATGACGGCGAATCTTCTGTTCCCCGTCGTTGTTGATAGATTTGATCAGACCGCTCATATCATCCTGATCAATAATGATTGTGCCGAAAGGTGAACTTATTCTCTTTGACATGGAGATTCTCCGTAATGTAATCAGCTTGGTTGGGCTTAACTTTTTTCGTCGGGCGCTTGCGCCGCCGCCGAGTGAGAGACTACTACATCGCCGCCGGAATTTTGCTGCGGTTGGAGGTCAATCACACCGATATTGTCCGATTCCGGGTAATCTTCATTCAACCAGCGGAAGAAAGAGATCACCATGATAACCAGGACGAACATCAACGGCAGGCCGACCACGATTGACGCAGTCTGAAGGGGTTTCAAGCCGCCGAGATACATCAGTGCAAGTGATACCGCGGCAAGAATGAATGCCCAGAATAAACGATGCCATCTCGCCGGTTCGGTATTTGCGTCTTCCTGCTCTTCGGTAGCGACAGAAGCCAGTGTAAAGGCGGATGAATCCAGGGTCGTCGCACCGAATATAAAGGCCAACACGATGAATATCACCAGCAAAAGAGGAGCCACGAATCCGATTCCAAGACCGAAAAACGAGGCGTTTTGCCCAATCCCGACAATGGTTGCAATCACTGCCGCCGCGCCGTCCTGACTGCTGAGGACATCGCTGATCGGGGCAATGTCGTTCAGTTGAAAATACATTCCGGTATTTCCCAGTATGGCGAAAAACAGCCAGCAACCCAGAGAGCCTCCGACCACTTCGGCGACAATCAACTGGCGGATGGTGCGGCCATAGGAAATACGCGCCACAAACAACCCCATGAACGGCGCGTATGCAATCCACCAGGCCCAGTAAAATATCGTCCAGCCCTGAGGGAATCCGCCTTCGGCTATCGGGTCGGTCCAGAAGCTCATCTCAATGAAATTGGACAACAACAGCCCCACGCTGTTGGTGAAAGTGGACAATATGAACACGGTCGGGCCAAACAGGAAAGTAAATCCCAGGATGACGATGATCAGCCACAGGTTGATATCGCTCAAAACCTTGATGCCCTTTTCCAGACCTGAATAAACGCTGGCGCCAAAGATGACCCCCCATACCAACACCACCACGACATCCAGTTTGAAACTGCGTTCAACACCCAGTAATTCGGAGATCCCGGCGGACAGCATCGGTGTTCCCAATCCCATAGAGGTGCCGATTCCGCCGATCAGGCCGAACATGAACAGGACATCGATAATTTTTCCCGGCCATCCGGCTGCGGCATTTCCCCCGATCACGGGGGCACAGGCAGCGGATAATCGCAGCACCGCCCGCTTTTTGTTCCACAGCATGTAGGCCAATGGCAATGTGGGAATGCAATAAACCGCCCAGGCGGTAAAACCCCAGTGAAAAAGACCGTACGTGGATGCCCATTCGGCCGCTTTGTCGGATTTCGGTTCAATACCGAACGGTGGGCCGGAATAGTAGTACGCCCACTCAATCGCCCCCCAGTACATGACGCTTGCGCCAATACCGGCACAAAACAACATGGCCACCCAGCTGGCCATTTTGAACTGCGGGCGAGCGTCCTGGCCACCAAAACGAACGTTTCCGAAACGCCCCAGGGCAAGCCATGCGAGAATGAAGAATGTGCCGATGGTAAACCACAGAAAGCTCCAGCCGAGCTGTTTGGTCGCGAAATTGAACAATACATTAAGAACGCTCTTCGAACCTTCTTCAAACAGAATCAGCGGCGTGACAAGCGTGACGATGACAATCAGAGCCGTCCAGAATATTACCTTATCTATATTTGGTTGTTGCATACTTTTACACTCCATAAAGAAGGGTCATTCGGTTGTCAGAAGCGTGCGCCACGTTCCTGCACGTCAAGTCCTGAAGGCGCTATCCACTGCTCGAATCTCTCCCGAATCGGACCGATATTATTTGCCCACCATTGTGAATCGAAACGTAATGACGTGTCAGACATATTCTCTGCAGGCAGATAGGGTTTGACATTTCCGGGAACGCTGTCCTGAGCCGATTTTCTTACCGGGCCATACGGGATATATCGGGTCACTGCAACCATTCCCCCGGTACTGGTCGCAAACGCAATGAACTGCTTCGCGTTTTCAAGGTTACGGCTGCCTTTCGGGATGGCGAGAAAGTCCATTTCCCAAAGCTGACCATCCCAGACAATGTTGATCGGCTCGCCGTCCTCCATCATCGGCCGATGCAGTCGCCCGTTCCACGCAACCGTCATGGTGACCATATCGTCTTTCAGCAACTGCACAGGTTCGCCCCCCGAATTCCACCACACGATACTCGACTTCAATCTGTCAAGCGAAGCGAAGGCCAGATTCAAGCCTGCCTCGGTAGATAATTCAGCATACACTTGGCTCGCTGGAATGCCAGCCGCCATCAGCGCCCATTCCAGGGTTCCGCGCGGATCTCTGCGCAACCCTCTCTTTCCCGGGAAATCCCGTGTATTGAAAAAATCAGCAATGCTGGTCGGCTGACGACCGGCGAAGGCTTCCGTGTCGTAGGCATAAACCGTGGCCCATGTGTAAACGCCAACCCCGCACTCACTCTCCAGGGCCGCGCCGACAAAATCGTTATCGGGGCCGGGCAGCAGAGAATGATCGAGTTTCTCCAGCAGCCCCTCATCGCAGGCCCGGATGAGGTCGGAATATTCCATATCGATCACATCCCAGGTCACGTTGGTGGTATTGACCTGATCCCGGATTTGCCCGACACCTCCACCGTAATACACCAGCTCCGCCGATTTATTGTATTCTTTCTCCCAGGGTAGAATCCATGCCTGCATCTGCGCGCGCGCCAGATCTCCGCCCCAGTTCACTACCGTTAAATCCCGATGCGCGTACGCGCTCTCGCAAAAAAACAGAACCAGGACGAACAATGAAGCTGTTTTTTTAAGGAAATTCAAACCGATTCGCAACATTCTCTAATCTCCTGAAGTAAAATTTCCGGGCCTGTCAACATTGTCTGCAGGGACCATCACCAGCACTGATGCCCAATCAGGCAATTTCACAAAAATCTGGATCATTGTAGTTTACATGGTTCGGTCTTGGCAAACTTTATCGCATAAAAATATTGATTTTTTTATTTTTTTGTGTTTGCAGGCACCTCACTGACCTGCCAGGTTGATTTTTCCAGCCAGGATGAGCAAACCTCTATGCCCCAGCCGGGACCTTCGGGAATTTGCACCTTGCCGTCTCTGGCCACCGGAAAATCCTCATAGATACCGTACTGCCAGGGATAATAATCCGCCTCCTCAATCGAAAACTCGACGTAGGGACCCGCATTTTCGATCGCTCCCATCAGATGCAGCGTGAATATCGTCACCAGCGAGAGATTGGCCGCATGGGGAGTAATGATTTTCCCCGCGTCTGCCGCCATTTTGACGACACGCAGGGTTCGCTCGATACCGCCCATGTAACAGATATCGGGCTGATAAACATTGACCGTATCGTTGTCGATCATATATTTCCACAGCGCCAGATTGTTATCCTGCTCGCCTCCTGTGACATCAATCGACAAAGCATCGGTGACCTGTCTGGTCCATTCATACTCCCAGTAGGGACAGGGTTCCTCAAAGTGGCAAACGCCGTGATCTTCCAGCATCCGACCCAGTTCGATGGCCTTTTCGGGCCGATAACAACTGTTGCCGTCAACCAGCAGGGCCACTTCATCGCCGAGCGTTTTCCTGACCGTTTCCACGATTTCTTCCGAGCGGCCCGGCCAATGATCCTGATTGCGTCCGCACTCGGCCCCGACTCTGAATTTGAATGCGTCGTACCCGTGCTTGTCGCGCAAGCGAGCAAAACGGTCGGCTTCGTCCCGTGGCGTGATGTCCCGACTCATGCTCGAAGCATACACACGTACCGGGCGCGGGCTGCCGCCGAGCAGTTCACACACCGATTTTCCCTCTATCCTGCCGTGCAGATCCCATAAAGCGGTATCGATCCCGCAGACGGCGCGACACATGTACGAACCGGGAAACTTGTGTTCCTTCTCAAAAACCAGATCGAACAGATCACCCAACCCGGACCGGTCGGAAACATCGCGTCCCAGCGCCCACGGGGCAACCTGACGGTGCAGAATCATTGCGGTGATGTCCGCGTTGTAGGTGGAAACCTGCCCCCAACCCTGATCACCTGAATCCGTCGTCACCCTGACCAGACCGACATCGGCAGTACTGAAGGATTCGATTCTGTTTATCTTCATGGCTCATTAGCCCTCGAGCGTGCCCTCGAGCGTTGTTCCATCCGGTAGTTTATGGTCTAATTCAGCGAATGCAACAGACAGACGACCAACGGAACGAGCAATGTCATGAAACAAAATCGTAACCTCGAACATTCCTGAATCCACCATGACCAGCAATCTCTGGAAACTGATGGAACCCTCCCTGTTACGGCATGGGGACCATATAGCCTGGATATGTCGCCAGCCCGAAGACCGCAGAGAGGTGCGATACCGCCAGATCCACCAGGCTGCCCTGGTCACCGCACAGAAACTGCGGAAATCCGGAATCGGGCCGGGCGCCACGGTGGGCATCACGGCGCCCAACGGCCCGGAATGGACCGTAGCCGCCCTGGCCGCATGGCGTATAGGCTGTATGATCGCCCCGATTCATATCGGTAACAGCGACCACGAGATCACCGCCCAGATCGCAGCGGTCAAGCCGGATATCATGCTGGTGCACAATTCCAGTCTGACCCACCAACCCCGGATCGAAATCACTCTGGACAGCGATGCGCAGTCGGCTGCCGCAGAAAATGCGATAGAGTTAGCGGACGACCCGGATGCCGTGGCGGTTCGGATCTATACTTCCGGGAGCGCCGGAACACCCAAGGTGGTGCGCCTGTCCCACAGTAACCTGGCTACCAACGTGCTGGCCGCGGTCAGGATTGAAACATTCGGACCGGGTGACCGATTCATCTCCCTGCTGCCGTTTTCCCACGCCATGGGCATTACCGCCAATGTCAACCTCCCCTATTACTGCGGCGCGGCGCTGGTAACGCCAAAGGTCCTGGCCGCCACTGAAATTGTCGCGACCCTGCAGGAGGAAAAGATCACCGTGGTCATCGCCGTCCCGCGATTATTCCGGAACGTGATGCTGGGCCTGGAAAAGAAGTTCTCGGAAGGCGGCAAGGGTCTGGCATTCTACCGCCGGGTACTCAAGGCCGCTCCCCTCGGACTCAGGCAATACCTCAACGCGCCCCTGCGTAAACGGCTGGGGGGGCGAATCAAGGCCTGGGTCAGTGGAGGTTCCCACCTGGACGAGCGGATTACGCGCTACTATCATGAACTCGGCTTTCCGTTGCGCCAGGGTTACGGCCTCACTGAAACCGCGCCCCTGGCCTGTATCCAGGACAACTTCGACGATGCGCCGCAGAGCGTTGGCAAACCCGTGCAACACGTCCAGGTGCGAGTCAACGAGCCCGACGAAAGTGGTCAGGGAGAGATCTGGATCAAGGGCCCCAACGTCATGCTGGGCTACGAGGATGCCGCGCAAACCGCACAGGTTCTCGAGGACGGCTGGTTCAAAACCGGCGATCTCGGCCATATCGACAATCAGGGACGAGTCACCCTGACCGGCCGCTCGAAACGATTGATCGTGACCGAGGCTGGCAAAAACGTCTATCCGGAAGAGCTGGAGATACTGCTGGAACGAGACCCGGCCATCAAGGAAGCCGGCGTACTGGAGATGGATATGAAGCCGGTCTGTGTACTCGCGATGGACAGCGACAACCCGGCCACCGATGCCCGCAGGGCGCTCAGGCAATACAACGCGCTGGTATCGAGCCACAACCGGATCACGCGGGTTGCCGTCGTCGAAGAACTGCCGCGCACCCCGCTGGGCAAGATCGCATTACAGGAACTGCCCGCGATATTCCAGGAACACGAAGTCGGCGCCAGAAACGAATGATGGAGAAGCCTGTGGAATCCACGAACAAGGGAAGGTGTCTATGCGCCAGCATCACCTGGGAACTGCTGGCGGAACCGTATGCCATGTACAACTGCCATTGCCGCATGTGCCAGAAGGTGCATGGCGCAGCTTTCGGCACCTATTGTTTTGTCAGACCGGGAGAGATTCGCTGGACAAGCAGCACGGATTCAATCGTTCACTACCGGTCTTCGGAGGTCCTGGTCCGCAGTTCGTGTGATATCTGTGGCTCGGTCGTCCCCTATGCGAACGAGGCGGACAATCACTGGGTCGCTCCGGGCGGGTGTCACGATGATATGCGGAAGCCCGACTACAACATTTTCGTCGTTGACAGTCCACCCTGGCATACGATCAACGGTGATATGCCCCGTCATGACGGTTATCCGGATGAAACGGATCTTCCCAGTGTTAAAGGGGTCCCCGTGCCGAAAAAGGCAGAGAGGCCGGTTCGTGGCAGTTGCCTGTGCGGCGTCGTCACCTATGAAGTCACGAAACCATTCAAAGCCGCTCATAATTGTCATTGCTCTCGGTGCCGGTACGGCCGCGCCGCAGCCCATGCCTCCAACGGATTTGCCTCGTACAACGACGTTCGGTTTCTGAGCGGTGAAGACCGCCTCAGATCCTACAAGATTCCGGATGCCCGCTACTTCACCCAGGTTTTCTGCGAAGTATGCAGTTCCCTGATGCCGCGACGCGACGCGGAACGGGGTATTGCGGTGATTCCCCTGGGGTCATTGGATTACGACCCCGAAATCAGACCCATCGACCACCTCTGGGTGAACAACAAGGCGCGATGGCATGACATCACCGACAGCCTGCCGCAGTATCCCGAAAACCCGCCGCCGAAGGTTCGGCGCCACCCCTTAAACAGTAAGGCGCACACAGGTCGCGCCTCTGAGCTTATACATGCAGGTTTCTCGTAGGGGCCGGTCTCCGTGCCGGCCCGCTATTATCGGCCCCGATGCGGAGTGATTGAATTCCCACCCCCACCGGGTCAAATATCCCGATACTCCAATGAACCATAGTCTGTCGATGGCGCCGAATTCCCACTGACCAGATCCAGCAATCCGGCATAATCAGTGACGACATCGTATTGGACCCTCTCAGCCTGAACCTGCCTGTTAAGCTCGTCGAAAAACTTGCGCGCGCAATCAATCTTGTTTTTCTCGATTTCACGTAGCTTCATGGAGGACATTGAACCCTTTGTCTCGGCAACAAAATAAATGTGTTTGACACTACCCTGTTTGAAAGATATGGCCCAGTCTGGATTATAGTCACCAACCGGCGTCGGAATCAGGAAGCCGCGCGGGAGTTTTGCGTAGACCACGACTTCGGCGCTGACATCCAATTCATTGACGAAGTCCCGCTCAACTTTGGAATCGGTAATTGCGTAGTCATAGACATGATGATTGAGTTTACCGACTGCGCGTGAAAAATCCTGGCCTGTCTGGGCTGCCGTAAAAATATCGGTTTCGTAGCGGTCCTCGCTCCTGTCATAACAGAGTTGCTCAATGATTGTGGTTGCTTTTTGCTCATTGACCAATCGGGACGCTTGTGCGATGAAGTGTTCCGGATTCATCTGGAACTGATCGAATACTGTGCACTCAATACCCGACAGAATCCTCGCCACCGTCTTGCGGGTGAGATGAGTATTCCCCGCCACATTGCCGATCAGGTCGTAAGTGACGTCCGAATGAACGGCCCCTCCCTTCTCGGTACTGGTACTCGTGATCTGGAAACTCTCTCCCGCGCTCAACTGCTCGTCCGTAACATCGGAACGTTGCTCGCCTTTCTGGATATTGTATGTACGCCGGGTAACACGGAGTTGACTATCCAGCGCCCGAACCGCCTTGTTGATCAGTTCATCGGATTCAAAGTCAACCCGATAGACGGCCTTTCGATTGATACGGGACCACAGAGCCTGAAATTCCTTCTTCTTGAAATTATCATTCAACAGATTGGTCTTGGGTTTGCGCCCGTCATCAATTTTCGGCAACTTACTGTCATCGAACAGACTGTCGATCAGGTCGATAATCCGTTCGCTATACGGCGTCAGTTCATCTGGCAAGTCCGCCAACTCATCGGATTCCTTTGCCGCATGCCAGGCATCGGCGATGCAGTCATCATCGTCCGTATAATCATTTTTAACCAGGTAACGATAAACCTGGTTCGCCATAGGCGGAGTTATTTCCACGGGACCGGATTCTGTATCCAGAACCTTGCCGGTGAACCAGTCTTTGGTGGCTTTTCTGGGCCGTGCGGTCAGTGCCTCCGCTATTTCTTTTTGCAGACCGACAGCAAAGTCCGCATAACTCTCACTGGCGACCACAGTAAGCACATTCACATCATGAACCATAGCCGGATGATCCATACGCTCGCCATATTGATCAACGCAAAGACGCAGCCCGCGCCCAACTTCCTGTCGACGGGACAGGGTATTATCTGAGTGCTTTAACATACACAGTACAAAAACATTCGGGTTGTCCCATCCCTCACGCAGCGCCGAATGCGAAAAGATAAAGCGGGTCGGCTCGTCAAATGCGAGCAGCCGCTCCTTGTCCTTCAAAATCAGGTTGTATGCGCCCTCATCATCTGAAAGCCCCGCGCCATCTCCCCTGGCTTTTGCCATCGGGTCTTTCATCCGGTTGGTTTTCCTGTCAATGGAAAAGTAGCCATTGTGGGTTTTAGCAGCGTCAATACCGGAAAGATATTGCCGATATTCTTTGTTATCAATGGCGAGTTCCGATAGATATTCGTCCTTCTGGTAATTGTATTCTTCTTCAAAGAGGTGAGCATATTCACCCTTTTCATCCAATGAGTCATAGTCTCGATATTTGGAGACAGTATCAATGAAGAACAAGGACAACACCTTGATTCCTTTCTCAAAGAGTTGCTTCTCCTTATCAAGATGCGCCTTGATGGCTTCACGTATCTGGATACGACGAATATCCCGTTCATTTACGTCTCCCCTGACTTCACCGGCATGCAGTACGACACCGTTGGTAAACTCTACGGTATCGTCGTTATAATCGATCTGCGAAATAGTGAAGCCCTGATACTGGTCCAGTTCCCTGGACACAGCGTACAGATTGCTCCCGGACTCAAGCCGCCTGCGTTTTCGACTGATCTCGCCGGATTTCTGCTTCATCTCGAGTTCAATCCGCGCGACCGGGGCTTTTTTTGAGATGTCGATTCCCTCCAGATAAAGCCAGGCATTAGTACCCGCCAACCCGCGTACCTGTATCCCGCGCACCGCAATCTTCTTCACCAGTTTCTGGTTATAAGCATCCAGTGCATCAAGCCGGTGCACACGGTGATGTTGTGTCCTGTGGGTCGCGGAATAACGCAGGATGAACAACGGGTTGAATTTCGGCAAGGCCTCCATCGTAGCCTTGCCTTCCATCTTCTGGGGTTCATCCAGAATCAGGATCGGGTAATTGGCGCTGATTACGTCAATCGGGCGGCGCGATTGAAAGTCGTCCAGTTCATCGTAAATCCGCCGGTTGTCCGCGCCGCGCGCATTGAAAGCCTGGATATTGATGATCATTACATTGATACCGGCATCCGACGAAAAGCTTTCCAGTTCGTGCAATCGTTTGGAGTTATAGACGAAGAACCGAGCCTTCTTGCCATAGCTCTCTGTGAAATGCTCCGCAGTCATCTGGAAGGACTTACAAACCCCTTCGCGAATAGCGATACTCGGCACCATAACAATAAACTTCGACCAGCCATATCGCTGGTTCATCTCGAACATCGTCTTGATGTAACAATACGTTTTGCCGGTGCCGGTCTCCATTTCAATATCCAGATTGAGCCTGGCGCCCGGCCTGTAACTTCTCGCCTTCGCCTTGACTACACCTTTTCCATCAGTCTCCGTGAAATCAGCGAGAGATTTTGACGGCGGCAGGCCCTGCCGTTTCTGCACGGCCTGGATATTTTCCAGAAGCTGAATATCTGTCAAGCGAATATCGGCATTCATGAAGCCATCGTCTTCCATGCGTATTTGTTTATTTCTTCCCGAATCAAGCCTCCCCTGATCCATCTGGTAGCGGAACCCATCAGCCCTCGGCTGTCCGGCAAAGCAATCCACCACCGCATCAACGGCATTGGTTTGAAAGGGCTGGACCTTGAATTTGAGCTTCATTTCCGAGGTTCTTTGATAGATTTGGCGACCTGTTTAAGGGCTTCAATAGATGTGCGTTCTCCCTCAGCTTCCAACAAGGCCCGACGATGAGCGGCGAATGTTTCATATTCATTTTCAGCATATTCGACCGCATTTTTGTGGCTTATCTTTCCCGAGCCATCCAGAAGGATTCGGTCATTGAATACCAGGAAACCATCCAGTTTTTGCTGCCAGTCTTTCATATAAATTTGCTGACGACGCTTTGCCTGGTCTTCGGCAAAATCCAGCCACATGGTGACAATACGGTTTAATTCTGAAATTTCTTTCTCGTTCAAATAATTCTTGGCCGTAGATACTTCGCGTTTTGTAACCTGTTTCCCTTGAAAGGTTGTCAATCCCATGTGCGGCAATAGATGGTCCGCTCGATCATGAATTAATTCCGCAGCGGTCATGCCGGTTGCCGCATAATGTAATTTGTTCTGAATGGTTTTGAAGAAAAACCGGGTTTCCCTGGCTGCCGACTGATAATCACTGGCCAGTGCAAAAATCTCACGCACTCTCAGATACAGCCTCGCTTCACTGGCGCGGATGTCACGAATGCGTTCCAGTAATTCATCAAAATAATCAGGGATACCACACTCCGGCGCTGGCGGGTTTTTGAGCCGCTCGTCATCCATCGTGAAACCCTTGACCAGATATTCCTGCAGGCGTTCGCTGGCCCAACGCCGGAACTGACTGCCGCGAACTGAACGCACATGGTAGCCTACCGCTAATATCGCCTCCAGATTATAATGATCGATATTACGCGTGACCTGCCGTTTGCCCTCCGTTCGAACTATTCGGAATTTCCGAATAGTTGCCTCTGGCGCCAGTTCTTCACTATCATACAGAGCTTTCAAATGTTCATTTACCGTCGGCGTTGTGATACCAAACAAGTCTGCTATCTGCGCCTGGGAAAGCCAAAGCGTTTCATCGACAAAATGACACTCTACACGGGTGCGTCCATCCTCTGTCTCATACAGGATAACCTCGCCAACGGAAGGCTGGATACTCTCGGTCTCCATTACACTCTCCTTAAACGGATTTCACGTCGGTGGATGAAGAAAGCTGGCGGAAAATCTGGTCTACGTTGATCTTCACTGCATCCGAGGCAAAGCCATTGTCACGAAAGACCACACGCAAGGGCTTGTAAGCAGCCAGTTCCCTGACCAACTCTTCGGTAATGCCTTCATCGAAGCAGGCGATCAGGTCATAAGGTTCATGATTGACGAAAAAGACGGTTTTACCCTGAATGGTCTGACGGCGAACCGGCAGGGTGAGGTCAACACCCCAATCCACCAGCGCCTGAAACAGAAGGTCTTCGGGGTTATCCCGCCCCGGTTTGATAGTATCAACCGCAGCCAATAGATCAGACTGCTTTGTCTCTTGCGGTGTATAATAGACATCCGCCATGTTGGATGTGTCAATCTTCAAGACACGGAAACCAATGTCCTTGTTCCAGCCCTCGTGGCATTCGCCTTCGAGGATCTGTTGTCCGGCGCGGCGGATACGTTCCTTTGAAATTTCTGCGATGTTTTTGTAGCCCGCCTTGAATGCTTCAGATTTTTTACCGCAGGGTTCGGGGAATTGAACCATGATGAACTTGCGGTTACCACCGTCTAATGCATTTTGTTCCATGACCGCTTGGGCAGTAGACCCAGAGCCAGCAAAAAAGTCGATTACTACATCATCATTAAAAGCACTGTGCCTTAACGCTCTCATTATCAAGGAAAGTCTGAACAATACGAGTTTTGGGGATTTTGGGTAGTCATTTTTGTAAATCCGGGATATGAGTGGGTCTGAAAGACAGAATGGCCCGGAATCAGTGAGCGGGAGCGGGGAAATACAAGCATTCTCCCCCTCTTTTCATTTTTCAGGCGTACGTAGCCTGCAGTTTCAACCGCCTTTGTCTCAACAGTACTTTCTTCGCCATCACCAGATTGCTTAAGGCACAGGCCACAACCAGTCGATGCGTGTTCTTCTCCAGCCCCCGGTAACGAACCCGGGTAAAACCGAACTGCCGCTTGAGAATACCGAACTGATGTTCCACCTTCGACCGTATCCGGGACTTGGTTCGATTCTTCAAGCGCTCCTTCTCCGTCAATTTGCGGTAGCGCGTCCCCTTCGAATGAGTGAAATCCTTCGCCTCCGGCGCTACCTGTGAAATCACCGCCTTCTGACCCGTATAGGCCGAGTCTCCCCATACACGGGTCTCTTTCCCGTGCAGAAGTTCCGGCAGAACCTGTGAATCATGAACATTCGCCGGCGTAGCCACCACCGAATGAATCAGCTTGCTGCGACTGTCCACACCGATATGCGCCTTCATACCAAAGTACCATTGCTGCCCCTTGCGCGTCGAGTGCATCTGGGGGTCTCGTTTCTTCTCCCGGTTCTTGGTCGAACTCGGTGCGCAGATGATGCTGGCATCCACGATCGTACCCCGATTCACCTTCAGTCCGTTCTCACCCAAATATTCATTGACCAGTCCGAACAATCGTTCCCCCAGGTTATGCTTCTCCATCAGATGACGAAACTTGCAGATCGTGGTCTCGTCGGGAGCCGGCTCCCGACCCAGGTCTATGCCCACAAACCGGCGCATCGACAACGAATCGTACAACGCTTCCTCGGCAGCCGGGTCCGAAAGACTGAACCAGTGTTGCAGAAAGTGAATCCGCAACATCCGGTCTATTCCAATCGGCCTGCGGCCTGCCCCTTGCGGTTTGGGATAAAAAGGTTCGATGACTGCATTCAACTCCACCCACGGAATGATTTGCTCCATCTCATCCAGAAAACGCTCCTTGCGCGTCTGTTTCTTGTATTTGTCAAATCCAGCTTCGGAAAAAGTACTCTGGCGCATCGGAAATATCTCCAGTCAGTATGAAGTACAAAAATTATACAATAGAAACTGATTAATCAGAGATTCCTCAAGGTATGTGGTTTAGGAAAATCAAATACTTTTGCCCCCATTAACGCATTCAGTTTATTGCTAGCTCCATCTGTTGTTCCGACAGATTCTCGATCCCAAAAATCAACTGGAACCATCCCGTCACCTATCTCAGCAAGAAAACGTTTCAAACGAGGATATTTATTGCCACCATTCGTACCCCAATAAAGTCGATTTTCGGCAGCATGCTGTTTATATACTTCTTTTTTATATTTCCAAGCATGGGTCTCATGAACGACTTGTTCTCCAGTGATTGGATTTATCAACGGATACGACAGGTTAGGTCTTTGTTCTTTCGTGGCAGGGTTTACATACGAAACACTTGTCCACACGCCTCGAGGGTCATTGTCTGGATTTGTATAAGTCGAATCGGCTTTTTCATTACGCGGTTCTCGAATTAGTTCCAAGGCCTGAGACTTCCGATAACAAATCAATGTTTCAGTAAGTGTTGCGAATGTCTTAGCATTGTTACTACGCGTGAAGCGTTTCTCCCAGACGATGTTGGAAATAAAATTTTCTTCGCCGTAAAGTTCATCCATAATTCGTTTAAGATTTGCCTGCTCGCCAGAATCTATGGATACGAAAATCAGAGCTTCATTATGCTGTAAATTTCGAGCCAACTTTAGTCTTGGATAAATAAAACTCAACCAATCTGAATGAAAACGTCCATTGCTATCCTTATTGGCCACAAGACGGTTACCGCTTTCATCTTTCTGGTTTGACCTAACCAGGAACTCTTCAGCATTTTCAGCAAAATCATCCTCATAAATAAAATCATTCCCCGTGTTATACGGTGGGTCGATATAGATCATCTTGACCTTGCCGAGGTAAGTTTCCTGTAGCAGTTTAAGCGCATCCAGATTATCGCCTTCGATGAACAGGTTTTTTGTCGTATCAAAATCAACACTTTCTTCCCGGCACGGGCGCAGGGTTTTGGCAATGGGGGCGTTGGCAGCCAGCATTGCTTCGCGCTTGCCCGGCCAGTCCAGGCGATAGCGTTCCTGTGGCCCTTCTACAATTTCATCACTAAGCTCCTGCCTCAGTTGGTCAAAATCAATCGCCAGACGCAGTTTGTCGTTTTCATCCTTCGTTTCAGTCACACAGCCCGGAAACAGGTCGCGGATTCTCGCTATATTATCGTTCGTCAGGTTCGGACTGTGCATTTTTAGTTTCTTCATTCTCTTTTTAATCTCTCTGCAAACCTTTAATTTTTTGTCAAATTCTCTCTGCAAATCCACATGAAAAAAAGACAGAGTGGAGTTCTCACCACAACTTTCCACTCTTTTTCGCTACCCGCTTTTTGCCCTCCAGCCGCCAACAGGGGGCTGTATCCGAACCTGTATTTACGATCACTCGCTGATGCCGGAACCGTCATCATCCGCATACGAGAATAACACGGGCGGGCACAGAGACCCGCCCCTACGCAATTAATCGCAACCATCCATAAACCGGTCGACATCCCCCACACGATCCCTTGAGAGAAGTCAGCGAAACCAGGGCGCGTAGCTTGCCGTCTATCAAATGAACTCCACGGATTGACAAACAGCGCAGTTCAATTCACAACCAGTTCCATCGGCGCGTGATTGACCCGTTCGGGGCCGGCTGGGGTGACGATGCTGGTTTCTCCGAGACTCATGGTCAATCCGGTCGTGTCATCGAGTAATATCATGTGGATGAAGAACACCATGCCGGGTTCAATGACCTCCGGGTTGTCCCGCCATATCATCGGCCAGTCCATCCAGGTCGGCGGATAGGATATGCCCATGGAATAACCACAGGCCTTCAGGGTTGCATGACCGTAGCCCGCCTTTACGAACCCATCGACATGGGTCCGGTAAATCCCGCCGACCGTATTACCCGGCTTGAGAGTATCTTCACATGCCAGCAGGGTATCGCGACAGGCGTCAAACATACCGGATTGCACGGGGGTCGGCTTGCCGGTGACGATCACACTCATCGCCGCGGCGTGATAGTGCCGGTAAGCGCCGGCAAATTCATGCTGCACCTGGTCATTCCCGGTAACATGATTCTTGCCGGTATGGTAGCGAATCATCATTGCGTCTGACCCGGCCCCCATAATCCAGCGACTGGCGCTCGGGTCACCATCGGCGGACAGGACTGCCTGCATCATTTCCCCGTAAACATCCCCAAGGAATGCCCCGGGGACGGTTTTCTGATTTGCAATCTGCCAGGCCAGGTCGGAAATTTCCCCGGCTTTTCTGACGTACGCCAACTCCGATTCGCTTTTAACCAGTCTGATTTTCCGGATCAGGTCGGATGCATCGGTGGTCACACAGAAGCCGCTCAAGGCTTCATCAATCATTCTTGAGCGTTGACCAGTCAGGCCATAGGCATGATATTCAATCCCGATTCTCCGTCCCGCTGCGCCGTATTCACGCATCACCTGCCGCAGAATATTGCCGGGATTCACTCCGTCACCATCCTCCCAGATCCGAATATCACCGATCACCGAAGTCAATCTGGACTGAATGCGGTCAGCAGACCGGGTCAGTAAAAACAGTTTCCCGTCCACATCCATGTACATACCCTGAAACATCGTGTAACCCGAGGTATCATAACCGGTCAGGTAGTACATACTCTCCTGACGGAAAACCAGCAATCCGTCCAGTCCCCCGGCAACCAGCGACCGGCGCACTGCGTTCTGCCGCTGACTGAATTCCTGTTCAGTAAAGTGAAGGGTCATGAACGAAAGAGAACTTTACGGGTTGACTTGCCGACTTAAGGTTCCGTCCAGCCAACGACCTGATAGAACTCCTCGCCCGGCTTGATCAGACCGAGCTCGGACCGGGCAATGGTCTCGACGCTTTCCCCTTCTGCTTTCAGGGCATTGACTTCGGCGCTGAATCGCCGGTTTTCACGTGACTGCGTTTCAACCGTCTGCGCGGTCTGGCGAACCGCTTCCTTGAGCCGGTACAGGTCCAATACGTTCTTGTCGCCGAACCACAACGCATACTGGGTTCCGGCGAATAGTGTCAGCAAAAGGAGATTGAGCGGTTTCAAGTCAATTTTCCGGGCACTACAGTGAGTATTTCCAGACAATCACCCTGGCGTCGTTGAAGATTGGGAAATGCGTCAATTCCCGCATAGCGCGCATTGTCACCCAGAATCTCCTCTATTTTCAAGAGCCTGTTGTACTTTGCCACCCTTTCCGAGCGGCACAGGGAGCCGGTTTTGATTTGCCCGGCCGCTGTAGCCACGGCCAGATCAGCAATGGTGGAATCCCCGGTTTCACCGGAGCGGTGGGAAATCGTGGCGCCGTAACCGGCCTGCTGCGCCACCGCGATCGCATCCAGGGTTTCAGTCAGGGTGCCGATCTGGTTGAACTTGATCAAAATGGAATTGCCGACACCCTGATCAATCCCTTTTTGCAGTATTTCGGTATTAGTCACAAACAGATCATCCCCGGTCAGTTGGACGTAATCACCAAGCCGGTTCGTCAACTCCTTCCATCCTGCCCAATCGCGCTCCTGCATTCCGTCCTCGATACTGATTACCGGGTATTTGCCGACCCAGTCCTGCAGATAATCGGCAAATTGCAGTGAGTCCAGCGCCAGGCCTTCGGCCGCCAGATGATACTTTCCGTCTCTGTAAAATTCCGAGCTGGCTGCATCCAGTCCGATCATGACTTGCTCGCCGGGGCGGTATCCCGCCTTTTCAATGGCCTGCATGATCAGGCTGACCGCTTCCTCATTGGATTTGCATTGTGGGGCGAATCCGCCTTCATCCCCGACCCCGGTGCTCAAACCATTGGCCAGCAATACCGATTTGAGACCATGAAATATCTCGACCCCGCAACGCAGCGCTTCCGAATACTGGTCAAAGCCGATTGGCAGAATCATGAACTCCTGGAAGTCAATCGCATTGTCCGCATGGGCGCCGCCATTGATAATGTTCATTTGCGGCACGGGCAGGAGGAATTGCCGGTTACGATAAATCGCGCCCAAATGTTCAAACAGGGGGATTCCCTGCGCGTTGGCGGCGGCGTGGGCGGTGGCTAATGAAATGCCCAACAGCGCATTGGCGCCCAGGTTTTCCTTGTTGGAGGTATCATCGAGTTCAATCATTCGTCGATCCACTCCCTGCTGATCCAGGGCATCGTATCCGCACAAGGCAGAACCGAGGGATGAATTGACATTATGGACCGCTTTCAACACACCCTTGCCGAGGTACCGTTGCCGGTCGTTATCGCGTAACTCCAGCGCTTCAAGAGAACCCGTCGAGGCGCCGGAAGGAACCGCAGCGCTGCCGATGATCCGGTTTTCGAGGGTAACCTCGACGGCCACGGTGGGATTTCCCCTGGAGTCCAGGATTTCCCGGGCATGAATATTGCTGATGTTGGTATTGGTATCTGTTCGTGGCATGTTATTGTCCCGGTCGATTATTCACGGACAACCACGGGGGATTGTCCCTGCGTAACGCATTTGATTATCCTGCCGCTTATCCTGATCCGGCATTGTCCTCAAACCTGCCGCTTTGCGACCCGGTCGATTTCGATCAGCTTGAGCAACAGGGGTTGCATTTTGTCGAGTGGCCAGGCATTCGGACCATCGCTGAATGCCCGCTCTGGAGTCGGGTGGGTTTCCATGAACAGGCCATGAATACCAACCGCCGTGGCCGCCCTGGACAGAACCGGCACAAACTCCCTCTGTCCGCCGGACCTGCCTTGACCCGCCCCCGGGAGCTGCACCGAATGAGTGGCGTCAAATACCACCGGACACTGCATACCTTTCATGATTTCCAGGCTTCGCATATCAACCACCAGATTGTGATAGCCAAAACTCGACCCTCGTTCGCAAACCATGATCTGCGCCCCCGGCCTGGCCGTTTTCGCCTTGTTGATCACATGCTGCATTTCGTGGGGAGAAAGAAACTGTCCCTTTTTTATGTTCACCGGCTTACCTGACTGAGCGGCGGCCTGAATCAGGTCGGTTTGCCGACAAAGGAAAGCCGGAGTCTGGATCACATCCACACTGGCAGCCGCCTGTTCCACATCATCGACACTGTGAACGTCGGTCAATACCGGAACATCCAGTTCCTGTCTTACTTTTTGCAGGATTTCGAGCCCCTGGGTACGACCCGGTCCGCGCGGGGACGCAGCCGAGGTTCGGTTCGCCTTGTCAAAGGATGATTTGTAGACAAACGGGATATCGAGCTGATCGGTGATCTCTTTCAGCCTGGCGGCGGTCGACATCGCCATAGCCTCGGATTCGATTACACAGGGACCGGCGATCAGGAAAAAGCGGCCCTGTCCCGAGGCATTGAAATCAGGCAGCTTCATGGTCGAGGCAGGGCATCGGAGCGTGACTTCTGATAATCGAGACCCGCCTTGACGTAGTCGCTGAACATTCTGTGACCGTCCCTGGGCGAAGAGGTGAACTCCGGGTGAAACTGACAGGCGACAAACCACGGATGATCAGCAAGTTCGATGATTTCCACCAGCCCGTTACCGGACAGCCCGGAAAAAACCAGGCCATGCCGCGCAAACCGGTCCATGTAATTGTTGTTGAATTCGTAGCGGTGCCGGTGACGCTCGCGTATTACATCCGATTGATAAATCTGTCGATAGCGGGCGCCTTCCTTCAGATGAACGTTCTGCGCCCCGAGCCGCATCGTTCCACCGAGCGCGGTTGACTCGTTCCTCAATTCAAGATTCCCGGTATCATCAATCCATTCCGTGATCAGGGCAATCACCGGATCAGGAGTCTTCCTGTCGAATTCGGTGCTGTGCGCCTTATGAAGACCGATGACGTTGCGCGCGAATTCAATAACCGCGACCTGCATCCCCAGGCAAATACCCAGATAGGGAATTTTATGTACGCGGGCATATTGCGCGGCCAGGATCATTCCTTCAATACCTCTTTCTCCGAATCCCCCCGGCACCAGGATGGCGTCGGCGCCCGCCAACGCCCCGGTTCCGTTTTCTTCCAGCGCGGTGGAGTCTATATAGTGGATGTCGATTTCGGTCAGAGTGTGAATGCCGGCATGAATCAGCGCCTCGGAGAGTGACTTGTAGGACTCTGTGAGGTTGATATATTTGCCGACCATACAAATCCTGGTTTTATTGACCGGGTTACGGATATTTTTACTGACCTTCCGCCATTCAGACAAATCGGGCGGACCGGCGTCAATCATCAACTGCCGGGTGACGATCTGGTCCATTTTCTGCTCGACATATAACTGTGGAATATCATAAATATTATCCACATCAACCCCGGAAATAACGGCTGTCTCCTCTACGTTGGTAAACAACGCGATTTTGCGGCGGGCGTCATCCGGCAGGGCCTCGCGTACACGGCACAGCAAAATATCGGGCTGTATACCGATTGACCTCATCTCCTTCACCGAATGCTGGGTCGGTTTGGTCTTGATTTCACCCGCAACCTGGATTTCCGGGACCAGGGTCAGGTGAATAAACAGGGTATTCTGCCTGCCATGTTCAACCCGCATCTGCCGGATGGCTTCCAGAAACGGCAGTGATTCGATGTCGCCGACAGTGCCTCCGATCTCGACCAGCGCTATTTGCGCATCGCCGGCGCCTTCCACGATGGATGATTTTATTTCGTCGGTAATATGAGGAATAACCTGCACGGTGCCGCCCAGATAATCCCCCCTGCGCTCCTTGCTGATCACCCTTTCATAAATCTGGCCGGTGGTGAAATTGTTGTCCTTGCTCATGGTGGTACGGACAAATCTTTCATAATGCCCCAGATCAAGGTCGGTTTCGGCGCCGTCTTCCGTGACGAACACCTCGCCGTGTTGAAACGGACTCATTGTGCCGGGGTCCACATTAATGTAAGGGTCCAGCTTCAGCAGGGTGACATCAATTCCCCGGGCTTCGAGAATGCTGCCGAGAGAAGCCGAGGCAATGCCCTTGCCCAGTGAAGAAACCACACCCCCTGTAACGAATATATACTTGGTCATTAACAGCAGGCAGGTCGCAAAGATTCGGTCCTTGTGGTTGGCAAAATCGCAGGGGCAGAGTACCAAATAGCCGACTACTAATCAATTGATTGATCAGGCATGGTTCACCCTGATGTTCCCCGTGTTATGATGTTCGGGTGATGAAAGTGGACAAAAACATGATCCGTCGCCGGCTTCCGATCGGAATCCAGACCTTTCGCAATATCCGGGAGCGGAACTGTTACTATGTCGACAAGACCCCCCTGATTTGGCAGATGATCGATCGGGGTTCCTACTACTTCCTGTCCCGCCCACGCCGGTTCGGCAAGAGTTTGCTGCTCGATACCCTGCGTGAACTGTTCGAAGGAAACGAAGAATTGTTCCGGGGACTGGATATCCACGACCACTGGGACTGGAACCCGGACCGGAAGCATCCGGTGGTGCGGATCAGCTTCGATAGCCAATACAACAGTCTGGAAGCACTGGAGAAGAATGTTCACATGCAGTTGACCATCACCGAGCGGCATTTTGGTCTGGAACAAGGTTCAGCGGAAAATTCCGGCCCGGACCGTTTTCTGGATCTGCTGGACCGCCTTCATGATAAGACCGGTCATGAGGTAGTGGTCCTGATCGACGAGTACGACAAGCCGATTCTGGATGTGCTGGAAGACCCGGAACTGGCCAAGGCCAATCGGGACTGCTTGAAAGGATTCTACGGCATCATCAAGGGCAGCGCCCATCATATCCGGTTTGTCTTTATCACCGGGATCAGCATGTTCTCGAATGTGAATCTGTTCTCGGGCCTCAACAACCTGAAGAACATCAGCCTGGATCCGAGGTACGCCACCATCTGCGGCTACACGGACCGTGACCTGGATACGGTGTTCGCACCGGAGTTGCCGGGATTGGATCGGGACGAGATCAAACGCTGGTACAACGGCTACAGTTGGCTGGGTGAAGAGAAGGTCTACAACCCGTTCGATATGCTGCTGCTGTTCGATGATCGGGAATTCGAGCCCTACTGGTTCCGGACCGGCACGCCGACCTTCCTGTACCGGGAACTGGTCAGGAAGGGGATCAGCCCGATGGAACTGCAAAACCGCACGGCGGACAAGGAACTGGTTTCAACGTTCGATGTGGAGAGCTACCACATGGATGCCCTGCTGTTCCAGACGGGCTATCTGACTATTACCGGGAAGGAGCGGTCGGGAGACTTAACCGAATACCGGTTGGACTATCCGAATCATGAAGTGGCGTTGAGTCTGAACCGGGGACTGCTGCGGCATGTGACGGGTATCGACCGCATCACGAAGAAGGGAGAGGAACTGCTTCGATTGCTGGCCGGACAGGATTTTGAGGGATTTGCCGAAGAGCTGCGGCCCTGGCTTTCGGGGATTCCGCACCCGTGGCATGACCGTGGTGACCTGAGCCGTTACGAATCCTGGTATGCGAGTCTTCTGTACATGACTTTCAGGGCCCTTGGGTCAGTTCTGCGGGTGGAAGAAACCTCCAGCCATGGCCGCTCTGACATGGTGCTTTTGCATGCCGGTCAGGTGTTCGTGATGGAATTCAAGGTAGTGGAGAGTGAAGCAGGAGCACAGGCCGCTCTGGACCAGGCGATGGCGCAGATACAGGAGAAGGGATATAGCGAGAAGTACCGAAACCAGGGGAAGCCGATTCACCATGTGGCGATGGCTTTCGGGCGGACTGAACGGAATCTACTGGGGATTCGAGCGAAACGCGACTGATACAGAGTCCAGAATCCATTTTCCAGAGGAGTGACCACTTTGCAGGACCGGCAGGCGTGGTGAGTGACACACTTTTGGATTTCCGACCACAACGACCTTACTGTTCGGGTTGGTCGAATTTAGAGTAATCAGTCCAGACTTGCCCTTGATATCCTTACTTGACGGTAAGTGGAGGCAGCGCATTCAAGCTGAATCCGTTGAAAATATCTGTAAATTGAGATAGAGAAAGGTCACGAGATCAGAATACAATCCTATCGGGCTGTGAGTTTCCATCCCCTATGCAACGAAATACAGCAGGGATGATGCCATCCTATACAACTTTTGAAACTGAGGGAAAGAAGCATTCATGAATAATAATTTGCTGGGCTCGATCATCGAAGACTTGGTGACCACCCGTTCCACTGATGCCGGTCAATTTCTCCAAAACCTGCTTGACTCCGATTTGTGCATCGGAGACCTGCTTTCAATCAACTATAAGGATGCCCAAGTGCTTGTGCATGATTATGCTCGGGAGAAGGTTCGTGGGTTGCCGCACGGATCGTTTTTGGTGGCCAGTCGCCTGAATCCAGATTCCGATGACGACACGCTGGCGGAAGATGAGGAGACCTGTCTTGTTCTCCTGAGGATTATCGGAGATTGCCCATTGCCCAATGCCCGTGAGATGGAAGAATACAGATTTCAGGCTGGAATGAGGGCTACAGACTCCGGGGAAACCTGGGATCATCCAACCCGGGTGGACGATTGGACCCGTAATAATCTGTCGTTCGGGGGGTATTGATGTCGTGTTCTGGGTACATTTCGTATGAAAGCTGATCCTGATGGTAAGTATGGATTCACATTTGGCGCTGATCTGGTGAATTACTATTCTGGGAAAGGAATGAAGGTTTACAAGCCAGTAGGAGACCTTTTGTCCAAGATCGTCAATTTCCAGAAAACCACAGGCACGGATGATCTTGGAAATACCGGTCAATTGCGGGTAGGTCGCGTCAGGTTTGCGGCCAGTGAAGTTGGGGTGGATGAAACTGTAGACAATGTTCCGGTCCAGATTGATCCGGTTGATTTCGTATCACGTAGAACCTTCTACGGGGGCATGAGTCGGGGCGGAAAATCCAATGCCATGAAGATTACAGCCAAGGCAGTTTATCTACTTCGACGAAACAATCCACATGCGAGAGTGGGGCAGTTGATTTTCGATCCCAATGGTGAATACGCCAACGACAATGTGCAGGATGGTGGCTCCATCAAGTCCGTACATGAACAAGCGCAGAATACAGGTCGGGAAGACGAAATTTCCACCTACGGGCTCAACAAACATCCGAATGATCCACATCGGAAGATTGTCAAAATCAATTTCTATGGCACCCGCGTTTCAGACTGGGGAGACATACCCCAAGTACAGCAGGCTCTGGATCAGTTGATTGTCGGCAAATCAATTATTGACAACCAATTGCAGAGTGATAGTCGAAACTATATCAAATCGTTTCGAGATACGATCATTGAGGCTCCAACATCATTGGATGAGTACGGTGATCGGATACGATTTCGAAGGATTGTCGAGGTCTATCGGTCTACACTATCTGCAGCGGGATTTCCCGCTTCAGATTCTGGCCCTTGGATCAAGGGACTGTTCAGCAAGGAACTTCGGGGTACGATGAAAAATAACGACTGTACTGATGAAGCAACGAAAAATCAGGTTGAAGCGGCGGCTGAAATACTTGGCAAGGAAAACCCCCCATGGGACTCCTTTGTTGAAGCGTGCAAGGGCTTACTTAAATTTATGGAGGAAAAGGGCAGCGGATACAATGGTTTTGACAGGGAGTATCGGAAGAATCATGACGAAAGACCCTGGGATGATGGCTCTCTCCGAAATCTGCTTGCAATCTACAGTTACCCTAATGGTGTCAGGCAATACAGAAACCTGATACACCAGCACTCTCCACAGTCCACCAAGGACTATGCGGCAGAGGTGGTTGAGGATCTTCGAGCTGGAAAGCTTGTGATTTTCGATCAATCTACAGGCGACCCTGACCAAAATGTGAATGCTGCCGAAAGAATTCTGTGGGCAATTTTCAACCGACAGAAGCAAGACTTCATTGATCCTCAACTCGAATCGGACGACACTCTCAAGCCACCTCCGCCAATCATGGTATATCTTGAAGAGGCCCACAATCTTCTACCAGCTGCAGGAGGCAAGGATGAACTGAAGACCATTTGGGCACGCACGGCCAAGGAAGGATCCAAGTACCGGATTGGTATGGTTCTCGCCACCCAGGAGCCTTCGTCTGTGATGCCTGCCATTCTGAAAAACACGGACAACTGGTTCATCGCTCACTTGAATAATTCCGATGAGGTCCGCGCGATCTCAAAATTTTACGATTTCGAAGACTACTCCTATCAGATCAAATCAATAACAGACCCTGGTTTTGTTCGCATGCGAACACTTTCGAATCCATTTACGATACCTGTCCAGATTGATCTGTTCTCGGTCGAAGGAGAATCATGACATGCCGTATAAAGGCCAGCGCACAACTGGAGAGGCATTAATTTCGCTCCAGCAAAGTAAGATTTTTGAGGACTTCTCTGGTCGAATCAAGCCGACAGAACCGTCAAGAGGACCTCAACTATCACCTGCTGAAATTCCACGTACTGAAGTGCCCGTTGACCGAGTGATTGCAATTGATGGGTCACTGATCACAGAAACTCTGAAGAACGGATTTCCGGGTGCAGAGGCCAGCCTGGTTCAACTCGCTCTGGTCTACATTGATCTGCGTAAACTGAAAGACAGAGGAAGCGGTAAGATCATCCCTCCAAAGGCGTTCAATGAGATGGATTCCGCACATACCCTGCAAACAGTCTTGCCGGGCCGGAATATTATCCGTGAGGATGGTCTTCAGCCCCGTGATTTTTTCCGCACTACTGTCTTTGAAGCCTTGCATGGGAAGATTGTCCAATCTGGGCATGAAACGCTACTCGAAACATATGAAGCTCTCGTATCAGGGCGGATAAATACTTTCAGGTGTCCACATTTTGAAGATTGTGGCAGAAAATTGGCCCCTTCTGAAGGTCAGATTGACTGTTGTTGTGGTCTGGACAGACCGATATTCAGTACTGATCAGCTACGGTTTCACGAGAGATTCAACGAAGCCGGACCCAATGGGGAGCCCCACGGAGAAGTATCTATGTTCCAAGTCCACTATTTTATTGTTTTTTTTACCGACTTGGCGCTGGGGTCTCCACCCACGGCGTACCTCTCCGGATAATTGCATGCAGAAGCAACAACCTCTTACGCATCACTGCCACCAGGGCCACCTTGCCCGGCTTGCCCCGATCCCGCAATCCCCGGTAAAAACTCCGCATCCCAGGGTCGTGACGAACCGACGACAGCGCTGACATATACAACGCGCGGCGCACCGCCTTGCGGCCACCCCGAATGCTGCGTTTGCCTTGATGCTGACCACTGTCGCGCGCCCACGGCGCCAAACCCGCCAGAGCGCTCAAGGACTTGCCAGAACCTTCTCCCAATTCCGGCAAATGAGCCAACAACACGCCTACCGTAACTTCTCCAACGCCTTTGACACTTCGCAACAAAGCCGCTCGCTCGGCCAACTCGCCTTCCTGGAGCAACGAGCGCAGCGCCGTGTCGATGCGTTGGATCTCCCGATTCAACCACGCCATGTGACGACGGCACGAGTCCCGCACCCAAGCCGGAGGATTCTTCTCCAAACGATTCATCTCCTCAATCCGTTGTGCCATCAACTGTTCCCGACGATCCACCTGTTCCCGCAAATGCCGCACTTCCAAAGAGACCGACGGGTTACCCGGCAACTCCAGACTTTGACCATATACGCACAGCAAACGAGCGTCCAGCGCATCCGTCTTGGCCCCCACTCCGAGCGCATGGGCAAAAGCGCGCACCCGCGACGGCTGCACCCGATTCGCCTGGATACCTGCAGCCCGCAACTCCTCCAGCAAAAATCGTTCGTATCCGCCACTGGCCTCCAACACCACCTGCTCAGCGCCCCCCGCGTGCAGACGCTTCACCAGACGCGCAATGCCCTGCGCGGTATTCTCGAAACCCTCAACCAGACCTCGATCCAAACACACGTCCAGACGGTTCTTGCCCACATCAATGCCAGCGACTTTTTTCATCGGATCTTTCATTTTCTATCTCCTGTACGGTAGAATGAAGATTCTGCTCCCCACTTGTATTCGGGACTGAGTTCCCCCTGTATCTATTCGGAGCAGAAAACTGGCGTGAGGGGTTCCTTACTTCCCCTCGGTGCAAAAACGAAAATCGTTTCTCACCCGTCAAACAGCGGAGCGCCCCTCACGCCTCCCTCGTAATCTGGCCTGATTACCAGGGAATTTCAATCATACAAGTCATGCGATTTCTGGAGTTGATCATGCTTCTGAATGTGCTGAGATTTTTTCTTTCCACTCCTCGCACTACTCGTATGCTTCCTGAGTTCGCTTTCGTCATTGATGGCCCCCTTGCTGCTTTTGGGCAGTTCGCCGCGGTCGCACCGAGAGTCCGGGATGAACTCTGTCGGATCAACTCTGAATGTCTGCGAATGACCGGCCGACCTCTTCTTCTCTTCTCACTCATAAAAACAGGGCAGTTCGTCGAACATTTTGATCAACTTGACTTTGATGAAAAGAGTGGACCGGGAAGAAGGTACTCCGAGAGAACGGCACTCCTTCCATCAATAGACTATATTCACAGGAATATTGTCTATCGACCCCCAGGGGCAAAGGAATGGGGGAAAGACACCTATTTTGGTCGGATGGTTCTCTACAAGAATGCAACTGGACAACGTATGGTAGTCAATACCGCGATGACCTCGGAGGCGGCTGTGGACCTCAGTAATACCTCTATTTCAGCCTATCCTGGATTGCCGGATACCTTGGGTGTGGTGGATCGCTTATCCACATATTTGTTTGAGGGAGGCTTTGTTCCAATTGTTCGGGCCCATTCGCATGCCGCGATTCCCTTGAAAATAGGTGGAGAAATTCTGAAGGAACTTTTTGATGATGATACCTGATAGTTCTGCTAAAGCCTGGACCATCGGAACCCGGGAGGGTCGATGGGCTGGGTTTGGTCCATACTACGCGATGTTTCCTGTGGACTTCGCACGGAATATTGTCTCTCGATACAGTGCACCGGGCGATCTTGTCATTGACCCTTTTTGCGGTCGAGGCACCACAAATTACGTTGCACAAGTACTGGGCCGTCAGTCGTTTGGATGTGAACTGAACCCGGTGGGTTGGGTTTTTTCAAGTGCAAAGACTGCGCCTGCTCGTCAGCTTGGCCGTATCTTGCGACGCATCGACAAGATTGCACGATGCCGTGAACCAGAGGACTTCATTCCAATGACAGAGTTCCAGGAATGGGCTTGGTGCTCAGACGTTTTGGGCTTTGTTAACAGTGCCCGCCGCAACCTTGACTGGAGAAATTCAAAAATTGACAGAATGGTATCCGCGGTCCTTCTGGTTTATCTTCATGCAAAGATCGGAGGTGGGTTGTCAAACCAGATGCGCCAGAGCAAAGCGATGGGGCCGAACTACGCAGTTCGTTGGTGGAAGAAGCGCAATATGCGCCCACCCGAGATCAATGCAGTGGAGTATTTGAAGTCCCGTGTGGAATGGAGGTATGCACGGGGAATTGTAAGGGCGGATACTGAAGCGGAAATCTATTTCGGTGATGCGAGAAATGGGCTTCATACATATCAGGTTTGCCGGAACCAGCGGGCCTCGCTGGTTCTAACGTCACCACCTTACATGGGGGTGACAGATTACAGGTATGACAATTGGATACGGATTTGGGCATTAGGAGGTCCGGCAACCCCCGAGTGGAGTCAAGGGCATCGCTACGGAAACCGAGAAAAATACTCAGAGATCGTCCGAGGTGTTTTCAATCAACTTGCCAAGATAACCAAGGTCAATGCGACAATTGTAGTACGCACGGATAAGCGATCATTCACCCTCCAGACCACAGTCCGTGCCATCCGGGATGCATGGCCAACGCACCATATGTTTAGCATGGCAAGCAAGGCATCAAGACCTACACAAACATCATTGTTTGGTGACAAGGGGGAAAAACCAGGTGAGATGGATTTGGTTGTGCTACCAAGGTGTGTGAACCCATCAAGGGAAAATGTGTTGTGGCCGAACTCCTATGGAGACATTGGAGGATGGCAGAAAAATCTGGCAGGAGAAGTTTATGAACTAGACTTCAACTGACAGACCACCCTTCAAACCGGTAACTGTCCAACCAAGTCCCGACTTCTACACATTAACGGTTGGCAAAACATCAGATCATAAGATTCGATCTTGAGAGATAGACCATTTCCATTGGCAGACCACAAGCATCCCGGCACGGTTCTTCAGGAAGGGTTCGCAATTCTCGCGGATTCGCAAAAGCGGTCAAGGCCGCAACCATTGCATCCAGAATATCGTCCTTCGCTACCTTGTTCGGTGGGAAAGAATTGCAAGCCCGGTCAAATTCCTGACCTGCTGAAGGGCGAACGCTTTTGAGTAACTCAATCCGTTCTTCGGCTCCTTCCCGCCGTTTCTTTCCATATTTCATGGGTTCTTCTCCTGCAAGCGCCCAGAAACAAATTTCAGGGTGCACCTCCCGTACTATGGCACGCGCTTTGGTACAATCTCGCAACAGTGCATCCACTTCCCGGATCTTTGGCAAGATCGCCCAACTCTGTTTTGACAGGGATTTACCCTTCACCTCCAAGCTGACCTGTTTCGCCTCCTCGTAGCTCCCTGCTTTCAGTACAGGCCGTACCGGTGCGGGGAATACGCTGGAGCGACGGGGACCAAGCTTGCACCGGGCTTCCCTGTCACACAAGCGTTCTTTCGGACCATCAGAAAGGCCAATTGGGATATCCACGAAAATGCGATCCCCATTATTTACCATCGTGATCAATTCACTCAACCTTTCCAACACGAACCACCCGATGGTACCGGATGGTTCCAGGGAAATACAGAACCAACCCCCCTTGCATCCGTCGACACCAAAGGCGGTACTAGATTGGAACCCACCTGATTTCATGTTTTCTGTACCACTGATGCTGTCGTTTGAATTCACACGGATCCAACAAACATTGCGTTCACTCCACCCTGTCTTTCAAATTTCCTTCTGGAAGCAGGGATAAATCCCTTCTTCCCCTGGAGTCACGGTGAATCCGTCTGACACCCCGATACCCCGAACCCAGGCAATCTCATCATCGACCGCCAGCATCGGCAAATGGTCTCTCTCCCAGGGTGGAACCCGACTGGATTGCAGCAATTTCTTGACGGAAGCGCTGTGGGTCCGATTGGGTAACCGGATGCGCTCGCCCCCTTCGCGCCACACCCATTTCAATTGCACACCTTCCATCCTGGACAGACTCAACCCCTGATTCAATCCGGTTTTTGCCTGAACCTGGATATGACACTGCGCAATCTCGAGTTTCCGGAGGTTCCAGTTGATCGGGTCGGGCCGGTTTTCCGGGAATACACGGGTCAGATACAGATGTTGATTGTATTTTCGGATAATCTGCTGTCCGAGGGGTAATTGCGAATGTTCCGCATGGCGGCGAAGCTGACGATAAAACTCGGATAATTTCCTGTTTCCAGGTGAAGCGCGGCCTGCCTTGTGCAACCAGCGCCGAATCAAGCCGCTGAATTCAAACGGTTCCAGATTGATCAGGCTATCCAGATTGAGCGGGTCGGTCAGACAGAAAATCCTCCTGGCTTCAGGGTCCGCGCTTTGCCGGAAAAGCCGGTCAAGAACCTCGATTTCACGTTCAGCGATGATCCGGCACTGATTCGCAGCTGTGTTCAGTCTTTCGATCAGATTCGGAGAACGCCTGCACAGTACTGGAATCAGGTCGTGGCGCAGCCGGTTTCTGTAGCGGGAAATCGAATCATTCGAAGGGTCCTCGATCCAGTCCAGATTGTGTTGCCGCGCATATTGACGAAGGCGGCGCCGGGTAAATCCCAGCAGCGGCCGGACCAGGCTGGTCGTGGAACCGTATACAATCGGCCGATGGGGGGAAATGCCGGCAAGCTGTGAGATACCCTTGCCCTGAAACAGATTCATCAGGAACGTTTCGGCCTGGTCGTCGGCGTGATGAGCGGTCAAAACCACATCATCTTCATCCGCGATCCGGGATAACCACTGATAGCGCGCGTCTCTTGCCCAGGCCTCGATATTCCTTCCTGATCCGGGAACGCCCGGCAACCAATCAGCCTGCGGCTGTCCACTGACGAAATCAGCGCCAAGAAACTCCGCCCAGTGTCGGCACAGATCAACCCAGCGCCCGGATTCGGGTTGCAGCCCATGATTGAAATGCGCCGCAACCACTTTACTCCCTGTCCCCTGAAGAGCATCCGTCAGGCTGTGCAACAGTACCTGGGAATCGCATCCGCCACTATAGGCGACGATGAAGCGGGCGCCGACCTGAAACCCGAAGCGCTGGAATAAAATAGCGGCCAGCGCTTGTGGACTGTAAGCCTGCCGGGATACCGCTTCGCGTTCCGGCTCAATGCAGGCCGGGCGCGACGGGTTATTCCTTGATTGCGAATCTTCCAAAACTCATCAATCGATCATGACGCATCTCCCGCACCGCCGGTGTTTCCAGGTCGGTAAAACTTTCCAGCGACGCCACAAGACTCAACTTCAGATTTTCTGCAACCTCCCGATAATTTCTGTGGGCCCCGCCCAGGGGTTCAGCCACAATCTCATCAACCAGACCCAATCTGGATAGCTCCATCGTGGTTACACCCATCGCTTCAGCCGCTTCAGCCGCTTTTTCGGCGCTCTTCCAGAGTATGGAGGCACAGCCCTCTGGAGAAATCACCGAATAGGTTGAATACTGCAACATGATCAGCTTGTCGCATACGCCGATCGCCAGGGCGCCGCCGGAACCGCCTTCGCCGATCACGACGGAGATGATCGGTGTGTCCAGGCTGACCATCATTTCGATTGATCGGGCGATCGCCTCACTTTGCCCTCTTTCTTCGGCGCCAATTCCGGGATAAGCGCCCGGAGTGTCTATCAATGTGACTACCGGCAGGGCGAATCGTTCTGCCAGCTTCATGACGCGCTGGGCCTTCCGATAACCTTCCGGACGCGGCATACCGAAATTCCGCCAGGTCCGTTCACGAGTATCCTTGCCTTTCTGATGGCCGATAATGGCCACCCGGTGTCCATTGATCAGCCCCAGGCCGCAGATAATCGAAGGATCATCCGCATACATCCGGTCGCCATGCAATTCCTGAAAACCCTCGACCATGAGTTTAACGTAGTCAAGCGTATAGGGGCGCAACGGATGCCGGGCAAGCTGAGTAATCTGCCATGCGCTCAACCTGGAAAAGATGTCACGGGTAAGCTGTGTACTTCGGGCCTCAAGGCTCCTGATCTCCTCATTGAGATTCAGTCCGCCTTCGACACTGACACGTTTGAGTTCCGAGATTTTCTCCTGCAATTCAGCGACAGGCTTTTCGAATTCGAGATACTCCAGGCTCATTTTCAGGTTCCGTGATGTTTTACCGTTGATTCATCAATTTTAAACTATTTCCGAACAGGGTATACTTTCTCCCTCCAAATTACCCACGAGACTGATTGATGGCAATTGAAGAAGGATTCCCCGCCCCCGCTTTTACACTCACCGACCAGAATAACCGGCCGGTCTCCCTGAAAGACTTCAAGGGCCGGGATGTCGTCGTCTACTTTTATCCGAAAGATGATACCCCGGGATGCACGAAGGAAGCGTGCGGATTCGCGCGCCTCTGGGCGGAAATCGAAGAAACCGGAGCGGTGGTCATTGGCGTATCTCCGGACGATGCGAAGTCGCACACGGAATTTATTGACAAATACAGGCTCCCGTTTACCTTGCTCAGCGACCCGGACAAATCCATGATGACCGAATACCAGGCTTACGGTGAAAAAATGATGTATGGGAGAAAAGTAATCGGCATTATCCGCTCCACAGTCTGGATTGGCCGGGACGGGATTGTGAAGAAACACTGGCGCAGGGTACCAAAAGCCGCGGCTCATCCCGACAAGGTATTACAGGCGTTGTCCGGGCAATAGCGGATCAAACCACTGTTCGAACTACATGAAAAAACCGCGCTGGTTACCGGCGCTAGCAAGGGCATCGGTGAAGCCATAGCCCGGAGACTGGCTGAATTTGGCGCAAGGGTCGTGGTCAGCAGCCGGAATCAGGCGGCGGTGGATCAGGTCGCGGCGACATTGATGGACGATGGACTAAAGGCCACCGCCATCGCCGCCAATATCGGAAATCTCGCGGACATAAACCGGCTGGTGGAAACCACCGTAAAAAGCTGCGGAGGAATTGATATTGTCGTCAACAATGCCGCCGCCAATCCGGTGTTCGGCCCGATTCATGAAACGGATGAGCGCGCATTCGACAAGATTATTGACGTCAATCTCAAGGGACCTTTCGAGTTGTGCAAACAAGTCCGGCCTGTCATGATGAAATGCGGGGGCGGGTCGATCATCAATATCAGCTCAATCGGCGGTATCACCCCTGAGCGGTTTATCGGCATTTACAGTGTCAGCAAAGCCGCGATCAATAGTCTGACAAAGGCTATGGCCCAGGACTGGGGGAAAGATAATATCCGGGTGAATGCGATCTGCCCGGGATTGGTAAAGACCCGATTCAGCGAGGCGCTTTGGCGCAATGACGCCATTTTGCAACGTTTCGTCGATAATATCCCCCTCGGCAGGGCCGGGCAGGCCGACGATATTGCGGGGCTTGCGGTATTTCTGGCTTCAGACGCCGCCGCCTGGTGTACCGGAGGCATTTACACGGCGGATGGCGGCTATTCTGCAGTCTGACGATTGCGGGTAATTTCGAGAAGATACATGACCATCGTGTGCTCGTTTTCAGAGTACTTGAAATGATAGGCGTCCGAAAGGTTTTCCACCGTATAAATCTGTTCCAGGTTATCGTTAAACACCGGGTTGAACTGGTACAGATTGAAATCGACGACCCGGAATTTGTACCCGTTTTTCTGCAACAGATCCCGGGTCCGTTTGGCGCCGAGCATTGAAACCTGCATCAGATAAGCCACCCCGTCCGGATTCAGGTAGTTATCCAGATTCTTGATGAAGTGATCAAGCAGGTTTCGACCCCAATAGTCAATATCACGATGTCCCCGGCTTTGTCCTGTTGGATTGGTAGGCATCTGGTAAAGACTGGCAACGATCACATCAAACTTTTCCTCCGGCAGGAAAGAATACAGGTCTGCGGCGACACCGGTCATCCGGTCTGCAACGCCATTGCGAAAGGCGTTGGTCAAAGTATTGTTCACCGCCTCCGGTAAAATATCGAAAGCGGTTACCCTGCTGGCCCCGTTCAGCGCCAGTTGTATTGCCAGTATACCGACGCCGCAACCGATATCGAGACAGGTTCTGCCAATGCCTGTGCCATTGTTGAACAGGTATTTCCAGATCAGATAACTGCCCTGGGTAGGTACGAACACCCCGGTATCGACCACGATTTCAGGCAGGGGCAGTGGATATAACTCCCTGCCAGTCGCATCCATCCAGCCAAACCCGTCCGGCATTTCAAGTATGTCTGAAGAGACAGGTTCTTCTTCCCTGACCTTTCTGCGCTCGTTACCATGCGGCACATCCTTCAACACTTCTGCCACAACGGATATATCGGATGGCCCGACACCGCAGCAACCACCGATGATCTGCGCTCCCTCCGCCCGCCATCTCAGGGCCTTGGCGGCAAAATCATCCGGGCTCATCGACTGGTCGAATTTCCAGCCGGAATCTTCGAATCTGCCGACGTTGGGGTAAACCCCCAGAGGCAACGTCGTAAAATCCCTCAACCACGACAGGGTTCCATCCACCCGGTTGACCGGCAGGCAATTGATCAGCAAGGCTTCGACCCCCATCTTCTCGAAGGTTTTAGCCAGACGGCCAAAACGGTCGCCCTCGGGACCACCCCATAGCTGCCCGTGAATACCACAGACTCCCTTGCGGCACCGTCTGAATGAAACCCAGACCGGAAAGCCGGAATCAATCAGCGCCCGGATAGCCTCGAAGGTCAGATTGTCCTCAATCAGGGACAGGGTTTCAAACAGAATAATGTCCGGCGGACTCTCCTGGAATATTCGCAGCAAAAACTCCATGGTAGCCTGCTGTTCGCTATTTTCGATCTCCCCGCCAATGCTGAACGCAACCACGGCGCTCTCTTCCCGCTTCTGCTCAGCGATGGCCCGCCGTGGTAATTCGATTGCGGTGCGGGCCAGATCCATCCAGTGAATCGGATTCGGAACATGGATATCGTAATCCGCGGAATAAGAGGGCGCATCCAGGATCGTGTAGGTGTCGGTAGTCAGTATGTGCGCTCCGGCATCCAGATATTGCTTGTGGAGGTCGAGAACCATTTGCGGCGCCACATGCAACGCATCAAACCCCCAGTGAATATCCTCCTTCAGCCCCCAGCCCCTGATACCCGAGCGCTGCAACTCCGTAGCAATGGCGCCATCCAGTATGACGCATTGGTCATCCCGGATCAGATTTTTGATATGGGAATATCCGGCAAGGTTTTTCATCAGAGGCGCCCCTGCAAAAAAGTTGGCCTGTATACAAACGTGTTATTGTATCATCCCATTACCTGAATCAAGGCGAAGATCAACCCAATGAAACTGAAACCCCTGTCTGCCGCGCCCCGATACAAAACCTGGGACGTAGTGATCATAGGGGGCGCCATGATCGGTTCATCCGTAGCCTGGTTTCTGTCTGCAAACCGGGATTTCAACGGCAGGATTCTGGTCGTGGAAAAGGATCCGACCTACCAGTGGTGCTCGACCTCACACACCAACAGCTGCATCCGCCAGCAGTTCTCGAACGAAATCAACATCCGGATTGCGCAGTTCGGAGTCCGGTTTCTGAAGTCTTTCCGGGAAAATCTGGGCGGCGACCCCGAAATCCCGAAAATCAGATTGCAGAGTTTTGGCTACCTGTTGTTGGCTGACAACGAGAAAACAGCGCAGGTTCTACGCGAGAATCAGGCATTGCAGGCATCCTGCGGGGCCGGGACCAAAATCATGTCCCGCGACCAGATAGCGGAAGCATACCCATTTTATAATCTGGATGACATCATCCTCGGCAGCCATAATCTGAAGGACGAGGGCTATTTCGATGGCAGCGCCATGTTTGACGGGTGGCGCCGCAAGGCGCGGGAAAATGGTGTCGAATACATTACCAATGAAGTAGTCGGGATTACCCGCAATGGCAACAGGGTTGAAAGCGTCACTCTGAAATCAGGCGAAGTGATCGGCGCCGGTACGATCGTGAATGCCTCCGGGCCGCGGGCCGGGGTCACTGCCAAAATGGCGAACATGGAATTGCCGGTTGAAGCAAGGCGCCGGTATACCTTTATTTTCGATGCGCAGACCCCTTTACAATGCGACCTGCCGCTAACCGTGGACCCATCAGGGATACACGTTAGAACAGACGGACGCTATTACATGTGCGGCTGCCCCCCTGACGAAGACCCGGCAGTCGCATTCGATGACTTTGAAATGGATCATTCAATATGGGAAGAAAAACTCTGGCCTGCCCTCGCCACCCGCATTCCCGCGTTCGAATCAATCAAGGTTATCAATTCATGGGTCGGTCACTATGCCTTTAATACCCTGGATCAAAACGCCATTATCGGGCCGCACCCTGAAGTGCATAACTTCATATTTGTGAATGGCTTCTCCGGTCACGGCCTCCAGCAGTCACCGGCGATGGGGCGGGGCGTATCTGAACTGATCACCTATGGTGAATACCGGGAACTCGACCTGTCTGACTTAGGCTATCAACGGGCGCTTGACAATCAACCGTTCCTGGAAAAAGCAGTGATCTGAATCAGAATATCCTTAGCCTACAAAGCATCTACATTCAACTCCCCGGTGCGAATCCGGACCGCCTTGTCCAGGTTATAAACAAAAATCTTGCCGTCTCCGAGCTTCCCGGTTTGCGCGGCCCCGACAATGGCCTCAACCACCTTGTCCTCTATCGAATCCTCCACTGCCACTTCCAGTTTCACCTTCGGCACAAAATCCACAATATATTCTGCCCCCCGGTATAATTCGGTATGCCCCTTTTGTCTTCCGAACCCCTTGAGCTCGGTCACGGTCATGCCCTGCACACCGACCTCGGACAGGGCATCCCTGACTTCATCAAGTTTGAATGGCTTGATTATTGCAGTGATCAGTTTCATTTTGTTCCCCCGGTTTTACCCTGTTGATTTTTGTAAATATCATACTACACAATAGCTTATTCTAACCCGGATAACATGAAATCAAACATCAACTTTTCATGGTGAGCAGACTCTATGCACACAAAGCAAAACTGTGATAGCATTCACATTATGAGCTAAAATGAGTATGGTTTTCCTGCGGTTTGATAGTTCATAGTTAGTTGCACGAAACGAGGTTTTTTGAAACATTCTTCGTAATTTTATTTACTCACACGAAAATCAGGAGAGTTGATAATGGTCGCATTCGCACAAGAGATACAATCACAGCTGGTCGAGAAATCAGTACAAGACGCTGAATTTCGCAGACAATTGATTGCAGACCCCAAAAACATCATCCATCAGGAATTCGGTATCGAGATTCCTGACAGCATACAGATACAGGTACATGATAGTGATCTGCAAAACTTACATCTTTCGTTGCCACCCAGTACCGAGCTGACTGAGGAACAACTCGAAGCAATCTCCGCCGGCCTTTGCTGTTGCGGCCTCTGAGCGCGGCGATACCGCCCTCTGTACACTGATAGACAAGGCCGGCAATAACATCCGCTCCTTTGAATTCCGATTCGCGGAGTGGGTGGTTGCCAGTCGCTGGCTTGTCATTGTCGGCGCCCTGATCGCGGTTGGGGTGGCGGCTTCTGGCGCCCGGTTCCTTACACTTTCCACGAATTACCGCATTTTCTTCGATCAGGATAATCCCCAACTCCTGGCGCTGGAATCTCTCGAAAGCGCCTACGGCAAGAGTGACAGTGTGCTTTTCGTGATCGCCCCGGACAATGGCGACGCCCTGTCCGAACAAGCTCTGATGGCCACGGTGTGGCTCACCGAACAGGCATGGCAGACTCCATATTCGACGCGGGTTGACTCCATCACAAACTTCCAGCATACGATTGCGAACGGCGACGATCTGATCGTCCGCAACCTTGTGGATCCGGCGACCCTGGACAGTGAGCGGGAACGTTTACAGATACGCGCGACCGCCCTGGCTGATCCCAGGCTTGCCGGAAGACTACTGGCCAGCGATGGCGGAGTCAGCGCTGTCCTGGTTACCGTGGCTTTGCCGGAAGAAGACGAGACGATTACGATTTCAGGGATTGCGGAATTTGCGCGCGGTCTCGCCACCGAGACGGAAAACAGGTTCCCCGGCATTGATCTTCGTGTAAGCGGGACGGTGATGATCAACCACGTTTTTGCGGAAGCGGCCATAACCAGTCAAAAGATATTCCTGCCGGCAAGCCTGGCAGTCATGGCGCTGGTCCTTGTAGTTCTGATCCGAAAGCTGGCGGGTGTGCTGGGAACCGGGTTCGTCATGATTTTATCTGTCGTCGTATCGCTGGGGCTGGGCGGTTGGGCCGGGCTGCCGTTTTCTCCACCTGTGGCGCCGGCTCCCACGATCGTGCTGATGATTGTTGTAGCCAATAGCGTACACCTGCTGGTTACCCTGCAACAACGTCTGCAGGCCGGAGATTCGAAGCATACGGCAATCAGGGAATCCATCCGGGTCAACCTGTTTCCGGTCTTTCTTGCCAGCCTGACCACGACACTCGGTTTTCTTGCGCTGAATTTTGCGGAGGCGCCTCCACACCGCCATCTCGGCTCCTTCGTTGCATTCGGTATCGTGGCTTCGTTCATCCTTTCAGTCACATTCCTGCCAGCGCTGCTCTCGCTGCTGCCAATGCGCGTACCGGCAACCGTGCAGGACCGCGACCCGCTGATGGGCATGATCGCGGAGTGCGTCATACGATACCGGAAGGCCCTGCTGTTCGGCTCAATGGTCGTCGTATTCGCGTTTGCGGCAGTCATTCCGCGTAACGAATTAAACGATGTTCTGGTGCACTTTTTTGATGAAAGCACCGAATTTCGACAGGATATCGATTTTCTGGATCAACGCCTGGGCGGGAATACCACGCTTGAATACTCCCTTGTTTCGCAAGGGAGCATAGCCGACCCCGCGTTTCTGGAAGACGTGTCCGCCTTTGCCGGATGGTATCGAATGCAGCCTGAAGTACGACATGTCGCGGTCATTACCGACACATTCCGGCAGATCAACAAGAGTATGCACGGAGATGACCCGAATGCTTACCGGCTCCCCGAAAGCCATGATCTCGCGTCACAATATCTGTTGCTTTACGAACTCTCGCTTCCCTTCGGCCTGAATCTGAACAACCAGATCAGTATCGACAAGTCGTCCACCCGTATGACCGTGACCGCCGGAACCCTCTCTTCAAAGGATGTGCTGACGCTGAACCGGCGCGCGGAGGAATGGCTGGGCAACAACACGACATACATTGTCCGGGCCGATGGCTCGGGACCTGCGCTGCTGTTCGCGCACATAGGCCAGCGCAGCATAAAGTCGATGTTGCTCGGAACCGTGGTCATACTCTTCGGCATTTCCGTTGTTCTTCTGGCGGCTTTCCGGTCGTTCCGTATGGGCCTCGTGAGTCTGGCGCCCAATTTTGTCCCCGCCGTGGTCGGGTTCGGTGTCTGGGGGTTGACGGTAGGAGAAATCGGGGCTTCGTTGTCTGTAGTCATAGCCATGACGCTCGGGATCGTGGTAGACGACACGGTACATTTCATCAGCAAATACCAGCGTGCGCGGCGTGAATTCGGCCATACCCCCGAACAAGCCGTGTCCCGGGCTTTTCAGACCGTCGGGCGGGCGGTCTTTACGACCACAGTCGTACTGGTGGCGGGATTTCTGATCTTGCTGTTCTCCCCGTTTATCCCTACAGCCCAGGTCGGTCTGCTCACTGCGTTGATCATCGGATTCGCTCTGGTCTTTGATTTCCTGCTCCTTCCCCCCCTGCTGATCGCTGTTGACCGGTTGGGCGCTACGGTTGCCAGGGGGCGGGACCATGATGGATAATCTAGCCTGCCTTTTGGTGATACGAAGAGAATCTGATTATGGTTGCAGCAACAATTTCAACGGATAGAATGATTTCGCTGTCGCTACGGAACGCGCTCCCGCATTTTTTACCCATTGCGGTCTTCCCACTGATTTTCGCTGCCGCAATATACGGTGGCTGGTGGATCGCGGGCCCGTTCATCTTTTTCTGGAGCGTAGGTCCGCTGGACCTTGCATTCGGCGCCGACGGGCGTAACGCGGACCCGAAAACAACACCCGAACGCCGCCTGATCTGGTATAACCTGCCTGTCTGGTTATGGGCGTTACTCTGGCCAGTCACATTCGTATTCACACTCTGGCAAATTTTCATCGTTGGACATCTGGCCGTCTGGGAAGGCGCCCTGCTGGCTATTGCGCTGGCGGTGGAAGGCCAGGGGGTATTTATTGTCGGGCACGAACTGATCCATCGACGCGCGGCATGGGAGCGGCACATTGGCGTCTTCCTGCTCTCCTCCGTTTCGTATCCGCACTATGCTACAGAGCATTTTCATATTCACCACGTCTGGGTCGGCACCCCCAAAGATGTCGGCTCGGCGCCTAAGGGACAGAGCTTCTGGCGGTATTTCCCCCGTGAACTGGCCAGCAATTTTCTCGGCGCCTGGGAGGTGTCCCGTAAACGGATGGCGAATCGTCAACTGCCAATCTGGCGCTTCAGCAATCCTTTCTGGCTCTACGGCGCTGAAACCGCTGCCTGGTACACGTTCGTCTACTGGACAGGCGGGTGGTGGTCGGTCCTGATCTTCATGACCCTGTGTCTCGGAATCGTCCTCTCGATGAAAATCAGCAACTACCTCCAGCATTACGGCCTGCGCCGGGTCCATCTGCCCAATGGCCGGTTTGAAAGGGCCCAACTCCGGCATTCGTGGAGCGCCGATTACAAGTTCAGCAACTGGATGTTTTTCAATATGCAGCGTCATCCCGACCACCATGTCTCGGCCGGCCGACGCTACCCGTTGCTGCAACATCACGGAGCGGATGAATCGCCTCAACTACCGGGAAGCTACGGCGCCATGTTCGCTCTGGCTCTGCGCCCAAAGCGCTGGTTTGAGACGATGGACCCACTGGTTGATCAATGGCGCGAGCGCTTCTATCCGGGAATCAAGGACTGGAGCGCTTACGACAGCCCGGTTTCGGAAGCGCGCCCGGAAGCGTTCGATGCAATCGTCGAAATTTACGACGCGGCGCCTCATCTCGTCAGCGCCATCGAACAGAATCCGGAACTGCTGGACAACCTGAAAGACCCGGAATTTACCAATCTCCGGATTCCGGATGGAGTCGCAGACCCGGAATTTGAAATGCTGGCCCGCCGCGGCCTGGCGCGTGTCTACTGGACGCACGAATTCGACGTTGCAAAAATGAAAGAGCAGATCGCCGAAATTCCGGTACAGGACGCCATGGACGCCGCCGAGACCGTGCGCAACTGGTCAAACGGCAAAGTGTTCCAGATCAGTATGCACGCATTGCGCGGCAATCTGTCGCCGGACGAAGCCGGGATTGCGCTGGCCAATGTCGCCGAAGCCTCCATCACTTCGGTTCTTCAAGCTGCCGTCGAAGATGCCGCAGACCGTCACTGGCAGTCAGACGAATATCAGCCGAATCAGGGCGGCATAGCCGCGATCGCCCTCGGTGACCTGGTCAACCGGGAAATCACGCTTCGCGCTTCACTGGAGGTTCTGTTCGTTTACGAAGGCAGTCCGGCCGCTGACCACAAAACCCTGTGCTCCCGTTTCTATGACGCACTCGGCAAATTAACCAGCTCCAATCTGTTGTTCGACCCGCTTGCCAAAGACAAAAAAGATCATGCCGTGTACGCGCTTACCGACCTGCCGCAGTACATTTCGACCGGTGAACTGCCCTCGGCGCGGTGCATTTTTACCAGCGGCGCCCCCGGAATTGATCAGCGTTTTGACCAGATATGGCATGATATTCTAATCCATGACGCTACCCGGAATGACCGGCTGACCGCCGATTCAGGCAAAGAGACCACAACCGCGCAGGAAAATGGATGAGCGCGAGCGTTTGAAGACACTTGTTGCAGCCGATTGCAGTCAGCCGGAACGCCCGATTCTTACACCACACCTTGAGTTCCGCCTGATCGGAGACGGACAGACGCTTCTGGTCTCCGAAACGTTCAACACACTGCTCCACGGACAGCTATACGGAGACCTCCTGCCACTGCTGGATGGTTGCCGCTCGCAAGACAGTATCATCCATACTCTTGATGGAATGTATCCGAAAGACGATGTGCGGGCGGCTTTGGTTTCTCTGGCGGACAGGGGATACATCGTTTCAGGCGACTATAAGATGGAACCGGGCAAGGCGGCATTCTGGTCTTCGTCAGGCGCATCCCCCCGCCGGGTCGAGGAACGGTTGAGGACGGTGAAGGTGGCGATTCATGGTGACGACGGCCGCCTCGCCAGATGGCTTGAAACCCTGGGTGTCGCCGTCGGTTCTGAGCGGCCGACCTTGTCCGTCTTCGTCTGTGCCGACTATCTGGACGAACAGTATGATACCGTCAATCGGCGCCATCTTGACTCCGGTATGCCCTGGATTCTGATTCAACCCAGGGGAATGCAACCCCTTTTCGGCCCGGTCTTTCGGCCCGCGGAGAAAGGCCCGTGCCAGGCCTGTCTCTGCCACCGTTTGCGAAATCATCAGGAGATCCATTCCTTTCTGCGAAACCATTCCGGTGAGGCGGCGGCTTTTCGCCCCAACGTGGCTGAGCCCGCGGTTCTGGATATTGTCTACGGAATCATGGCCGTCGAGATCACCAGGTGGCTGGTCCTGAAGGATGCGGCGGCGCTCCATGAACAGGTGATTTCACTGGATGTCATTCGGTTGAAAAGCGAATATCATACGGTCATGCGTCGGCCACAGTGCGCGGCCTGTGGAGACGCGGCGCTCCGCAACGCGGATCGACCGGCGCTTCCGGTACGATTACAACCGAGTCCGAAGGGGTTTCACAACAGTGGCGGGGTACGCGCATTGCCACCGGCGCAGACCCTTGCCCGATACCGGCATCTGGTCAGCCCGGTGAGTGGAATCGTCACATGGGTTGCCAGAACGACTCCCGAGACTGACCCCTGGCTGCATGTTCACTGGGCCGGGAGCAATCTCGCATTGCGAATCAGGAGCCTGAGCTCGTTGCGACGCAGTTTGCGAAGCAAGAGCGCGGGCAAGGGCAGCACGGCGGAACAATCCGAAGTGAGCGCCCTGTGCGAGGCGATTGAACGTTATTCCGGGGCCTTCCATGGCGACGAGATTCGACGCCGAAAGCGTTTGGTGGATTTTCCTGTGACCGGAAACGGACAGGCAATCCACCCGAACGATGTCCAGTTGTTCAGTGACTGGCAACTGGACCATGCGCAGGAAATCAACTCCCGCGGTCACCCTTACAATATCGTCCCGCCCCGGTTCGACCCGGAAAGAGAACTGGACTGGTCGCCGGTATGGTCGCTCACCAAAGACCAACATTACTGGTTGCCGACATTCATGCTCTATGGAGCCACCCCGGAACAACGCGGGAACTCGGGGCTTTGGGCTGATTCCAATGGCTGCGCCGCCGGCAACACCCTGGAAGAAGCTGTTTTGCAGGGATTTTTTGAATTGGTTGAACGGGACGCCTTTGCAATCTGGTGGTATAACCGATTGCATCGGCCCGGCGTGAACCTCGAAAGCTTTGGCGACGATTACCTGGCGTCCGCTCCCGACTATTACAGTAAACATCATCGTGACATGTGGGTACTGGACCTGACCTCAGATCTCGGTATTCCAGCCTTTGTCGCCCTGTCACGCCGAACTGATCACGAAACAGAAGACATTATCTATGGAGCGGGCGCGCACACTGATTCGCATATTGCAGTCTTGCGAGCCGTGTGCGAGATGAATCAGTGCCTGACCTGGGTTCCTCACCCGGATCAAACCCATCCCCGCTACGGGGTTGATGATCCGATGTGCCTGTGGTGGTGGAAGAACGGGAAACTGGCGGACCATCCCCATCTGGCGCCAGCGCGGGATACCCGGATGCGCGACAGATCGGATTATACGGTTCCGGATACACAAGACCTGAAAGAGGATGTACAATGGTGCCGCGCGTTGATTGAAGCCAGGGGGATGGAATTTCTGGCGCTTGACCAGACCCGCCCCGATGTCGGCATGCCGGTAGCGCGTGTGATTGTGCCCGGCCTGCGTCACTTCTGGGAACGTTTCGCGCCGGGGCGCCTTTACGACGTGCCGGTAGAAATGGGCTTGAGAGAATGTGCCACAGAAGAGGCAAACCTGAACCCGGTTCCCGTCATTGCGTGAAATGCAGCCAGATATTGAAGAAAAGCTTGCCGCCGCCGAGGATCAACTGGACTGTGAGGCGGACTCTTTCGGGGCTCTGCTTTCGCAACTCGAAAGCTATATCGCTCCTGCCCTGATTTCCGGACAAGGATGGACGAAACTGCTTGAACGCGCCCGCGAGCTCCCTTCTACGGTAGCCGCATTCCCGTTCGGATTCGAATTGCCACTGGGTGAACGCGAAGCGAAGGCAGACTTCGGCGTCTCGGTAATCGGCGGAACCCGGTCTGCCGCGTTCTTCGAACGGCAGGGGCGCTCCCCGGACGCGACCGCCCCCGCGGCGGGACTCACCTGGTTGCTGAACGAGACCAAATCCGCCGACTCTGCCGTCCGTCAGATCTTTGGTCACAAGATGATGTTGGAATACGATGTCGAATCGGCGCCGGATGAGACAAGTCCGGCTCCCGGAATCTTTCTGCGGCCCGTTGAACCGATCATCGGCGGTGACCAACAGGCCGCTGCCGCCGCGCTGGATGCGACCTTTGCAGCCGTCGGATGGAACCCGACCCGCGAAGAACATCGGCATGTCAGGCGTGTATGTCAGGCGCTGGAAAATGGCGCGCGAATCGAGTCTTTTGGCGCCTTCCCGTCACGGATAAGAGGGCTCCGGCTTGCCGTAACAGGCTTTCGGAATTCTGGTGACATCCTGGCGTTTCTGGAGCGCGCCGGTTGGCCCGGACAACCCGATGTGATCGGATCGTTGACTATAAAGCATTTTGAAGAGCGTGACGCTTTTGTCGATCTGGGGGCCCATCTTGACATAACCTCTGATGGTCCGGGCGCAAGGCTCGGAGTCAGTTTCATGGCTAAAAAAAGAATCGCGAACGATCCGCGTTACTGGATAGACAGTCCGTACCAATGGACCACGTTCATGGACTGCTTGCGCGAGTCAGACCTTGCTGTTCCGGAGAAACTGACCGCGTTGACCAGGTGGCCGTCGAAACCCGAAGCGCTGATCTGTCGGTCCGGGGCGCTGATACTCATCCGCGGAATCCATCACATCAAGATCTCGTTGTGCGAGAATCGGGCAGATGCAGTCAAAGCCTATATCTATTGCCTGATGTGTCCCTGGTCGAGTGAATACAAAACTGAAGGACCATAAACCATGTTTAGTCCATTTCATACTGAAACCGCTGCCAGCAGGAGCGAACGAAAACAACTGGATCACTTGTTGTGGATCACCGCTCCTCACGAACGTATCATGCTGGCCAGTGTCGGCATGGTTCTGGCGGCATTCATTTTATGGGGTGTCTTTGGCAGCATCCCCCGCAGTGTGACCCTGGATGGAATCCTGCTCCGGCCGGGCCTTCGATATGAAGTGACGGCGCTGGAGCCCGGCCACCTCCTGGAATTCCAGGTTGCCCACGGAGACCACATTACACCCGGTGAGCCGATAGCCCGGCAAACCGTTCCGGAGTTGGAACGCGAGCTCTCCGTGTTGCAAAGACGCATAGACGAACTCCGACAGACTGATAGCCAGGATGCCGCCGCGCGCTCACTTCTGGACTCGGCCCATGTCGCATTACTGCAGTTGGAGGCCAACCGCGCCGCGCGGTCTCTGGTCGTCAGCCACAGCGGCGGCGAAGTCATGAACCTCCACGTGACTCCCGGCGACTATGTGTCGGCGGGTACTGTGATTGCCCAGCTCCGCGCCGGAGCGGCCCGGACACCCCGGGCGGTGTTGCACGTCACCCCGGATACGGCAAGGCATATAAAACCCGGCATGTCGACGGATGTAGGGATTACGATGCCTGACGGCACAATATCCCGTGTACCGGGTAAGGTCATTTCCCTGACTGTCGGACCGTACCCTCTCTGGCTTGCCGCACTACTGCATGTTCCGGCCGGGTATGGACATCGCGTGGATGTAGAACTCGATCAAACGTCAGACCTTTCCGCGCCGGATGGCGCCCCCTGCCGTATTCGCATCGAACTCGGCGAGAGTGCGCCGATTGATATCCTGACTTCCGGACGTTCATGAATGTTTCGGGATCGAAAAACAGAGACTACCGGCCCCTCGGGTCAGCCCACACGGAAGCGCGTAACCACACCGCTATTATTGCAAATGCATGTGACCGAGTGCGCCGCCGCATGTCTTGGGAGCATACTCGCCTGGTTTGGTCGCTGGGTACCGCTCACAGAGTTGCGGACAAGATGCGAAGTCAGCCGGGATGGCTCCAGCGCCGCCGGCCTCTTGCGGGCCGCCCGCTATTACGGACTGGAATGTGTCGGTCGCAACGTCTCGATAGACACTCTCAAGAAAATGCCGTTACCGCTCGTCCTGTTCTGGGAATTCAACCACTTTCTGATTCTGGAAGGTTTTGACCACAAGCGTTTTTTTCTCAATGATCCCTCATCAGGCCGCCGCACACTCTCTGCGCAAGAATTCAAATATGGTTTCGCCGGGGTGGCGCTGGAATTCAATCCCGGCCCGGAGTTTCAACGCGGAGGCAGTCGGCCCAACGTCCTGAAACAGATTTCGCTTTGGTTCAGCGGAACCGGGGGAGCGCTGACCTGTACCCTGTTGTGCGGCGTGATGCTGGCCGCTCTGGCGCTGGTAACGCCGGCTTTGCTGGCTGTTTTCGTGGACCGGACGCTGGGGGGCGACGAACCCTGGGGTGGGCTCATAGCCAGCGCCCTGATTGCCACCGCCGCGCTGTGCTACGGGCTGACCCTGCTCCGGCAAAGATGGCTGCAACGACTGGCGATCCGATTATCCGTGACCGAGGGAAATCGTTGTGTCTCACAAATGCTGCGTCTGCCGGCGGAGTTCTTCAATCATCGATTTGTCGGTGACCTGACCGCCCGGGTTCTGTCCATCGACCGGGTTGCCAAAGGCATTTCAGAACATTTTTTCAGCCTGCTGACCGAAGCCGTAATGAGTGTGATTTTTCTGGTTGTCATGCTGGTCCATGCGCCGATGCTGGCGCTGATCGTACTGGGCCTCGCGGTGGTCCATGCGGCGCTGGCATACGCGGTTACACGCATCCGGCGGGACAACAGCCTGACCTTGCGACGGGAGCAGGGACTGCTGGCCGGTGTCGGCATCCTGATGCTGAATCAAGCCGAGACATTACGGATGACCGCATCGGACGACCAGTTTCTCTCCCGCTGGAACGGCCATCATGCGCGTGAACTGATTGCGCGCCAGGGCTTCGCGGAACTCGGGTACATCAATGCCTCCCTGTCTGGCTTTTTCATGATTCTGGGCAATGCGGCGGCGCTGGCTTTCGGAGCAATTCAGGTAATGGCTGGCGAATTGACCCTGGGTACCCTGGTCGGGTTCTATATCATCGCAAGTATGTTCCTGGCTCCGGTCGGACGCTTCGTCGAGTTTACCAGTGATCATCAGACCATCGAGGCCGATTTGCAGCGCCTGGAAGATATCACGAAAACTCCGCAATCCCCGGCGCCGGAGAACTTGCCTGCAACCCCTGAGGCTGTTTCCTCGCTCAATGGGCGACTGAAACTGACCGGCCATGTGGAATTGCGTGACTTGAGCTTCGGATACAACCGTGCCCGACCACCGATGATCCAGGAATTCAACCTGACAATAGCGCCTGGACAGAGGGTGGCTGTAGTCGGACCAAGCGGCTCTGGAAAATCGACATTGGCGCGCCTTTTGTCGGGTCTCCATCAGCCCTGGTCCGGAGAAATCCTGTTTGACGGTCACCCGCGCCACGGCATCCCCCGCGAGATATTGTCACGTTCGATTTCGGCGGTGGATCAGCATGTCAGTCTCTTCTCGGCAAGCGTGCGTGACAACATCACCTTGTGGAATCCTTCTGTCCCCGACGAAACGGTGGTTGCCGCGGCCAAAGATGCCTGTATCCACGACGATATCCTGAATCGGCCGCTTGGCTACACAACCCGGGTGAACGAGGATGGCGGCAATTTCAGTGGCGGCCAGAAGCAACGGCTGGAAATCGCGCGCGCACTCGCCAGCAACCCCGTATTTCTGATCCTTGATGAGGCAACCAGCGCTCTTGACGCAGCCACCGAGGAATTGATTGATGACGCACTGCGCCGCCGGGGGATCAGTTGCCTGATCGTCGCGCACCGGCTGAGCACGGTTCGGGACTGTAACCAGATCATCGTGCTCGACAAGGGCACGGAAGTCCAGCGGGGCGCCCATGACGAATTGATGAAGGATCGAAACGGGCTCTATCGCCAGTTGGTTCAGGCTGGTTAGCGCAATGACGATTCCCGAGCCCGTTCCACTCGCCGCCCTTGCCGCCAGGGCAGGCTCTCCTGTGCCTTGCGCCGGCAACCTGCCGCTCGACATGAGTGATTCACAATTTGCCTGGTTTGTCGAAAAAGGCACGGTGGACCTGTTCATAGTGGAACGCAAGGGTGAGGTTGAGCAGGCGGCGCAACAGCATTTGCTGCGCGCTGAATCCGGCCGCCTCCTGCCCGGCGTTGTACCGAGCGCGGGACCCACGACACTCAGCCTGATTGCGAAAGGTTTGCCGGGGACGATGCTGCGTCGTGTCCCTGTTGCGAGCCTGACCATGACAGACAATACGGAACTGGCAAAGCAAGTGGATTCCTGGATCACCGATATTTCTTCCATGTTGTCGCGCTACGATACGAAGTCGACACGGACGGATATGCTGGTTGAAGCCGGGGAGGCGCCAATGGCAGGCGCCGGCGTGGTCTCAACCCGGCGCGAGGTAGTATGGATATCCGGTCTGCCGCCAGGCGCGAGTCTGTTTCTGGGCCTGCTTGATCCGTCAAAGAACCGCTTTGATGGCAAAGGCGCAGAAACCGGGATACCACTCATGCGCGGAACCTGGATCACTCTGATGGAACCGCGGCAGTTGTCCGTCCACTCTTCCGGGACGCTCGCTGGGAAAGGGCTTCTGATACCGGCGTTGAAGCGCTTCCATGATGTAGCGCTTTCTCTGGAGCGACTCAATCGAGGGCTTGCCGTGGTTGACCAGATCAACCTGGAGCGGGAGCGGGTGACCAACCGCCGGTCCGAGGAAGATGGCGCCCGCCATCACCTGTTCAATCTTTACGGTCTTTTGAAAGAGACCGACACTCGCTCCGAAGACGCGGCGCTGCAGGATGCGCTGGGAATCATAGGGCAACATGAAGGCATCCACTTTACATTTCCGAAGCGGGCGGACACCGCTGATTTTTCCGAACGCCTCGTTCATATCCTGGATGTGTCCGGCGTGCGCGCGCGCCGGGTACGACTTCATCAGGGGAAGAAGTGGTGGCTGAATTGCGGCGGTGCAATGCTGGCGTTCCGGGAAAAAGATGGACAGCCCGTCGCTCTGTTGCCGAACAAGACAAGAGGCTACGAAGAAGCGCTTCCTGCGGGACATCACACCAGGATTACCGCAGAACGCGCCCGCTCACTGCGTACCGAAGCCTGGTTGTTTTACCCACCGCTAACTCAAGGTCCGGCAGGGTTGCGGGACCTGTTCAGCCTGGCTTTCAAGGGGAGTTCCGTGGACTTCCTGTGGTTTCTCGTGACAGGACTGCTGTCCGGGCTGGGTATGTTGCTGCCCGCCGTGATACTGGGCTTTGTCGCAGATGATGTGATCCCGACTGGCGAGATTCAACTGCTTTACGCGGCATGCATGGCTCTGGCGGTGGTTGCCCTGATCGTGGCATTGATGCATGTGCTTCAGGGAATGGCGTTAATGCGCCTTGAAGGACGCGCCGCATCACGGGCAGAGTCTGCGTTCCAGGATCGTCTCCTCCGGTTGCCGCCGCGTTTTCTCCATCGTTACCCGGCTGGCGACCTTGCCACGCGCGGCATGACATTCCAGGCTCTTCGTGATGCCGTACAGAATGTGGCTGTCAATGGAACGCTATCCACCGTCTTCCTGTTGCCCGCATTCCTTCTCGCCTTCGCCTACAGCCCGATGCTGGGCGGCGTTGCGGCTGTATTCGGCCTCATTTCCCTGACCGTTACGGTGGCTTTGGGTCTGCGGCAGATGGCGCCCCATGGCCGGATGGCGCTGGCCATGCAGAATCTGGCGGGGCGGCTGTTCCAGATCATTAACGGAATTTCCGTATTGCGTGTGGAAGGCGCCGAAGGGTCGGCGTTCGCGCTATGGGCCCGCGGCTACCGGGAACAGAAACAAGCCGAATTGGAACACAACGCCATCGAGAGGCACCTACAGGCATTGGGCGCCGCGATACCACTTGTTGCAGGCGCTGTTTTGCTGGTCGCCGCCACGCTGCCGGGCCGTGAAACGATCCAGGTTGGAGATTTTCTCGTCGTCTATACCCTGTTCATGGTGTTTCTGGGGGCGGTGACACGCCTCGGCGCGTCGTTCAGCGTTGTTGCCGCAATCATGCCGGCAATCAACCAGATTCGGCCCTTTCTCACTGAACCTCCGGAAACAGGTACCGGCGGCAGCCCCGTCGATACCCTGACCGGAGACATCCGGCTTGATCACGTCAATTTCCGATATGATGCGGATGGCCCACTAATCCTCGACGACCTGTCGATTCATGCGCGTCCCGGTGAGTTTGTCGCGATCACCGGAGGATCCGGGGCAGGCAAAAGCACGCTCTTCCGGTTGATGCTCGGCCTTGACGAACCAACAAGCGGCACAGTGTACTATGACGGGCGTGACCTCAGACACCTGAACATCAAGCAGGTGCGCCGAAAGATCGGCGTCATTCCACAGGCCGTGCAACTCCACCCGGAAGACGTGTGGGATAACATCGTCGGTGGTCATGAAAACGCAACCAGCAAGGATGCGTGGCGGGCCTCCCGACTGGCCGCCGTGGACCGGGAGATTTCCGCAATGCCGATGAAAATGTTGACCTGTGTGGGCGCCGCCGGGGGGGGGGGGGGGGGGCATGTCGGGAGGCGAAAGCCAGCGCATCCTGATTGCTCGTACGCTCATTCATAATCCACGGATTCTGCTGCTTGACGAGGCGACAAACTGGCTGGATAATGAGAGTCAGGCTGAAGTCATGGAAAATCTTTCTCGCATAGACGCAACCAGAATCGTCATTGCCCATCGCCTCTCCACGCTGCGCCAGGCAGACCGTATTTATGTGATGCAGGCGGGGCGTGTGGTCGAGGAGGGAAACTTTACAGAATTAATGGAAATCGGCGGGATATTCCAGAACCTGATCCGACGTCAACTGACATGATGGGCGCGACGGTTTAGTCTGGAATTTCGATAATGTCCATCTCAGACCAATCAAACGCGACCAAACGCTATTACGACGATAATACGCCGGGCATTTACCTCAACGGATGGAACCGCGATCATCTCCACTTCGGGCTGTTCGAACCCGGGGAATGCCCTGAACCCGGCGAAGTTCTCGCAGATTCCGCAGGGCTCGCGCGCGCCGTGGAGCGAATGACCGAAGTCATCGTCTCGCCAGCGAATATCCAGGGACGCCATCATGTGGTAGACGCCGGGTGCGGGGTAGGCGGAACCGCTATCTACCTTGCAAAATCCCGGGGATGCACAGTCACCGGCGTGAGTCTGAACAAGATGCAGTTGGAGATCGCCGCAGAAAAAGCGAGAGCTGCCAATGTCGACGACCGGGTTGGCTTTGAATATGCGGATTGCTCCGTGAGCCTGCCCTTCGCCAACGAATCGGTCGACGTGGTAGTCAACATTGAAAGCGCGTGCCACTACGGCGACCGGAGCCGGTTTGTTCATGAAGTGAGCCGGATTCTCAAACCATCCGGAGCGCTGGTCGCGACGGACTGGATGACCCGCGACGGATTGCCAGCCAGCGAATACGAAAAATATATTGTACCGCTGTATAAACCCTTTGCTGTGCACAGCCTGGAAAGTCAAGACACCCAATCGGAAAAATTGCGTCAGGCCGGTCTGGAAATCCTGCAATTCGAAGGTTTCGGCGGAAAAGACGCAGACAACCTGCGGTTGATCAGGAACGCTTATAATCTTCTTGTAATCCTGCAACTTTCCGGAATGAAAACACCCCAGTCATTGATTGACCAGTTCAAAACACTGTACGAAGCCTGGAACAGCGGAAGCTTCGAGCTCAAGAGGTATTTCGCGAAAAAACCCGGATGAAGCCGGTTGCCTCTATATAACCGACGCATGGGTCAGACTGCGGATTGCCGGTAAACCGCTAATGGCGCGCCCGGAGAGATTCGAACTCCCGACCGCCTGGTTCGTAGCCAGGTACTCTATCCAACTGAGCTACGGGCGCAAATGAAATTGAACATCAACGTGCACCCTAATAAATTTGAGAATCAAATACAATAGATATTCAACAAATTTTTCACTGGTATAAAATATCTGGACCGAACGCGGCCTGATTCACCATTCCAAAAATACGAGAACACGATGCCTTCACTTCTACCCGACCTTGATCCGGATGGATTACTTGAATATTCCGTAGTATTTACGGACCGTTCGCTGAATCACATGTCAAGCCGCTTCCAGGGCACAATGAATGACATATCGAACACATTGAAAGAGATCTATCAATCGGATGCCGCGATTATCGTTCCGGGCGGCGGCAGTTACGGCATGGAGGCAGTCGCCCGGCAATTCGCCCATGACCAGCGCTGTCTGGTCATTCGTAACGGGTTCTTCAGTTACCGTTGGAGCCAGATTCTTGAAATGGGGAGTATTCCGTCAGGGCATACCGTGTTGCAGGCCGCCATGGTCGACAGCGCTCCTCAATCTCCGTTCGCGCCGGCTTCGATAAATGTGGTCACAGAGGCCATACTGAATGAAAAGCCGGCGCTGGTGTTCGCGCCTCATGTGGAAACGTCTGCGGGTATGATCCTTCCGGATGATTATCTGATGAGGGTTGCCAACGCGGTTCACCAGGTCGGCGGCTTGTTTGTGCTGGATTGCATTGCATCAGGAGCCATGTGGGTGGATATGAAAGCCTCCGGCGTCGATATCCTGATCAGCGCCCCGCAAAAAGGATGGAGCGCCTCGCCCTGCGCCGGCCTGGTCATGCTGAACGACAACGCGCTGGCGAAACTCGAGCAGACAACCAGCAGCAGCTTTTCCTGCGATTTGAAAAAATGGCATCAGATCATGCAGGCTTATATCAATGGAGGTCATGCCTATCATGCCACCATGCCGACCGATGCGCTGGTTGGTCTGCGGGACGCAATGAATGAAATGCGGGAATTCGGATTTGACAATGGCAGGAATGCCCAGATCCAACTGGGTCGGCAAGTGCGTGAACTGCTGCATGACAAAGGCCTCCAAAGTGTAGCGGCGCCAGGCTTTGAGGCGCCGGGTGTGGTAGTCAGCTATACCGATGACGCGAACCTGCAAAATGGCAGCAAGTTTGCCGCCAACGGGTTGCAGATTGCAGCGGGCGTACCACTGATGTGCGGCGAGCCCGATGACTTCAGAACATTCCGACTGGGATTGTTCGGCCTCGACAAACTCGGCAACATGGAACGAACCGTCGATCATCTGGAGAAAACGCTCGACAAAATCGTCTGACCGGAGCGTCATCAGGCCAACTCGCCGGCTGTGTCACTGAATGGTATCCTCGATTCTCCGTAACCGGGTCTGGGCGGAAATCGCAGCATTATGCGCCGGGAACCGGACCAGAATATCCCGGAATATTTCCGCCGCCTCACTGTATGCGCCGATATCGTACTGGATAGATCCCATTTTCAATAGCGCTTCAGGTACTCGTTGACTATCCGGATAATGGACCACTACGGTTCTGAAATCGTTCAGAGCGTTCTCGAATTCACGATTGACATAGCGCGCTTCCGCGATCCAGTACCAGACATCATCAACCAGTTGACTGGTCGGCCAGGTGGTCACAAATTGCTCAGCCGCAGAAATGAAATCATGGTATCGGCTTTGTTTCAACAATCCAAGCGCGTTATCGTACGCATCCTGTTCATCCAGGGAAACCGTTGCCGAACTAATCGCCGCCGGGGAATCGTCTGAATCCGGGACGGCTGTATCTGCCGGGCTTTCATCCGGCTCCTGCTGGCCGCCACTTTCTCCCACAGGCACACGGGTAACGGGAGACTCGGATGTGGGGGTGGGGGCGACCGCTCCCGCGTCAGGAACCTCTCCCGTGACAACCACTCTTTCGAGCCGGGAGTTGATTACCCGCTGATTTCTTTCGAGCTCAAGCAGTCTCCGATCAATATCCTGGTATAAATCCTGCCGACGATGTTTATCACGCTCAGACTCGAACTGGAGTTCTTCGACTGAATTTCTGATCTGTTTCAGTTCGTCCCTGATATCGGCCAACCGGGACAGGACTCTTGAAATCTCTGGATTTGGAGGCGCTGGCCGCTCAACTTCTTCCGGCGCACTTACCGGAACCGGGGTAACAGGGGCAGGTTGAATGCAACCTGCCAGAATCAACAAAACGGCGGCGCATACCAGGGAAAAACTTCGGATCAGGATCCTTTCAGATTTCGATTGACTCATTTACCATCCTTTATTGATAGAGAATTTCAACGCGGCGATTCAGGCTCCAGGCGCTTTCATCGCTACCCAGAGACACTGGTCTTTCCTCACCATAGGAGATAGTCTGGATGTCATCCCCGTTTACCCCGGAACCCCGCATCATCGCCGCCACGGATTGGGCGCGGTCTTCCCCCAACGACAAATTATACTCGCGGGTACCCCGCTCATCCGCATGACCTTCGAGGATAACCTGTGTCCCCGGGGCGCCGCCAAGATATTGGGCATGCGCCTGGACTACGGCTTCGCCTTCCGCAGTCAGACTGCTGCTGTCGTATTCAAAATAAACGACCCTCTGGTTCAACAGACTGAGGGTTTCATCCGCTTCGACGGTTTCATCATCCAGGCTCGACCCGGAAAGCGAGCCATCCCCCTCCAGAGCGGATGAACCAGCTTCCCCGGTGACAACAATCGCAGGTTCTGCGCTTACGTCATCTTCCACGGCAACCTTGCGTCCGCCACACGCCGACAGAACGGCAGTAACGATGAAAATAATTATAAAAGTTAGCAGGTTACGCATCATTAATTTCCTCTACAGTTTACGGGTGAACGGAGACCAGGCTGGCTCTTGTACCGATGAACCGCCCTGATGCTTGAGAATTCGTTGTACCTGGCTGTCCGCATCTGCAGAAACAGTGGCCAGGACGTTTTTACCATTTTGTTGGGTCGCATATATTATCATGTCCCCGTTGGGCGCGAATGATGGAGATTCATCAGCGCGGGAATCGGTCAACTCCTGAATCATCCGGGTTTCAACAGAGTATATCCCGACTCTGTAACCATTGCCCTGATTGGTAATCATGACGATGGATTTTCCGTCCGGCGAATAAGACGCATTGGCATTATAGTTGCCCTGGAAAGTCAATCGCCTGGGCGAACCTCCGGTTGCAGGCATTTGATAGATCTGTGGTCCGCCAGCCCGCCCCGAGGTAAAAATGATCGAGCTCCCGTCCGGCGACCAGGCAGGCTCGGTATCAATGGCAGTATGCCGGGTCAGCCTGCGTAGATTTCCCGCCGAAAAATCATAAACATAGATCTCTGAATTTCCATCTTTGGAAAGCGTCAACGCCAGCATGCCGCCATCGGGCGACCACGCCGGAGCGCTGTTCAGACCCTTGAAGGTCGCTATCCGTTCGCGTTTTCCAGTGCGAAGATCCTGAACAAAGATCACTGAATGCCGGTCTTCGAATGACACATAAGCGAGACGACCGCCATCCGGCGACCAGGACGGAGATAAAACGGGATGTTTCGATTCAAGGATTGTCTTCGCATTCCATCCGTCGGAATCGGCTACCTTAAGGTAATACTGTCGATCATCGCCCGCCCCCTGTACAGCGACAAACGCGACCCTGGTATCGAAAGCCCCGATCTTCCCGGTCAGCGCTTCATAGATAATATCACTGATCTGATGGCAGAGTTTACGCATTTGCCTGGCATTGACCTTAAACTTGTGACCCACCAACTGGTCTTCCCGGAACACATCAATCAATCGGAATCGAACTTCGTACTGGTCATCTCCAAGATGGATCACCTTGCCGACCACGATCGCTTCGGATTTAATCAGACGCCAGTCCTTGAAACTGATCGAGTCCAGATCATCCGGGTAACGAAGGAAACTGGTACGCGGTATCAGTTCAAATCGCCCGCTTGATTCGAGATCCGATTCGATAATGTCCGCGGGCTGCTGTTCGCCGGGAAACTGACCCACCACTGAAAAGGGCACAATAGCAATCGGGATCCGGGCCGTAGTGCCGGAAGTGATCTCGATGGTAAACACCGCATCCGCAGGCATCGAAAACCCGATTATCACCAATGCAAATGCAAAACGTGAAATGACTGATTTCTTCCAAAATTTCATGAAGCTGTCAGCCGCCCGGATCGAATGAAAAGTTAAATTCGGAAATATACTCATAATACTCTGGGTCTGCCGGGAACGGTAAAGGCGACGCTCTCTTGATGGCCGATTCTGCAGATTCATCGAAAGAACGATCCCCACTGCTTTTTATCACATTTGCCGATTGAACTTCACCATTTCTGCCTACCTTTACCCGAATCAGCGCTTTTAATCCCTGTTTCCCGGTTACCCGCCATTTATCTTCCACCGCAGACGCAATCCGGCCGAACAGGGCTTGCAGCGCAGTCCCCGCCTCCTTCTCGATCTGTTCGCGCCGCAGCTTGTCTTTCAGTTCCTGTTCCCGTTTGGCCCGGGCTTCCGCTTCCCGCTTCTTCTGTTCTTCCGCCAACCGCTCCCGCTCCTCCCGCTTCCGTTTCTCCTCCTCTAACCGCTCCTGTTCTTCCCGTTGCCTCTGCTCTTCCTCTAACCGTTCCTTCTCCGCCTGTTTCCTCTCCTCTTCCAGACGCTTCTGCTCCGCCTGCTTCCTCTTTTCTTCTTCCAGGCGCTTCTGTTCCGCCAGTTGCCTTTCTTCCTCCAGCTTTTTTTGTTCCGCTTGCTTCCTCTTCTCCTCCTCTAACCGTTTCTGCTCCGCCAGCCGTTCCTTTTCCGCCTGTTTCTTCTTTTCTTCTTCCAGGCGCTTCTGTTCCGCAAGCTTCCTCTTCTCCTCCTCCAGGCGCTTCTGTTCCGCCAGTTGTCTTTCCTCCTCCAGCTTTTTTTGTTCCGCTTGCTTCCTCTTCTCCTCCTCTAACCGTTTCTGCTCCGCCAGTTTCCTCTTTTCTTCCTTCAGACGTTTCTGCTCCTCCCGCCTTTTTTGTTCCGTCTCCTCCTTCACACGAATTGCTTCCAGCATTTCAAGTTTCTTTTTTTCCTCCTCCTGTTGTTGCTTAAGCTTCTCCAGATCCTCGGCAAGTCTCTTCTTTTCCGAGATCCTTTCTTCCTGAACCTTCACCTGCTCGTTTATTTCCTCGATTGAAATGATTTTCGCCTGAATTGGTTCCACTCCCCCACGCTCCAGTTCAGTATCCGACACCGGCCAAAAGAACCCGGCGATCAGAGCGGCAATCAGGGCGCCGTGTATCGTAGTGGAAAACAGCGCCGCTCGTGCAATGTAACCAATTCGCCGAAAATATTGTTTCATTCCATTGTCTGGCAACCGTGAACTTAAGGCTCCACTCAGGATTCAGGCGGATCAGTAACCAGGCCCACTGACTCAACACCCGCTTTTTGCAACAGCGCCATGGCTTGCACCACGAAGGCATACTCTGCCGCGCCATCTCCCCTGATCACGAAAGGCAGTTCCGGGTTGCGAGCCAGCACCGCTCTGGCTTTCAGTTCAATTTCATGTTCCGACGCGATTTTCTGTTCGTCATCGTTGAGATAGTAGTTGCCATCGGCATCAACAGTAACGACAAAGGGTTCTTCATTGTCGTTCTCCATAGGCTCGGCTGCGGCTTTCGGTAAATCAACGTTGACTCCGGTACTCAACAACGGCGCTGTCACCATGAAAATAATCAGCAGTACCAGCATCACATCAATATAGGGGACCACGTTGATTTCGGCAATCATGCGTTTTTTACGATGTTGACTGCGATAACTCATTCCGACCTTTCCCCAATGTCCTGGCGATTGACAATACTCAGGAATTCCTCGATGAATACTTCATAACGGCTGCTTAGTCTTTCAGCGGTATTGGCGAACTTGTTATAGGCAATCACCGCTGGAATCGCCGCAAACAACCCCATGGCTGTGGCGATCAGCGCTTCGGCTATGCCCGGCGCCACCGTGGCAATCGTGACCTGCTGCATTCCACTCAAGGACTGAAATGAATGCATAATCCCCCACACAGTACCGAACAAACCCACATAAGGGCTGATCGACCCCACCGTCGCCAAAAATGGCAAATGCTGTTCAACGCTATCCATTTCCCGACTGAGCGCCACCCGCATCGAGCGATGCACCCCCTCCACCATGTCTGATCGGTGGACGTTCTGCTTTTTGACCAGTCTGTTGAATTCACGGAACCCGGCCAGAAAAATATTGGCTATTCCCTCAGGCTCCCGTTGTCCATTCCAGTACTGGTAGATTACCTTCATCTCCCCCCAGGACCAGAATTGGTCTTCGAACTCATCTGCAACGTTGTTCCAGCGTTTGAAAGCGGTTCTCTTACGCTCGATCATGTACCATGAAACCACGGACGCGCCCAAGAGCAACAGCATCACCATCTGTACCGGCCAACTGGCATTCAGGATCAGGAACAGGATAGAACTGTTGGCTCCGCTTTCTATAGTCATAGGCTTGAACCGGTCAAAATAAGGTTATAATATGATTTTACTCATGAACCGGGTCTGAACAACCGGTATCCGGGAACAATTCCTGTTGACCGCCGGTCGCGTCCTTCGGTATTTGCAGACCCATGTGATGCCAGGCGTTTCTGGTCGCCACACGCCCGCGGGGAGTTCGCATCAGGTAACCCTGCTGAATCAGGTAAGGCTCCACTACATCTTCGATGGTGCCGCGCTCCTCCCCGACCGCCGCGGAAATACTGTCTATTCCAACCGGCCCGCCGTCAAATTTCTGTATGATCGCCAGCAGCAGATTCCGGTCCAGCAAATCCAGTCCCGAGCGATCCACCTCGAGCATATCCAGCGCGGCGTTGGCAATGTCTTCGGTCAGATTGCCATTGCCCTTGACCTGGGCATAATCCCGAACCCGCCGCAATAGCCGGTTCGCGATTCGCGGAGTGCCGCGAGAGCGCATCGCAATCGCTTTTACGCCATCCGGCTCATATTCCACCGCAAGAAGGCCGGCGGATCGTTCGACAATCCGGGCCAATTCTTCCGTGGTATAAAAATGCAACCGCTGGACGATACCGAATCGGTCGCGCAATGGCGATGTCAGCAATCCCGCCCGGGTGGTTGCGCCGACCAGGGTGAAGGGAGGGAGGTTCAATTTGATGGACCTTGCCGCGGGACCTTCGCCAATCATGATATCGAGATGATAATCTTCCAGCGCAGGATACAATATCTCTTCAATCGCCGGATTCAAACGATGAATTTCATCAATGAACAGCACGTCTCCGGCTTGGAGATTGGTCAGTATCGCCGCCAGATCGCCCGCTTTTTCCAGCACCGGCCCGGACGTTTGGCGCAAGTCAGCGCCCATCTCCCTGGCCAGGATATGCGCCAGCGTGGTCTTTCCCAGGCCGGGCGGACCAAACACCAGAACATGATCCAGGACTTCCCCCCGGTACTTCGCCGCCTGCATGAATATTTCCAGTTGCGCCTTGGCGCTGGTCTGCCCGATAAACTCTTCCAGTCCGGATGGACGCAGACTGCGTTCAAGCATTCGCTCCCGGTCGGAATCAGGATGCTTGTCCCGGGATAACAAGGGATTGTTTCCAGCAGTCATCTTTTCGTCAAATGCTGTAGCGCGTTGCGGATCAGATCATCCCGTTCTTCACTCACCGAACGGACCGACTGAACCGCGCGGCTGGCCTCTGCGGGCCTGTAACCCAGCGCCAGCAGGGCGCCGACAGCATCCTGTACCGGATTGTCCCGGCCTGTCAATTTGTCGGGAGACCCGGCGGACAAACCCGAGATCTCCGTCGAATCAATACGGTCACGCATGTCGATGATAATTCTCTCCGCGGTCTTCTTGCCGATTCCCGGCACCCGGATCAGGGCAATCGCGTCTTCCTGTTGGATGCAGGCAATAAATTCGCCGGTCGTCAACGTAGACAGGATCGCCAGCGCAACCCGCGGACCCACTCCGCTGATTTTCAGCAGGCTGCGGAATAACTGCCGCTGGTCCCGGTCCGAAAAACCATACAGAAGCTGTGCGTCTTCGCGCACCACCAGATGGATATACAACGCCACCTCGGCGGCCCCGATCTCATTGGGCAAATCATAAATTGTCGACATCGGCGCCTCAACCTCGTAGCCGACGCCGTTGACATCCAATAACAGGAACGGCGGTTGTTTTTGCAGCAACCGGCCTTTCAGGTATCCAATCACAGGGCAACCGATACCGGACTCAATCCGTTCATGACGCCACGCACAGTTTGTCCTGTATCCGGGCAGTGTGGATATGGCAGATCGCGCAAGCCAGGGCGTCCGCCTCATCCGCGTCAGGCGTTCTCGAAAGCCCAAGCAATATCCGCACCATATACTGCACCTGCTCTTTCTTCGCGTTGCCGGAACCGACCAGGGCGCGTTTAATCTGTAGCGCGCTATATTCGAATACATCCCGACCCGCGTTCACCGCGGAACAGACGGCGCTGCCCCTGGCCTGTCCCAGAATCAGGGCGGATTTGGCGTTATTGGCGACAAACACCTGTTCCACCGCCACCAGATCAGGCTCATACCGCATAATCATATCCTGCACCCCCAGATAAATCCGGCCCAATCGACCGGGAAGCGGCTCGTTACCCATACGGATACATTGACAGGCAACCGAACGAAGCTCATCATGGACTGCCTCAACAACGCCAAGCCCTGTATTTCGGGAACCGGGATCAATTCCCAACACCCGCATCACACCACCCCCTGGTCGTCGAAACTGGCGTTGGTAAAGACATCCTGGACATCGTCCAGATCTTCCAGGGCCTGGATCAATTTCATCACCTGCTCGATATCCTCTTTCTGTACCGGGATTTCCACCGACGGGCGCTGGATCAGTTCAGCCATTTCCGCCCGCAGTCCCGCCGCCTGGCAGGCCTGCCGCACTTCGTGAAAATTCTCAGGCGGCGTCGTCACTTCAATGATTCCGTCTTCACTCTCGACATCTTCCGCTCCCGCTTCCAGGGCGGCAACCAGAACCGCCTCTTCATCCTCCCCGTTTGCAAAAACGATGGAGCCGATTTTATTGAAAAGCCAGGCCACCGACCCGTCCGTCCCCAGATTCCCGCCATGTTTGGTAAAGGCGTGACGCACTTCACTGACTGTCCTGTTTTTATTATCGGTAGCGCACTCCACCAGAACCGCCACCCCGCCGGGGCCATAACCCTCATAACGAATCTCGACGATATCATCCCCTTCCAATGCGCCAGACCCGCGTTTTACCGCGCGATTGATCGTATCCCGGGTCATGTTGCCGGCCAATGCCTTGTCAATGGCTACCCGTAATCTCGGATTGGCGTCCGGGTCATCGCCGCCCAGCCGCGCCGAAACCGTGATCTCCTTGATCAGTTTAGTGAATACCTTGCCGCGTCTGACATCCTGGGCCGCTTTCCGGAACTTGATATTGGCCCACTTGCTATGCCCTGCCATGGACGACCCTTCCCGACATCAAACCTTGCCGCCCGACAAGGCAAAACCTGAACCTGTAACCGGTTTCAAACATGGGATTGATAGTAGCATAAAGACCGGGAGATTATCTTCCCGATGGGATGCAGGGGCAGGCCACTGTGCCTTCATACTGGATATCCAGGAATTGTGGAGATGGTATCTTCCCGATGGGATGTAGGGGCAGGTCACTGTGCCTGCCCGCAATTCAGCGAATGCCCTGTCCAGGTTTTTTCACCTTCAGACCGAGCTCTCCAAGCTGACCGGCGTCCACCTGGTTGGGCGCTTCCGTCAACAGGCAGGACGCTTTCTGGGTTTTCGGGAAGGCGATGACCTCGCGAATCGACTCAACCCCGGTCATCATCGCCACGATCCGATCAATACCGAAGGCAATGCCGCCATGCGGTGGCGCTCCATATTTGAGCGCATCCAGCAGGAAACCGAATTTCTCCCCGGCTTCCCGGTCATCAATGCCCAGCAGATTCAGAATCTCCCGTTGCAGGCCAGAGCGATGGATACGGATCGAACCTCCGCCGATTTCGACGCCATTCAGCACCATGTCATAGGCGCGTGACAGCAACTCGCCGGGCTCCCGACCGGACAGGTCGGCATCTTTTGGCGCGGTGAACGGATGGTGCAGCGCCTGCCACCGTTTCTCATCCTGATTCCATTCCACCAAGGGAAAGTCAACGATCCAGACCGGCTTCCAGCCAGCCTCGACCCGGCCCAGATCATGTCCCAGCCTGACCCGGAGTGAACCGAGGGCGGCATTGACGATTGATGCCTTGTCCGCTCCGAAGAAAATCAGGTCGCCGGTCTCAGCGCGGGTACGACCGATAATCCCGCCCACCGCTTCATCCGAAAGAAATTTCAGGACTGGTGATTGCAGTCCAGCGCGGCCACCTGCGGCGTCATTTACCTTGATCCAGGCCAGCCCTCTGGCGCCGTACTGCCCGACAAATTCAGTGTACTGGTCAATCTGCGCCCGCGACAAGGCGCTTCCACCCGGTACACACAATGCCGCAATACGACCTTCGGGGTCATTCGCCGGGCCGGAAAATACCTTGAACTCGACTCCCTTCATCAAGTCGGTCAGATCGGTCAATTCCAGGTCAATCCGCAAGTCCGGCCGATCCATTCCATAACGCGACACCGCCTCATGATAGCTCAACCTGGGCAGGGGATCCGGCAATTCAACATCCAGTACGGCCCTGAAACAGTGTCTGATCAGTTGCTCCATCAACTGCATAATCCCGTTCTCATCCATGAACGAGACCTCGACATCCAGCTGGGTGAATTCAGGCTGTCGATCCGCTCGCAGGTCTTCATCCCGGAAGCAACGCGCAATCTGGAAATACCGTTCGAACCCGGAGACCATCAGCAGTTGCTTGAAAAGCTGTGGCGACTGGGGCAGGGAGAAGAATTCTCCCGGATGGGTCCGACTCGGCACCAGATAATCCCGCGCTCCTTCCGGGGTAGGCCGGGTCAGGATCGGAGTTTCAATTTCCACAAATTCATGCCGCTCCAGGAATTGCCGCAGGGTGGAAATAATCCGGTGACGGTTCCGCAAGGCATGCTGCATAACCGGACGCCGCAGGTCGATAAATCGGTACTTCAGTCGTGTCGCTTCACCAATATCGTCTTCATCGAGCTGAAATGGCAGGGGCTCGCAACGATTGAGCAAGTCAATCCGGTCGGCCACAATTTCAATCTCTCCGGTGGCCAGAGCCGGATTCACGGTGCCCTCTGGCCGAGCGCGAACCTGGCCGGTAACCGACAATACAAATTCGTTCCGGGACTTGTCCGCAATTTCAAAAGGCGCCGGATGATCCGGATCCGCCACGACCTGGACATGGCCGGAACGGTCCCTCAGATCAATAAAAATGACCCCTCCATGATCCCGACGATTCAGCACCCAGCCGGCGATTGAGACCGTCTCGTCAATATCGGACCGATTCAATTGTCCACACAGACAGGTTCGCATGTCGCAACTGGCCTATAGCATACAGGGAGATTTCCGGGACGGCGGAAACTATGCCGCCGCCCGAGCGCTGGAACTCTTGCCGCCGGTAGAATCCATGCTGTCGGATTTTTTACCGCCTGCCTTGTTCGGGAGGGCGTCTCCCTTGTCACCGGCTTTATCGGCCGACGTATCCTTGCCTGAATCCGGCGGCTTGTCGTCCGGGGATTTTTCTTGCCTTTTACCATCGCCCTTGAAATCCGTTTCGTACCAGCCCGTACCCTTCAATCGAAATGCCGCCGCCGAAACCAGCTTTCTGAGAGCGGCTTCATTGCACTGTGGACAATACACCAGAGGCGCATCCGATATTTTCTGAAGTACTTCGAGTCGGTGGTCACAATGACGGCACTGATATTCGTAAAATGGCATTGGATCAGGTAATTATGGGGCGGATTTTCAAAGCCGGGATTGTATAGCAAATCGAATTGCATTTCACAGCCTGATCTATCAGCCTGATCTATCGGTTCCTGTTCCGGGCGTCTCCCACCCAATCCAGGTCCATGCCGTCTCTTTTTACTGGCCGTCCTTCCTTGTCCACGCAGTATCGACCGAATACCACGGCCTCATGGACCACGGCATGGCGGCGTATCAAAGTGTGCTGAAACAACATGCTTTTATGGATTTTGGCCCCGCCTTGCAGATAACATCCGTGAGATATCCAGGTCGGGCCCTGGATTTCGCAGCCAGCTTCAATTCTGGAATTTGAGCCAATGTAAACCGGACCTTCGATAAAAACGTCATCCCAGTCAACGTTCACATTCAAGCCCGTCCAGACTTGCGGCATCACCTCCGTCCCGGGCATATCGACCCCCCGCACCGAACCACGCATCATCTGTTGATTCACTCGCCAGTAATCACTCAACCGCCCTATGTCCAACCAGCGAAACGGCATGTCAATGGCGCCGAACGGCACGCGCATAGAAATCAGATCCGGCAACAGGTCTCTGCCAATATCATAAAATGTATCGGCCGGAATCAAGTCGATGATCTCTGGCTCAAAAATATAAATCCCGGTATTGACCAAGGTGGACCTGGCCTCTTCGATCGCGGGTTTTTCCTGAAAAGAAGTAACCCGCCCCTGGTCATTGGCAACGACAACGCCATAATTCGACAACCTTTCTCTTTCTACCGGTTTGACCAGGATGCTGGCTGACGCTCCGGATTGCCAGTGTTTCCGAATGGCTTCAGTCAGGTCCAGGTCGATAATCAGGTCTCCACAGATCACCACAAAGGTATCATCGAAATATCCACCAAAATCCTGTATTCGCCGAACCCCTCCCGCTGACCCCAGCGGTTCCCGGAACAGCTCACCTTCCTCAATGTATCCTTCGAAAGAATATCCGATATTGACTCCCCAGCGCCGTCCATCCGTAAAATAAGTTTCAATGACTTCCGATTGGTGGCTGACGTTGATCATCACATCAAGGAGTTTATGGCTCGCAAGCCACTCGACCAGATACTCCATGACGGGCTTCCCCAGTACCGGAATCATCGGTTTGGGCATTTCATAAGTGAGTGGCCGCAGTCGGGTTCCTTCCCCTGCCGCCAGAATCATGGCCTTCATACCGCTGTACCTGGAAATGAACGGGATGCCCTGCAAAGGCAATATTGCCTCATGTCCCGAATGCCTCCCTGGCCCTTTGTAAATCCTGTTCGGTGTCAATTCCCGGACCGGGGCTCTGCAACGCCTCAACGCAACGGATTTTCTCCCCATGCCAGAGTGCGCGCAATTGCTCCAGCTTCTCCAGATCCTCAAGCTGACAATGCCCTCTGGCCGCGAACGTCCGGATGTATCCCGCCGAATACGCATAAATCCCGAGATGGCGGCGGATATAATCCTGTGCGTGACCGGCCAGCCCGGAAGTCAATTCATCGCGCACCCAGGGAATGGTCGCCCGGCTGAAGTAGATTGCATAACCTGATTGATCGCTGACCACCTTGACTACGGAAGGGTCGGACACCTCTTCGGGATAAGCCAGGGGGGCGCTGGCCGTGGCCATGACCGCATCACTCCCCGCATCCAGGGCGCTGGCAACCTGGTTGATCAGGGCCGCCGGCATGTCGATCTCGTCTCCCTGGACATTAACGATAACGTCGTCCGCGGCAAGGCCGAGCTTTTGTGAAGCCTCCGCAATGCGGTCGCTACCGGACGGATGATCGCGGGAGGTGAGCGCCGCCTGACCGCCGAAACCCTCAACCACGTCAACGATACGCTGGTCATCCGTCGCCACTACGATACGGCTGGCCCCGCTTTCCCGACATCTTTCGACAACGCGCTGAATCATGGGTTTGCCTGCAATTTCAAGCAGCGGCTTTCCCGGCAGGCGGCTGGAGTGGAAACGCGCGGGAATGATGATGTGAAAAGGAACCGGCAACGGCTTACCCTGAAAGACCGGTTACGGGGGGAATCAACTGATCAATCCGGTCGAACACACGCGAATCAATTTCAGGGACCGCGGGAATTGCCCAAAGTTTACTTTTAATCGTCATATCCCGGCATTTTATCGCATCTTTTTCGGTCATGAGTACCCATCCGTCACCCCCGAAATCCAGATCGGATTCTGTAAATGGATGATGGTCCGGGAAAGGATGGCGGATCACATCCAGCCCGAGGCGCTCCAGTTGCCGGAAAAACCGGATCGGGTTACCCACCCCCGCGACCCCGTGCACAGGCCTGTCCGTAAATTCAGACAACGGCTTACGGATACCACTCGACAGATTATACGCTTCTGATAATCTCATCGACATCCGGTAAGCCTGCAGCCCGGCAACCCGGAACTCTTCGTCGGCGCCGTTCACCAGCACGATGTCGGCCCGTTTGATCTGACTGCGAAACTCCCGCAGCGGACCAGCCGGCAGGCACCAGCCATTACCATACCCGACCTGCCCGTCCAGCGCCACAATATCCAGATCACGTCCCAGGGCGTGGTGCTGGAATCCGTCATCGCTGAACAGGATATTGCAACCGAACTTATCAATCAGACAAACTCCGTTTCTGGCCCGTTCCGGACCCGCCACCACCGGAACCCCGGTCAACTCGTAAATCAATTGGGCTTCATCGCCAACCAACGCCGCAGTCGTTGAGTCATTCACTTCTCTGGGCCAGAACGGAGAATGCCCCCTGTAACCCTTGCAGATAACCCCTGGACGGAAGCCCCTGTCCTGGAAATGCCGGACCAGAGACAGCGCCACCGGTGTCTTTCCGCTCCCACCCACCGTCACCCCGCCGACCACGATTACCGGGACAGCAAGAGAGATCCGCTTGAAAACCCCGAGCTGATAACAGTACCTCCTTGCCAGCATCAACAGTCCGTAGACAAGGGACAGGGGGAACAGCAGGTAGTTCAACCAGCCAGCCTGCCGCCATCCCTGTTGCAGTTTATCCAGCATGGATTCCCGCTTTCGCGGGAATGACGGGGAAGAAGAACGCCCTCGCTGCAGTTTATCCGGCATTTTCAGCGCCAGTCCGATACTGGGTATTGTACAAATGATAGTAATGCCCCTTTTTCGACAGCAGCGCCTGATGATTTCCGCGTTCCAGAATCCGGCCCTTGCCCAGCACCAGGATCAAGTCCGCATTTTCGATGGTGCTGAGTCGATGGGCAATAACCAGGGTCGTTCGATTGCGGATCAATCGGCTGATCGCATCCTGAATATGTTTCTCAGAACGGGAATCCAGAGAAGAAGTGGCTTCGTCCAGGATCAGGATTGGCGCGTCCTTGTAGATTGCGCGCGCGATGGCGATACGTTGCCTCTGCCCACCCGACAAACGGGAGCCTTCTTCACCGACAAACGTGTCGAGCCCATCCGGGAAGTCATCGGCAAATTCCCGGATATGGGCGGTCTCGACAGCCGTTATCAACCTGTTTTCGTCGATGTCACCAACCCGGCCATACACAATGTTGTTTCTGATTGTATCTGCAACCAGTATCACCTCCTGGCTGACCATGGCCATGTTTTTCCTGAGCGATTGCAGGCGGATGTCCTGCAACAGGTGGCCGTCAATGCTGATACTGCCAGCGGTTGGACTGTAAAATCTCATCAACATCGAAGTAATGGTTGATTTTCCACTGCCGGATGGCCCCACCAGCGCTACCGTTGACCCCGCTTTTATTTCAAAGTCGATATTTTCAAGAACCCGGGGCTGATCGCCGGGATAACGGAATGAAACACCTGAAAATGACACGTTGCCATCAATATCGCCAAGGACCGTCCGGCCCTCATCCTTTTCCTGGTGCAGGTCAATGGTCTGGAAAACCGATTGCACCCCCGCCAGGCCGGTTTGTATCACCTCGTTGATTCGGGACAGATTTCTTACCGGACGCACGACCATGGTTATGGCCACCAGATAAGAGGTGAATACCCCCGGAGTGATTTCCAGAATCAAAGCCAGCCAGATCATCAGGGCCACCCCCATACCCATCAGAAAAACCACGATCGGAACCGTGGCCGCCAGAATCCCCGCTTTTTTCATGGACTGCTGGCGGTGGCGGTTGTTGGCCGAGAGAAACATCCGCTTTTCGTAATCCTGGGAATTGAAAATCTTGACCAGTTTATGCCCCTGGAACGCCTGTTTGGCGATGTCGGTAATATCCCCCACACTCTCCTGGATGACGAAACTGATTTTCCTGAATCGCCCGCTGGTGACTTTGAAAATCAAAAAGGTGACCGGAAAGATGGCAATGAATATCAACGACAGTTTCCAGCTCAGCCAGAACAGCAGGGACAACAGAAATCCCGCTTTCAGAATATCCCGAAACAAAACCCGCAAGGCATCCGTGCTGGCCCGCGCAACCTGTTCCACATCGTAGGTCAACCGCGATACCAGAGAGCCACTCGAATGTTTGTCGAAATATTCTGTGGGAGCGTGAATCAGCTGATCGAACATTTTCTGCCGCAAATCCTGAATCACCTTCCTCGATACCCAGTTGGAACAGTAGACATCGATAAAATCCCCGATCGCCCGGGCAAAAGCGATCGCCGCCAGCAACAGCGGAATAAACCGGATGAAATCAGGATCGCGTCCAACAAAACCCTGATCCATCAGTGGCTGCAGAACCCAGGCAAACCCGGTATCCCCCGCCGCCACCAGAAGCATGCCGAACAACGCCATGCCAAACACTCCCTTGTAGGGAATCACATAGGAAAACAGGCGACGATACAGCGTGGCGCCGGCCACATTTTTGTAAGGGTCGGTCACGACAGGGGCGAGTCAGGCGAATTCGGTTGAGATGCAACGCTGGGATTCTGGTCAGACATACACGGATACCTTAACTTACAACTGCACATCTTATGACAGGTCGATGGTATATTATGGACATGATAACACCATAATACCCCTGTCCTGTTACCCGGACAACAAACCATAACGAATATGCCAAGAACATCCAGAAAACGCGGCGGCCGTCACGCCAGACAGGAACGCGAACAGGGAGCCGTTCCTTCGGTCACTCCTTACATCACCCGGAAAATACCGGAGTATGTACTGCTGGACGAAGAAGGTCTGGCGCTGATCGAAGAAAACGCCGATACCATCTTGCAGGAAATCGGGATCGAGTACCATTATCCGCCCGCGTTGAAACTGTTCAAACAGGCCGGAGCGGATGTCAACGGCGAGCGGGTGCGTTTCCCGAAAGGCCTGTGCCGAAAGATCATCCAGGACTCAGCGCCGCGAACTTTCGAACAAAAAGCCAGGAATCCCGCAAGGAACGTCATGATCGGAGGAAAATCCACCGTATTCGCGCCGGTTTACGGCCCCCCCTTCATCCGCGACCTCGATAAGGGACGGCGCTATGCGATGATCGAGGACTTCCGCAACCTGGTCAAACTGACCTGGATGCTGCCTTCACTGCATCATTCCGGCGGTACCGTATGCGAACCGACCGATTTGCCGGTTAACAAGCGGCACTTCGACATGGTCTACAGCCACATCAAGTATTCCGACAAGCCTTTCATGGGTTCGGTAACCCACCCGCAAAGAGCGCAGGATACAGTAGACATGTGCAGGATTCTGTTCGGAGAAGAGTTCGTTGATCAAAATACCGTGGTCATCAATCTGATCAATGCGAACTCACCGATGACTTTCGATGAAACCATGCTGGGCGCCGCGGAAGTGTATGCGAGAAACAATCAGGGCAGTATCATCTCCCCCTTTATTCTTTCCGGCGCCATGTCGCCGGTCACCGCCGCCGGCACCATGGCGCAAATCCTGGCCGAGGCTCTGACCGGGATGGCATTTACCCAATTGGTCCGCCCCGGCTGTCCGGTTATCTTCGGCACATTCTCAAGCTCAATGTCGATGCAATCGGGGGCGCCCACTTTCGGTACTCCGGAACCGGCGCTGGTCATCAATGGCTGCGCCGCGCTGGCCCGGCGGCTGGGCGTGCCGTTTCGAAGCGGCGGCTCGCTGTGCGCCTCCAAGGTCACCGATGCCCAGGCCGCTTATGAAAGCGCCAATACCCTGCTGCCCACAATCATGGCCGGAGTAAACTTCGTTCTGCATGCGGCCGGCTGGCTGGAAGGCGGATTGTCCTCAGGCTATGAAAAGCTGATCATGGACGCCGACCAACTCGGTATGATGCAGGTATTCGCCGCCGGCACGGATCTGTCAGAAAACGGGCAGGCGATGAGCGCGCTCCGGGAAGTCGGGCCGGGCCAGCATTTCCTCGGCTGCAGCCACACCCAGGAGAATTTCAAAACCGCCTTTTACCGTTCCAGCGTCGCCGACAACAACAGCTTCGAGCAATGGCAGATGGAAGGTTCGCGCGACGCCACGGTCCGCGCCAATAAAATCTGGAAACAGATGCTGAACGACTATCAGCCACCGCAACTCGACCCGGCCATTGATGAGGCGCTGCTGGAGTTCATCGCGAAGCGCAAGACCTCTTTCGCGGATTCCAACATATAGACCGGACCCGGCGCGATGGCAATGCACCCCCTCCGGGGCTGAAATTATTGTTTGATACGAACGATGATTTGTGCGTTACAATCAGCCGTGATATATACCCCATTCCAGACACACCAATATGCCACAACACATCAATATGCCACAACACATCGAAGGCGCTTTCTGGACACAGTCCGAAGCGGACGGCAACAGTGACTCCTTCTACCAGGCGCCGGGCGCGTTCGGGGTGTAGTGAGGAATTATACGAGTCGTTCCGCGGCAACTGAATCAGGCGGCCATGATGTCTGTAATACCGGAACCGGAACGCAATGAAATACGTGACTTGGCTCGCGCTGGTTGTGCTGCCGCTCTGGGCGCTCCCGGCTCTGGCGCAGACCGGGGATGCCCCGGCTCCTTATCCTTCGGTAGACAAACTGGAAGCCGGGCTGGGGTCGGATGATCCGGATTTCCTGTTCTGGGTCGGTACTACGGCCGTACAGGCCGCCGCAAAGACAGAATCCCCGCGCCCGCGCAAACAATACCTGACCATCGCGACCCGGGCGTTCCAGCGCATTCTGGTCATTGATCCCGCGGCGCTTCGTCCCCGGCTGGAACTGGCTCGAACCTTCTTCCTGCTGGAAGAAGACGCGCTGGCCAAAGAACATTTCGAGAAAGTCCTGGCCGCAACCCTGCCACCGTCCGTCCAACGCAACATCCAGTACTATCTTAACCTCATGCAACGGCGCAAGCGCTGGTTCTTCACCGCAGGCGCGGCGCTCGCTCCCGATACCAACATCGGCGCGTCCAGCGAGGAGGATACCCTCTTGGTCGGCGGCATACCGTTTCAGCTGAACACCCCCGACCATCCGGAATCGGGAACCGGCTTGCATATCTGGGGCAACGGGCGATATTTTCACCCATTGCGTCCCAATCTCAACTGGCGAGTCGGCGCTGACCTGTCCATCCGGGAATATGCCCGCCAACGCTTCGACCAGATGCATGCTTCCGTACAGACCGGACCACAATGGCTGCTCGGAGCGCTGGATCTCAGCGTACTGGCCAAAGTCGGCCATACCCGGCGCGGCAACCGGCCGGAATCGGACGAACAGGGCTTTCGCGTGGAATCCTGGCGACGCCTCACCCCCCGCCTGTCCCTGAATCTGCACGGGCATCGGGGACGACGGACGTACCGGGAAAATCAGGACCAGAACGGCCCCCGCTGGCGCGTGGGCGCACAGGTTAATTTCCACGTCACGCCGCAACTGACCGCCTGGGGCGGATTGCGTTATGACCGGGCATCCCCGATGCAAGTCAATTACCGCAGCCGACAGCGCAGTCTCGACCTCGGTGGCAACTACGACCTGTCCGGCGGTCTCTCGGTCGGCCTCAACGCCAGCGTCTCGCGCACCGTGTTCGAACCGCACTGGGGCTTTTTGACGCTGGGAACGCCAGAGCGAAAAGACCGGCAACGCTCCTACCGCCTGTCTCTGCATCACCGGGGCTGGACCCTGAAAGGCTTCGCGCCGCGCGTCTCCGTCATCCGAGACGCACTCGAATCCAACGCCCAACTCCAGTCTTACCAACGATGGCACGGCGAAATCGCCCTGATCAAACAGTTCTGAACAACTCTCAAAGGCGCTGCCCCGGCAACGCGCGAATTTATGACAACGGACGCCCCAAAGATGTTAATATAATGGTTTGAGCGTCCACTTTTTCGGGCGGTCCGGCAAATTTACTTTCACCAAGAGAGGCATTACCATGAGAAACACGATTCTATCCTCGGTCGTTGCGGCGGGAATGGCCGTGACCGGCATGAGCGCAATGACCGCCCATGCCCAGCAACAGTTTATTTCCATCGGCACCGGCGGAGTAACCGGCGTTTACTATCCAACCGGCGGCGCCATTTGCAGACTGGTAAACAAGAACCGCAAGGAGCATGGCATTCGTTGTTCGGCGGAGTCGACCGGTGGCTCAATTTATAATATCAATACCATCCGCGCCGGTGAACTCGAATTTGGCGTAGCGCAATCCGACTGGCAGTATCACGCTTACAACGGCACTTCAAAATTTGAAGACCAGGGCGCATTCGAGAAGCTGCGCGCTGTCTTCTCGGTCCATCCTGAGCCGGTCACGGTCATCGCCAGCGACGCCTCCGGGATCAATACCCTGACCGATGCCAAAGGCAAGCGCCTCAATATCGGCAACCCCGGTTCGGGCACCCGAGGCACCTGGGAAGTCATTGAGGAAGCGCTCGGCTGGGAACGCAGCGACCTCAAACTGGCGGCGGAAATGAAATCGGCGGAAACCGGACAGGCGGTCTGCGATGGCAAGATTGACGCTTATTTCTGGCTGGTTGGGCACCCGTCCGCCCTGACCCAGGAATCCCTGGCAACCTGCGATGCCCACCTGGTCACTGTTGAAGGACCGGCTATCGACAAACTGGTGGCCAACAACCCGTACTATCGAACCGCATCAATTCCGGCGGGTATGTACAATAATGAGAATGACATCGCGACTTTCGGGGTTGGCGCCACCTTCGTTTCCAGCGCCGATGTCCCGGATGACGTCGTCTATGTGGTGGTTAAAGCCGTATTTGAAAATTTCGAGGACTTCAAGAAACTGCATCCCGCATTCGCGAATCTGAACGAGAAAGAAATGATTTCCGATTCCCTTTCCGCTCCGCTGCATCCGGGCGCGGAAAAGTATTACAAGGAACGCGGCTGGATGTAATTCTTGCCTGTACAGGTTGTAACCCGAAAAACCCTCCCGCCAATAATTCCGGGAGGGTTTTTTGTTTCTGATACCGGAGAAATGAGCGCCACCTTCAGGAAATTTGATCAGGATTGAAGCAAACCAGGTCCAGCGAGGAAAAAATGGCACAAAACAATGAATCCCAGGGCAGCCTGGAGGATTTTTCGGCAGTTGACACAGGAGGGCGCAACCCGGTCGGCTGGGAAGGCAAACTGATCGCCTCGGTCGCGTTTGTCTGGGCCCTGTTTCAACTTTATATTGCATCCAATCTCCCGTTCTGGCTGACCGAAGTGACCGGAATCAGCGTGATCGTGACCAACTCGAACGCCAGATTGATCCACCTCGCATTCGGCTTTTTCCTGGCCACCCTCGCCTTCCCGTTGTTCAAGTCCAGCCCTTCGAATCGAATCCCCTGGTATGACTGGGTACTGGCCACTGCCGGCGTGGCATGCTGTCTGTATATTGTGGTTCTTCGGAACGAAATTGCGGTGCGCGCCGGATTGCCGACAACCGGAGATCTGGTCGCATCAACCATTGGCATGCTGATTCTTGGAATCACGGTCTGGCGTTCCCTCGGACTGCCGCTGCTGATCGTCGCCAGTGTGTTTGTCGCTTATGTCTTCTTTGGCAACGCCGACTGGCTGCCTGAAACGATTCAATGGAAGGGGGCATCCTATGGCAAGGCAATGTGGCATTTCTGGATGCAGAATGAAGGCGTGTTTGGCGTTGCGCTCGGGGTTTCAGCGACTCTTATATTCCTGTTTGTGCTGTTTGGCTCCATTCTGGAAAAAGCCGGCGCGGGAAATTTTTTCATCAAGATCGCGTTTGCCCTGCTCGGACATTTGCGCGGCGGACCGGCCAAGGCGGCCGTGGTTGCTTCGGCGCTGAGCGGTATGTACTCCGGGTCATCCATCGCCAATACCGTCACCACCGGGACGTTTACCATTCCGCTGATGAAGCGCACCGGATTTTCCCCTGAAAAGGCGGGCGCGGTCGAAGTAGCCTCCTCGACCAACGGCCAACTGACCCCGCCGGTCATGGGGGCCGCCGCATTCCTGATCGCCGAATTTACCGGAATCAGCTACCAGGAAATACTGAAACATGCCCTGGTGCCCGCGCTGGTATCCTATATCGCGCTCTTTTACATCGTTCATCTCGAAGCCATGAAGTTGAACCTGCAAGGGTTGCCCAAACCACCCTCCTCTCTTACCTTTGCCCGCAAGATGATGGGTTTTCTGGGCGGATTTATCGGTATCGGACTGCTTGGAATCATGGTTTACTTCGGCCTCGGCTGGATCAAGGTCGTGGCCCCGGCTTCGGCCTTTTACATCGTTGCAGCGGGTTGTGCAGGGATTTATTTATATCTCCTGAAACTGGCGTCCGCAATACCCGACCTGGTTGTCGACCACCCGGACGCGCCGATCACCGAACTGCCGAAAGCGGGAGAAACAGCGCTCACCGGCCTGTATTTCATTCTACCCATCGTGATTCTGATCTGGAGTATCGTGATTGAGCGGCTGTCGCCGGGATTATCCGCGTTCTGGGCAGCCATCGCGATGATCATCGTGACTCTGACCCAACATCCGATCAAGGCGTTTTTCCGCGGCAGCGGAAACTATCGGGCAGCATTTGAAACCGGCAAGAATGACTGGATCTCCGGCATGATCGCAGGGTCGCGCAACATGATCAGTATTTCGGTCGCGACCGGCGCGGCGGGGATTATAGTCGGAACCATATCATTGACCGGCGCCCATCAGGTGGTCGGCGAGTTTGTGGAGTTTCTGTCTGGTGGATATCTGATCGTAATGTTGTTACTGGTCGCTGTGATGAGTCTGATTCTCGGCATGGGACTACCCACAACGGCCAACTATATCGTCGTCTCCTCGTTGATGGCCCCGGTTATCATTACTCTGGGGGCGGCCAACGGCCTGCTGGTTCCGTTAATTGCCGTACACTTGTTCGTATTTTATTTCGGCATCCTGGCGGACGACACTCCCCCGGTCGGGCTCGCGGCGTTTGCGGCGGCGGCGATTTCGAAGGGAGACCCGATCAAAACGGGGATTCAGGGGTTTGCTTATGATATTCGCACCGCCCTGCTGCCGTTCCTGTTTATTTTCAATACCGAGTTGCTGCTGATCAATGTATCGCCGCTGAAAGCCGTCTTTGTATTCATTGTCGCCGTCATCGCCATGATGCTGTTCGCCTCGGCGACCCAGGGCTGGTTGTTGACCCGCAACCGGATCTGGGAGTCTCTGGTATTGCTGCTGGTTGCCTTCACCCTGTTTCGCCCCGGTTTCTGGCTGGACAGGGTAGACCCGCCATTCGAGGAAATTCACCCTTCCAGGGTTTATGAAGTGGTCGATAACGCGACTCCGGACGGGACACTGACCATGGTGGTGACCGGCCCTGATTTTGATACTGGTGAAATCACCAGCACAACCATCCTGGTTCCGATGGGTAACCAGGCGCAAGCTGTTGAGAGACTTACGATGGCCGGACTCACAGTCACTGTAGAAGATGGCCGTGCGATTATTGAGGAACCCTTTCCCGGATCACCCTTCTTTGAAACCATCGGCAAGACCTTCGACTACTACACCGATCATCCGGTGGAATTAAGATCAATCAAAACCAGAAAAGACCGTGTACCCAAAGAGGTGTTTTACCTGCCCGCGCTTTTATTGCTGGGACTGGTCTGGTGGTCGCAGCGCAGAAGATCGCCGAAAATCGGCGCCTGACCGGACAGGCACGGAGGCCTGAGCCTTACGATCAAGCCGGATTTACATCTGGACAGGTTCAGGGAAACCGGGTTAGACTTTGACCCGTTTCCCCGGGATCCCTTGAGGCTGTTGATGGCGACCATTTACCATAATCCACGCTGTTCCAAATCAAGGGCGACCCTGAAACTGATTGAAGACGCCGGAATCATCCCGGAAGTCATCCTTTATCTCGAACAACCACCGGATGCCGGCGCCCTCAAGGGCATTATCGAACTGCTTGGATGCCCGGTTAGCGACCTCATCCGCGAGGGCGAAGCCCTGTACCGGGAGCTGGGCCTGGCGGAGCGGACTCCCGATGAGGATGAATGGCTGCGAATCCTGATCAGCCATCCGAAACTGCTTGAACGCCCGATAGTCGTCCACAACGACAAGGCAGTGATCGGTCGGCCACCGGAAAACGTACTGGAGATTTTGTAAATAAAACCTGCAACCCGGAGGACATGAACCGTGGACACTGTCAACTTCGTTCACATGATTGACGGCACCGCCGAAGAATATGCTTTTCTCGCCAACCACGAGAAAGAATACGTAAAAACACTGCCTGACCGATTGATGGCGGCGCTGGCTGGCCTCGAACACTCCTTTTCCGGCTACCGGGTCAGCAGACTGGAGCACTCACTGCAATCCGCCACCCGGGCTTTTGACGCAGGAGAATCCGAACAAATGGTGGTGGCTGCCCTGCTGCACGACATCGGCGACAACCTTGCGCCCTGCTCTCACAGTGAAATGGCGGCCGCGATATTGCGCCCTTATGTTTCAGAGAAAATCTACTGGATTGTCAAACATCATGGTTTGTTCCAAACCTGGTACTACGCCCATCATTTCGGCAAGGACCGCAATGCAAGGGATCGCTTCAAAAAGCATGAGTGGTATCAGGACTGTGTCGATTTTTGCGAGAATTATGACCAAAACTGTTTCGATCCGGATTTTGAATCGAAACCCCTGGAATTTTTCAGGCCGATGGTAGAACGGGTATTCTCGGAACCTCAAGCTCATTTTGTCTGAATAATAATGGATGGACACGACATCTGGTCATAGCGCTGACGGGAAACTGGCAGGACCATCGGGACTGCCACATCAGGCCCGCCCGGAATTTAGCCCATCCCGGCCCGTCGCTGGTTGATCCTGCGGGTTGCTTCTTCTGTACCATCATGCAGGGTGCCGAGCCATTTGTCCCAGGGCATGAACGGGGTTCCGTAATTGCATTCGAAGTATCGGTGATGGAGTTGATGGAACAGGTTGGCAATACCGAGCGTGGATTTACCCTTGATCACAATGGATTCGTAACCGACGTGCCCGGTATAGGCTGACAGGGCAGTCAGATAGATATGGAAGAACATGTGGATCGGGTGGGAGGGAATGACCAGATGAATGAGCACGGTGCTGAAATAAAACAGGTGCTCGATCGGGTGCATCGCCAGCCCCGACCACGGCCCGACCGTGACATTCTTGTGATGCAGGGCATGGGCAATCCGGTATAACGGAGGCCAGTGAATCAGTCGATGGATGAAGTAGAAGTGCATCGATGCCCATGCAGTCAATATCAGGAACAGACCGACAAACCAGTAAGGATTACCCGACCCGGTACTCCACATAATGATCTGATTGGCATAGGCCCACATCAGCAATACCTGAAAGCCGGTCCAGACCGTGACACCGCTGGCGCAGCTCCAGAAAATATTGTCCCAAACCTGATTATTGAACAGGAATGCGCGGTTATTTCTGGCCAGTTCCCGATGATCGTATCTTTGCGCCTTGCCCTGGCATTTCCAGGTATGGAAATAAAGATGCAGACCGCCCGCCACCACTACCGAGAGTCCCAGATTGATCGCCCAGACCTGAAAGACCCAGCCTGGCGAGAAGGTCTTCCATCCCTCGATTCCGGGAGAGAGATAAACCCAGGTTACAATCCCCAACAAGACAAAAATCATCATCTGGGACAGTGCAAACCCTCTGCCCAGAATAAATTTCAATGCGCCGACGGGCTGCGGTGGCCATACGAAGATCGGCGGCATCACCAAAGGCAACTGCGGATGCCAGTTCCACGGCCCCTTTGTCCGGGAACTGGATTTCAGGGAAGCGGACTCGGCCATAATCACTCAGGGTCGTCAGGTTGACAACATGGCAGCCGTTTTTCTGGTCTTGCTTTCCTCGTAGACATAAAGCGGTCGTGAGCCTTCGGTAATCACAGAGGAATCAACCACGACCTTGTTGACCCCTTCGAGCGAGGGCAACTCGTACATCGTTTCGATCAACGCGCCCTCCATAATCGAGCGAAGCCCTCTGGCGCCTGATTTACGGTCCATGGCCTTGACCGCAATCTGACGCAGCGCGTCTTCGTGAAACTCCAGATCGACACCTTCATACTTGAACAGGGTCTGATATTGCTTTGTCAGCGCATTTTTGGGTTCAACCAGAATCCGCACAAGGGATTCCTCATCCAGCTCTTCGAGTGTCGCAATCACCGGAAGCCGACCGACAAACTCCGGAATCAAACCAAACTTGACCAGGTCTTCAGGCTCCAGTTTCTGCAACAGTTCAGTAGAGCGCCGATCCGGCGACTTGTCCTTGATATCGGCGCCGAACCCGATGCCGGATTTTTCAGTCCGCTCCTGAATAACCTTCTCTATACCCGCGAAAGCGCCACCGCACAGGAACAGGATATTGCGGGTATCCACCTGCAGCAGTTCCTGATGCGGATGTTTGCGCCCGCCATGCGGCGGAATCGCGGCGACCGTGCCTTCAATCAGTTTCAGCAGGGCCTGCTGAACGCCTTCGCCGGAAACATCCCGGGTAATGGACGGACCTTCGGCCTTGCGCGACACCTTGTCGATCTCGTCAATATACACGATCCCGATCTCGGCTTTTTCAACTTCATAATCGCAGGCCTGGAGCAGTTTCTGGATGATATTTTCAACATCCTCGCCGACATAACCGGCCTCGGTCAGCGTGGTCGCGTCCGCGATCGTGAAAGGGACATTCAGTTGTTTCGCCAGCGTTTCGGCCAGTAACGTTTTACCGGAGCCGGTCGGGCCGATCAGGAGAATATTGCTTTTGGAAATATCAACAGAAGAATTCGATTCTTCGTTCTCGATTCTTTTGTAGTGGTTGTAAACCGCAACCGACAGCATTTTCTTGGCGTCCTGCTGTCCGATCACATAGTCATCGAGAATAGCGTGAATTTCCCTGGGCTTTGGAAATCCGGATTCGTTGCCCGCCGAAGAGACCTCGCCGGTGACTTCATCGCGAATAATTCCGTTGCAAAGTTCGACACATTCGTCACAAATGAACACAGAGGGTCCTGCGATCAATTTCCTGGCTTCGTGTTGGCTCTTACCGCAAAAGGAGCAGTAAAGCAGTTTCTCGTTTCTGGCTGAGGTTTTATCAGTCATCGCTATTCGGTAATGATCGTATTGTGGTAACGCCGGACTCCAACTATACCCGTTTTTTCAATACGGAATCAATAATGCCATATTCCCGGGCATCCTCGGCGCTCATGAAATTATCCCGGTCCGTATCGGTCTTGATCGTATCCAGAGATTGACCGGTATGGCGCGAGAGAATCTGGTTGAGCCGCTCTCGGATGCCGAGAATCTCTCTGGTATGGATTTCAATATCAGACGCCTGGCCCTGGGAGCCACCCATCGGCTGGTGAATCATCACCCTGGAATGGGGTAGTGCGTGGCGTTTGTCCTTTTCTCCCCCGGCCAGGATCACGGCTCCCATACTGGCAGCCTGACCGATACACACGGTACTGACATCCGGCCGTATGAACTGCATGGTATCATAAACCGCCAGGCCCGATGAAACGGCGCCGCCCGGACTGTTCACATACAGGGAAATATCCTTCTCCGGATTTTCCGACTCCAGGAACAGCAGTTGCGCGACGATGATATTGGCCATGTGATCGTCCACCGGACCGACCATGAAGACGACCCGCTCCTTGAGCAATCGGGAGTAAATGTCATAAGCTCTTTCCCCGCGCCCTGTGGATTCCACCACCATGGGTACAAAATTGATATTTTCAGTTTTCATGACTGATCTCCTTCATAAAAATCCCGAAGCGAGAGTTTTTCCTCCTCAACGGTCGCCGTTTCCAGCATCATTTCCACTACCTGTTCCTCAAACAGAACCGCTTCAATCCTTTTCACCTGATCAAGGTTCGACATGAAACCGGCTACAAAGGCTTCCGGATTCTCATAGCTTGCCGAAATTTCGGTCACCCGTTGTCTTACCGAATCAGGATTCACCTCAATCATCCGCTCATCAATAATCGCTCTGACGATCAGGCTTAAGACCACCCGCCTCTTCGCCTCTGCCGCATAACGGTCCCGACTGATTTCACCCGCCGACAGGCCCTGAGCGACCATAATCTGCTCCAGCCTTCGCACCGAATGGTCAATTTCATTCTCGACCAGTGATTTCGGCGCTTCGATTTCGTTTTTCTGCAGCAGTCCGTCCATGACTCTGCGGTGCATAACTCCCCGTAAACGCTCATCGAGTTCACGCGACAGATTGCCTTCCACCTCCTGCCGCAACTTCTCGATACCGCCCTCACTGATTCCCATTTTTTCAGCAAACTCATCGTCGAGTTCGGGCAGTTCCGGTTGCTCGACCGCTTTGATTGTGACCGAATACTCAACCTCCTTGCCAGCCAGGACGGGGTTGTCGTGGAGTTGTGGATAGGAAGTCCGAATGACCGTAACTTCACCCTGATTGATGCCGACCAGCCCGTTTTCAAACTCTTCCGGCATCTCCCGATTGCCGAGGATGAAGGAATGCCCCTCTGCGTCGCCCCCTTCAAAGCTCTCACCGTCTATTTTCCCTTCAAAATCAACCGTCAGCCTGTCGCCTTTTTCAGATTTGCCTTCCCTGATGACATAATGATCAGCATGACGCAGGCGAATATCCTCCAGCGTATTGTCAATGTCTTGCGTGGTCACCTCAACTACCGGCTTGCGAATAGTCACCCCCTCCAGGTTCAGTGAAGGAATTTGTGGAAAGACCTCTATGGTCGCAACAAACTCCAGATCATTGCCGGACTGGTATGGTACAGGCTCAATCGCAAGAAGCCCGGCCGGAATGATTTCCTGCTGCTTGAGCGCGGCGTCGTAACTCGACTGGATCGTCTCCATCACGACCTCGTTGGTAATGCCGGGAGCAAATCGCTGCCGGACAATACGCATGGGCGCCTTGCCGGGCCTGAAACCCGGAATGCGCGTCTTCCTGGCCGCATCATGCAGTCGTTTGGATACCTCTGACTCAATCTCGTCAGACGGTACGCAAATGGCAAGTTTTCGCTCAATGGCGCCAGACTCTTCAACGGAAACCTGCATTTTCAATTCCTCATCAATTTCATTATCTTTAGTTTCCTGATATGGTGCGAAAGGAGAGACTCGAACTCTCACGGGTTGCCCCACTGGAACCTAAATCCAGCGCGTCTACCAATTCCGCCACTCTCGCAGTTCCTGTTCGCAGTTTCACTTTAAAAATGGGGTGAACGATGGGACTCGAACCCACGACGACCGGAATCACAATCCGGGGCTCTACCAACTGAGCTACGCTCACCACAAACCTGTACAATACCCTGAACGAAAATCGCTATGGCGCGCCCGACAGGACTCGAACCTGTAACCTACGGCTTAGAAGGCCGTTGCTCTATCCGGTTGAGCTACGGGCGCAACGGATAAAACTTAAAAGCTGGTCGGGGTAGAGAGATTTGAACTCCCGACATCCTGCTCCCAAAGCAGGCGCGCTACCAGACTGCGCTATACCCCGAATTCTTTGCAAAATGCGACTTCACAGCTTCGCAATGCCCCGCATCATATCTGCAAAGAGAAGCGGAATATACGGATTATGGCCCTTCGGGTCAATCACTATCGACATAACTATCGGCTTTGCCGAAATGATGAGTAACCCGTTTGTACCAAAGTAATCGTTTATGATAAAACCTTTCCAGTGAAAGCAGTACAATCTACAGGAGTGAATATGGAAACGCAAAACAACACGAAGCAGCCAATGGAGTTTCCCCGCGTTGTTCAGGGAGATTGCCTTGGTCTTATCCCCACATTGTCAGATGAAAGTATTGATGTGGTGGTGACAAGTCCACCATATTGGGGACAACGGGAATCACTTGGCGGAGGAACAGAGGCAGACCCAAGAGACTATATTGAGTTTTTAACGCATGTTTTCACCCTGCTGCTCCCAAAACTCAAACAGCATGGCATTATCTGGCTTAATATAGGGGATTCCTATAATACTCCGATAAATTGGGGAGGAAAGGATTATGTGTACAGTTCTTTAGGGGCAGACGGAAAAGGGTTTGACGCAACCAATGCAGCTTACGTAAAACCTCGCTTCAAACGCCGTGCTTTTATTGACGATATAACCCCGTGGCTCAGATATGGGAACCTTCTTATGTTGCCACAGAGACTGCTGATACGGTTGGTTGATGCTGGATATTTGTATCGAGGAGAAGTTCTATGGTCCAAGAAAAATGCCATGCCAGAAGGACGATGCCGGCGACCTCACCGGAAGCACGAACCTGTTTTTCTTCTGGCCAGGGATGAACAGCATAAGTTCCGTGCCAGCCCTCCTGTTTCGAGCGTTTGGCATTTTGCCAATGAAAGCATCTCCGGCCTGCAACATCGAAGCCGGTTCCCAACAGAATTACCGAAGCGGTGTATTGATGCCTACGGCTCCCTCTCCCCGGATACGCTTGTTGTAGACCCGTTTGCGGGGTCCGGCTCTACCGGTTTAGCCGCATTACAACTCGGGTGTCAATTTATCGGATTTGAAATTGATCCAGCGCATGTTGATGCAGCCAATGAACGACTCATTCAGGCATCGTCACAAGCGCCTATTCGGTGTGACCCGCCGGAACAAGAGCGGCGCGATTCAGGAATGCTGTAAACGCGTCGTCCGGATTCTGGAAGGTGCACGTAAAAATACGCGAGGGAGTTTGGTAACTCTCTGGAGTGGGAACAGTGTTGGTATTGTAAGAAAAACAGGCAGAGAAGTGACCATGTTCTTCAATGTCTTTCCTCTTTTCGCTTACAGTCTGTCGATTTTCCGCCTGACCAAATTCACCACGGTTTATGGGCGTAGCAGACGGGGTACTTTTTGCGTCCATAGTCCAAAAAATGGATATACTGTTCGTCCATGCGCGGCATTGTGGGGTTGCAGCCGATGGAATACTAGCGACTAATCGTACCATTTCACCAAAAGCAGAGATCTGATTCCATAACCCCAATATTACAACTCTGATTTTCACATTACATCATTGAGTAAAAATACTCAATGATGTAATACAACACCGTATGATGCCACTTTAGAAGCCTGATGACCTGTATACACGGGAATGCAAACCTTCCCCGGAACTGAAACTCCCGGGGCTGAAACTATTTTCCGTCTGTCACACCTCTTTTGCTTGACACGAACGGTGATTTATGCGTTACAATCAGCTTACATATATACGTTGGGAGGTGTCTCAATGAAAAAGATATTCTGTGTGCTGACAGTTCCGTTATTCCTCAGTGCCTGTGGCGGAGGTGGAGGACTGGCAATCAACAGTACCCCCCCCCCCCCCCGTTAACAACCCCATTGTCTTGAGCAAAGTCTCGGGCGAACCGGGTTCGCCCGTGGACAATCCCGTGACACAGCCGGGAACAACCGGCGGCGGTAATACGGCTACCTCCAATGTCCCCAATGTGGCCGGGGTTGTCGAAGACACGCCTGTAACTCCTGACCCGCTCGAACCGACTGTTGAACCCACCGTTGAACCGACCGTTGAACCGCCTCCCATCGTTGAACCGACCGAGGTAATCATCCGCAATACCCATGCGCGGGTGCTCCGGGGAAAGAATATAAGTCATGGGCACAGCACTAATCATATTACCGGGCCGAGCGGGGCCACATCGGTGGGAACTCTTCTGAATATAAGAACGCCCACCTTTAGCCAGGAGATCTGTGTGGCCGGTTCTTGTTTTGACCAACTGCCTACCAAGTGGTTCAATGAGCGCCGAGGAAATGGAGGTTCAATTATCACCCCAAACGGACAGATAAAACTGAACAGCGGGCCGCTCGCAAGCTGGACTGCCTCTCGCAATATCATCGGGCGGCGCACAGGTGACTCATACGGCGGACACTGGCGTACCATGACCCCCAAGGCCAAATTTGAAAGAAGATGGCGACCGCCCCATGACATCGTGACTAATGGCGGGACAACAGTAACCGTCCCCGGCACCTGGGTTTGGCTCCAGGTGGGATGGGATTACATACCCACATGGCACTCCGGCATTGACCGCTGGTATGTTACTGCGAAAAAGTTTGGCAGTGGGGAACTCCGCTCCTTCGGATACTGGCTGACCTACGACATGGTGGAAGATACCAGTGGCTCCGGCAAGTGGATTGGCAAAACAGAGAACGTCAAATATCTGGTGTTCACGGACAGCTATGTCGAACCAGCAAGAGTTGGAAGTGTCACTGGTACGGCGACCTATAAGGGTACAAGCGCAGGGGTCATGCAGTGGAATGAGGATGGCTCCACGCGAATCAGTTCCTTCCATCAAGCGCCTGCAACCTTCACCGCGAATTTCGATGACATGTCGATCAACGGCGATATATGGATTGACCCCAATATCGGTGGCAACTTCTATCGGAACCCCGATGGAGTTGACCACAAGTACAACGGGCCTGCTCTTGATAAGTGGCTGAGAATGGGGGCGGCGGGGGTGCACCTCAGAAACGGCAAGATCACCTCTGATGGCAATTTCACTTTCAGCACCGCCGGTCGTGAGGATGGCTATGTGGTCGCTGCGACCAACCCGTCCCGCGCCTGCCGTTACGGCGTCTGTAATGGGGGACCTGCATTCACCAGCCAGGCAGACTCGGAAGCCTCTGGCCAGTTTGTACGCCCGGATGGTTCCAATGCGCCAAAAGGCATGGAAGGCACTTTCCGGGTAGAGTCCAGCGGAAACGACCAGGGTGGCAGCTTCTACCGGGTAGAGGGCGCCTTCGGGACGGAGCGACAGTAATAATCCGTTACGCGAGCCCGTTGGCCTGGGCGTCAGCCAAAGAGCGAAGCCCCATCCCTGATCAGGCTGGGGGCGGATAACCCGGATTCCCGTTCCGGATCGGGTCGGTACTACGATCGCACAAACGGAATCTGTGCGTCCGCGCAAGCAGTACCTGACCATAAACCGCTTGAAAGATCACAACCCGCCCCCATTTCAGCAGTCAAATCTTATCCGTTTACCTGTATAACCATGAGCACAAAAACTTCATCCCGTAATGACGCCGTGGAAACCCGGTCATTTCAAACCGAAGTGCAGCAACTACTGCACCTGATGATCCATTCCCTGTACAGCGACAAGGAGATATTTCTGCGGGAACTGATTTCAAACGCCTCGGACGCCTGCGACAAGCTGAGATTTGAATCGCTGACCGATAACGCGCTTCTCGAAGACGATGAGGCCCCTGGTATCCGGGTGGAGGCGGATGAAAAGAAAAGAACCGTGACCGTCATCGACAATGGCATCGGCATGACCCGCGATGAGGTGATTGCGGATATTGGCACCATTGCCCGCTCCGGCACGAAAGCGTTTCTCGAAAAGATGAGCAAGGACGAATCGGCGGACAGTAGTTTCATCGGGCAGTTCGGCGTCGGATTCTACTCCGGTTTTCTGGTCGGTAAAAAGGTCACGCTATTGACCCGCAAGGCCGGAGCAAAGAGCAGTGAAGGCGTCAAGTGGGTATCCGATGGCAGTGGAGAATATACGCTCGAATCCATCGACCGGCCGCAACGGGGGACGCAAATCATCATCCAGCTGAAAAAGGACTGCAAGGAGTACGCCGGGAAATTCAGGGTACGCAGCATCATCTCGAAATACTCGGATCATATTTCCCTGCCGATTCAGATGCAAAAGGACCCGGAGCTTGACGATGACGGCAAGCCGGTAAAGAACCAGCCTGTTGAATGGGAAACCATCAACAAGGGCTCGGCGTTGTGGGCGCGGGCGAAAAAGGACATTTCCGAAGAGGAGCACAATGCTTTCTACACTTCCCTGACTTATGATCCCGAACCCCCTGCGCTTACGATTCATAATCGGGTTGAAGGCAGGATGGAATACATCTCCCTGTTTTATATTCCATCGAAAGCGCCGTTCGATTTGTGGGACCGGGAACAGCGCCACGGCGTCAAACTGTATGTGCGGCGTATATTCATTTCTGATGACGCGAAGAAACTGATGCCGAATTATCTGCGATTCGTGCGCGGCCTGGTGGATTCAGCTGACCTGCCACTGAATGTTTCGCGTGAATTTCTGCAGCAAAACAAGGAAATCGACAAGATCCGGGCCGCCTCCGTCAAGAAAGTGCTGACGGAACTCAGTAAAATAGCCGGCAAAGATGAAGAAAAATACAACGCGCTCTGGAAGGAATACGGACGTGTGCTGAAAGAAGGCGTGATCGAGGATTTCCAGAACAAGGACACGTTGGCAAAACTGGCCCGCTTCACAACCACTCACCGGGACGATGAGGCACAGACCATCTCACTGGATGACTACCTTGCGCGTATGCCGGAAAAGCAAAAGGAAATCTATTACATTTCGGCTGAGAACTATAACGCGGCAAAATCCTCCCCGCATCTCGAAGTATTCCGCAAAAACGGGATCGAAGTCGTGTTACTGACAGACCCGGTCGATGAATGGTTCGTCAGCCATCTGCGCGAGTACGAGGGAAAAGCGCTCAAATCCATCGCCAAAGGCGGTCTCGATATCGACGATCTGGTCACCACGCAAAGCAAGGAGGAAAGCGAGAAGAAAGAAGAAGATATGAAACCGTTGATCGAGAAACTCAAAGAGACGCTCAAGGACCAGGTCAAGGAGGTTCGCGTTTCAGACCGGCTGGTGGATTCGCCAAGCTGTCTGGTGGCGGATGAACATGACCTCGGCGGCAACATGGAGCGGATACTGCAATCAATCGGTCAGGAAGCCCCGGTTGCAAAACCGATTCTGGAAATCAATCCTGCGCATCAGATCGTCAAACAGATTAATGTCAAGGCGGACCTTGCGGATGAGTGGGCGAATCTCCTGTTTGATCAGGCTGTACTTGCAGAAGGGGCGCCATTGAAAAACCCGAACGAATTCGTCAAGCGGGTCAACCGGTTGCTGGTCAGATAGCGTCCGGCGGGGCCCGGCACAATAACGGTCGCCTCGACAGAATGCACGAATGCACAGGAGCGACCCTCTATGGTCGCCCGTTGTTAGCGTGGACTCGACAGAATGCGTAGGGGCGACCCTCTGTGGTCGCCCGTTGTTGGCGTGGCCTGTCCCTGCAATGGCGTCAGCCAGCAAGCTGCTTGTGGCGGTAACAACAGACGAGGTGATCGTTGACCATCCCGGTAGCCTGCATGAAGGCATAACAGATCGTACTGCCGACAAAGACGAAGCCGCGCTTTTTCAGGTCTGTGGCTATCGCGTCCGACAACGGCGTATTGGCGGGGACATGCCGCGCCTCGCTCCAGTTGTTCTGGATCGGCTGTCCGTCCACGTACCCCCAGAAATAGGCGTCCAGCGAGAGGCCCCGCTCCCGCATATCCAGGCAGGCCCGGGCATTTTTCACAAACCCGTTCACCTTCAATCTATTACGCACGATGCCGGAATCACCGAGTAATTCAGCAATTTTACCCGCGTCGTATCTCGCAATCTTTTCGGGGTCGAAGCCATCAAACACCTGAATATAACGCTCGCGTTTTCGCAAAATGGTGATCCAGCTCAACCCGGCCTGCGCTCCTTCGAGACAGAGAAACTCGAACAGTTTACCCTCATCATGCAGTGGCTCCCCCCACTCCGTGTCATGATAATTCCGGTACAGCGCGTCATCCCCGCACCACCCGCATCTTTTTTTATCCGTCATACCCGGTTGGCCATGCCTTTCTGGTTGCCGCTTTCCGATTGCCGCCGCCGACTCATCAACTCTACTCATGGATTTGAACGCGAATTGGTGTCACAATCTTATCATTTGCATTACGAAACAGGTGAACAATCATGACGACACAAACGACTTTCGCCAACGGGCGCAAACTGGACGACAGCGCCATCGCCGGGCTTGTGGATGAAGTCGATGAATCGCGTCTGGTAACCAGCCTCGCGTCCATGGTGGCGATGCCGAGCGTCAATCCATTTGACGGCGACGCGACAGCGGACTGTCGTGAACTCGAATTCGCCGACCTTTACCAGGATCAGATGGCGTCACTCGGCTTGCAGACTTGCAGACGGGAAGTAGTGGCTGGCCGGCCCAATGTGTTCGGTCGAATGATCGGCCATGAGCGCAAGAGTGAACATAAAAAATGCGTGATGCTGGCGGGGCATCTCGATACCGTGGGCGTCGAAGGCTACCCGGACCCGTTCAATCCGGTGGTCCGGGACGGTCGTTTATACGGTCGTGGATCCTGTGATATGAAGGCGGCGCTCGCGGCTTATATCGAAGTGGCCCGCATCCTGAAAGACCATGACATTCGCCTGGGCGGTGACCTGGTTATCGCCGGGGTGGCGGATGAAGAGCACGGCATGATCGGTTCAAAGGATATTTCAGAAAACGGACCCATCCCGGACCTGGCGATTGTCGGCGAGCCGACTGAACTGAAGGTATGCCATACGCACAAGGGACAACTGTGCATGCATATCCGGACATTCGGCAGGGCCTGCCATTCCAGCGTACCGGAAACGGGAATCAACGCGATCAGTCTGATGGCCGATGTGGTCAAGGGGATTGAGCGCTACGCGGATGACCTGGCCGCCCGACCCGGGCACCCGGTCTGCGGGCATGCGCGAGTCAATCCGGGGGTAATCAAGGGAGGCACAATCGCATCCGCAGTGCCCGATTACTGCGAACTGGAAGTCGACCGGCGATTCCTGCCCGGCGAAACCCCGGAGGAGATCATCGCACAATACCGTGGTATTTTAGAGGACATCTCCCGCCAAAACCCTGATTTCAGATACGAAATCAGCAAGCCGACCGTACATAACGCGGCCCTCGACACGCCGGTCGAATCCGAAGTAGTCTCGACCATCGCCTCGGCATTCGAGGCCGTACAGGGACGGCCCGCCGATGTCGGGGTATTCCCGGCGGCGACTGACGCGCCGCACTTTCTTTGTCCGGCGGTCGTGTGTGGTCCGGGGTCAATCTATCAGGCCCATACTCTGGATGAATATGTGGCCATTGACGAACTGACGGCGTCCGCGCGAATTTATCTGTGCGCTGTTTTGCGCCTTCTCGGCTGAAACGGGAACCGGATGCGCCAAAACGGTGATCCGGCCCGGTCAGACCGCGACCGCCTTGCGCTTTTTACTTTCCGCCAGACCGATGCCGCCAATCACCAGGATCAACGCGACTGCATGATAGACCCTGAATGGCTCACCCAGAACCGACACCGCGAGAATCGAGGAAAATACCGGAACCAGGTTGACAAATATCCCGGCCCGACCCGCTCCCAGTTCCTTCACTCCCCGGATGAAAAACACCTGGGCGAGGAAAGAAGGCAACAGGGTAATCAATATCATCACAATCCATCCCTTTCGGGTCGGCCATTGGAAACTTCCCAGATACAGTTCCGCCAGACTCAATGGCAACGATGCGATGAAGGCGGCAACAGAAACCACAGCGAACAGGCTGACTGCCGACACGTCGGCGAACCTTCTCAGTACCAGCGCATAACCGGAATAAAGCACACACCCGAAGAGCAGGAAGTAATCACCCTGATTGATCGACAGGGAGGCCAGTTTCTCGAGGTCGCCCGCTGACGCGACGATACAGACGCCGAATATAGTGATGATGGCGCCCAATCCCTGCAATAGCGACACCGGAACGCGGTATAAAAACCAGGCGCCGACCAGCAGGAACACCGGGACGATGCCCTGGATAATGCCGATGTTCAGCGCGGTAGTGGTATGGGCAGCCAGGTAGAACAATGCATTGAACGCGCTCAAACCCAGCGCCCCCATCAGGAACAGCACAAGGAGATGTGGCCTCAGTTTGCCCCATTCCCGACAAATAACCCGCCACGCGAAAACAAACAATATCATCACGCCCAGCCAGCGCAGGCTGACAATCAGCATCGGCGATACCTCACCAACCGCGATGCGGGCCAGCACCGAGTTACATCCCCAGAAAAAAGTAGTCATCGTCAGCAACAGGTAGGCCCTGGCCGTAGGGTTTTGCGCAATCACGGCGAATCGGTCGAACCGAATTGATTCAATACTCCGGAAAACCGTTCGACCAGGGGATGGGATTCTCCAAGCAGGGCAAAAACAGCCAGTATTGACCGGAGCGCCCGGTCTGCCATATCGGGGTCAGAACTCCGGTTTCTGATGGACAACAATAACTCCAGCGCCGATTGATAATCGTCCGCCACCAGATTCAGGGCGGCCAGTTGATAAAGCGACAGAAAATCCCGGGGATCATCCTCAATCCGCTGGACGATGGCCTGCCGCTCCGGCGCCAGTTGCGCCACCCGAATCAAATCGGCATGGGTTTTGACCAGACCGATTTCTGGAATCTCCAATGCCTCTCGGGGCAGCGAATCCAGCAGGGCGGCCGCATTGATAGCCTCTCCTTTCAGAAGAAGTTTTTTTGCGCGCTCCAGCGCATTGGCGAACGGTCTGTCCGGTACGGACTGATCGGATCCAATGCGGATTGCAGCGCTCTGATCCAGCGCCTTTTCGATAGCGCTGCGAATAGTTCCTTCGGAAAACGCGCCATGCAGGGTCTCGACGACTTCGCCGCGCAGATAGAACTGAACGGTCGGAATGCTGATCACGCCCATGTCCCGGACATACCTCTTGTGCCGGTCCGTATCCAGCAGGTTGAGCAGGAACCGGCCTGAAAATTCATCAGCAAGTTTGATCAGGACCGGAAAAAGTTTCATACAGGGACCGACATTCTGTGACCAGAAATAGACCAGGACCAGACCCTTGAAAGAATTCTCAAGCGCCATCGTATTGAAATCCGCCGGGGAAATGTCGTAGATATGGCTGGACCGGGACATCACAGGGTGGCGCGTCAGCTACTCGAAAGCCCGGGTATAATACTGGTAAGCGCTCTCGAATCGAGCCTGATTCTCGCGCGTGTAACCGGCAAAATCAAAGTCAATCGTCGAATACACCTCCGACACCATGGACCACATGGTTTCCCGCAACAGGGAAGCGCATTTCATCGCATGATAGCGGCGCCAGAGATCAGCAGTGACCGGACCCTCGAAATAAAGCGTCAGCAGACGCCGCTCCTGTTCCTCTTCCAGTTCACTGTTCGACGCCAGGTTGGAAAGGTCAAACAAGGGACTGTTAAATCCGGCATAGTCGAAATCAATCAGCCAGATTTTCTCTCCGTCATCAATGAAATTCGCGGGCAGCAAATCATTATGTCCGAACACAATTTCAACCGGCCCGACCGTTTGTTCCAGATTTCCGGCAATTGCCATCAGTTCAGGGATCTGATCCATATACGCGGAATCCCTGCTTGCCAGCATATTGCGATAATGCCTTAATACCTGGAACACCCAGAACAGGATCGTGTAGCCCTCGAATTCGAGAGGCATCCGCCGATGGAAACGCTGCAGCAGGTCAACCAGACGCCGCAGGTTTTCAGGATTTCTGACAGCATCCCCGGAAAATACCATGCCATCAATGAAATCAATCACCAGAACACCCGGTTCCCGGTAAAAAACAGCCGGTGAAAACCCGCATTTTGCCGCGGTCATCGAAACCCTGCCTTCATTCTCACGCCACAAGAGGTGCTCCGGGACATCGGCTCCCAGACGCACCACATACTGGCTGCCGCAATCCTCGACCTTGAAGTTATGGTTCGTCATGCCGCCGCTGAGTGGTTCGACGCTGATCCGGCCTCTCCAGCACGGCAACGAGTTTATCTGACTGAGTTGTTCTGTATTCATCAATTAATTCCAGGTTCAGGCATCCGGCCCTTAAGCCAGGCCCAGGCGTTGCCGGGAGCGCACGACCCCGGCATGAATCAATCGGTCCGTAATGATGGCAATGAAGGCGACACACAAACCCGCCACAATGCCTCTCCCGGTATCGGCCTTGGTCAACGCGATATAGACCTCCTGCCCCAGTTCCCGAGTGCCGACCAAAGCGGTAATCACCAGCATTGAAAGCGCCAGCATCACGGTTTGATTGATGCCGAGCATGATTTCCGGGAAAGCCAGACGGAGCTTGATTCTGGTCAGAATCTGCCAGCGGGTACAGCCGCTGACAAGACCCGCCTCAACCAGTTCCGGGTTGACCTGGCGAATGCCATGCAAAGTATAACGGATCGCGGGCGCCACCGAATAAAAAATCACGGCAATCATCGCCGCGAAATCCCCCACCCTGAACAACATCACCACCGGCATCAGGTAAACGAATGACGGCAGTGTTTGCAGGGTATCGACGATGGTTTCAATGATTCTGCCAAGGAACGGCCACTGGGCGCCGAGAACGCCGATCGGGATACCCAGCAATGCGGCGAACACAACTGAAATCCCGCACAGATAGACTGTCACCATGGTTTTGGCCCATAACCCGGTCAACGCGCAGAACAGCGCGAGAAAAAATACAATCAGGGCCAGCCGCACACCGCCGAGTTGAAATCCGAGCAACCCTACAGCCAGTACAACCACCGGCCAGGGCAATAGCAGCAGAAATCGCTTGACCGGCAACAACACATTCATCAATATGAAGATTTTAACCGCTTCGATCTGGTCGAAATAGTGGATGTTGATGTATTTGACCAGATTGCCCCAGAAATCCCCGGTGGTAATGGTCAGCGATTCGGGCCAGGTCTGTATCGGGTGCACGATCAGTGAGATCAGCGAAATCACGACCAGCATGATCACGGAAAACACGATATAGGGGCGCCGACCGAGCAGCCCCTTGTCACTTTTGGAAGGCCCTCCGGAGCGGGTGGCGAAAGCCTGGCTCAGCCGATCAAGGGCAATGGCCAATACCACAATCGCCAATCCGGATTCAAAACCCGCTCCGATATCCAACCTCCTCAATGCCGATAATACATCATAGCCCAGCCCCCCCGCCCCGATCATCGAGGCAATGATAACCATATTCAGGGACAGCATGATGACCTGGTTGACCCCGATCATCAGCATCGGCGTTGAAGAGGGCAGCAACACCCTTGCCATCATTTGCAATGTATTACAGCCCGCCATCTGACCCGCTTCGATCAAGTCATCCGGCACCTGTTGCAATGCGAGGATGGTCACCCGGACCATCGGCGGCATGGCATAGATAATAGTCGCAATCATGGCCGCTACCGGCCCGAATCCGAACAGGAACAATACCGGAACCAGATAGGCAAAAACAGGCACCGTCTGCATCAGGTCAAGCAGGGGTGAAATGATTTTATCCATCCAGCGGTTGCGAAACGCCAGAATACCCAGCAGTACGCCTCCGGCGACCCCGATGGGTACGGCAATCAGGACCGAAGACAAGGTCACCATGGCGCTTGCCCATTGGCCGAAAACCACCAGATAACAGAAACAGGCGCCGACAAACAGAGACAGTCGCAAGCCTCTGGCATAGTGCCCGAGCGTCATCACCAGCAACGTCACCGCGACCCATGACAGGGGCGGCGTCAGTTGAACCGCGGCAGACCCTTCGCCGGATAACAACCCGGTAGCCAGTACACCCGAAGCGAAATCCAATGGCTGTTCCAGCAGCCATGAGATACTTCGGGTCAACTCGTAGAATGTAAATAACCCAAGGTCCGCAACATTGACCAGCCAGTCCATAAAATCGGAGATCTGGTCACGCAGCGGTAACCGCCAATCCGAAGGAACCTTGAACGCCCATCGGATATTCGACTTGCCCAGGTAACCCATGAGCACAGCGATACCGGCGACACCGAACCAGCCGAAACGAATCAGCCAGTAGCGGCCACGGTCAGACATACAGATGTTGTTTACCCAGGCTTTGGAACAACACCCGCTGCCGACAGAACGAACAGTCCGCAACGGGTACAGTTACAGTATCAATCTATTTTTGCCATTCCTTCCAGCGAGCCTGATTGTTCGCCAGCCAGTCGGCAACCACCGCGTCCAGGTCCTGTCCATCGAGGTCTATGGCGGCAATCATGGTTCCCATTTCATCATTGCTGATCTCGAAATTCCGGATCATGTTATATGCGCCCGGCCATTTATCCTTGACTCCGGCCCAGGCCACTTTCCAGATGGGGCCGCGCGGCTTGCCGCAATCATAAGCCATATCCGGGTTCACTCCCACGGACGGGTCGTTGTAACACTCGGCTGAATACGGAGGAAACTCAACCCACTCTCCCTGATACTTGGAAGGCGCCCAATGGGGCGCGTAAACCCACAACAAAACCGGAGCTTCTCTTTGATAGGCGGATTCCAGTTCCGCGAACAACGCGGCATCGGTGCCGGCGTGAATCACCTCATATTCCAGCCCCAGGGCTTCAGCGCGTTCATCATCAAATCCGCCCCAGGTTACCGGCCCGCCGATATAACGTCCCATCGGCGCGGTTTCCGGCGTCGAGAATTCCTGGGCGCAATCATTCAGCGCCTTCCAGTCCGGCAGGCCGGGACAGCGTTCCTTCATATACAGCGGATACCACCACTCTTCAATTCCTTCCATTCCGGTCGAACCGATATTCTCCACCTTGCCGGTCGCAGTCGCTTCATCCATCGCATCCCGACCCGTGGTTTCCCACATCTCCATAGCCACATGAAGGTCTCCGGTTTTCAGGCCGGCAAACTGGGCAATGTAATCCGCCTGAACCAGTTCGACGTTGTACCCCCCATCCTTCAATACCTCGGCCATGATGTTGGTCGTGACCAATTGTCCGGTCCAGTCATGCAGGGTGAGCTTGATCGGGTCGTTTGATTCTACTGACCGGGCTGGACTCGCAATCATCATGAGTCCTGCAATCAATGATCCCGCGAGCAATAAGTTTTTATTTGGTTTGTACCTCATGATTTCCTCCGATTCTGGCTTTGATGAATGGTAGTTGGATATCCGCACGACCAGAGCATGCTTCGATCAAATTTCACTCCAATACCCGACTAAAGTCAAATCATTCACGAACGGTAAGAGGCATCCTTGCGGTCCATCAATCGGGTCACCGCGTCCCATGCCAGCGGCACATCAGAGAACGGGGCGTCAGCGGGTGGCATACCATAGTCATTCAGGGAGCGAACCACTTCATCATCAGGCACAATCCTGTTGGCGCCGGACGCCATTACATCGACCTGGACCTTGCAGGCGTTTTCCAACTGGTACAGGAAATAAAAAGCCTCCCCCACCGTTCGCCCGGCGCTCAACAAGCCGTGATTGTGCATGATCATCAGCCATTTATCCGCGATGCTTTCCCCCATCAGCCTGCATTCTTCCTCGTTATCCGACAGCACTCCATATTTGTGGTAGCAGACAAACCCATTGATCTCGTTAGCCTGTTGAGTCAGTGGCAACAACCCCTCTTTCATGCAGGAAACAGCCATGCCGGCCCGAGTGTGGCTATGGAGCACAACATTGACATCCGGACGCGCCTTCAGTATCGCGGTATGAATTGCATGGCCGGCGCTATTGTACGGATAATCTCCGGCAACGACATGGCCGTCAAAATCCACCTTGATCAGATTGCTTGCCGTAATTTCCTGAAACAGCAGCCCATAAGGATTGATCAGATAACAGTCATGCTCCCCAGGCGCCCGGCAACTCAAATGAGTATAGATCAGGTCCGTCCAGCCATAATGGACAAAAGCCCGATAACAACAGGCCAGTTCCTGCCGCGCCTGCCATTCCTGTTCACTCGTATTCGCAAGGTTTATTTTCGATACGGCCGCTTTCATCATTCTATCCCCGCTGCTTCAAGACAAAAACCCCGAACCAGAATTTCCGCTGGTTCCACGGATAGTAGATTACACCAGAAATTGCAAAAAACATATCTTTGGGGATTTTTCTAAAATTATTTCTTGCCGTGGATACGGATGATGGCTATACTTAGCGCATGAGTTCCATCACAACCAATCCGGCCATCCATACAATGCCACTGGCGCCTGTCTGTTGTTGCTGTACAACGGGGAGCGTCGGCCTGTGCATTATTGTGAACTCCATTACTTCCCGATAGTTGTTTTTTACCTGACTTTTCATCTGACGCTCCCCGAAACCCGACTTACAAGGACCGAGTCTCGTCCCATGGGTTTTCGTTTAACTTCCGGAGCATTTTTCAGATGTATCAATATTCCCGAACAGATCAACAACAGGTTGATCAGCGTGTTATTCAATTTCGTGATCAGACCGACCGCTCACGCCCCGTTATCATCAACCCGGACCAACTGTTCCAGTCAGTTTCTGAGCCGGATATCCTGCTGGTGGATTTACGCTGCAAGCGCGAATACGACTCTGGACACCTACCGAACGCGGTACGACTTGATTATAACTGCCTGGTCGAAATGCGGCCGCCTGTGCTTGGGCTGCTGCCTTGCGAAGAAAAACTCTCCGCGCTGTTTTCCTGGCTGGGACTGTCCCGGCAGACGCATGTCATCGCCTACGATCAGGATGCCGGGGCCGCGGCCTGCCGGTTACTCTGGACACTGGACGTAATCGGGCATCGCGGGTTCTCGTTACTGAACGGAGGATACTCCGCCTGGGTGGCTACCGGACTGCCAACGGAGCGTCGGTGTCACCAACCGGAACCGACCACCTGCAACGCCAGAATCGGCAACCACGGCATCCGGTCGAAAGACCAGATTCTGGAGAAACTGAATGATCCGAATGTGGTTTTACTCGATTCCCGGTCGGCTCTGGAGTTCACTGGCGAGGAACCACTGGCAGCTCGTGGCGGACATATCCCCGGCGCTGTCAACCTGGACTGGATAGAGACCACCGACCCGGCCAGACATTATCAACTGCTGGATCAACATACACTGCGGATGAAGTACCAGAGTCTCGGCATTGTGCCGGAAAAGGAAATTATCGCCTATTGCCAGACCCACCGCCGCTCATCCCACACCTGCATTGTCTTGAAGAGTCTGGGTTATGAAAACGTCCATGCCTACCCCGGATCATGGTCGCAGTGGGGGAACTGCGAAGAGGTCCCGATTGAAAGCGACGACTCTACAGGGTCATGAGGATAGCGCCATGAAAAATCATACCCGCAAATCCGACCATGACAGGGAAACGCTGGCAGTCCGGCGTGGACAGGAACGCGGCCCCGAAGGCGAACACAGCGACCCGATTTACCTGACTTCGAGTTTCGTATTCGACAGCGCCGCACAGGCGGCGGCGCGATTCGGTGAAACGGAACCGGGAAATATCTACTCCAGGTTTACCAATCCGTCCGTCCGCACATTCGAGGAAAGAATCCGGGCGCTTGAAACCGGACGGCATTGCACCGCTACCTCATCCGGGATGGCCGCCATTACGACGATGGCGCTGGCGGCCCTCAATCAAGGCGACCACGTAGTGGTTTCCCGAAGCGTGTTCGGTTCCACCATCAACCTGTTCAAGACCATTTTCTCGCGATTCGGTATCGAAGCTGATTACGTTGACCTTAAGGATTACACGGCCTGGGAGGAAAGCGTCCGACCGGATACCCGGTTGTTCTTCGTGGAAACCCCTTCAAACCCCCTGCTCGAGACCACCGACATCCGGCGCTTGTCCGGCATTGCCCGGAAACATGGCGCGCTGCTCGCCATCGACAACACATTCCTGACCCCGGTATTTCAACAGCCGCTCGGCCTCGGGGCAGACATCGTGATTCACTCTGCAACCAAGTATATTGACGGCCAGGGACGGTGCCTGGGCGGCGCCATCGTGGTCAATGATGACAGCATTGCAGAGACCCTGTACAAGGTCATGCGCTCCTGTGGAGCCACCCTGAGCCCGTTCAACGCCTGGGTCCTGTTTACGGCGCTCGAAACATTGGCTGTCCGCATGCGCCAACACAGCGCAAACGCCAACCGGGTCGCAACCTGGCTGGAATCGCAACCGATGGTCAGGCGGGTCTGGTATCCGGGGATCGAATCCCACCCGGATCACAAGCTGGCCTCGCAACAGCAATCCGGATATGGCGGAGTGGTCTCTTTTGAAATACATGGCGACCGCGAAGACGCCTGGCGATTGATCGACAATACCGAATGGATTTCAATTACCGGGAACCTCGGCGACACCAAAACCACAGTCACTCACCCGGCCAGCACCACCCATTGCAGAATTACGCAGCGCGAGCGCGACCAGGCCGGCGTCACCGACTCCCTGATCCGGTTGAGTATCGGCCTTGAAGACGTCGCAGACATCCAGCAGGATATTGCCAATGGATTGCGGGCCATCGCGAAAAAAGAATTGTGAAAAAAGAATTGCTCTTACAGGACAAACGGCGTGATAGAATCAGACCATGAATGAATTGACAGTTCAGGAACTGGCACAGCGACTGGCTGTCCTGGAGGAGCGTATGAATACGAAGCAGGCAGAGGGCGAATCTGCAATTGACCGATTGAGAGCAGATATGGCCAACTGGAAGACGGATATGGCCAGGCGGGAGAATCGGTTGATGCTTGCCGTGTTCGGCGCCGTCGGTTTGGGCACTGCCATTCTGGGAGCGCTCATCGCCATGGATTAGGGCACGGTCTTTGGCTCACGGGGAAACGACAGAGTCTTATCATGAATATACGAATCGAAAACTTCACCGAAATGAACGTGGCCCGTGTCCGTCACATCGGCCCCTACGACGGCATCCCGAAAGCCTACAAAAACCTGTTCAATGTGTGGCTGCCGCAAAGCGGCGAGCAAACGGATGACCGGCCGTTCATGGAGGTTTACCAGAACTCCCCCGGCCGACACCGCCCCTGAAGATCTGCTGACAGACCTCTGCCTGCCGCTCAAGTCTCCAGAGTAAAGTCTCGCCATTGTTTTTTTCACATCATCTGTATCAAAGGAAATTAACCAATTTAAGCGCCTCACTGAATTTGTTCTGAAATGATTTTTGCTGACCAGATGATGGAAACGGAATTCTGACATCAACTACATTCTCAAACCCTTGCTGCTTCAAATATTGAAATGCTGTGTCGTAAACGGATGTCTTGATTAAAATAATCTTTGTTGCCTTATCCGCAACCTTTTCTATTCTCCTGACAAGTGACAGAAGTTGAGAACACAGATCACCTGCCATTAGAGAACAGGGCAGTTCCGACAAATCCAGCAAGTAAAAACCGTCTGCTTTAAGTTTAAGCAGGATTGAGTTTTTAATATCGCTGCTACGGTCACTCGCAAGAAATTCTTGCTTGCGGCCAGGATAAAGCGCTTGATGTCCTGATATCGAAGAACCGGGACGAGCGCTAAACCATGAGTGCTTTAGTCACGGCGAATAATGAAGAAAATATAAGCTGCTCGAGAAAAGGTATTACAGACAAGCGGGGATGATCATGCATAACCCACGGCTTGCCGAGTGTGGGGCGAAAAGACCGGACACACAAGCGAGGCAGATCAATATACCCAATTCAGATATGATTATTGGATAGTCGAAAATCAACTACTGTGCTAAAAATTGATTGTATGGTTGCGAATTGACCGTGATACGTGTCACATGATGACAATTAATTTCCGAAACAGTGGCATTATTTGGATCAAATAATGAGAAATTCACTCCCTCACCGACTGAGCTATCATAAAGAACGCCATGATAACCGCATCTTTTGATGAATTCGCAAAGAAATTGACTTGGAATGTAATCAATTGCAGCTGCGTGAGGAAGTACAGGTTTGGTTAACTCTTTTCCAAGCTCAACAAGAAATCCGATATCTTCCCGCAAAAGCGCTATTTCATTTTCATCACTTAAAAGAAATGGGGATACTGTAGTTCTTGGGTTCCGTAAGTCAATCACTTTCAGGTCGATACCAACAGACATGTTTGCGACACTTACAAATTCTCCTGTATGAGGTCGAATCTCTGAAATCGCTGTATCTGGTGTAGAGGCAAAATACAAATAAGGTATGCCAGCAGGGTTAGCGCGCCCCTGCGATGCCAGATGTTTAGGCGGCGGCCCCATCTCGTCAGCCGAATATTTCCCGTCTTCGGTTAGCTGAATTCGAGCCCGGTACCATATTTCATTTTGGCTCCATTCATCCGGGTCAAGAAGCAAGTGGGATAGCAAACCTTCCAACCTGTCGAAATCAATTTCGTTCATGGGAAAGAATCTGTTTTCATACATCAGTTCTTTGCGCAGTTGTTCCCAACTATCCAGTCTGGATGTATCACCTGCCCTGGATGGCACAAAATTTTTTCGAACTATTTCTTCATCGTTCAAAATTTGTCTGAGCAATGCTTCGGAGTGAGCCAGATCCATTTTTTCGTGAGTGAATATCCTCCAATCTTCCTTTAGCCACTCGACCAAATTTTTTCCGCTTTTTTCCGGTGTGTAGATACTCACTAAACGCCCAAACTCATTCACTAACCTTTCCGGCTCTACCAGTGCAGCGCCATTAGTTCCACAGAATGAACAGATCCCGGTTGAATCGGAATACATTGGGATAATTTGTTTCCTTAACCCTCTATCCCCAAAACAATCGGCACAACATTTCATCGCAGATTATTATTGGTCGCCAAAATAATTCGACAATGTCTCAATATGGTGTTTCATAGACAGTTTCTTGACGTACCCCAATCCGGGGAAATGTCCTCGTCGATATAAATCACGAAATTCGTCTATGGCGCTGGAATGAAATATCTGGGTGCTCGATTGCTCAATTTCGTTGATTAATTTTTGCAGGGCCTCTGCAAATTTCCCCGCAGGATCTTTCGGGTCATCCTGGCGGGTAGATTTGAAATGTTGGATATACATTTCATCACTCTCATCTATAAATGTAAGATGTATAGCCACCGCATAAGCGGGCCCTCCAGTTTCTGAATAGTAGTCACCAACAATCAAAAAATCACCAAAACCCTGCATTCCTTCATCTTCGAATGTTGCATGTAAATCAGAAAAAAATTCTTTTGGGGGATGGTCCCTGTTTGTCCTCCTTGTGAACCCATCCCTGAGCAGAATGCGCTTTGAAGTTGTAGATCTGAAGTGGCGTTGATAAAGCTTCCCATTTTTGTCTTCCATAAAAATGTGGTCATATTTCCCTAAACTTTCTCCAAGTGACTCTGCGAGGAATTTTGCCCCCGTGTGGCCCGCATGAACAAAACTACTGATTCTATCCTCGTTCGACACCAGAATTTTCTGTATCTCGTTTAGTGTTATTTTTTCGTTTAACAATATACCAAGAGAGAGTTCTTTGTAGTTTGCATATTCATCTTTGAGCAATTTGGCAATTCCAGCGCTATCATTCTTATAGTTTCCATGATCTGGATTAACCACAATAATGGCCTTACCATGACATTTAACAATTTCATCCAGTGTTTTGACCAAACCACCAAAAGTTTCCCTGACTGGTTCAATGACAGGTATGAATCCAGAATCACAAAGCAGCTGGGCAGATTCCCGAATAGTAACCAATTCATACTGCTTGCCGCGAAAATAGGGGAAGTACATCCGTAAACTAACGCCAGCCAAATATAATGTGCAAAGGCGTGTCTAATGCGCTTAAGAGTCTGCCGTGATCTTGTTTACTGATTCGGGTTGAAAGGGCAGTTGCAATGATAGAGTCTGGCAACCTGTTCAAAAATGGAGAAAGCTGAGACTGATTCCGGGTTTTTCCAAGAATCTTTACCATCTGCTCGTGAGCAATTTGGGGCGATAATTCCTTGAATAACATTTTAAGAGCATAGTAAATTTTTGTGTTTGGTACGTCAGGGATTCCAATGCCAAGATTTTTCAATATTTTTTTTGCCTCAGAAATTTGGATGGAATCAAAAATACTCATGGAACAAATCTCGGTTGAGACGTAGATGGGTTCACGGACAGTGGAGATTTGGTATCTGTCGCTCAGCAATAAAATTCCCACAGTCTGTGGGACGATATCCCGAATAGCATCCAAGTGCTTCTTTCCAGTTATGACATTTATGTTTGCAAAAACATTTCGATATGCAGAAATCTGCTTTTCCAACCTGCGTAATGAATCACGCTCTGATTTAATTTCGTAGACATTTGATGTGCCATTAATAATAACGATGTCCGCTTTGCAGTCGTGTACTCGAAACTCATTTATCAGCGCTGCAGTCCTAAGAGAATGTCTGCCAAGCAAAACCTTACGGGCGATGGCGGATTTGTAAATGTATTCATGCCGATAATTTTTAGCCTTCAAGAACGAGAAGGCAGAATCAAAAACATTTCGAGCAGAAGTATCAAAAGACAAATCAAGAAACGATAACTCTCGAACCAGACGAGCGAAGACAGGTGATCGCCCTTCACGTGCAAATTCACGAAATACGGTTGGTGAAAACAGCCTTGATGCAGCGAATAACTGTCGGTTTTCTGTTGCCATTGATGTGGTCATGCCTATTTCAGTCCGTGTATATTGTAGACTGTCCAGTCGGAGAGTGACCGGGAGTCTCAGGCAAAAACGTATTCCCGGAAACCATAACTAATCCATAGCGATAAGCAATCCCAGAATCGCAGTGCCCAAACCGACGGCGCCAAATACAACAAGCATCAGCCGATTCTCCCGTTTGGCCATATCTGTTTTCCAGTTAGCCATGTCCGTTTTCCAGTTAGCCATATCGGCTCTCAATCGATCAATTGCGGATTCGCCTTCCGCCTGCTTCGTATTCATACGTTCCTCCAGGACAGCCAGTTGCTGTGCCAGGTTTTGGGTTGCCGGTTCACTCATGACCCTATTCTATCACGCTACTGGCCAACACGCCCGCTGCAATCAGGCTCACCCAACCCGGGGCAAACATACCGATCCCGGTTTCAGGATTTGGCCGCGTTTCTTTCCAGGGCTTCCTTGATCACGCCTTCGGCCACGTTTTTCGGGCACGGCATGTAATGGGAGAATTCCATTGAGAACTGCCCGCGGCCTGAAGTCAGCGTCCGCAAGTCGCCAATATAGCCGAACATGTCGGAAAGCGGCACATCGCCCTTGATGCGGACACCAACGACCCCGGCATCCTGGGAGCGGATCATGCCGCGACGCCGGTTAAGATCACCGATTACGTCTCCGACATTAGCCTCGGGAGTGAACACGTCCACCTTCATGATCGGCTCCAGCAACTGGGGCCCGGCCTTGCCCATGGATTGCCGGTAAGCGGCCCTGGCCGCCAACTCGAACGCCACCGCGGAGGAATCCACCGCATGGTAGGCGCCGTCCAGCAATGTCACCTTGACATCAATACAAGGATACCCGGCCAGTATCCCGGTCTGCATGCACTCCCTGAAACCCTTGTCGATCGCCGGCCAGAATTCACGGGGAACGTTGCCGCCGGTCACTTTCGATTCAAACTGATAACCGGAACCAGCTTCAGCCGGTTCGATCGTGTAGTCGATTTTACCGAACTGTCCGGCCCCGCCGGTTTGCTTCTTGTGGATATACGTATCCGATATGCCTTGCGTAATGGTCTCACGATAAGCCACCTGGGGCTTGCCCACTTCCACTTCAACCCCATGGGTTCGTTTTAACAGATCCACCTTGATATCGAGGTGCAGTTCACCCATTCCCTGCAAGATGGTTTCCCCGCTGTCATCATCAGTGCTGACATGAAAAGACGGGTCCTCTGACACCATCTTGCCCAAAGCGACACCCATCTTTTCCGATGCCGCCTTGTTTTTGGGCGCGACCGACATGAAAATCACCGGATCCGGGAATACCATCGGCTCCAGGGTGGCGGGGTTATCCGGGTCACACAGGGTATGCCCGGTTTTGACATTTTTCATACCCAGCACCGCGACAATATCCCCGGCCTGCGCCGAGGTCAGGTCCTCCCTGGAATCAGCGTGCATTTCAACAATCCGCCCGATTCGCTCTGTCTTGCCGGTCGCGGTATTCAACACGGTCGCCCCCTTGGCGATGGTTCCTGAGTAGATACGCAGGAACGTCAACGCCCCATATCGATCATCCATGATCTTGAATGCCAGGGCGCGCATCGGCCTGGCCGGATCAACCACCGCATGACTTCCGGTCTCGACTCCTTCAATATCAACCTCGGGTTGCGGCTTGACCTCAACGGGATTCGGCAGATAATCAACCACCGCATTCAGTACCGGCTGAATCCCCTTGTTCTTGAATGCGGAACCGCAAAGAGTCGGGAAGAAATCAAGATCAATCGTGCCTTTGCGGATACACGCCTTGATGGTATCCACGTCCGGCTCTTCACCATCGAGGTATTTTTCCATCGCAACGTCGTCATGTTCCAGAGCAACCTCGATCAACTCCTCACGATATTGCTCAATCCTGTCGGCCATGTCGGCGGGGGGTTCCTCAATTCGATAGTTCTGCGGATCACCGCTCCCGTCCCAGACCCAGGCCTTGCGGGTCAACAGGTCAACCACCCCGCTGAACTCATCTTCAATGCCGATGGGCAAAGTCAAAACCAGGGGTTTTGCGCCCAGAATTTTCCTGATCTGATCAACTACACGATAAAAGTCGGCGCCGAGGCGGTCCAGCTTGTTGACGAAAACGATCCGCGCAACCCCGGAATCATTGGCATACCGCCAGTTTGTTTCTGATTGCGGCTCAACCCCTCCAGAACCGCAGAACACACCGACGCCACCGTCCAGCACTTTCAGCGAACGATACACCTCAATCGTGAAATCGACATGGCCTGGAGTGTCAATGATATTCAGGCGGTGATCATCCCAGAACGCGCTGGTGGCCGCCGACTGGATCGTAATTCCGCGCTCACGCTCCTGATCCATGAAATCTGTCGTCGCTTCACCATCGTGCACTTCACCGATTTTATAAATCTTGCCGGTCAGGCTCAAAATTCGTTCCGTGGTGGTCGTTTTCCCGGCATCGACATGTGCAAAAATCCCGATGTTTCTATACTTCGTCAAGTCTTTCATGGCTATAAATGATTTGAATTTGCGCTAAAGAGAATAGTTTCGGCAATAGCCGGGCCCGGCCATTTCCACGGGGCGCGATGATACAACAAATAGCCTGTTAAATCAGGCTATTTGTTGTATTTTGAAAAATTTGGCGTCTAACCATACGAAACGGGTCAAATAAAAACATGGGGCGGAATATCCACTGTTAAGAGCAAATAGACTTGTCCGGTTTTATAGCAAATGAATTGTCCGCTATGATGATACCTTGATTCATCCTCCGGGTTAACCCGGAGGATGAATCAAACCGAACGTGCGCGGCGGACCGGACGCGGTCGTTCGGATGCGAGTTCATAGTAATTGCCCCTTGGCATCGTATCGGGCCAGTTCTCTGGGGCCGTGATGAACCGCCAGACCCTGATCCGGGTAATCCAGTACCTGGACGCGGGCTTTTACGTAATGGCAACGATGCCGATCTGCCGGAATCTGTAGCACTTTGCGCCGATAGCGCACACAGTTGTCTGCACCCACCATTCGCTCATGGCGCTCACACAGAATGTCATCCAGTACCGATGGATCGCGACAGGCCACAAAGGCGCTGCCGGGTTCACGAGCCGGTTTCTTGAACTCGGCATGGTAGGCGGGCAGATACTCGTTTTGGAGATAGCGGTTGGCCGTGTCCATATCGGTGATGCCAGCGCTGGCCAGTTCCTTGACCAGACGGTCCTGGTGGGTTCGAAAGACCCGCTCACAGCGCCCGCGCGCCTGCGGTGAGTAGGCTGGAATCATCTCGATGCCCAGTTGCTTCATGGCGCGTCCGAACTGTGTGGGATTGTTCTTGTCCACTTTGCCTCCAGCCTGGGGCGTATGCCAGTAATGACTGCCTCGATCCGTGTACAGCGAACAGAACAGTCCTTTCGATTCAATCACTTCGCGCACCCCCCGGAAACTGCTGCGAGTGCCTTCCTGTTCACAGAAAAACATCGAGTAATGCTCATTGGTCGCATCGTCCATCGTCACAATCAAATCCCAGCGCTGACCCTCCACCCACTCGTGGGTACTGCCGTCCTGATGCAACATCATCCCCGGCCACGGCGACGACTCCCGTCTCTTGCGGTGCGCCCCGCGCTTCGCGTACCGCTTCACCACACCCGCTCCCTGCAACTGACTCTTCACCCACGTATAACTCCTCTGACCTCCATCCCGACGATACCAGGAATGAAAGTGCTTCACGTTCCAACCCCGGTGATAATCTCGATAACGCTCCACCACATCCATCACTTCGTCTACCGGCGCCCGACGATGCGACACTTCACTCAAACGACGATCACACAATCCGTCCAGTCCTTCTTCCTCGTAACGATCTACATAACGACGGAATGTGCGACTGCACACCCCCAACAAATTCGCCGCTTCTTCCTGCGTCAATCGGCTCTTGTTCCATCCTTCATACGCTTCTTCAAATCTCATTAGCCTGGTCTCCTGTAACCACTCCACCCGGTTCATCCAGCACCCCCTTTCAGTACTGTGTAAAACCGGACAGTTTATGTGCTACTCAACCGGACAATTCATTTGCTCTCTACAGGGGCGGAATATCCACTTGAAACAGTTGCAACCTCGGGATAATATGCCATGAACCGAATCAGAAAAATTCATAATATTTGTTCAGGTATGGCTACAAATTGTTCACTGTCAAATCGGGTATTGTCATGTATTCACCACAGATTGAAACGCACAAACTGGTGACCGTGCAGTGAAACACAACCAGTTGTATCAATCTGATTGTGTAGAGTTCATGAAGAACATGGATGATAGTTGTATAGACCTCTGCTTAACCTCTCCACCGTATGATGATCTCCGAAACTATGAGGGCTATTCATTCCCTTTTGAGGATATTGCGCAACAGCTATATCGGGTAACAAAACAAGGCGGCGTGGTTGTTTGGGTCGTTGGTGACAAGATAAATGGAGGCAGAAGCCTGACCAGTTTCAGACAAGGCCTGTATTTTCAGAAGATTGGTTTCCAGATGCATGATGTGATGATCTACCAGAAGAAGAATACGCCATTCATGCGAAGTAATGCCTATACAAATGCCTTTGAATTTATGTTTATATTGAGCAAAGGGAAACCTGCAACATTTAATCCGATAAAAGAAAAGACGGCTAGAAGTGGATACGAAATGTTGGTTCACAACAAGGGCGCAGACGCAGTGAACCAGAAAGTTCTCAAAGAATTGAAGAAGGAAAAGACACGCACAAATATATGGGCTTATGCGGTTGGTCTTGGTGGTACAACATCAGACAAGATAGCCTTCAAGCATCCAGCCGTATTCCCGGAAAAGCTCGCCCAAGATCATATTTTTTCCTGGACGAACCCCGGAGACCTGGTGTTTGACCCTATGTGCGGTTCTGGAACGACCTGCAAAATGGCGCACCAGACCGGGCGAAAATATATAGGGGTAGACATATCATCAGAGTACATAGCAATAGCAAAAGAAAGACTTGGATCGCTAACTATGGATTTGTTACATGCCTGATCACAAATGGGTTGTATGCTCAAAAGGATAGGGAAGACAGCATGAAAATGATATCCCCGAGGACAGAATCAGAAATTTCAAGTCTGACTCTGGTAGCCGACCACGACCACCATACAGGGAATATCAGGGATTTTATATGTGATAGTTGCAACACCGGCTTGGGACGGTTTAAGAATGGCGAAGACTTTCTTGGAAATGCGATAGCTTACCTGAAGGAAAGAGACACATTACTCACCTGAGCCCGGAACCGCCCAGGCATTCAGGAGAGGGCCTGGATTTGCCTCCTTTATCAAACCATTCGTCACCAGTCAGGATGTCCAGCGACAAGGCGTGAACGGGGCCGGCCAGTTCATCGCCCAGCAGTTCATTGACCAGCCGGTGCCGGGCAAGCAGCGTCTTGTTCCTGAAAACATCCGATACCAGAACCACCTTGAAATGAGACTCGGAGCCAGCCGGCACGTTGTGGTTGTCGCTCTCATTCAATACTTCGAGGTGGATCGGCTCAAGGGCTTCGAGCTTGGAGCGGATTGATAATTCGACCGTGTTCGGATCATTCATGCTGGTTCAACCGTATCTTTGATCATAAGCCGATATTTTATCCCGGTTATCGCTTTGTCGGGCAAGTTTTGTTTCCCGATGCATCGAATACAGGCCGCAGCCGATAATAATGGCGATTCCGGTCAACGTCAGGCTGTCCGGGATTTCAGACCAGATCAGGTAACCGAATATCCCCCCTGTGATAATGGACAAGTACCTGAAAGGGGCAATGATACTGACCGCCACGTAACGCAGACTCAAGGCCAGCGTGTATTGCGCCAATCCGCCCAGCAGCCCGACACAGATCAACAGCGCCAGGTCCCACCCGCCCGGCATCACCCAATCGGAGAAGATACACAGAATCGTGGTCAGGACAGCGCCGCTCAGGGTAAAGTAGAAAGTAATGCTGATGGCCTGATCGGTAGCGCTCAACATTCGCACAACCGTACTATTGACGCCGATAATGAAGGCTGCAATCAACATCGACAATCCTCCGGCATTGAATATTGCCCCACCCGGACGGGTAATGATCAATACCCCCGCGAAACCAATCAGTATCGCCAGCCAGCGTCGTATGCCGACCTGTTCCCCCAGAATGGGGACAGAAAGCGCCGTCCCGATCAGCGGCGCCATGTAAAAAACCGCAGAGGCGTCCGCCAGCGGCAGAACCGTGAAGCCGTAAAATGCGAAAGCCATGGCCAGCATCCCGAGAAACGATCGCAGGGCATGCATCCAGGGACGGTTTGTCCGCAAAACCCGGACCCCTCCCGCACGATGCAGAAAAAACAAGATCGGGATCATCGCCACAGTACAGCGGAAGAACATGATCTGCCAGACGGAATAATCAGAACCCAGCCACTTCACCATGGCATCCATCGCGCTGAAACACAGAATACTCAACAGCGCGGCAGACACGCCAAGCGCCAGCGCTCTGGAATGGTTGCCGGATTGCCCCGCGGTAATCGGAGACGTGGAGGGTAAGGAGCGGAAATTCATATCCTATTCTACTTGATCAGGCGCGGCTTTTATTTGTTATAGTCCGACCTCATCCACATTAATTCATATTGACAAGATCAGATCATGTTTGAACAGTTCGAACCGGTTGCGCAGGACCCCATTCTCAAACTTCTGGGTATGTTCAGGGACGACCCCCGTCCACAGAAAATAGATGTGGGCGTTGGCGTTTTCCGCGATGCCCGTGGTGTCACCCCGATTATGAGCGCTGTGCGCGAGGCGGAAGACAGACTGCACAACCAGCAAACCACGAAGGCTTATGTTGGCCTGACCGGGGATGAACAGTTCAACAACGCTATCGCCAATATGATATTCGGCGACTTTTCGGGAATGGACCGGGTGCGGGCAGTGCAGACTCCGGGCGGTTGCGGCGCCCTCAGGATGCTGTCCGATATGCTGTACCGGATTGCCGCCGACAAGACCTTCCGGGTCAGTGATCCGACCTGGGGCAATCATTACCCCATTTTCCGGCAAAGCGGATTCAGTGTCGATGCCTACCCGTATCTTGACCGGCATACCAGGCAAGTGGATTTCGATGCCCTGATGGGTAAACTGACAACATTCGGGCCGGACGACATCGTTGTTTTTCATGCCTGCTGCCACAATCCGTCGGGCGCCGAACTCAGTCCCGCGAACTGGGACGAGATCGCCATTCTTGCCGCGAAAAACGGCTTTTTCCCTTATTTCGATCTGGCCTATCAGGGTTTTGGCGACTCGCTCGAAGAAGATGTCTATGGCGTGCGAACCATGGCCGAACAGGTCGAATCCATGGTCGTGGCCAGTTCCTGTTCCAAGAATTTCGGGCTGTACCGCGACCGTGTGGGCTGCTCCCTGGTGGTCGGGGAGACCCCCCGTACCGCTGAAATCGCGCGCAACCACATCGCCAGCAACGCGCGAAGCTCTTATTCAATGCCGCCCGATCATGGCGCCGCAATCGTCTCTCTGATCCTGTCGGATACCGGCTTGAGAGATAATTGGGAAAGCGAATTGACATCCATGCGACAACGGATACTGGCATTGAGGAAACAGTTAAGCGACATACTCAGAGAGAAATCCCGATCCAGTCGATGGGATTTCATAGAACATCACCGCGGCATGTTTTCCCTGCTGGTATTGAGTGATGAGGAAGTCGACAGCCTGCGTAATGATCACGCCGTTTATGCTGTTGCCGGTGGCCGGATCAACATCGCGGGACTGAAAGATGAAGCGCAACTGCACCAGTTTGCCGATGCGCTGGTGGCAGTGACCGATGCAGGGGCAAAAAACTCTTGCAAAAACCGGCCATTATCCGTATAAACCGGCTTTCTTCTCCTCTAGCAGCGCATAACGCCATGAAGACACCGCAACGGTTTGAAAGAGACAGATTGGGGATTTTTTCGACAAAAGGGTTGACAAATCGAGTGGAGTCAGTAGGGTATAATCTGCCGAGCCGAGCCGAGCCGAGCCGAGCCGAGCCGAGCCGAGCCGAGCCGAGCCGAGCCGAGCCGAGCCGAGCCGAGCCGAGCCGAGCCGAGCCGAGCCGAGCCGTCGGCCATGATGCGGCCCGGATTCCGGGCCTGCTCTCGCGCTTCCTGCCCGCCTGATTTTTCTGCTTTCATCCGTCTGCGACGCGGTTTTTTCGCGTTTCTGCTTTTCCTGCCGCTGCTGGTCGTCCCGGAAGCCGGCGCGCAGACGCTGATGCCGCCGTCCGTCAGCATTTCCGGTCCCGCCAGTGGCGCAAGAACGGAGTCCGACACGTTCACCTTCACTCTGACCGCCAGCCGAACCACGACCACGGGTATTACGGTCAATGTGGGAGTCTTGTCTTCGGCCGGCGACTTCCTGGCCACGGGTCAAGCAGGCGACAGGAATGTGACGATTGCCCCCAATGCCACGACCGCCACCTTCGATGTCGTCATGGACGATGACAATGTCAACGAGCAAGACGGCACAATCGGGGTGCAGGTGCAGGGCCAGTCCGCCGGGGAAGGAGTGCTCGGCGCCTACACCATTGGCAGCCCCAACAGCATAACGTTCACAGTCCTGGATAACGATGGTCCGGCGGTGAGCCTGAGCTCTGCGACCTATAGAGAGGATGAGGGCGACACGGTGGCGCTCACGGTGAACATCGCCCCGACGCATAGCGCGGCGACCACAGTCAACATCACGTGTACGGCGGGCACGGCGAGCGCTTCCGAGTTCAGCTGCCCGGCGACCGTCACCATTCCGGCCAACACCGCCTCGGCCTCCTTCAACATCACGACCACCGGAGACACGACGGTCGAGCCGGACGAGACCTTTACCGTTGAAATCATGGCGGCGACCACTCTGGTTGACACCGGTACGCCTGCCGAGGCCACCGTGACCATTCGCAACGATGACTTTCCGGTCATCAGCGTGGTCCAAAACGGCGATTCCATTCCAGAGTCCTTCGACAGAGTGTCCTTCGAGATCGGGTCCGATATCAATGTGGCGGTGGATACCGTGGTCAACGCGCGGCTGGCGCAGACCGGCGACTTCTTCGATGCGGACGATCTGGGGGAAAAGACGCTTACGATCCGCGCTGGCGAAATGGGCGTAGATTTATTCATCGACCTGATTGATGACGACGTGGACGAGGCCGACGGCAGCCTGACGTTCACGGTGCTGGCCGGCGACGGCTACACGCTGGGCTCCACCCTCACTGACACCGCCACCATCACCGACAACGACGACCCGGCGATCAGTTTCGGCGCGGCGACCTACCGCATGACGGAGGGCGGGACGCTGAACATTCCGGTCAACATCGTCCGTCCGAGGAGCGTGAACACGGTGGTTCCGATCACTTGCGCGAACGGCACCGCCAGCAATACCGACTATACCTGTCCGGCCAATGTCACGATTGCGGCCAACGCCGCCTCCGCCAACTATACCATTACGGCCCCCCAGGACACAGACAGTGAAAGCGATGAGACCTTCACCGTCACCCTTTCGGCGCCTGCCGGAACCCGCGCTGTCAGCCCGTCCACCGCCACCATCACCATCGAGGACGACGACACGCCGGATGTCACCGCAGGTTTCACATCCGCCACCGCCACCGTCTACGAAGACGCCGGCAAGGTGAGTCTGCCGGTCGTGCTGTCACAAGCCCGCAACGTATCGACGACCCTTACGATAATCAGCGTTTCCCTGAGCGCGACCGAACATGTAGACTACACAGGAGGCCCGTACAGCCTCACCATCCCCGCCGGAAGTACCCGCGCCACGCTGAATGTTCCGATCATCCGGGATACCAGCAAGGAATCACACGAGACCTTCACCGTGACCCTGACCCAGCCCCCCGCCGGCATCGCCTTCGTATCCAGCCTCGACACGGTCAACATCACCATTATGGAACTGAGCGCCCTGACCCTTTCCGGCGGTAGTGGCGTAGTCGAAGGCAACCCCGCCACCTTCACCATTACCGCCGACCCGGCTCCGCATATTGACCTTCCGGTGCGGGTACGCATCCACCAGCCCGCTTCCGCCGCGTTTGTAGGAGAAGACAACCTCGGCGATAAAATAGTCACCATCGAAGCGGGAGATACCACCGCCACCCATCGCGTTCCCACGATCGACGACATGGAAGACGAAGAAGCCAACAACATCATCGCGACCCTGAGTTCCGGCACGGGCTATACCCTGCCCGCGCTCACCGATACGGTTATGGTTCCCGGCAGCGGGGTCGATACCAACGACGATGGCGTCAACGACTACTTCGAACGGCGCTGGAGGGGAACCGCCGCCGTGATGGTCACCGACAACGACGAACCGTTGCCGACCGTCAACCTGTCGGTCCCGGCCAATGCCATCACCGAAGGCGAAGCCGCCCTGACCATTACCGCCACCCGAAGCGAAGCCAACACATCCGGCGCCGCCCTGGTGATTCCGATTCAGATCCAGACCACCGGAACCACGGCCAGCGCCAGCGACTACACCGTAGCGTCCTCCATCACCATCGCCAACAACGCATCGAGCGGCACAACCTCCTTCACCGTCACAGACGATACCGTAGCGGGCGAACCGGACGAGACGGTCGTAATCGAACTCGGAACCCTGCCAATGGGCACCGAACCCGGAACGGGTGACACCATCACCATCACCATTACCGACAACGACGAGCCGCCGCCGGGCACTCCGACTGTTCATCTCACCGGTTCGGCCCACACCATCACCGAAGGCCAGGCCGCCCTGACCATTACCGCCACGAGAAGCGAAGCCAACACCTCCGGTTCCACCCTGTCCATCCCGATTCAGGTCAAGACCACCGGCACCACGGCGGATGCCAGCGACTACACCGTAGCGGATTCCATCGACATTGCCCATAACGAAAGCAGTGGGACTACCTCCTTTACCGTCACAGACGATCCCCTGGACGAACCGGACGAGACCGTCGTCATTCAACTCGGAACCCTGCCGACCGGCAACGCGCCGGGAACACCGCGGGAAGTCGCCATCACGATTGCCGACAACGACGTATCGGTCGTCAGCTTCTCCGGCGCAACCTATCGCGCGAATGAAGGAAACCCGATTCGCGTCACGGTCAATATCCAACCGCAACGAAGCGAAGATACGCAAGTGGCTATTACCTGTACGCCCGGCGCCGCGACCACCGCCGACTACACCTGCCCGTCCTCAGTCACCCTTGCCGCCCAGACCGGCTCCGTGTTCTTCGACATTGCGACCCGGGAAGACACGCAAGCCGACCACGACAAGACCTTCACCGTCACCCTCAGCCCCCCGCCCGGAGTCACCGCCGGAACCCGCTCCTCCGCCACCCTCACCATCGCCAATGCCGGCGGCAGAGTCAACCCCCCGATTACGGATCCGGTGACCCCCGACCCCACAGACCCCACAGACCCCACAGACCCCACAGACCCGACCGCCCCGGTGAATGCCATCGACTCTCCGGTCATTCCCCGTATCTCCATCGCCGACGCCTCGGCGACCGAAGGTGAAGCCGTGATGTTCACGGTGACCGTCCAGCCGGCGCCGGGCGTGGCCCTGCCCCTGAACTTTCGCCGTACCGATGTCACAACGCAAGCCAACGACTTCACCGCGTCACCGAACGGCCAGATCACCCTTTTGCCCGGACAGACCTCTGTCTCCTTCGCGATACCGACCACAGATGACTTCATCGACGAAGAAGACGAAACCTTCACCGTCACCCTGACCGACCCGGAAGATACGGCCGTATTCACCGACGCCACTGCCACCGGCAGGATTGTCGACAACGACACCGCCGGCATCCAGATACCCGCCGCCGTTCGCATTGGACAGCCAGGCGACACAGCCGACTATTCGATTCGTCTCACCAGTCAACCGACCGCCCCGGTACAGATGGCCCTCACCGTAAGCGACCCGACGGTAGCGAGTCTGGACACCGGCCGGGAAGTCCTGACCTTTACCGCCGCCGACTGGTCCGAACCGCAGGTCGTCCGCATCACCGCGCAGACAGACCGGGGCATGACCAGACTGAGTCATACCATCACCTCGACCGACCCGAAATACCATGCGCGGACGCAGACCCTGATTGTCCGGTTGGGGCAGGACAGGAGTCCGGCGATTTCATCATGGCTTTCGCGTTTTACCCGCACCCATGCCGAACATACCCTCGATGGCATCGCCGGACGACTGTTCCATCCGAACCCACCGGGGTTGCAGATGCAACTGGCCGGACAATCCATGACGACCGGCGCCCAACCGGAGCGCTGGAGCTTCCCCGGCGAAGACGCGCCGGCTCATTCGATGACCGGACAGGAAGCGCTGGCCGGCGCCTTTTTCTCCCACAGCGAAGAACCGGATTCAGACGGTTCCCTGTGGTCCTCCTGGGGACGCGGAGACTGGTCGCGTTTTGACGCACAGGAAGGCGCAATCGGGATAGAAGGCGAAGTCACCAGCGCCACGTTCGGCATGGATCAACGACAAGGCCCGTGGCTGGCGGGTCTGGCTCTGACGCACAGTACAGGCGAAGGCGATTACCACACGGACGGGACAAACGGACAACTCGAATCCACCCAGACCACGTTCATGCCCTATGTATCGCGGACCCTGAATGACCAGGCGCGGGCCTGGGCGGCGCTGGGCTGGGGACAGGGAGAAATGACCCTGCAAGCGTCCGATGAAGCGCATCGAACGGGGATTGAAAGCAGGATGCTGGTTGCCGGAGCGCGCGGGGTTGTACTGCAAGTCCCCGAACGCGCGGGTCTGGTCCTGTCGATGGGTTCAGACGCGCTGTGGTTGCGTACCACCTCCCGGGAGACGGACATGCTGGAAGCGACCGCATCGGAGCTGTCGCGATTGCGCTTTCGTCTGGAAGGCGCCTGGCGGCGGGAGTTTGGACCCGGCATTGTGAAGAACCGCATGGACATCGGACTGCGCCATGACGCCGGTGGAGCGGAAACCGGGTTCGGAGCGGAACTCGGAGCCGGAGTCAGTTGGAGCGACGCGAACCAGATACTCCAATGGAAACTGCAGGGACGCGGACTGCTCGCGCATGAGGACGATGGCTTTGAGGAGTACGGCGCTTCGGCGCAACTGGTCTTTGACCCCGCGCCGCAAACGATGCGGGGATTGTCGTTGACCGTGCAACGGCGACAGGGTACGGCTACCGGGTCCAACGGGCCGGATTTACTGACTCCGGATACGCTCTACGAGGAAGACGACCGGCGTTTCTCGGCTGATATGGCGTATGGACTGAAAGCCTGGCCGCGGAATCTGCTGGGCAGTCCGTATCTGCGGTTGTCGGGGAATCACAGTCTGGAGGAGACGCGCATTGGCTATCGGGTCGAGCCGGGATTCATTTCGGGCGGGCACACAGACCCGCCCCTACGGTTGAATCTGGATTTGTTTACCCGCATGCAACACGGGCAGGACGCGCAGGAAGGTGACTTCGGGGCGGGCATGGAATTGCGGCTGCGGTGGTAAAAGCAATCACTCCCCACTGGAGGGGGCAAGTCAAATCCGAATCAAGCACATCACTCCCCCCTCGAGGGGGAGTCAAATCCGCAAGGCGGATTTGGTGGGGGGGCTATGGCAGGGGCTGTGCCTGTCCGCGAACCGTCAGATCAGTGTGCCGGCAACCTGATTGGGGAAATAATCCTCGCAACTACCCACCCGGTACACATCCGCAGTGGCGCAATGGAGTCCACCGCCAAAAGCGTAGGCGTCACGAAACTCAATCGGCAGCACCTCCATACCGAGCTTGTCCATCTGTTCCATCTGGTGGACTTCGCTGGCCTCGACAACCACCGTCTTGTGATCAATAACCAGACAGTTCATGGATAGCCATACGCTGGAATAGCACAACGGCGGCGGAGCTTCATGGGCGGGTGGCGCCGCATCGACAATCTCCCAGTCATTAGCCTCGAAAATCCCGCGCTGCGCCTCTGGCATCCTGCGCGCCGGGTTGTTGATAATCAGCCCCGGACGCAACGGCACGAACGTGGCGTCAATGTGAATCGGCCAGGGGTCACCCGGAAAGTTGACCGCATGTACGCGATGCTCCTGGAAATGGCGCTGGAGCCATTGCATCCCCCGTCTGTTGGTAGTCAGGCCGTGCTGACAGAATAAATCCCGGCCGATACGGCATATATCCGCGGCGTCGAACAGCGGTTCATGCTCGTTGGTCACAAAATCAAGCGCCGCGGTCCGTTTCAGCCTTTCCTCAATCGTGATCTCATCGAAGTAACCCGGTTTATACGAGGCGTCACTCAGGCGGGGCCGGGGCGCCTGCTCCCAGCGAAACCCGGGGTCCTCGTCAAAATATTTCTGCATCAGGTCATGATATGCCAGATACTCGAAATACCGGCAGCGAAATGACATCGGAGCGCTCAGGATTTCCTTGCCGACAGTGAGCAATACATCTCTCGGAGGCATGCAGCCGAATTGGGAGGCGGTCGTAAAATCCGGAGTATGTACGGCCTGATTCCATTGCAGGGGCGTGGGTCGGTCGACGCGTATGCCCCGACTCTCCAGTAACGCGGTCAGATTGTCCAGCCGGAAATTGGCCTTTTCGACCGTATCGAGCGAGCGCGGCCCCCACATACCACGCATATCACTGTCCTCGGGTATTTTCGCTTCTGTCGCAGGCTCATTGGGTGGAATACAGGTATGATCCGCCCGACCAACGATAACATGTTTTAATGGATCAAAATCATTCCAGGAACTAACGATAGTCTTCATCATGGACACGAGCGCGAGAATGTGTTGTGTTTATGGTGGGAGTGTATCATGGAGGCTGATTGAAATATCGGGCTTATCCAGTATCATACCGGCAATGAAAACCGAAGCAATCATAAATCATATCGTCGCCTGGCTCGCAGACTACAACGAAACGGCAGCGACCAGGGGGTTTGTGGTCGGTGTTTCCGGGGGGATTGACTCGGCGGTGACTTCAGCCCTGGCAGCCAGGACAGGCAATCCGGTATTGTGCCTCGAAATGCCGATCCGCCAGGCATCCTCACAGGAATCGAGAGCGAGGAAACATATCGACCGACTAGAAAACGATTTCCCCAATGTGTCTTCGGCCAGAACCGATCTCACCCCGGTATTTGATCAGTTCGTCCAGGCCATGCCAGCGGTGGAAGACACCGGAACCCGCTCCCTGGCGCTGGCGAATACCCGCGCGCGACTACGAATGACCACGCTTTATTACTTTGCCGGACTGCGCAACGGTCTGGTTGTCGGCACCGGCAACCGGGTCGAGGATTTCGGGGTCGGGTTTTTCACAAAATACGGGGATGGCGGAGTTGACCTGAGTCCGATCGCCGATCTCGATAAATCCGAAGTTTACCGGCTTGGAAAAACCTTAAGCGTTATCGGGGAGATCATGACGGCCAGACCAACCGACGGATTGTGGGGAGATAACCGCTCTGACGAAGACCAGTTGGGCGCCAGCTACGACGAACTGGAATGGGCCATGGCCCGCGCCATGGAAGATTCCGGCAACCCCGACCGGGAAGGGATGCCCACAGATACAAGCGCCCGCCAGCGCCAGGTACTGGAAATTTATACCCGCCTGCACGGAGCCAACCGGCACAAAATGGAACCCGTCCCCGTTTGCAAAATACCGCCGGAACTGCGCTGACTCCCGCCTTGAATAGCACTCCCGGATCACGGAATCACGATCATGGCATTCATTGAAGAAACACAACTGTCCAACGGCACATCTATTCCGACCCGGGGGTTTGGCGCTGCGGGATTGAATGGCTGGCGCAACGATGGACACGAAGTGGTGAATACCCTGCTCAGCGCATTGAAGCAGGGTTATCGGCATTTTGACACGTCTCCGGTTTATGGCAACGAGCGCAGCATCGGGGCCGCTGTCAGGCAGTCCCGAATCAACCGGGATTCGATATTCATTACATCGAAAGTCCCGATAGATCATTTCGGCTACGACAATGCCCTGCGGGCGTTTGAATCAAGTCTTGAAAGACTGGACCTGGAATATATTGATTTGTATTTACTGCACTGGCCGGTTCCCGGCAAAAACAGGCAGACCTGGCAGGCTCTGGAAAAACTGGTTGATGAAAATCGGGTCAGGAGTATCGGGGTCTCGAATTTCAACGTGGCGGATCTGAAATCCCTTCAGGATTTTGCCCGTACCCCCCCCGTTTGTAACCAGATTGAACTCCATCCCTATTGTTGCCGGAACGGAATCAGGAGGTTTTGTGACCACAACGGGATCAGGATTATCAGCGGGTCGCCGCTGGGGGCTGCGCAATGGAAGCCCGACACTCCAGCAGAAACCCCGTTGCGTGACCCGTTAATACGAACGCTGGCCATTCAACACAAGGTGACTCCGGCGCAGATACTCCTGCGCTGGCATTACCAGCATAATCTGATCGCTATTCCGAAGGCGCAGAATTCGGCCCATATTGACCAGAATTTCAACATCGGGAATTTTGTGCTGGGAGCCAGAGAAATGAGCGACATTGACGCGCTTGACCGTAATATCCGGTTCGGCGCCGTCCCCGAAAATATCCGGGGCGCTTGAGATTGATTGTTGGCCCTGAAACAGATCAACCAAGCCAATCAGACATGTGGGTACATTCATGCTCGGGCCGGGCAATATACAACTGTGCATGATAGAAGCCGGTTGTCTCGAACCCCTGGACTTCACGTCCTCTTTCCCGGACCAGCCGAATCGCTCTTTGTTTCTCCTTGTCATCCGCGAAAATCCGGTGAGGGAACGGGGGTATCGGCATCGCTTCCACAATCAGTCCAGCGTCCTCCATGATATCCCAGCATTCTTCTGACTCATTTCCCCGGACCGGAGAACAGACAATCCAGGGTAGCGAATCCCCGGCCAGATCCAGTATCGTCTGTAGTGTCCCTTGCAGCAGATGCATCATGGAACCCACCTCAATGATCATGTCACACTGCCCGATCATCTGCTTCAGTTCTTCACCGGGTGACTCGGCCTGCAAATCAATAGAGAAAACATCGTCGTAAATACCGACGGATTTACCATACATGAGCGCCTGTTCAGCCACGTCCAGGCCAAAAATCCGGCATGGCACATCAACAAATTTGTTCTGGTCAATCCACTGACTGTCCCACTTGATCACCTCCTCCACCGTCGCGTCGACAAACTTCGGTTCCTGGTATCGATCCAGCGCCTGGTCCAGTGTAATGTGATGTCGCATCAAAAGCGCGCCAATGCCGTACCCGGAGGCAAAATCCATCACACACGGCACCTCTATACCACGAATACGTCTCAATTCATTCAGCGCCGGAGCAAAGCCCTGCATCGCAAAACCGGCATTTCTGTATTGCACCGCGCTCATGGCGTAATAATAGGCCCGGCAATCCGGCATATTATAAACATCATCAAATCGAGTCACCAACGGAGTATTATTCTTGTCTGTCATGTGGACTGTACATTTATTCACAGATACGCTGCATTTTACTATACAATTTTAATCACCATGTCTGATCCGCACAATTAAATCTCCATGAATATCCCGAAAAACAGCGCCCTGCAATCAACCATCGTCCAGGGCGTGATCCTGTCCTGGGTGGCCGTCTTCATTTATGCGTCCGCCAACTCCATTATTCTGATCCTCACTGAAATCGGATCCAACAATCTGGTGGACGGACGCAACACGATCACGTTCTGTAATCTGCTGTTTCTCGGAAGCCTGTTTTCTCTCGTACCGATGATTTTCTTTTTCCGAAAGGAATGGACCCGGGAGAATCTGACCAGAATATCGCGCTCTGACTGGATTGCGATGACGATCTCGGCGGTATTGTCCTCCGCCCTGACTCCCTCGCTGTTTTTCTTTGCGCTGGAATTTTCAACGGTCACCAATGTAGTTCTGATCGGTCGGATCGAACCGCCGATGATGCTGATTCTGTCCTGCCTGGTGCTCAAGTCCGCATTCGACAGATGGGCCTTCACCGGCGCCCTGATTGCGCTGGTGGGCGCTGTCATCATCATCCTCCTGCGTAGCGAGGATGGGGTCGGGTTCAATTTCGGCAAGGGAGAGTACGCGGCGCTTGGCGGGATTTTTTCATTTATGGCATCGAACCTGCTTTCAAAGAAGAAACTGAACGATGTATCATTCGGCGTCTTCTCGATCTATCGCACCACACTTGGAACCATCATCTACTTTATCTGGGCAATTTACTTGTTCGGCCCGGATCACTTTCAGGATGTTTTTGCCCCGACCGTGTTGAAATGGACCCTTGTCTATGCGGTAATCGTGATCATCGGTGGGCAATTCGCCTGGAACATGGCTCTGAAAAAAGCGCGTTCCAGCGATATGACACTGGCCACTTCCTTTACTCCGGTCGCCGCAATCACGATTGCCATGCTGCTCGTCGGCGAAGATCCGGGTGACGGGCTCTGGTTAGGCGGCGCAGTGATAATCGGCGGAATTCTGTTAGCGCTGTATGGACGACGTCGAAAAGCCCTGGCTGAGAAACGGCGCGCTGAACAGCTTGCCCGTGAAAATGCGATGGAACATGAATCAGAATATCACTTCAAAGGCGCCTGATACGCTTGATTTACTGCGATTTACTACCCGCCTCCGCGTATACATTCATCCCAAAAATCGTAAACGGCCATAGCCAATACCAGAATCACGATAATCGCGAAAGGCAGCCCTCCCAGGAATCCGGCGAAGCCGCTTGAGATACTGTGCGATAGTCCGATCACGAACGAAGACAGCAGGATAACGCCTGCCGCTCCGGTAATGAGTTTTGCAAGTCTTGATATCATCACATATTTGCCGCTCAGGCCGATTTCAGGTAATCCAGCAACCACCGAGTAGTTCGAAACATACGATCATCTTCGTTTTCCCCCGCTACCAGTTGAATACCGACAGGGAGTTGATTTTCGCCGACCAGCAATGGCAAGGACAGGCAGGGGAGTCCGCATAATGTCCATATCGTACAACAAACAGGGTCTCCGGTGCCATCTCCAAATACGGGAGCTTCCCCAAGCGCCGCCGGTGTCAGTATCGCGTCATAGTCATAGAAAAACTGTCGAAACCAGGCGGTTGCAGCCTGCATGATTTCCTGTGCTTCCTCATACTCGGCCCGGCTTGTTTGACTGGCCGCAGACAGGCCGGAAATCGTCGTGTCGCTCAACAACGCGCTATGATTTTCCCTTTCATACTCCAGACATTGATAAATCTCGTATCCATAGATCCGACGCAGGGCCGTAATCAATGCCGGGAAGGTTTGCGGCGCCGGTATACGTTCAATCCGGTCTCCCAGTATCTCGATGATCTCCTCGCAGCCTGCCACGGTCGCCGCACAATATCGGTCCGCATAGGGCAAGTCGATCCATACCAGCGCCGGCTCAATCGGGACTTCCGCGCGATAACCCTTGAGTACTTCCGGTCTGGGCGCCAGATAACTCATTTTGTCACTGGCGTCATAACCGCCGATCACATCACACAACAACGCCACGTCAGCGGGATGTTGCCCGAACAGGCCGACCTGATCGAGCGTGGGCGAAGTCTGCAACGAACCTCGCCGGGAGATAATACCGCGGGTCGGCTTGTATCCGTAAATTCCACAGTAAGATGCAGGACGGATGGTCGAGCCATTGGTTTGGCTACCGACCGCCAGAGGGACATGCCCGGCAGCCACCGCAGCCGCCGAACCGCTCGAAGAGCCGCCGGGAATATGGGCTGGATTGTGCGGGTTACGTGTATCGGCGAGATGCATCCAGGCCAATTCCGTAGTCACGGTTTTGCCGAGGATGACCGCCCCGGCTTCCTTCAGTTTCTCGACCACTGCACAATTTGCGTCGCTCTGGCGACCCGCGTAAATAACGCTGCCTCGTTCGGTTGGCTGATCGTCGGTGTCGAAAATATCCTTGATTCCGACCGGAACGCCATGCAGCAACCCGGTCGGTTTGCCAGCGCGGCGAACCTGGTCCATCTGTCTGGCCTGCTCAATCGCCAGGTCCGGATCAAGATGGGCCCAGGCGCCGATTTGCGGGTCGGTCGCGGAAATCTTCTCAAGACAGCTTTTTACCCATTTTTCCGAGGTCAGAACTCCTTCCCGGATCAATCGAACCTGTTCCTCGACCGTTCGATTCCAATTATCCGCAATCCGGCTCATCTGGCCATGCCAATTTTGTTCACGGAATATTATGCCCCAAACTCGTAGGGGCGGGTCTCCGTGCCCGCCCGAATGCCGGTTTTGTTCATGGAATGTATACGCCGAACAGGTAATCAGGCAGCCAGAGCGCGAGTTCAGGGAAAAGGTACATCAGTACCATGCAGAAAATCACGATCGACAGATAAGGCATGATGCCCTTGAAAATTTCCATCAGTTCAATCTGGTTCTTCAACACCCCCTTCAGATAATAGGCGGACATCGCCATCGGCGGAGTCAGGAATGATGTCTGTAAATTCAGCGCCACCAGCATGGCGAAGAAATAGGGATTGACGCCGAAGGTATCCAGCATCGGCAGGAAAATGGGTACAAAAATAATCAGGATTTCGGACCATTCCAGCGGCCACCCCAGCAAAAAGATGATCAGCTGCACCATAACCAGGAACTGCCACGGCTGGAGGTTCAGCGCCAGTACCCAGTGCTCAATCACATCATGACCGCCCAGATAAGAAAAAACAGAAGCAAACGTCCAGGAACCGACAAACATCCAGCACACCATCGCGGTCGTCTTGGCGGTCAGAAAAACCGATTCCTTGACTTTTGTCCAGTTCAGGGAACGATAAAGCAGGGCCAGGACCAATCCGCCCAGGGCGCCCATTGCCGCCGCTTCAGCCGGTGTCGCCAGCCCCCCCAGAATGGACCCCAGCACCAGCATGATCAGCGCCGTGAGGGGAACAAAGGAAGTAATCAACTGTAGATAAACCTGCTTGCGGCTGATTGAATGGTCAACGGGGGGCCTGGGCGCGATTGAGGGATTGATGAACACACGGATGATCACATAGACAATATACAGTCCCGCCAACAGCAGCCCCGGAAATACGGCAGCCGCATAAAGCCTCAATGGCGACAATTCCGCGATTGCGGCGTAAACGATGAGCATGATGGAAGGCGGGATCAGAATCCCCAGAGTGCCCCCCGCGCAGATCACGCCGGCGCTGAAATCCTTGCGGTAACTCGCATTTGCCATCGCCGGAAACGCGAGCAATCCCATCAGAGTGACCACGGCGCCCACGATACCGCTGGCCGTGGAGAATACCGCACAGGTGATCAGCGCGGCAATCGCCATTGAGCCGGGCAGGTTCCGGGCCGCCAGTTGCAGAGACGAGAACAATCGGTCAACGATATTCGCGCGCTCAACGACATAGCCCATGAACAGGAATAATGGAATAGCTACCAGAGTATCATTCTCCATCACCGAGTAGGTATTCTGGTTGAGCAGATAGAAAATCTGATTGTTGAATGCGTCCGCAATGACTTCGATCGACCCCGCCTGGTGATAGGCGAAATAACCGAAGCCAACGCCCATCGCAATCAGGGTAAACGCGATCGGGAATCCCAGCAGAACCAGGACGATAAACAGTCCCAGCATCAAAATGGCTACTTCAGGATTTGTCATGCTAAAACCGCAGGTTGATTTGTTCGCTCACTGGTCTGGCGACCCGGGTCCATCGGAAATCAGCAACTTCTCTGTTTCCTGAACATCCTCCAGCCTCTCCATCCACTGGCCGGAGCGCATGGCTTTCCAGCAGCGAAGAATTTCGGCAATACCCTGAATGATCAACAATCCTCCAGCCAGGGGAATCAGTGTCTTGAAAAAATAAATCTGGATTCTTGCGGGGCTGTTCCAGCTGACTTCCTTGTAACGCCAGGAATCGGAGGCGATTTCCGCCCCGAACCAGAACAGCGCCAGCATCCCGGGGAAAAAGAAAAGCAGATACAGGACGAAATCAATGGTCGCCTGCACACGAACCGGAAACAACCGATAGAGCACATCTCCCCTGACATGGGAATCATGAGCCAGCGCGTAAGGCCCCGCCATCAGGAACAGGGCGCCGTACATCTGTACCATCATATCGAACGCCCAGACTGTCGGGGCGTTCAACACATAGCGCACGAAGACCTCGTAGGAGACCGAGAAAGTCAGAATCAGGATACACCAGCCAAACATACGCCCGACCCAGGTGCTCAGGCTCTCTATGGCATAAATCAGTCCGTTCATCAGAACATTCCGCAATCCGGCTGCGTCATAAAATCCGGGGGGCGTTCAACCCCCCGGAAAGACAGAGCAATTGTGGTTCCCGCTCCTGAAAATCAGGAGAAATGATGGTCGTAGGCCAGCTTGTAGTCAGGCTGATTCAGATTCAGGTAATTCATGACCGTTTTCGCATAAGCTTTCTGGGACGCGATGACTTCCGCGAAGAATTCGTCCTCGGCAGACAAACGATCAACCACGATATCCCAGGCTTTCAACTGGTCGGACATGACGGAATCCGGAGTCCGGTAGACGTTGACACCCTGTTCAGTGGACAATTTAACCAGGTCATCGGCGTATCGCCGCGTATTGTGCCAGTAGAAATTCGAGTTTTCGGCTTCCGAAGCGTATTTCAGAATCGCTTTCAACTCATCCGACAGACTGTTGTACTTGTCCTTGTTGAAAGTCACTTCAAAGAACTCCTGGGATTGATGGAAACTGGCCAGGTGATAGTGCTTGGAAACGTCCTGCATGCCAAAATCACGGTCAGAGGTCGGATTGTTGAATTCCGCGGCGTCAATCAGGCCCGATTTCATCGCTGGCTGAATTTCACCACCCGGTAATTGCACCACAGACATGCCCATTTCAAGCAGTACATCGGCGGCCAGTCCAACGGTACGATATTTAAGTCCTTCCATTTGACTCGGATCCTTGATCTGTTCCTTGAACCAACCAAGCGGTTGCGCCGGCATTGGGCTATTGAAAAAGCTGACCAGATTCAAACCGAGCTTGGCCATCAGTTTGTCAAACAATTCCTGTCCGCCGCCATAATAGACCCAACCGAGCACTTCCTGGCTGGACCAGCCAAAACAGGGTCCGGTGCCAAATAATGAAGCTACGGTGGATTTCGAATACCAGTAGGCTGGCACATAATGCGCCGCGTCAAGCACCCCGCGATGCACGGCATCCTGCATCTGGCTGGTCTTGACCACTGAATTGACCGGCAACAGTTCAATTTGCAGTGCGTCTCCGGCCATCGCATTGACCCGGTCAACGTAGGATTTCGCGTTTTCCAGGAAAATACCACCTCCCCAGGCAGCCTGCATCTTCAGGGTGACCGGAGCAGCCCGTACAATCGCCGGCGCTGCAAGAGCGCCCGCAGCCGTCGCCGTTGCGGCAACGGCCGAGCCTTTCAAAAACTTTCTGCGAGAATTCTGGTCTTTCATTTTTTGTCCTCTATCTAGTGTAAACAACGGGGTATCAAATCGGTAATCAAATCTCCACTGGACTGTCACCGGAAATATCGACAGTCAAGAGTACTTTATATCTTTCGGGCAAACAAGGTTTATATCCAGGTTTATATCCTGGCCCACATCGGGACCCACTGAAATTCCATTATCTACCCCCCATCCGGTCGGCGATGGCAACGATACGATACATATCACGCAGCGCCGGTTTTTCAATCAGCTTTCCGTCGATAACCAGAAGGCCCGTGTCGGCGGTTTCAAATTCCGCGATTACCCGGCGGGCCCGGGCGACCTGGTCGGGTGATGGCGTGAACACTTCATTCAGCGCTGCAATCTGCCTGGGGTGGACCGAGCCCTTGCCGACGAATCCAAGATCACGCGCCCGCTCGGCTTCCATACGCATTCCTTCCGGATCATTGAGGTCAAGCCAGGGTACGTCGATCACATCAAGACCCGCGCTGGCCGCGGCATGCACCACGCGGGAGCGCGCATGGAAAAGCGGTTCCCAAGAATTCAGACAGCGTAGTTCGGCTGCCATGTCCACACCTCCGAAAAACAGGGCGTCAATCCGGTCGGAGCATCTGGCGATCTCGAACGCCGCTTCCAGAGCGGCATTGGTTTCGATGATTATGTGCAACCGTGTCGAATGCCCGGCTTCGCCGAGTAGCTGGTCCAGCATCACCACTTCGTCCGGGGTACGCACCTTGGGCATCATCAGCGCAGGCGGCGGTGTATCGGTGGCCAGAACCGCCAGCGCATCCTCGATTCCGAACCGCTCGCGAATCGAGTTGATCCGCACGATCCGCTCTACCCCGTCATCGGCATGAGGCCGATCAAAGAGCGCCAGGGCATTTTTGCGCGCCTCGACCTTATCCCCGGGAGCAATGCCATCCTCCAACTCCACACAGACGATATCCGCCCCGCAGGACAACGCCTTGGGGTACATATCCGGTCGCAGACCCGGTACGAAAATAAAGCTGCGCCTCGGGCGCACAGCGCGGTTCTTCATTATACGAGCCTCTCCTGTCAATTCCGCGCTGACTGAATCACTCGCTCAATGGTTTCCGCAATCGCGTACAACCGCGCATCATGACCATGAACGGCGGACACCATCAAGCCGGTCGGCGCCTGGTCGTACGTCTGACACGGCAGACTGATCGAGCAACCATCGAAGTAATTTGCCGAGGCGGTATTTCTCAGGTTTCGCAAATTGATTTTCGTCTGGTTTGCAACAACCCCCGCCGCGGCCAGGGTCGGCGGAATGCACGGAGTGGTCGGATAGATTACCGCGTCAGCGCCGAAGCCCCTCATCGTCTGCTCGAAAGAGGCTTTCATCCTGGCCTTGTCACGATATCGGGCTTGCTGTTCTTCCCCGGTAACCCCTTTGAAAGCAGTCATCCGGTTATACACAAAAGGGTCATATTCGTGTCCATATTTCTCCAATAGTCCGGCATGATGCCGCAAAGCCTCATAGCCCACCACTGCACGGGTAAGAAACATTTCCACGCACTCACTGATGACCGGCATTTCGATCAGCTCCACACTGGCGCCCGCCTGGCGGAGCGCATCCACAACCCGGTTAAAATCATCCGCCACCTCATTGTCCAGATCTTCCATCACCGTACTTTCGGGAATAATCAGTTTCAGCGAAGCGCAATCCGCGTGACCGATTAATGGCAACGCGCCTTGCCCGTCCCAGGAGCCGGACATCAGTTGATCCAGCAAAAAACAGCTATCGACATCCACTCCCATTGGACCGGGCGCGTCCGAGGTGGGCGACAACGGATAAACTCCAGCCAGGGACAATCGCCCATAAGTTGGCTTGACCCCGACGATCCCATTGAAAGCGGCAGGAGCGCGGCAGGACCCGGCGGTATCCGACCCGATTGAAGCGGGTACGATTCCTTCCGCCACGCTGACTGCGCTGCCCGAAGAAGAGCCGCCCGGCGCCCGCCCGGCCTGCCGATCCCAGATACACTTCGGCGTACCATAATGTGGGTTGATTCCCATGCCGCTGAAAGCGAATTCACTCATGTTGGCTCTTCCGGCGAACAACAGGCCGGCGCCCCGCAGTCGGCTCGCCACGTCACAGTCCCGGACAGCCTTCGTTGCCGAATGCCGCAAGGCAATTGAACCGGCCAGCGTGACCTCTCCCTCAATATCGAAAAGGTCCTTCAAAGTGATCGGAATACCGGCCAACGGAGGGACGCGATATCCGGCCCCAATGGAACGATCAACCTGCCTTGCCTGATCCAGCGCGTTCTGATTGATGGAAACCAGGACGTTTTCACTTGCCTTCGCTTTTTCCAGCATCACGTTTATCAGCGCTTCAACCGTTGTCCGCCGGTTCTGAATGTCTTGTGAGAGAGACCTGAGGTTGCTCCTGATCTTCATTTTGTATTCGATTCTTTTTTGCCGCCGGGGATTGCCGATGACCGCAATCATAAGCCAAACCGATATTCCGGGGCAAAAAAATATCATGGCAACCGGTATCCGGTAAATATTTTTTTGAGTAGAATCCAGTCCATGGAAATCAAACAACTGACCCATGAAATGCGTGACCTACAACATCCAGTACGGCAAAGGCCGGGACAATCAGGTTGATCTGTCCAGGATAGTGGATGAAATCAGCGGGGCGGATTTGATCGCGCTACAGGAAGTCGAGCGCTTCTGGCCGCGAACCGGACATGTTGATCAGGTGCAATACCTCCAGGACCGGTTCAGCGATTACTACAGTGTCTATGGAGCCGGTATTGATCTGCATGTCCCCGGATCAAAACCCGAAGACCGCCAACGCCGGCAGTTCGGCAACATGATTCTGAGTCGATATCCGCTCGAATCCAGCCGTCACCACCTTCTGCCCAAACACGGCAGCATCGGCCCGCTCAGTTTGCAACGATCCGCGATTGAAGCTACCATCATCATAAATGACCTGCCGCTCCGGATTTATTCGATACACCTGACCCATTTGTGTGCGGCGACCCGGCTGCCCCAGGTGGAACGCATTCTGGAAATTCATCGTCAGGCAGTGCATGAAGGTCATGCCATCGGTGGCAATCTGGATGGCCTGGATTGGGAGTCCGGGGTGTCGAATCAGTCAGTGGCCGAACACGCCATCCTGTTCGGCGACTTCAATTTTCAGCCGGATTCACAAGAGTACCTCAAAATGGTCGGACCAATCAGTGATTATGGCGGACATGTAACCAGCCCTTGTGGATTCGTCGACGCGTGGCTCCATTGCGGATATGACAAATATCAGGGTTCGACCAGCGATGTGAACGACATTCCGGCCCGACTGGACTACGCCTTTGTCAGCAGCGCCATTCGGCACAGGGTGACGGGGTGCCGGGTGGATGACAGCGCCACCGGCTCGGACCATCTGCCCGTGTGGGTGGATATTGAGTTATGAAAAACCCGATCATCAATCCCGAACGGGAAATAACGCTGGACATCGACCTCTCCGACCCCGGATCACTCCCCGACGAAGCCATCGAACAGGCCGTGGCATTGATGAAATCCGGCCGTCTGCATCGCTATGGAGAATATAGTGAAACCGAACCTCATGCGGCGTTGTTCGAGAAGGAGTTTGCCGAATATGTCGGCTCACGTTACGCCATCGGGGTGAACTCCGGCGGCTGCGCGCTTTTCCTGGGATTAAAGATAGCCGGGGTCGAACCGGGTGACACGGTTCTGGTCAACGCTTTCAATCTTGCGCCAGTGCCCGGCGCGATCAAACACGCGGGCGGGGAAGCGTTACTGGTCGAAATCGACAATGACCATCGGATCAACTTCGATGATCTGGAACGCAAGGCGCAACAGAGCCATGCCCGTGTTTTATTGTTGACTCACATGCGCGGTCATATTGCCGATATGGGAAAGATCGTGAAACTGTGTGGTCAATATGGCTTGACCCTGATCGAAGACTGCGCGCATACCATGGGCGCCAAATGGAACGACCGGTTCACCGGACGATTTGGCGCTGTCGGCTGTTTCAGCACCCAGACTTTCAAACACATCAACTCCGGAGAAGGCGGCATTATCGTCACCGACGATGAAGACATGGCCGCAAAGGCCATCCTGTACTCAGGCAGCTATATGCTCTATGGTCAGCACCAGTCAACCCCGTCCGCCGTCGTCTTCGACAAGTGGAAAAAGCGGATTCCGAACTTCAGCATGCGCATGTCCAATCTGGTGGCCTGTGTATTGCGGCCCCAGTTGCGGGACATGACCGCCAGGGGAGAGAAATGGAATCGGATCTATCGCTGGCTGGAACAGGCCCTGAACCGTATCGATGGAATCGAGGTTCCTCATCGCGAGCGACAGGAGGCTTTCGTCGCCAGCTCAATCCAGTTCCATGTCAACGGGCTGGACAAGGCCCGACTGCAAACCCTGGCGGACAACTGTACGCGAAGAGGGGTGGCGATCAAATGGTTCGGTCGCGCGGAGCCGGTTGGTTATACCAGCCAATATCATCATTGGCAATACCTGCAACCCCAGGCATTACCCGACACTTCAGAAATTTTGGCGACCACTTGCGACATGCGGATCCCGCTATCCCTGAGCCAGACCCAATGCGACACCATCGCCTGTATCATTGAACAGGAAATTTCAACCCTGAACAACCCTTAAGATCCACACGGAGAACCCACTACATGCACCTTTCACGTTTCCCGCGGGTAAACCTCGCTCACCTGCCCACGCCATTGGAGTTTTTACCGAATCTATCGAAAAACTTAAAAGGGCCCGATATCTATATCAAGCGCGATGATTGCACGGGTCTCGGTACGGGTGGCAATAAAACACGCAAACTGGAGTTTTTGATGGCAGAGGCGTTGGCAGAGAAAGCAGATGTCGTGATCACCCAGGGGGCGGTGCAATCCAATCACGCGCGCCAGACGGCGGCGGCGGCGGCCAAGCTGGGAATGGCCTGTGAAATTCTTCTGGAAAACCGCACCGGGTACGCCAACCGCGATTACACCGATTCCGGGAATGTTTTGCTGGACCGGATTTTCGGGGCGAACATAACCCGCTTCGCCAAAGACACGGACATGAATGCGGCCATGGAGGAAAAAGCCGAAGAAATTCGCTCACAAGGCAAAACGGCCTATATCATTCCCGGAGGAGGCTCCAACGCGACCGGCGCCCTGGGATATGTGAATTGCGCCCTCGAAACCCTGACCCAGGCCAATGACCGGGGGCTTCTTATTGACCACTTTGTAACCGCCACGGGCAGCACGGGTACCCAGGCCGGATTGGTGGTTGGGCTGGAAGCTACCCATTCCGGGATTCCATTGCTCGGCATCAGCGTACGCGCGCCCCGGGAACAACAGGAAGAGAACGTCTACGACCTGGCCTGCAAAACCGCGGATCATATCGGAATTTCCGGCTGTGTCGCCAGAGAAAAAGTGATTGCCAATTCCGACTATGTCGGTGACGGTTACGGCATCCCGACGATGAGTATGGTTGAGGCCGTGAACCTGATAGCCCGGGAAGAAGCCATCCTGATGGACCCCGTCTATTCCGGCAAGGGTCTGGCCGGGCTGATTGATCACATCCGCAACGGCTTCTTCACCAAAGGGCAGAACGTCGTGTTCCTGCACACCGGAGGAAGCGCGGCATTGTTCGGTTACGTGGATACTTTCGGTTAGCCGGGTATCCTGCTCCGTCACAGGACGTTCGGGGTTTTTACACACTGATCCGGGCGTCCATAGCTGAACTGCCCCGCCGTACTCTGATATACCAGAGCGGCCGGGGCCTGCCCGCCCGGAATCCGGACGTGATATAACACACACCCCAGTGAGCCAATGCTCACCGGAGTGTAAACGACGCCTTCCCGGATAATCGAAGAACCCGTCGGACTCACCGGGTCGGGAGCGGTTGCCGACTCATTCCGGTTTGCGCAGGCCGTACCGAATACGACCACGGACACCAGCATCAAAGCGCGAAGGATATCCACCGGATTACCAACTCCGGCGCCAGGCGAAACCGACGCTCGTTTCACGCTCTCCCTGGGTATGTCCGGCATTCAGTGCGCCACCGATTTCAATTGCAAGATCACCACCAGGAGTTTGGCGCTGGTGACGGAATATCATTCGCAACTCTCTCGCCTCGGCCTGGAGCGGAATGCGATATTCGTCATACAGCCTTCGCCCGTTCTCTATCCTGCCGTTCTCGATACGAAACGTGCCGGTACCCGATTCGGCGCGCAATGGCTGCTCAACGATCAGTCCTGTGTTTTGTTTACCGATACGCATCGCCAGAGCCGACAGCACGGAAGAGGTCGCCTGGAAGATCGCGTTGTTCTCATAGTCCGGGAGGCTTATCGCCAATGTACCCGTAGCGCCCAGTTTCCAGCCATCCCCCAGGCTGCGCTCGAAGGCGCGGGAAGTCCACAACATACCGGAGCGCAGGTCTGACCCGAACGCCCCGGATGGTTGTGTGCCCAGATAGCCGCTCTCGTCCAGACTGAACCCATATCCCCACCCACTGCTTCGCGGGCGTTGTTCCAGACCGATGGATGAGTCGCCGAAGCTCATCACCCATTCCCGGTCACCCTGAACCTCTGGATTTCCGGCGCTTCCAAGCGATACCCGGGAATGCAACCCGACAGCATCAAGTCCAGCCGCGGGTGCAATAGTCCGGTAAGGACCCTCGAATACGGGAATCGGGGAGCGACTGGCCGTTCGGGTGGAAACCAATTCCGACAGCGGAATCCAGAACGGGAAGTTCTGCTCGTCGAATGCAGCCAACTCGATATGCGTGGCGCGTTGGGCAACCGAGCCGAAAGCAGCCGGTGTCCGGAGCATCGTGTGGCTGAGCGCGTGTGCAGACTGTCCGGCGTTGAGCGCGCCGACCGGCGACAGCGCCGCTTCAAGATCCAGATGTCCGGCGCCATACGTCTCCAGGTTGGCATAGCGTCCGCTTCGATCCGCGGTATCCAGCATTCTCCTCACGATCTCCGTGTTGCCGCGAGTTCCCCGAAAATGCTCCATCAACAGCGCGAGCGCTCCCGAAACAATGGGGGCGGCAAAGCTGGTACCCTGCAATCCGCCTCTCACTCTCCCTCTTGCGGGCGAGTTCGCATTCGGCACAAGGCCGCGCACTGTACCGGGCGCGACCAGGCAATAGTGCGGGCCGTGTCTGGATGCGTTCCAGTCAGAAGGAAGCGGTCCGCAGCGGTTGGAATAACCTGCGATAATGCCTGTTCGAGGATCCGTCGCGGCGACAGACAGTCTGTGTCCGCGCATCTCGGGGATCCAGAAAGGCAAATTTGCTATCAGGCTGGGCCAAGGCTCGCCTTCATTGCCGGCGGCATAGACGATAATGGTTTTATCGGCATCGCGGATTCCAGCTTGCCTGCTGGCATCCAGTGACTTTGGCAAGTACCGCCGCCACCATCGCAATTCGGTATCAATCTCCGAAACGGCCACATCCGGGCTAAAGATTCCGATACCGAAAGATCGGTTGATGATGTCGAACCTGACATAGTTGTCCTGATAATACTCTGCCAGATTATTATCATACTGCTCCCGAACCGTAACAGGCCATAAGGCCAATGCAGTTTGAAATTCCGCCTCCGCCCGCGCATCCCCTTTTTGATCTTCGAAATTCTGCGCAATCGGAATAATCGTAGCTTCCGGCGCCACGCCGAGGTTTTTCCCGGTTGCAACCGAAGCCACTGTGGTCCCGTGCGACCCGTCCTGACCGTAAGGTGTCGGCACTTCCGTCCATCGGTTAAACTCCCCAAACGTTCCATCCTGGGGATAATACTCGTCGAGCACAAATACGGAATCTTCCCGCGTCGGCCAGCCATCTTCACTCACGATTTGCTGTATCCAGCGATTACGCGCTCCGTCGTCTCCGCCACTACTGGCTTCCCAAATATCACATGTGAGATTTCGCTGGCACGAATCAACATCGCTTCTGAACTCGTCTCCGTATGGGCGCGGGTAAGAAAGTACCGCACCGTCCGCGTTTGCCAGCTTCACCCGATTTCCGAACTCGGCCGTTTGCGTATAATCAACGATGGTGTCTTCAATCCCGATCCTGACCCCCTTGCCGGTCAATCCCCTGGCGTAGGCATGGTGCGCTCCGACCTGTTCAAGCACATTCGGCTGATGTCGCGTAAATCGCGCCGAGCGGAGATGAGCTGCGAGATCAGATGCAGATGGCCCAGGGTCGGGTTGTGGGGTCGGTTGCGGGGCCGACGGAATAGCCCCGGAGCCACCACCACCGCAAGCGGTCAGCATAAGAAGGCAGGCCACCAACAGGCCAGCGCAATGGTATCTGGTCGGTGTCATCTGCTTATCCTTGAGCTCCGGACACGGCGACTTTAAGAATATGATCCAAAATCATCCAGTTTCAAGAAATTTTTCGACCCGCTATACTATACTCCCGCCGCCTGCAAATAAGGCTCGAACAGATCGACATAAACGGCGGATCGGCCTTCCGCGTCTTGCTCCCCCCATAACTCCCCGGCTTCGAATCGGACGCTGTACAGATGCGCAGGGCGCTTTTCTCCACGGGCTGAATGCAGATCCGGGAAAATATACGCGCCGTAGTGCGCCGAGACCCGTCCTGATCTGGATCGAACATAACGCGGCGCCCTGGTATGGGTTTTCGGGTGGAAATTTCTGACTCGCACAAGCTGTCCGGTCTGAAACAGCGGCATGGATTGCGGACGCATTTGTACGGGGGCGCCGCTCTTGAGTATTCCAGGGATTTTGTCAGCGGCAACCGGGCTCAGGCCGCTTTTCTGTTCGCTTCTCCCGGATTCAAGCTCATCAACAGTCACCAGCCTTTTTTCGACCAGCAATCTCTCGAGACCGTGCAGCCAATGCTCATAGTAGCCGCTTCGTAAATACTCGCCCGCTTCCATCCGTTCCCGCGCATAGCGGGATTCATCCAGATTCCATTGCCCCAGCAGACCACAGGCCAGGGTCAACCCGAAAACCTTTTCCTCCCATTGATGAGTGAAGTTTTCCCGTTGGCTTCGGTCAATGTTCCCGAAGCCGTGCATGCCACCGAGATCATGCGCCGAATTCATGGCGCGGCGCCCGCCAATGCAACCCCGATCATGGCATCCCGGCTGACCAGTTTCGCCAGTTCCGTTGCCGATAAATGCCCGGTTCCCGCCGGTCGCCGGGGCAATACCAGATATCGCATTTCCGCGGTGGAATCCCAGACCCGCACTTCGATGTCTTCGTCCAGTTCCAATCCGAATTCGGACAGCACGGCCCGAGGCTCGCTCACCGCCCTGGCGCGGTAACTGGATGATTTGTACCAGGCGGGAGGCAGCCCGAGTACAGGCCACGGGTAACACGAGCACAACGTGCAAACCACCATATTATGAACCCGCCCGGTATTCTCGACTACCCGCATGTGCTCTCCCTGCCGGCCACTGTAGCCCAACTCCTGGATCGCGGCAGTGGCGTCCGACAACAACCGTTCTTTATATTCCGGGTCTGTCCATGCCCGTGCAACCACGTGAGCGCCGTTGCGCGGCCCCACTTCATTTTCATACGTATCCACCAGTTGGTCCACGGCCCGGGGGTCCACCAGCCCTTTGTCGACCAGCAGGTTTTCAAGGCTTCTGACCCGCTGTTCGATTTGGTCCGGACTATGGCTGTGATGCGGTCGCGTTTTATCGGTCATAAGGCAATCAGTACAGGATTTTCGATTACTCTACCATAAACACAGCCGGTTGCGGGCGGGCACAGTGACCCGCCCCTACGCCAGATCAGGACTCAACATTCTGCGGGTATTCGCGGGAAAGACATTCGCAGGAAAGACGATGCAAAAACCGTCTGTTTGCCTTAAACTCGCCGTTGAGCCATTTGAGGAATCCGTACAATGAAACATGCCGTTATCGAAGGCGACGAATTATCCGCCTGTCTGCAAAAACTCAACCAGGGTATTGCTGAAGCCTGGCAGTCAGTGGATGGAAAATTGTTCAAGCAATTCAAATTTGGCAATTTCATTCAGGCTATGGGGTTCATGACCCAGGCTGGCATACTGGCGGAAAAAATGAACCATCATCCAGAGTGGTCCAATGTTTACAACCGGGTGGACATCCATCTGGTTACCCATAGCAGTGGCGGCGTTACCCGACTCGACTTTGAGCTTGCCGATAAAATTGAACAGATTCAGTCCTGAGCTTGTCTGCCGACCCTGACCTGAGAGGTAGCCTCCTGGCCGAATCGATGTTCGATTTGCTGCGGGATGGCGCAACCCTGATTACCGCAACTCCCCGCCTGTCCCGGGAGATCGTTCAGACCTATAACCAGAACCAACTGCAAAACGGACAGACAGCCTGGGATACCCCGGACGTTCTTCCTTACCCGTCCTGGGTCGAACGTACCTGGAAGCGCCTGCGTACGGGTTCCGGGAACCGGCAAGCCGGGCTGGATGTGGTTCTGAACCCCTCACAAAGCCGGCAACTCTGGAAAAAAATCATCCATCGGGACATCCAGTCGAATGGCGGGGATACCGAACACCTGTGGAACATCAATGCCACGGTGCGCTCGGCGATGGAAGCCTGGCGAATCTGCCAGCAATGGAATATTGAATTCAATGACTTCGGTGATTTCTGCCTGACCGATCATCGCAGTTTTTCCAGGTGGGCCAGAGAATATCAGTCATACTCCCGCCAGTGCCAGTGGCTTGACCCGTATCAACTCCCCGGCCATATCGTTACCCGGATAAAACAGGGCATGCAGCCGGACTTGCCGCACCTGGTCTGGGCAGGATTCGATAACCTGAGCCCGGATCAGGAGAGCCTGATTGAGTGTCTGCGTACATCGGGGATCCGGATAAGCCTGTCAAAACCGGACGGCCAGCCAGCGCCGGAGCAGAAATTCCTGCAATTCGAATCCGGGCGTGACCAGTGGCTTGCCGCCGCGCAATGGGCCAGGCGCAGATTGGCCCGCGACCCGGAACAGCGCATTGCGATTGTGGCCCCCGACCTGGTCCGGTCACGTCAGGATATTGAGCTGGAGTTTACCCGGACACTTTGCCCGGCCAGCCTCATTGACCCGGAAAAGTATTACCACCGCCCCTTCCATATCGCGCTCGGCAAGCAGCTCGCCACGTACCCGGTGGTGCGCTCGGCAATCAATCTGTTGGCTCTGTTTACAGAAAAACCAATCCGGTTTGAAGCCATTGCCTGTATGTTGATTGACCCCTGGATTCGTGGCGCGACCCGGGAAATGGCTCAGCGGCACCAACTCGAATACCGCTATCGGCAGCAGTTCGCCCATGAAACGAAAGCATCCGATGTCTGGCCCCGGATCATCCGGGATGCCGCCGACGACGATTTCCCTGAAGCGCTGTCGGACCTGAGTCGGATAGTCAATCACATCAAACCTCTCCTTCCCCGCTCAAGACAAAAAAACCCCTGTAGTGAATGGGCAGGCATTTGCACACAATGGCTGGACGGATTCGGCTGGCCTGGCGATGAAACCCTGGGCAGCGCTGAACATCAGGTCGTCCAGGCTTTCAGAAAGGAGATACTGAATCTGGCTACACTGGACCTGGTCGAGTCCCGTGTGACGCTGGGCGAAGCGCTCTCCGTGCTGAACGAACGGTTGGCGACCCAGCCGTTCGAACCCGAATCGGCAAAAGTCAATATCGAGATCATGGGAATACTGGAATCGGCCGGAATGCAATTCGATGCCGTCTGGTTCGGCAATCTGAACGAGAAAGAGTGGCCGCCCCGGCTCAATAAAAACCCGTTCATTCCCGCGGCGCTGCAATCGGAAGCGGGATACTTCAAGGCCGATTTTGACCTGAATCGGAATTACGCCGGTGGTCTGCAACGACAATTGACCCATCAGCGCCGTGAGATCGTATTCAGCCGACCCCGATTTGAAGAGGAAGTCGAGCAATCGCCGAGCCCGCTGGTTTCGTGGTCAACCGCTTCATCCGATGCCGCGCCGCCAGAACCTTCACTGTTTGACTACTATCAACGGCACAAACCCCTGCTGGAAGTGTTTGAGGACCGAATCGGGATACCGGTCACAACCCCGGATGTCCGGGGCGGTACGGCTATCATCGAGAATTATTCGGCCTGCCCCTTTCGCAGCTATGCGATCCACCGGCTGAACGCCAGGGAAAACGAGTACCGCCAACCGGGACTGGATGCGATGGGCCGCGGCGACCTGGTGCACCGGATTCTGGAGAAAATCTGGCGCCAGATCAAAACCCTGGAAAATCTCCGCGCGATGGAGCCAGCCAGGCTTGAAAGGTTGATCGTGGAGGTGATTGATGAGTGCAGCCGGTCCGGTTTCAATCAAAGCGGCCTCGGCAGGGGGTTCCATAAAGTACAGACCCGCTGGCTGACCAACCTGATGCGCCAGTGGTTCGACACGGAACTGACTCGCAATCAGGATTTTCAGGTAGTGGAAACCGAGAAAAAATATCCCCTGAAGATCGGCGGGCTGGAACTGTCGATCAAGGTGGACCGGATTGACCGGCTGGCGGACGGGTCCTGTGTCCTGATTGATTACAAAACCGGCATAACCAGCAACCTCTCCGCATGGATCGGTGAGCGCCCCCGACACCCCCAGCTTCCACTTTACGCGCTGGCCCTGATTCGGGATAGCGGAAGCGATGATATGATTGAGTGCATGGCTTATGGGCGGGTGCGTCACGCTGACTGTGGCTATCAGGGGATTTCGATCCATCATGAGTTTAAAACTGACATCGAAACCGACGAAAAAACCGGGAGTACGCGAGTTCAATCCGGGGGAGCGCGAGTCATACCACTACCAAAAGTCCGGGTTAACAGAAAATTGCTGTCTCTCTCCTGGCCTCAACTGATTTCTCACTGGGATACCCGGCTCGGACAAATCGCCCGGTCATTTGCCAGGGGTCAGGCCGAGGTCAATCCCAGAGATAACGCAGCATGCGAAAACTGTAACCTGACCAGTCTGTGCCGACGCCACGAATTCGCCGAAAATCCGACTCCCGAAACGGAACAGCCAGCATGAGTCAGGAACTGCCCGATCAGGAACAGCGGGATAAGGCGCTGGATCCGTCGCGCTCATTCATTGTTCAGGCTCCAGCGGGTTCTGGTAAAACCGGACTGCTGATTCGCCGGTTTCTCACCCTGCTGACCACAGTCGAACAGCCGGAACAGATTCTGGCGATCACCTTCACCCGAAAAGCCACCGCAGAGATGCAGAAACGGATTGTCGATGCGTTGGCGAATAATGATACTGACCCGGCTCGGGAAAAGGACGAAGATCTGCTGGAATTGGCGGAGCGAGCGCTAAAGCGAGATCGTGAGCTTGGCTGGAACCTGTCCGACAACCCCGGCAGACTGAGAGTCATGACCATCGACGCATTGTGCTATGACCTGGTCAAGTCCATGCCCTGGTCAGCGCGTTTCGGCGCGACTCCGGACCTGCTGGACAACAACCAGACCGAGCTTTTGTATATAGAAGCGGCGAAGCAAACTCTGGACCTGATTGAGGAAGGGCCGCCATTGGCTGATTACTGTACCGACCTGCTCAGACTGGCCCGGACCGACTTCAATCGGGCCCGCTCCCTGCTCTCAACCATGTTGTCCAGGCGGGTTTACTGGATGGGCGGACTGAACCTGGGCGCGCGGAAGGAGATGGAACAGATGTGGCGGCAAGTCATCCATCAGCGTCTCGAACAAATATCCGACGCCATACCGGACTCAATCAGGAATGACCTGGCTTCTCTTGCCCGATTCGCGGCAGACCAACTGAATGGCCAGGAGTCAAAACTCGCGCTGGCCCTGCATCCTTGCCAGAATATGGAGACCTTCCCGGATACGCAACCCGAATCGGTCAGTCAATGGCTCGGCATCGCCAGTCTTTTGTTGACCAGCCAGGGCGACCTGCGTAAACAGGTGGACGCAAGGTTGGGGTTCCCGCCCAAATACCGGCATGAAAAACAGCGGGTCAGCGATCTCCTCCAGCATGTTAAAAACATCGACAAGGACGGCCGGATCGTTGAATCCATGGCCCAGATTCGTTTGCTGCCCGCGACCGGAATGACGGACAGACACTGGCAAACGCTGAACTCCCTGCTCCGGATTCTGCCGGTTGCCGCTGCCCAGTTGCGCTTGTTGTTCAAGGACCGGAATCAGGCCGACTTCATCGAAATCGCGCACCGGGCGGAGGAAGCCCTGGGAGGGGAGGACAATCCGACTGATCTTGCCCTGGTGATGGATTATCAACTATCGCACCTGTTAATGGACGAAGTGCAGGACACATCCAGAACACAGATTGAACTGATCAGAAAGCTGACCGCGGGTTGGCAGAACGGGGATGGCAGAACGGTATTTTTTGTCGGCGACCCGATGCAGTCAATTTATCGTTTTCGGGAAGCGGATATAACCAATTTCCGGCAGATACAGGAAGACGGCATTGGTAACGTGCAGCCTGAACCACTGGCGCTGCAAAGTAATTTCCGCTCTGCCCCGGAACTGGTTGACTGGTTCAACCAGACTTTCGAGCAGGTTTTTTCGACCGGGCGGGATACTCTGGGCGGGGGAGTCGATTACTCGCCAGCCCGCTCAGGCTGTCCCGAAAAGACCGGCGGAGTGATCCAGCTCCACCTCTACCGGGACGATAAAGAAAGCAAGTCCGGAACTTTCGGGCAATACGAATACGAAGCTGAAATGATCTCCCGGCAGGCGGCAAAAATCCGGGAAAGCGATAAAGAGGCCAGCATCGGCATTCTCGGCCGCAACCGCAACCATCTTGTCGGAATTGCGCAGTCCCTTCGCCGACATGGAATTTCCTATCAGGCGGTCGAACTGGAGAGTCTGCATGAACGCGCGCCGATTCAGGATCTGATCGCCCTGACCCGGGCCTTGAACCAGCTTGGTGACCGCATTGCCTGGCTGGCTGTGCTGCGCGCGCCCTGGTGCGGGCTCGACCTTGCGGACCTGTCGGTGGTTGCAATGGCCGAACCCTTCCCCACTATTCTCCAGGCCTGTCTGGCGAATCAGGCAGTCGCGGCGATGAGCGCGGGCGGACGACAAAGAATCCGGCGGTTTACTGCTGCGATACAACCCATGGTCGCCCGTCATGGCCGGATTCCGTTACGCCACAATGTGGAAGCCGCGTGGCTCAGACTGGGCGGACCGGCTTGTATCGAGTCGACCGACCTGGATGATTGCGAAGCATGGCTGAATCTGCTCGACACTCTGGAGGCCGAACACGCATTGATCACTCCCGAAATCCTTCTCAAGGCCACGGAACAGCTCTGGTCCAAAGCGGATGTCAAGCAAGATATTCACCTGATGACCATGCATAAGGCCAAGGGCCTGGAATTTGATGTGGTGATACTGCCGCAACTGCATCGACAGAGTCGCCGGCAGGACCGGGAACTGGTGCGTTCCATGCGATATCCCGACCAACTTCTGCTGGCCGGACTACCGGACGCTGAGGAACCCGACCCACTGTACGATTACCTCGGCGTCCTCGAAGAAAAACAACGGGAAAACGATAATCGTCGATTACTGTATGTAGCCTGTACCCGGGCCCGCCGGGAATTGCATTTGTATGGCTGTCGGAAAGAGAAAGGCAAGGCGCCGACACGAGGCTCACTGCTGCACTTGTTGTGGTCAGCGCTGCAAGCCCGGCCCAACACACAAGACATGGCAATATCCGACGAGCTGGAGCAATCGGCCGCCTCGGCTGACACGGGGCAGGCCGGGCAAACCGGACAACCACAGAGGGTTGTCCCTACGAAGACATCACTGACCCGATTCAGACGACTGCCGCTAACCTGGTCTGCGCCGGAATTTCCCGAAAACCCGAGCCTCAAAACCACCGAAATCACCCATGATATCGCCACCGGAAATGAAATCGAATTCTCATGGGCCGGGGAAACCCTGCGTATCACCGGCATCGCCATCCATCACATACTCCAGGGAATCAATGACCACAACTGGCAAGAGTGGAAATCCCGCGAAACCGGGAAAATTGTTGACGGCGGCCGGATCGTTCTCGTTGAACATGGATTGAGCGGCGCGGAACTCGAGTCAGCCTGTGACAGCCTGGAAGCCGCCGTGGAAAACATCAAATCGGACCCAAGGGCCGAATGGATATTTTCCGGTGACCACAGCCGGATCAAAACCGAATACTCATTGACCGGCATGGTGGATCACACCCTTGTCAGGGTTGTGATTGATCGCACCTTTGTCGATCAGTCCGGGATACGGTGGATCGTCGATTTCAAGTCAGGGCGACACGAAGGCGGGGACAGGGCCCGCTTTCTCGAACAGGAGAAACAGCGGTATTACAACCAGATGGCGCGTTATGCGCAGATCATGCACAATCTGGAGGGAAACAAGGTTATGCTTGCGCTTTATTTTCCTTTACTGAAAGAATGGTGCCAATGGGCGACCTGACCTCTTCTCTCAAGTCCATCCCTCACTCGGCCGATGTGGTCGTCATCGGCGGCGGCATCGTGGGCGCCAGCGCCGCTTATTATCTGGCACAACGCAACGTCAAGGTGGCGCTGTGCGAAAAGGGAGAAATTGCCTGCGAACAATCCAGCCGCAACTGGGGATTTATCCGCAAACAGGGACGGCGCCCGTCCGAAATCCCGCTGATGATCGAATCCCTGGAGCGCTGGCGCGAACTGGTCCCGCAACTCGACCGGGAAATCGGCTTCCGTGAAGGCGGTACACTGTACCTGTCTGATTCACCCGCCCGCCATCAGTCCAACCTGGCCTGGCTGGAGCATGCCAAAGCGTTCAATCTCGATACCCGCTTTCTATCCCCCGGTGAATTGAAAGCGCTGATCCCGGACATCGGCAACCAGACTCGCGGCGCCTTGTTTACGCCGAGCGACGCCAGCGCGGAGCCATATCCTGCAACCAGCGCCATTGCCGAAAAGGCCCGCGCCGAGGGGGCGCAAATTCTGACCCGCTGCGCCGTTCGCGGGATCGAAACGCAAGCCGGAAGGGTCGCCGGCGTAGTCACTGAACACGGTCCGATTCGCGCTTCCAGGGTAATCTGTGCGGGCGGGGCCTGGTCGGGCTATTTCTGCAGAAACCTCGGTATCATGTTTCCCCACTTGAAAGTCGTGGGCTCGGTGATGGCGACGGCGCCCACCGGATTTATCGTCCGGCAATCAATCTGGAGTAGCGGGTGTGGACTGCGCCGCCGTCTGGATGGCGGATACAATGTCGCTTGCGGCGGATATTCAACCTGCGACGTGACCCCGGATTTCCTCCGGTTTTTCATGAAATTCTACCCCGCCTATCGACAATCCAAAGAACAGACCTCACTCAGGATTGGCAAACGGTTTTTCGAGGAACTGAAATGGCCCGCGAAATGGTCGCTTGATTCGATCACGCCATTTGAAACCGAGCGGGTTCTCGATCCACAACCCGACCTCAAATTGCTCAATCAGGCTCACCGCTTGCTGGGAGAACTCCTGCCACCGCTCAAAGGCATCGGCATCAGCCAGCGATGGGCCGGGATGATTGACGTGACCCCCGACGAATTGCCGATCATTTCGACTGTCGCCGGGATTCCCGGACTGATTATCTCCACCGGCTACAGTGGCCACGGCTTCGGCATCGGTCCGGGGGCAGGCAAAGTAACAGCCGAACTGGCAATGGACATCAAACCCTGCGTTGACCTGTCGGCTTTCTCCGTGGACCGGTTTTTGTAAGGGCTGCCCGACACGCTCCCTTTCCCGACCACGGGGAAATGCAGCCTGGGTTTGTAGGGGCGGGTCACCGTGCCCGCCCGCCGATCATTTCCCCTATATTCCATAACGTTCGCCAACAGGAGGATGACAGTATTCCCTTGATTTGTTAGTATTCAAGCATAGCTATACTGAGCCGAAGAGATGAGTGTAATGCCCGAGAAATGTGCCCGAACAATTACTCTTGATGGCGCTTCTACCATGAAGGATTACATTTACAAGATTCATTGTGGTGATTGTCTGGACATCATGAAATTGATTCCAGATGACAGTATAGACTTGATTGTGACATCTCCACCCTATGCGGATGCACGGATACACACCTATGGGGGAATCTCGCCAGACGAATATGTGGAATGGTTCTGTTTGAGGGCAACCCAAATGAAACGGATTTTGAAGCCAACCGGCTCATTTGTTTTAAATATTAAAGAAAAGGCGGTAGACGGCGAACGGCATACTTACGTACTTGATCTGATATTAGCGCTGAAACGTGAAACCGGATTCAGGTGGGTAGAAGAATATATATGGCACAAGACCACAGCCGCACCGGGTAAATGGAAATATCGTTTCCGGGACGCATGGGAGCGCATGATTCATTTCAGTGTCACATCAGAATTCAAGATGAATCAGGATGCGGTAAAAATACCGATAGGCGACTGGAAAGATACCCGATTGCAGAATATGAGCGCAAACGACCGTACACGCAGGAATTCTGCAACCCAATCAGGAATCGGCAGGAAGATAGCCGCATGGGAAGGGAAAGACAAGGTATACCCGTCTAACGTACTTCATCGTTCTCCTGTCGCCCATAATACAGGTCACAGCGCCGCGTTTCCTGAGTGGCTGCCGGAATTCTTTATCAAGCTGTTTACGGATGAGGGGGACATTGTGCTTGACCCTTTCATGGGTAGTGGTACGACTTACAAGGTAGCGGAAAGTTTCGGGCGCATTCCTGTTGGTATGGAGATCAACCCTGAATATATAGAACAGCCAGAACAAATGGTTCTGCATCAGGAAAAATGATTTAAATGTGTAAACTGTCATGGATTGATGACGAGCATCTGAATGATGCGGTGTCTCGAATGTTGCAGCGCGCTCAGGATGCTAAAAATCAGGCAGCAAACCGAATCAGAAAAAATGTAGTAGACCCCTTTTCTTCTATTATCCTGGCTGCAACAATTGATTTGGATGATGTAAGTACACTTTCAACCATACAGCAAATCAATTCCACGTCATCTGGAATTTCCAGTGCGGTCGGTGATTTTCACCAACAAGTTCTGGGTTCTGTCGACGGGTTCAGCAACCATGATGCTGGCTATGATTTAGAGAGTTCCGACAAACAGGTTATTGCTGAAATAAAGAACAAGCATAACACGATGAATGCATCCAATCGTGAAAAGGTAATAAATGAACTGGATACTGCTGTTCGCCAGAAAGCAGGAAGCTGGGTTGCTTACCTTGTTGTTATTATTCCAGGCAGGCCAAAACGGTACAGGAAAAAGCTGACAAACAGGGAGGTCTATGAAATTGATGGCGCATCATTTTACGAATTGGTTACCGGGAGTGAGACCGCTCTGTACGACCTGTATTATGCAGTCGAAGAAATTACTGCGTCACGCAGACCAATGATTCGGACAGACGAGATTTTGGGATACTGCAAAACGGCCTTGGAGGCAGGGATACCCAAGTAAAACAATCGATTCTTAAAGATTTTTGTTCTCGGTAGACCGGTTTTTGTAGGAATCGCATCCATATACGACGGTCGTGGATTCCCGCATCCGCGGGAAAGACGATGGGAAATGCAGCCTCGGTTTGTAGGGGCCGGTCACTGTGCCCGCCCGCTACCGGCGGGGGATAAGTACAGGGTTATCTATATCGGGTAATCAAGCCAGACCAGCCGCGGCCAGCAGTTCCCGGGTATAGGGATGCCGCGGACTGGAAAAAATGGAATCTGCCTCGCCCTGTTCCACCACATCGCCGGAGCGCATCACCATCAAGTCGTCCGCAATGGCGCGGACCACGCTCAAATCATGGGAAATAAAAACATAAGCCAGCTGATGTTGCCGCTGGAGCCGATCCAGCAGTTCCAGCACCTGAACCTGAACGGTTCGGTCCAGCGCTGAAGTGGGTTCATCAAGAAACAGTATTCTCGGTTCGAGAATCAGCGCGCGGGCGATCGCGATTCGCTGCCTCTGCCCGCCCGAGAATTCATGCGGATAACGGAAACGGACCTCCGGGTCAATTTCCACTTCTTCCAGAATTTTCACGACTTTCCGGTCACGGGCTTTCGGGTCGGCAACCAGACCATGCGCCTCCAGCCCTTCGCTGACGATCTCGCCAATCGGCAATCGGGGTGACAGGGAGCCGTAAGGGTCCTGAAAAACGATCTGCATGGCTCTTCGCGCCTGCGCCAACGGCAGTCCGCCCTGTTCACCGAACGGCGCTCCATCCAGACATATTTCACCTTCGGACCGTACCAGCTTCAACAAGGCCAGCGCCAGCGTGGTCTTGCCGGAGCCCGATTCTCCAACCACACCCACAGTACGACCCGGATACAGCTTCAGAGATGCATCATTGACCGCCTTGACGTGACCCACGGTTCGCCTGAGCAGCCCGCGCCTGACCGGGAACCAGACCTTGAGATTGTCTACGGCAAGAATCTGCCCGGCTTTGCCATCCGGTTTTTGCCTGCGCTGTGGCTCTGCCGACAACAGCAGCTTTGTATAGTCCTGCACAGGGGACGTGAATATCTGTACCGTGGGCCCGGTTTCCACCAACCTCCCGTTTTTCATCACCAGTACACGATCCGCTGTCTTTCGCACCATATTGAGGTCATGGGTGATCAACAGGATTCCCAGATTATCCGCATCCTGCAATTCCTTGAGCAATTCGAGGATTCTGGCCTGTACCGTTACGTCGAGTGCGGTTGTCGGTTCATCGGCCAGCAGAATCCCGGGGCGATTGGCCAGCGCCATCGCAATCATCACCCGCTGGCGCTGGCCTCCGGATAACTGATGAGGATAATCAGCCAGACGGGATTCGGGATTATCAATACCAACACGATCCAGCAGCGCCACGATTCGGTTTCTGGCCGCGTCATCCCGGATCCCCTGATGCAATGCCAGCGATTCGCCAATCTGTTTCTCGATGGTATGGAGCGGGTTCAGCGCCGTCATGGGTTCCTGGAAAATGATGGAAACCTGATTACCGCGTATCCGCTGCAGCGCAGCCTGATCGGCTCCGATCAGTTGTTCTCCATGAACCGTGATTGAGCCACCTGGATGAAAGGCGTGCGGATAAGGCAGCAACTGCATCACGGACAGCGCTACCAGGGACTTCCCTGCCCCCGACTCTCCAACCAGCGCTACCGTCTCACCGACGTGCAGGTCAAACCCGACATCCCTGACGACATGGGAAACGATTTCCCGCTCCTTGGATTTGCGGCGAAAACTGATCGACAGGTCACTGACTTCGAGTATCGGCCGGGTACTCATGAGAAGACTTTCCTCGGATCAAAGCCATCACGCACCGCCTCGCCGATGAAGACCAGCAACGACAGCATCAGGCCAATCACTGCGAATCCGGTAATCCCGAGCCAGGGCGCTTGCAGGTTATTCTTGCCCTGGTTCAGCAACTCTCCCAAAGAAGGTGACCCGACAGGCAATCCGAACCCGAGAAAATCCAGACTGGTCAGCGTGGTAACCGAACCGCTCAGAATGAACGGCATGAAAGTAAAGGTCGCGACCATTGCGTTGGGCAGTACGTGCCGGACCATGATGCGGCTGTCACTGACGCCCAAAGCCCTGGCGGCACGGATATATTCAAAATTGCGGACACGCAGAAACTCGGCGCGCACCACGGCGACCAGTCCGGTCCATGAAAACAACAGCATCAGGATCAGCAGGCTGAAAAACCCGGGCTCGATAACCGCGGCCATGATAATCAGCAGGTACAGGATCGGCAGTCCTTCCCATACCTCGATAAACCGTTGCATGATCAGGTCGGTCAGCCCCCCGAAATATCCCTGCACGGCGCCGGCCGCGATGCCGATGACGGAACTCAGCAGGGTCAACAACAAACCGAACAGCGCCGAGACGCGAAACCCGTATACCACTCGGGCCAGGACATCTCTGGCCTGATCATCTGTTCCCAGCCAATGACGCCTGGACGGTGGTGAAGGCGCCGGTACTTCGAGTTCATAGTCAATGGTATTGTAGGACCAGGGTATCAAGGGCCAGATCATCCAGCCCTTTTCCAGAATCAGCGACTGTACGTAAGGGTCCCTGTACTCGGCTTCCAGTTCAAACTCCCCCCCGAATTCGGTTTCCGGATAGTGGTGAAAAATCGGAGTGTAGAAGGCATTGTCGTATCGGATCAGGATCGGCTTGTCATTGGCAATCAGCTCCGACACCAGGGTGGTGATAAACAATGCCAGAAATATCCACAGCGACCAGTATCCCCGCCGGTTGGCCTTGAAATTTTCCCATCGGCGAGCGCTTAACGGGGACATCGTCTACGCTTGCCTCGATTCAAAATCAATTCTGGGATCAATAACGGTATACATTACATCGCGCAGAATCTGCATCAGTAGCCCAACCAGTGTAAAAATATACAAAATCGCAAACATCACCGGATAATCCCGGTTCAGAGCCGCTTCATAACCCAGCAACCCCAGGCCATCGAGAGAAAAAATCACCTCGATCAGCAGCGCTCCGGTAAACAGAATGCCAATAAACAGCGCCGGGAAGCCGGCAATCACGATGAGCATCGCATTCCTGAATACATGTCCGTACAGAATCTGGTTTTCGGACAACCCTTTTGCTCTTGCGGTCAATACATACTGCAGCTTGATCTGATCCAGAAAAGAATTCTTCGTCAACATGGTGAGGGTAGCGAATCCTCCGATCACCATGGACAGAACGGGTAAGGTGATGTGCCAGAAATAGTCCAGGATCTGCCGCCACCAGGGGAATTCATGGAAGCCGTCGGAAGTCAGTCCACGCAGTGGAAAGAGGTCAAGATATTTCCCCCCCGAGAACACCACAACCAGCAAAATGGCAAACAGAAAACCGGGGATGGCGTATCCAATGACAATAATTCCACTGGTCCAGACATCGAAACCCGACTCATCGCGCACCGCCTTGCGGATACCGAGCGGAATCGACACCAGATAGACGATCAGGGTGGTCCAGAGTCCGAGAGAAATCGAGACCGGCATTTTTTCGATCAGCAATTCAGTGACGCGCTTGTTGCTGTAGTAGCTTTCTCCAAAGTCAAACCGAATGTAATCCCACAGCATTTTCAAAAAGCGCTGATGCGCCGGCTTGTCAAAGCCGTACTGCTTCTCGATCTCGGCGATGATTTCCGGCCTTAACCCCTGCGCCCCCCGATACTTGGCAGCGCTGCCGCTGAGAGCGCCGGCGCTACCGCTGCTGTCTCCCTGCAGGTCCGAACCGGTACCGGAAAACCGGCTGGTGGCCTCCACCGCCTGCCCCTGCCATTTCGCGATGGTCTGCTCTACCGGACCGCCGGGCGCAAACTGGATGATCGCGAAATTGACGACCATGATACCCAACAGCGTGGGAATCACCAGCAATAGTCGACGGATGATATAGGCCAGCATGATCGCGGGTGATGATGAATGATCAACGATTCAAAGCGCTTTCCTTGTCCACGTCTATCCACCAGCTACCGGGAAAACCGGTGCCATAGATCGGTTTACGCGCGGGAGAACCAAATTTATTCCAGTATGCCGCCCAGATTTCATCCTTGTAAAAAGTCGGAATCACATAATGGTTCCACAACAGTACCCGATCAAGCGCCCGCGTAGTGTTTTGCAGGGTTTCAAGATCCCTGGCCGCAATAGCCTGTTCGATCAGGGCATCAACCACAGGATTCCGGATTCCACCCGAATTGCCGCCCCGAATGTCGGCGGACGCCGAACCGAAGAAACTTCGCAGTTCAGTGCCCGGAGGCGGAAAAAAGTTGAGCCCCCCTACCCACAGATCAAAGTCATAATCGTAAATCCGGGTTCTCCATTGTGAGGTATCGACAAGGCGGATGGATGCGTCAATTCCTGATTTCTTCAGATTCTCTGTGTACGGCAAGGCCAGCCTTTGGGATTCCGGCCAGGCGGTCATCAGTTCCAGTTGAAATGGCTCCCCGGATTCGGTGGAAATCAACTTGCCGTCCTTCAGCTCCCAGCCAGCCTGTTTGAACAGGCTCAACGCGGCTCTTCTGTTAACACGGTCACGTCCGCTTCCATCCGTTTTGGGTGGAGCAAAAACCCTGGTCAGGGCATCCGCCGGAATCTCTCCGGCAAACTCGGACAGAATGGCTTTTACGGCAGGGCCCGGTTGACCCGTTGAGCCATAATCGGAATTCGGGAAGTAGCTGCTGATGCGTTTGTATTTGCCATATAGCAGTGTGCGCTGTATGGTCTCGAAATCATAAAGAATCATCAGGGCTTCACGAACGCGCGCGTCCTTGAATTTCTGCCGGTTCATATTGAAGAAGTAACCACCCATGCCGCGCGGATTTTTATTCGGTATCTCGATTCGGATGATGTCTCCACTCGCCACTTCATCCAGATCATACTCCGTTACCCAGCGCTTGGCGCTCGCTTCCTGGCGAAAATCAATTTTACCCGCCTTGAAGGCCTCGAATTCAACCGTCAGGTCTCTGTAGTAATCATAACGAATCTCATCAATGTTATTCAGTCCCCGATTGATCGGCAGATCTTTTGCCCAATAATTTTCAACTCGCTGGTAGGTAATGGATCGCCCCGGATCCAGTTCTTTTATCCGATAGGGGCCGCTGGTCAGAGGCGGCTCAAGGGTGGAAGCGGTTATATCCCGACCTTTCCAGTAGTGCAATGGCAACGGCGACAACCCGGCAACGGTGATAATCGGTTTCATGCTGTCCGTGCTTGAAAAAGTGAACTTCAGTCGTCGGGGAGACAACGCTTCGGCGCCGGTTACCTCCTCGAAGAAAGACCGGTAAAACGGTCTGCCGTGTTCCTTTATGGTGTCGAACGTAAACACGAAGTCTTCTGCGACAATCGGCATGCCATCATGATACACCGCCTCCTCGCGCAAGTGGAATATGGCCCAGCTCTTGTTGGCCGGATACTCGACGGACTCGGCAATGAGGCCATACAGTCCGTCGATTTCATCACCGGAACCGGTCATCAACTCATCGTATACCAGGCCGATACTGGCTGGCCATTCACCCTTTTGCACATAAGTGTTGAGGGTGTCGAAACTACCGAAATCACTGAGCACGGTCTTGCCCCCCCGGGGCGCGTCGGGGTTGGCATAGGGGAGGTGCTCGATGCCGGCTGCGTATAATGGTTCACCAAATTCCGCAATCGCCGTTTTTCTGGTTACGTCTTCTTCCGCCTGCAATCCGGTGGGCAATGCCAGGACTGCCACCAGCCAGATTGCGGTCACCGGATGGAGCGGCCTGTTGATCGTTCCTGGCCGGATTTCAGGTTTTGTTTTTCTCATCATCTCATATAACGGGGGTCGCGTTTATAATGATTTTGATTATGCCATCAACTGACCAGGCACAGAATCGTTATTAAGTTCGTCTTTTAGCCTGAGTTCAGGTTTCCCTTCTCCCGTCATCTCAGGATAGACTCGCAATATGAACGAAACCGACCGGTCAGATCCAGACAACGATTTTTCCCGCCTTGTACTTGAATGGTTTGACCATCATGGCCGTGACGAACTGCCCTGGCAATACAGCCGGGACCCATACCGGATCTGGGTTTCAGAAATCATGTTACAGCAAACCCGGGTGGAAACCGTGATCCCGTATTATCAAAAATTCATCGCCCGGTTTGCAGACATCGACACACTGGCAAACGCCGACCCGGGAGAAGTCATGGCCTGCTGGGCCGGGCTGGGTTATTATGCCAGAGCCCGCAATCTGCACCGCGCCGCACAACGGGTCCGCGATCAGCATGACGGTCTTTTCCCCCTGTCGTTCGATGACGTGATCGCCTTGCCGGGTATCGGGCGTTCCACCGCGGGCGCCATTCTGGCCTTTTCCGATCATCAGCGCCACCCGATCCTGGATGGCAATGTCAAACGGGTTCTGAGTCGCTGTTTTGGGGTATTCGGAAACCCGGTCAGGACATCCACCCGCAACAGATTATGGGAAATTGCGGAGCGGTTAACACCATCGGCGCGGGTTGCGGATTACACCCAGGCCATGATGGATATGGGCGCGACCGTTTGCGTATCTACCCGACCGGACTGCCGGGTTTGTCCGCTTCAACGCCGATGTATCGCGTTCAGCCAGAATCTCCAGGACAAACTTCCCGAACCCACGCCGGGAAAGACACGTCCGGTGAAAAGCGCCCGGATGCTGTTGATCCGTGACGGGCGATCCGGCTATCTTGATCGAGAATCCGGGTACTTATTGATCAGACGTCCGCCAACCGGAATCTGGGGCGGACTCTGGTCATTCCCACAAATCACCGAACCCGGGGTTGATCACCGGCAATGGTGCCGGAACGAACTGGGGCTGGAAGTGGATGCCGGATCAAGACTGGATCGGGTAAGCTGTATGTTCACCCATTTTGAATTGAATATCACCCCGATCATCTGCACACTCATTGCAAAACCCGACACCATCCTGGATGAAGCGCATACTCTGTGGTACGCCCCGGCCACGGATGCCGAACCCGGCATACCCTCCGCGGTAAAGAAAATTTTCCGCCTGATAAAAGATTGATCGCGGATACCTGAGTGGCTATTGTGAAGGGGAATTCGCCACTGTCACGTGAATCGGCGGTACATGAGTATGCCAGTCGCCGTGTTTTTCAATCAGCGCAGAGGCTTGCAGCACGATGTGGTCCTGCCCCGGATGCCCCGCCAACTGAATGGCGCAGGGAGGCTCGGCTGGCGAAAGCCATACAGGCAGTGATGCGGCAGGCTGGCCGGTGACGTTGCAGATATAGGAAAATGGAGCGAACTGGTAACCCTGTGTGACCCAGCGCTGATAATCGAATGCGGCTGTGCGGCTGTCGAGCCTGCCGACGGGTACCGGGTCACTGCCGAGCGCCGGGGTCAGGAGCAGATCCAGATCAATCATTGAATTCATGATTTTCACGCTGGCCCGGTGTGCATTCAAGCGCGCATGGTAATGATCCATGGCGCTCATTGACCTGACTTTCTCTCTGATGTAATGAGTCAGGGCCTCCATCTCCCCGTTTTCCGGCTGCCGTCCTGTCCGATTAATTTGCCGATCCAGCTCATAAACGATGTCGAACATCCACAACGTGTCTGTCCACTCTCCCGGATCCAGACCCTGAGGAAACGAATACTCCCTCAATTCATGCCCGTTTTCCTCAAACAACTCCGCGGCAACCTGTACCGCGGCCTGTTGGCTCGACGGCGTGGACCGCCCGGACGGAGTATCGGTGCAGACCCCGACCCGCAGTCTTTCAAGCGGTTGCTGGAGGCAATCCAGAAAAGATGGCGCTGCCTTCGATACCGGATAGCGGAATCCCGGAATCGGTATTGCGGTGATGTCCAGCGCGGCGGCGCTGTCCCGAACCGAGCGGGTCAGTACGTGATCGGAATTGAATCCGCTGGCCAGTTCCTGATGAGAGGCGTCCACCGGATTCAGGCCGGTGGTCGGTTTCAGGCCATATACGCCACAACATGCGGCAGGAATCCGGATTGAGCCTCCCAGGTCGGTGCCATGGGCCAAAGGCGCCATGCCGGACGCCACCGCGGCTCCCGCTCCTCCACTGCTGCCCCCGGTGGTGACTGCGGGATTCCACGGGTTGAGCGCGGCGCCGCGGAAGGTCGGCTCACAGACAAAATCTTCCGCAAATTCAGGCGTATTGGTTTTTCCTGCCACAATCAGGCCAGCATTGCGCCAGCGTCTGACAATTTCGCTGTCAGCGCGAGGACGGGCATCCCGGAAAAACCGGCAGGAAAACGTGGTTGGCATGTCATGGGTAAACACGTTGACATCCTTCAGTAGAAACGGCGTCCCTGCAAGCGCGCTGTCGGCGGTGTTCGACGCAGCGGCCCACCGCGCATTCTGGAAATTTTCGATGACGACTGCGTTGAGTCGCGGATTCAACAACTCAATCGCGCTGATCGCGGCCTCGATAACCTCGCTGCAGGTCACCTCGCCGCGCTTGATCGCAGCGGCCAGAGCCACTGCGTCAAGCTTTGCATATTCGTCTGGCTGCACTTTTATTACTCCACGTCCGGCGCCGCCCCGCCCACAACTGACCGGGATATGCCTGCAACTATACCTTATGTATTTCAGGTATTTCCACCTGTTTACTTTCAGGTCAGGCTATTCACTGGTGTGCAGGAAATAACGCAGGGCAGGGAGGGTGGCAGGGAGGGTTTACAAGGATGTGGCAGTAATGCTAATTTCATTTACCCGCTATCCACCGGTGAGACGGACATGACAGACATTAATGAAATCGGCGCAACCGCGTTTGTCATCGCCTGTTTTCGCGCGATGGAAAATGATGCTGAACGCCCCCTGTGCAACGACCCTTATGCCAAATGGTTCGTCAATGACGGCATCAAGGTGAAAACCAGCCAGCTTGAGGCGGCTCTTCCCGAGACCAGGGAGGTACTCCGTTACCGGTTTTGCCTGTTCGATGAAATCGTCAAAACCGGGATTGAAGACGGTATACGCCAGATCGTGACGCTCGGTTGCGGCTTCGATATGCGGGCCCAGGTGTTCCGGACGGAGGGGGTTACCTTTTACGATGTGGACCAGCCAGCCGTTCTGTCGTTCAAGAACCAGGTTCTGAAAGAGCATGGCATGACACCGTGCGCAGGCGTACCGTGCAACTATCTTGAGGCGGATCTGCCGGCTTTGCTGACAGGAGCAGGACTTGATCCCGGGCAACCAGCCTTGTTTATCTGGGAAGGCAACACCATGTACCTGCCGGGCGAACTGCTTTTCGGCTTTCTGGACCAGCTATGCAGCGATCTGCCCCGATTCAGCATCGCTTTCGATTATTTTTCAAAGCGGATCATTGACCGAACCTCCGGCATTGAGCAGGTCACCGCGGTCACCGACATGTTCGAGAAACTGCTCAATGTAAAATGGCTGACCGGATTTGATGACCTGGACGTGTTCGGGCAACGAACCAGACTCAAGGTGTCCAGGTCGGAAGGACTGCTTGATGTCGGTAAACGGGTGGCGCCGGACGCGGCGCCCTCCCTGAGCGCTCTGGTCGACCTTTATTCATACGCGGTCCTGAAGCACGGAGCCTGATCTCCGGGACCACTCCAGGTCGCCCCCGGGTCAGTGCATGGAGGCAGGCAATGCACCGTCCGTTCATGTGGCCGCCGTTTTCCGGCCTGTCAAACGACGATCATAAAGGAGTCCGGTCACCGCACCCAGCACAGCCCAGAAAATCGCATTGGTAACCAGCGAAGCCACGACAAAAGCCCTGGCCAGTTCAGGCGGCGCCAGACCGGCATGGCTGTCGGGTTGTGGCGCCCCGAGCAGATGAGGTATTGCGATCAGCGCCAGACCCAGCCATCGGGTAAAACCCGGCATAAAGGCGAGCGCCAGCAAACCGCCACCTGTCAATGCCACTGTGAGCCACCACCACACCTGACGGGCGCTCAAGTCCCCTCCCGCCGCGCCCGGCAACTCCGGAGGCAATCCGAGGGCCGGAGCCAGATGAAATGCGGCAAAGCCACCAAGCCCCCATAAAATACCCCACCGCCAGTTGACTCGGGATTGTATCATCCTGGACTCCGACACCATTGTCCTGATTGCATAGCAGGCGACCAGAAGCAGCGCGAAACCGATACCGATGATCATGGTGTTGGCAAATGTGAAGAAACTTCGTTCAAACCCATCCTGTGGAGCCCAGGCTTCTCCGTCGTGCGCGTGCCCTCCACCGGAACCGGCTGATTGCCGGTCATGGTCATTGGCCTGGTCATGACCACTGTCGGCCACGCCGGTTTCGTAGGTCTCAGCCTCATGAATCATTGGCGCCACGGTGAAATGCTGGATAGCCGCGAGAAGCAGACCCGCAACCCCGCCGGCAATCACCGCGGCTGAGAAAATACGATAGATAAAGCTACCTGTCATTCAGTCGATAACTTAGTGACAGGGAAACGCCAACCCATGACGCCCGTCGTGCGCCGCGTTGTGGATGATATCAGGAGATGCGAAACCGACCGCATAAATGATGAATACACCCATCACAATGGCGGCGCTGATTCCGATCACCTTCGACCATGGAACCGAGGTCATTTGAATATCCGTCAGTTGGCTCATTGACTGTCGTATAGCGCTCATTATTTTATTTCTCCTGTATTACAACGTTTAAGTAAGATTGATTACCGCCACCCGATATTTTGACGACCAAAGCCGGAAATGTCGATAGTCTGATTACGATGACTCCCACGAATTCATACTGATCAGATTTATGTCGCTCCGGACTCACGCCCGGATTCTTTCGCCAAGACTGTGGAAGCCATCACATATCCTGGTAAAACTTCGGCTGGCCTTCTCGCTGCAATGGCGCGCGCGCAGGTAACCGTGGATCAAACCCGTCTCTTCAAAATAATCCGCCGTCACGCCAGCCCCCTTCAACTTCTCAACATAAAATCTGGCGTCATCCCTCAATGGATCATATTCGGCTGCGATGGCGATACAGGGCGGCAGCTTTTCGAACTGATCGAAACTCAAGGGCGCAAACATCGGGTCGGACCAGGGAAACGGGGGAGGCGCCCAAAGACTCAGGTATCGTTCAACGTCATCGCCGGAAAGGCCGGGAGCGTCACTCCACAGCCGGTACGAATCGTAATCGAATTGATACCCGCCCAATACCGGGTAAATCAACAACTGCCCAACCGGTTGCCGCTCCTGATCACACCGGGACACGCACACTGCCGCAGCTATCAACCCGCCTGCGGAATCGCCGGCTACGATTGTTTTTCCCCGGTCCAGCGCCAGAAACACGTCCACGGCATCCTCAACCTGGGTTGGCCAGGTGAATTCGGGCGCCAACCGGTAATCCACGGCGATCAGGCGATACCCGCACCGGTCCGTGATTTCAGCGCAAATGGAATGATGGCTTTCAAGGCCGCCCAGAATAAACCCGCCACCGTGGAAATACAAAATCGTGATATCCGTTTCTGCCGCCGGTTTTTCGTAAGTCCGTATCTTCAGGTCACCGCTGGCGACATCAACCGTACTGTCAGTGAACGATATCCCCTCGGGGATAGGCGCCTGATAAGCGCGGCACATCTGATCATAGCAGCGACGCTCGTCTTCTATCGTGCGGGGACCTGGGTCGTCCGGGTAATACCGTGATGAATCTGTCAGATAACGGCTTATTTCAGGGTCAAGATTATATTTTTCCATAAACTGATAGTTGGTGGATCAGTATCAATCAGTCCCGATTATCGAAATTAAGTGGATTCGCAGGAAATAATAACACTTTATCTATCAATTATTGAAAAATTGATAGATATTGATACATAAGTATCAATTTCAAGATCAGGTCGGGTGCCAGGAAACAACCAGGAATCTGCCGGAAATGATTAACGTCTCAAGACCAGTATTGAACGAGACGAGGTCGTAGAAGGCGCCGTCAGGCGATGGTTATATGGTGATGGGCGGTTTTGATGGCAGGGTCTGTAATAAATGATGCGTAGGGGCAACTCTGTGGTCGCCCATTATTAACAGAGCCCGGAACGGGCGGGCACGGAGACCCGCCCCTACAACACCCAGAAGCCATCCTGAACCGATACAATCATCCGTATCCTTAAATCCAGTAATAGTAGTATTATTCATTTGGAGGCCTCGACATGTCAAATACTGCTACAACACCCCAGAATAGCGTACTGGCGCATGTCGTTCTTGGTGGTTCGCTTCCGAGCGAACCTGCGGCAACACAGGCACTCGCCTTCATACTGAAATCGTCTCCGGATATTGCCTGGTCGTTCCTCGGCATGCTGCGTGAAGCAAATAGCAAGTTCAAGGAGTTCAAGCCAGTACACATCCAGTCGGAACTTGGACATGGAGATAGTCGTCCGGACTTGACGATCTATGACAGTGATAGTCATATCTTCATCGAGAACAAATTCTGGGCCGGGCTGACCGATGCCCAGCCCGTATCCTATCTCACGGTAGAACCCCCTCCGTCCGCCCTCGTGTTCATCGTTCCGGAGCAGAGAATCTCCACGATTTGGAACGAGCTCAAGGTACGATGCCACGAAGCACAGCTTAAATGGAAGGATGGCGCCGGCAAGGGCTCCGTAATTTGGGCCGAAGTTGACGGTAAGACCATGCTGATCACGAGCTGGAAATACGTTTTGGAAAGACTGCTGTACGCTGCCGATTTTGGAGGACACGACGCCATCAGACAGGACATCCGCCAACTACGGGGGCTGACGGACCGGATGGATGCAGAAGCATTTCTGCCACTTCGCTCTGATGAGGTTACCAACCAAGAGACAGCGCGTCGCCTGATCAACTATAGCGACTTGATCGAAGAAATCACAAATAAACTCGTAAGCAATGGAATCGCTGACACGAAGGGCTTGAAGTCCACTCACGGATATTACACCGCTGGCCGTTACTTGCGTGTACAAGGAAAATTTGGCTTGTGGCTCGGGATTGAGCTTGAGGTATGGCGCGATGTCGGGGTCACGCCGTTGTGGTGGAGGGTCGACTACAATAACAAAGAGTTCTCTGGCGTTGCTGGTCACTCTGAGAAGATCTGTACACTCTTCGATGATGGGAAGGACTATAAAAACGGATCTCTGTATATCCCCATCCGCCTCAAGACCGGCGTCGAACGAGACAGGGTCATAGATGACGCCGTCACACAGATGACCAAAATCGCAGACCGGTTGCTGGAAGCATTTCCAGACAACTAATCGTTCCCTTGAACCAGTCACGCAGAACAGTGGCAAGAGGAGGACTTATGTCCGGTTTACTTGTATTCCTGTGAATAATACAATCCGGTAACAATATCATTCATCCGGAGACACCCACGGGGAGGGTCAGGCATGCACCCCGCCATCGCTGACAAGAAGGAGTATCTGGCCGAACTTTGCCAACGCTACGATGTCGTGCGTCTTGAGGTGTTTGGGTCAGCTGCGCGCAGCGTGGATTTCAACCCCGACACCAGTGACGCCGATTTCCTTGTCGAGTTCGGTCCCGACAGCGACCTGCGGCCTCTCGAACAGTTCTTCGGCCTCGTCGACGCGCTGAGCGATGTCTTGGGGCGCCCTGTGGATCTGGTCGAGAATCACGAGTTCCGCAACCCGTATCTGCGTGCCTCCATCAACGAATCCCGCGAACTTGTTTATGCGACGTGACCCCCGAGTCCTATTGACGGACATTGATCAGGCGGGTGCCGACATACAGTTGTTCATTGACGGCATGGACAGTGCCGCCTACTCGTCCGATGCGCGGACGCAGGCCGCAGTCGAACGCAAGTTCGAGATCATCGGTGAAGTGATCAATCGCCTGAATGCGGATCATCCAGATCTCGCCGGTCGGATTCCCGAAATGCGCCGCATCATCGATTTTCGGAACTACCTGGCCCATGGCTACGACCATGTGACACCGCGTCTGGTCTGGCTTTATGCAACCAGTAGCCTGCCAGAATTGCGCCATGTAGTACAGACCCTGCTTGCAGAGATCAAGTCGCCAGATATTGATACACAAGTATCAATTTCAAGATCAGATCGGGCGCCAGGAAACAACCAGGAATCTGCCGGAAATGATTGACTGCCGAACAAATATGGTGACAGGCGATGGACTCGTATTCGGTTTACTTGTATTCCTGTGAATAATACAATCCGGTGAAGGGTTTAATGACCTGATTCCTTACTAATCGCGGGTTGAATGGTACTCGATCAGGGCCGACCGGCCCGTGATATCGACGACGCGCAACCGCTTTTCCTTTCCATCGGTGTCGGTGGCGTGCAACTCCTCACCAATAGCGAAGGGAACCGGCTGCCGCTCCCCATCGTTCACAGAAATGTTGTCCGCGTAAAGATGCAATCTGTCCTGACTGTCCCGGATGGGATTCAATCTCCCTGTCAGCCCTGGAATGCGACCCTGCCCGTTCTCGAAAAACACGGCTCCACTGTCGTTGGGAAGCGCTTTCAGTTCGATATGAAGCGTACATTCGGCCGGAACCCAGTCACGCTCCACATGCGCTGTAAAATCTTCCATGGCCACATAGACGGTCATCGGAATATGAACAGAATGCAGGTTGGGCATCGCCTCTCCGTTTTTGTCAGTCACAGCCCGTTTCCAGGTCTTGTTTGTCATCAGGACCAGAACGCTGGCATTAGCGACTGGCTTGCCATCGGCGAAGACCGAAACGATGAACTCGGAATTCAGCAGACTCGCAGCGCGCAGCATTCGCCAGGGAACCAGCCGCCCGTCCTCGCGCTGCTGAAACTGCTCACCGCCATAGGCGACTACAACCTTACAGGATTGGGAGACACTGTCGAAATGCCCGCGAACACGCCGGGCCCCATTGAACAGGGTTGAAGAGGCCGTCATGGTCGACTTGGCTTCGACCAATGTAAGACCATCCGGCCTTTCTATGACGAGATCAACTTCAGCCCCGTTGCGGTCCCGATAAAAATACAGGCCACCCCTCTCACCACGATTGACCCGGTGCTTCAGAACCTCCGAGACAACCCACGACTCAAAGATTGCCCCGCGCAGTGGGTGTGAACGAAGTTGTCCAGGTTGACGGATCCCCAGAAGCCAGCAGACCAGACCGGTATCGTAAAAATACAGTTTTGGCATTTTCACGAGCCGTTTCCGCAGGTTGGCGTGAAACGCCGGCAGGCGAAAAGCGACAAAACTCGCCTCCAGTATGCTGAGCCATGCTTTCGCGCTCGGCTGCGATATGCCGCAATCATTAGCCAGTGACGAGTAGTTAAGCAACTGTGCAGTGCGGCCTGCACATAACTCGACGAAACGTTGAAACATCGCCAGATCGCCGATGTTGCTGAGAGTACGCACATCCCGCTCAAGATAAGTGGCGACATACGAACGGAGCCAATTTGCCGGAATCAGATTGTGATCGAAGATGCGGGGATAACCTCCGGCATAAAGAGTTTCTTCGAGATTTCCGGGATGCGAATCAAAACGCGAAATCTCGCCGCAGGTCAACGGCAACAGATGGTGAACTTCTGTTCGCCCGGCCAGCGACTGGCTGACCGATTCCAGCAAGGACAGGTTTTGCGAGCCACTGAGAATCCAGCGTCCGGGCTGCGGGTCCTGATCAATGATACCTTGCAGGTAAGAAAGCAGATCTGGCACGCGCTGCACTTCGTCGATAATCGCACCTTCCGGGAACTGATCCAGAAACCCCCTTGGATCGTCCAATGCGAATGCACGATCATCCGGCGCTTCGAGAGTAACATACGGATGCCGGGAAAACACGGCGCGACATAACGTAGTCTTGCCACTTTGCCGAGGCCCGGTGAGCGTAATTGCGGGCGATTGAGTTGCCGCATTGATCAGTTTTGGCGTGAGGTCCCGGATAATCATGCAATTCGCTCTGCCTGAGCGGGAATTAGTACAGGTTGAAGCTTAACAGAAATTCAGGCTATTTCAAAATCCTGTTTTGAATTGGCATAACCATATCGGATAAAACCGGTCAATCTGCATCACCCGACTCGGCATCGCCTCCACAAATGATTACAGACAGGCGCCCGGCCTGTCCCTGGCGATGGATTTGTTTTAATGTACAGGCTCAAGATACATGAATTCACCAGGCAAATCATGAAAGATCAGATATTCAACCCGGTAATAGCGCACTATGGCGATGGCGAAACCCTGACCGACAGAATCGCAGGCACTCTGCGGGAAAGCGGGAAAAGTCTGGCGCAATTGACCACCCGGGACCTGGCTGCCTTCGATGAGTTCCATATCCGCGGGCGTGACGCGACCCTGGAACTGGCGGCACAAATGAACCTGTCGATGGACAGTCATGTGCTTGATATCGGCAGCGGACTGGGCGGGCCCGCCCGGTGTCTGGCTGAAGTGTATGGTTGCAGGGTAACCGGCATTGATCTGACCCCTGCATTTTGTCATGCGGCCGCCACGCTGTCCGGATGGATCGGGCTGTCAGACCGGGTTGACTTCCGGCAAGGAGACGCGACCCGCCTGCCCTTCCGGGAAAATCAGTTCGATGCAGCCATGACCATTCATGTCGCGATGAATATCAAGGCCAGGGACCGGTTATACGCCGAAGCGAAAAGAGTCATCCGGCCCGGTGGTATGTTCGCGGTCTATGACGTACTCCAGGGCGAGGGAGGCGACGTATTGTACCCGGTTCCCTGGGCACGGGACCCGCACATCAGTCATCTGGCAGCGACCGACCGGATGGCGGACCTGCTTGTGGATGCAGGATTCAGGTTACTCGAAGTTATTGATTCCACCGAACAAAGCCAGGGCTGGTTTGAGAGAATGGCGTCGAAAACCGCGACCCGGATTGGGCCATCCGCCGGATCATCAGCGCCGCCACCGGCATCCTTCCAGGTCATTCTCGGCGATGACTTCCCGGAAATGGTCAAAAATCAGGTTCGCAATCTCCGCGAACGCCGAATCAGGACCGTCTCCTTCATTTGCCGGGCCTGAAGGTCGGGGATAAGGAACAACCCGGATTGAGACTCGTGAACGCCGGATGAAATACGGCAGGCTTTCACCAGACGCCGAGAGCCTGCAGAACCTTCTTCTGAAAATCATGCACGCCATGCTCACTGAACCAGCTTCGCTCCCGATTTGCGACAAATCTTCCTTGCGTATAGCCCGCGCTGTGTAATCCCTTTTGCACGGTTTCACAAAGCGGGACATCCTCATCGCGCACCTGGTCCACGAAGTCAATCACCTGCTGTTGCTGTTCGGTTGGCGTCTCGTTCGGGAAATACCATTCGCAGATTTGCAGGGTTTCTTCCACCCCGACAGGCAAATGATAAAATACATTCAGATAGCCCCCCGGATAGACCTCGACAACAAAATTCGGCCACAGCAACCAACTGCCAAACTCGCGCCCCGAATCATGATCGGATGAACCGGCCTGAGCGTCGTCGCCGCCAGCCCCACGGCTGGCATGGCTGTGATACTTCTCGTAGACGGTGATCTGGTAGGACTCCATATCCAGCGAATCCTGCGCCAGACCGGGATGCTGATTGGGACAGTGATAGCATTCGGAGTAGTTTTCCATCGAGTTCTTCCAGTTTGCCGCCAGCCTGATTTCCCGGCGGCTGGCCCGTTTGAGATGATCCAGGTCGGGGCTCAATTCCCGGATCTCCCACTCCAGTTCATCCAGGCCATCCGCCAGGGAGCCGGCCTGATCGTTCAGGTTGATGAACCAGAATCCGCAGAAGGACTCCACCCGGACCGGACTCAGGCCAAATTCAGCACAGTCAAATCCGGCAATCTGATCGCTGTGCCGCGCGAATTTGAGTTCACCGGTGAGGGTATAGGTCCAGTTATGATAGGGGCAAACGATCAGGGCGCCAGTCTTGCCGGAATCTTCGAGCAGCCGGTGGGCGCGATGGCGGCAGACATTGTGATACGCCTGTATCGCGCCGTTCTGGTCGCGCACCACCACCACGCTCTGGTCGCCGAGATCGCGAACCACGTAATCACCGGGGTTCCGCAGGTCGCTGTGATGACAGACATACTGCCAGCTATCGGCAAAAATATCGCGCATTTCCCGAACATAGACAGCCGGGTCGTAGTAATAGATCCCGGGCAGGGTCCAGGACTGGTCAGCGTTGTCGTGAAAGCTCCCGACCCCCGGCAGATCATCAGGACTCACTGTCATCGGCTTGTTCATGGTCATGTCTCAAGGTGATACGGACAAATCAAATTCTAAAGCCAATCACTCCGGGTTGTCCATATCGTCAAGTTCGGACAAATTTATTGAACGGGGCTGGACAGCGCCCTTAAAATTAATGCTCCCTGTACAGACCATGATTTCATGAACACCCGTCTCTTTTATAAAAACGGTTGGCGCCTGATTGACTTTGATCCCGTTCTCAAAGCATGGGTAGACAAGGTATTGCCCTGTGCCCAGGAGCAGGTCAACGCGAAGCGGAACCGACAATGGGTGCGCTGCAATGGCACCTGGTTTGCCGGGGTCAATGTGTTGCCCAATACCGGGCTCGGCGAGGTGGATGACTCCGGCCCTCTGGCGGGAACCGCCATGGAGTTTATCCGGCAATCACTGCGGGTAGACGATTTTGATCTGGACCCTGGCCAAATCTCCGTTTGCTATCCGGGTTATCCCCGGGCCGGAGCCTCTGAAGCGCCGCAGTCGCACCACTACCGACTCAGGCGCGACGCCGCCCATGTCGATGGCCTGCTGCCGGAAGGGCCCGACAGACGCAGGCGCCTGCGCGAATACCATGCGTTCATTCTGGGTATCCCAATGGTGGAGTTCAGTTCCGACGCCTCCCCTTTTGTCGTCTGGGAAGGCTCCCATGAAATCATCCGGAGCGCCTTCCGGGCAGCCTGGCAAAAACTGCCGCCAGAGTATTGGGGCGACCTGGACATCACCGAAGTCTATCAACAGGCCAGACGAACCATATTCAATCAATGCCGGCGGGTTTTGATCCATGCCCGGCCGGGAGAATCATTCATGGTTCATCGCCTGGCGCTGCATGGCACAGCGCCCTGGAGGGAAAACGCCGAGGCCGGACCGGACGGACGGATGATCTGCTTTTTCCGCCCGCAGGCGGGAGGCCCGGATCACTGGCTGAACGCGCCTTGATCGGTGTTTTACTAACCTCAACGATTACGAATAAAATTTACCTTGTACAATATATATTACAATAAATACTTTGAAAACAAAAATTATCTTGGCATAATTGGTTTTCATCAAAAATACTACTGGAGTCAAAATATGGAAAATACCCTGCGTGTCGCCGACGAAGTGTGGATCGCTGTGGCCTCCCTCCACCAGCGCTATCCTGACCGGGAAGACTTTACGATCCAGGAGATCATAACGCAGGCCGAGCGAGCGAATCTCACTGGCGCCCGACCTATTCGTCCAGGCGTCCGGGTCCATGCCTACCTCCATTGCGTCGCGAATAAGCCCCCCAATCCCGGTCGCTATCGAATGCTGTTCGAAACGAGAAGAAGCAGACGCCGCCTTTTCCGGCCCACTGATCCATACCACCGGCTACGCGATGGCGCAAAGGAAATACCCGAGCGCGAGCAGATACCAGTTGATCAACGCTCACTTATTGACTGGTATAACAGGGAATACGCCACTACAACGCCGACGGAAATCCAGGATCCGGTACTAGCTCTCCGGGGGCTTGGCAAGGAGCTTTGGGCAACCGAGGGCGCAGATGCTTATGTGCGTCGCCTGCGGGAAGCATGGCAATGAGCCGCATCTTCTGGGACACAAACCTGTTCATCTATTTGTTCGAAGACAGAGGCAAAATGACCGAGCGAGTCGTGTCATTGCGTGAGAGAATGATCGAACGTAACGACGATCTACTCACATCAGCGCTCACTCTGGGGGAAGTTCTCGTCAAGCCCATGGAGGCCGATGACCAAGACCTCATGCACCGTTATGAGCAGGCCATCATGGTCAGTGCGGCCATCGTACCATTCGACGCCACGGCGGCCTCAATATTTGCTTCCGTACGCCGGGATCGGACGATACACCCCCCTGACGCGATCCAACTCGCTTGCGCGTCCGTAGCCAATGTGGATATGTTCATCACGAATGACCACCGCCTTAGCCGAAAAGCGGTGCCAGGCATTCAATTCATCCAGTCACTCGCCACGGCAATTTTTTAAGTGCACATCTCTTCCATGACCAAACAAAATGCTCCTCAGGCTGTTTAAGCAAATAGACCTGATGAACATTCTTGAATCAATTGAGCAGGTGGCTACACCGAGCACAGTCATCCCCAAACCGAAAGCGCGTAAGGATTTCACCGTGAAAGGATGGGGACAGCGTCGAGGCGAGCGGGCCCTGATCTACAACATACCAAACCACAATAATCCATATCCATACCGGAAAGGCATCACTGAATCAGAGTGGAAAATGGCACACAAACAGTTGTCCGAGACTGGAGAATTCACTCGTGAATGGTTCCGTAGCGCCATGACCGATTGCAATAAAGAAGGCGGTTGTAATTTCACTACGATAGGCGGAATCTTCGAACTTCTCGGAATTGCCACCTACCCGGGGCATGGTGTTTATGTTTACCGGAAATCATGATCCGATGACCGGGACGGGGAGAGAAGGATAAGAAACCAGACTTCTCCGTCACCCCGACAGAACCACGATTCTGGTATCTTCCAAATTAAATGCTGTGCCACTTTAAACCGTGAATACATTTTTGAACACATTTACGCTCGTTAGTACTTATATATTAATTCCTACTAACCTTTTCGCATTATTTGTTATCTTCTGGGCAGACTGGAAAGTGACAAATAATCCTGAAGAAGAAAGTATCTTTAAATTTATTATTCCTATAACTGTCATCTACTTGATTCTTTCAACAACTACACTAATTCTATATGCAGAAAAACTTGTGTAGAGAACAATTATCAAATTATCTGCAAGACGGGAATAAACCGATTCAGTTGATTCTTCTGGCAAGAAGCAAGCCGCTGGACCAATCCAATTGTAAAGTCTGAAGCAATGGATTGGATGTCAAAAGGATCTGTTGATAAAATACGGCAATGCCGTATAATAAATGTATGCAGACAATCATCGAAACACCCGAATTCATCCGTTGCGCCAAGGCGGTAAAAATATCTGATGCTGAGTTAAGAGAGTTAATTGGTTATCTTGCTGAAAATCCTGTGGCTGGCGACGAAATAACGGGAACTGGTGGAGCCAGAAAAGTACGTTTTGCACGTCCCGGAGCTGGCAAAAGTGGTGGTTATCGTGTCATTACTTTTTATTCAGGCGAATCTATCCCATTATTTCTGCTGTCAATATTCACGAAAAATCAGAAAGTGGACTTAACACAGCATGAAAAAAATACGTTAAAACGGGTTTTAAAATCAATGGTCAAACACTATAAAAATTCGGAGGTATCATATAATGAGTGAAGCAGGCAAAAGTATTATTAAAGGTGCGTTGGAAGCCCTGGAATTTGCTCAAGGCAAAGAGAATGGCTGTGTTGTTCATGTACCTGATGATATTGACGTTTCGGCGATTCGTTCCAGTATGCACATGACGCAAAAACAATTTGCGTTACAATTTGGTTTGAGTCAGCGAACTTTACAAGATTGGGAGCAGGGCAGACGAACGCCAACAGGCGTTTCCCGAGTATTGCTGCAAGTCCTGTCTAAAGAACCTGCGGCCGTGATTCGCGCGTTGCAGACCTGATCGAATATCATGGGATTAATCATAAACCGATTCAGTTGGTTCTTCTGGCAAGAAGCAAGCCGCTGGACCAATCCAGGTGCAAAACCTGAAGCAATGGATTGGATGTCAGCCGTTCAATCAGACGGTCTACATTGGGCTGATGATTTTGCGGCCAATTCGACTGGGGAAGCAGGTCGTCAATAACGTAAACCCCGCCGACTCTCAACTTCGACAACGCCAAATCCAAACCTTCAAATTTCCCCGGCCACGCATCTGCGAAGAGCAGGTCAACGGACTGATCATCCATGACCTGAAGCAGTTTTAAGGCATCACTTGTATGAAACGTCACTCTGGGGTCCTCACCCAGATGCTTCCGGGCGATTTGTTGTACCGTACTGTCAATATCCACGCTGCTTAATTTAGCCTGTTCATCCATTCCGTCCAAAAGCCAACAGGTGGAAACGCCCGCTCCGGTACCCAGTTCCAGAATGCGGCCGCCCGGTACACCACCCGCCAGAAACCGGAGCAGATTTCCCGTTTTGATGTCAGAAGACATGTCGAAACCCAGAGAAACCGTCTCCCTGCAAATCGCATCCAGCCGATTTGGCTGCCGTATACCAGAGGCGCTGAACATTTATGTAGCCCGTGTCACAGGAATTTCCCAACCTGTACTAATAACCCCTCTCCATGTCAGCAACGTGGGTCAGTGGCAGTTTATTGCGAAACCGCTCGATGTTGTTGTAAACATGGGTCGCGCTGGATGCCGGCAATGTCATACTGGCGACATGCGGGGTAAAGTAAATTTTCGGATGGTCCCAGACCGGACTGGCTTTCGGCAACGGCTCGATTTCAAACACATCGAGCGCGGCGCCAGCCAACTGTCCTGCGTCCAGGGCCGCGATAATGTCCGCCTCGACTTGGCAGGCGCCCCGGCCCGCGTTGATCAGGTAAGCGCCTCTGGGCAGTTTGCCCAGGTTGTTCGCGTTCAAAATGCCCTGCGTCCGGTCGGTGCCCGGTAACAGGCAAACCAGTATTTCGCTTATCGAAAGCATGTCATCCAACTGATCGTCGCCGAAATAACTCCTGACCCCCGGTATGGTCTTTTCGGTCCGGCTCCAGCCTATGACGTTAAAACCCAGCGCCATCAGGAATCCGGCCGCGGCCTGCCCCAGCGCCCCGAACCCCAAAATGCCGACCGTGCGGTCGCGGGTCGGGATCTGTACAATTTCACCCCAGTGATGATCCCTTTTATCCTGTTCATATTGCGGCATGTGCCGATGGAAGCGCAGAGTCTGGTAAATGACGTATTCCACCATGCCCGCCGTCAGCCCTTCTTCAACCATCCGCACAACCGGGACATCGGCGGGCAGAACACCCTCACCTTTCAGGTGATCAATTCCCGCCCCGACCGAAAAGATGATCTTCAGATTCGGAAACTGTCCGAGAAAGCCGGGGGACGGATGCCAGACCAGGGCATAATCAATATCGTCCCTGTCGGTAAACTCCTGCCAGTCGACGAGTTCGATGTCGAAATCCCGGAACGCGTTGACCCAGCCGTCGGACCTGTCCAGATCAGACTTGATCAGCAGTGTTTCTGACATATTTTCAACCCGGTTTGTAAATTGATAGTGAATCGGACAGGCGGTCAATGATAACGAAATAAACCGGATTGTCTGCGCTTTTTTGATAAAATCCGGCAACTATTTTGCCTGACTCCCTGCCCGACCCGATCACAATGAAGCTGACGCAGACTCTCCCCCGGCCCTTCGACTGGAAGGAATATCTGGATCTGTGTAAACCGAAAGTAGTGCTGCTGATCCTGTTCACGGCGCTGGCCGGTATGTTTCTTTCCACCGAAGGGACAGTACCTTTCGATGCCTGGTTCTGGGGGTTGATCGGAATCGGGCTGGCCGCCTCGGCCGGGGCCGCCCTGAACCACTGGGTCGATGAGGAAATTGATGCCCGTATGGAGCGCACCCGGACAAGACCCTTGCCGCAGGGCAGTATCAGCGGTCGGCAGGCAGTCTCGTTCGCGCTTGCCCTGGCGACAATGTCGATGGTGATTCTGCTGGGCTTTGTGAATGTGCTGACAGCGGTTCTGACCCTGGCCTCCATGGTCGGTTACGCGGTCATTTATTCCATGTTCCTGAAACGCAGCACCCCTCAGAATATCGTACTGGGCGGAGCGGCCGGGGCCGCGCCGCCGGTACTCGGCTGGACCGCGGTGACCGGCGAGCTTCATGGTGAAGCGCTGTTGCTTTTTCTGATTATATTTGTCTGGACGCCCCCTCATTTCTGGGCGTTGGCGATCAAGCGTGTCGACGACTACAGCCGGGCACAGGTACCGATGCTGCCGGTCACCCATGGCATTGCCTATACCAAGCTGCACGTTCTGCTGTACACCATTTTGCTGGTGGTGGTGACGATCATGCCGTTCGTCACCCTGATGAGCGGTACGATCTATCTGGCAGGCGCCCTGGCGCTCGGCGCCGGCTTCGTGTTTTATTCGGTCCGGCTCTACCGCTCGCCAGACGACCGGTACGCAATGAAAACCTTTGGCTATTCGATCTTTTACTTAAGCGCCCTGTTCGCGTTCCTGCTGATCGATCATTATGCGCGAATCTTTATCCGCGCCTTTATCCTGGATTCCTGATTGCCACTTCTTATTGCCACCTCTTCATGACAGGAATCGCAAATATTCCCGGACGAAGCTACTGGTTTTTCCCGATTGTTTGCGGTCTGGCAATGTGTGCCCTGCAAATCCTGATTGTTCTGTACCGGTTTGGCGGTGACTCCTTCCTGTCCGGGCTGTCTAATGATCAGATGTGGACCGGGCTGGGTCTGTTCTTTGTCACCGGCGTATTGATCGGGCTGCTGCTCCAACTCCTGTTTCGAGGTACGACATCCGGCCTTCGTACCCTGTTACTGGTTGCAACCGTCCTGGCCACGCCGTTCTCGGTCATGATGAGTCTGGCAGGCGGGTTATTCGGGCAATTCGGCGTAATAATAGCTGGCCTGCTTCCCTTTCTGCTGCTGGTCGGCATTCCCAGACTGATTGGTAAATTGTGGGAACTATACCTATGGAGAAAAAATTTAAAAATTTGATATAATTGTGAGCGCATTCAAAGCGACACCTGCAAATAAGGATGTTGCTTATTCGTTGATCAAATACACTTATCTGGAGAATCCATGCTGCACAAGGCAATGATCGTAGCGATCAATCCGGTTTATCTTTACTGTCGGTGAGGACCCATAGTCATAATGAAAATATTTGAACGAACGTCCGTTCCGAGATCTGCGATTCTGTCCGCAATACTCCTGTCAACACTCAGCTCCACCGCTGCAGCCGATTGGCAGCTCAATCTGACCGAAGGGGTCACGGAAATAAGCCGAAGGGTGTTCGACATGCACATGATGGTGCTGTGGATCTGCTTCTGGATTGGTGTCGTGGTGTTTGGCGCAATGACCATCAGCATCATTCGGCACCGCAAGTCGAGAGGAGTCACTCCCGCCACTTTCCATGAAAGTATGACGGCGGAGATCGCGTGGACGGTCGTCCCTTTTATCATCCTGGTGGTGATGGCAATTCCCGCGGCGAAAACCCTGATCGTGATGGAACAGACCGAGGATGCTGAAATCACGCTCAAAGTCACCGGCCACCAGTGGAAATGGGAGTACGAATACCTGGAATCCGGTATCCGGTTTATCAGCAACCTTCATGCGGACAGTCGCGAAGCGGCGCAACTGGACTCCGGGATCGACCCGGCCAGCGTTGAAAACTACCTGCTGGAAACCGACCGGCACGTGGTCTTGCCGGTCGGCAAAAAAGTACGAATCCTGCTGACCGCCAGCGATGTGCTGCACGCCTGGTGGTTGCCTGCATTTGCGATCAAGAAGGACGCAATTCCGGGATTCATCAACGAGATGTGGATGATTATCGATGAAGAAGGCATTTATCGGGGACAGTGCGCCGAGCTGTGTGGCCGGGACCACGGCTTCATGCCGATTGTGGTCGATGCAAGATCGCAAAGCGATTATGACGACTGGGTGACGGCGCAACTGGCCGAAGCCGAGGCAGTGGCAAACTCTGCGGACCGCGAATGGACAATGGAAGAGTTGATGGAAAGAGGGGAAGGAGTTTACGGGACCTACTGCGTTGCCTGCCATCAGGGAAATGGGCAGGGCATTCAGGGGGCATTCCCTTCACTGGTCGGCACCCCGATGATGCTTGAGGATATTGAAGGTCACATCGATATAGTCATGAATGGCAAGTCCGGCACCGCGATGCAGGCCTTTTCCACCCAGCTCAATGACACCGATCTGGCTGCGGTTATCACCTATGAGCGAAATGCGTGGGGCAACGATACCGGCGATGTAGTACAGCCGTTGACCGTTAAAAACCTTCGCGTGAATTAGTTAAGAAAAATACGAGAACGATACCTTAAGGAACAATAAAGATGAACGCTTATGCAACTACCGCCCATCATGACGACCACCACGGCCCGGCGCCTGGACTGATGCGCTGGGTGACAACCACCAACCATAAGGATATCGGTACACTTTATCTGTGGTTTTCACTGATCATGTTTTTTATTGGCGGCGCCATGGCGCTGGTGATCCGGGCCGAACTGTTTCAACCCGGATTGCAGGTCGTGGACCCGCATTTCTTCAACCAGATGACGACACTGCATGCGCTGGTGATGATTTTTGGTGTGGTGATGCCGGCATTCGTCGGACTGGCCAACTGGATGCTGCCAATGATGGTCGGCGCGCCGGATATGGCGTTGCCCAGAATGAACAACTGGAGTTTCTGGATACTGCCTTTCGGATTCGGCCTGATGCTTTCCACATTGTTCATGGAAGGCGGCGGACCGGCGTCGGGATGGACCCTGTATCCACCCTTGTCACTGCAAACCGGCAATGCCTTCCCATACCTGATTTTTTCTATCCATCTGCTGGGCGTATCTTCAATCATGGGCGCCATCAATATCATCGCCACGATCATGAACCTGCGGGCGCCGGGCATGACGTACATGAAAATGCCCCTGTTCGTCTGGACCTGGTTTATTACCGCCTATCTGCTGATCGCGGTGATGCCGGTACTGGCGGGTGCCGTGACCATGTTGCTGACGGACAAATACTTCGGCACCAGCTTCTTTGACGCGGCGGGTGGAGGCGACCCGGTCATGTTCCAGCACATCTTCTGGTTCTTCGGACATCCGGAAGTCTATATACTGATTCTGCCGTCGTTTGGCCTGGTTTCTGAAATCATCCCGACCTTCTCCCGCAAGCGGCTGTTCGGTTACAGTTCCATGGTTTACGCGACCGCGTCCATCGCATTTTTATCCTTCATCGTATGGGCCCACCACATGTTTACTGTGGGCATGCCGCTGACCGGGGAAATCTTCTTCATGTTCACCACCATGCTGATTGCGGTTCCGACCGGGGTGAAAGTGTTTAACTGGGTATCGACGATGTGGCGGGGAGCGATGACGTTCGAGACACCAATGCTGTTTGCGCTGGGTTTCGTCATCATGTTCACGATTGGCGGATTCTCCGGCCTGATGCTGGCGATGACACCGATTGATTTCCAGTACCATGACACCTACTTCGTTGTGGCCCACTTCCATTATGTGCTGGTGCCGGGCGCAATCTTCGGCATCATCGCCGGAGTTTATTACTGGCTGCCCAAGTGGACCGGCCACATGTATGATGAGAAGCTCGGCAAAGCCCATTTCTGGTTATCCACGATTTTTGTCAATATCCTGTTCTTCCCGATGCACTTTGTCGGCCTCGCGGGTATGCCACGGCGTATTCCGGACTATGCGGTGCAGTTCACCGATTTCAACCAGATCGCGACCATCGGCGCGTTCGGTTTCGGCTTTTCGCAGATTCTGTTGCTGGCTCTGGTAGTCAAATGTATCCGTGGCGGTGAAAAGGCCACCGACCAGGTCTGGGAGGGAGCGCAGGGCCTGGAGTGGAGTGTCAGTTCACCACCGCCATACCATACCTTCGACCCGCAACCGATCGTCAGATAGACATCAAAAACAGGGCATGATGGGTCAATCCGCAACGAAAAACGCCAGGATGACGGTGGTCATATTATTTGCCGTCGCCGGCCTTATCTATTTCGGGTTTATTTTCATGGCCGGCACGGGCCGACTGTAATGAAGAAAAAGAGCAATACATGGCATCTGTTTCTGATACCGGTTGCGATGTTTGGCTTCGGTTACCTGATGGTGCCGATTTATGATGTGTTCTGCGACCTGACGGGCTTGAATGGAAAAACCGGCCGCACCAGCGAAGCCCAGGCGAATATTCTTGAGGTGGATTCGGACCGGCTGATCAAGGTTGAGTTCGTAAGTTCCGTGAATCAGGATGCGCCGTGGGACTTCAGGCCCGAGGTCAAAAAAATGACAGTCAACCCGGGTCGGCAATATACGGCGCAATACATTGCCACCAACCAGCGTGACCATGTCATGGTCGGCCAGGCCATCCCCAGTGTCGCGCCGGCGAAGGCGGCAACCCACTTCAACAAGATCGAATGTTTCTGTTTCAACCAGCAGGTGTTTGAAGCAAACCAGCAGAAGCGGATGCCCCTCACTTTTGTAGTGGATCCGGCGTTACCCGAAGATATTGGCACGGTGACGCTTTCCTATACTTTTTTTGACGTAAACAGTCGAATCAACTAAATATCACACAGAGGCACAACTTATGTCAGAAGCAGCGCCCGCTCATTACTATGTTCCGGAAGCCGCAAGGTGGCCAATCGTCGGTTCCATTGCGCTCACCCTGATGGTGAGCGGATTCGGGGCCTGGTTGAACGGCAGTGAGATCGGCCTGAAATTCACCGCAGCGGGTTTTGCGCTTTTCATCGTGATGCTGTTCGGCTGGTTTGGCGCCGTGATTCATGAAAGTGAGTCCGGCGTTTACAAATCCTGGGAAGATACCTCTTTTCGCATGGGGATGATCTGGTTCATTTTTTCTGAAGTGATGTTTTTCGCGGCGTTTTTCGGAGCCTTGTATTATGCCCGGGAATTGTCCGTTCCGTGGCTGCTGGGTGAGGGTACGGGAATCTCTACACATACTTATCTGTGGAGTGATTACAAAGAGATCTGGCCGACCAACGGCCCCGGTGATCTTGGTGGAAGTGACTTCCACATGGGCTGGTGGCCGTTGCCGTTCATCAATACGGTGATCCTGCTGACCTCCGGCCTGACCGTGACCTGGGCGCACCATGCAATCAAGACGCAGCATCGGGCGCAAATCATCATCGGCCTGTTACTGACCGTGACCCTGGGCTTCCTGTTCGTTTATTTACAGGGTGTGGAGTATGTCGAAGCCTACCATGAAGGCATGAAACTGAGCAGCGGCATCTACGGTTCGACGTTTTTCATGCTGACCGGGTTCCACGGCATGCATGTGACCCTCGGCGCCATCATACTGACTGTGATGCTGTTTCGCGCGATCAAGGGGCATTTCACCGCAGAACGTCATTTCGCTTTCGAGGCGGCCGCATGGTACTGGCACTTCGTGGATGTGGTCTGGCTGGGGTTGTTTATTTTTGTCTATATTCTGTAAATAAACCCCTGATCCGGTTTTACCGGAAAAGTGCCTCTTGCACGCTTTTTGTGGGATCACGCCGTCCTGATATCCGGGTGACCCCCGGAACTTTTTTACTGCCCGAAGCCATGCGGTATCACCCAGCCCATTTTGGCGCCCACGGCCAGAAGCGCCATGATGAACAGCGATAATCCGACCCGGATGAACAGCGATTTGACGACCCGGGTAGAGCCGGACGGGTCTTTCACCATATAGTAGAATGCGCTAAACAGGCTGACGACGACGAACAGTAACAGGGCAACCAGTGTAATCTTGAAAAACATGTCGGGGACTGATGGTGGATGTCTGGACTGGCATATCATCACGAAAATGAGCAAAAAACCAGCAAAAATTGTCATTCTTGTCCTGTACTTTACGGGGTTGGGCGTACTTGTCTCGCTGGGAGGCTGGCAGCTGGGTCGCGGACTGGAAAAGCAGGCTATCGACCGGAAACTCGTCGCTGGAGAAGGCAGCCGGATCAGGCTGGATCAATCCAGAGAGAACTGGCAGACGCTGAACCACCGGCAGGTTGATCTGGACGGGAAGTGGTTGCCGGAGAAGGTGTTCCTGATGGAGAATCGCGTTTACAATGGAATAGTGGGACACGAATTATGGGTGCCCTTCATGCTGGCAGACGATGATACGGTGATACTGGTCAACCTCGGCTGGAGCGCCGATGTACAGACGCTGCCGGGTGCGGGGACAGATACAGGCGCGGGCGGGCACGAAGACCCGCCCCCCCGATCAGGTCGGGGGCAGGCTCTACTTGATATGGGGACGGATATGGACAATGCCGGCAATGTCACCGTCAAGGGCCAGTTGACGCTCCCTGAACCCGGATTCACCTTAGGGCCGGCCTTCACCGATCAATCGACCTGGCCCCGGCGTATCCAGTATTTCGACCGCGCCGGGCTGGGGCGGGCTCTTGGCTTATCTATAGCTCCCGCCGTCCTCATCATTGACCCCGGCGAAAGTCAATCGTTGACCAGAATCTGGAAACCATACACAATGAACGCGACCCGCCATATCGGCTATGCCGTGCAATGGTGGGGACTGGCCGTAACGCTGATTGTTTTCGGAATAATCTGGCTTCGAGCCAGCCGCAGACAGAAATTCTCATGACATCCAGTGAAACCAATGGAAACTGATTCGAAAAAGCCGGGTGTACTGGCATCCAGGCTGAAACTGGTATTGGTTATCTCGGTTTTCTTAGGCCCATTGCTGGCCTCTTTCATCTGGTATTACGGACTCGATGCCAGCCGGGCTCCGGCAGGCCAATCCAATCATGCGCCTCTGATCCAGCCGGCTGTGCCGCTCGAAGCATTCGAAAACATGCGTTATGGCCAGCATCCGGTTAATCTGGAGTCGCTGAAGAAATTCTGGACTGTGGTGCATCTGGTCAAACAGCCATGCGGCGATACCTGCCGGAAATCAATCTACAATACCCGCCAGACACGCATTGCGGTCGGCAAGGACGGCAACCGGATTCAACGATACCTGATCCTGCAGGACCGGGATTTGCTGGACCGGCTCCAGAGCGAACATGGTGACGCCAACTTTCTGATCGAATCAGACCAGGGTCTGGAAAACCAGATCCGCTCCCTCTTCAGCAAAAACGGCATCGGCGCCGACGACGCGATCCTGATTGATCCGCTGGGCAATGCCATGATGGTCATTCCCGCGAACCTGGATCCGCGCCTGCTCCTGAAAGACCTGAAAAAACTGCTCAAAATCTCCCGCATCGGCTGACCGAAATGAGTAAAGGCAAAAAGTTATGGGGCGGGCGGTTCGACGCGCCCACCCATTCGTTGATGGAGAAGTATTCGCAATCCATCCGTTTTGACTACCGCCTGTACGAACAGGATATCGCCGGCTCAATCGCTCATGCGCGAATGCTGGCCAGACAGAACATCATCTCCCACTCTGATTTTGATCAGATCAGGAACGGCCTCGAAGAGATTCGCCTCGAAATAGAGAATGGACAATTCAACTGGCAGACCAGTCTCGAAGATGTCCATTTGAATATCGAATCGGCGCTGACTGCGCGAATCGGCGAAGCCGGCAAAAAACTCCATACCGGGCGCAGCCGGAATGACCAGATTGCGACGGATATGCGGCTGTATCTGCGGCAGAAACTGGACCAGATCTGCGATCAGCTGACCCGGTTCCAGTATACGCTGGTTGAACTGGCCGGCGCCGAAGCCGGAACCATCATGCCCGGCTATACTCACATGCAATCCGCCCAACCGGTTACTTTCGGACATCACGTTCTGGCCTGGAACGAAATGTTCCAGCGGGATTTTGAACGATTGCGCGAATGCAGGCGCCGGATCAATGTCTGTCCGCTCGGTAGCGCGGCGCTGGCCGGGACCGGATTCCCGATTGACCGTACAATGACCGCCCGCGATCTGGGATTTGACGAAGTGGCGGGTAACTCGCTGGACGCGGTTTCGGACCGGGATTTCATCGTTGAATTTCTGGGTCATGGCGCCCTTTTGATGGTGCATCTGTCCCGTATATCCGAAGAACTGGCGCTATGGTCTTCGGATGCCTTCGGCTTTGTCGATCTGGGTGATGCGTTCTGTACCGGTTCCAGCATCATGCCGCAAAAGAAAAATCCCGACGTCGCGGAGTTGACCCGTGGCAAGAGCGGGCGAGCGATCGGTAACCTGATGACCTTGCTGACCCTGATGAAAGGACAACCACTGGCATACAACCGGGATAATCAGGAAGACAAGGAACCCTTGTTCGATACGGTCGATACCCTGCTTTTGTGCCTCCGGGTTTTTACCGCAATGGTTCCGCAGATGAAAATAAATCGCGATGCAATGCTGCTTGCGGCGTCTCGCGGGCATACCACGGCTACCGACCTTGCCGATTATCTGGTCGGCAGGAACATACCGTTTCGGGACGCGCATGAGATCGTCGGCAGGATCGTCAACCAGGCCATCGCTTTCGACCAGCCGCTGTCCGCCCTGAAACTCGACGAACTGAAGTCATTCTGTGATCTCATTGAGGAGGATGTATATCGGATACTGACCGTGGAGGGGTCGGTCAATGCGCGTGATCATTTTGGCGGCGCCGCTCCAGCCAGGGTCCGTGAACAGGTTGTAAAAGCGCGGCAATCACTCGATGCAAGAAGGACCGATTCCAGTGTAGAATGAAAGAATGAAAAAAAGACTCTTTGTGAGCCTGCTCAGTTGTTTGTGGCTGACCGCCTGCGGACAGAAAGGGCCGTTGTACCTGCCCCTGGATCAAGCCGGACAGGAACAGGCTGACCAGCCGGTTGAAGCGCCATCCATTCGAGAGGCGGATGCGGAGTTTGTCGGGACTTTGACCGCTCTGTCCTGAACCATGACATGGATTACTTCGAGTATCGCAATGGAACATTGTGCGCCGAGAATGTAGATACGGCGAAAATTGCCGAAGAAGTCGGAACTCCGTGCTATATCTACTCCCGCGCAACCCTGGAAAGACACTGGCATGCTTTCGATGACGCATTCGGAGACTACCCCCACCAGGTTTGCTACGCGGTAAAAGCGAACGACAATCTGGCCGTTCTCAACCTGCTGGCCCGCCTCGGCTCGGGCTTTGATATCGTATCGGGAGGGGAATTGGTGAAAGTGGTCCGGGCGGGGGGTGACCCGGCCCGGGTGATTTTTTCCGGTGTCTGCAAACAGGATTGGGAAATTCGTCTGGCGCTCGAATCCGGAGTGGATCGCTTCAACATCGAATCCCGCGGTGAAGTGGACCGCATCAGCAATATCGCCGGAAAGCTCGGCGCGGTCGCGAAAATCTCGGTGCGGATCAATCCCGATGTGGACCCGAAAACCCACCCCTACATCTCCACCGGGTTACGCGACAACAAGTTCGGACTGCCCCCTGATCAGGCCCTGCCAATCTATCTGGCTGCGGCAAAAGATCGAAATCTCAAGATTCATGGTGTGGCCTGCCACATCGGTTCCCAGCTCACCGAACTGTCACCCTACCGCGATGCCCTGAAGCGGGTATTGCATTTCGTTGACCGGTTGGCAGAGCATGGCATCGCGCTGGCGCAGATTGATTTCGGCGGCGGTCTCGGAGCGCCCTATCTCGATGAGCAACCACCCAGCCCGGAGCAGTACGGGGAAATGATATTCGATCAATTACGCCGTCGTCAGGATCGCATCCAGATTGCTATTGAACCGGGGCGGGCGATCATGGCGAACGCCGGCATATTGCTGACCCGTGTGCATTACCTGAAAAAGGGGCAGACCTCGAATTTTTGTGTGGTAGACGCGGGCATGAATGACCTGCTCCGCCCTTCCCTGTATCAGGCCCGGCACGAGATCATCGAAGTCAGAGAAAATCCCGAACCGCAATCGGAAGTTTATGACGTAGTGGGCCCGGTCTGCGAAAGCGGTGATTTTCTCGGCAAGGGCCGTACCCTGCGGGTCCGGGAGAATGATCTGCTGGCGGTCAGGACTTGCGGAGCCTATTGTTCGGTAATGACCTCGAATTACAATGCGCGTCCGCGCCCGGCGGAGATCATGGTCGACGGTGATCAATACTATATCGTCAAACCACGAGAAGAACTGGCGTCGCTATACGCCGGAGAACGAATGCTGCCTTGATTCAACGGTTGACGATACCGCTCGGCACATGCCCGGTCGGGACATACTTTCTGGTTGATTCACAATTATCGGCCTGATCATCAAAAAAAATATCGGCATCAAAGGTTTTCAGGAACTCCGCCTTGTCCATACCGCCCAGGAAATAGCTCTCATCAATCCGGACTTCCCAGGCGCGCAGGGTTTTGATGACCCGTTCATGACAGGGGGCCGCCCGGGCTGTGATCAGGGCAGTCCGTATCGGCGACTCATCATGATTGCGTTGAATCTGGTGCAAAGCGGAAAGGAATTTCCTGAAAGGCCCGCCGGGCAGTGGATTATTGGCCGCCTGTTTCTCGTTTTCCGTGAATTCCTTCAACCCTTTTTCCTGGAAAATCTGTTCTGCCTCATCCGAGAAAATAACGGCATCGCCATCGAAAGCGATCTTCAGCTGACCAACATCCGACTGGTCCGACCGGGAGGGCAATATAGTGGCTGCCGCATGACCGGCTTCCAGCGCCTTGCCGACATCCGACTGATCAGCCGACAGGAATAAATCGGCGCCGAACGCCTCGACATACGGATAAGCCGTACTGCCCCCGGTAAACGCGGCGCGGGTTATATCGAGCCCGTAATGCTGGATCGAATTGAATATGCGCAACCCCGTATCGGCGCTGTTTCTCGAAATCAGGACAATTTCCACATGCGGGGCATTCTTGTCGGAGTTTTTATTCAGGGCGAGAAATTTCCTGACCATCGGGAAAGCGATACCCGGCTCCAGCTTCTCGGTCTCATGATGAATCTGGTATTTGCAATAAGCGTCAATGCCTTCCTTTTCAAAGACCTCATGACTCTCGGACATATCAAACAGGGTCCGTGAAGAAATCGCGATCACCAGGGTTTTGTCAAATGTCGGTTTCATATCGCGCCCTGCCGACTAATGCTTTCGAATCGCCTGGATGACAGGTTCCGTATCCGGAGATTTGCGATGCCATGCAAAAAATGATCCGGCAGCCTGTTCGACCAGCATCCCCAGGCCGTCATGGGCCTGGGCCGCGCCCCTGGACAACGCCCATTTCATGAAAACCGTCGGCTCCGGGGAATACACCATGTCATAAACGATCGTACCTGAATCAATGCAGGCTGCGCTGATTCCCGGCAATGCCCCGGCAAGGCTGGCTGCGGTGCCGTTGATAATCAGATCATAGCGTGACTGGTCACAATCCTCGAAACGGCGGCAGACAAGCGTAGCGCCGCGACTATCGGCAGTTCGGGAAAATACCTCTACCAGATCACCGGCTTTGGCAAAGGTACGATTCACCACCGTGATCGAAGCGGGGCTGCATTCAAGCAGCGGACCGAGAACACCGCGCACAGCCCCGCCAGCGCCAATCACCAGCAGGTTTTTATTGTCCAGGGGAACGCCGAGATTATTCTGGATATCAGCCACCAACCCCGCCCCATCCGTATTGTCACCATGGATTTTTCCCGACTTTTCCATGCTCAGGGTATTCACGGCGCGGGCAAGGTTCGCTCTTTGTGACAAGCTGTGCCGGCCCTGACCACACAATCTCCAGGCTTCAACCTTGTAAGGGACGGTAATGTTGAGCCCGGCGCCGCCGTGGGCGCAGAAATGGCTCACGGCCTGCTCGAAACCACCAGCATCCACCTGGATCCGGTCATAGCTCAAGGATATTCCGAATTGCCGGGCGAACAGATCGTGTATCAACGGCGACTGACTGTGCGAAACCGGATTTCCCATCACCGCAAAAGCGGAAGGTTTCGGTTGGAAATCAAACAGGTCGGTCATGGCAATAATCAGCGCGAAGCGATCCGGGTAGCGTGTCGGCTAATCCAGTTCCTCAAAAAAGACAAAAACCGGACGGGAACACTCCAGCCGTATTGTACCACTTCCGATATTACTCAGGCCCAGCGAAGTCAACGGCTTGAACAGCGTTGGTTCGGAACATGGATACCGGCAATCGCCCTCCATTTTGATCCGGCTTTCTTCCAGGACGCCGAGACTGAATCCGCCATGACGGCAAAAGCTCCAGCGTCCGGCGGACCAGGCCGCCACCTTGTCATCGAACAGCGCCTTCGCCGGCGCGGCTGTCGTCAGAAACCGGTGGACTTCACCGAAATTGAACATTTCATGATCGCGCCTCCCCCCCAGGAACCCAAGCAGATGAATCTGCGAAAACCCTTGCGGAATATTGGCCAGGACAAAAGCCAGATCCGAGAAATCCTTGTCCCGGTTCAATAATATATCCAGTTCACCATCGAAAGAATCCCCGTCACCGACCGCAATACCCTGGCCGGATTTCCGGCAACGGGCGCCGCCATCGACAAATATGACCGGCTCCTGACAAGTCACCGATGGATCACAAAATGGTCCAGCCAGAGTCAGGGTTTCCTGACCTTCAAATCGACCCAGATAACGCTTGATGGGCACCGCACGACGCACGATTGCGCTCAACCCAACCCTTCTTCCACTGCAATCACGGCGGCTTCCACCCGGGAATGGACCTTGAGTTTTCTGAGGATGGATTTGACGTGTAACTTGACCGTACCATCGGTGATACCGAGGTCTCTGGCAATGATTTTATTGCTCCAGCCTTTCGTGATGTCCCGTAGTACATCCAGCTCTCTTGCGGTCAATACATCGCGCACCGACCGAAGGTCGGGAGAGGAACCGGCGCTTACCTTTTTCTGGACAGCGCCAGCTAAAACCCCTGTCAGGTCAGGAGCGACGACGGTTTCACCGGCCAGTACATTTTTTAACGATTTGACCAGATCATCCGGGTCCATGTCCTTCAGCAGATACCCCTGGGCGCCCAATCTCAGGGATTCAATCAGGTCTTTTTCTTCGCTGGAGGTCGACAACATGACGACAGGAGTTTTAATCCGGGTCTGTCGCAGCCACTGCAGAACTTGAAGCCCGCTCATATCCGGCATTCTCAGATCAAGCAAAATGATCTCAAACTCTCCGTCGGCCAGCAGTTTCATTCCTGTCTCACCATCCCTGGCCTCAACCACATCAATTTTTCTTCTTTCCAGCAGACTTTTCAGTCCTGCCCGGAATAACGTGTGGTCATCAATTACGAGCACTTTCATCTTCAATTACTCCTGTTTCGGGAAGGTAAGACGAATTCGGGCGCCTTCGCCGGGAACGCTGTCAATGTCGAGGTCGCCATCAATTCGGGCAGCCCGCTCTCGCATGATCTTCAATCCAAAATGCTCATTCCTGCCATCCGGCAACAGTGTCGGATCAAAACCGAGTCCATCATCTTCGACCAGAAGGTGGTAGCGTTCCGATTCGAGATACAGCATCACTCGAATCAGGTCGGCTTTGGCGTGTTTACGAATGTTCGCCACTGCTTCCTGGACAATCCTGACCGCCTGGGACACCACCACGGGCGGGAATTCAATATCTCCCAGCCGGTTCTGGAAAACCGCATTCAGGCCGGTCTCTCCCCGGAATTTTCGAATGATGTTTTCTATGGCCGGGACCAGGCGATCTTCTTCCATCGGCGCCCGAAACCGGCTGATCAACGCGCGCAACTCTGTATTCGCGACCTCCACATTATCTTCCACTATTTCCAGCAACTCGTAAATTTCACACTCATCCCCGCCCTGGATGGCATGATCGAGATTACGAATATAGTAACGGACGCTGGCCAGTGTCTGCGCCAGAGAGTCATGCAACTCATGGGCAAGCCAGGTCCTTTCCAGAATACGGGACTGCTGAATGGTCTTTTCCTGATCGATAAGCATGATTAATTTGGCGGGTCACTCCTGGGTTCAAGGGAATTATACTGTGATTTGATGATGGATAACGACCGCGTCAGGTTTTGCATTGTCTTACGAAATCAACAAACCTCGATACCCAGTCCACCGCCCCCGCCGACCGCAAATGGGAGAAACCTGCCAGAACGTTTTTGTGGACCATCCCGTCATGCTTCCCGTCCAGTCCCCATCCACGCTTGACATCAAAGGCAAAGCGACCCACCTCTTCAGTAAACTCAACCCTGGAATAGTGAAACTCATGGGCATGGATGGTCTCGTCCACTGCCGCCAGCCCGCCCCAGATCGAATCACCGGTTTCCTGTAATTCCACATATCCACGTCCCACAGGCTTCTCTTCCACCACTACATTAACAGGCAGGGCGCCGACCATTGCTGCCTGTCTGCCATTCCATCGTATTGAATTTCCGAGGTACATCAACCCGCCGCATTCAGCATAAACCGGGCCGCCGGCGTTAATAAAGTCGAGTATGGATTGTCGCATGGCTGAATTATTGCCCAGTTCATCCAGATAAACTTCCGGGAACCCTCCTCCAATAAACAAACCATCCACCCCCTCCGGAATACCATCATCTTCTACTATACTGAAGCGGACGATCTCCGCTCCCTGGTCTGAAAATGCCTGGAGATCATCCGCATAATAAAAACCGAATGCGGCATCTTGCGGCGCGCCGATGCGCACATCCATGGTCCTGTGCCCGGGCGCCGCCCTTTTGACAGCCTTCCGGAACCGGGTCTGTCGGGGCACAGGCGGATCCGGAATCAGGAGGTCCAGATCCACACCGGCTTCAATGACCTCCCGGATCAGCTCAATTCTGGTCTCTGGCCGGTCCACCTCATTACCCGGCACAAGCCCGAGATGCCGCTCCCGGATTCGCAGGCGATTATCGTTCGGAACCACGCCGGTTACTGTAAAATCGGTATGCGCCTCAATGTTCGACCTCAATTTGTGTTCGTGCCTGGAACCGGCCACCCGATTCAAGATAACGCCTTTGAAGTGGATGTCCAGATCAAACTGCTGGTATCCGAGCAACAACGGCGCAACCCCCCGGGTGATTCCGGCGGTATCCAGTACCAGTATTACGGGCAACTCCAGCAGTTTCGCCAGCGCGGCATTACTGTCACGCCCGTCAATCGAAACCCCGTCATACAGGCCCTTGTTGCCTTCAACGATAACCCCGTCCGAGCCGCGGGATTGCCGCGTAAAAAACCGGACGATCTGCGCGGGACTCTGCGTATTGAAATCCAGGTTGTAGCAGGGTTTTTTGGCGGCATGACTCAACCACAGCGGATCAATGTAGTCCGGCCCCTTCTTGAACGGTTGCACGTTCCGGTTATTCCTGCCAAGCGCGGCACATAAGCCGATTGACAAAATCGTTTTGCCGGAAGATTTGCGGGCGGCGGAAAGATAGAAACCGGGCGGGTGTTGGTGGTCCGGCATTGCCATCTGGCGCTAGTCGGGAAGCGTTCTGTTTTCAGGCAAAAAGGGCAAAACCCGAATCACCAGCAAACTTGCGGCAACGGCCAGCGACACGCCACCGAGACCAAGAGACAGTTCGGCAAATGTCGGATAGTAACCGGCGATTACGCCATCCTGGAAACTGCTTGAAAGCTCTTTGTTCTGGAAAAGGACGGGAGGATACGCCTGTCCACCAATGATGATCACATAAAGATGGGCCAGACCGCCGATAATATGCAGAGCGCTGGCCAGCAGGATCCGGTTCAAAGAAGCGCCGCCGGTTCCCGACAGCAGCAAAAGCGGCGCCAACACACCGAGCGCGAGGAACCCGGCCCACAGTAACGCAGTCAATAGACCACCATCCAGCAAAATGAACCGTTCGTAATCGCGGGTTGCCGTGTCCCAGGCTTTTGTAGTGTGAAAAATCAGTGTAATCAGCAAAACCGCACCGATAAAATGGACCAGCAGGTTGCGGAATTTCCGGAGCAATTCTGCATCATCGGTAAAAGCCGGTTGTCTCAACGCAAACAGATAGACCACGAAAAACGCGGCGCCGAAACTCAATGACATGGCAATGAACAAGGGCGCCAGAATGACGGTATCATAAGCCTGGCGCGCGATGATCACCCCGAAGATCGATCCTGTCCCGGTAGTCAGGACAATTCGCCAGACAAAAGCGACCCGCCCCACCGGAGTTATCTTTTTCGCCATTCCGGGCTCGAACATCATCCACAGGTAGACCGCGACAATCAGGGCAAACCCGGTATAGAGAAAAATATTCCAGGCAAAAATTGACTTGAAATTATAATGGGTCATGGCGATGATCAGACGATCTGGCCGACCGAGATCCAGCGTCAGTACCATCAGGCCTCCGATCAGCAGGGTAATCGCCAGCAATCCCGATAATCTTGCCCATGCCTTGTATGCGGATTTCCCGAACACGGATGAAAGCGAAGCGACGTTCAGAACCCCCGATGCGGTGACGATCAGGAAGATCGCAAAAACATGCGGCAACCCCCAGACAATCTGGTTGTTCATGCCGGTCACCCAATGACCATGATGCTCCATGAACCAGGCAAAATACAGCCCGTTCACAATCAGGGCCGAAAAACCGGCCATCCACATCCAGTACAACCGGCAGTTGCAGGCCAGGGGGATATAAGTGATCCGCCTCTCAAACGCCATGATAACGCACCCCGGTATTGAGGTTGAGGTCTTCCCGAATCTGCACAGAGGGTTTTTCCCGGAGCTGCCTGTACAACTCGCTTTCGGGGTCATTCAGGTCACCGAACACCAACGCCTTGTGACCCTTGTCGGTACAGGCTTCAACACAGGCAGGGATTCCACCACGGTCCACCCGATGAGTGCAGAAATTGCAGGACTCGACCGTACCCTTGCCACGGGGGGTTGTCGGAATCTGATCGGTGAGATTTTCATGAATGAACGAACGCGCCTTGTAGGGGCAGGCCAGCATGCAATAACGACAGCCAATGCAGGTGTGCTTGTCTACCAGTACAACCCCGTCCTCTCTGCGGAAGGAGGCTCCGGTCGGGCAGACATCGACGCACGGCGCCGTTTCGCAATGCTGACACATCACCGGCAGCGAAGAGGTATGCCCGGTGGATTTGTCTTTCAGATTGACCACGCGAATATACTGCGCATCGGTCAGTGGCCGGCCTTTCCCGTTCAGTCCGTGTTCCGTATTGCAGGCATCGACACAGTCGGTACAGCCATCCGCGCACCGGGTACTATCAACCAGCATCCCCCAGCGTACAAGCTGGTCGGCCGCTTCGAGTTTTGTAGCCGCCATCGCAAGATCAACCAGTTTGACTCCTGAAGCCAGACCGGCGAGCAGGACAGCGGACTTTTTCAGGACTGCCCTGCGCGAGTGGGTAGGTGGGTTCGGAGTCGTCATTTGCACCGGACCACAGTACGGACAGGCCACTGTGCCTGTCCGTTGGTTCGCAGTAGGGACAGGCTCGTCATGGCCCGGTCATCCTTTGCGCCGGAGTCGTAGCATGACATTGAAAGCAGTCCATCTTTACCGCAGTATAAGAATGACATTCCTGGCAGAACTGGCCCGGCGCGTTGATTGGAATAAATTGCCCCGCGGCATCCTTTTGGGTATGACAGGAGATACACCCGATCAGGCTGTGTTTGGCGTCACGCGCACCAAAATACATGGTTTCATCACGCTGGTGGAAAAGCATCTTCGCATGGTTCCGTCGCATCTGGTCAAGCGGCTCAACACAGCTTTCACCCCTGATCGCCTTCGGGAGGTCCAGAACCGACTGCGGCGGCTGATCGGCTGACCGGGATGAGTGAGACAGGCTGACCATGCCGAATATCAGTACCAGACCCGCCATTCGAAAGATGAATATCATGACCAGTCCACGACCGTAGATTTTATTTTCCAAGCCCCATGTCGATATAGCCAGTGGGACAAACATCGGCGCAGATGTGACAGCCAATACATTTGCTGTAGTCGGTATCGACATAACGACCGAGCGTGGCCTTGTCTTTTTTGACCCGGAACACTGCTGTTTGCGGACAGTAAATCACACAGTTGTCGCACTCGAAACACATGCCGCAACTCATACATCGCTGCGACTCCGCCACTGCCTGCTCTTCGCTCAGAATGATATGACGTTCCTCGAAGTGCCCCAGAACCTGGTCCGCGTCGGGTACCACCGAAACCCGTTTGTTTCGGGATTCCGGCTCGAAATGAGCGAGGAACAATTCATCTGCCGGAATGATCTCGTTGGCGGAACGGTCTTCATAATTATGCACCGCAAATCCGGCGCTATCCGTGCCGTGTACCTGACTTTTGTCGTATTCACTGACCTTCAAACCCTGCTCGTTCAGTTTGTTCAGTAAATTGAAGTGATGCACATCCACCCTGGGACGCCTCGAGGGGTCAGCGCCTTCCATAAAACCGATTGCGCTGGTCGCGGCGACCGCGGCCTGGCCGATCGCGGTAGTCAACAAATGGGGGCGAACGATATCCCCCGCGACAAAATGCCCGGGGCGGTCAGGTACCCGGAACCCCGGGTCGGCGTTAATCAGGTTTCGCTCGTTGGCCATATCCTCTATGCCTTCAAGGTCACCGCCTTGTCCGATTGCAGAAACGATCAAATCCGCTTCCAGATCGAATTCCGTACCTTCGATAGCGACCGGCGCGCCTTTATTATCCATTTCGCACTGCATCATTTTCAGTCCGACCGCTCTGCCGGTGTCGGCAATCAGTATTTCAACCGGCATGACGCCATCTATAATGTTGACCCCTTCCGTGGTTGCGTCCTCCACCTCAATTTCCGACGCTGTCATATTCTGGCGCTTGAACAATGCGGTCAGGGTCACATCGCAACCCTGCCTGAGCGCGACCATCGCCGAATCATGGGCCGCATATCCGCCAATGACTTCTTCCGGACGGTCCTGCTGGTTGATATTGATGATCTTGCCCAGGCGACGCGCCACCGATACTACATCAATCGAGGTATCGCCGCCCCCGACACAGACCACCTTGTCAGCCGTGACCTTCAGATTGCCTTTGTTGAAAGCCTCCAGAAAAGCAACGCCGCTGACACAATTCGGCGCGTCATTCCAGCCATCCAGCGGCAGGGCGTTACCGCTCTGGCATCCAATCGCCCAGACAATCGCGTCATAATCATCTTCAAGTTGCTGTACGGAGAGGTCGACACCCACTTGCGTATTCAATCTGACCTCAATACCATCCAGATCCAGTATCCGCCGGATCTCGTGATCCAGTACGTTCCTTGGCGTTCGATATCCCGGAATCCCGTAACGGAACATACCGCCAAGTTCCGCCTGCTTCTCGAAAATAACGGAGCCATAACCTTTTCGCCTCAACTGATAAGCCGCGGACAGGCCAGCCGGCCCGCCGCCGATAACGGCAACACGCGGCTGTCTGAGAGGCGGCGCAGTCTCAAATTGGAAGTTTTCATCGACAGCGGTATCCCCAATGTATTGTTCGACGGCATTGATACCGACAAAGTCGTCCACATTATTGCGGTTGCAACCCGCTTCACAGGGCGCGGGGCAAACCCGTCCCATCATCGAAGGGAACGGATTGGCGTCGGTCGAGCGCCGGAATGCATATTCCTGCCAGCTCATATCCGCCGGCGGCTTTTCGATACCACGGATAATCTGTAACCACCCCCGAATATCTTCTCCGGAAGGGCAACTGCCCTGGCACGGCGGCGTGCGATGAACATAAGTGGGGCATTTATGGGAAGCGTCTTCATTAAAGATATCTTCCTGCCAGTTTGCCCACTTGAACGCTCCCTCCCTGAATTTCCTGAAGGTTTGCCTGTTTTGTCCGGTTGGTTTTGACATTTCAGCTTCCTGACTTGTAGAACATCATTATCTCCTAGCGCTCGGTCTGCATGATCAGGGCGTCACCGACCAGCTGATGCACACTGACCACCATATCCATGCCCATGCCGTACATCGGCAGAACTTTCGTGAACTGGCTTTTACAAATGGCGCAAATTGCGGCCATGTGGGTGACACCGTGATCTTCAATCACCCGTTGCAGGGCCTGTGCCCGTGGCATGGCGCCCTTGACCCTGAGTTCCAGCAGATCATCGGTCAGCAGCCCGCCCCCTCCACCGCAACAAAAGGTGTTCTCACGAATCGTATCCGGCGCCATTTCCACAAAATGGCGGCTGCATGACTGGATGATCCGCCGCGGGATAACGAACTGTCCCCCCGGCATGTCACCCATACGTGACCCCCGCGACACGTTACAGGAGTCATGGAATGTAATCACCTTGTCATCATGTACGTCCGGATCAAACCTCAAAGCTCCCTGTCCAATGAGATCGTGGGTAAGCTCACAGATATGCTGCGGTACGGGATAGTTCTGATCGAGAAAATCAAAAGGTCCGATCAGGCTGTTCCAGAAACTGTAGGCCACGCGCCAGGCATGACCGCATTCACCCACGACAATACGCTTTACACCGAGCTCCAGGGCTGCGGTACGTACCCGGTTTGCCACTTTTTGCATGTGCTCCCCGGAGCCGGTAAAGACACCGAAATTAGCCGCTTCGGATGCGTAGGAACTGATCGTCCAACTGATTCCGGCCTTGTGAAAAACCTTGGCGTAACCGATCAGTCCATCAATATGCGGTTCGGCGAAAAAATCAGCGCTCGGCGTAACCAGCAATACTTCCGCGCCTTCCTGGTCCACCGGCAGTCTGACCGCAACTCCGGTTTCCTCTTCTATATCTTCCTCCAGGCCCTCCAGCGTATCCACCAATGCGGGCTCAGGCAATCCCAGATTGTTGCCGATCCTGTGGACCTTGGCGATGATTTCATTGCTGTATTTCTGTCCGATGCCGATATGGTCCAGGATTTCCCTGGCCGCCATGGTCACCTCGGCGGTATCGATACCGATCGGGCAAAACCCGGAACAGCGCCGACATTGTGAACACTGGTAGAAGTAACGATACCAGTCCCTGATCACTTCCTCGGTTAAATCCACTGCCCCTACCAGTTTGGGGAAATATTTGCCGGCAAAGGTAAAGTAACGCCGGTACACGGCCCGCATCAGGTCCTGACGAGCCACCGGCATATTCTTCGGATCCGCCGTACCGAGGTAGTAGTGGCATTTATCGGTACAGGCTCCACACTTGACACAGGTATCCATGAATACCCGCAAGGAGCGGAATTTATCGAGCAACTCCCCCATTTTTTCGATCGCCCTGTCGTGCCAGTCGGGAATCAGTTCACCCGGATAGCCCAGCGGCTCCTGGTGTTCCGGCTTGGCCACAAAAGGCTGGCTGTGTTCCATCGCGCCGTTGACCAGCACTGGAATCTGTGGATATTCTTTCAGTTCAGGAATCTGGAAATCTACTTTCATGCCCTGATTCTCATGTCATACCCACTCAGGATTCCGATACATCGGCCACCCCCTTCATTTTCCGGGCGAAGAATCTGCCCGCATTGCTTTCATGGCGTCGCTCCCTGGGATTGTCGACCTGGTTGCGGGTCGGGCTGAAAACCAGGCCCGGCGCATGCAGCAATTTGCTGATCGGGAAAATCAACATCAGGATGATGACCAGCGCCAGATGAATCAACAAGCCAGGGTCCGCCGGCAATGACTGCCAGTTGAATGTGATCAAGCCGAGAATAAAGGCTTTCAACTGAACGATGTCGCTGTGAAAAACATACTTCACCAACAGGCCGCTGACCCCGGTGGCAATAATCAGCAACAGCATCAGGTAATCGGACGGAGCGGAAATATAACGGATACGGTCCACCCCGACCCGGCGAACCAGCAATCCCAGCAGCCCGAAAATCATAACCCAGCCCATGATAACTCCGATGTCCGCGGTCAGCACAGCCACCCCCCAGACCGGATCGGTGAAATAACGCAGGTGGCGGATCAGCACAACCAGCAGACCAAAATGAAACAACCACCCGAACAACCAGCTCCACTTGCTGCCCTTGAACAGGCTCTCGAAGAACACGATTTCACGAATCAGGCGGGCGGCCACGCCTGTTCTGGTGACCGGCGCCGGAGTTGTCGGGATTTTAAGCGGCGCCGGAGTACGTGAATACTGAATGATCTTGCGGCCGGTGCCGATCACCAGCGCTGCGGTGGCCATGTAGAACATCACCGCATAGATGATCGTTATCGCCGACATTCAATCGACTAGACACAACCTGTCGGCTTCGGCAATCCGGCATACTTGCAGGCCTGCTTGGCCGGCCCATAAGGGAACAGTTGATAAAGATACTTACTGTTGCCCTTGTCTTTTCCCAGCTTTCTGCCAATCGACTTGGTCAACACCCGGACCGCCGGCGCGATTTGATATTCTTCATAATAATCACGCAGAAAATTGATCACCTCCCAGTGATGCTCACCCAGATCGCAATCATCCAGCTTGGCCATCTGGTCCGCGATTTCAGGACTCCAGTCAGACAGATTTGCGAGGTAGCCCTCCTCATCAGTGTCGTAATTGCGCCCATCAAGTTCTATACCCATTTTATTTCTCCAGTCAAATAATAACCAAATAATTAAAATTGAATCCGTATGCTTACAACCGAATATGCGTGGACGAATTCAGGCTCCTGCGCGACCCACGCCAGTGATCAATGTGGTATTTGGTGAACGGCAGTCCGGTACGCTCGAAAAAGCGGGGCCAACCGATTCGATCAATCCAGTCATTCATCCGCTCCCAGTCTTTCGCATCTTCCTTGTAAGTCCGCAAAATCTGTTTCACGATGGCGGTCGCTTCCGGCCAGCGCGGCGGATTGTTCGGAATACCGGCTGCAACCAGTTTCTGGAAACTCGGTTTTGAGCGGGCATTCGAATGGTTGCCACCGACCCAGATCGCGAGCTTGGTATGTTCGGGGTCATTGATCTGCATCGGCGGACACGGTGGATAACAGGCGCCGCAGCAGATACATTTCTTCTCATCGACTTCAAGCGTCGGTTTCCCATTCACCACTGCCGGACGGATCGCCGCCACCGGACAGCGGGCCACAACCGAAGGGCGCTCGCAGACATTGGAGACCAGGTCGTGATTGATTCGCGGCGGCTTGGTATGCTGGATATTGATTGCGATATCACCCTGGCCGCCGCAGTTTACCTGGCAACATGAAGTGGTCATGTGCACCCGATTCGGCATTTCGCAGTTCCTGAACTCGTCAATCAATTCATCCATCATCGCCTTCACCACACCCGATGCATCGGTGCCCGGAATATCACAATGCAGCCATCCCTGGGTATGCGAGATCATGGCCAGGGAATTGGCGGTTCCACCGACCACAAAGCCGGCGTCTTCCAGCGCCTTGATCAACGGCGCCACCTTCGTTTCGTCATCGACAAAATACTCGATGTTGGAACGGATGGTGAACCGCACATGGCCATCGGCATAAGCGTCACCAATGTCGCACAGCTTTCGCAGGGTATAGACATCCAATATCCGTTGAGTACCGGCTTTGACAGTCCATACCTGCTCACCGCTCTTCGCTGCATGCCTGAGCACGCCGGGTTGCGGATGGTCATGCCATTGCCATTGCCCGTAGTTACGGACCATTACGGGGTGCATATACTGGAACCCGTCGGGACAGCCCGATTCGATCGGCATTCTCATTTCTTTCGCCATGACTCTCCTCCCTATACCGGATTGGCCTGGACAGCTTCACGGGTTGAAGCGCGCTTCTGGAACCACGCTTTCGCCTCATCGTCCCAGCCGTCGGTTCGGACGTAGGAGCTTTCCCGTGGGTGGGCGATCATGTTCGGGTCGACGTCCACACCGATGCCCTCCAGGAAATTGACCAGTCCGATGCGCTCGATCATTTCACCGCAGCGCTCATGCTCCAGGCCATTCTCCGCCCAGAATTCGATAGTCTCTTCCGCCAGTTCGACAATCCGCTCATAATCTTCTTCGTTTTCCATCTTCATGAACGGGACGATGACGGTCCCCATCAGATCGCCGATTTTAAGCGTCCGTTTGCCGCCGATCAGGACGGTGACGCCTTTTTCCTCACCCGGACTTAATGCTTTGGGAACTACATTGAGACAATGCATGCATTTGACACAATCCGCATTTTCAATTTCCAGTGTGTCATCATCCTTCAACGACAGACACGAAGTCGGGCAGCGGGTGATAATGTTGTCAATCACATGCTGGCGGCCCTTCTCCGCGACATATTTCTTCCATTCCGGCATGTCGACCCGGATGTCGTCCCTCCATGTCCCAATCACCGCAAAGTCAGCGCGCTCAATCGCGTTGGTGCAATCATTCGGACAACCGGAAATCTTGAATTTGAATTTATAGGGCAGCGACGGCCGGTGCACGTCATCGGTAAAGTTGTTAACCAGGGTTCTGTGCAGCTTCTGCTCATTGGCGCACGACTGTTCGCAGCGCGCCGCGCCGACACAGGACATTGCGGTTCGGACACAAGGGCCGGCGCCGCCAAGATCGAATCCGTATTCGTTGATTTCATCAAAGAAATGTTGTGTATTCTCCGTCGAAGCCCCGATAAACATGATGTTGCCGGTTTGACCATGGAAAGTCACCAGTCCGGAACCCCATTTTTCCCAGCTATCGGCCAACTCGCGCAGAATATCGGTCGTATAATGGTTGCCGGCTGGCGGCTGCACCCGAAGCGTGTGAAACTCCCTGGATTTCGGGAATTGATCGCCGACTTCAGAGAACCTTGGAATAATTCCACTGCCATATCCGTAAACACTGACGGTGCCGCCTTTCCAGTAGCCCTTCCTGGTCTCGTAGGAATGTTCGAGTTGCCCCAGCAAGTCATTGGCCACGCCGTTGACGCGCCCATCCTCGTGATCGTTACGAAGGCTTTTGATACCGGATACAAAACTCGGCCAGGGGCCATTCTCCAGTTCATCCAGCATGGGAGTATCGTGGATGGAGACTTTCACGGCAGCATCTTCAACAGATTCCGCCACGGATTCACCGGGCGCTGATTGATCAATCTCGTCAGTCATGTTCACTCCTCCTCTTACCAGTTCAGTTGCGATGCTTCGATTTGCAGCATCTACATTGATACAAAGCCTATTCTATGACGGTATCAAAATATAAAACACTGCCCGATGGTTCTAAGCCAGTGTATCCCTTCCGGGATATACGAAACCGCCCCAACCCTCGTTATCCCGGCGCAGGGACAATCCCTCCGTGGTTGTCCGGGCCATCCCCCCAGCCTCCGGCAATTCTATGATTTCGTTGTCCGCCTTGAAACCCCGAGCCCCGAACCGCGCCCCTGAACAGTCCCGCCGGCGCCATCCGGTGATCAACTCGTCCCGGTTGCCGGTCGCGTCATAGTGGTTGGCCGTTTTCGTCATAGTTCGGTCGGTAACTGGCGCCTTATGACGCATACACAAACAGAAAACTTGATTGACGGTAGGCAGTAGTGATCCGCTTGGCTGGCAGGGGTTCCCCGCCCTATCATCCGCCGCGCCGGGCTGGTCAATTGCTCAACCTGGCCGGGGTTTTATCCAGTCCGGGATAACGGCGCTATTAAACCCGGCTTTCTTCCGGTTGCTCTATCACGATTGGACGGCCTCGCAAGCCTTCCACTACACCGGACAAGTGCCCCACCTGGTGCGTAAGCTGGTTTATTTGCTGGTTGATCTGTTGGCCTTGCTGGCTCATTTCTTGCCGCAACCCGGCAATGTCCTGGTTCATTTCCTGCCGTAGTCCAGCAATATCCCGGCTCTGGCGATTGCTGGCCGGGACAAGTATCCCGGCCAATGCCAAGCCTACCCCGATAATCGCGTATAACTCTGGTGTCATGTTTCGGCGCCTGTCTGTTCTTTTCTGGTGTTCCTATTCTGGCCGGATTGCACCGCCGGGTCAACCCGGATTCCGGGCTTCAGGCTGGAAACCGGGTTTTTATCCGCGCCGCCGATTTTTCAAGCCCCTGTAATCGCCTGTATCGAATTTTCAGGGGTCGCCCTATGGGTAAAAGGCATGGGTCAATATCCGGGTTTTCCAGCCTATCCCGCGCCCTGGCCGGGATTTCCGGCTGGTGGCCTGGACAGTACCGGACTGGATGATTTACTGCCCCGCGCCCCTCACGGCTTGCGGTAGATAATATCCGCGCCGTTTACCCGGTGGGCATGACCGGCCAGGATACCCGCGTCCAGTGTAAAGGTCGCCCCTCCAATCTGAATACTTGGCAAGGTAACATCGTTCAGGCGGATACTTTCCAGCTTGTTGAATTGCCCGGCGATATTGTCGGTTTTATCAGCCAGGATAATATCGCGGTCTTTCCTCTGGTTGCCGCGTATGTTGTAGGTATCCGCGCCGCCGCCGCCACTCATGAAGTCGGAACCGGCATTCCCTCGCAGGTCATCATTGCCCGCGCCTCCAAGTATCCAGTCATTGCCGCCACCACCTCGCAGGAAGTCATCGCCTTCGCCTCCGTTCAGGTAGTCATTGCCAGCGCCACCGAACAGGCGATCATCGCCGAAACCTCCGTTCAGGAAGTCATCACCATTATCGCCGTACAGCTTGTCATTGCCATCGCCTCCGTACAGCGTATCATTGCCATTGAATCCTTGCAGGAAGTCCGCCGCGCCGCCGCCGGACAGCCAATCATCGCCCCAGCCGCCATATAGCCAGTCATCGCCATCGTTGCCGTGCAGGAAGTCATTGCCACTGCCGCCCCACAGCCTGTCATTGCCAGCGTTGCCCCACAGCCTGTCATTGCCCTTGCCGCCATATAGCCAGTCATCACCATCGTTGCCGTGCAGTTCGTCATCGCCCGTTTCTCCGAACAGCCAATCCCCGCCCGTGCCGCCTTGCAGGATGTCATCGCCTTCGCCGCCGTTCAGGTAGTCAATACCGGCGCCGCCGTGCAGGTAGTCATCGCCAGCGCCGCCGTACAGCTTGTCATTGCCAGCGTAACTGTTCACGTTGCCGTACAGCCTGTCACCGCCGCGGCTGTTCAGCCAGTCAATACCGCCGTCGCCGTACAGTTCGTCATCGCCTTCGCCGCCTTCCAGCCAATCATCGCCAGCGCCGCCGTACAGCTTGTCATTGCCTTCGTTGCCTTCCAGCCTGTCATTGCCATTGGTACTGTGCAGGATGTCATCGCCTTCGTTGCCGTACAGGGTGTTATCGCCAATGCCGCTGTACAGGTGGTCATTGCCTTCGCCGCCGTACAGTTCGTCATTGCCCGCGCCGCCTTGCAGGTAGTCATCGCCACTGCCGCCGTACAGGTGGTCATCGCCAGCGAAGCTTTCCAGCCTGTCATCGCCAGCGTTGCCGTACAGGGTGTCACTGCCAGCGCCAAGACCGCCGTCCAGGTAGTCATCGCCATCGCCGCCTTCCAGGGAGTCATTGCCCAAACCTCCGCGCAGTTCGTCATTGCCCGCGCCGCCTTTCAGGGTGTCATCGCCTTCGCCGCCTTGCAGGATGTCATCGCCATCGTTGCTTTCCAGGTAGTCATTGCCTTCGTTGCCGTACAGTTCGTCATTGCCCTCGTTGCCTTGCAGGGTGTCATCGCCATCGTTGCCGTACAGCTTGTCATTGCCATCGTTGCCGTACAGCTTGTCATTATGTGCGCCGCCGTACAGCCAGTCATTGCCATCGCCGCCGTACAGCTTGTCATTGCTTCTGCCGCCTTCCAGCCTGTCATTGCCTTCGTTGCCGTACAGTTCGTCAGCGCCCCAGCCGGTGCCATCGCCCTTGTCGCCGTACAGACTGTCATCGCCTTCGCCGCCATATAGCTTGTCATTGCCTTTGCCGCCGTACAGCTTGTCTTTGCCTTCGTTGCCATACAGCTTGTCATTGCCAGCGCCACCTTCCAGCCAGTCATCGCCTTCGTTGCCGTACAGGGTGTCATCGCCGTAGTCGCTGCCTGCCCAGTCGCCGTACAGCTTGTCATTGCCAGCGCCACCTTCCAGCCAGTCATCGCCATCGCCGCCGTTCAGGGTGTCAATACCGCCGCCGCCTTTCAGGGTGTCATCGCCGCCGTTACCGTTCAGGAAGTCATCGCCATTCATGCCGTACAGCTTGTCATCGCCGAAACCTCCGTTCAGGAAGTCATCGCCATCGTTGCCGAACAGGTCGTCATTGCCATCGCCGCCGTACAGGTAGTCATTGCCTTCGTTGCCGTACAGCTTGTCATTGCCTTCGTTGCCCCACAGCTTGTCATTGCCTTCGTTGCCTTCCAGGGTGTCATCGCCCGCGTCTCCGTATAGGGAGTCATCGCCTTCGTTGCCGTACAGCTTGTCATTGCCATCGTTGCCCCACAGCCTGTCATTGCCAGCGTTGCCTTTCAGGGTGTCATCGCCCGCGTCTCCGTACAGGTCGTCATTGCCATCGTTGCCCCACAGGTGATCATTGCCATCGCCTCCGCGCAGGTAGTCGTAGTAATTGCCCGGACCTCCGATCAGGGTGTCAGCGCCATTGCCTCCGTACAGATAGTCATTGCCATTGCCGCCGCGCAGGTAGTCATCGCCTTCTTCGCCCCACAAAAAGTCATTATCATTCATGCCGTACAGCTGGTCATTGCCATCGCCGCCGTACAGGTGGTCAATGCCCGAACCGCCGTCCAGCCAGTCAGTACCTCCGTAGCCGTACAGGGTGTCACGGCCATCGCCGCCGCGCAGGTCGTCATTACCATTGCTGCCATGTTTTACAACCGCATGGACGGCGAACACCACAGGCAACAGGAACATTACGGCGATTAGCCTGGCCAGGGTTTTTGTGGTTGTGGTCATGGTCATGTTCCGGGTTGTTGTCAGTGGTGTGGTTCGGTTCGGTTGGTCTGATCGTCCATCCGCTCTTGCCCTCGCGCTCGATCATAACGCCGTTCGGGTACTTCTCAAGGTCGCGCCGGATAGCACTCCCGAACCTGATCAGTCGTTCAATGGTGGCCGCCTTCGATATGCCTTTGTACTCGGCCAGTTCGTCCAGTTCCATCAAGCGGTCACGGTGCAATCTGTATGTCCTGGACAAGCGTACCGGCTCGCCGGGTCGCGCTCGATCGGACTGTTTCGGTCGCTTCGGTCGCTCCAGATAGAGTTCTTTCAGTCGAATTGTCTTCATCATGCGGCAAGTGTAATGTATTTATGAATGCCTTGAAAAGACCAATTAAGTCCTTTATTTGGTGGTTTCAGGCATAAAAACCCTGAATTGTGCTTGTTCCCATCGGCACAAGCATTTTCCCCGCGCTGGAGAAGATACCCGGAATCGCCGTTCGTCAATCCTCTGGTGGCCGCCCGACAATCACGCCGTCCCGTCCGCGTTAATGCCTGGCTGGTCGATTGCTGGTCAGTGCATCCCCTCGCGCTCGCGCTTGCGCTCAATCTCGATCTGGTCAATACAGGCCGCTTGCAGTACCTCCATCGCGCTGGTGAAATTCTCGTATTCGTCCGTGTCCTGGATGACCTTCCGGCATAGCTCCAGATTCAACAAGACAACATCCCGATCAAGTACTATCTGCCCCATGTGGTAAATCGCCAAGTCCACCATATCGCGATTGTTCAGGCGTTGGTTTGGGTTTTGCTTCTGTAGACGCTTCCGGCAACGCCGGATGGTGCGTGGTCGAGGTCTTGGTCCGAGGTCTTGGTGGTGCGCCGTCCGGTCTGTTCTTCAACCAACATTCCCGCAAAGCTTGTCCCCGGCTCCGAACGGGGAGCGGGAATCCATCTCATGTCACATTGTGCCATACTTGTTGTACCATAAGCGGATTCATACTCACACTGAATCTATTATGGAAACAACAGACAGCATTCTTGAGTTCTGGTTTGGCAGCCAACCTTCAAACCGGGAAATCAACGACCGGAAAAAGTCACTGTGGTGGTCGAAAAACGATCAGACGGACCAGCAGGTCACGGAGCGGTTTGAAAGTATTACGGATGCGGTATACCGGGGTAAAATGCCACAAATGCAACGCTCTGCCCGTGGCCTTCTGGCCTCAATTATCTGCCTCGACCAGTTTCCGAGAAACATGTACCGGGGAACCGCCAGAGCCTTTGCCTTTGATCCGGCCGCGCTTCGTTTCGCGATAGAAATGGTCGACAAGGCCTGGGACCAGACGCTGCCGCCGGTCTGGCGGGTGTTTGCCTGGTTGCCGTTCGAACATAGCGAGGATATCGCCATGCAGCACAAATCATTGGTGCTGTACGACAATCTGCGCAATTCGGTGGAGCGGGACGAGCGGGAAATGTTCGATGGATACTATCAATTCGCCTACCAGCATTTCGAGATTATCGAACGGTTCGGACGTTATCCGCATCGCAATCAGATCCTGGGCCGGGAATCCACCGCCGAAGAACTGGCTTTCCTGAGCCAGCCCGGGTCTTCTTTTTGATGGTTCAGAATCGGACATGCCGTCGCAGCAATGCAATCCTTATGACCTCGGCGACCACGCGGCTTACCGGCGCTGGCGGGACTGGAAACTGGCCCGCTATGTGACCGACGCGCCAACGCTGATGACCCGGGTCACAAACCCCGGAAATATTTCAGCCGGCGAGCGACAGTCATTGCAAGCGTCCTGTGACGGCAATAATTTCTGCTTTTACCGCAGTGACACCGAAATGACCCGAAGCCGCGTATTGGAGCTTGGCGCCTGTATGGGGTTGAAGCAGGTCGTCTCCAATCTCTATGCGGATGATCAGGGCGTCAGTGAAGTCCGGGTAAGCCGGGATCACAGGCAACAAAAATTCATTCCCTATACCGACCGGTCATTGAACTGGCACACGGATGGTTATTACCAGACTGCCGGAGACGGCGATGACACGGGTGGCATGATTCAGTCATTCATCCTGCATTGCGTCGAATCGGCGCCCGGCGGCGGAGAGAATCAATTACTGGATCACGAAATCGCCTACATCCTGCTGCGGGATCAGAACCCGGATTATATTGCGGCGCTGATGCACCCCGAAGCGATGACCATTCCAGCCAATCGGATTGATAACCGAAGCATTCGGGAAAGCGTCACCGGCCCGGTTTTTGCGGTCACGGCCAGCGGCCGGCTGTGGATGCGGTATACTGCCCGTACCCGGTCTGTCCTGTGGCGCCCTGATCCGGTTCTCAGTGAGGCGCGGGCAATGTTGACCGATTTGCTGGAGAATTCCGACTACGTTATCAAACATACCCTGTCCCCCGGCCAGGGGCTGATCTGTAATAATGTCCTGCACAACAGAACGTCATTCAGGCAATGCGAACGACAAAACCGGCTGCTTTATCGTATCCGATACCTTGATCGGGTCGCTGCAGTTCCCATAACCCCTGATCACCCCGACCACCACAATGCCACCCAAAACCAGATTTGACTTCGGCGCTGAAACCGGGGCGGATACAATCGTCTCAATCGCTGCTGTCAAGGCCCGCCTGGCTCTGCTCGAAACCCGCCTGAACGAACAACGGTCAACGGCTGAACCGGACCCGGTAATGATTGCGCGGCTCGACAAGGACGCCGCCTGGCTGCTGCTCGAACTGGGACAGCACAATCAGGCATGGCAACGGGCAAGAGCGCAATTCGACCCACTTTTTACTGCCCGCGACTGGCCGTCAGTGATTGATTTATGTGATCTCCTGTTCCAGTGCGATCATACGGACAGTCTGGCCGCGCTGGGCCAGGGAGTCTGGCTCGCGGTCACGTTCCCGGTCAACCCGAAAATCACCATCGACATGCTGCAGCATGTGATCGACGAAACCGCTGACGATGCCGATGGCGCCGCCGTGGCCGCGGCTACCGCAGTCTATGTCCATGATTTACGCAAGGAACAGGTCAAAGACGCCGGGTTGTATGTCGATGCCATGCAGATGCTGACCACCGTTGGCCGCCGCCATGCCGATGCCCATGACCAGGCCACCTTTGATCGCTGGATTGAGAGGATGGAACTGGATGACCCGGAGAAGTTTCTGGTTCGACTGCGTAATGTGATTGATGCGCTGATACAGGACCAATGGTGGTTCGACCGCGATCAGATGCAGGCCGGACTGCCGGACGACGGCTGAAGTGGTACGAAAATGGTACTTCCAAAAGACAGAATTGCAAGCTATAGTTTGCCCGCTATACCGCATTCATAAACAATCATTAAAATATTTTATTTGCAAATACCAACGGAGACCATTATGAAAAAATCAGGTGTCAAGTCATTGACAGCTATGCTGTCGGCCTTATGTCTTTTTCTGACGACGGCTCCCGCCATGGCGGCGGACAGCAGTGAACCGATCAAAATCCCGATCAAGAACTGGTCCAGCCAGGTCGTTATGGCGCACGTGATCGGCGGCATATTCGAAAGCATGGGAAACAATGTCGAATATGTTCCTGTAGACAATCAGGCCAGCTTCGAGGCGGTTCGCTCCGGCGACCTCACCATCGTACACGAAGTCTGGCAATCCACGATGCAAAACGCCTATTACAGCGCAATGGAGACAGGCGGTTTGATCGACATGGGCACCCATGCCGCGGAAACCCTCGAAGAGATGGGAGTACCCAACTGGGTCATCGATAAGGGCCTTTGTCCGGGCCTGCCAAGCTGGGAGGCGCTGAAGGACTGCCACGAAAACTTCGCCACGCCGGATTCCGATGGCAAGGGCCGCTGGCTGGAAGGCCCGCAAAGCTGGCATGGTGACGTCATGCCGAACCGGCTCAAGGGTCTGGGCCTGGATGATAAGTGGGTTGTCAAGTTCGCGGGCGCCGCGGATGCGCTCTGGACGGAGCTTAAAGCCGCTGAGAAAGAGGGCCGCGGAACCATTATCTTCAACTGGACGCCCAACTTCACGGATGCCTCGGGATTCACCTTTATTGAATTTCCGCCGTACTATGACGGTTGCCGGATTGCGGATGGCGGCGACCTGAGCACGACCGGATGCGGCTCTCCGAAAGGCTGGCTGAAAAAAGGCGCCAACTATCGATTCGCGAAGTCACATCCCCGGGCGTACACAACATTTTCCAAATTGTCATTCACCACTCCACAGATCGGTTCGATGGCGGCGCTGGTTGATGTCGATGGCATGACCCATGCAGACGCCGCCGTCAAGTGGCTGGCGGACAATGAGAATGTCTGGAAGCCCTGGACCGTCTCCATCCTCGGAGCGAGCAACTGACGACGGCAGTCCTTCCGCAGACTGCGGGGACTTTAAGCCGGCCCCCGGATTCCCCCTTTTGCGGGGGGAATCCGTTTTTTTTGGTCTGGAGTTCACAAATCGGACAGGAACCTAAGGTACACTATCCGTATCTCATTGGGGAGCCATAATTTCGGACATGTCATCAGAAGAAGAATCCGCCGGGAAAGAGCAGGCCATTATCCGGTGCGAATCTGTCTACAAGATATTCGGCAATAACGCTAAAAGCATGCTCCGGGAATCGGGTGGCGTTGCAGACACCAAACGATTCATGGAGGCGGGACTGATCGTGGGGGTCAATAACGTCTCCCTGGATGTGATCAAGGGGGAAATCCTGGTGATCATGGGTTTGTCCGGTTCTGGAAAGTCAACCCTGCTCCGCTGCATATCGAGATTGACGGATGCCACTTCCGGGAAGATTTTTATCGAGGGGCAGGACATCCTGACCATGAATCACAAGCAACTCGTCGAGTTGCGACGAAACAGGATGGGCATGGTCTTTCAGAATTTCGGGCTGTTGCCGCACAAGACCGTTCTTGAGAATATCGCGTTTCCATTGCAGGTGAAGGGAATCAGTACCCGGGCCAGTGTCCAGAGGGCCCTGGAAATGGTTCATCTGGTTAGCCTTGAGGGACGTGAGAATTATTTCCCCCGGGAATTGTCCGGTGGCCAGCAGCAAAGGGTGGGCATCGCGCGTTCCCTGGCTGTCGAGCCTGATATCTGGTTTCTGGATGAGCCATTCTCCGCGCTGGACCCACTGATCCGCAAGGAAATGCAGGATGAGTTCCTGCGGTTACAGGGGGTTTTGGATAAGACCATCCTGTTTGTTACCCATGATTTTGACGAGGCCCTGCGTCTCGCCGACCGGATAGCCATTATGAAAGATGGAGTGGTTGAGCAGCTGGACACGCCTTCCAATATCGTACTGAATCCAGCGACCGAATATGTGCGCAAGTTTACGGAGGATGTACCTCGGGAAAAGGTGCTGAGAGTGCAATCCGTAATGGATCCTGTGTCTGCCACGGAAGTATTCGGCGATCTCAAAGTTCCCATGGATGCCGTGATTGAGTCCGTCGCGGAGAATATTCTCGGACAGGATAAGCCGGTGGCGGTCGTGAATTCGGATGGCGAAGTGGTGGGGATACTGCATACCTCTCACGTGCTCAAGGTGTTGTTCGGAGGAAAATCCGGTAAGCCGGAACAGCGCTGATACCGTACAATGACTTTCCTGACCAAGTATTCGAAAGTCGCTCAATTTGCCGTCCTTTTGGCGGTATTCTTCTTGCTGTGCCTTTTGATCAGTCCCTCTGAATCCAGTTATCTGTGGCGCTTGCCGCCGTTGCTTTCGCAACTGCCCACGATCATCAACGATTCGGTCAGGTATGTCATGTTCGACTGGTGGCCGGTGCAGGTATACGACCCGATTATTGAGGATTATGAAGAAGAAGCCCTGTTTCGGGAAATCACCCGGACTATATCCGGCCTGTTTCTTTTCGTAATCAATTTTGTCCGGGAAATCTTTCTGGGGGGAAACAAGACGGTTGTCGCCTTTACCAGTTGGGATTTCATCAATGAGAATCCCTGGGCGCGCTGGCCTGCCCTGCCCTGGACAGTGATTACCGGTTGGGCCATTATTCTGGGTTACAGGCTACAGGGAATGCGGCTGGCAATACTGGCTGCGGTCTGTACGACATTTATCGCGGTGTTTGGACAGTGGAAGCCTTCGATGGAGACATTGTCATTTATATTGATCGCCGCTCCGGTATCGGTTATTCTCGGCCTGGCGCTGGGTATTTGGGCCTACAAGAGCCGGTTCATCGAGGAGGCCCTGAATCCGCTCCTCAACATTGCCCAGACCATGCCGCACTATTCCTATCTGGTTCCGGTGATCGTGCTGTTTGGTGTCGGAGACCATGCCGCCGCGATTGCGACGATCGTGTTCGCCACACCGCCAATGGTTCGGTTAACGCTGTTGGGATTAAAGAAAGTGCCCGCGGATGTAGTGGACTCAGGCATGATGAGCGGGTGCAACAAAATCCAGTTGATGCTCCGGGTGCTGATTCCCACAGCGAGACGTGACATCCTGATCGGCGTCAACCAGACGGTCATGCAATGCCTGGCAATGACCGTGATTGCTTCGTTTATCGGCGCCCAGGGCCTGGGTTCCAACCTGATGATCGCGCTGAACTCTCTCAAGGTTGGCGCCGGGATTGAGATCGGGGTCTGTATCGTACTGATTGCGGTTGTACTGGACAAAATGTCCCTGGCCTGGGCAAACAAGCAGACGGACTACTTTGCTGACCTGACCTTTGTACAGCGAAACCGGTACGCATTGCTGGCTCTGGTTGTCTTTCTGGTCGGTACGGCATTGGCCTGGATTGGCGGCTTTCTCTTCAGGGAGGATTTTAATTATCTGTACATCGTCCCGCACAACAAGGGTATTACGACTGCGCCATTATGGCAGGCCGCGGTGGATTGGGTATGGGACACGTTCTTCTACGCGCTGAACAGTTTTAACGAGTTCCTGATCACGGCTGTACTGGTGCCGATGAAAAACATGTACCTCAGCATGCCCGTCGTGGCAACCTTTGTTCTGATGATGGGCATTGGATACATTCTGGCAGGCGTCAGACAGGCGCTGATCATCGGCGGATTCCTGCTTTTCATTGCGCTGTCGGAATATTGGGACAGGGCCCTGATCACCGCCTATATGGCCTCGTTCTCCGTGATCGTCTCGACTGTTCTCGGCGTGATCATCGGTTCTTTGTGCGCCCAGAATTCCGTCGCCAGCAAGGGAGTTCTGCTGATCTGTGATTTTCTTCAGACGTTCCCCTCGTTCATATACCTGATCCCGGTGATCATGCTGTTTGGTATCACCGACACCTCCGTGATCATTGCCGCGATTGTCTATGCCACCGTCCCGGCGACACGGTATACAGTCGAAGGGCTTCGCAGTGTCCCACAGGTTCTGCATGATACAGGCTCCATGCTGGGTGTATCGCGCATCCAGCGATGGCTCTCGATTGAATTGCCCCTCGCGTTTCCTCACATCATGCTGGGCGTCAACCAGACTGCGGTCTTTGCCTTGTTCATGGTAATTATCGGGGCCTTTATCGGCACCACCGATCTCGGGCAGTTGATTCTGAAAGCCATTTCTGATCCACAGGGCACCGGAATCGGACTGACACTGGGGTTGTGTGTCGCCTTCATGGGTCTTGCGGTTGACCAGATCATACGGACCTGGGCGAATGAACGGAAGAAGGCGCTGGATATGAATTGACCCCGTAACCGTTACACGCACGGTCCGGGTCAAAACCGCTTTAACGTGATGGCATTGTTTTCTATGGTCGGGGTGAGTGGATTCGAACCACCGGCCCCTGCCTCCCGAAGGCAGTACTCTACCAGGCTGAGCTACACCCCGACTTGAGGTAGAAAGTGCATATTGTACTCCCGTTTTTTACTACGGCAACGAGGTCGATATGAAAAAATATATCATCAAAGAGTGGGAATCAAGATGATCGATAACCTGACAATTTCATTGACCCCGGAAAATGCTGATTTCGGAACCGAAGCAGAGCGAGCGACATTTGGTCTGTTTGCCATGACAGTAGCAAACAAGCATTTGTTAACTGCAGGTGAGGACATGAACAACAGGCAACTCCGCCACGGTCCGTATGTCCCAGGTTATCACATTGCCGAGTGGCTGTTGTGGAACTGGTGGCGACTGCGCTGGGAGGTCCGTCGCCCTTCTGATGAAGATGCCGCAGCGCATTGGAATTTCGCACATCAAATGTCAACCATAGGCGAAGGGTATGTCTGGCCCAATGTAACGATTTTCTCGGATGGTGTGTTGTCTTGCCTGTCATCCGGGCCTTCCAGTGATCCGGAAACAGTTCTGTTCCGTTACCTGGGGGCGCCAAGTCGTCAATGGGTTCGTGCAGAAACCCTTGAAAATGCTATTGACGGTTTTGTAGAAGATATGTTGATGCGACTCGGTAAGAAGGGAATCGGCAGCAGCAACCTGCACCGTCTGTGGAACGATCTACGCGAAGAAAGAGAAAACCCTGAACTGGCCTGTTATCGTCGTTTGGAAGCCCAACTCGGTTATGAACCGGATGAGACAGATGAGAATGAATTGAAATCCTGGCTTGACGATGCGAACAAACTGGGGGAAAAAGCTCTGGGAGAGATTGCGGCTGATGTGAAGCCGGGCGACCACACGGCAAACAGTGTGATTCATGGACAGGACTTTGTAGAAATCGCTAAACGAGATGGTTTTGAAGCTAATCCGAACAATGCCGTCAAATTGGACAATATGACAGGTATTCCACAGCCGGCAGAGCCTGTACAGGCATGGCATCTGGGCCAACTTTTTGCACAGAGCATCCGTAGTCAGGAAAAGCTGCATGATCAACCGATCTGTAACCAGGTTCTGACCAGTTTTGCAGGCGCCATGGAAAACGCGATTTCGGGACAGTCCGATCATCCTGCACACAATATCTCTTTTGCACTTGACCGGAGCAACAATCGTTCGTATGTATCCCTTCGGCCATCCAGGCAAACGGGGCGGCGGTTTGACCTGGCGCGCCTGATCGGAGACCGTGTATTTTGCACACAAATATGCAATTCCACTGAACCCCTTCTCCCGGCAACTCGTGCCTATAGCTACCGTCAGAAACTTCAACGCGCATTTGCCGCTGAGCTGTTAAGCCCGTTTACCTGTGTGGACGGCATGATGGAAGGCGATTATGATTCCGAGGAAAAACAGAACGAGGTAGCAGACCACTTCAATGTATCGCCATGGACCATTCGCACCCAGTTGTTAAGTAATGGACGGATTAGTTCTGAAGATGCCCCGGACATTGCTGACCGCCTGCTTTGATCAATGTCCTATGAATCCGCCAGCGCATTGAGTATGATAAAGATGTATGGTTGATGCTGACACCCGTTGATTTCGTTCCCCATGCAGATAGTAAATACCAACGGCTTGTGGCTGTACTGGACAAAAGAAGAACCGTATGAAAAATGCACAGAAACCTGATCATGTCACACTGAACACGCTCATTGGACGACTGCGGGAAGGGCGATTCGTCATTCCCGACTTTCAGCGCGAGTTTGAGTGGAAACCATGGGACATTCGTGATCTGATGCGCTCAATATTCCTCGACTATTATATTGGCAGCTTGTTGCTCTGGACTGGCAAGAAAAAGAACTTTGAGGCACTGTCCTGCGAACCGGTCTACGGCTATGAAGGTCGAGAAAAGGCGGAATACATCGTGCTGGACGGACAACAGCGGCTCACGGCCATGTACTACGCGTTTCTGGCACCCGATAAGCCACTGCCTACTCGTGCAAATCGGTATTACTTCTTCGTTCGTATCGACCGTTTTATGGCTGATGAGTACGATAAGGCGTTCGAGTACGATTGGTCGAAACGCTGGGCAAAACTCATTACCAATCGTGAGCAGCAGTATGCGAATCATATCTTTCCGTTGGCCGTTGTTGGTGAAGAGGGCTGGGCATTGCCGAACTGGGTGCAAGAATACGAAAAGCATTGGCGTAAAGTAGCGGCTGAAGCAGAGCAGTCAGGTGAGAATGATCAGTACCAGGAAGCGACGCTGAATGCCAAGAATGCGTCGGCATTTGGCGAGCACCTCAAGGTTCTTACAGAACAGTACCAGATTTCCTATATCGAACTTGATCAGCAACTTGGAGTCGACAAGGTCTGCGACATATTTACGCAGATCAATAGCAAAGGGATTCAACTTGATACCTTCGATCTTATGAATGCATTGCTCAAGCCCAAAGGTTTGCAGTTAAAACATATGTGGCGCGCCGCTGCCCCCCGTCTTGAGTTTGTTGACTCAAATAAGATGAATGTGTACATCTTGCAAGTAATGTCGATTCTCAGGCAAGGGTACTGCTCACCGAATTACCTCTACTTCCTTCTACCCGGATCAGAGAAGCCAGTCCGTGACCCCGATGGGACACGTCGGAAGGAAGTGTTAGTTGCTGATACGACGGCATTCACGCAGCGTTGGGATGATGCTGTTGCTGCCCTTGAGGCGGCCATCAAACTCTTGCGACATCCTCAGGAATTCGGTGCGATTTCTTCGAATTATCTCCCCTACATTTCGATCATCCCGGTATTTTCTGCCATACAGGCGCACGTCAGAGAATTATCCGACAGCCAGAAACTTGAGGCACAATTCAAGGTTAGGCATTGGTACTGGGCCGCGGTATTCCTGAATCGATACTCAGGTTCTGTCGACTCAACTGCGGCGCGGGATTTCCTGGATATGAAAGCCTGGATGGATAACGATGAGAGTGAACCTAGACTGATCCAGGAATTTAAGGTGCGTTTCCGAAATTTGGACCTTCGGGGTGAAGTCAGGCGCGGTACTTCAATCTATAACGGTATCTTCAATTTACTCATTATTCAGGGGGCTCGCGACTGGGTCAATGGCAATGTGCCTCAATTTGATGATTTGGACGATCATCACATCATTCCGGCCTCGAAAGCGATGGAACTGAGCGTTGATGGTAGGCTGATTCACTCAATTTTGAACCGTACACCACTTTCTGCCGAAACGAACCGGCGCATTATTGGCAATCGGCTTCCAAACGAATATCTTCCAGAACTGATCAAGCAAAGTGGGGAAAGCACGGTACACAGCATATTTGAATCGCATTTTATCTCCCCAGCGGCTCTCGTTATACTGTTACGCAATCCATTTACTGAAGATGACTACGAGAAGTTTATTGCTGAACGCCAGAGGACACTTCTGGAGGCGATTGAGAATCTGCTGATCAAGGGGAGGAGTGACCTGTCACCTCATTTGCGAGAGCTAGATAGACGTGTCGAACACATTGAGCTCTCTCTTCGAAAACAAGTGGACAAGACACTCGAAAGTGATGCTGAGCGGCTACCATCTCATGTGCTTCAGAAAATCGATGAACGTATCCAGGCAGCCGCAAAAAAGAATGCTAATATCGAACTGGATCAATACAAACTGTTAAGTCGGCGGCTTGAGTACAGTGATTTGCGAGAGTTGCAGGAAACGATTTTCAATAAGAACCTCTGGCAGAGTTTTGAGAGCCGATTCGCGAACAAATCAACATTGTTAGTGAAGTTTGACCAGTTGGCAGAACTCCGAAACGGCATACGCCATAGCCGTTCGGTTGATGAGGTCACACTGAAAGAAGGCGAGGCAGCCATACTGTGGTTCGAAAAGGTACTCGCCCGCACATGAAGATCATCGCTCGGCATGTTCTGGAACAAAAAGAATGTCGGCTGAGCGCCATTGCTGAAAGCCGAAGCCACGACAGAAAATCTGTACTCTGTCAAAAGCTAAAAACTCTGGACAATTAATCCTGTCTATGTGACATTGGACGCATGAGAGTCTACGGAATAGATTTCACGAGCCGCCCAAAACTCCACAAGCCGATCACCTGCCTGGCATGTACCTTAGAGGATGATCACTTAACAGCAAATACACTATACGGATGGCAGAACTTTAAGGACTTCGAAGCCGCCCTCCTCTGTCCCGGCCCCTGGATTGCAGGCATGGACTTCCCCTTCGGGCAGGCACGAAGATTTATAGAAACGATTGGATGGCCAACAACCTGGGCAGGCTACGTCGAATACGTCAGTACACTGGACCGGAAAGAATTCAGGAAAAAGCTGGATGACTACCGCGAAAAGAGACCATACCGCGATAAAGAACACCGGCGCCAGACTGATATTGACGCCAGTTCGCTCAGCCCGCAAAAGCTCTATGGCTCACCAGTCGGCCTGATGTTCTTTGAAGGAGCGCCACGCTTACGCAAGGCGAACGTGATGGTCTCCGCCTTGCAATCTGGTGATCAAAACAGAATTGTGGTTGAAGCCTATCCCGGTGTGTTGGCCCGGCGCTTCATCGGGTGGCGCAGCTACAAGCAGGACACGAAAAAGAAACAAACAAAAGCCCAGTACACCGCCAGACAAGATCTGTTCGACATGCTGACAAGCGAAAAGCTCCACGCCACCTACGGCCTTACCCTCAACGCCCCAAAAACTCTCGCCGACGACCCGCAGGGCGACCATCTGGATGCTCTGCTTTGCGCCATTCAAGCCGCTTGGGCCTGGCGCAACCAAGACCGAAACTACGGCGCTCCCAGTACACTTGATCCACTCGAAGGCTGGATCGCTGACCCCACCCTCAAATACGGACAAGAATCAGAGGTGTGATACGATACAATATGCTTCACTTGGCAAAATGGAGATGCTTACCATGTCGAAATCTGCGACTACCATTAAACCCGTTCATCCGGGGAAAATCCTCGTGAATGAATATCTTGAGCCGCTTGGGTTAAGCGCGAACAGGTTTGCCAAGCACATTCATGTTCCCGCAAACAGGATCAGTGGGATCATTAACGGACAACGCGGCATATCGGGTGATACGGCTTTGCGATTGTCTGTTGCTTTTCGCACAAGCCCGGAGTTCTGGGTGAATTTACAAGCCCACTATGACTTGGGACTAGCCAAAGACCGGGGGCGCAAAGAGTTGAAAAACATACAACAATATGCGACTTCCCCAGGCTAAGCACTCCCCGTTATTTTCGCAGGTGATGAGTCGACAAATATGACAGACGAATCCTGGAAGCCGCCCAAAGTCTGGTGCCCGGACCAGGGAAACGGGGGCCGGTGGGCCGGGATCAACCGTCCCGTTGCCGGTCCCACTCATGAACGGGAGTTGCCCCGCGGCCATCACCCGATGCAACTGTATTCCCTGGGCACCCCCAACGGCATCAAGGTCACGGTGATGCTGGAGGAACTGCTGGAGGCCGGCCATCAGGGCGCGGAATACGATGCCTGGTACATCGACATCAATGAGGGCGATCAGTTCGGCAGCGGTTTCGTGGCGATCAACCCCAACTCGAAAATCCCCGCCCTGCTGGATTGCAGCGAAGAAGAACCCGTGCGGATCTTCGAATCCGGCGCGATTCTCTGGTATCTCGCGGACAAGTTCCAGGCGCTGGCGCCAACCGGCGCTTCACAGAGGGCCGAGTGCCTGTCGTGGCTTTTCTGGCAAATGGGCAGCGCTCCGTATCTCGGTGGCGGCTTCGGCCATTTTTACAGGTACGCCCCCCATTTCATGGAATATCCGATCCACCGCTATACCATGGAGGTCAAGCGGCAGCTGGATGTGCTGGATCGCAATCTGGCAGACCGCCGCTATATCTGCGGGGATGAGTATACCGTAGCGGATATCGCCATCTGGCCCTGGTACGGTCGGCTGATGTTCAATTCCATCTACGAGGCGGCGGAGTTCCTGGAGGCGGCCTCCTACCAGCATCTTGACCGCTGGGCCAGGGAGATCGGGGAGCGGCCAGCGGTAAAGCGGGGGAAGCGTGTCAACCGTTCTTCGGACAATCCGGGGCTGTTGCGCGAGCGTCACGATGCCCGGGATTTCGAAGATCCCGGGTAACCGCCCGCGATCCATCCGGCCCGCTCAATCTGTGCGGCCGTCCTCCACAAGCGCCATCACCTGTGCCTGCATCGCAGTCGGCCCGTAAAAATCCACCCTGATTTCCCGCGCCTGGTCACCGCCTACCAGGACCAGTCCGGGGAATCCCCGGACACCCAGATGCCGCGCCAGATCCATTTCTACCGTATGGGCGGCTCGGGTGTGCGGCGCATCCAGGTCGGCGGCAAAACGCGGCACATCCAGGTCAATCTCTTCAGCCAGCGCTATCAGAGTATCCCGCTCGGATGGGTTGCGCGCATCCAGGTAGTAGGCCTGCTGGATTGCCCGATTCATAGCGGTGTCCCGGTTTGCCCCCTGGGCCCGAGCCGCAATGACAGCACGGCAGGCGGGCCAGGTGGAGCGGCATGGCCGACACCGGGTCCAGAAATCAAAATTGAACACAGTACCCGGTACCCGTTGCTGAATCGTTGCCCAGGTTCGCTGCAGGAACTGCTGCATTGATTCCGGCATCGGCGCGTCGCTGTCCGGGGCGAGGCCGCCCAGTAACTTCCGGATCTGTAGTCGGTCACCAACCACCGGCGACAGGGAGGTCTCCAGCGCCTCAAAGGCCGGCGCGAATGCCCAGCACCAGGAGCACATCGGGTCGTGGGCATAGTAGAGCGTTGCGTCGTCGGTTCTCTCACTGTTCGCCATTGATATCCACCAGGGCAACGGTTTCCCGGACGAGGTTCCAGAGCGCTTCCACATGGCGGCGTTCGGTGGCCTCAGCGCCGATGGATACCCGCGCGATCCAGCGATCATCAATCTTCGCCGGGGACAGGAACGCGGCTCCGGACCGGTTGATGGCATCCACCCAGCCCAGAGTATGCGTATCCAGCGCCTCCCCGGACAGGCCAGACGGCCGGTGCAAAATGCACACGGTTTGCAGGGTAACCGGCGCCACTACCTCCCAGTGGAGTTCGGATGCCACCTGCGCCGCCAGCCAGCGGGCATTGTCGAGGTCAGCGCGCAGCCGCAGGCGAATCGCTTCGGCGCCGTCGAGGCGCAGATGAAACCAGAGTTTCAGCGCCCGGAAACGTCGTCCCAGAGGGATGCCCCAGTCCCGATACTGCTTCACTTCTCCGTCCACGCCAGAGCGAAGGTAACTCGGATTCGTAGACATCACCCGGACCAGGTGTTCAGGGTCCCGCACGTAGAACAGGGCGAAATCAAGGATGGCGCCGAACCACTTGTGCGGATTCCACGAGATGGAGTCGGCATTCTCAATACCCTCCCAAAGGTGGCGACACTCGGGCAGCAGCATGGCGGAGCCGGCCATAGCGGCGTCAATATGGAGCCAGATGCCGTTGCGACTGGCGCATTTTGCCAGCGCCGCCACCGGATCCATCGCGGTGACGCCGGTAGAGCCTACCGAAGCCACAATTATGGCGGGAATGGCGCCACCGACCAGATCCCGGTCGATCATGGCTTCCAGCGCGGCTGGCTGCATGGCGCGGGTATCGGCATCCATCGACACCCGGCGGATATTGTCTGCGCCGAACCCGGCCAGCAGCGCCGCCTTGCGGACCGAGGAATGGGCTTCGTCGGTGGTGTAGACCGTGAGGGGAGCATCCGCCTGCTGTAACCCGCCCCGGGTCTCGCCGTAGTCGGTCGCCTTTTCCCGGGCCAGGATCATGGCGCAGAGGCAGGCGGTGGACGCGGTATCATGGATCGTACCTTCCCACTGCTCCGACAGCCCCACCAGTTGCCGCATCCAGTCACACACCACTTCTTCCACTTCAGTCAGGGCGGGGCAGCTTTCCCAGGAAATGCCCAGGGTTCCGAGACCGGAGCTGGCGAAATCACCCAGTACCGAGGCCAGCGAGGCATTGGAGGGAAACCAGCCGAACTGCATGGGATGCTGCATTTGGGTAATGCCCGGAACCACCAGGGTATCGAGGTCTCGCAGCACATCGGCGAAGGGTTCCGGATGCTCCGGCGGAGCATCCGGCAACGCTCCGCGGATATCCCCCGGAGCGACCTGTGCCCGCACTGGCCGCGCCTCAATCTTCTGGCGGTAGTCATATATCCAGTCAATCAGTTCATGCGCTTCCCGGCGGAATGTTTCAAGTTTCATGTGTCTTTCCGGTTTTTTCCAAGTGTTCCCCAACCTTCACCCGATGGCGGCAGTGGACAGCAGCCACAATCCAAACACCGTATAACCTACCATCAGTATAGCCGGAAACACCTGGCTCCTGACCGCGGTTCGGGGGGACTTATAAATGCCCAGCGCGATGACATGGGCGATGAAAATACCAATCACATGCCCAAGAACGATGACCGCCGTCTGCACGCCCCATATCAGGGCCACCGCATCAAGATGATTAAAAAATGAAGTGGTGACATGAAAGTGACTGGCGCCGAGCAGGTTCCAGTCCCGGGACAACGGATCATTCCAGGCGAGAAAGGCATACTGGACGTTGACCAGAATCCGGGTCAGGTAGTGGGCGCAATGAAACACCAGGGATATGGGAATAATGGAGTACACCAGTCTCCCGGCAACCTCCACAAAGCCGATTTTTACCCCCGCCATTTTCCAACCCGCGTACACACACGCCAGATACAGCAGAACCAGCAACCCGAATCCGCCAGCCAGCCCCAGGGAATTGTCGAACATCACCGAGCTTCTGCCGGGGAATTCCAGCGGGTTGACCCCAATCAGGCTCAACCAGAAGAAGGTTCCCGAAAGACCGTCAAAGGAAACCGCGCTCAGGGTCAACAGCACGAAAAGAGCGCCGGAAAGAGGCAGGGCGGGCAGGGTACTGATGGCTGATCCGGGAACCATTATCCTGATTTTTCCGCCGTTGCCGCCGTCGGGCTGAAATGGCGAAAGTTTCCCGATCAGGCGAAAGAAAATGGCAAAAGGCTCGCCGCGCTCAAACCATTTTTCCTCGCCGTATATCAATACCGCAATCAGATTGATCAGCCACCAGGCCAGAACCATCCAGGCCAGCCGGTCGGGGTCTTCCGGGGCCGGGTCAACCAGTTCAAACCAGGCAAATCCCGCGAACAGGATCATCGCCGGGAAATATCCAAATCCTTCCGGCAGCGCCGCATACCGGGGTTTGAGACAAAAAACCCGCCGAACTCCCCAGGCCATGCCGCTCCAGGGATTGAAGTAACCCCAGAGATTGCCGGTAACACATTGCAGGAGGGTGAACAGGACCCAGAACAGAGTCCAGACCGTGATGGGCAGTGGATTCAGCAACGGGTCCCGGGAGCCTTCGATGCCAGTGATGATCAAAAAGGCGAGAACCAGAGTCGACCCCAGGCTGAAAGGTACAACAGGAAGCCCTGAAATTCCCCTTATCGTCTGACTGTGACCCGCCAGGCGCTTGAAAAAATCATGAGGAATGACGGCCAACACGATAAAAGACAGCAAAACGGCCAGCGCCCCACCGATTATGTAGAGTTCGGTCGGGAGCAGCAGAATCAGCCCGCGTTCGGCGCTGTGGGCCAAAACGTCAGCCGGGCAGAGGCTCCAGCCGGCCAATAATAACCACGTTGGCAGTCCGAATTTCAATCAGCCCGCCCGATACCGATGTAACGCCGGATCAGCTCTTCATCGTGTTCCACTTCCGCCACATCCAGGGATTTGTGCAGTACCCCGTTCTCCATGAATGCGACGCGGTCAGCGACCCCCAGCACAGCATCAATTCGTTGTTCCACGAGAAGGACGCCAACCCCTTCCCCGGCGAGTCGGCTGATGACGCTCCGAATCGTTGAAATCATGGAGGGCATCAGCCCTTCGGTCGGTTCATCCAGCAAAAGCAGAGAAGGATGCAGACACAATGCCCTGGCCATAGCCAGCATTTGTTGTTCCCCGCCGCTCAATGTGCCGGAAATCTGGTTGAACCGCGCTCGAAGCGTCGGGAACAGGTCCAGCGCCTGATCCAGAAGGCGCTTTTCCTGTTTTTTCAGCAACAGGCCGATCTCAAGGTTCTCCGCCACGGTCAATTCAGCAAACAGCCGCCTCCCCTGGGGCACATAGCCCACCCCATGAGCGGGAATTTCGTGCGCCTTCAGGGCGTTCAACCCAACCCCGTTCAACCGAATTTCCCCTGAGCGAAATGGCATCAGGCCCATGATGGTTTTCAACAGGGATGTTTTTCCGGCGCCGTTTCGACCCAGCAGGCAAAGCACCTCCCCCTTTTCCAGTTCAAATGAAACATCCCGGATCACGTGACTGTCGGAGGTATACCCGGCGTTGACCTGTCTTGCTGAAAACATACGCTCACACACGTCCCAGATAGGCAGTCTGGACTGCATCGTTGCGCTGGATTTCATCGGGAGCGCCCTCAGCCAGTATGGCGCCCTGATTCATGACCGTAATCCGGTCCGACAGGGAAGTAACCACCGGGACATTATGTTCAATCAGCAGGATTGTAGTAGATTGTCTGATTTCCCGGATCAGGGATTTGAACACTTCCGTCTCTCCGTCAGACAGTCCCTGGGTGGGTTCGTCCAGTATCAGCAGTACCGGGCGCAGCGCCAGTCCCATGGCTATTTCCAGCAGTCGCTGGTGACCGTAGGCGGTTTCTCCCGCCTTTTGCCGCGGGTCGATACGGAGCCCTACCCTGTCCAGACACTCGACCACGATCTCATCCACAGACCGGGCCGGGCTGGCGGCATCGGCGGGTTGCCGGAGTTGCGTTCGCAGTTGCGCGGCGATAGCGACATTCTCAAAAACCGACAGGGCCGGATAGATGCTGGTGATTTGAAAGGTATAGGCAATGCCGAGCCGCACTCTCTGCCAGGTCGGCAAAGGCGTGATTTCTTTCCCGGCAAGCCGGATTGATCCCTTGTCAGCCGACAATCTCCCGGATATGAGGCTGGCCAGGGTCGTCTTTCCAGCGCCATTGGGACCGATGATCGACCGCACCTCTCCGACATTAACCGAGAAGTCCACACCCCGGACAGCCTGCAATCCGCCAAACGACCGGGACAGGTTGCGGGTTTCGATCAGCATTACGGCAACCAGGCGATCCACCGTTCCCGCACGGCGCCCAGAATGCCTTTGGGGAAGTAAAGGATCAGAAATATGAGTACAGCCCCGGTGACAAGCAGCCAGGCGGCGGTATAGTTGCTGGCAATGTCAATCAGGTAAAACATCATGAAACTGCCCACCAGTGGACCCAGTACCGTCCCGGCGCCCCCCACAAGGGTGAACAGCAGGACATCAATGGAATACTGGATACTCGCGAAAGAGGATCCGATATAGGCAAACAACAGGGAGTATGCGGCGCCGGCGCCGGCGGACAGCGTTCCCGATATGACCACAGCCTTGAGCTTGATGGCAAAGGTATTGTAACCCAGCATGCGGGTTCTTTCTTCATTTTCGCGGATTGCGATCAAGGCCCTGCCGGTGGGACCATTGACCAGGCGATAAATAATGATCAGACAGACGGTCAGCAGGGTCCACGCGATAAAATACCGGGTAGCGGGGTCTGTCAGGTTGAACTGTAACCCCATCAGTTCCATGCTTCGCGCCGACTCGGGAAGGACCAACCCCTCATCACCGCGGGTCCAGGTCGTGAAATGCAGAGTGGCCAGATAAGCCACCTGGGCAAACATCAGCGTAACGATCATGAACGCCACGCCACGGGTACGCAATGCGATGGCGCCAACCAATGCAGAGACGAGAGCGCCGGTGAATATAGCGAAAACGAATGCGGAGGCCACGCCCCATTCCAGATGATAAACAGTCAGGCCCGCGGCATACAGCCCGGTGGCGAAAAACAAGGCATGACCGAGACTCAGCAATCCGGTATAACCGAAAAGGACATTGAATCCCATGGCGAAAACCGCCAGCACCATGATCCGGGTAGCGATCAGATGATGGTATTCCGGCAGGACGAATTGCAGGCAGAAAAGAACCGCAATGACCGTGGCATGGAGCAGAAGGGACTTCCTTTTGGCAAGCGCGTTCATCGCTCCCTGACCCCGAACAGCCCTTCGGGTTTGAACACCAGCACCATGGCAACCAGAAATGTGGCGGCCATCTTCGCCAGCGTAGGGGAAAAGAACATGGAAATGACGCCATCGCTCATACCGATGATGATCGCCGCCAATATAGTTCCGCGGATACTCCCGAGCCCGCCGGTAATGACCACGATAAATGACAGCAGCAACGGGTCAAGACCCATCAGGTAGTGGGCCTGACGAATCGGGACAATCAGAACCGCCGCCAGCGCCGCAAACATGGCTCCCACCGCGAAAACCCAGCCATATACACGGTTCACCGGAATACCGAAGGCTTGCGCCATCTCTCCATCGACCTGTGTGGCGCGCATGATCAGACCGGCCCGGGTTCGGCTGAGCGCATACCAACTGCCCAGCAGGATAACAATGGCCATGGCAACGACCAGGAGCTTGTAACCGGAATAGCCGAACCAGGGGAAGTCAACCCGAAAATACAGGGGTGGCTGCACCGGTCTGGCGTCGGGGCCAAACAACAGCAGGGCGGACTGCTGCAGAATATACAAAACCCCGATTGTGGCGACGATTGTGGCTTCGGGATTGTAGTCGATCTTTTCAAGAACCAGCCTTTCGCTGCAAAAGGCAATGACTCCAACCAGGGCCGGACCGATCACCAACGCCGCCAGAAATCCGGCGGCGGGATGAACCGGAAACAAACTGGTGACCCACCAGGCCAGAACGGCGCCCAGCATATAAAACTCCCCATGCGCGACATTGACGACGCGCATGACTCCGAACACCAGGCACAGTCCCAGCGCCGTCAGGCTCAGTACCGCCGCCTGTACCAGCCCTTCCAGGGAGGCGAGAAACAGGAATGGTCCGAAATCCACGAAAGAACCCGGTTTTTCAGCTTGTTCGACTACGGGAGGCTGATCGAAGCGCCAGCCAACCCCGTTTCAAGGGGTTGGCCGTCCACAGCGTTTCAATGTCTAAAGCGCCATCTGCGTGTAGTCGGCTTCGGGTTCGTACAGGCCGTCTTCGATGGATGTCCTGTGAACCACCTTGAGGCGGCCACCTTCAACCCGGGAGATGTTCTGATGACCGAAACTCTGGTGAATTCTGCTATTGAAAACCTTGTTCCCCTGGGGATGGTTCCGGCCTTCGGAAAATTCCTGCAAGGATTCCGTAGCTTCGATCAACGCCTTTTTGTGCGCCGCGCTCTGCTCTGAATAGCCGCTTATTTCCATCGCCTGTTTGATAATGAACAGGGTTTCCCAGCAACCGAACATGTGGGAATAGGTCGATACATCGCGGGCATCGTTCACGCTGGCGCCGTTCTGGTCCACCCCTACAGCCTGACGATAAAAGGCGTCATACTCGCTTTGCCCGGTCTGGGCATAACGGGGGTAAGCCTCCCAGAAATGGGTGCCTTCCAGAAACTCAAGCTGGGGGGTAGCCAGATCAACCGCCTCCAGAGAATCGATAAAACCAAAAATCTGCGGACGGTTACTGCCGAAATGCTGACCCATTTCCTTGACGAATGTGAGCACGCCCGGCCCGACCATGACGTGATAAAGCACTTCGGTATCCGAGGGTATTCTGGGCAGATACCGGGTAAACGAGGACTCGGTGGGAGGAACCGCAATCAATTCAAGTACTTCGCCGCCCTGTTCCTGGATCGCGGCGGAGAAATAGTCCCGATGGTCATGACCGAACGCAAAGTCCGGGAAAATCATGGTGACCTTCTTGCCCAGATTTTCCGCTACCCAGGGCGCCATGGAAATAACCTGGGATCTGACATCGGTTATTCCGGGTTGGAACACATAACGATTCAGGCTGCCCGAGGCAACGTGATGACCTTCGGATACCACATAATAGGGCAGTTTCAGTTCCCCGGCCCGGGGGGAGGAGCCGATAACCACATGGGAAAACAGGGTACCATAAGCGACATCCACTTTATGCAGGGTCGCGAATTTTTCGATCACTTCCGCGCCACGCCTGGGGTCCGTACCATCATCCTCGATCACCAGTTCCAGCGGACGGCCGTTAATCCCGCCTTCGTCGTTTATGATCCGGGCCGCCGCCGCAGCAGTGCGCTCATACCATCGGCCATAAGAGGCGCCGATTCCGGTTCTGTGTAATTGCATGCCAACCTTGATCGGCTGGTCGGAACCATAGACCCAGGCGGTCATTGCGGGGTTGAACTGGGCCGCGGCGGCGAGCGCCGCTACGGTTCCCGCTTTCTTCAGGGTCGCTCTTTTTGCGGGATTGATGTGACTGTTTTTCGTTTTCATCTTTTCTCCTCCTGTCATACAGGGATTGTTTGAATTAGAATATTCGCAGAGCCTGCCCCCGCTTGATCAGGGAGACAATACCCCGTGATTGTCCTGTCATACTTTATCCGGGTTTCCAGGCCGTGAAGCAGATTCCGCCGAGATTCCCGGCCGTAAACAGATTGACAATGGCGCTGTAAAACTCCGACAGGCCATTCACGATCTTTTTCCCGTGCAGGTCTTCGTTGCGCTCCCTGGCATTTTCGAAGGCGGATTGCCGCTCGACGACAAACCGGGTCCATTCGGCTGATTTGTCCACCAGCCCGATTCGGGTAAATCCCGCCTCACAAAGCTCATCAAAATACTCAGCCATAGTCGGAACACGGTCACAGTGGACTTCCCGGCTCAATACCTGTTTCTCCTGATCGCTCAGGGGATTGCGCTCAAAATAATCTTCAACATAGAGGCCGGCACCGGGCTTCAAGGCGGCGAAGCAGTTTCGGTAGAGAGCGGGGCGGTCGGGAATATGCAGAAAGGTAAGCCAACTGACCAGCGCGTCATATTGTCTGTTCTCTGGAGGGCCATCAAGTATGTCGCCGCACAGATGGGTCACCTTGTCCTGGAGGCGACAACGGGCTGTCAGTTTCATCGCCGTGGCATTCAATTCCGGTTGCAGTTCCAGAGCAGTCACCCTGCACCCGGAAGTATGTGCAAGATAGCGCGCCGGGCCACCGATTCCAGAACCGATTTCCATGATTTCCATGTTTGAACTGATATTCAGCTTTTCAATCGCCTCATCCACGGCATCGGTGCCCAGATAATGGTATTGATCATAAGCGCTCAACACGGATACATCGACCGGGTCCTGATCCTTGATCCCGAGGGAGTCCAACTCATTGAATACCCGGTCTACCTGATGGTAGAGCTTCATGGCCGCTATGTCGTCAGTCATGTCTGTTGCTGGAAGATTGTCACTGGCAGACTATTATGATATAGGTTCATTCGCGAAAATCAAAATGATGTCCCGGCACAATAACATACATTCACTATTCGACCATAGTCATGAATCGAGAAGAAGAAAAGACAGACTTACAGAAAAGATCACAAATCATCAAGAGCCTGACCGTTGGAGGGGTTGCCGTCACCGCATGGAATAAGCCGATTATAAACAGCGTATTATTGCCTGCTCATGCAGATGTCTCGCCAAACGGCGGAACGGGAAGCGGTGAAATGGGAAGCGGCGGAACGGGAAGCGGTGGAACAGGAAACGATGGAACAGGAAACGATGGAACGGGAAGCGGTGGAACGGGAGCTGATGGAACGCTGAACGCTCTGGATGCGCAGGACAGACTAGCGACACAAAACGCGACAGAAGTAAGCCGATGGACTTTTGGAGGTACTTTGCTTGTACAATTCCAGGGGAATTACACCGGATCAATAACAGTAACATCGCTCCCGATTACTGGGTACCGGGTCATATTAATGAATTTCCAGGCTGAGAACAATCTGCGTATTAAACTCGTCAATGGTAGTCTCTCTTGCGATGATCCCTTTCCGGATTATACAATAGACAGAAGCTTGGAAGATTGGCCGGGGACTTATGCATTTAGCGGCCCGGAAAATCCTGATACCGGCGATTGGAACACGAATTCGGATGGAGTTAAACAAATAAATTTCATGCTCTACGTGTCCGCGAACGAGAACAGAGATTTATATTTACCATGTCCCGCATATCAGAAATGATGCCGGTCGCGCTGTAACACAGGAGGTTCCCGCATCGGGCCACGGCGATTGCTGGCCGGGATGATCACGCCCGCCAGCGCCACGCCTACACCAACAACACCAACAACACCAACAATGGTAACAATCAGCAAAATTAACGCGGTTGTAATCGTCATGGTCTGTTCTCTCTAACTGGTCGCGGTCACGGCTTCCGGTAGATAATATCCGCGCCGGTTACCCGGTGGGCATGGTCAGCCAGAATGCTCGCGTCCAGCGTAAATGTCCGTCCCCCGATCTCGATACTTGGCAGAGTGACATCGTTGATGTTGATACGATCCAAAGCCTTGTTGCTGAATTGATCAGCGATATTGTCGGTTTCATCAGCAAGGATAATATCGCGGTCTTTGCGGTTTTTGCGGTTCCCGCGTAGTTTGTAGGTATCCGCGCCGTCCCCGCCACTCATGAAGTCCGAGCCGGCATTACCGGCCAATTTGTCATTGCCACTGCCTCCGAGTATCCAATCGTTGCCCTCGCCGCCGTTCAGGCGGTCGTTGCCTGGGCCTCCGAACAGATAATCATTGCCATAACCTCCGTACAGGCGGTCATTGCCATAACCTCCGTTCAGGCGGTCATCGTCATAACCTCCGTTCAGGTAGTCATGGCCATGGCCTCCGGTCAGATAATCATTGCCTTCGCCTCCGTACAGGCGGTCATTGCCATCGCCTCCGTGCAGGGTGTCATCTCCTTTATATCCGATCAGATAATCATTGCCATAACTTCCGATCACGAAGTCATGGCCTTCGCGTCCGTACAGGCGGTCATCCCCATCGCCGCCGTCCAAGAGGTCATTGCCATCGCCTCCGTGCAGGGTGTCATTGCCATCGCCTCCGTCCAGGGAGTTATGATAACCAACAATAACTATTGGTTCCTCCGCTGTGTCAATGTCCACCATGGTGGCTACCATGGCGCTATCATCATCCCCCGCGCCAGCATACAGGGTATCATCGCCCGCGCCGCCACGTAGCAAATCATTGCCCGCGCCTCCGTGCAGGGAGTCATCCCCATCGCCGCCGTACAGGTGGTCATTGCCATCACCTCCGCCCAGCCTGTCGTTTCCTATACTGCCGTGCAGGGAGTCATCCCCATCGCCGCCATCCAGCCAGTCATTGCCCGCGCCTCCGATCAGGATGTCATTGCCTTCGCCGCCGTACATATAGTCATTGTTCCATGTTGCCATTGCAAAGCAGGCTTGCTGGCTTACACTCGCCCAACAGCCTAATTGATTATATTGCGCCCATCCGTCCGGATTATATTGCTCCCATCCGTCCGCCTGGACAGTGAATACAGGAGCCAGAAGGGTGATTGATGCCGCCAGTGTGATTGCTCTTTTCATGTTCATGTTCCCGGTTGTTGTCGTCGGTTGCTGTCAGTGGTGATCGGTTGGTCTGGTCTTCCATCCCCTCACTGATCACAAGTCGGCTGCCCTCTCCAGACTCACTTGGACGGGATAGGGGTCATAGCACCATGAGTGTACTTAAGGAAAGTCTGAACAATACGAGTTTTGGGGATTTTGGGTAGTCATTTTTGTAAATCCGGGATATGAGTGGGTCTGAAAGACAGAATGGCCCGGAATCAGTGAGCGGGAGCGGGGAAATACAAGCATTCTCCCCCTCTTTTCATTTTTCAGGCGTACGTAGCCTGCAGTTTCAACCGCCTTTGTCTCAACAGTACTTTCTTCGCCATCACCAGATTGCTTAAGGCACAGGCCACAACCAGTCGATGCGTGTTCTTCTCCAGCCCCCGGTAACGAACCCGGGTAAAACCGAACTGCCGCTTGAGAATACCGAACTGATGTTCCACCTTCGACCGTATCCGGGACTTGGTTCGATTCTTCAAGCGCTCCTTCTCCGTCAATTTGCGGTAGCGCGTCCCCTTCGAATGAGTGAAATCCTTCGCCTCCGGCGCTACCTGTGAAATCACCGCCTTCTGACCCGTATAGGCCGAGTCTCCCCATACACGGGTCTCTTTCCCGTGCAGAAGTTCCGGCAGAACCTGTGAATCATGAACATTCGCCGGCGTAGCCACCACCGAATGAATCAGCTTGCTGCGACTGTCCACACCGATATGCGCCTTCATACCAAAGTACCATTGCTGCCCCTTGCGCGTCGAGTGCATCTGGGGGTCTCGTTTCTTCTCCCGGTTCTTGGTCGAACTCGGTGCGCAGATGATGCTGGCATCCACGATCGTACCCCGATTCACCTTCAGTCCGTTCTCACCCAAATATTCATTGACCAGTCCGAACAATCGTTCCCCCAGGTTATGCTTCTCCATCAGATGACGAAACTTGCAGATCGTGGTCTCGTCGGGAGCCGGCTCCCGACCCAGGTCTATGCCCACAAACCGGCGCATCGACAACGAATCGTACAACGCTTCCTCGGCAGCCGGGTCCGAAAGACTGAACCAGTGTTGCAGAAAGTGAATCCGCAACATCCGGTCTATTCCAATCGGCCTGCGGCCTGCCCCTTGCGGTTTGGGATAAAAAGGCTCGATGACTGCATTCAACTCCACCCACGGAATGATTTGCTCCATCTCATCCAGAAAACGCTCCTTGCGCGTCTGTTTCTTGTATTTGTCAAATCCAGCTTCGGAAAAAGTACTCTGGCGCATCGGAAATATCTCCAGTCAGTATGAAGTACAAAAATTATACAATAGAAACTGATTAATCAGAGATTCCTTAACTTCTGATTTTTCTGTCAATAAGTTTTGACAGTAAAGTTTTGACAGTAATGTGTGTTCTCACGGAATTGTAATCGGCATCTGGACGCTGATATAATCGACAATCAGACGAAACTGTAATCGGCATCTGGACGCTGATATAATCGACAATCAGACGAAACTGTAATCGGCATCTGGACGCTATGGCTGAACCGTTACTCCCGAGATACGCCGCTCCCTTGCTGCAAGAGGCGCTGGCTGACACGCCGGTCGTCTGTTTGCTGGGAGCTCGCCAGGTTGGCAAAACCACTCTGGCGAGGAAATATTGCCCTGACCATACGTACATCAATTTTGATGACGGAGCCTTGCTGGCCGTAGCAAAACAAGACCCCGTCGGCTTTATCCAGAGCCTGCCAGAACCAGTCATTCTGGATGAAGTACAGAGGGCGCCTGAACTGCTGCCAGCCATCAAGGCCAGTATCGATCAAGAAAGGTTTGATCACAAAGCGGCCGCAGGGCGCTTCCTGTTGACTGGCTCCGCTAATTTGCTGCTGCTGCCCGGCGTACAGGAATCTCTGGCTGGAAGGGTTGAAGTAATCAATCTCTTCCCATTAACCGAGCAAGAGAAGTATCGCAGTGAAAACTCCCTGCTGGACGCCATGCTCAGCGGCAATATTTTTCCACAGGTTATCGGTGAACAAAGTGTAATTGGTGGTGTCGCCGAGGCCGTATGCCAGGGTGGTTACCCAGAGCCGAATACCCGTTCTGCAGCCAGAGCCAGACAATGGCATCGACAATACCTCAATGCCATTATCCAGCGCGATGTGAAAGATGTAGCCGCAATTCGTGATGAAGGAGAAATGCTGGCCTTGATGGAAATGCTGGCCTATCGTACAGGTACGCTCCTTAATGTCAGCAATATAGCCAATGAATTGAAGATGCGTCGGGAGACAGCAGAAAAATACCTGACTGTACTCGAGCGCCTGTTTCTGGTTCGCCGGTTGCCTGCCTGGCATCGTAATCAATCCAGGCGACTGATCAAAACCCCCAAGGTTCATGTGATTGATTCCGGCCTGGCCGCTACGTTGAGTGGGCTGAAAGCGGATGACTGGAATAAACATGATAATCATTTCGGCCCGGTACTGGAAAGCTTTGTTGTGCAGCAACTTGTTTGTCAGGCCAGTTGGCTGGATAGTGAACTGAAATTCAGTCATTTCCGGGACAAGGATCAGGTGGAAGTTGATCTGGTGATAGAGCGCCGCAAACGGCTGTGGGGGATAGAGATAAAAAAAACGGCCAGTATTCAAGCGAAAGACAGTACTGGCCTTGCTCGTTTAGCGGCTCAGGCAGGCAAAAACTTTCAAGGGGGTATCCTGCTCTATTGTGGCAATAACACATTGCCGCTGAATCAGAAAAATTGTTATGCCGTGCCGATGAGCGCCCTATGGCAGTAAAACCTGTGTGTTCTCACGGGAGCGTATACACTGACACTGCCTCTCGTTTATTATGACATAGCCCCGGATACCAGAAATTGAAATATCAAAATGAACCAAAACAACACTGATTGCCTGCTGATTATTGACGTGCAAAACGATTTTTGCGCCGGGGGAGCGCTGGAAGTCCCGGATGGGGACGCGGTCTTTCCGGTTATCAATGCGATCTCGGAAAAATTTCAGCGCCGGATGCTGACCCAGGACTTTTATAAGTTCAGAAACCTTTGGCATTCCGCCTCTGGAGGAGCGCCATGCAATGTCAACACATCGGACACGGCATCAGGGGATTCTATCGAGCTGCCCGTTCAGGCAATCTAGCGGGCATGAATACACATGCTCAATACCGACTCAAATTCCTCCATTTCCTGGACCAACACGCCACCCCTCATCATAGCCTGTAACTCCTATCCCCCTTACAATCCTTGATTCAAAATCAAATCCAGTGCCAAATAGGGTGGACTTGTACACCTTCCAGAGCTCACGAATTCTTCAGAGGTAAAAATAAAAATGAATTCAGAGACAGACAATAAAGAAACTGAGAACAAAGCAATCACCATCCAGATTGCAGCGGCCCACAAGGTCAATCTGGCACTCCAGCAAAACTCAGTGCCCGTTCTTCGGGACATTGTTCTCAACAACCCTACAGACGTCAGCTATCAAGACCTGGAGCTTACGGTCACCACCACTCCGGGGTTTGCCAAACCCAAGGTCTGGCATATCACCCGACTGGCTCCTGATACCGAGATATCCTTGCGTGACTGCATGATTGAACTCAACCCGGGATTTTTGGAGGATGTCAATGAGGCGGTTCGGGGTACCTACGATTTCTCATTGAATTCAGGGGATGAAGTACTTGCCACGTTATCTTGTGATGTGCAGGTGCTGAGTCGAAACGAATGGGGCGGGATTCAGGAATTGCCGGAAATCCTGGCAGCCTATGTGCAACCGAATTCGCCATTTATACAGGAAATCCTGCGAACTGCAGCGAAGGTGCTGCAGGGAACCGGTCGTGACCTGAAGCTTGATGGCTACCAGTCAAGAAGCCGAAAGAAAGTGGGTGAGATGGTCAATGCCATCTGGTCGGCAGTCATCAGGCAGGATCTGGCCTATGCCGAGCCCCCCGCGAGTTTCGAGGATGCCGGTCAAAAGATTCGCTTACCCGAAGAGGTGAAGCGTCACCGTCTAGTCACCTGCATGGACTCCACCCTGCTATTCGCCGGTGCCCTTGAACAGGCAGGCTTTAATTCCCTGATCATTTTCACTAAAGGCCATGCCTTTGTCGGTGTCTGGCTGGAGGATCTTGAGTTTAGCGCCAGTGTGGTCGAGGATCTGCAGGCCCTGCGCAAAAGGGTCGTCCTGAAGGAGATCCTGGTATTTGAGACCACCTACGTTGCGCACCGCCCTGCCGTCAGGTTCAAGCAAGCGAGAGAGGAGGCCAATGTCAAGCTGTTCGATAAAGACAGCTTCCTGCTGCTGGTCGACATCAAGCAATCCCGCCTTGCCCGGATTCGCCCGCTGTATGAGCGGGTCACGCAGACGGGGCAGGAGGATGTTTCGGTCGATGAAGTGATCGATGCAGGCCTGGATGATCTGAGTGACTTGCCCGAGGACGTGGAATATCCGGATGCCCCCACCCCGGATGATGCGGTGGGCGCCGACGCGCGTGTTGAAAACTGGAAGCGAAAACTTCTTGATCTGTCCTTGCGCAACCGGCTATTGAACTTCAAGCGGTCGAAACGGGCGGTACCCTGTATCTGTACAAATTCCGGTGAGCTGGAGGACATGTTGGCAGAGGACCAGGTCTTCACCTTCTCGCCCTTGGAGAAAGTCATCAGCCCCGGTGATCCGAGAAGCGGCGAGGAACACCGCAGGCGTTACTCGGAGGACCTGCATGCGGAACAGGTGCTGCAGGCCATGCGGCACGGGAGAATTACCACGGCACTCGATCAGCGACAATTGAGCGCGTCGCTGATCGGGTTGTACCGGGCCTCGAAGGCTGCGATTGAGGAAGGCGGCACCAACATTCTGTACCTGGCCCTGGGCTTTTTGAACTGGACCCAGACCGACAAACGCTCTCGCACCCACCGGGCGCCCCTGATCCTGATACCGGTCAGCCTTTCAAGAAGGTCCGTGAATGCGGCATTCAAGCTGCGCATCCATGATGATGAGCCGCAGTTCAACCCGACCCTGCTGCAAATGCTTCGCCAGGACTTCGGGCTTGAAATCCCGGAACTGTCCAAGGAGTTGCCAAAGGATGACTCTGGCCTGGACGTGGATGGCATATGGAACATCGTCAGACAGCATGTTCGCGATATCGAAGGTTGGGAAGTTTCAGAAGACTTGGTCTTGAGCACGTTCAGTTTCGCCAAGTACCTGATGTGGGAGGATCTTGATGCACGCACTGAATATCTCAAGAACTCGCCCCTGGTCAAACACCTGATCGACACCCCTCGGGACACCTATATGGGAAACGACGGTGTCGACTTCCCGCACCCGAAGGAGATAGATCAGAAATGCCATCCGAAAGACACCTACCTGCCCATGTCCTGTGACAGCACCCAGATGGCGGCCGTCATCGCGGCATCCGAAGGCATGGACTTCGTGATTGAGGGCCCGCCCGGGACCGGTAAAAGCCAGACGATCGCCAACATGATCACCCATCTCCTTGGCATTGGCAAAAAGGTACTGTTCGTGTCCGAGAAAACGGCTGCTTTGGATGTCGTCTACCGCCGCTTGCGTGATGTGGGCTTAGGCAAGTTTTGCCTGGAGTTGCATTCGAGCAAGGCAAGAAAGACAGATGTGATCAAGCAACTTGATCATGCGTGGCAAAACAGGCACCCCAAAATCTCCAACTGGGACCGCGAGTCCCAGCGCCTGCTGAACCTGCGAGAAGACCTCAATGCCTACGTCCGGCAACTCCACAAAACCTATCCCAACGGGCTCAGCATTTTCAAGGCCATCGGCGTGGTCATCAACAATCCTGTAGTAGTTCCGCTGGAGTTTCACTGGCCGGATTATCAGACGCACAGCGAGGATAACCTGGAGGAATATTCAAATATCGCTGTGCGCATTGATGCCAATGCCGAGCAAATTGGCGATATCAGCGAGAGCTGCTTTCACCGGGTCGAAGCTGACGACTGGTCGCCGTCCTGGCAAAGGAGTGCCATTGACCAGTCCAAAGACCTGCACGCTGCCGCAATGGACCTGCAGGCTGCACTACAGTCCTGGATCAAACTCTTGGGATTGCCAATTCAGGTGATGAGCCGAGGTGATCTACAAATGGTTGCAGCCCTTGAGCGCATCCTGCCCAAGGCATACAACCAGTCGTACGCCTTCTTGCTCGGCCCAGAGGACCGTGATCTGATTGCTGATCTCGAGCGTGGCTCAGAGCTGATCGAAAGTTACCGCCAGCAATTTAAGAGCACGGTTGTGACCTACAAGGAAACCGTGCTTGATCTGGATATCGATGGCTTGGTGGCGCAACTGGGTAGTGCCGAAGAGAAATGGTTCCTGGCGAAATGGCTGGGTGTCAAGGCCGTAAAAGCCCGGCTCAAGCCATTTTCTGGGGGCTCGAAAATCTCTGGTGTCACCTCCGATCTTGCCCATCTCTCAAATGCCAAAAAAACGAGGACGGCATTTGAGATGCTCAAGGGCTTGGATCAGGTCATCGGCAGGAAGTTCGAGGGTATTCACACGGATCCTGCACTTTTCACACACGCTGCGGAGTTTGGCCATGAGCTAAGAAGTGTGATGGGTGCACTATTCGCATCACCAGAGGCCTATCGCGAGGCCACATCCACGATGATCATGCTGCTTCAGTCTACAGACCTGTTGGGCCCGAGCGGTAAGATCCAGACATCGGCGAACACATTCGTGCAGTCACTAGAGGCCTTTGAGGCAGCTCAACTGTCCCTGGGTACGACCATTGCCGTGACCGGTGACTTGCATGTAAAGTCTGACGAGAAGTCGTTTTTGCAAACGACCATAGATACTTGTGCACAGTGGCTGGAACAGGCTCCTAGGCTGAAGGCCTGGACCGCCTGGCGGTGGGTTCGAAACGATGCCTTGGCAAAAGGCATGCAGTCATTAGTGGAAGCCGTTGAAAAAGGCGCCCTTGCAGGCAACACGGCCGAGGAAGCCTTCAGGGTGAACTATCACCGCTGGTGGTTGAATCATGCCGTGGACAATGATGATGTAATCCGAAAATTCGTGCCCGCCGAGCATGTGCGCACGATTGAGGATTTCGTGAAGCTGGACGAGCACTTCATGGAACTTACCCAAGCCTACGTGTTTGCCAAACTCAGCCAGGTAATCCCCTCGCGTGGTCATATTCCGCAAGGCTCGACGTGGCATGTGCTCAGTCGGGAAATTCAAAAAAAGCGCCGTCATATACCGGTGCGTCAGTTGGTGGAAAAGCTTGGCAGCAATCTGTTCAAGCTCACTCCCTGTGTGATGATGAGTCCCATGTCGGTGGCCCAGTACCTGCCCCCTGAGGGGACGTTCTTCGATGTAGTGATCTTTGATGAGGCCAGTCAGATCACGCCATGGGATGCCATTGGGGCTATTGCAAGGGCGAATCAGGCCATTGTTGTAGGTGATCCGAAGCAGCTGCCGCCGACCTCATTTTTCAACCGCCAGGAGGATGAGGACAACGACAGCGATATTGATGTTGGAGACCTGGAATCCATCCTCGATGAATGCATGGGCGCTAATCTGCCTACCTATCAACTGAAGTGGCATTACCGCTCACGACAAGAGTCTCTCATCACCTTCAGCAATCACAACTACTACAGGGGTGGGCTAATCACTTTTCCGTCGCCGGCTACGACCGACACCGCGGTATCGTTCCACCATGTTCGTGACGGACTGTATGAGAAAGGCGGCAACCGGATCAATCAACCCGAAGCAAGAGCCGTGGTCGACAGCATAGTATCCAGGCTGCGTGATCCGGAATTCAAAAAAACGGGCATGACCATCGGAGTGGTTACCTTCAATCAGGAACAACAGGTTCTCATTGAAGACCTGCTGGAGAAGGCACGCAGGGATTACCCCGAGATCGAACCTTTCTTTGCAGAAGATAACATTGAGGCCATCTTCGTGAAAAACATAGAGAGTGTGCAAGGGGACGAACGCTCGATCATCTACTTTTCCATGACCTACGGAAAGGACCATTCGGGCCGCTTGTCGATGAATTTCGGGCCTTTGAATCAGGACGGCGGGCCAAGGCGACTGAACGTTGCAATCACCCGTGCACGCAATGAAATGCATGTCTACTCCAGCATGCAGCCGGAAGATATCGATTTGTCCCGTACAGCAGCAGCCGGTGTGAGAGACATGAAGCACTTCATGGATTTTGCCAAACGGGGCGCGAAAGCAATCGGAGAGTCGATCGAACGTCCGTTGGGAACTTTTGACTCACCCTTCGAAGAGCAGGTTGCGATTCGGCTGGAGGAGCGGGGCTGGATGGTTCACAGCCAGATCGGTGTGTCCGATTTTCGCATTGATCTTGGTGTTGTTCATCCTGACAAGGCCGGGATGTATCTTGCCGGTATCGAATGTGACGGTGCGACTTATCACCGTTCTGCCACGGCACGTGACCGGGATTTCCTGCGCCAGCAAGTTCTGGAGGGACTGGGGTGGAAGATTCTGAGAATCTGGTCCACAGACTGGTGGGTTGCCCCGGAGGATTGTGTCAATCATGTGGACCAGCAGTTACGTGAGTTGCTGGAGTCTTTCGATGAGGACAATGAAGTGCCTTCGGAGGGCGCAGCAAACGCGACAGATGCGAAGCAGTGGATAAGGAATGCAGAAGGGGATGTTGATACAAATCTTGCAGGTACGGATGAGGATGACCATGATCTCTCTTTGAAGGCTGATCCCCAGGAGATGGTGTGGGAAAAGGTTGCTGGTGAGGTGGTAGAGGATGCCCCTGAGATACCGGGTAAGTGTGAGTACATCCCTTGGAGTGAAGGTTCTAGTGACTTGCACCTTAAGCAGGACAGTTTTTACGAGTTTCACTACCGCACTACACACGCTCGTCTGATGGAGCAAATCGTTCAGCATGAGCAGCCAATTCGTGAGGAAGTCCTGTTCAAATTGATTACCAAGGCCCATGGCTTCAAAAGTGCAGGCAGCAGGATCAACCGGGTACTTGGTGAAGTTCTGAAAAGCAATGACAGGCTGCAAATTACCACGGAAGATGACACACGATTCGTGTGGCTGGTGAACGCTGATGCACCCAACTGGGACAGCTTTCGTGTGGTTGATGGATTTTCACATCAGCGTGCTGCAGAAGATGTTGCCATGTCTGAACTCGTGGCCATGTCCCGCTACTTTATTGATTGTGGCTGTAACCAGGAGGATGTAGTTGTGGAAATGCGCAAATGGCTCGGCATGCGCCGTATTGGTGAAAAAGGCAGGAAACGGCTGGAAGCTGCCTACCAAGGTGGTTTGAGCTCCCTGTAATTGCAGGGGTAATAATCTGTCTTGCAGCAGACAGAATTAGTACACCACTTTGTCTAACAAAATGCAGGCGGGCGACTTGAATTCTAAGGAGCACGACCAAGTATCGGCCTCGTTCATCCAGCACCCGTCCGAATCGGAGCATAATCCGAAAACTCACGACCGATGATACGCGTGAACGAACAGAACCGAGACCCGAACCTCATGTTCAGTTATCTATCTGGGTAGATCTCCGGGGCGCTGACCTCCGCCCAAGGATCAACGACCTCGATCCCGGTACATTGAAAGTCCCGCAGGTTGCGCGTGACCAGAACAACGCCACGGGCGCGGCATATAGCGGCGATCTGGCAGTCGGCCTCGCCGATTGGCCGGCCTGCGTGGCGGCGCTCAGCCGCGACCTCTGCGTAGGCGCGGGCCGCGGCGCTGTCGAACGGGAGAATCCGCTTTTTGAAGCCATGATCAAGCCAGCGGATCATGGCGGCCTCCAATGTGGTTCGTCGCCTGCCCGCTGGCATGATCGCGACGCCATAGCGCAATTCCGCCTCACTCACCGCCGTCAGATACATCTCCTGTGCGTCACGTTCGGCAATCCATGCCACGACGGAGGGCTTCGGCTGCGGGCGCATGAGTTCGGAAGCGACATTAGTATCTATGGCGAACATGCAGACCACATCAGGAGAAATCAGGAGGTTCTCGCATCGGGCCGCGTGGAGAGAGTTCGAGTTGCACACCGCCAAGGGGAGCGAAGCACTCGCGCGTGAACTTCGCCAGATCCCGGGGACCGTCCTGCCTGCCATTCACGGCGTTGCACAGAATGATGCGCACCTCTTCCTCCATCGAATGGTGATGCTCAGCGGCGCGTACGCGGAGGCGCGTCTTCACGTCGTCGTCAAGATTGCGGATTGTTATGCTTGCCATGTTCTGGTACTGCGATAATGATCGGGATCACAATGTAACTCATGATTGCGGTGCAATCAAGCGAATGAACGCCGACCAAAAAGCCCGACGAGGACTGATATTCCCAGCATAGCCGGGAAGGCGGTCAGCCATAGCACAATGATGATGATTTTCAGGATCGCGCTGTCAGCCTTTCCCCAGATGATTGCCGCTCCCCTGATAACTGCCGACATCAGCGCTGCGGCAACGACCAAGACGGTCAGAAGATGGACTGCGTCAGGCATGGCACAATACCTGCACGACCCCGGCATTGTGCCGAGACAGCCAATCTTGAATAGTCATGTCTGCTGAGCGTTGGAAGATTATTGCTGATAGTTTATTATGGCACAGTATCCGAATACCAGAAATCAAAATGATACCAAACAACACTGATTGCCTGCTGATTATTGACGTGCAAAACGATTTTTGCGCCGGGGGAGCGCTGGAAGTCCCGGATGGGGACGCGGTTGTTCCGGTTATCAACGCAGTTTCGGAAAAATTCCAGCACCGGATACTGACCCAGGACTGGCACCCTGCAAACCATAGCTCCTTCGCGTCCAGCCATACCGGACATTCCCCGTTTGACCAGATCCGGATGCCTTATGGCGACCAGGTTTTGTGGCCGGACCACTGTGTCCAGGGTTCTTCAGGAGCGGCATTCCATGCCCGGCTTGATGTCAGGAATACAGAATTGATTCTCCGTAAGGGGTTTCGACCGGAAATAGATTCCTATTCCGCGTTTTTTGAAAATGACCAGACAACTCCGACCGGACTTGCCGGTTATCTCCACGGCCGTGGATTCGGGCGAATTTTCATGGCTGGCCTGGCGACGGATTTTTGTGTGGCCTGGTCGGCGCTTGACGCCCGATCGGAAGGATTCGATGTAGTCCTGATTGAGGATGCCTGCCGCGCCATTGATATGGAAGGCTCACTGGCAATGGCCCTGAAAAAAATGGACGATGCTGATGTAGTCAGAATCCAGTCCGGGGAAATCCGGTCCGGGGAAATCCATTGCTAACACCGGCTTTATGTGTCAAGATACGGGCCGCAATAGCAGAGATCAACAACTAATTTGCGTTTTCGTATAGAATCTGCTCTTTCAATCGGGCGGATTCTTTTTTATATTTTCCTGAGATTTTTTTGGGAAACCAACTTGAAGTTATCCATACAAACACCAAAATACAGTAATTAGGAGATAGATACAAATGATTAGAACTTTTAAACGAGTGGCAGCCACCCTGATCGGACTGTCCATGCTGGTCGGCGCCAGCGCAATCGCGGAGGTAAAAATCCGGGTTCAGTCGGTACTGCCGACCAAGGCGGATGAAATCGTCATGCTGAAGGATTTCGCCGCAAATGTCGCCGCCCTGACTAACGGCGAAGTGCAGATTGAAGTGCTGCCTGACGGCGCCATCGTGAGCGGACGGGATATTCTGAACGCGGTGGACAAGGGTCTGGTTGAAGGCGGCTTCGCCTGGACGCATTACTGGTCCGGCCAACACCCCGCCGCCATGCTGTTCGGTTCTCCGGTTGCAGGCGCTGGCGTGGGTATCGACAACATTGCCTTTATCTCATGGTTCATGAACGGAGGTGGACGCGAACTGTATGACCGTTTGTGGGATGAAATGGGCTTGAATGTCCATGGCGTCATGCTCCAGCCGGTTGGCCCGGAGGCGTTGGGGTGGTTCAAGGAACCGATCAACAGCATGGATGATTTCCGGAAATACCGTTTCCGCACCCCTCCCGGCATTCCCGGCCAGACCTATAAGGACATTGGCGTTGCCAGCGTAGCGATGGGAGGCGGTGACATTCTGCCAGCGCTGGAAAAAGGCACGATTGACGCGGCCGAATGGTGCTGCCCGAAACCGGATAGTGTGTTCGGCTTCCAGAAAGTGCTGAAACACTACTACCTGCAGGGACTTCATCAGGTCGTGGTCAACGCGGATCTTTACATCAATGGCGATGTCTGGAACAGCCTGACCGAAGACCAGAAAAACGCGATCAATATCGCCGCCGATGCTTCCCTGATTCGTTCCATGAGTTATCGAATCTATGAAAACGGCAAGGCGCTGAAAGACCTGACGGAAAATCACGGTGTTATTCTGCATGATACGCCCGCCGATTATTTCCCGGCTTACATGAACGCGGCGAAGGCAAGCCTTGAGAAAAATGCCGCCGAAAACGAGTTCTTCGCCGAGGTCTGGAATTCGCAAAAAGCGTTTGCAGATATCGCGGTTCCGTTCTGGGCTGGCGCACAAACCTCAAACGCCAACCTTGGCCAGGCTTATGCCAAGCAATTGCAGCAAATGGCGCAATAAATCTTCACATCACGCGCCTTAATTCAGTCAGAGGCGCAATCGCATAAGGATACCGATACGGGCTTTCGGGCCCGTATCGGGTATCATCCTCAAAATAATCACGCATCCGGCCAAAAGCGGGTTATACTGTCTCCTCCAAGCACCGGGGCATCACAGCCATGGCTGAAGAAATTATTCCAGACGAACTCGAAATTGCGGACGAGTTGATAGCGGAACGCCGTGCCGCCGATCCGGGTAATCTGCCAGACGACATGCCACCCTGGGTAGCCTGCCTGATCAGTTGGATAGACCGTACCAGTATGCTGGTGGGGAAACTGGTTTGCTGGTTTCTGGTACCGATGTGTCTGGCGATGGTCTATGAGGTCATCGCCCGCAAGTTCTTTATTGCTCCGACAATGTGGGCCTACGATGTCAGCCGCATGCTGTACGGCGCGATGTTCATGCTGGGCGCTGGCTATGCCTTGTCACGCGGCGTACATATCCGCGCCGACTTTATATACCGCAACTGGTCGGAACGAACCCAGGGAATCGTGGACGGCACATTGTACATACTCTTTTATTTCCCTGGTATGCTGGTTTTCCTGTGGATGTCGATTGATTATGCCTGGACCTCGATTGATCGGGGAGAACGCGGCATGGACACGGCCTGGATGCCCTACATGGGACCGATAAAAAGCGCCATTCCGATCGGGGTCGTGCTGTTGTTAATGCAGGGCATATCCGAATTACTGAAATGCTGGTATGCAATTACCCGTGGCAGGTGGCCTGTTTAGATGATTGATTTCCTTGTCAATCTGCAACCCGAATATATCGGGCTGATCATGGTCGCCTGCATGTTGTTTGCCATTTTTGTCGGCTTCCCGATTTCGTTCACCTTGATTTTCCTCGGTATGACCTTTGGCCTGTGGGGGTTCGGGGAACTGGTTTTCTATCTGATGACGTTCCAGTTTTCCGGGGTCATGCTGGAACAGACACTGGCCGCGGTGCCATTATTCATTTTCATGGGTATCCTGATGGAGCAGGCCGGCCTGATGGAGCGGTTGTTCAACGCAGTGCAACTCGCCCTGTCCCGCACCCGTGGCGCCCTCTATATCGCGGTACTCTTTGTCTCTACCATTTTTGCCGCCGCCACCGGCATTGTAGGCGCTTCGGTGACCATTCTCGGCATCATGGCGGCCAAAACCATGAATCGCGCCGGTTACGATGTGCAACTTTCGGCCGGAGCGATCACCGCAGGTGGTACGTTGGGAATTTTGATCCCGCCCAGTATCATGCTGGTGGTCATGGGGCCGATCCTGGAAGTGCCGGTCACCGATCTTTTCGCCGCCGCCATCATTCCGGGTTTCATGCTGGCTTTCCTGTATACCGGCTACGCGCTGATCCGCTGCCAACTCAATCCGTCCCTGGGCCCGCCCCTGCCGGAAGAATTGCAACCGACTTCAATGTCCCATGTGTGGAAGGAGTTTTTCCTCGGCCTCGTACCGCCCGCGGCGCTGGTCGGTTTTGCGCTGGGCAGCATCCTGCTCGGATTCGCCACCCCGACAGAAGCCGCCGGTATGGGCGCCTTCGGCGCGTTTCTGCTCGCGGCAGCCTACAGGAAACTGAACTGGCCGGGGTTCAAGGATGCGCTGATCAAAACCCTGGAAATCTCAGCCCTGATACTGGTGCTGGTGGCCGCCTCGAATTTCTTTGGCGCCGTGTTCGCAAGACTGGGTACGCCGACCATGCTGACCGAAGTCCTGCTGACACTGGATATGTCGCCTTACGCGATCCTCGCAATAGTGATGGTGCTGATCTTTTTGCTGGGCTGGCCGCTGGAATGGGTGCCGATTGTTCTGATCATCGTGCCAATCCTGCTGCCGTTGATCGATAAACTCGGGTTTAACCTGATCTGGTTCGGAATTCTGGTTGCGGTGAACCTGCAAACCGCCTGGCTATCGCCGCCGGTCGCCCTGTCGGCCTATTTCCTCAAGGGCGTCGTGCCCGAATGGGATCTGAAGGATATCTATGGCGGCATGCTGCAATTCATGGTGATCCAGTTGATCGGCTTGATTCTGATCATTGCCTTCCCGCAAATCGCGCTATGGCTGCCGGAATATCTGTATAGCCTCGGATAATAACAAACACAATTCGCAATTTTGAAACTTGACAATGGCAATTCACTACATCAAAAAAGCGTCCAGAACCCCTGCCTCTGGACAGGACGACACACATGAAACCGTTCGCGCCATGCTGCGGGAAATCGAACAGGGCGGCGAAGAGAAAGTCAGGGAGTATGCACAGAAACTGGATGGCTGGGAGAAGGACGTGATCGTAAGGGAAGAGGAAATCGAACAGGCGACGGCGTCACTGTCTGAACAGACCCGGCAGGATATCCAGTTCTCCCATGCGCGTGTGAAAGCCTTCGCCCAAGCGCAGTTGGGAAGCATGAGCGAGTTCGAGACTGAATTGTCTCCCGGCCTCTTTTGCGGACAACGCCTGATTCCGGTGCAAACCGCGGGTTGTTACATACCCGGCGGACGCTACGCACACATCGCTTCCGCAATCATGAGCGTCACCACAGCCAAAGTCGCTGGCGTCAGTCATGTCATTGCCTGCTCTCCGACACACGGTGAACGCGGTGTTCATCCCGCGATCCTGTACGCGGCGAATTATGCCGGAGCGGATACCATACTCCATCTTGGCGGCGTTCAGGGAGTGGCCGCCCTGGCCTTCGGCCTGTTCACCGGCAATCCGGCGGATATACTCGTGGGTCCGGGAAACCGGTTTGTAGCGGAAGCCAAACGAATCCTGTTCGGTCAGGTCGGTATTGACATGTTCGCCGGCCCCACCGAAGTATTGATCATCGCGGATGAAACGGCCGACCCTGAAATCGTCGCCTGCGATCTGGCAAGTCAGGCGGAACACGGCCCCGATTCCCCCGCGTGGCTGATCAGTACTTCCAGGGCGCTGGCCGAAAAAGTCATCGAACAGATGCCGAAGTATATCGAGAGACTGGCCGAGCCCAATCGTTCAACCGCGCAAAGCGCCTGGCGCGACTACGGCGAAGTGGTTGTGGTCGACTCGCGGGAGGAAGCCGTCCAGGTCAGCGACCGTTACGCCAGTGAACATCTTGAAGTCCACTGTCGGGACCTCGACTGGTGGCTTGAAAACCTGAATAACTACGGCTCCCTGTTTCTCGGTGAAGAAACGACAGTTTCTTACGGCGACAAGTGTTCAGGGACCAATCATATTCTGCCAACCAAGGGGGCGGCGCGCTATACCGGCGGACTCAGTGTAGCCAAGTTCATAAAAACGCTGACTTACCAGCGCATGAGTCAACAGGCCAACCGGGATGTTGGCGCGGTAACCGCGAGAATCTCCCGCGCGGAAGGCATGGAAGGCCACGCCCGCAGCGGGGATGACCGTCTCTACAAGTATTTTCCGGGCGAAAAATTCGATCTGGGGATTGATCGGCAGACACTTTAGGGCGAGGTTTGTCGGGACATGCCAGGCCCGTCTTCAATCCGGAATAACCCTCTCGACCAGTTTTCCCTGGATGGCCGGGTTTTCGTGATTACCGGCGCCAGTTCGGGCATTGGCCGCGAGATGACCCGGGTTCTGGCCGCCGCGGGAGCCGCCGTCATCGGCATCGCCCGACGCAGGGATCCACTCGACAATGTGGTTGAAGAAATCACCGAAAACGGCGGACGAGCCAGGTCAGTCTGCGCCGACCTGGGGGACCGACCCGGAATCCGGGAGGTCGCCGCGCAATGCAGGGATATGTTCGGGCATGTTGATGGCGTTGTCAACGCGGCCGGAATCAACCTTCGCCAGAGCGTGGATGAGATCACCATTGAAAGCTGGGACGCGACCGTCAACCTGAATCTTTGCGTACCGTTTTTTTTCAGCCGGGAATTTGTGCCCGGTATGATTGGAAACGGCTACGGACGCATCATCAACATTGCGTCTTTACAATCATTCCGCGCATTTGCCAACAGTCTGGCTTATGGGGCGTCAAAAGGCGGTATCTGCCAACTGACCCGGGCGATGGCGCAGGCCTGGTCTGTACAGGGTATCACCTGTAACGCGATAGCGCCGGGATTTTTCCCGACCGAACTGACTGCCTCCGTATTTGACGATCCCGAGACCGAACAGTGGAGGGCCAGCCAGACCATGTCGGGACGTAACGGGAATTTAAGCGATCTGTCCGGCATTACCATTTTCTTCGCGTCTGCCGCGTCTGCCTATATCACCGGACAGATACTACACATTGATGGCGGTTTCTCTGCCGGGTAATACAGGAGGCGAATATGAAAGCCCTGGTCTATACAGCCAATCAGCAAATGACCTACCGAGACGAACCGGACCCGGCTCCTGGTCAGGATGAAGCGCTGGTCGCTGTTCAATCCGTCGGTATTTGCGGTTCCGACATGCACGCCTGGATGGGGCACGACCCGCGCCGGATACCTCCCCTGATTCTCGGCCATGAAGCCGTTGGAGTGGTATTGCAAGGCAGCAAACCGGGCAGCAGGGTTGTGCTCAATCCACTCATCACCTGCGGTACATGCGATGACTGTTCAGGCGGTCGCCAGAATCTCTGTGCCCACAGGGATTTGATCGGCATGGTTCGGGCCGGGGCCTTCGCTGAACAGGTTGCCATCCCGGAACGAAATCTGATTGAAGTACCGGACGGCATGGATGCCGGCAAGGCGGCCTTGACGGAACCGGGCGCCACCGCGCTGCATGCGGTATCGCTGGGTGAAAAAGCCAGCGCCCGCCCGGTCAGTGAAGCCAAAGCTCTGGTTATCGGCGCCGGTTCGGTTGGCCTGCTGACTGCATTGATTCTGCTGGACAAGGGGACGGTGCGGGTTGACCTGGCCGAAACCAATCCATTGAGACGGCAAACGGTCATTGACCATACCGATTGCAGGGTTTTTGACCCGATTGAAAACCCTCCCGCAGAAAATGACTATGATCTGGTCTTTGACGCCGTTGGCAATGCCAACACCCGGAATACCAGCATAGCCAGCGCCCGGCCGGGATCAACCATTGTGCACATTGGGCTGATGGACAACAAGGGCAGCATGGATGTCAGGCGCATGACCCTGCAGGAAATAACACTGATTGGATGTTATACCTATTCTCCCCTGGATTTGCGGGTCACACTGCGGAAGCTGCACAGCGGAGCGCTGGGTACGCTGGACTGGATTGAATCCCGTCCGCTCGGTGATGGGGGAGGCGCTTTCGACGAAATCCACAACGGATATTGTGCCGCGCCCAAGGTGGTATTGCAGATTTAGCGCCGGATACGCAACCGGAAATCCGGCAGGGGAACCCGAAACGGGTTGCAGACAAGCCTGGCTTCAGACAAGCTTGTCTGCATTTGCTCTGTCCCTTATAGGTTACTGGACAGGCACGACATTATTGGCGCAGGGGCCTTTCTGACCCTGCCCCACCTCAAACTCAACCTCCTGCCCTTCATTCAGCGTCGCATAACCACCGCCACTTTGAATTTCAGAATAGTGGACAAAAAGATCTTTTCCCCCTTCCTGTGGCGTGATAAATCCGAAACCCTTAGCGGCGCTAAACCACTTGACCTTACCTTTACTCATTATATTTTTCTCTACTTGAATGGTGAATCTACATAAAATTTCCACATCCAAATTCACCGGTTTGAAGTAGAAAGCAAAATGTGGCGATAACCTAATACCGCCAACCTGAAAACCCGCGAACCTTAACACTTAAAGCAGAAAATTTCATAACAATTTCAACCGAATATGGCCTGAATAGTGATATTTCTGTCAAAATAAACGGAAATTGATTTTGGCGATAAGGATCTGAATTGGCGATTCTCTCGCTTCCAGCAATCTACCTATATTGATAATATTGAAACATTGGTTTCAATATAAACCGATCTTCTGGATTTTTTAGACTATTTTCCCAACCATACAGGTATATAATTTTCTTTCACCGGATCATCTATCCGCAGTTCAGATGACTATACGCCACCACTTCATTTGCGAGGCCCCGATGAAAGAACACTACTATCTGGACAATGCCGCCACTTCCTGGCCGAAACCTGAATGCGTATATGAATTCATGGATCAATTCTATCGCGGCTACGGGGTGAATCCGGGCCGCGCCGGACATGAACTGGCAGTGGAAGCCGAAAAGATGATCTCCCAGACACGTCGGTTGCTGGGACAGTTTTTCAATTTCGGCAGTGACAGCAATCGCGTTGTTTTTACCCAGAATGCCTCGGATTCACTCAACATCGCGCTGTTCGGCATGCTGGTATCCGGTGATCATGTAATCAGTACCCGTTTGGAACATAATTCTGTTATCCGACCGTTGAACCACCTGGAGCGGGACCATAACGTCGCCGTCACTCGCGTAGAACATGATGAACAGGGCTATGTCGATGTACAGGAAATAAAAAAGGCGATCCGCTCTGAAACAAAAGTGATCGTAGTCAACCATGCTTCCAATGTACTGGGCTCTGTCCAGGATTTGAAGTCGATTGGACGGATTGCGCGCGAAGCGGAGGTGACTTTTATAGTCGATACCTGCCAGAGCGCCGGGGTTTTGACCATCGACATGCAGGACTGTTGCATTGACGTCCTGACCTTCACCGGCCACAAGGGCCTGTTTGGTCCCATGGGTATCGGTGGAATGCTGGTCAATGACGGCGTCTGGATTCGTCCGGCGCGGGTAGGCGGAACCGGTGTTGATTCAATCACCCCGTTCCAACCCGATAACTATCCCCATCATCTTGAGACCGGCACAGTGTCGCTGCCCGGTATCGCAGGGCTGAATGCCGCGCAGAAATGGTTCGCGGAACTGGGCAAAGAACAACTGAATGGCGCTGGCGGGGATGTCAGCCATACCGAAGCCTGCCGGGCCGCACTGCAACATATAGAGGGGAAAGAGGTAGCCCATGTGAAAGAGTTGGAGACCGCATTCAGGGATATTGAGAATGTCAGGGTTTACGGTCCCGGGAGAAACCGCCCCAGGGTTGCAACACTATCGATCAATATCGGAGACCTGCCCGCAGATCAGGTCGGCACGATGCTGGATGCGGATTACGCCGTATGTGTCCGGGCCGGCCTGCATTGCGCGCCGCTGGTTCACCAGGATGCCAATACCGTTCCACAAAACGGGACCGTTCGATTTTCTCCCGGTTACTTCACAGATGACGAAGACCTGGAACAGGCCATCGAGGGCGTTCAGGAACTGGCGGAAATGTAATCCGGTTCAGTTCGGTTCAACCTGAGGTCGTCCGAAAGTCATCGGTTGAACCACCCCAGCTTCGAATGCAGACTGACTACTGACCCGACTATGGTCAGGGTCGGCGCCTGGATATTGCTGTCGACCATGACGGCGGGAAGTTTTTCCAGGGTACTGATGTACACACGCTGCTCCGGGGTCGTCCCTTTCTCGATGACCGCGGCCAGAGTGTCGGGAGAACAATCATGGGCAATCAATTGCTTGCAGATTGTCGGCAACCCCTGCAAAGCCATATAGAAAACCAGTGTCTGCTCGCGGGCAATCAGGTTATCCCAGTCAAGATTGACGGATCCATTCTGCAACTGCCCGGTCACAAAGCGCACGGATTGCGCATGATCGCGGTGAGTCAGCGGAATGCCGGCATAGCTGGCGCATCCGGTCGCCGCGGTGATGCCGGGAATAATCTGGAAAGGAATGCGGTTCTCGGCCAGTTTTTCTATTTCCTCCCCGCCCCTGCCAAAGATAAAGGGATCACCCCCCTTCAATCTCGCGACCCGCTTCCCCTGTCTGGCATATTGCACCAGGAGATCATTGATTTGTGTTTGCGGCAGTGTATGTTTCGAGCGCTGCTTGCCGACATAAATCAACTCCTTGCCCTCTTCCAGCCGGTCCAGGGTCTCCTTCGACACCAGCCGGTCATAAATCACAATCTCGGCCTGCTGCAACAGCCGAAACGCGCGCAGGGTCAACAGGTCAGGGTCGCCCGGCCCGGCCCCGATCAGATAAACCTCTCCACAGTCTGAAAACCCCCGATGGTCCGCAATCGCCGCCTGCAAACAGGATTCCGCAAGCTCGATATTTCCCGATAACGCGCTTTCGGCAATGTGGCCATATACGACCTTGTTCCAGAAGCTTCTGCGTTCACCCGGATGCTGGATCCGTTGATTGATCTGTCGGCGGTATCGCCCGAACAACTCCGCAAGCCGGCCATAACCGCTCGGGATGAACAGGTTGATCCGGTGGCGCAGCAGGTTGGCGAACTGGGGAGAGGCGCTGCCGCTGGTAATGGCAATCTGCGTTGGCTCACGGTTGATGACGGTCGGAAAAATGACATCGCACAGCGAGGAATCATCCACCACATTGACCGCAATGCCACGCCGCTTGCCAGCCTCGGCAATTTGCCGATTGACCTCCTTGTCATTGGTCGCGGCCACCACCAGTTTATAGTGGCTCTCGAGGTCGCCGGAACGCCAGGGCCGAAGCCGGACACTGCCGTTGTTCGCGAGGATGATTTCGTTCAGTTCGGGCAGACACTTCACCGCGATGACATCCACCCTTCCCCCCGCGTCCAGTACACGCCGGGCGCGTCTCAAGGCCACTTTCCCGCCGCCTGCCACCAGACAGCGGCAACCGGAAAAATTGTGCATGAGCGGCAGATACTTCATCACAATCCCGTCAGTCAGGGAGTCCAGGGAGAATCTGGCTCAACAGCAGGCCGCCCTGAATCTTGCCAACGCCTCACCGCTGGAAATCGCTCTGGTCGCCATGGCCGCCGCCTCGCGTGAATCGGAAGCCATCCTGAATTGTCTCAACCCGATGGCGGCGCCGTAAATCAGGCTATCCCGCATCTTGCCGGGAGTGTTGCCCAGCGCTTCGAGCCCAAGCTCAACCATATATTCCACACCCCCCCTGAGTACCTGTGTATTGTTGCAGGATGTTTGTTCGATATCCGACTGGAATGATTCCGGAATCGGTATCGCCCGCTGTTTCCGTTCTATCCCGAACTCACCGGGCGCCAGTTTATTCAGCGTCAACTCCTCATCCCCCCAACAGCCAAAATAACGGGACACCTGGCTGAGCGAAGGAATACAACCTCCTTCCACCCCGCGGATAATGGCGCTTGAATCAAATCCGGCATGTCTGGCCAGCATCGCATAAACCGGAGGATAAGCCTTGTGCACGAACCCGGTCATAAGATAAGTGGCGCGAGCGCCCCGCAAGGGTTGCAACACTACCTCCAGCGTAGAAATACAGCTTCGTTTCACCATCTCATCCCGAAGTTCAACCAGTTTGTTCAGCTCAGGGATATATTGTCCCTGATCCAGATAACTCCAGCCTGTATCCGCACAGTCCAGTTTTCGCGCGGCTATGGTCGGATCCAGTTCGACATTGACCCCGGCGGCGGCGAGCGCCATTCGCGCCGTGATGCCATACTTCGGACCGACGTGATCCAATCCGTGTATATAGGTCGGCAATCCGCAGGCGGCGTAGACCGCCGGCAGAAACGGGGTTGCCGGCAGGCTGCGGGTATAACCGTTGAACGGGTCGGCGACAGCCAGGATTTCCGGGCTGCGGGTTACGCAAGTCTTGAGATTACGCATCAGCGCATTGAGAACGCCGATGTTCTCGGCATCGGTTTCGCGTTTCATGCGTAACGCAATCAGGAACAGCGCCGTTCGCACCGGGCTGATCCGGCCTTTCAGGATCATGTCCATGGCATCCTCCGCCTGCGCTTCGGTCAGGGATTTACTCAGCTCCGGGCCGGTTGCGATGAGTTGAAGATACCGTCGCATACGCGACTGCGGAGCGCTGGATGATTCCACCCCGGCATGTTCAGTGGGAGCATTCAAAGCGAATCGGCCTTGTCGCCAAAACCCGCCTTCCGATACCACATTTTCGCTTTTTCCAGATCCACCTCGCAACCGCGGCCTTCCTCGTACAGCAAGGCCAGTGTCGCCTGCGAACCCACCAGTCCCTGATTTGCAGCCCGGGTAAACCAGTATATCGCGCTCGAAGCATCCTGCCCCACACATTCTCCTTCCATATACATGAACCCCAGCCCGTGTTGAGCCAGGGCAAGCGATTGTTCGGCAGCCAGTTTCATGTTTTTGAACGCCATCAATTCGTTGCGGACCACACCCAGGCCATTTTGATGCATGATCGCCATACGGTATTGCGCCTCGGCGTTGCCGTCCTCCGCCAAAGGCGACAGGATACGCAGCGCCAAAGCGAAATGCTTCGATTCAAACGCGGAAATGCCGCTGCCCAGATTTACTGAAGAGTCATCGTTCATAGCGATACAGCTTAACCCCCCGCAAAATCATCGGAAATATGGCTAATGGGATATTCGGATTATGCCCGACAAAGCTGGACCGCGCGGGCCGAACCGGGAGAGAATCGCCAATCCGTCAGGAAATGGCAGTCCGGGATCGGCCTTGACCCGCTTGCGCCACCGGCCACGGATCAAAAAAGTCCTTGACTTGGCAAAGGCAAACAGGATTAAATCAATTAAGTTGATTAATTCGTGAACTTCCGGGAGATAACATGAGCTTGAAGACCACTCTTTGTGCAGTTGGCGCGGTTGCACTTGTCGCGACAGCCGGCGCCCACGCTGCCACCACCGTCACCATTGCAACCGTCAACAACGGCGACATGATCCGAATGCAGGGGCTGACAGAGGATTTCACATCCAGGAATCCCGACATCACCCTGGAATGGGTCACGCTGGAAGAGAACGTACTGCGCCAGCGTGTGACCCAGGACATTGCCACGAAAGGCGGCCAGTTCGATGTGCTGACCATCGGCACCTACGAGGTTCCGATCTGGAGCAAGAACGGCTGGCTCACATCATTGAACGACCTACCCGCCGGATGGGATGCCGATGACCTGCTTCCCGCGATACGCTCCGGCCTGACCGTCGATGGCGAGCTGTACGCGGCGCCGTTCTACGGGGAGAGCTCCATGGTAATGTACCGGACCGACCTGATGAAGAAAGCCGACCTCGAAATGCCCGAAGCGCCGACCTGGGATTTCATCAGGCAAGCGGCGGCGGCGATGACGGACCGGGACAACGGGATCTATGGCGTCTGCCTCCGCGGAAAGGCCGGCTGGGGCGAGAACATGGCATTTCTGACCGCCACCTCGAATTCCTTCGGCGCGCGCTGGTTTGACGAGAACTGGAAACCCCAGTTCGACAGCGAAGCCTGGGCCAACACGCTCAGTTTCTACATGGACCTGATGACCAGCTATGGTCCTCCGGGGGCCTCGACCAACGGATTCAACGAGAATCTGTCCCTCTTCCAGCAAGGCAAGTGCGGAATGTGGATTGATGCAACCGTGGCAGCCTCGTTCGTGACCAACCCGAACGACTCGACAGTGGCCGACAGTGTCGGATTCGCTCTGGCTCCCGACAATGGTCTCGGCAAACGCGGCAACTGGCTCTGGGCCTGGTCGCTGGCAATCCCGGCCGGTTCCGACGCGACGGATGCGGCAAAGAAGTTTATCGCCTGGGCGACCAGCAAGGAATACACGGCGCTCGTGGCGTCGAAAGAAGGCTGGGCTAATGTCCCGCCCGGCACCCGAACCTCGCTGTACGAGAATCCCGCTTATCTGGAGGCTGCGCCCTTCGCCAGGATGACGCTGAACTCGATCAACGCGGCCGACCCGAAGCAGCCGACCGTCGATCCGGTGCCCTATACCGGTGTCCAGTTCGTCGCCATTCCGGAGTTCGCGGGCATTGCCACGCAAGTGGGCCAGGAATTCTCGGCCGCGCTCGCCGGCCAGCAGACCGTCGAGAAGGCGCTCGAGAAGGCACAGGCCCTGACAGCCGAGGAGATGGAGGCCGCCGGTTACTGATGACGGCATCAGCCTGACCCCAAAGGAACTGCGTCATAGCAACCCTGCATGCAAGATCCGCCGCCCGCCTGATGATGGCGCCCGCGGTTGTCCTGCTGCTTGGCTGGATGCTCGTGCCCCTGATCATGACGCTCTACTTTTCGTTCAAGCGCTACCTGCCGCTGCGAGGCGGTGACCTGGGGTGGATCGGGTTCGAGAACTATGTCCGCTTTGTCACCTCAAGCTCGTTCTGGCCGAGCGTGCAGGCGACACTCATCATCGTGGGTGGTGCGCTGCTGATCACCGTGGTCCTGGGCATCCTGCTTGCGCTCCTGCTGGATCAGCCGATGTGGGGGCAGGGCATCGTCCGGATACTGGTCATCGCGCCGTTCTTCGTGATGCCGACCGTTTCGGCGCTGGTCTGGAAGAACATGTTCATGGATCCGGTGAACGGGCTGTTTGCGCATCTCTGGAAATTCTTCGGCCTGGCGCCGCTGGAATGGTTGAGTCAGGCATCACTCTTTTCCATCACCCTGATCGTCTCGTGGCAATGGCTGCCCTTCGCAACGCTGATCCTGCTGACGGCGGTCCAGTCGCTGGACCGCGAGCAACTGGAAGCTGGTGAGATGGACGGCGCCCCGCCCCTGGCCCGCTTCCGCCATATCATCCTGCCGCACCTCGGTCAGGCCATTACCATCGTCATTCTGATCCAGACGATATTCCTGTTGTCGATTTTCGCCGAAATCTTCGTGACGACGCAGGGTTCGTTCGGTACCCGGACGCTGACCTATCTGATTTTCCAGCGTGTGTTGGAGAGTCAGAATGTGGGTCTCGGTTCGGCCGGCGGCATCTACGCGGTCATCCTCGCCAACATTGTGGCGCTCTTCCTGATGCGCATTGTCGGCAAGAATCTGGATACGTGAGGAGGCAGAGCCATGGCCCGCACGGTTACAAGCAAGCGGAAGGTCGTCAACACCGCCGTCGCCTGGGGGATCGGCCTGCTGATCTTCTTCCCGGTACTGTGGACGATCCTGACAAGCTTCAAGACCGAGGCGCAGGCAATTGCCGACCCGCCGGTTTTCCTGTTGTTCGACTGGACGCTGGAGAATTATGCGATCGTGCAGGAGCGTTCCGACTATATGCGCTATCTCTGGAACTCGGTGATCATCGCCGGCGTTTCCACGCTGCTCGGCATCATCGTCGCGGTTCCCGCCGCATGGTCCATGGCCTTCGCGCCATCGAAACGGACCAAGGACATCCTGCTCTGGATGCTTTCCACCAAGATGCTGCCGGCGGTGGGTGTCCTCTACCCGATCTACCTGATCTTCATCGAGCTCGGACTCCTCGACACGCGGTTCGGTCTTGTCATCGTCATGATGCTGATCAACCTGCCGATCATCGTCTGGATGCTCTACACGTATTTCCGGGAAATTCCCGGCGAGATACTGGAAGCCGCGCGAATAGACGGCGCGTCACTGCGGGATGAAATCCTGTATGTGCTGACACCTATGGCCGTGCCGGGTATCGCCTCAACCATACTGCTGAACTTCATCCTGGCCTGGAACGAGGCGTTCTGGACGCTGAACCTGACGGCGGCGAAGGCCGGTCCGCTGACCGCCTTCATCGCCAGCTATTCAAGCCCCGAGGGTCTGTTCTACGCCAAGCTGAGCGCGGCATCAACAATGGCCATAGCGCCGATCCTGATCCTGGGATGGTTCAGCCAGAAACAACTTGTCCGCGGCCTGACTTTCGGCGCGGTGAAGTGAGGATAGAGATATGGGACACATCGTACTTGACAAGGTGAAGAAGAGTTTCGATGATCTCACCGTCATTCCTCTCCTGGACCTCGAGATGGAGGATGGCGAATTCGTCGTTTTCGTCGGCCCGTCCGGCTGCGGCAAATCGACTCTCCTGCGGCTGATTGCGGGGCTCGAGGATGTCACCGGCGGCACGATCATGATCGACGGGCAGGACGCGACCGCCGTGCCGCCCGCCAGGCGCGGACTCGCCATGGTGTTTCAGTCCTACGCGCTCTATCCCCACATGACAGTCCGCAAGAACATCAGTTTTCCCCTTCGAATGGCGAAGCTGGATCAGGCCGAGCGGGAGCGGCGGGTCCAACAGGCGGCTGAGGTCCTGAACCTCACCGAATACCTCGACCGGCGGCCGGGCCAGCTTTCCGGCGGCCAGCGCCAGCGCGTGGCCATCGGCCGCGCCATCGTGCGTGAACCATCCGCCTTCCTGTTCGACGAGCCCCTCTCGAATCTCGACGCAGCGCTCCGCGTCGGCATGCGTCTTGAAATCAGCGAACTGCATGAACGGCTGAAAACGACGATGATCTACGTCACCCACGACCAGGTCGAGGCGATGACCATGGCTGACAAGATCGTCGTGCTCCAGGCCGGGAGAATTGAACAGGTGGGCTCGCCACTGGAACTCTACCGGACACCCCGGAACCGATTCGTTGCGGGATTCATCGGCTCCCCCAGAATGAACTTCCTGAAAGGGATTGAAGCCAGGAAGCGCGATGCGCATATAATCGGCATCCGGCCCGAGCACATCACGCCGTCACCGGATGAGGGCGTCTGGAAGGGGCGTGTGGGCATCGCGGAACATCTCGGTTCGGACACGTTCTTCCATGTCCACATGGAGGAATGCGCCGAACCAGTCACCGTGAGATCAGGGGGCGAGGTGGACATGCACCACGGTGACACGATCTATTTGACCCCTGATGCCAAACAGATCCACCGGTTCGACGAGCGGGGTCTGCGCATTGGGTGAAACGGTTGGCAGCGAAGCCGTACCGCCGGTTGCCGAATCATGCCTTCACTGATCCGGCCAGGATGATCCGTCTATCGAACGCCACGCTGAGCGAACTTCCGGAAACGATTGCCCGGCCAGGCTATGACCGGACATCCCTGACCCCGGGGATCATTCATGTCGGCGTCGGAAATTTTCACCGGGCGCACCAGGCGTGGTACCTGCATCGGCTGCTGCAGCTGGGTCTCAACCACGATTGGGCGATCATTGGCGCCGGTATCCGCCCCTACGATGCCGCGCAACGAAAGAAGCTCAGGAAGCAGGATTACCTGTCGACGCTGATTGAACTTGATTCATCAGGCACATCGGCAGAGGTGATTGGCGCAATGATTGACTATGTTCCAGTCGAGGAGGGCAACGCCACCCTGATCCGCCGGATGACAGATCCGGCGATCCGGATTGTCGAGTTGACGGTGACCGAAGGAGGCTACTACATTGATCCCGCGACGAATGGTTTCGACACGGCGCATCCCGACATACTGCACGACGCCGCCAATCCGGACCGCCCGCGCACCGTGTTTGGCGCGATGATTGCAGCTCTCAGGTCCAGACGCGATCAGGGTATCGGCCCGTTCACCGGCCAGAGTTGCGACAACCTCCGGGGCAATGGCGCGGCGCTCCGCCGGACCCTGGTTTCACTCGCACGGGCAACCGACCCGGATCTTGCCGGGTGGATTGACTCGAATTGCACGTTCCCGAACTCGATGGTCGACTGCATCGTGCCCACCACCGGCCCGGACGAACTCACACTGGCACGGAAATTCGGCATTGACGATCAGGTTCCCGTCACGCATGAGAGCTTCCGCCAGTGGGTCATCGAGGATGACTTCTGCGTCGGGCGTCCGGACTGGGACCTGGTCGGCGCTACTTTTTCGGACAGGGTCCATGACCATGAGACGATGAAGATCCGCATCCTGAATGCCGGTCACCAAATCATTGCCAATCCCGGTGAAATCCTGTCCATCGAAACCATTTCGGACTGCATGGCACAGCCCCTGATTCGGGACCTGTTCTGCAAGGTGCAGCGTGAGGAAATTCTTCCCCATGTAAAATCGGTTCCGAATCTCGCGAAAGAAGACTACCTGGATCTGGTCCGTCGGAGATTTTCCAACACCGCCATCGCCGATACGACACGGCGCGTTGCCTTCAAGGGCTCGGCGCGCCATACGGGCTTTATTCTGCCGATCCTGCGTGACGGACTCAGGGACGGCACACCGATCGAGGGACTGGCGCTGGTCGAGGCATTGTGGGCGCGGATGTGTGTGGGGCGACGAGAGGACGGCGCCGTCATCGAGCCGAATGACCCGTTCTGGGACACCCTTCTGGAGGCGGCGAATGCGGCGCGAGAACATCCGCGCGCCTGGCTGGAACAACGCCAGTTCTACGGTGACCTGGTGGAGGCGCCCCGTTTCGTCGATGCCTTCGAACGCTGGCTCAGCAAGATCTGGTCGGATGGGTGCGAGGCAACCCTGCAGGCCTATGCGGCCACCTGGCCGACACGTTCATGCAACTGAACCACTCTTTCGCTGACGGGCAATGCCGCTCACGAACATTCAGGCGGACCGGCAGATGCTGACGATGGGATGCTGCATACGACCACACGGTCTGCCCCGGCCCGTCCTGCTTTTATTGACTGAACGGTTCTGGTCGCGCCAGACCGACGAGGCGCCCGCATGTTTCTGAGCTGCGGCGAAGCGCTCTATGACCTCTTCCTTTCAGCCGAAGCGGACAGCAGCGTCACTTTCGATGCGCGCATCGGCGGCTCGCCCTTCAACGTCGCGGTCGGTCTCTCCCGCCTGGGGCGTGGCGCTGCCCTGTTCACCGGCATCTCCAGCGACCCCTTGGGCTGTCGGCTGGAACAGACACTGGAGAACGAAGGGGTGGAAACCGATTATCTCGTCAGAAAACAGAACCCGACCACCCTGGCATTGGTTACCCTGGGGTCCGGGGGCATCCCTCACTACAGCTTCTACGGCCACGATGCGGCCGACAGTTCGGTTGCCGAAACTGACTTGCCTGAATTACCCCGGTCGGTGTCCGCCATACACTTCGGCTCATACTCCCTGGTGGTGGAGCCGACCGGCTCCTCGTTACTCCAGTTTGCCCGACGCCATCATGACGGGAGACTGGTCTCGTTCGACCCCAACCTCCGCCTGAATGTCGAGCCGGACCTTGGCAAGTGGCGCGAGCGGGTCGAGGCCTTCACCGAGATCGCCGATCTGATCAAGGTGAGTGACGAGGATCTGGAACTGCTGTTCCCCGGCGACGAGATCGAAAGCTCGATCTACCGCTGGAATTCCCGCGGGGTCCCTCTCATCGTAGTGACCCGCGGCGACAGTGGGACCCTGGTTTCTCTCCGGGGAGAAGTCTTTGAAACCACCGGACGCCAAGTGGAGGTGATTGATACGGTAGGGGCCGGTGACAGTTTCCAGGCGGGGCTTCTTTGCGGACTGGATGAACTCGGCAAGGCAACGAAATCGGGACTGTCCCGGATTTCGCTGGACGAGTGCCGCCAGGTCGTGGATTTTGCCACGGCGGCGGCGGCAATCACCTGCACGCGCCGCGGCGCCGACCTGCCCCTTCGTTCCGAACTGCCGGATCTCCAGTATACCCAATAGAAACAATATGCGAAACGGAGAGCCGATCGGGCTCAGAGCCTTCAACGAGCGTTTGATGATCACTGCCATACGGCAGGCGAGCGCGCTGTCAAAAGCGGAAATCGCACGCACCACCGGACTCAGCAGTCAGGCCGCGACTGTGATCGTCAATTCGCTGCTTGACGAGGGACTTCTGGTCAAGCGCGAGAAGGTTCGGGGCAGAGTGGGCAAACCTTTCACTCCGGTCGCGCTCAACCCCGAAGGCGCCTTTTCCCTGGGTGTCAAGATTGGGCGCCGCAGTCTCGAGGTTCTTCTCGTCGATTTCTGTGGCAGCATCGTGGCTTCCCGATCAACGTCCTATCACGCCCCGCTCCCGTCGCAGACCATGGCCATGGCGACGGACACTACTCTGGAACTCGTGAGCTCCCTGAAACGTGGCCTGCGCGCCCGTATCGTCGGCCTCGGTGTCGCGATGCCCTGGGTTCTGCATGAATGGTCGGATGTCCTGAGTCTGGAACGCGAGGCGATCGCCGCATGGCGCGATATTGATGTCGCCGCCGAACTCGAAGCGGCGACCGGCCTTTCGGCGTCGCTGTACAACGATGCCACAGCCGCTTGTGCCGCGGAGATGATTGCCGGCGATCAAATCAACCGGCGCAGCGCACTGTATATCTACCTGGGCACCTTCGTCGGGGGCGGCGTTGTCATCAATAGCCGCCTCTACCGGGGCGAACAGCTCAATGCGGGCGCCCTGGGTTCGATGCCGATCGGCGACATGGATGGAGTCGAAAAACCGCAACAGCTCATTCACCGGGCATCGGTCATTGATCTGGAGCGGGCGCTGGTCGCCGCCGGTTTCGACAAATCGGAAATGCTGAGCCCCATTGGAACACGGGATCCCGAGGAGGTTTTCTCTACCTGGCTGAATCGGGCAGTAGAAGCCCTGTCCCGTGCGGTGGTGTCGGCAATGAGTGTCGTTGACTTTGAGGCGGTGATCATAGATGGACTTCTGCGGTCCGACTGGCGCCGCCGCGTGGTCGATGGAGTGGGTGACGCCTACGGCAAGTTCGATTGCACGGGCCTTTCGCCCATCGAGATCACAACAGGCTCCATCGGACCGAAGGCACGTGTCCTCGGGGCCGCACTGCTGCCACTCATCAGGAGGTTCTCGCCGGACACGGAACTGCTGGTGAAAGTGGGGAAAGAGAGTTCCGGCGCCCGATGAACTATTTTGACCTCGAACCCCCTATAATTGCAGCCTGATCGTGACCTCGCCCAAGACAACCCGACCAACCGGATATAAGAAAATACTGTAATGATTAATCTATACACCTGGAGCACCCCGAACGGACGCAAAGCGTCCATCATGCTCGAAGAAACCGGACTGCCCTACCGGGTCCACCCGATCGACATCGGCAAGAACGACCAATTCGATGAAGATTTCCTGAAGATCAGCCCGAACAACAAGATTCCGGCTATCGTCGATGAGGAAAACGACTTGAGCATGATGGAATCCGGCGCGATCCTGATTTATCTGGCCGATAAAACCAGAATGCTGATGCCGCAAGACAAGCGCTGGCAAATTCTGGAATGGCTGATGTTCCAGATGGGCGGCTTCGGCCCGATGCTGGGGCAGGCTCACCACTTCCTGCACTTCAAGCCCGGAACCAGTGAATACGCCGAGAAAAGATACAAGGTCGAAGCCCAGCGCCTCTATGCCGTACTCGACGACCATCTGGAAGAAAATGAATATGTCGCCGGTGACTACTCAATCGCCGATATCGCGTTGTGGCCCTGGGCCTCCCGATTCGAGTGGCAACAGGTCGATATGAACGACTTCCTGAACGTGAAACGCTGGTACACCGAAATTGCCGCGCGCCCGGCCGTACAAAAAGGCTACCGCGTCCCGGTCGATACGGAAGTACCGATGCCTTGATTCCCGGTTCAACTTGTGACCTCAACCACTGAAGCGTTTTCCCGCGTCAAGATTGACGCATTGCTGAAAGATTCAGGCTGGAATATCACCGATGGGTCGAGCGTCCTGTTCGAGCACGCCCTTCCCGATGGTACGCAGGCGGACTATGCGCTCTGTGACCGTCAGGGCCGCCCGATGGCGATACTCGAAGCCAAGCGCGCCAGCATTGATCCGGTCACGGCTCAGGACCAGGGGCGCCACTACGCCGGACAACTGGATGTGCCGTTCGTATTCCTGTCGAACGGCGAGGAAGTACGCTTCCTGGATCGCGAAACAGACGCGCATGCCCGGATAATCGCGGGTTTCTATTCACAGGATGATCTGGAAAGGCGGATTGCCGCGCGCCGGATTCGCCGCGACCTTTCCAGTGTCGCCATTGACCGGAGCATCGTGGACCGGGATTACCAGATCGCCTGTATCGAAGAGCTATCTACCGAAGTATTGCGGGGGCGGCGCAAACTGCTGGTCGAGATGGCGACGGGAACCGGCAAGACCCGCACAGCGGCCGCTTTCATTAAACGCTTGTTCGAGGCGGGTATGGTCACCCGTGTCCTGTTCCTTGTTGACCGAATTGCGCTGGCCGGTCAAGCCGAAGACGCATTTACCGACCACCTGCGGGATTATCCCTGTCACGTATTGCGCCCCGGCCGGGGATTCGACCGGGCCAAGCGGGTCACGATTGCGACCCTTCAGACCATGATCGCGGAATATCGCGACCTTTCACCGGGTTATTTCGATCTGGTGATTACCGATGAATGCCACCGCTCAATCTATGGCAAATGGAGTGGCGTATTACGGCATTTTGATGGGTTCCAACTGGGACTGACGGCGACCCCTTGCACCGTAATGGATGGGGACGCGCCTTCCGACCCGGAAGACGGCCTGTTCGTGCGGGACACTCTGCGGTTCTTCGGCCTTGAAAAGCCGACTTTCCGCTACACATTACCCGAAGCCATTCAGGCGGGCCACCTGGTTCCCTATCGCATCTACAAGGCGATGACGGTAAAGACAGCCGATGTAGACGGATTTTCAGTTCGGCGCGATGAACTGGACTGGAGCGCGATGGATGTGACCACCCGGTCCGAGTTCGAGAAATTGTTCGTGACTATGGACAGCATCAGCGTAGACCCTCGCGCCCTGGAACGCAGATTCACGATACCCGAACGCAACCGCGCCATCGTCCGCGAGTTCCGCGACACCTTCGAAAAAGGGTTCATGGGCAAGAGCGGTATCCGGCATATCCCGGACATGGGCAAAACCATCGTATTCGCGGTGACGAAACGCCATGCGCAAACGCTGGCGGAGATGTTCGATGAGCATTTCGCCGACCTGAAACCGCACCCGACGACGCGATACGCGGATTTCGTGGTGAGTGACGCAGGCGGCGGCCCGGCCCCCGATGCAGGCGCCATCATCAAGCGCTTCAAGGAAGAAGAATTTCCCCGGATTCTGGTCAGTGTAAATATGCTCGATACCGGCTTCGACTGTCCCGAGGTGGTCAATCTGGTGATGGCCCGGTTCACCCGCAGCGCCATCCTCTACCGACAGATGCGCGGACGCGGCACTCGCAGGGCGGATCATATCGGGAAGACAGGATTCACCCTGTTCGATTTCGCCGGTGTGACCGATTTCCACGGAGACGATGATGAAGGCATGGAAGGCGGAGTCCTGGATGCCAACAAACGGGACGGACGACAGGGGCCATACCAATCCGGCAAGCTATTGACGCTGGATGTGGACGACCACATTGACCCCTCAACCCGCGAGTGGCTGACGCTCGATGAGAACGGCCGGATTGTGCGCACGCCGGAACACGATGCGCGAGCAGCCGGAATCGGCTTGCGGGTTGAGCAATGGCGCAGTGAGCAGGAACTCACCGCCGAACAGGCTCGCTGGGCGGGACTGATCGGGAGTCAGGTCAAGGCGAACGCCATGAAAGCGGAAACCTTCGGAGATTACAACCTGGATGAACACCCGTTCACCGCCCTGGGCGGATATGATCAGGCCCGGCGGGTGTTCGGAGGCGAGAAATTCCTCGACAGGCTGATTGCCGGATTCAATGCCGTGGTGTTCGGACCGCGTCCGACAACAGGCGAATCCAGGGACTCTCACATCGGGGAGCGTTGACGGTATGCCCATGACCCCGGAACTTCGGCGCGGCATCGACCGTATCCGCAATTACCTGTTCGGCGGCGGTTACCCGAATCCGGCCCAGAACGCCGAGCAACTCAGCTTCCTGATCTACTTCTACCTGTACGAGGCGGCGGACGCGGTACGTGTGCGGGCTGCCCGGCGTCCGGGAGCCGCTCCCTATGCCAGCGTCTTCGAAGGAGAATGGGACTTGCGCGACCCGCGCAATGCTCCAGAGTCAGGCGCCGAGTCCGTATCACGCGAATTGTTGAGATGGTCGTCCTGGGCGCATGCGCTGAACGGCGAGCGACTGGTCCACTGGGTTCGCGAGGAGGTCTTTGCGTTCCATGCCGAAGTCGCGGCAGACGGCGTTACCGATTTCATGGACGGCGCCCGGCTGGTGATTGATGAGCCGACCGTACTCACCCAGATCGTCAGCCAACTGAACGACCTGCATCTGGACCAGGTGGACGCGGATACCAAGGGCGATCTGTTCGAGCATGTATTACGCCAGATCCGTCAGGCGGGGGAGTTGGGTCAGTTCCGAACCCCACGCCACATTATCCGCGCCCTGGTTCGGCTGGTTGACCCCCGCATCGGCGAGACTGTTTACGACCCGGCGGCAGGCACGTCTGGCTTTCTGGTCGGCGCCTACGATCATATCCGGCTGGCGAACTCGTCGCCTGACGGAATGGAAGAGGTGGAAGCCGAGGGCAAGACAGTTGTACGCGGACTCGGCGACACGTTGAGCCGGAACGCGGTGCGGCAGTTGCAGGAAGCCACGTTCTTCGGCAACGATGTAGACCCGCAGATGGTGCGCCTCGCCACGATGAATCTGACCCTGCGCGGTCTGGACCGGGTACGCATCTTGCGCCGCGATGCACTGACCCGTTCCCTGGACCGGGCCGCAAAGGCGGAACTGGGTCTGCCAGTGCAGGGATTTGATGTCATCCTCGCCAACCCGCCCTTTTCCGGGCGCCTGGACAAGGATCGCATTGTCGAGGATGTGAAGGTCGGACGCACAGCGCAGACGGAACTTCTGTTCCTGCAATACATGGTCAACCATTTGCGGGAAGGAGGACGTTGCGGTGTGGTCGTGCCGGAGGGTGTATTGTTCGGGTCTACTGGAGCGCACCAGGAATTGCGGCGCAAACTGATCGAGAACAATACGGTGGAGGCCGTACTGTCGTTGCCCGGTGGCGTGTTCAATCCCTATTCCGGGGTCAAGACTTCCGTGCTGGTATTTCGCAAGGGTGGGACAACAGAACGGGTGATGTTTCTCCATGCCGACCAGGACGGATTCAAGCTGGACGCCAACCATGATACGCCGATTGACGAGGATGACCTGCCCGGTCTGATTGATGCGTTCCAGGACCGGGAGGAGCGGTGGGCGGCGTGGCGCGACCGGGATCTGAAGGACAACTGGACGGAGAAGTGGTGGTTCGCCGAGGCTGATGAAATTCGCGCTGTGGACTTCAATCTCAGCGCCAACCGGCACCGGCCACAAAGCCGGGCTAAAGTGAAGCATCGCGACCCGTTGGAGATTCTGGAGGAATTGAGGGAAATTGAGACGGAGATATTGGGAGAGATTGATGAGTTGGCGGGGGCGGTGCGAGGGGTGGTGGCGGAATGACTGCGTGCGTACGAGTGCCTCTCGCAGAAGTTTGTACCATCGTTGGCGGGGGAACTCCCCGGCGTAGTATTGCTGCTTATTTCAATGGCACCATACCGTGGGCCACACCGACGGATGTGACAGTGCTTGATACTCTCTTTCTCGATCAAACAAAGGAATCAATCACTGAAGTTGCGTTGCGTGAAAGCAGTGCCCGTTTAGTGCCTGCTGGAACCGTATTGATGACGAGTAGAGCCACCATTGGCTACACGGCAATCGCGACTCAGCCCATAGCGACCAACCAGGGTTTCGCCAACCTCATTTGTAGCGAACGCATTGTGCCGGAGTATCTCGCATTTTGGCTTCGCGACCAGCGTGAACGCCTGATTCAACTCGCCGGAGGTACGACGTTTAGAGAACTCCCAAAGTCCACTCTTAAGCAGGTCTGTATTCCTCTCCCACCACTCGACGAGCAACGCCGCATCGTCAATATCCTGAACCGGGCGGCGAAGATTGAACGGCTGCAAAAACAGGCACAGGAACGGTTGCAGGAATTCATTCCGGCGCTGTTCGTCAAAATGTTCGGAGACCCGGTCGAGAATCCGATGGGGTGGGAGATAAAAACGCTTGGTGACCTTTGCGATATGGACCGTCGCGGGATCAAACCAAACGATCCGATCGCACCCCAACTCCGTTTCGTCGGGGTCGAAAACGTTGACTCAGGTATCGGAGCCTTTAACTTCGATTCAGATTCTCGTGTCGGCGCCCGAAAGAGCGCGGCATTCTCTTTTGACGAACGCCATGTTCTTTATGGAAAGCTCAGGCCATACCTTAATAAAGTTGCCACGCCCGATTTCCCTGGCAGGTGTTCGACCGAGCTTATCCCATTGCTACCTCGAGACGGGGTAAATCGTGACTTTCTTGCAAACTTGCTCCGGCGAGAAGAAACCGTTGACTATGTTATGGCCTCGGTAACAGGCTCACGGATGCCCAGAACCGACATGAAAGCACTCTTGTCGATGCCGGTTCCAGTACCGACTTTTGATGCACAAAAGCGATTTGCAGAAATCATACAATCTGCACAGACAACAACCAAACTCGCTGACTCCGGTCATAAAACCTCCGCGTCGTTGACCGCTTCCCTGATGTCACGCCTTCTGGAAGCAGACGCATGACTGACATCATAAACAGCAAAACAATCATCACCACAAGATGATACGGGCATTTGACATGTTCTGCGGTGCAGGCGGCGGTAGCGCCGGAGCGCGAGATGCCGGAGCCGAAATCGTTGTCGGTGTTGATATGTGCGCCATCGCAGCCAAGACGTTTTCTACCAATTTTCCAGAGGCGCGGGTCATCGCCGAACGTTTGGAAAGCGTTCCCCTCGGTTCCTTGAAAACGGAAATCGGCGAGATTGATCTTCTGCTTGCTTCTCCCGAATGCACTAACCATACCTGTGCCAAGGGCGGGGCGCCGCGTGACGAAGCCAGCCGTGCCACTGCCATGTTGGTTGTCAGCTATGCTCAAGCACTGCGTCCCCGGTGGCTGGTGTTGGAAAATGTGATCCACATGCGACCATGGTCGCGCTATGGAGAACTCAAGCATGAACTTGGCAATCTCGGTTATCGGTTGCATGAACACGTGTTGGATTCAGCCGATTTCGGTGTGCCGCAACGTCGGCGCCGTCTCTTTCTCGTCGGCGACCGCGCGCGTAATCCGAACCCGGTTATCCACAAGCGCCCCTGTCAGCGTAAAACGGTAAAGTCAATACTGGATTCAGTAGGTGTCTGGAAAACATCTGCCTTGTTCGATGAGCGTCGGGCCACTGCGACGCTTGAACGGGCGCAACGCGGCTTTCAGGCACTCGGAGAGGAAGCCAGTTTTCTTCTGGTGTACTATGGGAATGATGGAAGTGGCGGCTGGCAACCCCTTGATCGGCCTTTACGCACCATTACAACTGTGGATCGTTTCGCTCTTGTCCAGCATGATGGGAGGGAATCAAGGATGCGGATGCTCCAAGTTCCCGAGCTCAAGCGAGCCATGGGTTTCGATGAGAGTTTCAAGTTGCTGATCGGTACTCGACGCGACCGCGTCCGGCTACTCGGTAACGGGGTCTGCCCGCCGGTGATGACGGCTGTGGTGAAATCCCTGATTGATTCTCCTTAAGAATCACTTGCCTAAGATTTGCGAAATGAAATAACCCCAGGCCGGGCGCCGTGGCTATGGAGTCGATAAATCATATCGTTGAGAAGCTGTTCGCGCAGACGAAAAAGAGGCTTTTCTATTCCTCGCGACGTTCGTGGCAACGGCATTTGAAAGCCTGCGTTCACATGCAGCAGGAAGGGCTCGTCATCAAAGTAGAAACATGGGCTGGCCCAAAGGGCGGAAGGGAGGCTCCCTTTACGAGCTCTTGGTTCGGGCAAGCACAGCCCGAGATAGAAAGTCAATGGCCCCGGCCGTATTTGAGCGTAGTCACAAGCCGCTTGCGATTGTACGAGTACCCAACGGAATCGAGCATCGTTTGAGTCGAAATCCTGACAACCGAAGGATTTGTTGGCCGCCATCTCTTGTTCAAGACCGAACCATGGCTTGAACTTGTCGCCTGAGGCTCTCTTTGGCAAAGTAATGACAGAGCCACGTTCCATCCAGCTACTTATGTCTGTCGGATGTGCAATGTGAAGCAGACGGTTAAGCTTGGCAGCTTCATCAGATCTCAACTTGGAACTGGTCTTTGATCCGCCAAACGCGGCTTTCCATAATTCACGGTCAATCTCCCGTGAACGCATGGATGCAATGCGGTCAGCGAGGATGGGTAGAAGCGCTTCATTGACAGCTTGAAACCGATCTTCTTCGACATGATCTTTACCGACAGCGGCAATGGCAATATTCTTGAGCAACCTGTCGATTTCTTTAACGGGGCTTGCGTCTTTTGCAGCCGAATCAGCCATCTTGGTAATGGATGATACTGTATCCGCGGTAGCGCCCAGTACCCGCTCCTCCCAATTGAATAGCGCCCCGATCTGTGGCTGTTCTACAACGACCCGTCCTATAGCTTCGACAAGCGCCTCAGGGTTTTTTACATCACCCTGTGTGTCAAGATGATCGTTCTTGTTGAGTGCTTGCACCGTGAACGGTTTAGCCACACTCTGGAGACGATCCACAAGGAAAGCATACAATGCAGACGCTTGCTCTGGATACATGGTCCAGAGGACGATGAAATAAGGACCGGATGGTTGGATATCTTCAATCAGGCCGCCGATTATGCTGAAGTCTTGTGCATGGTCTTTAAGGCCGCCACTGAGGTGAAGGTCGGCGAAGATTACACGTACATGAGAACATGAAGGAATAGTGGCTTCACCTGTGAAGTGAATGGGCAGACAGGCCGTGCCATATCGGTTGAGTCCCTGCGCCAATCCTTTGAGGTGTTTCGGTTCGTCGTCAATCGCGATAATACGCGGTGCTGGCAGCCTCATTTCACCTCCTTGAATATCAGGGCGACGACTGCGCCGTCGAATTCTTCGGGAAGTTCGACCTCTCCCGGCTGTGGAAAAGCAAGCTGTCCTCCATTCAATTCCATCGCCAGATTTGCGTAATAAAGACCAAGCCCCATCCCTTCGGGCTTGCGAGTGAAGAATGGCCGCACGAGGTTTTCAGGCGCGTCTCCCTGAAAACCCGTACCGTTGTCCGCGACGATGATGGCCGGTCCAGCATCGAAATCGTCCGATACGCCGATGTAAAGCTTTCGTTCGGTAGAATCGTTTGGCTCTGGAATATCCGGCCATTTTACCCGGAGCCAGTATAGAGCGTTATCCACAAGATTGTTCAATGCTCCCACAACCAAACCGAATGCAAACCGGGAGTAGAACAGTTCGTCAGCGCTTTTCAGAGACGGACATACGAGTTGGATGCGATGATGTCGGAAGCGCAATATATTGAACTTTCGAGCGGCATCCAGCAATTTCCTCCCATTGTGTTGCTGTTTGCTGTCTCGCCGGAGCAATGTGGCGAACCCGTCGAGAAGGCGCATGAGATCACGCGCTTGGAGAATAGCGCTCTCCATGTCCGCACCTTCGGAAATGACTTGGTGGAGTGCCCGCACACCCCGTTCTACCTCATGAAATACTACTGCCAGATTCAAACCGGACATGCCGGCTGTGAGCAGTGTCGCTTGCATGCTCTGGTAGTCCTGTTCGATCTTTACAACAAAGTTCTCGAACTTTTCTTCCACCCCCTGTCGTTCAAGCTCGCGGCGCAGCGCCTGTATCGGTTTTTCGATTTTAGCGCTCACTGGATCGTCCGGTTTTTCGGTCAATTGTCTGATACGCTCTTTATCAAATTGCCGTTCCGCCTCAAGGGCAGCAAGGGCGCCGAGGACGATTCGGCGCAACTGGAGGCAGGGCGCGTTTTCTACGAAACCTTCCCGATTCGTTTTCTCGACAAGACCAGTGGATTCTCGCAGGGACAGATGTATCGCTCCTAAAATGATATTGCGGCTGATACGGCGTGTCGGCACATTCACACGACGCAGATCAAGGCCAAGCCAATCGTCTCCAGACTCACCATAGTTATACACTCTAATGCCATCCCGGTAGACTCGTACTCCTCCCGTTTCATCAAGGTAAGACTCCAGCAGTCGTATCTGGGACATTCTCCGACGCACTTCCTGACCCCGGTCGTAAACATAAAATTCTCCGGTGACAGGACCGATACCTTCAAATATCTCTTTATCGGCCACAACTTTCTTTTCCATCCGGTCGTCACCCGAGCGTGACGGAAGCCTCAGCCGGTCGCCAGACTTATTGACGGTTCTGCCGTCGAGATTGAAACCGGGAATCTGGCGGAATTCGTAAGTCCAGTTGAAGTCGCCATCCGAAACTCGAAAGGAAAACTTCCAGATCGCTCGATCAAGAATTTCGGAAATATCTGGCAGGTCATCAATCCAGTCCTCGCGTCCGGGGACGAGCAACCTGGCATCGAAATCCCCTGGTTCCTCGAACGGAGAGCAAATGGAGGTGATCTGGTTGTGCAAGCGCCGTACTTCACCACGCGACCAGTCGGCTATTCGTAATTGACGGATTTCGATACGGGTTCCCGTCTGTTCTCCGGTAAACACTTCTGGGTAACGAACCCGTATCGTCACGGGCGCTTCATCCAGATAGGGTTTGTCGATCAGCTCGTTCCAGTCAATTTCCACCACACATTCGTCAGCATTCTGAGCACGCGTCACGAGGGTGATGTGATTCCCGAGTTTGTGGACAGCGAATCTGCCTAACCCCTTCTCTCCAAGTGGAAGACGCTGATGCTTGGCGGTTCTCCGGCCCGATAGGCGTTGTTTCTGACGATGATCGTCCCCCGGCGCCAGCCAGACTGATCGGAGTACATCGAGAGTCATGCCCTCGCCATCGTCGTTAATAATGATCATTGGCTCTTGTGTCGAGGCAAGATCAAGGCGAACGACAGCTTCATTTGCGTCCGCATCATACGCATTTTTGACCAGTTCAAAGACCGCCAATCGGGCGCTGCCTATCAATTCGTCACCGAGAAGTTGTAGCACCCTCGCCCGTGGTCGAAATGGCTGTTTTATTTCGACCGGATTGATGTCATTTATCGTATACATATCTGGACTCCGGCAGGGATGATACACGATTTCGCTTTGTGGTGGGCAGGGAGGGTATCCGCCTCACTGAGTCCGAGTGTTTTCTCATGTCGAGAAACTGGGCGAGTCTAATAGTTTCCGTCCATCCACTTGGTCAGTTGTTCCCAATGACTAAATAAAGGCAGACAACACAGCCGAAAAATGAACCAGCACGCATAAATCGCATCTGTCCCGTAGCAAGCCTCTCCTGAGACCAACCCGTGCGCCAGTTGATGCCTGAGTGCGGGGCCGCCTCGAAAATCAAACAGGTTCTCAATCTCATAGATAATAGCGGAGCCGAATACTTTTTCGAGTGACTCTCGATCCTTCGTGAGCAGTACCGACAAACTCCGGTTTTCCTGCGTCATGTCACTCTGGATTGAGGAGGGTTCCTTGCCAGTCTGTTTCAGGATATGACGCAATGAATTCTCCAACTGCGGAACGAGAATGTGAAGTGCGGACATAAAATCTCCGCCGAAAAATCGCATAAACGCCAAACTGAAAAGAACCACACGATCTTCAGGAACGAACGGGCTCATAGTCACGAGAGGGAGGAAATCACGCTGTCCGAGCGTGTGTTCGAAATGGATCAACTGCCTTGCCGGTTCAATCTGCCCGCGAACGACAATATGCCTGCGAAAGCCTTCATCTTTGGCAATGCTATGGTGGATTGCTGATTGGTCTTCTGCTTCGTTGCCAGTGAGAGCGGGAGACCTGGACACTACCTTGCCTTCGTCATCGACTATCGACTTCGGAATAAGACTCAAGAAAGGACTTTTCTCGTACTGCTTCCTCGCTTCGTCTCGTAACGTTGCCGGGGCCGGGGGCGAAGCGAGATCAGCAAAAACCGCTAGTGCCTGTGCCAGACTCAAGCCACTCACACTTTTACGGGTTTCTTTGACAAGATCAGTCCGGTCAACCGGCGCCGATATCACGCCCATTTCGTCATGTATTGAGGCTTGCGCGTCGCGGAGCTTGCGCTCAAGTTGTTGTCGCCTTTTCTGAGTATCTGGTATTCGCCTAAGTTCTTTGATGGCATCACTCAAGTGACCTGCTGCGACCATTCCGCGCCCGCCTTCAGCATCTGCCAGTGCAACGAGACATTCCGCTGCGGATATAAGGCAGCGGTTGAGCTCAGTATCGTTTCCCGACTGTCGGTAGGCAAGAGCGGCGAGTTGCCATAGTTCACGGGAAATAAAAGCATCCGGGCTGTTGGTTGTAATCAGCGTCTCGGCGTTTCGAGCTATAGCGTCCGATTCGCCGATGCGGAGTTGCAGGCTGAGTTCGGCTGTATTCAGGAATCCACGGTGATCTTTTCGATTGAATGCATCCTGGACAACGGTGGTGATTAATGACTTGAGGCGTATTTTTTCAGATTTCTTCCAGCCTGTTGCATGGGCGATTTGACAAGCGCGGTGCAGCATCTCAGTACCACTTCGGCTACTGGCGGTTCGCTCGTCGGAAAAAAATTCGGCTGTGCCGTCGAGAACCGCTTGCACAGTATCGCAATAGGCGTTGATCGCCAATTGTGCCATGGCAAAAAGCCCACGATTGTTGTGCCAAGCCACATCGGAAAGCCGTGCCCTGAGTCCTGGATTATCAATATTAGACGCAATAGCTGCGAATACGTCCGATTGACCTCCTCGCAAGTCGCAGGGGATCATACTTCGCCTTCCGCCCAAAACAAAATTAGGACCATAGGGTTCCGCCCGGTCTTCGGGGTTGAAGTGCATGTGGGAGACATCAGCGATAAGACAATAGACGCGGGCGGCGGTTTCGTTGCCAGCTTGTTTGTGTTCTCTGGCTGCTGTTTCGTACAGGGCCGCCAAGTTCCAGCAATCAACCTTGTTGCTACCACGAATAGGCGCTTCGAGGTCCGCAGACACAAAATCCTCTTGAGTCACTATTGCCATGTCCTGATCTCCTCCGCCTTCTTGGGAACCTTGATTGTGATTTTCTGACATCCGGTGAACTCCATCTATCTGGGAGTTTATCGGAACTTAACAATGTGGTCACTAAGATAGTGTTGACATCAGCAATTCCCGCCAGGGAATAATGGATAGAGGGATGACGGTTGAGAGTTGGATTTTTCTGCGGGCTGTTTCTTCAGGGCGAGCAGAGCCGGGCTGCCGGGTTGCCGCAACAAAAAGGACGGGCTTTGTGTACGCTGAAAATCCCCCCGGAACACACCGGGTCACGGAAGAGCTCAAGGGGGGTCGGGGAGGGACGGGGGAGAGTATCCGAAAGCGATTCCATGAAACAGGCTTTCCCAACTGCTGATCAGATACTCATCAAACAGGGCTCGCATCTTCCGCCACAAGGCGCTGCGACTGTGGCGGCTCATCAGCGCCCGGTTGAACACCGCACAGCAACGCAGTTGTATCTGGTCAATCAGAAAGGCCAGCATCATCAAATGCGTCAGTACAGTAGACAGGTATTGATTGCCGTGACCAAAGTTGTGTTCCAGGCCGTAGCCCTGGTTCTTCAGCGTATTGAAGGTTTCGTTCTCGATGCGCCAACGGGCGCGACCGACCCGCATCAGTTCATAGACGTTGGATTCGTCAATCGGCAGGTCCGTAACCCAACAGAAGCGTCGTTCCCGGCCATCGGGGCGAATCTCCTGACAGGACAGGAAGTTCACTTCCAGATCAAAGTGCGCGTCATTTAACGGGACTGCATGGAGAAACCGGAAACGGAAACGGACACCGTCCTCTCCCGACACTTCGAGGGCGCCCGTGGTTGTCGTGGCCTCCACCCAACGGAATAACTCCGCATGAGACCCCGGCTTCACTCCGAGCATAAAGCGCATGTCCAGCGACTCCAGCAGCCGGATATGCGGCCCGTTCGCGGCCAAAGCATCTTCCACCACCAGCAGCCTCAAGTGTGGATGATTGCGACGAACCCGTCTCAGCAACCGCTTCGATGCAGCCCGTTCACAGTCATTCTTCGTCGCACCGTCCCGCTTTCCAATGGCCTCGGGCATCAACGGAATCACTTCCCGACAATCCGGGTGCACCAATACCGCAGCCAATAACTGATGGTAATACGTAACCTCGCCGTTCCGGTGGCGTTTCTCACAACAGCAGCGACAGCGAACCTGCCGGGAAGAAAAGACCCCGGTCCCGTCTACCGACAACACATAATGACCGCCCGGCCCCGCAAAACCTTCCAGTCCCTTGCCCCTCTGCAACCGCGCAAACAACCGCTTGTAAACCGGCTCAAACGCATGCGGCTCCACTTCATCCAAACGCTCCCGCATATACGTGTCGCACGGCGCCTGTCGAATCCCGAACAAAGTCCGCAAGTTATGACGAACCGCCTGTGCATGACGACAACGGTCAAACTGCAACAAGGAAGGATACTTCAGACTGAACATCGCCAGACCGGACATCAGAACATCCGGCAAAGACAGCTTGCGAACCTGCCTGGAATCGGGAAATGACTCAAAAGACGTGCGAACAACCTGGTATAACCCGTGAGCGGATAAATCCTTGCGACTGACTGGATGGTTCATGACCTCTCCTCTGTTTCTTGAAATTGGAACCGTAGAATACATCCCTTCAGGACAAAAGTTTACGATAAACTTTCTTTAAACTCCCTCAAATCCCTTGATAGCCCTCATCATCTGTAGCTGGCGGGAATTGCTGTGTTGACATGAAGCGTATCGGAATTGGTCGTAGCGAAGTCGGACACAGATACGTGGTATGATGCGGGCGCATGAAGTAATTGTCACCCAATTCCTGAACATGACAATCAATCGCGTTCAACGTAAATTGTGGATACTCGAAATGCTGCAAAATTCTTCACCTTCGATCATTCCAGCGCCGCATTCGCTTTGAATGAGCCGGTGCGGACTAAATTTCAGGCGTATTCAGTGAGAATTTCTGATCTACGCCATATTGCGGCAAATGACGGTTATGCATTGAACCTCACCTCCGAGGCTGACTTCCAGAGTTTCATCGAACTGGATCCGCGCTTGCGGAAAGGTAACTTGGTATCGATGGATAATGGAAATCTGCGCGCCGTCTGGAAGGACGACCAAAAAACTCATTTGGGGTTACAATTTCTGGGTAGAAGAATGATGCAATACGTTATTTTCAAGCAGCGCGAACCCACGCAACCGATTTCAAGAGTCACTGGACGCGACACGTTCGAGGGAGTGAGAAAACAGATCAAGGCTTTCGAGTTATATACCTTGCTTTACGAATGAAGGGAGATGACCTGCCATGATGAACCAATGACCGTTCAGGTATATGACTTCTTCGCCGGCTGTGGCGGCGCCAGTTGTGGCTTTCAGGATGCCGGTATGGAGATTTCGTTCGCGCTGGATCACGATGCAGAAGCCAGAGCGAGCTTCCAGGCCAACTTCTCCGACACACACTTCGAGTTTGCAGATATTCGTAACGTAAGCGTTGAAGCCGTACGGCTTCGGGTAGAATCGGAACGATTACAACCAGTGCTTTTCAGTGGGTGTGCGCCATGTCAGCCATTTTCCAGACAAAATACCAAGCGACCGAACCTGGATCAGGACGAACGTGTGCCGTTACTTACCTACTTTGCAAATCTGGTAGAGGGTTGCCGACCAGATCTCGTGTTCGTGGAAAATGTTCCGGGGCTGCAGAAACTGGATAGCGATAGTCAACCTTTCGGTGATTTTCTGGGTCGATTGGAAGCGGCAGAATACGAAGTGGACTATCGCCCCATCAAACTGGCGAGGTACGGAATACCACAAAGTCGCCGTCGGCTCGTATTGGTAGCGAGCCGGCACGGTACAATCCATCTGCCCGATGAGACTCATGGGCCGGGAACGCCGAACGAACGATATGGTACTGTGCGTGACTGGATCTCTCATCTTCCACCAATACAAGCGGGGGAAGAACACGACCAGATACCCAACCATAGGGCGGCGAATCTCTCTGCGCGGAATGTCGAACGTGTCAAGGCAACGCCGGAAGGCGGGGGTAACCGGGATTGGCCAGATCATCTCAGACTTGAGTGCCACAGGAATTTCTCTGGATATACCGATGTTTATGGCCGGATGTCCTGGGACACTCCCGCATCGGGACTAACCACTCGGTGCACGAGTTACTCGAATGGACGCTTTGGCCACCCGGAGCAGGACAGGGCAATCAGTATTCGAGAGGCTGCTTGCCTGCAAACATTCCCGGAGGATTTTGTTTTTGAAGGGAGCATGGCCTCAATAGCCAGACAGATCGGAAACGCTGTTCCGACTCGCCTGGCGAAACTGGTCGGCCAACAATTCATCGAGCACCTGAAAGACATGGGGAAACTACCCTGACATGGAAACGTTCAGGACTCGCGCCCGCACACTTGACATGCTTGGGAGGCAGCAGATTGCCGGTATTCCAACAGCAATCAGCGAGTTGTTCAAGAACGCGCACGATGCTTACGCCGACCGCGTTGAGATTGACTATTACCGTTCAGATGGTCTATTCGTCTTGAGGGACGATGGAATCGGGATGGGCCGGGATGACTTCGTGACCCGATGGCTGACAATCGGCACAGAAAGCAAATTCGACACCGCGAAAAGTCCGCCGTCAGACCCGAACAAGAAGCTCCGTCCGATGCTTGGCGAGAAGGGTATCGGGCGGCTCGCGATTGCGACCATCGGGCCACAGCTTTTGGTACTTACACGCGCGAAGACTGACGACGGGACATCCAAACTCACTGCGGCGTTCCTGAACTGGGGTATTTTCGAGTGGCCCGGAATTGACCTGGAAGAAATTGCCATTCCTCTGCGGTCATTTCCGCCAGGTACTCTACCGTCAGCCCTGGACATAGCCGGGATGGTTGCGGAGTTCCATGAGAATGCCCAAAGAGTTGGTCGCAACATCGAGAAACACCTGTTAGAGCGTCTTTCCAGCGAATTGGATCACTTCAATATCGATCCGCAAAAGATTGATTCCTACCTGCAGGAACCGTCACTTTGCAAAGACGGCTGCGGAACGCACTTCATCATCAAACCGACCTCCGCACTACTGGCAGACGATATAGATGGCGACCCGATGGCCAGCAAGGCAGCCCCGCTAAAAAAGGCAACGCCCCTGACAAAGGCGTTGCTCGGATTCAGCAATACCATGACGCCAGGTTCGCGCAATGTCATTCACACCGCGTTCCGCGATCACAAGACGGATGAGGTGTTCGACGATTTGATTGCCGAAGCCGAGTTCTTCACGCCAGACGAGTTTCGGAATGCGGACCATCGGATTCGCGGTACATTCGACGAGTTCGGTCAGTTCCAGGGCGAAATTTCAATCTATGGAGAGACAATACCGGATCACGTCATACCCTGGGGTGGCGGGCACGGCGCCCACACGAACTGCGGTCCATTCTCGATTGACTTTGCCGCTTTCGAGGGTGAAAGCAAACACTCGACAATTCCTCATGATGAACACGCGATATTGGCAAACAAGGCTGAAAAGTTGGGAGGGGTTTATATTTACCGCAACGGCATTCGAGTGCTGCCTTATGGTGACACTGACTATGACTGGTTGGATATCGAGTTCCGGCGGACAAAAAGCGCTTACTACTATTATTTTTCTCATCGAAAGATGTTCGGAGCGGTGGAAATTGATGCAGACAAGAATCGCGACCTACGGGAGAAAGCGGGACGAGAAGGATTTCAGGAAAACAAGGCTTATCGCCAATTCCGGTCGATACTTCAGAACTTCTTTCTCCAGATAGTTGCGGATTTTTTCCGAACCGATGGCGTGCATGCTGAAACATTTGATCTACGAAAGGCCGAGCTCTCAAGGGAAGACAGGGCGAGGAAGCGACGAGAGAAACAGGTTGTAGAGAAAAAGAAGAAATTTGGGGACAGTCTGAACACATTTTTTGAGAAACTCGAGCGCGATTCGCCTCAAGATGAAGCCATGGTATTAACGGAAAATATCGCAGAAGAATTACGGTTAGCGAGTAAAATCAAGGATAGTCGACAGGCCGCGCACAAGGTACTTGAGATCGAACATCAGGCACAAGCGGATATCAGGGAATTGGAAGATCAATATCGTGTACCACGTCCGCGAATTGGATTGAGCAAAGCTGCACTGCGTGATTGGGGCGTGTACAACACAAAATTTGCATCTCTTCAGGAGAATGTATTCAGGCCAGCGCGCGACCTGATTGAAGAACTCGTTAGCGAAGAATCCAGGAAGGCGAAGTTGTCGCTTGATCGTCGTGTCAGGACGGAGACTGCATTGGAAAATCTCGGACAGGAAGCCCGCAAGAATACTGGAAAATCAAGTCAGAAAGTAAGAACGGAGGCGGATAAAGTTGCTTCGGAGGCACGGAGTGTAGCAGGGCAGTCACTTAAGGCGGTTGAGTTGGAACTGCGTTCAGTGATGAGCGAGCTCCATCGAATTGACCTTGCCGCACTGCCCGATAAGTCGTTTGTCGAAACCAGAGATGCTCTGGAAAACCGGATCCTGAAAATTACAGAAGACCAAAGAACATTGTTGCACTCGGTATTGGAGCAACTTGAAGCGATAGACATAACTGGAGAGAACTCAACGGCCGAACAACTGATGGCCATAGAACAGCGTAACCTCCTGCTGGAAGAAGAAGCCGATGCCGATGCCCAGTTGGCGCAGTTGGGGATGGCAATCGAGATCATAAATCATGAATTCTCAGGTACAATTCGCTCTGTCCGAAATGGCTTGCGGAAATTGAAAGCATGGGCTGATGTGAATGAGGGCTTGGGGGAGTTGTATGACAGCATCCGAACGAGCTTCGATCATCTGGACGGCTATCTGACACTGTTCACACCGTTGCAGCGCCGCCTGTATAGAAAGGCGGTGGAAATCCGTGGCTCCGAGATTCGAGACTTTCTGGAAGAGTTGTTTCAAGCGCGTTTGGCGCGTCATAGCGTAACGTTGACCGCAACAAGCGCCTTCGCCAGAGCCAGGATCGTGGGCTTCCCGTCGAGCTTTTATCCCGTTTTTGTGAATCTGGTGGACAACGCTATCTTCTGGCTGTCACAACAAAATCCACAACACGAACGAATCATCAAACTGGATGAGCGAGACGGCGCGTTGCTGGTCGCAGATACGGGGCCAGGGGTTAATATCCGTGACCGGGAAGCGATCTTCGAGTTCGGTTTCAGCAGAAAACCCGGCGGGCGTGGGATGGGTTTGCACATCGGACGCGAAAGCCTGCGCCGGGTGGGCTTCGACCTACGTCTGATCGAAAGGGACCGCGGCGCCACATTTAGTGTCGTACCAGTAGATGATTCATAGGAGATAAGGGGTGGGATTAGCAGAAATACCTGGATGTCGCAGCCACGAGCTTGCGAGGCGTTTTCTTCAAACGGCTGTGGTAGTCGATGATGAAGCATATATCGATTTGGAGAACGATAATGGGCCAAAAGGCGAGATCGTAGCGCCGGGCCGGCACACTCGAGTCCTGAATCAGGAAACTCAAAACCAGATTGGTCGTGGGTCGGTACACTCCTTGAACGCACGGCCTGTCATTGACTCATTCTCGGCGCTCGCTTCGACTCATAGCTATCTATACCGGCGAGGCGCGACTGAAGGACATCTGCGAGACCATTGTCGAAAAACTGAAAGAAGCCGGACTTGACTCAAAGGAAAATGAGAACAAGACGATAATTTCATATTTCTGCCGCTAATCGAACCCCAGAAAGAAAAAGAACAACTTGTTGTCAGATTCAGCAACGAATTCAAACGACTGGGCATTAGATTTGATCCAGCCGGTTGGGTTCAACGGAAATTCAAACCATCCGAGGATAATCGTCCGATAGTCGCGACAAAGCGAGGCGGCGATTTCGAGTTCACGGACATCTGTGGCAGGAGATACACATGGCGAGGCGAACTCAAGGCTGAATATGCTCAACGGGTTGCACAAACCTTTGCGACGACGCTGAGCCGCATCGCGGTTGATGAATCGGAGTGGCTCAGGCGGATGGTAAAAAAGCAATAAGTTGCCAACAACCTCGCTTTTAACACCTGACGCACACAACCGACCCGAAAAACCGAATCCCTGGTCACTGCCCGGATTCGGTTGCCGCCGCCCGCAGAGAGGCTGCCCCAACCAGCGTCAGCGCCCATACCATGTTCCAGATGAGCTTTCGATTCATGATCTGTTACCCTTGCGACCGAATTACAGTTATTATACCCCGCGATTGCATCGTAGCGCTGTTTCGCTGCATTTTCCTGACTCCGGGCCTGGCATAGACTGATGACCCCAACCGACCTGTCCACAATCGAATCCCGCACGCTGGATCATTACAACAATAACGCGGCCTCATTTTTTGCAGGCACCATAGACCATGACGTAACCCAGAACTATGCGGCGTTCCTGGCCCCGTTCCCTATAGGTCAAAAGCTCGACATCCTCGATTTTGGTTGCGGCCCCGGCAGGGACCTCAAATATTTTTACGACCTCGGACACAGACCGGTCGGACTCGATGGCAGCATAGAATTCTGTAAAATGGCCCGGCAATATTCCGGTTGCGAGACGCTGCATCAGGGTTTCATGAATTTATCCCTGCCACCACAAAGCTTCGATGGCATTTTCGCCAATGCCTCGCTGTTTCATGTGCCGGGCAGTGAACTACCCTCGGTACTGAACACGCTGCACGGCGCATTGCGGGCCGGTGGCATCCTGTTCATGTCCAATCCCCGCGGCAACGCCGAAGGCTGGTCCGGCGAGCGGTATGGCTGCTATATGGAGATTGATGCGATCAGCCAGCGCTTGCGAACAGCGGGTTTTACAGTATTGAACCATTACTACCGGCCTGCCGGGTTACCGCGTGATCAACAGCCCTGGCTGGCGGTCGTCAGTCAGGCTGTCCAGAGCAAATAGAGCAAATCCTGAAGAATAAAACTAATCCAGCAGAGGCTTTATGCCCTTCACCACCTGCTCTGCGGCATCCAGGGAGTCTATGTCGATGATTTGCTGGATGACCCATTTGTTGGTCTGGGATTGCCCCATGATCTCCTGTATCCGGTTCCCCAACAATCTTCTGGCGGCATAACCGGGTTCATCTCCATCAAATACTCCTCTGGCGTATTCATCGAATCGGGTATTGATGAGACCCAGGAAACCGGTACGGTAGTCACCGCTTCCCATGATTTCCTCGACATTGCGTTGATATTGCCGGGCAACCTGCTCAACCAGTGTCGAGACATAAATTCGCCGTTGTTCATCATCCAGCCGTTGATGCGCCAGCCTGTCCGTGATATGGCTGAGAAAAATCAGGTATTCCCCGATGACCCTGACCCGTTGATGATCCGATTCATAGTCGAATTCCTCCTGGTGCAGATTTCTGGCAAAATGCAGTCCGACCTGCCAGATGATATAAGCGGCGGCAGTCGCGTTGTCTTCCAGCGCGCGGGGGTTGGCTGTGCGCCATTTATTGCGGATACGCATAATCGTCGGCGCACCGGATCGCAGAACGATCAGGTGCGAACCAGCAGGATGTATCGGATGTTCTGTACGAAGCATCCCATCCGGTGTACAGGAATCAACGTTGAGAGCCTTTCTCCTGATGGGCGAGATCAACCACCCGGGTCGCTTTTTCCGCGTAGATCTTGCGGTAGTTGTTCAGTGGATGACTTTCATCTTCCATCCAGTAGCTTTCCTGGCGCATGCCGGATTCCCGGTCATATTCTATGAACCTGCGTTGAAGTTCCAGCATTTCGGCAATCAACTTTTTTTTCTCACTCATGATGGCTCCGGGCATGTGACAGACTGGAATTTATCTTACTACGAAAAACCCGATTCAAGGATATACCAGAATGGATATGAATTTTCCTGAATCCACCGAAACTTATTCACATACCTTGCCGTCATTGTCGCCATCCGTCATCCAGGCGTAAGCCGGATGATCGCGCGATACAGGCGTTATGCCATGCGTTCGCGCTTCTGCACAGCTGATATGCCCGTTTTTATTATCGTCATACTGCATCAGGGCGTCGGGGTAATGGCAATCAACCACCTCCAGCGCCGTGCTGTCGCACCGGCTCAGGATTTCTGACAGGGCCGCCTTTTCCCTGGCGTCAATGGTCAACCCGTAGGCTGAACGAACGTCAATGACGCGAGCCGCGAACCAGCAACGGTTGCGCGGTGGCTGCCATTGCGCGACATCCCTGCCGGATTTCGCCTTATTGACCGTGGCGGAAGCCAAAGTCAGGTTGCGCAGGTCCGACGCAAACCGGCGGCGTGTGGCCGGGCTCGCCGCGCACAACCCACTGTCGTGGGCCTCGCTAACAGCCACGATATGCTCAATGTGGGTTTCATAAAGAGACGCAAAGCAAGTCCCGGTATAGGGTCCATAAATACCGCCCAACTGTTCAGCCACAAGAAGTTCAATGTCCTGTGAGTATGAATAGTGCTTGCTGCGTTGATATGGACTGCATCTTTCCTCCGTGGCGACGGTGAGTTTATTCAACATCCGCATCGCCTCAACCACGTCGGCGCCAAAAACGGGTGAGAAGAACGCGAATAAAACAACGGCGAATCCCACCACCCGCACAGTGGCGCATGCGCGGGACGCGCACTCACCCATGGACAACCGGATAAAACCCAGGATATCTGAACATACCGGGACTATAGCACGGCCGGCGCTATTGACCAGGCATGGGTAACTGGTTCATATTCCGGGTATCGCTTACTGACTCTGGAGAAAGACATGAATCCACAAAAAGTAGCATTGATCACAGCAGGTGGCAGCGGAATGGGCGCCGATGCCGCAAAACGATTGGCAGCCGATGGCTATTCTATCGGAATCCTGTCGTCGTCCGGCAAGGGCCAGGCGCTTGCTGAAGAACTCGGCGGCATTGGTGTCACCGGATCAAACCAATCGGTCCAGGACTTGCAGCGGCTTGTCGATCTCGCCATGGAAACCTGGTCACGCATTGATGTCCTGGTGAACAGCGCTGGACATGGCCCCAGGGGCCCGGTTCTGGAATTGAGCGATGAGCAATGGCACACGGGAATGGAAGTTTATTTTCTGAACGTTGTCCGTGCCGCTCGACTGGTCACGCCGATCATGCAAACACAAAAATCCGGTACGATTATCAATATTTCAACCTTTGCGGCATTTGAGCCTGACCCGGTTTTCCCCACTTCCGGTGTATTCAGAGCGGGACTTGCAGCCTTTACCAAGCTGTTTGCCGACCAGTACGCAGCAGAAAATATACGCATGAACAATGTTCTGCCCGGCTTCATCGACAGCTTGCCGGAAAAACAGGAGTTCCGGGACCGCATCCCCATGGAACGTTATGGCAAGTCAGAAGAGATCGCAGCTACAGTAGCCTTTCTGGCATCTCCGGGCGGCGGATACATTACCGGGCAAAACATCCGTGTCGATGGCGGCATTACCCGGTCCGTGTGATTGATGAACCGCGCGGTATCCTATAGCACGGCCCGCGCCGATCTGGCCTTGCCGTGACTGACGGTCTCGCGATACAGGATATAAAGCCCGCTGGCGACGATGATGGATGCCCCGATCAGTGTATATCGGTCCGGGAGGTCTCCCCAAACCAGATAACCGAGCGCGGTGGCCCAGATCAGGGCGGTGTACTCGAACGGGGAAACCAGCGCTGCCGGGGAAAGCCGGAAGGCATGGGTGATACAGACGATCCCGAAACTGCCGAACATTCCCGCCGCCACGAACAATACCAGGTCGGCGGCTGCAGGCGTCACCCACTGGATCGGGGCAATTGCGAACCCGGCCACCGCCACCCCGGATGCCGGCCAGAACATCAGCGCCTCGGTATGCTCGGTGGATTTGAACCTGCGTGTGGTCACCATCAGCAATGCATAGCAAAGAGCGCTCACCACCGCCGCCACCGAAGCCCATTGAAACACTCCGCTGCCGGGTCGCAGCATCACGATGATGCCGACGAATCCGGCCAGAACCGCCGTCCAGCGATGACGGCCCACGGATTCGCCCAATAACGGAACGGAAAGGATAGCCACCAGGATCGGGGCGATGAATGTCAGCGCAACCGCATCCACCAGTTTCATTTGTGACAACGCCCAGGAGAAGCTGGCCGTCAATCCGAGGACGAACATGAACCGCAGCAGATGGACTCCCGGCCGCCGGGTTCTCAACCGGGAGAAGCCCCCCTGCAAATGAACGATCAGCAGCAAAAACGGCAGTCCGCACCAGCTTCTCAGGGCAATCACCTGGGGGACCGGGTAAATGCCGGTCAACCACTTGATGATCGCATCCATACAGGCAAAGGAGGCAATACTCACCACCATCAGCAATATGCCGACGAAAGGCCTGTCAGTGTGTATGCCGCCGGGAATCAATCAGTAGATACCTGAATCCCGGAACTATAGCATGGCCCGCGCTTTGCAGTACTTGCTGTAGCTGGATGCTACCTGCACTCAAGCCGGTAACGCGTTCCACATGCGCCACCGCGGTTGTCGGTGTCGTCGATTTCCCATGGTGACCAATCAGGAGTCGATGACCATGCGCTGCATTGTGCGCCTGAACCTGGATTGCATTGGCCATTGGTTGCCTGGAATGCCCAATCCGTTTCATAGCAGACCCTGCACTCCGGCGGCATGGCGCATTTTGCGACACCGCCGGTGATCTGCACTGCATTCGGGCAGTTCAACGCTGACATTTGATTCAGTAAATCCACATCATCGGTATTCAACCCCTGTCCACCAATCACGATTTCATCGTCCACACCGACAATATTATGATCACCCATATCCAGGTCTCCTCTCATGTCCTTCGTCCCGTCCCGCGCCAGCATCGCCTCGCGCGCGGCCTCGTGTCCGGGAACCGGCACAATGACAACCACTTGAGTGGCCGGGAGCGGCGGTGTATCCAGCGTGCCGATTCTGCCATTCAACGGAAACAGCCGGGCCACGTATTCCGCCCTTTGCGCCGTCAACAGATTCGTTGTAATTTTAATCGGAGTCGTGCGCATAACCGGGGTTAGTGGTGGAATCAGATCGTAGGGTTGCCCCACTCCGTTGCGCCCGTCCACGATGCCGGGCAGGTACGGGTCCAGATCACTCATGGCGCCAGGCCACTCATACGGGAAGTCTGGATCAACCGGGGTCGGTCGTTCATCCAGCCGATAGCTGTACAGGGCTTCCTGAATCAGCACAATTCCGTCCGCTGTCCTTTGGGCAACAGACTCCCTCAATACGGTTTGCTTCCATTGATACCAGCCACCGGCCAACGCCGATATGACCGCCAGGGCGATCGTGAGTTCCAATAGCGTGAAACCACTCTCACGATTCAGCTTTTCGTTTTTGGCGTCTTCCCGGTCGCGCGCCCTGATCAGCATAGCGTACCCTCCAGCAACCCCTGGAACCCACGCTGATTCGGGGATCCGGGCTTGCGATGGATGTGCAATACGATATGTCCTGTTTGGGCTACAGCCGGATAAGTATTCAGCAGATGAACCCACTGCCAGGTATCGGCTCCGCTCCAGTACTGGAGCGAGACCGCAGGCCCGGTCAACCCTGGACGCGGTGTCAGCGCAATTCGCCAACGGTTCGGGCGCTGGACCCGGACCGTCGTGCCCAGGGCCGCGACCGCGGTAGCCAGTGTCACCGCTCCGGCCGGGCTCGAACACTCGAGGTTGGCATACGACAAGGCTACGTCGCGCACCGCCTCCACATCCCGTGACAATTCCGCCTCATCCCGCGATTGGGAGTGACGGGACGCCACCAGCGCCAGAACGAACAGGATAAAGAGGATGATGATTTCGGCGAGATTCATCGGCTTCCGGTCTACAGGTCAAACTGTAGTCTTTTGCCCCCGGAATTGCAGACTTCACCGGTGATATTCGGTAGAATTTCAACCCGGATCCTCAGTTGCTCGCAGTCTTTATCCGATGTGGTGACGTATCGTATTTGCGCGGCTTGTGCCGAGCTCGATGCGATGGTCACATTCTCATCGTACAGATTCACCCCGTTGTTGCCGTTCAATTCAAAATTGATGTTGTAGCCGTTGTCTTCCAGTTCCTTGATGTTGATACCCGTGTAGTTGCCTTTCAGGCTACGCCAACTTTGCGCGGCCAGAACCACGCTGTGCACTTCCTGGTTCGCCTGCTCCAGACGGGTACCTGAAAGGATACCGGAGCCCTGCACGGCAACGAATGAGCCGACCACCGCAAACACACCCAGCCACACCAGCATTTCAGGCAGGGTCAGCCCTTCTTCTTTTCTCATTCGCATCAGTTCTTTCATTTTGGTTTCCTCGTGGTTCGTGATTTTTTCAGGTTATATGGGTGAGCATCGTGTACATACCTTTACCCATCGTAATCAGCAGCAGCATGATCGACAGGAGCAGGAACGCCCGAAACATCCCTTCTGCCGCCATATAGCGGGTTTCCAGTATTCTTTTTTGCACCAGCCCCACCGTCCGGAACGCCTGCGCATAGAGGTCGCGCCGCCCGCCCGGCGTCATGCCGGACAGCAGTTCGGCATGCTCAAAGGTCAGCAGGCCGCCGCCAATCGCGTCCTCAAAGGCCCTGCCGTGTACATTCATCGCGGTCCGGGCGGAGCGGATGTGATGCTGCGTGAATCGACTGCGCATCACAGATTCAGCGGCGTCCAGTATCTCCAGATGACTGGCTCCGTTCCGGGCCAGCATTTCAGCCAGCGAACAGAAACGGATGCCGACCTGATAGCGGGCCTCGGTATCAAAAAACAGCAGCGCGCGCCGTATTGGTCCGGTCCAGGAAAATTTCCCGTGGGCGATCACGGATACCAGCGCGATGACGCCGGCGCCGGTCACAGCGCCCCAGGTGTTCAGCCACGCGCTCACCATTATTGCCATGTTACCCTCGGTACTCCCAATCGCCAGGCCCTCCGCAAAGTCCTCTGCTTCAAATGCAAAGAAGATCAGGATGGTGAGCAGGAAAACGTAGTAGAGATTGGGTATGACCACCTTGTCTGCGAATCCCAGCTTGTCCGAGGCGCGTGATTCGACCGCTTCAATGGCATCAACCAGGGTGCCGCGTGATTCAGCGACCCGAAATACGCCGATATCCATTTCCGGCAGCATCCCGGTATCCGCCAGACCATCAATCACGGAGCGGCCTTCATAGCCCGCAGACGCCCCGGCTTTTGCGATCTTACGCAGAGCCGGCAACAAATCAGTCATTTTTGCCAGCGTTTCGCAGGCAGACGCCAACGGCACTCCTGCACGCAGTTGGGCGCCAACCACCGAATAAAACAGCAGGCGGTGTTGCCGCGGGAAGATCAGGGTCTGGTTGATCCGGTTGCGGATACCGATCAGGCGCATTGAAGCTCTCCCGCCGGATGGTCCGCAACCATTGCGTCCATTGATTTCAACTCGCGGTCAACCGTCCATTCTCCGATGATCTCTTCGGTCTTCCCGGGATCAATCAGGCCCAGACGCGCCTTGCCCCTGGCGTGATCCTGCTTCGATTCGATGTTGAACTCCCTTTTCATGTAGGTTTCCAGACGGAACAGTTCATGATTGGAGATGAATTTGTGGGCATCCTTGCGATCCAGGAAGAACGGATAGACTTCCGCAACCAGGGTCTGGCCGGCCACGCCGGACACGCATTCGTTGCAGCCGTCCGGGTTGATATACCGAATATCCGGGCCAAACAGGGCGCGGTAGCGGCGGTCTTTGCCGGCATCGTCATGCTGGTCCCGGCAACAGCGCTGACAGACCAAAGGCACCAGGTTCTGGTTGACAATGCCGGCAATAAATTCCCGCAGCGACAACAGATGGTGATCAACGCCGAAACTCGCGAGGCGGGGTATCGCGGCCACACAGGATTGCGTGTGCAGTGTGGAGAACACTCGCTTCCCCTGAATCGCCATGTTCTGGGCGGCCTGGGCGGTGATCTCATCCCGGATTTCTCCCAGTACCAACGCATCCGGATTCTGTCTCACGGTCGCCGCCAGTATGTTTTTGAAAGCTTCATCGGCATCTTCACGGTAATGATCCAGTTCGACGTGCGTGCAATGATTAAACTCGACCTCGCACGGGTCCGCGATCTCGATCATGCGCTGATTGCGGGACGAGGCATCCATCAACGCCGCCATCGTCGTCGATTTACCGGAATTCGTTTCCCCGGTGATCAGGATCAGTCCGCCCGGCGCCATGCAGATGCGCTGAATCAACGAAACCTGGTGGTCGCTGTAACCGCTTTTATCCAGCGGCAGTATGTAACCCGGATCACGCACCCGGCACACGATGGTATTACCCCGCGTGTCTTTCAGTGAACTCCCGCGGACGCGGTACTCATGTCCTTCGTGCTCGTAGGTGAAAGCCGTATCGACCGGGTCTGATTCTACCCACTGCGAGTGCCCGGAACGATTCCATAAGCCACGCGCCATGCCCCTGGCAATTTCAACATCAAATTCTTCAATACGCGCAATCACGCCGAATATGCGGAACGACAGGATCGCGGCATCCCTGCGGATATCCAGATAGATATCGCTGGCCCCCGCTTCGACCGCTTTTGCCAACACGTATTCAACCGTGGCATTGCCAGCCTGAACCACTTTAACCTGCTGAACCCCGGTTTTCCGGGTGGCGCTTTGATCTCTCAGTTGCCGCAGTTCGATGGGCGACACCATCGTCACCGTGCTTTCAACCGCAAGCTGACTCTTTACGATCATCCGCAGGCCGCGCAGCAGGCGGCGGTCCACGTTCCCCGCGGCGGCGATTTCTCCGGTTGAACGCACCATCACATCGAGATCGTTGGACACGATGTAATCGTTGATCTGGTGGTCCGTCGTCCAGATACCGGACGTGGATTCGCGACCTGGCGGCGGTGCGTGACGGGACAGAAATCTTTTCATTGCGGGTAATAAACCGTCTCCAGTTTCCCGTCGACCACAAAATGGATGCCGATGCGCCCATCCCGTCCGAGCTTGACTGAATCCAGCAAAATCGTTTTCCCGGCGATGGCGATGGACTCGTCCGCTTTCAGGACGACTCGATTGCCCGTTCCGGTCATGAACGATACGAACCCGGCCTCGATGCCATCCGCGGCTTGTACATACTCGATGTTCGATGGTCCGAGTGACCAGGCAACGGGGTCATCTATAGTGACGACTGCGCTGTTCTCCCGTACCTGTAGTGTCTGCAGAACCATCGACTTCAGGAATTCGATCTCGGCGCGAACAGATGCCAGATCGTCTGACCGGACATGACCTGTATCCGACAATACTGCTTTGATTCTCTCTGCCTGGCTTAAATCCTCATCGAACAGAACCAGGAAGTCGGATTGGGTTTCCTGATTGCGCAGTTCGGCGATTTTGGCGGCGATATCGACCACCGTTTCCAGCAATGCCCGCTGCTCGGACAATTCAGTCCGCAGCTTGTCCAGCGGACGGATATACGCCGTGTAATCCTCCGTGGCCGCCGGTGGCGCCGCTGGTGTCGGAGCGGTCGGCGCCCCCTGCCCGGCTGTTTCCGGGTCCTCTGTCTGGGCCGACCCGGCCATCGGATTTATGAGCATCCCGATGCACAACAGCGACAAGGCCCCTGCGGTCATTTTCATGTCAATCCCTCATAATGTTCTGGTTTCGATGGATATTTCACAATCTGACAGGCGGTAGTGGGCATATTTGCAGGACAAATAGCGGATCACCGCCGGGTAGCCGTCGAGGCGCCGCGCGATGTCCACTAAATCGAATGTATTGATGCCGGTCTGGTCTATATTGAACCGCGTGGTGTGGGTATAGCCGGTGATCGGACCCTCGACCAGGCTCAGAGCCGGCCAGCCCCGCGACAGTTTCTCCAGCAGCGCCTCGGTCTGCATCGGCGTTTTCTCCATCATGTCCCCCATGGTGATGTCCATGTTGATCACCCAGCCCGCCGAGTTCCATCTGAGCCGGCCCCGGCGCTGGTCGGCGAAGACCTTTGCCCTCGACGGATATTCCGCCGACCGTCCGCTCAATACGATGCCCGATGGAGGCGTGAATTCCAGCCGCTGCAAGCCGTCGCCGTATAATACGTCCAGATCCCACATGAACTTGACCAACTCGCGCAGCATGATGCCGCCGGCATGGCTGACAATCGGGATAACCGGTTTTTGGGGTTCACCTGAATCAACCCGGTCACTCTGCATGATCCGGCCCCACAGCGCGGTCCTGTCAACCTGGCTCAGCGCCACCGCCGCAATCACAGCCAGTACCGGCGCGGCCGCCATCGGATGCCACAGCCGGTGGCGCAAAAAGACAACGAACGCCCGCTCAAAACGGCGCTCCCCAAGCTCGAACGGCAGCGGCTCAAGCTCGACATATTGTTCAGCCAGGCCCAGACCGCGGCCCACCGCAAAACCGTGCATAACCCGGTTTTCGGCCCGGTAACGATCCAGATGTTCCTGCGCGCTGTTCCCGTCGACAACCCGTTCTGTTTTAATCAGCCCGTTCGCAAATTCGGCCAGGTACAGGTTTTTGTCGAACGACAGGATGACCACGCAATCATCCGGGGGTTCGTCGTTCTCCTCCAGGATCGTCGAATACCACTGCTCCAGGCTCGCCGCAATCGACACACCCCGTTCTTCAGCGGACCACCAGACTTCGATTCCTTCGCCGGCTTTTGATGCCACGAAACAGTACTTCGTGCGCGTTCTGACCAAGTGACGGCGGACTTCCCGTGACTTCTGCCACGAACCGGCGCCGGTCCATATCGGCAATTGTTCAGCATCATAAATCACAGTGATATTCCTGCCATTGACCTGAACACGGGATGACCAGGACATCAGCCCGGAACCACACTTGCGGTAATCATCATGATCGTCTCGCGGGACCGGTCCTGTGTGTCGCTGCTGTTTCCCAATGCGCCGAGAAATGGAATTCTCTCCTTTTGATCACGGACCACCGCTTCCGAGAAGGACATCAACAGCTTGGGTTCCCCGTCTTTCAATGACACCGACAAAACCCGGTTGAAGTCATCTGTGACAAAGTTTTCCCCTTCAATGCCGGAGTAATTGAACGGGACCCGATCAACCAGGCTGGAGCGCGATAACGCCATCCGCAGCGTGATCTGGTGGTCCTGTACCGTCGGCTGCAGATGAATCGCCAGTCCGGTCCGCAATTCCGAGAACTCCACTTCCGGGGTCTTCGATTCAGAATCTCCGCTGCCTGACACGGTGAATGTGATTTTCGACACATAGCTTTCCGTCCGTGTCGCATCGATGCTGGCCACGTGGTTATTCAGTATCTCGATCGTGTCCTCGTAGGCGATACTGGTATCGCCGAACTTCTTCAGCCAGTTGTAAATCAACCCGCTGCCGCGGTAGCTACTGTCTGGATTCGTGACGCTCCCGGCCAGAGTCCCGGCGCTGCCCGTTATATCTCCGATAATTCCCAGGTCAACCGTGAAATTGCCGCTTCGCCGCACAATATCGAGCAACAAACTGTGCTTTTCCGAGTCAGATATATCGACTTCCATAATCGAAATATGCACTCGAACAATGGCGCTGGTCGAGAAATTATATCGCCGGATGACGTCTTCAACCCGACGTATCGCGCTTGGCCTGGCAGTAACCACAAGCTGATTCGCCGCCGGCAATATCGCGACAGCGGTACGCGGATCAGTTTGTTGCGGACCTTGCGATTCAACTCCCAGACCGAGTACAGACTCTACCAACCCGACCAGCTCCGTCGTATACGGGTCCAGGGTCACGCTGACCGTGTTGTCTGATCCGCCGCTGTCCGAGCCGTGCAGATTCCGCATCTTCATATCCGCTTGCGTAGCGCCGGGTTGGGCCGCCAGCGCGAAATGACGGGTTTCGATATCGTAAACCTGGACTACGCCTTTTTCGACACGGTAGGCCCAGTCAGCCTGCGCGGTAATCGAATCGAGATGATCCCGGATCGTCAGCGCCGAAGGCGACCATTTTACGACTTGCTGCGCTTGTGAGTGGCCCGTGTTATAGCGCACCGGTCGTTTCTGCACCACCAGATCAATCGCTGAACGCGCATCCAGGTTATTGAATCTCGCAGTAATACGTTTATCCAGCCATACGCTCATCCGTGGCACCCTGACGCGCTTCAATTCAGTCGATGCAGGTTCGACCGCGCTTCCCCGAATCTCTTCGATTTGTTCCTGTACATGCTCAATCGACGAGTGCGGTTCTGGCGATGAGTTGCAACCGTTCAGCCCTGCAAGCAACATGGATATGCCCATTACCGCCCTACCTGATTTCATCGACGAAGACCTCCCGGCAATTCATGATAGTCAATATAGCTTTCGCTCCCTTCCCTGCGTATCACACCCAGTAATCCATAGTCCTCTTTCAGTATGTCCAGCAACCCGGCAGCGCCCTTGTTATTCTCCAGCAGTCTTGTGGCCCCGACTATCCAGTCGACCAGATCCTGGCTATTACCCGGATGCCAAATCCCGAAGCGATGACCGCAGTCCGTCGTCAGTCTCTCGATATTGGCGTACAGGGACCCTGCCTTTATCAGTAACTCCTGACATTCGGTTTCCTTTTCCGGTTTTGCGTTGTCTGCCTGTCCCTGCCCGATTACGCCCGGTTGTATTTCTTCCGGTATCTTTGGTTGTGGAGGAACGGATACCGGCTGCAGCCAGTATTCCCGCATTCTCTCCCGGCCCTGATAGTAGGCTACCAGCGTAATTCTTTTTGATGTGACAATGGGTTTTGTCATCGAGATGACGACATTGACTCCGGATTTCCGTTCGACTGCCTGCCACCTGATCCTCTGCATCACATCTTGAGAGGCGTAGATACTGGCGCTGAAAGTTGAATAGCCGTCTGCCGACACAGTAACAGGCACAACGTATTCTCCTTGTGCCACCGGCATTATTTGTTGCATTTGACCCAGTTCGAATCGACTTCCGCCGTGGGCCACGGGCATCATTAGCGCCACCAGCACAATATTCACGATTGTGGCCTGTAGGCTCGTGGATACAACCGGGTACGAGGATAACAATCTGAATTTCACAGGTATGCCCCCGTGAACAGAATGTCCCTGTTGACCACAATCGTGAATGGATAGCCCGGCCGGATACGAATCGTGGGCTGTATCGACAGGTTCTTGTCAATCAGCTTCTCACCCATCTTTGAATAATTCGCAGCGGCGATTTTTCCGAATTCATCATCCGCGCCGATAGTGGTCGGTGTATCCGATATCTGCGCCGGCAGCGCCTGAATCGCGGAAAGCAAGAATGTCTGACCAAACAGTTTCAGGTAATGGTTCTGAACCTGATCTTTGAATCCGCTGGTTCCGGAACCGTCGGAACCCTGCATACGTCCCAGTTCAAGGGTGCTGGCATCGGGGAATATGATGCGATCCCAGGCAACCAGCGCACGGTTCTGACCATAACTGATACGACTGTCATACGTCCCGTACAACTTTGCCCCCTGCGGAATCAGCAGATGCCGACCCGTGGCTGTATCGTATACATTTTGCGATACCTGCCCGATCAGCGCCCCGGGAAGATCGGAGTTGAGTCCGGTAACCAGAATACCAGGTATCACGGTGCCGGTCTTGAGCGTATGCCGACCCAGATCCGGCTGACGGATATGCGGCAACCATGCCTCCTGATCCGGTTCCTTGAGGAAGCTGATTTTTCCTGCCTGCCCACCCGGATCAGCCTGTGGACGACTCCCGGCTTCCGCCAGCAATGCTTCCAGAGTTCGACTCCGTGTTGAACCTGGTGAAACATCTGTATCCAGCGATGACCCGGCTGACGGTGACCCGGCTATTTCTGTATCGTAGGATATTTTCAGTTCAGATGTTGAAACCGAAGGTGAGCTTTCCTGCCCCAAAGTGCGATTTTGCAGTTCGCGCATCCTTTGCTGCTGCAGGTATTCGCGTTGCGCCTTGAGCGCGCTGGAGACGGGCGGGACGAAAATGACCGCAGAATCGTGTGCGCCTGAATCGGGTTCTTCGGGAATATCACCTGCAAGGTCATTGTCGTTTTCGTCGAGCAACTTCGGCAATTCGTACGATGGTCTGGCGCTGGTTCCCACCCTGGCGTCGCTGATCGCTTTTTCATCGCCTGACTGGAAACGGGACAGGGCGCCCCATAACAGGCCACCAACCAGCAATACCCCGAAAATGCCGGCAATGACCATCGGTACTGCGCCCAAATGACGGCCACCCAACCGATGGCTGTATGTGCCTGGCCTGACAGAGGCGCTGAGTACAGAATCAATCACGCCTCGAATCCCCGGTTATTTCTGGCGAGTGGGGGATTGCTTCGTCTGATAATGATGTCGAATGGACCCGTAATTCTCCCCCCTCAAAAATATAGAGTTTTGAAAGCGTATAACTCAACCCTACCCGGATAACACCCAGATACATCGCCGACTCGCGTAGGTAATGTGTCGAGAATGTCACAGGATTGATACCGTCTGTCTGATGCACTGCGTATCCGGCAGCCCGCAAAACCCGTTCAAGTCGTTTGTCCCGATCATTATCGTAAATGGCAAGGGGTGTTTTTGCCGGCGGGAATCGTTTGCTCACCGTAACGATCAGGTCATCCAGCGCCCGCTCCGAGACTTCGACCGGCACATCCAAAGACCTGACAATCGCCGGGCTGGTCGCGCAGCCGGACAGGACAACACTGAATGATATTGCGTACAACGCGATAAACCGCTGGATCGTGGGAAAACGTGGTATCTGAATTGAACCGGCCACCTGATATCATCCGCCGGTGTAAGTGATGATGACCTTGCGCTGGTTTCGGCCCGTGCCTGTAATCAGCATGCCCCGGGTGAACAGTTTGTCGATAATGAACGTGCCCCGGCGCAGACGATAGTTGACAATTTGCGCTGTATTGCGGGGGCCGGTCTCGACAAATGCAGGCGCGTCCGACTGTCGCATTGATTTCGGCATCTGGATATACACCCGCAGGCCATCATTGTAGACCCGCACCGGCTTCCAGCGTGGATTATCTCCTGAAACCGAATAGCCAAAGTCGAGATTGTCGATATCCGGCCTGATCGTCGGCGTCACTTCTATCGTGCGCTCCTCGCGCTGGCTGACTTCAACTTTTTTCCCGGCGTTGACGGACTGTTCATACTCATGCCAGCGTCTGGCCTCGATTTCAGGGTATTCAAAGCCAACCGAAGCCATGAACTGGTCTTTGGTTGACTTCAGATGGAAGTAGTAACTACGCCGGTTGGTGATCGCAATCATGGTGGTTTCGAGGTTTTCGTAGGTTGGTTTGACGACAATATGCGTGATCATCGCTTCTCCCTTGCCCTGCGCCACCGGAATAATGCGCCAGTTCACGCTGTCGCCAATAAAAATACCGTCTTCGACCAAAACCTCGCCCTGCTCAAGTTCGATATGCGTAACATTACCAGGCGCCGTAATGACCGGAGCGCTTGATTCGCCAAAATGGTAAACCACTTTGCCGTTGCGTCCGAGCATGGCAGGCGAGTAATGATTTTGCCAGCCGCGGGATAACCGAACCGCTTCCACTTCGCGGGTTGTCAATATGACAGGTGGCGCTGCCGGAATAACCGGCAACTGCCAATCCGCCGTAGTGTCATACTCGCCGGAACCATCGTCCGACTCAGTCTGATTAATTTCATGCTGGTTGACCCCCTCTGCCGCAGGCGCTTCTGTGGATAGAAGCTGAGCCTGTGCGGGCGCCACATGAAATGCCATAAAGAGTATGAATGAACCACAAGACAAGCGGCTCATATCGATTCCGCCCAGTTGATGTCCGACACCAACAATCCGGTAGGGTTAGTCAGCAGGATCTCTGCCGGCACATCGTCCATGAAAGCGAACGTAATGTTAGCCTGCCAGCGCTTCGATACAGCCTGACCATTGCCCCGTTGTGTTACCGTTTCGACCCAGTCGACCTGCCACGTCATTGGCGAGATCGGCAAGACGTTCGAGATGCGGATACTGACCGTCTCAAAGGTCGCTCGCTTCAACGGGTTGGTGGAGTCGGATACGATGTAATCACGCAGCTTGGCGAATGCTGGAGAGTTGTTGTCGATGAATTTGGCGAGATCGTTCACTCTTTGCTTCTGGAACGTCGCATCAATCGACACGATGCGCCAGGTCGAGACGAACTGGGCCAGCGAGGCTTTAGTCACACGCTCATCATTGACTGCCAGCCCGGTGCCCGGCTGGTACAGGCCGACTGGCATATAGTGTTCGTCCATCACTACCAGTACCGGGCGGGTCCGGACCTGGGCGCCAATGTAAACCATGCCCGCAACAGCACACAGTGATATCAACAACGCAATCAGTGTGCACAGCCGCCATCCGGCGCTCGTTTTCGCCGCATTTTCGAGTACGGAGCTGTATGCCGTCCTGTTTTGTGTATAAAGGTCAGTCATTACCTTTCGTGATCTTGTTCCGTAAGCTCGCTCTTCATCAGATTTTTACGCAGTTGTCGAGCCATTGGGCTTTTGTTGGTCATGTTGTCGGCCCATGAACCAAAAAGGTTGCGAGCGACACTACGACTCATTTCTCCTGGCCCGGTTGCACCCTGGCTGCGGGCAAGTGCAGCGGCTTCACGTACAGACATGACCCCGCCTGCCAGACTTCCGCCGGCAACAGCCGCGCCGGTGGCGTGTGCTCCGGCGACCACGCCCGCCGCAGTGACGGCGCCAGCGGCGCTGACCCCGGAACCCGGAGAAGCGGTCAGCAGACTCTGGATGTAATCGGGTATGCGAACCGCAATTTCCTTGTACATAATCGCGGCGGCGGCCATCAGCATGTAAGGTCCGACCCTGTGCATGACCGGCATGGTTGCCCACCCTTCAACCATGCGAATGCCCAGCGCAATAATCAATTCCAACGCAAACAACTTGAAGCCGGTTCCGATCAGACCACCGAAAAAACGCATCGGGTATTCGCGCGTGATTTGCAGGCTGAACAGCCCCAATGACAGCAGGCCGACAGCCATTACGATATACATCTCGCAGAGGACCAGCGCCAGTTGCACCGCAGCCACTGACAGCGCCCACAGTACGATCACCGCCGTGAACAGGATCATCAGGATTTCCGGAGCGTCGGTGACAAAATTCAACGGCCTGATCGAGTCGAGCATATTGCCGACGACATTGAGCGGAATTCCCACCAGATCCTGGAGCGCGTATTCCTGACCGATTTGCCCTTCTCGCACCAGCGAGGATGAATCACGGAAGCCCTGGATGATCAGCTCAAGCGCCAGATGGTTCTCCAGCAGGAACACGCCGAAGCTGATAATCAATACGCGCTTCAGAAACTCAACCGTAAATTCATTCAGGTCGGAACCCCGGACCGCCATCATCGAAAAGGTCAGAATGAATTCAAACAACGCCAGCGACCAGAACAGTGCAGTGGCAATCCTGACAATATCCCCGCTCCATTTCTTCGTGTTATCAATAAAGTTCCAGACGATCCTTTCAGCGGAAAACAAATCCGGGTTGGCGGCTATGAAGTTTTCCAGCACCCGATCCGCCTCACGGAAACACTCTGCCTCATCTCCGGTATCCGAGTGGATGCCGGCACATTGGTCGTAATGGTCAGACCACGCCGCCGTCGGCATCCAACACAGCAGGACCAGCATGACGAACGCCCGTATCAACATGTCATTACCGATACAGATCCGTGTCCGGGTCCTGTTTCCTGCGCTGACCCTTGAGTTGCTCGCGGAGTCTTCGATCAGACTCATACATCCACTCTCTGCGTGACTGCCCGCGATTACTCCTGGCCTGCCTGGCAGCAAGATAGTTCGCCTGCAACACAATCTGGGTTTGCAGCAGATTCTCCATACGTCTGGCCTGACGCACCTGGGTCAGGGCCAGATCATTACCGAGTTGCATCAGCGCCTTGCGGCTTCTCGCAGTTTTGGCCTGACGGTCAATCAGATCAAGCATCTGACCCTCGGCCAGAACCTGATCCCGATTCAGATTGACCGTGTTCAGCGCCGCCGCCATGTTTGCCCGATTCTGTGCGTCCCATGCCGCATAACCGGCATTTCCACCGTTTTCGATGCCATATATTCCGGTTATGAAAGTCCTGTAGCCGGGATATTTCAATGCGAATGCGTCGTTGATACTGCCTGCCTGATAGCTGATGATGTTGTCGTTTTGCATCGCCCGGTGCAGTTGTATCAAAGCCGTTGACGGAGCATCGGCAAAATGATGCCCGGTCAATATGCGTTCATTGTCGCGCAGGATCCGAAGCTCATCGGCCAGCGCCTGGTAGGTACGAAGCTGTTGATGTACCTGGGCCACCAGTTCGGCATTGTTCAGCAACTGTGTGATCTCGGTCGCGCCGCCGGTGACAGCGCCGCCCGCCGTTGCCGTGGCTGCAAACAATAACGCTCCAGAGCCGCTGTAAAGAATCTTGCCAACTGCATTGACGAAAACAGCACAGAGCCTGACTCTAGTCATGTCCGTTCCCTGCCCGGTTTGCAGGCCAGTAATCCATCCACTGCGCTCCGTACTGATGTTTCATGAATTGCACTTCCTTTTTGATATTAGCGCCCGACTGCGCTGCAAATGACAGCGCTACCGGCCCCAGCGTCATGTCAAACAGCCGGCTGCCTTCCGCTGACATGGCATAGTATTGCTTTTTTGGCGTAGCCCTTGAAATCATATCGATCTGCACATGATTCAGTCCGATCATCTGGTAGATGGGCCGCGACACTTCGGAGTTGGCCGCGGTATTGGGCAGGAATATCCGGGTAGCGGTCGACTCGATAATAACGTCGAGAATGCCGGAATTGATGGCATCGGTTAATGACTGGGTCGCCATCACGACTGCGCAATTAGCCTTGCGCAACACTTTCAGCCACTCCACAATTTTCGCGCGGAATACCGGATGCCCCAACATCACCCAGGCTTCATCAAGAATGATGATCGACGGTGACCCGGTCAGTTGCCGTTCGATGCGGTGAAACAGATAGGACAGCACTGGCAGCTTTTCGCTGTCAGAGTATGACCACAGCGCTTCGAGCTCAAAACAGGTGAAATCCGAAAGCGCGAGATTGTCCGATTCGCCATCCAGCAGATGCCCTGCATTGCCATGTAGCGTGTAATGCGCCAGTGCGTCGCGCAATACCTGATCCTGCAACTGGGTATGCAAATCGGTCAGACTCTTTTCCTTTGAATGAGCCAGATGTTGCATGGTGGCATGCAATTGCTTCCTTTGTTCGGGCGTCAGCGGAGCTCTGAGTTGCAGTTCACAACAGTCGCGCACCCAACCTTCCGCCCAGTTGACATCCGATTCGGCCAGCGGACAAAGAGTCAGGTTGGAATCGCGGTCGCCAATATCATAGTGTATGCCACCGACCGCCTCGGTCAGGCAGTAGATCGAATATCCCTTATCGAAACAAAACACTTTTGCGTTCCGGTATTTGCGAAATTGCGCCGCAATCATAGCAAGCAGTGTCGATTTTCCGGTTCCGGTTGGGCCAATGATCAATGTGTGACCCACATCCCCGACATGCAGGTTCAGCCTGAAAGGTGTGGCGCCTGCGGCGTCGGCGTAAATCAGGGCAGGCGAGCCGGACGGGTACCGATCGCACGGATTATGCTGGTTACCGCTCCAGGTCGATGACAGTGGCAACAGGTCCGACAAATTCATCGTGCTGACCAACGGCCTGCGGATATTGGCATAACTGTGACCCGGCAACGAACCAAGCCAGGCTTCGATACTGTTGACAGTTTCAAGGCGCGCGCCGAAACCCAGATTACGAATGGCGGTGATCAGATATTTCGCATCCTCTTCAATCCTGTCAAGCGATTCAGAGGTCAGGACGATAACATTGGTCAAATAACCAAATGTGGTTTCCAGACTGGACACATCCGCAAGGGCGCTCTCGGTCTCATTGACCATGCTCACAGCGTCGCGGTCGGTGGCGCCTCTGCGGGTTCCCAGGAATTGATCGCTAAAACCCCGTTGCTTTTGCTGCCATTGTCTACGATACCGGTTTAATTCCTTTTTCGCCGTTTCATGATCCATATAGATGAATCGGTTCGACCAGCGATATTCTGTCTCCAGATTCTCCAGGGCGGACAATATACCCGGATGGGTCGATAGCGGATATCCGGTAATGGCCACAATACGCAAATGCCTGCCGTCGATTTTTGGCTCAAGCCCGCCTGTAAAATCATAACAACCCAACACAGCGTCAAGGAATGGCGCTTCCCTGCGCAGATTGACGGGATAGTATTGACCGATGATGCACATCCCCAGAAATTCCACCAGATCATCCCGAATCGTTTCCTCCCCGGTTTCTGCTGGTACCGTATACCCGGTCATTGGTGATACTTCCGCAATGTCCGAAAGGGAATCAGCGAATTCGGTGACCCACCCGCAAAAATCGGTCAACACCCTGGTTGCAATACTGTCACCATCCATTCGCTGAGTGTCCCTGGAATACATCATCTGTTCGAGCCGGGACTGTGCAACCACCGGGGGCAGGTAATGCAATACCATCGCATGGATGGTTTCGAAATGACCTCCGTCTCGCTCGAACTGGCTACGCCGCTCGCTGTCTATTCGCTGACTCACCGGGTCGGGGAAGTGCACCACCTCTGGCGATGGATAACTGGCAGTTGAGCGTCGGACGGCGTCAACGTGCAGTGTCCAGCCATCACCAAGTCGCTTGAACTTGTCATTCAATCGGATGTTCAGTGCATTCAACTGTACGTTTGTTTGTGCCGTCAGGTCCTGACCACGAAAATACCAACCCGCAATCAGCGACCCGTCCTTGCCAAGCGCCACGCCTGACCCAACCAGCGTGGCATAGTTCATCAAATCAGGCAGCGCCCGACTCCTTGATTTCAGGTGTTTGAGTTTCATCGCCGCGCCGATAACCAGCCGTCGCCCGATGGCCGGGCTGCAGCCGGGTAGAAGATTGATCTGTGACGCACCCAGTAACGCAGGAAAATTCGCGATATCTGTGCATCACGCTTCGCCAGTTGACGCAGCAGATACAAACCTGCAAACCAGGTAAACGCCCCAATCATCGTGGCTTCGATCGACAGACTGGTGAATACCAGGGCGCCGCTGAAAATCATCAGGATCAACGTCAACTCACGGTCAGCGCCGAGCACCATCAGCGGCCGGGTGGTCGCGCGGTAAAGCGGTGTCTGTCGCAATTCCTGCGATGATTGGCTGTCCCTGGTCACGGCTGTATCAGTCGAGCATCGTTGTAGAAGCCATTAAACGATCGCGCCGCTGGTACCGAAGAACTGCAACAACACATTATTGGCCAGAACAGTAATTGCAATGACCAGGACCAGCATGATCAGTCGCTTCGCAAAGTCGCCGATCTCACCACCGAAGACCAGCATGGCGCCGGCAACGACGATTCCGAGCAAAGCCGCTGTATAGGCAATCGGCCCGGTGAATACCGTGCGCAGTATTGCCAGTGGGCTGTCGAACGCCGTTCCGGTAGTGATGGTGGCAAGCGCGTCCGGCGAAACGCAAATAAGCGCTGCACTGATTATTATCAGGCTCGGATACGGCCCCACATCCGGCCGGGTTGATTGAAGTTTGTGCGTCATAATTGTCTTCATCCTGGATAAGATCGAATTGTTATTGTTATTTACTACTATTGCAACCCGAATATCCAGATAATTAGATATAAATACAATTACTTTTGTATTATTCTGAAAAAATAATGATGAATACTATCATTATGGCCGATTCCCACTCCGTGGTTGCCCGCGGCGGTGGATGATGATGGGTACGGTTGATGGTTGATTCCCGCCCCGCGATCGTAGGGGCGGGTCCCTGTGCCCGCCCGCGAAAACCCACAACCCGTCCCTGATTTCGTCATTCCCGTGGATGCGGGAATCCATATTACGATCATCAACCGCATTCGTAACGGCATCGCCCTCGTGGTTGTCCGCGGTGGCGAATCATGGTGGATTCGGGGGCGTAGCTAGCGTTCTATGATTTCCCGGCAGAACATCCGTACGGCGAACGTGATCGAATTGAGCTTTGCGACGATCCGGCATTGATCGAAACAAGCCAAGGGTTGTGTGACCCGACTGACTATGATCTACAAGGTGGGTATATGCGCTGAAGATTCCTAGCACAACTACGCGGCTTCAGGCACCTGGTCAAGGTGATTGAGGGCGTGAAGTTCAAAGATGAATCGAAGTGAATGAGGACAACAAGGCCGCCGTATGATCAACTCGTCAGTCGTCAGACACCAGTATTGACCATAGCTCAATTTTCCTGCCCAGTATACCGTCGTATGATCGGATTATTTCTCCTGGGGAGGTTTTTGCATGATTTGTCGGAACATTTCCGGGTTGGACAGTTCACAAATCAACTTGTTCACCCAAGCTTCCGTGTACAAGTAGTCCCTGTGTGCATGCTCCAAGATTGGTTAGGATAACACACGATCAGGCCACACTCTGGCCATGACCACGCTCAAAAAAGCCAAGCCCCTTCCCGACTCTAACAGGCTATAATATCTAGAATTACTCCCTATTCAGAAGTAGGTGCAAGAATAACCTGAAAATGAAGAACACAACACATATGGGTTTGCACAACGAGGCCCAAATCCCTATTTCCAAGAAATATCAAAAAGGCGGACACGTCATTTTTGTAGGCGATGCCGTTGAAATCTTAGACACCGAAATCCCTGATGATTCGATCGACCTAGTCTTCGCAGACCCTCCATATAACATTGGAAAGAAGTTTGGCGAATTTCATGACAAGTGGCCTTCCGATGAAGCCTACTCGGAGTGGTGCCACGAGTGGTTAGACCTTTGTATCCGAAAACTCTCACCAAAAGGCACTATGTACGTCATGTCTAGTACACAGGCGATGCCTTACCTTGATCTGTATCTAAGGAAGAAGATGACCATACTCAGTCGCATTGTGTGGTCATATGATAGTTCAGGGGTGCAAGCCAAACGACATTATGGCTCAATGTATGAGCTTATACTATTTGCAGCCAAGGATCCGAAAGAATACACATTTAATGCCGATGCGATAGCAGTAGAGGCTAAAACAGGGGCACAGCGTAGGCTAATCGACTACCGAAAGGCGGTGCCAACACCATACAACACAAAGAAAATTCCAGGCAACGTCTGGAGCTTCCCCCGGGTTCGATATCGTATGGACGAGTATGAACAGCACCCATCCCAAAAGCCCGAGGCACTATTGGAACGTGTAATTCTAGCAAGCTCCAACCCAGGTGACATAATCCTTGACCCCTTTTCAGGTACGTTCACAACGAGCACGGTTGCAAAGCGCCTTGGGCGCCAAAGTATTGGAATAGAAAGGGAACTAAACTTTGTTGATATAGGTCTGCGTCGAGTCCTCGGTATGAACGAGATAGACGGGCGGGAACTGAAGAAGCCAGAAAAAAGCACCAAACGGTGCAACTCTAACGGCGTGAAAGTAACAACGGAAACCACTTACCAAAACGACTTGTTCAGTGTCAGTAAGTAAACATAGCTTCACCGATACCATTATTGGCATATTGGATGAACATACAGGCGGCCTTGGTGAAGGATTGTTAGAGATTAGCTCTCTTCTTCAGTACTTGAACATTAAAACAAAAGCGGCTAACAAGGGGTCAAAATCACGAGCCAGCTTCGCAAACCATTATGCCATTTATGTCCTTGTAGAAGACTATCTATCAAATCATTTTGATGAGAACGACCAGTATCAATTCTACGATGGCGCGCAGTTTTCTCATCTCCTCAAACGACAACGCATGTTGCCTTTTGGAAGCAAGTTGCAAAACCACGCTCTGAATCATCGCCTAAATCAAGAGTTTCAAAAGTATTTTCCTTTAGACGATATATTGCCAATCATTCGAGATGTGTCAAATAACAGATACTGGCTAAACGAGAAACTTCTGAAAGTAAGGCACCGAGACGAAACCATCAATATAGCGAAACCGGTCATCTCAATAGTTGAGGCATATGTCAAAACTCGTATGGATTCATTCAACTCTTTTATGGATGAATGCTCCCAACTTCTCAAAATAATAGACAAGGACATGGAATCCGCTACAGATTTCGTAAAGCAGCTACTGCGTCCAAATGTAGATGCTAGAGTTTTTGAGATAGTTAGTTATGCCATCCTAAAACAGCACTATGCTGAGAAACTTTTATATTGGGGATGGTCGCCAGACGAATTAAACAAAGAATTTCTTATTCTCTATAAAACAGGCAGAACAAATGCCAACCGGAGGTATCGACTTTGTAATGAAGCCTTTGGGCAGATTCTTTCAGGTTACTGAAACAGTCGATGCGGGCAAGTATTTTTTGGACATCGATAAAGTTCAAAGATATCCAATAACATTTATTGTGAAATCGAAAGAGTCATCACAAGACCTTCTCGAAATAATCAGGCAACAAGCCAACCAAAAATATGGCGTCGAAAAGATTGTCAACCTTTATCTTGATTGCGTCGAGGAGATAATAAATGTCCCAATGCTCATAGGATTCTTCGAGAAGATCGTGTCAGAGAGCAAGATAACACCGGTAATTGAAGAAATCATCCTGCAAAGCCGTGTCGAGTTTAACGTTGAGGCAGAAGACACAAGCTCTGTTTTATTCGACAAGACAGCAAAAGACAATGAGGAATGGCAATCACACAAATGAGCAAGCACTGTTGCTGGCCTGACATGGACTTCCTGATGAAAAACATAGCCAGTCGTATAAACTTATGGTGTGCGTATATGCGTATATTCTTATCCGTAAATGCTACCGTACTTATGGAGAATGTAATGTTAACTGGCGATCATAATTTCAAAAAAGACTCGCATGACATTGATACAAACGACGACCGTTGGTGAGCTAAATGTCAAGATACTTACAACCACCTGGAAAGTACGGATACGGAAAGTGGAGGGTATAAAGATTTCTGTGTAAATGGCCGTGAAGCGCGTCGGCCAAAGTTACGCGGTAGTGCAGTCTACCGAATTGAAACCGCATTCAGTCGCAATTTTCAAGAGTTCGAGCGCGTAGAGGGTCTACGCCTTGATAATTGGATCTGATTTCCCACTCCCTTAATCGGCTTACCCACAGCAACGGGATTAAAGGTCAGTCGTTCTCCCGCCCCTGTCCGGATCGTCCGAGGAAGTCCCACTGACCGGATCAACCTCATCCGGAACCCGGCGCTTGCGTTCAAATACGGCCTGCATGGCCCGGACAGTGGTCACATGCGATTCGATCATCTCTGTGAAATCCCGATTTTCCTTAGCCAATGCCCGGTTTTCGGATTCCAGCCTGTCTATATCCGTGAGCAGGGCTTCCCATTTCCCGATCATCTGTCGGATAGCCCCGGCCTGTGTTCTGGCCGTGACCCGCATCTGTGCATTGATGATCCTTTCCAGTTTATCCTTATGCAGGCAATCCAGCCGCAGTGTGGTAATTGTAGCGAATTCTTTTTTCATCAATTTACATTATCATCTACAACTACACAGGTAGAAATTAACGCAACACACGAAAAGGCGCTCCAGGCATCAATCCCGACAGCAGGGAGACTTTAACAGGACAAGGAGTACCCTGACGGTTGATAGTACGTATACTAATGCCTTGAATCTTTTTTTGCAAATTTCACAGGAACATTTCACAGGAACATCCGGGTCTGTCGGCCAATCAAACATTCATCGCCGAAATGTAGGGCACACCAAAAAGCCTTGACCAGGCAGCGATGTGCAGCCGCACGATGTCCGGGAGCCTGGTCTCGCTGCCCCACCACAGGTTACTGGCAACCAGAACCACATCCGGCTCCTGCCAGTGCGTCTGGAAAATAAGCAGCGGAAGCGCAATTTCGTAGCAGATCAAGGCCCCCACATTGATTCCATCGAATACGAATGTACCGGGTCGGGTCAGGTCGGCCCTGAAAAATCCGTCCATCCCGCCACGCCACATAAACCAGGGCGCAGGCATGCGTTGTCGATAGAGGATATTGATATTCCCCGCCGAAACGTGCGCCAGAACATTGTTGTATTGACCAAAATCCGTGAACTCTTCGCCCCCGGTAATGAATTCACGGTTGGTGGCGGCAGCGAATGAGCGCAGTCTGGTCTGTGCCGTATCCGCCAACCGCCCTCCCATCGCTTCCGGGAATAATGGTATCAGGGTGGATGCTTTCGTGTTTTTGAGGACCTCCAGAATCCGGCTTTGGGAATGATAATCAGCGATGTGATCCGGGTCTGCGCTCAAGGAATGATTCAGCCGCATATCGATTCCGACAAAGCGGGGGTCAAGTTGGGATACCGCGCCATCGGCAGCGCCGTATGACGAGATTCCGATCAACGCAAGCATCAGGCCTGCGCCAACCGGTTTTGGAACGGACAGGGAGTAAAGTAATTGGAACAACACAAGAATCAACGCCAGCCCGACAAAACCGGCGCCGGGCAGAATGGCGCCGGCTACGATCAGGGGGCTTGGCAGTCCGATGATGCCAAGTGGCGGCAATGTCATCAGTACCAGCGCCGCCATCACGCCCGTTCGTGGCATGATTGGCGCCAGCGCAAACGGAACACAGAGCAACAGCGCGGGTATGATCCAGGCGGACAATGCGGTAACCGGGTCGTTTGATAACGTGTGGATACCGGGTAGCAATCCGAAGCCTGCGACCAGATTGAATATGAATGCGATACCCATAGTGTGAAGAGTGGATGGAGCGTATCGCAACCCTAAGGGAAACAGGCACAGCGCCCAGACCGTTGAAGCTGAATAAAAACCAAGGCCGGCGGCAAAGCCACCCAGACCATACCCGATCAAAGAACATTGTGGGCGGTGCCCGTAATCCATGATGCATCTATCTCGCCGAAATAACGGCTATCGAGACTGTTCACGGTATCGCCCGCGAGAATGTACTTATTGGCTGGCAGGATGTATCGGCGATCCATCGGTATTGTGGGAGAGATGATTCGTGCCGTGTGCGACAACAGAATGTGATTGATCGTAATACCACCGTCATTAATTCCAATCTGATCTCCGGGTATACCAACCACACGCTTTAGCAACGGAACAATTCCGCCGCATGTGTTGGCGACGGTATGGGTAACATGATCATCCAATCGATGCCGTGTTACAAAATCCTCCGGCAGGCAAACCAGCGCCAGGTCGCCACGAATGGGTCGGGCGCCGGTATTTATTTTCCAGATCAATCCGTCCACGGAGGGTGTCAGGTTGATCCGGTAGTCCAGTGCATGACAGGTAATCAGGCCGCCAGCGATTACCAATACAAGCCAGAAGCCACAGACGTTAATTGAGGGCATCTGACTGTGAAAGCGCCCCGAGCCGGCTACGCGGTCCGATTACCGGATCGTCGAAATGCAAGAGCTGCCGACCATAAATTACCGGCTCACCGATCAGAAACATCAGGGAATCACCGGCAACCAGTCTTTCCCCGATCTTGCGCATACTGCGGATGCGCAAGACTTCATCCGGTGTCAGAAGAGCGCGAGAGATCTCCCGGATCGAAATATTTGCTTTTGGCGAATGCAGGAATTGCGGCGTCAAGGACCATGATGACGCCCGTTTTATGATGGTCGCCGTACCCACCATCTCGGACAACTCCCTGGCGGTGGCAATCGTGTTCGGGGCAAAAGCGATTCTGACACCGCAGTTGGCGGTAATGGACTCCTTGCTGCCATAAGCTTCGTTGTCCCGAAGTTGAGTAAAATCCTGGATAATGAACAGGCATTTTATGCCGTAACCACGCAGAAACGCGATCGCTTCGTTCATGATCGCCATACGACCGAGTGACGGAAACTCATCAATCAACAGTAATAATTTGTGCTTGTATGAGGGTGTGCTGACGCCATGATCGTATTCAACCTCGCTGGTCAGTGTGCGGACGATCTGGGAAAACAATAACCGGGTCAACGGCCGTAACCGGGTTTTGTCCGTACTTCCTACACAAACATACAGGGTAACGGGTTTTTCATGATTCATCAGGTCAGTTATCCGAAAATCCGACCGGGTGATGTTTTTTCGGATGATCGGGTCCCGATACAATGTCAGTTTTGCCCTGACCATGTCCTGGATTCCGACGAACTGCCGACTGGCGCCCACATCCAGCATATTGAGCAATGATGCCGCTTCGGCGCGGCATAGCGGGTGAGGTTCCCCGTTAACATGTTTTGTATTGCCCATCCTTTCCAGTACTTCCCTGAAGTCCGCATCCGGATCGCTGAGCGACTCAGCCGCATCCGTCAATGATGCCGTCCTGCCCTTCAGTTTGCGCTCATAACATACATGCAGGATATGGGCCGTCATCAAAGAGTAGGCCGCCTCGGCAAAGTATTCAACATTGCTCCTGCCTGTGTTTGCTCCGTACTCCATGATGATCGCGGAAATGTTTCGTACATCCTGGATATCGTGGTCGGTATCGAGACGAACCTCGGCCAGGGGATTGTAGCTGGCGCCGGAGTCATCGTTACACGCGGGTTCAAAGCGTAATACGACATTGTTGGCGTGCCGCTTCCGCCACCGTGACGAAAGCGCCCAGTTTTCCTTCTTCAGGTCGTACACGACGCAACTATGCGGCCAGGTCAACAAGGTCGGGGTAACCACACTGACCCCTTTCCCGCTCCCGGTCGGGGCGACCATCAATACGTGTTCAGGCCCATCGTGGCGCAGGATAAAAGACTTCCCGTTTCGCCCCTGCCAGGCGCCCAGCACCACTCCGTCATTGTCCAGTAAATCCATCCTCCGGATATCTTTCAGGGTGGCAAATTTTGCCGAGCCATGCAGCGAGCGGTGCATCTCCTGCCTTTCACTGCGTAAATACTGTGTGAACAGGATATAAGCGCCGAAGCACAAGGCGAGATAACCACCATTGCGGGACAGGATTTCCCGAACCAACGGATGCTTGAACAGATCGAATTCAACACCCCAGACCCCCCATTTCCAGGGCAGGTAGAAATTACCGTACAAAGGCGCTCCCAATGCCCTTTGGTAATTCATCAGTTCGGCAAATTCCCGGGTAGTGAAGAAGGAAAACACAATTCCCATCGCGACCACGGCGAAAATATCCTGCATCCGGACTCTCGACTTGCCCGTCTCGCCCGAACCATGGCTGCCGCGCAAGCCATAATTCCGATTCCCATGGTCTGGTTTTTTCATTTAACCGTAAAATAAGTTAAAGTACATTATTCTCTCTGATTATGATATGAGTGACTCCGCTACTGACGCCGGACGGCGCGTATTAGCCCAGATCAACCGGGCGCTGGGCGGCCTGGTCGGCCAGGCATTGGCTGACAGTGACGTTACCGACATCCTGCGCAATGCGGACGGCGCAATCTGGGTCGAACGTCTCGGCCAACCAATGATCGAAGCCGGGTATTTATCCGCAAACAGCGCCATGACAGCAATCAACGCAGTGGCCAGCTGGCGCCAGGTCACCATTACGCGGGACAATCCGATTCTGAGTTGCGAACTGCCGGACGGGTCGCGGTTTGAAGCGAACATCCCTCCGGTTTCGGTCGGCGGCCCGACATTCTCCATTCGAAAAAAAGCGTCCCGACTGATCACTCTTGATGAATATGTGGCCGCCGGCTCCATGACCGGGCAACAAAGGAAAATCATCCACCAGGCTGTCACAAGCCACAGCAATATCATGATCGCCGGTTCAACCGGATCCGGTAAAACCACGCTCGCGAACACGATCATTCAACATATCGTTGAGCAGTTTCCGCATGAACGCCTGTACATACTGGAGGACCTGACAGAAATACAATGCAACGCCAGAAACAGAGTGGTTTGTCGCGCTACAGCCGATACGACCATGGTTGAACTGCTGCGCTCCGCGCTGCGCCAGCGGCCTGACCGGATACTGATTGGCGAAGTGCGCGGAGGCGAGGCCTGGGAGTTGATGAAATGCTGGAATACCGGGCATCCGGGCGGCGTATGCACGATCCACGCGGATGCGCCTGATACAAACAGCGCTGCCAAACCCCCCGCGCTGAAACGGCTGGAGCAACTCTGCGCGGAAAACGCGCAGGCGCCGCGCCAGACCGAAATCATACGGGATGTCATCGCAGAGGCTGTGGACTTGCTGGTCTATATAGCCCGCCATCCCCAAAGTGGACAACGAACGGTCATGTCGATGACGCAGGTCGATATTGGTCAGGAACCGTCAGCCGCGCCCGCATCCTGATACCCGGACAGATCAACCGCATTGCCGGCGACATAGAGGTGCGTGATTTGAAACAGCCGGCTTCTCAGGGACACCCCGGTCTGGCCCTGTTTCGGCCCCTGTGCGTAAGTAAACATTTCAGTATTCAGGCCGCCTGTCTTGACCACGGCCCGTATGACGGTATTCTCCTGATCAACATTTTCCTGAAGGATATGATCATTCAGGATATTGAACGCCCGTGAACCGGATACAATACAATCAAGGTAAGTCGTCGACACCTTTGAGTAGTCTCCATCCAGGACTTCCCCGTCCTGAAGCCCGACCGTAACGGCCATGAATGGATCCCCGTTCTTTGGCGTCACCATGCGAATCCGGTCAAGAAACCCGATTCCGCTGATGTGAATATCGTAGAAAGATTGATTTTTGCTTTGTGCAGACATGACAGTCTCCTGTATGGTTTTAGTTGTATAATCTCTGTATAGAGGAACATATACAGATTGAATACTATCATTTTACAGGAATCACTGACACAAACAAGCACTGATATCCAGATTATGCAATTATAACCAGCATCCTGGGGATGTGGCCGGTTGCCCAACAGGTCGGGCAAGGGAGTTGGCCGATAAGCCGGGTTCTGTCTTGGACAGTTATTCATCTCGAGCGTTTGTCGCCAAACGCCTCAAGCAACCTACCCGGATCCGGCGCGGGTCACACCCATGGATCCCTATTTGGTCTTGCTCCGAGTGGGGTTTACCCTGCCACTACTGTTGCCAATAGCGCGGTGCGCTCTTACCGCACCATTTCACCCTTACCTTATATAATGAAGGCGGTATATTTTCTGTGGCACTGGCCGTCAACTCACGCTGCCCAGCCGTTAGCTGGCACTCTACCCGTTGGAGCCCGGACTTTCCTCGATATCATTCGATACCGCAACTGTCTGGCCAACTCCCGACGCATACCCTACTGGATTTCCGGTCAAAAAACAATTGTTGACCGCCGCCGTCCTTGCCCCATTCGAACCTCATCGTTTACTGGCCGTACGCCAGGATTAGCAAAGTCAGGGCGCCTGATAAATAATATCCGCTCCGTTTACCCGATGGGCATGGTCGGCCAGAATGCTTGCATCCAGCGTGAAAGTCCGTCCCGCAATCTCGATACTTGGCAGGGTCACATCGTTGATGCTGATTCGCTCAATGTTCCTGAATTGGGCAGCGATATTGTCGGTTTCGTCTGCAAGGATAATATCGCGGTTCGTGGCGCCTTTGGTTATGTTATAGGTGTCTGCACCATCCCCGCCACTCATGAAATCGGAACCTCCATTACCCATCAGGCGATCATCGCCCGCGCCTCCGATTATCCAATCAGCGCCCGGCCCTCCGCGCAGGAAGTCATTACCCTCGCCTCCGCGCAGGAGGTCATTGCCCCTGCCTCCGTACAGCCTGTCATTGCCCTCGTCTCCGTGTAGCTTGTCATCGCCCCTGCCCCCGAGCAGAGTGTCATTGCCCCGGTCTCCGATCAGGTCATCATTGCCCCTGCCTCCGCGCAGGAAGTCATCGCCATCCACCCTGGAAGCGCCCCAACCTCCGAGCAGGAGGTCATCGCCCCCGCCTCCGATCAGCTTGTCATTGCCATTGCCTCCGTACAGGAGGTCATTGCCCTTGTTTCCACGCAGGAGGTCATTGCCCTTGTCTCCGATCAGGATGTCATCGCCGTTGCCTCCGTACAGATTGTCATCGCCCTCGTTCCCGATCATCCAGTCATCGCCCGCGCCCCCGCGCAGGGTATCATCGCCCATGCCGCCGTACATGTAGTCACCGTACTGGGTTCCCTTTGCTTCGCAGCGTTGCTGGCTTACGCTTGCCCAGCATCCTAATTGATTATATTGCTCCCAGCCGTCCGTTGGCGGCGGAACAAGTGTAAGGCTCGCGGCCTGCTGAACAGAGAATACAGGTAGCAGAAGTATTCCGGCAATCAGTCTGATTAAGTTTTTCATGTCATGTTCCCCCGGCTGTTGGTTCAGTTTTGCCTGTCATGAATGTTAAGTATACTGAACTCCCGTTCGGCCTGTCCAGCCACTGCCGCCCGGCTGTCTATCCGATTTCATCTAAAACTGTCGTACAAACTGCAATTCAGCGCGGTTTCTTCTGTAGTCGTAAGCTTGGGCATTGGATGCTCGCGCTTCCTTGACGAGCGCGAGCTTGGGGCTGAAACCGAATACGGTAAATGCGCGGTTGAATAGAGAAGCGCGAAGAATCCGGGCGCCATCTTGCCGAGCGCTGCCATCCGGCGTAAACGGCGCCCAGTTGCCTTCGTAATCGGTCCAAAGCCATTCTCCACTCCCGCCTGCCGTGAAGCCCCGCGGCAACGCGAAGGAGGCGCCGAGCCGTAGCCATTTGCCGGAGTTTCTCCATACGGTTGATTGTGTCCGTTCCCTCGCATAGCCAACAGTGGCGTCAGCCTGCATCGTTGGCGTCGCCTGCCAACGGAGGCTCAGCGACAGGTCGGTACGGGAACCATCCAGATGCTGATCCCGGTCGTAGTCGCGCTGATGCCAGGATACTCGCCCATTGCCAACCACACGCCCGGAGAGACGATGTACTACATCCAGACGACCGCCCCGTTCGCGCGATTGGGGTTGGCCAGCCGCCCAGCGGCGACGGAGGCTGCCGAGCAGACTCATCTCCGTCTCCCGGTTGATCAGCCAGCGCGGCCCGGTATGTGCCGACAGCGAAGTCTGGTCGAAGTCTCGTCCGGCATATTCCCTGCGCGAGAGATCAACCCCCGCGCGAAGTCTCATCTGTCGGGTCAGTGGATGCTGATATTCCCCGCCGCCCCACAGCACGATACCCAGACCCGACCGCGCTCCGGTGTCCGCATCGCGGCGCAACGGGAGACCGTAGATATAGATGGTCCCGACATCGGAGGCTGCATTGATATTGCTGTCCGGAGCCAGGGTTGCGCCGAACCAGCCGCTCCAGCGTCGTCGCGCCCGCATCGCCGCGAGAAAACGCTGGATATTGGCGACCATGGCCGGTGGAGGTCCTCCCGCGAGTACACGCTCGAAATGCTCGCGTGACAAATCATCGTCTCCTTTGAGGAAGAACGCGCGCGCCAATTCCAGACGCACGCGCACCAGGCCGGGGCGGTCAATCAGAATCTCGTGAAGCGCCGCGATGGCTTCGTCGAGTAAATCAATTCGTTCCGATTCTGTGGTTCCCGGGAGTTGCGCCTCGCCGAGCGCGGCCAGGCCGGTGAGAAACAGGACATCGGTTTGATCCGGGTGGCTCGGGGCGAGCGGACGCAGGACCCGCAGCGCCTCGCCGAACTGCCCTTGCTCTATCAGCGTTCTTGCATGGATGACCTGTGGGTCAGCCGATAGATGCGATGGTTGGTCGGAAGCGGCCAGGGAAGCGGTTGTGGATAAAACCAGAAAAGCCAGAGCGCAGACCAGCGTGACGGGGGACATGAAGGTTTAAAGAAGGGCGGAGTCATGGCCGCCCTTCTTTACCATGGACTGGTGGGAAACCGGTCATTTCGCCGGGCTATAAGATGGCTGACAAGTATTTGTATGAAATACTGGATTCCGTCTCCGAAACGGGGTTTTTGAAGAAAGAAATCCCCCATTACCTCAAGGATAATCTGAACCCCACCCTCCAACTACGCCCTTATCAGGGTGACTCACGGGTCCCTGTCCCTGCGGGCTCCGAAGGCGCCGACGAGGCCTACGGTGCGGTCCTGGGATGCTGCGCCCAGCGTCCCGACAACGGCCCCCGGCTTGCCATCCGCCTCGCTGTTTCCGAAGAATTGCCCACCCCATCGGCCGTTCAATCCGACCCCATTGAGGTTGCTGCTCAACTCTCCATCAAAGAAGCCGCTGTCCAAAGATCCGATATTGGCCGTACCCAGACTCACCGAACCCGAAACGCGCTCATCACCTGTACGGATGCCTGTGATCGAGCCGTCTATTGATCCCAAGTCGCCTTGCCCCCCGAAATCGGCCGTCAGGTTCACGTTGCCACTCCAAAACCCAACTTCCGAATATATGCCCGTCGCACCACCAGCATAGCGCGCTGTGCCTTGCAGGGCCATGAGAGCGCTTTGACGAAATGGGTCACTACCGTCGCCGAATGCGCCGAGTACGACCCCCCCCTCGCCAACGAACTGCGTTGCACCATCGGGGTAGAACACCCAGACACCGGCAGCGAGATAGTCGGTGTTGGGTGTACTGGTCGTGGTCGGGGCCTCAATATCGGAATAGACATCAACAGAAATCGTGCCGCCATTGATACGTCTGTCCAATTCCTGGCCATCCCAGTACTGCGAGGATATATCGACCGGATCGACGTCGCTCGTGCTGATGGACCATGAGGAGCCGTTCTGAATTGAGTAACTGTTCCGACCGGTTCCATGCTGAACTGTTACCGACACGCGGTCCAGCGTGACATTGTTGAGCGTATTCGATGACTGCGTAACACTGCCCGCGCGGGGTCTGGCATCAGCGACCCTCGCACTGGCTTCGGCTACAATGGCAGGGCTCAAATTATTCAAGCCTGTTTGCGCCATGCTAATGCTGCCGCTGCCACCACTACCATCGCCTCCAGGCGGCGCCATATTAACACTACCGCTGCCACCGCCGCCGCATCCGGCCATGAACAGGAGGGCGAATGCGGCTACTGCAACCGCATGGACACGCGACCGTGAATCAAGGAGTTCAGCCGTTTTCACACTAAAATTTCGGGGGGGGGGGGGGGGGGGGTACAGATTTTCATTTTTCATTGGGAGCCTCAGTGGGAAATAATGAATTTTGCGAACATTATAATAATACCGTATTTAAGCACGTATGTGTACGAAAATCACCAGATTGTTCAAGGCACAGGCCCCAGATGCTTCCTCCCCCGATCTTCCGCTAACTGAACCTGTCTCTCCCGCTCTGCAAACCGGGCCTTGTCCTGTTCCGAGCGCTTGCCATGACATTTCGGGCAACTCACGCCCGGCTGGTAATACTCACTGGTCATGTCCTGTTCGCTGATCGGCATCCGACAGCCATGGCACTGGTGGTAACGGCCTTTGCTCAAATCATGGTCGACCGTGACCCGCTCATCGAACACGAAGCATTCGCCCCGCCACCTGGACTCCGACACAGGAATCGTTTCGAGATACTTCAGGATACCGCCCTTCAGATGATATACGGATTCAAAACCGTTCTGTTTCAGGAATGCCGTGGCTTTTTCGCAGCGAATACCGCCGGTGCAGTACATGGCAATCTTTTTGTGTTTTCCCGGGTCCAGGTTCTCCAATGCGTATTGCGGAAACTCCCTGAAATTGGTGGTATGGGGGTTCACCGCGTTTTCAAAGCGCCCCACTTCGATCTCGTATTCGTTACGGGTGTCGACCACAAGCGTTTCCGGGTCTTCCACCAGCGCATTCCAGTCCTCGGGGTCCACATAAGTTCCCGCCAGGACTGCCGGATCAATGCCTTCGACCCCCATGGTGACGATTTCTTTTTTCAGCTTGACCCGGGTGCGTTTGAATGGCGCCTGGTCTGTTTCGGATTTCTTGAATTCAATACCGGAAAATTCAGCCTGCCCCCCCAGCCACTCCAGAAACTGGTCAACCGCTTCCCGCTCACCGGCGATCGTGCCATTGATCCCTTCTTTCGCAAGCAGCAAAGTGCCTGCGATGCGGTTACCGGACAATTGCTCCAGAATCGGCTGCTGAAGGGAAACGTAGTGATCAAGCGGCGTGAACTTATAAAATGTGCAAACCACAATGTTGTTTGCAGGCTTTGTCATGGCATTTATCCAGGCTGGGTCGGGACGCGCTTACCAGGGCAACACGGCGCATGATTGTTCTTTACTGTCGGGACAGTCGGAAAGTCATTACTCGCATTCCCCGTTCCCGGTTTCCCGGTCAGGCCAGACTACAGCCTGGGACACGATCACCGAATTGCCGTCGAAGGTCATCGCCGGAGACCCGTAAAGCCGATAGCCCGCTTCCAGCGCTTCGCTGACCCGGCGGCAAAAAGAAACATCATCCGGGCCGGTCAGCAATCGGTAACACAACCCGTTTTCGGGTGGATTTGACATAACAGGATTTGACATAACAGAAAACCTTTTTGTAATTATCAGTTACTATATCTTAAACCCCTGACCCCTTTCCATACCCGTCCATACCCGATGACTCCCCGCATAAAGGTCTCCACCGATCAAAAAGGCAACTGGAGTGTATCGGGACGATTGCTGCCGTACCTGTGGAAGCATCGAACGCGAGTCGCCGTGGCGCTGTTGTTTCTGGCGCTGTCCCGCGTGGCCAATGTGACGGTGCCGGTGACGTTGAAATGGATCGTCGACGACCTCGACGCAGGCGCGCTGGTCGCTGTGCCCGTCGGGTTACTCGTGGCTTATGGCCTGCTGCGGTTCAGTACCATCTTGTTCAATGAGATTCGCAATGTAGTGTTTTCCCGGACCGGGATTCAGATAGCCGTGAATATATCTTCCAGGGTATTCGAACACCTCCACAATCTGTCACTATCGTTTCACCTGGATCGAAAAATGGGGGCGCTGTCCAGGGATATTGACCGGGGCAGTACAGCGGTCACTAATTTCCTGAGAATGGTCGTATTCAACATCATGCCCGTGATTATTGAAATCACGGTCGTGCTGGGCATCCTCTGGCAGCAACTGGATGCGCGCTACGTTGTGATTACTCTCTGCACGATTGCGGTCTACAGTTTTTGCACTTTCTGGATTACCCGCTGGCGCACCCGGTTCAGAGTGCAGATGAACAATTCCGAGTCTTCAGCGAACACCTGGGCGCTGGATTCACTGATCAACTATGAAACGGTAAAAATGTTTACCAATGAAAGGCTCGAACAGGAAGGCTATGACCGGGCTTTGCAGCAATGGTCCGACGCCTCATTCAAGAACAGTCTGTCGCTCTCATTCCTGAATGCGGGACAAGGGCTGATCATTGCCGTCGGGCTGACCGTCCTGATGATCATGGCCGCTTCCGGAGTCAAACAGGGCGAGTTGACCATCGGCGATTTCGTCATGGTCAACGCATTTTTGATTCAGCTCTATATCCCGCTCAATTTTCTCGGCTCGGTTTATCGGGATTTGAATCATGCCCTGGTAGACATGGAGCGCATGTTTGATTTGATGGACGTCAAGCCGAAGATCACCGATCAACCGGGCGCGACGGCGCTGGCGCTTACGCAGGGGGAAGTCCGGTTCGACCGGGTCAGTTTCGCTTACCAGCAAGACCTGGAAACGCTGAAAGACATCAGTTTCACGATCCCGGGCGGTAAAACTCTGGCGGTGGTCGGGCCTTCGGGAGCCGGCAAATCGACACTGGCCAAACTGCTGCTGCGCTTGTATGACCCGGATACCGGATCAATTTCAATAGACAATCAGGACATAAAATCACTGACTCAGGAAAGTGTACGGTCTGTAATGGGGGTCGTACCCCAGGATACGGTACTGTTCAATGAGACCATCCGGTACAATATCGATTATGGCCATCCCGGATCGACGGATGAACAAATCGTGAAAGCGGCCAGGGCTGCCCAGATCCATGACTTTATTGCTTCCCACCCCCAGGGTTACGATATTCTGGTCGGTGAACGGGGCCTGAAACTTTCCGGCGGAGAGAAGCAGCGGGTCGCCATTGCCCGGGTCGCGCTGAAAGGGGCGCGGATCCTGATTTTCGACGAGGCGACCTCTTCATTAGACAGCCGTTCCGAGAATGCGATCCAAAAAGCCCTGAAAAGCGTGTCGGCTGACCATACGACACTGGTGATTGCCCATCGGTTGTCAACGGTGGTCGGCGCGGATGAGATCATCGTGCTCAACCAGGGCAGTATTGCAGAGCGCGGCAGCCATGATTTTCTGATCAACCAGTCAGGACTGTACGCGCAAATGTGGAAACTGCAGCAACGAGAAGCTTTTTGAAAGATGAGCCGATACAGACCCCCGCAAAAACCATCGACGCCCTATATCACCGAACAGGGTTTCGAGATACTGCGGCGCGAGGAAACCACGATCTGGAAGAAACGCTCTGAAGTCACCAGGGCGTTGTCGGCGGCAGCGGCGGAAGGAGACCGCTCGGAGAACGCGGAGTATATCTACCGGAAAAAGCAGTTGGCGGAAATAGACCGCCGCATACGCTATCTGCAAAAACGATTGCCGAACCTGACTGTCGTTGCTGGAGTCGGAGATGAAAACCGGGTATTTTTCAGCGCCTGGGTCACCCTGGAAAAAGACAATGGTGAAGCAGTCGAATACCGGATTGTCGGTTCCGATGAGATCGACAGCGACAGCGCCAGAGGAACTATCAGCGTGGATTCACCGATGGCGCGGGCCCTGTTAAAAAAGGAAGTCGGCGATGAAATCGTGTTGAGAATGAAAAACAACGAAGAGATTTACCGGATTACCGCGATCCGTTATCGCTGAACCGGTTACGCGAGTGTGGTAGAGTCGTCTTGCGATACCCGTTCGAGTAACTGGACTGTCAAGGAGAAAAAATGAAAGCGATATGGTATGAAAAGCAGGGTGAAGCTGGCGCGGTCCTGCAATATGGAGACCGCGCCACGCCGGAACCCGGCGCAGGCGAGGTCAGGGTCCGGCTGCATACTTCAGCGGTGAATCCCTCCGATGTCAAGAAAAGAGCGGGGGCTCAGTCGGCCGGCTTCGAAAATGGTTTCGTGATTCCTCACAGTGACGGCGCCGGAGTGATTGACGCAGTCGGCGAGAATGTTCCCGGACAACGCCGCGGACAACGGGTATGGGTATACCAGGCACAATTCGCCCGCAACTGCGGTACCGCCGCACAGTATGTCACGCTGCCATCCGCGATAGCCCCGGTACTGCCGGACAATACCGGGTTCGACGTGGGCGCCTGTATCGGAATCCCGATGATGACCGCCCATCGCTGTGTGCATAATGCCGGCAATTTATCCGGCAAGTACGTTCTGGTGACAGGGGCTTCCGGGCGGGTGGGTTACTATGCGGCGCAATGGGCGAAACTGGCCGGCGCTTATGTGATCGCGACCGCGGGAAGCGATGCCCGTTGCCGGATTGCCGGACAGACCGGCGCCGACAAGGTATTGAATTACCGGCAGGACAATCTGATTGACGAAATTCACCGGGTTACCGGCGACGCGGGAGTGGATCACATTGTTGACGTGGAATTCGGGGTCAATGCGAAAACCAGCGCGGCGCTACTGAGAAATAACGGCAGCATATCCACCTATTCATCCTCCCTTTCGCCAGAGCCGACCATCCCGTTCTATCCATTGATGTTCAAGAATATCTCTGTGAACATGGTACTGGTCTACAACATGCCCGACCAGGCGAAACAACAGGCCATCAAGGATATTTACCATACCCTGGAACAGGACCGGCTAAAACATCGCATCGCCGAAACCTGGCCGCTTGAGCAAACCGCCAATGCCCATGAATCCATTGAAAAGGGCGGACTCGATGGTTGCGTGATCATTAACACCGGGTAATCACGGCCACGCCATAGGGAGTCAATTAGACCGTTCCGGCTGATTTCTCCCGATTTACGGGATTTCAGCCGGTCGCCGGAAAATTGCGCCGCCTGTAATCGCTTCTACGGCGTTTTCAGGCTTCCCCCCTTGTCCAGGGCATTGCCCAATTCAGATAATCGCGCTATCAAACCCGGACTTCTTCCGGTTCCGCAATCGGTCGGCCTCTCAAGCCCTCCAGCAACCCGGCCAGGTGTCCCACCTCATGGGCAACCTGTGTGATCTGTTGTCCTCGCTGATTGATCTCTTGCCGCAACCCGGCAATTTCCTGCTTGATCTCTTGTCGCAACCCGGTAATGTCCTGGTTGATCTCTTGCCGTAAGCTGGCAATGTCCTGGTTGATCTCTTGCCGTAAGCTGGCAATGTCCTGGTTGACTTCTTGCCGCAACCCGGCAATCTCCCGGCTGTGGCGATTGTTGGCCGGTATGATCACTCCGGCCAATGCTACCCCTACGCCGACAATGGTAACAATCAGCAAGATTAACGCGGTTGTAATGGTCATGATTGGGTTCCCCGTCTATCAACTCTCGCGCTCGCTCGCGCCCGCTACCGGCCTTCCCCGCAAGCCTTCCAGCAACCCGGACAAGTGCCCTACCTGTTGGGCAATCTGTGTGATCTGTTGGCCTTGCTGGTTTACCTGTTGCCGCAGCCCATTGATTGCCGGGATAATCGCGCCAGCCAGCGCCAAGCCTACGCCGATTATGGTTAATACCTCTGGTGTCATGGTCACGGCTTGCGGTAGATAATATCCGCGCCGTTTACCCGGTGGGCATGACCGGCCAGGATACCCGCGTCCAGTGTAAAAGTCGCCCCTCCAATCTGAATACTTGGCAAGGTAACATCGTTCAGGCGGATACTTTCCAGCTTGTTGAATTGCCCGGCGATATTGTCGGTTTTATCAGCCAGGATAATATCGCGGTCTTTCCTCTGGTTGCCGCGTATGTTGTAGGTATCCGCGCCGCCGCCGCCACTCATGAAGTCGGAACCGGCATTCCCTCGCAGGTCATCATTGCCCGCGCCTCCAAGTATCCAGTCATTGCCGCCACCACCTCGCAGGAAGTCATCGCCTTCGCCTCCGTTCAGGTAGTCATTGCCCGCGCCACCGAACAGGCGATCATTGCCCAAACCTCCGTTCAGGAAGTCATCACCATTATCGCCGTACAGCTTGTCATTGCCCGCGCCACCGTACAGCGTATCATTGCCATTGAATCCTTGCAGGAAGTCCGCCGCGCCGCCGCCGGACAGCCAATCATCGCCCCAGCCGCCATATAACCAGTCATCGCCTTCGTTGCCGTGCAGTTCGTCATCGCCCGTTTCTCCGAACAGCCAATCCCCGCCCGTGCCGCCTTGCAGGATGTCATCACCTTCGCCGCCGTACAGGGTGTCAATATCTTCGCCGCCGTCCAGCTTGTCATCGCCTTTTTCGCCGTACAGGATGTCAACACCAGCGCCGCCGTACAGGGTGTCATCGCCCGCGCCTCCGTACAGCGTATCATTGCCATAGCCGTACCGCTTGTCATTGCCAGCGTACCAGTCGCCTTTCGGTGAGTCATCACCTTCGCCGCCGTACCAGTCGCCGTACAGCAAGTCATCGCCTTCGCCGCCGTGCAGGAAGTCATCGCCTTCGTTGCCGTTCAGGAAGTCATCGCCTTCGCCGCCGTTCAGGTAGTCATTGCCAGCGCCACCGTACAGCTTGTCATTGCCATCGTTGCCGTACAGGGAGTCATCGCCTTCGCCGCCGTTCAGGTAGTCAATACCGCCGCCGCCTTCCAGGTGGTCATTGCCATCGTTGCCTTGCAGGTGGTCACGGCCTTCGCCGCCGTACAGCTTGTCATCGCCACCGTCTCCGATCAGCCAGTCATTGCCATCGTTGCCGTACAGGGTGTCATTGCCTTCGTTACCGCGCAGGGAGTCATTGCCTTCGCCGCCTTCCAGCCTGTCATTGCCTTCGCCGCCATACAGCCTGTCATTGCCCAAGCCGCCGCCCAGGGTGTCATCGCCCCAGCCGCCGTACAGGGAGTCATCGCCTTCGCCGCCGTACAGGGAGTCATCGCCTTCGCCGCCGTACAGTTCGTCAGCGCCGTCCCCGCCTTCCAGGTGGTCATTGCCATAGTAGCCGTTCAGCCAGTCATTGCCTTCGTTGCCTTCCAGGATGTCATTACCCCAGCGGCCGTACAGCCTGTCATCGCCTTCGTTGCCGTACAGGGTGTCATCGCCATCCATGCCGTACAGGGTGTCATTGCCTTCGTTGCCTTCCAGGATGTCATTGCCTTCGCCGCCGTACAGACTGTCATCGCCTTCGTTGCCGTGCAGGTAGTCATTGCCAGCGCCGCCTTCCATGTAGTCATTGCCCGCTTGTCCGTACAGTTCGTCAGCGCCGTACCAGCCGTACACCCTGTCATCGCCAGCGCCGCCGTACAGGGAGTCATCGCCTTCGCCGCCGTACAGTTCGTCATTACCTTCGTTGCCGTACAGGGTGTCATTGCCTTCGCCGCCATACAGCTTGTCATCGCCCAAGCCGCCGCCCAGGGTGTCATTGCCTTCGCCGCCGTACAGCTTGTCAGTGCCAGCGTCTCCGATCAGCCAGTCATCGCCATCGTTGCCGTGCAGTTCGTCATCGCCATCGTCATCGCCATTGCTATTGTCACCGTACAGCTTGTCATTGCCATCGCCGCCTTCCAGGTAGTCATTGCCAGCGCCGCCTTCCAGGGTGTCATCGTCAGCGCCGCCGTACAGCTTGTCAGTGCCCGCGCCGCCGTACAGCTTGTCATCACCTTCCCAGCCTTCCAGCCAGTCATCGTCAGCGTTGCCGTACAGGGTGTCATCGCCATCGTTGCCTTGCAGCCAGTCATCGCCCGCGCCGCCGTACAGCTTGTCATCGCCACCGTTGCCTTTCAGCCTGTCATCACCTTCACCGCCGTACAGCCCGTCAGTGCCCGCGCCGCCGAACAGCCCGTCAGTGCCCGCGCCGCCGTACAGCCTGTCATCGCCATCGTCGCCGTACAGGGAGTCATTGCCATCGTTGCCTTCCAGCCAGTCATCGTCAGCGTTGCCGTACAGGGTGTCATCGCCATCGTCGCCGTACAGGGAGTCATGGCCAGCGCCGCCTTCCAGCCTGTCATTGCCATAGCCGCCCCACAAATAGTCACGGCCAGCGCCGCCATACAGCTTGTCAGTGCCAGCGCCGCCGTACAGCTTGTCATCACCTTCCCAGCCTTCCAGCCAGTCATCGCCATCCATGCCGTACAGGGTGTCATCGCCATCGTTGCCTTGCAGCCAGTCATCGCCAGCGCCGCCGTACAGGGTGTCATCGCCATCGTTGCCTTTCAGCCTGTCATCGCCATCCATGCCGTACAGGGTGTCATCGCCAGCGCCGCCGAACAGCCCGTCAGTGCCAGCGCCGCCGTACAGCTTGTCATCGCCATCGTTGCCGTACAGGTAGTCAGTGCCAGCGCCGCCGTACAGCTTGTCATCGCCATCGTTGCCGTACATATAGTCATTGTTCGATGTTGCCGTTGCCGTGCAGGTTTCCCCGCTTGCACTCGCCCAACAGCCTAACTGGTTATCTTTCGCCCATCCGCCCGTTTGTGACTGGACGGCGAATACCGGCGCCAGAAGAATGATTAGCGCCGCCAGTGTGATTGTTCGTTTCATGGTCATGTTCCGGGTTGTTGTTGGTTGTTGTCAGTGGTTCGGTTCGGTTGGTCTGATCTTCCATCCGCCGTTGTCCGTCCGCTTGATCAGAATGCTGTCTTCGTCTTCAAGGTCGCGCCGGATGCAGGTGGCAAAACTGATCAGTCGTTCAATGGTGGCCGCCTTCGATATGCCTTTGTACTCGGCCAGTTCGTCCAAGTCGGCCAGCCGGTCCGGATGCAACCTGTATGTACGGGTCAGCCGCTTCGGTTCGCCGCGCCGCACTGGTGCGGATTGCTTCGGACGGGAATCAGTCATGGCGGGAAGTGTAATTACTTCTGATTATTCTGTCCAGCGCCGTTGTGTGATTAACATACTATATAAATCCGTGAGTGTACTGGTATACCGAATACCAGCCAGATACAGCCAGATAAATTCTGTCTTTGATGGTTTCAGCCAATAAAAATTGTGCTTGTCTCCAAGTGTAATCTCCAACCAGTCAATAATCTTTTGTGTAGTAAATTTAGGGAATTGTACACCACCACGACTGAATGATCGCCGATACGTAAAAATGATGCTATATTACATCGTAATGACATCGCTGATTTTTGGAGATCCGTGCTGCACTTATTATCGGCGAAGAAAGCGGATTCTCAGGCCGAACACCGGAAGACGTAAAACAAACCGTTATCAAGAGGCTGCAAGGCAATGGGCAGTTACCGCTTAAGTGATGCGGCGCTTGCCGACCTCGATAGAATTTATGAATACGGTATCTTGACTTTCGGCTTGCAGCAGGCCGACAAGACCCGCGTAAAGAACTAATCGAATGATCGCCGATACGCCGGAACCACCCTACTACGCTGTTATTTTCTCCAGCCTGCAATCGGACGACACACAGGGTTACGATGAGATGGCCGGCCGGATGCAGGAACTTGCCGCAAAACAGCCGGGCTAACAGGAAATATCGGGGTATCTGGCGGAGCGTGATTCGGCGAGCGGCAGGTTTTTCTCGTCCCGATAGGTGAAGATGACCGAGGTTTTCACCTGATCGGTATTGTTCTGCCCGGCCGCATGGATGGTTCTGCTGTGGAAAAAAAGCACGTCGCCCTGAGAGAGTTCGGCCGGCAGCGCGCTGTCAATCAGGGCGCGATTTTCTGGAAGGTCGGGGCGCAGGAACAGGGCGGTGTCAAATCGGCCACGGTCCAGGCGCTGCCGGTGGGACCCGGGAATCAATCGGATACCGCCATTGCTGGCGTATTCCTCGCCAAGCGCCAGCCAGACACTGACCAGATCCGGTTTGTCGAACAGCCAGTAGCGGATATCCTGGTGCCACAATGTCTCGCTGCTGAAACCGGGGTGCTTGGTCATGATGCAGTTGTGATGGTTCTGGGAAACCGCGATGCGGTCCGCCTCCAGCAACTGTTTTACCCGGTCAACGACCTCAGGTGACGTCGCCCAGGCTCGGAACACGGCATCCCGGGTAATGGCGTGCAACAACCTGCGGGGAGTATCGCCACCGGGAGACAGGCGGCCTGCCGGGGAACCGGGATACTGCACATCGGTTTCAAATTCAAGCGGCCCCAGGGGCGGACGCAGTGAGCTATGCACCGCATCCAGCATTTTCCGGCAGACGCCGCTGTCGACCAGCCCCCGTTCAATGATGAATCCTGAGCGGCCGAACTCTTCGGTCTGATCAGCGCTGAACATGACCAGGAGTCTGTCGGATTGCGCTATGGCGGGATATAGTCAATCGCGCACTCGCGGCTTCTCTCACTGTCATCATAGAATAATTTTACTCTATAAATCACCTTGAATCCGACAGCCCCCCGGGAAATTCCGAAAAAATAGTCAGCCGGACTTTTCAGGGACCGTCATGCCAAGCGTCTGTGCTGTGGATTTGATTTTTGCCACCATGTTGACCAGGCCATTGGAACGGGTTGAGGACAGGTGTTCCCTTAACCCTATCTGATCAATGAACCAGAGCTCCGCGCCGCTTACCTGCTCAACCGGCTGGTTGGACAGAACGCGAATCAATAGTGCGATGATTCCCTTGGTAATAATGGCGTCGCTGTCCGCGGTGAATCTGATCCTGCCCTGTTCGAGTTCGGCATGCAGCCAGACCCGGCTTTGACAACCCGGAACCAGATTGTCTTCGTGCCGGTACTGCTCTTCTATGAGCGGCAGTTTCTTGCCCAGGTCGATAATGTATTCATACTTGTCCATCCATTGGTCAAAAATACCGAACTCTTCGATTATATCGTCCTGTATCTGGTCGATGGTCGCCATTTCTCTGTCCAGCCAAAATTAACCGATTCATAATAGCAGCGAGGCGGCCTTGTTAATACCGGCAACCAGATGATCGATATCATCACGATTGTTGTACATGGCAAAAGAGGCGCGCGCTGTCCCCTGGATACCGTAAAAATCCATCAACGGCTGGGTACAGTGATGCCCGGTTCGCACTGCGATACCCAGCTGATCGAGGATCGTGCCGACATCGAATGGATGGGCGTCAGCGAGCAGGAAGGAAATCACGCTGGCTTTGTTCGCGGCAGTACCGATAATGCGTAATCCGTCAATACCCAGTAACCGTTCGGTCGCATAATCCAGAAGATCCTGTTCGTGAGCGGCCACTTCGGACTCTTCGAATTGTGAATAGTAATCAATTGCCGAGGCAAGGCCGATGCCGTCTGCGATGTTTGGCGTACCTGCTTCAAACTTGTGGGGCAGAACATTGTAAGTAGTTTTCTCGAACGTCACTCGCTCGATCATGTCGCCCCCACCCTGATAAGGCGGCATGTCATTGAGAATCGATTCCTTGCCGTACAGGATACCGACCCCGGTGGGACCGAAAACCTTGTGACCGGAAAATGCGTAAAAGTCAACATCGAGCGCCTGAACGTCGATATGCATGTGCGGCACAGCCTGGGCGCCGTCAAGCAACACCGGTACGCCGTGACTGTGGGCAAGACGAATAATGTCCTGTACCGGATTGATGGTACCCAGCGTGTTTGAGACATGGACAACCGCAACCAGGCGGGTGCGCTGGTTCAGCATCGACTCGAATTCCTCAATAATCAATTCTCCATGCTGATTGATCGGAATCACCCGAACCTTTGCTCCTTTCTGCTCACAAATGAGTTGCCATGGAACAATATTGGAATGATGTTCCATGGTGGAAATAATCACTTCGTCACCGGGCTTGAGGAATTCCCTGCCGAACGATGAAGCCACCAGATTGATACCATCGGTGGCGCCTTTGGTGAACAATACTTCGTGTCGGTTTTTCGCGTTGATAAATGAACGAACGGTTTCCCTTGCCTGTTCATACGCTTCGGTCGCCTGCTGGCTTAAATGATGTACTCCGCGATGGATATTGGCATGCTCCAGACGATAATACCGGTTCAGACGGTCAATCACCTGATTCGGCTTTTGCGAGGAAGCCCCGCTATCGAGATAGATCAATGGGTGACCATTCACTTCACGGTCAAGCACCGGAAAATCCTCTCGAATCCGCTCAACATCAAAAGGTCTGGATGGTTGTTGATTGTCCACTTTGACAGGTCTGTCCTGTGCTGAATATTGCTCAAGTATGCCGACGCTAATGTACCACAAATGGTCATCGGCAGGCAGAATATCCGTGTCAGATCATCTCTAGCCGCCCAGTACCAGACCGCCATTCACGTGCAGCATCTGCCCGGTAATGTAAGCCGCGTCCCTGGACAAAAGGTATTCTATCGCCCCCGCCACATCATCGGGCAGCCCGACCCTGCCCAATGGAATCCGTTTGATGATTTCCTCGAATTCGTCAAGCGGGACGCCATCGCGGGTGCCCTGATCCTTTTTGATATAACCGGGCACCACGCAATTCACCGTAATCCCGTCACTGCCCAACTCCAGCGCCAAAGCCCTTACCATGGTTTCCAGGCCACCCTTTGATGCGCTGGAAATCGGGAAGCTGCGCATGTCGGTTCTGAACGAATGAGCGGTGAAGCTGCCGAGCGCGATGATTCTGGGCTGGTCCGAGTCCCGCAGGTGCAAACGGGCGGCCTGAGCCAGATCGAAAAAGCTGAACAGGTTTCCCCGAAAAGCGTATTCAAGATCAGCGCGTTGACCCTGGTCCAGCGATTTCAGGGTCGGGAAACCGGCATTGGCGACAACCCAGTCAACCTGCCCCCATGTTTGCTTCGCCCGCTCGATCAGTTTTTCAGGTACGCCCGGTTCGGACAGGTCTCCAAGCATCGAAACCGCCTGTCCGCCTGCGTCGACAATTTCCTCCACGACCTGGTTACACCCTTCCTGATTATGTCTGGCATGAACTACAATACCGTGGCCGGGTCTGGCCAGGCGCCGACAGGTTGCCGCGCCGACTCCGGATGAAGACCCGGTTACTACGATGGATTTTTCTATCATTTAACGGCACATTATACAGCACAATATCACCCTGTCCCGATAATCCGGATTACCGCTGAAACTTATGAATTACATTGACCAGCCAGACTTCCGGATATCACGGAATCCGGGACAGGATGCCTGACCGGATATGGCGGCCCGAACGTCCCATCCCCGGACAAGACTGGGTGTCGATATTGGCGGCACGTTCACCGACCTTGTGCTGGAAACCCGTTCCGGTTTGTTTTCCGAGAAATTATTGACGACGCAACAGGCTCCTGAAGAAGCGATCCTCGAGGGGATCGGGAAAATCATCTCCCGGGCAGGAATCAAGGCATCGGACCTGGAAATGATCATCCATGGCACCACCCTGGCCACCAACGCCCTGATTCAGCGCAATGGAGCGAAAACCGCCCTGATTACCACCGAAGGTTTTCGCGATGTAATCGAAATGCGAACCGAAAACCGTTTCGAGCAATACGATATCAACCTGACCCTGCCGGCGCCATTGATCGAACGTCGGCATCGTTACACGATCCGGGAAAGACTGAGCGCCCAGGGAGATGTTTTAAGGGCGCTGGACCCGGACGAGGTGAATGCGCTGGTTGACCTGTTAAAAGCGCGATCCTACGAAAGTATCGCGATCGGTTTGATTCATGCATACACCGATGGCCGCCATGAACGGATCATACGGCATGCCATTGAGGAGGCAATGCCCGGCATATCGGTATCCATCAGCAGCGAAGTCTCTCCGCAAATGCGGGAATATGAGCGCTTCAGTACGGTTTGCGCAAATGCCTGGGTACGCCCGAAAATCCAGTCCTATTTACAGCGTCTTACTCAACAACTGGATGAGACGGGGGCGAACTGCCCGTTGTATTTGATGCACTCCGGGGGCGGCCTGATTTCAGTCGAGGACGCCATGTCCTTTCCGGTCAGACTGATTGAGTCCGGGCCTGCGGGAGGAGCTATTTTTGCCGCTGATATCGCCCGCGCCCATGGCATTGCAAAAGCATTGTCATTTGATATGGGCGGCACCACGGCCAAGATCTGTATGATCCGGGATGCGACTCCCAAAACCGCGAATGCCTTCGAGGTCGCGCGCAGCTACCGCTTCAAAAAAGGCAGCGGCATGCCCATCTCCATTCCAGTCATCGAGATGGTGGAAATTGGCGCCGGAGGAGGCTCCATTGCTCATGTTGACCAGTTGCGGCAAATTCGGGTCGGCCCGCAAAGCGCAGAATCCGACCCCGGACCGGCCTGCTACGACCGGGGAGGAAAAAACCCCACGGTAACCGATGGCGACCTTCTCCTCGGCAAACTCGATGCCGATGATTTTGCCGGTGGAACGATGCAACTGTCACTCGAAAAAGCGACATCGGCAACGCTGGAAAAACTGGGTCATCCCTTAGACCTGGACGCCACCCAATCCGCTTTCGGGCTATGTGAAGTAATTGATGAAAATATGGCCAACGCGGCGAGAATCCATGCCGTCGAGAACGGCGAGGACCTCAGCGAGTTCTCGATGATCGCTTTCGGCGGGGCGGCGCCTTTGCATGCTGCCCGGCTTTGCGAAAAGCTGAACATGGATTCCTGCCTGATTCCTTCCGGCGCCGGGGTCGGTTCCGCTATCGGTTTCCTGAAAGCGCCTTTTGCCTTTGAAGCCGTACGCAGCGACTTCCAGCGTCTGTCCGGTCTCGATTTGGCCCATGCCCGGGAATTGGCGCGGCAACTGGCCGATGAAGCGGGCAAACATGTATCCGGCGGAGATGCAGGAGAGACCACGGTTGTTCTGGAGTGCAAGGCATTCATGCGATATACCGGGCAGGGTTGGGAAATCCCGGTCTGCCTCGATATTGAAAAAATCGATGACTGGAACCGGAACTATCTGGCCGGGGAATTCGAAAAAGCATACGAAACCCTGTTCGGGCGCACTGTGGCAGACCTCGATATCGAAATCACCGGCTGGGCCGCCAGGGAAAGCCGGATATCTTCCGGCTGCCCGCAGTTGCGGCAGAACCCGAATCCGCAAGCGCTGCCAGGCGACCGCAGACGACCGGTTTTCAGCGTCATCAGCAAAACATTTGTCGATGCTGCCCTTTACCAGCGAGATCAGATACAATCCGGCCAGATTGTTTCAGGTCCCGGCGTGATCACTGAAAACGAGACCACCGTGGTCGTGCCGGAAGGCTTTGACTGCCGTATGGAAAATGACCGCTCCCTGCTCATCAGGCGACAAAAACCGGATCCGGCGCCGCCCGGGGACCCTGCCCTGGATAAATGGATGCGATGAATACGATGGGATCATCCGGCAAAACAGGTAATACCGCGATCCGCAATCAGGTGATGTGGAACCGCTTGATCTCAATTGTCGAGGAACAGGCCCGGACCCTGGTTCGAACTGCCTTTTCGACCAGCGTCCGGGAAGCCGGAGACCTGTCCGCCGGGATTTTTGACCGCCGGGGAAAAATGCTGGCCCAGGCGGTTACGGGAACCCCCGGACATGTCAATGCGATGGCGGACGCGGCGCCCCACTTCATTGCCCAAATCGGCAAGGACAATATCTTTGAAGGCGATGTCTATGTCACCAATGACCCCTGGAAAGGCACCGGCCACCTCCATGACCTGACCTTTGTATCGCCTTCGTTCTATAAAAACCGGCTGGTCGGATATTTTGCCTGTACTGCCCATGTCGTGGATATTGGCGGACGGGGATTCACTGCAGACGCCGCGTCAGTCTATGAAGAGGGGCTGCGCATCCCGATCATGAAGTTTGCCGAGCGCGGGACGGTGAATCAGCAGCTGATCAACATTATCAGAGCCAACGTGCGCGTTGCGGATCAGGTTGTTGGCGATATCTATTCCCTGGCGAACTGTAACCAGACCGGACACAACCGGCTGATCGACATGCTGGGTGAATTCGGACTCGACGATATCGACGACCTTTCGAGCTACATTCTGGAGCGCAGTTACAGCGCCACCCTGGACTGTATCGGCAAGCTGAAACCCGGATCCGCGGAAAACACGCTAACGGTGGATGGCTATTACGACCCGATACATCTTGCCGTCCGGGTTTCATTTGAATCGGACCGGATTGTAGCGGACTTCGATGGCACGGATGGATTGAGTTCACGCGGCATCAACGTGCCGATGGTGTATACCAAAGCGTATGCCTGCTATGGCATCAAGTGCGTCCTGGCGCCGGATATCCCGAATAACTCAGGCTCTCTGGCGCCGTTCACAATAACAGCGCCGAAAAACTGTATTTTGAACGCGAGACACCCTGCTCCGGTCTGCGTCCGTCATGTCATCGGGCATTTTGTCCCCGATCTGGTAATGGGGGCATTGCATAAATTGCTGCCTGGGCAGATCCCGGCGGAAGGAGCCTCCGCCTTGTGGAATATCCATTTGAGTACCCGGCCTGACGAACAACACCGCGCTGATCATCCGGACGATACTGCGGAGATACTGATGTTCAACAGTGGCGGCTCCGGCGCCCGACCGACGCTGGACGGTATGAACGCCACCGCTTTTCCAAGCGGTGTTCATACCATGCCGATTGAAGTCTCTGAACAGGTGGGACCGATCATTATCTGGGAAAAGCAACTCAGAACCGACTCCGGCGGACCGGGTAAATATCGCGGAGGCCTCGGGCAGAACATGGTCATCGGCGCCAGGGATGGCTATGAATTTCATTTCAGCGCGATGTTTGACCGGGTTGCCAATCCGGCCCGGGGGCGCGAAGGCGGACTGGATGGAGGTCATGGCTCGGTTCGGCTGGATGACGGTACGGTGATGCGAGCGAAAGGGACGCAATTCGTACCTGCCGGACGTCTTCTGGAACTGCAATTACCCGGTGGAGGCGGTTACGGCAACCCCGCCGAACGTGATCCCGAAAAGCTGGAACAGGATATTCAGCAGGACTATGTTTCCCGGCAAAAAGCCGAAACTGACTATCGGCGAGTGACTACAGGTTGTGAGAACGATTAAACGAAGCGGCGGTGAAGTTCTGATTGACGGCTTGATTGGTCACGGCGCCAGTCGCCTTTTTTGCGTACCCGGAGAAAGTTATCTGGCTGTGCTGGATGCCCTCCACGACCGCCAGAATGAAATTCAGGTGATTACCTGCCGCCAGGAAGGCGGGGCCGCTTTTATGGCCGAGGCGCATGGGAAAATGACCGGGAAACCCGGCTTGTGCTTTGTCTCCCGGGGACCCGGGGCATCGAATGCGATGACCGGGATTCACACCGCCTTTCAGGACTCCACTCCATTACTGATGTTTATCGGGCAGGTCCCCCGCGCCCATACCGGCCGTGAAGCTTTTCAGGAACTGGATTACAGGCAGGTCTACGGCGGTGTCGCCAAAAAAGTGACGAAATTCCATGATCCCGCCCGTATCCCGGAACAACTCGGCCAGAGCTGGCATTGCGCCATGAGCGGCCGCCCTGGCCCGGTCGTCATCGAGCTTCCGGAGGACATGCTCAGGCAGTCGGTTACAGTGGAGGATCTGGCTCCGGCCACAACCGCAATACCAGCCCCGGACCCGGCCTCGATGGAGCGGGTCAGCGCCATGCTTGCACAGGCGACACAACCTGTACTGATGGTCGGCGGCGCTGGCTGGACACCCGCCACCACCACATATCTGACCCGATTTGCCGAAAGACATCACTTCCCGGTTGCCACCATATTCAGACGCTCGGACAGTTTCGATAATACTCACCCGAACTACATCGGCGAACTGGGCCTGGCGCCGAATCCCGCCCTTACCAAGCTGATCCAGGATGCAGACCTGATTATCGCGGTAGGTCCCCGAATTGGCGAGATCACAACCGCCGGCTATACCATTTTGGAAGCGCCCGCCCGGGCAAATTGCAATGCGCGGCAAAAACTGGTTCATGTCCATATCAGCGGGGACGAAATCAATTCTGTGTTCCGTGCCGACCTTGGTATCGTCAGTCAGCCTGAACAGTTTTTCAGGGCGGCCTGTCAGTTGGATATCAGGCAAAGGGGCGGTCAACGACTGGTAGAAAAGAGCCATCTGCATTATCTCGATTTTGTCCATGAACTCCGAAATACGGGAGCAACAATGCGCATGGACATAATTTGCCGGTTTTTGCGCAAACGATTGCCTGCCGATTCGATCATTACCCTGGGCGCTGGAAATTTCACCGTCTGGGGGCAGCGCCACTACCAATACCGGCAACCCCGTACCCAGCTTGGCTCAACCAATGGCACAATGGGTTATGGCGTACCTTCGGCGATTGCCGCAAAGCTGGAAAAACCGGACTCCATCGTCGTCTCGTTTTCAGGAGATGGCTGTTTTTTGATGAACGGACAGGAACTGGCCACCGCGGTCCAATTTGGCGTGAATGTTATTTTCCTGGTCGTCAACAATAATTGTTACGGTACAATCCGAACTCATCAGGAGCGGCGCTATCCTGGACGGCCATCCGCTACATACCTGAGAAATCCGGATTTTGCCGCTCTGGCCAGAGCCTACGGCGCCTTCGGAGCAACGGTGACTAAAGCGGAAGAATTCGAAGAAGCGTTTGAGCGGGCGCTCAGGGCAGCCACCCCTGCCGTGATCGAGATCCAGACTGACTATTGAGAAATGAGGTTATCATGATTGAAGGCAAGGTTGCTGTTGTAACAGGGGCGTCTCAAGGCATCGGCCATGCATGCGCCAACCGATTCGTAACAGAGGGCGCAAAGGTAGTATTGTCTGATGTGGCTGATGACGTTGGTCAGCAGGCGGCACAACAACTCCGCGAGCAGGGCGGCGATGCGGTCTACACGCATTGTGATGTAAGTCGAAAATCCGAAGTGGAAGCCTTGTTTGATTTTGCAATTGAGAAATATGGCCGGGTGGATACTGCCATAGCCAATGCCGGCATCGTGCACATGGCCGACATCCTGGAACTGGAAGAGGCAGATTTCGACCGTGTCATCTCGATCAATCTGAAGGGGGTGTTCCTGACCGGTCAGGCCGCGGCCCGGCGGATGGTAGAACAGACCCCTGACGGTAATGGCTCGAAGGGAACCATCATCAATATGTCCTCGTTGAACGCGGTGTTGGCGATTCCGACTATCGCGCCTTACGTGGTTGCCAAGGGAGGCGTGAATCAATGGACCAAATGCTTAAGCATCCGGTTGGCCGATCAAGGTATCCGGGTAAACGGAATCGGCCCGGGCTCGATTGCCACGGAAATGTTTAATACCATATCGGAAAACCCCGAAAAATATCGCCAGATCATGTCCCGAACACCGATGCTGCGCCCGGGGGAACCCGATGAAGTGGCCAGGGTCGCAGTCTTTCTGGCCAGCGACTATGCAAGTTATATCACCGGCGAAACCATATATGTCGATGGCGGAAGACAAGGGCTCAACTACTTTGTTCCTGTTCCTGTTCCTTGACTGATTGCCCTTAAGATTGTTGCACGTCTGTTCAATCACGCGGATCCGCTCAATCAGGTTTGATGAATCAAATGAATCGTGAATCCGACCACATTGTCGCGATACGCCAGGGAGTCCGCGATTTATGCAGGAATTTCGACCCGGCCTACTGGCTGAAACTGGACCGTGAACGGGGTTATCCCGCTGAATTCGTTACTGCCCTGACTGACGCCGGATACCTGTGTGCGCTGATACCCGAGGAGTTTGGCGGGGCCGGTCTGGGCCTTGAAGAAGCCTGCGCCATTCTTGAGGAAATCAGCTTTTCGGGAGGCCACCCCGGCGCTTGCCACGCGCAAATGTACGTGATGGGTTCGGTTCTCCGTCATGGTTCAAAGGCCCAAAAAAAGAAATACCTGCCGGCGATTGCAGACGGCTCGCTCCGGTTGCAGAGCTTTGGCGTAACCGAACCGGATACGGGTACGGACACGACCAGTCTGAAAACGATTGCAGTCAGAAAAGGCGACCGATATGTGGTGAACGGACAGAAAGTCTGGATCAGCCGGGTACAGCATTCTGACCTGATGCTGCTGCTCGCCCGCACCACGCCGGTTGACCGGACCAAGCGCAAAACCGATGGCCTTTCGACTTTCATCGTCGATATCAACCAGGCGGTGAAACAGGGCCTGACGATTAGACCGATTGATTCGATGATCAATCATCATAGTTGTGAATTATTCTTCGACAACCTTGAAGTGCCGGCGGAAAACCTGCTGGGAGAAGAGAATAATGGTTTCCGCGTTATCCTTGACAGTATGAATGCGGAACGCATCCTGATCGCGGCGGAGTGTATCGGAGATGGCCGTTTTTTCATTGACAAGGCGGTCCGTTATGCCAATGATCGCAAGGTATTCAACCGACCGATCGGGCAGAATCAGGGAGTTCAATTCCCGATAGCGCGCTGCAGTATTGATGTGGAGGCCGCCGCTTTGATGGTGCAAAAGGGCGCCCGGCTTTTTGACCGGCAGGAAAAATGCGGGGCACAAGCCAACATGGCCAAGCTTCTGGCTTCCGAAGCAAGCTGGAATGCCGCGGACATGTGCATGGAAGTTCACGGTGGATTTGCATTCGCCAGGGAATATCACATCGAGAGAAAATTCAGGGAAGCACGTCTTTATCGAACGGCGCCCATATCCACCAACTTTATTCTCGGCTTTGTGGCGGAGCATGTCCTCGGGCTTCCGCGCAGTTACTGATGCTCCCTCTTCAAGACATTCTGGTGGTTTCCATCGAACAGGCGGTAGCGGCGCCGGTTTGTACCGCGAGATTATCCGAAGCGGGAGCGCGGGTGATAAAAATCGAACGGGAAACGGGGAAACTACAGGCGCCGCGCATCGGACAGCACAATCAGAGCATCCGCAGGGAGTTTGCCTGATTCATGGAGACCGAATCACCGACGCTGACCCTGAACCCGGAAATTCTCGATCAATGGGTCGGGCGGCACAAGGAGACCCGGGACTGGATTGATGCCCGGCCCGCCAATTTCCTGAAAGAAACCCTGAATCAGGACAGGCGGGACTATCGGGAAGGCGACATTCTTCCGCCGGGCTGGCACTGGATGTATTTCCTGGAAACACAGCGACTCGATCAACTCGGCGGCGACGGTCATGCTCCACTCGGTGATTTCATGCCGCCGGTGGCATTGCCGCAAAGAATGTGGGCCGGTTCACGGCTGAAATTTCACAGCCCGCTGGTGATCGGCGAAGAAATCGTCAGAACCTCCACGATCGACAGTATCACCAGAAAGCGAGGCAACACGGGCGAGTTGTGTTTTGTCTGCATACGGCATCGTTTTTTTTCAGGGTCAATGTTAAAACTGGAGGAAGGGCAGAATATTGTCTATCGCAGAAACGCCCCTCCGGGAGCGCCGGCAAAACTTCCAATTCCCGCCCCGCGGGAGACGGACCACTCCGTCACAATCCAACCCACCAGCGTCCTGCTGTTTCGTTATTCCGCGCTCACATTCAACAGTCACCGGATTCATTATGACCTGGATTATTGTCGGCGGGTCGAGGGTTTCCCCAATCTGGTGGTACATGGGCCACTGGTCGCCACGTTACTGTTGAAAGAGGCGCAGACCCGCGGCAAATACAGAATTGACCGGCATCTGGATGAATTCAATTTCAAAGCGCTCAGTCCACTGTTCGGTGGCCATGATTTCTCCATTCACCTGAAGGAACACGAAGACCACTGCGAAATCTGGGCCGCCACTCCGAACGGGAATCTGGCGATGAGCGCGACCCTGACCGTGGTTTAGAAAGTTATACGGTTAACCTGCCAAGTTAAGTTCACAGGCTTCAATCTAACTCCCTGACTGACGACACTTTTTTGAATTCAACATTTCCCAGTTGCTCGTAGTGGGCCTTTCCGAACCGGATTTTGTTTTCCTCGCTTGCCCTTAATTCCTGATCAGGTGATTTGGTTTCCGTAACAAAAACAGCTGATTCTCCATTTTTCTTGATCAGCGCCCAATCGGGATTGTAATTACCAATGGGAGTTTTGATTTTGAACCATGAGGGAAGTTTGAAATAAAATTCAATATCTTCCCTGCTTTCACAATCGCGAGCGAATTGATTTTCCACATTAGAATCAAGAGGAAGGGAATCAGCGTTGATGGTTTTATCTGGATTATCGATCTTGAAAGTATGTCGATTCCTGTGAAACTCATAACCTTTGAACAATTGCAGTTGATATTCTCCGGCAGAATCTTTTTCATATCTGATCCCATTAACCATCAGCTCCGTCATCGTCTCCCTGATTGCTCCAACAACCCTGTCCATGAATAATTGAGGATTAACCAAAACTTCTCCAAGCCTGCCGGATCGCCATAAAATTTCATAAATGGTGGAACGGGTAAGCCGCGTCTGCTCCTGATTTTGAATATAGGAGAGAATATCCGGGACAGAGAAGGTATTATCTTCAATACTGGAAAGCCGTCCTTTCTTTGGTTTCGGTGTGACCCCCTCTTTCCTTGTAATATCCATTTCCGCTCTTTCAATTCTGAGTGTCGATCTTTTTACGGGCTCCATTTTTTCCACCGCCTTTACCGCTTTATTGATCAACTCTTCCGTATCGTATTCAACACGGTAATTGGTTTGATACTTTATCCGGTTCCACAGCGCCTTGAATTTTTCATCTAACTGGAAACCTTCGCGGTATTGTACGTGCCTTCTTTCACGCTTGTTTTTTATCCGGTTTCCGAACTGAACACCACACTCTTCTTCAATTTCATTTTGTAGCTGGCGCGCAAAGTCCTCGTAACTTTCATTGGCGATGACCGTCAACCGGTTAACATTGGTATCCTGAATACGCCTGCCATCACTGTCCACGGCCAAGCGCATACCCCGTCCTATTTCCTGTCGTTTTTTTAACTCGGACTTCGTTTCATTCAAGGTGCAAATCTGAAATACATTGGGGTTATCCCATCCCTCCCGAAGCGCGGAGTGACTGAAAATGAAACGTAGCGGTTCATCCGGGTCCAGTAATCGCTCCTTGTCCTGCATAATCAACTTGAATGTATTATTATCCGCAAGAGTATTCCCTCTGGTGTCTTTCCACTTGCCTTTATCCTGAGAAAAATAGCCGTTGTGAACACATTCCGCATCAAATGGGATCAGTTCAGAGAATTCCTCTTTAGTAGCAAACTCGTGGAATGCTTCCTCAAAATACTCCGCAAATTTCCCCTTGATTGGATTACCTGCCTCATCATAGATGCGGTAGTTCACAACTCGGTCAACAAAAAATAAGGAAATCACCTTGATCTCCTTTAGCCGTTTTTGCTTGCTGAAATGCTCGGCGACGGTTTCACGAATCTGCGCCCTCATTATCTCATCTCTCAATCCGCCAACTGTTTCGCCGACTGACAATTTTCTACCACTGGATAGCGCGATGAATTCTTTTTCTGAATCAATCTCATTCACAATATGACCATCCCGGTATATCTCCCTGTTGCTTGAAGAAACGTAAAGGTCTTGGCCAGGACGAACGGTTACAGACTTTCTTTTCACGCCGTTACCCGTATTACAGTCAATTTCTACTGAGGCCGAAAGTGAGTGTGCGGTGTTTATCTTTTTCAATCGCACGTAAGCATCGTTGAAATCATTCTCCGTGACCACAGAATCCACCTCAATCTGTTTTACCAGCCCCAAGTCGCAAGCCTGGATCGGGTCGAGATTGTAGATCATGTTGTATCGGTTGGTATGAGTAGCGGAATAACGCAGGGTGCAGAGATAATTCAAATTTTCAATAGCCTGTTTGCGTGCATCGGTCTCCATATTCTGCGGTTCATCTACAATGACTATAGGATTAGAGCGCCTGATAAAATCAATGGGTTCTTTACCCATCAACTTGTCATTGGGCTGGTTGATAACATTTTTGTCTTTAGCGAAAGAATCAATGTTGATGACAAGAATTTCAACGACATCACTCAAGGCAAAGGTACGCAGGCTTGATACCCGTTTTGAATCGTAAACTGAATAGTGAGTCGGCGGATTGCCGTAAAGATTTTGCAGATGGTCGTGAGTAATGGACAGGTTTTTCCATACACCTTCCCGTATGGCGACAGAAGGTACAACGATGACAAATTTACGGAAACCGTATATCCGGTTCAACTCGTAAATGGTGCGTAAATAAACATAAGTCTTGCCGGTGCCGGTTTCCATCTCCACGGAAAAGTGCATACCATCGAGAACATTAGAAATTTCCCATTTATCGTTTTCATGTTTTCCCTGTTCTTCTTTCTGTATAGTTTGTACATTTTTCAGGATTTGTTCTTCATCTATCCCCAAACGATTAGCAAAGCCAGTTTCGGCAAGTATCTCACCGGAATTGATCGAAAGAAACGCACTGCTTCCACGCCCCACAGGCTGACCTTCAAATACACGCAGTACAGCATTGATGGCATCCAGTTGGTATTTTTGACCAGGATTAAAGTGAAAACGCATAAAGTAACTTATCTTTTTGAAGAAGTACCATAGGATCTGATTTTTTCACAAACCTGAGCCATTTTTTGACCCTCTTTCTGTTTGTTTCTGATTTCACACTGCCAGATTATCAATACGTGCCACCCTGTTTTTCCCAATTCTTTGCAGTTTTTCAAATCCCTCTGCTTATTCCGGTTTATTTTCTCGTACCAAAAGTCTGTGTTAGTTAAAGGTAACTTCCTTCTCGGACAATCATGACCATGCCAAAAGCATCCGTGAACAAAAACAACCGTTTTATATTTGGGCAAAACCAGATCAGGATTGCCGGGCAGATTGTTGACGTGTTTTTTGTATCTGAATCCCTCCGAGAACAAGTGTTTGCGAACTATCGCCTCCGGTTTTGTATCCTTACCGGATATATGCGACATGATCTCACTGCGTTTCCGAACGGAATATATATCATTCATTACTTACATCTGGAGAGGCCGTAATTGCTTGTACTTATCGATAAACTCTTGGTGGTATTTCTTTGCGTTCTCCAAAAGCTCAGCGTAAGTTTTAATATATATCTCTCCAGATTTGCTGTATGTATTTATTTTTGATTGAGCAACCCGATCGCTGGATTGTTCGCCTCCGACTACATAGGCGACAATCTGACTTGCTGACTCTGGTGTGTTCCCGACATGCTTTTCCAGAAATGAACGATAGTCAGCCGCCTGTTCCATATCTTTTGCGCCTATTGAATGGTGAGGTCTTTTCAACTCGATAATGAACCGATTATTAGAAACCCTCGTGCATACAAAATCTATTCTCCTGTCGGATTCTTCCAAATCCTTCTCTGGATATTTTTCCTTGAGGATATCTGAATATCGAGCTTCATCCTGGAACTCCATTATTCTGGGATCAAGCAACCAGGGAAATGCCTTAAAAAATTTGTGCATTGTAGGGACTTCTTTGGAATCTTCCTTCATATGCTTTGCAAGCTCTTCAATCGTGGAAATCCTGCCTATGGAAAGGCGATATAATTCTTTCGCTTCGACAAGCTGCCATTCCTTAAGCAATTCCAAAAATTTACTGCCGTCAAAATCATCCGTATCGGAAATATCCGCAGCAAACTCTTTGAATGCCTCAAACTGAAAAGCATCTTTCACATAGCCGATCAAGCCGCTGGATTTCTCCGTGTCTATACCCTCGTTTCCAATGATCTGATCAACTATTTTTCGTGCCAATACTCGTTCGTGTTTCGGCAAACCTTCTAGCCATTTGTCGATATCCATTCCGGTTTTCGTTCTGATTACTTCCTTTTTATTGTTCTCAATCTTCTCACGCCGTTCCGAATAAATCTTTTGGACAACTTTCTGTAAATAAGCTCTGAGCCTGGATGTCTCCTCATTTTCCCAGTTCAACGATTGTCTGTTGGTTCCGATAACGTCCTGTTCCCAATCGTCAATAAAATCTACATTCAGCCATCCTGTCAAATATGAATAACCGTGGCTGGATGCTTTGTGTTCATAAAACTCATGCTCGTTTACCAGTTTCCCTCTTGAAAACAGGGCTACTCCCTTCATTGATGATACAACCGGTGTTTTTGCCGATATGATTTTGCCGGTAATTTGTCCGGCATATTCATATTGAGAATCCGCTCCCGAATAAGGAAAATTCCAATCATATTCAATATCAATATTGTCATACTTCATTTCATTAGTTACTTTTATAGGCTGTTCCTTATTGTGGATAACCTCTACTTCAAAATCTTCTTCATTAAAGACAGAAAACGCCCTGGCTAAATTAATCGCCAAACTATCAGGATCAAAGGGACTGTGCCGTCGAATCCCGGTTAATGTGACCCTGGTTCCAGACTGCCCCTCAGCACATGGAACATCATGCGTCGTTACCGGAGCATAGTATTCATTGCCAGACCTTTTTATCTCATCCCAACCCATTTCAAAAATATTTTCTTTACTATTCCTTCGGGTAGCTACCTCCACATGATTAGCGATTCCAAAAAAGGATAGCTTCCCAATACCTTTTTTCCCAATAACTTTTCTTTTCCCGGATTCCGAACATTGCTGGTCGCCCTCTCTCCGATTACGGCCAATCCTCAGAAATTTAGATTCCAAATCTTCAAAAGACATCCCGTGTCCGTTGTCCTCAATAATGATTTTTTTCTCTCTTTCGTCTTCCAGAAAGATTTGCACGCTCAAGGCATCGGCATCGTAGGCATTGGCTACCATCTCTGCTATAACCGGAGGCAGAGTGCTATACATCTGGATTCCCAAGTGTTCGATAGTGTTGGGATCAAAGCCCATCTTTACCACTTTTTGTTCAGTCATTGCTGATCTCTCTTTTTTGTTGTCTCGCCCTGCAAAACCAGTCCTATTCGCCTTGCTAATTCGGGCGGTACGGCATTGCCGATCAATTTCGCCGTAGTCGTCATACTGTCGGAACAGAATGTATAGCTATGGGGAAATGTTTGTAAGGCAGCGCCTTCTCTCAGAGAAATAGCCCTGTTTTCGTCCGGATGCCCGAATCTACCGTTAGACAGGCTGATAAAGCGGGTTGTTATCGTAGGGGCGGGCTTATTCCAAAACATTCTGCCGTACACATCCTTGAAACAGTTATCCCGTCCCTTATAGGTTTCAAGCTGTAAATCTTCACGGGTGCCCCAGGATTTTCTTGTACCGCCATCTTTCGGAGTCAACACAAGCCGCTTGAAATTGGTCTCCGACAGTCTGGAGGAGCTATGCCTGAAGTCTGTCTCGTCCTTATGCCCGGCGGCAATTTTTTTAAAGCCGTTCTCGATTCCCAGATAGTTTCTCGTAACGGGACCAGTGGCATCGGGAGCGGGCAACTCTATGTTTTTACTTACACGGGAAGCAATCAGGACAAACCGTTTCCTGTTTTGAGGGACACCGTAGAAATTGGCATTTATAACACCTTCGTCATAACTGTATTCGTGCTTTTCCAGAAAATTAATAAAAGCATGCAACTTGCTTTTATCAGCATTTCGTTTTATTCCAGGCACATTTTCAATTACAACATAACCAGGCTTGTAATACTCAACGAATCTCTGAAAATGAGTCAGGAGATTTGTACTCTGTTCAGATTTTTTCCGATCCGTATTGATAATGCTCCAATATTGGCAGGGACTGCATCCAATGAAAACGAGGTTATCGTCATCAGTTTTAATTCCCGCATCCGAGAGAATTTGCGTTCCTGTCTCAGTGATGTCGGTCAGGATGAATTGGGCATCCGGATTATTTTTAAGATATGTCTCCTGGCAGTTTTTGTCACTATCCAGACCAGCGACAATACCGATGCCCGCCTGCCTCATGCCGCAAGACATTCCGCCTCCCCCACAAAAAAAATCCATCGCCTTCAATATGTTTGACTGGCCCATGATTACACTACTTGAAACGCAACCTCGGCATCTTCCATTTGCAGGGCGATATTAGTTTTTAATTGGTCGTTGTTTTGGAACAACGTGTCCAGAGCAACAACTTTTTGCGGTTTGGCAGATAAAACTCTTTGTATTGTTGCACCGTCAATGCTTCTTAGCACAAGAGCGATTATTGTTTCCCCGTCATGGGCCAGAAACCAGTCGCCTTTATTTTCTATTTCGGCAGTCAGAGACAATCCCGATTTCAGCAACAACTCGTAGAGGATATTGTCAATTTCAGCACCTTCGACTTGCGGGGTAATATGGAGTTTGAGTTGCTTTTGTAACTCTTTTTCGTCATGGATCAAGTCACCACGCCAGGATTTGAAGTTGGATTTTTGTAACTTGAAAACTTTAAATCCGTCATCCATATCGCCATTTCTGATTACCCGGCGGATGCGTTCCTTGCTGATGTCGGCAATCGTTTTGTAGCCAGATTTGTACGCTTCGGATTTCTCGTTGCAGGGCTCAGGCATCTGGATGCAGATAAATTGGCGACTACCACCATCCTCGGCGTTGAGTTGCAGAACTGCATGGGCGGTGGTACAAGAGCCGGCAAAGAAATCACAAACTATATCGTTGTTGTTCACCCCTATAACAACAAAATGCTTAATCAAACTCGACGGCTTGGGAAAATCGAAATATCTGGCACCGAGCAATTTTTCTACTTCGATACTTCCTTCCTGGTTGGAACCAAATTCGATACCTAAAAAATCACTTGTTATTTGCCCTTTGGAATCCTCAAGGTAAATTTTCCCGTAAGGTTGTTCCTGCCTACCGGAAGTCCAATAAACTCCATCACTGCTCAACATTTCATTAAATTTGGTTTCACTAACCATCCAAGGTCCGTACAAAGTATTTCCACTTGGAGTAGTGACCAGATAATGATGTCTTCCCCTCGTTTTATCAAGGAGAATCGCTCTTCTAAACAAACCCTTATCATCGGAATGTCTATATTCCTTTTTGGCTCTTTCTGTTAATTTCATTTTGTTGAACCTATGAAAAGGCTCAGCTTTTGAAAAACACAAAATATATTCCTTAATTCTTGCCACATTACCTATATTTGATTGATTGTCGGTTCTCCTCCATACAAAACATGCAACAAAATTCTCCTCCCCGAAAATCTCATTCATCACCATCCGCAAGTTATGTATCTCATTGTCATCAATGGACACAAAGATGACCCCATCCTCGCGTAACAAGTTACGCGCAAGGAACAGGCGCGGGTAAATCATGCTGAGCCAGTTGGAATGGAAGTGGCCGTTTTCCCGACTGTTTTTACGAAACAATCCCTCGCGTGTCATGCGCCCCCATTCGTCTTTATCGCCGATACGCTTCAGGTAATCGTCTTTGCTCTCAGTGAACCGATCAGGATAAATGAAGTGGTCGTTTCCAGTGTTATAAGGCGGGTCAATGTAAATCATCTTGATTTTACCGAAATAGGATTTCTGTAAAATCTTCAGTACTTCCAGATTCTCGCCCTCAATGAACACATTGCCACTACTGTCAAAATCCATTGATTCCTTGCGGCAAGGGGCTAAGGTGGATGTGGTTTGCGATTGCAGGACGCGAAAAGCATCGGTCTTGCCGGACCAGTTCAGGTGGTAACGTTCATCTTTGAATTCAAAGTTACCGTCCAGAGCGGCCCGCATTTTTTCCCAATCAACTTTTCCTTCACTAAACGTCTCGGGAATCAATTCCCGTAACCGGATCAGTTTTTCCTCAATAATATTGAGAGACTTTCCATTCATGATTTTTTGCTACTACAGACATTAGACCTTTCCAGTGTAATCGCCAATTATTGACGGTTTTGCCAAATTAACTAAAAAACTATCGTAGCGCAACCTTGTCCTCCTCACCCCCGGCACAATGACATGAAGTTATCGTAAAGCTGTCTGGCGTTTCGGGCAAAGGAATCCATGCTGGCGTCGCTGTCTGCCTTGATATTCTTCAAACCAGTCGACCCTAAGGAATTTTCCAGCGCCTGCCGGTAAGCCGGAATTTCACTCCAGTTGCTGACCGTGTCCGGCTCAATCTCGACATGATACTGCATGGACCAGGCTCGATCACCGACCCGCATCGCCTGCACACGGCATAAGTCGGAAGAAGCCAGGACGGTGGCGTTTTCCGGTGGCTGGGCAACACAGACCGAATGCCATTGCAGGCATTTCTGGATAGTCGGCATATTCGAGAAAATCGGGTCCGACTCGCCTTCTTCGGTCAGTTCCACCTCCATTACGCCAATTTCAGGCGGATTTTGCGGCCCGCAGGTGCCGCCAAGCGCATCGGCCAGAAGCTGGTGCCCCAGACACAAACCCAGGAAAGGCTTGTTCAAGTCGTTTACCCATTTACGAATGGCCTGTTTCTCGGCGATCATCCAGGGATTCTGATCGACGTCCCATACATCCATCGGACCACCCATCACCCACAGCGCATCGTAACGCTCAAGTTCAGGAATCGGATCACCGGCGTCCAGTTCCACCGCATGCCACCCAATCCCGTCCTGCCTGAGAAAATCCCTCAAAATTCCGGGATGTTCACAGTCTATATGCTGAAATACGAGAAGATTCATGGGTTGGGGGCCGCTGGGCTATCTCGCTGCGATTTCTTCCAGCTTCTTCGCTCTGATCACCTGGCCATTAAGGCCGGCTTCTTTGGCGCTGCCACCGTAAGCCACCGTCATCAACTGGCTGTAATAGACCACCGGCATTTTGAATTTCGTGTTGTAGGTCTTGTTGATCTGTTCCTGGTAAACCTCGACGTTCATCTGGCAAACCGGGCAGGGGGTAACGATCATGTCGGCATCGTGATCATAAGCCGATTCCACAATTTCCTTTATCTGGGCCTGACTCTTCTCAGGCTCGGAGAAGGCCAGAGCGCCACCGCAGCAGGTGACTTTCTGCTCATATTTATCCGCCGCTTCGGCGCCCATGGTCTCCACCATTTTATCCAGGTATTTGGGATTCTCGAACGACTCGCCGTCAATGCCGAACGGGCGGTTAGTCTGACAGCCGACATAGCCTGCGATTTTCAATCCATCCAGTGGCTTTTTAACAGGCGCTTCCAGCTCATCGTAACCGAAATCCTCGATCAGCACTTCAACCATGTGACGAACCCCCCTGGCGGTATCTTTGGTGATGTCCACCTTGAGTCCGGCATCGGCCAGAATGTTTTGGGTATCTGCCAGCAGTTGATCCGATTTTGACAGTCGCTCCACCGACTCTTTGGCGCCGAGCCAGCAGGCGGCACAGGTGGCCACGATATCCTGACCGGTATTGTGTTGCTGGGACAGGGCGATGTTTCTCGCATTCATCACATGACGGGGCAACTCCCCGCCTTCGCCATAACCAACAGATGCCCCACAACAATTCCAGTCGGGGATCTCGTTCAGCTTGATATCCAGGGTCTTGCACATGGATTCCACGGATACCATGTAGTTGGAGGCGGACGAATTGCGTTCTGAAGAGCAACCCGGGTAAAACGAATATTCTTTTCTAGCCATTTGAACCAATCCTCATTCTAATTGAATCCCTTGCGTTTGTCCTCGATCTCGTAAGCCTTTTTGAGCATCTGCTGAAGCTGGGATTTTTGCTGGATCCCGCCAGACCGGAAAAGTCCGAAAGGATTGAGGCGGCGGGTCAGCATCATTCCGATTCCTACGTTTCGCATCGCGAAGACGGTTTTGATTCCCTGTCGAAAACCATTCATGAAATACAGCTTGATGGACAATCGGGTTTCATTGACCCGGCCGGTGGTACTGATATTGTCCCAGAAAATTTTGGCGAATCGCCTGGTCGGGTTCATTTTGGGCGCGAGGCCGAGTCGATTGGCGTAGTTCGCCAGGCCGTGCATGATATGGGTGATCGGAAGACCCCTCGGGCAGCGCACAATACAGTTGTAACAGGAAGTGCACATCCACATGGACTCGCTGGTGAGCACCTCTTCGCGCTGCCCCGCGCGGATCATCATGAACAGCTCCTGCGGCGGGTGGTCCCAGGCATTTCCCAGCGGGCAAGAACCGGAACAGACCCCGCACTGCATGCACATTTTCACCCAGTCCCCTTCCTCGACATTGGCCTCGACTTCCCTCAAGAAACTGTTTCGATATTTCTCGATCATCGCCGTATTGGCATCGGATGGCGCTGTAGCGGGATACATGGCGCTAAAAGCCCTTGAATGGATTCATGCCGATTTCGTCAATTCGCGCCGCGTATTCATTGATCAGCCGGGGCACACGATCAATGTCGGTAATTTCCACTTCATACGTCTGCACCCGCTCCGGTTCAAGCTGCAACTGACTCAGAGTATCATCGACCTTGCTCATACGCTCGTGGGCCAATCTGGAGCCGTCGACGAAATGACACTGATAGTCCTCGCCTTTTTTGCAGCCCATCAACATGATACCATCAAATCCGGAATTCAACGCATCGGTTATCCAGATCAGATTGACCGAGCCTAAGCAACGAATCGGCACGACACGCACAAACGCATTGTATTCGATCCGATTGTGGCCCGCCATGTCCAATGCCGGATAAGCGTCATTCTCGCAGGCCAGAATCAGAATTCGCGGTTTCTCATCAAATTCATCGGGCATATCGATGTTTTTGATCTGCTGGCCCACGGTATCGACTGAATAGTTTTCAAAGGAAATGACCCGAACCGGACAGGCGCCCATACAGGTGCCACATCGCCGGCAGCGGGATTCATTGAAAACGGGGTAACCGGTCTGATCTTCATCAATCGCGCCAAACGGGCACTCGACGGTACAGCGCTTGCATTGTGTACAACCTTCACGACGAAAAGAAGGGTAAGACAAATCTCCCGATCTTGGGTGGGCCGCGCGACCCATTGCAGCCCCTTCCACCGCCTGTATGGCTTTCATCGCGGCGCCGGTGGCGTCTTCAACAGACTGGACGATGTCCATAGGCCGGCGCACCGGGCCACAACTGTAAATACCGGTTCGACGGGTTTCATAAGGAAAGCAGATAAAATGCGAGTCGCTGAAACCATGTTTCAGGTGGGGCATATCCGGCCCCTGCCGATAGTCGAGATTCAGGATTGAATCGACGTTCACCCTGACCTGACCGCCGTTGGCCCCGGAGTCGGCGGGGGCGCTGATATCGATCCCGGAATTCGGAATCTGCCCGGTTGCCAGAACCACCAGATCGGACTGGATAGTCACCTCCTGATCCAGAATATGATCCTGCAATACTACGTCAAGTTGTCCCGAACCGGATTGAACTGCGGCCTCGCTCACCGAATCAATCGTGCCGTTGGTGAAGATCACGCCCTTTAGTTGCGCGGAACGGTAGAAATCCTCGCCATTGCCAGGCACACGCAGGTCACTGTAGATTACGTGGGTATCAACATCGGGATTCTGATCCTTGAAATACATCGCCTGCTTGATGCTGACGTTGCAACAATAACCGGAGCAATACGGCAGATGACCCGGTTTGTCAGAGCGTTGCCCGGCGCACTGTACGAATACCACACTCTCGACCGGCTTGCCATCGGAAGGCCGCGTGATCGCCTTGCCATTCGCCGCGCGAGCCAGGGCCTCCAGTTCAGTCTGATCCACTACGTCGGCAGTCTGACCATAACCGAACTCGGGCAACTGGCTGGCGTCATAGCGGGTGAAACCGCTGGCCTGTACGATAGCGCCGACATTTTCGGTACTGGTTGATCCGCTTTCCGTGGAAATATCGGCGCTGAACTGTCCGGGAGAACCGCTGGTCCGGGTGACTGTGGCATTCAGGAACACCGTGATGTTAGTCTCGGTTTCAACCTGGCTGATCCATTCCCCGAGAGGACTCATCTGTGGCTCCGTATGCGGCTCCCTGGATGGCAAAACACGATGGAAATCCTTCGTCCATCCCCCCAAAGCGGCCTTTTTCTCGACCAGCAACACCTCGTAATCGGCTTTGGCCGCTTCCAGCGCAACGGTGATGCCGCTGATGCCACCGCCGACAACCAGTATCCGCTTGTTCGCGCCGCGCGCGGGATTGGAAGCGGGCTGCTTCATGAATTTGATTTCGGTACAGGCCATACGCACATAGTCGTCCGCCATATCCTGGGTCAACTCTCTGGCCTCCGGGGTATCCGGTTGACTCCAGATCACCCCTTCCCGCAGATTCGCCCTGGCAACGGCCACGTCTTCCATGTTGAATGCCTCGGTTTTCGCCCTCCTGGAGCAGGCCCCCAACACAACATGGGTTACGCCCTGGTCTTCAATATCCCGGCGAATCAATGACAGGCCATCGCCGCTGCACAGATAATCATGGCATCTGGCAATGTCGGCGCCGCCCTGCGACCCGGCAATATCCACCAACTGGTCGATATCCAGCCGCTCCCCCAGGCCGCAGCCTTTGCAGATATACGCCGCTGTTTTCATCGCGTCCGACATTTCCTGTTACACGGACACGGTATTGACCACCTGGATCGCGCGCAGCGCCGCAGCGGTCGCGCTCTGCACAGACCGATTCACGTCCAGGGGGTTGGTTGCGCAGCCGGATCCAAAAACACCGCCATTGGCGGGGTCCAACTCGATGAAACCACTGGTATCGACACTCAGACCATGCTCGGTGTTGATCACCGACCGGAAATCCAGGTTCGGCTCCATTCCGACTGCCAGCACCACCAGATCATGCGGATTTTCATATCGTTTGTAACCATGGGTATCGACACCTTGCAAAACCGGTTTGCCGGTTTTCGGGTCTCTGGCGATACTGGCGACCTTGGATTTGATAAAATGCACTTTCTCATCCGCCCGCACTTTCTTCTCGAAATCCTCAAACCGGTCGATGGTGCGGATGTCGATATAGTAAATCGTCGCCCTGGCGCTTTCGTCGTTACCGAACTGTTCGCCGATATAGGTACTTTGTTTCAATGAAGCCATGCAACAGATTCTCGAACAATGCGACAAGTGGTTGCGGTCACGCGAACCGGCGCATTGAATAAAGGCAATGTCCTTCGCGGGCTCTTTGTTGGAAGGCCTGACCAGCTTGCCACCAGTCGGCCCGTAAGGATCCATCATCCGTTCAAGTTCGACACTGGTAATGACGTCTTCGTATCGCTCATAGCCGTAGGGCTCTATACGGGCGGCGTCATAAGGTCGCCAGCCGGTGGCGAATACGACAGCGCCGCATTTGACATCAATCGTCTGCTCCCGCATTTCCAGGTCAATCGCATCCACCGGGCAGGCGGCTTTAGCCTTCTCCCCCTGTTCATTGCCGACGATGGACGGGTCGAGAACATAGCGCTGGGGATAAGCCATGTTATGGGGCAGGTAGGCCGCCTTGATTTTACTGAGTCCGTAATTGTGAGGATCGTCAATTTCGGCGTCTACCGCTTTTGCGCAACTGCCACAGGCCGTACAGTTTTCCTTCACATAGCGCGGATGAATCCGGATGGTTGCGGTATAGTCTCCCGCGTATCCGCTCAGGGTTTCCACTTCCGCCATGGTCAGAATCCGCAAGCGCCGGTTCGCCTTGATCCTGCGGAAATTGATTTCCTGCCCGCAGCTGGGGCGGCAGAGCTTGGGGAAGTACTTGTAGAGCTGGGAAACCCGTCCACCGAGCGCCGGATTTTTTTCGACAAGAATGACATCCTTTCCGCATTCAGCGGCTTCGAGGGCGGTAGTGATGCCGCTGATGCCACCGCCGACAACCAGGATGGTTTCATTTGTGGCAATGATATCGTTCATGACTATGGTTGATTCGCCTGAAAAACCGGGGCTGGTAATTATAACTCTTGACTATACGGGTTTCTCATACAATAGACCAGTGAAGCGACCGGCTTGTTCCCACAAGTATTTCCAATACAGCAATAGAGAATATGTATTTCCCCGGATATCATTCAGGCGCAACCGCCTGGTTTCGTTTGTAGTGTTCGTAAAGGATCGTGTGATCGGTTGATATAAACCGGAACGCCATCGTTTCCGGCTCCACTTCGATCTCCAGGAAACCATACACGCTCGCCCCGAAATGGTACTCCGGATTTTCCCTGAATGGAGACAATGGCGCTCCGCCTCCCCCTGAAATGAACTGATCCGCCTGACAGTCATCGATATCCAGGTGTTCCAGATGATGAGCATGCCCGGACAGGAATGTGTCCACATGATCGCATAAGGCTCGGCTGACAAACATTCCACCCAGGCCTCCGCCCCGGTGTCTTCCACCGCTTTTACTCTGTGAAGCGAGGGGATGATGACCGTAAGCAATGGACCAGGGCGTCGAGTGGTCTGCCAGCGCGGGGAGCGTTGTATGTATGAACACGGGGCTGTTCGTATCGATCACATACAGCGCCAGAAGATCTTCAAAAAGTATCTGGTAGTGTCGATGCGGAAACCACCAGCGAGAATTGATTGTGTCCGCCTCTTGAAAGAGCCACGGGTCGCCGCCATAGTCATGGTTGCCGAGAGCCGGAAAGATCGGGAGACTCCGCAAACACTCACTGCCATACATGTCGAAAATATATTCATCCCAACGCGGGTCCTCCAGCGTTTGTGTACCAGACGGATAGATCAGGTCACCCAGCAACAGCAAGGCATCGGGGTTTTGTTGTTTACATCGCTCCTCCATCGCATCGGCAACATCGCTCTGCGCTACCCCTCCATAACCGGAATCACCCAGGGCGAACAACACCACACGCTGGTCATGAGCTACGGTCCTGACCGGGGGAGTAGCGACAAACTCCGGATATTTCGACAGTTTTCCGTATATTTTTGCGCCCCCGATCACCACGATGACAATAATCACGACAATCAGCGCGATCAAAATTCTTTTCAACAGCCGCATCAGCGTATCCGGTACTTGTATGTTTTGGTTTTTATATCACGGATTGTAACCACCATACTCTTCATTCAATTCTCTCCTGATAAACGGAAGTTGCCGGTATTCCGATCATCAGGAGAGGACAAGGATTTCCCACGCCTCGATTGATCCGCTCTTGTAACTTTTCCCAGTGTGTTGTTGCGCTTCCAAACTTGTCCTGCACAAATCGCCGCGCCCACTCCGTTACGAAGTCATCATCGACAGTTTGCACCATACGACGCTGACGCTGGGTAGGATTCAATCCGAACTGTGCAAGGTCATCAAAACCACGTACGCCATGATTGGCAGCGCACTTTTTGACGATCTGAATCAAGTTATCCTGAAGAGACTTGCCGCGCGTTACAACAATGCCAGCGCTGATAGCGCCCTCACTATGGAGTCGTTGAAAGTTTTCAAGATCGCGGTCAAAGAACGGATCCTTGTTGTTCCACTCAATTTCAAGAGCAATAGAACCGTTTCCGATTTTCCTTACGTGATCAATTTCGTGCGAGATTGCAGAACGCTCCGCACCGTCAACAATTTTCCTGATTACGATATTACGCTTAAGCCAACCTCTATCTGTAAGGGAACGCCGAAGGCGTTGCGTGAAATTAGCCTCACCACCACCGCCCCTGACCAACTCAACATCCGACATTCGGACTTCCATAAGGACATCGCATAACTCGTCCAATGGCTCGGGAAAGTCCCTGATGAGCACTGCCAGCACATGATTTTCGGCCTGTATGTCGAAACCCGCGCCTTCCAGGTCAGATAGGCTCAAAGTGCCTCAACCGTAGAATTATAGTCGTATGTCGGCCAGTCTGGCTGATAATCCGAGCCTGCCTGATTGCCCCATACTGTCCAGTTTTCACGAGTTCCACGACCAAACAATTCCAGATAAGGCCCCCAACTACAATCCTCGATAATTTGATATTGCTCATCCGGCTTCCGGGAGTGTTCCCGCTTTCGGCTGGCCATCAAATTTACCTGGCTACGCCCAGGGCCGAGCGTGCGGACACTCTTTCCTCGCACTCCGAAGAGGACGATCTCGGTTACGTTGCGGAAGTAGAATCCGACACCTCGCCCATCCGACCCGCCATCCTTACGGATTTTATGCCAGACTATATTGGTCTTGTATTCGAATCCCCAAGCGCCGAGAACCTGCAAACCCCATGGCAAAAGCGCATTGGGAACCCATAGATAGCAGTGCGCCCTATCGTCGACATGTTCGGCTACCGGTAGTGCAGCTATCTCATCAAAGGAAAGAGTACCATACCGAGACAGCCTGCGATGCTCAGGAGCCACCTTGCCCGTTCGATTTGCGAAACGCCACGGCGGGTCTGCAAGTACAGTCCCGAATTTTGTGTTACCCAGACAATCCGATAGATCTTTTGCGGATGATGTCGTCATCGTGCAGTAGCTTTTTCCACGTGTCTGATCATATCATATCCTACAGACTCATCTTCCATTGGACATTTCTGGAATATCACAGCATCAGACTCCCCAATGTTCTTTTTCGTAGGCGCTTTGCTCTTCACGGCTAAGTGATTGAGACGAACAGCCTAATCGAACAAAGAAATCCTCCTTATCTTCGAACTTTGTAAACACAGGCTTGCTGCATTTATCTACTCGTATTCGACAAATCTGAACATCATCGTAAGTTGGGAAAGTCACTCTAATATGAGTGCTATAACCACTTCCGATGTATTTCTTGATCACTCCGAAAAGATGCAGCTCAAATCCATCAATGTTTCCCTTGGCCAATGTTTTCATATCGTCTTCCAGACCGAGCGCGCTTTGGTTGTCATCAATGCCGATGAACAAATTGCCGCCTTCGCTGTTCAGAAAGGCTGCAATCGTTTTGGCGATAACATATTCGAGTTTCTTGTTTACAGTTTTCGCTCGCAGGTCGTACCGAAACGTGGATTTGAACTCAACCTTATCGCTCTCACCAGCAGCTACTAATTCCTGTACCTCTTCGTTGTCAGGCTCCTTGTGGCTCAGGTCAATTCTTGCCTTCAATTCATCGAAAATGAGTTTCGCCCTTGACTTCAGGAACGTCTTGTAGTCGTCACTTTCAATACCAAACCCGTTGATATCGATGAAATGGGAATTGAGCGCCTTATTTATATCGGAGTTTTCATCGCTGAAATCTCCGATATAGCTGGACGGAGCTCTCGCACGGATTATGCGCTTATTCATGTGGTCACTTACGAACGTGATATTGACAAGGCTATTGCTATTAGGAATTTCGTTTTTCTCAAGGTATTTCCTCGGGAAGAAGTGGTGATAGTTCTTGCTGCTGGCGACCTTTAACCATGAATTGTCGAGGATCACTTTTCCGTTATCCTGGAAGTCTTTAGGTTCCCGATAAACCAATAAGCAAAGTACTGCCTTGCAATAACTGTTGCCCGCGCTGAAATTGGTGTCAACAAGGGTCTGCGGGGAATCCAGATAGATATGGATGTCACTGTAATCGGGACGTTGGTCTTTAACAATCTGGTCTATCCGCTTGACATCCTGAGCAAGGCGCGATTCCGTTGAGCTTGAATAGCGGTACGACAAAGATATTCGCCAGAAAAACTCCTCAAGATATTTGCGTTGATCCGGATTTGGTTTCTGCTTGTTGGAAAAAAAGAAGTAAGCAAAGGGTACCAGTAACGAGTCATACGGCAATAGTTGGGAAACCGGAATTCGATACGTAGTCCGAAAGTAATCAATACTATCCTTCAAGGCTGATATTACGTCATCCCAACTGTTAATAATTTCCTGTTTGTCGAGCGCTAGAATTGTTTTTCGCTTGCATTCCTTAAAAGATACTCGTGTCCTGATATAGTCTCAGAAACCTAATTATCAGATTTCTTCTTAATCGGAATGACAAAGCTCACCGGATATTTACGATGCTTATCGGTAATCGAATCCACAATACCGAAGTCGAGGAAAACAGCGCTTGCGACAATTTTACCGCCCATCTCACTTGCAATTGATCCGCTAACTGTCCGTCCATCCTCCGTTTCACATTGATATTTCAGTACATCATCTGACTTTCTGACATAAACAGAAGCGGGAATTTCCGTTGACCACGTTCCACGTTTATTATCCAGAGTACACTTGCCACTACTTCCATCACTAAATGAAAAAGCAATCGCAGTCATGGCATCTTCTGTCAGGGTCGCACATCCAAAAGCACTTCCGAGCAAGGTAACGGCAATTAATCTTTTCAAAAAAAGCATGTTCCACCTATTAAAAGTAGTATGTTGATCAAGTCATTTTATCACAGGCATGGACCACAAATACCAATACTCCTGACAACAAATCCTCTGCAAGAGTTAGAATTGTCCAATCTCCCATTGGACAACTCTCCCATTCGATAAAAAGACGACAACCTGATACACTTGCCTGCCCTGCCAGACCCCTGTGAACTATGACTGCTGAGCTCGATCTCAAGGAATATCGGATTGCGGACGAGCCATTCTACTCCCCCCAGAGAAACGAGGTGGAGTTGTTTGAAGCCGCCTGCAAAAACGGTATCCCGGTACTGCTGAAAGGCCCGACAGGATGCGGCAAGACCCGATTCATGGAACACATGGCATGGAAACTGAATCGTCCCCTGATTACCGTTTCCTGTCATGATGACCTGACCGCTTCGGACCTGGTCGGTCGATACCTGATCATAGGCGGCGAGACGCGATGGTCAGACGGCCCCCTGGCGCGAGCTGTGCGCGGCGGCGGCATCTGCTATCTCGATGAAATCGTCGAAGCGCGCAAGGATACCACCGTCGTTATCCATCCACTGGCGGATGATCGCAGGATTTTGCCGATCGAAAAAACCGGCGAGCTTCTGGTCGCCTCCGACCGGTTTTGTCTGTCGATATCGTATAATCCCGGCTATCAGAGCGTACTCAAGGATTTGAAACAAAGTACCCGGCAACGCTTTATTTCAATTGAATTTGATTACCCCCCGGCCCGGCATGAAACCGACATTATCGTACAGGAATCCGGCCTCGACCAACAAATGGCGGCCCGCCTGGTGAAGTACGCGGGAATGACCCGAAACCTCAAGGGCAGCGGCCTGGAAGAAGGGGCCAGTACCCGACTGCTGGTGCATGCGGCAAAGTTGATGGTCAGTGGCATCAACCCGAAAGACGCCTGTCGCGGCGCCATATCGGAAACCCTCAGCGACGACCCGGATATGTTGAAGGCCGTGAATGAACTCAGCGCCTCGCTGTTTTGATGAAACCACCATGCCGATAGCCAGTCAGAAAGAACAGGCCGCCCAAGCGGCCCTTGATTACATTCAGCCGGGAGATGTCGTCGGTATCGGCGCCGGCTCCACTGTGAACTGCTTTATCGATGCCCTGGCGTTGATCAAGAGCAAAATAGATGGGGCTGTAGCAAGCTCTGAAGCGACCGCCGACCGACTGCGGACTCACCGCATTCCGATACTGGACCTGGGGCAGGTCGGCGCGTTGCCGGTCTGTGTGGACGGGGCTGATGAAGCAACCCGGCATCTGCATCTGATAAAAGGCGGCGGCGGGGCGCTTACCCGGGAAAAGATTGTCGCCCAGGCATCGGAAAAGTTTGTCTGTATTGCAGACCAGGGCAAGCTGGTTGATCGACTGGGCGCTTTTCCACTACCGGTCGAGGTCATCCCGATGGCGCAAAGCATGGTCGCTCGCGAGATGTTTAAATTTGGCGGACAGCCCGTGTTGCGCACCGACTTCGTCACCGACAACGGCAACGTCATTCTGGACATCAGAAATCTGGATATCGAAAACCCGGTGGACATGGAAAGGCGAATGAACCAGATTCCTGGCGTGGTTACCGTCGGCCTGTTCGCGCTGCGTGGCGCCGATGTGCTGTTACTGGGAACCGATTCGGGTATCAGGAAGCTCGGATGACCTGTTTTATTTTCGGGTGGAAGCTTGCGAGCCGGACATGGCTGGCTGGTCTGCTGGCAGTTTCAATAACATGGGCAGCGCCGCTGTCCCGGGCAGACGACCTGCCTGAACTGGGCGACAGTTCGACACAACACCTTGATTCCCGCCAGGAGAAGCAGATCGGACAGGCGTTCCTGCGTCGTCTGATCAATGATCCGGCGTTTCTGGCTGATTATGAATTACAGCATTATCTGCAAACCCTGGGAGACAGTGTCGGACAACACGCCGACCTGCGTGGAACCAGACTCACATTCAATCTGATCAGGAACAATGACCTGAATGCGTTTGCCGTGCCGGGCGGCTACATTACCTTCAATACCGGACTGGTTTTGTCGACCGATAACGAAAGTGAGCTGGCCGCGGTGATAGCGCATGAAATCGCCCACTTGACCCAACGGCATCTACCCAAACTCATTGCCAGAGCCAACCAGAACCAGCTTCCGGCCATGGCGGCGATTATTGGTTCAATACTGATCGGCGGGCAGGCCGGAGCGGCGGGAATCACCCTGACCGGGGCTGCGATGGAATCTGACAGGCTGGCTTTTACCCGGGATTTCGAGAGAGAAGCAGACGCGATTGGCATTAAAATGCTGGCTCAATCCGGTTATGACCCGCAATCCATGGTCACATTTTTCGAGAAGCTGGAACAACATAACCGCATTGACAGCGGCGTGCCGGGATTCCTGCGCACCCACCCGCTGTCGTACACCCGAATCGCTGAATCCGAAGCGCGCGCGCAGAACTATCCCGAACACAAACACGTTAGCAGCTTTGAGTATTATCTTGCGAAGGCCCGTATCCGGGCACTTTACGTAGAACGCCAAAAAGACCCTGTACCTTATTTTCTGGATCAAATCGAAACCGGCTCGGCTGAGATCAGGGACGCGGCGAAATATGGCATCGCGATTGCGCACACGTACAACCGGAATTTTGGCAAGGCCCGGGAAATGCTGGCCGGAGTACTTGCCAGGCGCCCGGTTCATCCCTGGATTCAATCCGCCTGGGCCGAACTCGACATTGCGGATAACAGGATTGAGGAAGGCATTGAGAGATACCTCGGTACGATTATGCGTCACCCCGGCCAGCGCCACCTCAGTTATCGGCTGGCGGAAGCGTACCTGCTCAACAACCAGCCTTCTCCGGCGAAAAAGGTTTTGCGCTATCAAATCAGAAGGCATACCGATGACTACAGACTGTATCGGCTGCTGTCCCAGGCCAATGCCGGTCTCGGTCATGTCGCAGAGGCCCATCAGGCCAGGGCGGAATATTTTGCAATACTGGGGAATTACGAAAAAGCCTTCGCTACAGTTGAACTGGCTTTGAAAGAGGCCGGTTCCGATGGATACCTCAAACAGAGTCTGACCGCCCGACTCAAGGACCTGGAAGCGAAAATCGCTCTGCAAAAAAAAGGCGGATAACCGGATCAGTTCATACGTCCCGGAATATATCGACAATACCAGGCTGCGACAAGCATCCATACAGAGGCGCCCAAAAACACGACAGGCAGCGCAAACACTTTCAGCAAAACAGCATAGATTCCGGGCGTTGCCAATTGGGATAAATCCCGGTAAGTCAAAAAGACGGCTGCCATTTCGGATTGTTCCCTTCCGTGCACCGCCCGAAAAAACAGGATATTGCCCATGCCGTCAAGCATGGTCGCGCCGAAGGCGCTGATCACCAGTAGCGCCGAAGCAACCGCAGGAGTCGAAGTGAAACCATATACCAGAAGGGTCAGCATACTGGTGGTGACGAAACCTGCGGTCAACAGCTTCCTGACACCATATTTTCGCCCCACCCATCCCCAGAAAGGAACAGTCAGTGTCCAGGCTGTGCCGAGCGATACGATAGCGGCGCCCGCCAGCTCTCCAAGACCCGCTTCAACCGCATAGATCGGCACATAAATGACAAACATGGCCCACCAGCAGGAACGCGCCATGGTCAGACCGTAAGCCAGTCTTAATCGGGGCTGATCAATGAATCGCTTCAGGAACTGAAGCGGGCTGACATCCCGGGAGCCCGATTTCCTGATTTCAACCAGGTGCAGGCCCAGCGCCCGGAAATAAATAACCCCGAGAACGGCAAACACGGCGCTGAAAATAAAAGGAGCGCTATGCGCCAGGCGCTGCTCCATGAAAACCCCGAGAACCGGCCCGATGGTCAATGCGAGAACACTGGCAAACATCCGCAACGGCTCAAACCGGGTCAACTCACGACGGGGAATCCGCGCCAGCACATATAATGTGAACGTAATTTCTATCCAGACAACCGAGGCCACATGGAAGAGCAGCCCGGCGACAAACAGAACCGGTTCTTCAAACGACAGTAATACCGCCGATACGAACATCGCCGCGCTGCCGCACAGGAAAGATTGATAAGTCCCGATTTTCGAAATGATCTTCGGTAGCCCCAACGCGATCAGGATGCCCGCAATGCTGACTGCGAAAAACAGGGTGCTGGTACGCTGGGCATTCTCCATGATGGTCAGCGCCTGCAGGGGAATCACCGACAGCAGAATGCCTCGTGACAATGTCTGAACGAAGAACAGTCCCGCGAACTGGATATAATCACCGCCGCTCCGGTTCACCTCAGCGTCTCTCGCGGGAAGAAATCACCATGGCAACGAATTCACACGCTTCATTACCCGATAGTCTGAACGGGTGTTCGGCTATTTGCCGGCTGCGCGCCCATCCTGAATGGTTTTGTTCAACAGGCAAACGCAGGCATAGATTGATCTTAAGGCCGGAACCGGGGTCCGGGTGATTTCCGCCAGCTCGATCACGGCTCCGAGCATGCCATCAATCTCAAGTGGTTTGCCGGCTTCGACGTCCTGTAGCATGGATGTCTTGTGTTTGCCGACCCTCGAAGCGCCTTCGATCCGCTTTTCCAGTGTTACCCTGAAACCGGCTCCGAGTTTTTCGGCAATGTCCTGTGCCTCCAGCATCATGGTTGCCGCCAGCTCACGGGTCAGCGGGAATCGGCAAATCCCTTCGAGGGTGCCATGAGTCAGTGCGCTGATCGGATTAAATGAAAGATTACCCCATAGTTTTAGCCAGATCTCCGACCGGATATCGGTCAGAACCGGGGATTTGAAACCGGCCCCGGTCAACATGGTTGAAACCCGGTTAGCGCGCTCCGAGTCCGAACCATCCAGTTCACCGAGCGGGAAACGAATGCCTTCGACATGTTTTATGACACCGGGTTCGGAAATGGTCGCCGCCGGATAGGCGACACAGCCGAGAAGGGTTTGCGGATCAATGGCGCTGGCCAGTGTCCCGCCGGGGTCCACCGTTTGTACGATTTGTCCGGTATATTGTCCGGGCAAATTTTGAAAATACCACCAGGGGATGCCGTTCTGTAACGTCACCATTACCGTCTCTTCGCCGAACAAATGGGGAAGCTTGTCCACGACCGCGGCAATCTGGTGAGACTTTAACGCCATCAGGACGATATCCTGTTCCGGCAGTTCGGCGATGTCATCGGTTGCGGCCAGGTCTTTGGCAACCAGCGTCTCATCGCCCTGTATCAATTTCAGGCCGTTGGCCCTGATTGCCTCCAGGTGAGGACCGCGGGCGACCAGCGACACCTGTTGTCCGCTATTGGCCAGACGAACACCCAGAAAACCGCCGATAGCGCCGGCGCCAACAACACATACTTTCATTTCAACAGGAGTCCTTAAATAAAAACGCGGCGATTCTAGCCGAATTGTTCGCCTGCGGCCAGCGCCTTTGACGCGGCATACTCCGATGCGGCGACCTTGCCCGCGTCTGCCCGCACCCGCTTGAGCAATATGGAACCGTCACCGGCGCCGACCAGGATTCCCTCGCCGGATATCGAGAGTACCGTGCCCGGTCGCCCTGTTTCAGTCGAGACCCCGGCATCATAAATCTTCAGTGTATTGCCATTGTGTGTGGTCCACGCGCCGGGCTGTGGATTGGAGGCACGGATGATGTTGTAGCATTGTTGGGTCGGTTCCCGCCAGTGGACCCTGGACTGTTCCTTGCCGAACCAGGATTCATACGTTCCTTTCGACAAATCCTGGGCGATTTTCGGCGCGGTTCCCGCCTTTACCAGATCCAGCGCCTCAATCATCGCATCCACCCCCATCGGAAACAGCTTTTTGAAATAGACATCGCCCAGTGTTTCATCAGGACCTATCCGGCATTCCTTCTGCAACAGGATCGGGCCTTCATCCAGACCATCATCCGGCCAGAAAATACTCAGGCCGGTGCCGGTGGCGCCGGTCGCAATCGGCCAGTTGATCGAAGACGGACCGCGATGCATCGGCAGCAGTGACGGATGATATTGAAAAGTTCCATATTTCGGAGCATTCAAAACCGCCTCAGGCACGAACAGCAGGACATAGGCCATCATGCCAATATCGGCTCCAAATGATTTCATCAGGGCCAGCGATTCGTCTGTTTTCCAGGAAGCGGGCTGGTGTACCGGAATATCATGTTCCAGCGCCAGCGCCTTGAGCGGATCAACCGGACGACCCTCCTTGTCGGGGGCTGTACACACCGCAACGATATTTTCATCGCGCTCAAGCAACCTTTTCAATACGGCCTCACCGAATACCTGCTGACCATGCACTACGATTCTCATTTCTTAACTCCTGTTTCTACCGTGCCGCCAGCGCTACACGGCGCCCGATTGTTTGATGACTGCTATTTCTTCCGCGCAATAACCGAGTACGTCCATCAGGATTTCATCGGTATGCTCACCGAGTAACGGGGAACGTTCGACCTCGACCGGGGAGTCCGACATTTTGATCGGACAACCTACCGTAAGATACTTTCCCCGCTCCGGATGATCCACTTCGACAATACTTCCGGTCTCCCTCAGGGAAGGTTCTTCCGACAACTCTTTCATCGAAAGTATCGGGCCAACCGGTATATTCAGGGGATTACAGATTTCCATGACCTCGAACTTGGTTTTGGTCATCGTCCATTGTTCAATCGTGTCAAATATTTCATTCAGCCGGAACAAACGCGCTTTCGGGGCAGCATAGTCGGGATCCGTTTTCCATTCCTCCTTGCCGATCACGTCGCATACGTTTGCCCATGCCGCCGCCTGGGTAATGAAGTAGGTATAGGCATTGGGGTCTTTCTCCCAACCCTTGCATTTCAATATTCGCCCAGGCTGGCCGCCGCCTGAATCATTGCCGGCGCGCGGCGTAGCGACGCCAAATTCGATGCCTTCACCGTGTTGTGAATATTCGGTAAGGGGGCCGCGTTGCAGACGTTGTTGATCGCGCAGTTTTACCCGACAAAGGTTCAGCACGCCGTCCTGCATCGGCGCCAGTACCTTTTGACCGCGCCCTGTCTTTTCACGCTGGTAAAGCGCGGACACCAGTCCCAGCGCCAGATGCAGTCCGGTGCCTGAATCACCGATTTGCGCGCCTGTCACCAATGGAGGACCATCGGGAAAACCGGTCGTCGAAGCCGAGCCGCCCGCACACTGCGCCACGTTTTCATAGACTTTGCAATCCTGATAGGGTCCCGGACCGAACCCCTTGACCGACCCCATGATCATCCGCGGATTCAATTCCTGGATTCTTTCCCATGAGAAGCCCATCCGATCCAGGGCTCCGGGAGCGAAATTCTCGACCATCATATCGCATTCCCTGATCAGCCGCTCAAGCACCTTTTTACCGGTTTCATTTTTAGAGTTCAGGGTCAGTGAACGCTTGTTGTGATTCAACATCGTAAAATACAGTGAATCGGCGCCTTCAACATCAACCAGTTGTTTGCGTGTGGCGTCACCGACTCCAGGGCGTTCCACCTTGATCACATCGGCGCCGAGCCATGCCAGCAACTGGGTGCAGGTCGGACCCGACTGAACATGGGTAAAGTCAAGAATCCTGATTCCTTCGAGAGCTCTCATATTATTATTTCATCTAAAATTAATGTTTGATCTTATGCCTATTTGTACATTGTCTGGGCTTTGGTGCCTGGCGCATATTCATCGGGGTCAACCCAGACATTGACAACCGCACAGTTGCCGGTCTTTGCAATGGCTTCACGCGCCCGTTGCAGCGCCGGCTGAATTTCGCGGGCTTCATAAACTTCTTCACCATAGCCGCCAATCATTTCCCCGAACCTGCCAAACGGAATGTCGCCCAGCTTGTTGCCGATATTACCCCGTTCCGCGCCATATTTCGTAATTTGCCCGTATCGGATCTGATTCATCGCCGAATTGTTACCGACAACAGCGAGATAAGGAGCGCCGAACCGCTGGGCTGTTTCCATATCAAAGGCGGTCATGCCAAAGGAACCATCGCCATACAGGCACATCACCTCCTTATCCGGATTCGCCAGCTTGGCCGCCATCGAAAAGCCGGTGCCGACACCGAGCGAACCCAATGCCCCCGGATCCATCCATTGGCCCGGATTTCTCGGGCGAACGGCCTGTGCAGAAATGGTCACGATATCGCCGCCATCGCCGATATAAATCGTATCTTCACCCAGAAACTCATTGATTTCCCAGGCCAGCCGATAAGGATGAATCGGATTTTGATCGGTCGTAAACATCGGCATCAGTTTTGCCAGTTTGGTCGCTTCAATTGCGCGCAATTCAGCCATCCATTTTTGCCTTGCCTGACGCGCCCCCTTGTCGATCCGGGCCGATGCCGCCTGTTCCGCTGCCACCAGTATCGCCCCCGGATCACCCGCCAGTCCCAGGCTTAAATCCCGATTTTTGCCCACGGTCGCATAGCTTTGATCGATTTGAATCAAGGTCGCCTTGTCTGAAATCCGCTTGCCGTACCCCATTCTGAAATCAAAAGGGGTGCCGACAATCAGGATCACGTCGGCGTTTGAAAATGCGTCCCGGCGAGTACGGTCGAAATGATGAGGGTCACCATTTGGCAACATCCCCCGGCTGGCGCCGTTCATGTAGGCGGGAATATCCAGCGAACGAACGAAATTGATTGCATCGCGATGCCCGCCGCTGCTCCAGACCTGTTGGCCGAAAAGGACAGCGGGCCTTTGCGCCTTAACCAGAATATCGGCCAGCTTCTCAATATCGGCGGGGTCGCCGATTGAGCGTACCGATGCGCGATAACTGCCGGGCTCAGGTATTACGGCGCGCTCCAAAGGAATTTCCCGGTCCAGGATGTCTCTCGGGATTTCGAGATAAGACGGGCCATAAGCGCCGTTAAAACACTCCCGGGCAGCCATCGAAACCATGTCGGCTACCCTTTCGGTGGAAAACACGCCGGACGCGAATTTGGTAATCGGTGTCATCATGTCGACATGAGGCAAGTCCTGCAACGATCCCATTTTGTGCTGGGTCAGTGAACTCTGGCCGCCGATATGGAGCACCGGGCTTTCCGAACGAAACGCGGTCGCGACACCGGTAACCGCATTGGTGCAGCCGGGACCGGCAGTCGTCACGACACAACCGAGTTTCCCGGTCTGGCGGGCATAACCATCCGCCGCGTGGGCTGCGGTCTGCTCATGGCGAACGTCGACTATGCGGATACCTTCATCTATACAACCGTCGTAGATGTCGATAATGTGACCGCCGCACAGTGTAAAAATGGTATCCACCCCTTCATTGCACAAGGCCCTGGCGACGAGATGACCGCCGGATATGACATCCCGGTCCCTGCTTTTTCTGGCAAGAGTATCCGTTGCGGTATCGGATTGTACTTTTTGGTCCAGTTCTTTGTTCATGATCATTTACTCACGATTATTTTGGTGGAAATTCGGATCGAATGAGGTCGTTCAGCCTTCATTCGAGGTAATCGACAAATTTATCGACATGGTCAGCGAGATACATCGCATGGTCTTCGACCAGACGTTTCGCCTTTCGCGCGTCACGGGCTTCAAGAGCTTCGATAATCCGGATGTGATCGACAATGGACTCACTGGCTCGATTTCGCTCACCAATGGTTTTTCGTCGTATTGCGCGCATGTGGACGAACAAACCTCCGGTAATGTCGATCAGCAGGTCACACTTGCTTAACTGGATCAGGCGTTGATGGAAAATAATATTGGTTTCGGAATATTCATCGATATTAGCGCGCGCCATGTTTGCATCATCGAAGGTAGCGAACAGTTTGCGCATTGACGCCAGTTCCACATCGGTCGCTTTTTCTATCGCCATTACGGCCGCGACACCTTCGAGCGCCGCCCACACCTGAATGATATCCAGTATCTGTTTCTTTGTTTTCCGGATGACAAAAATTCCCGACCTCGGAATCGTCTCTACCAGTCCCTCTTGCTCCAGACGTGTAATCGCCTCTCGTATCGGGGTTCGACTGACCTCCAGGTCACTGGCCAGTTTTCTTTCGTCCAGGACAGGCGCCTCGGCGCCGCTGTAAATGTCCATCCCGGAGATGGCTTCCTTTAGCGCCGCATAAACCTTTTCCTTGAGCATTGGATTGATCTCCAATGGTTTCAGGTTTACTTTTGAATTAGCCATTTCCGTGCTTCCGGCTTTCCTTGCCGCGCATTCGATTACGGATAACCGGATAGAGGATCAACGCAATGGCGGCGGCAATACAAACTGCGGAAATGGGACGCTCGAAAAAGACAGACGGATCGCCGTGAGAGCCGATCAGAGTCTGTCTGAGAGACCGCTCCGCGAGTGGTCCGAGGACGATCGCCAACACCGCCGGCGCCACCGGGTAATCCAGTTTTCTCAACAAATATCCGACGATACCGAACAGGAACATCAGCCATACGTCATGCATGGTCTGGGTTGGCGCATAGCCGCCAACCACACAAAGAATGTAAATAATCGGCGCCAGTATGGTGAATGGCACGGTCAGAACACGGACAAATATCGGAATAAATGCCAGGTTAATCAATAACGTAACCGTGTTGGCGATATATAACGATCCGATCAGACCCCAGACGAAATCAGGGTTTTCAGAAAACAGCAACGGCCCCGGACGCAGGCCCCAGATAATCATCCCGCCAAGCAGAATGGCGGTTGTCGGAGAACCCGGAATGCCCAGTGTAATCATCGGCAACATGGAACCCGTTGACGCGGCATTATTTGCGGCTTCCGGAGCGGCCACCCCGGAAATATTGCCTTTGCCGAAGGAATCCGGGTCTTTTGAGAAGGTTTTCGCCAGACCATAAGACATCAGTGAAGCGGGAGTGGCGCCGGCGGCAGGCAGCGTACCGACGAAAAATCCCAGAAATGATCCCAATGAGGTCGTTCCGATATATTTCCGGACATCCCGCAAATTCGCCAGCGTGGATTTCATCGACATTTTTACATTGTGCACAACAACCTTGCCGCGGGTGGATTCGAGCGTCCACAACATCTCGCCAATACCATAAATTCCGATCGCCAGAACCAGAAAGTTGACCCCGTGAAGGAATCCGGAAATATTGCCGAAAATCAGTCGTGGCTGGCCGGAGATAATGTCGAGGCCCACTGAGGCCAGTACCAGTCCGATCAAAATGGAAAAAATGGTCTTGGGTATATCGTCTCCGCCAAGTCCGATGAAGGTTGCGAAAGCCAGCGCCATCAGAGCGAACTCTTCTGTTGGTCCGAATTTAAGCGCAAAAACGGCAAGCGGCGGCGCGAATAATGTGAACAGTACAACAGATACGGTACCGCCAATGAATGAGGCAACCGCCGCAGCGGTCAGAGCCTTGTCCGAGTGACCGGATTGCGCCAGTGGACGACCATCGAAAACGGTGGCTACCGCAGTCGAAGCGCCGGGTATACCCAATGTTATGGAACTGATGGCGCCACCATACATAGCGCCATAATAAATCGCGGCGAGAAATATGATCGCCGCAGTCGGGGGCACCAGAAAAGTGACGGGCAGCAATATGGCAACTCCGTTTACCGACCCCAGACCGGGCATGGCCCCTACCAGCAACCCGATCGTGCAACCGATCAGAATCATCAGGAAATTGGTGGGTTGCAGCGCCTCAAGCAATCCGGCCACCAATAGCGGCACTACGGCATCAAACATTATTTCGTCCGTCCGGTATCACTGGTATTGGTATTCATCATCGGCTCGCATCAGGAATACATCAGATCGTAGATCGGGTAAAACCACGGCTCAGTCCCCGCCTTGGGCAGAGGTATTTTCAGCGCCCATTCAAACAGGCAGAATATGAATACCGGAACCGCGATCATCAACACAACAGTCAGCAACCAGGTATGACGCCCCACGAAGCGCAGATAAAACAACAGGAAAAACAACAATGACGCATAAATCCCGACCAGATGAGTCCCCACCAGCAAAAACAGGATGGCTCCGGCGGAAATCCCGACAACCAGCAATGCATCCCGGCTGATATAAGGCTCCAGCGAGCGCGATTGTGGAGTGATCCGCCGAAACCAGCGATAGACCGTAGCCAGGGAGGCCAGCAACATCCCGGCAGACAACCAGAAAGGCCAGGCCCCGGAGCCAGGCCCCCGATCCTCGATCCAGCCAATATTCAGTCCAGCGCTTTTCAACATCAGAGCAATTGAGCACAGCGCACAAATGAGCGCCATCAACAACTCAGCAGCCCGTACTGTCATATCAACCTCCTTTTCTGCCCGGAACAACCTGCCGGGATACCTGACGAGGCAAACAACACCTCGCCAGACAACCCTGAACAGCGTCCTGAATGTGTCAGTCCCTGAATCCGGGGCGACACATTGGGTGACAACGAATTACTCGCCGGTAATTGCAGATGCGCCGACTGCTTCAATCAGATTTTTGTGGAGCGCAATCTGATCTTTATGGTAGGCGCCAAGATCACTGCCCGACAACCAGGTATCGCAGGCCAGACCATCATCCATGCAAAATTGCTGCCATTCTTCAGAATCGAACAGTTGCTTGAACAGATCAATATAGAAAGACTGCGCTTCGGCTGACATGCCCGGAGGGCCATTGATCGAACGCTGCATGTAGTATTGCATGTCCACGCCCAACTCTTTCGCGGTGGGAATGTCGGGGTATGCCGGAAGTCGTTCCGCCGTAAACTGAACCAGAGGTTTGGTATTCCCCGCGCGATAGAATTCGCTTTGCTCGGCAGGATTATTGACGGTTGAGTCAATGTGCTTGCCTACCAGGTTTTTAGCGACCGTTCCACCACCCGGGAAGGGAATATAAGTCACGTCATAACCAAATGTCTGCTCCATCATCGCTGTCAGAATGGAATCTTCCTGACCCGTACCGGTTCCTCCGACTTTCCAGGTGTTACCTGCCGCTTTTACTGCCGCAATGTAGCTGTCCAGGTCGGTTATATCAGCCATGTCGGAATGAACCCACAACAGGAAGTTATCCACAGCCATACGTCCGACCGGGGTAAAGTTACTGACATCAACGCCAAGGTCCGGCTGGATGATCGGTGTCGTATAAAAACTGTTAAGCGTAACCAGTACAGTATGATCATCGCCTGCCTTATCCTGCAGATAGCGCAATGCTTCACCACCGGAGCCGCCAGGCTTGTTTATTGGAATAAAAGGGCGAGGTGAAAGGTCTTTTGATTCAATCAACCCCTGTAACAATCGTGCAATCTGATCAGCGCCCCCACCTGCGCCGGCCATGATAATCAACTCAACGGGCTTTTTCGGTTCCCAGGCTGATGCTGACTGGGAATAGCCGGTCCCTGCGCCAACCACTACGAGAAGGGCTGCCAGCAATAAGGCTTTTGCTTGTTTAATCATTAATAATCTCCAAAAAATGTTGCCCCGTGCCCGACCGCAAACCCAGGAATGCGAAAACAGCCCGCCGGGGTAATTATTGGTATCTGGTATACCACATACCAATCTCAAGAATAACCAACCTGATTCCCGTTGTAAAGCATTTCCGGATACAGAATCCCGTGCCCGAGCGGTCAGGCGGCGCCGTCACTTGCGAGTGACCCGCTAATATTACTCCATCAGCGCCAATAAATCCAAATGCTAATCAGAGAGTCTTGTCAGGGAGGGGAGTGATGCGCGGGATTGACGGAATCAGTCTGCAACCACCCCCGTAGGGGCGGGTCTCCGTGCCCGCCCGCATTATTTGCGGATGCAGCCAACCTCTGTTTGCGGACAGGCACAGCTCGCCGGAGAGCCGGTGGGGGAGTAGAGCCTGTCACGGTCTGTTCAGGGGGGACAGACTCTGTGCCTGCCTTCGTCCCTCCATCGAATCAGCCAGACTGCGGCTTCTTCGTCCCCCCACCAAATCCGCTTTGCGGATTTGACTTCCCCCTCAAGCGGGAGTGATGCGCTTCATGCGGATTTCAGGAAAATACCTGGGGCTGGAAATCTTCCCGATTCACAATGCTGGCGCTGCTGCCCGTCGCACGGATGATGAATAATCCCTGCCTCTCCGCATAAATATCCGCTTCCGAGTCCGCCCTCAACCACGCTACCGCTCCGTAAATCGTGTTTTCTTTATAACGCGGCATCCGGGCCGTGAACTTGCCTAAATCCAGCAGAAACTTCTGCACATCCTGAACCCGCAACGTGGTCTTTACTTCAACCACTACCACTTCCTCGCCGTTCTGGGCAATGATGTCGTATTCATAATTGTCTTCCCGACTCCTCTTCTTGACACGGGTGGAAGTGTTTTCAACCGCAATGCCCCATCGATTCAGAATCGGAACCAGGTCTCCCTCTACCAGACTCTCCATCAACCGGCCCCATCGAGAGTCAAACCGGGCCTCGCTCTTCTTCATTTGCCGGTCCGTTTCTTTCTGGCTGAGACGAAGCTCTTTAATCCCCTGCATGGTTTCTTTGATCTCTCCAGCCGTTTCTTGCTGAATAGCGCGGATTGCGGCGATTTCCCGGCTGGCCTTGCGGCTGTCTTCCTCCTGACTGCGGCGAAACTCTTTTATTTCCCGGCTGGCCTTGCGGCTGGATTCTTTCAACTGTTTATCGGTTTCTTTCTGGCTGGCAGCGGTTTCTCTCAGGATTTGCCAGATTTCGTCTGGCGTGGGTACGGCGTTGGTGGTCATGGCGATGTCCTTATTATGTTCGGATTCCGGTGATTGTAGCAGAAAACGGACTCCCGATGTCGCGCAGTGTCCCGACCCTGGGCACAGAGACCTACCCCTGTCAGGGCCTGCCCGCGATCACTTCACGTATGATTTGCAGGCCCTGATCAATGTCTGATCCGCTGATGTTCAGAGCGGGCGCAATCCGCACCACGTCCGGCCCCGCGTTCAATACCAGCAATCCCTTTTGTGTACAGGCCGCCACCACATCCCGCGCCTGACCGGCATAACGCAGCGCAAGCTCGCAACCAATCAGCAATCCGAGGCCGCGGATTTCCCGGAAGACATTGAATTCCCGGTTGATTTCCGCAAGTCCGGTAATCAGCCGCTGACTGGACATCGCCACGTTTTGCAGCATTTCCGGGGTATTGACCAACTCGAGAACCTTGCAGGCAACGGCGCAGGCCATCGGGTTTCCGCCAAAGGTACTGCCATGAGTACCCACCGCCAGACTCTTTGCAATACCGGCTGTGGTCAACATGGCGCTAACCGGGAAACCGCCCCCCAACGCCTTGGCCGTAGTCAATATATCCGGCGTCACACCCAGTTTCTGATAGACATACAGACTCCCGGACCGGCCCATCCCGCACTGTATCTCATCGAAAATCAAAAGCGCGTTTTCCCGGTCACAGCATGACCGCAGCGTCTCGAGAAATTCCACGGTGGCCGGTATCACTCCTCCTTCGCCCTGACACGGCTCGACAATCACCGCACAGACGCGCCCCCGGTTTTTTGCGAAATATTCCCGGACGGCCCCGGAGTCATTAAACCGGCCATGTGAAATACCGGCCGGCTTCGGACCGAAACCACTGCTGTATTGCGGCTGACCACCGGCGCACACAGTAAACAGCGTCCGCCCGTGGAAGGCATGATCGAACGCCAGAATGTCATGTTTTTCCGGCGTGAAATGGTCCACCGCATACCGCCGCGCCAGTTTCAGGGCAGCCTCATTCACTTCCGCTCCGGAATTTGCCAGAAAAACACGTTCGGCAAAGGTCGCCGCGCACAGCGCGTTGGCCAGATCCAGGGCAGGCTGATTGGTCAGGACGTTACTGACATGCCAGAATTTGCGGGCCTGTTCCATCAAGGTGTCAATCAGTTCAGGGTGCGCGTGACCCAGTGCGCAGACCGCAATGCCGGCGGCAAAATCGACATATTCATGGCCTTCAGTATCCCACAGGCGCGAACCCCTGCCATAAGCCGGCATGATCTCCATAGGCGCATAATTCGGCGTCATCACCGCATCAAAAGCCGCGCGAACGGATGACCTCTGTTCAGGCGTGTCATTTACAGTTTCGGTTTTTGGTTGTATCGTAGCCATATTTTGAAGATTGCCTGATTATTTCACAATAATCCATCACGAGGCTGCAATTCTAACCCCGCTGACAACAGAATATCAGGTTATTTTTTAACGATTTACCCATACCGGGAGTACAGGCATGACTGAACAGAACCCTGAACGTGAATCAATGGAAGTGGATGTGGTTATTGTGGGCGCCGGGCCGGCCGGTTTGTCAGCCGCGTGCCGATTGATGCAACTGGCCGGACAGCAGGAACAGGAATTGTCGGTTGTTGTCCTTGAAAAGGGCTCCGAAGTCGGCGCTCACATCCTGTCCGGGGCGCTGTTCGAACCACGGGCCCTGAACGAATTATTCCCGGACTGGAAAGAGCGCGAGGCGCCGCTTCATACTGAAGTCACGAAAGACCGGGTATTGATGTTCAGAAACAGCGCAAAAGCATGGAATCTGCCGCTCTGGATGGTGCCCGCTCCAATGCACAATGACGGCAACTACATTATCAGCCTGGGGGAATTGTGCCGTTGGCTGGCCGAACAGGCCGAGGGGCTGGGGGTAGAGATATTCCCGGGTTTTCCCGCTTCACAAATCCTGTTCCATGAAGATGGCGGCGTCAAGGGGGTGGCCACCGGAGAAATGGGGAGAAGCGCAACCGGCGAAACCAAAGCCTCTTACGAACCCGGTATGGAGCTGCACGCGAAAGTGACCCTGTTTGCGGAAGGCTGTCGGGGTCATCTGGGCAAACAACTGATTGAGCGGTTTGACCTGGCGGCGGACGCGCAGACCCAGCATTACGGCATCGGCATCAAGGAACTGTGGCAAATCAATCCCGACAAACACCAGCCGGGACTGGTCGTGCATGGAGCGGGCTGGCCATTGTCCGAACACGGAGCGTCCGGTGGCTCCTTTCTTTATCACCTCGGAGACAATCAGGTTTCGATGGGATTGATTACTGACCTGTCATACAACAACCCGTGGCTCAGTCCGTTTGATGAACTTCAGTGTTTCAAGCGCCACCCCGAAATCCGGCAATATCTGGAGGGCGGCGAGCGCATCGCTTATGGCGCCAGAGCGATTACGAAAGGAGGATTCAACGCGCTGCCCAGAATGCACATGCCCAATGCCCTGCTGATTGGCTGCGATGCCGGCACATTGAATTTTTCCAAAATCAAGGGCTCCCATACTGCCATGAAATCCGGCATGATCGCGGCGGAGTCGGTGTACCACCACCTGCATGGCGGCGACAGCCTCGAAGAGTATCAGACCCGGTTCCGGGATTCCTGGCTTTATCAGGAGCTTTACCGATCCAGGAACTTCGGAGCGGCGTTGCACAAGCTGGGCGTCTGGCTCGGAGGGACTTATAATTTTATCGACCAGAATCTCTTCGCCGGCAGATTGCCGTTCCAGATCACCGATCCGGTTGCCGACCACGAGTCATTAAAACCGGCCAGCGACTGTACGCCCATCGAATACCCGAAACCGGACGGTGTATTGAGTTTCGACAAGACTTCATCGGTCTATTTGTCCAATACCAATCACGAGGAAGATCAGCCGGGACATTTACGGCTCAATCAACCCGAACTGGCTGTACAGACCAATTACCGGATTTACGGCGGGCCGGAACAACGCTTCTGCCCCGCCGGAGTGTATGAATTCATCAACACCGAATCCCGGCCTGAACTGCAAATCAACGCCCAGAACTGCGTACACTGCAAAACCTGCGATATCAAGGACCCGACCGGAAACATCAACTGGGTCACGCCCGAAGGGACCGGAGGCCCCAATTATACCGCCATGTAATGCGGGACTACGCCACCCAGTCGCGAGCATTCCGGAACATTCTGAACCACGGGCTGTATTCACCCCAGTCCTCGGGATGCCAGGAATTGGTGACGGTTCGAAAGACTCGTTCCGGGTGCGGCATCATGATGGTAAACCGGCCATCTGCATTGGTGAATCCGGTCAATCCATTCGCGGAGCCATTCGGATTGTATGGATAAACAGTGGTCGGATTGCCGCGATTGTCGATATATCGTAAACACGCCTGATCATGACCCTGTATCCTTCCCATGTCAGCCTGATCCGCGAATACCGCCCGGCCTTCTCCATGGGCTGAAGAGACGGGTATTTTCGACCCGGCCATGCCGCTCAACAGGATTGATTTTTCCGAGCATATCTCCACCATCACAAAACGGGCCTCGAACTGTTCGGACCGGTTGCGGACAAATCCGGGCCAGTCGGAGGCGCCGGGAATAATACCCCGGATGGACGACATCATCTGACAGCCATTGCACACGCCCAGGGCGAAAACATCCGATCGCTCGAAAAAGCGCTCGAAACGCTCCTTCAGAATCGGGTTGAACAGAATGGATTTCGCCCACCCGGCGCCGGCGCCCAGCACATCGCCGAATGAAAATCCGCCGCAGGCGGCCAACCCCCTGCAATCGTCGAGCGTCGCTCCATTGATCAGGTCCGTGGTGGTCATGTCAACCGCGTCAAACCCGGCGCTGTGAAAAGCCGCAGCCATTTCCAGCTGTCCATTAACCCCCTGCTCCCGCAGGATGGCCACTTTTGGCCGGGCCAGAGCGAGATTCGGCGCGGACTCCACGGCGCCGGGAATCGGCTCCGGGACGCTATCTTCCAGGCGGGAACCCAATTCACAAAACAAGCCGGGGTCCGCCTCATCATCCAGGCGCCGGTACTCCTGATCGGCGCATTGCGGATTATCCCGGAGGCGCTGCATCTGCCAGGATGTCTGCGACCAGATCCGGTGACACTGAATACGACTGCGGGAGAGCAAGGCCTCACCCTGTCTGACGATTCGTATGCGGTCACCGGCGACAGGCTGACCGATTCGATGCAGACAATCCTCCATGGCCGCAGACCGGGCGCATGTCAGAATTTCGGAGCGCTGCCGCCGCCAGGTCTGAATCACCGCGCCCAGTTCTTCATTGAACAGGATCGAAAGGGGGTCTCCGCTGATATGACCGAGATCAATCGACAGCCCGCAACGTGAAGCAAACGCCATTTCACACAAGGTGGCAATCAGACCGCCATCCGACCGATCATGATATGCCAGCAGACAGGAATCCCGGTTGAGTCCCTGGATCAGGGCGAAGAAGCGCTTCAGGTCGCCAGCGTCATCCAGGTCCGGCGCGTCCGACCCGACCCGGTTCAGGGTCTGGGCAAGGACGCTCCCTCCGAGGCGATGCTTTCCGTATCCCAAGTCAATCAGCCACAGATCGGTCGGTTCATCGCCGACCCGAAGAACCGGAGTCAATGTTTTGCGAACATCGGATACGGCCGCGAAAGCGCTGACGATCAGGGATAACGGCGAGACCACTTTTTGTTGGCAACCGCGTTCATCCCGCCACACCGTTTTCATCGACATCGAATCCTTGCCCACCGGAATTGAAATCCCCAACCGCGGACATAATTCCAGCGCCACGGCCTGAACGGTTTGATACAGCCGGGCATCATGACCTTCTTCGCCAGCCGCCGCCATCCAGTTCGCCGACAACCGGATTTTGCCGATGTCATCAATACCGGCGGCGGCCAGATTGGTAATGGCTTCGCCAATCGCCATGCGGCCGCTGGCCGGCCCGTCAATCACCGCGAGCGGGGTTCGTTCACCAATGGCGAAAGCCTCACCTGTGAACCCCCGATAACCCGTGCAACTGACCGCGACATCCGCCACCGGCGTCTGCCAGGGGCCCACCATCTGGTCGCGGGCAATCAAGCCGGTGACACTGCGATCACCAATGGTCACCAGGAAGGTCTTGTCCGCCACCGCGGGAAATGCCAACACCCGCTCCACGGCGTCGTCAATGGTGAGATCGGAGAAGTCCGGATCATCATAAGACCGGGGTGCGGTAACTGCGTTGCGAAACATTTTCGGCGGCAGCCCGAACAGCGTTTCCATCGGCAGATCAATCGGGGGAACCGGAACGCCGGAAACATCCGTATCGCGGGTATCCCCTGTATCGGGTGCATCCGGCGCAGCGAAGCGCGAATCCGTCAGCCTGAGCGTGGATTCGGCCGTAGCCACACCCACTCTGGCGTACAGACATCGCTCCCGGTGACAAATCCGCTCGAACTCCCGGTAGCGGTCCCGGTCAATCGCGAGCGCATAACGCTCCTGGGATTCGTTGCACCAGATCTGCATCGGTGACATGCCCGGCTCCGCGTTCGGTATATCGCATAACTCAAACCTCCCGCCTGCTCCACAGTCATGCACCAGCTCAGGCAATGCGTTGCACAAACCGCCGGCCCCGACATCATGGATGGAAATAATCGGGTTCTGTTCGCCCATTGCACAACACGTGTCGATCACCTCCTGGCAGCGTCGCTGCATTTCCGGGTTGCCGCGTTGCACAGAAGCGAAATCCAGTGATTCGGAGCTATCTCCTGAAGCGATGCTGGAGGCCGCTCCGCCGCCGAGACCAATCAGCATGGCCGGCCCGCCCAGAACAACAATGGGCGTGTTGTCCGATATTGGCTTTTTGACGACATGCGCGGGGCGTATGTTGCCCAGCCCGCCTGCCAGCATGATCGGTTTGTGGTAACCGTAGCGTTGACCCGGCTTGTCGGCATCCAACTCGAAAGTACGGAAGTAGCCGCAGATACCGGGGCGGCCAAACTCATTATTGAACGCCGCCGCTCCGACCGGAGCCTCCAGCATGATTTGCAGGGGACTGGCGATACGTCGTGGTTTTTGCTGCGGCAACTCCCAGGGTTGCGCGAGACCGGGCAGCCGCAAATGCGACACTGAATAACCGACCAGCCCCGCCTTCGGTTTTCCTCCTCGCCCGGTGGCGCCTTCGTCCCTGATTTCCCCTCCTGACCCAGTGGCGGCGCCGGCGAAGGGAGAGATTGCGGTCGGGTGGTTATGGGTTTCCACCTTCGCAACGAAGTGTACGGGTTCCTCCACGAACGAATACAGGCGCGATTCAGGGTGCGGGGAAAACCGCTCCGAACCGGGACCTTCCAGTACGGCCGCGTTATCCCGGTAGGCTGACAACGTCCCGCCGCTGTTTTGATCATGAGTGGCGCGAATCATCGCGAACAGGGTCTGGTCCTGACCCATGCCATCTATATTCCAGTCAGCATTGAAAATCTTGTGTCGGCAATGTTCGGAATTGACCTGGGCGAACATCATCAATTCGACATCCGTGGGATTTCTGCCCAATTCGGCAAACCGTTTCAGCAGGTAGTCCCGCTCCTCCCGGGTCAGCGCAAGCCCATATTCCCGGTCAGCCGCCTCGAGAGCCCGCGCTCCCCCGGTCAGCAGATCAATCACTTTCAGCGGGGCGGGGGTCGACTGGACGAACAGCGCATCGGTATCGCGCTCATTGTCGAGCAGGGACTCGGTCATCGGATCATAAATCACTCCGGCTGCGGATTCCCGGGACAAACTGTCGAGTCCGGCAAACTGCCATCGAATACCCCGCTCAACCCGCTGGATCGAACCCAGCCCGCACAGATGAAAAATATCGGTCGCCTTGCTGGACCACGGAGAAATCGTCCCCAGCCGGGGAACCACATACCGCGTCAGCAGTTTGTCGTCCTGTAACCGGGTTGCCGCGGCTAACCGACCAGCGGCGACATTGATCCTGGCGGAATCGACATTCAGCAACTGCGCGACCACGGCTTGCTGCCGGGGAAACAACGTTTCGCTGTTATCGATAAAATAATAATGGATTGCGTCGATACAGACACAGGAAGGCGCGAATTGCCGGACCCGCGCGAGAATTTTTTGCTTGCGAAATTCGGATAGCGCGTCAGCGCCCGGAACAATCAGCACACAACTCCTGCAAAAGCCATCGCCTCCCGCAGACGATCATGATACCGTTCAGAAAACACCGTCATCGGCAAGCGGATTCCGTTGCCCACAGAACCCATTTCATGCAGGGCCCATTTAGCCGGAATCGGATTGGATTCCAGAAACAGCGCCTCATGCAGCGGTTCCAGCCGCCGATTGATTTCCCCGGCAGTGGCGAAATCACCCTGCACGGCCGCTGTCATCATCTCATGCATCTGCTTCGGCGCAACATTGGACGTCACCGAAATACAACCGTGGCCCCCCGCCCGCACCAGCTCCAGCGCCGTGTCGTCATTGCCCGAATAAACCGCAAAATCCGGACCGCATCGCCGGTTGAAATCCGCTACCCGGGGAATATCCGATGTGGCATCCTTGATACCCGTGATATTGGGGATAGCGGCCAGTTCAACAACCGTATCATTGTGCATATCGAGCGCGGTTCGAGACGGAACATTGTACAGGATTTGGGGAATATCCACCGCTTCGGCAATATGCCTGAAATGCTGATACAGGCCATTTTGGGTCGGTTTGTTGTAGTAGGGAACAACCAGCAGACAGGCATCAACACCCAGTTTCGCGGCCCCGCTGGTTAACTCCACGGCCTCCGAGGTCGAATTGCCGCCGGTACCGGCGATGACTGGCAGGCGGCCATCGGCATATTCGACCGTCCGGGCAATCACCTCGAGTTGCTCATCAATGGTCAGGGTCGCCGATTCCCCTGTAGTGCCCACCGAAACGATCCCGTCGGTGCCGTTTTGAACATGAAAATCCACCAGTTTCTGAAGACCGGGGTAATCAATGGCGCCATCGTCTCGCATCGGCGTAATCAACGCCACCAGACTGCCTTTCAGCATTTTCTCCTCAAGCGGATTCAGTTTCCAGAGTCAACAATCTTACTGTTTCCGATGTTATTTGTACAGAACTGATTCTGTACACCCCCCTGACACCCCTGAACATCAGTAAGTGTAAAAACCGTATTGTTGTGGATTCCCGCTGATCAAGGGAATGACCGGAATCAGTTGCGGCGGGGCGCTCACCTGAACAACCCCCGCAGGGGCGGGTCTGTGTGCCCGCCCGTCCCCCCGCCTCCGCAACCGGACAGCGCAAAGATCAGCGGCAGGCTGAATACGCGCCCGCCGATTCGGGTGGGTGAACACTTCGCTTTCATCGGATTCTCTCCTTCCATCAGAACCGGTGAATCAGAATACATGGCGCAGGGTCAGTTTCCAGGTTTGCCCGTCTTTCTCCATCTCCCGTTCGCTGAACAGTTCCAGACCCAGGCCGGTGGCCGACTGAAACCGGGTTCCCAACCGAATCGAGCGTTCCTGACCCCGAATCCATCCCGCTCCGGTATACGGCGTCAGCAGTCCTTGTGAAACCGGCAGTCCATAACCGATGCGCGCATCCAGGGCGCGATTCGATCTGCTTTCAATCTGTGGCAGGGTATCCTGCCATAACGCGCCGGTTCCGGTGTGCGCTCCCCAGTTCGGTTGCAGTTCAAACCACAGTCCGCGTCCCTGCGCTCCTGCGCCGCCGCGCACGGTGACACTCAATCCCGATTCTTTCGCGCCTTTCTCACTGTGCGCCGCCAGAACCCGTCCGCGCATCTCTACAGAGAGTCCGGGTCTTTGATAACGCGCCCCACCCGCCAGTTCAATCCCTTCTCCGCGCAATCCGTCTCCGCCGTCCTTGCGCATCGATATTTCCAGAAACGGAGAAAGTTCCCGGTTGTCGGATAACGCCAGGGAACGGGTCGCTTCGATTCCCGCCCGAATCCGCCAACTGTCCGCCGTCAGTCCGTGAAGGAACCCGACTCCGTCTTGCGTCTTGAGCGTGGAGTGACTCGCGTCTATCCGTAATGCCAGTTCCATCCTGCCACCCGGCGCCAGGGAGTGGCGCAATCCCAGGGAACCCAGACGCATCGACAGAGCGCTGTCTGACGGACTCTCCCCTTGTGGCGTATGACGCAGTTGTCCGTCTCCGGTTCCCAATAGCGCCCGAATCTCCAGTCGATCCGATACGCTCCACCGTCCATACGGGTAGACGCTGTTGATTGTAGTCTCCAGGTCGCCTTCGTCTTCCGGTGTATGATAGCTCGCTTCGCCTTCACTGCGCGAGACAGCCAGGCCCGCTACCCAGGCGCCCTGACGCGCGTCAATTCCCAGCCAGCCGGTGCGTGTCTTGCCGTCATAGCGGTTGGACTCGCCACCGGCAAAACTGCCGCGGTCGCCCCGTCCCCACAGCGACCAACGCGGGGCATCCGCGGATGATGGGGTGGACGCGCCCGGCATGAGCGAGAAATCGCTGGAGCCGAGCAACTCGGCAGAGCGCCATCCGCGGCTGTGTATCGAACAGTGCGTCGGGGCCTTGGCTCCGGCCAAATACGAAAGACCCGGTTCATACGCCGGACACGGATGCCATTCTGCGGGCGTTGCGCTTCCCCCCAATGGCATCGCATATCCGGCCAGGGTCAGGCCGGAACCGTTCAGATCCGCAAAACGCGCGTTGATGTTGGTGATCGCGCTCGACAGGGAACGCCGCACCAGCGCCGACAAGGCGCTTCTGACCGCGTCCTGGATGCGCAGTTGCGCGACATCGGTGATGGTAATGGCAAAGGGCAGGGTGGCGGTGGCTCCGTTTTCATCGGTCGCTACCCAGGCGTATTGGGTCCGCGTCTGCGCCTGCGCCGGTATCCCGCTCAATCGGTATGCGCCGGCGTCATACAGGATGCCCGATGGCGGCGCCGGGGTCAGGGTATAGGTCAGGGCTCCGGCGCCGCCGGTCGCTTGTGGAAATGGCAATGGAGCAATCTCTTGTCCCCGCGCCCAGGTCTGGTCGGCGATGGAACCGGCGCCGAAGGCCGGGCGGGGAGTGGTCGCAGTCCGTGTGCCACAGTTGCCGCCGTCATTCACCATTACCATGGCTGTGGCGGGATTGACGACCGTGTATTCACCGGAGCGCGGGCGCAATTTCACCGTAATGTTCCCGCTCGGCTCGGTCGTCGTGTCGCATACGGTCGGAATCTCGAAACGGCGCGCGGTTGCGCCACTGTCGCTTGCAATAAACGAAAATACCCAGACTCCGTCATCGCTCACATTCGCATTCGTCTCATCCAGAAAGTCCGACGCCGCTTCGGGAGTATCCGCAATACTCCGGTGGATGACCAGGCTCTCACCGGGCGGCAGCGCCCGGTTTGAGGTCACCGTAAATAACGCCGACTCCCCTTCGGTAATGACGGGGGTGGCGGTGGCGATGGTCAACACCGGCAACGGCGGCGGCTCGGTGACCGGACCCACCGATGCGGTCTGTACCGTGGTGGCGAGACCATTGCCGTCCACATAACTGACTTCGGCGCGCAGGTGATGATGCAACAGACCAGCGCCCACCACCAGGTTATTCCCGGTCTCTCCGGCAACAGGGGTCCAGACCGGGTCGGTCAGGGCAGCCTTCGATGCCCACGAGTAACTGCGATCCGGGTCGCCGCCATCGCCTTCCGGGTCGGATTGGTCGCGCTGGATGGTCAGGGTCGCGCCGGTATGAGGTTCTCCCTGAATCGAGTAGCTGGCCTCTCCGGTATTCTGGTAAATGGTCACAGTGGTGGCCGCAGGGTTCCCCAGTCCGTATCCGGAACCACTCGCCAGGGTCAGGATGATGGTTTCTCCGTTGTCCGCTATATGGTCGTTGACCATTCTGATCGGGATGGGGACTCCTTCGCCCGCCGCCGCGCCGGACGGCAGCGTGATCGTGCCGGTTCCGGTTCCGTCGTTGTCGCAGGTCGCGCCGGCGATGGTGTAATCCGTACCACAGGTCGCTGTGCCGCCGAGCGTGTAGGAGACAGTCAGGGCCGTCTCCAGCGCGCGGGTCGCGGCAATCGTCAGTTCGGCGCCGGCTTCGGTCGCTCCGGAGTCTTCGGCGCGGCTGCGAGTCGCCGCGTTCAACGATACATCGGACGTATCATCGTCTTCTACCTCAATGGATGCGCTCGACGGGTCGCCCACGGTGTAGGTCGCCGGGGTGGCGTCATCGGCCGCTACGGTCACGGTCACGGAGCCATCGGCCTCGTAGACGCGGTCGCCCGTCGTGGTGACTGTATAGGTCGCTGTGCCAGCGGTCGGGATCATGACGGTCTTGGCGCCTTCATGGGCGGCGGCGATAAAGTCGCTGTCGGCGTCATCCGCTACCATCAGGTTCACTGTCACCGCCGAAACCGGCGCCGGGGTGGCGGTCAGGGTATAACTGGCCGCCGCGCCTTCGGTGACCGGGGTGTTGGCCGTGGTCGGGGCGATGGTGATGACCGGAATCGTCGGGGTAGCGTCGTCGTTGGTGATGGTGAAGGTGACGCGGTTGTTGGCAGAATCAATCTCGACATCCGGGGGCGTGGCGTTTTTGCCACTGGCGCGCTCGCTCACGGTCAGGATGACGGTCTCGCTGGTTTCAACGTCTGCATCGCCCTTCACAAAAATGTGAAAAGCGGGAGATGCATCCACGGACTCCACCAGGGGCAGGGATACTCCGCCGCTGACGCAGCCGTTGGTATCCAGACTGAAGCGGTGGTCGGATGAATCCCGGAGTTCATAGTCGGTGATCCAGGTGGCGGAGCCACTGACGCAGACATGGACGTGGAAGCCGCCGCTTCGGGCCGGAGTGACGGGGAGACCAATGCCGTAAGTGGCGGTGGCGCCAGCCGCGCCTTCATTGGCCGATGTCGTGTCCATGCCGATTGATACGCTGTGGTCTGCCGCTTCGTGGACCTGAACCGTAAAGGTATTGGAGGCGCCCGGGTCGGCGCCGCCGCCGACATTGGTATCCAGGGTCGTGACATCAAAGCCGTTGGGGCCGGTGCCGTCCGGACCCAGGGCAATGATATAGCTCTCGCCGGTCGGTTCGTCTACTGTGTCGTCTGCGGTATATAATCGCAGGGTGGATAATCGGGCGCCGGCGCCGGAGAATCTCAGCTTCGGGGTCGCCGTGGTCCGGTCCAGCAACTTCACGCCCGTGTTGAGGGAGGGGCCGGTTCGAGCGGTCTTCAGGTCCAGAGTCCAGTCGGCGGTGGTGACGCCCGCGCCATGGATGGATAACGGCACATCAATGGTTTCTCCGGCGATCAGGGTACGCAACAGTCTTACGGTGAATTCAATCACGCCGCCTTCCGTTACCGCTCCACTGCCTGTGCGCGACAGCGAGACTTCGGTCGGGTCGTCATCAACGATCCTGATCGTGACTTCATCATCCGTACCCGCTATCATGCCGTCCGGCAGGGTACCGAGCTCAACCACTACTGTCTCCGGCGCCTCGTCTACAGTATCTGCCGTAGGGGTGAAGGTGGTCGTGCCGGTGGTAGCGCTATCGGCAATGCTGATAGAGGTGGCCAGTGTGTAGTCGGCGGACTGCGCGGTGGTTCCGGATGTCTTGACTGCAATCGGGATGGTCAGCGCTTTACCGGAGGTGTTGGCTACACTGAGCGTGGCGGTGATGGTGACTGTACCACCGGCTTCTGCGGCATGGCCGGAATTGGATACCGACAGCGAAACCAGCGCGCGCAGCGGGGCCCGGGTGAAGGGTTTCATGTCGTCAGTGGACAGCAGCGCGTCAAAATAGGCAATCCGGTTCGGGATCGTCTGCCAGATTGTCGTCTCCCAGGTCCGGCTGATCCGGGACGGCACATATCGCGCGGCCAGATACGCCAGGAAAGACTCCGCCACGTCCTCCCGCTGGGGAAAATTCTTCGCATAGGTCGAGATATACGCCCCGTCGGCCTTCTGCGCCGCCAACCACTTGGGGTCCGATTTGACATGCTCATCCAGCGACACATGCGCCGCTTCGTGGACCATGATTTCCTCGATACGCGCGACTAAATGACCTTCCGTATAGACATTGATGAGCCCGATCCTGCCGGACGCATTCCAGCTATGGCTTAACTTGTGTATATTGACTAAACGAATCCCGGTTGTCTTTCCGATCCCGGCCCGCAGCGCCTTCGGCAGTTGTCCGATGGCCTTGCCGTATTGCTGGGCCGCGCTCGCCGCTTCCGCTTTGGTAAAGTCCTCATGGACCCGGATCTCGATGCTATTCGTCCCGCCGTCGCAACTGGCGTCGAAGAGCCAGGCATTGACCGATTTCGCGAAGTTGTCGGGGCCATCCTCGTTCATGGCCCGGGTCCCCCGGGCCGGGCTGGCCGCAGAGATCGTGCAGGCGGAGGGGTCAGAACGCGTGATGACGCCCGAAGCAGCTCGTGTGGTCCCGCTCGGGATTGAATGCGCCGGGATTGAATCCGCCCCGGCATCCTTCACCGGCAGGAGGGCCAGACATACCGAGGCCAATGCCGCGAGAAGGACTGCGCGACCTGCCATCCTCAAGCGGGCAGAACGGATCAGGGTTTTCGAGCCCGCCGCCGGATACCGCACAGAATCATACCGGCTGGCTGGCTGGCTGGCTGGCTGGCTGGCTGGCTGGCTGGCTGGCTGGCTGGCTGGCAATCATCGTAACCGGTTCTCCCGGAATTCTTGTCAAGTGTTCAGGCGTCATTGTCCTTAAGAATTATAGAACAGACTCTCCTGAATATCCCGGAAAATTCCTGTTTTTTGCGTTATTTGCCTTGTCTGTCCTTCGGTTCCTGCACGGGCGGGCACAGGGACCCGCCCCTACGCATCAGTAATCACAACAGCCGTATCATTGTGGATTCCCGCCCCTACGCATCTTTCATCACAGCGCCTGTATTCTCGTGGATTCCCGCTTATCGAGGGAATCAGGATTGTGAAAATATCCAGAGCAGCGCCGCATAGCGAGCCAGTTTACCCAGAAGAATCATGGTTGCGCCGGGCCAGAAGGGGAGCCGCAAATAACCCGCCGCCAGACACAACGGGTCTCCGACAACCGGCATCCAGCTAAAAAACAAAACCGGGACTCCCCACTTCCTGACCCGGTTCAGGGATTCATCTTTCAGCTTGAAAACCGATCCGATCCTTTCATGCCATCTGGTGCGTGATAATCCACGGTGCAGCAACGTCCCGACCCACCAGGTAATGATGCCGCCAAGGGTATTGCCAATAGTCGCGACCAGCAACAGGGAGATCACATTGTGCTGATCGGACTGGTACAGAGACCAGAGTAATACCTCTACGCCTCCCGGAACCAGAGTCGACGCCAGCAGCGAACCTGCGAATAACCAGACCAGCCCGGAAAACATCAGGCCACTGTTCTGGCAACGCTCATCGAACGATCAATAATTTTCAGGATTCTGGATAAGGCGCCCTTGTTTTCATCGACAAGCCCTTTGCCATGAGAGCCATATTGATCCCTCAGCGCCGGGTCATTCACAAACCGGATGATCACTTCGGTCAATTCCCGTGTATTCATGACCTGGACTCCCGCTCCTTTCTCGAGCGCCATGTCGGAGATTTCCTGGAAGTTGAACATGTGGGGGCCAAAAATCACCGCCACACTTGCCGCGCAGGCTTCAAGCAGGTTATGACCTCCGGCGGGAACCAGGCTGCCGCCGATGTACGCGATGTCACCCGCCGCGATCAACAGAGTGAGTTCTCCCATGGTATCGCCGATATAAATATCGACATCACTGTCAATACCCCCGCTTGATTGAGTCCTCAACACGGTTTTGCAGTTCGACCGTGAACAGAGTCTGTACACCTCCCGGAAGCGCTCCGGGTGTCTTGGCGCCAATACCAGCAGCAAATCAGGGATCGTGCGTTTGGCCTCGAAAAAAGCCTTGAGCACATACGCTTCCTCCCCCTCACGGGTACTCCCGGCGACCAGTACCGGACGGTCTGCCCCCAAGTCCCGGCGCACCGATTGAGCGGCTTCCAGGACGCTGGCCGGAATATCCAGTTCAAACTTGAGGCTCCCGGTCACCTCGACACAATCCTGGTTGGCGCCGAGGTGGACCAGTCTTTCTGAATCGGCATGGGTCTGAGCCGCGAAATGCTCAACCTTCCCCAGTATCGGGGAAATCAGCTTTTTGAACCTCAGATACCCCTCATAGGATTTCTTCGAGAGCCTCGTGTTGGCATAAACCACCGGGATATTCCTGCTTCGACACTCGACGATATAATTCGGCCAGATTTCCGTCTCCATGATAATCGCCATACATGGGTTCAGCCGATTCAGGAATCGTTTTACCGCACCCGGGTAATCATAAGGAAGGTAGCAGTGGTCCACCGTATGACTGAAATTCTTCACTACCCTGTCTGACCCGGTTGGCGTCATGGTCGTTATGGCAATCCGCCGGTCCGGGTAATTCGTTTGTAATGCGTTGATCAACGGAACCGCCGCGTTCACCTCGCCTACGGAAACCGCGTGAATCCATATCCGGTTGTCGTAACCGTCACCGGCCAAACCGCCGGAGCATAATCCAAACCCGAATCGCTGCGGCAGTCGATTGATATACTGGCGACTCCTGGAAACCCGGATGATCAAACGGATCAGTACCACAGGAAACGCGATATACAAGACAATCCGGTAAAGTGTCAGCACGGGATTCTCAACGATTGACCCAATCCCCGGGGATCAGGAAATAATCGGTCAATCTTGCCTCTTCGCTACCCGGCTCGGCCTTGAAATCGTATCTCCACTCTACCCTGGGCGGTAAAGACATCAGTATTGATTCTGTTCGACCCCTGGACTGTAAGCCGAATAAGGTGCCGCGGTCATAGACAAGATTGAACTCTACGTAGCGCCCCCTTCGATATCTCTGAAATTCCTGCTGTTTACAGGTGAAGGGATAATCCTTGCGTCTCTCTACAATAGGCAGGTAGGCATCTGCGAAACTGTTGCCGACGCTTCGCGCGAATTCAAAGGATTTCTCGAAACCAAGTTCATTGAAATCATCAAAAAACAAACCTCCGATGCCTCTTGGTTCATTGCGATGTCTGATTAAAAAATACTCATCACAACGCTGCTTGAAGGACGGGTAGAAATGACCGCCAAACCTCTGACAGGCATTGCGGGCTGTTTTATGCCAGTGCACGCAATCCTCTGTGAAACCGTAACAGGGTGTCAGATCATAACCGCCGCCAAACCACCAGACCGGAGAATCCGACTCCGGATCCGCGACAAAAAACCGCACATTCATGTGGCTCGCAGGGACGTAGGGGTTTCCCGGATGCATGACAACAGATACGCCGGCTGCCTCGAATGGCTTGCCTGCAATCCCTTTTCTTGACAATGTCGATGCTGCGGGGAGGCGCGAACCCGACACATGAGAAAAATTGACACCGCCTTTTTCAAACACATCTCCCTCTTCGATTATCCGGGTAATACCGCCTCCGCCATCTTCGTGCCGCCACTTGTCTTCACAAAATAAATGATCCGGTTCCAGCTTCTCAATTGCGGAGCAAAGATCATTTTGCAGGCTTTCAAGGTAAGCTACGACGTCACCCATGTTCGGCAATCCGGCTTCCTTGTTGACGAGACCACGGTTCACGAGTCGAAGCCACTAGCCCCTGATTATGGCGCCGCTGACCGCGTCACGAATGACAGATGGCCTGGTGTCCGCGCCAATCTCCCCCTCCATTATACAATCCACTTCATTACCAAATTCCAGATGGACAGACTCGGCGGTTCTCAAGGTTTTCCGGCGGGCGCGATTAGCGCTGGTGGAAATAATAGCCATTCCCGCATTCCTGCAGAGTGCGCGAACCCCGTGATGTCGGGAGATTCTGATTGCGATTGATGTGTGATTTCCCACAACCCAGCCTGAAACGCTTTTCCTTGCAGGCAATAACCAAGTGCAGGCGCCGGGCCAACTGGCCAGGATTTCCTGACGTGTCGCGACAGGGAAGAGTTTGACGTATCTCATGACTCTGGAAATATGATCTGAAACCAGTATCAGTCCCTGTTCTTTTTTTCTTCGCTTGATATGAAGGATTCGGCGAACTGCCCAGGAATTACCCGGATCGCACCCGAGTCCATAACAGGATTCTGTTGGATAGGCGATGACGCCTCCCTGTCTGATTATGGATGCCGCATCGCGTATTGACGCCAGATTCAATTTATTTCCAATGCTCCAGAAAATCCACCGCTATTGACTCAATGATTCCTGAAGATTTCGATTCTTCTCCATGACATCCTGTGCGTTCCGCTCCCGTTCCTTCCTGACTCTGGTTTCGATATCAGGATTTGAGACCCCCAATATCTGGGCGGCAAGATAGCCGGCATTTTTTGCCCCCGCCTTGCCAATTGCGACACTGGCGACGGGGATGCCGCCTGGCATCTGCACGGTCGACAACAGCGCATCCTGACCATTCAGTGGCCCTCCTCCCATTGGCACTCCGATCACCGGTTTGACGGTCAGACTCGCTACTACGCCAGCAAGGTGCGCGGCAAGACCCGCCGCCGCGATAAACACCGCGCAGCCACGGGACTCAGCCTCTTTTACATACGTGTGGGTGGCAGCGGGAGTACGATGCGCTGAAGTGATCCTGACCTCCCAGGACACCCCCAGATTATCCAGCACGTCCAGAGTAGCGCGCATCACCGGCAGGTCTGAATCCGACCCCATTAAAATTGCAACAAACGGTTTGTTCATCAGTATCAGGAAAGTTGAGTTTAAATATCGCTGGCTGACCCGACCCGGGTATCAGCCCCATAAGTCAGGGTATTTTAACGGTTGTCCGGCGCTGAATCCATCGCACGGTGACCGATATCGCTGCGAAACCAGCGCCCAGACCAATGGATCCTGTCCGTTGCCTGATAAACCCGATTCCGGCACTCTCTCAGGGTTTCACCGAGAGCCGTTACACACAAGACCCGGCCGCCATTGGTCAACACCTGGCTATCCCGGAACCGGGTTCCCGCGTGGAAAATTTTGAGGTCATCCGAATCCAGCCCATCCAGGCCCCTGACCACCTCGCCTTTTTGGTATTCGCCGGGGTAACCCCTGGCCGCCATCACCACCCCCAACGCCGGTCGATGATCCCAGACCGCCACTTCCCGATCCAGTTTTTGATCCAGCGCCGCAAGACAATGCGCCACAATATCGGATTGCATCCGCATCATCACGGGTTGGGTTTCAGGGTCTCCAAACCGGCAATTGAACTCCAGAACCTGAGGGATGGAATCATTCCCGATCATCAAGCCGGCATACAGAAATCCGGTATAGGGCATGCCTTCGGCTCTCAAACCATCTATGGTCGGCCGGATAATACGGGCCATCACACAATCATGGATTTCATCCGTTAATCCGGGCGCCGGAGAACAGGCTCCCATTCCTCCGGTATTCGGGCCGATATCCCCGTCACCGGCTTTCTTGTAATCCTGGCTCGAGGCCATCGGCAGGATATTTTTCCCATCTGCCATACAGATGAAACTGGCTTCCTCTCCGTGCAGGAATTGTTCGATCACAACCCGGCGTCCGGCCTCGCCGAACTGATTTCCGGTCAGCATGTCCTTGACCGCCTGTTCGGCCTGTTGCCCGTTTTCGGCAATGATCACCCCCTTGCCCGCGGCCAGACCATCCGCCTTGATCACCAGCGGACAGCGGGCTGTTTGCAGATAGTCCAGCGCCGGACCCACCTCAACAAAACTCTCGAAAGCCGCGGTAGGAATCGAATGACGGGCAAGAAATCGTTTGGAAAAAGTTTTCGACCCTTCCAGTCGGGACGCGGACTTGCCGGGCCCGAAACATTTTAATCCAGCCTCCCTGAACGCATCGACGACGCCGAACACCAGGGGAGCTTCCGGCCCAATGATCGTCAGTCCGATTCCGCGGCCCATGGCAAATCGAATCAATCCGTCAATATCCGTGGCGGCCAGATCAACATTATGAACGCAATCTTCCATAGACGTTCCCGCATTGCCGGGCGCCACGTATACTTCGGTCACCAAGGGCGACCGGGCTGCTTTCCATGCCAGCGCATGCTCCCTTCCTCCTCCACCCGCTATCAGTACTTTCATACCATTTTATTATCTGAGGCTGACTGTCTGAAGAATATCATCACCGGTGCCATAGGTCTGGTCGGGGCCCGCTGAAAACAGAACATAACGACCGACTTCCTGCGTGACCAGAATTTCATTTCCCCAACCATCGGTGTACTCCCCCTGATTCAATTTTTCGATGAACCGGGTCACCGCCGCATTATTGTCCACATTCCCTTTGGCGACAGTCAACAATTTCAGGGTGGTCGCCAGATAGCTCAATGTCAACGATGATTCGACCAACCTGGGTCCGCTCTGCGAGGTCACATGAATAACAGCCCCGTCCCGGGTGACCTGTGTACCGGAACCCGGCAATAACCCTGTTATTTCCTCTCCGTATTCTTCCACAAACTGACGCGCCAGATGATTCCCTGCCCACAGCGACAATACGATCATGATCACCACACCCACCCAGACCATACCCTTGCTGACCCCTCCCCTGGACAGGTAGTCGTCTTCCATTCCAGGATTTTCCACTACCCGATGGATTCCGGAAACCGCCTTTCTATAGTAAAGCCAGTTTGCCACGCAAGGCCAGAAAATCAGCCAGATCAGAGAAAAAATCGATCCCGGACCGCTCATCGTCATGGTCGTCATGCTGGTCCCGACAATCATGTACAACGCGGCTATCCCCCACATTTTCCGGTACAACGCCCAAAAGAAAAAGAAGAAAAAAGCCGGCCAATGCCACGACAATCTGAATGATGGACGCCAGGGACTCCCAAAACGGGCGAACTGGCGCCGGTAATAATCCGTATTGACACGGACGAATCCCATCAGAAGACCCTGCGCTTTTTCGTACTCCCTGCTGTCGGGGGGATCTTCTCTTTCGGGGTGATCTTGCCGGTCAGAATGTTCTTCGTGAACAATTCCAGGCTTCTGGTCGATTGTATCGCAGGCTGCTTCTTCGACGATTCCCTCCACTGTTCTTTCAGTCCTGATTTCTTCAATTTTGCATTGCGCCCCGATTAATTGAATTTTTCGGCAAAGTTCAGTCGCCTGACTTTCGCTATACTCTTTTTTGAGCGGTGTTGGGTGTCCCTGCAGGACCTGCTCCATCGCAGTCGTGGTTGAATTGAACAAACCGGCCAAACCTTTCAGCGCTTCGTCACGACTCCGTTCAGGAATCACCTTGCCGCCTAAAATAACCTTGTATCTGCGCTCTTCCATTTTATTCAGTGCCTGAAATGGCGCATCCCGGTAAATATCATTGCAATGCCATGCTCATCCGCCGCCGCGACCACCTCGGCGTCACGCCTTGAGCCGCCCGGCTGAATCACTGCCCGGATACCGGCGCGGGCTGCATTATCCAGACCATCACGGAACGGGAAAAACGCATCCGAAGCCATCACGGCTCCCTCAACCTTCAATCCCGCCTGCTGCGCTTTTATGATGGCAATTCTGGCCGAATTGACCCGGCTCATCTGTCCCGCGCCAATCCCTATGGTCGCGTTGTTCGAAGCATAGACAATAGCGTTTGACTTGACATACTTCGCCACTTTCCAGGAAAACAGCAAATCCCGCATTTCGTCTTCGTCCGGATGGCGTTTCGTCACCGCATCCAGATTTTGATAAAGAGCGGCATCAATCTGCTGTACCAGCAACCCGCCATTGACTTTCCTGAAATCCAGGGTTTCCGAAGCAGGTACAGATATCCCCCCACTCCCGGTTGCGCACTCCAGTACTCGAACATCCTGCTTGTTCCTGAGCGCCTGTCTGGCCCCATCCGTTATTTGTGGAGCAATGATTACCTCCACAAATTGTTGCCGAACAATGGCCCTGGCGGTTTCAGCTTCCAATTCAGTATTAAAGGCCACTATGCCGCCAAATGCGGATTCAGGATCAGTGCGCCAGGCGCACCGGTAAGCCGCCTCCTGCGAATCCCTGACCGCGACACCACACGGATTTGCGTGTTTTACAATGGTACAGGCGTAACCATCTCCATCTGAAAACTGCTTGACGCATTCGAGCGCTGCATCGGTATCTGCAATATTGTTGTAGGACAACTCCTTGCCCTGAATTTGCATGGCAGCCGAGACACTGGTCCGGCCGGGATTGCAACCGGCATAAAAGGCGCCCGATTGATGAGGGTTTTCACCATAACGCATTTCCTGTTTCTTGATATATTGATGGTTGAATGTCCGGGGAAACCGACTGGAACCCGACTTCGACAACGTCCCCAGATAGTTGGCGACTGCATCGTCATAGCTTGCAGTATGTTCAAACGCCTTTGCCGCCAGATCAAACCGTAACTCATCTGAAACAGCGCCGCCATTGTCATCCAGCTCCTGCATAACCCGGATGTAATCATCGACATCCACGACCACGGTCACATCGGCATGATTTTTGGCGGCCGCGCGCAGCAGTGCAGGACCACCAATATCAATATTTTCAATCGCCCGCGCCAGAGTACACTCGGGTCTGGAAATGGTTTGCCGGAATGGATACAGATTCACCACCACCAGGTCAATCGGCTTGATATTGTTCGATGCCATGACGTCGTCATCTATCCCGCGCCGACCCAAAATTCCTCCATGGATAGCCGGATGCAAGGTCTTTACCCTGCCGTCCATTATTTCCGGGAACCCGGTATGTTCGCTGACCTCAACAACATGAATGCCTTCCCCCGCAAGCAGGCTCGCAGTCCCTCCGGTCGACAATATCTCTATGTCATGCCTGGACAAGGCCCTGGCCAGTTCAACAAGATTCTGTTTGTCAGAAACACTGATCAGCGCTCTGCGGATGATTCTGGTCATTTCAGTTCCCATTTTATCTGTTTCCCCGCATTGGCGCATACCTTCGATATCATCAACATCCGCAGGGGTGGGTCTGTGTGCCCACCCTTCAATCCGTAACGATATTAACGGCAAACCCGACTGCTTTTTCGTGGGGTCGGGCAAGATCAAACAACAAGGATACCAGTTCACCATCACCCACCATGCTTTCACTACCTGCCGCCAAATAGGATTCCGGGGGAAAAGACCTGCGTCCGACTACACGTCCTGCCTGGTCTGTCAGGGTAATCCGCAAATCAGGATGAGGCTGAGGGTATCCGGCCCGGTTGAGCAGTTTCACGGTGACGCGAAGCGCATCGGGTTGATCGGGATGCAGATCAATTTTCGTATCGGCAAGAGCAAACAGGTCCGGGGATTTTAGTGGCGGGAGTTCACAACTTGCAATCTTGCAAAACCCGATCAAATACTTGCGGAGGGACTGATCCTGGGCAAACTTTTCCACATAAAAATACTTTATCTGCAATGACAACAGTAACAACAGACCCACGGAAGCAATACACCAGGCCAGTGCGATCAATGGTTTACGGCGATCCTTTATGTACTCATGCGCTGTGTTTTTGCTCATCCAGTCCAATGGAACCTCTTCCAATACGGGCTGTGTCACCCGTCTTTCCGGTATCTTTTCGGCCTCAGGATCACCCGGTTGACCGGACCCGTTTCTGACGGAAGGGATTTCCCGCCGAAGATCTGATCCATCCTCAAAAGGCTCCTTTGAATCTTCAGCGTCAATGTCGATTGAATCATTGAACATCGAGGGCTCCGTCAAACCGCCATTTCTCTGGCTGGCATCTTCCGACGGGGCATGGCTGTGCCCGGGGTCAGAGGTAATGTCCTTATCCGGCCGCTCCTTAAGGCCCGTGAATCGAGTTGGCGCAACGGCAAATCCCGGATTGGTCTCTGCTACCGTATTGACGCTTGAATCAAACACTTCACGGCAGACATAACAACGAAACAAAGTGGACTGACGGTTCAGATTTTCCTCGGATAAACGAAAAAGAGTCTGGCAATGCGGACAACAGCAAAAACGATTTTCACTCATATACTGGACTTGCAATTTGGCGGATGAACAGAACTCAAGTAATGGAAAATTTCTTCTCCAGATAGTGAATATCACACCCCCCATTGATAAATCCGGGGTCCTGGACCAGTTCCCTGTGCAACGGAATATTGGTTTTTATTCCTTCAACCACCATTTCCTGCAGAGCGCCACTCATTCTTGCCAATGCTTCGGTCCGATGCATGCCATGGGTAATCACTTTTCCAATCATGGAATCATAATAAGGGGGAACCACATAATAACTGTAAACATGGGAATCAACCCGAACTCCCGGGCCTCCAGCCATGTGGTACTGCGTAATCCGCCCCGGAGAGGGCATGAATGTTTTTGGGTCTTCCGCATTGATGCGGCATTCGAATGCATGTCCGTTTAACTGAATCTGATCCTGCGTAAACCTCAGTTCCTGCCCATCCGCAACACGGATCTGCTCCTGCAACAAGTCGATGCCTGTGACCATTTCCGTTACCGGATGCTCGACCTGAATCCGTGTATTCATCTCGATAAAGTAAAACTCCCCGTCCTGGTAAAGAAATTCGAAGGTGCCGACACCCCGATATCCAATCTGCTTGCAGGCATCCACACAGATCCTGCCGATTTCAAATCTTTTTTCCTCACAGATGCCGGGAGCAGGCGCTTCTTCTATCACTTTTTGGTGTTTTCTCTGCATGGAACAATCACGGTCGCCAAGATGAACCGCATTGCCATGAGTATCTGCCAGCACCTGGATTTCGATATGCCTGGGCGCCTCAAGAAACCGTTCCATATACAAAACATCATTGCCAAATGCCGAGGACGCTTCCTGTCTGGTAGTATTGATTGAATCAAGCAGCCTGGACTCATCCCTCACTACCCGCATTCCCTTGCCACCGCCGCCGCCGGTCGCCTTGAGCATCAGCGGATATCCGATTCGCTCTGCCAGCGCTCTCACTCCATCCATATCCTGAGGCAAGGGCCCATCAGACCCCGGGACACAAGGCACGCTGGCCGCGCGCATCGCAGCAATGGCAGATATCTTGTCCCCCATTGTTCTGATTGTGTCAGCAGTCGGCCCGACAAATACAAATCCGCTTCGCTCAACCTGTTCCGCGAAATTCGGATTTTCGGAAAGGAAACCATAACCGGGATGTATCGCATTCGCCTCGGTCACTTCCGCGGCCGCAATGACCGAAGCAATATTCAGGTAACTGTCAGAGGCGCAGGCCGGCCCAATGCACACAGACTCATCCGCCAGACGTACATACTTGGCATCCTTGTCTGCCTCGGAATGCAGCGCCACCGTCAGTATATCCAGTTGCCGGCAAGCACGAAGAATTCGCAGCGCGATCTCGCCACGATTGGCAATAACCAGCTTTTTGATCTGATTCATCCTGTAAATCAATAAAACAGGTCAGACAATCAGAAACAAGGGTTCCCCGAACTCAACCGGGTCACCATTCTTCTTGTAAATCGCTTTAACCGTTCCTGCCACTTCTACCTCCAACTGGTTATAGGTTTTCATTGCCTCGATAATACACAGGGCATCTCCCGGCTCAACCACCGTTCCGACAGAAACATACGGACTGGAATCCGGGGATGACGCATTATAAAATGTCCCGACCATCGGTGAATTGACCACAATCCCGGCTGCTTCGTCTGTATCCATTGATCCAGTCTGAACGGCAGGTGGCGGCGTTTCCCTGACCGTCCGGGAATCAGCGGGGGGCGCATCACTCCCCCCTTGAGGGGGAGTCACATCCCGCAAAGCGGGTGTGGTGGGGGGCGCAACCGGAGCGCCGCCAGTACGACTCAGCCTGATCGTACTGTCACCTTCGGTAATTTCCATCTCAAGCAAGGCGGAGTCTTCCAGCAATTCGATCAGTTTTTTTATCTTTCTTAAATCCATCAGTTTCCTCGTGCCAGCCGGTGATTTTCTGATGGTTCCTGACCTGACTTCCTGAGCGCCGACGCGGCAAAGCGGTATGCCGATTCATAACCCGCAGGCCCAAAACCGGCGATCACTCCCTCTGCAATATCAGAAAAATACGAGATTTTGCGAAAAGGTTCTCTGGCATGCACATTGGACAGGTGCACTTCCAGGAAGGGTATCCTGACCGCGCTGAAAGCGTCTCGCATCGCAATACTGGTATGGGTGAACGCAGCGGGATTGATAATGATAAAATCCACGCTTTCATCAGGAGCCTGCTGAATCCAGTTGACGAGTTCATTTTCAGCGTTACTCTGCCGACACTCGAGTTCAACACCATCGGCGCCAGCCAGTTGCATCAGCCGGTTATTGATCTCAGCCAGGCTGATCAACCCATAATGCTCAGGCTCCCTGGTCCCCAGCAAATTGAGATTTGGCCCATGCAGTACAAGAATTTTGATCATGACAAACCGACCATTGACAACGGATTCAGATTATCGCAAAAATCTATTTTAGAGTCCAGTTCGGCGAGATTGACAGGATTTTATTGACAATTAACGAGAATTCATGAATCAACATCCTGATTGGTGGGACCCCTGGTCTTGTCAACCCTATATAATTCAGGAAGCGGACAAAACCAGAGTTTCCGCGGCCAATCTTCGCGAATACGCCAGGGTTTTTTTTACCGCAATTGGCTTGGCGGGTGGGGTGGCCTGGCAATACAGTCGCTTGAGGAAGCGCCAGAACAAAACAATGATTGACTTCGCCGGACTCGGTATCAATTCGGAGCGGCAATGGCAGAATGCGCATATTGAAATGGTTGAGGAGTTGGGGGTCAGACATCTGTTGTTACGAGTCCCGGTATGGCAGCCCGACCAATTTGACCATGACCTGAAATTTCTGGAGAGATTTGAAGCCAACCGCTTCGTGATCAATATCCTGCAAGACAGGGAGAGCGTTCTGGACACCGATTTATGGCAAAGCCGGCTGCATGAAATTTTTAGCGCATTTTCCAACCACTGCAGCATATTCAAGATTGGCAATGCCGTGAATCGCTCAAAATGGGGATGCCGCAATACCAGTGATGCGCTTCGGCTGTTCAAAATTGCGGATGATGTCCGCGCGGATTATCCGCATATCCGGTTACTGGGTTCATCCATCATTGATTTCGAACCTCTCCCGATGCAAAGAACCCTGTTCAACTCCTGGCGATACAACATGGATGGCTGCGCCGCGCTGCTGTACGTCAATCGCCGGGGGGCGGCGACTGACAAGCAATATCGTTACTTCAACCTTGAACGCAAAATCCGACTCAACAAGGCCATGCTCAAACTGTCCAATAATACCCGGGACAATTTATGGATCACAGAAACAAACTGGCCACTCCTGGATACCCGGCCCTGGACTCCCAATTCCGGAAGTCCGAAAACGACCGTGGATGAAACCACCCAGGCTGACTACCTGAAACAGTATTTCAGGATTTCACTGGGTACAGGCTGGGTGGAACGTGTCTATTGGTGGCAACTGATCAATCCCGGCTACGGACTGGTGGATCACCGCCAGGGCGGCTTGCGCAAGATGCCTTCCTACCATGCGTTCAAATCGTTACTGCAAAACGATTCACACAAAACACATTCCCCTGTCAATGCCAGATTCGATTGACATTGCGATCAGCTTCAGCGCAAACCCTGTTTCCCTGGCGGACAGGAATATTGTCGTTACCGGCGCGGCGTCACAAATCGGCGGCGCGGTCTGTGTCGCCGCGGCGCAGTCGGGCGCCACCGTCATACTGCTTGATCGCAAACAAAGGGAATTGATTCCGATTTACGATCAGATTTGCGAGTCGGGATATCCGGAACCGATGATGATTGAAATTGATGTTCGCCGTGCACAACCTGAAGGGTTCGCGGCGCTGGCCGATTCCTTGGGCCAGACCTTCGCCGAAATTCATGGTCTCGCGCATTGTGCGATGTGGGGTTCACCGTTGACCCCGGTGGCGCACAGTGATATGACTGTCTGGCGACAAGTTCTGGATCAACAGTTGATACGCCCGATGTATCTGACCCGATCCTTGTATCCACTGTTGAAACACGACAACCCGGCCTCCATCATATTTTCAGTACTGCCCAGCGGTCGCTGCGGCTCGGCCTACTGGGGAGCGACCGGCGCCGCCTTCGCAGGCATTGAGAACCTGTCTCAAACCCTGTCGCACGAATGGGAAAACCGGAATATCCGTATCAATACACTGGATTGCGGGAAAGTGAAAACCGCGCTGCGAAAGCAATTCTACCCGGGCGAAGATATCAGTCAGTTACGCGACGCCAACGACCCTGAAATCATCCGCCATTATCTATATCTGCTGTCAGAGCACTCTGAACACATCACCGGCAGCCAATTGTCTGTACCGTTGTTGGGTAGGTAGCGGCATGGCGCAGTGAGCCCGAATTGACCAAACCGGTTTTTCCAGTCCTTTTATCAAATAACCGTCAAATAGATTTTTATACGTAACTGATTGTAAAAAAATATTTATTCGGAATATTAGAGAGACTCGCAATACGGAAACTGCCGTTCCTGTCAAATAGCCGTCAAATAAAATTTATGCTCAAAGCGGCAGGTACTTCGCATGCCAGCGCCCTTGTTTCAGATCGTAGGACTTAATTTCCCCAAGAATGATTATGGCTAACCTGTATTTGATCTGCTTACAAATCATCCATGTTTTCAGCTTTTCGGGAACGATCAGGTTATTTCTTGAGTCTACTTGATAATAAATATTACATCAGCAAGCGCTGTAAATGCCTGCTGCTTCCCCCTGTATCTAAAACTAATTTTCAAGTCAGCAAGTATTTTACTCTGGAAATTATCCAGGTAGTCATTGATAGCAGGTTTCAATAAATCCATATTACGCTTTAGTTTCCAAGAACCATCAAAGTCATTGGAATCGACAAGCACAAGGAACAACCTGTTCTCAGAGCCAAAACGCATTTCACCTTGATTTTCATACAACCATATCGCCAGTTGATGAGGGTTTGCTTGCCCCTCTTTAAGAATATCCATTTTCTCATTTCCAAGCGTCTCAATCACATTCCTGCATTCTTTAGAGTTCCTATCCTTCATTTTCTCGATTATTTCATAACAAATATCGTCTTGCTTAGCCTGCTTGTTGAAATCAATATTTAACTCTTTTGCCTTCCTCTTTAAATATGTCAGCTCTACAGGAAGCCCTGATTCCTTTCTTTTAGCCTTTATATATCCTCGTGGTAGATATGTGACTTTTAAATCAAACGGAACATTTCTGATAAAAAAATCTACATGTTTGATTTGACCTATAGCAGGCAATACTTCTGTGTGAGATTTAAAAAGATGTTCGATAAGGATACTGGACCAATGATTATACCAACTGTTGAGGATGTACCCTTGTACTGCTACGCTTATCTCGGTTTCAAATTTCGAAACAAGCGTATCATACGATTGAAAAGTTTTAACATAGCGACTTACAAGATACTTATCCAGAGAATTTTGGTAATCACCACCCCAGTCAAAAGATTTAAGTCTGTAAAGCTCTGAAACCAGTTTGTCTGTATCCAGAGCGTCTAAAACGATCTTGTTCTTTTCGTCAATGTACTCATTCAGTTTCTCGTGTGACCCAGGCGGGTCTTTAATCAATAAAACATATAGTTCTCTAAATTGCCTGTTTAATGAAATCTCTTTCAAAACAATGCTGTTTTTCTGAACAAATTCAGAAATTAACTCTTTTCGGGCAATGGACTTTATTTTTAGCCAAAGCAGGCCTCTCTCATCCGAACTGAATTCCTCCAGTTTCTCGGTTTCATGCAATACCTTCCAGTAGTCAAAATCTCTCATGCTTGCCTAGCTTTTGTGTTTATGGGGGAGCTGAGATGACCAATCAGGCAGGCTTGTAAACGTGCTGGACAAAGGATAACTGCCATTGGCTTTCTGTTTCTGATACATAATAATGTAATCTTTTTTCATGGCGCCTTTGCGATTGTCTTGTACGACAGAAGTAGCAGAGTACGCCATTGGGAAACATCCGATAAATTTTACTGATACAGATGCTTCCTCAATACACTCCAGACATTGCCAACTTTCCTTGTCGCGAGCATTAAAATACAAAGCTATGTAGCCATCCTGCTCCAGAACTCTACTTGCCTCCACAAAAAACTCTGCCATATCAGCATTATAGATGCTTTTTGACTTGTGGCGTTCTTTGGCATTAGTAACGACAATTTCACTCTCAAAATCGACGGTGTGACCTAACAATGAATTCCATAACTCACTTAATTCAAGGTAAGGAACGCGATCACTGTGGGGTGGGTCGGTGCAAATGAAAGAGACTGTATTTGATGGAAGAGACCTAAGCGTTACCCTTGAATCTTCATTAATAAGCCACGCATTACAACCCGAAGAAAAAATAACAGAAGAATCGTTCGCGACAGAAAAGCCGGTATCTTTTTTGACAGGCAACGCCTTTAGTAGTCTGTTTGCACGATTTTTGAAGCAATTCCATACATTGATTTCAAAATGCGTTTCCGGAAGCCAGAAACCAACAACCCAACTGCCCACTTCTACCTTATTGCCATTTCCATTTTTCCGGTTCTTGATAGCAAACACCATATTTGACATTTGCCCGGAGGAAGATGTCAAAGTAAGGAGAAGAGATCTTTTTATATGTGGTTCAAAATCCGAGATTGCTTCGAGCAGTAAATCAATATTTCGCATCGCCCGGCCGGTAAAGATATCACCAATCGTCATAGTTGGCCTGACATTTATTCGTGAATTCGTAAAGAAGCAGGGGTTACGAAAATGCTGAGGCTGATAGTCTTTGTATTTTGAACAGGACTCAAAATCTATCATGGACGGCTTCATCTCTATTCGACTTCGGCCTGTTTCTGGTTTACACCATACAGAGACTATTTGATCTTTCTCCCAAAGAAAATGAGACGCGATTTTCTTTCCAGACGTTTGGTAAGAATCCTGAATTTTGTTGGCCACTACATCTTCAATCTTGATTAGAGCCTGATAGTACGCTTGGCGGGACGGGAGGTTCAACAAAAAAGATGCGTGTTCTATAGAGAACGGATTTATATCAATACCTATGAATCGCCTGTTTCGAAGCAGAGCTTCACGGGATATCAGACCCGATCCAAGGAAAGGGTCCATTACTACATCACCTTCCTTCGTACATTTTTCGATGAGATAACACAAACTTTCTACAGGTTTCTTGCCCCAGTACTTGTGAAAACCCGCCAAGCCTGTATATGTTTTTGGAGACGTACAGTCAGCAATTCTGGTCGGTGGCTTGCTCCAGGGAAACATACTTGTTTGAATTTCAGAAGATGGCTTTGCGAATGTCATTTTTAAATTACCTCCCGGCCCCAATCTAGCTATCTGCAGGCAGGTTATGAAACAGATCAAGTAGTCTATACAAATTTTAGCAGACTGTGCGAACAGATGCGTGTGCCCTCCGCGAGTCAAGAGACTCTACTGCAATCAAACCAAAAGGACACTCTTAAAATTTTCCAAAGACCAACGTACCAACCGGGCCAGCGCAGACCTGCTCTACGGACAGATGCGGTTCGCGAAAAAATCAAAATAAAAAGTTCGCTTTAAGCGAATAAAATACTTGAAAGTGGCAGATAAATATGCTGTAATAGCCCAACTTGGTAAAGTATGGAATCAAGTCGTCATACTCAAAGTCAGATTTTCTGACTTGTGGAAGGAGAAATCCTTCTTTCGCTTGCCTGTGGCAACGACCCTACTCTCTCCGGGAGCGGGATGACTGCCGAGGGTGAAGCGAGACCCGAGGACGACCATCGGGTCTCTTGATATTTGGATTTAGTTGCCTTGGTCCATTTCGTTGCTGGTGACGACATCATTCGCAATCCCGCGAATGAGCAGTAACGATAACCGGAGATTTCTTATGAAAAATCCTAGAGCCAAGCCAAGGCGGCAGCGGTCGAAAAGCGGGAAAACGTGGCTATCCTGGCTATGTAACCCCCGCCTGCTGAAATTGGTCATTTACATTGCATTGATAGTGTACCGTCTTTTGCAATGGTGGTTTCACCTAACAAGTGACAATGAAAACTAGATCGCGTTCCAAATGCCACGAACCAACAAATTGTGGGGAGATAACCGTGTTATCCGAAGCCTTGCGGCTTATTAGAGTATTCCATGACATGAAGCAAAATGAGTTAGCCGACCGTCTTGGAATATCGAGGTCTCACCTGTCCGAGATCGAAAGCGGAAAAAAACAACCCACACTACAGCTCGTTGAACGCTACTCATCCGAATTTGGAATACCGGTTTCATCTATCTTGTTTTTCTCGGAGAAGCTGGAAAAACCATCGGGCTCGTCCGTATCTGCAAACCGAGCAAGGGGAATAATCGCACGCAAAGTCATTACTTTCCTTCAGTTGGTTGAGAGCCGCTCGGACACTGTCGATGAAGCATAACAAACATTACGGAAAACGCGAAGGCCCGTTCTTTCGGCTGAAATCTCGCAAGAAACTTGCCGAACTGCTTTTCATCAGCAAACACAAGCTTGAAAGGCTTGCTCGCAAGGAAAATCTTTACCATCAGTTTGAAAAAGAAAAGAAAGGCGGCGGTTCCCGGTTGATCAGTGCTCCCCGACAAGATTTGAAGGCGGTGCAAAAACGGATTGCCAGCCTGCTTCAGCGTATTGCACCCCCCGAGTACCTGTTTGCTCCAGTCTCAGGACGCTCTTATGTCGATAATGCTGCCGCTCATTTAGGAGCTAAATCCTTTCGATTACTCGACATTGAGGACTTTTTCCCTAGTTGTACCGAAAATAAGGTCATCTGGTTCTTTCACAAACGGATGGAATGCCCACCGGATGTATCCGCTATCATCAGAGGTCTTGTAACGCACAATGGAGCACTCCCCCAAGGAAGTCCCTGTAGCCCGATTCTCGCTTATCTCTGTTATGTCGATATGTGGGAGGAGATTGCCCACATAGTGAACAAGGAATACTGTGCCCTTAGTGTTTACGCAGATGACATCACAATTTCCGGGAATGTGGTCCCAGAAGAAGCGATCTGGAAAATCAAGAAGGTACTGCGGAAACACGGCCATCACTATAGCGTTGAAAAAGAGCGGAACAGGTTAAGAACTGCTGAGGTTACCGGTGTCATACTGCGCCCAGAGGGGCTTCGCGCCCCTAACCGGCAACATAAAAAGCTGCACGATCTTCGACTCCAACTAAAAGTGACAAATTCCAAAAAGGAAAAAGTGCACTTAAGTGCACAATTAACTGGACGCCTGTCACAGATTGGACAGATTTCATCCAGGAACCCACAAGAATCGACCTCTAAAAGAGGCCCTCATGATAAAGAGATCATGGGGATTTACGATATGACAGTATGATACGAAGCACAACAAAAACGAGTAGAAATTGGTTGCCGCCAACACAAAATGAAGAAATAAAACCACGTATGCGAAACGTGTTCAGATTACCAATTACGGACCGATTGACCAACTGGATATTGAATTTCCTTTTGAAGGCGATGTTCCAAAACCTGTCCTGCTGGTTGGTGAGAATGGCTCTGGAAAGAACATATTGTTGTCCAATATCGTGAATGGATTAATTTCGGCCAAGAATGAAATTTATCCAGATACCCCCGAAGTAGACAAGGGTAGGGTATATAAATTACGCAGTTCTTCTTACATCAAGCCGGAAAAGAGTTTTATTTTGCGAGAGTCGATTTTAAAGAAAAGTTGTGTATGTGTATCCAAGAGATGACATTAACGACACCCAAAAAAGAAACCACATCGGCGACCAAAATCTTATTTCTGATGTTTCTAGTCTTGGAGCCGACAACAAAATTAAAGATATCTTTTCCAGAAACTGTATCCTTTATTTTCTTCCCCGGCGAAGATATCCGTCAACTACGAAACGCCAACGACCTCGAAATCATCCGCCATTACCTGTACCTGCTGTCCGACCACCCACAGCACATCACCAGAAGGCAATTTTCTGTGCCGTTGTTGGGTAGGTAGCGGCAATCTGGATAACCTCTGGCCGATGCACTTATAAAAAATGCTGCCCGGCATGATCACTGAATGAATCGGCGTCACGAATATATTGCATGACTGTGGCCGGGTTGGTGTGGCGGGTGACAGCCATGATTTTGTCCAGTCGAGCATGATGCACCGCAGCGCTGGTGACAAAACCTGCCCGCAAAGAATGTCCTGCCACCTCTTTGGGGTCCAACCCGATTCGCGTGGCGTAGTACTTGACAAGGCGTGGGACATCGGAATGGTGCAACGGCCTGCCCTGCACATGTCCGCCACACCTCATCGTTTGAAACAGTGGGCCGTGCGTGATCCTTGACACATTGAGCCATGTCTGAAGACGTTGGACAGGCCGAATAGTACGGCCGTCCAGAATCGCAATTTTTTGCCCCCTCCCCTGCTGGTCTGTTTTGGAATGGCGGATGGTGAGAAACATGTGCTGTTTGCCTTCCTCTGCGGGCTTAAGAAACTCAACGTCCTCTACGTTCAGGCCGCATATCTCCGAACGTCGCAAGGCGCCAGAAAAACCGATGGCAATGATAGCCGCATCGCGCCGTCCGATAGTCGTATCAGCACATTGGGAAATCATAGCCTGGATATGGTATTCCCTCAGTGCTTTTGCTCGGCGACACGGCGTTCCTTTGAGTCTGGCTAATCCTTTGAGAGTGTCTCGAACCACAGGGTGATTCGTTGGGGAGGATTTTCCAGCGTCAGTATACTTCTTGTTAATTGCACTCTTATAAAGCGTCACTGTACCCATAGACAGTACGCTGCCACTCTGCTGATTCGGCTTTGTCGCCAGCTGAACAAGGAAATGCGCTACTATGTCAGGAGGAGCGGATAACGGATCAGCGATATGTTCTTCTACGCAGTAATCAACGAATCTGGACCATCCTTTCTCATAGGCAATACGGGTGTTGATCGCTAATGCGGAGGAAAGAACAGTGGTATGGAAATTTTGCTCAATCATGGCTGAATATCTCAATGAATAATCGGACAGCGTAATATAGCCATTTATCGCGGAATACTGACTGGCTACAATGAGGCCTTTATCATTGATAAGGCAACAAAAGACGCACTAGTCGCTGAAGACCCGAACAGCGCCAATATACTCAAACCCATCCTGCGCGGACGTGATATCAAGCGGTATCAAGCGAAATGGGCCGGGTTGTGGTTGATTGATACACATAACGGGTATGGGGATGTTCCGCCGGTCAAGATTGACGATTATCCTGCCATTAAACGGCATTTAGACAAATTCTATCCTCAGTTGGAAAAACGTCAGGATAAGGGCGCAACACCGTATAACCTTCGTAATTGCGCTTACCACGCAGAGTTTGAACGTGACAAGATTATTTACCCCAATATGACAAAGTTCCTGCCTTTTGTGTTTGATTCGACAGGCAAATTCATAAATGACAAGGGCTTCATTATCACCGGATGCAATACAAAACTCCTTATAGGGATTCTTAATTCAAAGTTAGGAGCAAAATGGTTGCAGGATAACTGCCCTGAGTTACAAGGTGGAACAAGAGAGTTGAGAAAAGTATTTGTTGAGAATTTCTGTGTTCCTCGTGTTAATTCAGAGAACAGAAACCTTGTATCCAAAATAGAGTTTCTGGTAGACCAGGTGCTTTCTGCTAAAAATCACGTCGCTGACACAATCAAGTTAGAGGAAGAAATCAATGTGCTGGTGTATAACCTTTATGGCCTGACAGATGTGGAAATCAGGCTCATCGAATCTGATTGACACTGTCTATGACTTTAATTTGATCAACTGTTAGCTCATAAAGCTGGTGAATCAGTTGGTCTATTTGATTTTCAAGTTCTGTAGTGTCGGCAACCGGATCTTTAGCTTTGGCAGCGAAGATTTTGTCCACTACCTGTATGAAGGGTTGTTGTGCGGTTGCGGGGATTTTTGGAACGGAGATTTGTTCTACGAAAATTTTTTTATACTCCATGAAATCTCCTCTCCTGCTGTAGGCTATTTGACGCATTTGGTAACAACCAAAGTGGCTATTCAAGAACCCTAAAATATATTTCAGGTTACGCCCGGTCAGCAAGTTGGTTGGAGCGGAACAAAATATCCCTTGACGATCATAGGAGAATCGGGGAACGGTAGATAAATTACCCCAAACAATCTTGTCACGTTCAAACTCTGCGTGGTAAGCGCAAGTATCCTGTAGTTCAAACCATTGATGCGGTGTCTTCTTGCGAGATTTACTTCCATCAGCAAGTGTCTTTCCTGTCTGTTCCAATCTGTCTTTGCCGTAAGAAAGCAAATGTCGTTTGACTGCCGGATAATTTCCGATGTCGATATGCAGAGACGGCAAGGTCGCGATCAACCACAACCCGGCCCACTCCGCCTGATACCGTTTGATGTCGCGTCCGCGCAGGATGGGTTTGAGTATATCGGCGCTGTTCGGGTCTTCAGCGACTAGTGCGTCTTTTGTTGCCTTATCAATGATAAAAGCGGGGTTGTAGCCAGTTTTTATCCCGTAGTAAATGGCTATATCCCATTCTTTCAGTGGAGTGCCGACGCGCTCGATTTTTTCTTTCAAGGCTGTCTCATCTCGACTGCCTATAAACCAGGTGTCGGCTGAAACACGAGTTGGTACGGCGTTGTTTTGTGCATAATCACCAATGAGATTGCCCTTGAGAAAATCATCCTTAAAACTTGTTGCCATCAAGTTTCCTATCGGTTTTGCTTTTTGCGTTAGCAAAACGTTGGTATCTACCGTGGCATTCTCGAAGACTTGGAAACCACCAAAATCAAGCAATTTCAACGGGTTGGTTTTTTCTGACAAAAACGCACGGAGTTTCTTACCATAGTTGGCACGCATCCATTTGTTGGATGTAATGAAACACAACAACCCGTGTTGTGGTTTCAATAGCTGACAACTTCTTTCGTAAAACAATTGGTAGATATCGCCAGTTTTGGCGAATGTTTCGTAACCGACATCCTTATATAGCTTGCCCAGTTCGCCACCGTTTTTCTGTAATTGAATATATGGCGGATTGCCGATGACCAAATCAAAACCACCGGCAATGCCGAACATATAATCGGCATCAAACCAGTCCGCCTTGCTATTTTGGTCGTAGGGGTCCCATTGTGCAATTTTAGTCGCATCGTCGGAGGGTAGACCGATAGAACTTAGCTTCTCCGCTAACTCCTCGCGCAATCGTCTGTCCTCCTCCCGACAGGCCAGTTTTTCTCGGCGGGAAGGCGCATGGAAATGCCGCTCCCGATTCTCTTCCAGTTTCTTTTTCAGCACCTCAATCGGTTGAAGAAATATATCCATTTGATCCACCGTCTGAAGTTTCAGCAATGTATTCGCCGGAACAAAGCGCGTCTCCAGATTCGGTAGCGGCTTGATACCAAAATTTGGCTCGTTCTTGTCTGCTTCCTGCTCAATAGTCAGCGAAATAAAAAAGCGCAGTTTGGCAATCTGGCAGGCCACAGGCTGAATATCTACGCCGAAGATACTATTCTGGATCAGGTAGAGTTTACGTCCAAAGTCGCCAGAATAGCGTTCAAAGGTTTTACTGATTTCATCTAATTCATCATCGCGCTCTTCCCTATTCCGGATATCAAATGCTTCACCTGCCTTTTTCGTTGCTCGTTCCTTTTGCAATGCTTCCCAACGCTGATTGCCGGGATCAATCCGTCGCAACGCCATGGTCAATTTGTGCAGTATACCCATCGGAAACGCACCGGAACCGACCGCTGGATCCAGCACCTTGATTTTCGAGACCGCCTGTACAATACCCTCTGCCTCTTCCTCCACAAAAAGATCATTGGCATCTTCACAAGGGTCAGCGTAATCCAGCAAGTAATGAAGTCGCTCCTGCCAAAATTCAGCATCTCCATCAGCAGGTTTGGCCTTCTCCACCAGTGTCGTGACCAAAGCCTCTTCCACCATGTAGTCCACTACATCGCGGGGGGTATAGTAGGAGCCGGTCTGCTTTCGCACCGTCTCGCGTGTCTCTGGATTGTAGGATGCCAACAAGTTTTCGAAGACCTTACCAAGCAGTTCCGGGTCCAACGCAACCTCCCACTCTGTCGGCGTATTTTCCTCCACTGTGAATTTATAGTGATTAAACAGGGTAATCAGCCCGCTCTCACCGAAAAACAGATGGTTGGGTATGGACAGTATTTGATATTCCCTGCGTCGGGGGTCTGCCACATTGTCACTGAAACAATCAATCCGATAGCCACCGGAACTGGTTGCTTCCTCACTGTCCAGACAATCAAACAGCCCGCCATTGATGAACGGTGTTTGGGAAAACAAGCCCAGCAACTCGTCAGGGTTGCTCATTTCCTGTTTATAGCGATACAACGAGAAAGCGCGGTGTGTGTCGTTTCGCCCCTTACTAAAATCACGCTTGTCCATCTCGGTGTTCAAGGTGGCGAAAAACAAGTTTTGCAACACTGCCCGGTAGTAGGAGTCACCAGTATCCCGGTCGTAATTTTTTAACAAGATAGCGACCCTCTCCTCAGTGAACAGGTTGTTGGCAACCAGTCCCTTTTCCTTCATAAACCAGACAAACAGTAGTCGCGTGATCAGACGGATGACATGCTCTTCAGCAGGTAGGACTCGGACCTGATCGGTGGGGAATGAAGCCTTGTCGACCGCCCTCCCAAACCAGTCGAACAGGTCCTGATAGAACCGCCTATTAAGTTCTTCAGTGTTCAGCTTATCCAGCCAGGCAGCCAGCAGACCATCAAAATTGTATGGTTTGTGGTGGGCATCCATCCATTTTGTACACTCACTGATTGATAACTCCGCCAAAATGTCCAGATGGGCGCGATGAGGGTCATCGGGAGTAATTTCTCTTACCAGTGACACATGACCCAGTACATCTCTTTTATTATCACGCTTGTGTTCACGACGATGCACAAAAGCCAGGGTGAGCCGATGGTCAGCGGTTTTGAATAATACAACGGCGGGCTGGTTCAAGCGCTTATTGATCTCGCGGGTGAACTGTGCATACTTACCGCGAGCGTAGGTTCTTTCCTTTAGTTCCACGGCGAAGAAGATAAAGCTCTGTTGTTGCCCCTTGTCAAAAGAATCGGACTCAAACCGAAGCATCTGCTGACCGGATGAGGCAATTTCAGTGCCGGTAAACTGAAAAATGAGCCGCACAGATTCAGAGTCTTCACAAAATTCCTGCTCCGCTTTGGTATTTCCATTCCAGGCGGGAAACTGCGTGACAAAATTGGCAGCATCACCTGTCTGTGCAGGCAAAGTGCGTTCGCTACGGTAGCCTAAGACCGCCAGCAGGTCTCGCACTACAACCTCAAAGTCACCACCAGGAACTTGGGCCAGAGCAGATTGAATCTCTTTTCGTATATCTGGATTAGCCATAATTGGTTCTTCCTAATCTTTTTGTCAAATAACCATCAAATAGAATTACATCCGTAACTTATTATAAAAAGATGATTATTTAAAATATTATGAGGCTCCTGTTGATTGGTTGTCAGCCTGCGCCTCAAGCACGGCTAACCAGGTTACCAACTCAAAATCTCTGTTGTTCGAGTTGTCAGATTGCACGGGTAGTCTGAAATCGCGCTGGCCGTTGATGCTCAGTTGTCGAATCTGCGTGTCTCTGTCCGCCTTGTTGATATGAGCAATCACAGCATTTAGCAGCTTATTGTAACGGGCCATGTCCTGACCATCTCTGGTTTCCCGGTCAAACTGGTCGCATAGTCTTTGTAACGGCTTGGTCTTGCCGACTGCCACCGATTCAAACAATTCCAGCACCTGCCGGGCATTGGTACAACCGTAGCGGATATCGTCGTTATCTCGGATATACACCATATAATACGGATGAGTCGGACTGGCCCTTTTTTCTCTGCTATCAGTGTCGGCGTTACGCTGGCGCAGAAAAAATATCACGCCCGGCCGTGCCGTACCACCCTCCTCATCATCAGTTATTGCGTAGGCCCCATAGGGTATTGCATCCAATTCCTCTTTGTTTTTCTCCAGATATCGCAATAATTGGGAGAAAAAGTAATCAAGCGTGAAGTCACTCATGACAATACCATCGGATAACTCGTCCAAATCTGGCACCTTTTCGCGCATTTCTTTTAACTGTTCGTCTCGAAAGTTCAATTCCATCTCGATCCGCCCGGACGAATCTTCATTCAACGGATCATCGTCACCACTGGCTGTGGCATCCGCAAGGGCCATACGCGCTTGCACACGGCTTTGCAGACGCAGATAGACATCCATGTCCTCGGTAGGCCAGTAGTTAATCATCCGTACTGACTGGTTGCGGCTACCGATGCGGTCAATGCGCCCGAAGCGCTGGATGATACGCACCGGATTCCAGTGGATGTCGTAGTTGAGTACGGTATCGCAATCTTGAAGATTCTGCCCTTCCGAGATGCAATCGGTAGCAATCAGCAGGTCAACAGCGTCGGGGCCGCCGGTCCACCTGCGTGCACGTGGTGCGAAGTTGTCCAAAATCGCGTTAAAGTTGGTAGCACCACACATTGTGCGCGTTACGTCTCCAGAGACCATTGCCATATTCAGTCTCAATTCCTGCGCCAAGTCGCATAGGTTATCATACAGGTATTCCGCTGTATCCTTGAAGGTGGTAAACACCAGTATCTTGCGATTGATCCGATCATCCTTGTCGATCGTCGGATGCAGTACCTTGTCTCGAATATGCTCCTTGATCTTTTGCAGCTTGCCGTCCCGTTGCGGTGTGATGATGCTGACTCGTTTGTAAACAGCCTCCAGAACATCCTCATCCTCCTGCAAATCTTCTTTCCATCGAGGCAAATCCAGTTCACTCAGATGATAGGGGGTACGTGCCCGATTGATCAGAAATTCCTCATCATCTTCATCTTCGTTCGGGAGAATATCTGCCTGTGCATCCAACAGTTGATTTTGTTCATAACGGTCAATCTTTTCCAGAAGGTCTTTAATTTTGCCTATAGTGCGCTCAAGAGTTTTCGTCAGGGAATGGGCAGAACTCTCCAGGCGTTTCAGAAAATTGACCCGTATCATGCCAATGAGGAAGTGCTCGCGGTCTTCCTGATTAAATCGCAGTTCCTTCTTTTCGTCCGCCAACCGCTTCCTGGCTTCTGCGCTGGTGACATAGCTTGACGGCCGATAGATGGACAGGGCGAACTGCTCAATTTGTTCGGATAGCTCTTTGTATGAAAGTTCGCCCTTTAAATCCGTCGGCGGATAGCAATTTTTCGGCTGTTCCCGTATGGGGAATTGACCAATTCTGTCCATTTCTTCAGCATAAAACCGCACAATTTGCTGTCGCGAACGAGCGATGGAGACTCCGCCCAGCAACTTGAAAAAATCAGCGCCCAATGTTTCCAATAGTCTGGCTTTGTCTTTTTTACCATCCTTGCCTGCTTTATTCTCCCATGCCTTGAATGCCCTTTGCGCTTGCCCTAACAAAGTGCCGATATGGCCGACACCCAGACTTTTCTGGAATACATCCTCGCGCTTTTCGGTCATCAGATAAATTTGATTCCGCAGGTCAATAAGCGAGGTATTGACTGGCGTTGCCGAGAGCATCAACACCTTGGTTTGGACTCCGGATTTAATGACTTCTTCCAACAACCGTGAGTAGCGGCTGTGACGAATCGTACCGCCTTCATCGAATCGTGGCTTTGAGTCGTTTCGGAAATTGTGCGATTCATCAATGACTACCAAGCTAAAATTGCTCCACGTGAAGCCCGCCAGATCAATATCACCGGCCTTGCCCGTATCTCGGGACAAATCAGTGTGTGATAGCAAGGTGTAGCCAAAGCGGTCCTCAATGAAAGGATTGCTGGCTTGAGCAGTATAAGCTGGGTACAGTGCCCAATTCTCACGTAGCTTCTTGGGACACAACACCAATACCTTTTCGTTTCTCAGTTCAAAGTACTTGATAACCGCCAGTGCAGTGTAGGTTTTTCCCAATCCGACGCTGTCGGCCAGGATGCAACCGTTGTGCTGTTTCAGACGAGTAATTACACTGTTGGCTCCATCTTTCTGGAACCCGTACAACGCCTTCCAGATTTCAGTGTCGTACAGGCACGCATCTTCCAGTTGGCTTTCACCGGCTTTTCGCGCATCAATATCTGCCCGAAACAGCTCATAGAGAGTTTTATAATAGATAAACTCCGGCGCATGGTCTTTGCCTATCCGTGCCAGTGCATCCAGCACCTCCTTTTTGACATCTCTGGTCAGTGCCTCTTGTGCCCATAAGTCGTCAAACCATTGTTGCAGTTCGGCACAGACCGCTGTGTCCCGGGTTGCCAGATTGATTTCCACGTTGGCACTTGTCCCGCCACCTAATCCGCTTCGGGTAAAATTGGAACTACCGACTACCGTTGCACTGGCATCGGCTGCTTCGGTAAGATACATCTTGCCGTGCAGAAAGTTGGATTGTCCAATGGAGCGGATTTTGACACCTTTGCCGCGCACCCATTTGGTACATTGCCGGGCAAGGTATTTCTGTTGCAAGGTATACCGGGGCGCTAATCCGTCTTCGGTCAGATCAAAGGCTTTTTGCACTTTCGCGCCAGGGTCTACATCGCTGACTGAATCCGGGTCACCAAAAAGAAACCGTATATCTTTTACCTCGCGCAATTCGTTTTGCAGGGCTTCGTAGCCATAAATGGTAAAATAAGCCGACACTAGCCGGAATACGTCTGCAGCAGACAATTGTTCGCGCAAATAATCGGCGACCGTACTGCATCGGTTATCCAGAATGTGCTGGTGTTTTTGCAATAGCAGACAATCGGTCAGGTTCAAGGCGTACTTCGCGTAGCAGGCCAGAAGTGTTCAGGATTCCAAGCACAGAAAGCTCGGACATGATTATTTGCCTATAACTGGAATGGGAAATCTCTATCATACGGGATAACAATAAAATAGTGACAAAAAGTTTTAACTCACATAAGAGCCCGGTATTTGTCAGGAACTGATGATAGCCTCATTCTTACCGCAGCCTGAGTTTTCTTTTCTTCGGAACCTTCGGCGTGAATATCCTGCCTTTATCCTGATTGCGGGAAACCAGGGCGATGGCTTCCGGTGGCAGTTTGAGGAAGGAACCCGGTTTCAGTCCGCGCGGCAACGCTATAGCTCCATATCTGATTCGGTTCAATCGGTTCACCCGGCAGCCAATGGCTTCCCACATTCTGCGCACGGCACGATACTTGCCTGACGTGATCGTTACCGAATACCAACTGTTGGACGGTTCTCCCGCCTGTCTGTTTAATGCGTAAATCGGGTCGAAGCGAGTCAGGGCTCCATCGATTTTTATTCCCGATTTCAGTTTTTCGATGCCGCTCCCGGTCACTTCACCAAATATGCGGCACAGGTATTCGCGCTCAAGTCCAAGTCCGGGATGCATCAGATGATTGGCAAGCCCGCCATCATTGGTGAACAACATGATGCCGCGAGTGTTGATGTCCAGCCGCCCCACCGCCACCCATCTCTGCCCCTTGATCGCAGGCAGGTTTCTAAAGACAGTCGGCCTGTTTCCAGGGTCGGAGCGTGTACAGATTTCACCTTCAGGCTTGTTGTAAAGCAGCAATTGCTGTGGGTTTTTCCGATTCCTGTCGTAGTGCGTCCTCAACGGTTTGCCGTCAATACTGATCCGACAACCCGATGCCACCCGGTCACCCGGCCGGGCAATTTTCCCATCCACTGATATTTTTCCCTGAACAATCCATTGTTCGATTTTTCTTCTGGAACCGACCCCGAGCGCCGAAAGATATTTCTGCAGTCGCTGTTGTTCGACCGGATCAGGCATCACTGGCCTGTAAATCCGACAGCGCTGGCGGTGAAAGCCCGGAGTCTTTTGCCAGATCCTCTGCCACCTCGGCAAATTCACGCTGCTCCATCAAGGGAGGCAGGTCACCCAGAGATCCGAGATTGAAATAAGCCAGAAATTGCGGCGTTGTCACGAAAAGCTCAGGGCGGCCCGGAACATCCCTGACCCCTGCATGCCTGACCCACTCCCTTTCCAGCAATCGCTGCATCATCTCCGAACTGACTGCCACCCCCCGGACTTCCTCAATATCACCTCGTGTCACCGGTTGGCGGTAGGCGATAATCGCCAGGGTCTCAAGCTGTGCCCGGGACAATTTCGGGGGGCGCCCGGCAAACAGTTTTCTGATCCATTGAGCATATTGAGCCCGGGTTTGAAGTCGATAACCGTTCCCCGTTTTTTTGACCTCGATACTGCGGGATTCATAATCGCGCCGCAATTCCCGGATCGCCGATTTCACTTCATCAGACTGCGGCGCGGCGTCCTTGTCAAAAACAGATTGAATCGCCGACAGGCTCAATGGTGTCTCGGACACAATGAGCAGGGATTCGATTATATTTTTCAGCTCGGGTCTGGTTGCTTCACTGCTCATTTCTCTTCACATGAATCGATTCGAACGGTTCATTCTGCATGATCACCACCATATCATCGCGCACCAGTTCCAGTATCGCCATGAAGCTGACGACCAGCCCGATCCTCCCTTGCTTGAGGTCAAAAAACTCTTCAAAACGCACAAAGCGTGAAGTATTCTGGATTTTGCGCAGAATGAACGCCATCTTCTCCCGCATCGTCAGAACTTCCCTGTCAATTAAAAAATTCCGGTTCAGCCTGGAACGCTCCATTACATTTCTGAATGCGACCACCAGATCGTTGAGCGATGCCCTGGATTCAATTTTGACCGGTTCAAGGTCCTGGAAGCCGACACCGGCCAGGTAAAGCTCTCTTTCCAGACGAGGTTGACTGTCGATATCCTGCGCAGCCTGCCGGAATCTCTCATATTCCTGCAATCGGCGAACCAACGCAACCCTGGGATCATCTTCTTCAGATTCTTCCGGGTGCAACTGAGGTAATAGCATGCGGGATTTGATTTCAGCCAGCATGGCCGCCATCACCAGATATTCAGCCGCCAGATCCAGGCGAAATTTACGCATCAACTCGACATATTCCGTATACTGCCTGATGATCAGCGCAACCGGAATGTCCAGTATATCGAAGTTCTGTTTTTGAATCAGATAAAGCAATAAATCAAGAGGACCCTGAAAGGTTTCCAGAAATACTTCCAGTGCGTCCGGGGGAATAAACAGATCCTGAGGCCAGGTTTCCAGCGCTTCGCCATTGATCAATACAGGCGCCGGCAGCTTGGCATGACTGATACTGGGCATTGACTGTTCTAATATCTGGTTCCGACCGCATCCCTGACAATCTGCATGGTTTCCAGAGCGGTCTCGCGAGCCTTCCGGTTGCCTTGATGAATGATCTCTCTCACCTGTTCCGGATTCGATTCGTAAGGCCGGGCACGCTGTCGAATTTCTTCCTGTTCTTCGAGGATTTTTCGGATCAATGGTTGTTTGCATGCAAGACAACCGAAGGATGCCGCGCGACAACCGGAATCAACCCATTCCCGTATTTCTGGTTCACTATACACCAGATGCAGTTGCCATACCGGACACTTTTCAGGGTCGCCGGGGTCTGTCAGTCGAACCCTAGCCGGGTCAGTCGGCATAACCCGGATGGATTGCTCGACTCGCTTCGGGTCATCTCTCAGAGCGATGATGTTACCGTAGGACTTTGACATTTTCTGCCCGTCAAGCCCAGGCATTCTGGCCGCCCTGGTCAGCAATACTTCAGGCTCTGGTAAAATGGTCTTGCCTTTTCCCTCGAAAAATCCGATCAGGCGATCTTTCTGATCCTGACTGATATTGGCTTGCCCGCGAATCAGGCTTTGTCCTTCCCGATGGGCCTGTTTGTCGCCCTGCTCCGACCAGGCCCGCTGCAAACGAAAAAAGGCTTTCGCGGATTTTTTGCCCATTTGCCGGATCACCCGATCAACACTGGCCTTGAAATCAGGACCACGCCCGAAAAAGTAATTGAATCGGCGGGCAACTTCCCGGGTCAGTTCAACATGGGGAACTTGGTCTTCTCCCACAGGGACCCAGGCCGCGCGATAAATCAGAATATCTGCGGACTGCAACAGCGGATAACCCAGAAAGCCATAAGTTGCCAGATCCCTGCCTTTAAGTTTTTGTTGCTGGTCCTTGAAGCTCGGCACCCGTTCCAGCCAGCCAAGCGGCGTAACCATGGACAACATCAAATGCAGTTCCGCATGTTCGGGCACTTTGCTTTGAATAAACAAGGTGGCCCGCTCGGGGTCCACTCCCGCCGCCAGCCAGTCAATCACCATATCCCGGACATGTTCATTCATGGTTTGCGGCGTATCATAATGGGTGGTCAGGGCATGCCAGTCTGCAACGAAGTAGTAGCATTCGTAATCGCGCTGCATCTTCACCCAGTTCTCCAGAACACCGTGAAGATGCCCCAGATGCAGTCGGCCGGTCGGGCGCATACCGGACAGCACCCGGTTATTTTCACCCTTCCGGTTCATGTCCAGTGGTTCACCTGCAGTCATTTCCAGCGCTGAATTTCGCTGGTTAGATGAAGAAGTCGATTTCACCTTTGCCTGCCCTCAGAACTTCAGGGATGCCACCGACCAGATTGACAACGGATGTAGGTTTGTTGTCGCAAGGCCCGCCATCAATCACCAGATCAATTTCGTGCTCCAGGATATCGCGAATATCGGAAGCATCGTTCAGCGGCAGCGCCTCCCCCGGCAATATCAATGTCGAGCTCATAATCGGTTCTTTTAACGTATCCAGCAGCATTTTTACAATTGGAAAATCGGGCACTCGCAAACCGATTGACCGGCGTTTCGGGTTCTGCAGGCGCCTCGGGACTTCCCGGGTGGCTGCGAGAATAAATGTATACGGTCCCGGAGTAAAGCGTTTTAACAGCCGATACATATCGTTGTCCACGGTGGCATACAGACTCAATTCAGACAAATCCTGGCAGACCAGAGAGAAGTTGTGCTCGCTGCTGACCTTTCTGATCTTTGCAATCCTGTCCATCGCTTTCTTGCTGCCAATGGCGCATCCCAGGGCATAGCTCGAATCTGTCGGATAAGCGATCACGCCACCCTGCTTGATGATTTCCACTGCCTGATGGATCAGCCTGCCCTGGGGACTGACAGGATGAATCGAGAAATACTGTGCCATGTTTTATTGGGTCGCTCAATTTGGTCAATTGTGCTGCAGGCTGTTACCACTTCTTCTGCGCCTTCGGGACCGGGTTTTATTCCCCGCTCCGGGCTGACCGCCGCGAGCCTTGTTCATCGGTTGATACTGCTTGCAGGAAGCATCGGAGCGGGTACGGGAATGCAGATGCGGGGCAGAATGAACAGGTTGGGGAAACTCGCCATCTTCCTGCTTGCAAGTCCACCAGTCGGCGATTTCGGGATCTATCTCCCCGGCCTGACTGCGCAGCAACAGGAAATCATACGCCGCCCGGAACCACCGTCGTTGCAATATACTGCCTGTAGCCTTCGGGGTCCTGAGTTCCAGCGCCGCCTGCAATTCCCAGATACCGATGGCCGAGCTTCTGGCTCTCCAGGGCACCGAAACCGTTCTGTCCTGAACCTTGAAAACCTCTTCGCCTGCAATCAGACACGCCTGATCACGACTCAATCCCGACCTGTACTGCCTTTGCAGTTCCTGCCTGAACGGCCCCCATAATAAAACGGCGAAAATAAACCCTGCAATAACAGGCTGACCACTGGAAACACGGGCATCAGTGTTCTTTAACGCGGCAACGATCAACGCCTCCAGTCGGCGACCGCCCTTCCCCCCAATGGCGTGAAAAGTCTGTGGGAAAAGAACCTGTGCGAGGGGCGTCTGACAAAGAACCTGCCAGGTTTTTGAACCACTCTGGTAATGGAATAACTTCAGTATTTCTTCAAACAATCGAGCGGCAGGCACGTCTTTGATAAGGAATGCGTATTTCTTGATCGCTCTTGTAACCTCCGACCCCACCTTCAGGTCCAATTTCGCCTGAAACCGGACCACTCTGAGCATACGAACCGGGTCTTCGGCAAACCGGGTCTGGATATCACCGATCACACTCAGTGTGCGCGTCCTGATATCTTCAATTCCCCGGACAAAATCAAGTACGATTTCCTGACCCGGATCATAATAAAGCGCGTTGATTGTGAAATCCCTGCGGGTTGCATCGGCGTCTATCGAACCGTAGACGTTGTCGTCAAGAATCCTGCCGGTACGGATGGTCTTGTGTCGAAAGTCGGCAGCTTCCCTCCCGCGCATCGGAGAAGCACGGTAAGTCGCCACTTCGATCACTTCCCGATTGCGCCAGCCCCGGCCATAGGAAATATGGATCAGTTTGAATCGCCGACCGATAATTCTGGCGCGGTCAAACAGTTCTCTGACCTGTTCCGGGCTTGCATTGGTGGTGACATCGAAATCTTTGGGGCGGCGATTCAGCAATAAATCCCGGACACAGCCGCCTACCAGATAACCGTCAAACCCGGCGCTTGTAAGCCTGTCAATAACCGCCAGCGCATTGGCGCTGACACTGGATTGATCAAACCCCAGGTCAGAGGCGGCGTATTTAACCGGAATCAAGAGAAATCCTGCGAGTCAACCCGCGCGGACCGGGTTGATACTTATTGATTTTCCGGACCGCTGGCCAACCGTTTCCATGCCATCGGAAAGATGATCATGGCCAACGCGATTTTCACCAGATCACCGAACAGGAAAGGTGTCATTCCCCATGCCAGAATCGGCTTGTCCCAGCCGAAAACCTGCCCCAGCCAGATCAACCCGGGGATATAGATAATGATGTTTCCGACCAGCATGGCCAGGAACGTGCTGATCATTTTCCGGTCCCAGCCCTTTTCAGCGAGATAGCCCGTGGCGACGGCGGCCAGCACAAAACCGAGCAGATACCCCCCTGTTGGCCCTGCCATATAAGCAAGTCCCAGACCCTTTTCCGGTGTGCCTGCAAATACAGGCAAACCGAACGCGCCCAGAGCCAGATAAAGGATGACTGTAGAAGCGCCGAGTTTCCATCCATATATCATGCCAAGCCCCAGTACGACAAAAGTCTGCATGGTAATCGGCACCGGATAAAACGGCAGTTTCAATTTTGCTGAAAATGTCAGTAAACAGACACCGGCAAGCCCCAGGACCAACGGACGCATCCAGCCCGATTTTTCCCATAATGTGTCCGCCAGAGTAGGAAATTGAATGGTTTGCGTCGTCATGGTTAACCTCGTAACTGAATCTTGTAATGAAAGGGCGCTATCTTGAAAATACCACTGAACGGAAATACACCGGCCGTTATTATACCATTTATACAACCGCAACAGGGCCGGGAAATCAGCTAACGCCTTCTGGCAATAAAAGCGCCGAACAACAACAGAGCCATAAGAGCCAATACCGGTTTATCCCCGAATACAATATAGGGAGTAACACCGGTTCGCGGCTGAATTGACCCCTTGAGCGCCTGCCGGACAAATTGTGGCGCATAGTCTTCGATTCCTCCTTTCCAGTTGATCAACGATGATAACCCGTTGTTGGAGGAACGAAGCATCGGGCGCTCACTTTCACGAGAGCGAAAGCGGGCCATTTGAAGTCTCTGGTGCGGGGCCAATGAATCACCAAACCAGATATCCTCACTGACGTTGACCAGAGCTCCGGCAACAATAACCTGATCTTTCGATTCGTTGGGGAATATATCTTCAAAACAAATTGTGACTGCAAATTTGTTTCCGGCTGCAATCAGCGGTAATTGCGGTTGCTTCCAGGCGCTGAAGTCAGACATCGGGATACTCACCATTTCCACCAGTCCGCCAAATACGCTGCGCAGGGGCAGATACTCACCAAACGGAACAAGGTGTTGCTTTTTGTAGATCATGATCTGGTCATCGGTGACCGCGACCACACTATTATAATCGCGCCTCTGCCCATCCGTTTCATCACGATACAGGACACCGAAAATAAAATCCGCCGGATGCGCCCGAATCTCGGCCCAGAATCCGTCCGCAAGCCGACTGGTATATTCCGGCACCGCGGCTTCAGGCCAGATGATCAGGTCCACGTCCTGATGTTGCTGACTCTGTGACAGGTAGTCTGCAATAAGACGGTTTGCCAGGGCGCTATCCCATTTTTGTGCAATCGACACGTTGTTCTGGACAATCGCCACTGAAACCGGTTCTCCCTCAGCCTGGGTCCATGCGGTCTGATTGAGAAGCCACCCTCCTGTCCAGACTGCTATCAACAACAATCCGGCAATGCCATTCGATACCGACAAGTGCCTCACTATCGAGGCCAACAGCCCTGCGCTCAACAATACGATCAATCCGACCAGATAGACCCCTCCTATCGGCGCATAGTTTGACAAGGGGGTATCGAGCCAGGCGTAGCCGGTTGACAGCCACGGAAATCCGGTAAACATCCAGCCCCTGAGCCATTCGAACAAAATCCAGGATACCGGCATGACTATCGATAACCGAAGCGCTGCGTTCCATTTCGAGAAAAGGGACTGTAGCCAGCCGCAAAGCATCGGGAAAATGGATATGCAGCAAATCGCCGCAAACACACACAGGCCTGCAATGATTGCAGGCATCTCGCCGTAGGTATGAAGACTGACATACATCCATGAAATTCCGACCCCGAACATGGCGACGCCGAAAACGAAACCGCACCATATCGCGGCCCGGGTACTACTTACCAGCCAGATACCAAACAGGATAGCGAAGCTGACCATGCCTGAAAGCCACCAATTGAATGGCGCGAAAGACAAGGCATTCAGAATACCTGCAAACGAGGCCAGCAGGACTTTGATCACATTCCGGATTGACATGCGGGCTTTGATCATGTCTGGCAAACAGCCGGACATGCCGGTCTCAGGTCAACCCGAATTCTGCAAGCGCCTCTTGCTCCCGAATTTCCATATCCTCGGCCTCTCCCTGATCTTGATGATCGAATCCGCACAGGTGTAGCGTACCATGAACCACCATGTGGGCAAAATGGTTTTGAATAGGTTTATCTAGTTGATTTGACTCACTTTTCACAACGTCGAGACAGATAACAATGTCACCCAGACAGGAATACTCGACTTCAGCCACATTTTCAAACGGGAATGCGAGTACATTGGTAGGGCTGTTCCTGCCACGATATTGGTAGTTGAGTCGGGTCATTTCCTGCGCGTCGACGAGGCGAACCGTCAGCTCCGGTTCATCACCCCGGCCCGCGACCGCGAAAGCCGCGGATACCCACGACTCAACACACCGCTCCAGTGGGTCAAGTGATGACAGGGACGATAAATCGTCTACGCCCAGTTGTAACTCCACCGCCATGCCCGTGTCATACCCGCGCTATATCCGGTCACGTCCGGTTGCCGCTGTCTTCGTAGGCTTCCACGATTCTCTGCACCAGTGGGTGTCGAACCACGTCCTGGGGTTTGAAATGAGTGAAACTGATTCCCTGGATGCCGGCCAGCACATTTTGCGAGTGTTTCAGTCCGGAAAGCTGGCCCCTGGGCAAATCAACCTGGGTTACGTCACCGGTGATGATGGCCTTGGAGCCGAACCCGATCCGGGTCAGGAACATCTTCATTTGTTCCACAGTCGAATTTTGCGCCTCATCCAGGATGACGAACGAATCATTCAGCGTTCTGCCGCGCATATAGGCGAGAGGAGCCAGTTCAATGGTGCCCCGGGCAATCAATTTTCCGACCCGGTCGAAACCCAGCATTTCGTATAGCGCATCAAACAGCGGGCGCAGATAGGGGTCAATCTTCTGTCCGATGTCTCCCGGCAGGAAACCGAGTTTTTCGCCCGCTTCGACGGCGGGCCGGACCAGCAGGATTCTTTCAATCTCATTTTCCGCCAGCGCATGCACGGCACAGGCCACCGCCAGATAAGTTTTACCGGTACCGGCCGGACCGACTCCAAAACTGATATCGTGATCACGAATACTGCGCAGATAGGCCTTTTGCCTGGGGTTATGCCCCCTGATCAAATTCTTTCTTAATCGAATGATCACTTCATCCGCGTCATCATCGGGGTCGGGTTCATTACAGGAGTTCTGATTCTTCGGAGTCACAGGCCGGTCAACAGGAAAGGGATCGGTTGAAAAATCATTGGTATCGACCAGCGCCAGATGCACATCACTGGATGAAATCAATTCTCCCGAACATTCAGTCATGGCGAACAGTTTCTTGACCACAGACACGGCGCGCCGGGAATCGGAAGGCGTCCCTTCGACACTGAAGTGGTTGCTGCGATTGATGACCCTGACATCGAGATGGTTTTCGATTTGCCTCAGGTGACAGTTGAGTTGGCCGCAAACTGCCGACAAGCGCTCATTTTCCGCAGGCAGAAGTTGGAAATGGATGGATTCAGTCGTCAAATCAGTTCACAATCAGGGGCAGAGCCTGTCCCCGGCCTGGCCCGGGACCACCGTGCCTGCCCACAGACAACAAGACCCCGCGCAGCGAATTGGGCAAGGCTTCGGTGATCTTCACCCGGACAAAGCTGCCGGATAATGACGGGTCACCGGGGAAATTGACTACCCGGTTGTTTTCTGTGCGCCCGGACAGTTTTTCAGGGTCTTTTTTCGACGGGCCTTCGACAAGAATGACCGGGGCGGTCCCGACCATCGCCTTGCGATAACCCGCGGCATATCCGTTGATTCTTTCCTGCAAGGCGGCGAGCCTGGCTTTTTTGGTCTGGACGCTTAAATCATCGGTCAGTTGGGCGGCGGGGGTACCCGGTCGCTGGCTGTAGATAAAGCTGAAACTGTGGTCGAATCGCACCCGTTCGATCAGGTCCATCGTATCTTCGAAATCCTGCTCCGATTCACCTGGAAACCCGACAATGAAATCGGAGGAAAGTGATATTCCCGGACACGCGGACTTCAACTTCCCGACCCATTCAAGGTATTGCCCTGCGGTATAGCCTCGTTTCATCCGTTTCAGAATCCGATCCGACCCACTTTGTACGGGCAAGTGAAGATGGCTGACCAGTTCCGGGATGCGGCCATGGGCCTCGACCAGTTCATCGGTAAACTCGATTGGATGGGAAGTGGTATAACGAAGCCGTCCGATACCTTCCACCGCCGCAACATAATGCAGCAGTTGTGCGAATTCCATAATTCCGCCATCATGGGTGAGACCGCGATATCCATTCACATTCTGACCGAGCAGACAGACCTCGCGCACGCCCTGCGAAGCCAGTCCGACCACTTCGGTAATGACATCATCGAACGGGCGGCTGAACTCGGTGCCACGGGTATAAGGCACAACACAAAACGAACAATACTTGCTGCATCCCTCCATAATCGATACATAAGCCTTGACGCCTTCAACCCTCGGCGGCGGCAGGCAGTCGAATTTCTCTATCTCAGGGAAGGAAATATCGACAGAGCGCTGACGCTCACCGATTACCTGATCAAGCATCATCGGCAGCCGGTGCAGGGTTTGTGGACCAAACACCATATCCACATAAGGCGCTCTTTGCAGGATCATCTTACCTTCCTGACTGGCGACACAACCACCGACACCGATCACCAGGTCCTTGTTTGCTTCCTTTATTCGTTTCCACCGACCCAGTAATGAAAACACTTTCTCCTGCGCCTTCTCCCTCACCGAACAGGTATTCAACAACAGCATGTTGGCCTGCACAGGATCATCCACTCGCTCATAATCATGGCTGGACGCAAGCAGGTCTGCCATACGCGATGAATCATATTCATTCATCTGGCAGCCAAAAGTCTGGATGAAGAGTTTCTTGCGCAAGTGATCAGGATCGAGTCAGTCGGTTCTACCAGTCAGAATGGTCAGTCAATCCTGCGGCAGCGCGGACATCATTTCTGCCTTTTCAATGATCACAGGCTCAAGCGGGACATCACTGTGACCCTTGAACTTACCCGTGGCTACCCCGGCCATGCTTTGCACCACATCCATACCGCTCGTCACCCTGGCAAAAACAGCATAACCCCATCCCTGTTGGGTCTTTGCGGTGAAATCCAGGAAGGGATTGTCAACCAGATTGATGAAAAACTGGGAAGTGGCGGAATCGGGGGCAGGCGTTCTTGCCATGGACAGGGCGCCTGTGGTGTTTTTAAGGCCATTGTCCGCTTCGTTGACAATCGGCGGACGGGTCTTTTTCTGACTCATATCCGGCGTAAATCCGCCGCCCTGCAAAACAAACCCGGGAATGATTCGATGAAATATGGTGCCGTCAAAAAAACCGCTTTGTACATATTCAATAAAGTTCCTGACTGTAACCGGCGCTTCATCAGGATAAAGCTCAATTTCAATTTCTCCCATATTTGTCGTCATTTTTACCATGGTTTTGTGGTCCGTATCGGATGAATAAGACGGCAGGGGGGTGTTGCCCGCCATGAATGTGAAGGCCAGCGCCATCAGGCCTCTTGCCGCGCGCGAGCCGGTTTTTCTGAAACGCGGCAGCGTCAATCGCAAGAATCGGTGAAAGATTCGCATGGTCAACAACCCCGGATCAGTTGATGGATAAAATCCCAATGCTTTTTATCCAGTGGTGTAATGGACAACCGGTTGCCCTTTTGCAAAATCCGCATGTCCGACAATTCCGCGTATTGGCGAAGTTGCCGCAATGTGACCGACTCTTCCAGTTTTGATACAAATTTTACATCGACCATCAGCCAGGTCGGGTTTCCCGGATCACTTTTCGGGTCATAATAATGTTCTTTCGGGTCGAAGGCCGTGTAGTCAGGATAGGCTTCGCTCACAATTTCCATCACGCCGACAATACCCGGAACCTTACAGCTCGAATGGTAAAAAAACGCCTGATCCCCGACCGCCATTTCATCCCGGATAAAATTCCGCGCCTGATAGTTTCTGATTCCATCCCACGGTTCGACATCAACCCGCTCAAGGTCGTCAATCGAGAACGCCTCAGGTTCGTTTTTCATCAACCAGTATTTCATATTTCAGTTTATTACAGACGCTGAAGAAGGAATGGGGAAGGAATAGACCTGTTTATCGGTGACCACAGTTGTCAACGGAATATCCCAGGGTTCGACATGGATTTGTTTTACTTTTTGAATTTCGTGAGCAATTCCAATCAGTTCGGGCCTGGTTGTATCGGTATTCGCGAGAAACTCGAAGGTTCTGTCATAAAAACCCCCTCCCATACCAAGACGATTCCCGACCTGGTCAAAAGCGACCAGCGGCAACAGTACCAGGTCGAGTTGCCGCGCCGTAACAACCCGGGTTTGGGTAATCACCGGCTCCCTGATCCCGAACCTGTTTTCCCTGAACCGGGTTTTCGGAGTCACTTCTGCGAAAACCAGTATACCGCTGTCTCCTTGCACGACTGGCACAGTCGGTATTTTTGCATTTTCCCAGCACCATTGCATCACCCTGGCGGGATCAATTTCACCATCATTCACCAGATACATGGCAATGGTCCGGGCAGAATTGAATGAAATGATGGATCGCAATTGATCCAGCAACCCCGCAGACGCGGCGCTTTGCCGGGCCGGGGCCAGGGTGTTGCGTTTGTTTCGCATTTCGCGTCGAAGGAATGACTTTTTGCGCACCGGGCGCAGCGAGGGCATCATTGTCGATTCTGACTGAACATCGTCATTGAACATCAGGAATTTCATCAGGCTCTGGTGGCCCTGATCAGCATTACCCACGTGTGCCGTTGCTCACTTTACCTTGAACCGGGAGATTCAAGTGGGTACGAAGAACAACTTCGGGAATCGCGCCAGCGCATGCCGTGGTCATACTCGCCCATCGTTCATATCTGCACCCAGGGTGTACTGTTAGGTTCTAAGGGATTCGGAGAACTCATCGAACACCGCAGGTAACGCCAGCGCCCAGTTTAACAGAGAATCCAGAAAAACACAGCCACAGTCTGCCCAATTACCGATTAATATAGCAATATTGTCCAGCGCAGACCATCAGGGGTTGATCTCCTCAAATTTGCCGACAGCCTTGTCGATACGTTCGCGCAGGGAATCCAGCCGTGAATTATCCGTATATTGACTATCGACAGATTTTTGCAGTTGCAAAAAATCGTAGCTGATGTTCAACCCCGCCATCACCGCGCAACGATCCTGACCCATAATCCGACCTCTCCTCGCAACCGAGCGAATCTGCTTGTCCAGATATGCGGCGGCCTCAATCAATCCTTCGACCTCAGCCTCGTCAGTGCATGTAATCGTAAATTCACGCTGCATAACGTTGACCTTGACGCTCGGATTTTCCTGATCAGGCAAGGATTTCATGGTCTTTCAGGTGGCCTGTCCTTAAGGTCATGACTGGATTGATTTCAGACGGGCGATAATGTGTTCCATACGATCACGCGCTATTTTGTTTTTTTCCTGTAATGCGGCAAATTCGTTGCGCATCATTTTCTGGTCTATCCTCAAAATCTCATTTTCACGACTCATCTTCTCACACAGCTCCAGTATATCTGCGATGCGCCGCTCCAGTTTCTGAATGGAATCTTCCACTTATGGGTTCTTTAAAACTTTGTTGTATATTCTTGCTGGACTACTCCCGGTATTATCCAATGACTGAAATGGCATTTCAACAGGAAATCTATCCGGAGCTGGATCGGAAACTGAGGCTGACTCCATTCAACGGCGGCGCCCCGGAAGCGCATGGGCTGTTGACCGGCCTGGCTTGCAGGGGAATCACCGTACAGGAACTTCAGAATAAACTCTGGCTGTTCCAACTCAACAGTGATCAGGATTTAACCCTGCTGCAGGGATTATTCGAGTTAATACTCAGGGATTTGCAGTCATCCACACTGACATATCATCTTTTGCTGCCTGATGATGACACAAGCCCTGTAATCAGGACAGACGAAATTGCCAATTGGTGCGGAGGCTATGTGCAGGGTTTTTGCCACGATGGAGAGGCGGCGCTTTCAAACAGCAATGAGACCACCCGGGAAATACTCCGGGACATTATGGACATGAGCGGATTATATCTGCAAGAATCCAGCCGCGAAGAAGCCGAAAAGTCCATGACACAAATCGAAGAATATCTACGCGTCGGCGTACAACTGATATATGATGAAGCCACGGGCATCGACAAATCCCGAACGTAGGGGCGGGTCACTGCGCCCGCCTACCCAACTGTGGATTCCCGCTTGTCAAGGGAATCCACAACCATAGAACCGGCCCCCGCACACGACCACCCAGACAACACGAACAAACCGGACAAACCCGATATGAACCCAAAAATATTCGCTGACCGGCGATCCGACCTGATCAACATGATCGGAGATGGCATTGCCATACTGGCCACGGCACACCATCAATCCCGCAATAGTGACGTACTGTTCCCGTTCAGACCGGATAGTGATTTTTATTATCTCACCCATTTCTCCGAGCCGGAAGCCATTGCCGTATTCGCGCCTGGGCGGGCCGACGGGGAATTTCTGCTTTTTTGCCGGGAACGTGACGCCTACAAGGAGCAATGGGACGGGTTACGGGCAGGCTTGCGCGGAGCGGTTGAGCATTATGGCGCCGATCAGGCTTTCCCGATTGACCAGTTCAGCAATCAGCTTCCCGAATTACTGGATAGCCGCAAAAAGATCTATGGCATGATCGGTCGATACCCCGACCTGGACCACAAGCTGTTGACCGCAACCAATACCGTCAGGGGCCAGCGCCGGTCCGGCGCCCACCCGCCCGGTGGGTACATTGATTTGCGCAATATTCTATATGAGATGCGACTGATCAAAAACAGGGAAGAGATAAAACTGATGCGCGCCTCCGCCAAACTCGCGGCGGCTGGACATGTTCGTGCAATGAGATATACCGCCCCCGGCAAGAAGGAATTTCAGGTACAGGCTGAACTGGAATGTGAATTTCGACTTGGAGGCAGCGAATATCCGGCCTACCCTTCAATCGTCGCAGGTGGGAAAAACGCCTGCATCCTCCACTACATCAATAATAATTGTGAACTGCGTGATGGCGACCTGCTCCTGATTGACGCCGGCGCCGAGCTGGATTGTTACGCCTCGGACATCACCCGGACATTTCCGGTCAATGGCAAATTCTCCGGCGAACAAAAAGCATTATATGAAATCGTACTCGCTTCCCAGAAAGCGGCCCTGGAACAGGTCCGGCCGGGGTGCAGCGTGGATAATTATCATCAGGCTGCGGTGAAGACGCTGACCGAAGGTATGGTCAATATCGGGTTGCTGAAAGGCGAAACCAATGAGTTGATTGAGACCGGGGCTTACTACAGATTTTACATGCACCGGACCGGGCACTGGCTGGGTATGGATGTGCATGATGTCGGTAACTACAAGGTTGATGGCGAGTGGCGACTGCTGGAGCCCGGTATGGTATTGACTGTTGAGCCCGGCATTTATATTGATCCCGGCGCGGACGTGGATCCAGGATGGCACAATATCGGTATCAGAATCGAGGATGATGTTTATGTGACCCATCATGGATGTGAGATTCTGACCAGGGATGTGCCCAGGGAACCGGATGAAATCGAAGCGGTGATGGCAGATCAATGACGGCGGTAGCTGACACGACTGATCTCTTCGATGTCATTATCATTGGCGGAGGACTGGTCGGGGCCAGTCTGGCCGTAGCCCTGAAATCCTCCGGGAAAAGGATACTGCTGGTTGAATCCGGTATCGCAGGTTGCAATGACCAGCCTGATTCTGATCGACGCACCATTGCCCTGACATACAGCTCGAAACTTGCTTTTGGCGCAATGGGTGTGTGGGAGAATATTGCATCGAGAAAGGTCGAACCCATAAAGGACATTCACATCTCCGACCGGGGCCGACCGGGACAAACCCGGCTTTCCCACCGCCATGCGGGGACAGATGCATTGGGCTATGTCGTACCTGCCGGTGTACTGAGTCAAACACTCTGGCAGGAACTGCGGTCTACACCTGAGTTGACGCTGTGTTGTCCTGGCAGCGCATCTGAAATCAATCCGGGTCCGAGCTGGTGCACGGTAACCCTGGCCCTGCCTGATACCACCAGACACGTCACTGCAAGGCTGGTGATACTTGCGGATGGCGGCCAGTCCGGTATTGCTGACCGGTTGGGCTACAAACCGCAACTGCGGGAATATCCCCAATCCGCAATTCTCAGTATCGTCACTGTGGACCGGCCTCATCACGGACGCGCCTACGAGCGTTTTACCGACGAAGGCCCCCTTGCGCTGCTGCCTCATTCAACTCTGGGAGTCCAGGGCAGCGACCAGCACAGATATGCAGTAGTATGGACCACCAGAGAAGCGAATGTGTCAACCAGATTGAGCCTGGATGACCCGGGTTTTATAGATCAACTGCAAAAAACATTTGGTGATCGCGCCGGGAGCTTCAGCAACCCTTGTGAGCGGAGCGTCTACAAGCTGAAGCGCCTGCGTCTGCCCGAACCGGCGTCAGGCCGCACCCTGGTAATCGGGAATGCGGCGCATACCGTTCATCCCGTTGCCGGACAGGGATTCAATCTGGGCCTCCGGGATGCAGCCGTTCTGGCAGAGGCCATACATCATTGCCCGGAACAGGAACTTGGCAGCCGAACCATGATCAGAAAATATGTCAAATCAAGAGCTCGCGATATACGAATGGTCGAACATTTCACCCATGGCCTGATTACGTTGTTCACCCATCCTTGCGCTGGCGTTTGTCTGACCCGGAATCTGGGGCTCACAATGATTGAGAACCTGCCCCCGGTCAAACGATTTTTACTGAAGAGAAGCATGGGTATGGCGGAGAAACAGAGTCACCTTATACTCGGCCTGCCACTCGGCGAATCGCCGTTCCGCCCGCAGCCATGACCGAACCCGGCCAGACATGGGACATTGTGATTTCAGGCGCCGGCATGGTGGGCGCCGCCGCCGCTTGTCTGTTCGCCCGGTCGGGATTGAAGGTCGCCCTGCTGGACGAAAAGGCGATCAGCCCATTGAACCAATGCCCGGATCCGACTCAATACGGCAGAGTCAGCGCCATCAATATCGCCTCCAGAAATCTGTTCATGGCGCTCGATGTCTGGAACAATATTGCGGACAAGCGGGTCAGCCCCTACCGTTCCATGCGAGTATGGGAGAATAACAGTGAGATCGAAATATCCTTTAATGCACTGGCGATGGGGCAGCAACACCTCGGGTTTATCATTGAAAACAGCGTCATTATTTCGTCGCTGGTCGAGAAATTGAGACAAAACTACAACGTCAGGCTGTTCGAAAACACCCGGCTCAGCGAACGTCATGTTGAAGGAGACAGATTGACGTTGTTCACCGACAACAATCAGACCCTGCAATGCAGATTATTGCTGGGCGCGGATGGCGCGCAATCCAGGGTCAGGGAGATCAGTGAAATCGACTCGCAGGTTTTCGACTATCAGCAAAACGCCATCGTCACCCGGGTTGTGACTGAAAAGCCCCATCAGACCACTGCATGGCAGGTTTTCCTGCCCACCGGGCCAGTCGCATTACTGCCTTTGCGCGATGGAACGAGTTCTGTCGTCTGGTCCTGCGACAACACATTCGCAAACCGCGTAATGACAATGAGTGATGAGCAATTCTGCGATGCCCTGGGTCCATGCTTTGCTCGTCATGTCGGGGCGGTGACAAGCTGTGAAAGTCGCTCGAAGTTTCCACTTGTACAACGGCATGCCCGCGCCTACATTGCAAAACGCACAGCATTATGCGGTGATGCCGCGCACACCACCCATCCGCTGGCCGGGCTGGGCGCAAACATCGGTTTTATGGACGCCGCCGCTATCGCCGAAGTGACAGGGGTTGCCAGAGACCGGAATATCGACATCGGCAATCATTCTGTCCTGCGTCGTTATGAGCGCTGGAGAAAAGGGGAAAACACGCTGGCGCTTGAAACCATGAAAGGTTTCAAAATCCTGTTTGCGAAAGAACAAAAGATTTTCAGGGTTGCGCGTCAGACCGGTCTCGGTCTGGTCAATGGCGTCACTCCGCTTAAAAACCGATTCGCCGGATTTGCCATGGGTCTGTCCGGAGACCTTCCCGAAATCTGTAGGTGACCGTGATGATTTGGGGATTTTCCTGTGAGAAAAATTAGCGTTGGCGGTCAAGCTGAAATATCAAGACAGAATCTTGTTGACACCCAACAAACCATGGATCAGAATGGGAAACAATAGGAGAGCAACAGCATATATTCAATGCACACTGTAGCTGGCAAAAAAGTTCAATATCAACCACCGAAGCCAGTTTTAAAATGGGCTGGAGGGAAAACCCAACTCCTCACCGAACTGAAATCCAGGGTTCCAAATAAATATGGTCGATATATTGAACCCTTCGTGGGGGGCGGCGCCTTATTTTTTGCCCTGCAACCATCATCAGGTGTCATTGCTGACTCTAACCCGGAATTAATTAATCTGTATGAATGTCTGGCAAATAATGTTGAGCGATTAATCAGGCATTTAAGCGAATTCAAAAATGCAGAAGAGGATTATTACCAAATCCGAAAACTGGATTATTCCCGGCTCGATAAAGAGTATGCAGCAGCCCGAACACTTTATCTTAATCACACCTGCTTCAATGGTCTTTATCGTGTCAATAAATCAGGTCAATTTAACGTACCATTCGGGCGTTATAAAACCCCCACAATTTGTCATCCTGAAAAATTACGAGCCGCCGCACTGGCACTACAGAATGTTGATATAGTTTGTGGTGATTACAAGGCTGTCCTGAAGGAGTACGCCAAAGCTGACGATTTCATCTTTTTGGATCCCCCCTATCTGCCGGTATCCCGATATTCTGATTTCAAGCGTTACACAAAAGAACAGTTTTATGAAGAAGACCATAAAGAACTTGCGGCAGAAGTAGGCAGGTTACAAAAACTCGGATGTCATATTCTGCTCACTAACTCAAATCACCCTCTGGTTCATGATCTCTATAACCGATACAAAATATCGGTTGTAAATACGCGGCGCAACATCAGTTCCAAAGCCAGTACGCGGGCTGGAGAGGATGCAATCATCAACATCAGGCCCTATCCTCGATTTCATATTCGAGAAGTACCTGATTTAGTTGAAGAACAGGTACAGGCTTACCCACCAACACGCTTCATGGGTTCAAAAGTAAAGCTACTACCCTATATTAAAGACGTAGCTAACCAATTCCAGTTCAATTCCGTCCTTGACCTTTTTTCTGGCTCGGGTGTAGTGAGTTATCTATTCAAAACAATGGAGAAGCAGGTTCTGGCTAATGACTACATGGCAATGTCGGCAACCTTCACAAAAGCCATGGTTGAAAATAGCCATCACACCCTTAGTGAAGAAGAAACGGACAGCTTGTTTCTCAGTAATCCTGACGCCAGTACCTTTGTACAGAAAACTTACAAAAATCTTTATTTCAGCGACGAGGATAACGCTGTTATTGACCTTGTTCGTTCTAATATACAAAGATTGCCAAACAGCTATAAACGGGCTGTAGGGATGTCTGCACTTATTCGCGCCTGTCTCAAAAAACGGGCACGCGGCATATTCACATATACCGGTCTACGCTATGATGACGGCCGAACTGACCTCCGCATAAGCATGGAAGAACATATCAGGAATGCAGTAACCCTGATCAACGAGGCGGTTTTTGACAACGGATTGAAAAGCCTCTCCCGGCAGGGTGATGCAATGACAATTCGTTCTAAATCCGACTTGGCCTATGACCTTGCCTATATTGATCCTCCCTATTTCAGCGAGCTTTCTGATAATGAGTATGTCCGGCGCTATCATTTTGTAGAAGGACTCGCCTGCAATTGGAAACATGTCGATATGCAGTGGCATACAAAGACCAAAAAATTCAAAAGCTATCCGACCCCCTTCAGTTCCCGATCCGGAGCCGAAGATGCTTTTGACAAACTTTTCAGCCGATTACGAAACAGCATCCTGCTGGTTTCGTATTCCTCAAATTCATTACCAACCCGTGAGCAAATAATATCCCTGATGTCAAAATATAAAAAGCATGTAGAAGTGATTGATATTGATTACTGCTACAGCTTCGGGAACCAAACAAGTAAAACCCGCAATAAGGTTAAGGAATATCTTTTTGCAGGGTTTTGAGCATGCTTTGGCATATTGGCAACACTACGGTTAGAACTCCCTATCGCCTCGGAGATGCACTACGCTGTTTGCAAGGGTCACCACTGAACGGCAATCTCTCCGGACCAGAGCAGGAAAATGCCTTTGCCGCTTTACTCCATCACGAAAAAATTGTTTATGCACCACGTATTGCACAGGGAGGAAATGCCCCTGATCTGGGAAGGAAATGGCGCTCTGCCCTGTCACAGCTGGGTTTCGTAACACCGCAACTAACCCGGGGAACAAAAACGGGAACAGTGGAACCGGCGCTTATTGCAAAAACTGAAAACCTGAAAGAACTTTCGGGTCGACCATACGAAATCACTCCAAATGGGTACAGATTAGCCCAGTCAACCATCATTACAGCACAACAGGAATGCTTCCTCAGGTCGCTGTCGAATTATCTCATCCCCTCTGTTATTGAAACTCACTATGAAGGTGAACCCTTCTCACCTCTTCGATTTATTTTAAGAATAATGACTGAAATTGAGGAGAGAGATCATAAGCCAGTTCTTTCGTTTCAGGAGTTCGCGTTTTTTGTTCAGACTGCCACCCCTTCGGACAGCATGGATACCATAGTAACCAATCTTGTTGATTATCGAGAAGGAAGAATCAGGAACAAGGGTAAAGTCAGAGATTATGACCAAGAATTTTGCCGAAAAATCGCAAGGAGCGTCGACAGAAAGGAATCAACACTTGGTGATTACGCTGATTTGACATTCAGGTATCTCAAGGCAACGGGGCTTTTCCGCAGCGCTGGGAGGGGTGTCTGTCTTTCGCCATCTCGTGTCACACTTGCTGAGCTCCTGCGAGACCAGGATGACCCCGAATCTTCCGATGAGTACTTACCCGACCTGTGGATGGGCGCACAACTGCCTACTGATAATGCAGAGGCTTCCTATACTGTAGTGCAGAATCTGATTTTACAACTCAAAAACCGTGGCGTGGATGCAGAAATCCCACCCGCACATAGCCCTTTACCTGACCTCGAAAGAATACGGCACGAACTGGATGCAAGACTTTTGCAGCTTGACGAACAAGATTATGCTGGCAGCCAATCCGAACAACTGGATGAGATTCTTGCCTGGATAGAAGCTATCCAGACACGAGGCACAGCAAATCTCCCTGATGGTGGAAGCGTATCCATTCCAAAAGGCGAAGGTCCTGCATATCTCGAATGGATTATATGGAGAGCCTTTCTGGCAATTGACAATTTGTGTAATCAACCCTGGGATGCCCGAAGGTTTCAGATTGATCAGAATTTTCTACCTTCGCACTGCGCTCCCGGCGGGGGGCCAGACATGATTTTTGAATTTGAAGATTACATTGTCGTTGTCGAAGTAACACTCACTGACTCTTCAAGACAAGAGGCCGCCGAAGGCGAACCGGTTCGCAGACACGTCGCCCAACATGCGGTTGATTCTGACAAACCTGTATATGGTTTATTTGTTGCCGTGAAAATCGACAGCAATACCGCCCATACCTTCAGGACAGGCGATTGGTACAAAAAGGATGATACCAAGCTGGCTCTTGATATTGTTCCTGTTACGCTGGCCGATTTTAGTACTTTTTTAGCGTCTGGTCGTGACCGATTCAGTGATATGCCTGATCTTTTGCGGCAGATTATTATTGAGTGTCGGGCACGGGCTAATCAAGACGCGCCTCAATGGAAACACTCAATAAGTAGAATAATACAAAAAAGCGGAACCATCCCTGAAATTTGATTTTTGGCAAATGTCGCCCGTTTGCGGGAACAACGCCCCGGGCGCCAGCCATTTGATCGACACGTTATGATATAATTGTGGTTTGGGCATTTATTTCGGGATAACTCCAGCAGTAATGACCATACCCGGATAAAAATCCCTGAATCCGACCAGACTCCGACAAGTGGACAGCTCTGACTTAAAACAGGCAGGCCTTAAAACCACGCTGCCCCGGCTGCGGGTGCTTTCCATTCTTGAGGGTAGTGAAGTACGCCACCTTTCGGCAGACGAGATCTACAAAAGCCTGTCGGAAGATGATGGAACCATTGGTCTGGCTACCGTGTATCGGGTTTTGACCCAGTTCGAAGACGCCGGTCTGGTGATTCGTCACAATTTTGAAGGTGGACGCTCGGTATTCGAGTTGAACGATGCTGACCATCATGATCACATGGTCTGTGTCAAGTGCGGCAGTGTGACTGAATTTTTCGACAGAAGAATCGAAGAACAACAGGAAAAAGTAGCCCACGACCATGGCTTTACGATCCAGGACCATTCCCTTACGCTTTTTGGCGCCTGTAAACGCTGTAATGCCAACCCATAATCCGGCCTGACCAGGCTTGTATCGTGAGAACACTGATTACCGGTTCATTTGCCTACGACACGATCATGATTTTTGAAGACCGGTTCAAAAATCATATCCTGCCCGACCAGGCGCATATTCTGAACGTCAGTTTTTTCGTCCCCGAAATGCGCAGGGAATTTGGTGGTTGCGCCGGCAATATCTCCTGGAATCTGCATTTGCTGGGAGGGGACGCGGTACCCATGGGCGCCACCGGAGAGGACTTTACCCCCTACCGCAAGCGCCTGATCGAAACGGGCCTGGATGACGGGTTTGTGACCGAGATCCCGGATACCTACACCGCACAAGCCTTCCTGATAACAGACATCGACAACAATCAAATCATCGCATTTCATCCTGGCGCAATGAATCATGCCCATCGAAACCGGGTTTCGGATGCCGGTGAGATCGGTCTTGGCATTGTCGCTCCGGATGGAAGAGATGCGATGATTGAGCACTGCGCACAATTTGCCGAGGCGGGCATTCCTTTCTTCTTTGACCCCGGTCAGGGTCTGCCGATGTTCAATGGTGAAGAGCTCGACACATTCATTGATCAGGCGACCTGGGTGTGTGTGAACGATTATGAGTCTGAAATGCTGATGGAAAAAACAGGTAAATCGCTGGAACAGGTAGCGCGCAGGGTTGAGGCGTTGATTGTCACACGGGGCGGCAAAGGCTCCGATATCTATACGGGCGATCAGCAGTTGCACATCGACCCGGTTGCGGTCTCACAAATCAAGGACCCTACCGGTTGCGGTGACGCATTCCGGGCAGGGCTGCTGTTTGGCGTCGCCCGGCAGTGGGACTGGCTGTCAACGGGGCGACTCGCATCCTTGATGGGAGGGGTCAAAATCGAACAGCCCGGTACGCAGAACCATGCACCGACAAAAAGTGATCTCGAAGCGCGTTACAAGGAAAACTTCGGCGATGAAATAACGCTTGGCTGACAGTCAGGCGAACCGGGAATACGGGCCTCAACCACCCTCTCCATGGACATCCATGACATCCGATATGTCCAGTTCGTTTTTACTGTTTGATCGAATGCCTTCGTTACGCATCCGGTTCACATCCTTAAGGTACTGTGCCGACACATCACCCGTAACGTACCTGCCATCAAAACAGGAGGTGTCGAATTCCCGGATTGCAGGGTTACACTGCTGGACTGCCTTGATCAGATCATCAAGATCCTGATAGATCAGATTGTCTGCGCCGATTTCATCACATACTTCGACACTGGTCCGATTGCTCGCCACCAGTTCTGACCGGGAAGGCATGTCAATTCCATAAACATTGGCATAACGTACAGGAGGGGCCGCCGATGCAAAATAGACACATCGCGCGCCTGCTTCGCGGGCCAGTTCAATAATCTGCCGGGAAGTGGTCCCCCGAACAATCGAATCATCAACCAGCAGGACATTCTTGCCGTCAAATTCGGAGGCGATGGCGTTGAGTTTTTGTCTCACGGATTTTCGCCGCCGGGTCTGGCCTGACATGATGAAGGTACGACCGATATAACGATTCTTGACGAATCCTTCACGGTATGGAATTCGCAGCGCCTTCGCCATCTCCAGCGCTGCGGTGCGACTGGTATCGGGGACCGGAATAATCACGTCAATGTCATGCCGTGGCCAGTCCCTCTTCAGTTTCTGACCGAGACGTTGTCCCATATTGATTCTGGACCGATAGACCGGGACACCATCCAGAATTGAGTCAGGTCTTGCCAGATATACATATTCGAAAATACAGGGCGTATGTCTTGGATTGTCAACGCAGATTGAAGAATGAACCCGGCCCTGCAAATCAACCAGTATAACCTCCCCGGGAGCAACATCCCGGACCAGGCTGTAACCAAGCACATCCATGGCAACACTCTCTGAAGCGAAAATGTGAGAGGTTTCATCGTTTTCCCGCCGGGTTCCATAAGCCAGAGGACGGATTCCACAGGGATCCCGAAATGCGACGACACCTACTCCAACGATCATTGCAGTAACCGCATAAGCTCCCTGGCAACGGCGAAATACGCCACTGATGGCATTGAACACATCGTCAGGGGCAGCGCGCAAGCTGGATTCCCCGATCGCCTCTCTCAGTTCATGGGCCAGGATATTCAGCAGCACCTCGGAATCGGAAGAGGTATTGAGTTGGCGCAGGTCCTGTTTGAACAATTCATTCCGGAGCGCATCGGCATTGGTCAGATTGCCGTTGTGGGCAAGTGCAATACCGAATGGCGAGTTGACATAGAAAGGTTGCGCTTCAGCCCGTGAGTCACTTCCCGCAGTCGGGTAACGGACATGACCAATGCCCATGGCGCCCCGCAGTTGAACCATGTGACGGGTACGAAAAACATCACGAACCAGCCCGTTATCCTTGCGCAGATAAACCCGCTTTCCGTCACTGGTTATGATACCCGCTGAATCCTGGCCACGATGCTGTACCACAGTCAGGCCGTCGTATAACGCCTGGTTGACAGATATGTTGCCCTGTATGCCAATGAGTCCGCACATAGCCGTAATCAGTTTGTAATGGTTGCCATATAATCGGCAAGACCAGCCGGCAATACGACGCGTATCCATTCAATCACCGGATTAAAATAATCTACCAGCAGTGATTCCTGCCACCAGGGCTTCGCAGTGAAATTCATGAGGTCGGCCACAACGATCAGCAGAGCCACGATCACGATTCCTCTGAGCAAGCCGAATAACATCCCCAAGGAGCGATCAATTCCGGAGATTCCCGCTATCGCCAGCAAACGATACAACAAGTGGCTGACAATGGAAAATAAAATCAGGGAAATCACAAAAATACCGGCAAAGGCGATGACCACGCGAAATGACAGTTCGGTTATGTGGTTTTCCAGGTAACCGGCCCCGATGGTTGCATTGGTCCAGGCGATCCACAATGCGCCCAACCATGAAAACAGCGATAGGACCTCCCGGATGAACCCCCGCGCCAGACCCATCGACAATGAGACGAAAACAATGGCGAGAATGGCAATGTCAACGATGATCATGATTTTATCAGGCTGGATTAATCAGGGCGCCTGTTCAGTGACATACACCTTCTCATTGGTCAGGGTTTTTATCTGAAGTCTGGCTTGCTCGGCTTTTTCCCGGTCGTAGTAGGGACCGAGCCATACGCGAACCGCTTTGGCATTGGATGTTTGCACTTCAGTATGACGCGCTTCAAAGCCATTTTCTGCAAGCAGTTTTGATATCGAATTGATATTCTTGATATTGGCATAGGTGCCCACTCGCACGAACCAGGCTCGCCCGGTTTGCTGAACGGGGTCAGTGGTCGGGGGCGCTGCCGCCTGCTGCCCCGTACGGTCGTCGGGCTGGAATGGCTGGTCATTGCCCTGCCCGCTCTGCTGGTCACCTTGACCGGCAACCGACGATGGAGCGGAACCGACCCGTTCTTCTGGCTGTGATTGAGCCTTGTCAGGCTCAGTGATCAGGGGTTCGGTATGGGAGATGGCTATCTGACTCTCCGTCAGACCGTCCTGATCGGTTATCGTGTCGCTGTCATCACTGATTTGGCCGCCATTTCCAGGCGGAGGCGAATGCAACAGGAACGGAATGATCACTACTGCAAATGTAACGATGATGACGGCGCCTGTGAGCCGATACTTCAGTTGATACCCGGGTTGCGGTTTTGGTTGTTTTATCGCCATTTATCGCCTTCCAGAAACCTGAGTATATCACCGACCATATAAAATGAGCCAAATATTACCACTCTGTCTTTTGCTTCTGCCCGACAGATTGCATCGCGCCAGGCGTCTACAGGGCGGTCATGACACACCGGAATGACACTCTTCAGGACTGAGGTTACTTTCCCGGCAAGCGCCTGCGAGGACTGACCCCGTTCTCCGGTTAAAGTAGCCAGATGCCATTGATCAATCACGGTGGCCATTGCAGCAATGATTTTGTCCGCTGCCTTGTCTTCCAGCATACCGAGTACGGCAATGGTTCGCCCCGGACAGGGCTGTTGTTCCAGATAACCGGCCAATTGCCGGGCCGAGTCTTCATTATGCGCAACATCGACAATCACGTCGGGGGATTGCCGGATGACTTGACAACGTGCCGCCAGACTGCATTTGTCGAGCCCCGGCTGCAGGTCTGAAGTCTTCAGGCCGGTATGCGCGCTGCTGATGGCCAGTGCAGCCACTACGCCACCGAGATTGTCTTTCTGGCGCTCGCCCTGCAAGGGTGTGGACAACTGTTCGAACCGCTGCCAGGGAACCGGAACGGCGACATGGCCACTATTCCAGTTAATGGTTTTTTGTTGCGCTTCGACGAAATAATCCCTTTGCGCCGCGACCAGATTGGCCTGCTTGCAGTCGGCAATTTCAACCAGACTGGCCGGAATGTCACTCTCGGCGCAGACAACCATCCCGTTTTGTTGGATTACACCTGCTTTTTCCGCCGCGATAGCCTCCCGGTCCGGGCCCAGCCAGTACTCGTGATCGAGCCCGATCGAGGTGATCAGAACCAGGTCATTGTCCACCATATTCACCGCGTCCAGCCGCCCCCCCATACCCACCTCAAGCAGCGCAACCTCGACATGACGCCTCTGGAAAATGACCAGCGCGCACAATGTGCTGTACTCAAACCAGGTCAGCGGAATGTCGTTGCGAAATGATTCAATGTGACAAAATGCGTCACAGATTTCATGATCGGAAACGGCTTGTCCGCAAATTCTGATGCGTTCGTTATAACGGACAAGATGCGGGGAAGTGTATGCTCCGGTGCGCTTGCCGCTTTGTTGGAAAACCGCATCCAGCATACTGATTGAGGAGCCCTTGCCATTGGTGCCGGCCACGACAATCGTATATCCGGTACATTTACCTCCAAGATTGGTCCAGGCCCGGGTAATTCGATCCAGCGAGAGATCAATTGTTCTGAAGTGCTGTCTCTGGATATGTACCAGCCAGTCTTTCAGGGTATATGACGCAAATTCCACCTCATTCAGCCCGCTCGCGAACCGATTCCGGAATCGCCTTTCTCAGGAATCAACCACATCATCTCCGGAACGGTTCGGCGCTGGCAACGCTATCGAATCCCAGCTTGTCGAGCAGGGACGCGACCTGATCGGCCATATTACGACGATCAATAATCATGTCAATAGCGCCATGATCCAGCAGAAATTCCGACCGTTGGAAACCATCAGGCAGGGTTTCACGGACCGTTTGCTCAATGACCCGGGGGCCGGCAAATCCGACCAGCGCATTGGGCTCCGCAATGATAATGTCTCCCAGCATCGCCAGACTGGCAGAGACCCCTCCCATGGTCGGGTCTGTCAATACCGACAGATAAGGGATACCCCGTTCTTTCAACTTTGAAATAGCCGCTGTGGTTTTCGCCATCTGCATTAGCGAAAACAGGGCCTCTTGCATCCTGGCGCCTCCGGAAGCAGAAAAACAGATCAGCGGTTGATGCTGTTCAATACTGGCATGGACAGCCTGAACAAAGCGCTCACCAACCACCGAACCCATTGACCCACCCATGAATTTGAACTCAAAAGCCACGGCAGTGATGGGGCGAAGTTTGAGTTGGCCTGTGGCACAGACCAGCGCTTCGGACGATTGACTTGATTTTCTCGAATCAACAAGGCGATCCCTGTATCTCTTGCTGTCCTTGAATTTCAGGACATCAACCGGGCGCACATCCTCACCAATCCACTGGATCGAATCTTCATCAAGAAAGGATTCGAGTCGGGCTCTGGCATCGATACGCATGTGGTAATTGCATTTCGGACAGACCTGCAAACCCAGTTGCAATTCCACCCCATAGAGCACCGCCTGACATCCAGTACACTTGTTCCATAACCCTTCAGGGACTCCTTTCTTGCGAATCCTGCCAACCGTTTTGATTTTCGGCGGAAGTATTTTGTCAAACCAGTTCATCGGGTTATTCCGGCTCTGCGACTATTGCAGGCGACAGTTCAGAACATTCATGCAGAAGCGTGTGATCTTTTGCAGATCCTTGCGCCCGTTGGTTTCCACCCCGCTACTGACATCCACAGCATGGGGCCGCACAGACGAAATCGCCTGTTTGACATTCCCGGGATTCAACCCTCCTGCCAGAACAACCGGTTTACGACCCTGATATCTTATGGCTCCCCAGTCAAATGACTGTCCACTGCCGCCATAAACGCCAACCGCCTGACTATCCAGCAGAATGGCCTGGGCATCGGGGTATTGGTCCTCAATCCAGGGCAAATCCAGGGTTTGGCCGACCCGTACAGCCTTGATATAGGGCAAACCAAAACTGCGGCAGAATTCTGCCGGCTCATCGCCGTGAAACTGGATGTAATCAAGATGAACCAAATTCAGTATAGCGGTCAGAAACGACCTCTCAGGATTGACCACAACGCCTACCTGGGATACAAACGGCTTGATGACCCGGTTGATGGAAACGGCCTGTTCAATCGTCAGATTCCTTTTACTGGGCGAGTAAAACATCAGGCCGATGGCGTCGGCGCCCACGTCCACTGCATGAATCGCCGTTTCGGGCGAGGTTACACCGCAAATTTTGATTTTTACCGGTAAAGGCTGATGGTTTATCGCGATCATGCCATATTCTACCAAAACCGGCATGCTTCCGGCGGGGCGGGCAAATTGTATTTTTTATCGTATTGTACCGAAACAAAATACAATCCATCTGCAGGCGCCGTTACCCCCCCGGCTTTTCGATCCTGGCTGGCAAGCACCTCCTTGGCCCACTGGACAGGCTCGAGTCCTTCCCCGATTCGGGTCAACACACCCATGATATTCCGGATCATGTGATGCAAAAAGCCATCGGAGGTAATATCAAGCCATATCCAGGGGCCGGTCTGACCGAGCGAAATCAGACTGACCTGTTTGACCGGATTCCTGTTCTGACACCCCGCTGCGCGAAAAGCGCTGAAATCATGCCTGCCAACAAGCTGTCTCGCCGCCTCTTGCATGGGTTCCAGCTTCAGCGGCGCCCGATACCAGGTCACCCTGCCGCGAAGATAGCTGGGCCTGACCGGCCTGTTTAGAAGAATATATCGGTATGAGCGCTGGCGGGCGCTGAATCGGGCATGAAAGTCCGGACTGACCGGACGGGCCCAGATCATGGATATGTCGTCCGGCAGCCAGGTATTTACTCCTCTCACCCATTGATCTTCGATTCGATGACTCGACGTGTCAAAATGAACAATCTGGCCGATGGCATGAACCCCGGTATCGGTTCGACCCGAGACCACCACATTGACGCTTTGATTGGCGACCTTGCTGACCGCTGACTCAACCGCCTGCTGCACCGACGGCGCATGGTTTTGCCGTTGCCAGCCACGGTAGCCGACACCACAATATTCCAGACAGGCCGCAATTCGCATCATTTCGTGAATGGCGCCGCAGCCGTCTAAAACGGACCCCGGTCTGAAAATGCCTGAACCAGCGTACCCGGATCCATGTATTCGAGCTCACCCCCTATCGGTATCCCACGCGCAAGCCGCGTAACTCTGGTTGATCGTGGTCGCAACAAATCCAGCAAGAAGCCGGCGGTAGCCTGACCTTCCAGGGTCAGGTTGGTAGCCAGGATCACTTCGTCAACCGCCTCCCTGTCAAGCAACGCGCAAAGCTGATCAATACCCAGTTGATCCGGGCCGATGTCATCCAATGGTGACAGGCGACCCATCAGAACAAAGTACATACCCTGATAGACTCCGGCCTGCTCGATGGCCTCAAGGTCAGCCGGGGTTTCAACTACACATACTGTTTTCGGGTCCCGTTTACCCGATGCGCAGATCGGGCAAATATCCGACTCGCTGAAATTGTTGCACCTCTTGCAGTGGTTGACCGTTGACAGAGCCTCCCGAATCGCTTCGCTGATCTGCCGCGCCCCTTCCCGGTCTCTTTCCAGAAGGTGAAACGCCATTCTCTGGGCGGATTTGGGGCCGACGCCCGGCAAGCGCTGCAGGGCCTGTTTCAACCCTCCGACTGAACGCGGATCCGCCATTAAAACGGCAATTTCAATCCAGGAATATTCAACCCCGACGCAAGGCTGCCCATTTTCTCTTCAGTGGTTTTTTCAACTTTACGAACCGCGTCATTGAATCCGGCGGCAAGCAGATCTTCCAGCACTTCCTTGTCGTCACTCATCAATTCGGGATCAATGATGATTCTTTTGACGTCGTATCGGCAACTCATGATGACTTCCACCAGGCCTGCGCCGGATTGACCTTTTACCTCAATGCCGGCCAGTTCCTGCTGAGCCTTCTGCATGTTCTCCTGCATGGCCTGCGCCTGCTTCATAATATCACCAATCCTGCCTTTCATGTTATTTACCTGCCTGAAATAAAAATAATGATTTAATGGATTTTTCCACTGATACCAAAATCATCCAATGTATTGCGAATGGCGGCTAACGCCCCCCGAATTTCATTTTCGCCCAGTCTGCCAATACAACCAATCCTGAAACTTTCCGCAACCGTGAGTTTGCCGGGATAAATAACATAACCCTGTTCTCTTAATCGATCATAAAAATCACTGAAATTGAATTTATCATGTTCAGGCATACTGAATGTGACGATGATGGGCGCCTGGAGATCATCTGGCAGGAGCGTTTTGAACCCCATCTCCCGCATACCGTTTATCAAAATATCACAATTCTTCTGATAGCGGTCCCCTCTCCCCTGAACACCTCCTTCTTCATCAAATTCACTCAATGCCTGATCAAACGCCAACAAGACATGTGTAGGCGGGGTAAATCGCCATTGCTTTGTAATATTCATCGACACCCATTGATCATACAGATCAAGGCTGAGTGAAGGCGAATTTCCTTTGCTCCGTTGTAACGCTTCCTCTCTGGCGATACAAAACCCCATACCTGGCACACCTTCCAGGCACTTGTTGCTGGACGCTACCATCGCATCAAATTCAAGCGTCCCGCTATCCACAGGCAACGCCCCGAAAGCGCTCATCGCATCAACCAGCAACCCCCTGTCATGCTTCTCAACTATCCGGGCGATTTCTGCCAGAGGATTGAGAATCCCTGATGTTGTCTCACAGTAAACCACAGCGACATGGGTAATCGCAGGATCAGTCTTGAGGATTTGATCCAATTTATCCGTATCTACAGGCACATCTTCCGCGGATTCCAGAATTCGGTACTCTCTGGTGTAATAATCGCACATTCTGACAATGCGATGCCCGTATGCGCCATTGACGCAAACTAACAACTTGCCGTCCTCAGGCACAAAATTGCCCACCATGGCTTCGACAACAAATGTCCCGCTGCCTTGCAGGGGCACAGCCACATGAGTCCCCTGGCCATTTACGATTTCCACTAACCGGGTCAGTATGCGTTGATTCAAGTCGATGAAGTAAGAATCTCTGGACCCATAATCGTGAAGCATTGCCTCTTTTACGGTTTCTGAGGTTGTCAATGGCCCGGGAGTCAACAGAAACGGATCACCTGCAATCGATACTGCGCTGGTTTTTGAATTCATAAGTTATCGGATAAAGATATTGCTCATGTTCGGGATTGTAAACGACCTGATTGATATTTATACCTGCTTCAAATAGTATTTGCCATGAACCTGTCCGGGAATGACGACCGTAGCGAGAACCCGTCATAACGGATTTTTCCTAAAGTTCACATTATGAAATTTTCAGGCAAGACAGCATTGGTTGCAGGAGCGGGAGGCGGAATGGGGCTGGAAATAGCCAACCAGCTCATCGGCCGGGGCATTCATGTCGGGATGATGGACATCAAGCCCGAACCGGGGTCGATCAAATCCGGCCCCGGAGAGTCGGTTTACCTTGCGGTGGATCTGACGGATCAACAAGCTGTAGACTCCGCGGTACAACAGTTTTACGACCGCTTTTCGGGTATTGATTACCTGGTCAACAGCGTCGGCGTACTCTGGTTTGGCAAGGACAAATCAGCAGAAGAGATCGACATGAAAATCTGGGACCAGGTCATGAACATCAATTTGCGCACCACCGTTTTACTGATCAAAAGCGTGATTCCTTTCATCAGGAAATCGGGATGGGGCGCAATGGTTCATTTTTCTTCTATCGATGCGTTAAGCGGTGACCCGATACCCCAGGATGCCTATGGCGCTTCGAAAGCGGCGTTGATTCGCCTCTCGAAATCTCTCGCGATACAGTATGCGGGCGAACAGATTCGCTCGAATGTGATTCTCCCCGGCCCAACCTTGACGCCGATGCAGGAACGATGGCAAGACAAACCGGAGTTACAGCGAAAAATCTCGGAAAATATCCCGCTTGGCCGTCTCGGACGGCCTCGGGATATGGCCAACGCCTGTCTGTTTCTGTTATCCGACAATGCCTCCTATATAACGGCGACCACTCTGGTCGTAGATGGTGGCCTTACAGCGCTGCCTTGAGATTCGGGGGATCGGGTAAAACCGGTCTCAGGTTCAAGTACGATTGCGCCAGGACTGGGTTTTCTGCAACACTCCTCTTGACAACAGGCCGTGCAGTAACCTGACCCCGGCATTGGTATAAAAAATCATCATCCCCATCGCGGCGGCAGGAGCGATATCTCCGGCATCATCCATATTCAGTACCGCCACCGAAGCCAGCCCCGTGTGCGGGCCATACAAAAACACGACCGCGGAAACCGTCGTCATCGCATTCACAAAAAGATAAATACTGATGTCCAGTATGGCAGGCAGACACACCGGCACGGTGACCTTGCCTAAAGTTCTGTAAAAAGGAGCTTTCAACGATGCCGCAACCGATTCAAATTCCCGATCCATCTGCTTGAGGGCCGTGACTGCTGTCAGATGGGACACGGTATAAAAATGGGTAATCGTGCTGATCACCAGAATCGCCATGGTGTGATACAGAAAATTGAGTGGATTGTCAGGCGAGTTGAAAAAGAAAATATAGGCAAGCCCCAGCACCAGTCCCGGCACAGCCATCGGCAGCATGGCAAGAAATTGAAACAGGTTTCTCCCGGATTTGAATTTCCTTCCTTTTTCCACCATGAACGCGCCGAGAAAAACCACGACCGTGCCGACCACCGCAGTCCATATCGCCAGTTCAAGGGAATTATAATAAGAATCCCAGCCACCTCCATCCATCAAATCAAACTGATAGTTGGTCAGCCCGATGGTCAGATTATAGGGGTAGAACTCGATCAGGGCGGCGTATTGACAGGTCGCCAGTATGCCGAGGATAAATATACTCACAACAATGGCATAGCCGAGCATGATCCGATCAAATACCTTGTCGGGCCGGGGCTCGAGTGCAACGGCCCGTGAAGAAAGCAACGCCACCTGTTTTCTCTGGACAATCCGGTCCACGCCAAATGCCAGGGCAGCCGGCAAAAGCAGCACCAGGCTCACCACAGCGCCCATTTCAAAATTCTGTTGCCCGATGACCTGTTTGTAGATATCGGTTGCCAGAACGTTAAAATCTCCACCAATCACCTTGGGAGCGCCGAAGTCGGTAATCGTCAATGTAAATACCACAAACGCTGCACTGATCAACCCGTATCGAGCCCCGGGTAATGTCACGGTAAAGAAAATTCTTGTCTTGCTGGCCTGCAGGGAATCTGCCGCCTCATAGAGTCTGGCATCCGCGATTGACAACGCAGTCGTAATGATGATCAATGCATGAGGCAGAGTAAAAAACACCTCGGATATGATAATGCCTATCGGTCCGTAAATTTCGTTGCCAAACAACAGCCAGCGAATCATCCCCTGTTTTCCGAACAGGTAGATCAGCGCTATACCCGGTAACAACGATGGCACCAGTATCGGTACCATGGAGATCATTTTGAACACCCCCTTGAATGGCATGCAACTCCTGTTCAAGCCGTAGGCGAGCAGAAATGCAATCGTGACCGAGATCAGTGTCGTGATGAACGAAACAGTCAGGCTGTTCTGTATTGACCAGGTCAGCGATGGCGTATTGAAATACTCAATATAGTTTGCCAGCCCGATAAAATCTCCATCATTGTTCTCAAAACTCTTGGAGAGGATGGCGTAAAGCGGAAGGGCCAGCGCCAGTATCAGGTAGCAGGCAATGACTGCCATGAACAAAAGCATTTGCCGGTCATCACGACTCGACTTTGCCTTGACCACCTGATTGTTTGTCTTGACTACCTGATTGCCTGCATTCACAGACATGGCCTTATGCCAGGATAAATGCGTATACTTTCGGCAGGAAGCGCAATCGGGATGCTCATGCCTTCAGCAAGCTGTTCACGACGAACCAGATTGGCCGAAAAGTCAGCGAGCAGTCGGCTCGACTCCATTCCATCAATCAATAATTCCGCGCGCACAAATGCGCCCAGGAACTCAATTACCTCAATTCTGGCATCCAGTCTGTTTTGATCATGTCGGCCAACCGCAATGCCCTCCGGGCGAATGGATGCGGTAATCTCATCTCCGACCCTGTTTTCGCCGACAGCACAACGTAAGGAAACCTGCCCGGCGCTGATCTGCTCCTGACCGGTCACTGTGGCCGGGAAAAAATTCATCGTGCCGATGAAATTCGCGACGAATCGGGTTTGTGGCCAATTATAAATCTCCTGGGGCGTACCAATCTGCTCGATCACGCCATCGTTCATCACTACAATACGATCCGCCATGGTCAGCGCCTCCTCCTGATCATGCGTCACCATGATCGTTGTGACCCCCAGCTTTGCCTGTAATTCCTTTATCTCATGGCGTAACTTCACCCTCACCTTTGCATCCAGCGCAGAAAGCGGCTCATCCAGCAACAGCAACCCCGGTGAAATCGCAATCGCTCTGGCCAGGGCAACCCGTTGTTGCTGCCCCCCGGAAAGTTGCGCTGGATACTTCTTCCCCTGATCGGGCATGCCGACCAGATCCAGAAGAGCGCCTACACGACTGTTTATCTCGCTTTTTGGAAGCCTCTGACTCTCCAGACCATAGCCGATATTTTTCTCTATGGTCAAATTCGGAAACAGCGCGTAAGATTGGAATACGATTCCAAAATCCCGCATTGATGGAGGTAGCGCTGATACATCCTTCCCGGCCTGTTCCACCTCACCCCAGGTCTGGATATCGAGCCCGGCAATTGCGCGCAGCAATGTTGTCTTGCCACATCCCGATGGCCCCAGAAAACAGACGAACTCCCCCTCATTAACCACCAGGGAAATTTCCTCAAGCGCGGTAAAATCGCCAAATTTCTTGGTTAACCGGGAAATTCTCAGGTAAGGTTCACAATGAGGATTTTCAGACATGGCAGAAATTCTGCAAATACTGCCCGACCCCGGCAGCGCCGGAAATCGGGCAGGACCCCGGGCTTTAAGTAATGATCATTGTTGTCATGTCAGCTTTTGGGTTCTGATTTGGAGTCATAACGGGCCTGCCACTCGGCCAGTATGCGTTTGCGATTGCTTGCAGCCCACTCAAAATCATTGTCGATCATGGCTTCGGGAATGTTATCAGGGAAGTGTTCTACCGGTTTCGCCAACGCCTGTTTGCCAATTACCGCATAACCTTCGTTATACATCATGTTCGCCTTGTCAGTAATGGACCAGTCGACCAGGGTTCTGGCTGCCTCTGGATTATCGGTTCCCTTGACAATCGCTGTCGCTTCCATATCCCAGCCAATACCCTCTGATGGAATAATGATTTCCAGTGGCGCTCCCTTGGCCTTTGACTTGGCGCCGCGAAAAGCAAAGGAGACGCCAATCGCGACCTCACCCGATGCAGCCTGTTTGCAGGGTTTGGAACCGGAATGCGTGTAATGGTGGATATTCGCATGCAATGCGTCCATAAAAGCCCAGCCCTCTTCTTCACCGAAAATCTGCAACCAGCTGGAAACGTCAAGGAATCCGGTGCCGGAAGAGTTGGGGTTTGGCATAGCGACATGGCCTTTGTACACCGGGTCGGTCAGATCCTTCCATGAAGAAGGAATCGGCAAGCCATTGGCGTCGGCCTCTACAGTGTTGACACAGATTGCGGCAACCCAGGCATCCATCCCTACCCATGAAGGCGGGGATTCCTTGTCAGAAAACTTGTCGTCGAGTCCTTCAAGTCCTGCCGGCGCATAGGGTTCGAGCATACCCTCGCCTTTCATCAGCAACAAACTGGTTGCAGCCAACCCCCAGATAACATCAGCCTGGGGGTTTTCCTTTTCCGCCAGCAATTTTGCGGTGACAATCCCGGTCGAATCCCGCACCCAGTTGATCTTGATATCTGGATGATCCTGATTGAAGCGTTCGGCATACTTCTTCAGATCTTCCGCCTCGACCGCGGTGTATACGGTTAATTCGGTTGCAGCAAACGCATTGACTGAGATCAGCCATGCCACTGCAATGCTTGCAAGCACATTGAATCTGTTTTTTCTCATGATTGTATTCTCCCGGGTAAATTTCAGATTGTTTGACACTGCCAACCGGCAATACTGCGACAGTGTATTTTTCGCCTCGAACAACTCTGGCAGTGATATATTAACTTAAACAAACATTAAAAACACGCTCACCTCCGACCGCGCCCGACTGTGTATGCAAGCAGTACCAGCCTGGTATCCGGGGTGGTCCTGTCTGCCGGGATTTTCAGCGCCTCGCCCACCGTCATGAAACAGACCTGATCGACCTCTTCCGGCTGCAATACAAACGGGCCTTCAGACAAACAGGAATAGACCGAACCCCAGCTCTTTGCCGATGGATTGGAATTATTGTCCTCGAAATAGATTTTAAATTCGAAATCGAGGGCTGACCGGATACCGAGTTCTTCCTGTAATTCCCGACCAGCGGATTCTTCATAGCTTTCCCCTGCGGTCATTACGCCACCAGCGGCAAGGTCGATACGCCCCGGATACCAGTCCTTGAGCATCGTCCGTGTCTGCACCAGAATTTCACCCTGAGCATTGAAAACCAACACAAAAGTAACCCTGTGGAGCAGTCCGTATTTTCGCATTTCATCCCGTCCCGCTGTCCTTACCATCCGATCCTGCGCATCAACGATACAAACTGACTCGACACAAAGGTGGCCGGCTCTGGAAGCTTTCATGAATGATTTCTCACAATACACATTGTATAATCTGTAACAAATGATATCTGATACGTTGCCGCCGGACAATTTCTGGCATTGTAAACCAACCTGGCTCATCGCAATGTCTTCTTCTGGTACTACAACAAAAACCCGGGACTTACTATTTTGCCACCTCGGCGTAAATTATGTGGACTTGATCTGCCGCTGACTATCTTCTGCCGCTGACTATCTAGTGAGGTAATCCTATGCTTGTAGGCGTTCCAAAGGAAATCAAAAATCATGAATACCGGGTCGGCCTGACGCCGACCAGTGTCCGGGAAATGACCGGAAACGGACATCAGGTCATAGTGGAAACCCGTGCAGGGACTGGCATCAGCGCCTCGGACCAGGAATACCGGAACGCGGGCGCCAGTATCGTTGACAGCGCTGAAGAAATTTTTTCCAGGGCCGAAATGGTGATCAAGGTCAAGGAACCCCAGCCAGTGGAGCGAAAAATGCTCCGGGAAGGACAAATCCTTTACACCTATCTGCATCTGGCTCCTGACCCGGAACAGACCCGGGATCTGGTAGCCAGTGGAGCGACCTGCATTGCTTATGAAACCGTAACCTCTCCACTCGGCGGACTGCCTCTGCTGGCGCCGATGTCAAAAGTGGCCGGACGTATGGCAATCCAGGCGGGCGCCTACTGCCTCGAACAGCCCCATGGCGGGCTTGGTATGCTGCTCGGAGGGGTCCCCGGGGTTGATCCGTGCAAGGTGGTCGTTCTTGGAGCCGGTGTCGTAGGCACCCATGCCTGTCATATCGCGGTCGGGATGGGCGCTGACGTCTGGGTAGTGGACAACAATCCGGTTTCGATAGAAAGACACTGGCAAAACTTTGGCCGTTCAACCAACTCTGTTTTCTCCACCTCCGATGCCCTTGACAAACATGTAACGGAGGCGGACCTGGTTATCGGCGGCGTATTGATACCCGGCGCCGAAGCGCCGAAACTGGTAACGAAGGAAATGGTCAAAAATATGAAACCAGGGTCAGTAATCGTGGATGTCGCCATTGACCAGGGAGGCTGTTGTGAAACGTCGAAAGCGACGACCCATGCGGAACCTACCTTCTGTGTCGATGATGTAGTACATTACTGCGTTGCCAATATGCCGGGCGGGGTGCCGCGTACTTCGACTTACGCACTGAACAATGTCACTTTGCCATTTGCAATCAGTCTGGCGAACAAAGGGGTGAAGCAGGCATTATTGGATGATCCACACCTGTGCAATGGCTTGAATGTGCATGCCGGAAAGATCACCTGCCGTGAAGTGGCAGAGGATCTGGGGTATGAGTATGTCGATCCGGTCCGCGCGCTCGGTGGTTGAGTTGCCTCTCACTTCTCCCTGCCCGAATTTTTGACCCTATTTCAACAAGAGGATAATTTAAATGACAAGAATGACAACATCGGAAGCCTTTGTGGAAACAATGGCGGCCAATGGTGTAACCGACATCTTCGGGATCATGGGATCGGCATTCATGGATGCGATGGATATTTTTGCGCCCGCGGGCATCCGCCTGATCCCGGTGGTTCACGAACAGGGGGCAGGACACATGGCTGATGGCTACGCCCGTGTAAGCGGTCGGCATGGTGTCGTCATTGGTCAGAATGGCCCGGGTATCAGTAACTGCGTTACGGCGATCGCCGCCGCTTACTGGGCACACTCTCCTGTTGTCATGATTACCCCGGAAACCGGCACCATGGGCCAGGGACTGGGCGGGTTCCAGGAAGCCAATCAGTTGCCGATGTTCCAGGAATTCGTGAAATACCAGGGCCATGTAAACAATCCTGCCCGAATGGCGGAATATACGGCGCGCTGTTTTGACCGCGCCATGTCGGAAATCGGCCCTACCCAGTTGAATATTCCACGGGATTATTTCTACGGTGAGGTCGATATCAATATTCCCGAACCGATGAGAGTTGATCGCGGGCCTGGTGGAGAAAAGACTTTGAATGAAGCTTTAGTACTGCTGAAAACCGCTAAATTCCCGGTCATCATTTCAGGCGGCGGTGTCGTGATGGCAGACGCAGTGGATGAATGCAGGGCGTTGGCGGAACGGTTGGGAGCAGCCGTGGTAAACAGCTACCTGCACAACGACTCGTTCCCGGCCAGCCACCCATTGTGGTGCGGACCACTGGGTTACCATGGTTCAAAAGCCGCGATGTCACTGATCAGCAAGGCAGATGTGGTGATTGCGCTGGGCACCCGGCTTGGCCCTTTCGGGACTTTACCGCAATACGGCATTGATTATTGGCCGAAGGACGCGAAAATCATCCAGATAGACGCGGACCATAAAATGCTGGGACTGGTCAAGAAAATTTCTGTCGGCATCTGTGGAGATGCCGGAGCATCGGCAAAAGCATTGTCAGCGCGCCTCGAAAATCTTTCTCTCGCCTGCGATTCGAGCCGCCGGGAACGCGCCGATATTATCGCTGCCGAAAAGGCGGCATGGGAAACAGAACTGGATGAATGGATCCATGAAAAGGATGACTACAGTCTGGATATGATCCAGGAACAAGGCGATGAAGCGGGCAACTGGCTGCATCCCCGACAGGTTCTCCGCCAACTCGAACTGGCCATGCCACAAGACGCGATGGTATCGACCGACATCGGCAACATCAATGCCATCGCCAACAGTTATCTGCGTTTTGAACGCCCGCGCAGTTTCTTCGCGCCAATGAGCTGGGGTAACTGCGGTTATGCGCTGCCCACCATGATTGGGGCCAAATGCGCGGCGCAGGACCGACCGGCTATCGCTTACTCGGGGGATGGCGCCTGGGCAATGAGCATGTCTGAAATCATGACCTCGGTTCGTCACGGCATTCCGGTTACCGGAGTCGTATTCCATAATCGACAATGGGGCGCCGAGAAGAAAAACCAGGTCGATTTCTACAACCGCCGGTTTGTGGCCGGAGAACTGGACAACAAAAGCTTTGCGCAAATCGGCAAGGCCATGGGCACGGAAGGTATCGTAGTGGATAAGCTCGAAGATGTTGGCCCGGCCCTGACCCGGGCAGTGGACATGCAGATGAATGACGGCAAGTCCACGGTCATTGAAATCATGTGTACACGCGAACTCGGAGACCCGTTTCGCCGGGACGCCTTGTCAAAACCGGTCCGGCATCTGGCCAAATACAGGGATTTCGTATAGCCGCCGGGACAACCCGACCACATCGCCAGGGTTGCGAGCGCGCGATGCCGGATTTCACTGGTAGGGACAACCCTCCGTGGTTGTCCGGTATTGTCGATACCCGTAACGCGGACAGGCACGGAGGCCTGTCCCTACTGTTTGATCGGGCCAGAAAATCTCGCAGCCGAATCGTTTTGCCTGAATCTGACGATCCCAGGATCATTGAGGCAACAATGGAAGTTTCCCGCCAGCAGCTTGCCAGGATAATCCTGCTTGGAAACCACAGGCCTCCCTCGAATACTGATCATGTCGAAGTAATCAACCCACAAACCTCTGCCCGGAAAAACGACTATATAGAGAAATTGCTGGACCTCAATCAGCGCCGGGGAATGATCCGGGCAGAAGCTGAAGCCCGGATCAAAGACCCGCTGGTGTTCGGCATGATGATGGTTGCATCCGGTGATGCCGATGGGTGTGTGGCAGGCGCAGTCAATCGCACTTCGGATGTGGTTCGAGCAGCGCTGCAAATCATTGGCGCCAAACCGGGGATCAAGCTGGTTTCAAGTTTTTTCATCATGCAGCACGACCTGCCCCATCAGGCTGTTCAGGGCACTGCCCTGTATGCAGATTGTGCTTTGGTAGTCGACCCCGACCCAACCCAACTTGCGGAAATTGCGGTTGCCTCGGCAGATAGCGCCGTTTCCCTGGCTGGACTGGACCCGACAGTCTGCCTGCTCTCATTCTCGACTGCCGGAAGCGCCAGCCACCCGAATGTGGACAAGGTTATTCGAGCGGGCCAGATCATCCGCGAAAAACGGCCAGACATCGCATTGATGAGTGAAGTACAATTTGACGCGGCGGTAATACCTGAAATCCTCGAACGAAAAGCGCCCGGCATAAAGGTACAGGCGCCAGCCAATGTCTTTATTTTTCCCGATTTGCAATCGGCGAATATCGGCTACAAGATCGCGCAGCGAATCGGCGGAGTTCAAGCGATTGGGCCGGTTCTGCAGGGTCTCGACCGTCCGGTCAATGATTTATCGAGAGGATGCAGCGTAGATGACATCGTACAACTGGTTTGTGTGACTTCCGTACAGGCCAGCGCCCGGATGAATCGACAACCAATTTAGCGCGGGCAATCGTGATCGGCCACAAACGGACGCCATGAAATTCGATTTTAAGGTAATTCATCTTGAAAAACGCTTCCCGTTGGCGATCAGCCGCGGAGTCCACACCGGTTCAGACAATCTTTTTGTTTCAGTTACCGGGCAGGATATTACCGGCTGGGGTGAGATTTGCCCTGGAAAAAGTGAAGGTGAAGACAGTATGGAGTCCGCTCAAGCCAGGCTCGAAAATTTTCTGACGAATGACCTGAAATCATCTGACCTGCAACCGCTGTCTATCTACCAGATCCACGACCGGGGTATCCAGCGGGGACTTCCCCTTTGCGTATTGGCGGGACTCGATATGGCTCTTTGGGACTGGCTGGGGAAAAAAGCCGGACTTCCCCTTTATCAGTTGCTGGGTCTGGGCAGGCCGACAACGCCGACTTCCATAACCATCGGCATCAATCCCCCGGATGTGGTCAGGGACCGGATTCAATGGCTTCTCGAAGACCCCACGATCCGGTTTTTGAAGATCAAACTTGGATCGCCTGAGGGTATCGAAGCGGATCAGGCAATGTTTGCCCAGGTTCTCGACAGTACGGATAAGGTTCGAATCGGTTTGCGGGTGGATGCCAATGGGGGGTGGAGCACAGATGATGCCCTGTTCATGATGAAATGGCTGGCAGAACGTAATACCGATTATGTAGAGCAACCATTAAAGGAAGGACAGGAGGAAGACCTGCCCAGAATTTTCAGGAACAGACCCCTACCGGTTTACCTGGACGAATCCTGCCGGGTTTCCAGCGATATAAAATCATGGTGGCAACACGTTGACGGGGTAAACCTGAAACTGATGAAATGCGGCGGCATTACCGAAGCGCTGAGAATTATTGCGGTAGCCAGAAGTTATGGCCTGAAAACAATGATTGGATGCATGAGTGAATCGTCCATGTCGATTTCAGCGGGCGCCGCCATCTCCGGGCTACTGGATCATATTGACCTCGATTCACATTTGAACCTCGCGCCGGATCCCTGCGCCGGAGCAACCTGGATAGACGGCATGGTCATGCCGAACGACCGGCCCGGTCATGGCGCCGCGATCAATCCACAATACCATGCTTGAGAAAAACCGGAAACTGGCAATCTACATGGAAGGTAATCTGGATACGGATTACGGGAAAATGGGATTTGGCGTCATGCGGTACAGCCCGAATCCAATCGTCTGTGTGATTGACTCGACGCACAAGGGCAAAAAGGTCAGCGAGGTTTGCGGGATGCCTTTTGACTGTCCGGTGATCGGTTCGATTAGTGAAGCGGTTCGGATGGGCGCCGAAGCGCTGGTTCTGGGCACGGCTCCTTCAGGCGGGCGGGTACCGCCGGAATGGGACGGGGCTATTTCTGAATCCATCGAACAGGGCCTCTGTATTGTCAATGGATTGCATGACAGCCTGAATGATCGTTATGGCAACCGTCTCTTGCCGGGGCAATGGATCTGGGATGTCAGGCAACCCACATTCATTCCGGATATTGCCAGCGGCCGATGCGCGTCACTCCGCAACAAGCGGGTATTACTGGTCGGTACAGACATGGCCGTTGGCAAAATGACTACCGGGCTGGAAATCCACAAATGGATTCGCGATCACCACCGCGAACTGAAAACCGAATTTCTCGCTACCGGACAGGTCGGAATCACCATTACCGGCAGGGGAATTCCACTGGACGCCTGCAAGGTGGACCATGCCTGCGGAGCGGTTGAAGCCATGACGCTGGAAGTAAAAGGTTCCGACATCATCCTGATCGAAGGCCAGGGTTCAATTCTCCATCCCGGCAGCGCCGCGACCTTACCGCTGATGAGGGGCAGCTGCGCGACTCATCTGATCTTATGCCATCGTTCGCATACCAATCGGTTACGCAACCCGGAATCCATCAAAATACCGCCACTGAAAGAATTTATCCGGCTGAACGAGGAACTGACTTCAGTTTGCGGCTCCCTGACCCGGGCTAAAACCATCGGCGTGGCGCTCAATACCTCGATGGTCAGTGAGCGCGAAGCATTATCAGAAATAGCCAGACTGGAAGACGAAACCGGCTTGCCGGTCACTGATGTTGTTCGTTTCGGAGCGGAAAAGATCGGCAAACGATTGATTTCCAGTCCCGTCCAATAATTTCAATCATTCAGGAGCATCCTGCCATTTCGAAAGTGCTGCCAACTCGACGGCATGTTGTTTTTGAATGTCGCGCCGTTCGTCATTATCAGGCAGATTGAGGAAAATATCGGCATGGTATTTATTGATGTTGTCAGGGGTTGCCTGCACGGTTCTTCCGCTTGACGCTGCATCACTTGCTTTCATGATTGCCCAACCATAAAAATCTCTGGGGGGATTCCGAATTCGCCCCCTCTCTTTTGAGAGTTCGGTCAGAACAGCTCGTGAAGCATGGTCCATGCGGTCTACAGAGATTGAGTCTTCTCCCCGAGGCCCAAGAAAAATTTCCGGGATAATTATGCCCTTCCTGGCTCGTTTGGTATCTCTACTTGAAAATACACTTCTACCAAGATTTTCAGAATCTTCAAGATTTGGAAGCCGCACACTCAACGTCTCCGGGAAGCGAACGTTTGTTCAATACCCGTAATTGTTCCTTCACGAATTCGTCCGGGAGTTCGGACGAATCACTGTAACGGGCACGACGATTTTTTCCTCCAATATAAGAAAAACAAGCAGCTTGACCATCGTTCGCCACCAGAATCAAAACGGAAGAAGAGGTATCTGGCAACTTGAAATAAATCGCGATCTCGCCATCCATAGTCGGGTAAATAACTGGAGCAATCGCGTATTTTGGCAACGCCAAAATGATACTCTCTGCCTTTTCTTTTGTATAGACACTAATCTCCGGCAACACTTCCTCAGCTACTTCCTCATCTATGTGCTTCAATTCTTCTATCGCGTCCGCAACCCATCCATTATGAGGTTCATCCTCCGGTCCGAAATACGCGCGGGTAATTTCTGCGAGGTTCCGGAACTCCGACGACTTGCGCCCGACGGCATCGCGCAGAATCAAGCGCACTTCCTCCTCCATTGATCGGTTATGCCTCGCGGCGCGAATGCACAGATCCGTCTTTACCTCATCGTCAAGGTTACGAATCGTGATGCTTGCCATGGACTGTCCTCTCCGCTTGTCAGAAAGCTGATTTTACATCGCGACTACGATGTCAACAACCCGTTTTATCGACACCCGTTTTATCGGCAATGCGAAAGATCGCCTATCGCCCCAGAATCACGTCAATGTTCTGCACTATTGCTGCTGAATCCAAGCCAGCGCCGCGCTTCTCTTCAGTTATCAGTAATGTCCCATTGTCCCCGCCTCCTTCGCTCAAGGGAAGAATTCCGTCATCACGGTATGCGGCAAGCTTTCGCTCCCAACGCTCTCGATACTCAGTGTTATCGAGCAATCCGTTATGCTCCCAATACCAGATCACTCCGCTATCATCATCGACAATAGTGAAGTCAGGCAGACGCTCGACACCTCCAAGCATCAATGGCTGTTCGTATTGATAGTCGATTCCTTCCGTATTCAGTTTGTCCGCAATGATCCACTCGGACTTCGACCGCACCAATTCGCCACGGTCTGTTCGATAGATCAGGTTGCTATCGAGAAAAACTGTCTTATTCCGAACCTGTACCTCAACTGGACACGAAGGGCAAAACAAGTTCGTCATACGCCGCGCTACTTCTGATGCCCCTGCGTGGGCATAGCGTTGCAATTCGCGAAAATCGCCCTGATGAAGGATGACAATTTTGTCCCTGTGCCGCGTCATCGCTGTGTACAGCATCTCTCGGGACAACAACCGACAGGGATTCGGCACTACCAGGAAGGTTATCCCGAACTCGCTTCCCTGGGTCTTGTGGACCGTCAGAGCGTAAGCCAACTCCAGGGGCGGGGTACTCTCCTGACTATCGAATTCCCATGCCCGATACTTGTACGAATAACCCGGTTGCGTCGCCAGCTCGACTTCTATTTCGACGGGTTTCCAGCTTCGCTTCTTCGTTCGCCGATGACCTGTGACGATACCGATGTCGCCATTGGCGACGTAACGGTCGTCTTTATCCGGGTAGACACTACGACGGTTGCTGTTGGTGACATTGATGACCTTATCACCATAGATGATGCCTTCCGGCCCAGCTGGGCTAGGGATCTTCCTCTGATAGCCCGTTCTTACCGCGAAATCCAGAAAACGCTTCCTGAATCTCTGTTGAATAGAGCGGTTCAATGCTAATACGCCCGTAAGGTTCTGCCGCACCGGTGTCAAAATCTGCCACTGCTCTGCTTTTTTCGAGGCTCCGGGCCGGTTCTTGTATTGCGAGTTGAAGAAGACGTTGGTTTGGCCGTTGTATTCGGAAGTGACTCCACCGATTGATCCCTCGAACCCGACTTCATCATCTTCCGATTCCAGATTAAGCTCGCCGACTAGTTCGTCCATCAAGAGCTTTTGCAGCTGGTCCGGCTGGTTCCAGCGAACCAGTTTGACGAACGGCGTTCTACCTGTCGCAACGGAATGCCAAACTTCGTCAGACCCGGGGTCTTGTGGATACCCGCTGAAAGCATCTGCCAACATAACATCCGGCCGTTCTCCGTCCCCTACACTTTGTTGGCGCATGGGCACCGTCAGTTCCGCATATCCGGGTGCGATACGTGGCGATATGCTGTCGATGTTGTCCGGTCTGAGATATTCAACGATATCCACATACGGGCGGCCTGCTCCGATAGGAGGCAACTGTCGCGGATCACCCACCAGAATCAGTCGCTCCACACCTTTTACGGCATCGAGTAGTGCAGCGAGTTGTTCCTCCGTCAACATCGAGCATTCATCAATTACTATGGTCTTATTGACCGACGATCTTGGCGCATCCGGGTTGACGAAATAACGCCCCGTGCTTCCATCGTACCGTCGACCGTGAAGGAACTGCGCGACAGTCTTGCCCTGACCAACCATCCCACTGGCTTGCTCCAAACGTACCCGCGCCTTCCCCGTCGGAGCCAGCAAGAGGACTCCTCCGTCAATAACAGGCTTGATTCGGCATAGAGCCTTGATCAGCGTGCTCTTGCCAGTACCGGCCGACCCCATCAGCACAGATATACGTGACTTGAACAGTTCCTCTAGCGCTGCTTTCTTCTCCAGGCGCGCTCTCATGTCGTCCTCACTCAAGCCCGGCTTTGAACTCGCACCGTCAATCGCCTGATTTACCAAATCTGCCCAGTCGAACTGTCCAGAATTGGGTTTCCCCATTCTCCTTTTCGAGACCGTTGTGCTGATAAGAGTTGAAGTATCCACGTAACGATCAAGCTGAAACGCCTGTCTACGGGCATTTAGATCTACCGTGCGGATAAATCGGGTAAGGGTGGCTTCAATCACCTTCAGGGTATCTGCATCCAGGGGACACTCGGGCTTCATCGGACGCATACGAACCCGGTCAATCAGCCAATCCACGGGCAGAATGGTATGACCTTCCGTAGCCGCATCTTCAAGTATCTGCACCATCACTGCACGTACGCGACGCGGGTCAATGGCTTCCCTAATCTTGCTCGGTTCAGGTATAGGGAATGCTTCTCGCAGCGTCTCAGGCGGAAACATGCCACGATCGATCACGGCAAACGCGACAGGATCGGCTTGCAGGCGATCCTCTTCATAAATCCGATACGGATTAGCAAGTATGTCGGTGTCACCAATCTCAATTCCTGCTTTACGGCGCTCTGTTTCCTGATACCAACGGAGGGCCTGGTCATTGCTCAGGTTGAATCTTGCCAGCAACGTCAGAAGCGCACGTCGGCTCTCGGGCAGTTTCTTCCATTTCTGCCGCAATGTGGTCCCAATCCCCTCGCGCAAATAGCTCGGCAGCGAAGAAGGATCCTCCAAGGTCGAGGAGAGCTTTGGCCAAGGATCTACTGCATCTTCTCCGTCGCCCAGCAGGTGCCAGGCCAGAAGGTTGGCATGTGGCAAACCGAACGCGTGGAGTGCCGCGCCGAGACCGGGGAATGCTCCACGCGCCTGCCACAAGCGGTTGAGTTCTTTGTCGATCCACAGCAGGTACGCTTCCCATGGCGCCTCGAACAGACCGCGCATCGCCTTGATCGACTTTTCAAGTGCGAGAAGAGAGGCGATCGCACCATCCTGTGGCAACAACTCGCTGCCATAGGAGTACTGTTCGTAATACTCATCCGGCGCAAACGCAGTACAGGAACCGATATCCAGACTATGATCTTCGTCCGCGAGCGCTAAAAGTTCTCCATAGGGGAGCAAGAATCCATCTTGCCCATTTGGCCTTATCGAGTGCTCTATGTTGCGCTCGTGGAGAAACCCGCTGATTTTTCCGCGTGGGCATGTACCGTCGCCGGTATAGCGATACTCAATTGGACCGCTTACCGATTTCACACGCCCAACACCGACGATGACACGTCGGGGGTCTTCTGCCAATGGGGTTTGTTTGGCGTAAAAGAACACCAAAGACTGTCCGGGTTTCGCTGCACTAAAAAAAGTGTCCAATATGACTCGCTGGTTGGTTCCCTCCTGTATCCAGGTCTTATTATCTCTATCCCAGCCTTCGTTCAAAGTGAGATCCGGTTCTCGTCGAGCATCGTACGCCAATCCGTATGCTTCTGCCTTGCTCTGAACATTCTGCTGACTGTTCCCCTCAATCTGTTCTCTCAACATCCAGCGGAATGGCACCGCAGCAGCCGAGTAAGGTTGAATCGTATACGGTGTGTCTTCAAAATGACCATGTGTGGTCTCGGCATGCTGAGCATAGGGATGGTTCTTAAACAGTGACAACGCGAACGGAGCCATGATAGTAGCATGCTCATGCACACAAGGCGGAAAATCCTCGTGTGGAAAATCTTCAAGAGATTCGCCAGCGTGCTCTGTCTCATAGTTGTCGTCCCGCTTGGCAGCAATGCGCGGCAAGACAGTGCAACTCATATTTCCACAGGGATTATTGCAAACGGTACCGCGCCACCCGTTATCGTGCCAGGGTATCCGGACCGTAAAATGGTGGGGTGGTAACTGTCTGGAGCCTTCAATCATCGACTGAAATCCTTCATGATCTTTTCCGGACACCGATCTCCGCCACCAGCCGCTTGTCGAAAAGAGCCACGATCAATCCTCCGCCGACGATAAAGGCGCAGCCGACAAATGAAGTGATGTCCGGCCAGTCTCTCCAAACCAGATAACCCACAACCAGAGCAAAGGGCAGTGATGTGTATTCGAAAGGCGCGATGATGGAAGCCTGTCCGATACGATAAGCCTGTGACATCAGATAGCTCCCGCAGGCTATCATTAATCCACACAGCGCCAACAACTGCAAATCGGCGAAATCCGGTATCCTCCAGGCTCGCAATAAAAACCCGACAGTCGGGTTGCCGCCATCATTAAACCGTCCATCGCCAACAGCCAGCCCGACCAGGACGCTTACCAGAATGAAGCAGACCTGAATATAAAGCGCCATGGTGCTGGCCCGGTCCTGCAAGCCCAGTTTTCTGGTGACTATCTGCATTCCCGCGTACATCAACGCCGCCAGAATGGGTAACAGCGAAGTAATCCGGAACAGGTCTGTACCCGGTCTCACCATGATCAACACTCCGACCAACCCGATTCCGATTGCGGTCCAACTGGTCAGCCCGACCCTTTCCCCCAGAATCGGCTGGGCCAACAGACAGATGAACAGGGGCGCAACGAAAAACATCGCCACCGTCTCCCCCAACGGAATCGTGGCCAGCCCCAGGAAAAAAAACATATTGGCAAAAACCAGGAACATTCCACGCAACAGATGCAGCGCCGGACGACGGGTTTTCAGTGATTGGACCCCACCGCCAAAGAAGATAAAAACCAGTACAACAAGAAGCGCGAAAAATGCGCGATACAGCATGATCTGATGCAGCGCGTAATAAGGACTCAACCATTTGATAATGGAATCACTGATTACCAGAAAAACAAGCGCCCCTGTCAGGCACAGAATTCCTTTCGTATTCTCGGACAACTCAGTCCTGTCGCGTAAGCAAATCGGGTTTCAGTGTGGATTTCAGCTGCCTGCGGCGGGAATGCAGTACCGGCTCAGTATAACCATTGGGCGTTTCCCGGCCTTTGAACACCAGGTCCAGCGCCGCCTGAAACGCGATGCTGTTGTCTGGGTCATCCGACATCGCAGTATAGGCCGGATCATGCGAGTTTTGCCGGTCTACCACTCCCGCCATTTTTTCAAATACCTTACGCACCTGGCCTGGAGTCGTTATGCCAAAATACAGCCAGTTGGCAATATGCTGGCTGGAAATCCTCAATGTTGCCCGATCCTCCATCAACGCGACATCGCTGATATCCGGAACCTTGGAACAGCCTATCCCCTGATCAATCCAGCGCACGACATATCCCAATATACTCTGGGCATTGTTTTCCAGTTCCTTGACTATTTCACTGTGATTGACGGTCCGGTTCTTAAGGACGGGAATGGTCAGGATATCGTCCAGGTTGGCCCGCAAACAGGATTTCAACTGTTGTTGCCGGGTATTGACATTGACATAATGATAATGCATCGCGTGCAGAGTGGCCGCTGTCGGTGAGGGCACCCAGGCCGTATTGGCGCCTGCCCGTGGATGCGCGATTTTCTGCTCCATCATGGCCATCATATTGTCCGGCGCGGCCCACATCCCCTTGCCGATCTGGCCATGACCGGGCATACCGCACTCCAGTCCGATATCGACATTCCAGTCCTCATAAGCCAACAGCCAGGCAGACAATTTCATGTCGTTCTTGGGTATGACCGCCCCGGCCTCCATACAGGTATGAATTTCATCCCCGGTTCGATCCAGAAATCCGGTATTGATGAAAATCACCCGCTCCCGGGCTACGCGGATACATTCCTTGAGATTCACCGTAGTACGGCGTTCTTCGTCCATAATCCCGATTTTCAGGGTATTGGCCGCAAGACCCAACGCCTGTTCCACATGCTCGAACAACTCGACTGCCGCGGCCACTTCCTCAGGACCGTGCATCTTGGGCTTGACAATATAGACGCTCCCCTTGCGGCTGTTTTTCAACTCGCCCGTCCCGCCCAGATCGTGCATGGCAGAGAGCGCCGTAACCATCGCATCGAGGAAGGTCTCCGGTATTTCTTCTCCCTTGTAAGTGACCGCGTCGGTATACATGTGCGTCCCCACATTACGCACCAGCATCATGCTTCGACCGTGCACGCTGAATGGGCTGCCATCCGGGGCAATGTACTCCAAATCGGGATTGAGCGTCCTTTCCACCAGCTTGCCTTCCTTGCGAATGTTGGCTTTCAGGGTTCCTTTCATCAGGCCGGTCCAGTTACGGTAAACCCGGATTTTATCTTCGGCGTCAACCGCGGCGACAGAGTCCTCACAATCAATGATTGTGGTCAATGCCGATTCGACCCTGACATCATATATATTCGCCAGATCCCCTCTGCCGATAAAATAGCCTTCGCCGATACAAACGTCGATATACAGATTATTGTGTCTGAACAGGATGTTGTCCGGTGATTCGGGAGCGCCACGATAGCCGGCAAAGCATTCCCGCCAGCCCAGCCCGGTCTCACTCCCGTCCCCCATCACGACGATAAGTTTCCCCGATTTAACCTTATACTTGATCGAGTATGCGTGACTGCCTGTCGCCAGGGGAACCGCTTCGTCAAGAAACTGCCGTACATAACGAATGACCTGGGCGCCTCGCACCGGATTGTATTTTGCGGTTTTTTTACAGCCTTCCACCTCGAGAATAATGTCGGCGCCATACAGGGCATCATAAAGACTGTTCCACCTCGCATTGGCCGCATTCAACGCATAACGCGCATTGTCCACAGGTACAACGAGTTGCGGCCCGGCGATTTCACTGATCTCCTCGTCCACATTTTCAGTGGTGACTGCAAACGGCTCGCCTTCAGGGATCAGATAGCCAATATCCTGCAAAAAGGCTTTATATGCAGCGACATCAAGCGGGTCCTTACCGTTTCTGTAGTAGTCATCAATCTGACGCTGCAAATCGTCACGCTTGTCGAGAAGCGCCTTGTTTTTCCCGCCAAGCTCTTCGACTATTTGCGCCAGCCCGCCCCAGAACCGATCCGAATCCACTCCCGTTCCCGGCAGAATTTCATCTTCCACCAGATTGTAAAGTCCTTCATCTACGGTTAGCCCCTGAATATTGATCGGTTTGCTCATCTTCGTAAATCCCAATCCCTTCCTCAACCCGTCCAGACAACCGGGAAAGCGGGATGCGCCATCGGTTCGCCCGCAGTCAGCGTGACCTCTTCAAAAGGCGGAGACGTGGTCCAGGGACGAACGGCATAGACTGCGTCGTCACCCAGCCAGCGTGTCGAAAATCCGCGTCGCCGGGTTTTCAGGCCGGTCGTGGCCGGAGCGCCATGGACCGTTCTCATGTGAAATACGATACAGTCGCCGGGCTCGAGGTCCCATGACAGGATATTGTACTGGCTTCGATTCCCGTCAATATCGGGAATCGTTTCGAACCCGTCATGCCCGCTCGCATAGTTTTCATGGTTGATGAAGAGTCTCGGATAGTACATCATCCCGAAATTGTGGGATTGTGCAACAAACTCCGGGCAGGCTGTTTTTGGAACCGGGTCGAGTGGCAGCCAGATCGAACATAACTGATTTCCCTCGACACCCCAATACGACAAATCATGATGCCAGGGCGTCACCTCTCTGGTGTCGGGTTCCTTGACAAGCACATGCTCGTGGTAGATGCGGATGGAGTCTGAACCAGTCAGTAAAGCCGCAATCTCCGCCGCTGGCGAATTCATTACAAAATCCCGGTATTCTTCGATTATCTGCCAGTTGCAATAATCATCGTAGAAGCCTCCGGGCTGACCGCGAGGGGTATATTGCGTACTGTATGGGCCGGGGTTCTCGAAATTTTTCGTAACTCCTCTGGCCAGCGACTCCAACCATTTGGAGGGGAATGCCTTGCGCAGGCAAATTGCTCCATCGCGTTGGAATGTTTCAATCTGGCATTGTGAAATTTGTACGGCAGTCATTTTATTCACTTCAGAAACTGGTTTCAGGCAACCCACAGACCAGGGGGTCTCCCGGATTGGCGCGACCCCAGAACAGCTTGCGAACCGTCTCACTGTTTCGCATGTCGGGGGATTCAGAATAACAGATCACAGGGACCAGTCTTGGCCGCTTGCCACGGACTTGCGTGACGCGATGAAGTGTCTGCCGTCCACCGAAAATCAATAATGTGCCCGGAGTGAATGGCAGTTTCACGACCTTGCGGCGGTCTCCGTCGAGTACGTCACTCACGATTCCGGTTTCATTCTCCAGCCCCCTGATCAAAGGCACATACTCGAATTCACCTCCGGATTCCGGCGCCTGAAGCATCAGCGTGACTGTGAATTCGGATTCGTCAAAATGCCAGCCATGCCTTCCCCCCTCGACAAAAACATTCACTGAACAGGCTCCAAACGGGTCCGCAAAGCGGTAAAACGGTTTCTTATCCAGCACGTATCCGACAAAATCCTTCAACGGGTCCCATTGATACAGGCGATTGAGCAACGAATCCCGCGGTATCAGATCATAGGCCACTGAACCGACAAAGGTTCGCTCCTGTCGATTGATTACGGAATCCCGGCCTGCTCCACTGTCATGCTCCGTCAAATATGTGTTATGGGTACTGTCACAAAAGTAGGTATCATCCATATATTCCCCGGCTTCCCGGACCAGATGATTCCGGGCATCCGGCAATATGAAATCCGGCAACACACAAAGACCGGTTTCCCGATATTGCTCGCGGCATTGCCGGGCAAATTCAACCCCGCTCCCGGTATCCAACTGATCAACCGGATAACGGTGCAAATCAACCACTGTCGAGAATTCAGGCCGGGGCATGGTTTTTGTAACAAGGTAGCTCTATGGGAGTTGCGGGGAATGATGGTACTACAGGGATTTCAATGAGTCCAGTACGATTCAAGCGCAGTACGATTCAAGCGCAAACCATTATGAGACTCAACTTGAATCGCTTTGCAGGAATCTGATACGAAATTTCCATATTTGTACGATAGTTTTATCACCTTTTGACCACATGAACTACTAAAATAAAAGAAAAACTTAAGGATGAAAATGAAATAATAAAAGTAATTGCCTTCAATACAACAAGAAGAAACTCCAATGAAAAATAACAAATCCAATTTCCATGCGAGCCTGTTCTATAGCTACTGCCATAAAGATGCTCAGTTTAGAGAAGATATGGAAAAGTCGCTTGCTTTGCTTGAGCAAGACGAATTACTGGCTAGTTGGTCGGATCAAAATATCCTGCCAGGACAGAGCATCCCCATGGAAATAAACGAAAAAATGAGCAAGGCAGACATTATCGTGTTTCTGTTCAGTTCAGACTTTATCGGCTCTCGTGCGTGTATGGAAGAATGGGAATACGCGAAGCAACTTACGACCCAAGGAAAGACGCTTGCTCGTATCCCAATCATTCTAAGAGACTGCGCGTGGCAAGATGCGCTTGCCAATGACGACATAATGGCTCTGCCGCAAGATGGGAAAGCCATCACTGCTTTTGAGCGTCAGGACCAAGCATGGCTACAAGTGTACGAAGATATCAAGACTGTCATTAATCAATTGAGAAGCACCTTCACTCCAAAGACTGAGTTTCTGAATAAATTTGAAAAGACTGATTTTTTATCTCAACACCATATCAAGCTCCAGGACATCTTTGTTTTCTTAACGTTATCCTGTTACTCGCCTGACAAAGGAGATGGGCTGATCCAGAGAGAACAAATTGAAAATCAGAAACAACTTTTAGGAAAGAAATATGTCCTTATTCATGGAGATGACATGAGTGGTAAAACGGCTCTTGGGCGGCATCTGTTTCTTTCATTGGCTAATCAACGTTCCACTCCCGTTTTGCATATTGACCTACAGGAAATTTCGGGGAATTCTGAAGAGAAAATATTTAGGGTCGCGTATCACCAACAGTTTAATGGTGACTATTCTTTATGGAAAAAACAAAGCAACAAAGTGCTCATACTCGACAACCTGTCTGCAAAAACTAATCTGGGATTCATCGTCCATGCCAAAAATTTCTTTGACAAGATCATTATCACCGTAGCTTCTGATGTTTTTATTTCCTTCTTCAGGGATGAGGAACGCCTAGCTAATTTCCAGGAACTCAGAATTGAACCTCTGTCACATGGACAGCAAGAAGAACTGATCAGGAAACGATTAAATTTGTCGGATAGAAGTGAACCAGTCACAGATGGGCGTGTTGATCAAATTGAAAACCACATCAACTCCATAATCATTTCCAACAAAATTATCCCCAGATACCCCTTTTTTGTTCTATCCATTCTGCAAACGTACGAGGCGTATATGCCCGAAAATCTGACCATGACTTCATATGGGCACTGCTACCACGCATTAATTGTTGCACAGCTCATCAAGTCAGGAGTTTCCAATAGTGACAGTGATATTAATACTTGCTTTAACTTCGCAGAGCAACTGGCATTCAAGATTCATCAGAACGGCGCTATAAACTACGATGAATTTGTCGAAGATTACAAAAAAGATTTCGTTATCACAGAATCAATCTTGAACAGATTAAAAAATAATCAATACGGGATAATTACTGAAAACGGTCAATTTCGGATGTCTTACATGTATCATTTTTTCCTGGGCAGATTTCTTTCTGGAAAGGATAAGACACACAGAAAAGCGATTGAGAATATGTGTGGTAACAGCCATGTGACGGCAAATTATCTGACACTTCTATTCACAATTCACCACACAAAGGACAACGAACTTATCGATGATATTTTGCTTAGAACCATGTGCACATTGGATGAGATTAAACCGGCAAAACTAACACATGATGAGACAGAACGATTCAGAAACATTATTAATACTCTCCCAAAAGATGTATTGTCCAATGACCATGTAGAGGCAGAAAGAAAAAAAGAAAGGGATCAACGTGACATAATTGATCATCAGCCTGATTCCGAACCGGAATCGAAAGATGAAACTGAAGAGGAAGACCCTGTCAACGAGATCTACCGAATATTGAAGAATAACGCCATTTTAGGGCAGATTCTTCGGAATAAATACGGTAACCTGAAAAAACCACGAATTGAGGAAATTATCAAAACTATTGCTGATGGCGGACTTCGACTTGTTAATTTTATCTTGGAAGATGAAAAAGAAATAACTGATTTTGCGCGCTATATTCACACAAAATACCCTGACGGTGACATCAATAAAATCAAATTACTGGTTCAATACCTGTCCTTTATTTGGACGATGATTAACATTGAAAGAATTGTCGAGGCAATAAATTTCCCTGAGATTCGAAATGAAATCAGCAATGTTGTGGATCGAAACTCATCCCCGGCATATGATTTGATTGGCTATTTCAGCCAGCTGGACAGTTCACAGAAACTCACAAAGAACGAAAAAGGGAAATTATCGGACTTGTTAAAAAAGCACAATGATTTTTTCATTAAAAGAGTTTTGTCAATCAGGACACAACGTTACATGAACACACACCATAGTGACGCATCGGTTGAACAAGGGATTTGCTCCCTACTGAAAATCGAGTATTCACACAAGCGACTCCATGGAAAAACCCTTAACCTGCCAGCGTAACGACCCTGTATCATGAATCGCTACGCTCATGACTCACAAGTAGAAGGAAGAAGTGATTATTTCAAAATCTGAACCCAAGACGCATCAAATCTGATTGATTCCAGGACTGCATCTCTATCCAGTTGTGGCGGTTCCTTGATTTTAATTGCCAGGCGTTCTTCGGGTACACTTTCAATAATGGTGAATTGGGAGCCATGTGGCTGCCATGTAAATATATGCTGGTCGGCTGATTTGCTGAAGCCTTCAAGATTATTGCGCTCATTCCACTGCCACCAAAATTGTTCGGCTGGGTATATAATGGTATCAAACTCGAAGGCGGCCAACTCAAGCAGGTCGCTGGATTTGATCAGAACAATTGTTCGCACATGACGGTATAGTTTCCGTATTCCGGTGACGCGCTCATTCCAGATTGCGAGAACCTTTTCCCCCAACTGATTGGGATCAACTTCGCTTATTTCACTGTCACCAAAAGAATAAATGGGTGAATTGCGCCCGGAAATGAGACGTATTTTTGAGACAGTGGAAGGTCGGCGATTCTTTACAGGAAAGTCTGAACAATACGAGTTTTGGGGATTTTGGGTAGTCATTTTTGTAAATCCGGGATATGAGTGGGTCTGAAAGACAGAATGGCCCGGAATCAGTGAGCGGGAGCGGGGAAATACAAGCATTCTCCCCCTCTTTTCATTTTTCAGGCGTACGTAGCCTGCAGTTTCAACCGCCTTTGTCTCAACAGTACTTTCTTCGCCATCACCAGATTGCTTAAGGCACAGGCCACAACCAGTCGATGCGTGTTCTTCTCCAGCCCCCGGTAACGAACCCGGGTAAAACCGAACTGCCGCTTGAGAATACCGAACTGATGTTCCACCTTCGACCGTATCCGGGACTTGGTTCGATTCTTCAAGCGCTCCTTCTCCGTCAATTTGCGGTAGCGCGTCCCCTTCGAATGAGTGAAATCCTTCGCCTCCGGCGCTACCTGTGAAATCACCGCCTTCTGACCCGTATAGGCCGAGTCTCCCCATACACGGGTCTCTTTCCCGTGCAGAAGTTCCGGCAGAACCTGTGAATCATGAACATTCGCCGGCGTAGCCACCACCGAATGAATCAGCTTGCTGCGACTGTCCACACCGATATGCGCCTTCATACCAAAGTACCATTGCTGCCCCTTGCGCGTCGAGTGCATCTGGGGGTCTCGTTTCTTCTCCCGGTTCTTGGTCGAACTCGGTGCGCAGATGATGCTGGCATCCACGATCGTACCCCGATTCACCTTCAGTCCGTTCTCACCCAAATATTCATTGACCAGTCCGAACAATCGTTCCCCCAGGTTATGCTTCTCCATCAGATGACGAAACTTGCAGATCGTGGTCTCGTCGGGAGCCGGCTCCCGACCCAGGTCTATGCCCACAAACCGGCGCATCGACAACGAATCGTACAACGCTTCCTCGGCAGCCGGGTCCGAAAGACTGAACCAGTGTTGCAGAAAGTGAATCCGAAGCATCCGGTCTATTCCAATCGGCCTGCGGCCTGCCCCTTGCGGTTTGGGATAAAAAGGTTCGATGACTGCATTCAACTCCACCCACGGAATGATTTGCTCCATCTCATCCAGAAAACGCTCCTTGCGCGTCTGTTTCTTGTATTTGTCAAATCCAGCTTCGGAAAAAGTACTCTGGCGCATCGGAAATATCTCCAGTCAGTATGAAGTACAAAAATTATACAATAGAAACTGATTAATCAGAGATTCCTACAGTTTTGGCTCCCCATGCTGTTTGCTGCAAGACAACATCATCAAGCCCAACATTTGAGGGTTTCCACTTCGCACCGACTAAACGAGCAAAAATCTCTTCCCAGTCTGAACCTTCCAGTCTTGCTTGTTTCCCTCTGGAGGCAAGCAAATAAATAACCTCCCGCCCCAAATCAAGCGCAAAGCTTTCGGGAAAGCCATTAAGTGGATACGGTGGCTTGTATTTTTGGACTGTCCGCAGTTTCGGAGATTTGGTCATATTCTGATATGTTCTCAAATATTCGCAGTTGATCATCAACCACCAGCTTGTCGGTTTCCTCTTGAGAAAATGTCGACACCCAATCTGTGGCTTGTATCAGATTCTTGATGACTGCCTGCGCCACCGGCACAGGAAGACTATTACCCGCCTGCTTCCTGGTTTGCGAATAGTTACAAACAATCCTGGCTTTTTCCGGAAATCCCTGTAGCCGAAACATTTCCCGTAAAGTCAGCCTTCTTTCGCCATTCACCAGAAGGTAGTTGTAAGAAGCGCCCGCGCGTAAAGCACACGAAAACGGATAAGCGCTTATGTGTCCGGCCTTGTTCTCATGCCAGATGGTCGGCTCTTTCGTTGGCTTTTGCTTGCTTAGCCTCTTCCGCCTGATATGACCGGAGGCAAAATATTCTTCGGGAATATCTTCTTCCAGAATTTCACTCAATGGGCGCATCGGAATATTTCCAGTGGGCCAATTGAAATAGCGTGGGGAGCGAAAGCCAACAATGAAGACGCGTTCTCTTTTCTGTGGCAGACCAAAGTCAAGAGCGTTCAACACTTTATAAGTTGTGTAGTATCCTAACTCGTCCAGAGTTTCCAGAATCCGATTCAAGGTTTGTCCCTTGCTGTGCCCGACCAGCAGCTTCACATTTTCCAGCACAAATGCCGCCGGTTTCTTCTCTGCCAATATGCGCGCTATGTCGAAAAATAATGTCCCTCTGGTATCGTCAAAGCCGCGCATATGCCCGATGATACTGAATGGCTGGCATGGGAAACCAGCCAGCAAAATGTCGTGGTCGGGGATGTCCTGAGCGGCTATCTCCGTAATATCGCCGTGTGGGGTTTCGCTAAAATTCTCTGCGTAGGCCCTCTGGCATTCCTGATCTATCTCACTGCTGAAGACACACTCGACATCCGTACCAAGGTCGGCGCCAGCATTTTGTATGGCATAACGAAACCCGCCAATACCAGCAAACAGGTCGATAAATCGGATGGTTTTTTTCTTCCCTGTATATCTGGTATTCATGACCTGAATATAGCACATTGCTACCCGCGTGTTGCGGTATCACAGGATACGGGTTGACCCAGGCTTCCCAAGGAAAGCCCGAAGGCGTTCGGTAGTTATCGTTATATCTCGCAATTCACATTCCCATACTGTAATCACTTCCCACCCATTTTCTTCTAACAATGCAATATTGTGTGTATCACGTGCTTGGTTTTGCTTAAGTTTGGTCAGCCAATATTCCCGATTGGTAGCAGGAATTCGAACCCGATCACAGTCGGTATGGTAGTGCCAGAAACAGCCGTTTACAAACACGACTTTGTGACGTGATGGGAAAACCAGATCAGGCTTTCCAGGTAGGTCGGATCGATGCAAGCGATAGCGGTAACCAAGACCATGCAACAGGCGTCTTACCTGTATCTCCGGCTTCATACCCTTTGATTTGACCCGCCCCATTATGCGGCTACGGACTTCAGGCGATACATTATCAGCCATAACCATACTTACTACTGCTTTTCAAACTCTACTGGCGACAAGACTTCATCAATCTATGCCGCTATACTGGATTATAGAATACTCCGATATCGTTGAAAATGTCCACGGCCGGACAACCACAGGGGCTTTGGCTCTATAGACCGTGATTAGTGGCGAAAATGTCCGTTTGTGGATTCCCGCTTATCAAGGGAAAGACAAACCACCCGTTACCACTTGCAGAGCGCTTCGTTGTCTACCCTGGGTTGCGGGGGAAAGCGGCTGGCGAGAACAGCGGACAATTCGGATTGAATATCCTCACAGCCCGCCTGGTTGAACAGATTGAAGCGCTCTGTGGGATCATCGTACAGGTTGAACAACTCGCCCCATTGCGGACGATGCGGATAGACCGTAAATCGCCATTGATCGGTAGAGACGGTCTGGTTGTACAGCTCAGGCTTCACGGTCGGGTGATATTCACCGAAATTGTACGCGCGCAGAGGATGACCGGAATCAGAAAATAATGGCGCCAGACTCTTGCCATCAAATGGATTGGGGTCAAACGGCACGCCGGAAATATCCAGCAGCGTCGGCGCCAGATCAATATGGTTGGTCAGGGCGCGGGTGGTCTGCCCTGGCCGGATGCCCGGTCCGCTCATAATCAACGATACCTCGGTCAACTGGCGATAGGGCGGCGGTCCCTTATGCAACAGGCCATGGTCGCCGAGAAGCTCGCCATGGTCTGAAGTAAACACGATAAACGTATTGTCGGCCCGGCCACTGCCCGCAAGCGCGGCCAGGATAGCGCCGACACCGTCATCAATCATTTCTGTCATGGCGTGAGTGTATGCGATGGCCTTGCGCATGGATTGATCACTGATACCCCGGGTTGTAATCATCGAACCGGCTTCCATATCGTCGTGCGCTGCCCAGTACAATTCACGAAACCCCTGTCCCTCGGGATAAAGCTGATCATAATAAGGCGGCATTCTGGACAATTCATCGCCCTCGACCCGCGGCAACGGCATATCATCCGGGTTATATCGGCCCGCATAAGGCTGTACCGGGTCGAACGGATGGTGAGGGTCCGGGTAGGAAACAAACAGAAAAAACGGAGTGTCCGGGGAACGGGATTGATTCAGGAACCGGACGGCGCAATCTGTAATCCAGGTGTTGTAATGCAGTTCGGCGGGAATTTTGCTCACCCAGACCTCATCCAGGTCTGCGGGCGGCGGCTCATCGGCGCTTTGTGGCATCAACCACTCTGCCGCCTGCGGATGGTTCTTATTCAACCAGTCAGCATAATGCCCCGCCAGGTGAGCGGTATCCGACTCACCGAGCAGCAGGTCGATTGTCTGATAACCATAATATGGACCACGCCAGCCGACCGATTCCGGCTTTTTCCAGAACGCTCTTGAATCCGGCATGTTTCTGTCAGCGGGGGCAAGCAGGGGTTGCAGATGCTGCTTGCCGATACCATGGGTCACATAACCGGCGTTTGCCAGGAATTCTGTCAGTAAAGGCACATCGTGGGGCAGGGCCATCCCGTTGACCGCCAGCCTGTGATGCCTCGGATACAACCCGGTAATCATGGTGGCCCTGCTCGGCGAGCAGATCTGCATCGGTGTTATATGCCGGTCAAACCGCATCCCCGCAGCGGCAATCGCGTCAATATTCGGCGTATTCGCTATGGCATTGCCATAGCAGCCCAGACTGTCAGAGCGTTGCTGGTCGGTACAGATAAAAATGAAATCAGGTAAAGTACGCACCTGCAACACTAATCAGTATTGTCAGATCTTGTCGATCAGTGACTTTATATGACCGATATGAGCCGCAACGTCTTCTTCCAGAATGGTCACTTCTTCCAGAATCAGTTTGCGAATTTCTTCCACACTTTCATGAGCATCCATCAAATGTCCCAGTTCCGCAACCGCATTGCGGAATTCCGCTGAGCTCTCGAAAATAACTTCCGTTTTGCGGGTGCCACTGTCCACCATGGTCGATTTCTTGAGCTGCGGAAACCGGTATTTCTTACTCACCGGCAGAATGGACCCCTTCTTGCGATTGTAGGTTACACGCAGAATGTCTGTTTTATCCGTCATAAAAGTCGTAAACCGTTCAATTTGCTCCGGGTTGCGAATCCCCATGGCGTCAAGGGCGGGATATTTGCTCATAATGTTTTTCTCTTTAATTTTCTATCAAATGGTCTGCACGGGTGGTCTGGCGGCGGGGCCGACAGGCACAGTGGGTTTGCCCTGGCCCAGTTTCTCGAAGCCCTTCAGAATTTTCTGCGTCTCCGCCTCCTCGGCCTGAAGTCGCTCCACGCTCAGGTGACAGGCGATCTGGTGACCGTCTTCCAGTTTAAGCACTGGAGGAGTTTGCCGGTCGCAGGTACCCTCAATTCCACACGGACAGCGATTATAAAACGGGCAACCCACGGCGGTGATTTCAACCCCCTTGGCAATGCCCACCGCCATTTCACGCTTCTTCATCGTATCTTCGAGCCAACCCAGTCTCATTTCTGGAACCGAACTGATCAACAACCGGGTATAAGGATGGAAAGGAGGGGTCAGCACTTCATCGGTCGGCCCCTGTTCAACCACCCTGCCTGCATACAGTACGACAATTTCATCCGCGAACGAGGCGACAGTAGACAGATCATGGCTGATAAATACGAATGAGACACCCGTCCTGTCGCGCAGCGCCGTCAACAACTTGATGACATTGGCGCCGACTATCGAATCAAGCGCAGACGTGACTTCATCACATAACATCACTTCGGGATTCGCCGCCAGTGAGCGCGCCATATTGACCCGCTGTTTCTGGCCGCCTGACAATTCCATCGGGTAACGGCTGGCAAACTCTGCCGGCAATTCGACCATCTCCAGGATTTCCGCCACCTTGGCATGCCTCTCCTTACCTTTCAGGCCATGATAAAACTCCAATGGCCGACCAATAATGTCACCAATCACCTGCTTCGGATTCAATGCGGTATCGGCCATCTGGAACACAAACTGGACCTTTTGCAATTCTTCCCGCTTGCGGTCCAGCAGAGCGCCTTCAAGTTCTGTGCCTTCCAGTATGATTTCGCCTTTTGCCTGCGGCAACAATCCGGCCATGACCCGGGCCAGGGTTGATTTGCCACAACCCGATTCACCGATAACGCCGACAACATGACCATTTTTGACTTCCACATTCACATCTCTCAAGACCGGCACCTTGGGTTCACCGTCTACGATTCCGCCATACCCCGCGGTCATGTCTTTTACTTCCATTGCCGCATGTTCGCGATCATGTTCACTCCCCACCTCGACACCCATTCCGGCTGTCGGGGTCGGGCGCACCGCCGCCATCAGACGTTTGGTATAGGCATGCTGCGAGTTATTGATGATCTGGTCGGCTGAACCCTGCTCCATCACTTCGCCGCCATAAAGCACCACGATATGGTCGGCTACCTGCGCAACCACCGCGAGGTCGTGAGTGACATAAATTGCGGCGGAGTTTTCCTCCTGGATCACTTTCTTGAACGCTTTCAGGACTTCGATCTGGGTGGTCACGTCGAGCGCGGTGGTCGGTTCGTCGAGAACCATCAGATCCGGTTTGCCGCACAGCGCCATGGCCGCCATCAGCCTCTGTAACTGACCGCCGGAAACCTGGTGGGGGTATCGGAAGCCGATACGATCCGCATCCGGCAACTCCAGCGCATGGTATAACTCGACTGCTCGCCGGGTTGCCTCCTCCTGTGTGAGTATGCCGTGAAGAACAGCAGACTCTGTAACCTGTTCACCGATGGTGATGGCGGGATTGAATGTGGCCGCCGCGCTTTGCGCAAGGTAAGCGACATTGGCTCCGCGAATTTCGCGGGTGCGCAACGGCGCCATGGTCAGCACATCCTCACCATTTAACAGGACTTCACCGCCCGCAAAATGCAAGCCGGGCTTTGTATAAGCCAGGGAAGCCAGTGATATTGTGGTTTTTCCCGAACCCGACTCGCCGATCAGGGCCACCACTTCACCTTTATGGATATTAAAATCGACCCCTTTGACGATCGGTATTTCTACCCCGTCATCATTGGTTGCGCTGATCCTGAGGCCTTTGACTTCAAGCAGTTTTTCTCTTTGCTCCATCGTTCTACACCATTTTCTTTGCGAGGCTGCCGCCGGATTTGGCGGAAATATCATCGACGATCAAGTTGATAGCGATGGTGAATGTTGCGATTGCGAAGGCTGGCCAGATAGCCGCATAAGAACCGTAGGTCAAACCACCCAGGTTTTCACGCACCATGCTTCCCCAATCGGACGCCGGAGGTTGAACACCCAGGCCGAGGAAGCTCAGACTGGAAATAAACAACACGACAAACACCAGCCGCAACCCGAAGTCGGTCGCTAACGGCATGGCCGCATTGGGCAGCACTTCCGCTTTTATGATCCACCAGACTCCTTCTCCTCTCGCTTTCGCCGCTTCCACGAAATCCTGCACCATAATGTCCTGACCGAGAGCTCGCGCTATTCGAAACACACTGGTGGCATAGATCACCGCCGCAGTTCCGACCAGTATCGGAATTGAGGACCCCAGCGCGGCGATCACGATCAGGCCGAGCATGATGGTCGGCAACGATAATATCGCGTCGTTGACCCGGCTGATACCCATGTCAATCCATCCTCCCTTGACCGCGGCCAGTATACCGAGCGTGATCCCCATCACATAAGCAAGCAATGTCGCTGCAAGTGAAATCCCGATGGTATTTCTGGCGCCGAAAATCACCCTGGACAGGGTGTCCCTCCCCAGATAATCTGTGCCCAGGTAGAAATTGTCGTAGGCGTCCAGGAAACTGTCATCGCCTTCCATATCCATTTCATGCCAGGGCGCGATGGATGGACCGATGATGCAGATCACCAGCCAGAAAACGACCACTGCAACAGAGAGTTTGCCCACCCATGACAGTTTGATCCGTCTTTTTGGCGGGGCGTCGGGCAACTCATCAAAAGTATCCAGCTTCGCGATAACCTCTTCTTCTTTTGTTTTCATGTCGTTATTGTCAGTCATGGTTATCTCCCCTCTATTTCGGGTTTCTGAGACGAGGATTGGAAAGAATGGATGCCACGTCTGCAATCAGTATCAGCGCCACGTAGGTCGCGCAAAATATCATCGCACACGCCTGAACCAGAGGCAGGTCACGGGTCTGTACCCCGTCCACCATCAGTTTGGCAAGGCCGGGATAAGCGAATATGGTCTCAACAATGACCACACCGCTGACCAGATAGGCCAGGTTCAGGGCAATGACATTGACAATCGGGCCAATCGCGTTAAAAAAGGCATGCCGGAGTATGATTCGCCGTCGAGGCACCCCTTTCAATATCGCCATTTCAATGTAGGGGGAATTCATCACGTTCAGGATACCTGCCCGGGTCATTCGGATCATCTGCGCCGAGACCACGATTACCAGGGTAATCAGCGGCATCGCCAACGCCCCCAGTAATTCAAAAAAGGTTTCATCGCCGGTCATGTATGCCGTTGAAGGCAGCCAATGCAACTCGACCGCCAGGATCAGAACCAGAATGGTAGCGATGAAGAATTCCGGTACAGAGATCGTACTTAACGTACCAAAGGTGACCATACGATCCAGCCAGGTGCCCGGATGCATCGCGGCCCACAACCCGAGCGCGATGGACACCGGTATTGAAATCACCGCAACCAGGCCCGACATGACCATGGTATTGCCAAAGCGGCCGCTGATCAGACTCGTGATCGTCGCTCCTCCCGCCTTGGATACGCCCAGGTCGCCGGTTGCCATGTTTCCCAGCCAGGAGAAATACTGCACGTATCCCGGTTGATCCAGGCCCAGTTCCTTCCGCAAGGCTGCCAGGGTTTCAGGGGTGGCGCTCTGCCCCAGCAGAATTTGCGCGACATCGCCGGGCAGGATACTGGTCGCCAGGAAAACGATCACGGACACCACCAGCAAGGTGCCAAAACCGATTACGATTCGGCGCAAAACCATTTGCGTCATCATAAGCTATGTCCCTCCATAGTTAATGTTCTGATAGACAGGCTTAAAAAAACGGCCTGCATAAAGAGTTCTTTATGCAGGCCCGGATTAAGCATCAAACCGAGAATCTGTATCTCGTATCTACCCTTGACTCAAGCCAGCCAACAGAATTCAGGCCACTCACATGCGCCCAGTTGACCCAGTGGAACGGTCGGTATTCCCATAATGTTATCTGCAACACCATCGTTGATGTTGGAGAAAGCGGGAATCACCATGCCACTGCCATTGTGGATCAGGGTTTGCATTTCGCAATACATCGCATGGCGCTTGACCGGGTCGGTTTCCGCCAGTGAGAGCGTAAGCAACTCACCCATGCGTTCGTTGTTCCAGTAAGTATCATTCCAGGCCGCGCCGGGTCCGAACTGAATCGCCATTTGTGAATTGGCCGTCGGACGCATGTTCCAGGTCACCACATTCAGTGGCTCGTTCATCCAAACGGCGCCCCAGTATCCGTCAGTAGGCACTTTCTTGATCTGCAGGTCGAATCCGATTTTTGCACAGTTCGCCTGGGCCAACAGACAGACTTCCTCTATGCCGGGCGCCACCGGGGCAACATGCAGTTCGGCGCCGCTGACTCCGGATTTCTTGAAATAGTCCTTGGCTCTGTCCGGATCGAACTCACGCTGCGGCAGTTCCGAACAAAAGTCAGGTCCATGCGCGTACATGATCGGCGTATCGTTTCCGAGCGAACCCTTGCCCTTGAGGATTCTTTTCACGATGCGCTCACGGTCCATGATATATTGCATACCCTTGACGAAATCATCGTTGTCACCCGGCGCGGTGTTTTTCAGGATACAGATACCAACCTGGAGCGCCGCGGGTGTCGACAGCAAAGTGACACCGTCGGCTTCTTCCACCTGGCGAAACGCCTTGGGTTCAATGATTGAAACCATCTGCATATCGCCGGCAAGCAGTGCATTTACGCGAGCGACCGGGTCGGTTATCGCGGTGATTTCACAAGCGTCCAGATTAGCGCCTTCACGCCAGTAGTTTTCGTTACGCTTGTGGACTGATTTTACACCGGGTTCAAACGATTCCAGGGTAAATGGACCGGTGCCGATACCATCACCGGTGGTGCCATTCTTGACAATCTTGGTCTGGAACAATCCGAGCAGGGTCGGTAAATCAGCGTTCGGGGAATTCATGACCGCCCGAACTTCATGGGAACCCATTTTTTTCCATTCTCCCACTGATTCCAGAACAGACTTGATAACCGAAGTCGATTCGTCACCCAGATGGCGGCTCATACTGTAAACCACATCGTCCGCGGTCAATGGCGTGCCATCATGAAATTCGACGCCCTGGCGGATTTTGAAATTCCATTCAGTCGCGTCACTGTTCGGTTCGAATGCTTCCGCCAGTTCAGGTTGCGGAACCAGTTCATTGGAATGCTGGATCAGGCTGTTATAGGTCGCGCGCCCACGGGTATAGTCAATGGTCGAGGTGAACTGCGGCGGATCCAGTGTATCGTCAGGCCCATGGAGGTTGGAAGCGAATCGAACGCTGCCGCCTTTTTTCGGGGTCATAGCCATGGCTTGCCCGCCTGAATAAAGCAGATTCTGTGCAGTAGCCATTGAAACACCGGTCACCGCCATCAGTTTCAGCACGTCGCGTCGGGAATAGCGGCTTTTCACCGCCTTATCGACCAGTTCCTTGTCGTAGGCCGATAGGTCGGAATAGTTTACCTCTCCCGGGATGCTTTCAGGGGTTATCGTTTTTTTCATGTTTTAATACTCCAGTTGTTTGTATTTTATTGTTCAGCTGCCGACACGTTTATTGCGTCGCGCCAGACACAGTCCTTGCATCCTGGGAAGCGGATACGAGGACTTCTACTTCTAACGGAGTCATTATACACAAAAATCGTGGCTTCTGACGGTATCGACGGGAAAGCCAGGCCAAACACGCTGCCCGGGAATCATTTCATGTCGCAAAAACAACATTAGAGTCCCCGTTTTCTCCCGTCATACACGCGCCACGGGCATAAATTCAGACAAATACAGAAGTTCACCATAATTTATACAATTTACTGCACGGAATCATGAAAAAACTGTAATGTCCATCCATCCTGTCATCAGTCCCGCAACCGGTTCGAAACAAGTGATTCACCGATATAATCTTCAGCCCGCCAAAACATCCCGACATGCCATAATCAATCCAATGCAAATCACATCGCGTACCCCACGGTCAATGCTTGACCGGACACTGGACAACCTTGTGTCAGGCTGGAAACGGTTTTCTCAATCGGGCCATGCAGGTGTTTTCAGGCTGCATCCGGATCTGCCCGACCGCGACCTGAAACAATTGAGAATACAAATGCAGGACTGCCTGGAAAGCAGGGGCGGAGAAGTGTCGGCGCGCGCCCGGGCCGCCAGCCTGGGACAAGCCTGGCTCGAACTCAACGATCAGGGACGATACCGCTTTTTCAGGCTGCTGGTCGAAGAATTCGGGATTGACCGGACTGTGCTGGAAGCCATTGCCAGGGAATACATCGAAAATCCCGATGATCCGGAGATACCGGAAAGAATGAGAACCGTATTGCGGCCACCCTGGATCAAGCTGTTCACACAATTCAATGCCCTGCCCAGCGGCATCCGGTTCCTGGTTGACATGCGGGCCGATATACTGCGGCTCTCAAAGCGGCACAACGAGCTCGAAGCCTTGAGTCAGGGCCTGAAGGACCTGCTGATATCCTGGTTTGACATCGGATTCCTTGAACTGAAAAGGATCACATGGGACGAGCCGGCCTCATTACTGGAAAAGCTGATCGAATACGAGGCCGTACACGAAATTCAATCCTGGGATGATCTGAAGAACAGGCTGGATATCGACCGCTGCTGTTACGCCTTTTTTCATCCGGGAATGCCCGACGAACCCCTGATTTTTGTACAGGTTGCGTTGGTCAACGGGTTGTCCACAAACGTAAGCGAACTGCTCGACGATGCCGCGCCGGTGGAAAATCCGGAAAACGTCAATACCGCGATCTTTTATTCAATCAGCAATACACAGCCCGGACTGAAAGGGGTCAGCCTCGGGGATTTCCTGATCAAACGGGTGGTTGACGACCTGACAAAAAGTTTCCCGAACCTGAAAATCTTTTCGACATTATCGCCAATTCCGGGGTTCGGGGATTTCGTCAGGCAACAACTGGGAAATGATCGGGTCTCTGTTTTCAGTGACAGTGAATCCGCCCTCCTGAACGCGCTGATTCTCGACAGCCGGAACGACTGGGTTCGAAATGAAGAAATCTCGAATACGGTAAAGCCCCTGTTGATGCGGGTCTGCGCGGATTATCTGCTGAATCAGAAACGGGGTATCGGAGCCCGGGATTCCGTCGCCAATTTCCACCTGAACAACGGCGCCCGGATTGAACAGATCAACTGGCTGGGAGATCAGTCGGAACAGGGTATGCGGCACTCCTTCGGGCTGATGGTGAACTATCTGTACAAGCTGCCCGATATTGAAAAAAATCACGAAGCCTACATCGGGCAGGGGATAATACGTTCTTCCTCATCCGTCAAGGCCCTGTTGAAACAACCCCGGTTTGAACACGGACAGACTTGATCTGTTCCTGAACTACGGCATTGCCGGACTTGATTCCGGTGATTACAGCAGAAAATGGATTCCCGCCCCTGAGCTGATAAATCGGCGGGGTCAGCGCATCACAAAAGGATTTGCCATCGGCTGGCTCGAGGTATTAATCCAGACTGTTTTTGTCCGGGTATAGTCCAGCACCGCCTCGATGCCGGCTTCGCGGCCGAATCCGCTGTGGCCGAATCCTCCGAAAGGCGCGATAGGAGAAATAGCGCGATAGGTATTCACCCACAGGATTCCCGAGCGGATTTTCGAGCTCACCCGATGGGCCCGCGCCAGATTTTCTGTGAAGACACCCGCCCCCAGTCCAAATTTTGTATGGTTGGCCATGGCTACGCCTTCATCTTCATCCCGGAACCTGAGTGCGCTCAATACAGGACCGAACATTTCATGTTCGACGGTTTCAATTTGCTGGTCAGGACAACCCAGAATAGTGGGTTCGTAGTAAAATCCCTTGTCGAATGAGTCAGGCCGCCTGCCCCCGTAATGCAGTTCAGCGCCTTGTTGGCGGGACTTCCCTACTGCCGCGACAATACGATCCAGTTGCGCCCGGGTTGCCAGAGGCCCCATCTGGGTATCGTCCGCCAACGGGTCACCGATCCGGATCTGTTTCGCCCTCTCTACGATACGGGCAATGATTTCGTCATGGATTCCTTCCTGTATGAACACCCGTGACCCGGCCACACAGCTTTGCCCGGAAGCGCCGAAATTACCGGCGATAATGCCATTCACCGCGCCTTCCAGGTCCGCGTCGTCAAACACTACGATAGGGGATTTTCCGCCCAACTCCAATGAAACCAGGGCATAGTTGCGGCTGGTATTTCCGATTACTCTCGAAGCCGTCTCCGGCCCGCCGGTGAAAGCCACCTTGGCCACATCGGGATGGCTGGTCAGGGCCCGGCCACAGGGCTCGCCATAGCCGGTAATGATATTGATCACCCCAGGCGGGAAACCCGCTTGATCAACAATTTTCGCGAACTCGAACATCGGAGCGGGCGCATCTTCGGAAGCCTTCAAAACAACCGTATTACCCGCCGCCAGCGCAGGGCCGAGTTTGGTCGCGGTCAAAAACATCTGTGCATTCCACGGCACTACGGCAGCCACCACCCCGACCGGTTCGCGTGTGGTGAAAACATGCATGTCGGGTTTGTCGATCGGCAGCGTGGCCCCTTCAATCTTGTCAGCCATACCTGCGAAATAGTGATAGTAGTCACGGACATACCCGGTTTGCCCTCGCGTTTCCTTGAGCAATTTGCCGCTGTCAATCGTTTCAATATCACCGAGATGATCCGCTTTCTCTGCAATCAGATCACCCAGCCTGTGCAGGATTCTCCCTCGGGCAGTCGGCGTCATTTTTGACCACGGCCCATCAAAAAGCGCGTTTTTGGCGGCATTGACTGCCCGGTTCACATCATGTTCAGTAGCGGTGGGAGCCTGTGCCCAGGGTTCTTCGTTAGCCGGATTGATCGAGACCAGGGTCCCTCCGTCCGAAGCGTCACTCCATTCGCCATTAATATAATGCTGATATTTTTGCATGTTCAGTTTTCTCTTGTTTGATGTTTGTTCAGGAATGTCGACACTTGAGTGGCCAGCAACCCGGCATGCTCCACCGGCGCCATGTGATAATGCCCGGGATTGATGATCAGTTCCGAATGAGGCAGTTCAGAAGCCAGCGCCTGCGACATTGCGGGAGTGGACCCGGTCTCGGCAGAGCCTGTGATTACCAGAGCGGGGCGGCCAAAATGATTCAACGCATAACGCTTCATTTGGGCTTCAGCATGACAAAAGAAAGAATAGGCTTTCAGGTAGCCATCGTCCTTGTGTTGCGAAAACAGCCGGCGAATGTCATCCATTTTATCCGGATTGAGGCGGATGTACTGTTCGCTGAACCAGCGCTTGATCGCCAGTTCGACCATCACCATCGGGCCCTGATCCCTGGTAATCCGGTATCGGTCCCTGACCGCCTCGCGCTGCTCCGTGGTTCTTTGATAGATACTGTGCAAAAACACCGCATGGGTCAATCTGGAACCATGTAATGAGACCACTGCCTGGGCAATCACGGCGCCGAGCGAAAATCCGGTCAGCGCAAACCGGTCAATTCCAAGATAATCGACCAGGCCCATGAGTTGAGAGACAAAACCCCGGGCAGTGCGGGGGCCGTCGGGATTGACCGAACGACCATGTCCGAACAGGTCATAAGTCAGTACGTCATGGCTTCGCGACAAGAGCGGAATCCAGGACTGCCACATGTCCTGACTCAATCCTACGCCATGTATCAGAACAACAACCGGCTTGCGCCGGCATTGTCCGGTCAGTCTGTAGCAGGTCCCCTGGTGAAATTGTGCGCTGGCGCTCATGCTCATAAGGCAGCCCGAATCTTTGATCTATTCCGTAAGTATTTTGACCGCGCCATCGCGGTGGCCGCCGAAATATACACCATATCTGCCCCGTTCTGATTCCGTGATATATCGTTCCAGCATGATCCGGGTCGCCGCGGATTTGATCCGGCGCCATGGAATTTCTTCAGGAAACCAGAAGTCATTCCCGATCGGACCTGTATTCACCGTGGCGCGATAGTAAATAAACTGCTGTCCGGATTGCTCATGCTCAAAGACGGCAAACAGCGAACTGATACTGATTTCGATACCGAGGTCAGACAGGGTCTTATGGAGCCTGGTCAAAGATCCGGGTTCCCCCTTCTGACCACTGGCCGGAACGTGCAGCTCTCCCGTCTTCGCATCATGGATCAACAGTAATTTGCCTTCATGCTCAACGATGGCCCCGACAATCACATCGGCGCTGGCGGAAGCCGCCCTGAGAGCGGATTGTTCCAGCCCCAACCTGAGATAACCACCCCGCACATAGCCCAGGCCGATCTTCTCGTTATAATCATAATTTAAAATCTCGCCCAGAATAATGACATGGTCCCCGGCGTCAATGACCTGGCTCTGTCGGCATTCGAACCAGGCGCAGCATCCGCCCAGCAGGGGATAGCCGGTTGAACTCATCGTCCAGTCGGCAATATCGAATTTATCCGGCCTTTTAGACGCAAACAGCCCCGACATCCCGATCTGCTCCTCAGCCAGTATGTTAACGGCAAAACCCGGGGATTCGATAAACACATCAAAACTTTCAGCGACCTTGTCCACGCATATCAACAGTATGGGCGGGTCCAGCGAAACGGAAGTAAAGGAATTGGCGGTAAATCCGCGAGGAACACCTCCTTTTTCCCGGGTCGTCACAACCGTCACCCCGGTCAGGAAGGCGCCAAAAGCATTCCTTAATTCTCTCAAGTCAGAATTTTCCAAAATCCACAGTCATATTATGGTCATCGAATAGTCAAATCGGAGCGTGATACGATTGCAGAAATCATCACAGATTCGTCATTGTATGTATAATCCGGAGTGATTATACATTCTATAAAACTATGGACACGGATAGGACAGACGATCAGCGCAAAGCGCGTGTCGTAATGGCGACAGACAGCGAATGGCAGATTATCGGCGAGCGGGCGGAGAAGGCCCGCATGTCGACTTCGGGTTTCATCGTTGATCGCGCTATCACAGCCACAGAAAGAGAACCTGATGACAACCTGCCAGCGCCGCTTCGCCGCAAAGTGGCGCGGGATGTACTGGTCTTGTCCCGCATCGCGGAGCTACGCTACCGGCAAGCCGGTGAGACCGAGGCTTGGGAAGAGATCGTCACCACAGCCGAAGCGACCATTGATGCGGAAGAGACGGCGGGGCATTGAGACATAAGAACGGCAATAACCAATCTGCCCGGTCAAAAATCCATATCCAGATCCATGTCTTGGGAGAATCGCATGCTGTCTCGTTCCCGGAGCAGGCCCTCTCGCCGTTCAGCCGTGTTCTCCTCCAGCAATTCCATCAGTTCTTCGCGGTTGTCCGTCAATACCACCGCATTACCCGGTCCCCGGCTGATTTCCAGCCAGAACTTGCGCTGGTCACTCAACAGGCCGTGACCCGAATCCAGCGCAGCGATCACATCATCCTGTTCCATCCTTCGCGCCGCCTGTACGGTTGATGCGTAAGCATGCTCGATATACCGGAGTTGCAGGTCGCCCCGGTGAAACTCCAGAAATCTGCCATCATCCGTTCGCAGTTGCACGGTATCGTGGCTGATTGACCGGATTGCGGCCTGATCAAAGCGGGCCAGCCCCCTGTCATCGTCGTTGCGGGTCCAGCGAATCCGGTCCCCTGCCCGGATGAAAACCCGGCTCGTCTCACAAAGATCCAGATCAAAACGAGCAGCGTCTCCCGAGGCAATACGGCGAGGCTTGCCATCGGGATGATGAAGCCACATCTGTCCGTTCTCAATAGCGGTCACCGTGCAGGGATCACCGGCGCGTATGCCAAATCGTGGAAGATCGTTATGGAAGACCGTGACATCCCCCTCGCGCCAGTTGTACGTGTCATCCTTCTGGGCCTGTGTCAATCCGAGCTCAGCCAGGGTTTCAATCACAAGCCCGCGGCCATGCAATACGCCCTCCTCTTCGAGTCCCTCGCGTACAGTCTCGTTAATATGCTCGCGCAATTCGCTGGTTGACGCCAGAATCGCCGTATTTGTACGCGCCTTCGGCAACAACTCCAGCCAGATCCGGGCCGCTGTCTCGCCAAGGCGATCAGCCGCAACCGGGTACAGGTTCTCTCCCGATTTTCCGGGCGCCGATTCCGGTTCGCTTCCGATCACGTCCAGCGCGGTCGCCTTCAATCCCGGGTTGCGCTGACGCTGGATATCGTCCATCAACGCAGTCTGCATTCCGGCCTCCCGAAGCTGCCTGAAAGGTTGCCCGGCGCCGACCGCCCGCAGTTGCCGCCTGTCTCCGACCAGCGCCAGCCGTCCGACACCCAGACGGTCGGCGATCCGGATCAGCCGCCGCATCTGTTCCGTCGATGCCTGCGCCATATCATCGGCCACCAGGATTGAGCCGGAGAAATCCTTCCGAAATTGATCCATTCGCTCCTCACCGACCAGGTTGTCCGCCACGTCCCGGTAGCGCTCGAGGAACCCTTGCAGGGTGCGGCACACGATGCCGGTTTCCCGCGCCAGCGCCACCACCGCATCGGTCGAAGACGCGAGCCCGATGATCAAACGTCCCTGCGTCAACGCCACCACCTGGCGCAACATGTCTGTCTTGCCCATTCCGGCGTAAATCTGCACTCCGACCACCCGGTCGCGGCTGGAGAGGATAACCCGTACCGCATCTCGCTGGCTGATCGTCAACCCGGCGCCAGCCGTCCGCGCCTCTATCCCCTCTCCCGACAGCATTGGCGAAGCCGCGCCAATGCCCTCCAGCATCCCCGCGGTCACCTCCTGCCGCGCGCGCACGGTGCGGTCGGTCAGGAACGATGCCCCGATGCCCCGCCGCATCCCCGCAATCAGGTGACCATCGGCGCGCATCCGGTCAGTGGCTCCATCAATGTCGGTGATTGTATGACGACCGGCGGCATGGCCGAGCGCCAGCGTAGTCAGGTCGCGTTGCGCGAACACGGGGGGCCGCTCTTCGAGCCGCTCCGCCGCCTGCCAAACGGTCTCCAGCGGCGAGTACACGGGGACCGTATCGCGGACGCTGTCCCGGTTGGTCCTGTCGACTCCCAACTCCTCTGCTTGCTGCCGCCATCGGGCAGTCAATACCTCCCAGCGGGGTTCGTCCTTGCGTAATCGCGTCGCCAGGGCCGCCTGCCGCGTCCGCCCGGCGTTATATTCCCAGCCCTTCTCCGCGATATAGTCGAGCATATCCCGGCGCCGGCTGGAAAACGCCTCCAGCGCCACCCGGTCACGGCCTGCGATCTCGAAACCCGGGACGCGGCCAATCATGGACGGCGCCAGCGCAAACCCCAGTTGCCGCAACCGCCGGGCCAGTTCGTTGCGATAGAATGCGCCGATCAGCTTCTGGTTCCGCTTCAGGTCTCCAGTCTCGATGCTCCGCCATTTGCCGTGTCTATCATGCGTCATATTGGCAATCACGCAGTGGGTGTGAAGCTGCGGGTCGAGATTGCGGCTGGCGGCATGGCGGAAGGTCGCCGCCACCATGGCCGGAGCGCAAACCCGTTCCATCTTCCGTTCCGTACGATTCCAGACCCGGGTCTGCACAATACGTTTCTCCACAAAATCAAGTGTCACGCGCATGGCCGAGTCATGCGCGTTCCGCACCTGTTCATTACTCTGCACAAGGGCTTCCAGCGAAACCGATTTGGGCGCAGACAAGGTTAGATCAACCCCCGCCCGGTGTTCGTGTTCACCATCGCGGATACGCCCCAGCCGGACATCGGTCCCGGGCACATACCCTTCCAGCGCCGAACGAAATTGCGCGGGATCAATGTGGCCGGAAAGGCCGAGTTGAACGGCGCCCTGCCCAACCCAGTGGCTCGCCTCGCGGTGCTCCGGGTCGTTTTTCGAGTAATAGCCGTCCTTCTCGAAGTATTGAACCGTCGAGGAGGCGGATGTGATATTGCTGACCGATGCAACCATCGGGCAATTCTACACGCGATCGGGTGCAAAAGGATGGACGGTCGCAACCTGGAATCGTTCAAATGCTATCGAAATAATCATAATCTCCTTGCAGTTCGTCCCGATCTGTGACATATATCCATCAGACGCTGCTGGACACGACAGTTTACCCGGAAGTGAATATCACCAACAGGAATGGGCGAGAGATGGGCGGTTTGCAAGAAACTCGAATGTCGAAGAAATGTCAGCAGGATAACCGGGATAAACCGCGCATAATCAACGTGTCGGCTGAATGCGCTGATTTCTTTTTCCGGGCCGATGGCCGGTGGTGAATACCGCCAGCGCCTGGATCGCGATTGAGCGCCCATCCTCGAACAGCAATCCCGCCTTTCCCGGCTGTACACTCGAGCTGAACGGTTCTCCGACCCGGTTTTGTGAAATCGCGGAACGCGACTGGATACTCGTAGTCACGCCGGATGGCGGGTTCGCGCGCGCCGGACAGGTTCTCCGTCTTCGTATTGACAACGACCGGACAATCATCTGGTTTGATCGCCTGCTGTCTGCAAATAACCGGGCCGCAGCCACAATCGGGAGCGCCGATCTCACATTGCCGGAGGACATGCCCGGCCGTCTGCAATGGGATGTTTTTACAACCGCGTTGGAGAAGCTGACCGGCAAGACTGTGGATGATGCCCTTCGGATTGAAAACCAGGCATATATTCGGGAGCTTTTGCAACTGGCGGTGATGGATGATCTGCTGGGTCCCGCCAACGGGGCGTTGGAACAAATCATCGACACGAATGTGCGCGACCGTTATCTGGTCGGCAGGCTGTCGCCGATGAAGTCAGATTTCGCGGTGGAAGGGACATGGGCTATCGGAACCAACGAAGGAGAACCCGACGACCTGGATGTGCACAAGGACCGACACGGGCCGGGGGCGGAATTCGATAACGCAGTCGGCCGGGTTGATGCAGAGGTCGAGGCATCGGACGAAATCCGGACGGCTGGCAACCAGTCTCTCATCCCGTCCAGTTTCGGGATGACCATTTGCGTGGACGGCACAGTTGACATCATTGAAGTCGAGGCGCGTTGGGGGCGTTATCGCCGGGATTACGATGTCGAAATATATAAAACCAGTACGAATCCCGACACGAAAGAGAAACAGCAGGATCGCAGAGCCCGGGTATGGCAGCGCGTCCCCTGTGGAGGCGTCATCCGTCTCGACCTGCGTGAAGGCCCGGTCCAGCGCCGGGCGCCAGACGTCGACAACCCGAAAGTCCGCATCCAGGGCACCGTGCGTGACAATAACGTCAATGGTGATCGCATGGTCACATTGTTTCTTGTCAACGCACAGAAAGAGCCGAGCGAAAACAAGGACCTGGCCTGGGTGTTCCAGCCAGAACTGAGCGTTCGCGCGCCCGCCGGCGCACACCGAAAATCCGCATTCTGTCGCAGGGTATCGGTACACGGGAACCAGGACGATCCGGAGCATGACGCGCTCGAAATGATCTACCGCAGGCAAGTCGAGTTCGCGGTTGGTCACGGCGTTGCTGTACATGCCCGCACCGCCCCCTCCGATTTTGACCGCGCCGTCGAGATACACACCACCGTAATACCCCAATACGAGGTTCCGGTAACCGAAACACCTGGATTTCATGCCGAAGACCGCGCCGCGATGCGGGAGATGGTCAATCACGGATTCCTTGATATGGCGCGGCTCGCAGAAATGGACAGACCGGCTCTGGTCAAGGCGCTCACCATTCTGGCCGATGACTACAAGGCATGGATCGAAGAACAACGCAGTCGCATCAAAGCAGACGCCGCCGGTTTTGAAAAACCCGCAAACTCGGCTCTGGAACGCTGTTCCGACATTCAGCGGCGTCTCGATCAAGGCATTCGCGTATTGGCGAGTCAGGGCGATCAGACAGCCCTCGAAGCGTTCCGGTTCGCCAACCGGGTGATGGCCAAACAACGGATACACAGTATATATTCGCTTGCGCAAAGACGCCGGGAAGCCGTCCGGGTCGAGGATCTCGATGTGCCCGGCAACCGCTCGTGGCGTCCCTTCCAGCTGGCCTTCGTCTTGCTCTGCCTGCCGTGCCTGGCCGACCCGACCCATGCAGACCGAACCCGGCCGGTCGAGGCGCTTGCCGACCTGCTCTGGTTCCCGACCGGCGGCGGCAAGACCGAAGCCTATCTGGGTGTCGCCGCTTTCGCGATGGCGATTCGGCGCATGCAGGGCGTAACCGGGGAGTACGACGGCAGTCGTGGCCTGACCGTCATCATGCGCTACACACTCCGCCTGTTGACGTTGCAGCAATTCCAGCGCGCGACGACACTGGTCTGCGCCATGGAGGTTATACGGCGAGAAGCGCTCGCATCCGGCGACTTAAGACTGGGCGCCGAGCCTTTCACGGTCGGATTATGGGTCGGGAACAGGGTCACGCCGGGCACGACAGCCGATATTTACTCAATCATCAAACGTGTCCGCGATTCAGGCAGACTCGACACAAACCGGGGGTCGCTGGCACAATTGACGAATTGCCCCTGGTGCGGTACGGAAATACTGGACCGACGGGATATTGACGTTGACAAGACCGCCCTGTGTACGAAGGTCTATTGCGGTGACGAACAAGGACGCTGCGCCTTTTCCAGGGGACAGACGGGCGGCAAAACCCACCCCGGCCTGCCAATCCTGATCGTTGATGAAGAAATCTACCACCATCCGCCGACCATGATGATCGCCACCGTCGACAAGTTCGCCATGATGGCCTGGCGCGGCGAAACCTGTACCCTGTTCGGACGAGCAGAAAAAGAGTGTCCGCGCCACGGTCTGCTCTGGCCGGAAGCGGATTGCAATGGCAACCATCCTGCACAGGGCGGCCTGCCGGCGACCACGGTCAGAAAGATCCGGCCAATCCGTCCACCGGACCTGATCATACAGGACGAATTTCACCTCATCAGCGGGCCGCTCGGCACCATGGTCGGTCTCTACGAGACTGCCGTCGATGAACTGTGCGCCTGGAATATCGGCGATCAGGTCGTAAAACCCAAGATCATTGCTTCCACCGCGACCGTTCGCAAGGCAAAAGAGCAGATCCACAATGTCTTTATGCGGCAAATCTCGATCTTTCCTCCGGGCGGACTGGATGTCGCCGACAATTTCTTCTCCGTACAAAGACCCATCAGCCACAATCCGGGGCGCCGGTATATCGGCGTCTGTTCTCCCGGAAGCTCGCGCCCGGCGATCCTGATCCGGGTTTACACAGCATTTTTGACCGCGGCGCAGGCGCTGTTCGACCGTTTCGGCCCGGTCGCCGACCCCTACCTGACGACAGTCGGCTACTTCAACTCACTGCGCGAACTGGGAGGCATGAAACGCCTCGCCGAAGATGATGTGCAGACACGCTGTTTCCGGATCAATATGAGCCTGGTCAACCGCCCCGGCCTGTCGCAGCGCAGTGTGCGCCAGATCCGGGAACTGACTTCTCGCATTTCGAACCGGGACATCCCCAAACACCTCGACCAGCTGGAGGTGAAGTTCAAAGCGGATTTCAATGACGAGGAAGGGAAGTTCGTCACCCGGTGGAATGAAGGTGAGGCCCGCTCCATTGATATTGTCCTGGCCACGAACATGCTTTCGGTCGGTGTCGATGTGAACCGTCTTGGCCTGATGGTCGTCAACGGACAACCGAAAGGAACCGCGGAATATATACAGGCGACCAGCCGCGTCGGCCGCTCCTTTCCCGGATTGGTCTGCACGGCGCTGACCTGGGCCCGACCACGCGACCTGTCTCATTACGAAACCTTCGAGCATTACCATGCGACTTTCTACAAGCATGTCGAAGCCCAGTCGGTAACCCCGTTCTCACCCCGCGCCCTGGACCGCGGCCTGACCGGCGCCATGCTGAGCGCCCTCAGACTGGGAACTGCCCGACTCAATCCCAACACCGGAGCGGGAGAACTGGACCGCACCGACCTGGAGGAAATCGTTCACGTCACCGAAGTCATGGTCAGACGCGCAGGATCCATTTCCGGACAGTCTGCCGTCAGGGAACACACTTGTGCCGAAGTCAGGGAACGTATCGAAGAGTGGGTCACGGAAGCGGGCCGGAGCGGGCGCACCCTGGCCTATCAGAAGAAAGGCAGGAACAAGGACATGATGGCGCCACTGCTGCACCGTCCCGGTATAAAGCCGTGGACGAATTTCACGATCCCGGTGTCCATGCGCGAAGTTGAATCCGGGGTACGTCTGGTCATGAACACAACAAGGTTCGACAATCCGGGTCCCTCCTGGACACCGCCGCCGGCAACCGGTGAAGAAGATTAGAAAGCGCCATGAACGACAAGGTCCCGATCGGCGAAATCCGCTCAAGTCAGATCTTCTGGAGCTACGGTCCGGGGGCGCTGATTGACCTGCCCAACCTGTCCGTGGTTACGATGGGAACCGATCAATGGAAAAAAGACCACTGCATTCAGATCGAAGAGGCCCGCCTCTTGTCGGCGGTTCGGGATGTGCTCGGCCACCAGGTTGAAAACCTGCGGATGCCGCCCTCCAATCAAAGTGAAGGCATTCATCCATACCCGGAGACCCTGGTCGGTATCCCGGTCAGGCCCTTTCCGCGCTGGCTGCGTTGTGTGAAATGCGGCCTGCTGTCCGAGTTCGATCTGGGCTTGTTCAAAATAAGGGCGAACCGTTTCCGTCCGGAGGAAACACGATTCGTTCACGGAGACTGCACAGGGTCGGGCGGCAATCTGCCCGCCAGAGACGCAGATGCCGTTCCGGCGCGGTTCCTGTCCGCCTGCAGAAACGGTCACCTCGACGACTTCCCATGGCACTACTTCGTACACAGTGGATCGTCGGCCTGCACGGGTACGCTACGGTTCTTTGAAAGTGGCGCATCCCTGCAAACTGAAAATCTATGGGTTAAATGTGACCAGTGCGGCACGTCGCGCAACATGGCCCGCGCTTTCGGCAAATCCGGCAGGGAATACCTGCCACGATGCCGCGGACGCCACCCGCATCTCGACCGTTACGACGACGACTGCAGGGAACAGGCGCGTACCGTGCTGCTGGGCGCAACCAACAGTTGGTTCCCGATTACACTTTCAGCGCTGGCGATTCCGCTCTCCCGGGACCCGGTCTACCAGCTGGTTCGCGATGGCTGGAATTATTTCCATGACACAGACTCACAAGCCGAAGTCACCTTCGTGGTGAAAACCCTGAAAAAGACCGGGACACTACCTGGAATCGACAAGTATCCTCCCACCGTGGTCTGGAACGCGATCAAAGCGGTACACGCCGGCAAGGCCCAGTCTGATATTACCGGAACAGACATCAAGGGCCCCGAATGGAAAGTGCTGACCGATCCCGACTCACCCAAGGACGGGCCGCATTTTCTGAGTAAACCGGAAGCCGTACCGAATGGATTCGAACACCGGATTGCCAGCGTCCTGTTGCTCGAACGGTTGCGGGAAGTGAATGCGTTGCTCGGCTTCACCCGTGTCGAGGCGCCGGAAGATTCGGGCGACCCGGAGGAGCGTCCTCCAATGGCCAAACTGTGTAGAGGAGCGCCGACATGGGTTCCCTCCGGACAGGTACACGGTGAAGGAATTTTCATCCGTTTCGACGAAAAGGCGCTTCGGCAATGGGAACAGCGGGACAGCGTTCAGGCGAGAGAAATGAAACTGGTCTGTGGGCACAGGAGCTGGCGGGTCTCCCGCAAACTGGACCCCAACGAAGACTATCCCGGCGCCCGTTACACGATGTTACACACGGTCGCACACCTGCTGGTGCGTGAACTCGCTCTCGAATGCGGCTATAACGCCGCCAGCATTCGGGAACGTATCTATGCCGACACCGGGGGAGAACAACCGCAGGCCGGCATTCTGATCTATACCGCCGCCGCCGACTCCGATGGCACGCTTGGCGGGCTGGTGGAACTCGGAAAACCCGGGAGTCTGGGCCGTCTTCTCACACAGGCCCTGGCACGCGCCAGAATTTGCTCATCGGACCCACTCTGTTCAGAACACGAACCGGACAAAGATCGCTCATTGCATGCCGCCTCCTGCCACGCCTGCTCTTTTGTGTCGGAAACTTCCTGTGAACGCGGTAACCGTTATCTGGACCGCGCCCTGATCGTCCCTGTACTGGAAGTTACCGATGCAGCGTTCTTCAGTTGATGGCGGACGAAGCCGAATTTATCGTTTGGAGTATTGCGGACGCTTTCTGGCCTTGTGCAAACCCACTTTCTTGCGCTCGACTTCCCGCGCATCGCGGGTGACGAATCCGGCGTGACGCAGGGAACCGCGAAGCTCTTCATCGTAAGTGATCAGCGCTCGGGTGATACCGTGTCTGATAGCGCCCGCCTGGCCGCTGTTGCCACCGCCGCTGACGTTCACTGTGACATCCACCTTGTCGAGCATTTCCGTAAGCTCCAGAGGCTGGCGAACAATCATTCGCGAAGTTTCGCGTCCAAAGTAATCCTCCAGAGGAATCTTGTTAACCACAATGCTGCCGGCGCCGCGCTCAAGATAAACTCGGGCTGTTGAAGATTTACGACGGCCGGTTCCCCGCCAGGTTTCCTGAGTCTGTGCCATATCAAATACGATAATGTTTGATTGAATTGCGTGTCGAAGTCAGATTTCCAGAACCCGGGGCTGCTGGGCCTGATGTCGATGCCGCTCTCCCGCATACACTTTAAGTTTCGAAAACATGGCCCTGCCAAGCCTGTTGCGCGGCAACATCCCCTTAACCGCGTTTTCGATTACGCGAACCGGATGCTTTCCGATCATTTCACGAAATGAAGTCTCCTTGATTCCGCCTGGATGTCCGGTATGGTGGTAATATTTCTTCGCGTTGGCCTTGTTGCCGGTTAACGCGACCTTCTCTGCATTCACCACAATAATATAATCCCCGGTATCGACATGGGGAGTATATTCTGCCTTGTGCTTGCCTCTCAGGCGATGCGCGATTTCAGCGGCCAACCTGCCCAGAACCCGGTTATTGGCGTCAACCACGAACCAGTCGTGTTTTACTGTTTGAGGATTTGCCGAGAAGGTTTTCATTGGTTTTAAACGAAATGCAGGTAAAAAACGGAGCGCGGATGATACGCGATACAGATGCGCGATACAAGTGTCCCGCCGCTGTTTTTGAGGAAATTTTCAGAAATACATCCATCAGGCTATACCAGCAACTCAATCCAGTGCCTGACAGGACCGGAGCTGACGCTGTTCAGGTGGACCTGACAGCCGACGTTTGCAGTGCATACGATATCGGGATCATTCTCCTGTAACGCAGCCATTTTCCGGGTTTGCAGTTGTCTTGACAACCTCGGCTGCAGCAGGGAATAAGTACCCGCCGAACCACAGCACAAGTGAGCATCCTCCACTTCACAGATCCGATACCCCGCCCGTTCCAGAATGGTTTCCACCCTGCCCTTGATCTGCTGACCATGCTGAAGTGTACAGGGGGAATGAAAGGCTACTCTGGAGCCGGCGGCGCTGGCCCGGAAAGCCGGATCGTACTCCTTGTCGATAACTTCCGAAAGGTCAAAGGTTTTCGCGGATAGAGCAACGGCTTTTTCATGGTATTCCTGATCTTCACGGAACAGATGATCGTACTCCTTGACGGTGACGGCGCAGCCGCTGGCAGTCACGATAAAACCCTCGACACCCTGATCCAGCCAGGGCCACCAGGCGTCAATCAGGCGGCGCGCGCGTTGTCTGGCCTTGTGCTCATCGGTGGTATGCAAATCCAGCGAGCCGCAACACCCGGCGGCGCTGGCCTCAATCAATGAAATTCCGGACCTGTCCAGCACCGTTGCGGCAGCCGCATTGGTATCGGGTGAGAAGATGGCTTGTACGCATCCGCCCAGAACCACCATTTTTCTCGGATGTATCGGCTTTGGCCATCGAATCCGGTCCGTGCCCAGAGGCTTGGCCGGGCGTTCCGGCACTTTGTTTCTCAGCACAGAAGGCAAAACCGGCCTGACCAGCCGCCCGGCCGCCAGTAAAAACGAAAACAACCGCGGACTGAGGAGTATTGCGGCCAGCCATTCCCGCGCCAACCTTTGCAGGCGCGGGCGAGCAAGCCGCCGCTCGAAAACCGACCGCCCCACCTCCAGCAGTTTGCCGTATTCAACACCCGATGGACAGGTGGTTTCACACGCCCGGCAAGTCAGGCAACGGTCCAGATGAATCCTGGACGACCGGTTGACCGGCTCCCCTTCCAGTAATTGTTTGATCAGATAGATTCTTCCCCGCGGACCGTCTCTTTCATCCCCCAGCAACTGATAGGTCGGACAGGTAGCGTTACAAAAACCGCAATGCACGCATTTACGCAAGATACGGTCTGCGGTCTCGCCTTGCAGAGTACTCGCAATTTCTCTTGTCAATGACGTTTGCATGACTATAAACCCGCATACATCCTGCCCGGATTCAGAATCCGGTGCGGGTCGAAAGCATCCTTCAGGCGCTGCTGGTACTTCACCCTCACCGAATCAACCGGGCCGAATACCTGTCCGCTTCTGTCGGCATTCCTGAACCGGGTAACATACCCCCGATGGCAGCGAACCTGACGCTCGAATTCACTGTCATCCCCGGCGCCGCAAACCCAGCGCACGGCGCCGCCCCAGTCCATCAGTTGCGGAGTCTGCGGGCAGATCACCGGCGTTGCGGGTGCGACTGAACCGCGAAGCAGAAGGCCGTCGTCCTTGAAAAAACCATGACTAAGCTCGCGAATGCTGTGCCAGAACGAACCCTCCTGCCGATCCACTTCTCCGCCAATCTGCCGGATCGCCGAATCAACCCCGGCATCCGTGCCCGACAAGCGCAGCCAGGTCACCCCTCCGACCCAGCAAGCCGCTGAAACCGGCAATGGCTTGCGAGCCAACGCAGTCATGAGCTCCAGGGACTCCCCAGCCTCACAGTGTTCCAGTTTGACCGTAGTTTCCCGCAACGGCATCGGTAATACCTTGAGTGAGACCTCCAGAACGACACCCAGGCATCCCATAGCGCCGACCATCAGTCGGGAAACATCGAATCCGGCGACATTCTTGATAACCTTGCCGCCAAAACGGAGAATTTCGCCCTTGCCGGTCAGCGCCTTCATACCCAGCACAAAATCACTCACCGACCCGGCGTAAGGACGACGGGGGCCAGCCAGGCCGGTGGCAATCGTGCCCCCCAGAGTCGCAGACGGCGCAAACAACGGCGGCTCAAAGCCCAGCATCTGATTGTGGTCCGCCAGAGTTTCCTGGATTTCCCGCAGGGAGGTTCCCGCCCGCGCAGTAATCACCAGTTCCGTTGGCTGATAATCCAGAATCCCGGCATGCTGACGGGTCAAGAGCGTCTGCCCGGTTATTTCCCGGCCATAGAAATCCTTGCTGCCGCCTCCGCGAATGGCCAACGGTGTGGACTCCCTGCGGGCGCAGGCAACACGCTCCCGCAACTCTTCCTCGATATTCCCCGTCATCAGAAACGCTCCAGTTCCGGGAAGGGTAATTCCCCCGCATGGACATGCATGGCATTGTGTTCGGCGCATCGGGCCAGAGTCGGTATGGCCTTGCCGGGATTGAACAATCGGTCCGGGTCGAAACAGTCCCGCACACTATGGAATTGCTCCCGCTCCTGGTCATTGAACTGGATGCACATTTCACCGATTTTCTCGACGCCCACGCCATGCTCCCCGGTAATCGTGCCGCCGACTGCAACGCATAACTGAAGAATTTCACTGCCCAGTTTTTCGGTTTTTTCCAATTCACCGGGCTGGTTGGCATCATAAAGAATCAGTGGATGCAGATTGCCGTCCCCGGCATGAAACACATTGGCGACAGGTAGTTGATACTGCCCGGAGAGACGGTTTATTTCCGTCAGCATATAACCCAGAGATTTACGCGGAATGGTGCCGTCGATACAATAATAATCCGGTGAAATCCGACCGACCGCCGGGAAGGCGGCCTTCCTGCCTGACCAGAACAACGCTCTCTCCCGCTCATCCCTGGCAACCCGGCTTTCGACCGCGCCGTTTTGATCGAATATTTGCCTCACCCGCTCAATCTGGTCATCCACTTCCGTCGATGTGCCGTCCAGCTCACACAATAATATGGCGCTGGCTTCGGTCGGATAACCGGCCTTGACAAAATCTTCAGCGGCGCGTATCGCCGGATTGTCCATCATTTCAATGCCCCCCGGAATGATACCATTGCCGATAATATCGGCCACGCTGTCGCCTGCGCTTTGCACCGAATCGAACACACCCATGATCACTTTCGCGGTATCCGGTATCGGCAACAGTTTCACCGTGACCTCGACCACAATACCCAGCATTCCCTCGGACCCGATCATCAGTGAAAGCAGATTAAAGCCGGGGAAATCCAGGCTGGAGCCTCCGATTTCAAGCAACTCACCTTCGATGGTCGCTATTTTCAAGGCGGTGATATTGTGTACCGTCAATCCATATTTCAGACAATGCACCCCGCCCGCGTTTTCCGCGACATTGCCGCCGATCGTGCACGCGATCTGGGATGAAGGATCGGGGGCGTAATACAGGCCATGCTTCCTGACCGCCTCGGAGATTGCCAGGTTCCGCATCCCCGGCTGGACTGTGGCGGTGCGATTGGCCAGATCCAGTTCCAGCATCTGGTTCATTTTCGCCAGACTCAGCACAATGCCGTCCCGGTGCGGCAAAGCGCCCCCCGACAGACTGGTTCCAGCGCCTCTGCTGACGATCGGAATACCGTGTTCCCGGCAGATCGCCATGGCGCGTTGAACCTGCTCAATGCAGTCGGGCAACGCCACCAGCTTCGGGATCTGCCTGTAGGCGCTCAGGCCATCGCATTCATAGACCCGCAATTCAGCCTGATCCGAAACGATGGATTGCGCCGGCAGGGCCCTTTCAAACAACGCCCGGATTTGATTAGTGTTCATTCATTTGACCGATTCAGGACATTCTTTCATAATCTCGATATGCCTCTTGTCCAGGCAAGTCAACATGAAATCGCGCATCGGTTCTTCATGGCCGCCCGGATAAAAATCAAGCATCAAACGATTGAATTCCAGTTGCCTGCTGGCGGACAGGTTAATCGCGGGTAATCCTTTGGTCAGCAGCACGCCATTCATCATCAGTCTGCCGGTCCGTTTATTGACATCGAAGAAAAACTGGTTCCTGGCTATCTGCAGAAATACATGGATAGCCTGCGCATAAATTTTGTCCAGGCTGATCACTTCGGGTTCATCGGCATCGGAACGCATGGAATTTTCCAGTTCATTCCAGTGATGATCCAGCGCCTGATGGTCCGGGGGAATGTACGGAGTCCCGGCAATACTCACACCGCCATCCCTGAACATCCCGCAGGTCAACGATTCATCCTTGCCGGCAATCGCGTGCAGTTGACAGACGAATGGTTTGCTGACTTCAAAGGCATTCTCCCGGACGCTTTTTATCAGGAACCGCCAGGCGGCTATCTGGTTATGGATAATCAACTCCTCCGCAAGCTTCCTGCCGCCGATGGAAATACCCTCCATCAGGGTCTGGACTTCCGGCACAGTGCAATGGATACCTTCCAGATTGACTGAATCGCTGACGAAATCGGGCAACTGCTTTTGCAATAAAAACAGGGCCAGTTTCCGGTTGGGCTGAAAATCAAGACTCATAACGGGAGAGTCTACACCAGACAACGCCTGAATGTAGAGAGCAAATGAATTGTCCGGTTGAGTAGCACATAAACTGTCCGGTTTTACACAGTACTGAAAGGGGGTGCTGGATGAACCGGGTGGAGTGGTTACAGGAGACCAGGCTAATGAGATTTGAAGAAGCGTATGAAGGATGGAACAAGAGCCGATTGACGCAGGAAGAAGCGGCGAATTTGTTGGGGGTGTGCAGTCGCACATTCCGTCGTTATGTAGATCGTTACGAGGAAGAAGGACTGGACGGATTGTGTGATCGTCGTTTGAGTGAAGTGTCGCATCGTCGGGCGCCGGTAGACGAAGTGATGGATGTGGTGGAGCGTTATCGAGATCATCACCGGGGTTGGAACGTGAAGCACTTTCATTCCTGGTATCGTCGGGATGGAGGTCAGAGGAGTTATACGTGGGTGAAGAGTCAGTTGCAGGGAGCGGGTGTGGTGAAGCGGTACGCGAAGCGCGGGGCGCACCGCAAGAGACGGGAGTCGTCGCCGTGGCCGGGGATGATGTTGCATCAGGACGGCAGTACCCACGAGTGGGTGGAGGGTCAGCGCTGGGATTTGATTGTGACGATGGACGATGCGACCAATGAGCATTACTCGATGTTTTTCTGTGAACAGGAAGGCACTCGCAGCAGTTTCCGGGGGGTGCGCGAAGTGATTGAATCGAAAGGACTGTTCTGTTCGCTGTACACGGATCGAGGCAGTCATTACTGGCATACGCCCCAGGCTGGAGGCAAAGTGGACAAGAACAATCCCACACAGTTCGGACGCGCCATGAAGCAACTGGGCATCGAGATGATTCCAGCCTACTCACCGCAGGCGCGCGGGCGCTGTGAGCGGGTCTTTCGAACCCACCAGGACCGTCTGGTCAAGGAACTGGCCAGCGCTGGCATCACCGATATGGACACGGCCAACCGCTATCTCCAAAACGAGTATCTGCCCGCCTACCATGCCGAGTTCAAGAAACCGGCTCGTGAACCCGGCAGCGCCTTTGTGGCCTGTCGCGATCCATCGGTACTGGATGACATTCTGTGTGAGCGCCATGAGCGAATGGTGGGTGCAGACAACTGTGTGCGCTATCGGCGCAAAGTGCTACAGATTCCGGCAGATCGGCATCGTTGCCATTACGTAAAAGCCCGCGTCCAGGTACTGGATTACCCGGATCAGGGTCTGGCGGTTCATCACGGCCCCAGAGAACTGGCCCGATACGATGCCAAGGGGCAATTACTATGAACTCGCATCCGAACGACCGCGTCCGGTCCGCCGCGCACGTTCGGTTTGATTCATCCTCCGGGTTAACCCGGAGGATGAATCAAGGTATCATCATAGCGGACAATTCATTTGCTATAAAACCGGACAAGTCTATTTGCTCTTAACACACCAGACAACGCCTGAATTGGCGGCTGGTTCAGTTCCTGATACACTGTATGTTATGGAACATCAACGTCAGTACAGCCGTCTCGATCATCTTCTCATCGGCGCCTCCCGGACACTCGATACGCTGTGTGTCAAAGCGCGGTCAAGCCGCGAATACCCGGCCACCGTGGCAGAAGACGACAGCATGAGCGACCGCGACCGAACTCTGGCGGGACGCTACATGCGTGTCAACCATGTTGGCGAAATCTGTGCCCAGGCGCTGTATCAAAGTCAGGCCTGCACGGCCCGGAACGAGTCAACCCGCCAACAGATGCAACAGGCCGCCCTCGATGAAACCGACCATCTGGCCTGGTGCGAGCAACGCCTGGACGAACTTGGCGCCCGCAAAAGTGTCCTGAATCCGTTTTGGTACGGAGCATCATTCATGATCGGAGCGATCAGCGGAGCGGCCGGAGACAAATGGAACCTCGGCTTCGTTGCCCAAACCGAAAAACAGGTGGTGGCCCACCTGGACGATCACCTCGGCAGATTGCCGGGCAAGGACTTGCGAAGCCGCCAGATCGTGTCACAAATGAGGACGGATGAAGCTGCCCATGCAGAACAGGCCGTCAATGCCGGAGCCGCCGACCTGCCTCCTCCCGTCAAGGGACTGATGAAACTGGCATCCAGAATCATGACCCGAACCGCTTACTGGGTTTAGTGAGAATTCAACTCACTGCCAGAGTGTTATGATATCAGGGCAATGGTCAAGAACAAAAATATATCCCGCCGCCGACTTCCGATCGGATACCAGACTCTTCGGCGTCTCCGGGAACGGAACTGCTACTATGTTGACAAGACCCCCCTGATCCGGCAGATGATTGATCAGGGAGATTACTACTTCCTGTCTCGCCCCCGGCGCTTTGGCAAGAGTCTGCTGCTCGATACCCTGCATGAACTGTTCGAGGGCAGCGAGGAGTTGTTTCGGGGGCTGGATATTCACGATCACTGGGACTGGAGTGCAGAGCAAAAGCATCCGGTGATACGGATAAGCTTCGACGGTAAATACAACGAACCGGGCGATATTGATCGGAATATCCTCACGCAACTGACCCTGATCGAAGAAGGTGCAGGTCTTGATCTCGCCCCATCCGACATGAAGGGTTCTGAACGTCTCTTGAGGCTGATTGTCCATTTGCATCGAACCACCAAAAAATCGGTAGTAATTCTGATTGATGAATACGACAAGCCGATACTGGATGTACTGGAAGACCCGGAAATGGCGAGAGCGAACCGGGACTATTTGCGGGGATTCTACGGCATCATCAAGGGCAGCGCCCGTCATATCCGGTTCGTCTTTATCACCGGCATCAGTATGTTCTCGAGCGTGAATCTGTTTTCGGGTCTCAACAACCTGAAGAACATCAGTCTGGACTCCAGGTATTCTACGATTTGTGGTTATACTGACCGCGATCTGGATACAGTATTCGGCCCGGAATTATCGGGTCTTGACCGGGACGAGATTCGGCGTTGGTACAATGGTTACAGTTGGCTTGGGGAGGAGAGGGTTTACAACCCGTATGATGTATTGCTGCTGTTTGATAGTCGGGAATTTGAACCCTACTGGTTCCGCACCGGCACGCCGACCTTCCTGTACCGGGAGTTGGTTCGCAAGGAGATCAGCCCGATAGAACTTGCGAACCGGATTGCGGACCGGGAACTGGTCTCCACATTTGATGTACAGAATTACAACATGGATGCCCTGTTGTTCCAGACCGGTTATCTGACTATTACCGGGCAGGAACGGACAGGAGGCCTGACCGAATACCGACTGGACTATCCGAACCATGAGGTGGAGTTGAGCCTGAATCGGGGGTTGCTGCGGTATATGACAGGTATCGACCGCATTGCGAGGCAGGGAGAACAACTCCTTCAGTTACTGGCGGCGCGGGATTTTGACGGATTTGCCGAGGTATTCCAGGCGTATCTTGCGGGGATTCCGCACCCGTGGCATGACAGCGCGGACTTGAGTCGTTACGAGTCCTGGTATGCGAGTCTGCTGTACATGAATTTCCTGTCTTGTGAAGCCGATGTTCGGGTAGAAGAAGCGGTCAGTCATGGCCGTTCGGACATGACGCTGATTCATGCCGGTCAGGTATTCGTGATGGAGTTCAAGGTGGTGGAAGATGAATCCGGTACAGAAGCCGCTCTGGTTCAGGCGATGGCGCAGATACAGGAGAAGGGGTACAGTGAGAAGTATCGGAGTCAAGGCAAACTGATTCATCATGTAGCGCTCGCTTTCGGGAGAGCGGAGCGGAATCTGCTGGGGATTCGGGCAAAACGCGGCTGATACACTATGCGCTGTCAAGCCGTGAATGAACAGTAACGAGCGGTAGGCCATGCCCATTCTGCACTGGTTGACACGAGACGAAGATATCCGGCGCGCGAAACAGGCGCCGTACCGCCTGCTGCAGGAAATACCCGAACTTTCAGCCGGAGACGCCAATGCCGGAAATATGCTGATTCAGGGCGATAATCTGGAAGCGCTGAAAGCGCTCTTACCGTTCTATACGGGGCGAGTGAAGTGTATCTATATTGACCCGCCTTTTAACACCAAGCAATTATTTCCAAAGTATGATGACAATCTTGAACATTCTATTTGGCTGGGGATGATGCATTCCCGGCTTGAGTGTATTTATGAGCTTCTTTGCCAAGCGGGGTCAATTTTTATTCATCTTGACGATAACGAATTAGACTATGCAAAAGTTATTGCAGATGAGGTATTCCAGCGTAAGAATTTTGTGTCTCGTATAACACTAAAGGCACGGTCGCCTTCGGCGTTCAGCACTGTGAATCCAGGGGTATTCAAAGCATCCGAGTATCTTCTTTGGTATAGTAAAGATAAATCAAAAATGTACCAGAAGCGTATTTGGGTGCCGCGCGACCCTGATCCGGCATACGACAAATTCATACAAAATATAGATGATTGCTATGCAGATTGGAAAATTGAGCCGTTATCTCTTCATCTCAATCATATATCTCATACGTCAAGCTCGCCAAAAAATTATTTAAGGAAAGCGAAGAAATTCATAGTGCAGAATGCACAAAAAATCGTCAGATTGGCAGAAATTGATGACAAGGGTGCAGGACAGGACATTGTAGAAGCGAAGAAGAGATCAGTATCTTTACCGGACATCATTGTTTGTCACGAAAGAGATAGTCATGGAGATGTATATTTGCTGAATGGCAAGCAGCTTCTGTTCTACTCAAAAAATATACGAAACATTGATGGCACGCTGACACCTGCACGTATGCTAACAAATATATGGGATGACATATCATGGGAAGGAATTGCCAATGAAGGAAATGTGCGTTTCCCCAAGGCAAAGAAACCTGAACGTTTGATTCGGCGATGCCTGCAACTTTGTACCCAACCTGGTGATCTGGTATTAGATTCATTTGTTGGCTCTGGAACAACAGCAGCTGTCGCCCATAAAATGGATCGTCGCTACATTGGAATAGAGATGGGCGATCAAGCCGTAACACACTGCCTGCCACGCATTCGAACTGTAATCCGTGGCGACCGAAGTGGAATTTCAAAAGTTACTGATTGGCAGGGGGGTGGCGGGTTCCGGTTCTATCGACTCGGCCCACCGGTTTTTGATGAGGACGGGCATATCAGGTCCGACATCAGTTTCCATGTGCTGGCAGCCCATGTGTGGTTCTCGGAAACAGCCCTACCCTGGGACAGAAAAGGCGACAGCCCCGTGCTCGGCATCCATAGCGGCCATGTATATGCTCTGCTCTACAACGGCATCCTGGGAGACAAGAGCCCCGGAGGCGGTAACGTCCTGACTCGAAATATACTCGCCTTGATCCGCGAGGAAATCACCAGGAATGCCCCGGATTTCACAAAGTGCAATCCGGAATATCCACTCACTGTCTATGGTGAACAATCCCGACTACTGCCAACCACGCTTGACCGGGAACGCATTACTTTCAAGCAGACCCCTTACGACATCAAGGTTCGGACATGAAACAGGTACTGCGGGCCTGAAAAACCATCATGAAACTGAAGGAATACCAGACTGAAACCCTCAACACCCTCCGCCGGTTTTTTGAGGAAGCGCGTATCGGCGGTCCCGCAAACGCTTACAAAACAATCACCAGTGAACCGGAACAAGCGAAGCGTCTGGGACTCTATGGCAGCCGGTATTCACCGCTTGCTGAACTGCCGAATACCCCTTATGTCTGCCTGCGGCTGCCCACGGGCGGCGGCAAAACAATCCTCGGCGCCCACTCCATCGCGATTGCGCGCGATGCCTGGATCGAGAAGGATTGGCCGCTGGTACTGTGGCTGGTCCCATCCAACACAATCCGCCTGCAGACGGCCGAGGCGTTGCAAAATACCCGGCACCCCTACAGGCAGGTTCTCGATGAAGCGTTCGACGGTCGTGTGCGCGTATTCGACATCACCGATTTTACACACATCCGCCCACACGATATCCGTGACCATTGCTGCATCGTGGTGGGAACAATCCAGACACTGCGTGTAACGAATACCGAAGGTCGCAAGGTCTACGCTCACAACGAAAACATGGAGCCGCATTTCACCGGACTACCGAAAACCCTGCCAGAACTGGAAACGATGGAGAACGGTGGAACGAAGTTTTCCTTCGCGAATCTGCTGCACGTTCATCGTCCGTTGATGATTGTGGACGAGGCGCATAACGCCGTCACCGGACTGACGCGGGAGATGCAGGCGCGTGTGAACCCTTCGGCCATCATTGAATTCACCGCTACCCCGCGACTGAACTCCAATATACTCCATAGCGTGACGGCGCAGGAGTTGAAACGTGAAGACATGATCAAGCTGCCGGTCATGCTTTCTGAACATGACACTTGGCAGAATGCCGTAAACGGCGCCATTGCGGCCCGAACCTCGTTGGCCGAAATTGCCGCAAACGACCCTGATTATATCCGGCCTGTCGTCCTGTTTCAGGCGCAGAAGAAAAATCAGGAGGTGACGGTCGGCATACTGAAGCGCCACCTGATTGAGGTCGAACGAATCCCCGAAAGAAAGATCGCCATCGTAACCGGAGATCAACGCGAACTCGACAGGATTGACCTGTTCGACCCGGAGTGCCCGATTGAATACGTTATCACCATTGAGGCCCTGAAAGAGGGCTGGGACTGTTCCTTTGCATATATCTTCTGTTCCGTTTCCCGCATTGGCAGCGCGGTGAATGTAGAACAATTGCTGGGCCGCGTGTTGCGAATGCCGTATGCCAAACGACGCGAATCGGACATGCTGAACAAGGCTTACGCGTTTCTCTCGGAACCCTCCTTCGGGGAAGCGGCGCGCGCTCTTGTCGACAAGCTGGTCGCCATGGGGTTCGAGGAAGATGAGGCGCGCGACAATATTGAACCGGCGCAAAAAGAACTGGATATGGATGATGCCCTGTTGCAGACGCGCAACAAACCAAAACCCACTTTCAACTACACCCTCAAGGCAGCGCCGGAGACGATTCTGGATTTGAAAACGCGAGAAACCACTACTGTTCAGGAGATCGGACATGGGATGGTGGAGATCGCTGTGACCGGCTATCTCGATGAAAGCCTGGCGCAGAAAATTGCAGAGGGCATCCCGGAATACGAACGCGGGGACTTCCTGAAAGCCGTCACCCAATATCGTATGGAAACGCACAAACTGCTTTCACCCGCCGAGCGGGGTGAGGCATTCCGGATTCCCCGCTTGATGTCGGAGGTTCAGGGCGTATTGGAGTTCGCGGACACCGATGTATTCATGGAATACCATGACTGGTCACTTCTTGACCACTCCCCGAAACTGGATAAAAACGAGTTCACAATCCGGGAGACAGCGCGCAGCTTTGAGATTGACCTTGACGGCAACCAGATCAAATACCGGTTCGCTGCCGAGGAAGAGCAGTTGGCGCTTGATGTCGATATGGAGGGCTGGACCTCACAAGCCCTTGTGCTCTGGCTTGATCGGGAGGTGCGCCAGCCGGATATCCGTCAGAATGATCTGATCAGTTGGTTAAGCCGCCTTGTGAATCATCTGATCACGACACGCGGAATGCACATCGCCGCGCTGATGCGCTGCAAGTTCATCCTCGCTCGCAAGATACGTGAGAAGATCACAGCCTTCCGCCAACAGGAGCGTAACGACGTTTATCAACGCCTCCTGTTCGCCCCTGAAGCGCGGGTTGAGGTGGCGTTCGAGAACACTTTTGAGTTTCGGAACGGCATGTATCAAAGTCAGCGCCTCTACCGCGGACCCTGGAAACCGCAGAAGCATTTCCTCGGACCCAGCCATGTTGCAGTCTTTGACGGCGCCGAGGATGGCGAGGAGTTCCAGTGCGCCCAGGCTATCGACAGCCTCACTGGGATCAGGTTCTGGATCAGGAACATTGCGCGCCATCCGGCTTCGTTCTGGCTACCGACAGCAACCGACAAATTTTATCCTGACTTCGTAGCCAAGCTGGAGGATGACCGGCTTCTGGTCATCGAATACAAAGGCGCTCATATCGCCGATAACCCGGACACCGCCGAGAAACGGACTATCGGGGAATTATGGGAACGGGAAAGTAATGGGAAGGGTCTGTTCATCCTCGCGGAAAAGCAAGTCCATGGCAAGGATATACGGACACAACTACAGGAAAAAGCGCGATTTTGAACAACGCGCTCTTGCATCGACATGGACGAAGCCATGACTAGTGTGCCCGATTATTCAAATCTTTCGTCCTGTTCGCGGTTCTCCTGATCTTCCCGTTCACGTTCTTTTCTTATCCTTTCCTGTAATTTCTCATGTTCATTTCTGGCCCAGATTGCGACCTTCTCATTGTCATGTCCACATAGACCTTGATATAAAACAGCACGATCTTGCAGAATATCTGCTCGCGAACCGCTCCATGACGTAGGCGGGAATTTATCGGAAAGATGTTTTAAAACATCCTCCAATACAGGCGCTTTATCAAAGATCGTATACACAAAAGGTTTCCATTCGTATTTCCCTGTTTCATCCGATTTGCTGAATGCCTGCATCCATGACGCAACCAGCGCATAGCGGGAAGATGGATCTTTCTCGCACCAGGACAGGAGGTCAATATCCGAAATTTGATCCAGAGGATTACGACACTGTTCATCGGAATGAGTAATCAGAGGATAATCCTTCAAAAACACATCCAGATATATTGTGGGTTGGACTTTTGCAAGGCTGTTGAGCAATAAGGGATAGCTAAAGAAAGATAGACGGTATTCTGAAATTCCCTTATCAAGATTTTCGCACGTTACTATGGCGGCGTGAGTGCCTTTTGGTCCGGCCAGACAGATACTGGCAACTTTTCCCAGTGCGTAATCAGGATTGTCAGCATTATTCTTTTCAGCAAATGGGAATGTCGCCATCAGGTTCCGCGCCACCGCCATCAAGTCGTCGGAGTACTCCGATGATTCCTGGTTATGACTGAAAAACCGCATGTCCAGTATTTCAAGGGCGACACTGATCCCACTCTTTTTCAAGAGAATTTTATTCAGCAGACTAGCCAGATCATCGTCACTTATGGACTCATGGGCACGCCCGAATGCAAGATACCGGAATAGCTGTATTTCCGTTATTCCAAGGTCAAGAGCTTCATGCAGTCTCTCTACACCCCTTTGATCCATAGTAGAAGTACATATCTGAATCTCTGGAAACCATTTCCCTAACAAATCATCCCTGACCAAACCACCGAGTATCGAGTTGTAGAACGCAGGGTCTGATTTTGCGCATGACGAAAGAAAGCCCAGAAAAACACCAATCTGACGTACTTCTGGTTCTGTCTTTGCAAGTTCAACATACAAGGCTTGGAAAAGCGCTTTTTTGTCATTACTCCCTTCTGCCAGACCAATGCCAAAATGAACCAGCCTTCTATTATCTGTGGAGACAAGTTCTGGCAGCAATGTGTTGAATGTCCCAGAATCTTGCGCAACTTCGGCACCAATCTTACGGGTTGTTTCTTCTGTGCGGCGATATCTGGCAGCGGCATCTTCTTCGTTGTACCCTTCTTCCAAATCAAAGCCGCCATGTGCCTCTGAAAGCGCGAAAGCACGCGCTTTTTCCAAAAGGCTAACAGGCTTCAAAAACTTCTCCAGCCGGTATATCCTTTCCTTGCCTACATTGGTAAAGCTGCTACTGTTGTATTGTATGATTTCACGCACAGCAATCCAGCCATCATTCCATGCTCCCTGTGCCAGAATCTCTCTGGCTGATTGCTCTAACAAATCAAACACACAGCCTGTTTTCCACAAATCACACAGATTATTTGCCAGAATTTTTTTCGCCTGCTTCGAAATTGATCGACCTGAAATAGCAACTCGTGAGCAAATATTGATAACAATATCAAACCGGTGGACTATTTCTTCATGTGTACCGGGATAATACCCGTAATCTCTGGACCTTGCCCCAAAATTAAATTCATGGAATGGACTGGAAGGCCTTGTCTTCAGCGCAGCATCGAGTAAAAGAAGACCGAGCTCCTGCTTGCTCTTATCTCCAGAGTCTATCAATTCCTCGATAATCCTGGCTCTGGCTTCAATACGCGCATGCGTCCCGGACAAGTAAATACAAAACAATGATTCGAGTGTGTCGTGCGCATCCTGATTTTCTGATAGCGCGAAACGGCACAGCAGTCTTGCACTCCTGTCGAATAGTTTCGGGTCGTATGCCAAATGCCTCAGCAATCGCACGAACTCAGCGGACCGGGGATTATTATTTGAAGTAAATGCGCCCCCATCCCTCCCATTTACAGCCCGTTCTATGGCTTCAACCGTATTGGCCGGTGATACCGGCGCGATATTACTAAGAACGTCAATTTCGAAATTATTGAGGTTATCAACTACCTTTCCGATCCAGCCATCCTGGCCGAGCCAGTCATTCACGATGCCAATAGCTGCATCGCAGTCATGAAGATAACTTAAACGGCGTGTGAACGACTTTATCAGCCTTTCAGAACTCCCCAAAACCCCATTCACCAGGATATCTTTTGGAATAGACTCAAGCGCACCTTTGGCAAGACGATTTGCAATCGCATGAGGAAGTACAGCCCGCCAGACACCACGAGATTGAATAAGATCTCGCTTCCTGAGTTCAGCAATATCACGGAATAGCTCGGCGCCAGTTTTGTCAACAAGAGAGGCAAGGAACTTGATCTCTGATTTTTCAGAGTTTACATCTGTGCCTTCGAATGAATAAACGAGAGAACACGCCTGTGCTGAGATGAGCAAGCTTTGATCAGGATCATGACGCTGCCAGAAAAGTCTTTTGAAAAGCTCCTCGTCACGGAATCCTGATAAGGTTTCACCTTTTTTTACAGTGTTCGCAAGCGTTATGGCTATACGTGCATTGCCACCGGAAAAATTTGCAATTGTTCTCACATCAACCCGACTAATATGAGCAAACTGTTTACTGATCAGCTTTTCAACAACGGTTTCGCTGGCAGGTTCAAGTCTGAACACATTGGTTTCTTCTGGAAGATCATCGCGCACATCGTATTCAACTGTAAGCAGACTGACAGCGCTTTGCTGCACGGAACAGGATTTTGTCAAGCGGCGATGCAAATCTGGAGGGCAATTATCAACAATCAGTACTGGCCTACTTCTATCGTTAATAAGCTGACCAGCCATTGCAACTGGGTCAGGTGAGGGACTATCGGCCATATCCGTGTAGATTGCCCGATATTGGTCAAGCGCTTTCTCACCCACTCTATTATCAAATAAAACCTGGACAAGTCGTGTCTTTCCAACACCGGATAATCCTGTTAGTCGTATAGACACCCCTGGTTTCTGCAGGGCTGTACGAAGTCTTAACAAGCCGTCTTCAATAGACAGGTTTTGATTTGTTGAGTTATTCCCATCATGCAACCGAAGGTAGTCATCGAGAATATATTCATCCCCGACCGCTCCTGAGGTATGTGTCCAATCTCCATACCTTTGCCACCCTGTCAGAGGCTTGTTTATTTTTTCTCGCACCCATATAACCATAGATGGGTACGAACGAACCCACGTTGCAACGCGCCCGCGATCAAAAAAATCCAAATGAAAATTCTTATGACCAATTTCATTAGCCACTGCCTTGTTCATAGCTCTGACTCGTCTTGTGAGGGCTGTGTTCGTCGTGGAACCGGCCGAACTGATAATGATATAAGCCCCTTTGTTTTGCAGAAGCGCTTTGATGGATTCACGCAATTTACCTCCTGGCCTCATTTCCTCAAGGATTTTCGCTTTCAGCATATCAGACTTTTTAACCTGAAAACCTGTTGCGTTTCTCGGCACAAAACTTGCGGCAGGGGGTGATACATCGTCGTCAACGACAACATCCAGGCCACCATCGGCGGCATCCTGATGACCACCCCATTTGATTCCTGCCGTCGACAAACCTGCTAACTTGTAGTCCGCCTCACACAAATAAGCCTATCAAGGCACGCAGGTCTGCATCGCCCAATGCGGCAATATCATCTCCGGTAATTTCAATTAATGCAGACATTATTCGCGCTTATTCAATCCTGTATAAATGTGGATGTCTAACAGTCCGCAAATCACAACCATCCCGTCACACCAGAAGTCTTTTGAAATCCGCGCAAGGCTGGATTGGCACAGCAAACTTCCCGGTAAGTACAAGCAGGTCGGCATCGCCAGTCACAATGACATCGGCCCGCCCTGCAAGCGCCAACTCCAGGAACGGCCGATCAAAAGGGTCCCGGCATTCAGGCACATCAGGAGGCGGGACCGGTACGGTGACGCTTTCGCAGAACGGCAGATAATCGTCGAGCAGGTCCCGCTGTTCGCTGGCGCCAAACGCAAACTTCGGATAGGTGAGAACCCGGATCAACTCCGTCGTGGTATCGCGACTTACCAGCGGCAGAATACGCCCCGAACGCCAGGCGCCGCGTAACCAGGACAGTGAACCGGCGTGAAACAGGAGTGCCGAGACCAGAACGCTTGTATCCAGAACCGTGCGGACAGGCGTCATCCGGGCGGCCGGGCCCATGCGACCGCATCGCAGACATCGTTCTCCGACAGACCGAGTTCGGCGAGCTTCGCACGGACGCCATCGGCGCGGTTGACCCGAACGGGGGTTAGCACGATACGACCGTTTTCCGTCGTCACATCAAAATAGTCGGTAGCCTCTACTTCGGCAGTCACCGCCTTCGGCAGAGTCAACTGGTTTTTGGAAGTCAGTTTGGCAAGCATGAAACCCCCTGATTACTGAATATATAGTAAGGATAAAATGTATCCTTACTATAACATTTGGGGTGCGCTGTGACTACGGTTGTTCCGATTCGGTTGTTCCGATTCACTGGGGTTTCTTCCAGATGTGGATTACTAGTCATCCCGCATCAACCGACATCAACTGAAGAATTCTGCATGCCGAATCGGGAGCATTCCAATGGCAGTCCTGGAACAGGGGGTCGGCATAGGCATCTCTCTCTATTCAAAATACCCGACCGCATCAAACCCACGAATTCACTTGCGTGAGGGAATTGGTGAGGGTTGATGGCTTTTTTCTTTATATCGCTTACATTTTTTTATAGGTAGAACCAAATTAGAGTCCTTCTGTATTATTGGTTTTCCTGATTCTTTTCCGTTAGTACATGCCTGTTCCAGTTGACTGTTTTCAAGATTTTTTACCCCTGACAGGTTAGCTTTTGTTAAATCGGCATTTACCATTTCAACTCCCTTGAAATTAGCTCCCTCGAAATTGGCCCTGTCAAATTCACCATTATTCATTACCGCGCCCTTTAGGTTTGAATCAGTGAAGTCTGTCCGCGATGCATCCACATGATTCATTTTGGACTCTGCAAGGTTGGCATTTTTCAAACATGTTCGATACATATGCGCTTTCCTTAGGTCTGCTTTGTGCAAATTAGCTTTTCGCAAGTTAGATCTGCTGAGGTCCGTTCTACGCATTTTTGCATTACTTAAATTGATGCCAAATCTACTATTCGTGCTTTTATCTTTGTATGTATCTCCCTCCTCATTGTCTTCATCGTTTACTCTGAATGCAGAGAGGTTCACCCTTCTTGCATCAATGGACATCAGGTTTATATTCAGGCTGTTACTGAGCTCCAGCGCCTTGATCTGACCCAACTGCGCTTTTAATTCTTCAGTACACAAATATTTTTTCCCATCTTTTTCTACCGCATCTTTCCCGCGGTCTTCCACTCTGGCTATGTCCAGTCTTTCCAATAACATAACAAAAAGTGTCGCTTTCCTTACATTGCTACTCTCATGAAATTCCCTTGCCGCAATGCATAAGGTCGCTAATGCTGCTAATATCCCGATTATCTCTATCATCCGCCAAACTGATAATCGTGGTCCCCTCTGCTCATCCGCTTTACTAACCACTTCAAATCACCCGATTATTTTCCATTTTTCGTAAGTAATCCGACTTCGGTAGCCGGTAGTCATGGTTTAACATTGTGCGACATACGATGGTGCAGAAGGGATCAGCATGATGTTTGTATCAAGAGCGAGCCGGGTATCGCTCACCGGTCGCTCATCGGTTGCGTATCCTGCGAATAGTCCAGTTCTTCGATCATCGGAGATTCCTGGAATGTATGTGAAACCGGGGGTTTGAGGCAGAAGATCAATCGCCTCATGTTTCTGGTCCTTCGGAACGTTTGTATTCAATATCGCATGGACAGGTGTCATCTGGGTGACCGGGACCATGCGTCGGTAACTTCTACCTCAGCAGTCACCGCCTTCGGCAGTGTCAACTGGTTCCTGGAAATCAATTTGGCAAGCATTGTGATCTCCAGCTATGTCGCAAGTTCCTTGAGGTGACAGGCATCCCCGACCAACTTGACCGACCATCCCTCCGTCCCAGGGGCGAGGGGACGCCGTAGCCGAACCGAACTGCTGTCAAAGGTCAGCGGACGAAACCGGACCCTGGATTCCCGTAATGTTCGCGCTACCGCACTGTTTTCGTGGCGAGGACTTTGCCGAAGCGAACCATTGTCCGTAACATAGGCGTGGCGAGTGGCCGCAAGAATACGCTCGGCATCCTGCCTTCTCGGTAGAACATGACCTCCTCGGCGCCAAGGAGTCAGAACGGCAACAGGATCGGACATCAGCATTCGTTTCCACACTTCCGGTTCGTCGGCGTTTTCCGAACCGTGGTGCGGAACCTTGAATACCGATGCTTTACCGACGGGACGTTCCGGGCTTCCAACAATGGCGACCCATCCCCACTCCTCAAGGTCGGCACCTAGAAGCAATGTGAAATCCCCGGCGTCAACCCAGAGTGCAACAGAGGTCTCGTTTGGGGAGAGGCTTTGAATCCGTGTTTTGTCCTTACCTTGACCGGGCACTAGTTGTCCAACAGACTTCAGAAACTTCTGGAAAACCTCATCGCATGGAGACAGCGACGATATGGTGCAGGTCTCTTTCTGAAGTACGACTCGGTTGGCAAGTGCATGTTTTGGTGTCCTCTGTGTTTCCCCAAGTCTTGAAAACACCTCGTAAATCTCGCGTAGTCCAGAACCGGAAACGGAGAAATGGCGACCTTCCAGCGTTCCCACCAAAGCCAGAAATTCTTCGCGGCATAGCACGCTTGCACAACAGAACTTTGCAGCAGGGCACAATTCTACCAACCGCGCTATCCCGCGTATGTGGTCGTCATGCCAGTGCGTCGCCACGATCAGCACAATGGCCTGAGCCGGGTTGACACCAATACTCTCCAGATACCTCAAAGCTCGCGGCGTTCCGTCAGAATAGACACATGAATCGACAACAACCCACTCTCCAGCGCCGATATGCATGACAATACTTTCGCCATAGCCGGGACCGAGAAGCGTGAACTCAAACTCTTCGCCTCCCGGTGGCGCTCCCGCCTCCGTCACGGATTGAACGACCGCGAGACTTTGCATGCCCACTCCTCGCCTTCCCGAAGGTCGGCTTCAGTCATCCTGGGAAGGTCGCGAAACACGATCTGCGATACCCTCCGCCTCGTTCCCTCGTGGGAGCGCTCGTAGCCAATCACCCAGCGGAATATACTGCCAACAACCATTCTGGCAACGTCTCGCTCCGAGATTTCAGCTAACGGGATAATCGCTTCTTCGCTTTCATGTAATAAACCCGCAGTCAAATCTACCAACCGAGCAACAAATTCATCGGATCTAATTTCAACGACATGCCCTTCCCACTCTTGCAACGCATGGAGTGTAGCCATACGCGATGCGCGTGATACCGCTGGTGGCAAACTAACGACAGGTGTGGCAACTCCGTGATATCGGGTGTGATCTGAAAGGTAATCGCCCTGATTCCCGATTGCGTCGGCCTCGGTGCGCGAACCGTTCTCCCGAGCAAGGTCGGACGACCCCGATACTTGACTCACCGCAACTTCAGCTTCCACACTTGAAAGAAGGAATTGTGAGCCAGCCTTTGCTTCGATACTATCTTTCTGGGTGCTATCTTTCTCGGGGACTGTGTAAAAGCTTTGCGTCGCCGTAGACTGGCTGTGCTGCATCATAAAACTGACTCCTCCCGATCGCTCGCCAGAGACATTATGTGATCAATAATATCATCGCTGCGACGGATTGACGAATCGAAATCGTCCTCCAAAAACCCCATCAATTGTGCACGTACCTCGGCGTCGTCGCTGCCGATGGCGTAGTGATCGTTAATACGTACGTAGACTCCCGTCCGCCCATCGCCGACCCGTACAGACGGTTCCACTTTCACATTCACCTGCCCGCCTGGCGGCCGCCCTTCAGGTCGGGTATTTGACATGGTAAGCGAAGTCATTCCTCCGTGTTCGCTGTCCAACTTTAGGTCATCTTTCCAACGGCCCCATGGTTCTGTCGGCGCCAGCTTCCTGCCAATCTGATCTCGTGTGTCCTGATCGGTTACCCGGAAATGAACATCCCGGTTGATACCGATCGCCTCAAGGGGAGTATGGTGGAGATGTTCCTTGAACACACGCACTGCGAGGTCACTCACTCGAATAAATGGCTCATGCTGGGTATTGACGACAAAACGATCAGCTGTAACCTCAAGGCCAAGCCACTCTGTGGAAAACACCGTTAATCCGGGATGGGCAACCTGTAAGTCCGCGTTGTCAGCGGCGTGTTCCGGCAAAAGATCATGGAGTGCAAACCAGGCCGGCGTGAAAATTGCAGGGTTGAAGCTGCCCAACAACACGACACTGACGCCGCTGATTTCCGGTTCAATTCGCATGCCAGTCTATCAGATTTATCGTTTGGGTTCCGTCAATACGTTCAACTCCGCAGGTAAATGGTTGAATCTTATCCATGCGTGGCATTATATCATCAAATCAGAAGCAATCGCTTCATCAACCGGACAATTCATTTGCTCTTAACACTCTGAGCGAGCGTGTGAGCGTATCAAACCAACAGCAACAATGGTATCATCAACGCCTTGAACTTAACGTCGGTTGTGCTGTTGGTTGTTCGGAGGAAACACAGCAATTTGAGTGATAAAATCTGGATTTTAGCCAAGCCATGCCCGGCATATTAATTCTTTCCGCCCCATCCGGCGGCGGAAAAACCAGTTTGGCCAAAGCACTGGTGGCAATGCGCGATGATGCGGGTATCACGGTATCCCATACTACCCGCAAGCGGCGTCCGGGAGAAGAAGACGGTGTTCATTACTATTTCTCCAGCAGACAGGCTTTCGAGGAAATGATAGAGCGGGATGATTTTATAGAATATGCCATGGTTTTTGATCACTGTTACGGAACTTCGGTAAAAGCAGTGGAACACCAGATTGCAAACGGCAGACATGCTATTCTGGACATTGACTGGCAAGGCGCCAGAACGGTTCGGGAGAAATTTCCCGGAGCTGTGTCCGTATTCGTAATGCCGCCTTCTCTGGAAGCGCTTGAGCGGCGTTTGCTGGAACGCGGACAAGACAGCAGGGACGTAATCGCGAGAAGAATGGAAGACGCGGCTGACCAGATCGGCCATAAAGACGAATTTGATGTAATTATTGTGAATGACAATTTTGAAACGGCGCTGGCAGAACTCGCGGATATTCTGGATCGACTCGTTGATCTGAACACATCCGTGATGGTCGGCGATACTCAGGTCATGAGCAGTTCACAATCAAGGTAAACGATTAATTTTGATTTAAGGAGGTTTTATAATGGCGCGTGTTACAGTAACCGATTGTCTGGAGCATGTAGACAACCGATTTGAGCTGGTTTTAATTGCAACCAAAAGGAGCCGACAGTTGACCTTGGGCGCCGAACCCCTGGTCGAGCCGGAAAATGACAAGCCGACAGTGATTGCCCTGCGGGAAATCGCGGAAGGCCTGGTTACATCATCGATTCTGGACGAAGAGACCACACTCCCGGGGCTGGAATTCGATAATGACCGGGAAGTGATTGAGATGGATGACGAAGCAATGGAAGAAGCGATCCGTCAGGCCATACTTGGACACACTGGTGGAGATGTAGAAGATGGTACTGGCCCAGAGGTGGAAGAAAAGGCTGAGTGATCTTCTGGCGAGGCACAGACCCACTACCTCTCCGGAAAATGACAACCTGTTCAATGATCTGAACGGGGTACTGGAAAGCTATCTTGACGAGCCTTCCGTTCATGAGATATATCGGGCCACCATATATGGCGCCGAAGCCCATAAAGGGCAAAAGAGGAAAAGCGGCGAAGACTATATTTATCACCCTATTGCGGTTGCGCGAATTCTGGGAGAGATGCGCATGGACAGTCGCACCATCATCGCCGCGATCCTGCACGATGTGGTCGAAGACACCGACATCACCCTGCATCAGTTGTCGCAGGAATTCGGTGAGGACATTGCGATTCTGGTGGACGGGGTCAGTAAAGTCAGCCAACTGGAACTCGAATCCAGGGAACATGCTGAAGTCGCATCATTTCGCAAGATGTTCATGGCCATGGCCCAGGATATCCGGGTCATTATCATCAAGCTCGTCGACCGCCTGCATAACATGCACACTCTGGAATCACTGGACAATACCCGCAAACGCAGAATCGCGCGCCAGACCCTGGAGATTTATGCGCCGATGGCAAATCGTCTGGGAATGCGTGAACTGGCCCAGAAGCTCGAAGATTTGAGCCTGTTCAATCTGTACCCGAAGCGTTTCAATGCAATCGAGAAGAAAATCAGGGTTTCCAAACGCGGAAGAAAGTCCGTAGTCAACGAAGTCTGTAAAAACATACAGAAAAAACTGGGAATGAACGACCTCGTCGCAGAAGTCTATGGCCGGGAAAAAAACGTCTACAGCGTCTATCGGAAAATGCAGCAAAAAAGACTGTCACTCAAGGATGTCCAGGATATCAATGCGATTCGGGTCATCACAGAACGTCGACCGCATTGTTACCAGGCATTGGGAGTCATTCATCAACTCTATAAACCGAGGCCCGAAAGCTTCAAGGACTATATCGCCATCCCCAAGATAAATGGCTACCAGTCGCTTCATACGATTGTTGTCGGACCATTTGGACAACCGGTAGAAATCCAGATACGAAGCCGGGCGATGCATCGAGCCGCAGAAAAAGGAGTGGCGTCCCACTGGCTTTACAAGACGGAGACAACCGGAGAGCACGCGCCTCAACAACTGGCGCAGCAGTGGCTGAGCAGTTTTCTTGAATCCCAGTCCATGTCGAGTGATTCGGGAGAATATCTTGAACACCTGAAAGCCGACCTGTTTCCGGACAAGGTCTATGTGTTCACCCCGCAAGGAGATATCAAAAGGTTGCCACGGGGTTCGACGGCGCTGGATTTCGCTTACGCCGTACACTCTGACATTGGAGATCATTGTGTGGGAGCGCTGATCAACCAGACGATGGTGCCACTGCATGAGATTCTATCCAACGGCGACCGTGTCGAGGTCAAGACATCGCGCTCATCCAGGCCGACTCCCTCGTGGCTCGACTATGCGGTCACCTCCCGGGCGAGAGCTTCGATTCGTCATTATCTGAATCAGCAAAAACAGAAGGAATCCCTGAAGCTCGGTCGGAAACTGCTTCGCACCGCATTATCCAATCAGGGCTATCGCCGACCCAGGATTTCGAGCGGAGATAAGATTAACCTGTTACAGCATCTCAAACTGGATGATTGGGAGCAACTTCTGGCGGACATCGGCTTTGGCAAGCGGCTGCCCGGACTGGTGGCGAAACAATTGATCGCGGAATCCGGGGCTCGACACCCTCCCGATATACCGGATCACAAGCGCTCCGCATTGACTATACAGGGAACCGAACGGCTGTTGATTACTTATGCCAACTGCTGCAATCCGGTTCCCGGAGACAGCATCATCGGCACCACGACCAGCGGCAGGGGGTTGGTCGTCCATCGCTCCCGATGCAAGAACGGTAAAATCATCTTTCGCCATCCGGACAACCTGTTCCATCTTAACTGGTCAGAAGACACCAGGGGCCAGTTCCAGGTACAGATCAATGTGGAAGTGAAAGACACGCCCGGCGCTCTGGCCAGTGTCAGCAATATCATTGCCAGATTCAACTCCAACATCAATAATGTCTCGGTCGATCAGCGACGTCATAATACTTCCTTCATGACATTCACTATCGAAGTTACCAACCGAAAACATCTGGCCAGCATCATGCGCCGACTGCACAACGAATCCAGTGTCGTCAAATTAGCGAGGGCCTGACCTTAAAATGCCGCTCTACAAAATTATTTTTGTCTGCCTGGGCAATATCTGTAGATCCCCGACCGCAGAAGGCGTGTTCAGGAAGCAAGTATCCGAAAGACGGCTGGGAAGCCGGTTTGAAATTGATTCAGCGGGAACGGGTGACTGGCATCTGGGACACCCCCCGGACAAACGGGCTATTACAGCCGCACGGGCTCGGGGAATTGACTTGACCTCACTGCGTGCACGACAAATCACCGTCAATGATCTGCGCTATTACGACACGATCATCGCGATGGACAACCAGAATGTTTCCCGGTTGGAATCCCTGGCGCCAGCGGGTCACCAACACAAGATCCGGCTTCTTTTACAGTACCGGAATCCTGGTGGACAGGAGGTGCCCGACCCCTGGCACAGAGGCGATCAGGAGTACGAACGGGCGCTGGACCTGATTGAAGAGGGTTGCAGTGAGTTACTGGATCATCTGCTATCTGATCAATAATGACCGCTGGCATCGCTCTGGACATTGATATTGGCAGCCAGAAACTGGCTGTGGTCAATGGAAATGGCTGTATCCGCAAGTCTTATCCGGTCTCGACAGCCGAACGGGGCGCGGGACAACTCATGGACAGCCTGTGCACACCCACCGGGAAACACATCATCCGCGCGAAGATTGGAGCCGGACAACCACTGAATACGATATTCAAGGGGCGCCGACCGATTGGCGTATATCGGACCGGCATGCGGGAAGCCGAACCCGACCGGGACTGGATTCTGACCCGTATCCTCTGGTTAAGCGGATGCGAGCCTGGCTTTAACCGCCTCGGCAATGTGGACAGCATGCGGCGGTATATTTATCTCCATGGCGCTCCGGATGAGTTCGAAATGGGGATTCCGGGTTCGCATGGCTGTATCCGGGTTCGCAACCACGACCTGCTTGAACTGTTTGACATGGTTTCAATCGGGACTGTTGTCAATATTCATACCTGACCCCTGGATGCGCAAGCCGGTTGATTTGCCTCTGGGGCCACTGATGGTGGATGTGGGCGGACTTGACCTTACCCGCGAGGACATCGAATTACTGTCACTGCCTGCCGTGGGCGCCGTAATTCTATTTGGCCGAAACTTCGAGTCCCGGACACAGGTGACAGCCCTGAACCGTCAGATCAAATCCATTCGCAACCCGGCCTTGTTGATCGCGGTTGATCAGGAAGGGGGGCGGGTGCAAAGATTCAAAAAAGGATTTTCCTCCTTGCCCGCCGCCCTCGAATTTGGCAGGATTTACGATCAGGACAGGGACAAGGCGCTGGCGCTGAGTCTGGAAACCGGCAGGCTGATGGCCCGGGAACTGGTCGAAGTCGGTGTCGATTTCAGTTTTGCGCCGGTACTGGACTGCGCCAACCTCGATAGCGGCGTGATCGGTGACCGGGGGTTTCATCAACGCCCGCAAGTAATCTCGGAACTGGCCGGCGCTTTTGTCAGCGGGATGAATGCAGCGGGAATGGCGGCCACCGGCAAGCACTTCCCCGGACACGGCGGAGTCGTTGAAGACTCCCATGTGGAGTTGCCGGTCGACAACCGGACCCTGCGGGAACTGGAGGAATGTGATCTGATCCCTTATCGAAATCTGGCTGACAGGCTGGCAGGCGTCATGACCGCCCATGTGCATTTCCCGAATATCGACGATGAGTTGCCAACCTGGTCACCGTTCTGGATACAGTCGATACTACGGCAACGCTTGGGATTCAGGGGCGTGATTTTCAGCGATGATCTGAGCATGAAAGGGGCCGAAGGCGCCGGAACACCCCTGCAGCGGACACAACGCGCGTTGCAGGCCGGCTGTGACATGGCGCTGCTCTGCAATGATCGACCGGGCGCCAATGAAGTCGCCCGAAAACTGGAAACGCCGGAGCCAGGGGCTCAAGACCCGGTCAAAATCAATCGCATCGAAAGAATGCGCGCCTCCAGAATCGCCCCCTGACAAGGGCTTGTCCCCGACCCGGTCAGGCAGTATACTGACGAACATAGCGAAAGTGCATTCCGGGCAGTTCGCATATCCACGTCGGGTTGTAGTATGCACTTGATCCTTCGATAATTTTTCCATCTTACAAGAGGAGGCATACCATGCGATTTTTCGCAAAAATCCCGGCTTTCATCGTTGCGGCCACTATGGGCATAACCACCGCCGCACAGGCGGAATCCCTACGGCTCCTGACCTGGGGTTCGTACGCTCCGGAAGAGTTGATTCAGAAATTCGAGGCGGAGTATCCAGACATTGACGTAGAAGTCACCTATTCAAACAATGAAGAGATGATCGCCAAATTGCGGGCCACAGGCGGCGCCGGTTTCGACCTGGCGCAACCCAGCCATGACCGCATCCATGCCGCGCATCTGGAATACAACATTTACAAACCACTGGACTTGTCCCGGATCAACACCGATGTCATGGAACCGGGTCTTCTGGACGGCGTGAAGGCGAATACCACGATTGACGGTGAAGTGTACGCGGTGCCGCATCAGTGGGGGACTTCCGGATTGATGGCGGATATTTCCAAAGCCCCTGACCTGAAAAGCTGGGCGGATCTGTGCGACCCAAAATATAAAGGCAAGACTTCCATGCGCCTGAAGCGAACCATTCTGCTCGGTACCGCGTTCGCCATGGGCGAAGACCCGTTTGCGGCGTATGCCGACCTGGACAAGTATCAGTCGATTCTCGATGCGGCTGTCGAAAAACTGATCGCCTGCAAGGACAATATCAAGGCTTACTGGGTAGGCGGTGACGACCTGTCGGCAATGATGCTGTCCGGTGAAATAGTTGCTTCTGAAACCTGGGACTCCACTGCCTACAGACTGTTCGGCCAGAATGAAAATATCGTCTTCGTTCCACCTGAAACCGGTGCATTGGCATGGATTGACACTTTCGCCCTGCCGCGCAAGGGCGAAGCGGATGATGCCGCATACAAGTGGATCAACTTCGTATTGAGGCCGGAAAACGTCACTGTGATGTCTGCGAGCTCCGGAGCTATTGCAGCGGTGAAAGGTGGTCCCGACCTGTTGCCGCCCGACAAGAAAGCGGCGGTGACTGCCGCCTTCAGCCCGGAAGACATTGCCAATCTGCAGTTCTTCGCGAACATTCCTCCGGGCATCGAAGACATGGAAGGAAAGGCTCTTGAAAAAATCAAGGCGGCCACTGGTAACTAGAATTATTTGACTGTCTGTCCGGAGACGTTGTGCCTGATTGCATGTCTGCACAACGACTCTCTGGACAAACTCATATTTTCCTGCCCGGTGGATGTGCGCCTTGACCTCTTCCACAGTCCGAGACCTCAAATGCATTGATCTTTGCAAGGACTTCGGCTCCATCCGCGCAGTGAAGAATGTCTCGTTTGACATTCCACAAGGATCGTTTTTCTCAATTCTCGGACCTTCCGGTTGCGGCAAGACGACCTTGATGAGAATGGTTGCCGGATTCGAGACCCCTGATTCCGGAGAAATCAGGATTCGCGGCAAATCTGTTGTAAATACACCGGCGAACAAGCGTAACGTCAAGATGGTGTTCCAGCATCTCGCTCTTTTCCCGATGATGAATGTTTATGAAAACATTGCGTATGGCCTGAGGTGCAACGGCGTGCAGAAAACCGAAATAGAACACAGAGTGAAGGATGTTCTGCAACGGGTCGCGCTGCCGGATGTCGCGGAACGGGAAATTCACGAATTGTCCGGCGGACAGAAACAACGTATCGCGATCGCCAGGTGCATGGTCCTGGACCCGGACGTTCTGTTGCTTGACGAACCGCTTGGCGCGCTGGATCTGAAGTTACGCGAAGCCATGAAGATTGAACTGAAACTGTTACAGCACCAGTTCAACACAACGTTCGTCTATATCACTCATGATCAGGGCGAGGCATTGGTGATGTCAGATCACGTGGCCATTATGAACCAGGGTGAATTCGAGCAAGTGGGCACGCCCCAGGAGTTGTACCATGCCCCCGATACCGCCTTTGTAGCGGGGTTTGTGGGTGAAAGCAACCGCTGGACGGGACAAGTGGTCAATTTTGACGGAGAGACCGTAAAGGTCGATACGGACGGCGGACTGAGCCTGATCTGTAATGCGTCCAGATTAACGACGAGACAAATCGGGCAATCGGTAAAAGTGTTCGTGCGACCTGAATTCATTCGGTCCGGGCGGGTTGGGGGAACATCGATAAATTCGCGGGAGGCAAAAGAGAACACCCACAAGGGCAAGGTGGACAGTCTTTTGTTCAACGGCGCCAACAGCCGGATTCTGGTTCGGGATCAGTCCGGTCAACTGATTGAAGCCGATGTAACCCTGACCGGCGGAATCGACGACTTTCGCCCGGGTGAAGAAGTCAGGCTGATCTGGTCTTCAGGCCAGACAATGTGCTTCGCGGCGCAATTTGACTGAGCCGTGCATCAGGATCTAAAACGACTCTCGCTGTTCTTGCTGTTCCTTCCCTTCGGATTGTGGATTACCCTGTTGATCGTAGTACCGCATATCGGCATGGCTGTCCTGTCATTACGCGAAAAGGTGGCCCCCCGGGTGTACGAGTACGGGCTGGGCAACTACATCGAATTCATCAACGAGCCAATCTACTGGAACACGCTGTTGCGGACTGGCTCCATGTCGCTGATTGTAACGATTCTGGCGTTATTGATCGGTTTCCCGATCGCTTACTACATCGCGAAGGTCGCCGGATACCGGACACGGGGCGCCTTGTTTCTGTTTTGCCTCATTCCTCTTTGGGTCAGCGACCTGATCAGGGCATTCGGGTGGATTCTGTTACTGCGGGAGACCGGAGTGATTTCCGGGTTTTTGCAGTGGTCGGGGATTGTCGCTGAACCGGTGGAGTTTCTGTACAACGATGTCACCGTCATTATCGGCCTCATCTACACGGTCATTTTATTCATGATCGTTCCGATCGCTTCGACTCTGGACGGTATGGATAACTCCATGATTGAAGCCGGCTACAACCTGGGTGGCAGCGGGTTCACTGTGTTGAGACGCATCATCATTCCCTACGCCATGCCGGGCATCGCCTCCGGGTGCATCGTCGTTTTCATGCTGACCGCGGGAAGTTACCTGACCCCGATTCTTTTGGGCGGCAAGAACTCAAGCTGGTTTACCGAGCAAATCTATGACCAGTTCATAACACGATACAACTGGGAGTCGGGAGCGGCGTTCGGCTTTTTCCTGCTGGCGTTTACGTCCATTGTCGTCTGGTTGGGATTGAAACTGACGGGTCAGACGCTGACCAACACGGTAGCGAGATAATCAGGACAGCCCATGCCTCGAATCGACAACCCCGGCAGGTTTATCTGGTTATACCGGGCCTATATCGTGGCTTTCCTGATCTTTCTGGTCTCTCCGCTGGTGGCCGCAAGCATATTTGCGTTCAATGATTCCCTGTTTCCGGCCCTTCCATGGCAAGGCTTCACCCTGAACTGGTTTTTCAACGATTCAGAACCGCAGTTGGGCGTGTTTCATGACCGCCGATTACTTCGGGGACTCTATTATTCATTCATTATCGCGCTGGCGGTTTCCACGTTGTCCGTATTCGTCGGCGCTTGTAACGCATTCCTGTTTGAGCGTGGCAATTTCCCCGGAAAAAACTTTTTTTATATCATGATGATCCTGCCACTGGTGATTCCGGGGGTCATTCTGGGAATATCCATCCTGGTTCTGGCGAGCGTCGTCGCCAATGGCCTTGAGGACAACTACAACATCGAGTTCGATTTTTTGCGCCCCGGGATTTTCCTCGTCGTCTTTGGCCAGTTTTCATTCATAACGACCATAACCACCCTGGTCATCGCGGCCAGATTGAAAAAATTCGATATTGCAATGGAGGAGGCCGCCCTGAATCTGGGCGCCAGTTGGAAGCGGGTACTGGCAACCGTGACCTTGCCGTTTCTTCGTCCGGCGATGATTGCGGCGGGAATTGTGGCGTTTCTGGTATCGTTTGAGAATTTCAACACGACCTTGTTCCTGGTCGGGTCAGAAGCTCCGCTTACGATCACAATGTATGACCGCATGGCCAAAGTAGGCTCCACGCCGGTGCTCAACGCCATGTCGTTCCTGCTGATCGTGGGCTCGGGAATGCTGGCGCTGCTTTCCGTAGTGGTTCAGAGGGATAAATCCCGAAAATGATCGAACAGTCCGACGGAATACACCGTAACCGAAGCCGTATTTACCAGTAGTATTCACCAAAAAACCGTCATAAGCCAATGAGCGCCGCCAACCTCCCTTTTGAACAATCGGAATACGATGCCCGTATCGCCAGAACCCGCGCTGAAATGTCGGTGCGGGCTCTGGATGCCCTGATCGTCAGCGACCCGTCGAACATGAACTGGTTGACCGGCTACGACGGCTGGTCATTCTATGTCCATCAATGCGTGATTCTGCCGATGGAGGGCAATCCGGTCTGTTTCGTTCGCGCACAGGATGCCAACGGCGCGGTACGCACGGTCTGGATGCCCGATGAAGATGTCCACGGCTATGACGAAATACTGGTGCAGAATCCACCCCTTCATCCGATGCGGGAACTGGCGCAAGTCCTTAAAGGGCGCGGACTCGGCTCAGGCCGCCTGGGAGTCGAAATGGACAATTACTGGTATTCCGCCCGCGCCCATGCTGAATTGGCCGACGGACTGCCCGAAGCAATACTGACCGACAGTACCGGCCTGATTAACTGGCAACGCGCGATCAAGAGTGCGAGGGAACTGGAATACATGAAAATTGCAGGTCGGATCGTGACCCGGATGCACGAACAGATCATTGAGCGCGTAGAGCCGGGACTACGCAAAAATGAAATGGTCGCAGAGATTTTTCACACCGGTTGCACTGGGGTGGATCACCACGGCGGAGACTATCCGGCGATTGTGCCATTGCTGGCTTCCGGCGCGGACGCCTCAGCTCCGCATCTGACTTGGACCGATGAGCCTTTCAAAAGCGGTGAGGCGACGTTTTTCGAGATAGCGGGCTGCTACCGGCGCTACCATTGCCCAACCTCGCGCACCGTGTTCCTCGGCACACCCCCGAAAAAGTTCCTGGATATGGAGCAAGCGGTGGTTGAAGGCATTGACGCGGGCCTTGCAATGGCTCGACCCGGCAATCAATGCCAACAGGTGGCGGAAGCATTTTGCCGTGTTCTGGAAAAACGCGCCGGCATCCATAAAGCAAGCCGGTGCGGCTACCCGATCGGCATTTCCTATCCCCCGGACTGGGGTGAACGCACCATGAGCCTGCGGCCGGGAGATGAAACCGTCCTCGAATGTGGAATGACGTTTCATTTTATCCCTGCCGTCTGGCAGGAAGACTGGGGCATGGAGATTACCGAAAGTTTCGTCGTCACCGGGCAGGGCGCCGAAACGCTGGCCAACGTGCCCCGCAAAATGTTTGTGAAAAAGTAATCCGCGCGGAACCGCCTTGCGTCCCATGCTATCGCCGACTGGGAGGCTCTCAGGCATTCTGGTCAAAGGGCTGCACCTCCACCCATTCCCCTGCCTTCACGCCATCGCAGTCATCCGGCAGGATGATGAAGCAGTTTGCCCGGCTCATCGAGCTCAGAATGCCCGAACCCTGTTCTCCGGTTGAAGCGACCACAGTTTCGCCGTGATCGTTCAGTGACAGGATTCCGCGTTGATATTCCATCCGCCCCCGGCGTTTGCGCAAATCGGTCGTTGTCCTCATTTTCAATATCATCGGAACGCTGTATTTCTCTCCTGAAATCTGCCGGATAGCGGGCGCAACGAATATCCGGAACGTCACCATCACCGAAACCGGGTTCCCCGGCAATCCGAAAAACAGACTGCCGCCGAGTTTGCCGAACGACAAGGGTCTGCCGGGTTTGATGGCCACCTTCCAGAAATGAACCGCTCCAAGACTGGTCAGTATTTCCCGGATATAATCCGCATCTCCGACAGAAGCGCCTGCTGTCGAAATCACGACATCGGCCTGTTTCGAGGCTGCTGTGATCATTTTCCGGATCGCATCCGGGTCATCCCTGACGACTCCGAGGTCAATCCGGTCCACACCCGGACCACTCAACATTGCGTGCAGGGTATACCGGTTCGAGTCATGGACTTCGCCTGGCTGGAGCGGCGCGCCAACCGGCCTCAGCTCATCTCCATTGGAGAACCAGGCAATCTTCGGCTTGCGAAATACGGGGATCCCGCTCTGGCCTGTTGCGGCAAGCAAACCAAGTTGAGAGGCGCCGATTCGCGTACCGGCTGGAATCACCACGTCACCGCTTTTGATATCTTCCCCGGCATAGCGCACATTATCAGATCGCTTTTCGCCCGGAAAAATCGTCACCTGTTGCCGATTGACCGAGACCCTTTCCTGCATCACGACCGTATCCGCGCCAGCCGGCATCATGGCGCCGGTCATAATGCGGACACATTCTCCCGGGCTGACCACCCCGTGAAATGGAGCGCCGGCAAATGACGCTCCGATCATTTCAAGCTCCCTGGCGCCGCTTTCAACCAGGTCGAGACTGTTGACCGCGTATCCGTCCATTGCCGAATTGGTGTGGTTGGGCACGTCGAAAGTACTGACGATATCGGCGGCCGCGACCCGGCCCAGTGATGAGTGCAGCCCCAGGGTCTCAATTTCCTGTACCGCGACTGCCGTTTCCTGTATGTGCGACCTGGCCTGATCCACCGTGACCGCCGACGGATCGAAATCGCAGGATACGGAGTCGGTCTGTTTATTCACTTCAATCCGACCTCACTCCCGATTCCACTCCCCGGATTTGCCCCCGGATTTATGGTTCAATCGAATCGCGTGCATTTCCATTCCGCGGTCGGTCGCCTTGCACATATCGTATATGGTCAGTAACGCCACCTGTACCGCGGTCAACGCTTCCATCTCCACTCCGGTTCTTTCAGTGGTCCGGGTCACGGCCCGGCAGACAATGCTGGCGGCGCTCCGGTCCGGTTCGAACTCGATGCTCACGCGAGTGAGCATGACCGGATGGCACAACGGCACCAAGTCTGCCGTTTTTTTCGCGGCCATGATTCCTGCGATCCGCGCAATAGCCAGGACATCCCCTTTCCTGCTGGCGCCCTGTTCGATCATTTCGAGTGTTTCCGGAGACATCACGATCCGACCCTCTGCGACCGCCTCGCGACGGGTCACGGCTTTCCCGCCTACATCCACCATCCGGGCTTCCCCCTTCTTGTTAAAATGCGTCATACCAGATCTGTCAGCCATCAAAATTTACTTCAGTCAACGGGAAATAGTGATATTGTAATGCGGATATGAAAACAATGAAACGGACGAAATAGACTGTGCACAGCGAATCCATTTTATTTTCCATCTTTCTGATCTTCGGGGGCGCCGCCCTGCTGGCCACGGTCGCGCTGTATCTGCGTCAGGCGATGCTGGTCGCCTACCTCGCCATCGGCGCCATCCTGGGGCCCTGGGGCTTAAGCCTGGTATCGGACGCGGATCTTATTTCAGATATCGCTCGTATCGGCATTATATTTCTACTGTTCCTGCTTGGACTCAACCTATCCCCTCAAAAACTGTTTGAACTCCTCCGCGAGACCACGCTGGTCACGGTTTTCTGCACATTGGTATTTGGCGGGATTGCGGGAAGTATCGCGCTGACGTTTGGCTTCGGCAGTGTCGATGCACTGATTATAGGGGTATGCGCCTCCTTTTCCAGTACCATCATCGGACTGAAACTGCTTCCGACCACCGTGTTGCATCATCGCCATATCGGCGAAGTGATCATCAGTGTATTGCTGCTTCAGGACATGATCGCGATTATCGTCATGCTGGTCATACAAGGCTACGGTGGGAGTGGCGAAGCGCTGGCCTTCGACATACTCAAGGGATTCATTGCGCTGCCGATCCTGGGGCTGGTGGCCTGGACCGGGCATCGCTTCATCATTTTCAAGCTGTTTCAAAAATTTGACCGTATCCAGGAATATGTTTTTTTAATCTCCATCGGCTGGTGCCTCAGCTTGGCTCAACTGGGTGAATTTCTGGGTCTTTCTTATGAAATCGGAGCATTTACCGCAGGCGTGGCCATCGCGACCAGCCTGATTGCGGCGGTTTTATTGATCATCAAACCCATTGTATTCCGGTACTTGCTGATCAGTCAGGCGGAAACCAACAAGCTCGCCTGGGAAACCGGCGTGCGGCTTGGACAACTCAGCGAGTTTTCATTGCTCATCGTATTCGTTGCCCGGCAGAATCAGCTCATCACTCCGGAAACTTTTTATATTGTCCAACTCGCAACCATTATTTCGTTCATCGTTTCGGCTTACTGGATCGTTGCGAAATATCCGACACCGATAGCGGTCAATGACAAATTGAGACGATATTAGGACTTGCCCCCGTTAATGGAAGATACCGCGCCTGAAAATTCTTACCACCCCCTTGCCGACCGGATCAGGCCAACCGCACTGCATGAAGTGGCGGGGCAAAAACATATTCTGGCCGACGGCAAGCCGCTGTATGGCGCGATTGAACGCGGTCAGTTGCATTCCATGGTGTTCTGGGGGCCGCCGGGCACGGGTAAAACAACCCTCGCCAAATTGCTGGCGGCGCATTGCGATGCCGCGTTCATCTCCTTGTCCGCGGTGCTGTCCGGGGTCAAGGATATACGTCAGGCGGTGGAGCAGGCAAAACTTCGACAACAGGCGGGCCAGGGCAAAACGGTTTTGTTCGTCGATGAAGTTCACCGTTTCAACAAGGCGCAACAGGATGCCTTCCTTCCCCACATTGAAGACGGTACTGTTATTTTTGTGGGCGCCACCACAGAGAACCCCTCCTTTGAATTGAATAACGCATTGTTATCCCGACTCCGGGTTTATGTGCTGAAATCGCTTTCGGTGGAAGAAATCGCGCCTGTGATCGAACGGGCGCTGATTGACGTAGAAAAAGGGCTGGGGTCCGCGAACCTGTCCATGGACCGGGAAGATATCGAGCATCTGGCCCAAATGGCGGATGGAGACGCCCGCCGGGCATTGACCTGGCTCGAAATCTCGGCCGACCTTGCGCAAGACGGGAAAATCACCCGCAATCTTTTGTCCGAGGTTATGGCGGGGGGCGCGTTGCGCCGATTCGATAAAGGCGGAGACGCATTCTACGACCAGATCTCGGCATTACACAAATCGGTGCGCGGCTCTGACCCGGATGCCGCGCTGTACTGGTTTTGCCGGATGATTGACGGAGGATGCGATCCTGCCTATATTGCCCGGCGGATAGTGCGCATGGCGTCCGAAGACATTGGCAACGCAGACCCGAGAGCGCTTGAAATCGCGTTGAACGCCTGGCAGACCCAGGAGCGGCTCGGCAGTCCGGAAGGAGAACTGACCCTGGCCCAGGCCGTTGTTTACCTGAGCGTCGCGGCAAAAAGCAACGCCGTTTACAAGGCGTACAATCAGGCCATGTCGGCGGCCCGGCAATCCGGCTCGCTGGATGTACCGCGGCGCCTGAAAAACGCCCCGACCAGGCTGATGAAAAACCTGGGCTATGGCAAGGAATATCGTTATGCCCATGATGAACCGGATGGCTATGCGGCGGGAGAAAATTATTTCCCGGACGGATTGGCGCCGACCCGTTTTTATCAACCGGTTGATCGGGGCCTGGAAATCAGGATAAAACAAAAACTGTCTGAACTGCGTAAACGGGACAACCCGGCAGGCTGACTCGTTGACTCCTCCATTGGAAAACCCGGAGCCCCATCAGGATTATCTCGCCGGCATTTTGTGGATGTTGCTGTCAGGTCTGTTATTCGTCGGCGTATCCGTCATTGTCCGCCATCTGGGAACCAACCTGCCAGCGGTGGAAGCGGCGTTCATTCGTTATGTTTTCGGTCTGATTCTCCTGATTCCGCTGATTGTAAAATTTCCCTGGCGAGGGATGAGCCGGGACATTCTGACCCTGTATTCTCTGCGTGGCCTGGCGCATGGTGGAGCGGTGATGCTGTGGTTTTACGCGATGGCCAGAATTCCGATTGCCGAAGTCACCGCGATCGGTTACACCACCCCCGTTTTTATAGCGGTCGGCGCGGTACTGATTTTCAAAGAGCGTATCCATGCTCGCAGACTCGGCGCGATCCTAGTCGGATTCATTGGCATGCTGGCCATCCTGCGCCCCGGACTTGAGGTCGTTCAGGCGGGTTCCCTGGCGCAAGTCATAGCCGCCCTGTGCTTTGCGATTTCCTATCTGTTTACCAAGAAACTGACTTACAGCGAAAGCACGACCAATATCCTGGTCATGCTATCCATCGTATGTACCCTTGTGCTGCTGCCCGGAGCGCTCATGCAATGGCGGGACCCGACCGCGCCTGAATTATTCTGGCTGGCCCTGACCGCGCTGTTGGCGACTTGCGGACACTATGCCCTGACCCGGTCCTTCGCCGCCGCCTCGCTGACCGTAACCCAGCCGTTCTCATTCCTGCAACTGGTCTGGGCGGTCATATTCGGATATCTTCTGTTTGGTGAAATCCCGGATATATGGGTCATCACCGGCGGGATAATTATCGTATGCGCGGTAACTTATCTCACTTATCGGGAGTCCGTAGTCCGGCGCCTCCCGCCAATCCGGTAAAAAACCTCCCACCCAATCCGATATATCCAGTACAATTTACCTGCAATTCGTCTGATGCGATCAGCATCCAGCCATTTAATTCCTTCAACTGCGGATTCACTATGACAACATTGGCCTTCTTCGAAGGGGAAATCATTCCCATTGATCAGGCGAAGGTGAGCATCACCAATCATACACTACATTACGGGACCGGCTGTTTCGCGGGTATCCGGGCCTACTGGAATCAGGATCAACAACAACTCTATGTTTTCAGGCTGGCCGATCATTACGAACGGTTCCTGAACAGTGTCCGGTTTCTGCACGGTATAATTGATTACAGCAACGAGCAGCTCCAGGAAATCACCCTGACATTGTTGCGAAGAGAAGGCTGGAAGGAAAATGTCTATATCCGGCCGATCGCTTACAAAGACGAAGGCTTTTACCGGGTCTGGCTGCATGACGCGAAGGACAAGGTTGCCATTTCCAGTCAGGCGGTTGATCATTATCTCGGCAAGGACCAGGGGGTCCGGGTTACGGTGAGCAGTTGGCGGAGGGTGGACGATACCGCAATCCCGGCCAGGGGGAAAGTCAATGGTACTTATGTGAACAGTTCTCTGGCAAAAAGCGATGCCATGTTAAGCGGGTTCGATGAAGCCATACTGCTGAATCAGGACGGCCATGTGTCCGAAGCCTCTGCGGCGAACTTTGTGATGGTCAGGAACGGGACCCTGATTACACCGCCGGTCACAGCCAACCTGCTGGAAGGGATCGTCAGAAAATCACTGATTGAACTGGCCAGGGAAAAACTCAAAATCCCGGTACAGGAAAGAGAAATTGACCGCTCCGAGCTCTATATCGCCGACGAGGCTTTTTTCTGTGGCACCGGTGTGCAGATGGCGGCTATCAGCAGTATTGACCATCGGCAGATCGGAGATGGCGGCAAGGGACCGATCACCCGGCAAATCGAGGAATGGTTTCGTCGTATCCTGCTCGGCGAAGAAGCGGATTACCGGCGCTGGCTCACCGCGGTCTATTAACCGCAGGGGCAGGTCACCGTGCCTGTCCGTCACCGCATCATTAGTCCGCCGATCATCCGTTGAAAAGCGATCTGGACTCTATATAATAACGCCTTGGAATGACCGGTTACTCTACTTGAGCAGGAAACGTCGATGTGATTTCTGGACAAACCATGAGATTCTTCCTCGACTGACCGCAAGGCCAGTAAGAACCAGCACGAGCGCTATCCAACTCACCTGCCCCGGTATTTGATTCAAAAACAGCCAACTCCAGAACAGACCAAACAAAGGCATCATGTAACCGGCTTGTGAAAGGAATGTCGTTCCTACCTGCTGTACTATTTGAATTCTCAAAATATACTCGGCAGCGGTCGGAATTAACCCGAGAACAACCAATCCGATAAGTGGAATCAGATTCACAGTCTCGGGAATTTGTTCACCTGCCAAAAACATTACAGGGATCATATAAATAGAGGTCGTACCCAGTACTGCGGCACTAATCAGAAGCGGCGACAAACCTGTAATTCGACGGATCAGCAGCGCAGAAAGGATATAGCAAACAACAGCGGCGACCATCGCAATTTGGCCGACGACGGCTTGAGCGCTACCCTCTATTGCTTCAAATCCGATCAGTAGTGATACACCACTGAACCCCAATACGACCCCGATCATTTTGCCAAGAGTAAATTTATCGTCCGGGGTAAGCAGGTGGGACAAAACTAATGCAATAAACGGGCCACAGGCCATAACAATTGCGGTCGTGCTGCTCGGGATGAATTGCTGACCCCAACTTACCAGAGTAAAAGGAATTGCGTTGTAAAGCATTCCGACCAGAGCAATTAATCCCCAGACCCGCCATCCTTGCGGCAGCTTTCTCCAGTGAATAATCACAAATGGCAGCAATGCGATGAAGCCGATAAAAATCCGCCAGGCCGCAATCGCGAAGGGAGTAAAACCCTGCAATGCAATCTCAATACATATAAAAGTGGATGCCCATATCGCCGACAACGTGACCAGAAAGACATAATCCTTTGCTTGTGGTGGTCGAATGGATTGCATAGAGAATTTTAATTGGTAAGCGCCAGCTATTATAGCTCTTACCAAGCGCATCACACGCCGACCCCTTGAATGATCCGGTCAGCAACATCTGTTTCGGCGCATTTGATCAGATCGCGAAGAGGCTTGGATGAGATTTCAGTTTACCTCCCGGTTGATTTCTTCTTTCCAGAACAAGTGCCCTCCGCTTACCTTTGGCGATAAATCAGCATCCAGCGAGCGTTGACTTTTCTCCGATTATAGATGACTATAAGTAGCCATGTTATATTTATGCTTTAAAGTTTTGGAGGCTATTTAATGGAGGCGCTACACCGGCCACACTTGGTAAAGCGCTACCATTTCGTCACTGAGGAAAAGGCTGGTGGAGTTACCTATACACCCAAGATTCTTGCTGATTTTGTCGCCGGAAAAATTTTACAGACTGCCAGTAAACTCCCGACTAACCGTCGGATTCGAGTCTTTGACCCTGCCATCGGTGACGGAGAGTTGCTTGTTAGTCTCCTTGATGACCTGACTAACCAGACAGATTTTACAATTGAGGTCAATGGTTTCGAGACAAACAGGAAAGCGCTAGATACTGCGGCAGCAAGAATCAAGGAACGATTCCCAGACATTCTCCAACACTTTGAGTCCAGAGACTTCCTTGAACATGTCTTTGAACACTTCAGTTGCAACGACCAGACTAGCATGTTTGGCTCAGTCGCTCCCAAAACCTACGATCTGATCATTGCGAACCCGCCTTATGTACGTACTCAGATCCTAGGGGCAGACCGGGCACAACTACTCGCCAAACAGTTTAATTTAACTGGCCGTGTAGACTTGTATCACGCTTTTGTGCTCGGCATATCCCGTGTACTGAGTCCAAATGGTATTGCTGGAATCATTGTTTCGAATCGTTTCATGACAACCAGGTCTGGCTCCTCCGTACGGCAAGCCTTACTGAAACGCCTTCATGTTCGGCATGTTTGGGATTTGGGTGATACCAAACTGTTTAACGCTGCAGTTTTACCCGCAGTTTTGCTCGCCGAGAACAAGAACGGCTGCAATAAAAAGACTCCGGGCTTTACGTCTATCTATCAAACCTCCAGTTCAGCAAAAGAAATTACGACTGATCCTCTCAATGCGCTTGGTGGAGAGGGTGTCATCGAAATTAATGATGGCCGACGTTTCAACGTTCGGCATGGAAAGCTGGATACAAGCGGGACATTTGGTGGTGTATGGCGGATAACTACAAAGGCCGTTGACGCCTGGCTGGCAACTGTAGACGTTCACAGTTGGGGCACCTTCCGTGACATTGGAAAAATACGCGTTGGTGTAAAGACATGCGCTGATAAGGTCTTTATCCGAAACGATTGGCAGAACATCCCCAGGAACGATCTCCCTGAACTTCTTAAACCAATCACAACTCACCGCATCGCCCGGCGATTTAAACCTCTTAATGAACAGCAATTGACCCGGATTCTCTATCCACACAAAGCTGTGCAAGGCCGCCGACACGCAGTAGACCTTGCCGACTACCCTTGTAGTAAGGCATATCTCGAAACCCATCGAGCCATCCTTGAGAACCGGAAATACCTTACTAAATCAGGTCGCAAATGGTTCGAAATCTGGGTTCCACAGGACCCCGATGCCTGGCGTTGCCCCAAGCTTGTATTCCGCGATATTGCCAGCGAACCAACTTTCTGGATTGACCTGGATGGATCTATCGTCAATGGTGATTGTTATTGGCTTGCTTGCAAAAATCCAGCACAAGTTGATTTGCTGTGGCTTGCCGCCGCTGTGGGTAATTCAACGTTTGCTGAACAGTTCTACGACTACCGTTTTAACAACAAGCTTTACGCAGGCCGGAGGCGCTACATTACCCAGTACGTTGAGAAGTTCCCGCTCCCGGACCCGCAAACTTCTCTTAGCAAGACAGTCATTGCTAAAGCAAAGCAGATATATGATTGCACTCCCTCTGATGAAGTTAGTCAACTCCAACAGGAATTGAATAATTTAATCTGGAAGTCGTTTGGCCTAACTGTCGAAGAAGGTGGGCGGGAGTAAGATTTGTATCTTCCGGTTAATTACCTGCCCTTGGAACTGTGGGAACCGCATGAAAAAGTTTTCGCCTGTCGTGAGAAACAGATGTGTCAACGTGACAAGCTCTCCATCCGTCCTCGCATAAAACAAAGCATAACGAACATCGCAGTGACGAACTTGCTGACCGCCAACCATAGGGATGTCAAGGATCTCTTCGCTATTCGGGCATACAAGACCCAGATCAATTGTTGGGGAAGTCTGTAACTTCACTTCGAGAAGCTGATGGCGTATATCCGGGAACTGCCCATCGTCCTGATAGTCGATATAGCCTAAATATTCACACACCAATTGATGCAAGGCTGCGCCTCGGTTACGTTCCTGATCGTAGCCAGTATCAGGAAAAGTTTCCCCAATAAGTATCCGAAGCCGTTCAAATACCTGTCTGATCGAAAAAAGTTGTTGCACTTCAGGATTGTCGATTGGGCTTGCTGCCAGATCAAGATCAATATATGACCGCACAGAACGCTGGAGACGCTCCGTATCTACAGCAGCAATAAGCTCTGCCTTCGCCTCTCCAGGAACTACTCGAGCTTGATATTTTTGAGTTAGCGTTCCAGTGGTATCCAGTTGTACCAGAGTATTTCCCGTAACTACTTTCACTCTATCAATAACGTTATCCGTTCCGACCCGGATGATCACATAGCGTCTCGTATGTGCAATGATCTCATTCCAAATCTGTAAGTTGTTGGATTTTTGGACATAGGTATCGAAATACTGGCCTGGAAATCGTGGCTGCGTTTTTGTGAAACTGGCTGGAACTGGGTAGCCAAGCGCTCGGCAAACATGCTCTTTAACCACCTTTGAGCGGGAACGAAGTGGTAATTCAGCAAGAGATATTCCCACAATCGTCGCATTGAGCAGACCTTCAAGTATTGACGTCGGAATCCATAATTCGGGATCACCAATTGCAATACGATCATAAATCGTTAAACCACTTTGCCGGATAGCTTCAACATATGAATTCGAGCCACCCCTATCAGATGCCATTCTTGAATGCCTCTTTAGTCAAAAGTCTTGAAACTTCCACATTAAGAACTGTGGCAAAAATTTCCAATGTGCTCAGAGTTACATTTCTCTCTCCCCTTTCTACCGAACCGACATAAGTTCGATGGATATTACACAAATCGGCAAGCTCTTCCTGAGATATTTGTTTGATTTTTCTGTATGTACAGATATTTTCTGCAAGGATTCGCCTCAACCCTATACTGGGTGTTCTAAATCTTTTCTTACCCATTTACCTTTCGTAAGTGTCCTGACACCGCTGACATAATAGTAGCTTCCCGGGTTGGGTGTCTTTGAGTCTACAGACTATAAGTAGCATAATTACAGTAGTGCTGATGTCCGCCTCAAACTGCAAAGACAGCCCAATCTCTCTACTCGTGCAATATCCGGTTTAGCTCAACACGTCCGCATTCTCAACCATCACTGTCCCTTGCGCCGGCCCTGTACAATCTGGTCCAGGATCATGGCGCAGAACAGGATCGAAAAGCCGGCCAGAATCCCTTGCCCGACTGAAGCGTACTGCAGGGCTTCCAGTACATCCTCGCCGAGCCCCTTGGCCCCGATCAGAGACGCCACCACCACCATGGCCAGACTCAGCATGATGGTCTGGTTGACGCCGGCGAGAATGGAAGGCGCCGCCAGGGGCAGGTCCACCTTGTGCAACAGATACCATTTTGACGCGCCGTAGGCGATCGCGGCCTCACGGATATGCTCCGGCACCCCCCGCAGCCCCAGCACCGTGAGGCGCACCACCGGAGTGCCTCCGAAAATCATGGTGGTGACGATGGCGGCGGGCTTGCCGGTGCCGAAGAAAGCGATTACGGGAATCATAAATACAAAAGCCGGCATGGTCTGCATGAAATCCATGATCGGGCGCAGGACGGCATACACCCGCTGCCGGCGAGCGCAGAACATGCCGACGGGGATGCCGATAGAGATGCTGATCAGCGCCGCCGTCCCCAGCAGGGCCAACGTGGTCATGGCCTTCTCCCAGAAACCCAGAAACCCCATATAAGCGAGAAACGCGGCGGACCATACCGCAGTGCGCGGCCCGGCCGAAAGCCAGGTCAACAACACAATGAAACTGGCGATCACGACCCACGGCGATTCCACAAATACCACCTCCAAGGCATCCAGCAAGGTCCGGATACCCAGCGTAATGATGTCAAAAAACCACTCACCCTTGAGCACCGCCCAGGTAAAAAACTGCTTGACTCCGTCTATCGCGGCAAGACGATATTCGGGACTGGTCGGAAACTCCATCAACAGCGAGTATCTTCCCGGAAAGCTGTAGTGCAGGACACAGGCGATGACGACCAGAATAAAGAAAAAGGCGCTCAGTCCGGTGCGCAGACTGCTGATCCCGCGGGGTACGCTCCGGTCGGAGAGCCAGTCAGAGAAACGGCGCTCGAGAACGACGTTGGCGATCAGACCCTCCGCCAGTTTGACCAGGATCAGCAGGGACAGACCCATCAGCGCCACGTAGACCGCGCCCTCCTCGATCCGGATCACATCCTGCTGCAATTCGAGAATGCCGGATTCCAGTGAATCGATAGCCCGCCTGAAGACATCCACATTGGCGGCATTGGCTTCAATGGCCGTCTCCAACTGCTGTCGGCGCAGCTCCAGGGTGCCCTGCACACTCTCCATACGGTTTCTGGCCTCTATGGCGAGATCGCCGAACAGGCCCCTGGCGATCTGGATGAAGCCGAGTGATTCGAGAACCGCGAACGGCATGCACCAATTCCACAAGCCCCGCATCCCGAACCAGATCGGCCCCAGCAACGCCGCCATCAGATTAAAACTCCATTGCATCCCGGACCGGCTGCCGAGCTTGTCAAACACGCGCAGATAATAATCCTGTCCGACGCCGACAAACTCCCGCGCCAGTTCCGAGTGATCCTCCCGCAATTCGCTCTCGGATATTGATTGCTGTTCGTCGACCGACTGGTTCATGATGTTTCTGTCCCCTCAATGACGGTTGTTAACAGGTCAGACCGGGTAATGACGCCCCGGGCCCGCCCGGCGCTGTCATTGATGCGGATGGGTAACTCGCTGTCAATGGCGGCTCGAATCAGGACACTCAGATTATCTGTCAGCAGAAATTCCGGCGCCCCGTCCGGCAACGGCCCATGCTCCTTCTCGTATTCCATCAGCGGCTGCATCACCGTTTCCGCCCGCACTACCTTGAGCCGGGATATCCCGGCAACGAAATCCGCGACATAATCATCCGCGGGGTGCATGACAATATCCGCGGGTCTGCCGATCTGTACCACATGACCATCCCGCATGATGGCAATACGATGACCGATCCGCACCGCTTCGTCGAGATCATGCGTGATAAAAACCGTTGTTTTTTGCATCCCGGACGCCAGCGCCATGAACTCGGATTGCAACTGACGGCGGATCAGTGGGTCCAGCGCGCTGAACGGCTCATCCATCAGCAGGATCTCAGGGTCTGCGGCAATGGCCCGGGCCAGGCCCACGCGCTGTTGCATACCTCCGGACAATTCGTGCGCGAACTTGTTGCCCCATCCGCCCAACTCTACCATTGCCAGCGTTTTTTCCGCCACGTGCAACCGACGGTTCTTGTTGATTCCGCGGATTTCCAGTGGCATGGCGATATTGTCCAGTACCGAACGATGCGGCATCAGCGCGAAATTCTGGAAAACCATGGCAATGTGTTCGTTGCGGAACCGGCGCAACGCATTCTCCTCCATTTCCATCACATCCTGTCCGCCAACCATGATGCGCCCCGCGGAAGGTTCCAGCAACCGGTTGATGTGTCTCACCAGTGTGGACTTGCCGCTTCCGGACAGGCCCATGATGCAGAAAATTTCACCGCGCTCCACCTCGAAGCTCACATCGGCCACTCCGACTACGCAGTTATATTTCTCCAGCGCCTCCGCCTTGGAATATCCATTGGCCTGGATACCGGACAGGGCGGCCTGCCACTGGTCGCCAAAAACCTTCCAGACGCCTTCCACCCTGATCGCGCCGGCTTCGGCGGCGTCCGGCTCAACAACCTCTTTATCCATCTTGTACATAGCGGAAGCGCCGGTCAGGCCGGCGCTTCACAGTAGTATGACGTCAGAAAGTACGCCGGAATCTCAAAGGCCCAGCCAGCTATCCACCCGCTCGCTGTTTTCGGCTACCCATCCTTTCGCCACATCAGCGGGGTCCCGGCCATTGCCGGCAATCTCGTAAGCGAAATAACTGACCGTCGCGGTGTCCAGAGCCATGTTGGCGAGAAGACCGGCGATGATCGGGGAACGTGACTCAAGAGACTTTGACCAGGCGACCTGGACCTTTTTCAGGGCATCCTCGGTCATGACCGTGGATTTCTCGAACCAGTCCGGGTCTTCCTTCGGCTGCACCATGACATATTTTTCCGGATCGAATGCCGGCTCCTCCAGAGTAACCACGTCATACATGTACCAGATTGCATGGGGAGCATAGCAATAGAAGGCATAACCGGTATCCTTGGCCAGCCGGTCTCCCACTTCGGCCACCATGACACTCTGCTCCGCGCGCACGGGTTCCATGAAATCCATCAACCCGTAATCCCGCACCTTGACCTCATTGACGTTGGCGGACGCCCAGCCCGGCGCGCCAATCCAGATCTCCCCCTTGCCGTTACCGTCACCGTCCATCAGCGCGGCCACTTCCGGGCGGGCCAGGTCAAAAATCGAAGTCACGTTGTTTGCCTCGGAAAATGCCTTCGAGACACAAAAGTTCTGCTTGCCCTGATAAGGGTTCTGGCTCAATGCCACCGTTCCCTTGCCATCCACGTATTCTTTCGTGAAGTTTTCCTGGTTGGGCAGCCAGACATCAGGATGTACGTCAATATCCCCCTTGCCCTGATCCATCGCCTGGAAGATTGTGGCGTTGGTTCCGGGAACGAGTTCCGCCGTACCGCCGATCTTCTCTTCCACAACCACCTTGATCAGATTGGCGATTGCCTGCGCGCCGGTCCAGGCCGGCGTGCCGATATTAACGCTTTCCGCGGCGCTGGCCGTGCCGGAAGCCGCCAGCAAGCCGGCAGCGAATAGTATTGGAGTAAATGCTGATTTCATTATTACGAGTCCTCATGATCATGATCGTATCCACTGTAAATGGGACAGATCCGGTGTTATATGTGAATCGGCAATCATATTCGATCAGACCCGATAAACCAACCCCGTCACCGTGGGGTGTCAAGGGCAAATGAATGGCAAGGGCAAATGAATGTTAAGAGCAAATAGACTTGTCCGGTTTTATAGCAAATGAATTGTCCGCTATGATGATACCTTGATTCATCCTCCGGGTTAACCCGGAGGATGAATCAAACCGAACGTGCGCGGCGGACCGGACGCGGTCGTTCGGATGCGAGTTCATAGTAATTGCCCCTTGGCATCGTATCGGGCCAGTTCTCTGGGGCCGTGATGAACCGCCAGACCCTGATCCGGGTAATCCAGTACCTGGACGCGGGCTTTTACGTAATGGCAACGATGCCGATCTGCCGGAATCTGTAGCACTTTGCGCCGATAGCGCACACAGTTGTCTGCACCCACCATTCGCTCATGGCGCTCACACAGAATGTCATCCAGTACCGATGGATCGCGACAGGCCACAAAGGCGCTGCCGGGTTCACGAGCCGGTTTCTTGAACTCGGCATGGTAGGCGGGCAGATACTCGTTTTGGAGATAGCGGTTGGCCGTGTCCATATCGGTGATGCCAGCGCTGGCCAGTTCCTTGACCAGACGGTCCTGGTGGGTTCGAAAGACCCGCTCACAGCGCCCGCGCGCCTGCGGTGAGTAGGCTGGAATCATCTCGATGCCCAGTTGCTTCATGGCGCGTCCGAACTGTGTGGGATTGTTCTTGTCCACTTTGCCTCCAGCCTGGGGCGTATGCCAGTAATGACTGCCTCGATCCGTGTACAGCGAACAGAACAGTCCTTTCGATTCAATCACTTCGCGCACCCCCCGGAAACTGCTGCGAGTGCCTTCCTGTTCACAGAAAAACATCGAGTAATGCTCATTGGTCGCATCGTCCATCGTCACAATCAAATCCCAGCGCTGACCCTCCACCCACTCGTGGGTACTGCCGTCCTGATGCAACATCATCCCCGGCCACGGCGACGACTCCCGTCTCTTGCGGTGCGCCCCGCGCTTCGCGTACCGCTTCACCACACCCGCTCCCTGCAACTGACTCTTCACCCACGTATAACTCCTCTGACCTCCATCCCGACGATACCAGGAATGAAAGTGCTTCACGTTCCAACCCCGGTGATAATCTCGATAACGCTCCACCACATCCATCACTTCGTCTACCGGCGCCCGACGATGCGACACTTCACTCAAACGACGATCACACAATCCGTCCAGTCCTTCTTCCTCGTAACGATCTACATAACGACGGAATGTGCGACTGCACACCCCCAACAAATTCGCCGCTTCTTCCTGCGTCAATCGGCTCTTGTTCCATCCTTCATACGCTTCTTCAAATCTCATTAGCCTGGTCTCCTGTAACCACTCCACCCGGTTCATCCAGCACCCCCTTTCAGTACTGTGTAAAACCGGACAGTTTATGTGCTACTCAACCGGACAATTCATTTGCTCTCTACAGGCAAGGGCAAATGAATTGACATTCTGGATATTAACGGGTAAAACCGCAATCAGTATATCGGGAGGATGCAACAGTATGGCAGCGCGCAAATCCGGCCCGGTTGCATAAGGCCGGGTTTCCGGCGAAATTACGGGACACATTGGCTCATGTTGAGAATATCCTTTACATTTCACGTTTCTGGTCTGCGGGATAATCGTCGGGTAATTGTACCCCCTCCCCCGGCTGGTTCCTTATCTTTCCTCACTGCCTTTCATTTGCCCGTGATGAATCGGCGAGTCGGCAATCTGGTGTAGGCAGGCTGTTTCATGGGTTCCGGGATTCTGGATGCACTGACCACCTACTTTGATTTCCTCTGGTCATCATTCCTGCTGTTAGCGCCCATGCTGTTGCTCGGACTGCTCCTGTCCGGCCTGATTCATGTGTTCATCTCGCGCCAGGCGATACTTAAGTATCTCAAGGACGACAGCCTGAAATCAGTGAGCACGAGCGCGGCCATAGGCGTACCTGTACCGCTTTGCAGTTGCTCCGTCGTACCGGTCGTCGCCGAGATGCGGAACAAGGGAGCGTCCCGTTCCGCCTGCATGTCGTTTCTGATCACCGCCCCGGAAACCGGGGCGGACTCCATTCTGGTCACCAACGCCTTCTTCGGCTGGATCGTCGCGATTGTCCGTCCGGTTGTCAGCTTCATCACGGCAGTCGTCGCCGGCATCTTTTGCATCGGGCTGATCCGGGATGACCGGGACGAACCGGAAGCGAGCGACCACGATCACGACCATGCCTGTGGTCATGATCACAGCCACGACCATGGCGTACACCACCCGCTGATTGAGGAAACCAATGACTGCTACATCAGCCCGTCCCGAATGAAGATGTTGCTGATCACATGGATAAAAGGATTCCCCACCGTGTTCGGCAAGCGAAAACTGGGATTCTGGATAAAGCCTGATTTCTATCGGGAACCGGAATTCACCGAAGACAAACAATCCGCCCTCTCCCCTGCGGACGAGTCCGGTCTGGATTTCAGGAAGATCGTCAGACACATCATGCGTTACGGCTTCGTCGAAATAGCGGATGATATCCTGTTCGCGCTGCTGGTCGGCGTCGCCCTGGGCGGATTGCTTTATCTGGTCATTCCGAGCGACCTGATGGCCAACGAATACGCGCGCTGGTTATCCTACCCGATCATGGTGCTGATCGGCATTCCCCTGTATATCTGTGCATCGGCAAGCACGCCAATCGCCGCGGCGCTGGTTGCCAAGGGGTTCAGCCCCGGCGCGGCAATGGTGTTTCTGATGACCGGGCCGGCGACCAACACCGGCACCATCGCGATCATCATGAGCCAGTTCGGCACACGCTTCGCCTCCATCTACGTCTCTGCAGTGATCGTGGTCACCGTCATTCTGGGCATTCTCATTGATGTCCTGCTGCTGGCTACCGGCCTGACGATTTCCGTCAATCTCGACGCCTCCGACTCCACCGTCTTGTGGCTTGTTCAGTGGGGAGGCGCTTTCGCGCTGATTGCCCTGATCATCTGGCGGTTCCGGGCCGGCGCCCTGCACAGCGGCTACGAAGACTTGCTGCTCAACGTTCGCCCGTTGTCCAGACCTTGGAAACGGGTGTGGGGCCGCCTGACCCGAAATCGCTCCTTCTCCGGGATCGTATCACCGGCCACGCCAATGGGAATGATGCTCTACAGCCTAGTTCTGGCGCTGTTTCTCGGCAGTGGATTTACGACCGTGCCTCCGGGCCACGTTGGCTATGGTCTCCTGTTCGGCAAGGTCCACTGGAAAGACCTGTCACCGGGACTGCACTATCTCGCTCCCCGCCCCTTCGTCCAGGTCGACAAATGGCCGGTACGGGAAGTCAAATCCATTATGGCCTCCGACCCTCACGAGTATTTGTCGGGCGACCTCAACATGCTTGACCTCAACATGAGCCTGCAATACCGGGTGAACGACCCATATACCTGGCATTACGGAACGAAGGACCCGGAGACAATTGTTGAGAACGCGGTCCGGGATCAGGTACGTACTTTCGTATCCGCCCGCGACCTGGATCAGTTGCTCACCAGTTACCGTGACCCCCTGGAGCGGGAAATCACAACCCTGTTCGAGGTGTCCGGAGACGATCCGCGACAGGAGGTATTCAACAGCGTTGAACTCATCAAGGTTAATTTGCTGGATATAAACCCGGTGGCCGAATCCATGAGTTCCTTCAGAGAAATCTCCAGCGCTCAGGAAGACCGCGAGCGGTTCATCACCGACGCGCAGAGCTTTATGGTGTCACTGATACCCCAGGCTCACGGCAACGCCGTGTACGAGGTGGAACAAGCCAGGGGAAGAGCTCATCGGAAGGTAGCCATTTCCGGCGCCGAGGCCGACGCTATCTCGACCATATCCACAGCAATGCAGACAGCGCCGTCTGTCCTTCGGAATATGCTTTGGAGGGAAAAGCTGGAGACCGCCCTGTCCGGCAACACCAAGATTATCGCGCCCAACCTGCAAAGCTTCAGCAAAGTGGCGCTATGGCAGAGAAAGTCGGCGCAAACGGGCGCCGAAACCCACCATGACCAGAGGGCAGATAAATGACCGCAAAGGGAAAACGCATTGTCGCAATCATCACCGCAGTTGTGTTTACCGTAGTAGCCTCCGATTGTTTCTATGTCATCAATGAAACACAACAGGGCGTACTGACCCACTTCGGGAAGATTTCACCACCGGTGAAACAGCCGGGGCTGCACGTCAAATGGCCGCGCCCGGTATCCAAAATCTATAAGGTGGACAGGCGCATCCACACGCAGACCAATCTGTCCCACGAATTGATTACCGAGGACCAGAAAAATATCCTGATCAGCGGTTATATGGCATGGCGCATCACAGACCCCACGCTCTATGTAGAAGCGATCCGAACCGGACAGAATGCGACCGAACGTCTGACGGATCTGTACCTTTCAAGCAGTGGCATCGTAATCAGCAACAAGGCTCGCGACGCCTTTATCAGTCTGGGCCTGGAACACGAAGACCTGCACGAGGCTTCCAGAGATATTCTCGCCAGGATCAAACCGGTCGCCGAGGCTAATTACGGGATTGAGGTCTTAAGGGTCGGGATCATCGAATATACCCTGCCGGCTGAAAACCGGCCCAGCGTGATTCAGCGAATGGTCTCGGAACGCGCGCGGATCGCCGCCCGGTATCGCAGTGAAGGAGAAGAAATGGCGATACGCATTGAGGCGCTGGCCGTCAACGAGCACGAGAAACTGATGGCCAATGCGCACGCGGAAGCGACCGTCATTCTCGGCGACGCTGAAGCCGAAGCAATGGCGTTGCTCGGCAGGGCATACCGCCAGGACCCTGAGTTCTACAAATTCATCCGGGCCCTCGACAGCTATGACCTGATCATCGACAAAAACACGACGCTGATGCTGCCAGCCGACAACGAATTGTTCAGGTATCTGGACAGCAAAACAATTCCAGGACAAAACTGATTCGTTCCAATGAATGATGACCGGCCGTTACCGCCTAGCACACGCATCATATACTCGGTATTCGATGCGGTATGCCGGTACGACAGAACCCGCCTCCTGTGGGGAATTTCTGCCCTGATCATTGCCTCGGTGATGGCCAGTGGCTTCTATGTCATAAAGAAGGAAGAACAGGGGGTTCGCCTTCGATTCGGAAAGGTGGTTGAGGCTGTAGTCGAACCCGGTGTGCATTACAGACTGCCCTTCATCGAAAAAGTCCACATTCGCAAGGTCAAGCGGATTATCAGTTCCTTGCTCACTGACGGAGCCGAAACGACCCACCTGACCATGCTGTCGGGAGATACCAATCTGCTGGAGGTGGATATCACCCTTCAGTACCGTATTGATAGCCTGAGAAGCTTTCTGTTTACGGCTTTTGACCCGAAAAAGTTGATGGTCATGCTGGCGCGGGAAGAGTTGATCAACATCGTAAGCCAGAACTTCATTGATCTGGTTCTGACATCCAATCGGAGCATCATCCAGGATCACCTGTTTAACGAAGTCACCAAACAGCTGGAATCCCTCGATATCGGTATCGAACTGATTGCCCTCAATATCGTCGATGTACGCCCGATTGAAGAAACACTCGCCGCATTCCGGGATGTCAACGATGCGATCTCGGAGCGCATCCAGGCAATCAGCAATGCCAATATCAGAAAGGAAAAACTCATCGCCCGCACCAGAGGACAGGCGGAAGCGTTGATACTGGACGCGAAAGCGAAGGCAAGAGAACGTACAACGCAGGCGCAAAGCAGCGCCAGCGCCTGGTCCGCCCTGCTCGCGGAATACAGGAGAGATCCGGCCCAAGTGGCCATTACACGCTATTGGCAGCGCATGCGTACAATCTTTGCCGAAGCGAGCCTGTCGGCTGTCAATCCGGGCAACGAAGCGAACATAGAAATCAACCTGATCGACGGTCTTGCTGCCCCGATGCCCGCACATATATCGGCCATACCGACCGCACCGTCCAAAACCGGGCATGAGCCTCTGGACAGACCTCTGCTGTCCACAGTCGCACCGAATATACACGCTATCGAAAAATCGGATGAAGACAAGCTCCTGCTGGACGGTCAATATCACGCTCCCGACACAGAACGGGATCACAAGTCCCTCCCCGGAGACCGCCCGTCCATCAAACCAAAGTCGCTGATATTCGACACACCGTCCATATTCTCCCATAGCGATGTATCGAGCAGCGGCGCATCGTCTACCCATCAGACAACCGGGAAAGCCCATGAAGATGATGGAGCCAGCGCCGATAAGTCCGGTGACGAAGCCGGTATAGATAAACCCGACATGAAAAAGCCCGGAAAAGATGAGAAGCAACATGATCAGTAATCTCATCGGAAGAGGAGCGCTCTCCTGTTGCCTGTCCATCATCCTTCTGGCGGCTTCTCCAGCGTTCTCAACGGCGGCGCAACAAGGAGTCACCGCCGATACGGTCACGTTCGGACAGAGCGCCTGCTTCTCAGGGCCAAACAAATATCTGGGCCGGTACTATCGCTCCGGTATACTGGCCGCCTTCGAAGAGATCAATGACCTTGGCGGAATCAGCGGCAGGAAACTGGAACTGACATCCAGGGACGATGCGTATGAACCTGAGCAGGCGGCTGCAAACGCGAAAAGATTCGCCTCTGAAAACGATGTATTCGCCGTCATCGGCGGTGTCGGAACACCAACCGCCAAACGAATCGCGCCCGTGCTGCGGACCGCCGACATCCCTTTTGTCGGCCCATTCACCGGCGCTGATTTTCTGCGCGATGCCTCGAAACTACCCAACGTCATCAACCTGAGGGCAGGATACCGGGATGAGGTAGTGACGCTGGTTGACCACATGGTTGATAATCTGGGCAAGACCCGCTTCGGCGTCATCTACCAGGAAGACGCCTTTGGTCGCTCGGTCATGAACAACTACAAGGAAGCCCTGGAAAAACGCGGACTACCCATACTGGCGAAAACCGCCTATTCACGTAATACCCACGCAATCCATGCCAGCCTCTTCGCGATTTCCAAAGCGGATCTGGACGCGCTCCTGATCATCGGACCCTACCCCACAAACTCGGAACTGATCAACCTGATTCACTCTACCGGACATGAATACACAGTGGCAAACCTGTCCTTCTCATTTTACCGGGAACTGAAGAAAGCGATTGAGCGACCAGACGAAAAAATCCTGGTGACCGAGGTAGTGCCTGACGCCAGGAACAGGGACAGGAAGGTCGTGCAACAATTTCAAAGGGCCATCAGGATGTATCATGAACCAGGAACGGGGTCGGTGGAAAACCTGATCAATGAGGTATCCCTGGAAGGCTACATACTGGGACGTTTTGTCATCCATGTCCTGGACCGGTTAGGAAATGAATGGACCAGGGAACGCTTTATGATGGAGGCGCTGTCACCCGACCCGGTGGCAATTGATGATTGGATCCTCGAGTTTGAACCCGGCACGAATACCGGTTCCAGCTACGTCAGGTTGACCAATCTGGGCGATTGATGATTCTTGATATGGAGAAGACTCTTGAAAAAGATGGATGAATTTTCCGGCGAAGAGATTGGCGAAGAGTGGTTACGCGAACTCTACAAGGTTGTCGCGATGCGGCGCAGCACCATGTTCAGGCTGATCAACGAATCGGCGCGCCTGTTGTTGTTCGGCAATGCGGGCGGCACGGCGCTGATAATCGGTTTCATGAGCGCTTCGACATCGGGCAGCGAAGACCCGATCTACCACTGGGTCAGTTTGATGACACTGCTGGTATTCGCCATCAGCACGCTATCCTCGGCCGGGACGATGATTCTGGTGTCACTGGTCTCAATAAAGGAGGCTCATGGCGCGGAAAAAGGGTTGAAACGGTTTGTCGATGGCGAGATCAGCCGCACGGACGCCATGTTCGTCCTGGAAAAACAGACCTTCCCCCTGGCCAACACCGCCACGGCTTTAGGCCTGATCAGCGCTGTCGGATTCCTGCTCGGCGGATTGACCAGTATTATTTTGTTGATCCTGTTCTTCTGATTCCTTGTCGGGCCCAGAGCAAGTAGATTGTGACATGGCTCGGTTAGCGACTTATCCGGGAGGAACGGACCGTGGATAACCCATTCTTCGAGCGGCCGATACTGAACTCACCCTACGAATATCCATCACGACATTGGGAACTCGACGAATCCGGCCAGCCAACCCGGAAGATTATGGAAGCGCGTCGCCGGGCGGATTTCATCACGCCGATCCCCAAGCCCAGGAAGCGCAAGGGAGCGGCGGAGCAGGTTTCTCTGCTGTCCGACGAGAGCCTGGAATTCTCGACCGGAAACCAGGCATACGACCACACCGCCATTATCAACGGCGTTCGTCAAGAAGTCGGGCACTGGCGTCAGTTGCCGAATCCCGGCCAGTGGCACGTGACCCCTGAAACAGCGCGTTTACTCCAACACTGGCGACGCTACAAGTTTAGTGGCATCCGCCCGTTCTTCTGTCAGATCGAAGCGGTCGAAACCGCGATCTGGCTTACCGAGGTGGCGCCACGTGCGGGGAACGCCGGCAAGCGATTCCTTGAACACCTCACCAACGCCAGCAACGATGCCAACCCCGAACTCATGCGAATGGCGTTCAAGCTCGCGACGGGAGCCGGCAAAACCACGGTGATGGCGATGCTGATCGCGTGGCAGACCATCAATGCCGTGCGTCACCCGCAGAGTAATCGATTCACACGGGGGTTCCTGATCACGGCGCCGGGCTTGACCATTCGGGATCGCCTGCGCGTTCTGCAGCCAAACGACCCGGATAGCTACTACCAGAGTCGCGAGTTGGTTCCGGGCGACATGCTTCCCGATCTGGAACGCGTGAAAATCGTGATCACGAACTACCACGCCTTCAAACTGCGCGAGCGTATCGATTTATCGAAGGGCGGACGATCACTCCTGCAAGGCCGCGGCGAAGCCCTTAACACAGTCGAGACCGGGGGGCAGATGCTCCAGCGCGTGATGCCTGAACTGATGGGTATGAAGAATATCCTGGCGATCAATGATGAAGCGCACCACTGCTATCGCGAGAAACCGGGAGAAGACCTGGAAGGCGATCTGAAAGGGGACGACAAGAAAGAGGCAGAAAAAACAAGGAAGCGGCGCGGCTCTGGATATCAGGCCTCGAAGGAGTCAATCGAAAACTGGGTTTGTCCCGTGTGATTGATCTCTCTGCAACGCCCTTTTTCCTCAGTGGCTCCGGCTATGCCGAGGGTACGCTGTTTCCCTGGACCATGAGCGATTTCTCACTCATGGATGCCATTGAGTGCGGCATCGTCAAACTGCCGCGCGTGCCGGTGGCGGACAACATCCCGGGCGGTGACATGCCCAAGTTCCGGAATCTCTGGCAGCACATTCGCACGCGCATGCCGAAGAAGGGGCGCGGTAAGGCAAAGACACTGGATCCGCTGAGCCTGCCTGTCGAACTGCAGACCGCGCTTGATGCGCTCTACGGACACTATAAGAAGACCTTCGACCTCTGGGAATCGGCCGATATTATTGTACCACCCTGCTTCATCGTGGTCTGCAACAACACTTCTACCTCCAAGCTTGTCTACGACTTCATATCGGGATTCCATCGCGAGAACAAAGATGGTACGACCACACTCGAGAACGGCCGGCTGTCGCTGTTCCGAAATTTTGACGAGCACGGCAATCAATTTCCTCGTCCACGAACCTTACTTGTAGACAGTGAACAGATCGAATCCGGCGATGCGCTCAACAAGAATTTCCGGGATCTGGCTTCGGATGAGATTGACCGTTTTCGCCGTGAAATCATCGAGCGCACCGGAGACCGCCGTCAGGCCGAGAACATTACCGACCAGGACCTGCTGCGGGAGGTCATGAACACGGTCGGCAAGCCCGGGCAACTCGGTGATTCGATTCGCTGCGTCGTATCAGTCTCCATGCTCACCGAAGGTTGGGACGCAAATACCGTCACCCATGTTCTCGGCGTTCGAGCATTCGGTACTCAGTTGCTCTGCGAACAGGTCATCGGCAGGGCTTTGCGCAGACAGTCCTACGACCTGAACGAAGAGAACCTGTTCAACGTCGAGTATGCCGACGTGTTGGGCATCCCCTTCGACTTCACGGCGAAGCCTGTGGTGGCACCGCCGCAACCTCCCCGGGAGACCATCCAGGTCAAGGCCATCCGGCCCGACCGTGACGAACTCGAGATCCGCTTTCCACGGGTGGCGGGCTATCGGGTCGAGCTCCCGGAGGAACGGCTGACGGCCGAGTTCACGGCAGACTCCGTGCTGGAACTCACGCCCAATCTCGTCGGCCCATCAATCACCCGCAATGCTGGCATTATCGGTGAAAACATCGACCTGAGCCTTGAACATTTGAAAGACATGCGCCGCTCCACGCTGCTGTTCCATGTCACCCAGCAGCTTCTCTACACCAAATGGTGTGATCCGGGTGAGAGGCCGAAACTCCACCTCTTTGGCCAACTCAAGCGCATCACCAAACAGTGGCTCGATACCCGACTTGTTTGCAAAGGCGATACCTACCCGGCGCAGCTTATGTATCAGGAATTGGCCGATATGGCCTGTGATCGCATTACGGCGGCCATTACACGGGCCGAGATCGGCAGCCGCCCGGTCAAGGCTGTGTTGGACCCGTATAACTCTGTAGGCTCCACGATGCACGTTAATTTCAATACGTCCAAAACTGATCGCTACGAAACCGACGCACGGCGATGCCATGTGAACTGGGCGATCTTGGACAGTGACTGGGAAGCTGAATTCTGCCGTGTAGCCGAAACCCACCCCTGCGTACTGGCCTATGTGAAGAACCACAACCTCGGCCTTGAAGTACCCTACCGCTACGGCTCAAGGATGCGTACCTACATCCCGGACTTCATCGTCCTGATTGATGACGGCCAGGGCAAAGCAGACCCGCTAAACCTGGTTGTGGAGATCAAGGGCTATCGGGGAGAGGATGCGAAAGAGAAGAAGAATACCATGGAGACTTATTGGGTACCCGGTGTCAACAACCACGGCAACTATGGACGATGGGCTTTCGCCGAGTTTGTGGATGTGTGGGAGATGCAGTCCGACTTCGGGGCCAAGGTGAAAGAGCATTTCAACCAAATGATCGACAGCATTATCGCGGAACCGGTATCGTAAAAGAACAGAAAATCAGGACATGGCGAGAAGAACAAAGAAGATCGGTCGCAAATCAGTAGAGGCGCTGACCCATGAGAAAGCGACGCGCAAGAACATACCGACTGCCGAATACCAGCCGGTGATTAGTAAGGAAGAGCAATCGCCTGTCCGTGTCGCCTATGAACGGCGCAATCGCGACCTTGATCCGCAGCTTGTCTGGCGCGGGAAAGACGAACGGGACTGGTCAGATCTTATCGTGCATGCGCCGCCGCTTTACATCCAGGAGAAGGTCCATCCCAAGGTACTGATTGACGACTTGCTGAACCGATCGAAGGCGGATCAACAGACGGCTGAGAAGCAGGTTGATCTGTTCGCAGACTTCAATGGGCTTCCCGACGACCATGCAAAGACCGAGTTCTACCAGCACGACGCGAATTGGACCAACCGCATGATCCTGGGCGACAGCCTGCAGGTGATGGCATCACTGGCCGAGCGTGAAGGTTTGCGTGGGCAGGTGCAGTGCATCTATATCGATCCGCCTTATGGCATCAAGTTTAATTCCAATTTCCAGTGGTCAACGACCAGCCGTGATGTGAAAGATGGCAACGTCAACCACATCACGCGCGAACCGGAGCAGGTGAAGGCGTTTCGCGACACTTGGCGGGATGGGATTCACTCGTATTTGACGTACTTGAGAGACAGGCTGACTGTAGCGCGAGATTTGTTGTCAAACTCCGGCTCCGTATTTGTACAGATCGGTGATGAGAATGTCCATCGGGTTCGAGCAGTCATGGATGAGGTGTTTGGAGAGGAGAATTTTGTAAGCCAAATCACCTTTGCTAAGACGACAGGTTTCGCCGGCAGCTCGTTGTCAAATGTCGGAGACCACATATGTTGGTACGGAAAGGACATTGCCAATCTAAAATACCGGGGATTGTGGCGACATAAGGTTGCAGGAGATGAAGGGGCTGGATCATATAAGCTAGTATCGTCTTTCAATACTCTAAACCACAGTGTTCATTTGCCGACGCGCCTTGTGACGTTAGATCAGCTAACGTCACAAGGCGCGTCGGCAAATGACAAATCCATACACTTTTGTGGTTTGGATTTTCCTCCCAGAATTCAAATGCACTGGAAGACGAATACCTTGGGGATAAAAAGACTGTCCAGAGCCAGTCGCATTGCAATCGTGGGTAAAACACTCTCATATATTAGATTTCTCGACGATTTTCCGGTATTCCCTTTCGTTAATTCATGGTCCGACACTGTTGGACAAAACCAGTTCGGCGGAACAAAAACCTACGTTGTTCAAACAGCCCTGCCGGTGATTCAACGCTGCATTCTAATGACCACTGACCCAGGTGACCTAGTTCTCGATCCAACGTGTGGATCAGGCACAACGGCTTATGTGGCCGAACAATGGGGCCGCCGCTGGATTACCACAGACACTTCCCGCGTTGCCCTGGCGCTGGCCCGTGCACGCATCATGGGAGCTCGTTATCCCTACTATCTGCTCGCAGATAGCCCGGAAGGTCAGACTAAAGAAGCAGAAATAACTCAATCAATACCTTCAAATCAACCAACACGCGGTGACATTCGGCATGGTTTCGTCTATGAGCGGGTGCCTCACATCACGCTGAAGTCAATCGCCAATAACGCAGAGATAGACGTTATCTGGGACAGGTTCCAGAAGGAACTGGAACCACTCCGCACGCAGTTGAACAGAACCTTGGGTAAGGAGTGGGAGGAATGGGAAATCCCTCGTGAGGCTGACGAAATCTGGCCTGCCGAGGCGAAGAAACTCCATAAGCAATGGTGGGACCAGCGAATTGCCCGGCAGAAGGAGATTGACACTTCCATAGCGGCAAAGGCAGACTTCGAGTACCTCTATGACAAACCCTGCGAGGACAAGAAGAAAGTGCGGGTGGCCGGACCCTTCACAGTGGAAAGCTTGTCGCCACACCGTGTGTTGGGCGTTGACGAAAACGACGAGTTGATCGACGGTGTTACCGATAGTCACACTGGCTATAGCGATGAGGCGGATTTCTTCCGCATGATTCTGGAAAACCTGAAAACTGCCGGGGTCCAGCAGGCCCACAAGGAAGACAAGATAACATTTACAGCGCTCACTCCTTGGCCAGGTCATTGGATCTGTGCCGAAGGCCGATACGTTGAAGGTGGTTCAGAGCAAGACGTAGGCGCAGCGAGCCCCGAGAAGCGGGCAGCCATCTTCATCGGACCCGAGTTTGGAACGGTGTCCCGACCCGACTTGGTCGAGGCCACCCGTGAGGCTGGTGACGCCGACTTCGATGTCCTTATCGCATGTGCCTTCAACTACGACGCGCATTCATCCGAGTTCGACAAGCTCGGACGCATCCCGATACTCAAGGCACGCATGAACGCCGACCTGCACATGGCGGACGACCTGAAGAATACTGGAAAGGGAAATCTGTTCGTTATCTTCGGAGAGCCTGACATTGACATTCTCACTGTCGAAGACGGGCAAATTCAGGTAAAAGTCAACGGAGTAGACGTTTTTCATCCACAAACCGGCGAGATACACTCCGACGGCCCCGGTGGTATTGCCTGCTGGTTTATCGACACCGACTACAGCGAGGAGAGTTTCTTCGTCCGTCACGCCTATTTCCTCGGCGCCAGCGACCCGTACAAAGCGCTGAAGACGACATTGAAAGCGGAGATCAACGAAGATGCTTGGGCTACCCTCAACAGCGATACATCGCGACCGTTCACCAAACCAGAATCAGGTCGTATCGCGGTTAAGGTCATCAACCATCTCGGTGATGAAGTGATGAAGGTGTTCAAGGTATGATGATACCCGGAGGATATGGTCATGGCTATCGCTAACCAGTTGAAAGCATTACTAAAGTCTCATGCCGATGGGGATGACGATCGGTTCTATTCTATAGCAATGCAGCTTGCTGCCCATGAAGCAAAAATCGGTCATGGTAAATTGGCCGAAGAGTTGCGCAGTCTGGTGGATCAGGCCAAGGCTCGCCGTGGTTTGCCGCCAAAAGACGCTGCCAAGACGGTTCCCATCGGACGTCCACGAGGTGAGTTGGCAGGACTTCTTAGTGTCGATTATCCAAAAAACCGCCTTGATGAAATAGTGCTGGATGAATCTTTGGCCTGTCAGCTCAAGCGCATCGTCCGAGAACAAAGGCAGGCTACCAGACTCCTTTCCCATGGATTGTCACCCAGGCGCAAGCTGTTGTTGATGGGGGCGCCCGGTACCGGTAAGACTATGACGGCTTCGATATTGGCCGGTGAACTCGGGTTCCCACTGTTTCTGGTTCGGCTGGACGGACTGATTACCAAGTACATGGGCGAAACCGCCGCCAAACTGCGCCAAGTGTTCGATGCCACGGATCGTACCAGAGGCATCTATTTTTTCGATGAATTTGACGCTATTGGTTCTCAGCGAGGGCTGGCGAATGATGTGGGTGAAGTACGGCGCATTCTGACCAGTTTTTTACAGATGATCGAGCAAGATGAGTCGCACAGCCTCATTGTTGCTGCGACCAATCATCCAGAGATTCTCGATCATGCGTTATTACGCCGGTTCGACGATATCTTGCATTATGAATTGCCGGATGATGAGCATATTGCAACTGTTTTGACATCAAGACTTGGCGAGAAGACGACCAAAGGAGTTTCCTGGAAACGTTTGGCCAGCGAGTCAAAGGGTCTCAGTTACGCTGAGTTGGTTCGTGCCTGTAATGAAACTTTGAAGGAAGCGTTGATGGGGGAGCGAAAGACCATTTCAGAAGATGATATTCGCCAAGCGATTCTGGATAGATGCCAGATGGCTACCCGCTTCAGGAATAACGCACGATAAACACGGAACGATATTCTTATGGCCAATGACGGGGAGCAACACAAGTCACATTTTATCCTGAAAAATACAGTCACTGCTGAGTCATTTCGGCCACGCAGTGGTGGAGATTCGACGGAGGTTCCTTTACGTGACCGTCAGCAGCATGGTGGCCGATTGTTACAGCAGCTGGGGGCACTCAGGCCTGAAATTGAGCAGGCACATTCCCAACAAGAGTCAGCAGGTATGGATGAGGGCTTCGGGTTGCAAGTGGAGTTCGAGAGCTTCCCGGATATTGAATTGGCATTTGAGTCGCTGGCCAAGGAACGTTCTGGCATTGAGTTGCTCAATGTGAGGCATGAAGAAAGTCAGACAATGGCCACAATTTTTATTCCTGACGGAAAGCTGCATATTCTGGAAAATCTTGTAGTTGCCTATCTGGACGAGAGCAAGGACAAAATAAACGAGAAAAAAAGTACAAGAAAACCTAGCAATCAAAAGCTGCTGGATGCCATAAGAAATATTCGTGTTGCCAGTCTGAAAGCCTTATGGACGGATGATCCTGAAGTCTTTCCTCAGTCTGATGAGAAAGCCTTCTGGTGGGAAGTATGGTTGCCGGTCAGAGGGGATCGCATCGCTGAGGTGCAGCGCTTTTCACGGCTTGCGGAAAGTCTCGACTTTCGATTAGCGCCGGGGCATATCGAGTTCCCGGAGCGAACCGTGTTGCTGATATATGGTTCGCGTGAGCAGATGCAGCGTTCCATGATGACGCTAAACAGTATTGCAGAGTTGCGGCGAGGAAAAGAAACGGCGGACTTCTTCGATTCTCTTCCGCCTAAAGACCAACCCGACTGGAGTGATGACCTTTTACAGCGCATGAGTATTCCTGTCGAAGGTGAAGTTGCACCCCATGTGTGCGTACTGGATACCGGGATCAATAGTGCTCATCCTTTGCTCACATCGGCACTGGGTAGTCGTGATCTACACACCATCGAACCGGGTTGGGGAATAAATGACAATCAGGGTCATGGCACTGAAATGGCAGGTCTTGCATTGTTGGGCGATCTGATGTCGGCGTTAGTCTCTAGTGAGCCGTTATCGATTTATCACCGGCTTGAATCCGTAAAATTGCTGGATCATAACCATTCCAACAGTAGTGATCCCGAGTATCATGGTTATCTGACCATACAGGCAGTCAGTTATCCAGAGATTACCGCGCCAGACCGCCAGCGTGTCTTCAGCATGGCGATTGCTACTCGGGATGCCCGCGATCAAGGGCGTCCTTCCGCCTGGTCAGCTACGATCGATCGGCTTGCCGTGGACTATGAGAACCAGGGAGAGACGCATCGGTTGTTCATCCTCTCTGCCGGTAATGTCGATGATCCCAATGCTTGGTCGCAATATCCTCACAGCAACAGTACCGACGGTATTCATGATCCAGGTCAGGCCTGGAACGCCCTGACTGTGGGTGCAACCACTGAACTGGTTCACATAACGGAACCTGATGCAGATGATTACCAACCCATTGCACCAGCAGGTGGATTGAGTCCGTTCAGCACCACCTCTCAAACATGGCAGACGCATTGGCCGTTGAAGCCAGATGTGGTTTTTGAGGGCGGGAATGTGGCAAAAGATGCAATCGGTTCGATATGTATGCCAAGCCTTAGTTTGCTTACTACCAATTCGGCCATCGCTGATCGGTTGTTTACAACAAGTAATGCCACCAGTGCGGCGACAGCATTGGCTGCAGGGATGGCCGCCCGTCTAATGGCTGAATATCCCGATCTGCGTATGGAAACCATTCGTGGATTGATGGTTCATTCTGCACAATGGACACCAGAGATGCGCGGCCAGTTTCTTTCCGATCCATCGAATCCAAACAAGGGAGACGTGGCTGGTCTGGTGCGTCATTGTGGCTTTGGTCAGCCTGATCTGGAGAGTGCTTTGTGGAGCGTCGAGAATTCCCTAACCTTGGTTTGCGAAGACAGTCTTCATCCCTTTGCCAGAGAAGGCAGTAAAGCGCCTACCCTGAGAGACATGAATCTGCACCGCTTGCCCTGGCCCTTACAGGAGTTGGAGGCATTGGGCGAGACGGAAGTAGAGATGCGGGTAACAGTTTCCTACTTTATTGAACCTAACCCGTCAGCTAGAGGGGTCAAATCCCGCTATCGCTATGAGTCTCATGGTTTGCGTTTCGACGTGAAACGGCCACATGAATCTGACGATGAATTTCGTCAGCGGATCAATTTGGCGACAAGAGATGCAGAGGAAGGCAGTAGTACCAGTAGTGGGGATGATCGAAGATGGCTGTTGGGAACGCGTAACCGCCACAGAGGCAGTTTGCACTCCGATATCTGGAGGGGACCAGCAGCTGGCCTGGCCAGCCGGGGCATGCTTGCGGTGTTTCCAGTTAGTGGTTGGTGGAAGACACGCCCCAAGCTAGAACGCTACGATCAGCGCGCGGATTATTCTCTACTTGTCTCCATCCGTGTACCAGAGGTCAATGTAGGGCTCTATACAGCTATAGAAAACCAAATCAAGATAGCGGTTGAGGTCTGATCCAATGAACTTCCGAATCGCCGATACGTTCACAGATAGCCTCGCCAGGCTAACTGGCGACGAGCAAAAAGCGATCAAAACGACTGCGTTCGATCTGCAGCTCAACCCGGCGAATCCGGGTATGCAGTTCCACAAGCTGAATGCAGTACGGGATCCAAACTTCTGGTCGGTGCGTGTCAGCCGTGATATCCGTTTGATCGTTCATCGTAGCACCGACAGTCTATTACTCTGCTATGTTGATCACCACGACAAGGCGTATCAGTGGGCTGAGCGGCGTAAACTCGAGACGCATCCCCAAACGGGTGCCGCACAACTCGTAGAAATCCGTGAGAGGGTCCAGGAGATCGCCGTTCCGACCTATGTCGTGGAGAAATATCCGGCGACCAAGGCGGCCCTGTTCGATAATGTATCGGAAAATGAGCTTCTGGGATTCGGTGTACCGGCCGAGTGGCTGAACGATGTTCGCAAGGCGGATGAAGACAAGCTACTGGAAATAGCAGATCACCTACCGGGCGAGGCGGCGGAAGCACTTCTCGAACTGGCGACCGGTGGGCGACCGGAAAGAGCGACAGTGGTGACCGGTACCGTCGACCCGTTCGACCATCCGGATGCCCAGCGGCGCTTCCGGGTCATGGCGGATGCGGAGGAGTTTTCGCTCGCGCTTGAGTATCCCTGGGAGAAATGGGCAGTATTCCTCCATCCCGCGCAACGCCACATCGTTGAGAAGGACTTTAGCGGACCAGCGCGAGTCTCTGGTTCTGCAGGTACCGGAAAGACAATCGTCGCACTGCATCGAGCAGTCCATCTGGCGCGGAGCAATCCCGGCGCACGAGTCCTCCTGACAACATTTTCTGACACCCTGGTCAGTGTGCTTCGAATCAAGTTGCGTCGACTGATCAGTAACGAACCGAGATTGGCGGAGCGTCTTGAAGTGTACGCAATCAACAGGATCAGCGAACGATTGTTTGAGGCACATATCGCACGTCCAAAGATTGCAACGAGAGAGCAGATCAGGCAGTTGCTGACCGAGGTGACAGATGGCAAGGGAGCGCAGAGATTTAGTCCACGGTTCCTGCTCCGGGAGTGGGAAGATGTCGTCGATGCCTGGCAACTGCCGACGTGGGAAGACTATCGCGACGTTAAGCGTCTGGGACGCAAAACGCGCTTGCCGGAGCAGCAGCGTCTTGAGTTATGGGAAGTGTTCGAAATTGTAAAGCGAGGCTTGAGTGAGCGAGGCTTGGTGACGCACGCACAAATGTGTAACCAGTTAGCGGAGAAACTCCCGGCCCGTCGGAACCCTCCATTCAACTTCGCTGTAGTTGATGAGGCGCAAGATATTGGTGTCACCCAGCTACGATTCCTCGCGGCTCTGGGTGGCGGTCGGCCCAATGCGCTGTTCTTCGCCGGTGACCTCGGCCAGCGTATCTTCCAACCTCCCTTTTCGTGGAAATCCCTGGGTGTGGATGTCCGGGGCCGCTCTCAAACGCTGCGGATCAATTATCGGACCTCGCACCAGATACGGATGCAATCTGACCGCTTGCTCGGACCTCAGATTTCCGATGTTGACGGAAATGTGGAAGACCGGCGGGGCACGGTTTCGATATTCAATGGGCCAGAGCCGGATATCCGTGTATTCAACAGCAAAGAGCAGGAAGGAAAGACGGTTGGCGCGTGGATTGCGGAACGAATTGCTGAGGATGTCGTGCCGCACGAGATTGGCATTTTCGTTCGATCAGTGGAGCAACTTGATCGTGCGAAGGCGGCTGCACAAGAGTCGGGATCGCCGTTCAAGATACTTGACGAGCACATGGAGATCAGCACGGGCATGCTGTCCGTCAGTACGATGCATCTTGCCAAGGGACTCGAATTCCGCGCAGTCGTAGCGATGGCGTGCGACGATGAAGTTATTCCGCTGCTGGAACGAATCGAATCCGTTGCGGATGATGCAGATCTTCAAGAGACCTACGATACGGAACGCCACCTGCTGTATGTTGCATGTACCCGGGCGCGAGATTATCTGCTCGCCACTGGTATAGAACCTGCTTCCGAGTTTCTGGACGACTTGCGAGGATGACCGGGCTGGGATTGGAGAATGTCAGACATCGTAAAACCTCCCGGCGCTCAGACCACTTTCAACGATTTCCCGTCGCTCCTCATTCAGTTTCTGATAAAAAGACAGCGTCAACATTTCAAATTCATCCGCCGCATTCTCATCCGCACAATCAATGCGCCGGTCGGCGTTGACCACCTCCTTGCACAGGATTACCGGAGCCGTGCGCAAATTGATCAAGTCAGTGCGTTCCACCTTTGCCGCCCGCGAAATATCGACCGAAAGGCGCCCCCATGCTGAATGATCCATGTCACGCGCCTCCTGGACCGGAAGAAGTACGGCAATATCCAGATCACTATCCTGTCGCTGATGTTCAGTGCCCCAGGTGCCGTAGAGATAGCCTGGGTAGTGGGGTGGGCGACACATATAATATCAATAATATCCTGTGTCGATGCCGATATGTCAGGTGAGCCAGACATGTGTATTAAAGGGGTCGGGGTGGATTGAGAAACATACCTGAATCACATTAAGGACACGTGTCCTTTTTGAGCAAGTGTTTCTGGCTCTTGTATTGATAAACTTTCCCGTGTGCTTTTTCCTTAAAATCCCGGTGCAGCATTTGGTCTTCGGAAATCAGCACCTTGAAGTTACCGCACTTTGCCAACGCAATAATATGGCTGTCGTTTGACTGTAAATCGCCCAATTCCAGCTTGCCCACAGCAGCATCAACCTGATCTTTCTTAACTTGCTTCAACTTACCCGCCCGACGGTATTCTCCAAACTTTTGCTTCATTTTCGGAAATTTCCCGAGCTCCTTTTCCATCTTTCTGGTTGGAGAATAGGCTATCTTGCCGTGTTTGTTCACCCAGTCCCTTACCGGCTCCATGTCTACGTCCTGTTGATTGAGAAACCTGCCGTACATGTTGGCATCCAGTATCACGCACATCCTGCCTTACTCTCCGAAGCCAAGCAATGTATCGGATTCCTTGAGAAAGAAAGCCCGATAACCAGCCGGCGCCCCCTCCATATTACCTTCTCTGTCAAAACGAATGTTGTGAACCCTGACTTTATTCTGGAACGGCTCCAGATAAATGAGTGACAGATCTTCCGGATCTAACCGTCCTCTCATAATTTCTATTCGAGCGCGATCAATCATGTAGTCGCTATGGGTTTCAATGACAAATGAATTTTGTCGGTTTTTAATCACATCAACAAACAATGAAGTCAATTCCGCTTGCCCTTTGGGATGCAAATGCACTTCCGGTTGTTGCAGTAAAAACCGGGTATTTTCCGCATTTAATATACGAACCAGGATCGGCAAAACCTGACTGACCCCATAACCGACATCCATCAGGTTTGATCTGGGCCCTCTAACCCTGACCTGCAACTGAAAAGGGTCACCAAATTTCCCGAGATGCTTGACCCCGACATCGGTAAACAGGCCGGATGCCTTCCCGAAATCCAGTATATTCTTTTTCAGATCATTCCATTCATCCTTGCTCGTTGCGCTCAATCTCATCAGGAACATCGGTATTTCGCTACCTTCCGGCGTTTCCGCTTCAATCAGCGGATCGTAGGTACGCTTAGGCCTGGAACGGACGGGCGCAATGCTATAACTGTTCTCGCTGAGCAAGGGAAATTCCAATTCTTCAAGTATCCCCATCGACGACTGTTCCCGCCCGTCTTTTTCTTTCTTGAATTGCCGGGACAAAAATTCTTCTATTTCCCGGGCCTCGCTATTTCCAGTGTGCTCTTGCAAAAAAAATAGCAAGCGGAGCACACTGAGACTGAGTAGCGGACCCAACTGTCCTTTCTTCGCGGGAAAATGAAATTTCTTACTGTTTTCTCCACCCGCCACTTGCAAGGCAAAACTTGAATCGGATGGTCCGTGTCGACTACCGTTTTCAGAGCGAATAATTTCGCCATCCGGAAAAACCCAGCGCATTTCATCAACGACAGGCTCGGTCCTGTTTTTCTCCTCCCGAAACTTCAGGAAAATCTGTAGCTTGCCCCCTTTCAGCCCTGGATAAGCAAAAGTTATTCCAATCTCGAGTCTGGTTTTCCTGGGTCTGGACTTCCTGGCAATATCCGCGAATGTCCCCATCAAGTAAGGTTCCGAGTTAAAATCCACACCCGATTCAAAGCTGCTAACCAACGATTGCAGGCATCCCAGAACAGTGGATTTTCCGGTACTGTTCTCCCCGACCAGGAAGGTCAACGGCCTTATGTTGAATTCGTGTCTGCCCTCAAAGCACCGCACATCTTCCAGCACAAATTTTTCTATATCATTGATTCTCATATCCCCACCTCCACAACCATCATTGTATCACTGCACCCCACCATCACTACACCAAAACCGACTGAAGCGACCCGACCAGCAGGAGCGCCATACCGATATTAAATACCCGCAACCGTTTTTTACTGGTCAGAAATCGTTGCATCTGTTGTCCCAATACAGTCCAGACAGTGACAGACAGGAGATTCATCAAACAAAAAATGATTGCAACCGTTACTACCACTGCCAACTGCTGGTTCGGCGCATAGACCGTCACGGCGGTCAGCGCCGCCGCCCAGCCTTTCGGGTTGACCCATTGAAACGCCGCCGCCTGCATGAATGTGAAAGGCCGTCCTTCGCTTTCTCTTTCCTCAGGAGCGCTCGCGTTGGCAATTCTCCACGCCAGATACAGCAGGTACGCAACGCTGATCACTTTCAGAACTGTTTTCAAAACAGGATAAATCTCAAAGATTTGCGCCAGGCCGATACCCACCAGGAACACCATAAACGCATGCCCCAGAGAAACACCCAGCATGTGCGGAAAACTGCGCTGGAACCCGAAATTAGCCCCCGATGCCAGCAACATCAGGTTATTCGGGCCGGGAGTAATGGATGCGACAAAGACAAATGTCACCAACGGAATAATAAAGTCGTATATCATGAACCCATCATTCTGACTATGCGCTTAAAAGAGTGTTTACGATTTGGCGAGAGAGGCCCGGCGCAATGACCTGACGGCCTGCTCAAACGGCGGGCGGGTAGACTGTCTTCTTGCGGTTACGGGCGCCCTTGGTCTGGGTGCGACCGGGTCGGGCGTTCTTTTCGATAAACTCGATGATCTTTCCGGCCACGTCAATCCGGGTGGCTGTTTCGATGCCCTGAAGGCCGGGGGAGGAATTGACTTCCATGACCACTGGTCCGTCATTGGAACGCAACAGATCAACGCCACAGACGTTCAGCCCGACTGCGTTGGCCGCCCTCACGGCCGTTCTGCGCTCCTGTTGTGTAATTTTAATGGATTCAGCCACCCCGCCACGATGGAGGTTGGATCGGAATTCCCCTTTCTCGCCGCGCCGGATCATCGCCGCGACGACTTTCTCTCCGATCACCAGGCAGCGAATGTCTTCGCCGCCGGCTTCTTTCACAAACGTTTGCACCAGAAAATTCGTCTTCACTCCGCCGAAGGCCTGGATGATACTTTCCGCCGCCCTAGTGGTCTCGCCGAGGACGACGCCGATACCCTGGGTTCCTTCCAACAGCTTGATGACTACCGGCGCTCCGCCGGCAATTTTCAACAATTCCCTGGCATCGGATGTGCGGTGGGCGAAGACCGTGACCGGCAGGCCGACACCCTGACGCGACAACAATTGCATACTGCGCAGCTTATCCCGGGAACGGGAAATGCCGACCGATTCATTAACCGGATAGACACCCATCATCTCGAACTGGCGGAGAACCGCAGTGCCGAAAAAAGTCACAGAAGCGCCAATGCGAGGGATAATCGCGTCATAGCCCTTGAGAGACTCACCCTGGTAATGAACCTCCGGATCGTTGGATGCGATATCAATGTAGCAGCGCAGATGATTAATCACATCGATATCATGCCCGCGCTCTTGCGCCGCCTCAACCAGACGCCTGTGGGAATAAAGTGTCGCATTACGGCACAGGAGACCAATCTTCATGTTTTTGTCCTGATTTTACGGGTTGGAGCCGTTGAAATATCGGCATGGCTGCGCCCGGCGATGAACGAGCGGCTGGTGTCGATCAGGAATCGCTGCCGCAGCGCTTCGCGCCCCAGAAGCATACGGAACCCCATGGAGTCCCGATTCGTCAGGGACAGTTCAATCGGCCAGGTGGCGCCACCTAAAGAGACCTCCACCTGGATGATGTAACGAAGCTCACGATGACCGCTCGAACTGGTCACCAGACGCTGATCAAAAACCGCCGCAACACAGGCAATCTCCGTTTGGCGGCGGCGCTGCTCGGGATAAACGATAAACGAAATATATGGATCGCCACGGTCAGTAATGGCCTGAATATCGGCGGCATGCAGGGACGAGGTGCGAGCGCCGCTATCTATTTTGGCCTTTATGCGACCGACCTGCAACGTGGGGATAGCGAGCCATTCGCGCCAACCGACAATCGGCAGGCTCTTGACAGCGCGGGCGCCCCGCCCTATCGTCAATTGTCGCTCCATGGGCAAAATCACCATGCCTTGTTCGTTATTTTTGACTATAACACAATTTTACCGGGATGCCGTTTCTCATATCTCTGACATTCAATGAGGCCGCCGCCCGAAGGCGGCGGATACCCAGCCCGGAGGGGCAATGACATGGGAAACACAATTAGCTTCAATGAGGCCGCCGCCCGAAGGCGGCGGATACACGAGGAAGACACTATCCCCCCTGACCACACAAGCCCGCTTCAATGAGGCCGCCGCCCGAAGGCGGCGGATACAACTTGGAGACTACACAATGAATACCAGATATATGATGCTTCAATGAGGCCGCCGCCCGAAGGCGGCGGATACCCGACTTTAACAGGAGACATTGAGTGCCTACGAATCGGCTTCAATGAGGCCGCCGCCCGAAGGCGGCGGATACACAACGAAAATGACCAACCAAACCAAAACAGCCTATCGCTTCAATGAGGCCGCCGCCCGAAGGCGGCGGATACATTCCAAATCTCAAAATTTAACCATCTGATTATCCGGCTTCAATGAGGCCGCCGCCCGAAGGCGGCGGATACAATCCTGGAAGAAGAGTCTGAGCAACGAGAATCGCTGCTTCAATGAGGCCGCCGCCCGAAGGCGGCGGATACACAAAGAAGAAGACGACAAACAGGAGAACCGAGGCAGCTTCAATGAGGCCGCCGCCCGAAGGCGGCGGATACGTACCGAACCAATGCAAGCACTGTGAAACCCAACTGGCTTCAATGAGGCCGCCGCCCGAAGGCGGCGGATACGTACCGGGCGGGTTGGGGGCCACAGCGGTCGCCCTGCCGCTTCAATGAGGCCGCCGCCCGAAGGCGGCGGATACAAAAGCCCCAAAGTGTCTTTTTGGTGCTCGATCCTGCTTCAATGAGGCCGCCGCCCGAAGGCGGCGGATACAGCATCCTCGCAACGCAAGCTGTGCCAATGCCTCCCACGCATGTTTGCGAGAACCTCGGGCGATGATAACTCATTTTCCGGCCTTTGCGTTCAACCGCGTCTAAAAATCGGTGTAACTCCATATTTTAAAAGAACATTTTTTGAAGCGAGCAGTTCCAGAGGTATTTGGCACCACATGACTTCTCGTCAACGAGCGGCAGCACGTCAAACGATGACAACTTCCCGCTTGACCGGGGAAACTTTTCGCTTCCCCAGCGAAACAATTCGAGGCTCAAGCCATTCCGCGGTTCCGACATCAATAATCACTATATGATCATCACCATGATGAATCAATTGGTCGCAATCGGCAAGTAGTTGCGCGTAACGAGTCTGTGACAACTGACATTGAAACACCGACAACTGAACCCACTCGCCGTATCCCTGCATCATTTTGTATATCTTGCGCCAGCGTTTGTTGTTGGCAATATCATAAACGACGAAGTAGATTTTCTCGTGATCTTTCAATTTCAGGCCCTTTATTGGCGGACTTTCTCCGAAAGCCACGGTCAGCGTGTGAGAAAATTCGGGTACTCCGGTATTTCGCCCAACAAAAAACGTGCCAGCAGCCTTGCTTGCATCTCGAACAAGCGGCGGTATTCAACCGTATACCCAAAAAGCGGATGGATCACTTCCCGGTCCAGGCGACGCTCGAAAATCGCGATGAACCGCTTGCGCCCCTTGTCCGTGAGGTTCACTCCGATCGAAGTCTCGATGAAGTCCGACTGGTCAATTTGGCCGTTATTGATCGCTGTGATGACACATGAATCAACTATCAGCGACCGGAAGGGCTCCATCATGTCCAGCGCCAATGCTGGCCGACCATATCGGGGCTGATGAAAAAATCCACGAAATGGATCAAAGCCGACCGCAGAAAGAACGACCACGAACGCTCGGGTCAGCATGGAGTAACCGAAGGAAAGCAGGGCGTTGACCGGATCGGTCGGAGGTCGCCGGTTGCGGCCTTCCATGCTGAAACTCAATTCCGAGTCGCCGGGCATCTTCAACATATTGGGGAAAGCCTGAAAGTAATGCGAGGCCGCCGCGCCTTCGATCCCGAGCAAGGATTCGATTTCCCTGGTTGAACTAACTTTGTTTGAAAGCAGCTTCATGGATTGCAGCACAGGAGCCGCTCCTTCCTTATCGATCCAGTTTCTGCGTAGCAGCACACGACTATTCCTGATTTTCGCCATAACCCAGCCTTTTGCCAGCCGCAGGCAAGCGGATTCGTCGAAAGAAGCCCGGTATTGCGCCGTTCTGAGTTCAACATTCGAATGTCCGGCGCCCATGGAATGGCCGAGAAACCATCCCCCGTAGGATTGCCAGGTAATGGGAATCTCGCGCCGCATCAATTCATGTAAGGTCGGCGTGGTAACATATACATTACCCATGAGAACCAGTTGGGAAACTTCCGCGAGCCGCGCGTAGACCGGTTCTTCGTCATCCACCGTGATTGCCAGCCGGTCGCCTTGCTTGGCAACTTTCGCGCGATTGGCCTGGACATAGACCGGCAATGCGTGAGTGCGACGCACGGCGACAGGGCGCACATCGTTTCCGGTAGCCCGCAACAGATTGACTTCATCCGGCATACAGATTCCCACCAGAGAGCATCGGTTGCACTTGGGACTGTTGTGCAGCGGAGGAGGTATCTGCCCGCCCTCAACAACCAGACGCAAGGCGCTTATTGATTGTTTCGTCAGCATCCGCAACGACTCGTCGAAGGCCACTCGAACCCGCTCTTTTGAACCAGCGAAGTAAAGGATACCTGCGGAACAGCGATACCCATGTTCCTCCAGCAACAAACCCTGGGCGCATAGCTGCACACGTTCCGGATCGTAGGCTTTCTGCTTTACGTGAGGTCGTTTGCCGCGCTTGTACTCCACCGGAACAACTTCACCATCGGGAGTGGGTTCGACCAGATCAATTTTCGCCACCAGATCAAGCTTCGCCGATGAAAGCTCAACGGAACGGGCAGGCTTGAGAACCTCGGGTTCGGCTTCAGGGTCCGGCAGAGGCTCGGGCTTCCTGTCCACCCGGCGGTGAACATGGCGGCCTTCAACCGTATCCGAAGAGTCCGCCCATTCCTTCTGTACCCATTCGAGATAAGCCAGCCGCGGGCAATAGACGAATTCGTTCAAAATCCGCGCCGGAATCAAGGGGCTTTCCGGGTGTTTGCTTACATCGAACGGCAAGGAAAATTGCAGAGGGGGACTATCGGACTCCTCGGTTTCGGTAATCAGATGGTCCGGAATGGAGCGAATCGTTTCTATGGACATGATGGGGTGTCTCCATGGAATGCGGAGGCGGATCAAACAATCTACTTTAACGCCGGGTCTGGTCGGAACAATCCCAAACCGAAATGGCAGGCAAATCCAAGCGCCAACGGGCCATTGACGGGGACAACAAAGGTAATTTTCCAAAAGCTACCTTGACGATCCGGCTGACTCTGGTTGCGCTTGGATAATCGGAATCGACGAAAGTCAATCGGGCGACGATTCCGGCTCCCTGACCTGATAGTTTGTACAGGCTTCAAGTCGTCGATTTCAGGGAGGCCGCGTTTTTCACACTCGCGCCTGATCTGATCGGCAACACTGAAGTTCTTTTTAATGTGCCACGGGTGCAGGTACGGCGTTACCGAAACCCAGCGCCGGCTGGCTGCTGTCAGTTCACTGCAAACCTCACGATCACTCATACCTTCCAACAACAGTCGCCATTCACAGCCGTTAGGATTCCACAACTTTCTCTTGCGCCGTGACAATTCCCCGATAACACGCCGGGCTTCTTCATCAAAACCAGCGGGCACATGAAGCGCCACCCTGTCCAATCGGCCATTCCCGTTGCTGTCAAACGGTAGATAGAAGGCGTGCTGATGCAGGTTACCTTCGGGCAAATCGTGACCGGAAAACAGCGGAGGAGCGAGACGCTTCCCCACATCATCTTTGCCGAAAGCGCTTATCACAGTCCAGCGCATCAGTTCGCCAATGTGCAGACTGTCTTCCACACGTGGCAATGGCTTGCCGAGCAGCAGGAAGCTGGCGGTAGTAATAATCCTTAGTGGTGATTGCGAGTGGCTCCTCGTCTTTCTTTGTGGTCGCAGCGCATCCAGCGGGCGGATGTAGTTGATTTTTTGCGAGGCGGGTGGCGCACTCCAACCCTGCTTTTGCAAGTCTGCCGTATCCAGAGACAAAGCTTCAAGCAATCCATCCGGTAGCGTCTTCACCAACTTCCTGGCTTGCTTCTTGTCCAGACAGAATTTCTTGCGCCGTTGGACATACTTGTTTGCGGAAACAGGGGAATGAACGCTGACTACCTCGCCATGCAGTTCTCCTGTTGCATGGTCAATCGGGTCGTCACCGGGTTTGCAATTCGGTGGCGGCAGAACTTTAACCCGGCGGACCTCTACCCAGGATTCCGACCGACCCAAAAAACCCATCACTCCCAGCAAGTCATCCAGCAGTTGGGCCTGTTCTTCCGGCAAATTAATTTCCGGCCAACCTGCATACATAGGCGTATCACGATTTACTGCGACAAAGGCATCATGCACCAATGAAGTTTTTCCTGCTTTCCCCTGTGGCATGTAGTGTCGTGTATGGCTATGGCTGGCGGTGGGCAAATGAAATTCGGGCGTTACCTCGGCAAGCGTCTCGATCAAAGTACCCAAAGTGGCTTTGTCGTGTTTACCTGTGATCTTGATTTTGTGATGCCAGACCGCAATCAGCGCACGCAACAAACGCCAGGGTTCCGGTGGCCAGTCCACATCGCCCTCGTTGACGTGCCGACCCCAAGGGTTACCGTGATAGCGCCCAGCCAGAAAACGAAATTCAAGAGCGAGCATAGCAACTACTTCTCGTAGGTGACGGTAGTGGTTTGAAAGTCAACTCCCGCACCGGAAATCAGGTCCGGCAGGGATTGTTTCAGATCGCTCAGCGAAGGCAACTCAAATCCATTGGGGCGTTGTACTTCAATGCTCTGGCAACCCAGATCGCAGGCGGTGCGCAAACGCAGACCCGTTTCAAGAAACTTCCGCACCTTATACAAGGCCAACGCGACCAGAAGAAACTCAACTTCCTTGGGGAAGCCATAGCCGCGAATCTGTGCCAGATCAAGGTTGAAGTAGGCTGTGATTTCCGACGAGACGTATTCGTCTCGGGAGAAGGGCACATTACCGAACCCTTTTCCAGTATCACCCTTGGGATTAACCGCGTCATTCTTTACACCCCCGCTCGCAGCCACCTTGACTTCCATGGCTTCAACAAAACCAGATAAAGCACGAGGCAAGCGCAAGCGACCACCAGCCAAGTCCTTCTTCGCCAGAAAAACACCATGAAGCAGAGCATTGACATCCAACCTTAGCAACACGTTTGCCAACTTGCCAAGATCAACCATTCCTTCTTCCATGTCAGCAAGTTCATCCTTAAGCAACTGAAAAACCTTTTTGTCCTTACCTTCGAGAATGTAGGGCGAGTTTATTCGGTGCGCCTCAAGAAGCGAATTAGTGAGCGGTCTGGAGTTTTTGTCCAGTACCTTGACGACAGATAAATTTCGCAACTCCGGCACCCAGTCATTATCAGTCTTGTCCCAGCAAACGGCCTCCAAGCGGTTGGCCATGCTCTGCGTGGATTCCACCAGCAACATTGATTCGCCGTTCGGCCCCTCATATTGCGCGGCTCCAATCTCGGGAAAGCCAGTGGGTTGAAAACGTGTGCCTTGCACAGGTTCAAGCTTCGCTTTGAGCAATACGCGCGGGGCATCTTCAAGAGCATTCAGGTTCAGGGACATCGCGATCTCCTCTGTTTGTTGTAATGTGGAATCAAGGTTAGGTAAATAGTCAGACTTATGCTGGTTGAGTAGCTTCTTTGTCACTGAGCGCCGCTCCCGCCAGTGCGCCAGTAGCGCCAAATCTGAGTGGAATCAGTAGCGCCGCCGCAAGTCTGCGCGGATCAATACCCGCTAAATTGGGCAATTGATTAAACGGCATCGCTGGATCAAGGTCAGAACTGCGTAATCGTCTCCAAGCGATCTTGATCGCCTGTTCCGCGTGCGTTGGATCGCCGCTGGCTAACCTGGCAAGGACCTGAGGCGCGGCAGGTAAATACACGTTCTCTGGCAACCTTTGCAGTCTTTGCAATGTAGTGTTGGGTGTCAGCGCCAATTTACACAAGGCAAAGGCGGCAGAAATTGCACCATCACCTGGCTTGTGTTCGGTGTCTGCCGGAATCTCGCACAATGCAAGTCCTGGAAGCAACGCGGCAATTCTTATATCCATCTGATCGCTGTTGAGAAAATCCATCAAGTCGACAAGACCAATTCCTGCAACGCTATTTAACGGCTTGTCCGTGAAACCCAATCGGGCAGGTAGAGACAGCCTCAGGCTCAGCAATTCAATCAAGATGGAAACCAGATCCTTCTGTACGGAGATCTGAGCGCGAATAAGGCAGGCAGGATCTTTCTTGTGCTTCTCGCTTTTGCATGCTTTCATCAACCATTCGTTGCCGTTTGCATGGTGAATCGGGAATAATTGTGAGCGCAAAGGCAACGCCTGTTCCCCGATGCCACGCAAACCCGCGAGCGCACGAGCAATACGAAATTCGGAGCCTCCGTCGTTCGCTTCCTGTACCCACTTCGCTGAAAGTTGTGGTACGGGAGGAACAGTGTCGTGTGCTTTGACGCTACGTGACAAAGCACTCTGGATCTCACCCAGTAAGACCAGTAGAGATTGAGTCCGGTCGGGATTCGGTTTACGTTGCGCCATTACGAACATTGTGTTCTCAAGCCGGTGGCACAACTCGGCGAAACGGCCCGCAGTATTTTCCTCCTTCGAGAAACGACGAAATTTTTCCAGCCAGTCATTACGCCCAAGTTCATCAATCCATCCGCTTTGAGGATTGGTCGTAACTTGCACACGCTCCAGAGGTGTGGCGAGATAGGCTTTTCCGGAACGCATCAACAAGCCATATCGCTGAAACCGATCCACGCCGCGATAACCCCCCAATCGGTGCACGGCCCGCACAAAATCAAGCGCGTCTTTGGCAGGGCGGGCGCCAAGTGCAACGCGCCCCTCAGATAACAGTGCGCGGATTTCCATGTAGTTAGCCGGATTGCTCCACAACGGCATCCACAATTCACCTCTCGATTTTGATGCAGCGGCATCACCTGCACCCAAGTTACCACTGCCCGCAGAAACCGTACGCACCGTAAAGGGATAACTCAGAATTTCCGCGCCAGATTGTTCATTACGACGCACCGCTGCGGCGGCAAAAGGCAAGGCGCCCTCTATCATCAACACGAAATCCCACGGGTTGATAGTGCCCTTTGTTTCAAATCCCGTTGTAGAGTTTGGGCCGCCAACCTGTCCGGGAGCAAATTGACCGATTGCTTGTTTCGCCAATCCGGGCGCTGGTTTTGCAAACAGGGCAAGATCAAGCAAGTCGGCAGACTTGCGGGTTGCCTTCCCGCTATCCGCATCAATGAGTTCAAGTAGGCGTTGCATAAAGTTATTGGTGAAATCAAGCCTCCCATCATTTCCGCCCGTACCGAGCAGAGGCGGAAACTTTTCCTTTTCTCCTGCCAACAGAATGGATGCGTCGAACCACTCCAAAGCATCGTCAGGCAACAGGCCTCGCAGGCGATTCAGTAGCCTGGTTTTGGCTTCATTCTTGGGACTTGTCTCGCGTTCTAAGCCTTCAAGATCAAGCGCACGTCCTGCAACATCCAGAGACAAACGAAAAGCAGACAGACGCGGGATATTGCTCCCTTTGATTTTTAGCAATGATGTCCGATTGTCATTCTGATAAAACCCGCTCCCGCCGTTCCACGGAGCCAGAACCGGGGTCGGTGCATAATCGTCCAGCAGGTAACGAAACAAAACTTCGGCGGGCTCCCTGGATGTCAGGTGCAGATTTTCGCCAACCCAGGCAGCTTTGATTGCAGGATCAAAGCTGCTCAGTATGCGCAAAACCCCCAACCCCTTCAGATAACTGGCAAGCGGCGTGGGGGTGCAACCCGTCAGTACGATTTCATGGCATTCAGTCACAGTCCACACCCCCTTGTTTTTGTTCCTCTGCCGATGCGCGCCAGTCGGCAAGGCGCACCAGAGTTTCCAGCCAGGCAAGACGGAACGGCCCATGTTCTTCCAATAACCCAAGGGTTCGGGCAGCCCAGGAACGGCCTTGCTCCCCTTCACCCAATTCCATCAAGGCAAGTTTCAACTCAACTTCTCTGCTTTGTTCTCCATCAAATGAGAGCGCCGGAAGCCGGTCGCCTTCCCAAACGCCACGCGCGAAACGCACATCGTTTGAGTCGGGTTGTGTTTCATTCGTCATTGCCCGCAGGCTCAATCGCACCTTGCCGTGGTGAGCCGCTATCAGGTAAGCGATCAGATCAATTTTGCTGTCCGGGTTGTTCGGGTCGTCATGTTGATCCAGCCAAGCCAGCGCGGATGCCAATTCATGGCGGAAACAGGGCCGGGAATGTTTCATTGGACCAGAACAATTTGACTTGGCGAGGATACCTTCAGGCGCTTCCGGGCAGCGGTGCATGGATTTTTGAAACACTTCATGCGCCTTGCCGACATCATGCCAGTGCGCCGCGCGAATGACTTCAGCAGTGTAGGCATTCCCCCCTAATACATCGCAGAGTGATTTGGCCGCGCCAGCGACATTGCCGAGGTGATTCGCAAGCAACACGGGGATTTTGGCACGAGACCGCCTGTCATCTCCGAAGCCTTCATATTGATCGTCTTGCTTGCGTTCAACTATCGAAACTGCTTTTTTATCATCGTGAGTGAATCCAAGTTTTTCATCATAGCCACCGTCTGTCGCAGCCAATAGCAGAGTCATACCTGGGCGGGGCGCACTTTTTAAGGTTAAGGATTGCCACTGCTGGGTAAGACTGTCCCAGTACCAAGCACGTTTGATGTTCTTTGCCTGCCCCAGACTGACAGGGCAAAGTTCCTTGCGATGCGGCGCCGATTGCGCTTCCGGCTTGTTCGGATCTTGTCCGAAGTCTCGCCAGAACACTTGCAAACCGGGGGCACCCTTGTCCCTGATATAGTCGGACACATCCACATCAAAACCGGACAAGTCTGGATCAGTATTGAACAAACCCAGTAGATCCTTGCGCCGCAAAACGGCTGATAGCGGATGCCTTTCGTCGGTTGGTGGCAGGTTCCCGGGGCCAACATCATCAAGTTTTTCCAGCTTTTTCCGCGCATATTGAAGCGATTCGCTCTCATAAGGCAAAGCATCCGCATCATCTTTAATGTCAATCCAGAATACTTGTGAGGAATTACTCTTGTACTCTCCGTAGCGATTGCAGCGGCCAAATCGTTGTACCAGAGACGACCACGGCGCCAATTCGGTGAACAAGGTCTTCGAAGTTATGGAATCTCTGATTAATCAGTTTCTATTGTATAATTTTTGTACTTCATACTGACTGGAGATATTTCCGATGCGCCAGAGTACTTTTTCCGAAGCTGGATTTGACAAATACAAGAAACAGACGCGCAAGGAGCGTTTTCTGGATGAGATGGAGCAAATCATTCCGTGGGTGGAGTTGAATGCAGTCATCGAGCCTTTTTATCCCAAACCGCAAGGGGCAGGCCGCAGGCCGATTGGAATAGACCGGATGTTGCGGATTCACTTTCTGCAACACTGGTTCAGTCTTTCGGACCCGGCTGCCGAGGAAGCGTTGTACGATTCGTTGTCGATGCGCCGGTTTGTGGGCATAGACCTGGGTCGGGAGCCGGCTCCCGACGAGACCACGATCTGCAAGTTTCGTCATCTGATGGAGAAGCATAACCTGGGGGAACGATTGTTCGGACTGGTCAATGAATATTTGGGTGAGAACGGACTGAAGGTGAATCGGGGTACGATCGTGGATGCCAGCATCATCTGCGCACCGAGTTCGACCAAGAACCGGGAGAAGAAACGAGACCCCCAGATGCACTCGACGCGCAAGGGGCAGCAATGGTACTTTGGTATGAAGGCGCATATCGGTGTGGACAGTCGCAGCAAGCTGATTCATTCGGTGGTGGCTACGCCGGCGAATGTTCATGATTCACAGGTTCTGCCGGAACTTCTGCACGGGAAAGAGACCCGTGTATGGGGAGACTCGGCCTATACGGGTCAGAAGGCGGTGATTTCACAGGTAGCGCCGGAGGCGAAGGATTTCACTCATTCGAAGGGGACGCGCTACCGCAAATTGACGGAGAAGGAGCGCTTGAAGAATCGAACCAAGTCCCGGATACGGTCGAAGGTGGAACATCAGTTCGGTATTCTCAAGCGGCAGTTCGGTTTTACCCGGGTTCGTTACCGGGGGCTGGAGAAGAACACGCATCGACTGGTTGTGGCCTGTGCCTTAAGCAATCTGGTGATGGCGAAGAAAGTACTGTTGAGACAAAGGCGGTTGAAACTGCAGGCTACGTACGCCTGAAAAATGAAAAGAGGGGGAGAATGCTTGTATTTCCCCGCTCCCGCTCACTGATTCCGGGCCATTCTGTCTTTCAGACCCACTCATATCCCGGATTTACAAAAATGACTACCCAAAATCCCCAAAACTCGTATTGTTCAGACTTTCCTTATATCAACTCCAGCTTCGATAGCCTGTGTGGCGACAATAATGCGGTCTATGGCGGATGTGTTCAGCTTTTCGTTTTGTCGGCAGCGCTCGGCTGAGCGAAAACGCGCATGAATGAGCAAATCGTCATGCTCCGTCCGAGTTCGCTGAATCTGCTGAAACAGCTGCTGGGCGCGGTCTACCCGATTCAGAATGACCAGTGTTTGGCTGTCCGGGTTGTGCTCGTCCAGTATGGCTTGGCTTAACTCTTTAATGTAGGCTTTCATCCCGTCTTTACTATTAGCTTTCGGGGTGAGGGACACGACAGCGCGATACAGGGCTTTTCGCGCGTCAAGTCGTTCGGCGGCTTGAGTACGGTCAGCGTCAGTCAATTCCAACGCATTAAAATCAGGCAGCTGGTCGGCGAGATCAACCGTCTTCAACCAGTCGCGCCTGAGTGTGGCCGAGAGCCAAATGGAACGGCTGGATTTCGCAAGCGAGAACTTGCGGCGGAAAGCCTCCAACTGAGCCGAGGTCGTCAAGCCCGCCCCCATGAGTTGCACTTCATCAAACGCCCAGAGGCAGTCATTGTGAAGCAGAGCGAAATGAATCGGCCATTGATAACGACTCATGCCATAACCACGCATCAGGGCGCGAGAAAGCAACATGTCCTGTGTACCTATCAGAATCATGTCCTCTTCCGGGTATTCCGCCCAAGTCTTCAGGTCTGACTCGCCACCCATCAGAAGGTGAACCGAAACCTTGCCCTCGCCGGAGTCTCCCCGAATGTTCAGGTTTCGTAGCCAATAGCAGATGTTATTCTGCGTCTGCTCCACCAATACCCGCATCGGCAGACACCAAACCAACCGCCGGGGAGTGGCCTCATCAATATCGGCGTTTCGCCCACCCTTGCGCCAACCGCGCTTGTAGAGCCAAGCCATGGTAACAGCAGCTGTTTTCCCCATACCAGTGGGGATATCCAACAGTTCCGGCCAAGTGGAAATGCAGGCTAACCGTTCCTGATATGGGTAAGGCTTTCGCTCTCTTTGCACGAAGGCGGCACAGAAGAGATCAACGTAATTCTTATCTTCAGTTCGGCTTTTCATCAGTTTCAGGCGTTGTCTTTGCGCTTTAGGACCTCGATTGTTAGGACCTCGATTGTTGCCACAACCCTGAACCGGCAATATAATACACGGGCAGGTTCTGATTTTCAGGATCGGACTGTTTCTGGAATTATACCCCGACAATCGAACAGCAGTGTGAAATTCGCAATTGTAGTCAACGAAGGCCCCTACCAGCATCAGGCGTCGGATACGGCTTGGCGCTTTACGCAAGCGGCGCTGGCCGCCGGGCATGAGGTTACCCGGGTGTTCTTCTATCATGACGGGGTGAACAACGGTACCCGTCTGACTACGCCGCCGCAGGATGATCGCAACATTGTTGAACGCTGGTCACGGTTGGCGAACGAGGCCGGCCTTGATCTGGTTGCTTGTGTAGCCGCGGCGCAAAGAAGGGGTATAGTCGATGCGGATGAAGCAAAGAGAAACGGCAAGGATGCGGAAAACATCGCAGACGGGTTTCGTATATCCGGGCTGGGGCAACTGATCGAGGCAGCCGTCCAGGCGGACCGCCTGGTGACGTTCGGGGATTAGATATGGGCGCCATAAAGAAATTCATGTATATCAACCGCACGGCGCCGCACGGCTCCATCTATGCGCAGGAGGGCCTGGAAGTGGTGTTGATCGGAGCCGCATTCGACCAGGACGTATCCATGGCGTTCATTGACGATGGCGTGTTCCAGATAAAGAATGGGCAGGACACCTCGGCGACCGGCCTGAAAAACTTTTCACCGGCCTGGCGGGCGCTGGGGGATTATGACATCACCCGGCTGTATGTCGAAAAGGAGTCGCTGGAAGCGCGAGGGTTGAATGTGGATGATCTGATGCCGCTGACCTGGGAGGACGAGGACGACGATTATATCGAGAAACCCTCAATCCGGGTCGTGGGCAGTGATGAGCTGGCGAAAATCATTGCCGGGCAGGATGTCATCTTCAATTACTAGGAATATCCATGCTGCATACCGTCAATAAATCTCCGTTCGAGAAAAACAGCCTCAGAACCTGTTTGCGGCTGGCGCAGGCCGGAAGTGATATACTATTGATCCAGGACGCGGTGTATGCGGCGCTGCCGGATACCGAATTCACCGCCGACATGATGGAAGCTGTAAGGCAACATAATGTCTATGCGCTCGAACCGGACCTGATGGCAAGGGGCTTCAGTCAAGGCAACCTGATCACAGGAGTGGAACCGGTCGGCTATGACCGGTTTGTCGAACTCGCAGTCACGAACGAGTCGGTACAGACGTGGTTGTGATGAACCTTAACCCAACAGGAGATTTCAGTACATGACTGATTTTGATCAAGAGCTTGACGCTCGCGGACTCAACTGCCCCCTGCCTATATTGAGGGCGAAGAAAGCGCTGAATCGGCTTGAATCCGGCCAGATTCTCAGAATTGTGGCGACCGACCCCGGCTCGGTCAAGGATTTTGAGGCTTTCGCGAATCAGACCGGGAATGAACTGCTGGACTCCTCAACTCAGGATCAGGAATTTCATTTCAGGCTGAAAAAGGGATAACGGAGATTTTACTCCGACTCTCCGGCGGGCGGGCACGGAGACCCGCCCCTACAAGAGGATAGCGAGGATTTTTGTTCAGTGGCCGTATACGGTTTCCACTGCACGCAGGTACGGCACGTAGGCTTCCGCGAAATCCCAATCGACCGCATCCCAGAACCGCTCTTCAAGCGCCACTGAAACCTGCGAAAAATAAGCCATCAGGGATTCCAGGATTTCCTGGTTCGCCGGGTCATGATTCTCTGTCTTGACCATGGCTGTGGCAATCAACCCGTTCATCTCCATCAGGTACTCGACACTCGTACTGTCAACGCCGGGGTCCATGAATATCCCCTTTTCCGGGTCATAAAATTCACCAATCGCGGATCGTATGACCTTGCTGGCAACGGCCCGGTAACGCGCATCCTGGTAATGTCTGGCCGCGCCGGCAAACAGAACCGCGGCATGGGCATAATCAGACAGATCTCCCTGTGAAAACCACTGTTTGTTGTCCAGCATGAAGTAGCGGTTCATGCCTTCATCACTCATGATCATCTCTGCCAGAAAATTCACCGACTTTCTGGTTTTTTGCGTGAGTGAATCGTTATCAATCAATTCGTCAATCCGAATCATCTGATACAGCGTCGCGGCCAGCCGTCCGGTGAAAACCTTGTCCATCACTCTGGGCGGCGTCGCTTCTTTCCGATATTTCTCTGGCAGCAGGTAATAGCTGGTATCGGCAACCTGAAAACTCAAGAACACACCGGCTTCATCGTCATACAGAGTCGAGGTCAGGTAGTCCAGTGTAGCTTTCGCAGCCTGTTCAAGCGTCTCGGAATGCTGTTCCTGACTCAGCCGGTACAGCAACCGGACCGTGGCCGCGTTCAGGTCGGAAAATTTTTCATAGTGCGGGATTTTCCAGTCCCGGGTCTCGGCATAGCGAAAGAAGCCGCCTTCGACCGGATCATAGATATGATTGACAGCCTGCTTCAGGGTCTCGCTGACCCATTCAACAGCCTGTCCCCTCACACTGGCATCGGTTTGCTCCAGCAGGTATAAAAAGGTGCGCGGCTGTATCCCTTTCTTTCCCTTGCCGAGACCGAATTCCTCCGAATCGAAATTGTCCAGTACATTTTCAGTGAAATAGTCCGGCAATTCCGCCAGCATCTGATTGTCGAGTCTGTCGGGAGGCTGGTACTCAATCCGGCCCGATTCCATACCCAGAGCATACTTTCCCTCACCGGCCTCGGCCGCGACTTCCCGGATCACATCCAGAAAGGCGTCCCCGTACAGGGTTCCGGTATATTTGTAGTAGAGCGTCCCATCCGGGTTCAGGAATACGTTGTAGGGCACTCCCTTTGCCTGGTATTTTACGTAGGCGGACTGATGGATATCGACATCAATAAATACATTGACGAAATGTTGATTGAGAAAATCGGTAACATCCTCGCGTACCAGCGTATTTTCCGCAAACTCATGGCACCAGTAGCACCATTCGGCGGAAAACAACAGGAAGTAGGGCTTGTTCTCGTCTTGCGAGTCGGTCACGACACGGTCGGAATATTCCCTGAAGTCAACCAGTGACTCATGATGTTCGTAGGCTATTGCCGCCGGCAAAACCGAACCCAGCAGGGCCCAGACCATTACAATCCAGCCACCCCTGTTCATTGCGACCCGACCTGACTGGACAACACGCCCCTTATTTTGTTCTCGACATCATCAACAGTAGCCGGGAAACCGATCCGCGTCGAAAGGAGCCGGCCTTCTCGATCCACAATCAGGATATCCGGCGTATGGGAGATGGCGTAACCACGGGCAGAGTCCGGCGCGGGCTGACGCTCATAAGTCACTCCATAGCGCTCCGCAAACTGTTTGAGCGCCGGATGGTCCGCAGTCACACCGATAATATTTTCATGAAAATAGCCGGTATATTTCTTCAGCAATTCCGGGGTGTCTCTTTCCGGGTCAACACTGATGAACAGAGCGGCAACCTGGTCCAGCTCTTCCGCGCTCAGTCGCGAAAATGCCCTTGACAACGTGGACAGCGTCAGGGGGCAAACATCCGCACAGGAAGTAAAGCCGAAAAACAGTAGGACAATCCTGCCGCTCAGTTGGTTGAGAGTGATCGGGCCATCGGACGATTGCAGGGTAAACTCTCCGCCAGCGCCCGCTCCAGCCGGATCTTCATTCGCGCTGCCATACGCAAACCCCGGCATTGAAACGAGCCATAGCGCAACGACAGCAACAACCAGATCAGCAGCCCATTTCATCAGGAATTTCGATAATCAGGTCGTCCGGCGGAAGATCAGTATTCTGTGTGTAGCGTTGTGCGATGACGATATCCAGGGATGCCAGGTTCCGCCGCTCAAGGTTTTTCCAGCGTTTTGATATAGTTGATCACATCCCAGCGCTGGCTCTCGGACAGGATCACCCCCCAGGGCGGCATTTCATTGCGGCCATTGGTTATGAACCAGAACAGATAACCATCGGCGGACTCGGGGGCGTTGTTCCAGACCCATAACTGGCGCGGGAATGTGGTAATGCCATGCGCCGCAGGGCCATGACCGCCACCGTCAAGGCCATGGCAGGTGGTACAGTAACTGTCGAACAGGGTCTTGCCTTGCGCAATGGATTCAGCGGTCGGCTGATTCGGATTGGTTAGTGGAACAATGGCGGGAGGCGGTGGACCGAGCTTCGCCATCGCCGCAATTTCCTCTTCTGAATACTCTGCATTGGCAGTGGGCGGGCCAGTGTGTACCCGGTATTTATGCCCGGCCGGGTCTTCAATACCGGCGATCGCTTCTGCGATGTCATCGGACGATAACTTGTCGGAATCAAATTCGACACGCAGGACCGGCCAGCCGGATTGGGTGTTTTTCAGGTTGAGGTCAACCACCCTGACTTCGAGCGCCGCCTCAAGTTCAGCAGTCAGGGCCTTGGGACTGGCGGGGGAAATCAATCCCTCAATCTCGAACGCCTCGACTGAAACCTCAGCGTTGGCCGTAGCGCTGGTCAAGAGCGCGACGAGCAGCGCTGCAAGCAAATTTGCAGGGGAAACTGTTTTCATAAAATTGTCCGGTGTCATATCGTATCGGGTTGTTTTCAATTATGAGAACTTTACGTCCTTGGCAACTTCCCAGCGCTCGCCTGCATTGTCGACAAATACGACCTTGACCGGAGCCTCTTTGGTTGCCTTCAGCTTGAAGGAGAACAGCGGGCTGTCCGCAATCGCCGAAGTCATGCTGAACCGGCTGACCAGATTATCGCCGTAATAGACCAGCATGTTGCGCATGAAGCTGACCGGCACAGCGCGGTTGAACGCCGGCATCGTTTCTGTATCCACCTGGCCCAGGCCCGTGAAAGAGGGGTGTTCAAACCGGACCTTGACCTTGAATATCTTGTCAGGAGTGATTTTTCTGTCGATTTTCATTCTGGGGGGCTTTATTTTTGCCATGATTTCCTCCTGTATTTGTAATCTTAAGGGGTTGGGGTCGCGCCGCGCGCAACAATTCTGTCATCCAGACCGGGAGACAACGGCGAACGGGCGCGGATGTAGCTGATCAGCTCTTCCACAAAAACCTTGCCGGTATCGACTACGCCGGTAGCGCCGAACAACGGGTTATCCTGAAACCGGGTATGTACGGATGCAACGGAGTAATATTTGTCAGGAGACAACGGCTCACCATCATCCGTTGTAATCGACACGATCCTCTGCCCCCGCTCGTTAGCGAGGTCGGTTACGATTTTCAGACCGGAAAAGCGCACCATGTCACCACCGACTCTTGCATACGGGTCCGGATCAGCTACCGCGTCCAGGATGTTTTCCAGCAAATACCGGATCCCCTGTCCCGACATGTTATAGGTAAAAATACGGCCAGCGGTGGGCACAATATTGTAAACATCTTCCGCGGTAATTTCTCCGGGCACCAGGGTCGCGCCATACCGCCAGGCCGGGAAAAAGGTGATGTCGGCTCCTTCGATCTGCCTTAACGCGTCGGTAATAAAATTGCCCAGAGTGCTTTGCCAGTAATCCCGACGATAAAACAGGCCCTCAGCCTCTCCAACCACTTCACTCAATTTGTCGGCGTGGGGATGATAGGCTCCTTCCACAAGCCCGGCTATCTCCGGGTCGGCTGGAACATTATCCTGTTGCACCTTGACCAGCCGATAATTGTAACTCTTGATTTCACCATCCTCTATCTCAAGGTCCAGGCTGGATACATATTCACCGTGAGCTCCGCTTTCATAAACGAAAGTGTCGTTATAGACCACCGGCTCGAAAACCGGGTTGTGGGTATGCCCGCTGACCATGACATCTATGCCATCCACCCGTTGGGAAAACTTCTGGTCCATGCCATAACCGGCATGGGAGATGAATACGATCAGGTCCGGATCGTCGGAGCTTTTGATCTGTTTGATCAATTCCTCGGCTTCGGCTTCCCGGATTCCGAAGTCCCACCACTGCGCCGCCCCGGTGACGGCCGAGGTCAACCCGGTCCAGGGGTAGGTCATGCCCACAATCGCTATTTTCAGATCGCCGACCTGCTCGATGACGTACTGCTCCAGCGCCGGGTCGCCCCACTCCTTGTCGGTCAGGTTATAGGCGATAACCGGAAAATCGGCCCGATCAACCAGATCCAGAAATTGTTCCCGGCTGAAAATGAATTCCCAGTTTCCAGGAACCATGGCGTCATAGCCGATCGCGTTCATGATTTCTACCATGGATTCGCCCCGGTCAAACAGGGACAGCCCGGCGCCATGCCAGGTATCACCGCTATCGACCACCAGCGCCTTCCCCGAAACCTCGGATCGAAGCTGCTTTATCACGGTGGCCACATGGGCCATACCGCCTACCTTGCCCTCAAAATGAGCTTTCTCCAGATAGTCCCCTTCCGACGACTGTATTCCCCAGGGCCGGGGCTGGTCCAGATAGCGGTAATAGATCGGCCGGAGATAGGAGTGAATATCGTTGGTGCTGATAATACGTATCTGACCGCTGCCGGCGGCGAATCCGGACTGTATCGGGACCAGTCCGAAAATCAGCGGCAGTATCAGCCATTTCCGGATCCAGCGAATCCGGCCCAAAAACACGGATAGCGCCAAATCAACAACCTCCGGCAGCTACTCTGGTTTGTTTCGATGTGGCCCACCTGCCGTGCTGGTTGCATTCCGTAATCACCCAGACCTCGCTTTCCCCGCCATTAAGCCGCACCTGCGTGCTGAGAAACGCTTCACCGTTGGCGGGAGAAAGATAGAAGGTGCCCTTGGTCTGCACCGGATCATTGAAACTGACGATCTGGATGCTGGTGATATAGTGATCGTCATCCATCGGATGATCCAGTTCCACCTGAACCGGCGCCGCGCTGCCGTCCTCAACGACCGGCGGCAGCGTCAATTTAGCCATGTGCATCTTTTCCAGTTCGGTCGGGTTTTCCGGGTCACGAACGAAGTTGAACGCGCTGGCGTGGCTCTGGCCAATCAGGCCGAATCCGGCCGGAACGGCCACTCCCCCGACCATGACATAGCGCAGAAAATCGCGCCGGGTATGTAAATGCTTCATAAACCGGCCTCCTCACAAGACCGCGCGCAATGCTTCCGGACTCGGAACCCAGCGCACCCCGTTGTTTTGGATGCCGGCGGCCAGGTCGGTTGTCACGACCTCCCATTCCGTCGGATCCGCGGCTGAAGTATCGACCAGAGTCGCAACCGTTTCCTTCTTGGTAGTAATCGCGGCACGGGTTCCTTCCGGATTGAAGGCAATATTGTGCGGTCCAAGACCGGTATACAGGTTTTTCACCGCAACGTCATTCTCGGTGTCGATGATCGTCACGATATCCGATTTCCCGCCTTCATTGGCGAACAACCCGTAACGTGTATTGGCCGGATTGAGATACAGCCGATTCGCGTCCGGTCCGGTTTCAATCACGGTTTTCAACTCCAGGCTGGCAATGTCGACCACCGCGACACTTTCCGCTTTACGCAGGCCGCCATAGCATTTGGAACTGTCTGGCAGACAAGTGATGTTGCCGCCACCACCGGGTACTTCCACGGATTTGATCAGGTCTCCGGTTTTGGTATCGAAAAACACAATCGCGCCCTTGGCCGCGACCATGAAGTATTTGCCATCCGGAGTCATCGCGCCTGCGCGGGCGCCGGCAATGGGAACCATCTTGATTTCCTTGCGCGATTCCACATCCACAATCGACAGGCCTTTGGGTTCCTGCTGACAGGTGCTGAAAACCAGAGAATCATCCGGGCTGAACATGGCGTCACGCGCGCCGTGGCAACTCAACTCGATGGTTTCCAATGGTTTCCGGGTCGCGGTACTCATGAATGTCAGGTAGCCATGCTCCTTGTCCAGTATATTGCCGACCACCGCCAGCGGCTGGGTATAGGCGAAACCGACATGCAGGGGCGCGATCACGTTTGTACCATTCATGCTGACATTGAACTTGTCGACGACCTCCTGGGTGGTCAGGTCAATGGTCCAGAACACATCGCTCTCATAGCGCTGCGAAGACCAGACATAGCGGGCGCCCGGAAGGACCCAGAGATGGTGGTTTCCGGTTTCGGTCATGTCGATTTTCTTGATGGTTTCGCCTGCTTCATAATCCACAACTGAAACGGTCGGTTCCCCCTGATTATCAATCATGAAATACCCGTCCATGCCCTTGACGGCGTCCCAGTCCATACGAATCGTGTTCTGGGGATCCAGAAATACCAGCGACTGGTATTCCTCGATGCTCATGCCCTCGGTCGGGGCGCCGAATTTCTTGGCGGCGGAACTGTTGACGTCCAGGGACAGGACCGAAACTCCGCCCACCATCGCCAACGCACATACAGTTGCCAGAACTCTGGATTTATTTTTCATCGTTTCCTCCTAAATAAGCTTTATCGCTTGGTTTATTGACTACTTCATTATAACCTGATTTCGCCGGTCGCGCCCAAATCTCCGGTCACCAGGCGACCACCAGTTTCTTTTTTGCTTCATTCCATACGATCAGCAGATACCACAGGCACATGATGCCGAGCACCGTCGCTATCGACATTTTCCAACTCATTATATCAGGCAGGAAAACCGGATCCCCCAGTTTCATTAACCAGCCACTCTCGTCCAGCCAGTCCCGGAACAGTGAACCGGACACGCCAAAGGCCGCAATCGCGACCCACAGCTTGGTCTGACCCTCTCCCGCGCGCCACAGGCAACCGGTAGCGCACCCACCACTTAATGACATACCAATACCGAAAATAGCGCCACCGAGCAGGCTGCCAAGCCAGAATGCGCTCGCGACCTGGGCGTCCCAGTCTTTCAGATCGGTCCATTTCAGGATCGAAAAACCGAGCGCTCCGATCACCACAGCCAGAATGACCGCTTTCGTCATTTCGCCATCGCCGGTTAAAAACGGTTCCCGGAAAGCTTTGACGAAACAGAATCGCGAGCGTTGCATAACCACCCCGATGAACAGGCCGAACAGCAGGAAGCCGGCGCGAACCGGGTAGTCGAAACCATCATAAACAAGGGCAATCATGAGACCGCAGGCCAGTACCAGCAGGCCCAGTATCCGCTGTACCGGCCTGCGTGCAAGGATGCCGTTCCGGGCGCTTTTCCTGGCTGGCGCCGGAGTTGCGAAATCCAGATGATTGACCTCCAGAATCAGCAGCCGCAAGCCGATATAGACGCCGATCATCAGGCCCGCCAGCATCGCAAGCCCCGCCATTGACAAGGCGCTGGTTGCGCTGAAAAAGCCGCCGATGTTGCAGCCAAACGCCATGGCGGCGCCAATTCCCATCAGCGTTCCTCCGACCAGGCCCTTGAGCAATTCAAACGCCGGGGCGCCCCGGATACGAAACTGTCCTGCCAGCAAAGCGGCGGCGCAGGCGCCGCCAATCACGCCAAAATTCAGCAGGGAAGTGGAATACAGATGAGGCGAAATGATAATATGATCGGATAACCCCAGGCTGTTGAAGAACCAGTCTCCCCAGTTGCGCACGCCGTCTGCGGCGCTCCAGGGTTTCTCGTATGCGAACAGCAGTATGTTACTGACCGCCAGCAGTATTCCCGCTATCCAGGCTGCCCACTGCTTCCCGAACAGAATGTCGCACTTTTCGTAAAGCGCGGCTCCGGGACCGGGTGAGGATTCAGAGGTCTTCATTTTCGAGCGTGTCTTTATGATTTCTTATCGGACCATAATAAAATCTAATCAATCAGACCCGCGTCATCGGACCACCGGGCCTCGCTCAGAAAACGCTGCATCGACCGGGCCGAGATGCCCACCGATTCCGACAGGTTCTCGGCGTTGCGCCGCTCCCCAGCCTGCACCAGCAGCCCCTGAAGATAGTTCCGGCTGCGCTCCCAGCCACTGCTTGCGGCCGAAGGACGCCGCGAAGAAGGCGTGAAAGTCCTGAAAGTTGTCGTAGACCCGCTCGAAGCTCGCACCATCCATCACCCAAACCGCCCACCATCATCTTGACAACTATCCTACCAGACAACCCGTCGTTGTAGTACTAGGGCGTGTTTGCAAAATATAACCAAAGCAGGAAGGCCCCGATTTGCAGCATTGCCAGATAGTTCTCGGCCTTCTTCTCATACCGGGTGGCGATGCGGCGGAATTGCTTCAGCCGGTTGATTGTCCGCTCCACCAGATTGCGTTGCCGGTACAGGGCCCGGTTGAAAGGACCAGTGCGTCGTTCGTTGGTTTTACGGGGGATGGTGTAGCGAATTCCCCGTCGCCTGAGATAGGCTCGAATCCTGCGGCTGCTGTACCCTTTGTCGCCACAGACCCGATGGGGCTTGATGCGGGGACGGCCACGCCCGGAGCGTCTCACCTCCCCTTGAGTCATCAACTCCTCGAATACGCTGGCCTCGAATACGCTGGCCTCGTGCCGCTGACCCGGGGTCAGCACGAATGCCACCCGCTTGCCCTGACCCTCGACCCTCAGGTGGATTTTGGTCCCGAACCCTCCCCGGGAACGGCCCAGCGCCTGATCGCCCTCCCCCTTTTTGCCCCGGCAGCGTGCTGATGTGCCCGCACATTGGTGCCGTCCACGTAATGGACTTCCCACTCAAGTTGACCCAGGGCATCAGCTTCCCGCTGCACCTCAGCCAGCAGCCGGTCCCACAATCCCTGCTTCCGCCACCGGTAGAAACGGCTGGCCACGGTGGCCCAGCGACCAAAGCGCCCGGGCAAATCCCGCCATGGGGCGCCGGTACGCAAAATCCACAAGATCCCGTTGATGACCGTGCGATGGCCCTTACCGGGCCGTCCGGTCGCCGGCTTCTGGGGCGGCAGCAGCGGCCTCAGTCGTCGCCATTGATCATCCGTCAAATCCCCTCGTCCCACACACCTCACTCCTCATCTCAACCTGTCTCATCCAGTTTAGACCCCACAATTGGGTTTGCATACACGCCCTAGTACTACAGTTGCAGATGTGAAAGACGGTGTTTGTAGTGGCATTGCTTGGCTTGGGCTTGGTGGCGGCGTCTCCACCACGACCAGTACAGGATGAATTCGGGCGGTTGGCTTTCTGTCCAGACCAAACGTGTCAGCAGCCGTCGCACCTCCGGCACAGTCATGGGAATCAGCTCCTCACCAGAGCCGTAGTGGCCCTCTTTTCTCCCTGTGCCGCCGACTGATTTCTGATTGCTGCCAGGTAGGTGTGGGCCAGCATGGCCAGCGTCATGTGCCGGTACCAGCCATCCCATCGCCGCACCTCGTACTGATCCAAGCCCACCTGACCCTTGGCCTCCTCAAAGTACTCCTCAATGGTCCAGCGCCTCCCGGCGACTCTGACCAGTTCCTCCAAGGCCGCTCCCGCAGGGCCATAACAGACGTAATAGGCCAGTTCCTCCGGGTTGGCCACGCTACGGCGAACCAGCAGCCAGTGGCCCTTGCCGGGTTCCCTCAGGGGCCGTATTTCCACGGCGGCCCAGTCGTAGATCCGGGGACCCTTGGCTCCATCACCGGCGCTGCACCTGACCCAGTCGGCATCGTCAACCTGCACCGCCAGCCGGTCCGCCCTCACCTGTAACGGTCCCCTTTCCGTCAAAGCCCACAGCTTCTCGTTGCTCTTTATGGCCATCACATGCGGAATCTCCCGCCTCTCCAGCCACAACCGCAACCTCCGGTCGCTGCCGTAGACCTCGTCCCCAGTGAACCAGGCGAAAGGCAGTTCTGACCTAACCGCCCGCTGCAACATCTGCCGAGCCAGTTGCCCCTTGGTCCGAAAGCCGACACTCTCAGGCACCCCGGCCTCACGCCGGCGTTCCCGGTCATCCGCCCACACCTGGGGCAGGTACAACTCCCGGTCCAGCAGCGTCCTGCCCTTGGCCGAGGCATAGGCTAGGAACACGCCAACCTGAGAGTTCTCGATCCGCCCCGCCGTGCCGCTGTACTGCCGCTGCACCCCGACCGATTTCTCCCCTTTCTTGAGGAAACCGGTCTCGTCCACCACCACAACCGCATCGCCGTCGCCCAGATGCTCGACCACGTACTGCCTCAGATCATCCCGGACCAGGTCCGCGTCCCAGACGTAACCAGACAACAGGCGCTGCACCCCGTAGGGAGTGGAGTCGCCCGCCTGCTCCGCCAGTTGCCAGCCGTTCTTGCGTTCTACCGGGCTGAGCAACCCTTTCAGATACTCCAGGGCCCGCCGGCGCGGCTCCGGCCGCCGGAACCTGCCTGCGATGCACTGGTGCACCCGCTCAATACCCTCGGCCCACCGGGCGACCTCCGCCACCTCATCTCTCCCAACAACCACCGCAACACCTCAACACTCCTCGGTTGTCTGAAATTCTAGCCTTTCGTATTCTGCAACTGTAGTATTAGGAATCCTCCGAACAAGTCGGGTGGGATGTGGCATAGTAAGTATGAACCAGCCGGTGCCTGTTGAGGGAGTGAAGGCAGATGGACCAGCCAACTTTTTCCGACCTGCAGTACCAGGGCAAGAAGCGCAAGACCCGCCGAGAACTCTTCCTGGAGCGCACGGACGGCCTGATTCCCTCGCAGTTGCTGTAGGATCGCATCCGTCCCTTCTACCCCAAGCCCGGAAGGGGGAGACAGCCCTACCCGCTGCCCGTCATGCTGAGAACTCACTGTGTCCAGCTCTTCTACAATCTGAGCGACCCGGTGTGGCGGTTCGTGGAGCTGAGGCTCTCGGGCCCCCTGCCCGACGAGACCACCATCCTGAACTTCCGTCATCTGCTGGAAAGAGACAACCTGGGGCAGAGCCTTCTGGATCAGATCAACGCCCACTTGGAGTCCCAGGGGCTGAATCTACGGGAGAGAACCATCGTGGACGCCCTCATCGCCCTGGCCCCGTCCTCCACCAAGAACCGTGCTGGGGAGCGGGACCCGCAGATGCATCAGACCAGGAAGGGGAACGGTGGCACTTCGGCATGAAGGCACACATCGGGGTGGACGCCGATACGGGCATAGTCCACAGCATGAGCGCAACGGGGGCCAATGCTCACGATGTTACGCAGGCGCCCAGTCTGCTGCACGGGGGCGAGACGGTGGTGTGGGGTGATGCTGGGTATCAGGGGGTGCACCAGCGGAGGGAGAACCTGGGGCTGGAGGTGGAACGGCGGGTGGCGATGCGCCCGGGGAGGTGCCGGAAGCTGGAGTCTGGGAGCGAAGAGGCGCTGGCGGAGAAGGGGAAAGCGTCGGTGAGGCTAAGGTGGAGCATCCCTTCCTGAGGCTGAAGCGGATGTTCGGTTACGGCAAGGTGTGGTACCGGGGACTGGCGAAGAACATGGATCGGGTGGCGTTGCTGTTCGGGCTGGGTAACCTGCTGACGGCGGAGGGTCAACTGGCGGCGTAGTGCGCAATTACTGCGGGACAACGCTGGTCTCGGGGCCGCATCAAGCCTCCAACAGTCCAGTCAGGGGCGGAACTCAAGAGGCTGAGTGCCACCCCCGGCAAGCCTCGGACAACAGTTCTCACCGCCTTTTCCGCTCCGTAAAACACAACCCAGGCCAATATCTCCTTGTTCATAGGATTCTTAGAATAGGCCAGACCAGAAAGGAGTAGAAAAAGTGGCAGAGAAACTATTGGATAGTGGTCCAAAGGGCAAGGTCGTCAAGACCTATTTGATTTTGGTCGGCATGGCAACCAGACGACAGACGACCCGATACGGGTATTTGGCAGACGAAACTGGAGTGGCAACTCGAGCAGTGGGAGGGCTGTGCCTGGATCCCATCTATCAATTCTGTCAAGAGAATGGCTTCCCCGACCTGACTTGCATTGTGGTCAGACAGGACACAGGAGAACCGGGAGGCAGCCACGTGGGCATGGAATCTCTCTACAGGGATCGCGAGCGCGTTTATGACTTTCCTTGGCTGGATTTTGCGCCGCCGACCATGAGTCAACTGGAAGCAATGGCATCCGATTAACAGAGCTTTTCGGAAGACTAATAGTCAGTCATGTTTGGAATCGAAAGGGTAAAGGCAGTGAAGCTTGGATCTGGCATTCCGGGTGTTGAACTGCCAGTTGATGGTGGCTCTGGCGGCGTTGCGTTCCTTGACCAGGGCCTGGACTTCCCGCCGCAGCGCGTCCTCGTCGGGGAGCCGTTGCCTCAGGCAGGAGCGGGACAGCACGCTGAAAACGAACTCAAGCCCTGGCGGAAGCAGCAGTGGTGCATCCCCAAGGTGAGCGCCGAGTTTGTGGCCCACATGGAAGACGTCCCAGCGGCCGGTGGTCTGCTTCGATGAGAGTTCCACCCAGTTGCTGGCGAGACCAGGGAGCCCCTGCCAGCGGCCCCGGGGCGTCCCAGGCGCCAGGACTACGAGTACGTGAGGGCTGGCACCCGCAACCTGTTCCTTACCTGTGAGCCGAAAAGGGGCTGGCGCCACGTGGCCATCACCCAGCGGCGAACCATGCAGGACTTCGCCCAGCAGATGCGCTGGCTGGTGGACCAGGCCTACCCTGACGCTCCAGTGGTCCGCCTGGTCCTGGACAACCTGAATACCCATAGGGTGGCGTCGCTGTACGAGGCCTTTCCGCCAGTGGAAGCTCGACGCATCGCCAAGCGGCTGGAGTTCGGCCACACCCCCAAGCACGGGAGTTGGCTGAATATAGCCTGCCCCAGCGAAGGCTGGGGGCGGAGATGGAGTTCAGTGTGCTGGCCCGAGCCTGTCTGCGCGGGCGTAATCCTGACGCGGAAAGCCTAAGGGGTGTCGTCAAAATAATCTTGTCCACATTACCATTGCTCGAATCTGGCAGGTTGCCAGGAATGAGGCTTCATTCTTGGCGTATCTGGTCGCTACGGCGCGCCACTGTTTGAAGGTCCGAAATGCGTTTTCCACCAAGTGACGCAACTTGTACAAGGCCCGGTCGTAATCTCGAGGTTCCTTGCGGTTTCGCCGGGGTGGTATCACTGTCTCCATTCCCTGCTCCTCGGCTTGGGCTACTATGGCATCGCTGTCATAGCCCCTGTCCGCCAACAGGTACTGGGCTACCAGGTCGGCAATCAGATCGGGAGCCTGGGTGCAGTCGGCAGTGGTTCCCTCGGTCAGGATCATACGTACCGGCATCCCATGGGAATCCACGGCCAGGTGCAGTTTGCTGTTCAGCCCCCCTTAGTGCGGCCTACCGCCTGGTTGCCACCACGGGCCCCAGTTCCGTCGGGGTGAAGCTTGATGTGGCTGGAGTCAATCATCAACCACTCGAAGTCCGGCTCATCAATGACGGTATCCAGAAGGTCTTTCCATACCCCACGGTCCCGCCAGCGGCAGAAGCGGCGATGGGTGTTTTTCCAGTCTCCCAAGTCCGGCGGCAGGTCCCGCCAGGGTGCCCCAGTGCGCAGGTTCCAAAACACCGCGTTCAGGAACAACCGGTTGTCTTTGGCGGGCCGGCCTTTCTTCCCTGCCCTACCAGGCAAATGAGGCTCAAGAAGTTCCCAAACCCGGTCGGAAATGTCGTGGCGTCGATGCGGTGCTGTCATGTCCCCACCCCTCACGTTCACTCTCGCAACTCCAATCTACCATCCTGTTATCACTTTGACGACACCCCCTAGAGAGCGCGGTGAATAACAACGTATCCGAGCGCAACGCAACGGCCGCGTCCATCAACTGGCGCTTTACCGCCAGGGACGCCAGACGCAAGCTCCACCGCCTCTACCCATGCCATTCTTGATTTGACGTAACACTAGGCTACCTGCCCCAGGGCGCCGAGGAGTCCGAGGTCCTCTTCACCCTCATCGCCGAACGGTATGAGCGCAGGTCCCTGGGCATCACGTCAAATCTGGTCTTCTCGGAATGGGAGCTAATCTTCGCCAACCCCATGGCCACCGCTGCTGCTATCGACCGGGTGGTTCATCACTCGGTCATCCTGGAGTTCGACGTTCCCAGCTACCGCACCGACGTCGCCCAGCAACGGAGTCAGGAACAGGAGGTGAACCGGCAAGAATAATCGACGGAATTCCGGCAAAGGTAGTTGACGTCAAACAGCACCGGCAAGACCCACGTGGCCCTGGGGCTGGGACTGGTCGCCTGCCAGCGGGGAAGGTCACGTGGAATTCACCACCGCCGCCGGTTTGGTCCACGAGTTGATGGAGGCCCGGGACGAACGACGTCTGCTCAACCTGCAGCGGAATCTGTCCCGCCTCGGGCTGCTGATCATCGATGAACTGGGCTTCGTGCCCCTGTCCCCCACCGGCGCGGAACTGCTCTTCGAGGTCTTCAGCCAGCGCTACGAGCGGGGCTCCATCCTGGTCACCACCAACCTGCCCTTCGACGAATGGACCGGGGTCTTCGGCTCGGAACGCCTCACCGGCGCATTGCTGGACCGGCTCACCCATCACGTCCACACCCTGGGGATGAACGGCGACAACTACCGCCTCCGCCACAGCCGCGACAACGCCGCCTCCCAGGCTTCGGAACAACCGGACGACTCCTGGGTCGCCCCGAACACCTTCCCGATTCCCCTACCGTTGGCCCTTGCGTAGGTCTGGGTGACATTTTCCCTGCCCAGTTGGTCCGGACATTTATCCTGGCCATTCATCCAGGGTGGTACGGTTTTACTCCGCCAAAAGGTCCACTATTTCCCCGCCATTGACACTGGCCGATCTCCTGGTACAGGCGGGCGACCAGGGCGGCGTCGTTCCTGGCCTTCTGCTCCTTGCCGTTGCGGAAGACGCCCGAGGCGCCCTCCGCAAGAGCCTTCTTCCAGGCCTGAATCTGCCCGGGATGGACTTCATGCCTGGCGGCCAGCGGGCCACCGTCTCCTGGCCCTTCAGCGCCTCAAGGCCTGCCCCTGCGAAGGCAGGGGGCCACCTTGGCCTTGAAAGCCGGGCTGTGCTTCCTGCGTCCTTGCGACAGCGACGGCTGCCCTCAGTTTAGGAGCGGGACTCTCACTTCGCCACCTGTCTGAAATCCCGGGTCCACCTCAGTGTCGGGTTCTTAAATCATTCCTCCGCAATCGCAGCGGAATGTTGTTTTTTCGCCGTGGTTTGCACCATGAGAAACCACAATGAATTCCTCGGGAACATCGTCAACGTGACGGTCCCTCCTGCCGATGGCATATGACTCCCCGTCACTTTCAGATACATGGGCCCAGCCCGATCTGCCGCAATCCGCGCATTTGAGGTCCTGTAGAACCTATCCCTAGCTGTCATCGACTCTTTTGCCCCCTGTCTTAACTGATAGTGGATGCACCACTAAACACATCAATCCGCGTTCTTGGCGTCACCATGACCAGTGTGCTCAGAAAGTGGTTCCTCGCATTCGTGGATTACTTTCCCCGTATCAGGGTCCGTAACTCGTTCCCTGTACAAATTGTTCGGCTTATCTATTACACGCTCCTTGAAGACCCATTTCTTAAGTCCCACTGACCACTCGTGTCCCGTAATGATCTCCGTCTGGTTCCTCTTTTGTTGTGTCCTAGACGGTAGCTTCGAGTCAAAGGCGTTTAGCTTCAATTGATCGTAGAGATTGATGGTTTCTGAAATGTCGAGCTTGATGTTCTGGTCTGTCGAGCCGCACTCTGGACATGGTTTGACGTTGGCGGATGATTGGATTCCGTAGGAATGGGTGTTTCCACACTGGTTACAACTGACACTGGTCTGGGTCTCGGTCATGGTCCCTCCGAAGCTAAAATCTTGACATGGAACATCGGAGGCATCCCCGACGTGTTCAGCTACCCCGTATTGTTGGGTCAACGCTCGAATGTAACGTTGCCAACGATGTCTCCAAACTCGTTCCTCATGTAAGCCTTCTCCGTGCCGTTCCTGACATGAGGGCAAACAACTCTGCCAATGCCAGAATTATTCGTCGGAAAATCACCGCATTGGGGGCAGCCCAAAACAGTGCGCGGTAAAGGTATCAATTCTCCCGCTTGGGACAACTCTGCTCGAAACTGGTGATACAACTGTTCCCATTGCTCCAGGCAATAGACGTGGCACAGGATTTTCCTCTTGCCCTCGACCTCCACACAAATCTTTTCATAACCCTGCTCATCTTCCGATACCTCCTGTTCGGCATGAGAACGCAACTCGCGGGCGATTTGACGCCTTACCGACTGTTCTTCCATGAACACGGTCCCATACGGTCCGTAGCTGATCGAACAATGGGCCAATTGGTTACGAAAGGCTTTCATCATCCTATTGTTAGTGTTGCGGCCCACTTCCTCAAGGAGGGGTTTTAACTCTTCAAGGCGGAATCTTATCAACTCTGCCCTTTGGGTCTCGTACGACATTCTCTTTCCTCTGACCGCTGCCTGTCCCTCAACATACCTGTGCCGAGCGGGGAGCCTGCGAAGTTCCCCCATCCGGGTTGCTGTCTCCTGCCATTACAAGCAGACAGACTCAACACACTAAACCCAAACGGAACGGCTTGCTTGACAGTGTCTACCGAACGCCGGCATGGGCGACGGGTTATTCGTCGGAATCTTCGTCAACTTCGGAAGCGGAATTTATGATGTGCCGCACGGTCTCTATCAGGCCGGGTACAAGCCCAACACTGAAATCACCCGGGTCGAAGCCGTGGACGATGGCGTTCCTGTACTTGAGCAGAGCGACCAGGTTGTTGTATTCCTCTCTCGAAATGACACCACGAAAAACCGCCTGGTCGAGGACGAAACGCGGAGAAGTGATGCGCCTGTCGGATATCCCTTCTCCTGCAATTAACTCCCTGGTAGCAGCTTCGCAGGCCGACCATGCCAGCAAGAATGCTGCCTCCGGCATTCCCCCTTCGAGGGCCCTTCCAGCTTGCTCTAACCTCTGGACGATGGCCTCACCCTCAAAGGCGCGTGCGCCCTCGGGCGAATCCACCTTTTCCGGTTCTCCCACCAAAACCAACTCGAAGCTCCAACCAGGCTTTGAATCAATCAGTTGCGCCAACTCGCTTATCCTGGGGTCGGCAGCCAATGATGGCCGGGACTTCACTTCAATCACCTTCACTTCATCGCCCTTGCGGACCAACAGGTCGGCCTGGAAGTCGGGGAAAAAGTCGAGGGAAGCTGCCAGTTGCACCTCGTAGCCGTTGCTTCGGTACTCTTCAGCCGTCTTTCGGGTGAGGAGATATTCGAAGTTCGTGGTAGGTCCTACCATGCGGTCACCTCCTGGGTCAGTGCGTTGGCCACGGTGATGTGAAGAAACTGTTGGGAATCGCGGTGGGTTTCCAGCAATACCGTTGAGGGGTTCGAGATGCGCAAGTCGCCATTCAGGTCCCTCTTGCGGCAGAGCAGGTCGGAGACCTGAGAGTCGTCTGAATAGACGAGTCCCTTCAATGCGTCCAGGATCGGCTTGGGTATATTGTCAACATCCAGGGAAGCGCCATCGAAGAAATAAGTGATGACGACCACAACTTCCCCGGCGAAGGGCGGCTCGCTGTCCCAACGACTTTCAGCGACCATCTGCACCCTTTGCGTCCACTCCTCGACGCGCCTTCTGCGGCGAGCCTGCTGGGACACCGGGGGGCCGCCTATGACAAACTCGAATGGTATTGGCATCTCGCTTGTACCTGCTCCTGGAATTGCAGACTCCTTCCTACGGCTTCCCTCGCGGTCTTTGCCCCGTGTTTTCGACTTCAACTAACTCGCGGATTGCGTAAATTCAGTATACAGGATGCCCAGTTCAGGCAAGCCCATAGCATCTTCTCGGCTGCCTGGAGTCAAGAAAGCCCGGCGTCCTAAAATCCTCCACTTCCTTCGACTCCCTGTTGCAGTCGCCTGTGACGGAAGCGGTTTCAATTTTGCCAGACGGCGTCTGGAGAATCATTCCGGATGGACACAGGAGACACAGCAAGAGCATTTGTTGGATTTTCGATGAGAAAGAATCAGGTCCAAGACTCCGGGCCCACGCAACATTTCCTTTAGCCTCTGCCCTCGCTGCCTTCATCCGGGGACGAGTCCTTCCCTGGCATGGGCGGTTCGTCCTCCACCAGCCTGGCCAGGATGGTGAAGAGGCGGCGCAGACGCTCCTCGGCGTCGGGCGCGGGCTTGACGTCGATCCCGACGACCCTCAGCTCCGGGGCGTCCCGGGGCGGTCTGCCCCGTCTTTTCGGTTGGTCCTGTCCGGTGGTGTCTTTCATGTTGCTTGTCGGTAGCGGTTGTTGTTGGGCCGCCGTTATCTCGTTGCAGTTCCGGTGAACGGGCCGCCGGCGCGGGCGGCGGGGACGGGCGCCGGCGGCAATCAGGGTCGGGTCTAGGTCTCCCTCTCCCAGAAGGTCACCTGGAAGCCCTCGCCCAGGAGGATTTCCAGGCCGCCGGGTATCCGCATGGCGAAGCGGAGCAGGGAGAGCATGGCCCCGCCGCAGGGCTCGACGCCCTGGCGCCAGCGGCGCACCTGCTTGCGGTCCACCCCCAGGGCATGGGCGAAGGCGGTCCAGGTCAGGCCGCTGGCCTCCTTCAGCCGGTTCAGCCGCTCCGGGAAGTCGTGGGGCAGCACCCCGCTCTCCAGGGGCAGCACGCGGCCGCCGACGGTAATGCGGTCCCTGCTCCCGTCGAAACGGGGCCTATCGTTGTTATGGGTCGTCATCTGTCACCTCCAGTCTGAAAAGCTGGTGAAAGTCGTCTACGCCGAGGGCCTTGAGCATCCTGTTTCGGATGCGTCCCGAGGGCGCACGCCCTCCGTTGACCAGCTTGGAGACGTAGCTGGGGCTGACCCCGATCTCCCTGGCGAGCCAGTTCTGGGAGCGGTTGAGCAGGGTCAGCCGCTCCCAGAGGGCCGCCGTGTCGAGCCGGACTACGGCCCGTCCCCGGCGCCTCCGGGGGCCACTCTTGCACTTGGTATGTTGCTGACACATGGCTTCTCCTCTCCTATCAGGACGGGAACGAGGTACTGCCAATTGCTCCCATCCCCTGTGAACGTGTTGATGGTTTATGGCGCGGGAAGCGGGTGGGCCGGTTCCCAATTGCCGGGAGTCCGCCAGGCCCGTCCCAGCGGCCCGTGAACCTGGACGGCCTCCCGGCAGGACACCCACAGGGGGACTTCCACTCCGGCCCGCCCCATCTCCCGCTCCGCCAACGTCAGGAAGTGGGTGGCGGCGATGTCGCCGTCGAATACCACCAGGACGGCGGGTCTTACGCCGTGGTCGTCGGTGGGGCGGCGGGAGGAGTAGTAGCGCAGGTAGGGGACCAGGCGCTGGTACATGGTTGCCGGCCGGACGGCGCGGCGCTCCCACTCCAGGAAAAAGGGCCAGGTCACGGAACCCCGGCTCAGGACGCCGAAGGCGTCGGGGTGGACTGAGCGCGTGGCGCCGCCGTGAGGGAAATGCCGGGACGCCCGGTGGGGCGGGTCCAGTTGGACTGTCTGCCACCCCAGGGCGCGGGAATGTGCGGCCAGGGCCGACAGGAAGCCGTGGACGGCGGCGGTATGGTCAATGTTTCTCAGGAGCTGCCGGCTCCTGCCGCCAGAGACGTTGCGCCAGTCCGGGGCAGTCCCAAAGTTCAGTGGCGTGACGCTCCACCGCCTGCGGGCCACGCCCACCGAGGAGCGGTCGCGGCGGGCCAGGAAGGCGAGCCCCCGGTCGGTGAGGGCCAGTCGGCCTCCGGCGTAGTTAGAACGGGTCACCAAGCCCAGATTGATCAGGGGAGCAACGGTGCGGGAGGCACGGGCTTCGGAGACCCCCAGCAGGCCCGCCAGGTCCCGCTGCGAAACCCAGGCCCAGTCGGCCAGCAGGTCCAGGGCGCGCTTCTCCGCCGGTTTGAGCAGGACGGAAGGAGCGAGGTGGGCGTCGGCACTTAGATCGCCGGGAAGGTCTGCTTTGAACGGCGGTTCTTCCTCAGGAAGCCGACCGCCGGGACGCAACCGCGCCAGTACGTAGCCCAGGTCCAGGACGGCGTTGCCCCTGGCGGGACGCCATACGGGGACGTCGGCCTCGGCCTGCGCCGCGTCTTCCTCCAGGGCCAGCAGGGCGTTGACCGGGCTGGCTGCCAGCAGCCGGCGGGCGTGCCTCAGCCGCACCTCGTCGGGCACGAGCACCAGGACCAGGCCGGGCAGCGGCCCCTGGGCCAACCGCCACAGGCGCTTGGCGAAGGCGGTGCGGTCGGCGGCGGGTCCCTGCCGGACTACGCCGATAGTCTTTCCTTCAGGCAGCAGCAGGGCGGCGTCCAGGGGGCCGGACCGGAACAACCGCAGTCGAATTGGATGTGCGTCCCTGGAGAAGGCGGACACCAGGCGGTAGAAGACCGCCAGAGCGTCCAGTCGTTCCAGCAACACGCGCCGCCATTGCGCCGATACGGGACAGGAGCGCAGCAGGCCGTCCACGGTCCAGCCGTCCACCTGGGCCAGGCGGCGCACGCCCTCGGCGGAGAGACAGCAGCGGCGGGTGGGCGGCGTCAGTTCCCCCGCGTGGGGAATGGAGGCTGCCAACCCTTTCTGCTCCAGCCTTTCAACGGCTTGGTAGACCCCGCCCCTGGACCAGCCGGAGAAGACGGCCAGGCCCCGCCGGTCGCTGGAACGGCTGGACGGAGTGGCCGTCGTCTACCGCCTGGTCTGCGCCGTCAACCAGGTGTTTCACCCCCTGGTCTTCCGCTGGTACCGGGCCATGCCCTTGGACGCCGCCCTGATCCTCCCCGACGGCCGGACGTTGGCCGTGGTGCGCCAGGGCAGCACCGCCGACCGCACCGCCTTCGGCAAGCGCCTGTGGCGGCTGGGGCAGTTGACGCCCACCAGTGCCGTCCTGATGCTGCTCCCCGACGAGGTGCGCCTGCGCCAGGCCAGGCGTATGGCGTCGTCGTTGCCCGGTCCGGTATTCCTGGCCCTGGAGAGCGACGCCGCTTCCGCCGGAGCAGGGGCCGCTATCTGGCGCACCCCCTCCGGTCCCACACCCCTGGACCTGCAAACGGCATTGGCCCACACGGGGCCGCCTAAGCCCTGGCCCCTGCGGAGGCCGCCGCAACGGGCCGCCATGCCCGACGATCTGGACGCCGGAGCCGACTGCCTGCTGCCGTCCGTGCTCAAGCCGGTGGAGAAGCGGACCGTGGACCTGCTGGCCGACTGGCCCTGGCTCTCTCCCCGACACCTGGGCGCTTTGCTGGGCGTCAAGCGGTCAAGGCTGTCCCAGGTGACGACGAGGTTGGCGGAGTTACGCCTGCTGGTTGACGTTGCCGTTGACGGGCAGCGCCGCCTGGCCCTCGCAGATAGGGGGCTGGTCATGTTGGCCCGCCGGGACCGCGCCTCCGTGGGCGACGCCCGACGGCGGTGGAGCGCGGCCCCTCTCGACCCCTGCGTCCTCCTGGACTGGCGAGGCGTGGCCGGAACCAGGACCCGCCAGTTGCTCCGCAACGTCGAGCACACCGTCGCCGTCCACGCCTTTATCGCCGCCCTGGCCAGGCAGGGCCGTTCCCGCTCCCGGGAGATCGTGCAGCTGGACCCGCCCCGCCGGGCGTCCCGCTACTTCCGGCATGAAGGAACGCTGCGCTCGGTGCATCCCGACGCCTTCGGCATCGTCCGGCGTGGTGAACATACCTGGCCCTTCTTCCTGGAGTGGGAGCGCCGGGCCGTGCGTCCGGCGACCATGGCCGCCCGCATCGCTCCCTACCTGCGCTACTACGCCAGCCCCCGGCCCACCGACGACCACGGTAATCAACCCCTGGTCCTGGTGGTCTTCGACGACGCCATCGCCCTGACCCATTTCCTCGCAGTCGCGGCCCGCGAGATGGAACGCGCCCGCGTGACGGTGCCGCTGCTGGCCTCCCACCGCGAGTTGGTGGAGCGCGCCGGGCCACTGGGTCCGGCCTGGATTGCCCGCAGCGGCGACCCGCCAGATTACGCCTTTCAACCCCGCTGAACACCCACGCCAAGCCTGGAGGAACCAATGAGAATCTACTATGTGATGGAAGCCCAGGGCCGCTGCTGCCACGTCCGCACCGCCCTGGGCGTGGACGTCCGGGTCTGGAACCGGCTGCATCGCCGCGTCCGGGACTGGCGCCGCCGGTTGGAACAACGCTGCGGCATTCCTGCCGACGCGGAACTCCGACCCAGAGACCTGCTGACCAACGCAGCGTCGTCCTGCGGTTGCGGCTGCCACGCGCAATCCTCGCCCAGGCACGGAGCGGAGGTGGCGGCCCAGGGGCTGCGCGTCGTCGAGGACTTTGCCGTTGAGACCGGGGGCGTCCAGGTGATCAACGTCTGCCTGGACATGGACGATGTTCCCGCCTGCCGCCGGGTCGCGCTGGATCGGCTGTTCAACCGGGTCAACGCCACCGCCGCCCACGACGGGGATTACGCCCTGGTCACCTTCGGCAAAGAAGCCGAGGATATGGCCGTCGGCGCCTACGAGCGGCTGCGCAGCTATAACCCGGTGCCCGTGCGCGTCGGCGCCTGCGGCGACAGCTGGCACACCCGCAACCTGCCCATTGACCGGATTATCGGCGGCCCCGTATTCCGAGACCCCGGCGCAGACTGCCTGCTCCAGGTGGCCGGACTCGTTGCCCGCGCCCTCCTGTGGCGGGAAGAACACGGTCCCGGTGCGGACAGCGGCGCGTTCACCGTCCTGGATCGCGCCCTGAACCGGAGGGCGTCAAGGAACGACCCTCAGGGGGTGGTCAGAAGGTAAAGAGGAGAGGTGGGCAGGACAGGTTGGCGCCCCGTCCTGCTACACTTCTTCATCCTGGTGAACGCTGCGTGACTGTGTGCATCGTTGACAAATCTGACCGAGAACTCAAAATAAGAAGACGCGATTGCTTGAGGCTTCTCCTATGATTACCACAAATATCCTGCAACGGACCTTTCGTATCGCCAACGGCAACGACAGCGGGACCTGCTTTACGGTAGATGTGGACGACCGGCAGTACCTTATCACCGCGCGGCACGTTGTTCGATCAATTGGCATCCCTTGCGCCGTGAAAATCTTCCATGATGGCCTTTGGAAGGACCTTCCCGTTGGATTGGTGGGTCAGGGTGCAGACGACATCGACATCACGGTGCTGTCGCCGCCGGTACCGCTTTCACCTACACACCCACTGCATACCACCGCCGCCGGCTTAGTCATCAGTCAAGAAGTATTCTTCCTGGGTTTCCCCTATGGTCTTTCCACTGAGCCGGGAAATCTGAACGGCAATTTCCCAATTCCTTTTGTCAAGAAAGGGATCGTATCCGCGCTGAATTGGGAAAACAGCAAGACAATTTTCCTAGACGGCCACAACAACCCCGGTTTTTCTGGTGGGCCTGTTGTTTACCAAAGGCCAATGGACAAAGAAGGTGAAATGACTGTGGTCGGCGTGGTATCCGGCTACCTCTCGAAGCCCGAGCCAGTTTACGACG